>NZ_CP123584.1:587500-4055000 GCF_045277565.1 Aliisedimentitalea scapharcae | reverse complement strand
GCCCCACAGGCTTACTGATCCTAACCAAACTCCGAATACCGGGGAGTACTAGATGGCAGACACACTGCGGATGCTAACGTCCGTAGTGGAGAGGGAAACAACCCTGACCTACGACTAAGGCCCCTAATTCATGGCTAAGTGGGAAAGCAGGTGGGACGACCAAAACAACCAGGAGGTTGGCTTAGAAGCAGCCATCCTTTAAAGATAGCGTAACAGCTCACTGGTCTAATCAAGTTGTCCTGCGGCGAAGATGTAACGGGGCTCAAGCCATGAGCCGAAGTCTAGGATGCACATTGTGCATGGTAGCAGAGCGTAGTGTGACATAGTCTCATTCCTCCTTAACTCCTTCGGGAGTATTGGAGGAGAGAGGCTTTCGATGAAGCGGGCGCGTGAGCGATCCCGTGGAGAGATCACTAGTGAGAATGATGACATGAGTAGCGACAAAGAGTGTGAGAGACACTCTCGCCGAAAGTCCAAGGGTTCCTGCTTAAAGCTAATCTGAGCAGGGTAAGCCGACCCCTAAGGCGAGGCCGAAAGGCGTAGTCGATGGGAACCAGGTTAATATTCCTGGGCCATGGAGTGGTGACGGATCTCGAAGGTAGTTCATCCTTATCGGATTGAATGGGCTGCTGAGAGGTTCCTGGAAATAGCCCTCCTATAAGATCGTACCCTAAACCGACACAGGTGGACTGGTAGAGAATACCAAGGCGCTTGAGAGAACTATGTTGAAGGAACTCGGCAAAATACCTCCGTAAGTTCGCGAGAAGGAGGCCCGGTTCCTAGGCAACTAGGGGCTGGGGGCACAAACCAGGGGGTGGCGACTGTTTATTAAAAACACAGGGCTCTGCGAAGTCGCAAGACGACGTATAGGGTCTGACGCCTGCCCGGTGCCTGAAGGTTAAAAGGAGGGGTGAGAGCTCTGAATTGAAGCCCAGGTAAACGGCGGCCGTAACTATAACGGTCCTAAGGTAGCGAAATTCCTTGTCGGGTAAGTTCCGACCTGCACGAATGGCGTAACGACTTCCCCGCTGTCTCCAACATAGACTCAGCGAAATTGAATTGCCTGTCAAGATGCAGGCTTCCCGCGGTTAGACGGAAAGACCCCGTGCACCTTTACTACAGCTTCACATTGGCATTAGGCCGAGCATGTGCAGGATAGGTGGTGGGCTTTGAAGCAGAGACGCAAGTCTCTGTGGAGCCTCCCTTGAGATACCACCCTTGCTCTGCTTGATGTCTAACCGCGGTCCGTTATCCGGATCCGGGACCCTGTGTGGCGGGTAGTTTGACTGGGGCGGTCGCCTCCTAAAGCGTAACGGAGGCGCGCGAAGGTTGGCTCAGAGCGGTCGGAAATCGCTCGTTGAGTGCAATGGCAGAAGCCAGCCTGACTGCGAGACTGACAAGTCGAGCAGAGTCGAAAGACGGCCATAGTGATCCGGTGGTCCCGAGTGGAAGGGCCATCGCTCAACGGATAAAAGGTACGCCGGGGATAACAGGCTGATACTGCCCAAGAGTCCATATCGACGGCAGTGTTTGGCACCTCGATGTCGGCTCATCTCATCCTGGGGCTGGAGCAGGTCCCAAGGGTACGGCTGTTCGCCGTTTAAAGAGGTACGTGAGCTGGGTTTAGAACGTCGTGAGACAGTTCGGTCCCTATCTGCCGTGGGTGTAGGATACTTGAGAGGAGTTGCCCCTAGTACGAGAGGACCGGGGTGAACGAACCACTGGTGGACCAGTTGTCGTGCCAACGGCAGTGCTGGGTAGCTATGTTCGGACAGGATAACCGCTGAAGGCATCTAAGCGGGAAGCCCCCCTCAAAACAAGGTATCCCTGAGGACCGAGGTAGACCACCTCGTCGATAGGCCAGAGATGTAAGCATGGTAACATGTTCAGTTGACTGGTACTAATGGTCCGATAGGCTTGATTTGATCCAGTAAAAGTAAGACTGCTGGCCTCATGTAGCGCTCCGCGCAATAGGCCAACAAAACTGGAACCAAACAAAAGCATACAGCCCCAAAAAATCTTGGCTTGGACAGCACAATGTTGATTGATCTCTATCCGCTCTGACAATGAATGGGTGACAACGCGCTTTCCTTTGGAAAACGCTGTCTGTCACTCTCACTGTCCCAGAGCGGACAGTGAGTATTTATTCGGTTTGGTGGTCATAGCACGAGTGAAACACCCGGTCCCATCCCGAACCCGGAAGTTAAGCACCGAAGCGCCAATGGTACTGCGACTTAAGTCGTGGGAGAGTAGGTCACCGCCAAACCTAATAAATACTCACAAAATCTCTCAATTCGATCCAAAACACACACCCAACAAAAAACACCAGACAAACTAAATAGCTCGCAAGTCGATATGTCATCGACAAAATTGACGTGTGGCCCTGAAACGCCTCCAGCTTTGTGTAACCTCCGCCCAACGTAAGCGTTAGCTGGATGGCACCAGCGGATTAGCTTGACGGCGCAAATTTCCACGGCAGAAGGTCGTCAAGGCGGCTTTGCGGGTGGCCGTTGGCGATTGCTGAGAGGGTGGCCTTGAGATAGGCGAAGGGTTCGACGCCGTTGATCTTGCAGGTCTCTATCAGCGAGGCGATGCGGCCCCATGCGATGCCGCCTTCGTCGTGGCCGGCGAAGAGCGCGTTTTTGCGATTGAGGGCGATGGGGCGGATGAGGTTTTCGACGCGGTTGTTGTCGATCTCGACGCGGCCATCGGTCAGGAAGGTTTGCAGCCCATTCCAATGGTTATGGATGTAGGTCAGCTTTTCGCCGAGCCGGGATTTACTGGAGACTTTGCGGCGTTGCGCCTGAAGCCAGTCGCCGAAGGCTGCGACCAGCGGCGCGGTGCGGGCCTGACGGGCTGATAATCTCTGGCCGGGCGAGATACCGCGGATATCGGCCTCGACGGCGTAAAATTCGGCGATCCGGTGCAGCCCTTCTGCGGCGATCTCTGATCCGTCGCGGTCGAAGACTTCTTTGAGCTTGCGGCGCGCATGCGCCCAGCAATGGGCCACCCGAATGGGCGTACCACCCTTGCGCGAAGGTTTGGTCAACCGATTATAGCCCTGATACCCGTCGATCTGCAGGATGCCATCGAAGCCGGTGAGGAAGGTTTCGGCATTCTCACCCGCACGACCCGGGGCATAGAAGTAAACCACGCCGGGCGGGTCCTCACCGCCCCAAGCTCGGTCGTCGCGAGCCAACGCCCAAAGATACCCGGTCTTTGTCTTTCCGCGCCCCGGGTCCAGCACCGGAGCCGTTGTCTCGTCCATGAACAGCTTGCCGGATCGTTTCAGATGGTCGGCCAGCCGGTCGACAACCGGCTTCAAATGGAACGCCGCTTTTCCGACCCAATCGGCCAGCACCGCGCGGTGCAGATCAAGCCCTGCGCGCGCCAGTATTTGGCTCTGGCGGTATAAGGGAAGATGGTCCGCATATTTGCTGACCAGCACATGAGCGATGGTGGCCTCGGTCGGCAGGCCGCCCATGATCAGATGCGATGGCGCTGATGCCTGGGTGACCCCGTCGGTGCAGGTCCGGCAGGCATACTTCGGGCGCACGGTGACGATGACGCGCAGCTGGGCAGGCACGATGTCCAGCCGCTCGCTGCGGTCTTCGCCAATTCTGTGCATGACACCGCAGCCGCATGGGCAGATCAGGCTGTCAGGTTCGATGACCTCTTCGATGCGCGGCAGCGCAGCGGGAAGGTTGCCGATGGTGCGCTTGGGCGACGGTTTGGCCGTCCCGTCGCCCGCTTTGGCGGCCTGTTTTTCTTTTTCCGCCTCGACCTCGGCCAGCGCGATGGACAGATCCTCGAACGCCAGTTGTCGCTCATCCTCGGACAGCTTCTCTGACCGTTTGCCATGCAGGGCGTGGTTCAGTTCAGCGATCAGATGTTCCTGCCGCTTGGTGATATCCTTCAGCGCTGTCACCTCATCCATCAATGCCAGAACCGCTGCGCGCTGCAAAACCGGGATGGCAGAAAGATCAAGAATGGGGGCTGTTTGCATAGGCCAGAGCTACCACAAAGCCCCAGTAAAAACACGCAAAACCAGGCGGTTGATTCACTCTGCCGCAGATGGTGGGCGCCTCTCCAGCGCCTTTACCTTCCGCCAGTCCAGACCTGCAAACAGCGCCTCGAATTGGGCATGGTTCAGCGCCATTATCCCAGCCTTGATCGCGGGCCAGGTGAAGGTCGAATCCTCCAGCCGCTTATACGCCATTACCAGACCGGTGCCGTCCCAATACAAAAGCTTTAGCCGATCCGCCCGGCGTGAGCGGAACACAAACACTGTGCCGGTGAACGGATCCTTGCGCAGCACTGATGACACGAGCGCGGCCAGGCCATCATGACCCTTCCTGAAGTCCACAGGCTGCGTCGAGACCAGAACCCGCACCCGATTGGACGGGAACATCATGGCCGCGCACCGATCGCCCGTACAATCTCACCAACCCGCGCAGCCCCTGTGGCGCCATCAAGCCGGATTGTCACCTGGCCGATGCAAATCTCGATAGGACCAGATGGTGCAACGTCAGACTTGGCCAGATGTGCAGACGCTACTGGCACAGGAGCATCGCCGCCATCATCCGCCACTACAATCGACGCAAAACAAAAGTCATCGTCTTCAACTGCGGGCAAAACCAACCTGCCATCGCGCGCCCGACTGCGCCATTCCGATAAATGGTTCGCCCGAAGCCCATACCGGGCAGCAACCCCGTTCACTGTCGCCCCAGGCTTCAAGCTCTCAGCCACGATCCGCGCCTTGACCTCATCCGGCCAGCGTCGCTGACCATTGGTCCGTATGTCCACCCCGTAGTCCCTGAGAAACTCCACCGTAGTCGCCATCGCGAAACTCCTGCCCTAATCTCCGTCAGGTGCGAAATCTCAGGTCAGGTGAGAATTGGGAAGGTGCGGGCCAGGAAACGCTTACCGCCCAACCACAGGACGGAGAAATGAAGGTGGGAGACATCGGCGAGCAGATCATTCAGAGGGTCAAGGAACAGGGCTGAAACCTTCGGGAAATTCGGTGGGCTCAGGATGCGGTGACAAAATCGTGGCCTCAAACCCATCGCACCGGACGAGCTTGGCTCATCCGGTGCGAAAACCGAGGATTGATTGTCTCTGAGGGATTATCCCGCCTGGCGGGCGTCCTGCTTGCAGTCGCGTTTGTCGTGCCCGGCACCTTCGGATTGACGGCAATCCTGGCGATCGCCCCGGCGGTCCTGGCGGTTGTCCATGCCGCGTGTGTCGGCAACCTCATAGCTGGAACTCGCGGGCATCATTCCCGTCTCCAGGACGGGCATCGGCGCGGTCGAAGCGGAAGCCAGAGAGGCGGTGAGCGCAACGGCGACGGCGGCGAAGGTGGCTTTTGTGAACATGATCTGGGTCCTTTCCCTGTGAGCGGTGTGACCGATCTGCGGCCCGCTCCGTGTCTGATGACACCAATATGCGCGCCCCATCGCCCCAATGCCGGTGAATTTGGGTCAAAAACTTGCGAATACGAGACGCAAAGCCACCCAAACATAACCCAAGACAGCAATAAAACCTCAGACCCCAACGTGCCCGAATGCGCCTCAAATAAAATCTCCAAACGACACAAAAAAAATACAAACAAAAATCAATGACAGCATAAGAAAGGGTTTCGCCATTTGTCGACATGATCTGGCGAGGCAGTGATATGAGGACATTCAATTTAGAGGGCGACGGGTTGGCCTGTATTTGGTAAGATGCCGGTGATAAACCGCGAAATCTTTGAGTTACGGCAAGAGACGGTTGGTTTCCTGAGGCCGCATTATGGGCGGACACCCGAGTATTTGGTCCGGCTGAAAAGCCGGGAAAAATTTTGGGAGAGTATAATGTCTAAACTGAATTATATTATGGTCACCGTCGCCAGTTGCGCGCCGGCCTATTTGGATCAGGCTCTGGCGCATGTTGGAAATCTGGTGACTGAATTAAAGGGGCAGGCCGGGGCGGTCATGGCAAGATATGGTGTTGTCAGCACAGGTGAACACGCTGGCAGTCTGATCTTGTTCCAGGGTTATGATGAATTGAATGGCATTGATCGGGCCTTTGGCGTTTACGGCACGTCGGACGCCTACAAGGATCTGATTGGAAGCGGCCAAATCGCTGTCACCCTGCGCAACATCATCAAGATGGAAGAAATCGGGCTCGACAATTCATCTACGGAGCTTCCGGCATATGGGGTTCTGACCCGGTTTGGATCTGCTGATTTGATGTTGGAAAAGATGAAGCCGGTTATTCCGTGTTTCGAAGAAAATGGTGCGATGTTCCTTCGGTACGGAACGATCATGACAGGAAACGCGGCTGGACGGAGATTGTTGGGCGTGGGCTACCCCTCCATGGAAGCAATTGAAAAAACCTACAATGCCTTGCGGGAAAGCAAAGAATACAACGACGTGGTGCAGGATATCGATTTGGATTTTCGCAACATATTCCGCTATGCGGGTTGATCAGCTGCCAAGCAGGAAACTGGCACATGCGATTCCAGGGCGATTGGGCTCAAAATAGTGTGGGTCATCCGGCCAATTCAGTGCAGCGACCGCATCTGCCGGGCCTGTAACGGTTGGTCAACATCTGCGCCTACACGCTTGCCATCGCCACGCACGTGAGGGTGGCAAGTGGCCCAACTCCAAGCTTTGGAACGGTATATCCCGCCCAAAAGCAGCAAGAGTTCTTCGGGGAAAATCCGGAACAAATCCGGGTTGATCGGTGTGATTGTCGATGATTTTGGCCTGACGGGTCCTGTCTACAGCTTGTCAGGCCCTAAAGGGTTGCCTTGTACACCCAGTTGTCTGACTTTCTGTGAACTGGAGTGCGCTGATGACCCGACCAAACTTTGCCTGCGTGAACGAGACCAAATGGCCCAGAACGGGTGCCTGGACAGGGTCCCTGCGTATCATTGCGTGCGGGCTGTTGTTGTATCTCATCGCGGCGGCCCAGGTTGAGGCCGAGCAAAAAACGCAATGGCCCAGAGTGGTTCAGTCAGGTCACAGTCTGACCGACAGCATCATTGATCCCTTGCGGAGTTTTGTCAGGTTCTCTGGGCGGCGCGCGGCGACGATAGATGCATCTACCATCCCCGGAAGCCCGATGGACTGGCGCTGGTCACATCCGGCCAATCCAGACATTCGCCAACCCGAGGTGATCGGGGGTTATGACGTTCTGGTGATCACGGAACGTGCGCCTTTGTCCGGGACCGTCGAATGGCATAATTCATCGGACTGGGGGCTTCGATGGTTCGAGCACGCCTGGCAACACGGTGGAAATGGTCGCGGAGCCCACACAATCCTGTATGCCACCTGGGTTGATGTCATCAGCGGCCCTGACTTTGACAATCCTTATAACGACATCGAAGGTCATCTGACCTTCAGGGAACGGTTGCCGCTGGAACAGCGCCGCTGGCAAAAGATCCTTGATCACGTCAACACCAACAAACCTGATGCTGCTGTCGACATGGTGATGATCCCCGGACCTTTGATCATGGCGGCTGCATATGATGACATCAAAGCCGGGATTGCTCCGGGAATTACCCATATCTCACAACTGTTCGAAGACAGTATTCACCTCAATGAAATGGGCAGCTATCTCATTGCCTTGGCACATTTTTCGGTGATTTACAAACAGGATCCGCGTGGTCTCCCGCAGGGGGTGCCAGCCAGAGGTGGCCCGGACAAGGTCCAAGCCAAATGGATGCAGGATCTGGTTTTGGACGTGTTGATGCGTTTCCCGAGCGATGGGTTTCCCGGTTAATCTTGCATTGAAAGCGAAAATCCAGATTATGAAAGCGATTTCAACCGGGTGGGCAAATTGAAAAATCTGGATACTCCCGATCGCAACATTCCGTTGATCGTTGATCTTGACGGCACACTCTGCCGCAGCGATACGCTCCATGAAACGATTGTTGGAATGCTGGGACATGGCCAGCAGACGTTGTTTCAGCTGCCAGGTTGGCTCCTCCAGGGCAAGGCGGCCTTCAAGGAACATCTTGCTTTTCATCGGATTTCAGACGCGGCAAGCCTGCCGTATAATGCTGATGTCATTGAGCAGATCCAGACGGCCAAATCGCAAGGAAGAACGATCTTGTTGGTCTCGGCCTCCCATCAACGTCAGGTTGACGCTGTCGCCAATCATTTGGATTGTTTCGATGACGCTGTTGGAACTGGGGGGACGCTTCCTTCGCAGGCCGCCGATGAGGGTGCGACCAACCTGGGCGGTGGAAACAAAGCACGCTTTCTGATCGAACGCTTTGGCCAGGGTGGGTATGATTATATCGGAGACCACAAGACCGATTTGCCGGTCTGGAAAGGTGCGCGCCGGGCCTTGGCCGTCAGCCCGAATGGCGGGCTCGAGCGGGTGGCCGCCGCACAGGGCATCGACCTGGAACCAGTTGGCGCTGCATCGACATCCAAATTATCGGCTTTGTTCAGGGCGATGCGGCCCCATCAATGGGCCAAGAACGCCTTGATCCTGTTGCCGGTTCTGACAGCACAAGACGCGGCATTGGTGTTGCCTGCGATTGTCGCAATGATTTGCTTTTGTATGGCGGCGTCTGCGGCCTATTTGATCAATGACCTGATTGATCTGGCGGCCGACCGCGCCCATCCGCGAAAACGGATGCGACCGCTGGCGGCTGGAACACTGCCTGTGTCGTTTGGGTTGGCGGCGGCGGCCGTGTTGCTACCGAGTGCCTTTGGGATTGCTGCGGCCGTTCTTCCGGGGTGGTTTGCTTTGGTGCTGGTTCTCTACGTGGCTCTGACGTTTGCCTATTCATTCTGGTTGAAGCGCAAATTGATGATTGATGTCATCGTTCTCGCTGCACTGTATACCCTGCGGATCGTTGCAGGTGCTGCGGCAACCGGAATCGTATTGTCGCCCTGGTTGCTGACTTTTTCGATGTTTCTTTTCTTCTCGCTCGCGACCATCAAACGTCAGGCTGAACTCGAGGATCTGGCGCAGAGCGGTGGCGAGAAAACCAAAGGGCGCAACCTGTTGGTGGTCGATTTGCCAATTCTGCGGGCGATGTCGATATCGGCGGCCCAGGCTGCGGTTCTGGTGTTCGCGTTATATGCCGAAGATGACGCCGTGCGGCAGCAATATGCGCAGCCGGATCTGCTTTGGGGTGTCTGCCCAATTCTGTTCTTCTGGCTAGGGAGAATGCAGTTTTTGACCGCGCGTGGTTTCATGCATGATGACCCTGTGGTGTTTTCGATGCGGGACCGTATCAGTTTGGTCAGTGGCTTGTTGACTGTGGTTCTGATTGTTTTAGCCGCCGCGGGTGTGAGCTCATGAAGCCTGCGCAAACTCGCATTTTCTGGATATTGTTGATTTTCGGAATGGGGCTGAGGCTGATCTGGGCATTGATGGTGCCGGTCGAACCGATTTCGGACGCCCATGCCTATGATGTTTTTGCCCGCAATATCGTTGCCTATGGCGTCTATGGCTGGACCCCTGATGAGCCAAGTGCGTATTGGCCGGTTGGGACATCTGCCATTGTCGCTGCTGGTTATGCCCTGACCGGGGGCAGCTATTGGAGCGTCGTGGTCTTTAACCTGATTGCCGGAGGCGCAATCATCGTCTTGACACAAAGGCTCGCGATGCGTTGGTTTGGCGGCGTTGCCGGGCTGGCTGCGATGGCGATCGTGGCGTTTTGGCCGAACCTGATCATGTTTACCACGACGATAGCCAGCGAACTGTTCTTTCTCGCATTTTGCCTTGGGGGGCTGTTCTTTTGGAAGCGCCCTGACGGGGATCGGCAATTTGTGGATCTTGTCTTGTGTGGTTTGCTGTGGGGAGCGGCCTGTTATGTTCGCCCGGTTATTCTTTTGGCTCCGGTTGCGCTGGCGCTGGTCGATGTCCCGCGCGGGATCTTGCCCCTTGCACGCAGCATGGTTCGCGCTGGTGCTGTTATCGTCCTGATCGTTGCAACTGTCGCACCATGGAGCGAACGCAACCGCCAAGTTCTGGGTGAGAGAGAGCTGGTTTCGACGAACTTCGGTGCCAATCTGTGGATGGGCAATAACCCAGACAGTGATGGTGGATACAAACCCTTGCCACCCGAAGTCCGAGAGATGAGCGAGATCGAACGCGGTGAGTATCTAAAGGAAAAGGCTGTGACCTACATGGCCAGCGATCCTTGGGGTACGGCAAAGCGTAGTCTGAAGAAAGCGGTCCTGCTGCACAAGAATGAAACCATTGGTGTTGTTTGGAACCAACAGGCGATCGAACGTCTGTATGGGGCCAAAACTGTGTACCTGTTGAAGTTGACCGCGAGCGGGTATTGGTACCTGGTATTGACTGGTGCACTCTGCGGTCTGTTTATCGTCGGAAGGCGCGAGGGGTATGTGTCTGCGATATTTCATCCGGCAACTGCCCTGTTGGGCTATTTCACTGCCGTTCACGCAATGATCGTTGTGTCGGATCGCTATCACATGCCCAGTGTGCCTTTTCTGGCGGTCTTCGCTGCCGTAACGGTTGGCAGTATCGTCGTGCAGTTGGGGTCCACTGCGAACAGGAAGTGAAACTATGATGCTTGGTCACTGGGCTCTTATCGCGCTTGCCGCCACGTCGAATGTGGTCTTGAATTTATGCCTCAGAAAAGCCAGCCGCATGTTGGACCTTTCGGGGGCGTGGCCATTGGTGTTGAGCCTGCTGCAATCGGTCTGGATGTGGTTGGCTGTGGTCAGCGCGGTCACGCTGATCGGGGCCTTCATGGCGGCGATACGGGTGTATTCGCTGAGCATGACATATACTGCAATCACTGCACTTGCGATGGTTGCGTTGACCGTAATCGGCGCGCTGGCCCATAGCGAACAGATATCGTCGCTGCGTATCGCAGGCCTGACATTGATCATCCTCGGGTTATGTGTGTCTGCGTTCGCGGAAACCGGAAGCTGAAATGCGGCCCAACGGTTCGGCACCGCTGTTCGCGATTGCATGAGCGGCGCGGAGGTCGAACACGGTTATGTTGACAATACTGTCATGGGTTTAACTTGATCGGAATTATCGGTCTCGTTAGACACACACCATGGAGTTGTTGGACTATTCCCATAACAACGGGCTGGTGTTGGCGTCGCTATTTGTTGCGCTGATTGCCGGCTTTACCGGATTGTCCCTGACCAAGGGCCTGTCCGAACGTAGCGTGCCGCACAGGAAGATCCTGGTCGCGCTCGCCTCCTTGGCATTGGGAGGCGGCATCTGGTCGATGCATTTTGTTGCCATGTTGGGTCTGCAGATGCCAATTCTCTTCTATTACGATGCCGCGATCACATTGGCGTCGGCTTTGGTGGCCATTCTGGTTGTCGGCATCGCCCTGCTGATCCTGCATTTCTGGAAACGGACCCGGGCCACTTTGGTGTTGTCAGGGGTCATTGTTGGGCTTGGGGTGCTCGCGATGCATTATATCGGCATGGCGGGGCTGGAGCTGTGCAGAGCGCTCTATACGCCGACCGGAGTCACGTTGGCGATCTTGTCGTCCTGTGCGCTGAATATTGCGGCCTTTTCGATTGCCTATGGGCAGCGCACTGACCGGAACATCATTTTGGGAACCGTGGTTTTTGGGGTTGCCGTGTTCACGGTGCATTTCATTGCGCTTTGGGGAACCAATTTCATCCCGGTCGAGACCGCGACCGAAGTCGGCCCGTTGATCGGCAATGATGTCATGGCCATCGGTGTTGTTCTCAGCAGCTTTGTCTTGTGTGGGGCGTTCCTGTTGACGGGGATTACGTTTCTGACGCCGCAAACCACGGCCCCCGCGCCCACGGCTGATCCCGAACCGATTGTTCCGGAACAACCGGCTCTGACGCCACGCGCGACACAGATACCATACGAACAGGACGGCCATACCCGGTTTGTGGACACGGCCGATGTCGCGCTGATCCGTGCTGAAGGGCACTATACACATTTGTACACGGCGGGTGAAAAACTGTTCTGTGTATGGTCGATCACCGAAGCGGAAAAACGGCTGATCCCGGGTGCGTTCATCAAGACCCACCGCAGCTATTTGGTTAATCCTGCCTTTGTGTCCAGCTTTGAACGGCTAAAGGACAACGGTGTCTGTTACTTCAGGATCGCCAGCGTCGAAAAAGCTCCGGTCAGCCGATCACGCCTGCCGATTGTGCGCGAGGCGTTGGGAATATAACGCAGCGCAGTTCGTGCACCGTTATTCGCATTTCGTGCAGAAAACCGCTCTTTTCACTGAAATCCGGTAGCCGCGGCTGCCTGTTGCATTCCTTCCTGTGACCCAAGCCAGACCAAGCATGGCAGGGAGGACCAGCAATGATACCAGCGGCGTTCGATTATCATCGACCCACGAATATGGGCGACGTGATCGCTCTTTTGGAGCAGCACGGTGATGATGCCCGTGTGATGGCAGGAGGGCACAGCCTGATCCCCATGATGAAGTTGAGGATGGCCGAGATACCGCATCTGATCGACCTTCAGGATGTCCAGGGTCTGGACGGGATCACCATTCAAAACGGGCGCATAACACTGGGTGCTTTGGTGACGCAACATGACCTGATCAACCATCAGGAGCTGACAGAAAGCGCCCCAATTCTGCGCGAAGCGGCGCTTCAGATTGCAGATCCCCAGGTCCGCTACATGGGGACCGTTGGCGGCAATGTCGCAAATGGGGACCCGGGCAATGATATGCCCGGATTGATGCAGTGTCTGGATGCCCAGATCGCGCTGATCGGTCCCGGGGGTCCCCGTAGCGTTGCGGCACGTGAGTATTACCAAGCCGCCTATATGACGGAACGAGAGGACGACGAAGTTCTGACCGCGATCAGCTTTGACATCCCGCAAGGCGGGTACGCCTACGAGAAACAAAAGCGCAAAATCGGTGATTACGCGACCGCAGCCGCCGCCGTTCAGATCCAGAAGAGCGCCGGTCAGATTACGTCGGCCTCGATCGCGATGACCAATCTCAGCGACGTTCCGATCTGGTCTGCGGATGCCGCTGCTGCGTTGGTTGGGACACCCTGTGATGAGCTGGCCGTAAAGGCCGCCGTTGCAGCAATGCTGGGAGATATCGACCCGGTCGAAGACAACCGTGGCCCTGTTGCGTTCAAGCGCCATGTGGCCGGGATCATTCTGGCGCGTGCGATCCAGCGCGCCTGGGATCGGGCATAAGGGACCAACACAATGTCAGACAAAATGCACGTCAAACTGAACGTAAATGGCGAGGACCACGAATTCCTGGCCGAGCCGCGCGAACTGTTGATTTATGCGCTACGCGAGAAACTGAACCTGACCGGTCCGCATGTGGGTTGCGACACGTCGCACTGCGGGGCCTGTACGGTGACTGTTGATGGAAAATCGGTGAAATCCTGCACCATGTATGTGGCCCAGGCCAATGGTGCGGAAATTACCACCATCGAAGGTATCGGCAACCCCGGTGCGCTGCATGTGCTTCAGGAAAGTTTTCGGGAACACCACGGATTGCAATGTGGGTTCTGCACGCCGGGCATGATCATCCGGGCAACAAAATTGCTGGAAGAAAACCCGTCTCCCACCGAAGAAGAGGTTCGCTTTGGCATGGCCGGGAATATTTGCCGCTGCACAGGCTATCAGAACATCGTCAAATCCATTCTCGCGGCCGCGAGCGAATTGAACGCCAGCAAGGAGGCTGCAGAATGAATGATATGACGCCTGACCAAAAAGAACGCTCTGCCAATCTCAAGGGGTTGGGCTGTTCGCGAAAACGCGTTGAAGATGCCCGATTTACCCAAGGCAAAGGCAATTATGTCGATGACATCAAACTGCCCAACATGCTGCACGGAGATTTCGTGCGCTCCCCCTATGCCCATGCGCGTGTTGTTTCGGTCAACAAAGAAGCCGCTTTGGCGCTGCCTGGTGTTGTTGCCGTTCTGACCGCAGAGGACCTGGCTCCATTGGGGTTGCATTGGATGCCCACACTGGCGGGTGACAAACAGATGGTATTGGCGGATGGCAAGGTGCTGTTTCAAGGACAGGAAGTGGCCTTTGTCGTGGCCAATGACCGCTATATCGCAGCTGATGCCGTGGAACTGATCGAGGTCGAATACGAAGAACTACCGGTTCTGACCAACCCGTTCGAAGCGTTGAAATCAGATGTGGTCCTGCGCGAAGACCTGGCCGGTCAGACAGAGGGTGCGCATGGGCCGCGCAGGCATCATAACCATATCTTTACCTGGGAAGCAGGTGACGAGGCCGCCACCAACCAAGTGTTGGACAATGCCGAGGTGGTTGCAAGTGAAAGCATGTATTATCACCGGACGCATCCCTGTCCGCTGGAGACATGCGGGGCCGTGGCGTCGATGGATGCGGTGAACGGCAAGCTGACCCTGTACGGAACCTTTCAGGCTCCGCATGCGATCCGCACGGTGGTGTCGCTGATCTCGGGCATCGAGGAGCACAATATTCGTGTTGTGTCTCCGGACATTGGCGGTGGCTTTGGCAACAAGGTGGGGGCCTATTCCGGGTACGTCTGTTCTGTCGTGGCTTCGATCGTCACCGGAAAGCCGGTGAAATGGGTCGAAGATCGCATGGAAAATCTGATGACCACGGCTTTCGCGCGCGATTATCACATGACGGGCAAGATCAGCGCCACCAGGGACGGTAAGATCACCGGGCTGCATTGTCATGTGACGGCGGATCACGGTGGTTTCGATGCCTGTGCGGACCCAACCAAATTCCCGGCCGGGTTCATGAATATCTGCACAGGGTCTTATGACATTCCAGTCGCCTATCTGGCCGTAGATGGGGTTTACACCAACAAGGCTCCTGGGGGCGTTAGCTATCGATGTTCTTTCCGCGTGACCGAAGCGGTGTATTTCATAGAACGCATGATCGAAGTTCTGGCGATCAAGTTGAACATGGATGCGGCCGAGCTGCGCCGGATCAACTTTATCCGAAAGGATCAATTCCCCTACAAGGCCGCGCTGGGTTGGGAATATGACAGTGGAGATTACCACACCGCCTGGGACAAAGCGATGAAAGCGGTGGACTATGACGGGTTGCGCGCGGAACAGGCGCAACGGGTCGAGGACTTTAAGGCCGGGAAAACCCGCAAGCTGATGGGCATCGGTCTGACGCATTTCACTGAAATCGTCGGCGCAGGTCCGGTTAAAAACTGTGATATTCTGGGTATGGGGATGTTTGACAGTTGTGAAATCCGCATCCACCCGACCGGATCGGCGATTGCGCGTCTTGGCACGATTTCCCAAGGTCAGGGGCACGCAACGACATTCGCACAGATTCTGGCCAGCGAAATCGGGTTGTCGGCAGACAGTATCACCATCGAAGAAGGTGACACCGACACCGCGCCATATGGGTTGGGAACCTACGGGTCACGGTCAACCCCGGTCGCGGGCGCGGCGGCGGCCATGGTCGGGCGCAAGATCCGGGCCAAGGCGCAAATGATCGCAGCCTATCTGCTCGAAGTTCACGACGACGATGTGGAATTCGACGTTGATCGGTTTGTCGTCAAAGGAGCTCCGGAACGCTTTAAGACCATGAAGGACATTGCCTTTGCGTCCTACAATCAGGCGATCCCGGGGTTGGAGCCGGGATTGGAGGCTGTCAGCTATTATGACCCACCCAATATGACCTATCCGTTTGGGGCCTACGTCTGTGTGATGGACATTGACGTTGACACCGGTGTGCCGGAAATCCGCAGATTCTATGCGCTGGACGACTGCGGCACACGCATCAACCCGATGATCATCGAAGGGCAGATCCACGGTGGGTTGACCGAAGCGCTGGCTGTCGCTCTGGGGCAGGAGATCGCCTATGACGATCTGGGAAATTGCAAGACCGGGTCTTTGATGGATTTCTTTCTGCCGACAGCGTGGGAAGTGCCCAATTATGAAACCGACCACACGGTCACACCCAGCCCACACCACCCGATCGGGGCCAAAGGCGTTGGCGAGAGCCCTCATGTGGGTGGTGTTCCGTGTTTCTCCAATGCGGTTCAGGATGCGTTCCGTGCCTTTGGACTGACGCATACCAATATGCCGCACGATCATTGGCGGATCTGGCAGACTGCCAATGATCTAGGATTGCACGACTAACGCATTTGGTGCCGGTGTTGCCGGCCAAACCGTCCGGAGGGGGGTATCCCTCTCCGGGCTCCCGCCCACTTGCATCTTCGATCTGAAAGAAACGGGATCATCGCATTGACTTACATGGACCTGCAAAAGCAGCTGGCCAAGGTCGGCTATGTCACATCGGATGATTTGGCGATGGCTGTGCATCTGGCTCTGGCCTTGGAGCGACCATTGTTGCTCGAAGGGGCTGCCGGTGTCGGCAAGACCGAAATCGCGTTGGCTTTGGCTGCGGTTCGCGACACGCAATTGATCCGCTTGCAATGCTACGAAGGACTGGATGCAGCGCAGGCGATTTATGAATGGAATTATCAGCGTCAGCTTTTGACGATCCGGGCGGCTGCCGAGGCCGGTGAGACTGGCAAAGCGGTTGAAGACCGGATTTTTTCTGAAGACTTCCTGTTGCAGCGCCCTTTGCTCAAGGCAATCCGCCAGGATCAGCCGCCAGTGTTGTTGATTGACGAGATAGATCGCGCCGATGAGGAGTTCGAGGCCTATCTGCTAGAAATCCTGTCGGATTTCCAAATTACTATTCCAGAGCTGGGTACGCTAACGGCGGTCTCGCGCCCGATTGTCGTTCTGACGTCGAACGGAACCCGGGACTTGAGCGATGCGTTGCGCCGACGTTGCCTGTATGCGCATGTCGCCTACCCGGATCGCGAGACCGAGCTGGCCATTCTCAAGACTCGTTGCCCCGAAATTGAAGTCCGGTTGGCCCGACAAATCATCGGGTTTGTGCAATCCCTGCGCCAGGAGGATCTGGAAAAGAACCCGGGAGTGGCCGAAATGCTGGATTTTGCTGCGGCGCTCATGGGGCTGGGGATCGCGGACCTCAGCCATGATCCCATAGTCTTGCAAGCGACACTCGCCACGCTTTTGAAAACCGAATCCGATCGCTACAATATCACACCGGAAATTGCCCAGCGGCTGGCGGGAAAAGCAGCATGAGCAGGGTGACAAAATTTGCTGCCCGAGATCCGGGGCCAGCGGCACGGATGATTGGGTTCATGGCCCATTTGCGTGCCAACGGCCAGAGAGTCGGTGTGAGCGATGGGGCTCTTGCGCTCAGGGCGTTGGCCTGTGTGCAGGCCGCCAATCCGCGTCAGGTTCGTCGCGTGCTGCGTGCAGTTTGTACCGGCACGGCAGACGACTATACCCGGTTTGATGACCTCTTTGATGCCTATTGGTTAAACGGGGGGCGCGTCGCGGAAAAAACGGTTCCGGTACAATCTGCGTCCGCAGGGGCACAAGGCGTGACCTCCTCGCGCAAGAGCGGTGACTTGGCTCGCAGTGAGAGGAAGGGCAGGGCGACCTCGCCAGAGACCGGAGATGCGGATAGCGACGCAGACGGCGTGGGGACGCTAGTGGCGAGCACCGGTCATTCGGTGCTCAAGAGAGATTTGCGTGATCTGGTCGAGCCGAGCGACATTGCCGAGGCCGAAGTGCTGGCCCAAAGCTGGGGGGCGGCGCTGCGACACAAACGGTCGCGTCGTCGCAAACAGGCGCAAAAGGGCGATCAGATTCATTTTCGCAAGCTGATCCGCCATAGTCTGTCGACCGGGGGAGAACCTGTGGTTCTGCCTAAGAAACGTCGCCCGGACAGGCCTTTGAAAATCACGGCCATTTGCGATGTCTCTGGGTCGATGACTGTGTATTCGCGAATTTTTCTGGCCTTTATCATGGGGCTTATGCGGGCGGATGATGCATGTGATGCCTATCTGTTCCACACCCGTCTCGTCCGCATAACCGATGCTTTGCGGGACAAGGATACCCTGCGTGCGTTGGGGCGATTGTCACTGCTGGCAGAAGGGTTTGGCGGCGGATCACAGATTGGCGCATCGCTGTCGTTGTTCTCGCGCAGCTATGCGCGCCGGTTTGTGGATGGACGAACCGTGGTTCTGATCCTGTCGGACGGCTACGACTCGGCGGGATCTGATCAGATTGGCACGGCTCTGGCGGCGCTGAAGAAACGCGGATGCAAGATCATCTGGCTGAACCCCCTCAAAGGATGGGAGGGGTATGAGCCAGTGGCGCGCGGGATGGCGGCGGCGCTGCCGCATCTCGACCTGTTTCAAGCGGCGAATACTTTGGCCGACTTGGCCGCATTGGAACCGGAGCTGGTAAAGATATGACCCCGGCAGAGATGACAGATACCGATATTGGCACCTTGGCGCGCAAGATGCGGGCCGAACGGAAACCATTTGCTATTGCCACAGTCATTCGCACCGTCGGAGCAACCGCTGCGAAACCCGGTGCCAAGGCGATTTTGGATGCAGACGGAACGATCCTGCAAGGCTGGATTGGCGGTGGGTGTGTAAAAGGGGCTCTGGCCAAGGCCGCTGCGCGGGCCGTGGCCGAGGGCAAGCCACAGTTGATTTCGCTGCATCCGCAGGATGTGCTGGAAGAAAAGGGAATTGTCGCTGGCGAAGATGTCGATGGGGTACGGTTCGCCCGCAATGGTTGCCCGTCCAAAGGGTCAATTGATATCTTTGTAGAAACGGTTCTGCCACAGCCTGAATTGGTGATTTTTGGCCAATCTCCGGTCGCGCGCGCGCTGGGCAATTTGGCCGAGCAGTTCCAGTGGACTGTTGCGGTCTCGCCAACCACACCTGCCGCGCCGGAACACCCCGGATTCCAAAATCGAATGGTCGTTGTGGCGACACAGGGACAGGGTGATCTTGACAGTCTGCGCAGCGCGCTTGCAGCGTCAGCCCAATTCATTGCGTTTGTCGGGAGCCGACGCAAGTTTGCGGTCCTGGCAGACCAGTTGATCGCAGAAGGAATTCCGCGAAAGGCGCTCGCAGAGGTCCAGGCCCCCGCAGGATTGCACATCGGTGCTGTGACACCGGATGAAATTGCGCTGTCGATCCTGGCACAGCTGACACAGGTGCGGCGTGGCCACCTGCGTGGTGCTGGGGGGGCCGATGCATAGGGTGTTGGCATTCTTCGTTTTGGCTCCACCGCACGGTGATACAGTGCCGATCGCTCCCATCAACCGGTCCCACGAAACCGAAATTATCGCAGGACGTCCACCATGTCCTGTCATTCAGGAGGGCTATTCACTCATGCGAAAAATCCTGTTGAGCGTGTTCAAAAAACTCAAATCAAAACCTCTGACAGCCGAACAGGCAGAGGTTTTGGCGAACGTAAAATTCCCCTGTTGCTAAGAAGGACACCCAGATGGAATTGACAGACGAAATCACAATCAATGCCCCGATTTCAGTTGTTTATGAGGCTTTGAACAACCCGGAGGTGTTGCAGCAGTGTATCCCGGGATGCGAAGAGTTGATCAAACACTCAGATACAGAGCTGGAAGCCAAGGTCGTGCTGAAAGTCGGACCCGTCAAGGCACGGTTCAGTGGGAATGTTGAGCTTGACACCTCGGGAGCGCCCAATGCGTTTTCCCTGACCGGGCAGGGCAATGGTGGAACCGCCGGACATGCCAAGGGCGGTGCTGATGTCACGCTCCAAGAGGTCGGTGGCGCGACCATTCTGAAATATGAAGCCAAGGCGGAGATCGGTGGTAAGCTTGCCCAGCTTGGCGGGCGTTTGATCCAAAGCACAGCCAAGAAACTGGCCGCAAAATTCTTTAAGACGTTTGCAGAAGTGGTCGAGACGGTTGATGCCTGACCGCCGGAAGTAGGCGCGTGTACTTATCCCTGCGTTTGTTTTCCGTGTTGTATATCTGGTTGGAAGACAGCCGATCCCCAGCGTGTAGGGCGCAATGAATGGGAAGCGGCCTGTCATGTTGTTCAGGGTGCCTCTGAAATAGCGCGATCATGTGCTGGGGCACGGCTGACCCGGTCACCACAGACTACGTTGGCCCACCAAAGGGCGGGCCAGCGTATGGGTCATGTTGTTGGCAGGACATCGTTCAGGGCGTCGGCTGTAGTGTTGACAATCACATCTGCTTCCGCCCGTGTCAGGCACATCGGCGGGGCCAGACCTATGATATCCCCCTGTGGCATGGCCCGTGCGATCACGCCGCGTTTCAGCATTCCGCTCACAACCGATGGGCCCGCTTTGAGCCCTGCATCCAAAGGTGCGCGGCTTTTGCGATCAGCTGTGAGTTCAACAGCGCACAGCATACCTTCGCCGCGGATTTCACCGACATTCGGATGCTCGGCCAGTGCCTTTTTCATCTGGGCATTCAAATAGGCACCCACCGTAGCGGCGTTTTCAACCAATCCCATATCGTCGATCAATTTCAGATTGGCTACGCCGGCTGCGGCGCAGATCGGGTGGGCGGAATAGGTCCAGCCATGGCCAATGGGACCAAAGGCATCGGTCCCATCTTCGAGTACCTTCCAGACCCTGTCGGAGACGATGGAGCCGGACAAAGGCGCATAGGCAGATGTCAGCCCCTTGGCGATGGTGATGATGTCCGGTTCGATCCCATAGTGTTGCGACCCGAACGTGCTGCCCAATCGACCAAATCCGGTGACCACTTCATCTGCGATCAGAAGGATGTCATATTTTTTCAGCACATCCTGAATCGCCGCCCAATATCCGGCAGGCGGCGGGACAATGCCGCCGGTGCCCAAAACCGGCTCGCCTATAAAGGCGGCAATTGTGTCGGGGCCTTCGGCCTGGATCATCTTGTCCAACTCGGTGGCGCAATGGGCGCTGAACTCCTCTTCGCTCATTGTGGCGTCCGGGCGGCGATAGTAATAGGGCGCTTCGGTGTGGATCACCTGCGCCAGCGGCAGGTCGAACTTCTTGTGAAACAGTTCAAGCCCGGTCAGCGATCCGGTCATCAACCCCGACCCGTGATAACCTCGCCAGCGCGAGATGATCTTCTTCTTTTCGGGGCGACCCAGGATATTGTTGTAATACCAGATCAGTTTGATGTTGGTTTCATTGGCGTCCGAGCCGGACAAGCCAAAATAGACCTTGGACATATTGGACGGAGCCCGGTCCAGGATCATCTTGGCCAGGGTGATTGAAGCCTCTGTGCCATGACCGACATAGGAGTGGTAGTATGCCAGTTCCTGGGCCTGGGCAGCAATGGCGTCTGAAATCTCGGTTCGGCCATAGCCGACGTTCACGCAATACAGCCCGGCAAACCCATCCAACAGGCGGGTGCCGTCGCGGTCTTCAATATAGACACCGCTGCCGCCCGTGACAATCCGGTTGGGCAGATCCCCGCGGGCAAAATCCGCAAGATGGGTCGATGGGTGAAAGAAATTCTCGCGATCCCATTGATCCAGTTGATCGTTCTTCAACATCTATCTCTCCTCAGGTCCGGGGTGTTGGGGTATTTGGCAATCAGGTGGCTACTGCGATCAAAAGACACGGTCATCGCGCATTCAAAACAGTTAGGTAACGAACAGGTTTGCGGCGACATCGCCTTGGATCGCGCCAGGTGCGAATTACCATTCTTGCAATGGGCCTTGTGAAGAACGGGCAAGGAAAAATGCGGCTGCATGGATTGCCCGGTTTTCACTGTGACAGTCGGTCAGACAGGCGTTTCAGGAAATCGAGCCCTTCGGTCAGTTCTTCCACGGTGATGAATTCATCCGGCTTGTGCGCGCGATTGATGTCGCCGGGACCAAAAACAACAGTCGAATATGCGGCGTCGCTGAAATATCCTGCGTCGGTGCCAAAGGACACGACGCGGGTGTCATTGATGCCGGTAAGAGCGCTGACAAATTCGGCGGCTTTGGCTGCATTGCGATCGTCCAGCGGCGGAACGGCGGTTTCCGTGATGATCCGAATGTCGGTGTCGGGTGCGATGGCGCGCAGGGCAGGCAGGATTTCGGTCTCGGCGAATTCCGCGACTTCTGTAATCACTGCTGCGCCGTCTTCGCCGGGCATCGGGCGGTATTCCCATTTGAAATTGCACCAACCGGCGGTGGCGTTGCGCGCAGCACCACCTTCGATTGTACCGATGTTGAATGTCGGGTAGGCCGGGTCAAAGGCCGAGTTGGCAATCGGATGGGCCGCGCGGTTTGTCCCCATTTCTTCAATCTTGGCGATCAACTTCGTCGCGGCATTGATCGCGTTTGCGCCTTTGGTCGGGTCACAGGAATGCACCGCGTGACCGATGACTTCGGTGCGCATTTCATACCCGCCCTTGTGGCCGGTCACGATGGTCATATTTGTTGGCTCTCCAACGATAACGACCTCGGGACGATAGGTTTCGCCCGCCATCGCATCCAAGAGAACCGGCATACCCAATCCACCGATTTCTTCGTCATAGGAAAAAGCGATGTGGATGGGGTGTTTCAATTCGGCGGCCTGAAAGACTGGAACCGAGGCCAGAACACAGGCCAAAAATCCCTTCATATCGACCGACCCACGGCCAAACAACTGGTTGCCCATGCGGGTCAGAACAAAGGGATCAGTGGCCCAGACCTGGCCATCGACGGGAACGACGTCTGTGTGGCCATTCAGAACAACACCGCCGTCTATTTGCGGACCGATTGTCGCAAAAAGATTGGCCCGCTCGCCTGTATCGTCATAGCTCAGCGTGGTTTCAACGCCATGGGCTGCCAAATAGTCCCGGACATAGCCGAGGATCGGGTGGGTCGATCTGCCCGAGATGCTGTCAAAACCAACGAGGTTTCGCAGAATTTCGATGGTTTCTTCCAGCAGATCTGGTGACGGCCCGGTCAACGTATGGGTCATGATTCTACCATGGAGCGGCCCAGCAAAGTCATCATGCGTTGCAGATCTTTGCTGCGGTATTCCCCGACGCCGCGAATGTCGTTTAGCGCCATCGCGGCGCGAATTTCCAACAGCTCGTTGAGCTGTCCTGCAAACACGTCGTCCCAGCCGAACTGGGGCAAAAACGTGTACCAGATCCGGGCCACGCGGTAATACAGCAATTCGATCACTTCGCGCAGCGGCGTATTACCGGTCAGATCTGACAACAGGTGTTGCAGGTCGTTTGCGACCAACGCCAATGCGCCGAAATTGCCCCTGTCGGATTCCAGATCTTTGGTATCCGCAATGATCTGATCAATCCTGGCCAAATGCGCAGATGTGATTTCGACCGGCGACAGTTCACCCATCATCGCGGCCAGCCGTTTGCGCAGATCATAGGTTTCCTTGAAGGTGTAGAGATCAATGTCAGTCACGATCGTGCCGACGCCGTTTTTAATCTGCACCAGCCCCATAAACTCTAGCTTGTTAAAGACCCGTTTGATCGGCGTCCGGCTGATCCCGAATTCCTTGGCCAGCGTCCCTTCGCTCAGAACTGTGCCGGGACGATAGCGCAACAGGCAAATGCGGTCGCGCAATGTGCAGAAAATACGTTCAAATCGCTCGTTTCCTGTTTCATCTTCGACAGCGGGCAATTGCATTTGGCGCAGTTCTTGCACGTCAGGCTCCTTGGCAAAACGGGTTGCACAGCTTTTGTGGTGCGCCGTTCAGGTTCGATTCTGCGGTGACTTGCAAATCAATAGGTGTGAATGTTGCTAAGATCAACCTGTATACAGATTGTCTGGACCATGATTTTACCTTTGGCAAAGCTTGTTGCGCATCGGTTTCTATGTGGTTCGATTGCGAGGTGAATGTGGAGAGCCAGCGAATGTTGAACGTGACCCCGCCACATCGTGATGTCATCCCGTGACACCATGACGTCGCCGTGTCGCGATATCTAGGTCATGACCTTTGGTGATGACGGAGCGGATATCGCCAACCAAGCCACGTGGTCAAACTCTGTCAGATCAGGCTTTTTGTCGCGCATTGGACGGATCCCAGACCGGCGCGCCATGCAAGGTGAACGCCCGGCGTTCTCCCAGTATCATCACCTCAAGGCCGTCGCTGCATTTGGGATCGATATAGGCAAAAGCCAGGCTTTTTCCTGTGGCATGACCGTAACCGCCAGACGTGCAGACACCGACTACAGTTTCTCCTTGCATGACCGCCTCGCCGCCATAGATGTCACAATCGGTGGCCGCGACTTCGCCGTAAACCAATTTGGTCGTGATGCCCTGTCGTCGCACCGCCTCTGTCGCCGCACGGCCTTTGAACGCGCCTTTGGTCGGGGCGTAGAACCGGGTGCAATCGGCCTCGATCAGGGTGATTTCATTGGTCAGCTCAGATGCGTATCCGCGATACCCCTTTTCCATGCGCAGCGAATTCACCGCCTGAATGCCGAAATCGGCAATGCCATGTGCGGCACCTTTGGTCCAGATTGCATCGTATAGCTGCGCCAACTCTGTCATCGGCACATGAAGCTCCCAGCCCAGTTCCCCCACATAATTGATCCGCAAGGCACGCACTGGAATCCCCGCGATGTCAATTTCTTGCCCGGTAAGCCACCGGAATGAGGCATTGGTCAAATCCGCATCCGTCAGCTGAGCCAGAACATCACGTGCCCTCGGACCAGCCACCACCAACATGCCAAAATCATCGGTGACATTCCGGATGGTCACATCATCGCCTTTGGCCATGGTCAGTTGATCCAGAACCACCTGTTCGGCACCGGCCCCCGACAGGACATAGAACCGATCATCGCCAAGACGTGTGATGGTCCATTCACCTTCGATCCGCCCGCCGTCGGACAGAACATGGGTCAGGTTGATGCCGCCCTTGCGTTTGGGCAATGTGTTGGCCGTCAAGTGGTCCAACAGCGTCTCGGCCCCGGTGCCGGACACCTCGAATTTGGCAAAACTCGACAGATCCATGATGCCGACGCGATCCCGCACGGCCTGGCATTCTGCGGCGACCAGATCAAAGACAGGATTGCGGCGGTATTGTAGTTTCTCTTCGAACCCGTGAGGTGCAAAGTATTTTGGGCGTTCCCAGCCATACACCTCTGTAAAGACCGCACCCTTGGCTCTGAGCCGATCGAACAGCGGCGTGATGCGATTGGGTCGCCCGGCCTGGACTTCACGGCCGGGAAGGGGAGTTTCGAACATGTTTTCATAGTCGTCAAAGCTTTTGGCGCGGGTGTAGTCCGGATCGGCATAGGTCCCAAAACGGCGCGGATCGACACAGTGCATGTTGATTTCGGCATCGCCATGCACCATCCATTGCGCCAGGTATTTCCCGGTGCCAGCCCCCTGCGCGATGCCAATTGCAGCTCCGCAGCACTGCCAGAAATTGCGTAGCCCCGGCGCGGGACCAACCAATGGATTGCCATCTGGCGTGTGGGGGATCGCACCATTGATGATCCGTTTGATCCCGGCATTGGCAAAGATCGGCATCCGTTCCAGAGCCTTTTCCAGCCAGGGTGCAATTCGGTCGATGTCTCCTTCGAACAGCTCATTTTCGCTATGCCATTCGGGAAACCCACCACGTCCGGCCCAGGCTTCGCGGCTGCCAAAATGTTCATAGATGCCGACGAGGCCTGCATTCTGCTCTTGGCGGTAATATCCCGCTGTGGCGGGATCTCGCATCACGGGCAGCTCATGGTCTGATCCTTTGAACTCTTCCAAAGGTTCGGTGACCAGGTATTGATGTTCCATGTTGGTGATCGGAGTTTCTACGCCAACCCATTTACCCACCTCGCGCGCATAACACCCGGCGGCATTCACGACATGTTCGGCCCGAATGTTGCCGGTGTCCGTCACCACCTCGAATTCACCGGATGCCAGAACGTTGATGTCCGTGACCCGGGTACGGCGGATGATGGTGGCCCCCATCTGGCGGGCACCAGCGGCCATGGCGTTGCAGGCACTGGACGGGTCCACATGGCCGTCCATGTTGGTATAGGCCCCGGCCAGAATGCCATCGGTTTTGATCCAGGGATTCAATTCCTTAATCCGGTCAGGACCTATGACTTCCATGTGGAAACCGACATTGGCCGAGAACCCGGCCACATGGGCGAACCAATCCACCTCTTCCTGCGTGGTTGCCAGTCGGATACCGCCGCAGCCATGCCAACCGGCAGGCTGCCCGGTGATTTCCTCCAACCGGGGATAGAGCGTGTTCGAATAATGGTGGATCTTGGCCATATTGTAGTTGCTGATAAAGCTTGGGCACTGCCCTGCCGCGTGCCAGGTCGAGCCCGAAGTCAGTTCGCCCTTTTCGATCAGCACCACGTCTGACCAACCCTCTTCGGCCAGGTGATAGGCGAGACCTACCCCCATCATGCCGCCGCCAACGATCACTACTTTTGCCTGAGATTGCATGATGAATTCCTTTCTTTGACGGGTGTTACCAGACGCCGTTTCCGGGGCGCATGCGCGCCTTGGGCAGAATGATGTTGAAGGTGTCGCGCAGCTGTGTGTCGACAGCTTCGGGGATGTGGCTGGGATAATGTTCGCTGAGCACCCTGCGCACGGTATCGCGCGCGACGTCCCGAGCATCGCGTGCACCGGCCTCTTCCCATTCGCTGATGCTGCGGCGGTCGGCTATGTCGGGATAGAGATAGTCGGTTTTCATCCGCTCAAAGGTCTGCGGGTGGCCCAGATAGTGGCCTTCGCCCATCACGACATCACGGATCACGTCGAAGTTGAGTGTATCCTCAGTTACTTCTACCCCTTTGACCGTGCGCAGGATCGCCCCCAACAAGTCATTGTCGAGCACATAGCTTTCCAGGCTCGTGCCCATCAGGGATCCCTGCATTCCGGCGGATTCATGTATCATCGACGCCCCTGCATGGGCCGCGAGAGAGATGGTATATCCTTTTTCGCCGCCTGCCTGCATATCGGGGAGCTTGCTGTCAGTCATTCCCGCGGGCACAGAATTGGGCAGATCGTAAAACCCTGCCATTTGCGCGCAGGCTGCAGATAGCAACGCCTGTTCACCAGAGCCGCCGGACATCGCGCCGGTCCGCAGGTCGGAAACAAAGGGCCAGGTGGCAAAGATTGCCCGGCAATTGGGGTCGATTACGTTGCACAGAACCAGCCCGGCCAGCACCTCGGCACAGGCCTGGGCGACGGCCCCGGCCAGGGCGGCAGGGGCGGTTGCGCCTGCCTGACCAGCGGCGACCAAAAGGATCGGCATCCCTGCAACAACAGCGGCTTCCAGCGCATCGCAGCTTTCGGTGGCGAACCGCATGGGGGGCACGACATGACAACAGACTGCAGTGCAAAACGGCCGCTTCCGGAATTCACCCGCCCCCCCGGCAACGGCATCCAGCATCGGAATCACGGCCTTGACGCTGGCCGCATCGGTATAGCTGACGGCTATGGATTTGGTGGTTCCGGCCAGGCAGGCGTAGGTGGTATTAATATCCAGGTCCAAAACCGATTTGGCATCACGTGCGACAATCGAACGATGGTACCAATGCACATTGTCCAACCGATCCACCAATCGCGCCACGTCATAGAGATCCGCAACTGTGCTTTCGCGATATTTTCCGGTGTCAAAGTCCATGATTGTTGGAGCAGCACCGCCTGTCCCGGCGTGAACCCGTTTGCCGCCGATTTCCAGATCGTGGCGCGGGTCAATCCCATGCAGGGTGAATTTGCGCCGGGTGCGAGCTATAACATCTTCGACCAGAGCACGCGGGAACCGTAGGCGGCCGTTTTCGTCAACCCAACATCCGGCCTCGATGGCGCGCGCCTCCAGGCTGGGGGTTATCTGGGACAGCCCCAGATCCTCGAGAAGCTTCAGGACCAGCGCGTGAACGCGTTCCAGATCAGGCTGGGTAAAGGGCTTGTATTGTCCTCCCTCCATTCCGGGCCGAATGGGCGGGGCAGGCTGAACAGCCGTTTTGTTTCGGCGGCTTGGTTTGCGTGTGGCGACGGCGGACATTCGGGAACCTCATGCGTATCATGGGGCTCATCTGGTGGTCTTTGTCGGTGTTTCTCAAACAGTCATTTTGAATGCAATGCATTCCCCCAGATCATGCGAAGAGCATTTGATTTTCGGCTTCGGACATTACCCAGCCAAAGAACTTGGCAATCGCAGGGTTGGAAACGGCCACCTGAGATGTGCCAACGTAATAGCTGTATCGGGTCTGCAATGGTATGCCAAAGGGGCAGATCAGCCGCCCGTCTTCGATCATCGGGTCTGTGATATAGCTCCACCCCAATGCCACCCCACGTCCGGCTTCGGCCGCTTGCAAAACCATCGGGTAACTGTTCAGACGAATGCCCCGGCGCACAGGTTGCCCCAAGACATCCTGTTGAACCAGCCAGACGGTCCAGTCGATCGCGCCCCAGATGTTGCCGCCGCCATCCAGATGCAAAAGGGTTTGGTCCAGAAAATCAGAAGCCTGTTTCAAGTCCGGATGGGCCAGCAGGTATTCTGGGCTGCACACCGGATAGACGGATTCGCCAAACAGTCTTTTGGTTGCGACGCCTTCCCAATTGCCATCGCCATACAAGATAGCAACATCCGCATCGCCCCGACACAGGTCGACCAACTGATCGGTTGCCAGAATGCGCAGGTCAATGTCGGGAAATTCTTCACTGAACCGCTCCAGTCGCGGCATCAGCCAATAATAGGAAAAGGCGACAGAGGCCGCAACGGTGATTTGGGGTGTTTCAGAGGTTGCGCGCATCTGGTTCAGGCAAACCGAAATCTCGTCCAATCCCCGCGTGACCGCATCGAACAATCGACGGCCATCTGGTGTATGATCAATGGCACGATGCCTGCGTAGAAACAGGGGGCGACCAATGTCGGTCTCCAGGTTTCTGATCTGCCTGCTGACAGCGCTTTGGGTCAGGCACAATTCATACGCCGCCGCGGTAAAGCTCATCCGGCGGGACACGGCTTCGAATGTGTGGAGCTGAGACAAGTTTGGCAGAGCGTATTTTTTCAAGCAAATATCCCCGCAAGAAATGTGTCAGGCATCAAAAGTAAAAGGAAGATTATTGCCCAAAGTCAAAGGAAATTGACCACGGGCACAGACAGGTTGCGTTCGCCTGCCAGGCCACTGGGTATTGGGGCAAGAACGCCTGAACCGATTTTCAAGAATACAGGGCACTCAGGCTCGATCACATTGGGGATTTCACTTGAATATAGCTGCATAACGCGGGGCAAAGAATTTGATGAACGCTTTGATTTCCGGGCGTTTATAGGCCTGGGGGGCCGCGAGCAACATATGAGGTGCGGCGAGTTCCTTGATTTCATCGAAACAACGAACCAGCGTCCGGTCTGTTTCCATCAGTTTGACGTTGCTGATCCCCAGGCCGTGACCCGCCCGGATGGCGGCATGCATCAGCTCCAATTCGCTGAATGACATGACTATCTGATCCGGTGACACATGACGCACGAGCCATTCATGGAAAACATTTGGCACGTCGTCGCGTTCGAATGTCACAAATTTGTGGCCCGATAACCTGTCGGGCGAATCTGGCAAGCCATATGTCTCGGCGTAGCTGTGCCCACCAAAAAGCGACCAGCGGGCGGTGCTGATCTTGCGGCAGATAAGACGGTCGTCTGGTTCGGCTCTCACCAAACGCAGGGCGATGTCGGCTTCGTTCGCCAACAGATCCAGCGTCTTGACAGCAGGTAAGAATTCAAAGGTGACTTTTGGATGCAAGGCTGAAAACTCGTTCACGATCGCAGTCATACGAGGAGAGAAATTCCCGGAATAGGCGGTGATGCGAATTGGCTGTACAGCGGTCAACTCCACAGCCTTCGCTTCGAAATCCAAGGCCGCTTTTTCAAGCGCTTCGGCCAATGGCATGAGAAGGTGCGCATGTTCTGTCGGGCGAAAACCGCGGGTATCCCGTTCGAACAGGATCAGTCCGGTCTCGCTCTCAAGCGCTGCGATACGCCGCGCGACTGTCGGTTGAGCAAGTCCCAGTTTGTTTGACGCCGCCAGCGTCGATCCTTCCCTTACAACCATCAGAAAGAACCGAACGTCCGACCAGCTGCGAAATCCGTTCTTCATTTTTGTAGAATGGCACAATGGCTGGTGCGATACCACAAACGTGTGCAGGCAGGTATTCTGGGGGCCATATCATCAAATTTAAAGGGAGCCGGTCATGTTGTCGTTTGCAGTCTCTTTCCCCGTAGCCTGGACCCGGATGCATGCAATTCGCGAAAAGCTCGCCCTCTTCCCCTGTGTCCCGCACAGATCAGAGCATGATCCGGAGGATGCGCGCCACAGGCGTGCATTCATTCAGGAAATGATGAACAGAAACCCGGATGCGTTCCAAAGTGATCTGGACGTTCAAAGCATGATGCAATCCTACCCCGACTGGGTCTGATGGAGTGGCGCAGGTCCTTGAATCTGTCCCAACACAGGTTCCAATATGCTTGGGCAGGATCAGCTCAAAACTCTGGCAGAAGGATACTGACCTGGTTTCCGTCAGTGACCGACTGGTTTGGTGATCTGCCTTGTCCCGAGACCGCATTCCACCTAAGTTGTGGCAATGGCTCATGTGAAAAGTCTGATCTCTGTGATGTCTCTTGTTGTCTTGGTCCTGTTGACAGGGCTGGGCAACACGGCACATGCATGGGCGAATGAATGTGTCGCAGGCCATTGTGACACGCATATGCATTTGCAAAGTGCGCCAGATCATGCCGAGAGCGCCGAACAGCTCAATGATGCCGAGGCCACTGACCCAAATGGCGGATCCGATCCCAGCAAGTCGGCAGAATGCGGCGCGCTCCAATGCGCAGCGCTGATGGTCCTGCCCCAGGCCTTTGCCAATGTTGCCGTTCGGCTTGACGCTGCGCTGGTCTGGCAGCAGGCCCGGTCCTGGACGCCTGCGCGATTGGCCACTCCGACCAGACCACCTAACGCTTGAAATTGATATCTGAACGTCACCTTCCAACAAGGTGGGCGATTTGAAATGGTTGCACAATTTGATGCGATCAAATCCAGTTTCAATTGGTTAGGAGCCAAAATGAACCCCAAAATCATCACGCTCGGTATTTGTGCAGGAGCGGCTGTGGCTGCATTTGTATTTCTGAAAACAGGAGCACCCGAACACACAGCCGCGATACCCGTCGTTGCTGGCGATGCCATGGTTGCCGTGCAAATTCCGCCGCTCGAGGGCACCGCGGCGATCGGACAAAGCATCTTTGAAAATACCTGCGCGGCGTGTCATGGTGAAAATGCGGCCGGAATCCAGAATGTAGCTCCGCCGTTGGTGCATATCATCTATGAGCCTGGCCACCACGGCGACGAGGCTTTTCAACGGGCTGTCGCTGGGGGTGTCAAAAGCCACCATTGGCAATTTGGCGATATGCCACCTGTAGTGGGGTTGACCCGGGGTGATGTGGCTATGGTCATTGACTATGTTCGCGCCTTGCAACGTGCCAACGGAATTGAATGAGGAAGTGCTCATGAAGTATTTTGCAATCGGTGCTGTTCTTGCCATTCTGGTGACAGGTGCATCTGCCCATTCTAAAATTGAAACCACGATTCCGGCAGATGGTGCCGTTCTGGCGAGCGCTCCTGCCGAGATCGACCTGACCTTTGGCAAGGATATCCGTCTGACGCGGGTCGTGCTGAGCCATCAGGACGGAGCAGCGGTGCCGTTGGACCTGGGCAGTCAAACCCAATTTGGACGTGGTTTCACCGTGCCCCTCCAGAGCCTGGGCCAGGGCGTCTATCGCATCGAATGGCGCGGGCTGGGCATGGATGGGCACGCCATGACGGGCACTTTTACCTTTGCAGTGGAATAGCCATGCCGGACATATGGAGTATGGCCGCAATCATGGCCAAGCTGGCGCTGTATATTGGGGTGACCGGGGCGTTGGGCTTGGTGCTGATTGGTGCCGTTTTTGCAGGTTCAGTCGCGCCCATCCGCAATCGGATGCGGATGCAAGCCGGTGGTTTGGCGGCGCTCGCGCTTGTCGCGGCGATGGCGGGTTTCATGCTGCGCGGTGCGGCGCTCACTGGTGGTGCAGGGGGGATGATTGACCCTGAAATGCTGGGGTTGCTGTGGTCAACGCCAGTTGGAGATGCATTGGCGTATCGGATTGCCGGAAGTCTCCTGATGCTTGGTGGGTTGTTTGTGCCGCATGTCGGAATGTGGATTGCGTTGGCGGGCGGGGGGCTGGCGTTGTGGTCCTTTACCCAGATAGGGCATGTGCCCGATGCTGGTCAGTTGGGTATCCGTCTCACGCTGTTTGCGCACCTGCTGGGGGTTTCTTTCTGGTTTGGTGTGCTGGGTCCGTTGCATCACCTGTGCCGTCATCACGACCATCTGGAGCGCGCCGCCCGGCTTGGGCATCTTTTTGGTCAGGTCGCATCGGTTGTCGTACCGGTTCTGTTTCTGGCGGGCCTATGGATGGCGTGGCGCGTGCTGGGAGACCTGTCGATGCTGATCACGTCCGGCTATGGGCTGACCCTGTTGATCAAGCTGGCATTGGTTGGGGTGGTATTGGCTTTTGCCGCGGCCAACAAACTGCGGCTTGTTCCCGCGATGTTGGCGGCACAGCCAAAGGCTGCGGACCGGATGGCCCGGTCCGTTCAAATTGAAACGGGCGTCATTCTTGCCATTCTGGCGACAACCGCGACGCTGACCAGCGTTCTGACACTTCCAACATGAGGGCCAACATGAAAAGACGACATTTTCTGGGAGCTTTGACCGGAGCGGCAGTTGCCCCGCGGATCAGTTGGGCCGGGGTACGGGTTGAATTGGTGGCACACCCGGTCGAGGCCCAAATTCTGTTTGACGATTTCCCGCCGACGCCCATGCTGGGGTTCAACGGGACGACACCCGGTCCGGCGCTGCGTGTTCGACAGGGAGATTTCCTGGATCTTCTGTTCCGAAACCAGATCAAGGACGGATCGGCGGTGCACTGGCATGGGGTGCGCTCTGATAACGCGATGGACGGAGTGCCGGGGTTAACGCAAGACATTGTCGAACCGGGCGCGGAATTTGCCTATCGCCTGCGGGTCCCGGATGCGGGCACCTTTTGGTATCATTCCCACAACCGATCTTGGGAACAGGTGGCCAAGGGCCTGTACGGCCCGCTGATCGTCGAAGAGACATCGCCGCCCGATGTCGATCACGATCTGATCGTCCTGATCGACGATTGGCGGATGACGGAGGCAGGCGCATTGGCTCCCGGGTTCGACAACAGGCACGATCAGGCGCATCAGGGGAGGTTGGGAAATTTTGCCCGGGCGTTGATTGATCCTGGCGGTCCAGTGCGCCGCGGCGACCGTCTGCGTCTGCGATTGATCAACGTGGCCACCGATCGGATTTTCCCGATCGACCTGGGGGGGCTTGAGGGCAAAATTGTTGCGCTGGACGGAATGCCGTTGCCAACGCCACAGCCAATAACGGACGTTGTTCTTGCTCCGGCACAACGGGTGGACATCATTGCAGATGTCACGGCAACGAACCGGGTCACGTTCGATTTTCCGGTGAGCGACGGCCCTTATGCGTTGGGTGAGATCCTGGTTGACGGCGAGAACACTAACAGGCGTTCCGGTCGGATCACAGCTTTGCCGCCCAATAGGATGCCGACCCCGGATCTGGAACAGATGGCTATTCTGCAGCTGACCATGCAGGGAGGGGCCATGAGTTCAGCGATGAGGTCGCAGACTGATATCTGGGCGTTCAATGAGCAATCAGGTTTGACCAATATACCGTTTCACCGGTTTGAGCGTGGGCAGACCGCGCGCATAACCTTGATGAATGACACCCGGTTTGCCCATGGGATCCACCTGCACGGGCATCACTTTTTCGAATTGAACGACGCCGGGGATCTGGGTGCATTCCGAGACACCACATTGGTCAATCCAGGCGAAAAACGCGATATCCTGTGCGTGTTCGACAACCCGGGAAAATGGCTGCTGCATTGTCACATGCTGGGACATCAGGCGGCGGGCATGAAGACCTGGATCGACGTGGCATAACCAGTCGGTTCATTGACCGGGTGAAACTGAAATATCCGGCGCAGGCCGCACCGACGCGGGAGACCTAGTTCGAGCCGATCAGAACGCAGGAGTGGCGGTTTTTATATGCGCCAGTAAGACACCACACAAATCGTGCAGTGTGTGTGGGAGAGTTTGTTTCGCGGAGAATTGAGAGATGAGAATACCGCTGCTGCGGGGAGGCCGTTGGCTGACCTTTCAACCCGAGAAATGGCGCCCGTGAAATTCAGACGACCGGCATGGCCGGAAAAGTTATGAATTTCGGTGCTCATTCCCCCCGTGGTGCCATAGCCGACACGCCACAGGAACTGGTGCAAACCTGCCTGAACGTGGTGAACAGGCCCGGAGACTTAGCCCTGACGCCCATTCACCTGATCGGATCAGCACGGATCGTTGGAGCCACACAAATCAGCAATGGCCCCCGTCAGCGCGGGGATTGTTGGGTGATCCAACAACAGCCAGCCGGGCAGCTCGACAGCCAACGTTTCGGATAGGGTTACGATCACTTGTTCAGACGCAAGAGAATCGCCGCCCGCATCAAAAAAGTCGGTCGTATTGTCCACTTCAACGTCCAACGCTGTGGCGAAAGCGGTACGAACCAGTTTGGCTATTGAATCACGATGCATGGGGCATGTCTGCCTTGAGAGGGAAGACCAAGTCTGTGAGACCTTTGAGGTCGATCTTGCCGCCCGCGTTCAAGGGGATGGAGGGCCGGATCTGGATGTGATCAGGAAACTCGCTTGCGGGGAGCAAAATACGTAAATCTCGAGTGATTTTATTGGTGTCGGTTATCTTGCTTTGAACAATCAGATGAATTTCATCTCCGCCGTCTGCGTCAGGCTGGGTCAGAACCGCGGCCTCTTCGATACCTGCCAAACGCAGTGCGGCCATGGTGATGCGCTCGGCGGGAAAATTGACGCCTTTGCGGCTCAGCAAACCTTCCTCTCGCCCCGTGATATGCAGGTACCCATCGTCGTCGAGCCATCCCATGTCGCCGGGGCAGGCATCCTCAACTTGGTCGGACGAGACATGAACGCGGCCGATTTCATTGCGTGTACATACCCGATCTCCTGATCTGATGCTGACGTGCACCCCGTCGAACGGTTTCCCACAGGAGGTTGGGCGTTCCAGAATTTCACGCCCTTGAATGACGCAGATCGCGCCAAAACCAACGGCGCTATAGGTCATGCGAAAATTGGGGCTCAGGCGCGTCACGGTTGCGACCTTGTCATCGGGGGACGCAGGGCCGCCGACTGCGACCAGAAGCGCAAGTTGCGGGTACCGGGGAATGGAGCCAGACAGGGCCGTCAGACGACGCAGGGTGGACGGTGGCAAGCTGCAGTCCGACACATCTTCTCGCGTCAGCGCGGCGTCCAGCTCATCCAGCCGGTGCACAGGGTCCAAGGCGACGATGGGTTTACCGCTGGCCAAGTTGCGGAGGCACCGAAAGCAACTGGCGGAATAGGCCACTGATGTGGCGCAGAGCGACGCACCCTGCTCGGGTGTTGGCAAACGCGTTTTGTAATAGTCGATTGTTGCGCCCAGATTTATGCCTGACCTCGGGTGCAGCTTGGGCGCTCCGGTCGTGCCTGAACTGGAAAACCAGATCGCGGTTGCATCGTCAGCCGTCTCATGGATGTGTCGGGGTGCCTGCATGGGGGATGGGTGCATGTCCTGAACCAGCGTCTTAAATCCCCTAACCGGGCGGGTGCTGACGATAACCTTGGGGGTCAAACGATTCTGCCATTCAGTCAATCGGTCAGGCGGCGTGCGAAAGTCTACAAGACAACCGGCAGCCCCGACGATCCAGCACCCGATCAAAGTATCCAGCGCTGATAGCGTATCGCTGGCGATGATCATGATGGTGTCACCAGGTTTGACCCCTGCACCATGCAGCATGGCCGCGCGTGCATGGGCCCGCGCCAGAAATTCACCCCGGGAATACCATGTGTTGCGATGTTCGATCAAAGCGGCATTGGGGCGGTCCGCTAGGGTTGCCAGGATCATGTCGGCGGCCGTGGTCATTAGACAGGATCCACGTTTTCGTACCCGCCCACCATGGCCGTAGCCTCTGCCATGATCTCCTTGCCGCGCTGTGTCAGAACCGCATGTTGTTCGATCACGGCGTGGGCCGTTTGAAATCCGGTGATGGCCTGCGTTGCTTCCGTTTGCAGGGCGACGCGGGCATCCGGCCCCAATCCGTCCAATGGCGCATCAGACCTGATGAGATCCTGCAGAAAGGCCACCATCCGCGCCAGAACAAAGGCTGCGTGATAGACACCGTTCATGGGGCGGCCTTCTTGTCGCAAGGGGCTGCCATAGCGTTCGTCAGGGTCGTTGAGGGTGATTTCATCGTCCAGATAAGCGTAAAACAGTTTCAGGTGGGAGCTTTCGTGTATCAGAGTCAGCATCAGGGGGAGCGGGTCGGCTCTGCCAATCGGATTGACCAGAATACTACCCCAGGCCGCAAAGGCCGAAGCCCCGCCAAACCTGCCTGCGTTGCTCTGGGGCTGTGCGACAAGGATTGTTGAAACCAGGGTGTCGAATTCCCGCCACCAAAGCGGAAGATGTTGGCCAATCAGGGTGCGGACCTGGTCAAAGCTGGTATGGAACCGCGCAAGATTCGCGCGATCCGGTGCCATTAATTGTGTGGTCAGACCGATATCGTCGCAATAGGCCGATTGCAGCAGGTTTTTTTCGGATTCAGACAAATCAGGGACCTGCCATGGGCAGACCCGCACCATGTCTGCCGCGGCGTTGGGGGACAGGACGGCCCCGTGCTGGTCCACAAGACGACGGATTTCACCGAGATCTCCGCGCTGCGCTGCCTCGCGCATCAGATTTTGCAGAGCGTGTGCCGCCGGGGCCCCGGAAAATCCGCCATTTGGTTGTGGCAGATCCAAAACTTCGACAACCAGATGTGTAAACGCCTGTTTCAGACGCATGTCGACATCAGAGGCCATGGCCGCCGTGTACCCAGGGTCAGGTTTCAGCATTGTTTACCCGACCGATTGGGTCAACGCGACCGTGTTGCAGAGCTGGGAGCGTCGGGTTCAACGCCGCCCACCTTGGCGGCACCAGCCGAAGGAACTTTAAGCGAAAGGAGTTTTTTCAGGTCGATTTTCATGAGCTTCTCCGGTCAACGGGTGTGATCAGTATTGCAGAATTCAAACACCGCACCTGGGTCTATTGAGTTTCAGAGTTTGGAATTTGCCAGAAAGCAACACAGTAGACACCGCGCCGACACAAAGCAGATGGCAGGGGATGCCAGGGCAACCCCCAGACTTATTTGGCAGACGCCATCTTTGCAGGAGCTGCAGGCGCAGTTTCAAACCCTACTTTGGCACTTCCGGCTGAGGGAACTTTGAGCGACAGCAGTTTCGCTGGGTCGATTTTCATGGGGTTCTCCTTTTGCATTGAACCTGCCTCAGCAAATACGCAGAGGCGGTTCAGGTCAATCAAATTCCAAAGGTTGAAATTGGGAAAATGGCCAATCAATCGGTCCGTACCCGTGTTGGCACAACACTGGCCACAAAAGCCACGGACCGGGTTCGGAGGGGCGGGGGATGCAGAAATGGAGATCCGGCGCATTGATCGGGTCCAATACCCAGTCGGAATCACTGATCCGGAACAGGGATCCATCCCGTTTGCCCCACACAGGAACCAGGGCCAGTGACCCGTTTGAATGCAACCGGGGTGCCCGCAGCGTGACATTTTCGGGGGTATCGCTGAGAACGTGCCAGGTTTCCGGAGGCTGTGGTGCCGAATTGAGTTGCCGGGCGATGTCCGAGGGCACCACAGGTCCAGGATCGACAATGGCCTGGGCCAGGGACACGATGTTTCCGGGCTGGAAATACTGGGCGTGCTGCCCGTCAATCGGACTCCATTCACAGGATCCATACGCAATGGACCAATTTCTCAATGGTCCTTGGGTGCGGTCCGGCTGCGTCGAATAGAACGGATTTATTTTGGTGCTATTGCGTCCGAACAACAGGTGCACATGACCGGGATAGGGATATCGCACCTCTGCATCCAGAGTTACCAACCGCAACACCTGCCCCCCCAAGGCCTGCAGACACAGCGCCGTTCGATAGGCCAGGATGGCCGATTGGCAATTTCCACCGACAACGCAGGGAGATGTGCCAAAATGTCGAAACAAGTGTATTGCGAAATGTTCTGCCAGATCGTGGGCGACTGAAGAGTTTGCATTGGACGGGTCAATGACACCGTTCAGGGATCTCATTCCGGCAAGCGGCTGATCTGGACCTAGCGCAGCTGCGAGTTTTGGAAATTCGCGTTCGGTGTTGAAGCACCAGAATATGGGCACAGCAGTGCCTGATTCATTGGCCAGATGCACACAACCTGCGTCATCCAGAGAGGTTTGCGACCAGCTTCTGGTCAGAACCCGGTTGCGCCGCAAAACTGCGTCCAATCCGTCTTTCTGTTTTGGTGTATTCGTCATTTCGGCCTTTGTCAGTAATCCATGGTGCGGATCACACTCCAAGTGAGACAGCCCGCAGCCAGCCGCGAACGGTAAACGCGATGGCTGGATTACCGGATCACATTCGGCCGAATACGCAGCTTGGCCTTGCGTTCCTGGGGCAGATGCCGGTTCAGGCGCTGATTAACCAGACCAAACACACCGACCACGATCAGCGTTAGCAGAATGAAATAGAACGCCAGGATCGGGTAGGGAACAAACGGGTTGAACGTCTTGTCCGCAAAATAGCTGGCGTAATACAGTGCATCGCCCTTTTGCCGCCAGCTGGGAAAGGCCGAAAAGAACACCAGCGTCGTGGCATGAAACAGAAAAATCGCCTCGTTCGTATAGGCGGGCCATGCCAGCCGCATCATGGTTGGGAACACGACGCGTCGGAACCGGGTCCAGCCGCTCAGCCCATAAGCATCTGCGGCTTCGACGTCGCCCTTGGGGATAGAGCGCAACGCGCCGTAAAAGATCTCTCCCGAATAGGCGGCCGTGTTCAGGAACAGAACGATTAACGCCCCCAGCCAGGCCGAAGTGAACGCATCCAGAAACGGGTAGGATTGCTTCAACGACAGGAAGAAAAAATAGGCAAAGAAGAACTGGATGAACAGCGGCGAGCCACGGAAGATGAAGATGAACCATTCCGCCGGTTTGCGCAGCCACGGGTTGGGTGACCCTTTGGCCACCGCAACGGCGACTGCCAGAAAGAACCCGGTACATAGCGCCATCACACCAAAATAGATGTTCCAGATCATCCCCGACCCGATCAGGGTGAAATGTTCGCACAGAGTATAGTCACCCTTTGGCAGCAACCGTTCGCCGATGCCGATCGCGCGCAGGCCATAATCCTGAATGGTTTGAATACAGCTCATGGTCGGCCTCTTTGAACGGCTGGGCAGGGCATGCGGGGCAGGATGTTCATCACACGGCCGCCTTTCTCTGGGCTTCGCCACCGGTTGTGGCCTGCCCATGGGTCAGCTTGACCATCACCCGTTCCAGAACGATTTCCGAGATCCGGGTAAAGGCCAGGTAAAACACCAGCAGGAACAGGAAATACCAGATCCGCCAATCGCCATGTGGATAGTCGGTGAATTTGGCGTTCTTTGTGCCGCCCAATTCGCGGGCCCAATAGACGATGTCTTCGATGCCCAGCAGGAATAACAGCGGTGTCGCCTTGATCAGCACCATCCACAGGTTTGACAGGCCAGGCAGGGCAAAGACCCACATCTGTGGCACCAATACCCGCCAGAACGTCTGGCGTGGGGACATGCCATAAGCTTCGGCTGTTTCCAGCTGCGCCCGTGGGACCGCCCGCATGGCACCGTACAGCACATTGGCGGCAAAGGCACCAAACACGATGGCAAAAGTCAGAACCGCCAGCACAAAAGCATAGGATTCGTGTATCCATTGTGGCGAGGTCGACAGGGGCATTTTGGCAATGTCACAAACGACAAAATCGCTGCCCTGGCGGATTGGTTGATCCCAATCGGGGCATTTGATTTTATGTCGAATCCATTCGAACCCCTGGTCCAGCGCAATCACGAAGAACAGGAAAAAGGCAATGTCAGGTACACCGCGCACAATGGCGGTATAACTCTTGCCGAGCCAGCGCAGCGGGGCAATGCGGGACCGGGCGGCGCTGGCACCTGCAAAACCGAACATCAATGCCGTCGGAGCAGTCACCGCCAGCAATCCCAAAACCGTAAAGACCGAGATATAGAGGCCCGCGTGTTTACCAGTGGTCAGATAACAGCTGAGCCAGCTTAGGCCTTCTAGCGTCGAAGGATCTGTACAATAGGAAAACATGGCCGGGCCTGTCCTCGTCTGGCTGCTCCATGGGGCGGGGCAGGTAGAGAATGTGGATGGGCCCGCAGCCAGGCTGCGGACCCGAATGATCCCGTCAGGGGTCAGATTACCACTGGGAGGAGACTTCCCATTTGGCGATCATGGTGTTCAGAGTGCCGTCGTCTTTCATCGACTGGATGGCAGTATCGAATTTGCCACGCAGTTCGCCGTCGGATTCACGCAGGCCCATGCCAACGCCGCCGCCGATCTGTTCCTTGCGTTCCAGCATCACCAGACCGTCGCCAACAACCGTGTCGAGAAAGCTTTGGTCAGCCAGAACCGCATCGGCTTCGCCGTTGCGCACGGCCGCCACAGTTTCTTCGGGGGTGGCGAATTCCACCAGCGTCCAGCCCTGTTCAGCAACAAAGGCAGCCTGGATGGTGTTGGCCTGAGCGGTCACAACGCCACCTGCCAGGTCCACATCAGCAGACAGGGCCACATAGGCGGATGGGTCCGGCGGGGTGTAAGGCTGAGTAAAGTCGATGACTTCGTCACGTTCGTCGGTGATCGACATGCCAGCGATGATCGTGTCGTAGTTGCCCGACACCAGATTCGGAATGATCGAATCCCAGTCGTTTTTGACCCATTCACAGGTCAGGCCGGCGCGTTTGCACAGCTCGTCGCCCAGTTCACGCTCGAAGCCGTCAATTTCGCCGGCGTCATTGACAAAGTTCCAAGGGGCATAGGCACCTTCGGTCCCCATGCGCACGGTGTCGGCCATGGCCATCCCCGCGCTCAGCGCCAAGGCTGCGGTGCCCAGGATCAGTTTTTTCATGTTTATACTCCCATTTTTTTGGTTTGGTTGATTGTGTGAAGTCAGTGCCGGGTGGCCGACAGGAAACCCTGCAGCCGTTCGGACGTGGTGTTGTCAAAGACCTCGGTGGGTGTGCCTTCTTCTTCGATCAGGCCCTGATGCAGGAACACGACATGGTCAGACACATCTGCAGCCAGCTTCATGTCATGGGTAACGATCAACATGGTCCGGCCCTCAGCAGCCAGATCTTTGATCACTTTGACCACTTCCTGTTCCAATTCCGGGTCCAGCGCTGACGTCGGTTCGTCGAACAGCAATGCTTCGGGCTCCATGCACAGAGCACGGGCAATGGCGGCCCGCTGTTGTTGGCCGCCTGAAAGTTGGGCGGGGTAGACATCGCATTTGTCGCCGATGCCGACCTGTTCCAGATAGGCACGCGCGGATTTCTCCGCCTCGGCCTTGTCGCGGCCCAGCACGGTCACCGGAGCCTCCATCACATTTTGCAGGATGGTCATATGAGCCCACAGGTTGAACTGCTGAAAGACCATCGACAAATTGGTGCGAATGCGCAGGACCTGTTTGGGATCCGCCGGACGCCTGTTCAATGCCGTGCCTTTCCAGGTGATCGGTTCGCCTTTGAACAGAATATCCCCTTGTTGACTGTCTTCCAACAGGTTGCAGCAGCGCAGCAGGGTGGATTTCCCAGACCCTGAGGATCCGATCAGCGACACGACATCGCCCCTATGTGCGGTGATATCTACACCCTTGATGACCTCGAGGTCGCCATAGGCCTTGTGCAGGCCGCGAATTTCCAGAACAGGTGTTGTATCAGACAAGGGCAGTTTCACTTGTTTGTTTTGATTTTGCGCACCTATTGGACCCAATTTTCGGATCAATGCAATGTGCAATACGGTTGACCCTAGGTGAATTTCGCCAGATTGGCAGGTCAAACCGACAAAACGGAAGTTTATCGAACATTGAGCAGGGGCGCTGTGGCTGGATCAGCGACTTGGGCGTCTCCAGACAGCCGGCGCGACATGATGGTTACGCGCTGGATTGCCCCTTGGCACCATGGCGCGAAAGCATGTCGTGTGATGGGTAATCAATGGTCATCATGCCCCCGTCCACCGTCAGCACCTGCCCGGTGACAAAGCTGGCATCAGTGCTGGCCAAAAACGCGGCAACCCCCGCGATTTCGGCGGGGCTTCCCATGCGGTTTAGCAACGAAGGCGGCTGGCTGTCGCCGCCGGTGGTCTCGCGGGCCATTTCAGGCGAAGTGGCGATCCATCCCGGACTAATGGCATTGACGCGCACTCCCTTAGGGGCGGCTTCGGCGGCGAATGAACGGGTCAGCCCTTCGACCCCGGCCTTGACTGCGCCATACAGGCCCCAGTTTCCGTGATGTGTCCCAGTCGAAGAGATGTTGATCACCGAAGCACCGGACGATTTTGCCAGATAGGGCAAGGCATGTGCAGTCATCAGATAGGTGCTGTCCAGGTTGGCACCACGGTAAAATTCCCAGCGTTCAGCCGGGGGTGTTTCGGGCGTGACCGGGCTGCGTAGCAACCCGCAGCCTGCATTGTTGACCAGAACATCCAGGGATCCGAAATCGTCCTGAATTCGGGAAATTGCGGCCGTAATTTCTGCTTCGATACGCAGATCAACCTGATAAAATCGGGCCATTGCACCCAGGTCCGCGATCTCCTGCACCGCTATGCGACCTTTGTCCGGATCACGACCAATCAGCGCAAGCTGGGCACCTTCGCTGGCAAAGCGTTTGGCAATCCCCAATCCGATCCCGCCATTTCCGCCGGTCACAACAACTGTTCTGTTGAAAAATCGCTGCGGTGCAGATGCGGGTGTCATATTATTGTTCTGGTGCTGGTGGGGTTGGCACAGCCAGATACGTTTCTGCCGGAATTGACACGATACCGCGCAGGTGCAGCGTGTCGCGGTCTTCGGGGCTCAGATCGGCAATGGCTCCTTTGATCGCGTCGAAAACTTTTGGAGTTTCGCGCCCCAAAGCCGTGATGAAAGGCAAGGTTGGTGTTGGTGTCGTCCGTTCCAATTCGATCAGGTCAGCGGCGAAATCATCATATTTACGCAACAGTTCCCAGGTCAGCCCGTCCAGCGCAGCAAAATCGGCGCGTCGTTCAAAAACCGCCTGCGCCGAATTGCGGTGTCCGCCTGTGACGACAAGGCTGCCGGGTGCAATACCCAGATCCATCATGTGGGTCTTGGGGGCGGCCCACCCCGATTGTGACACTGCTTCGTTATAGGCGAACCGAGAGCCGTCAAAATCGGACAGAGTTTTGCCAAGATCCGACTTATGCGCGACAAAAACGCTGCAGTAATGCCCCGGGGGGCAACCAGGCAGCCCGTAGTCAGGTGTGCCGACCAGTTGCACCTGCCCATGCAGACGGGTGCGATAGGGCATGCCGCAGGTCTGGGACAACAACAGATCCGGAGAGTGCCAGACCTCCCAGAAATCCACATCCCTAGTCAATGCTGCTGGACCAGCGCCCAGATGGGCCTGAATGGCGGACCAGAACCGGTCGTTTGCAGCAGCGGTTTCCGGGCGGTCATACATCCCAAGGTGTGCGATCATTGTTGTGTCTCTATGCGTTTGCGCGCGCGGGCGCTGTCGACATCGCTGATTCCCAGCAGATTGGTTGCAAGACGCAGCAAAGCGTCCTCGGCGGCGTCCCTTTCACCGTCGGCCAGTGCGACCTGCCACATGGCTTCGACCACACCGGTGCGGTCCTCATAGGGCACGGCTTCCTTGATTGCGCGCGTAAAACGCACCGTGTCAGGGGCTTCGGCTTCCAATGCCTCGGCCTCTTCGCGCAGCAATGCAGCACCGCCAATATCGAGCTCAAAGCGCGCGATCAGAATCCGGTCGATCCGGTCCTGTTCGACTGCGGCATAATTGTGATCGGAACGCGCAATCCGCACCAGCAATGCAGAGAGAGCAAGACGGGCATCTGAATCCGCCATTGGCGCCGGATTCGGTTGCAGCAGTCGGGACAGAAAATCAGCTATCATGGCGCGAATACTAACGCCTTCTTTGCGCCCGCCAAGGGTGAAATTTCTTTTTCTTTTTCCCGTTTCTGGTCGTTAACCGTCGGTGTTTTGATCTTTGTTCAGGGCGCGCGCGCGTGCTGCTTGGCTGTCGGCATAACTCAGCCCCATGGCCTTGCGCGCGTCTTCGACTATGCGCAGTTCGCCTTGGCGTTCTTGATCATCGGCCAGCACAACTTCCCACAGGGCATCCAGCGCGGCCAGCCGCTCTTCCAAATCGGTGGTTTCGCGGATCAACTTGCCGAATGTATCGGTTTCTGGCGCGGCGGCGTGCAGCTTTTCGCACGTCGCGCGGACTTTGGCGGCTTCGATCGCGTTGTGCTGGTACAGTCGCGCCAGAATCCGGTCGATCAGGCTGATTTCTTCGACCTGGTATTCGCGATCTGACTGGGCAACCCGCACCAGCAATGCACCCAGTGCCAATTCAGCGTCCGGGTCGGGTAGGAAAGCGGGTTTGTCGGGCCGGAAGGCCTGAAAGAACTTTTTCAGCATACGGCAATTCTACCCCATATTTTGCGGTTGTCCAAGTGTGAACTACCCGTCATAGCCTTCAATGATTTCCATATCCCCTGTCGACACCGGGTCACGCAATGCCTTTGCATCTTGGTAAGAGACGCTGTCATAGCAGGCTTTGGCCGTCGGGAAATCAGCAAATTCGATGACAACGGTTCTGCTGCGCATCTGCCCTTCCCGGATTTCCTTGGCTCCACCACGGACCAGGAACCGGGCGCCGTATTCGGCAAAAGGCGCTGCATTGGCCGCGATATAGGCCCTGTAGCGCTCCATATCATCCACATCCACATGTGCGACCCAATACCCTTTTGCCATGCTCAACGCTCCTCGATTTTGTGTATCGTGCCGTGGTTCCAGCGAACTTTCCAGTGCAAAATCATCAAAGAATTCTGCTGTTTTCAGGATGCGGTTTCTAATGGAGAGAGCGACATTCCAGAGCTGCGCATTGCGTTGTCGCCCAGGTGTCGTGGGCAACCCAGCCGATCGAATTTTCCAATGTGCCGGACAATGGCACCGAAATTACCAGATTGAGCGACAGCAGTTGTTCCAAATGATCGGAGTCATCGAGAGTAACCTGGGCTGTGCAAGCAAATCGCCCGTGATCACAGGCAGGCCAAAGCCCGACGGTGAAACCGCTTTCGACGTCGGTTTTTGGGATGTCGAAGTGGCCGGTGCAGTTCCTGGCTTGCAGATGTTTGAGCTCTGCTGAGTAAAGCCATGGCTGGGCAGAACGCGTTGCGTCTGGTGTCGAAAGGTATCGACCCAGACGCTTTGATTTGATCTGTATTGGCCCGATCTGGTCTCAGACCAGCCGCGAAGTATCCTTGGCCGCGCGCACGAAATCGGCAAACAGCGGATGGGGTTCAAACGGTTTGGACTTCAGCTCTGGGTGAAACTGAACGCCAATGAACCACGGATGATCGGCCCATTCCACGATTTCGGGCAGCCGCCCGTCTGGGGACATGCCCGAGAATTTCAGCCCGTGTTCTTCCAGCTGTTCACGGTATTTGATGTCGACCTCATAGCGGTGGCGATGGCGTTCTTCGATCTGCGTGCCGCCATAGACCCGCGCCACATTGGAGCCCTCCTGAAGCGTCGCATCGTAGGCACCCAAACGCATAGTGCCGCCCTTGTCATCGCCGACCTTGCGCTCGACCCTGTGATTTCCCTGCACCCATTCCTTGAGATGGTAGACAACGGGTTCAAAGCGCTTCTTGCCTGCCTCGTGGTCGAATTCTTCAGAGCCGGCGGTCTTCATGCCTGCCACATTGCGCGCCGCTTCGATGACTGCCATTTGCATGCCCAGACAGATGCCCAGATAGGGGACTTTGTGTTCTCGAGCATATTGCGCGGCCTTGATCTTGCCTTCGGTGCCGCGTTCGCCAAAGCCGCCGGGGACCAGAATGGCGTGAAAGCCCTGCAGATATGGGGTGGCGTCTTCGCTGTCGAACAGCTCGGCATCAACCCACTCGATCTTGACCTTGACCCGGTTGGCCATGCCGCCGTGGGTCAGGGCCTCGGCAATCGACTTATACGCGTCCTCCAACTGGGTATATTTACCGACGATGGCGACTTTGACTTCGCCTTCGGGGTTATAGATCCGGTCGGCGACATCTTCCCAGCGGGCCAGATTCGGTTTCGGGGCAGGGGTGATGCCAAAGGCATCCAGAACCGCCTGATCCATGCCTTCGCGGTGATAGGCCAGCGGGGCTTCGTAGATCGACTTCAGATCCTGCGCGGCAATCACGCTTTCGGCGCGTACATTGCAGAACAGTGCCAGCTTTTCACGCTCTTTCTGCGGAATTGGCCCTTCCGAGCGGCAGACCAGAATATCAGGTGCCAGGCCGATGGACCGCAGTTCCTTGACCGAATGCTGGGTTGGTTTGGTTTTCAGCTCACCCGATGCCTTGATCCAGGGCAGCAGGGTCAGGTGCATGAAAATACACTGGCCGCGCGGTTTGTCCTGGCTGAATTGGCGGATCGCCTCAAAGAAGGGCAGACCTTCGATATCGCCGACGGTGCCGCCGATTTCGCACAGCATGAAATCAACTTCATCTTCGCCGATCGAGATGAAATCCTTGATCTCGTTTGTCACATGCGGAATGACCTGGATGGTTTTTCCCAGGTAATCGCCGCGGCGTTCCTTTTCCAGAACGTTCGAATAGATCCGTCCCGAACTGACCGAGTCGGTCTTGCGGGCGGCGACACCAGTGAACCGTTCATAGTGGCCCAGATCCAGGTCGGTTTCGGCACCGTCATCGGTGACAAAAACTTCGCCATGTTCAAAAGGCGACATGGTGCCGGGATCAACGTTCAAATACGGATCCAGCTTGCGCAGGCGGACGGAAAAGCCACGCGCCTGCAACAGCGCGCCAAGTGCGGCAGAAGCCAATCCTTTGCCCAAGGATGAGACCACACCACCAGTAATAAATATGAAACGCGCCATGGTTGTTCGGCTGCCCCCGTGAACGTTCGGTTATTGTGTACGTTTTGCGTCTGCCCAAACGGTTTGGGAATCACCCAAAAAACCGCAGCATCACGGGACTTCACTCTTATAGGAAATGCGCAATCAGCGCAAGGGAACCGCAAGATGCTGTTGCGGTTCCTTACCAATACTCAAACTGTTGTGTAACTTTAGTCGGCTTTTGGCACCAATGGCGCGTTGTCACCTTCGGCGGGTGGCAACAGGCTGTCGCCGGACGGAACCGCAGGTGTACCGGTATCTGTGCTTTCGACCGGGGCCGGAACGCCAAGTCTGTCGATGACCGAGGATCCCGCCGATTTCTGCGCCGCGATGATGGTCAAGGTGATTGACGTCACGATGAAGGCAGCTGCCAGGACCCAAGTGATCTTGCCCAATGCTGTCGCTGCGGCGCGACCGGTCATGGCGCCACCGCCGCCGCCGCCCATACCCAGGCCTCCGCCTTCGGACCGCTGCATCAGAACGACGGCGATCAGGCCAAGGGCCAAGAGAAGGTGGATGATGAGAACGACGTTTTCCATGGGACCTGCGGCTTTAAGCTGTCTGACGCGCGGTATGTAGGCAAGTTTGTCCGCCGGGGCAAGGGATGACTTTGGCGGATGCGCTAACTTGGTTGGAAACCGTATCGGCGAGGGCGTGGTGCTTTTTGCGACTTTCTTCGCGAGGACGTGACGGAGGGCTGGGTCATTGAGGCTGGACAAGGCCCCGGACAGGGGGCAGCATCCCGCCATGCCACATGATCACCATGACCACCCGCACGCCCTGTTGCCGCCTGACCCTGCTTTGCGGGTCAAGGCGCTGGAAACGATTCTAACCCGTAAAAAGCTGATCGATCCGGCGGCGTTGGATGAAATCATCGACACATATCAGAATCGTATTGGTCCCCAGAATGGGGCCCGGGTGGTGGCCAAGGCGTGGAGTGATCCGGGATTTCATGCCACCTTGATGCAGGATGCGACCGCTGTTGTGGCCGAGCTGGGATACTTTGGGCGGCAAGGCGAACATATGGTGGCGGTGCAGAATACACACGCGCGCCACAATATGGTCGTGTGTACCTTGTGCAGCTGCTATCCATGGCCATTGCTGGGCATTCCGCCAGGGTGGTACAAGTCCGACGCTTACCGTGCCCGTGTTGTGCGCGAGCCGCGCAAGGTTCTGGCCGAATTCGGCGTGACCTTACCCAAGGAAACAGCCGTTCGAGTTTGGGATTCCACGGCCGAGGTCCGTTACTTGGTGATTCCGATGCGCCCCGTAGGAACAGACGGGATGGATGAGGCGGAACTGGCTCAGCTGGTGACCCGCGATTCGATGATCGGCACCGGCTTGGCCCTGACACCAGGGGAAACACCATGAGCCGTGTGCATGATATGGGAGGTCGGTTCGGCGACGGAGCGATCCAGCCGGAACCACAGGGTATCCCACAGTTGGGTGATTGGCAGGCGCGGGCTCTTGCGCTGACATTGGCCAGCGGATCGTTGGGCAAATGGAACATTGATGTGTCGCGCCACGCGCGGGAATGCCTGTCGCCCAAGGATTACGCGCGGTTTTCCTATTTCGAGAAATGGATCGCTGGGTTGGCGGATCTGCTGGTACAAACTGGGGTTCTGACACTCGAGGATTTGCAAGGCCGGGACGGTGATGCACCGCATCCATTGGCCTATAAAGTGTTGAAGCCTGAAGCCGTCTCCGGTGTTTTGGCAAAAGGTGGCCCTGCGGACCGGCCCTGCGATGTACTGGTGCAATTTGCGCCGGGTGATGTGGTCAAGACCCGCCATCCCGGTGGGAATGCAATGGTCTCGGGCGGGCACACCCGTTTGCCTGCCTACGCGATCGGGGCCCGCGGGCAGATTGTTCAGTTGCATGGCACCCATGTTTTGCCTGACAGCAATGCCCATGGATTGGGCGAATCGCCTGAGCCGATTTATGCCGTGGCTTTTGCCGCATCCGAGCTGTGGGTTAATCCCGAACACCCGGGCGATGAAGTCGTGTTGGACCTGTGGCAATCTTATCTGGAGCCCGCGTAATGGCCTGTCCTGACATCTCGGCCCCCGAACCCGTCTTTGCCGAACCTTGGCATGCACAGGTGTTTGCGCTGACCGTCCATCTGAACGAATCCGGATGTTTTGAGTGGCGCGAATGGGTGGAGCGGTTTTCAGCAACGCTGAAGCGACACGGCCTGTCGCGCGAACTGGATGGGGGAGAGGATTATTTCAACGCCTGGCTGGAGACGCTGGAGGGCTATCTGAGCGAACGGGGCGATGCGACGCCAAGTGAAGTGTCGCAGGTGCGGGGGAATTGGGAGCAGGCCTATTTGCAGACCCCTCATGGTGATCCGGTGCGGCTGGCCGAGTGACGTCCTATTCGTCCACGTCGTCCATATCGGCCTGCCCGGACAGCGCACGACGGACGTGACTCCAGCTGAGGCCAATGCCCAGCACGACTGACATCGCCAGAATACCCAGCCAGACATTCATTGTCGGATTGTCCAGCTGCAAAAGCCCCAAGTCATACAGCACCCATAACAGGGCGGCGACGACAGACAGGACCAGAAACATGCCGAATCCCCCAATCGACCGGATCGTGGCGCGCAGGTAGATGATATAACCGATGGTCAGAAGCAAACCGGTCAGAACTGCGATAGACAGACGGGATTCGTAATTGTCCATCGACCAACGGACATAGTTCCATTGGGTCGGGTTATAGGTCAGCGCCAACAGCGCAAACGCGAACATCCACCTGAAAAACAGCCCGATCATTCCAATAACCCATCGTTTTTTTGCTCAGAATCGCGCATTCACGGGCCTGTGTCCAGTCCTTGGGTGTCCAGATCGGGGTGTGCGTCGAAATTACGGTTCCCTCGCGGGTGTGGCGTCGTTATACGGAGGCCGGTTTGAACCAGCATCAAAGGACCGGATATGGCCAATGTCGTCGTGGTCGGCGCCCAATGGGGTGACGAAGGTAAAGGCAAAATCGTGGATTGGCTCAGCGAACGCGCTGACGTCATCGCCCGATTCCAGGGCGGGCATAATGCCGGTCATACGCTGGTGATCGACGGCAACGTCTACAAGCTGCACGCGCTGCCCTCGGGTGTGGTGCGGGGCGGCAAGTTGTCGGTGATCGGCAACGGTGTGGTGCTGGACCCCTGGCATCTGATGAAAGAGATTGAAACCGTGCGTGCCCAAGGTGTCGAGATCAGCCCCGAAACGCTGATGATTGCCGAAAACACGCCGCTTATTTTGCCAATCCATGGTGAGCTGGATCGCGCCCGCGAAGAGGCTGCAAGTGCTGGTACCAAAATCGGTACCACCGGTCGTGGCATTGGTCCTTGTTATGAGGACAAAGTTGGCCGCCGCGCAATCCGCGTTATGGACCTGGCTGACGAAAGCACCCTGATTGCCCGCGTTGATCGTGCGCTGCAGCACCACGATCCGCTGCGCAAAGGGTTGGGGTTTGATCCGGTTGACCGGGACGCATTGATCGCGCAACTCAAAGAAATTGCATCACAAATTCTACCGTTCTGTGCTCCGGTCTGGAAGGTTCTGAACGAGAAACGCAAATCCGGCAAGCGGATCCTGTTCGAGGGTGCCCAGGGCGCGTTGCTGGATATCGATTTTGGGACCTATCCGTTTGTGACGTCGTCCAACGTGATCGCCGGGCAGGCCGCCACTGGTGTCGGCATCGGTCCGAATTCGATCGACTTTGTGCTGGGCATCGTCAAGGCATATACCACCCGCGTCGGCGAAGGCCCGTTTCCGACCGAGCTGGAAGACGCAGATGGTCAGCGTCTGGGTGAACGTGGGCATGAATTCGGCACCACCACCGGACGCAAGCGCCGTTGCGGCTGGTTCGATGCGGCGTTGTTGCGCCAGACCTGTGCAACGTCGGGCGTAAGCGGCATTGCCCTGACCAAGCTGGACGTTCTGGACGGGTTTGAAACCCTGAAAGTCTGTGTTGGATATGATCTGGACGGAGAGCGTCTGGACTATCTGCCGACCGCTGCGGATCAGCAGGCTCGCTGTACTCCGATCTACGAAGAACTGCCGGGGTGGAGCGAATCGACCGAGGGCGCGCGCAGCTGGGCGGATCTGCCCGCCAATGCGATCAAATACGTTCGCCGCGTCGAAGAGTTGATTGATTGCCCTGTCGCAATGGTTTCCACCAGCCCGGAGCGGGAAGACACCATTCTGGTGACTGACCCGTTTGCCGACTGATGGCGCAGGATGAAAAAGGCCTGAGCTACAAAGCCCGGCGGCGTTGGTCATTGGTGATCCTGCTGGTTGGTTTGCCGATCTATATCGTGTTGGCCATCAGCGTGGTGGGGTGGTTGGACCGTCCCCCGATTCTGGTCGAATTGGTGGTTTATGTGGTCCTGGGCCTGCTGTGGGCTCTGCCGTTCAAATTTGTTTTTCGTGGCGTCGGCAAAGAAAATCCAGGTGCCGACGCGGAATAGACAAATCGCTGTTGCAGCATGACATGGAAAGGGAGCGGTTTTTTGACGGCTCCCTTTTTTGTCGTGCGGCATCGGTTTGCGGTTGTTTCGAAGAGAATTAAAAACGGCCCCAAAGTGGGGCCGTTGGAACAATCCAATGGGTGAGGGCGCTTAGCCAGCCGCGCGGCTGTCGGGCCGATAGCCAATATCACCGGACGCCGTGAAGCGCCCGCTTCCGGCTTTTTCGATCTTGCCGTCGCGCAGCAATTGGCCGAACGAACGCAGACCGTCTTCGCGATTGAATTCGGTGGTGGCCTCCATTTGACGCACCTTGTTCATCAGCTGGGGGCGCGAAAACTGCTCAAGCCCTTCCACAAAGCTGAGATAGGCGGCCGCAGCTTCCAGAAGTTCGGGCAGTTCGACGGCCCCTCTTTCGGCGGCATAGGCGGTGAAACTGCTGCCGTTCGAGCCGGAAGCAGCGTTAACCTGTTCCAGATGAGAACCACGAATGCGACGGGGGCGGATTGGGCCGCGTGCTTCGGCTGGGGTGTCGATCCGTTGCTCGGCGACCAGCTTGAGCGGCGCGGCGCGTTCTTGCGTGCTGGGGCGTTCGGCACGCTCCTTGCGGTTTGCAGGTGATACGGGACGACGGGGGCGCACCACATTTGCCAGGTCGGCACGGTACGGTTCATCGTCTGTGTGCGATCCGACAGTACCACCGGCAGCGCGTTCTGCCTCGGCGGCGGCAACAGCTGCGCGCAGTTGGTTGAACGTGTCACGGTTGGTCGAGGCTTCAGGATCTTCCAGCTTTTGGTCTGCCGCCTCCATCAACCGCGAGACGTCTGTTTCCGGGGTATCTGTGGCCGCTGACGTGCGTGGTTCCTCCGGGGTGTCTTGGGTGGCATGGTCAAACGCTGCATCCTCACCCAGAATCAACAGGTCTGATTCAGCATGTTCTGCAGGATCGGGCTCTTCAGCTTCATCGTTTTCAACCGTCAATTCGGCCTCAACAGCAGCCAGTTCACGCAGCAGATCAGCTTCTTCTTCCTCCGACAGCGATGTCTCGGTCATTGCGGCCTGTTGTTCGGCAACGCCGTCGTCCTCGGGGTCGTCTACCTGTTCGAGCGTACCCGAGGCCATTGCGGCCTCGATATCTCTGCGTTTGATCTTGTGAATGCGCGGGAGAGCCGTTTTAGGGGCAGGTTCGGCATCCGAGGCTTCCATAATGTTGGTCAGGTCTTCATCCAGGGCGGCTTCTGCGTCGTCTCCCAGATCGTCGAACAGGCTCTCATCCTCACCATCCTGCGGGTCGGACTGTTCCAGGTTGGTATCTACGTCGATATCCAGATCAGTCTCTTTGTCCAGTTGATCCAGGAATGCGGAAATGTCGGCATCATCTGCCAAAGTGTCACTATGATCTTGTGTTTCTGCAGGATCAGCCTGAACGGTCGGCGCGTCCTGGGCGGCAATCATGTCCTGATCTGGGGACTCAATCTCTTCGTCCAGCGCCTGGGCAATATCCTGAGCGGCGGTTGCGACAAACGAATCGGCATGTTCGTCTTCCGAATATTCTGCGTCGTCCACGGGCGCAGACTTTCGCGAAACAACGTCCCGAATGCGTTGCAATTTTGCAGCAATGCTGTCTGCGGCGGGAACCGTGTCTTGCGTATTTTTCTGTATGACGGGATCCACATCGCGTTCCGAAACATCCAGTGCTTCGAATTCGATTGGTGTGTCGACCGGTGTATCAACCGCAACCAGGACCGTTTCGTCTTCAATTTCGGGTGCGTCGTCGGCTGGGTCTTGCGTGGTCTGTTCCACCACCGCGTCCATCTGGTCGTCAGAATCTGGTTGTTCGGCCAGATCTACGGCCTGCGCCGCCTCGGCGATGCTGTCGTTCTGATCAGCCTCTGTTGCCTCAGCCTGTTCCGCCTGTTCGGCACTTTCGGCCATGGCGGGCTCAATGGACTCTGGCAAATCGGATTCGGGTGTCGTGGCTACGGGGGGCTGTTCCGCAGGCGGTTGCGCAGCCGGAGCCGGGGCAGCCGGGGGTGTTGCCGCTTCCGAAACAGGAGGGGATTGTACAGCAGGTTGCGATACAGCCAAAGCAGGGGAAGTCGGCTCCGAAGCCCGCAGGACAATACCACTGTCACCCTGACGGGCTTCGACTTGGCGTGAAATCTCGCGCTGGGCAATCCGGGCCAACATGTCAGCATCCGGTTGAGGGGGTTCGGCACCGAAGTAACGATCATCCGACGCCAAATCGCGGAAGTACTCGGCAATCGCCTTCATCGTGTCAAAGGAGTCGTCGAATCCCTCAAGCGTACACGAAAACGTGCCGTAGGATACTGTCAGTACCTTGTTGTTCTGTACCATCGGTTGCTCGCCTCTTACCATTTATTGCCACTGATCTAATAGGAACAGAGAGACAATTTCGGTCCGAATCTGTGTAAATGAACGTATCATTTTGTGGCTAGATTGTGGCGGCTGTCAAAAGTGGGCATTAAAGCGGGCATGAAAAAACCTGTTGTTCAGTCCCCGAATCCCGTCACCCTGATTGGTGGAGGAGCGGTCTATTCCGAAGATTTTGCCTATGCCTTGGCGCGGGCACCCGACCTGGTGGCGGCCGATGGCGGTGCGCTGGCAGCGTTGGACCGGGGATATACTCCGCTGGCCGTGATCGGGGATCTGGATTCCCTGCCGGCGGCTGCCCGGTCTCTTTTGCTACCGGAAACGGTATTTCCGATCACGGAACAGGACAGCACTGATTTTGACAAAGCCCTACGCAGCATTTCGGCACCGCTGGTTTTGGCGATCGGGTTTCTGGGGCGGCGGCTGGACCACCAGTTGGCAGCCTTCAGTACATTGATCCGACGGTCCAACATACCTTGTATTCTGATTGGCGAACTGGAGGTGATTTTCCACGCGCCTGCGGATTTCACAATGGAATTGGAGCCGGGGTCGATCGTGTCACTGTATCCCATGGCACGGGTAACAGGGCGCTCCGAAGGGCTGGAATGGCCAATCGACGGGCTTCAGCTGGCACCGGATGGGCGCATCGGGACATCGAACAGGGCCTTGGGGCCTGTGCGCCTGTCGGTAGATGGGCCGGGGCTGTTGGTGATCGTGCCCCGAAGCGCGCTTGATGCGGTTATGCGGGCGATTGTGCCCGAGAGCTGACTTTGGGTCGGGGCGTTTGCTGTTTGGCGACGACGCGTTCGCGGGCGACAATATACAACCCAGCCCCCATGATGATCGCAATACCAAAGCTGGCCAACATGTTGGGTAGATCGCCAAAGATCGCCCAGCCAATGAATGTGGCAACCGGAATCTCAAGATATTGCATCGGTGCCAATGTGGTTGCGGGCGCATAGCGCAGAGACCAGGTCATCAACAGATGCGCAATTGTTCCCAGCAGACCAATGCCCAATAGCAATGAAACCTCATACGAAGACGGAGTTTTCATCGTCAACGGGGCAATATCCATATGCTGACCGACAAGCAAAACGGGCAACAGCACAACCGTCGCCATCACGCCACTGACAGCCTGCAGGCCGATCGGATCGGTTTCCTTGGCAATCTGGCGAGTGACCAACATGAACAAGGAGAATATCACAGCGACGGCCAGAGGCCACAACGCGGGCCAGCCGACCGCGGCAAAGCTGGGCTGAATAACCAGCAAGGTTCCGATGAACCCGACGACACAGGCCAGAAGCCGGCGCAGGCCGACTTCCTCGTTCAAGACATATTTGCCCAACAGCATCATGATGAAGGGCATGACAAAGGCGATGGCAACGGCATCTGCAAGGGGCAGATATTGCAACGCGGTGAACATCGCACCAATGCCGGCGATATGGAGCGCGGTACGCAAAACCGTCAGGGTCAACACCCTGCGGTTCATTCGCCACAGACGGCCGGTCATCGCGACAATGGGAATCAAAACGGCCGCCTGGATGGCGAAACGAACAAACAACAACTGTCCAAGGGGGACAGATTCTCCAAGCAGCTTGGCCACCGCGTCGCCCATAGGGGCGACGACACAAAAGCCAAGCATCAGAGAGATACCAAGAATGGGGCGATCAATAAACATGGGTTCACGCTAGGCGGGCGTTAACCTTTGCGCAAGTCAAGGTTGCGTGCGTTTTGGGATTTCTTGCCTTAAACGATCTCTCTAGAGTTGTGACGCGGCGTCACAATCAGCAATTTGGAACATTGACCGCCAATCCCCCCAACGAGGTTTCCTTGTATTTTTCGTGCATGTCATGCCCGGTCTGACGCATGGTTTCGATGACTGCATCCAGCGGCACGAAATGCTGTCCATCTCCACGCAGCGCCAGGCTTGCGGCAGAGACGGCTTTGATCGCGCCCAGGCCGTTGCGTTCGATGCAGGGCACCTGAACCAGACCTTTGACCGGATCACAGGTCATGCCCAGATGGTGTTCCAATGCAATTTCGGCGGCGTTTTCCACTTGCTCGGGTGAGCCCCCCATAACGGCACACAGACCGGCTGCGGCCATGGCTGCAGCGCTGCCAACTTCGGCCTGGCAGCCCGCTTCTGCACCAGAGATCGAGGCGTTGTATTTCACCAACCCGCCGATCGCGGCCGCTGTCAGCAAAAAGTCTTCGATATGGCTTTCAGAGGCGCCGGGCACGTGGTCCAGATAATAGCGCAGGACCGCAGGCAATACACCAGCCGCACCGTTGGTCGGTGCGGTGACAACCTGTCCACCGGCGGCATTCTCTTCGTTCACGGCCATCGCATACACGCTCATCCAGTCATTGATGGTGTGTGGTGCGTTCAGGTTCATGCCGCGTTCGGCCACCAGCGCGTCGTGGATCCCTTTGGCGCGGCGACGTACATTCAGGCCGCCGGGCAGAATGCCGTCCCGGTTCAGCCCGCGTTCAATACAGTCGTTCATCACCTGCCACAGACGGGCGGTGCCCTTGGCAAAGCTGTCGGCGCACCCACGCGCGATTTCATTGGCGCGTTTCATGTCTGCGATGGACTTGCCACTGGCCTGGGCCATCTCCAGCATTTCGGCAGCTGAATGGAATGGAAACGGGACCGGTGCGCCGTCATCGGTGTCTTTGCCGTCTGCCAGCTCCTCTTCGGTCAGGACAAACCCGCCGCCGACCGAATAATACACCTGGCGCAGGATCACGTCGCCCTGGGCGTCTGTAGCCATCAGGATCATGCCATTGGCATGACCAGGTAGATTGTGATCATAGTCAAAGATCATGTCCGCCTTGGGATCGAATTTCAACGCGCCCAATCCTTGGGGGTGCAACAGGTGGGTGGCATTCAGATCGGCCAGCGCGGCTTCGGCTTTGGCGTCGTCATAGGTATCAGGCAGGAATCCTGCGAGCCCCAGAATGGTGGCGCGGTCAGTGGCATGACCCACACCGGTAAAGGCCAGCGACCCATGCAGGGATGCGCGCAGTCCGTGGAATTCAAACGGCGAGGCCCGCATCAGATCCAGGAACCGCGCGGCGGCCACCATCGGGCCCATTGTGTGTGACGAGGACGGGCCAATGCCCACTTTGAACATATCGAAGACGGAGAGGAACATCAGGTGGCTGATCCTTCTGGCGGTGTTGGGTGTATGGGGTGCGTGAATGGGGTCGGGCCCAGGCCTTCGGCTTCTTGGGCATGGTGTACGCTGGGGCGGGTTTCCAGACGCACCAGAATGGCTTGCAGGGCAGGGTATTGGTCCAGATTGAACCAGCTGCGGTCATGCTGTGCCGGATAGAGCGCCATCCAGCGCATCTGGCAGGCCAGATATAAATCCAGAACGGACGGGCTATCGCCGCCCAACCAATCAGTCCCCGCAGCGTAGTCCAGATTCCGCAGGTGGGTATCAAGCCGCCGGGTCATCCCGGTGCGCAATGACTGTTGCAGGTCTGCGTCCGGTCCAATGTATTTTTCGGCATAGAACAATTGGCGCAGATCCGCATGCAGGGTGTTAGAAGCAAAGAACAGCCATTTCAGGAAGGGCGCGCGCCCGGTGCTGTTTGGAGCCGGGGCCAGCGCGCCATGTCGGTCGGCCAGCCACAACAGGATCGCTGCGGTTTCAAAAATGGGTCCGTCAGGTGTTTCTAGAACCGGGATCAATCCATTGGGATTTAGCTGGCGATACCCTTTGCTGTCTTGTTGACGCTGACGACGGTCGATCAGAAGGGTGTCAAAGGGCTGGCCCAGCTCCAACAACGCCAGCCGGATCACCAGCGAGGCGTTGTCAGGAGCATAATGAAGGCGATACGTCGGTGTCATGGATCCTGATCTAGACCGGGATGGTGATTCCCAAAGCTTCGTTTCCGACGTTTCCTATCGGAAACGCGCATTTTTGCGACATGTTTAGCGTGCCTGGCCTGACTTGGCACCTTTTGAGGCACGGCGACGCGCCAACGCCAGACCGTCCCGCATGTTCAGGGTCAAAAGGAAGATGTTGGTCGCACCTGCGATCAGCTCGAGGGTTTGGATCAAATAGAACCCGGTATCGAACTGACCCTCGGATGCTCTGTTGGCCAGGAACACCGCGCTGGGGAGCAAGATCAGAACACCGTTTGCTGCGATGATCTTCATGCGTTTGGACTTTTGGGTCACCTGGGGCAGTTTCCAGCCTTTGCCCAATTTGGCCCCTGTTGCTCCGGTGGTCATCATGGCCGGGATCAACACCAGCATTCCGTACAGAATCGCCTGTTTCACAGCTGCGACAGTTTCCGCGTTGGCAAAAATTTCGCTGACGGCTGTTGAAACCCAGAAGGTCGAAATCGTGGCAAGCGCGATGCCACCGGCTGTGGCGTGGATCTTTGGGGACATGATGAGCTCCATTTAAATAGCGTGCTATGTAAATATTGTTGCATAGCACGCTATTCAAGTATCTTTCTTTCACATGAGCGATTTTCAACAAATGTCGGCTGGGTATCTGGCCAACCACATGGCCCGACTGTTTGCAGTTGGACTGAATAAACGATTGCAGGCGACTGGGCTGGCTCCGGCCCAATTCATGGTGCTGCTCGAGCTGTGGCAGGCTGATGGCCGTACTCAGGCTGACCTGATGGGCGCGCTGGACGTTGAACAGGCGACGATGGCCAATACGTTGTCGCGAATGGATCGCGATGGGTTGATCGTAAGGCGCCCTTCCGAGACGGACGGGCGGTCGCGGATCGTATTTCTCAGCGACAAGGCCCGCGCCCTGGAGCAGGCGGCAAAGGCCGCGGCATGGCACCAGAACGAGGTCGCGTTGCGAGGTTTGGACCCAGAGGAACGGGGGCTGTTTCTTTCGCTGATGCGCAAGGTCATCGCGAATATGCAGCGTCCGGAGGCGCCCTGATGCCGGCAGCCGCAACAAAGTGATGCGTTTTGTGCCTCGCAGTTGCGCGGTGCATTCCGTATAAGACCGGCAACGCAACGAGGGGATGCTGCCATGACCGGAGAATTGTCGCCCATCGACAAGGCTAAATTTGTCGCTGCCAAACGGGCGGCCGACATGGTCGAAGACGGAATGCGCGTGGGGCTGGGGACCGGATCGACCGCGGCCTGGCTGGTGCGGTGTCTGGGTGAGATGGTTCGGGATGAGGGGCTAAAGATCCGCGGTGTTCCCACATCGACCCGCACCGCTGAACTGGCACGCGACGTTGGTATCGAAGTGATCAGCCTGGATGAAGCCAAGTGGCTGGACCTGACCATCGACGGCGCGGATGAATTCGACGGTGATCTGAACCTGATCAAGGGCGGCGGCGGCGCATTGTTGCAGGAAAAGATCGTGGCCACCGCATCAGATCAAATGGTGGTGATCGCGGACATCGGCAAAGAGGTCGAAAACCTTGGGGCGTTTCCTTTGCCGGTCGAAGTGATTCCATTCGGCTGGCAAACGACACAGGCGCTGATCGAGGAAACCCTTATTTCCATGGACGTTCTGGGGCGTCAGGCGACGCTGCGGATGAATGGAGACGCACCTTTTGTCACGGATGAGGGGAACCATATTCTGGACCTGCATCTGAAACGCATTGGCAACCCGCGCCAATTGGCCATGGTAATGAACCAGATGCCGGGTGTGGTTGAAAACGGTCTGTTCATTGATATCTGTGACACCGTGGTGATCGGCTTTGGCGACGGTAAGGTCGAAATCCGCGATATCAATGAAGGCACTGTAGAGCATGACCGGCTGGATTTTGTCGAAAGCGACAACCTGTTCACCGATCTTGCCGACTAAAGGTAGATAGCATGAGCTTTGATTACGATCTGTTTGTCATCGGTGGTGGGTCCGGTGGGGTGCGTGCGGCGCGGGTTGCTGCGGGCGACACCGGTGCCAAGGTCGCATTGGCCGAAGAAGACCGCTATGGCGGCACCTGTGTGATCCGGGGCTGTGTGCCCAAAAAGCTGATGGTATTTGCCAGCGAGTATTCCGGCATGGTCGAAGACGCGCAGGCCTATGGTTGGGACATTCAGCCGGGTGCCTTCAACTGGGATGCGTTCCGGGGCAAGCTGAACGCCGAATTGGACCGGCTCGAAGGGATCTATCGCAGCCTGCTCAAGAATTCCGGTGTCGAGAGCTTTGACCAGCGTGCCAAACTGGTCGACGCCCACACGGTCGAGCTGTCAGACGGCACCCGCAAGACTGCCAAACATATTCTGATCGCCACCGGAGGGCGCCCCGTGGTGCCAGAGTTTCCGGGGTCCGAACTGGCGATCACCTCGAATGAGATCTTTCACCTCGACAAGCTGCCGGACAGCATCCTGATCGTCGGGGGCGGCTATATCGCCTCGGAATTTGCAGGCATCATGAACGGGTTGGGGGTGAAGACCACCCAATTCTACCGCGGCGCGCAGATCCTGCGCGGGTTCGATGACGAGGCTCGCGGGTTGGTTTGCGAAGAGATGTGCCAGAACGGCATCGACGTGCATCTGGGCACCAATGTTCTGGAGATGCGCAAAGAGGGCGCGCAGATCTGGGTCAAGGCCACCAATGGCGAAGAACGTCTTTTTGATCAGGTGATGTATGCCACCGGCCGTGCCCCCAATGCGGATGACATGGGGCTCGAAGAGATCGGCATTGAACGCGGTCGCAAGGGTGAAATTGTCGTGGATGCGTACAGCCAGACCGGCGTGCCGTCAGTTTATGCGATCGGGGATGTGACCGACCGGGTCAATCTGACCCCGGTGGCGATCCGCGAAGGCATGGCCTTTGTCGAAACCGTGTTCAAGGGCAATCCGACCCCGGTCGATCATGACCTGATCCCGACGGCGATCTTTACCCAGCCGGAAATGGGAACCGTGGGTCTGAGCGAGGAAGAAGCCCGCGAGCGTGAACCGATCGAGGTTTATTCGGCGTCGTTCAAACCGATGCAGCAGTCCTTTGCAGGACGTGCGGCACGGGTGCTGATGAAGCTGATCGTCAGTCAGGAAACCCGCAAAGTCTTGGGTTGTCATATCGTCGCTCCGGGTGCCGGTGAAATGATCCAATTGGCGGGCATCGCGGTCAAGATGGGCGCAACAAAAGAGGATTTCGATCGGACCGTGGCGGTGCATCCGACCATGTCCGAAGAGCTGGTGACAATGAAATCACCGACGCGGACCGCTTGATTTTCGGGCGGTCCTGCACAGTTATGTGATATGGCCGCGAGTACTGCGGCACAAAAAGGAAAGTTGAAGGAGCGACATGGCGGGCAACAGCGGTGGCCCCTGGGGGGGCGGAGGCGGCTCTTCGGGCGGCGGAGACAACCGGGGCAACAATGGCGGCAACAACGGAGGGGGACGACGCCCCGACGATGAAGGCCCGCAGATTCCCGAAATTGATGACCTGATGAAAAAGGGTCAGGAACAACTGCGCGTGCTCATGGGCGGGCGTGGCGGCAACGGCGGAAATTCCGGCGGTGGAAACCGGCGAGGTGGCGGTGGTCCGGCCCTGACCGGTGGTACCCTGGCATTGGGCGCGGTTGCGGCAGCGGTCCTGTGGGGCATGGCCAGCTTTTACACGGTCAAACCCGAAGAACAGTCGGTGGAATTGTTCCTGGGCGAATATTCGGCCACCGGCGGTCCGGGCCTGAACTTTGCGCCTTGGCCTGTGGTGACCAAGGAAGTCATCCCGGTCAAGGTCGAACAGACCGAACTGATCGGGGCGGGATCGCGTGGTGGCGACGCTGGGCTGATGCTGACCGGGGATGAAAACATCATCGATGTGGATTTCCAGGTGGTCTGGAACATCAACGATCCGGCACAATATCTGTTCAACCTGCGCGATCCGCGTCAGACCATTCAGGCGGTGTCTGAATCGGCGATGCGGGAAATTATCGCCCAATCCGAACTGGCTCCGATCCTGAACAGGGACCGGGGGATCATCGCTGAACGTCTCAAGGAACTCATCCAGTCGACGCTCGATAGTTACGATTCGGGCGTGAACATCGTCAGGGTCAACTTTGACGGTGCCGATCCGCCAGAGCCGGTCAAAGATGCCTTCCGCGAAGTGCAATCTGCTGGTCAGGAACGTGACCGTCTGGAAAAACAGGCTGACGCTTATGCCAACCGGGTCCTTGCGGGCGCGCGCGGTGAATCCGCTCAGCTGCTGGAAGAAGCCGAAGGCTATCGAGCCAGTGTCGTGAATGAAGCCGAGGGTGAAGCCAGCCGTTTCATAGCGGTTCTGGAAGAGTACTCGAAGGCCCCGGATGTGACCCGCAAGCGTCTGTATCTGGAAACCATGGAAGAGGTCCTGGGCCGCGTGGACAAGATCATTATGGACGACCAGTCTGGTGAAGGGCAGGGGATCGTCCCCTACCTGCCGCTGAATGAACTGCGCAAGGGAGGTTCCAACTGATGCGTAAATCTACGTTTCTCCTCCCCGTTGTCGTTGTAGCTCTGGTTGTTGCGCTCAGTTCCGTCTTTATCGTGGACGAACGTGAACGGGCGCTGGTGCTTCAGTTTGGGCGTGTTGTTTCGGTCAAAGAAGAGCCGGGCCTGGCGTTCAAGATTCCTTTGATTCAGGAAGTCGTTCGTTATGACGACCGGATCCTCAGCCGCGAAGTCGGCCCGCTGGAAATTACTCCGCTGGATGATCGCCGTTTGGTTGTCGATGCCTTTGCGCGCTATCGTATCCTGGATGTGCGCCAGTTCAGACAGGCGGTTGGTGCCGGTGGGATTGCAACAGCTGAATCGCGCCTGGATTCGATCCTGCGTGCCCAGACCCGCGAAATCCTGGGGTCGGTCAGTTCCGATGATATCCTCAGTTCGGACCGCGCGACGTTGATGCTGCGGATCCGCAATGGTGCGATTTCACGGACTCGATCTCTGGGGTTGGAAATCGTCGATGTGCGGCTGAAGCGCACCGACCTGCCGCAGGCAAACCTTCAGGCAACCTTTGCGCGGATGCGTGCCGAGCGTGAACGTGAAGCTGCCGACGAAATCGCTCGGGGTGAAGAAGCTGCCCAGAGGGTGCGCGCCCAGGCAGACCGGACGCAGGTTGAAATCGTGTCCCAGGCCCAGAAAGAAGCCGAGATCGTTCGGGGTGAAGCGGATGCGCAACGAAACGCCATCTTTGCAGAAGCCTATGGTCGGGACACCGAATTCTTTGAGTTCTACCGGAGCCTGACCGCTTATGGGCGGGCCTTGCAGGAAGGTAACTCTTCTATGGTGATGTCGCCCGACTCCGAGTTTTTCAACTACCTGAAGTCATCTGAAGGTCGCGTTCAGGAGTGAGTGAAACACTTGGCAACATATTTCTGGCCTTCGGGCTGGTGTTGATTGTGGAGGGGCTGGTCTATGTACTGGCCCCTTCGCTTGTTGAACGGATGTTGGAAATACTGCGGGCTTTGCCCGACGAGGCCCGAAGACAGGTTGGTGGTCTGGCTGTTGTTGCAGGGCTGGTTCTGCTCTGGGCGGCGCATCGCCTCCTCTCATAATTTTTGGGAATGTTGGAGTTTCGGGGATCATATCCTCTGAAATATGCAGATTGCAGGACGGATCGTTTAAAATACGGGGTATTGGGTGACGTACGGTCCATTCACTTCCGGTTCACTTGCTTTTGAAACCTTGCAACATCCGTTGCGAGATGAGGTAAAGTTACTACATTGAGCCCATGAAAATTTTGGGGCGTCTTGAATTGCGACCCAACCCGCCGATGGCGGGGTGTCTCATACAAGCTTTGATAAGGAGTGTTACGCGTGCAGCCACAGGCAACCTATTCCATTTCCGGACCGAACATTTTTGCCGCCAGGTTGCGGCTGTTCTGGCTGGGTGCTGTCACAATGCTGATGGTATTGACGCAGACCCTGACTGCCCAGGCACGGCCAGAGAGCCTGGCCCCGTTGGCAGAGCAGATCAGCCCATCGGTGGTCAACATTACGACGACAACCGTCGTCGAAGGCCGGACTGGCCCGCAGGGTATCGTGCCCGAAGGCTCTCCGTTTGAGGAGTTTTTCCGGGACCGCCCCGGAAATGGCGACGAAAACCGCCCGCGCCGGTCTTCGGCGTTGGGATCGGGTTTCGTGATCTCCGAGGATGGTTTTATCGTTACCAACAACCACGTGATCGACGGCGCGGATGAAATTCAGATCGAATTCTTTCCAGGCGAAGGCCAGCCGGCGGAAACCTTGCCGGCCAAGGTGATCGGAACCGATCCCAAGACTGACATCGCTCTGCTCAAGGTCGAAGCCGACATGCCACTGCGGTTTGTCCGTTTTGGTGACAGCGATACCGCCCGCGTTGGCGATTGGGTCGTTGCGATGGGGAACCCCCTGGGACAGGGATTTTCGGTCTCGGCTGGGATTGTATCGGCCAGAAACCGCGCGCTGAGCGGGACATATGATGACTACATCCAAACTGACGCTGCCATCAACCGCGGCAACTCCGGTGGACCTTTGTTCAACATGGAGGGCGAGGTCGTTGGTGTGAATACGGCGATTCTGTCGCCCAACGGCGGGTCGATCGGCATCGGATTTTCAATGGCTTCGAATGTGGTCCGCCGGGTGGTTGATCAGCTCAAAGAGTTTGGGGAAACCCGTCGTGGGTGGCTGGGTGTGCGTATTCAAGACGTGAGCCCGGATGTCGCCGAAGCGATCGGTCTGGAAAAGGCCAGCGGGGCGCTGATCACCGATGTGCCCGATGGTCCGTCCAAGGAGGCAGGCCTGCTGGCTGGTGATGTCATCATGAGCTTTGACGGTGTCGACGTAAAAGACACCCGGGGGCTGGTCAAACAGGTCGGAAATGCCGAAGTCGGCAAGGCTGTGCGTGTGGTTGTCTATCGTGATGGGGGAACACAGACAGTTCTGGTAACGCTAGGACGTCGTGAAGACGCCGAACGTGGGGAAACGTCGACACAGCCGGCGGCTCCGGATGTGAGCGAAAAGGATATCCTGGGCCTGACACTGGGACTTCTGACAGATGAGTTGCGCAAGGAGCTGAGTGTCCCGGCCGATCAGAATGGGTTAGTTGTGATGTCGGTCGACGAAGCCTCGCAGGCATGGGAGAAAGGCCTGCGTGCAGGGGATGTGATCACCGAAGCAGGCCAGCAGAAGATCGTTTCGATGGACGGGTTCGAAGAGCGCATTGCAGAGGCAAAAGAGGCCGGGCGCAAATCCCTGCTGCTGCTGGTGCGTCGCGCAGGTGAGCCGCGTTTCGTGGCATTGAGCCTGGAGAACTGACCGGCAATTTCAGATCTTGGAACGGCCGGGCTTTGCCCGGCCGTTTGCATTTTACGTGCAGGGCCGGTCGAGCGCCCTTGGGAGCGCGCTGTGGTTCGTCTCGGGTCAAAAATGGAGAGAGCCATGTGTTGGGGACACATGGCTCTCTCTTGGGAATAAGATCGGCTTGGGACAGGCACAGGACATGCTTGCCGACCCTTACACCCAGACTGACCGGCAGCGGCACGCGCGTCTGTGATATGTTTCACAAGCCGGTAAGATTATTGAAGTTTTTGGTTGGTAGCTTGCTTTGGGGTCAGATCAGATCTGGTTCGGCAAGTCGGTGCAATGCAGTTCGGTCCAGTATCTCCAATCCGCCTCGGGTGGCACCAATAACACCTGAGCGCTTCCAGACCGAAATCGTTTTCGATACGGCCTCGCGGGTGGCACCGACAAATTCGGCCAGTTCGCTTTGGGACAGCCCCAATGTGCAGCTTTGTGTTTCTTCCGTCAGGTGGAGCAGCTTGCGTGCCAGGCGGGAGGAGATCGGCAGGAAGACCTGCTCGTTCAACTGGCTGCTCATCCAGCGCATGCGCTGACCAGCCAGGCGGATCATGTCGGCCGCCAATTCAGGATGCTGGGCCAGTTGCTCCAGAACATCGGGATTGCGCACACGCAGGACCCGGGTCGGTTCGCTTGCCATGACGGTTGCAGTGCGGGGACCGGGGTCGAACAATGCGATTTCGCCAAAGATTGATCCGGGACGCATGATGTCCAGGGATAACTTGCGCCCGGTCGCGGACAGGATCGACACTTCGACCGCGCCGGTAACAATCACAAACAGCGCGTCCCCGACGTCTCCCTGCTCGAACAATACCTGACCCTGGTCCAAGGGAACTTCGGTGGCCTGGCTTGCCAGAAGCCGCTTTAGCCGATCCGAGGCGCAAGATAGGAAACCGGTGTCGGGCAGGTCATGTGGCTCCATCAAGGTTTCCTTTGTTTCAGTTCCGGTCCCCAACCAGTCAACAGGACCACAGGCAGAGGAGCAAGGGGAGGATTACCGCTTTTGTCTCCATTCAGTCAGAGGTTTATTCGATCTGCACCTCGACCAGACCCAGCTTGCGGGCGGTCGCCAGAGAGAGAATGCCGGTGTCCAACCCGTGTGGCTTCTGATATTTTCGGATCGCTGTTTGGGTGTGTGTATCCATCTCTGCCGTGATCTGACCACGATACAGGCTGCGCACCTTGAGCGCGCGTTGAAGCGAAGCGATGAATTGAGGGGTCATGACGTCGTCACAGGGGGTTTCAAACCACTCTTCCGTGCGTTCGCGAACGATCTGCTGAATGGTCTCCGTCTTGAAGATCGCCGGGCTGGTGACGGTTCCATCGACCAGTATTTGCGCCGGTTGTATCATGATCTGATGGGTGACCGTTTCAATGACGGCGGGGGTAACCTGTTTGCCCCAGCAGGTTCCCGGAGTAGCGCCGGGGGGGGCTTCCTGCTGCAGGCGCGTGACCTGAGAGCCAGTCGGTCCATTCAAGTCGGGCAAGCCCTGTTCACAGCCTGCTAGCATGGCACATAGGCAGGCCAACGTCGCAACGTGGCGAAAGGGAAACTTGGTCGACATGCTCGGGCCTCGGACAGGCGTTTTGCCACGATCCTAACCTAAATCGGATGTCGGCGCAAAGGCCGCGTCGGTGTCGTGGCCCTGTTCCTGCAAGAGCAGGTCCAGCATGGGAGAGATGTCTTCGATCTCTTCGGCGATCAGATGGGAGACCGAATGTGCGCGCTGCAGTCGCCCCGTGATCCTGAGCAATCGCCCTGCTATCACCGCTCGCCGGAAGCGTTCGTACATCTTGCGCCAGACGATCACATTGACGATGCCGGTTTCATCCTCGAGCGTCAGGAAAATCACCCCTTTGGCGGTGCCGGGACGCTGCCGTAAAATGACCAACCCGGCCACGGTCAACCGGGTTCCGTCGGGGGGGCGGCACAAGTGTTCGGCCGGAAGGCAGGCCGGAGGGCGGGGCCAGTCCGGCCCATTTGGAACGGGCGTTAGAAACAGGGGATGGGACATTTGGGTTCTGGGGACTGGAGGCGTTAGAACAAATATAGAACAAAGGAGCAGAAAGTCCAGCTGCGGCATCAATCAGTCGCAAATGGGGCTGGCATCACTGCGGGGGCTTGGCTAGACAGTTGCGCGAGTACCGAGAGGGGAGAATACCGACGATGGCAAAGATTACCTATATCGAACACAACGGCACCGAGCATGTTGTTGACGTGGCCAATGGGCTGACCGTGATGGAAGGCGCACGCGACAACAATATTCCGGGCATTGAAGCCGATTGCGGGGGTGCCTGTGCCTGTTCGACATGCCACGTCTATGTGGACCCTGCCTGGGTGGAAAAACTGCCGGCCAAGGACGACATGGAAGAAGACATGCTGGACTTTGCCTATGAACCAGACGCCGCACGGTCGCGCCTGACCTGTCAGGTCAAGGTGACTGATGGGCTGGACGGTCTGGTCGTGCATATGCCGGAAAAACAGATCTGATGCGATCAGGGACCAAAGCGCGGCGTTTTCTGTCGCGCCACTGGTCTCGATTCACCCGCCGCGCGTGGTTGGCGGCGGCACTGTGGTTGGCCGGGGTCGTTGTCGTCGCGGCCTGTCAGAAACCACCTTCTGATCTGGCCGGCGACGGATCGTTTGTGCGCTTACCAGCGTGTTCGGGCCGCCAGTTCGAAACCTGCCCGGGGCAACAGATTTCTGCGGCCTGGTATGGCGAGGAAACCACGCTGTACCCGCATGGCGTTCTAGGGGATGCCATCGAATATTCCCGGCTGGAGGTTTATACCAGCGCAGAACATGCCACCGCATGCGGGACCAAAAGCGTCCGGTTGGGCAAGCAGCATGTTTTCGAAGATTTGGCACCGCGGTTGGTCGATTTGGATGGTGACGGCACGGCCGAAATAATCACAATTCGCAGTCATGTGGACAAAGGGGCGCAGATCGCCATTTACGGCGGTGGCGGCGATGATGCCCAGCTGAAGCTCATCGCAGCCACGCCTTATATCGGCCGCAGAAACCGCTGGCTTGCTCCTGTTGGCGCTGCTGATCTCGACAGAGACGGATACGTCGAAATTGCCTATGTTGATCGTCCGCACCTGGCCAAGACCCTGAGGGTCTGGCGGTTCCGGGATGGAAAGCTGGAGCCGGTGGCCGACCAGCCGGGTCTGACCAACCACAGGATCGGGCAGGATTTCATAACGTCGGGCATTCGTGACTGTGGGCAGGGGCCCGAGATGATCACCGTTGATGCCGGTTGGGACAGGGTCATGGTGTCCCGGTTGCAGGGCGGTCAGATCCGGACCACAGCGCTGGGGCCATTTGAGGGGCGCGCAAGCGTCGATCAGGCATTGACCTGTTCCTGAGCGTTGTGTGCCGGCCCAATTTTGCCAAGCAGCAGGGTTACCGTTCGTTTGCCTTTGCAGCCATCAACGTTCTATGACCTGCTCAAATTCGCTCACTCCGGTTTTTAACGTCTGTTACCGGCGGCTCAGCCGGCAACGCGCACCACGTGCTCTCCTTCGATCTGACCGAGCGACGAAAACAGGGCCGCCGTGTTGCTGGCGCTGAATTTCTTGAGCAGCTTGGCGCGATAGACCTCGACAGTGCGATAGCTGAGCTCCAGGTCGCGGGCAATTTCCTTGGAGGTCTTACCTTCGGAAAGGAGAGAGAACACTTCCCGCTCGCGCCGGGTCAATGGCTGATACGGGCGTAGAGCAGAGAGATCGGCAAAACTCCAGACGGCACGGGCCAGTGGATCATCGGGGGTAAAGCTGTGACCGCGCACCCGAACCCAGAACAGGTCGCCGTCCTTGCGTCGCATGACCCGTTCGTCCCAATACAGGTTGCCGCGTCCCAATGTGTCGTCTCCGCGATGGCGCACATTCAGAAATTCGGCCTCGCTGGGGTACAGAAAGACAAACAACTGGTTCAGTAGCTCGTCCTGTGAATACTGGAACATCTCACGAAATCGTAGATTGGTTTCACGGATCACCCGGTTTTCGGTCACCACCAGCCCAATGGGCGCATAGTCAAAGGCCAGCTCCTGCAGATCTCCGGATCCATAAGCCCGGTCAAGTTCGCTTGGCTCTGGTGAGCGGGTCATTGCGATCTCCGTATGATGGTGGCGGGAACGGAGGTCGTCCCGCGACACGCATAGTTTTGCACCCTGCTCCTTGATGTAAAGCGCTAACTGACGGGCTGCAACCGCACCGCGCCGCGCGGGCGCGGTGCCAGGCCCAACGGGGCGCGACGCCGCAGGCGTCAAGGCCGGGCGGGAGCGCTTTTTGGGAGGATGTTTCCTTGGTCGGACGATCAGGTCGTTTCGCACGAAACCATGTGGCGCATGGTCAGGGATGTTGGCCTGTCGTACCCGGGATGAGAGGTGACACCGGTCTGAATGAACCCCATGCGGGCAAAGGCGGCATGGTTTTCAACCAATTCGATCCGGGATTGCAGCTCGACCCAATTGAAACCAAGCGCTCTGGCACGGTCACAGGCGAGGTCCACCATGACCCTCGCCAAACCCAACCCGCGGGACTCTTTGGCGACAGCGAGCTTGCCAAGATACAGGTGATCGGATTTCGGAGTGAGAAAGACGCAGGCGGCGACAGGGTCCCCGATGACCCAGATTTCACCCATCTGGCATTGCTGGAGCAGGGCACCTTCGGACAGGTGATGCATGGAAGAGGGCGGGTCGATCCTGCCATCCATATAAGCAAAGCTGGTTTGAATCAGCTGTAGCACCTCGCCAAGCCGATGATCGGTTGTACTGATAGTGTTTGGGCGTGACATCATAGGGAACTCGACAGCCCGATGTTACCCGTTCACGGCAAAAAGAAAAGGCCTTCCAGCTTGGTGATGTCCGGGTGTTGATCCGCTCCGACACCGGGCACTCGATGTGCTCCCGTCCCTTTGCCCTGTCTTTCTGGCGAAAGACCGGACAAAGCGTTGGGCCTAGCACCGCGCGCCAGCGCGCGGTGCTAGGCCGCTTGACGGTGACGTTTTCGGCCGCGTGAACTGTGACGGCAGCGGGCCTGCGGCGCGCTGCCAGGCCCGAGGCCTATGACCCTGCATCTGTGATGCAGGGCCAGGGCGCGGGAGCCCTTTGGTCTTTGGTCTGGACCCTAGGCAGGGTTTCAGAGTGCGCGCCAGCCGATATCGCGACGGAAGAACCCGCCGGGCCAGTCGATGGACTCGACCATCGCATAGGCGCGGTCGCGGGCCTCCTGCAATGACTCACCTCTGGCTGTGACGTTCAGAACCCGGCCACCCGTGGCGACAATCTTGCCGTCCTGTGCCTTGGTTCCGGCATGAAACACCATATTGTGGCTATCCTCAGGCTGGGTCTCCAGTGCTTTGATCTCGGTGCCTTTTTCGTAGGACCCGGGATAGCCATTCGCCGCCATCACGATGGTGATCGCGTGATCGTCGCCCCAATTCACCTGCGCCTCTGCCAGCCGGCCTTCGGCTGCCGCATGCATCAGGTCCAGTGCCTGTGCTCCGAGACGCATCATCAGCACCTGACATTCCGGATCGCCAAAACGCACATTGTATTCCACCAGACGCGGCTGGCCGTCCTTGATCATCAGGCCGGCATACAGCACCCCCTGATAGGGCATGCCGCGCTCTGCCATCGCCTTCATCGTTGGTTTGACGATTTCGTCCATCGCCTTGGCTTCGATCTCAGCCGACAGAACCGGGGCGGGTGAGTAGGCCCCCATCCCGCCAGTGTTCAGACCGGTGTCGCCTTCACCGACGCGTTTGTGGTCCTGGGCCGAGCCAATCGGCAGAACGTCTTCACCGTCTACCAGAACAAAGAGCGATGCCTCTTCGCCCTCCATGAATTCCTCGATCACCACTTCGGCGCCGGCCCCGCCAAAGCTGCCACCGAACATGTCGTCGATGGCGTCCAGCGCGGTTGCTTCATCCATGGCAACGATCACGCCCTTACCGGCTGCGAGGCCGTCGGCCTTGACCACGATTGGGGCACCGTTGGCGCGGATATGGGCCTTAGCGGCCTCGGCATCGGAAAAATGGCCGTAGCCAGCGGTTGGCGCGTTCGAGACGTCACAGATTTCCTTGGTAAAGCTCTTGGACGCTTCCAGGCGCGCGGCGGCCTCGGACGGGCCAAAGACCAGCACACCGGCTTCGCGCAGGCGATCCGCGACACCGACGGCCAAAGGTGCCTCTGGGCCAATGATGACAAAATCAATGGCATTCTCTTCGGCAAAGCTGGCAACTGCACCGCCATCCATGATGTCAAACGATGCACATTCCGCGATCTGTTCGATCCCGGCATTTCCGGGGCATACGATCAGTTTGTCACATTTGGGGTTCTGCATGACGGCCCAAGCCAGAGCATGTTCACGTCCACCGCTTCCGAGGATAAGGATATTCATTCGCGCATACTCCGATCTGCTTGGCCTTGCTTGACGCGCGTTCTATGCTGATGCGACGCATAGAACAAGAACCCGCGCCATTTCGAGGGAGCGCCCAATTGTCCGACCTGTTTGACGAGCCCGTGCCGGGCCAGAACATGCCTGAATTCACCGTTTCGGAGATCTCGGGCGAGGTGAAACGCACGCTGGAAGGTACATTTGGCCGGGTTCGGGTGCGTGGCGAGGTCGGTCGCGTGTTCAAGGCGCGCTCGGGACATCTCTATTACGACATCAAGGACGATCGTAGCGTTCTGGCCTGCACCACATGGAAAGGGCAAGTGGCGAATCTGTCGGTCGTTCCCGAAGAGGGCCTTGAAGTCGTCGTGACCGGGCGACTCACCGCCTTTGGGGCGCAATCAAAATACAATCTGAATGTGGATGAAGTCGCTGTTGCCGGTCAGGGCGCGTTGATGGCGCTTTTGGAAAAGCGCAAGAAGCAGCTTGAGACCGAGGGGTTGTTTGCCGCCGAACGCAAGCAAGCGTTGCCCTTCCTGCCGGATATCATCGGTGTGGTGACCTCGCCATCGGGGGCTGTGATCCGGGACATTCTGCACCGGCTGCGCGATCGGTTCCCTCGCAAAGTTCTGATTTGGCCTGTGGCCGTGCAGGGGGCCAATTGCGCGCCCGAAGTGGCCCGTGCCATCAATGGGTTCAACCAGCTGACACCGGGTGGGGCGCTGCCCCGGCCTGATCTGATTATCGTCGCGCGCGGTGGTGGTTCAATCGAGGATCTATGGGGGTTCAACGAAGAGACCGTCGCCCGGGCAGCAGCAGCCTCCCAAATTCCGCTCATCTCGGCGGTGGGACATGAAACCGACACCACACTGATCGACTTTGTTTCGGATCAACGGGCACCGACACCCACGGCGGCTGCCGAACTGGCGGTGCCGGTGCGGATGGACCTATTGGCCTGGAGTGATGACATGGGCGCACGCCTGACCCGCGCGGCGACGCAGGCGATCAGCCAGCGCAGCCAGCGGCTGGCCGATCTCAGTCGCGCCATGCCGCGAGCCGACAGCCTGTTGGACTCGCCGCGCCAGAGGTTGGATCAGGCCGAAGAACGTCTGCCGAATGCGCTGATCCGGGGCGTGCAGAATCGGGAATTGCGTCTCAGCGAAGCGGCCGCACCATTGCGCAGCGAGGTCTTGCGGAGCCGGCTGCGGCGTGATCACGAACGCTTGGAAGATCGCGTCAACCGGTTGGTACCTGCCCTGGAGCGCGCAATGACACAGCGCCATGATCGGGTGACCGCCTGGGGTGCCCGTCTGCAACCACAACGTTTGAGGCAGGATTTGGATCGCCAAGGGGATCGGCTGACCCGGCTGACCCAAAGGCTGGCCCTGGTTGGACACAATCAACTGACCCGTTGGCAGGACCGTCTGATTGCCGTCGACCGCCAACGCGAAATCCTGAGCTACAAGGCCACGTTGGCGCGGGGATATGCGGTGGTCCGGGCAGAAGGGGCAGTTGTGACCACGCGGGCTCAGGCCGCCGGTTCGACAGAATTTGAAATCGAATTCGCAGATGGGCGTCTGGATGTGGGCGGGGCAGAAGTGGGAAGCGCCTCGGCAGACCCTGCACCCGCGCCCCGGTCGGCCTCTCGGACAAAATCCCAATCACCCCCAGACGATCAGGGCTCTCTGTTCTAGGCGGCGACTGGCAGGTCCGGGTATCAGTGAATGCGCCTTATCTGTGTCGGGGTTTGTCGCCATTCCGGGATCAGACGCCGACCTCGGGCCCATGGCAGATCATTTCGGCGTTGATTTCATTGCCTTCATACAGATCGGTTGAGGTCGCGTCGCCTTGCAGTCGGGCGGTCAGGCCCTGATCGCCCAGCTCAAAGTGCCAGCATTGCGGATCTGACCGATCTTCGTAGAGGAAGCAGATCTGGTCAGAGTCCTGATACCAGCTCCCCTCCAGGCAATCGCCGTCCAGAAATGACCAGATCACCCGACGACCGGGAAGATAGCGTTCGACTCCATAGGGTTCACCGTCAAAACCGTAGAAAAGGGTCTTGCCGCGTGTGTATTTGTCAAACTCCTCGGCTCCGATCGGGGAGTCGGCCAGGAGGCTTGCGGGCAGCAGCCCAAACAGAGTGAACAAAAGCGGTGACATACGCATGGGCCGACTGTGCCAGATCAGGCGGCGGTTGCACAGTCACTGTCGCGTGTGCAGCGTTGGGTTTGAGCTGTCAGGCGCAGCGCGCTGGCGCAGCAGTGCAACACGCGGGTCCATGATTCGCCGCCACAATGGTGGGAACAGCGCGATAACGGCCATCAGCGGCACCGGGCGGGGCAGTGTCGGCATGTCCTTGGTGAGTTCCAATGCCGGATAGGGGCGTCCGGGGTGCATATGATGATCTGAATGCCGCGGTGCATTCAGCATCAGCGCCGAGGAATACCAATGAGGCGCATTCCAGGAATGCTGTGGCCCGGTCGGCTCCAGTCTCTGATCGTATGTCTGACGTCTCAACCCATAGTGCTGGACATAGTCGGCCAGAAAGATCTGGGCCTGGGCATAGGTGCAGATGGCCAGCAGAACCAGAACCCCGTCCAACCCGGCCAGCGCTGTGGCCAAAAGGATCAGCGCGCCTGCACCGGCGAGATATCCGAAATATGGGTGCATTCCGCCTGAATCGGTCCGCTTCAGCCGCCGCGACGTTTCAGCCTGCCACCCGGCCCGGAAGGACCCGAGCCAGGCCCGGGGCCAGAAGCGGTAGAACCCCAGACCAAGATCGGCGGAATTGGGATCTCGTTCCGTGCCAACGTGCACGTGATGCACCAGCATATGCGCCGACACATGGTGCCCGATCAACATCGAGGTATAGACAATCGCTCCCAACCGTCTCAACCCACGCGCGGGGCGGTGTATCAGTTCGTGCGCGTTGGGGTGCGAAACCTGCCCCATGAACAGGCCCGCCGCGGCCCCGGTCAGGACCGCCTGCAACATTGGCATCTGTGGGATCGCAATCATCAGGGCAGGCAGCAGCCCTAGATGCCCAAGCGCCAATGTCACCGACAGCAGATCCGCCCGGTGCATTGTCTGCGCATCCTGCTGTACCGGCAACTTCCTGCGTCCCAACCGGTCCAGCGCATAGACACAGAGGGTCATGTAGGCCAGGGCCACTCCCGGCCAGATCCCTGCCCATAGGCAGGCACAGATCAACAGCGCCAACGGAGACAGTGAGGCAAGGGAAAACCAGAACATTAAGATCCTTTCACAGGCCTTTGCGCAGGGTCATATTTGACCCAAGGCCGGTTAACAGGCAATGCCTTTGCATCTCAATGCAACGGGGCCTTTATGTTTCAGACCATGGATCAGAGCCTGATGTTCGTCATCTCTGCCGCTGCGGGGGTGGGATATCTGTTTCTGACAGCCCGCCCGCCCAGTGTCCTGCGCAGCACGATCAAAACGCTCTGCGTCGCGGCGTTGGCCCTGGCGGCATGGACCGCGGGCGCGTCGGGGGAGTTGGTGGCGGCCTTGGGACTTTGTGCAGTGGGCGACTATTGCCTGTCGCGTGATGGCGAACGTGCTTTTATGGCGGGGGTTGGGGCTTTTGCCTTGGGTCATCTGGTCTATGTGGTGTTGTTTTTGACGCATCCGCTGTCTGACCCGACACGCATCATGACGTTGGCCGGTGGGGCGGTTGTCGTGATGTTGGCCCTTGTCGGGGGTGGGATGGCCAAAGTGCTGGCTCCAAGGGCGGGGCCGATCGCGCCTGCGGTTTTGGCCTATATTCCGATCATTCTGGCCATGGCCGTGTCGGCGCTTACGCTGCCGGGGCAGGGAAGTTTGATCTGGGCATTCCCTGCGGCAGTCAGTTTTATGGTGTCCGACCTGGTGCTGGCGGTGGAAACCTTTGTGCTGAATGACGGCCACAGGATGCGACGGTGGACGCCTTATGTGGTCTGGCCGCTATATTGGGGTGCACAGGTCGGATTTTTCGCCGCATTTGCCTGAGGTACTTTGCAACTGGTGCCAATCCGCATTAGGTGGAATGAAACCGCTGCGGAGATGGAAATGGCGTTTTTCTCAAAGCTCAAGGACCGGCTGTTCAAATCCTCGTCGAAACTGGAACAGGGTCTGGACGCAATTGTGGAAGAGGGAGGCGAAACCGCCGCCCCTGCCAGCGACCTGGCAGATCCGGCACCTGCATCCGCGCCGACCGTGCCCGAGCCCACCCGGGACGTCAGGGATGCTGCCCCTGTTCCGGAAGAGCGTCCCGCGCCCGGCGCGGCACAGTTACAGCCTGACCCGCTTCCCGTTGCCACCCCGGCACCGACGCCCGGACCTGTGACACCTGCATCTCCTGCTCCCACATCACCACCACCAGCTGAGGCCAAGCCTGGTTTTCTGGGGCGCCTGTTGGGACGTGGCACCACGGATGAGCCGCGTCGGGTGTTGGATGATGACATGCTCGAGCAGCTCGAAGAGCTGCTGATCGCGTCGGACATGGGCGTGGATACCGCGCTGCGTATTACGTCCAATATGGCCGAAGGTCGCGTCGGAAAACGTCTGTCGGCAACCGAAATCAAGGAACTGATGGCTCAGGAAATCGCACGGGTGATGGAGCCGGTGGCCAAACCGATGCCGATTTATTCAAAACGCCCGCAGGTGGTGCTTGTGGTGGGGGTCAATGGGTCAGGCAAGACAACAACCATTGGCAAGCTGGCCAGCCAGTTCAAAGGTGCGGGAAAAAAGGTGGTCATCGCTGCCGGGGATACCTTTCGCGCCGCTGCGGTCGAGCAGTTGCAGGTATGGGGCGAGCGTGCCGGTGTGCCGGTGCTGACCGCGCCAGAAGGGTCTGATCCGGCCTCGTTGGCCTTTGACGCCATGACCCGCGCGCAGGAAGAGGGGGCGGATCTGTTGATGATTGATACCGCCGGCCGTTTGCAAAACCGGTCAGACCTGATGGAAGAACTGGCCAAGATCGTCCGGGTGATCCGCAAGAAGGACGAAACCGCGCCACATAACACCCTGTTGGTGTTGGATGCCACGACTGGTCAGAACGCGTTGAACCAGGTCGATGTCTTTCGCAAGATCTCCGATGTTTCGGGTTTGGTGATGACAAAGCTCGACGGGACAGCCAAAGGCGGCGTTCTGGTGGCGCTGGCGGACAAGTTCGGGCTGCCGATTCACGCCATTGGTGTGGGAGAACAAATCGACGATCTGGCCCCGTTTGACCCCGAAGAATTCGCCGCCGCGCTGACTGGGCTCGACACGTAAGAGAAGCCCTCTGGCGGGTCTAAACACCACCGAGCGCTGGGGGCAGGTTGCCTTTGGTGCTCTCCACCCAATTGAAAGCCCACACTTTGAGCGACTGGCTGATCTCTCTTGAAGGCACCGAGGCCGGTCATCAGGTGGCGCTGGGCCTGGCGATTATGGCCGCGTTTCTGCATGCGGTGTTTGGGGCCCTGCAAAAGGGGCGCCACGATCCCTGGTTGTCACGCGGAGCAATTGATTTTTCCTATTGCATCATGGCAGCACCCTTTGCCCTGTTTGTCGTCCCCTGGCCGGAACCACATATGTGGGGCATCTTTGCGGCCGCCTGGGCCATTCACATCGTTTACAAGACCTTGCAGGCCTGGGCCTATACCAAAGGGTCCTACACGGTGGTCTATCCGGTAGTGCGGGGCAGCGGGCCGCTGTTCACGGTGATCGGGGCATATCTGTTGTTTGGCGAAGCCTTTAACCTGGTTCAATGGCTGGGCGTGGCCACGCTGCTAAGCGGAATTTTTGGATTGGCCTATTACAATTACCGGTTCCTTGAAACGGAGCGGGATACGTTGGGCGTGGCGTTGGTGTTGGCGGGGATGACCGGCATCCTGGTGGCCATGTACACGACATATGACGCCTATGGCATCCGGGCGACGGCAGATCCGTTCACCTTTCTTGCCTGGTTTTTCATGATTGATGGCTGCACCTTTCCGATCGTGTCGCTGCTGCGGTGGCGTGGGATGCCGGATCGTCCGGCACCTGGGCCGTTGATGGTCAAAGGGTTCTTTGGCGGGCTGATTGCGTTCTGTTCCTTTGGCGCGATCATGCTGGCCACGCGGCTGGACAAGGTCGGGGAGGCGGCTGTGCTGCGCGAAACCTCGACCGTGTTTGCGGCTTTGATCGGCTGGCTGGTGCTCAAGGAGACCGTGGGGCCGCGCCGAATTGCGCTGATGGCTTTGATCGCTGCGGGGGCCGTGATAGTGGAGGTGGGCGGATGACGAAAGGTACCGATGTGAGTGACAAGAAGATCAACGGCAAACTGAAGATGGCGCTGGAATTGGGCCCGGTGGTTCTGTTCTTTGCAGCCTATGTAAAGCTGAAGGATCAGGTGTTCACCATTGGTGGTGCAGACTATGACGGATTCATTCTGGCCACGGCCGGATTTGTGCCGCTGATGATTTTGTCAACGCTGGCATTGTGGAAGCTGACCGGCAAACTGTCCAAGATGCAGATTGTGACACTGGTGCTGGTGGTGGTGTTTGGCGGGTTGTCGGTCTGGTTCAATGACGACCGGTTTTTCAAGATGAAGCCGACATTGATTTACCTGCTGTTCGGCGGGGTTCTGGGTATCGGGTTGTTGCGTGGACAGAGCTATTTGAAGTTCGCAATGGAAGAGATGCTGCCGCTGGAGCAGGAAGGCTGGATGATCCTGACCCGACGTCTGTGCGGGTTTTTTCTGGCGTTGGCGGTCTTGAACGAAGCGATCTGGCGCACGCAGACCACGGAAATCTGGGTGTATTTCAAGACCTTTGGGCTGTCGGCGGCGGTGTTCCTGTTCTTTATGACACAAGGCAGCATCTTTCAGACCTACGGGTTGGACGAAGAAGAAGGCTGAGCATGCTTCCGTCAAAGGGCAACGGGGTGCTCCCGCCCCTTTGACGGGCACTGCGTGCCCACAAAGCGTTGGGCGTGGCAGCGCGCCTGCGGCGCACTGCGGTCAGTGCCAGTTTCAAGCCGTGGAGCCAAAGAGATCAGCCTGGACCCATGTATCGGATCGGTCACCGCGCAGATCAGCGTGCAGGGCACGGCCCGCGCGGGTGGCGGGGCGATCCCAGACTGTGCGCAGCCAGCGGGCCAGGTTCGGTTTGTCGTCCAGCGTTTGCTGTTGCCCTTCCCACAGCGAGGCCCAGGGCCAGATCGCCATATCGGCTATGGTGTATTCGGGACCGGTTACAAACTCGTTTCCATCCAGCTGCCTGTCCAGCACGCCGTAGAGCCGCGCAACTTCGTCACGATAGCGGGTCTGGGCGTAGGGCAGGGGATCGGGCGCATACTTCAAAAAGTGATGGCATTGGCCAGCCATCGGTCCGACTCCCCCCATCTGCCACATCAACCATTGATCAGTCCGTAGTCGGGCGCGTTCGGTTTCGCCATAGAACCGACCAGTCTTGCGCGCCAGATACTGTAGGATGGCACCGCTTTCGAACAGCGAGACCGGCGCGCCGTCTGGCCCCTCTGGATCAACAATGGCAGGCATCCGGTTGTTGGGTGAAATGGTCAGGAAATCGGGCGCGAATTGATCGCCTTTGCCGATATTGATGAGGGTTGTCTCATGGGGCAGACCCATTTCGTGAAGCGCAATGGAAACCTTCCATCCATTCGGCGTTGGCCAATAGTAGAGCTGGATTGGCTCGGGCATGCTGTGTCGGTCCCCCATGTTGTTTGGGGCAATCATCCGGTTTTCTGGGAGAACGGCAAGGGGGCAACCCGAGATGGACGTGCAACATGGCGTGACCGGCGGGTGACATCATGCTGTGGCGGCGCACGGTGTAGCAGGTCCAGAGGCAGGCGGTGCGCATGGCGCAACAGATCGCCATAGAACGTCAACGCGCCGGGGCGCATATAGGTCGACCAATGACAGATCCTGCGGGTGGGCGGTGCAATTGATGCACCGATCCGGGCGAGATGGGCCAATGTATCCGCACAATCCAGCTGCAAAGTAACAGCATTGCAGGCATCGATCCCGGACCCCAGCGCCCGATCCCCGCGCAGCGGCGGGGTGATCAAACGTTCATACAGAAAATCGAACAGATCGTTTTCGCGGGATGTGACATTGATGAATTCTGCGGTTTGCCCGGCAGGGGTTGCCAAGGCCGACTGTGCAACCGACCGATAACAGGCTCCGGTCAGCGACAGAATTCGACAGACCGATCCCGCAGGCAGATGTTGCAAGGCCGCGCAGGCCGGTTCAACACCCATCGAATGGGCAACAATATGGATCGGTTTGGTCGGGCAACAGCGATGCAGGTAAGCCAGCACCTGCGCCAACGCACGTCCCGCCTGGCGGGCGCGGCGCTGGGCCTGCCACAGCACCCCGGAGGCGTCCCAGCCGAATGCAACGCCCAGCCCTTCGTCAGATGCGCCCTGCCCAAAGCCCAGGTGCGCAGGCCAACTCACCGGCGATCTGGACACGGCCAGAGGCTCAAAGGACAAGATATGCCTGTGCGGGCAGTTTCGGGGGTGATCCGGTTGATACTGAAACCCGTGTATCATGACGATCACGGGCCCAGGGGTGGCGCTGGCCTGGTGCAACAGAGGCCAAAGTGATTGGCTGGATTGATGAAGGTATGGAATGTCCCGGCGGGCATTGATGCGGATCAATGGCATGGTGACCCCGTTCCTGTCGGCAATCTGTGATCTCCTTTTGGCTTGACGCTATGAAGTGGAGATGAAGGTCGGGTGACGGCTCCGTGACGGGTGTTTAACGTTTTGAATACCTCTGGCGACTTGACGCAACGGCGCAACCGGCGTAAATCGACCCCACTGAATCGTGGCGATTTGTTACCGGATTGCGGGCCACGTAAAACAATCCCGCTAAAGAGGTCAGGATGAGGGACCCCCTTTCGCTTGGCCGATTGGGGGTTTTTTGTTGCGCCACGCGCGCATGGAGGACGAAGAGATGAGCGAGACCTGGAACAAGCGGACCCAGATGGTCCATGGCGGCACCCGTCGCAGCCAGTATAACGAGGTGAGCGAGGCGATTTTTCTCACCCAGGGCTTTGTTTATGAGAATGCTGAACAGGCCGAAGCGCGGTTTCTGAAATCGGGGCCGGATGAATTCATCTATGCCCGGTATGGCAATCCGACCGTGGCCATGTTCGAAGATCGCATTGCGATGCTCGAAGGGGCCGAAGATGCCTTTGCCACCGCGTCGGGAATGGCGGCAGTCAACGGTGCACTGACCTCTTTGCTCAAAGCTGGTGATCATGTGGTATCGGCCAAGGCCCTGTTCGGATCCTGCCTGTACATCCTGGAAAACATTCTGGCCAATTTCGGCGTCGAGGTCACATTTGTCGATGGCACCGATCTGGAGCAGTGGCGGGCGGCCGTGCGCACTGACACCAAAGCGGTGTTTTTTGAATCCATGTCCAATCCCACGTTGGAAGTGATCGACATCGCCGGAGTGGCCGAAATCGCCCATGCGGTTGGTGCCTGTGTGGTTGTGGACAATGTGTTTTCGACGCCTGTGTTTTCGCGCGCCATAGAACAAGGTGCCGATGTGGTGATCTATTCGGCAACCAAACACATCGATGGGCAGGGACGCGCATTGGGCGGGGTGATTCTGGGCACCAAGGAATTCATCCGCGGCACTGTCGAACCCTATCTGAAACACACTGGCGGCGCGTTAAGCCCGTTCAACGCCTGGATTATGCTCAAGGGGCTGGAAACCATCGCCCTGCGGGTCAATGCCCAGGCCGCCGCGACGCAGCAGATCGCCGAGGCACTGGAAGGCAACCCGGCGTTGGAGCGGTTGATGTATCCGGGGCTGAAATCCCACGCGCAGAATGCGTTGGTGCAGACCCAGTTGGGCGGCAAAGGTGGCACCGTTCTGTCGCTGGATATCAAGGGCGGCAAAGACGCCGCCTTTCGGTTCCTCAATGCGATGAATGTGGCAGTGATCTCGAACAATCTGGGGGATGCGAAATCCATCGCAACCCACCCGGCGACCACCACGCACCAGCGTCTGAGCGACGAACAGAAGGATGAACTGGGGATCACCCCGGGTCTGGTTCGATTCTCGGTTGGACTCGAAGACGCAACAGATCTGATTGCGGATCTGGAACAGGCCCTGGTGGTCTCACAAATCTAGTCAGAAAACCGGTGCAGCGGCGGGACAGCCTGTTCGCTGCGCCGATCCCGTCAACCTGCCCCGACATCGGTGCGGGCGATCGACACGGATTTGATGACCGCAAAAATCGCACACCCCGGCTTCAACGCCATGGCTTCGGCTGACCGGCGGGTGATGCGCGCCAACAGCCTGTCCTGGCCGCAATACAGTTGAACGATGGTACCGGGCCCCTGGCCTGACCGCAGGGCGACCACGGTTGCCGGCAGAATGTTCAATGCAGAGGTCCCGGTCGGGCGTTCAGTGGACAACAGGATGTCCTGGGCCAGAATGCGCACGCGGGTTCGGCTGTGCACATCAGCCTGCATGCGAGGCAGGAACAGTTGCCCGCCCGAAACCGTCAGCTCCGTCAAACCGTCATCGTGATGCGCCGCGATGGTTGCGGGCAGCACCGCGCCCGCCTCGCGCAGGCCGAATTGATGAACCATCTGGGGGTCCGACAGGACCTCTTCGGCTGGACCCGCGCGGGCGACCTGCCCGTTTTCGAGCACCACAACAGAAGTCGCCAGCCGCGCCACTTCGGCGACCGAATGGGACACATAAAGGATCGGCAGTCCCGTGTGGTCGCGTAGCCGTTCCAGATAGGGTAGGATTTCTTCTTTGCGGGCATTGTCCAGCGCGGCCAGCGGTTCATCCATCAATAACATGCGTGGCCGTGACAACAGCGCCCGCCCAATCGCAACCCGTTGTTTTTCGCCCCCGGACAGGGTGGTTGTGTGACGGTTCAAAAGGTCCGAAATTCCCAGCAGATTGGCAACCTCATCCAGGGTCGGTGCCCAACCTGCAGCAGGCCCGTCAGGGCGGGCAAACCGCTGGCCATACAGCAAATTTCGCTGCACGTTCAGATGTGGGAAAAGCCGCGCGTCCTGAAACACCAACCCGAACCGGCGTTTGTGAACAGGGCAATTCACGCGCTTTGCCGTGTCCAGCAGGGTCTCGCCACTCCAGGCAATGGTTCCCTGACGGGGGCGGAGCAACCCCGCAACCGCATTGATCACAGTCGACTTGCCACTGCCCGAATGCCCGAACAATGTGGTGATCCCAGAAGGTGCCGTGAACGCCGTCTTCAGCGTCAGATCTCCCAGTGGGTGTGTGATGTCGACAGACAGGCTCATGTTGGGGTGCCTCTGGTCCGCCGGGATGCTCGACGCGAGAATACTTCGGAGGCTACCAGCGCGCCCATCGCGACTGCTACAGAAATCAGAACCAACCGCAGTGCCGAGTTTTCACCGCCGGGTATCTGAAGAAAGGTATAGATTGCCGACGGCAGGGTTTGGGTTTGACCGGGAATATTGGAGACAAAGGTGATTGTCGCGCCGAATTCCCCCATTGCCTTGGCAAAGCCCAACACAGCGCCCGCGATCAATGCGGGCAGGATCAACGGCAGAGTCACGGTTGCAAAGATCCAAAGACGCGAGGCACCTAATGTGGCAGCGGCCTGTTCGAGCTTGGGATCCACGGATTCAAACCCCAACCGGATGGCCCGCACCATCAGCGGAAATCCCATGATTGCCGCTGCCAGAACCGCTCCGGTCCAGCGAAAGGCAAGGATCAGTCCGAATGTCTGCTCAAGCCAGCTGCCAATTGGTCCGGTGCGCCCGAAACCCAATAGCAGCAGGTAACCGGTCACGACAGGGGGCAGGATCAGCGGCAAATGCACCAGGCCATTGAGCAGCTGTTTGCCGGGGAACTGATGTCGTGCCAGCACATAGGCAATCAACGTTCCAAACGGCAGGCTGAGCAGGGTGGACCAGGTTGCCACCTTTAGCGACAGAGCCACGGCCTGCCATTCTTCGGGGCCGAGCCAGCCGGTCATTGCTCTGGTTCCAACGGGATAAATCCATGGGCCTGAAACACATCACGGGCACTGTCCGAGCGCAGGAAGTCATAGACCTGCTGTGTCAGCGGAGTAGGGGCGCCAATCATGGCCAACGGATAGCGGATCGGGGTGTGGCTGTTGTCTGGGAAAACGTCGACCACTTGGACCTTGGCGTCAGGACCGGGGTCTGTGGCATAGACGATGCCGTATTCGGCTTCGCCCGATGCCACCAATCGCAATGCAGTCCGTACGTTGTCCCCTTGTACGACGCGGGTTTGGACGTCGGTCCAGACGTCCAGGGTTTCCAATGCCTCGCGCCCATAAATCCCGGCTGGAACTGCACGGATCAAACCCATGGCCAGATGGGCGTTGTCTGGCAGCTCTCTCAGGGTCGCTGCCAAAGGTTTGTCACCGGAAATTCCGGGGGCAGCGATCAGGACCAGACGATTGCCAAGCAGATCTACGCGGCTGCCCGGGTTCAGAAGCCCCTGTTGGTCCAACACATCCATCCAGTCCGAATTGGCCGAGATGAACAGCTGAGCAGGTGCGCCATATTGGATCTGACGGGCCAGAGCCGAGCTGCCTGCATAAGACAGCCGCAGTTGCACGCCATCAGGGTTTTCCGCAGCCCGCGCGGCGATCTGATCCAAGGCCGGTTTCAGGCTGGCCGCAGCAAAAATCGTGACGGGTTCAGCACTTGCGTACGAGGGGGTGGCACAGATCAGACACAGCCCCATAACAGCCCCAAGCCAGGATCTGACGCGGCCCGCCATCCTTGCACAAGTGCCCTTCAAAAGGATGCCAACGCCCCCCCTGTGCCGATGATCCTGTGATGTCGATACCCTCTGCAAGTCGGCCCCGCCATCTGTTGTCTAGGGGGCAATCACGGTGACGCCCGGAATTCTTTGGATTGTGTATATATCTTCGTCATAGGCGTCTGTCATGGCGCTGACCAGTTCGACAGTCCACCCTGGCAGATCCAACTCTTCTTCCAGCGCGTCGTCCAGCGCGAATTTGTCCAGAAAAGCGGCAATGACCCGGCGTTTTTGCATTTCAGTCAGGGTCGGATTCTGATGCAGATACCCCCGGAACCGTTTCATCCCCTCTTTGGACATGATGGTTGATAGCAGGTCAAAGCCACCGTTGATCTTTTGCCCATGTTCCAGACCACCCATATCGCGGATGATCTGTGCCCAGATCAGGGGGGAATCCTCATAACACCAGACTGTGATGGGCAAATCTGCGGACAGGGCGCGAATGTCCGAAATGGTGTCAGACCATCGCAGCGACAGCAGATCAGTCTCTTCCAACGCCTGTTGGATCCGCTGCGGGGGTGCCTTGCGTAAAACGCTGGGAAGCAATGTGGCAGGGTTGCGAATTGCCATGAACAGTTCGACCTGATCATAACTGAACAACTGTTTGAGCTGTGCCATGCGTTTTGCCGCCTGGGGGTAGAGGGCACCTTCGTTCAATAAGTAATTCTTGCTGCTGAAGAAATTGGGAACAGACAGGATGACCCGATCCGCGTCTTCTTCGTCCAGAATGGCATCCAGCAGAATGTCACGCGCATCTTCCGAGGGAACCGCATCCTCGGCTTCCAAAGCCTTGCAGCTGGATTTGATCAGGTCCCGATACCGACCCGGTCCAGGTACAACGGTTCCAGTTTGTCCAAAGGCGTCCTGGTTCACCAACAAGCATTTCATTAGGCGATCTTCGCTGGTCGAATGGGCGCCGCTGTGAAAAATGACTTGCATTGTGAGGTTACGGGCAATTCCTGATGAACGTTACCTCATTTGGGTAACGCGATAAGGGGGCCGGGTCAAACAGCTTTGCGTTGCGGTAAGGTGCTGGACAGAAAAATCCGGTTTCAGGGTGAAATTCCATCTTGCAGCAAAGCAATATTCCCGGTAATCGGTCGGCATCCGTCAAGCCGGTCAATGATCGGTAGGATCAGGTGCCCCTATAGCTCAGCTGGTAGAGCAACTGATTTGTAATCAGTAGGTCCGCGGTTCGAGTCCGTGTGGGGGCACCATAATTACAAAAAAATACTTAAAAAGCAGCATCTTACTGGTTTTATGTAATTTGAAGCCACCCTCAAAACCACCTTTTTGGTCCTGCTTAAACGCCAGTCGGGGTGTTGCTGGGCCAATTTCAAACTACAGCGGTTTCCACAGTTGCAACTCGCAATTCGTTGCGTGGTCAGCACAATTGGTGTGACTGTTGTGCTGTTTGTTGCAACGTGTTGCAATGGCTTGCGGTCATCCTCCGCCAGCTATCGGCGATCCATCCCGTGCCGAGCGCGTTCGGGTCATGCTATCCAACGTCGAATACATGCACCTTAAGTGGGCAAGCATTTGTCATTTGATGGGAGCTTTCCCTTGGCCTGCTATGAAGGTTTAGCCGCTTCCAACTCAATCGCTTCGGAGTGGGATGACCGCTTAAACGCTAGTCCGATGGTTTCCGATTTACGATCTCTAACTCTTTGCTATTGTTTTACCTATAGTAGAATCCGCTAGGGCTCCCAATGAATGCTGTTGAAATAGAAGAAGCCATTTCGGCTTTGTCACAACAACGGTTTGACGCAATGGAATTCCCATTCGCGTTCTTGCTCGCATTCGGCAATAAAGCCACGACTATCAAAATGTTGCGCAAGGGCGCACGAAACAAGTCTGACCTGGGCGGCGTGCTTCAGACCAATAAGATCCACTTGAAGGTTTGCGCTGAAGGGGAAGTCACGAATTCCCTTGCCGAGCTGAAAGCGAGCCCCGCCACGACCAAGGCCAAGGCGAAATTTGTCCTGGCAACCGATGGCCGCGATCTTGAGGCCGAAGACCTGACCACGGGCGAGACGATCGCTTGCACCTACACCGACTTTCCTGATCACTTTGGTTTCCTCCTGCCCCTGGCAGGGATCAGTACCGTCAAGCAAATCCGCGAAAGCACCTTTGACATCAAAGCGACTGGCCGTCTCAACCGGCTCTATGTCGAGCTGTTGAAGGACAACCCCGAATGGGGCACGGCTGCGCGCCGTCACGACATGAACCATTTCATGGCGCGGCTGATTTTCTGCTTCTTTGCCGAAGACACTGACATCTTCACCACCCCCGATCAGTTCACCGGCACGATCGAGCGGATGAGCGAGAAGGACAGCTCAAACACCCATGAGGTGATCAGCGAGCTTTTCCGCGCCATGAACACCAAGGCCGACAATCGCACGGCGGCAGGGATTGCCCGTTGGGCGAATGTCTTTCCTTACGTGAACGGCGGGTTGTTTTCAGGCTCCACCGACGTTCCCAGCTTCAGCAAGATCGCGCGGTCCTACCTGATCCATATCGGCAGCCTTGACTGGACGAAGATCAATCCCGACATTTTCGGATCGATGATCCAGGCCGTCGCCGATGATGAAGAGCGCGGCGCGCTTGGCATGCACTACACATCCGTGCCTAACATCCTGAAGGTGCTTAATCCGCTCTTCCTCGATGATCTGCGCGAGAAGCTGGAAGAGGCAGGAGACAACCCGCGCAAGCTTTTGAACCTGCGCAGCCGCATGGCCAAGATCAGGGTGTTTGACCCGGCCTGCGGATCGGGCAACTTCCTTGTGATTGCCTACAAGGAAATGCGATCGATCGAGGCCGAGATCAATGAACTGCGCGGGGAGACCGACCGGCGCACGGAAATTCCGATCACCAACTTCCGAGGGATTGAGCTGCGGGACTTCCCCGCCGAGATCGCGCGTCTGGCGCTGATCATCGCCGAGTATCAGTGCGATGTGACCTATCGCGGTCAGAAGGAAGCCTTGGCAGAGTTTCTGCCACTTGATGCCAAAAACTGGATCACTTGCGGCAACGCCCTGCGGCTCGACTGGCTTAGTATCTGCCCACCTACGGGGACCGGTGTAAAGCACCGTGCCGAAGACCTGTTCATGTCGCCGCTCGACCAGGCGCAGATTGACTTCGAGAATGAGGGTGGGGAGACCTACATCTGTGGAAATCCCCCATACGTTGGTGCCACTACAAAGGCACCGAAAGGAGCGAGTAAGGAGACAGTAGAAAGGCTCAAAAAAGAAGCGGAGCGGCGGAAAGCTGACCTCGAATCTGTTTTTAGAGGCCGGATCAAGACCTGGAAATCTTTGGACTACGTTTGTGGTTGGTTCATGAAAGCCGCTGACTACGGGAAGATTGAAAAAGCGGCCGCTGCGTTTGTGTCTACCAATTCCGTTTGCCAAGGAGAGCAGGTTTTTCGGTTCTGGCCGAGTACCATCAAAGAAGGGGTGAGGATTAACTTCGCGGTCACGTCATTTAGTTGGAAGAACCTCGCCGCGCGCAATGCTGGAGTTACGGTTTGCATCGTTGGTCTTTCAACGCAACCTGGAACGGCAAAATTATTTGACGGTAAAGAAGGCACCGTTCGCGAAGTTGAAAATATCAACGCCTATCTTGTGCCTTACGATAATGTCTATGTTGAGAACCAGACAAAACCTATGCAAGGTTTGCAGCCTGTTGTGAATGGTAGCAAACCGGCTGATGGTGGCGGACTCATATTTGATGCAGATGTTGCTCATACCCTCCGGCAAGAAGCCAAGGGGTATGATGATGTAGTAAGACCGTTCTTTGGCGCTCACGATGCGACACATGGTGTGGGACGCTACTGCATTTGGGCGTCACGTCAGCAATACGAATGTTTAAAGCAACTGCCAAGCTTTCAGGAGCGGTTTGAGATCGTTTCTGCGATGAGGGAAAAAAGCACAAAAGAGCTGACAAAAGCGGGTGCACATCAACCTTTTGCATTTCAACAGGTAAGGCAAAGAGGTGACGAGATCGTTTTTCAAATCCCTCGACACTCTTCTGAGGAAAGGGATTTTTTTCCAATCGTTAACCTGCCACGCGGCTCGATCGTAGGTGACGGTGGTTTTTCTTTTTTTGATCCACCCTTATGGAACATTTCCATACTGATCTCACGGTTGGCATTATCTTGGATTGCCGCAGTTTGTGGGAAGATCAAGACGGACTATCGGTTCTCAAATACCCTTGGTTGGAATACCTTGCCGCTTCCGAAGTTAACCGAGAAAAATAAAGCCGACCTGACCCGCTGCGCTGAAGGCATCCTTCTGGCGCGCGAGGCGCATTTCCCAGCGACCATCGCCGACCTTTACGATCCCGAAAAGATGCCCGCTGACCTGCGCGCCGCCCATGACCGTAACGACGAGGTGCTTGAACGCATCTACATCGGTCGCCGCTTTCGCAACGACACCGAGCGGCTGGAAAAGCTGTTTGAGCTCTACACCAAGATGACGACGCAGATGGCCAAGCAATGACGAGGCGTCGTGGTCATATTCGGACGAACCAACACGGTACAACATTTCAAGTGCGTGAGCATGCGCTCAATTCTGCCACATCAAGCCGAATATTTGACCTTAGGTGGAAGCGTGATCAGGCATACGTAAATGGCGCAGTAACATATCAAACGATCTGCCCTCAGTGCAAAACGACAGTTTATTTCTATCGCAACGAGCACGGCAGTCGTGTTTTCTTTGATGCTCTAGGTAAGCCCTGGCCGAAACATGCATGCATGCATGGGGTGAAAAAAATGAAATCCATGTCGGTCACCGATGCTGAGCCGGTTACGAAATCGAATTACTCCAAGTCGCCAAGTGGAGCGGGTGATAAGGGGGAAATGTTCGTGGACATCGACGGACTCAACACCGCAGTGCATCAATATACCCGTGATCTACGTAAGGCGGCACTCGGCGCAAAGAAGTCAAAGAAATTGAGCAAAAAGAAGAAAAAATGACACGCCTATTTCAGATCAGCGGGACCAAGCTTACCCCAGCAAAACGCAAACCCTTAGACTTCGAGACCAAGATCGAGGCATGGGTCGCGGATGACTTAACACTTATCGGTGTCGATGGCTTTGTGATTGGTCGCCAGATAGCGACGGATCATGGCAAGTTCATCGACATCCTTGCGATGGATGAGGACGGCAACCTTGTCATTATTGAACTCAAGCGCGATCGAAGCCCGAGGGACATCGTGGCGCAGGTGCTGGACTATGCCTCTTGGGTACGGCGTCTTAGCACCGGCGATGTACACGCTTTGGCGTTGGCACTCGATCTTCCGCTGACCAAAGCCTACCGAGACAAGTTCGGCACAAGCCTTCCGCAAACTCTCAATGCGTCCCATCAGATGGTTGTTGTTGCCAGTGAGGTGGATGAGGGCACGAAGCGGATCATTGAATACTTGTCAGAAGAGCACGACGTTGGCATCAACGCAGCATTCTTTAATGTGTTTGAAGGTGGAGGCCAGGAATGGCTGACGACCGATGCTCTGTTAGATCAAGAGGAGGTTAAGGATCGTGCTGTCAAGAAGGCGCAAGCCCCTTGGTCAGGTTACTATTATGTGACTGGTGGGGCGGAGGAAGATCGCCCATGGGCTGACTTACGTGATCACGGGTTCTTCACCGCCAGTGGGAAGCAGTTCTTTACAAAGCGCCTCGACCAACTGTCTGTCGGCGACAAGGTTTTTTACTATCAGAAGAAAAACGGCTATCTCGGTTATGGTTTGATCACCTCCGAAAAGGCGGCGGCAACGGAGTTCATACTAACAGATGGGCGGGAATTAATAGAGGTTTTACCCAGGCATTATCTGACGGAGAATGCCGGCGACCCTGATAATTGTGCATATGTCGTCGGAGTTGATTGGCAAAAAACTGTGCCAGTTAGCAATGCGCATACGTTCAGTGGCATTTTCTCGAACCAAAACGTCGTCTGTAAAATCCGGCACCAGGAAACGGTAGATTTTCTAAAAGAGCAATTTGATATTCAAGAGGATGACGAATGACCAAATCAGTTCCTTCGGTTTCCGTGACCTACGCCCAGAATGGCGGTTCGACCAAATCCAATGAGCTTGGCATGCGAGCGATGCAGGAACGTGCATACGAGAAACGGGGCGAGCAGTATCTTCTGATCAAGTCGCCACCTGCCTCGGGCAAGAGCCGTGCGCTGATGTTCATCGCGCTCGACAAGCTGGCGAACCAAGGGATCAAGCAAGCGATCGTGGTGGTGCCGGAAAAGTCGATCGGGGCGAGCTTCAACGATGAGCCGCTGACCAAGTTTGGCTTCTGGGCAGATTGGCAAGTCGCGCCGAAATGGAACCTGTGCAATTCGCCAGGGACAGACGGCGGCAAGGTCAAATCAGTTGGGGCATTCCTTGAGAGCGACGATCAAATTCTTGTCTGCACACACGCCACGTTCCGCTTTGCCGTGGAAAAACTCGGGATCGAGGCGTTTGACGATCGGCTGATTGCCGTGGACGAGTTTCACCATGTCTCAGCAAGCGAAGACAGCATCCTTGGCTCGCAGCTTAATGAATTCATCGTCCGTGACCGCGTGCATGTCGTGGCCATGACCGGCAGCTATTTTCGCGGGGATGCCGTGCCGATCTTGGTGCCCGAGAACGAAGCCAAATTCGACACCATCACCTACACCTACTACGAGCAGTTGAACGGCTACAAATACCTGAAAACGCTTGATATCGGCTATTTCTTCTATTCGGGCTCTTATGCTGATGACATCCTGAAGGTGCTTGATGCGAACGAGAAGACGATCCTGCACATCCCGAATGTGAATTCGCGCGAAAGCACGAAGGACAAGCATCAGGAGGTCGAGCACATCATTGACGCCCTGGGCGATTGGCAGGGAACAGATGATGCGACGGGCTTTCAGCTCGTGAAGACGCCTGAAGGGCGGGTTTTGAAGATCGCTGATCTGGTAGATGATGAAGCAGTGAAGCGCGATAAGGTTTCGGCGGCGCTGAAAGACTCCACCCAGAAGAACAACCGCGATCATGTGGACATCATCATCGCCCTGGGGATGGCCAAGGAGGGCTTTGACTGGATTTGGTGTGAGCATGCGCTGACAGTTGGCTATCGCGCGAGCCTGACGGAGATCGTGCAGATCATTGGTCGCGCGACCCGTGATGCCGAAGGCAAATCACGGGCCCGTTTCACCAACCTAATCGCCGAGCCCGATGCAGCCGAAGCAGCCGTCACGGAGGCGGTGAACGATACGCTGAAGGCGATCGCCGCCAGCTTGCTCATGGAGCAGGTGCTTGCGCCGCGTTTTAACTTTACGCCCAAAAGCCCAAAGAGCGGACCGGTCGAAGGCTTTGACTATGGCGAAGGCGGCTACGACCCTGCGAAAGAGAATGTCGGGTTCAATGAGGCAAGCGGGCAGTTTCAGATCGAGATCAAGGGGCTGGCAGAGCCGAAGAGCAAAGAAGCCGAGCGCATTTGCCAAGAGGATTTGAACGAAGTGATCACCGCCTTTGTTCAAGACAAGACGACGATCGAGCGCGGGTTGTTTGATGAAGAGCTGGTGCCCGAAGAGCTGACACAGGTGCGCATGGGCAAGATTGTCGGGGCAAAGTTTCCCGAGCTTGATGCAGAGGATCAGGAAGCCGTGCGTCAGCATGCGGTTGCCGCTCTGAACTTGACCCAGAAGGCCAAAGAGGTTGCGCTCGCGCATGACAGTGACGAAGTGACTTCTGGCAATACCGCACTGATCGACGGCGTGCGGAAATTTGCGATGGACGTGCGCGAGCTCGATATCGACCTGATCGACCGGATTAATCCGTTTGGCGAGGCTTACGCTATCCTGGCTAAGACCATGAGCGAAGAAAGCCTTAAACAGGTTGCGGCTGTGATTTCGGCGAAGAAGGTTCAGCTTTCGCCTGAAGAGGCGCGTGACCTGGCGCGACGTGCCGCAAAATTCAAGCAGGAGCGCGGACGTCTGCCAGATATTACGTCCTCTGATGCTTGGGAAAAGAAGATGGCTGAGGGAGTGGCGTATCTTGTACGGATGAAGCAGGAGGCAGCCAATGGCTAGAGAGTTTACCCAGGAAGATGATGCTCTACTGGCCGAGCTTGGCGTCGAGGTTGAGACTAAGAAAGCCGTAACGCGCACACCGCGCGAAGAACGCATCATTGCGGGTTTTGAAGAAATACAGCGCTTTGCCGAGGAACACAGGGTCGTGCCGAGCCATGGTGAAGAGCGTGACATTTTCGAACGCCTTTACGCGGTACGGCTAGACCGTATTAGTGAGCTTCAAGAATGCCGAGACCTTGTTGAACCCTTGGATGATCAGGGGCTTTTGACCGGCACGGCCAATGCACCAGTGGCCGATGCCGAGGAACTGGATGATGATGCACTTCTGGCTGAGCTGGGGATCGAGGTTGAAGTCCCCCCGATCACGGAACTGAAACACGTTCGATCGACGGCGGAGAAGAAGGCCGCTGAAGAAATAGCGCACCGCGACAAATGCCTGGACTTTGAGACCTTTAAGCCGTTCTTTGAGCAGGTGCAGAAGGAGCTGGATAGCGGTCTGCGCGAAACGCGGCCTTTCGAGATGAAGGCTGAGATCGAGAAGGGGCGCTTCTTCATCGTCAGCGGACAAAAAGCCTATGTTGCTGAGAAGGGTGAGACGACCATTACCGACCAGGGGCGCACGGACGCCCGCTTGCGCGTAATTTTCGACAACGGCACTGAGAGCAGCATGCTCATGCGATCGCTTCAGCGGTCTCTGAACAAGGACGAGGCGGGGCGACGGATTACGGAGCCGACTGCCGGACCTTTGTTTTCTGATCAGGCAATCGACGGGGATGAAGCAAGCGGCACGATATATGTACTGCGGAGCAAGGCCGATCATCCATTAGTCGCGGAAAACCGAATGCTGGTGCATAAGATTGGTGTGACTAGCATGAGTGTGGAAAAACGTATTGCTGGCGCGCAACTGCAACCGACATTTTTGATGGCCAACGTCGAAATTGTTGCGACCTATGAGCTCTACAACATAAACCGAACCAAACTGGAAAACCTGATCCACCGCATTTTTGAACCAGCACGGCTGGACATAGAAGTTATGGATCGCTTTGGGCGACCTGTTGTTCCTCGTGAGTGGTTTTTAGTGCCGTTGGCAGCGGTCAAAGATGCGGTTGAGAAGATCAGGGATGGTTCGATTTTCAATCACTACTACGATCCAAAGAGTGCTTTACTAAAAACAAAAGGGAAGCCCTAGTTTTTCTAGCTGATTACTGGATGCAAGGTGGGTGCATAAACGAACAAGTTTGACTTCCATCATTGCAACGCGTTGCAACTCCAGTTTCTTGGTTCAATCACAGCGCAGATTGGTGAGGTCGAATGTTGCTTGCATAGATTTCCAATGTGCGTACTTGTCTTGCGGCAACTCTAACCCATTGGCACCAAATCTAATAATCGCCCGACGCGCGCCTTCAAATGCCTGGCGACCAGCCGACTGGTCGCCCCCTTCAGAGCTCTTCACTTGAATTGAACGCGTCCATCCTCCCCTCAACTCAAAGTGAATTCAGTCTGATAGAATACACGGAATGGTTCATTTGGTGACAGGGTGCGTTTCTCTGGGGAAGAGTTAGACAGTTGGTGTTAACCGAAGTTTACCCGCCGCATTCTAGGAAAGCTAAAAAGAGGGGAATTTCAACGATTATCCCTCCCCCTGTAGACACAGTCCGAATGAGAAATTCTGCGACGCGTTGCAAATGAACCGCGCAGATCATTCTTCCACAGCAATTTGTTTGATGTCGATACCACCAGATATGACGGTGGAACTGACAATCGGCGTTCCATAATTCAGAGCGATTGCCCCGCCCGCATTCACGGTGATGACGGCCCCGTTCATCACGTAGGACTGTTGGTTGTCTTCGGGGTGTTATTAAAAAACATCTTCGGCAGCTTCTCCATCATTGAACCATGCCGGACAGTGCCATGCCGATGACCAATTGGGCAGTGGTGCTTGCCAAACCTCCGTCTGCCAATGCACCTTTCACCCCGCGAGCAAGGCCACTGGTAACGCCACCTGTGGCGACGATGTCGACACCGACCAGAGCAATACCCCAGCGCGAGATGTCCGTCGCTTTCTTCAATCAACGCGCCCCGTCGCCACTCATCCCGCACGCGCTGGGCGTCTGATAAGTTGGCCAGCTCATCCGATTGAGTTGTCCGTGCAGTAACACCATGACACGCCAGAAGATGGTGCCGATAGGCAACTGCAAAGACCAACTCATTCACTTTCTCGCTCTTTCGGTTTCGCTATCCGCTCCAGAAACTGCACCTTAAGCTCGGCGTAGATGATTTTTTCACGTTCGTTCAGAAGCTTATAGAGCGGTGCAAAATAGCGGCGGTCGCCTTCGGCTTCGAGGCGAAGTTGTTCCTTTGCGGCGTTTACTTGTTCGGGTGAGAGAGACGTGTCTTCGAGGCATATTTGTTTGCCAAAGCGCTTGTTGCTGCGTTCGTCCCGTTCCCAGTCCAAATCGTATCGTTCCTGAAGGATTTTCTTACCTTCGAGCGAATACTCGAATTCTGTGTCTTGGACCAAAGACCACCCAAATTCGGCCTCTTCCTCCGGAGTTCGGATCGAAATCGGCGGTATGTTGGAAAGTTCTCCACAGATTGCCGAAGCCTTGGGAGGATCGGCAAAATCGTTCATCCATTTTTCGGTGGTTTCATTAAATTCAGACATTGCTCTTCCTTTTAGTACTTTGCGTGTGTTTCGTCTTTGCTGGATGGTGAGGGATTGAGCAGAAGGCATAGGAAGACTAGCCCCAGCAGATGCCGGAGTTAGTCCCTATGCCTCCCACGATCTTGCTGGCCGGAGCCGGGCCGTCGCGTTAGGCCGATCTGGTGACTGTGACCTGTCCCAAATCGTTGAGAGCTACTTGCGACACGTTTGCCACTGTGCCGAGGGTCGCGCTTCTCTCTTTCGGACTGCGCTTTGCCTTTGACCCCGCCCCATGGTAGGCGTTCCCTGTCCAGCGCCACCGTCAAACCTCCGCCAAAGAGACTTTTTACCGACCGCTGGATAGGCCCCGCGTTAATGTGCGCGGGGTCACTGATTTTGAACTTCTTTTACCCTTTCACTGTGATTGCGCTGGGCGTTGCAACGGGTTGCAATAAAGTGGTTGTGGTTCGGGAAGTAGGGTCATTTTTCGGCTCGATTTCGGGGTTTACGAGCAGCGGGAAAACGTTCAGGTAAAGCTGCAAATGCCGAGTGAGGGGCACCATTTTTTTCGGGCCACAGGCGTGCAAGGCTAGAGCGTTGCATGCAGTACCCAATGGCCCGCCAAGCCCGCCCAGCGCGTGGATTTCCGCGTCGTCGTTGCTGCAAAATCCATTGGATGTTGTCCTTGCAGGCAATCACGCGGTAATCGCCCAGCGCCAACAAAATTTTGTTATGAAAATCTGAGCATTCGCGGCAATCTGGCTTATCCGTGTCATCAGAATCAATATGGGAGGCAATCCGAGCCATTGCATCCTACCTCGCCGCTTTGACGTCAGCCAAAGCAGCCAACACTTCGTTGCGATCCCAGAAAGTCCTGTGGCCAATCTTAAAGGGTGTAGGCAAGGTTCCGTCTGCGACACGGCGGCGAATAGTAGACCGACTAAGCCCAAGAAATCCTTCGAGGTCTTTAATCGTTTGATAGATCGGCAGCGGTGTAGCTGAAATTGTGTTGTTCATGGTGGCACCCCAGTTGGTTCACTGAGGTGCTTTTTGCTTCACTTCGGAGCATAAGGCGTACGAAAAGATTAGGGGCAGTTTTTCGCATCTTGTGCAAAAGGGTTCTGAACATTTCCTAGTGATGACGGTAGTAGCGCTAACTGCCTGCCAGCCACGGCTATTGCGTTCTCGACTTTACTGCGGTCATTCCAAATTCGCTGGGCCGAAACGGCTGTCAGAGGAAATGAGGGCCTTGTATCTGGGTAGGTGTTATTCAATTCTTGAAAAGCATCTTGGACGATTGAAGCGCCAAATGTTCCCCTCGTACCTTTGTCGCCAGTGGCGATGTTTTGAGTTGGTGGAATGTCAAACCGCGTTCTAAAATGCCGAAGCATTTGAACGATGCAAAAATCCCTGAGAAAGTTTTTTGTCGAAGGAATGGCTGTTTGGGAGTGTTTTTTTGGGTGAGGCCAGTTCCCTTCAATTTCCAAGCTGGCGAAGTAAGACAATGTCTCCGGAAGTCGCTGATTCTCAGCCAAAAGCTTAGCTGAGACATACTTTGCAAGCTCGTACCCTTCTTGATGTAAGGACGCTGCAGACATGAGTTTGCCCGCCTCATCAACCGGCATAGCAAGGTTCGTTCCCGCAGCAACTTCACAGTTGCTGTGCTCGAATTGAAAGGGACCTACGGAAATTGACAGGTCGTATACGAGGAACGCGCTGGTTGCGCCAAACCATTCAATCTTATGTTTCTCCCAGAAGCCATACGAGAGAAGAATGCGCTTCGCCTCGGCCTTAGCTTCCTCTTGATCAAATTTCATTGCCCCTCCGCCAATTGAATAACATTGGAGGATTGGCCCTGCACGTGCTGTGCCCAGCTTTCCATAAGTACGCGCCGTTTCTCAAGGTAGTCGGTCCGGCGGTAGGAAAGCTCAACTTTGCCACCAACTTCGTGTGCCAAGGCCATTTCTGCAATTTCACGAGGAGTGTCGGTTGCTTCAGCACACCATGTTCTGAAACTGGAACGGAACCCATGTGGGCGGGCTTCCAGTTCCCGGCGTTCCATTAGCCGGGACATAGTCGCATCGGAAATGACGCCTTTTCGTACACTTGGGAAAATGAAGCCCTCCCGTGCAAACGGTTTGGCTTGCTCGATGATGTTTCGAGCTTCAATTGAAAGTGGCACGCGAAACTCTTTGCCCGTTTTCATCCTTTCTGCCGGGATGATCCATGTATCACCGTCGGTCTCATCAAGTTGGCAGAACCGGAGCGGGTGGGAACGAACTGCAGTCAGTATCAAAAGTTTCAATGCAAGGTGTGTAATCGATCCTTCATCCAAACTGGCATAAAAGGCGGGGACTTCCTGCCATGGCATGGAGGGTATGTGCTTTCGTTTTTGTCGAGACTTACCTAGAAGAGCTTTGGCTTTGTCCGTCGCCTGCATATCAACGTCCAAGCCCATCGCCGCACCATGGCGCATGACGATGCCAAGTCGATTGAGGGCTTTTCGAGCGGTTTCGCCTTTCGAGTGCCATATCGGCGAGAGTGCATTCTTGATGTCTTGCTGGTCGACCTCTTCGATAGGAATTCGGCCCAGCTTGGGAAGAACGTGAAGTTCCAGCGGAGAGAACCAACGACCTGCTTTGCCGTCGTTTTTCAATTCGGCTTTTCTAGCTTCGTAGGCTTCGTGGGCGATTGTAGCGAGAACATGGTCGGCTTTGGCAGCTTCGCGAAGAAGCCTTTGGCGTTCTTTGATTGGGTCTTTCCCCTCGCGAGCGACGGCCCTCCAACGTCCGGCCAATTGGCGAGCTTCCTTGAGGCTCACTTCCGACAAAGAGCCTAGACCCATTTCACGCCGCCTGCCGTGGATTTGAACCCGAAGAAACCACTGTCCGCCACCATCTTGCCGACGATGCAGCCAAAGCCCGCCACCATCGTTGTACTTGCCCGGAGAGGCGCTTTTCACCTGAAGCGCAGACAGCTTATTGAGTGTTGGCATTCATCCACCTTAGTGTCCACCTTTTGAATTGAGCTACTATGAACCAACCTGGAGCTATATGGAACTCTGATTTGCAGAAAATCAACAGTAATTCCTCAAGTTTCATGGTTTTCTGAGGCAACATGAAACTCCATGGTTCAAGACTTCAATGCGGTGTGGGGGCACCATTAAATCAATGACTTAGAGTTTTTTCTTTCTGCGAGATCTTCTGCATGTCCGGATGGTGTCCGAAATCGGAGCAGCAATAGCAGGCAAGTTCATAATCGGTGATCTTCGTTCCGACGGTTCGAATCCCTCATCCGCCATTCTGTGTATTCGTCCACGGTATCTTGAACGACTTCATCCCAGAACATATGCCCCAGATGCTCTTTCAGCGGCTCCACGTTCGCTGCCATGGGGCCAGAAGTGGACTCTGCCTTCTCTCGACAGATGTATTCGTAATACTTGTCCATGATCCAAGCCACTGTAGGGCGAGCTGGAATTTAGGGTCTAACCAGTTCCTTAACGAAGTTGTCATGTGCTGCAGACGCAGCCTTTTCATCCTTCGTACCGTGAGAATGCCGTCGGGTCTTACCGCTACCGTCCTTGTAGACTGTCTCCCAGTATCCGTCCGTTCTTGTGCGGTTATAGGGGGCGTTGGGGTCGGCGGGTGCCGCATCGGGCTGGAATTCATCCAGCTTTTTCTGCGCCTTCTCCTTGTTTTTGGTTTTCGCGGTCCTACGCCGATTTTTCCCGGTTTGAGGGTTTCTAAACACGATTTCCCAGTAGTCGTCAGACCGCTGGCGGAGATAGGGTGCAGTGCTCCTCATAAGAACATCCTCGCGATACTGCGCAACTCACGCAAGGTTGCATAAATTGCAGGTTTCAGTTTTGCGTATGTTCTTGATTTTATTGGTCGGAGTGAGAGGATTCGAACCTCCGACCCCTGCCTCCCGAAGACAGTGCTCTACCAGGCTGAGCTACACTCCGACCGTGGCGCGTGATTTATATCCGTGTCGGGGTGTTTGCAAGGCCAATTCTTCGCCGCAAAAAGAAACGCCTGAGGATTTATTTGGCTACTTGCGTGTTTCCGTTGAGAAAAGGGGGAGCACCGGAGACCGGGATCTGTGCTGGTCGCATCTGCTGGGAAACGCGCGGTGTCGCCCCGTTGCCTGACTGCAGGATCTTGGCGGGCAGGAGCGGAATATGATGTTGGCCAGGGGTAAAATGCGCAACACACGCGACCCTGAAGGAGCCGCCCCAGGCGGCGGACAACAAAAAACGCCCGCCAAATACAGCGGGCGTTTTGTCGTCGTTGGATCGTAGGATTAGAGGCTGGCGTCCAACGCCGCGAGAATCGCATCACCCATTTCCGATGTCGAAACAGGGGTGACCCCTTCTTCGCCCAAAAGATCTGCAGTGCGCACACCATCTGCCAGCACCTGTTCAACAGCGGTTTCCAGGCGGTCGGCTTCGCTGCCCTGATCAAAGCTGTAGCGAAGCGCCATGGCAAAGCTCAGGATGCAGGCGATCGGGTTGGCTTTGCCTTGGCCTGTGATATCGGGGGCCGAGCCGTGAACGGGTTCGTACAGCGCCTTGGGCCGACCATTGGCCATGGGCGCGCCCAGGGAGGCCGAAGGAAGCATGCCAAGGCTTCCGGTCAACATGGCTGCGCAATCGGACAGGATGTCGCCGAACAGGTTGTCGGTCAGGATGACGTCAAACTGTTTGGGTGCACGTACCAGCTGCATGGCACCGTTGTCGGCATACATGTGCGACAGTTCGACTTCGGGGTATTCCTTGCCCACACGGGTGGCCACTTCGCGCCACAGAATGCCCGATTCCATCACGTTGGCCTTCTCCATCGAGCAGACTTTTTTGCCGCGACGCATGGCCAGCTCGAACGCCGACCGTGCGGCGCGCTCGATTTCGGATTCCGTATAGCGCTGAGTGTTGATGCCAACGCGTTCGTTGCCTTCCTCAAAGATGCCCCGGGGTTCGCCAAAATACACGCCCGACGTCAATTCGCGCACGATCATGATGTCCAGACCGGCCACGATGTCCTTTTTCAGCGACGAGAAGTCAGCCAAAGCGTCAAAGCACTGGGCCGGGCGCAGGTTCGAGAACAAATCCATTTCTTTGCGCAGACGCAACAGGCCGCGTTCGGGTTTGACGCTGAAATCCAGATCGTCATAAGCCGGGCCGCCAACAGCGCCCAACAGAACCGCGTCGGCTTCTTGTGCCTTGGCCATGGTTTCGTCGGCCAGCGGGACACCGTGCTTGTCATAGGCGGCACCGCCGACCAGATCTTCGCTCACATCGAATGCCAGACCACGCTTGTCACCATACCAGGTGATGATGCGGCGGACCTGGGCCATGACTTCGGGGCCGATACCGTCACCGGGCAGGATCAGAAGGGATGGATTCGACATGCGGGGCTCTCCTTGAAACAGCTTTGAGGTGGGGTACCTTGAGGAGACGGAGGGGTCAATGATGCGTCCATGAAAACAAGGGAAAAACAGCGAAACATACCGACGCATCCAGGCCGTATCGTTGAACAGGTGCCCAGGCTGTTCAAGTTTGGGCACCACCATAGGCCTGCAACCTATGCGCCAGGTGATCCCAGACACGCGAAACGCGGGGGGTCTGGCGCAGGGTTCCGTGGGCGGCCAGCCAAACCGGCAACGGCGGGATGCCAATGCCCAGGTCCAATTCCTGCACCAATGGGTCAGCACGCCCGACCAATGTTTGAGAAAAGCCGATCCCACATCCGGCCCGAACCAGCTCCCAATAGGTGCTTTGATGATCACAGCGGGTGGCAAAGCTGGCGTGGCTGACCTCCCAGCCCAGATCGCGTATGGTGCGAACAATCAGGTCGTTTTGGTCGTATCCGACCAGATCATGCTGCCAAAGATCCTCGGCTGTCTGGGGGTGTCCGGCACGGTCAAGATAGCTGTGCGCTGCAAAGATCCCAAGTTGCAGGTCAGTGACGTGGCGGGCGACGATATCCAACTGGGTCGGGCGGTACATCCGCACCGCGATATCTGCGGCACGAAACAACAGATTTTCGCTACTGTCATTTGGAACCAGCTCCAGTTCGATCGCAGGTTCCAGGTGCCGGATTTCAGCAAGGATTGGGGGCAGGACGTGATGCGACGCAAAAATGCTGGCGGTGATCCGCACGGTGCCTTGCAAGTCCTGCGATTGACCGGCGGCTGTCAGCGAAATCGCATACATCTGATCCTGCACCTGGCGTGCCATTGGGAACACTTGCACGCCCGTCGGACTGAGCGAAAGCCCACGGGGATGCCGGTTGAACAAAGCGGCCCCCAGTTCCCGCTCCAGCGTCTTGATGTGACGCCCAAGCGTAGGCTGACTGCGGTTCAACTGGCGGGCGGCACCGGACAAGGAGCCGGTTTCAGCAACAGCGAGAAAGCTTTGGATCAATGTCCAATCGGTGAGGGAGGAAATCTTATCCATTCAATAATGAATAGGATATCTGCAAAAATTTGCAATATTATGCTGATATTTGCATGGGTATAGTCGTTTCATCATCCATTGACGAGGACATGGAGCATGAAACCTACTGTATTGATCCTGGGGCCGACCGGTCGTTTCGGCCGCGCAGCTGAGCACGCATTCTGTACTGCGGGGTGGGCGACGGTGCGGTTCGATCGGGGAACTGATGATCTGGTTCAGGCCGCCCGGGCCGTGGATGTGATCGTCAATGCCTGGAACCCACAATACCCTGATTGGGCGGATCAGGTGCCTCGGCTGCATGATCAGGTGATCGCGGCGGCAAAAGCGGCGGGAGCTACCGTTATTGTGCCGGGGAATGTGTATGTCTATGGGCCACAGGCAACGCCCCCATGGGGGCAGGAAACCCCGCAAGAGGCACGCAACCCATTGGGTCAGATCCGCATTGCCATGGAACAGGCCTATCGCCAGTCCGGCGTTCGGACCATTGTGCTGAGGGCAGGGGATTTTATCGACACTGTTGCGTCAGGGAACTGGTTTGACGCGGTTTTGACCAAGCGGCTCGCATCGGGGCGGTTTTCATACCCCGGACCACTTGATGTTCCTCATGCGTGGGCATTCCTGCCTGACTTGGCGCGCGCTGCGGTGCAATTGGCAGAAAGACGAGAGGAATTGCCTGTGTTCAGCGATATCTCTTTCCCCGGGTACACAGTAACAGGGGCCGAAATGGCGACTGCTCTGGACCGAATTGTCACCCGGCCCGTCAGGATGACACAGATGTCGTGGATTCCGCTTCGTCTGTTGAAGCCAGTGTGGCCAATGGCGCGCTGTCTGTTGGAAATGCGATATCTATGGCAGGTCGGGCATACTCTGGATGGAACGCTGCTGGAACAGTATTTACCGGGGTTCGCCGTGACGCCATTCGAAACGGCACTGGCCCAGGCGATCCCGCCGGGATTGGTGGCACCACCGTCGCATCCTCTTGCGAAAACGGCGGTCGCCTAATCCGCTGCCAAGTCCACCCAGACCAGCCGGTGACGGCTGGCCTGTTGTGCCAGTTGGCCATCCGCCTGATCCGGTGTTGGCCAGAAAACACCTGTGTTCACGACTCTCATCCCGACAGATGGCAGGATATAATCCACGCGAAATTTCCCAATTCCCGGCCAATCCACGGTATCCAGAGCCGGATCGGAACAGGCGCTGGGTGCTGCCGTCGCAGCAGCTGCACCCGAACTGCGGGGGGCAGGGTCCTGCAACCGTGTTTCAGCCAACAGATCCACGATTGCCTGAGTTCTGCCATCGCTGTCGCATGGATCCAGATTCGCCCCCCCTGCAAGCACGATATCTCCCGTCAGGGCGGGCCCAAATTCCCGACGCACGATTTGGCGCAGCAATTGGAGCTCATCATGGTTGCGCCGCCCGTTGCGGTCTTCGGGGCCGTCAAAAACCGGAGGCCCTGCCTGAAAGGCCAGGACGGTCAAATCCGATCCGTCAGCGCGCGTCACGGGCACCGCCCAGATGGCGACACTGGGCAAGCGCTGGCGTTCCATCGCCTCGGCCGACGGAAAAGGGTTGCCATCTGGATGGGTCGGCGGGATGGCACCAGGCAGATCCAGCCACAGGGTCGCGCTGTAATCCACGATCTGGGCGGTCTTGATGGGGTGGCGCGACAAAATCGCCATGCCACTTTGTCCGGTAAAAGCACCAAAGCCCTGAGCATCTTCGGGGCCCCCCAGCCGGCCATCACCGTTCAGGTCCAGGTTTGTCGCCAGCCCTGCATTGGGCTGAGCTGAAAACATGTGCGGATAATCGACGCCGATTTTGGCCAATTGCTTGACCAGCGCCCGGACGGCGCGGTTTTCATGGTCCCAATCCACGCCTTGCAGGACCAAGATGTCAGGATTGTTTCGCGCGATGACCTGGATGACAGCCCGGACTGCAGGGTCGTCGCCACGCTGGATCGCACGGAGCAAAAGGCCCGGCCCCTTGCGGGATAATTCGGTGTTGAATGTGGCAAGGCGCAAGGGGTCGGCGGAACAGGCCAGGCTGCCCAGCAACAACAGTGCCGCGCCTGCCAGCAACCGCCTCATGCGGTGCGCATCGTCTCGGAATTGGCATAGGCACGACGGCGCTTCTCTTCGATCAGATCAGCAATGCGCAACATTGCCATACCACGCATCAACATGGACGCTGGTAGAAAAGCCCAGGCGCTGAGAGTCCATATCAGGGTGTGTGGGCGCATCAACAGGTTGGGATCAACAATGTCGGCGGCCAGTTTGACAAAGGCAGGAATGGCAAAGGGCAGCAAGAAACCCAGCATGACATTGATCCGCCCGTCGCGGTGCAGGCGATAGACAACATCACCACCTGTTGTGGGGTCAAACAGTGGCAAATTGGTCCAAACGTTAAAGGCCCCGTTCGCCACTGGCCAATTCAGGATTCTGATGGTGACGACAAAGGCCAGCACAGTGCCCAATGCGATCAAATAGGCCACAGCCGCTGCGGCCCGAGCGGCGTTGAGCATATGCACGGGTACTTCGGGGGGCAGGACCAACAGGACGAGACGCACAGGTGAGTACGGGAAATCCAGTATGCTCCCGGCCAGTTGACCCAACCCGGCAAACAGCGCGGTTCCATTGGTCGGTTCGAACAAATGTTTGGTGATCATGCTCAGGCACAACAGGATCAATGCCAGGCAGACAAAGCGCAGCCGGTTGAGAGGTGGCGCATCGCGGAACTCGACAAAGCTGGGATAATTCGAACTGTATTCGGCCATGGTCAACACGGCTGCCAACAAGGACAACAGAACGACGATCTCACCGGATCGCATCGTATGGCTGGGCAAAAATATCGAAGGCATTGCAATCAGCAAAGCCACCAATACGCCCCGCAACACGGCTCCTAAGATGCGTGCAACCACTGCTCATTCCCTTCAAACTGGACAGGCCGATACGTTGCCGCGCCTTTGTTCCAACTTGATCCAACCCGTCTTTGGGCCGGTGCCTCATTTTGGCCTTATTTGTGCATCGTTTGGGAAAACCGCTCAAGAGGGTGCGTCGTAAAGTGGTAAATTTTGTGGTTCGCGGGCGGATAACTGGTGCTGCTTTGCATCAATGAGTGTAGGAAATTCAACGATTTGCGCAGCGTACCACAAGATATTGTGGTGCGTCGCCGCGGAGGCCCAATACGAAACAGCCGCACCCGAAGGCGCGGCTGTGGTGCCGTTTTTCAACTGGGACGCCTGTCAGGCCCAGGGGCGGGCGGCGGCGGCTTTGGCTTCGAATGTGTCGATGGCGTCGGCTTTTTCCATGGTCAGACCGATGTCATCCAGCCCTTCCAGCAAGCAATGCTTTTTGAATGCATCCACGTCAAAGGCAATGACGTCGCCATCCGACGTGGTGATCTCCTGAGTTTCGAGATCCACGGTCATGCGGGCGTTTTCGCCCTTTTCCGCGTCTTTCATCAGCAGATCGACCTGCTCCTGGGGCAGAACGATGGGCAGAATGCCGTTCTTGAAGCAGTTGTTGAAGAAGATGTCGGCAAAGGAAGTGGAAATCACGCATTTGATGCCAAAATCGGCAATCGCCCAGGGCGCATGTTCGCGCGACGAGCCACAGCCAAAATTGTCACCGGCCACCAGGATTTCGGCCTTGCGGTACTGGGGTTTGTTCAGCACGAAATCAGCGATTTCCGAACCGTCACGGTTATACCGCATCTCGTCGAACAGGTTCACGCCAAAGCCGGTGCGCTGAATGGATTTCAGGAACACTTTGGGGATGATCATGTCGGTGTCGATGTTGACCAGCGGCATGGGGGCCGCGATGCCGTTCAGTTTTTCAAATTTGTCCATTACCAGACTCCTAATTTCGACCCACTAGATGTGGGGGGTACCCCGCAACAGGGCGGGGGGTGATATCCGTGCACCGGACGTGCACCACCCGTGCACCCCCTGATGACGATTTCAGCGGCCCCATGGGTCGGACCAGAGGTCCGGCCCGGGATCAGGCCGCCCTGTTTCCTTTTTCGGCGCTGCGCATGAACAGCGCTGCAAACGTCAGCCCAAAGCCGTTGAACAGCATCTCGATGCCCAAAAGGATCCCAATCAAGCTGAGCAACCACGTGGGGTCTGCTGCTGAATTGGACCAGATGATCCCGGCCAGGATGATGGACAAAACGCCAGAGATCAGCGTCGGCCAGAAAAAGCGTGTTCCACGCATCTGAAACGACAAGATCAGGCGCGCGATCCCGCCTGCCATGAACAGGATCAGAATCAACGTGGCCAAAGAGATGGTGCCCTGAAGCGGGTTTGAGAGGAACGACCACCCCAGGAACAACAGGATTGCCCCCATCAGGATGGAGAGAAATTTGTTCGCCGTGCCGTCGACCGTGAAGCCACCTGCAACCTGAAGGCCGCCGCTGATCAGCAGCAAAAACCCGGTGATCGCCGTGACGGCGACCGAGGCCACAACCGGTGCACCCAGAATGAACACACCAAAGACGATGGACACAAGTCCCAACAAAAGCAGTTTAAGCCAGTCACTCATTTCTCAATTCCTCTCAAAATTCAACTCTGAGCGGAGCTTACAACAGTTCGCGGATGTCCGTTAGCTTTCCGGTAAGTGCCGCTGCGGCAGCCATCGCGGGGCTGACCAGATGGGTGCGACCCTTGTAGCCCTGACGCCCTTCGAAGTTCCGGTTCGAGGTGGCCGCGCAACGTTCGCCTTCGGACAGCTGATCCGGGTTCATCGCCAGACACATGGAACACCCGGCCAGACGCCATTCAAAACCAGCCTCGCGGAAGATGTCGGCCAGACCTTCTTCTTCGGCCTGGGCCCGGACAAGACCCGATCCGGGAACGATCATGGCGCGCATGCCGTCCTTGATCTTTTTGCCTTTGACCACTTCGGCCACGGCGCGGAAATCTTCGATGCGCCCGTTGGTGCAGGACCCAATGAATACGGTGTCGATTTCGATGTCGGTCAGTTTCTGACCCGGTGTCAGGCCCATGTATTCGATGGACCGGCGGGCCGCGTCGATCTTGCCACCTTCAAAGTCTTCGGGGTGGGGGACAACGCCAGTGATCGGCAGGACGTCTTCGGGCGAGGTGCCCCAGGTGACGACTGGCTGGATGTCTTCGCCTTTCAGGGTGACGATCTTGTCGAACGCGGCCCCGTCGTCGGTGTAGAGCGTCTTCCAATACTCCAGCGCCTGTTCCCATGCGCCTGCCTTGGGGGCGTGGGGGCGGCCTTTGACGTAGTCGAATGTCGTTTCGTCCGGCGCGATCAGACCCGCGCGGGCACCACCTTCGATGGCCATGTTGCAGACGGTCATGCGGCCTTCCATGGACAGGTCACGGATTGCCTGGCCACAATATTCGATGACATAGCCGGTGCCGCCCGCGGTGCCGGTTTCACCGATCACGGCCAGGGTGATGTCCTTGGCGGTCACACCCGGCATCAGTTTGCCGGTGATCTCGACCTTCATGTTTTTGGATTTCTTCTGGATCAGCGTCTGGGTGGCCAGAACATGCTCCACTTCGGAGGTGCCGATGCCATGAGCGAGCGAGCCGAAGGCGCCATGGGTGGCGGTGTGGCTGTCGCCGCAGACCACGGTCATGCCGGGCAGGGTCCAGCCCTGTTCGGGGCCAACAATGTGCACGATGCCCTGACGGACGTCAGAGACGGGATAATAATGCACGCCAAATTCCTTGGCGTTGGTGTCCAGCGCCTGAACCTGAATGCGGCTTTCTTCGGTCATCTGTGCGGGGTCATCGCGCCCGGCGGTGGTGGGCACGTTGTGATCCGGCACGGCGATGGTTTTCTCTGGCGCGCGCACCTTGCGACCGGCCATGCGCAGACCTTCGAACGCCTGTGGGCTGGTCACTTCGTGGACCAGGTGGCGGTCGATATACAGCAGGCAGGTGCCGTCTTCGGCTTCGTGCGCGACATGCGCATCCCAGATCTTGTCATAGAGCGTTTTGGGGGACATGGGTCCTCTCCGTTCTGATTTGAATTGGCGGTGTAGCTGCAAAACGGGCGCACGGAATCGCGCGCGGCGCACTTATAGTGCGGCGTTGACGGATTTCGACTGACCAAAAAAGCGCCAGGGCAGAAAGGCGCGGTCATCGATGTCAAAAATGCGTTTCATGTGCGTTCAGATAGCGGGTCAGACTGAGTCTCGCAAGGGAAATGGCTTGTTTTGTCGGATCGGGCCGTGCCACGCTGGCAACAATGAGGCAAGGCACAGATGGCAGAGACCGAAACAACGACATTGGAACAAACCAGCGACCCTGGTGAAGCGGCTGTGCAGATCGTCGAACAGGACACGCAGGACATTGCGCTAAGCCTGTGGGATCAGGGGCTGAATTTCATCACCGGCGTGGCGCGCCCCTGGACGGCCTATCAGGCGCTGATCCTGTTGGGGCTGGTGGTGCTGTCCTTTGCGCTGTCGCGGTATTTTGGTCCGCGGTTTCGCGAGTGGATGCGCACGCGCGAAGGGTGGCCCAAGTGGCGTTATCGCTATCTTCTGTTGGTGCAGAGGCGCATGGCGCTGGTGTTCTTTGTGATTCTGATCTGGACCACGGTGTGGGTCATGCGCGAAGTGACCTGGCCCAGCCGGTCGTATTTCCTGGGGATCGCTGCGCAGCTGGCCGCTGCCTGGTTGATAATTGCGCTGATAACGCGCCTGGTCCGCAATGGCGCCTTGCGGGCCATATTGCGGTATTGTGGCTGGATCTGGATCACGCTGACGCTGTTGAACCTGACCGAAGAAACCCAGCAGTTGCTGCATTCGCTGGCGTTGGAGCTGGGGGAGACCCGGATTTCGATGTGGATGGTGTTGCAGGCTGTGGCGATGTTGGGGGTGACCCTGGCGTTGGCCCGGTTCGTGACCCGGACAATGTCGGCCGGCATCCGGCGCAATCCCGAAATCAGCCCCTCGATGCAGGAACTGGCGATCAAGGTGTTGCAGGTCATCCTGTATGGGGTTGCGTTGGTCATCGGGCTGCGGATTGTCGGATTTGATCTGACCGGGCTGGCCGTGTTGTCGGGGGCCATCGGTGTCGGTCTGGGGTTCGGATTGGCCAAAGTGGTGTCCAATCTGGTGTCCGGCGTCATCATCCTGTTGGACAAGTCGATCAAACCGGGGGATGTGATTTCGCTGGGCGAAACCTTTGGTTGGATCAATTCGCTGGGAGCCCGATATGTCAGCGTGGTGACGCGGGACGGGCGGGAATATCTGATCCCGAACGAGGATCTGATCACCGGGCAGGTGGTGAACTGGTCCCATTCCGACGATTTCGTGCGTCTGGATATCTACTTTGGCACGGCCTATTGCGATGACCCGCATGTGGTGCGCCGTATTGCGGTCGAAGCGACGTCGCGCATTGGCAGGGTGTTGGGCAAACCCAAGGCACCCGTGTGTCACATTGTCGGTTTCGGCGACAGTTCGGTGGATTATATCCTGCGGTTCTGGATCGAGGATCCGACCGGGGGGCTGACCAATATTCGGGGCGCGGTGTATCTGGCGCTGTGGGATGCGTTCAAGGAAAACGGAATCTCGATCCCCTTCCCACAGCGCGAAGTGCGTGTTCTGGGGTCGGGCGCGGCGTCCCCGGCGGTTTTGCAGGCAGGCGACCCGGAGATGTGACTTTCCTGGCGAGACGTCATTTTTCGCTTTTACAGACTGTGCAGATCAGGCACATAGTCACGTCGATTCGACCCTGGGTCCTGCCGCATACGTTGAAAATAGGATCAGGGGTTGTTACCTTTGAATTACCCCAGGCGCCGGGGGCGGACGGCGCGCTAGAAGGAGGACTTTGTCCTGTCATCCCATCCTGAGGCATCTGCCTCTGCCGAGACACAGACGGTCGTGATGACGGCCGACTCTCTGCCCACCAGCGACGCGTTGCTGGCGCGTGTTCTTTCCTCGCTTGACGACGACAAGGCCGAAGATGTCGTGCAGATCGATCTGCGCGGCAAGACAGCTATTGGCGATCATATGGTGATTGCGTCAGGTCGGTCGACCCGTCAGGTGTCGGCCATGTCCGAAAAGCTGGTTGATCGGCTCAAGCGTGAGTTCGGTTTCACCGCCAAGATCGAAGGCAAGAACACCGGTGATTGGGTGTTGATCGATACCGGCGACGTGATCGTTCACATCTTTCGTCCCGAAGTGCGTGAGTTTTACCAGCTGGAAAAAATGTGGTTGCCGACAGACGGGTCCGAAACCAGCTGAGCAACCACGTCTGATGCCAATCGGACCGCGCGGGGCGCGGTCCAGCGACCGAGGCCACGATGCGTGTGCACATTTGTGCCGTTGGCCGCCTGCGGGCCGGCCCGGAAAAATCCCTGATTGACGATTACCTGACCCGGTTTGACCGGACGGGCCGCGCGTTGGGGTTGGGGCCTGCGCGGGTGGTCGAAGTCGAGGACAAGAAAAACGCCGGTCAGGGTGCCGAAGCTGATTTGCTGCGCAAGGCGCTGCCCAAGGGGGCGGTCATTTGCACGCTGGACGAGCGGGGCAAGGTGCTGACATCGCCGGAATTTGCCAACAAGCTGGGGGGCTGGCGCGACAGTGGGCGTCAGGATCTGGCGTTGATCATTGGCGGCGCGGACGGGATTGACCCGTCGCTGCGGGCCCAGGCGGACGCGTCCATATCCTTTGGCAAGATGGTCTGGCCGCACATGTTGGTGCGGGTGATGCTGTCGGAACAAATCTATCGCGCGGCGACCATTCTGGCCGGGAGCCCCTATCACAGGGCCTGACGGACCACGGCCACGGCCGCGGATCAGGGTCACGGATCACCAAAAAGACCACGGATCACAAACCACAGCCACGGGTTGGAACCCACAGGCCGGGAAACCGGTCTCAGGGCAGTGTGACCGTCACCGTCTGGGCCCCCCAGCCATCGACGATGCACCGGGCCTGGATCTGGACCTGGCTGGTGCCATTGGGGATCCGAACCCCGGACAGGGATCGGGTAAAGGGCTGTTCGTGTTCATGCGGATGGGCCAGCACCCGAAGACCCAGCTCTGTGCCCTGCATGTCCAGCACCCGCCATCCGTCGGCATAGTGATCCCACCCTGTATCGGGGTGGCTGAGGGTGACATCAAATTGCCAGTCCGAGCCGGTCTGTGTGGCGGTCACACGTTCGATCACAGGCGAATCGGCAAGGGCGGGGGATGCTGCTGCGAGGCAGATCAGGAACGGGGCATATCTCATGGCCGGGATCCTAATGCGATTTGGATCGGTCGGGGAATCACGATGCCGTGTCGGGTGGCACCTTGAGCAATGTGGTGCGGGATTGGGACGCAAATTCGCGTCGGTACAGCATGGCAATCGTGAGCAGAGTGGCGATGATCAAGGGCACAGCCCCAGCAAGCCAGGCGACAGCCGCCAGCGCAAAATAGGTGGCCCGCATCCCGCGGGTAAAGCTGCGCGATGCCGTGTTGCACAGGTCGGCGGCCTGATCGGCGCGCGGATAGGTGAGCGGTTCCTCCGGTTCATTCGGCACCGCCGCCATCATCACCGAACTGTAGCCGAACAGGCGATGCGCCCACAGATATTTGAGAAAGGCATTGGACAGGAACAGAAGCACCACCAGAATCTTGATTTCCCAGACAAACGTCGGGACATGTTCGAGCGTCAGATCGCTGGCGACCGATTCCAGAGGTTCAAGATTGCCGATCAGCGCCAGTCCGCCGCCGATGGCGATCATGACGGCAGAGGCCAGAAAGGTCGTTCCCTGGCGAAAGCTGCCGATCAGCTGGGCATCGAACATGCGCGGCTGGCGTGTGACCATCTGCTTCATCCAGTCGTGGCGGAATTCGGCCATGATCAACGAAACAGAGGGTTTGTGGGCCGGGGGATGTTCGATGCGCCACCCGATCCAGAACCAGCCAACCACCAGGAGCGACAGGGCACCATAGTCATAGGGCGAGAAGCTGTTCAGGCGGTCGATCCAAATCATGGGGGGAGCTTAGCGGCTTGGAAAAGAACTTGCCAGATGGGATGAATTGGTAATATGATTTTACCAAATTTGGAGATCGCTGATGGACATGCCCACCCCCAACCCCGCCATTCTGGCGCGCAAGCCCGCTTTGGTCGCGCGATTGGCCCGTGTTCTGTCAGATGATGCGATCATCACCGATGAGATCGAAACCCGCGCCTATGAATGTGACGCGCTGACCGCCTATCGCTGTCCGCCTTTGCTGGCGGTGCTGCCGTCAACGACACAGCAGGTCTCGGACGTATTGCGGATCTGCCAAGACGAAGGCGTGCCGGTTGTGCCGCGCGGATCGGGCACGTCGCTGGCCGGGGGGGCATTGCCCACGGCGGACAGCGTGATCCTGGGCGTGGCGCGGATGAACCAGGTGTTGGAGACGGATTACGACAACCGGATCATCCGGGTGCAGTCGGGGCGCACCAATCTGAGCGTCTCGGGGGCGGTGGAAGAGGAGGCGTTTTTCTACGCGCCGGACCCGTCTTCGCAGCTCGCCTGTGCCATCGCGGGCAATATCGCAATGAATTCCGGCGGGGCCCATTGTCTGAAATACGGCGTGACCACGAACAACCTGTTGGGGGTGACCATGGTGATGATGGATGGCACCATAGTCGATATCGGTGGCGCGCATCTGGACGCAGGTGGTCTGGATCTGTTGGGGGTGATCTGCGGCAGCGAAGGGCAGTTGGGCGTCGTGACCGAAGCCACCCTGCGGATCCTGCGCAAACCCGAAGGCGCACGTCCGGTGCTGATGGGGTTCGACAGCAACGAGGTCGCCGGGGCCTGTGTGTCCGATATCATCAAATCCGGGATCCTGCCGGTGGCGATCGAATTCATGGATCGGCCGTGCATTCGTGCCTGCGAAGCCTTTGCCAAGGCCGGCTATCCCGATTGCGAGGCGCTGTTGATTGTCGAGGTCGAGGGCAGCCCCGGGGAAATCGAATGGCAGTTGCAGCAGATCACCGAGATTGCCCGGCGTCACAATCCGGTCGCGCTGCGCGAAGCCCGCGATGCAGAGGAAGCCGGACGGATCTGGCTGGGCCGGAAATCCGCCTTTGGGGCCATGGGGCAGATCAACGATTATATGTGTCTGGACGGCACCATCCCGGTGTCCTCCTTGCCCTATGTACTGCGTCGGATCGGCGAGATGTCCCGCGACTTTGGTCTGGATGTGGCCAATGTGTTCCACGCAGGGGACGGCAATATGCATCCGCTGATCCTGTTTGATGCCAATAAACCCGGCGATCTGGAAACCTGCGAGGCCTTTGGGGCCGAGATCCTGAAGCTGTGCGTCGAAGCCGGGGGGTGTTTGACGGGGGAACATGGGGTCGGTGTTGAGAAACGCGATCTGATGCTGCACCAATATGATCCGGTGGATCTGGAGGCGCAGCTGATGGTGAAGGACGTGTTTGATCCCAAATGGTTGCTGAACCCGGCCAAGGTGTTTCCCCTGTCCGTGACCAAAAACCGGCGCGACGTGCCGGTTGCCGCAGAATAAGAGGGGGCGCTGCCCCCGTCGCCTTTGGCGACTCCCCCGGAGTTTTGGAGCGAGATGAAATGAGCAGACCCGAGAGTGAGGCCGAGCTGGCCGAAAGGGTGGCCGCGGCGCGCGGGCCGCTGTGTATTCAGGGGGGAGGAACGCGGGGCCTGTCTGTATCCGGTGATCTTCTGTCTGTGTCAGGGTTGCGCGGGGTCGCGCTGTATGAACCCGGCGCATTGACGTTGGTGGCGCGGGCCGGGACGCCTGTGGCCGAGATCGAGACCCTGCTGGCCGGTGAAAACCAGAGGCTGGCGTTCGAGCCGATGGATCATCGGGGCCTGATGGGAACGACGGGAGAGCCCACGATCGGCGGTGTTTTTGCCGCCAATATATCCGGGCCACGGCGGGTCCAGTCGGGCGCGGCCCGGGATCATCTGTTGGGGGTGCGCTTTGTCGATGGGGCCGGGCAGGTGGTCAAGAACGGCGGCCGGGTGATGAAGAATGTGACCGGATATGATCTGGTCAAACTGATGGCCGGAGCGCATGGCACGTTGGGAGTTCTCAGCGAAGTGTCGCTGAAGGTTTTGCCGCGCGCGCAATGCAGCGGCACATTGGTCTGGTCCGGGTTGGATTTTCAGGAGTCGCTGCGGGTGTTCTGTGCAGCCCTGAAATCGCCGTTTGACGTGACCGGCGCGGCGCGGCTGCCGCAGCAGGGCGAGAGCCCCGCGCGCACGTTGATCCGGGTCGAAGGGTTCGAGGCGTCAGTCGAATATCGGATGCAGGAGTTGTGCCAGTTGTTCGCGGACCAGAAGCCCGATGATCTGCTGATGGGCGGGCCGGACACTGACCGGCTGTGGCGGGCGGTTCGCGATGTCGCCCCCTTTCACGGGCGGGCCGGGTCGGTGTGGAAAACGTCGGTCAAACCCACGGATATGACACGGGTCACCGCCTGTTCGGACTATGAACATGTGATCGACTGGGGGGGCGGGCTGATCTGGACATTGGCGCCGCCGGGCGTTGATCTGCGGTCGCAGTTGGCGGGGGTGGACGGGCATGTGACCCTGATCCGGGCTCCACAAGATGATCTGTTGAAATTTGGGCGGTTCCATCCCCAGCCCCCGGTATTGTCAAAGCTTGCCGGGGATTTGCGGAAGCGGTTTGACCCGCGGGGAATTTTGAATCCAGGGGTGATGGGATAGCGCGATATGGATCTTTTGTTGTTTTTCCTTCCGGGGCCGGTTGTGTTCGTCGTCATGGCGTTTTTCCCAAAGTCCAGAGGTCTGGGGGTTGGGGCGGTGCTGGCCGCGTTTGGGGTTGTTGCGCTGCACGAGTCGTTGCCGGCGATCACCGGGTCTGATGCCGCGGGCAACGGTATGGCCAGCGGATTCCGGGCCATCGGGTTCTATTCCCTGGCGTCGGGATTGTTGTTTGCGGGCGGTTACATGCTGATCCACCGGAAATGGCGTCTGGATGACCGCCCTTGGGTGGTGCGCGGGCTGGTTTTTGTCGCGGGCCTGATCGGGGCTGCGGCGTTTTTTCTTTTGTTGGTCGGGTAAGGCACAGGTCATGCAGACACATTTCACCCCCGAACAATTGACGGACCCGGGCACACAAAGAGCCAACGACATTCTGCGCTCTTGTGTGCATTGCGGGTTCTGTACGGCGACCTGCCCGACGTATCAGGTGCTGGGCGACGAATTGGACAGCCCGCGTGGGCGGATCTACCTGATCAAGGATATGCTGGAGAACAACCGGGTACCGGATGAAAAGACGGTCAAACACATAGACCGGTGCCTGAGTTGCCTGGCCTGCATGACCACCTGTCCGTCGGGCGTGCATTACATGCATCTGATTGATCATGCGCGGGCCTATGTGGAACAGCATTACAAACGTCCGTTGACGGACCGGGCCCTGCGGTGGGTCCTGTCGCAGGTTCTGCCCTATCCGCGGCGGTTCCGGCTGGCGCTGCTGGGGGCCAAGCTGGCCCGGCCGTTCCGGGCCTGGGTGCCCGATGCGCGGGTGCGGGCGATGTTGGATATGGCGCCGCGCCAGATCCCGCCGGTCAGCCGCAATGACGATCCCCAGAGCTTTGCCCCCGACGCGCCCCGGCGGATGCGGGTGGCTCTGATGACCGGGTGTGCGCAAAAGGCGCTGAATACCGATATCAACGATGCCACGATCCGGCTGTTGACCCGGTTGGGGTGCGAAGTCGTGGTGGCCGATGGGGCCGGGTGCTGTGGGGCGCTGACCCACCACATGGGACGCGTGGACGACAGCCACGCCGCCGCGGCGCGCAATATTCGCGCCTGGATGCGCGAGATCCAGGGGCAGGGGTTGGATGCCATCGTCATCAATACTTCCGGGTGTGGCACCACGATCAAGGACTACGGGCACATGTTCCGCAATGATCCGCTGGCCGCTGACGCGGAGCAGGTGTCCAAGCTGGCCATGGATGTCAGCGAAGTTCTGATGACGTTGGACCTGCCCGAAGGGGCGCAAAAGGAGATGACCGTCGCCTATCACGCCGCCTGTTCCCTGCAACACGGCCAACAGGTCAAATCGCACCCCAAGACCCTGTTGAAGCGGGTCGGGTTCAGGGTTGTCGAACCGGCGGACGCGCATCTGTGCTGTGGATCTGCCGGGACCTATAATTTGATGCAGCCGGACATTTCGGGGCAGCTCAAGGCGCGCAAGATCACGGCTTTGGAGGCGAAACAGCCCGATGTGATCGCGGCCGGAAACATTGGGTGCATGATGCAGATCGGGTCTGGTACGGCGCATCCCGTCGTCCATACCGTTGAATTGCTGGATTGGGCGACGGGGGGACCGCGCCCGGGTGCTCTTGATCCGGTGCGCCAACAGGAAACCGCGATTCCAGTCTTGCGCTGACCGGACCCAGACCGCCCGCATTGCCGCAGGCGATGCCACGCCCAACGGGTGATCTGCCCGGCAGGGCAGGGTCACCGGGCGGGAGCCCACCGTGTCGGGCACCGCAATACCCGCAGTTTGCCGCAATTTCGCCCCATCGGCTTCCTAGAAAATTTAAAAGGTTGAACAGGAGAACCCGGTGCGGCGCTGGATATTGAACATTTTGGTCTCTTTGCTGCCGCTGGCCGCGCAGGCTCAGGACACGCGGTTGCAACGCATGGACACCACCGATGCGGGGCGCCAGTGGGAGGCCGTCGGGCGCTTGGATGTGAATGGAACCGGGTTTTGCACCGGGGCATTGATCGCGCCGGATCTGGTGCTGACTGCGGCGCATTGCCTGTATGACCGGACCAGCAAACGCAGGATCAAACCCGCGGACATGGAATTTCTCGCCGGATGGCGCAATGGGCGGGCGTCGGCCTATCGAGGCGTGCGCCGTGCCGTTGCCCACCCGGATTACATCTATGACGGCGAAGTTTCGTCCGAAAGGGTCCGCAATGATGTGGCTCTGTTGCAGTTGCAACATCCGATCCGCAATACCACCATTCAGCCCTTTACCACCGCCGGTCGGCCCAGCCGGGGGGATCAGGTCGGTGTGGTGTCTTATGCTCAGGACCGCTCCGAAGCGCCGTCTTTGCAGGAAGTCTGTGGGGTCATGGCCCGCCAGGAAGGCGTATTGGTGATGTCCTGTGATGTGGATTTCGGCTCATCCGGGGCCCCGATTTTTTCGTTTGATGACGGCACCGCCCGGATTGTCTCGGTCGTGTCGGCCAAGGCGGAAATTCAGGGGCAACGTGTGGCTTTGGGGTCGGCTCTGGAAGAGGCGCTGACGCTGCTGCAGGCCGAATTGCTGTCCAAAGGGGCCTTTGGTCAGGCCAAGGTCCCACCGGGAGCCGGGAATGTTGTGGTGGGTCATCTGCGCAACAACACAAGCGCAAAATTCATCCGGCCAACCCAGCCATGACAGGTCCAGCCATGACAGGTCCGGCCATGAAACGTCTGGCTGCGGTTCTGGTGTTGGTTCTTGTTGCGCCCCTTGTGGCAGCAGACACGACGGGTCTGCGTCGTCTGTCTGATCGGGACGATCTGTTGGGCTGGGAGGCCGTCGGGCGGTTGGATCTGGCGGGCAAGGGGTTTTGCACGGCGACCTTGATCGCTCCCGAGCTGGTGCTGACGGCGGCCCATTGTGTGTACAGCAAACAGACCAACAGGCTGTTGGAGGCCGATCAGGTCACCTTTCGCGCCGGTTTGCGCGAGGGCCAATCCATAGCGGACCGCCAGGCCCTGCAGATTGCCGCCCACAGTGGATTTGCGCCGGGTGCCCCGATGACATGGGCAAATGTCCGTCATGACGTGGCGCTGATCCGGCTGGCGCGCCCGATCACCAGCGCCCAGGCCGACCCGTTCATTCTGCACGATGGAGCAACACAGGGGGCTGCGGTCAGCGTGACCTCTTATGGCATGGGGCGCGCAGAGGCGTTGTCGCGCCAGCGACAGTGCCAGATCCTGGCCGCCCGCGATGAGCTGATGATGTTTGACTGTGACGTGACCTATGGCTCGTCCGGGGCACCTGTGTTTGCGCGTGTCGGGGGGCGTGGGCGCATTTTGTCCGTCATTTCCGGAATGGCGCAGGTCGAGGGCAAAAAAGTTGCGCTGGGCATGGCGCTCCCGGCCCGTGTTGCCGAGCTCAAGTCCATGCTGAGGCGGGCACCGGCCGCCGTGCCCGACCGCCGTGTCAAACGTCTGGGGGTTGGGTCAGGGCGCAATTCGACCGGTGCCAAATTCATTCGTGCGGACGGTTCTTGAAACCGGGCTGTTGCTGATTATCTGAAGGATACCGGATCGCCTGTGACAGGGGTTCGGATCCAGACTTGCCCGTCCGTTGCGGAGGGCAGCACTTAATCGCTCTGAATGAGGATGAACATGATGCGTAGTTTTGATTTTGCCCCGTTGCACCGGGCATCTATTGGCTTTGACCAGATCGCTGACCTGATGGATCGAACGCTGAGCGCGGATACACGACAGCCCAGCTATCCCCCTTATAATATTGAAAAAACCGCCGCTGATGCCTATCGGATTTCGATTGCGGTCGCCGGGTTTGGCGAAGAGGATCTGTCGGTCGAGGTCAAGGAAAACGCCCTGGTCGTCGCCGCGCGCAAATCCGATGAAGACACCGACCGAAGCTATTTGCACCGCGGGATTGCGACCCGCGCCTTTGAGCGCCGGTTTACGTTGGCCGATCATGTGCGTGTCACCGGTGCCAGCCATGAAAACGGCATGTTGCACATCGACCTGCAGCGCGAAGTGCCCGAAGCATTGAAGCCGCGCCGGATCGCGATTTCATCGGCCAAGGAAACATCAGATGTCGTTGATGCCAAGGCGGTGAACTGACAGGTTTGCCCCTGCCCATGTCGGATGGGCGCACCATCCGACATGACGATCAAACGTCCCCCCGCAGCCGGTTGTCGCCTGCGGGGTTTTTTGTTGCGCGCGCGGGTTTGAATGTCGCGCCATCCGGGGCGAAGTTAAATGAATGGTAAGGTGGATTTGCGATACAGGTGGTCCATGACGCAGTGAATAACCTGCGCATTTTACGAGGTTTATCGCAATGGATGTCCCCAGTATCCAACTGGTCCAAAACAGTTTTTCAAAGGCGTTTGCGCGCAAGGCCGAATTGGCTGACCGGTTTTATCATCATCTGTTTCAGGTCGTACCCGAGGCACGGGGGTTGTTTCAAAAGGATTTTTTTCATCAAAAAGAAATGTTCACGACAATGCTGACGTCGACGGTTCGCAGCATGTCCGACCAGAAAAGTTTTGCTGATCTGGGCGACCGGCTGGCCGTGAGCCATGCCCGTTTTGGCGTGGCACCCGCGCAATATCATGCGGCCGCCAACGCGTTGATTGCGGCGTTGCGAGACACGTTGGGGGATGATTTGACGCGCGAGGAAGAAGCCGCCTGGACGCAGGCCATAGATACATTGACATCACAAATGGCAGGTCCAGGGGCCTGATGCAGATCGGGCAGGCAGGCATGATGTCTGCCTGGCCCTGAGGGTCTGGCCCGACCCCGATGGGTGGGGTCGGGCCAAAGGTCCGGGATTTAGACCGCCATGCAGATGTATTTCATTTCCAGGTAGTCTTCGATGCCGTGATGGCTGCCTTCGCGGCCCAAGCCGGATTGTTTGACACCGCCGAACGGGGCGACTTCGGTCGAGATGATGCCGGTATTCACCCCCACGATCCCATATTCCAGCGCTTCGGCCACCTTGTACACGCGGCTCAGGTCCTTGGCATAGAAATAGGACGCCAGGCCAAAGATCGTGTCATTGGCCATGGCAATGACTTCGTCTTCGTTCTCGAATTTGAACAGCGGTGCCAATGGGCCAAAGGTTTCGTCCGTGGCAAATGCCATGTCCTGGGTCGCGCCGGTGATGATGGTCGGCTGAAAGAAGGTGCCGCCCAGTTCGGACGGGGTGCCGCCCAGGATGACGTTGCCGCCCTTGGCCGTGGCGTCGGCGATGTGCTCCTGCACTTTTTCCACCGCTTCCGCGTTGATCAATGGTCCAAAATGGATGCCGTCGTTCAGGCCGTCGCCCACATTCATCTTCTCGACTGCGGCCCGCAGTTTTTCGGCAAAGGCATCATAGACACCGGCCTGGACGTAGATCCGGTTGGCACAGACACAGGTCTGACCGTTGTTGCGGAATTTGCACAGGATGGCGCCTTCGACGGCGGCGTCCAGATCGGCGTCGTCAAATACGATGAATGGCGCGTTGCCGCCCAGCTCCATCGAACATTTCATCACGGTGTCGGCGGCCTGGCGCATCAGGATGCGGCCCACTTCGGTCGAGCCGGTAAAGGTCAGCTTGCGCACCGCGTCGTTTTCACAGAATTCCTGACCAATGTCGCTGGCCCGCGACGAAGGCACCACATTGAACACGCCGGCGGGAATGCCGGCGCGATCCGCCAGAACCGCCAGAACGATGGCCGACAGCGGGGTTTCCGCAGCGGGGCGCGCAACAAAGGCACAGCCCGCGGCCAGCGCCGGACCTGCCTTGCGCGTGATCATGGCATTGGGGAAATTCCAGGGGGTGATGGATGCCGCCACACCGATGGGCTGTTTCAGCACGGTGATGCGTTTGTCGCGCTGGTGGCCTGGAATGGTTTCGCCATAGATCCGTTTGGCTTCTTCGCCAAAGAATTCGATGAAGGAGGCCCCATAGCCGATCTCACCCTTGGCCTCGGCCAGAGGTTTGCCCATTTCGGCGGTCAGGATAATGCCCAGGTCGTCCTGGTTTTCCATCATCAGGTCGAACCATTTGCGCATTACGTTGGCGCGCTCTTTTCCGGTCCATTTCGCCCATTCCTTTTGGGCGGCGTCTGCCTGGGCAATGGCTCCGGCCACCTGGGCGCGCGACACATCGGCAACCTGGGCAATCACGTCGCCACGGGCCGGGTTGGTCACGTCAAATGTGCCCTGACCGTCAACGAACTGGCCGCCGATATAGGCGCGCGTTTCCAGCAGGCTGGGGTCTTTCAAAAGCGATTTCAGATCGGTTGTTGCGTCAAGCATGGGGTCCTCCCGGAATTGGTCTCGCGAATGCAAAGCATTTGGCGTTAGTGTTGTCCAGTACGACCTATGAGTCCAGAATAATTTAACGTGTTAAGGAGATTCGCATGGACCTGAGCGATGCCTATGCCAATGGAGCCTATATCCCCGAAGCGGCCAGTTATCCGCCGCGCTGGGCAGCCGAGGCAGCAGCGTTTCGCGACCAGTTGGGTGCGCGTGCCAGACTGGATATTCCGTATGGTGCAGGGGAGCGGCATCGGTTTGACCTGTTCCTGCCCGAAGGCCCGCCAAAGGGCGTTTTCATCTTTGTGCACGGTGGCTATTGGATGGCGTTCGACAAATCGTCGTGGTCGCATCTGGCCGCCGGGATGCTGGCGCATGGCTGGGCGGTGGCGATGCCGTCCTATGATTTGTGCCCGGACGTTCGGATCGGTGAAATCACCCGGCAGATTGCCCAAGCCGTGCGCAGGATTGCCCAGGAGGTTGATGGCCCGATTATTCTGGCCGGTCATTCCGCCGGGGGGCATCTGGTGGCGCGTATGCTGGATCCATCCATCTTGGACGCAGAGGTGGGTCAGCGGATCCAGATGGACATGCCGATTTCACCCCTGTCCGATCTGCGCCCATTGATCCAGACAGGTATGAACGAGAAATTCCTGATGGACGCGGCCGCGGCCCAGGCCGAAAGCCCGGTGGAAATGACCGACCGGCACGGCGCCCGCGTGGTGGTTTGGGTCGGCGGTGACGAACGCCCGGCGTTTCTGGATCAGGCGCGTTGGTTGGCCGAATCCTGGGGGGTGGGGCATGTGGTGGCCCAGGGAAAGCACCATTTCGATGTGATCGACCCTTTGGCAGATGCTGAAAGCGACATTGTGCGGACGCTTTTGGGCGAAATCTGAAATCCGGGATAGACCCGCGCAAAAAAAGCTTGCCCGAACGCGCGTTTCGACCGATGTTCCGGGCAGGCCCGGGCGATGGCGTCGCCCTGTTACGGCCCATATTCAAACAGTCCTGAACGCCGGGACCTTTCTTTTTTCGAAGGAGGGTCACTAATGACTGCTATTCCTCGCTACCAAGATCTCAATGCTGCGGCTGCGCGCCCGGATTTTTACCGTTTTCACAACGGTGAAAAGGCTCCTTTGCAGTTTTCCCAAGACGAATATGGCGCCCGCGTTGCGGGTCTGCGCAAGATCATGATCGACCAGGGTGTCGATGCTGCGGTCTTTTCGTCGATGCACAATATCTCGTATTATTCGGGCTTTACCTATTGTGCCTTTGGCCGTCCCTATGCGCTGGTCGTGACGGACACGGCCTGTGTCACCATTTCGGCCGGGATTGATGCGGGCCAGCCGTGGCGCCGCTGTTATGGCGACAACATCACCTATACAGATTGGCAGCGCGACAACTATTGGCGTGCGATCGAAAGCGTGGCCGGTTCGGGCCGGGTGATCGGCTATGAAAGCGACCATCTGAGCCTGATGCAAAAGGCCAAGCTGGATGCGTTCCTGAACCCGTCAAACACCGTCGATCTGTATGCGCCGACCATGGTGCAACGGATGCATAAATCCGCAGCCGAGATCGACATGATCCGGGCGGGGGCTGCGGTGGCCGATGTCGGCGGGTTTGCGATCCGTGATGCGGTCAAGGAAGGCGTGCGCGAGATCGACGTCGCCATGGCGGGGCGCGACGCGATGGAGCTGGAGATTGCCCGGCGTTTCCCGGATGCGGAATACCGCGACAGCTGGGTCTGGTTCCAGTCGGGTCTGAACACCGATGGGGCGCATAACCCGGTCACAGGTCGGGTTCTGGAACGCGGTGACATCCTGTCGCTGAACACGTTCCCGATGATTTCCGGCTATTACACCGCGCTGGAACGCACGATGTTCGTCAAAGAGGTGGATGCGGAGTCGCTGCGCTATTGGGAGGCCAATGTCGGGGCCCATGAATACGGCATGTCGCTGCTGAAGCCTGGGGCGTCCTGCGCAGAGATCACCCATAAGATCAACGACTTCTTTGCCGAGCGCGACATGTTGCAGTATCGCACATTCGGCTATGGTCATTCGTTCGGTGTGCTGTCGCACTATTACGGGCGCGAAGCCGGTTTGGAACTGCGCGAGGACATCGACACGGTTCTGGAGCCGGGCATGGTGATTTCGATGGAGCCGATGCTGACCATCGCAGATGGCAAACCGGGCGCGGGCGGCTATCGGGAACACGATATCCTGGTGATCACCGAAGACGGCAACGAAAACATCACCAAATACCCCTACGGCCCGGAGTTCAACGTGGTCGGCTGACCACAGGACCAAGGGTTTTAAGTAAAACCCTTGGCCAAGAAAATTTTAATTTTCTTGGGTGCGCATGTTGTTGGTGTTGCGCACAAAAAAAGCCGCATCCAGGGATGCGGCTTTTCCAGTCTTTGACCCGGGCCGTTACTGGTTCGGGAAGTAATCTTCGCAGTCGCCGTCGCGATAGACATCCGCGGTGCAGCAGTGCAGACCACCGCCAAACGCATAGGCGTCACGCAGCTCGACCTCGACGACCTCCATGCCCAGTTTGTCCATCTGTTCGGCCTGATAGACTTCGGATTTTTCGACACAGACGGTTTTGGGATCCAGCACCAACACGTTCATCGACAGCCAGGTTGACGAATAGCACAGCGGCGGTGGCGTGTTGTGGGCGGGCTGGGCGGCGTCGACGATGTCCCAGCCGTTCTTGTTGAACATCTCGCGCTGGTCTTCGGGCAGGCGACGCTGGGGGTTGTTGACGATCAGACCGGGGCGCAGCGGCGTGAATGTCGCGTCGATGTGGATCGGGTAGGGGTCACCGGGGAAGTTCACCGTGTGCACACGGTGGTCGGGGAAGTGACGGCGCAGCCATTCGATCCCTTTGAGGTTGGTGGTAAAGCCGTGCTGCACCACCAGGTCCTTGCCGAACCGCAGCACGTCGGCGGCGTCGAACAGGGGTTCTTCTTCGGTGGTGACAAAGAATTTTTCGGCGGCCCATTCCAGGCGCTTGGCGTCACCGATTTTTTCGCTCAGATAATCGGGGTGGTAATCCGCATCCGTCAGGCGCGGTTTTGGCGCGGCCTCGTGGCGGAACCGGGGGTCTTCCTCCCAATATTGTTTCAGCAGGGGACGATAGTTCAGGTATTCGAACCACCGGCACCGATAGGACATCGTTGCTTCCAGCATTTCGCGGCCCACGGTCAGCAACACGTCGCGCGGCGGCATACAGCCGAATTGGCTGTCGGTGTGAAAGTCGGGGGTGGTCACGGGCTGGGCATGGTCAATGGAGACCGGGCGGTCGACCTTGATGTCGCGCTTGCGCAGCTGATCGGCGAAATTGTCCAGCAATTCGTTGGCCCGATCGATGGTTTCCTGCGGGCGGCGGCCCCATTGACCGCGCATGTCGCTGTCTTCGGGGACTTTGGCGTCCAGTGCGGGTTCTTCGGGCGGGATGTGGCAATCATCGGCGCGGCCCACAATCACGTGGCGCAGCGTGTCCCATTCATTCCAGCTTTTGACTTCGGTTTTGTCCGGCGACCAGGCCATGGAGCGCCTCCTGTATTGGGGGAGACGAAAGGCGGGGCCCTCAATCTCCCGATTGAAAGTCCCGGCGTACAGGAGCGTGGGGGCGGGCAAGAGTCGTGCTCTTTGGCGACGCCATCGCCTGTGAGCCCGCACAGGATATAGCACCGTCACCGCGCACGGGGAAGACGATTCCGCGGCCTGAGCGTGCCGCATTCGAGTGCCGCATGTGCGCGGTGTTGGCGGGTCAGACCAGGGCCAGAATGCGGGCTGGTCCGCCTGAGCCGCCTTTGTGTTTTGGTGCGCCGATGACGAGGGTCGCGCCGCTTGCCGGGACCTTGTCCAGATTGGCCAGGTTTTCGATGCCGAACCGGCCAGAGGGCAACCAGGCATAATGCACCGCAAAATCGGCAGAGGGACCGTGATCCAACGACAGGCTATCCACCGCCATCGAGGTCGCGCCGGTTTCATCCATCAGCATCTGGGCGGCTTCGACGTGAAAACCCGGGAAATGCATGGCCTGCCCGTCAAACCCCCGGAACGCGTCGGTGCCGGTTTTGCTGCCCCACCCCGAATGCATGGCAACGCAGGCATTGGCGGGAATGTCGCCATGGGTGCTGATCCAGGATTTGATGTCGTCGGGCGTGACCTGAGCATCTGGGTTTTCGGCGGCTTTGGCTGCGATGTCGATGACACACAGCGGTGCGAGCAGCTGGCTGACCGGGATTTCATCGACCGATGCCCCGTCGGCGGAAAAATGCAGCGGTGCATCAATGTGGGTGCCGGTGTGTTCATTGATCTGAAGATTGAACACGTTGAAGCCGTGCTCCTTGAAATTGAACGGCTGATCGGACGACATGCCGGGCGTTCCGAAATAGGTTGGAAAATCAGCGCTGAGCGTATGGGTCATATCCTGGGCGCTGCCATGGCCCATGGCGAGCGCCGGGGAGGTCTGGGCGGTGCCCAATGTCGCGGCCACACCGGCCATGGCCGCACCTGTGAACAAGGTCCGGCGGGTTATCATTCGGTCTTTTACAGCATTCATGACACAGATGTCGCACATTGAATTTCAAGCTCCTGTTAAAATGACTTCTAGGGACACCTTAACACAGAAAAGCAATTTGGGTGAGACGGGCGCGACCGGGCCATGACAGAGGCGCACGCGCATTCCCCTTTCTTTTCTCATCTGTGTTTGCCACAGTATCTGCGAGTTTGTTTTCGAGATTTCAGCCGCCTGAGGGATGTAAAAGGGATAAACATTTCCTATCTCATAGAGTGCGGCACACGCAGTAACAGGAGGGATTGATGGCCGGGGCCCAGTTCGAGGCAATGATTGCAGAGAGTCAGCGCAAGGTGCGGGAATCACAGGCGCAGATCGAAGGTCTGACCAGCCGGATCGAAAGCGCCCGCGCCAAGATCGAAGCGGGGGAAGACGCCAGTATCGACATCGAAAATGCCACGCTGGAAGACGTACACGCCCATACCGAAGTCATGAACGCCAATATTGCGGAGCTGATCATGGGGCTGGACGATGTGACCAGCGCCTTTTCCAAGGATTTCGACGAAATGCGGTCGAAAACCGGGTGGGAGAGCTTTGTCGGCATCTTTAGCAAGGGCAAATCGGATTCGCTGCGCCAAGAGCGGATGCGCACTGCGAATATCGACGACAAATTGCAGGACCTGATCGCCAAGTCCGACGTCATCGTGCAGCTGTTGCAAGGGCAGCTGTCGGTGCTCGAAGAGCAGCGGGAAAAGGTGCAGACCAACCTGAGTTCAACGTTGGATGACCGCGAAGTCACCGTTTCGGAGCTGGAAAAGGTGCGGGCGGACATTCTGGGTATGGACCCAAAAATCATTGAGCTGGAAAACAAGATTTCCGTGGAACAGGACGCGGCCAGCCGGACCAAGCTGGAAACTGAATTGGCGGCGTTGAATACCCAATACAACACCCTGGTCCAGGACGAGCAGGTCAAATTGGCCAAATCCCAGACGCTGGAACGGTATATCGAAAAGGGCAAGACCTGGGTGGATTCGCTGCAAAATCAGGCGGCGACCCAGTTGGTGCTGATCAACAAGCTGCAGACCGACACGGCCCAGCGGGTGGTGCTGTATGACGCGCTGACCAAATCGCTGAAAACCGCACAGCAGCAGGACATTGCGCATCGCATCAACGAAATCGGCGTGCAGACCGACAAGGAGGCGCAAACCGCCATGGCCGCCATCGGCACCGCGACCAACCAGAAGATGGCCGACATGCTGGAGGCGCATGAGGACCATATGGTGTTCGCGCGCGACGTGTTGGAGAAAAAAGCCAAGGCCGACGAACGGTTCGCCCGCCGGTTTTCGCAGATTGTCGAGAAACACGACAAGAACCTGTATGGGGGGTGAACATGCGCGGTTTGTTGACGGTTTTCAGCGCAGCCGTAGCGCTGGGCGCTGGGCAGGGCATGGCTGAACAATCCTGGAATACGGTCGAAGGCATGTCTTCGGCCAAGCTCGCTGTTGCTGGCGCGGATCTTGTCGGATCTTCGATCGGCCAGACCGAGCGCGGCGAAGTGATCATGACGCATTGGCGTGTCGTGGAGGGGCAGATGGCGGGAAGCTATTTCAGGTGCTTTGAGGTCAAACGCTATCAGGACAAGATCGACGTGGCTTATTGCCAGCGCGCCCAATGACAGACCGCACGCATACGTCTGTGGACCATGCCGGGTTGACCGATACCTTTGCCTCGCGCCGGTATTTTCGCAAGTTCGGGGCGATTACGAGCCATCTGGCGCGGGTGGCGGGGTATATGCAGGCCGATGGTGCGCTGAGCAAGTCGGATGTCAAAGTTCTGACCGGGTATCTGACATCGCTGACTTATACCTTTCGGGCGCTCAGCATGAAATACCTGCTGGTGGGGCGCGAAACGGGACGGTTTTTTGGGTCGCTGGCGATGGACAAACGCGACAGCGGTTTTCCTGTGGTGACAGAGCTGATGACGATGGCCAATGATGCCCAACAGGCGGCCCGGCATCTGGAGAACATGCCGTCGGAAAGCGATCTGAAGGACCAGATGGCGCGCACCATCATTTCGGACCGGGAGCTGCCGACCAAGCTGCAATTCGCGCTGTCGCAGCGGCTCTATTATCAGGAGCTGCTCAGGGCGGATCTGTTCTGGTCCCGCAATGATCCGGTTTGTGAATGGTTGGGCAATGATGGGGACAGGCGGCGGTTCCTGTTGCATTGGGCGGTCTATGACAGCCAGATCAACCTGCCGGTCATTTACATGATGGAGCTGGAAGATTCCGGCAAGGTGGCGCTGCCGAAAGATCAACGCCGCTGGCCCGAAGTCCAGGCGCATCTGATGGCGCAATCCCTGGGAGCGCTGAAGCTGGTGACGATTGCCAAGGGGTTTGATGGCGATTTTGATGATCTGCACCCCAAACGGCTGCGCCGGTTGCATGTGGGGCCGATGTACAGTTCGGCCTATACCGAACAAAGCGGACCCCTGCGGCAGGTTCTGGCACAGGCGCAGGCCCCGGAGGGGCAGGATTGGGCCCTGGCGTGGACATTGGAAGAGCTGGAAAGCGAACGGGTGAACGAAGAGCGCGCCGGGTGGTTTTCGACCGTGGAACGCGAAGTGTTTGCGTTGGACCCGTTTGGCGGTCGCGGTGCGGACACCGGGGCGACCCGCACACAGCGGTCAATCATTGTGCCGCAACGCCCGTTTCAGGTGCTGGTGGACCTGAACCCGCCGGGCTTTGCCGATGTGCGCAAATACGTGGTGAGCGCAGCAGGCCAGGTGTTGCGATATTGATTGGTCCTGCCGGACCAAGCCTCCGGCGGGAGTTTTTTGAGCGAGATGAAGAGGAGGGGCGTTACCTCATGAGCCTGACATCCGATCAGATGGAATTGCGCGAAGACGACATTCGCGCGCATTACGATGCCGCCGCCGCCCTGTTGGATGGCTTTGATCACACGCCGCGCATCGCCAAAGCGCGCACGCCCGCCAAGGCCGAGCAACGCAGTTCCGGCATTGCCCCCCGGCGCCGGTTTCGATCCACGACACCGGGTCTGGTCACCCGGTCGACCGCCCGACCCGAAGGGGTCCATCTGATCGAGCGGATCGAGGCCGCGGACGGTGGTGATCCCTTGACCTCGCCGCTTCAGGCCACGGTCATGCACAGCCTGCGCCGGGCGTTGGCGATTGCTCTGGCGATGGGGGAACAGTTTTGCGATGCCTCTGGGCTGGGCGATCTGAAACGGGCCAATTTGTCCGGTGCCCTGGCCGCGGACCGCAAGTCGGAGTTCGGTGATCTTCTCAGCGCCGAGGCGCTGGTTGTGGCCCATGTCTGGGCCAATGCGGTGGCGTTTTTGCTGGCCCCGCATCTGGGAGAAACGCAGGTCGAAACCGGGGAAGCCGAAGAGTTTCTGACGGATAACGCCCAGCTCGCGTTGCATGGGGCGCTGTGGGAGGTTGACCAGAAGCTGGCGCTTTATGCGCAGGACGATGCCCAGATGGCCGCCACCGTGGCCGCCTATGGCGAACAGGTGATGGAAAAGGCCGCGCTGAGGGCACAGACCGCCCCGCGTCTTGTCCCGTTTACCGGGGCGGCCTGGCGGATCGAGGCGGATGATCTGACCCTTCGCGGGTTCGAACCGGCAACCAAAGCCAAATCCACCACGTTGACCATGACGTTCAAAAAACCGCACGAGGTGGTGGGCAACCATATCGCCAAATATCAGGCCATGCGTTTGGCCAAGATGTTGATGGCCTATGATTTCGACCGTCGAATGAACCCGTTTGCCGAACTGGGCGGCTTCATTTTCACCTTTATGGGCGATGGCAAACCGGGGACGGGCAAGACCACCTTGATCCAGATGATGGCCGGGCTGATCAATGAGTATTGCAAGGTCGCGGGCTATCCGTTCCGCTATCAGAACCTGAGCACCGAAAACATCGACAGTTATCAGGGGAAATCCGGCCAGAACGCCAAGGCGTTCATCAACACGATCCTTGACCCCGCAGCGATCGGGTTCGGCACCATCGACGATATCGACCAATTGGCCGGCAAACGCGGTGATCGTCAGTCATCGGCCGGGCAACTGGAAATCACCGCCGTTCTGATGGAGAGCTTTGCCGGGGCCAATACCGTAGTGCGGGGCAATTGCACGTTCGGAATGTTTTCGAATTATCCTGAAAACGTCGATGATGCCCTGCGTCAGCGCGCCGGGGCACGGTTTCTGGTTGATGGGCCGCAAACGCGCGAGGATTACATCGACATCCTCAACCTGTTGATGGGCCGCAACCACGACATCCCGCTGGGCGAACACGATGCCTATGCCGCGCAGGAAATCAAAAAGGCCGTCGCCCGCAGCTTTGCCGCCCATTCCAGACCGCAGGAGGCCGGGCTGATGGCGGTCTTTGACAGGGTCCATGATCAGATCGGTGACCTGGATACGATTGCCAAGCTGGGAACCTATCTCAAGGCCATTCAGGATGCCGACGACCGATTTACCGGTCGTGCGATCAAGAATATCACCGATGCGGTCAAGGTCCGGGCGATGGATTTCGAGCTGCCGGACGCGTGGATGGAAAACCCAGAACTGTTTCTGTTCCGCGACTATGACACCAAAATGGCCATGATTTCGGAGCTTCGGGTTCCGATCACTGTCGAAATGGTGATCCAGGAAATCAATCGCTATGCCGATAGCGAATTCCGTTATGCCGATAAATCAGACGAGGTTGCGATCGAGTCGATGGTGCGGGATTTTGGCCGTCAGGCAGAGGCCAAGCGGCGCTATTTGGGGAGCACCTCCTGAGCTGCTGCCGCTGTTGTTTCGGGCCCGTGCGCGCCAGGGCCGTTGCATAAAGGCGGTGCAACAAAGGGGAGGAATAAAACCTGCCGGGGTCAACAAAACGGATAGGGCCGCGTGGCAATTGCCGAATTTGGATGCGCCGGTCTTTTTGATCTAAGAAATTGCGACTGTATCCGGTCCGATGTACAATTTTTAGAATGAGTTGAACCGATGAACAGACAATTGGTCAGGTCCAATTCGGTTTCGGTGACATCTGAATTTGGCACCGTTGAAATGAGAAGAAAAATGGACAATAGACAGTTTCACTTTATTTCTGGATTGCCACGTTCGGGGTCCACATTGGCCGCTGCGACTTTGCGCCAGAACCCACGGTTTCATGCCGGAATGACAAGCCCGATTGCCAGCCTGTTCGACGGCATGATTGCGCAGGTTTCGGCGGGAACCGAGCTGAGCACCATGGTGACCCAGGCCCAGCGGGCCAGATTGCTGCGCGGGCTGTTCGACAGCTATTATGCCGAGCAGACAGAAGAGGTGATTTTTGATACCAACCGGGCATGGACCGCAAAGCTCCCCGCGCTGTTGCAGGTTTTTCCCAATGCAAAAGTTGTGTGTCTGGTCCGGGATGTGGCGTGGATCATGGATTCGATGGAACGGCAGTTCCGCCAGAATGCATTTGAACACACGCGTCTTTTTCAGACAGAGGGGGAGCGATCGACCGTTTATACGCGGACTGCCGCGCTGGCACAGGCCAACAGTCTGGTTGGTTATCCGTGGCACGCCCTGAGAGAGGCGTGTTATTCCGAATTTGCGGATCGTTTGGTTATCGTTGAATACGACCTGCTTGTGCATCAACCGGCCCAAGTCTTTCAGTTGATTTATGAATTTCTGGGTGAAGACCCGTTTGAACATGATTTCAAGGCCATAGACTTTGATGCTCCGACCTTTGACCAGACCCTGGGTCTGGACGGGCTGCATCGTGTCCACCCTGAGGTGAAACCCCGCCCGCGCGAAACCATCCTGCCCCCGGATTTATTCGAACGATATTCGCAACAGGCGTTTTGGCAGGATTTGCAGAAATCCAGCGCGTTTCGAATTGTTTCGAATCCGCCCGAAAACCGGGAGCCATCCGCGGACACACGGCGGAAAGCTGGGACTGCTGTCTTTCCTGACCGTCCGGGCGTCATTGATCCATAGAGATTTTGGATGGGGCCGCGCCGGGAGGCGGCTGGCGTCAAAGGGATTAAACGGCCAATATCAGCGGGAAAATCACGGTGAAGTGCGACACTGGGCAGGCTGTTATATTTGCCGATACAGTGATATATTTCTGATTGAATCGGGTCGGTGAGACTGCCTACATAAATAGTTTGTAAAATAAATGGCCGGACATGCGCGGCTGGTTGACAGAATTGAATGCGGCGCTTTCAATTGCGGCGGGGTGCACAGCGGAATTAACGCGCGTCCAATATTTTTTGCAATTCGTTTTGACCCGTAAAAATCGGAGACCAAATGGCTTCTTTCGTTGTTACAACACATCTGGATACGATCGACGCGACAGACGGGGTGACGTCGCTGCGCGAGGCCGTGCAGCAGGCGGAAACGTCATCGGGGGCGGATCTGATCGAATTTGATGCGCTGTTGGCCGGCGAAACCATCACGTTGTCTCTGGGGCAATTGGACATTGCCCAGGATGTGACGCTGGACGGTGGACTCAATGACGTTCCCGGTGCCGATATCACCTTGCAGGGCAGCGGCTCTGACCGGGTTTTGAATATCGTCAGCGGCGCGGTCACGTTGACGGAAATGACCGTCGCTGGGGGGCATGCAGACTCCGGTGGTGGCATTGCCATTTCCGAAGACGCCACCGTGATCCTGAGGGACAGCACGGTTCGCGACAGTACTGCGGTCACTGCGGGCGGCGGGATTCGAAATTCGGGCAACTTGACGCTCGAGTCGAGCACGGTTTCGGGCAATACGGCCGACCTTGGGGGCGGCGGCATTTCCAACAGCGGCACGCTGAGCCTGACCAATACCACGATACAGGGCAATGCGGCGCGCGATGGTGGCGGGATTTACAATTCCGACGTTGTGTCGATGTTCCACACAACGATTACCGGGAACACGGCAACCGGTTTTGGCGGTGGCCTGTATACGGGTGGGACCTATGTTTCGGGTCGTGCGGATGCGACGAATACCATCATTCTGGGAAATTCAGCGGCAACTGGCAGCGAGTCATATGGCGATGCCTTTGCAATCCGGGATGGTACCATTGTTTCGGGTGTCGTATCGGACGTGTTTCAGTCTCTGGACGCCAATGGTGGCGGGGCGCTTGCCGATAATGGCGGGCCGGTTCAGACCGTCGCTCTGAAGGAGACGGCGGACAATCCCGCCATAGATGTTGGCGACGCGATCACGGGTTTGGACCTGGACGCGACGGGTGCACCGCGCGTCATTGATTATTTTGGGGTGGATAACGGTGGGGTTGCCGATTCAGGTGCTGTCGAGGCACAGGGTGATTTTCCGCCTGTCGAACCGGGCAGCCTGACGGTTACGACCGCGTTGGATGTGGTCGACCCCTTTGACAATCAGACGTCGTTGCGAGAGGCGCTTGCCTTTGCTGATCTTGACCCGGATCACAGCGTAATTTCTTTTGCCTCCGGGGTCGGCGAAGCGTTTGAAAATGACACGACAATTGTTTTGGATGGCACGCCTTTGGTGTCGTCGTCCAGCATCACGCTTAGCGGGGATTTTGACGGGGATGGCACGGCCGATCTGACGTTGGACGGCAATGGCGGTTATACGGCGCTTGAAAGCAGCGGCGACGTCGTGTCGGTCAGCGCGATCAATGTGACCGGTGCGGGAAACGGTCTGGTTTTCAACAGTGTTGAAACCCTGAGCCTTTCAAACCTGACCCTGTACGGGAATGACAATTCTGGTTTGCGCCTGTACAACTGCGACACGGCAACCGTCAGCAACAGCGAGATGTTCGACAATGGCGGGGCGGGTTTGTCCGTGTTCAGTTCCTTTGGCTATGGAGGGGCGACCGATCTGCATGTGAACGATGTTGTCAGCAGAAACAACGAGGGCAACGGGCTGAGCGTCCACGGGAACTTTGGATCCGGGTATTACCCGACAAGAGCAACGGTTCAATTGACCAATGTCTCAAGCCTGTCCAATGGTGGCAGCGGTGTTTTTGCCGGACAAGTCGCCAGGGTGTACTTTGATGGCAGCACGTTGTCAGGCAACCAGAATGGCGGTGTTTTTACCGATCGCAGCGCCTATGTCTATCTGACCGACAGCACCGTGTCCTCCAACGTCAAAGGTGGTTTGGGCGGCGGCGGTGCCTATAATCTGGGGCGTTTGTTTCTCATGAATACCACGGTTGCGGATAATGCTGCCGATGGCGATGGTGGCGGAATTCACAATCGGGGAAGCCTGACGCTTCAAAACAGCACCGTGACCGGAAATTCGGCAACGCAGAGCGGCGGCGGGATTTATAATCTGCCGTCAAAGACGTCCACTCTGACGTTGTCTCTGGTTCTGGGGAATTCTGCGGGCACGGACGCGGAAATTGCCGGTGACATCACGCAGGAGGGCCAGAACCTGGTGGGTGGGGACGCACAACAGGTGTTTGCTGCCGTGGGACCCGACGGCGGTGGTGTCCTGGCCGACAATGGCGGGCCGGTTCAGACGGTCGCGTTGAACCCCAGTGTCACCAATCCGGCGCTGGATTTGGGCAGGCAATTCGAAGGCGTGGAGACCGACGCCACCGGCGCGCCGCGCGCCATCAATTTACCCGATGTGGACAATGGCGGTATCGTCGACCTGGGAGCCTATGAGCTGCAGGCGGTGTCCGCTGCGCCGGAAGGTGGGGTTGTCATTGACGGTCTGCCCCCGGTGCAGGGGCGGACCCTGGTGGCCGACATTTCATCGGTCCGCGATGCGGATGGGATCGTGGCGGGCACCGAAGGGTTCCAATGGCAACGCGACGGTGTCGATATCGACGGCAGCACCGGATCCAGCCATGTCCTGACCCAGGAGGACGTCGGTTCACGCCTGTCCGTGGTCTATACCTTCACGGACAGCCTTGGTGCCCATGAAACCGTGACCAGCGCGCCGACGTCGGCTGTTGCGGATGTGAATGATGCGCCGGTTGGAGCGGTTGTGATCAGCGGCACGGCCGAGCAGGGGGGGACGTTGACGGCGGATCCTTCTGGTGTGAGCGATGCGGATGGGATCAATGCGGCGACCCTGTCGGGTCAGTGGTTGCGCGATGGTGTCGCGGTGGCTGGTGCGACGGCGACGACCTATGCGCTGACGCAGGCTGATGTGGGGGCGCAGATGTCGTACCGCTTTGGCTATACCGACAATGCGGGCACGGCTGAAACCGTGACCAGCGCGGCGACGGTTGCGGTTGCCAATGTCAACGATCTGCCAACCGGGGCCGTGACGATTTCGGGCGGCACCAAAAGCGGCGATACGCTCACTGCGGATACGTCGGGGGTTGCGGATGCCGACGGGATCAACGAATCGACCGAAGCCGGACAATGGCTGCGGGATGGCACCCCGATTGCGGGTGCCACCAATGAAACCTACACCCTGACATCCGACGATGTGGGCCGCCAGATTTCGGTTGTGTTCACCTATACGGACACCTTTGGAACGGATGAAAGCGTCACCAGCGCTGCCACAGGTCCGATCACGCCAGGCGCGTTGAACCTGACGGGGACACCGGGGCGCGATGTTCTGATCGGGGCCGAAGGCAACGACACGATCACCGGTCTGGGCGACAACGACCGTCTGGTCGGGAATGCCGGCAATGACATCATCAACGGGGGTGATGGCGCCGATACGCTGAACGGTGGCGAAGGCAATGACACCATTCAGGGCGGGGCCACGGATGCTGACCTGCGCGATGTGGTCTTTGCCGGAGCGGGCGATGACAGCGTGGACGCGGGCGCGGGCAACGACCAGGTGTTTGGTCAGGAGGGCAACGATACCATCGCCGGTGGCGCGGGTGTTGATGACCTGCAGGGCCAGGACGGCGATGACGTGATCACCGGCTCGGCGTTTTCCGATCTGGTGTTTGGCGGCGCGGGCAATGATTTTGTCAACGGCGGCTTTGGCAGCGACCGGATCAATGGCGGCTCTGGCGCGGACAAGTTCTTCCATGCCGGTGTCGAGGGCCACGGATCGGACTGGCTGCAGGATTACCTGTCCACCGAAGGCGACGTGCTGTTTTGGGGCGGTGTCCCCGCCACGGCGGGCGACTTCCAGGTCAACCTGGCCCATACCGCCAATGACGCGGGCGAACGGTCAGGCGATGACACGGTGCAAGAGGCGTTCGTGATCTACAAACCCACCGAACAGATCATCTGGGCGCTGGTCGATGGCGGCGGTCAGAGCGCGATCAACATCCAGATCGGAACGGACACATTCGATCTGTTGATCTGAGGATGTAACCTGTCACACTTGGCCCGCTGTAAACCACCCCACCACCGCCACCTACTGCGCGTCCCTGGGTGGGCTGTCTTGTCTCAATACGGCGCGCAAAGGAGGAACCGCAGTACCAAGCCATAGGGCAAAGCGTGCGGCGAAAAGATGCGTTGCCTTGTAATCCACTCTTTGAATTCATTTATTTCAGGAACATGAAACGTCAGATGCGGCGACCGGACAGAGATGTTGCCCCGAACGTCCAACCCGCGTTGCCGCGTTCTGAGAAGGTTTGCGTGGTGCAAAATTGGGATTGAGCGCCAGACTGTGATGTATCATTTGGGTCTGTGGTTCGTTTAGACTGGGCTGGTGGTAGATTGGGTGCCGCAGCGGTCCCTTTTCAGGGGCTGGTTGAATTGGAGAACAGGCGTAGGGCCATTTTACGCCGGGACATTTCTGAAGGGAAAGCAAAGTGAAACGTCTCATCCAGACCGGGTTGATGTTTGGTAACCTGATCCATGTCTCAAGCCCTGCCCTGATCGACCGTTACAATCGGGCACTGGAGCATTTGTCCGGCAAGCAAACCGGGCTTGGCGATTTTCACGTCGACATCTCCGGGTTTTCGCCCGAGATCGCGCAGGAGCTGGGCGATCCGCTGTATCTCAATCCCAATGGGGTCAATCGGCAGTTCATTCTGCTCACACCCGAACAGAAGAATGCGCCGCTGCTGGACGCGAAATTTTCGACCAGCCGGGATATCCTGCAGCAGTTCATCGCGCGCAATCTGGCACAGCTGTTTGCCCTGACCGCCACAGATGCCGTGGCGGGCGAACTGGTCAATTCGGTGTTCAGCGTTGAGACACCTGCGCGCCTGTTCGACATCCGTCAGATCCGGGTCGAGGCCGACACGACCAGGGGAACCATTGCCCAGGCCGATCACCTTGCCGGGCTGGTCGAACGGTTCAAGACCGAAGAGGATGGCTGGTTTGACGATGTATTGATCGCCGAAATGATTGAAACGGCCAAGCAGACCGGTGATGTGTCCCGCAACCCTGTGCACCTGAAGCATGAAACATTCGAGCAGCGCAATTTCTGGACGGCGCATTTCGGCGGGATCTATCTGTTTCAAGGGGTGGACCACCCCGCGATGATCACCAGCGGGCCACGGCCGACAGAGGAGCTGCCGATCAAATACGTCTTTGACATGAGCGACCGAAACCGGATTGCCAAATTTCTGGACTATAATGGGTTGGCCGAACCGGTGGTCAAGGCGCGCGGTGTGGATGGTGCGGCGATCCTGCGCCAAAAGATGGATTTCATTGTCGCGGATACGTTGAGCCGCAAGGGCCTGAATCTGACCGGGCGGTCGCGATCGGATTTGCGGCGGCTGGCGCGGGCGCATGTTGGAGAATTGCCGGTCGAATACGATCTGTTGGCTGCCATGGTCCGTTGGGCGGAAACCGGCGGCGGGTGGCCGCGGGTCAGTTCGGATCACCCCGGGTATTTTTATACGTTGCGCGCTGCGGACACGCCGGATCGGGATCTGGTCAATATGCTTTTGGCAGAGCTATGTCCGTTGGACATCCGCCAATTGTTCATTTGCCACAAACCCCTGTTCTACGAATCCTACAGCACCTGGCCCGAGCCCAAGAAAGCCTATGTTGCAGAGTTTCTGGCCTCGGAATATGCGGTGGACAAGGCGGGCGCGCGCGCGGCACTGTTTGGACATGAACCCGACATGAGCGGCCGCACCCCGGAGCCGCCCCCAAAGCCGGGACGTCGCGATGACCTGATCGACCGCGTCGGTCCCTGGGGTGCTGTAAGGAGACGTTGAGATGTTTGCGCTGTTTCGCCTGCTTGTTGTCCTGCTGTTCATTCAGACGATTGCCTATATCGGGTTGTCGCTCTATTCCCGGTCGGTGCGCAAAGGCAAGCTTGAGGCGCATTGGGACAAGAAGGACGCCATGAAGGGCGACAAGGATATCTTTGTTGAACGCGGGTTGAAACGCTATGATGCCTCGTTTCGCCGCAAGCTTATTCTCGGGGTCTATATCGTGCCGTGGGCGGGTATCGTGGCCTTGATCTATATTCGGAATTTTATGTGAGGACCTCAAACCATGGTCTATATCAAATGGGCGATCATTCTGCTTTTCTGGGGCACCGTCGGGTCAGTCCTGCATTATGCGCTGCCCAGTCATGACACGGTGCGGATCGTCAATACCTATGAAGAACGACAGGAGCTGAACGACTGGACCCGGATGTTTTGGGCGGTTCCGGATGATCAGTCGGTGAACCTGATCAGCCGCGACGTTCAATTCATTCAGGCGGTGAGGCCCAGCAACCGGGCAATTGTCTATCGCAACGAAGATACCGGGTGGGGCTGGCCGTTCTATTTCAAGTTCGACACCGCCAACCTGTATACCGAAGCGAATGACCGGATTTCGACCAAATCGGATCCCGAGTGGGTGTCGGTCATGCATTATGGCTGGCGCAATGAATTCCTGTCGATCTTTCCGAATGCGATTTCGATCAAACCTGTGGCGGGGCCCGATCACAGCCCGGTCAACTGGTTCAATATCGTCTTTCTGACGATTCTCGCTGGCATTGTCTGGGCGATCTGGGTGCGGTGGCGCCGGTTCCGGCAGGCCCGTATTGATCCGATGATCGAGGATGTCGAAGACAGTCTTTATGCGGCGGGGGATGCGATTTCGGAACGCCGGGGCCGGATCCGTCGGTGGCTGGACAGCTGGAAGTCGAAGTAAGCGACCCGATGACAGAGATCCGAACTCAGGTGCAACTGGTGCTGTGCACGACCTGCAAGTCGGCAGCGGACCGGTCGTTTCGCGACGGGTTGCAGGCGGCGCTGGACCTGCGTTGGCCGGGACAGGTTCAGCTGTGCGATCAGGCGTGTCTGAATGGATGTGCCAACCCGACCACGATGGCGTTGCAGGGGGCAGGGCGGGCCACCTATTTCTTTGCAGGTGTTCAGCCCGAGACGGATCGGTCGGATATTCTGGAAACGGTCGGGGTCTATCTGGACGCCCCCCAGGGGTGGATTGAGGATGCGCGCCCTTGTGGTCGGTTGCGCTTTTGCCTGAAGGGGCGGATCGCGGCCCTGTGCTGAGACTGGGCAGCCCCGGGGGGCTCCCGCCCGGTCCAGACGCATCAGAGATGCGCCAGGACCCGTTGGGCCAGGCACCGCCTGACCCGGTAAACCGGCCCAGGCGGTGCCTGATCGCGCGCGACAGACGGCAGCACGGGGCGGCAACGTTGCGGAGTGATCAGTTCTCGATTGTCAGCGTCTGGCTCAAAGGTGTGGCACCCACGGCAAGCATCTTGTGATCATTGCTGTTCAGGGTCACTTTGACCTCGACCTGGCCTTTGGGCAGGGCAGACAGATGCAGCCAATCTGCGTAATAGCGGCCCAGTTTGACGCCATTTATGTAAACGTGGGCATGCCCTTCGCCCTCTACATGTGCGGTCGAGGCGTTTTCAGGTGCAAAGCGGAAATTTTCTGTCTGGATGTTGAGATTCCAGCCAGCGGCAGGATCCTTGTGCACGGCGAGCGTCAGCGTTGGTGCCGCGCCGTCGTCCGCGACAGACACCATTTCGTCGTGGTTGTGGCCGGATCCGTGCCCAGATCCGTTCCCAGAGGTCGCGTCGGCATGTTGTGCTGTTGAGCCGCCGTGCTGGCCGGGGTCGCCATGGTCGTGGCCGTCAAAAGTGATCCCATTTCCGGCGGCAATGGTGAAGCCGATGCCGCCACCAAAAACGAGGCCGATCAGCAGGAGAGGAATGGAGCGATCCATGGTATTTGGTCCTTGGGGTCCGAAAAAATGAGACGAGCGCCCCCAAAGAGTGGCGACGCTCGCAGAGCGATAGGGACCGGCGGTCAAATCCGCGATTTAGGCGGCCTGACCATTGGCCGAGCCTGTGCCTTCGCGTTGCCAGAAGTATCCGGCCAGACATCCGAGCAGAACCCAGGCAACCATGCCAACGCCAAAGGCGCGTGCGGCAAAATGGGCCCCGATTTCCGTTGGGACAGGACCGGTAAACACCGCAGGCTCCGGTGCGCCGATCACATGCGGTGCCAGCAACAGGATCGCAGCAGCCCCCCAGGCGGTCCAGGATTTGCCAAAGGCAATCAACCACATGGCCAGGGTCGCAGTCAGCACCGTGGCGAACCACCAGATCTGGCGGTCACCAACGTCGGCGGCGGCAACACCGGGAACTTCTGGGGCAAGCGAAAACCCGGGTGCGAAATGCACAGCGACAAAGCCCGCGACACCCCACATCAGACCTGTGCGCCCATTGATGGTGGCACCGCGCTCTTCGGCCTGGGACATCAGCGCCACCAGAACCATAGCATAGCCGGAGTAGACAAGCATGGTAAAGACCACGCTCAACCCGTCGCGCACGGCTTCAAAACCGCTCACGTCCTGATGCGCCGACACCGTTGATGACGACCCGAAATGAACCAGATCCCCCCCTTCGTACAGCTCGGCATGCAGCAGAACAGGCTGTACAAAATACAACTGCAGCAGGGCGGTTATCAGCCCTGCTGCAGCACCAGCGAACAACGCGCTGGTCAAAATCCGTGTGAACATCAGCTTAGTGGCAGGGGAAGCCGGTCGCGTGACGCACGTCATGGGCTGCATCGTGCAGGGTCGACGCCTGAACGTGGCCGGTGATCGACACGATGGCCAAACCGATCAGAGCTGCAAAAACAGCAATGCCAAAACCGGCTTTGCTGTGGGACTGGGAAACGGTGGTCGCTTGCGCGTTCATTTTGTCTTCTCCTTGCCGTCGCACCCGACGGTGTTGTACGTTCGTTACCCGGCAGGTCTCCTGGCTCGCGGATCATGGCGCTTTGCCCGCCTTCCCCGATCCAAAAGGATCAAGTGGCAATTGGACAGGCGCTCACCGCTTACAGTCGCGGGGGCGGCTCCGGAATGACAGCGTTGCGGCCGTGACACCGGATTCCCTTTGGCAGCCGAAATCCGGCGCCGGATCATTCAGTGTTAGCGTATCCTCTTGTCCCTTGCAAAGTCCAATTGCGAAGACTCCGGGTCGGGAAGCGACCAAGCGGTTGTTGGCCGTGCCGCAAAGCCAATTCCGCAGGATGTTTTGCGACGTGGAGCGGGTTTTGCGGCGGGCGAGGGCGGGCGATTCTGCCCCCGCGGGCAAGAAACCCGCCGGTCAATCCGCGAACAAATGGTCGGTTTGGGCCAGGCGCAGGGCCTGATCGGGCGGGATGGTCAGGAAGTCCTGGAATTTGCCCGCATTCTCTTCCGGGCTGTCGGACTGGTGAACCCGATAATGGCGGGCAAAGCCGGCATCGCGGATGCGATCGGCCTCGTGCACGATGTCATTGCGGATTGTGGGAAGCAGCCGTTCCAGCGTGGCCTGCGGCGTGCGTTCGCCTGCCAACCCCACACGGTGCGCATGCCCGATCAGATATTCATCGGTGAATTCACATTCCACGTGCAGCATCCGGGTGACGGAGCGGTCCGAAAAGAAGTCGTGCAGCAAGTCCAGATTGGACGGGTCCATGCAGACCAGCAACCGATCAGTTTCATAATATTCAAATAACATGCGCATCAGGGCGCGCCGATGCCGGGTCCGTTTTTCCAGCGACGACTGGATACCCCCAAGATCGGGGAGAGGGGTGCCTTCTTCGTTGAACAGGTATTCAATGCAGGGAATGTTGGTCACATGACGGATTTGTTCCAGGATCCGTTTGGAGACATGCCATTTCTTGCACACGACGATCAGGAGTTCGCGTTCACGCCCAAGCGTGCTTTCCGTTTCCCAGAACCGCATGGCAAACCGGCGTCCGATCCGCCCCTTGCCGGACAGGAATTTATACAGGCTGCGGCCTTCGTTCGAAATCTGGAAATCGACATCATGCGCCGCATACAGTCGCCCGAGTCGGGCCTTGAGCTCGACCGCTTCGGGGCTGATCTTGCGCGCGAACAGGAAATCCTGGCTGAGCAGCAAGTCATAGTGATCATTATGGAAATTCACCGGCATTCCATAGTCGGTGAACATCAGGAACGTCAGTGTGCGCGCCTGGACTTCGGTTTCTGGTACCAGATGGCGTACAAGCGTCTGAAAAAACGTCTCATCCGGAATCCAGGTTGTGCGAAAGAAACGCATGACGTCTTTTCTGGTGCGGGTGAATTCGAGAATCCATTCGACCGTGCGCCGACGCAGGCACCACCATTGGGATCCGATTTGCACCTGGATATCATGCGGGATCTCGCGCGAAACACCCAATCGTTTTTGCAGATTGAATGCGGCATAGAACAGTTTCTTGTGCGTGCGTTCATTGAAGTAATGGCGATAGGTCAGCCGTTCTTCCTTGATCCCGGTCTTTATCCAGTCGCTTTCGAAAAAATCGAAACTCTCGATAAAGTCGTAATCGTTGCTGTCCAGAAAATGATGCGCATATTCTGCGGTCTTGATTGCCATGCAATCGCCGGACAACATGTAGAAATGGGTCGCACGGGGGAATTCCTCGACGGCCGCCTCTACGGCATAAAGCGTCGCTTGAACCAGGGACCATGCCCCCCAGCCGCATTTGATCCGCTTGCGGGAAAAGGTGACATTGGGGTTGTCTGCCAGAGCCTCGCGGATCAGCTTGTAAGCTTCGGGTTTGGCACGGGCATCGAAGTGAATTGCCATGTAGTCACCGGCCGCCGTCAGGCGTTCGGCTTGCTTCACAATGGCCTCAGGGTCCTTGTGGCAAAGCAGGATATAGGCGATTTTTGCCATCTCGGAAACGAAGCACTCCGGTTTCTTGTCATTGTTTACCTTGATAAAGGTTGAGAGTGATTGAATAAACAAGATAATTTGTCAGACAAACAAGCAACCCAATTGACCCTACGTTATGGGGCAGGGGCATCAGAGGAGAGCACGCATATGGGATTTCCCGGGACCTGGATGACCGAAAGCGAAAGTGTTGTGTATCGGGTGGTGCCCAAATGTGCCTGTTCCACCATTGGTCAAATCCTGCATTATTCGGATCATGGTGTCTTTTTTGATGGCGATATTCATGATGCCAAGACCGGGCTTCACAAATGGGCGCTGGAAGGCAGCCAGGGGCCGATCACCCGCAACGTACAGGGGCACCGGTCCTATGCGTTCACCTGTGTGCGCAACCCCTATACCCGGATCCTGAGTTCGTTTTTCGACAAGATCTGTGGCATTCAACGCAACGGCAAACGGTACCGTGGCAATCTGGTGCCCAAGCTGATTTATGATTACGGGATCGAGGTTGGCGGCGACGACGGCAAGCAGGAGTTCGACCAGATCAAGAGCTTTCGCCGGTTTCTGTTGTTTGTTCGCGACAGCATTCGGTTTCGCCGGCCGATGGAGCCTGATATTCACTGGTCGGCCATGTCAGGGCATGTCTCGACCTTTATCTGGAACGGCGGAACCTATGACAAGATCATTTGGACCGAACAGTTCAATGAAGGCATGCAGGAGGTTCTGGATTCGATCGAAACCCAACATCCGGTCGATCTGGGAGATATTCCGCGGTTCAACGAAAGCGAGGGGCATGGGCCCAAGCGGTTGCACCCGGTCGAAGATTATTTCGACGATCTGTCAATGCATCTGGTTTATGAGATCTTCAAACGGGACTTTGAACTTTTCAAATATGATGTCGAGAATCCTGGCAACAAGATGCCGATAGGAGAAATCGATTTGAACGAAGTGCATGCAAAGCTCGGCGATTGATGCCGCGGTGCCAAAGTTTTGCTAAAACTTTGGCCAAAACTTTTCCCGAAAAGTTTTTGGCCCGGCGGCTCCGGCCCGCTGGAAAACGGGCCGGAGTGCGTGCGTCACACTTGGCGTACAGCGCCTTTGGCGGCGCTGGTGGCCAGTTTGGCATAGGCCTTTAGCGCGGTAGACACTTTGCGTTTGCGTGGTTCGGCAGGTACCCACCCTTTGGCGTCCTGTGCGCTCCGGCGGGTGGCCAGCGTTTCATCGTCAACGGCCAGGTGAATTGTCCGGTTCGGAATGTCGATTTCGATGACATCGCCCTGCTCGACGAGCCCGATTGTACCGCCTTCGGCCGCTTCGGGAGACACATGGCCAATCGACAGCCCCGATGTGCCACCTGAGAACCGTCCGTCGGTCAACAGGGCACAGGCTTTGCCCAGGCCTTTGGATTTCAGGTAGCTGGTTGGATACAGCATTTCCTGCATGCCGGGACCGCCGCGGGGGCCTTCATAGCGGATGACCACCACGGCGCCTTCCTTGACCTTGCCAGTGAGGATATCGCTGACAGCGGCGTCCTGACTTTCGCAGACATGCGCCGTGCCGGTAAATTTCAGAATGCTGTCATCCACGCCAGCCGTTTTCACGATGCACCCGTCCAAAGCGATATTGCCGAACAGTACCGCGAGGCCGCCGTCCTGGCTGAACGCGTGTTCCTTGGTTCGGATAATCCCGGTTTCGCGATCGGTGTCCAATTCCTTGAACCTGTTGGATTGGCTGAACGCCTGGGTGGTGCGCACGCCGCCGGGTGCTGCCTTGAACAGGCTTTCGGCTTCGGGGTTGTTGGCGACCTTGATGTCCCATTTGGCAATCGCTTCGGCCATCGAGCTGGTGTGAACCGTGGGCACATCTCCATGCAACAGGCCAGCGCGGGACAATTCGCCCAGGATCGAAAAGATGCCGCCCGCCCGGTGCACGTCTTCCATATGGACGTTGGCGGTATTGGGGGCGACCTTGCACAGGCAGGGGACCTGGCGGCTCAGTCGGTCCATGTCGGTCATGGTGAAATCAATTTCGCCTTCATGGGCGATGGCCAAAAGGTGCAGAACCGTATTGGTGGATCCGCCCATGGCGATGTCCAGGCTCATGGCGTTTTCAAAGGCTTCGAATGTCGCGATCTCGCGCGGCAGCAGGCCTTTTTCTTCGCCCACATAATGGCGTTTGGTGATCTCGACGATCTTGCGACCGGCTTCCAGGAACAGATGCTTGCGATCGGAATGCGTCGCCAGGGTCGAGCCATTGCCGGGCAGCGCCAGACCCAGCGCCTCGGCCAGGCAGTTCATCGAGTTTGCAGTGAACATGCCCGAGCACGACCCGCAGGTCGGGCAGGCGTTCTCTTCGATATGTTGCACCTGTTCGTCGGTATAGGTGTCGCTGGCTGCGGCCACCATGGCGTCGACCAGGTCGACTTTTTTCAGGTCCAGATCAGCCATGTCGATCTTGCCGGCTTCCATCGGGCCGCCGGAGACAAAGATTGCCGGGATGTTCAGGCGCATGGCAGCCATCAGCATTCCGGGCGTGATCTTGTCACAGTTCGAGATACAGACCATGGCGTCAGCGCAATGGGCGTTGACCATGTATTCGACTGAATCCGCGATCACTTCGCGCGACGGCAGGGAGTAGAGCATCCCGTCGTGGCCCATGGCAATACCGTCGTCAACGGCGATGGTGTTGAATTCCTTGGCGACACCGCCTGCGGCTTCGACCTCGCGGGCGACCATCTGGCCCAGATCCTTCAGGTGCACGTGGCCCGGAACGAATTGGGTGAACGAATTGACGATGGCGATGATCGGTTTGCCGAAGTCGTCATCCTTCATGCCGGTGGCCCGCCACAGGCCGCGCGCACCGGCCATGTTGCGGCCGTGGGTGGAGGTTCTTGATCGGTACATTGGCATTTCGCTGGTTCCCTTGTGGCCGCGACGGGCTGTTGTCGAGTCGATTGCGGCCGACATTAGGGCCGTTTCTGCTGGTTGTCAGGTCTGTCCTGTCCAAACGCAAGATCCGGGTTTCTCTCGGTCTGACCATGCGGTAGGGTTGCGGACGTTATAACGCACGCTACATCATGTGCGTTATAACGCACAAGATAATTCGCAGGGTACACGGATGGAAACGGACGAGATAACGCTCAATCTTCGGGATGTTCGCGCGGCGGCAGGTCTGAGCCTGTCCAAGGCGGCGGAGCAGACCGGCGTCAGCAAGGCCATGCTGGGCCAGATCGAGCGCGGCGAATCAAGCCCGACCATTTCGACGCTGTGGAAGATCGCCAAAGGGTTCCAACTGCCGCTCAGCGCATTGATAGGCACGGCAACCCCGGTGGACGGATCCCGCGCAGGTGTCTTTCAGACGGTGACTTTTCCGGGCAGTATCGAGGTCAAGATTGTCTTTCCCTTTGACCCACAGCTGGGGGCTGAAACCTTTCACGTGGCATTGCGTCCGGGGCAGAGTTACGAGTCGGACGCCCACGCCACTGGTGTGACAGAAGAGGTGTTTGTGCTTCAGGGGGCGGTCGATGTGTTGAAGAACGGGGAATGGGTGCCATTGCTGGCGGGGCAGGGTCTGAGGTTCGCTGCTGATCTGCCGCATGGATATCGCACGGGCGAGTCGGGGGCGGCTTTTTTGAACATGCATCACTATTCCCAGCAAACGACCCCCACAGGCGATGTCTGAGCGTCGGGAATTGCCCAGCGGGTGGCTTGCAAGGCGGCCATAACGCGCTTACATCTGCGCCCTATGGCCCAAACGAAATCTGATCCGAATTACAAAGTCATCGCGGAGAACCGCCGCGCACGTTACGATTACGCAATCGATGACGATATCGAGTGTGGGATCATACTCGAAGGGTCGGAAGTCAAATCCCTGCGCAAAGGCGGTTCGAACATCGCAGAAAGCTATGCTGCGGTGGAAGACGGTGAGCTGTGGCTGGTGAATTCCTATATCGCGCCTTACGAGCAGGCCAAGATGTTCAAACACGAAGAACGTCGTCGTCGTAAGCTGTTGGTTTCGCGCAAGGAATTATCGAATCTGTGGAATGCGACCCAGCGCAAGGGGATGACCCTGGTGCCATTGGTGATGTACTTCAATCACAAGGGGTTTGTGAAACTCAAGATCGGCATCGCCAAAGGCAAGAAGAACCACGACAAACGCGAAACCGAAGCCAAACGGGATTGGGGACGCCAAAAGCAGCGGTTGCTCAAGGACGCGCGTTAAGGCCGGGCAGACCGACGGTTGGTTGGGCGATCTCTTTGGGGGCGGCTGTGCGTTGGCACGAACCGCATATGGTACGAGCGGCCAGGGGGCTGGGCGGCGAGGGTGAAAGTGATCCTCATATCGGAGTGAACAGCCCGATCTGGCCCGATTTCGGCCCCTTTCCCTTGCGACTCTGGCCTGCCGGTAGTAGGCCTGTGAACGCGCATAGGAAGGGGACGCTCGCATGTTTGATGATCCGAAAACATTGGTATCCACAGATTGGCTGGCTGCTCACCTGAAGGACCCGGATCTTCGGCTTCTGGATGGATCATGGTATCTGCCCCAGGAGGGGCGAGACGGCAAAGCCGAGTATGACGCGGCCCATATCCCCGGTGCCCGTTTTTTCGATATCGACGACATCAGCGATCATCGGTCGGAATTGCCGCACATGGTCCCGCCGGTCGAAAAATTCATGTCCCGTTTGCGCGCGATGGGCGTCGGAGATGGCCATCAGGTGGTGATTTATGATGGGTCTGGAGTGCGTTCGGCGGCGCGTGTGTGGTGGCTGTTCCGCCTGATGGGGCAAACCAACGCCGCGGTGCTGGACGGTGGGTTGCCAAAGTGGCAGGCCGAAGGTCATCCGACCGAGGATATGCCGCCCATCGTCCGCGACCGCCACATGACGGTCCGGGTTCAGAACCATATGGTGCGGGACGTGACGCAGGTGTCGGCCGCAACCAAGCTGGGCGATCACGAAATCATTGATGCCCGATCGGCCGGGCGTTTTGCCGGGATTGATCCTGAACCGCGCGAAGGGCTGCGCGGCGGTCATATTCCCGGTTCCCGGAATGTGCCGTTTCAGAACGTGTTGAACGCTGATGGCACCATGAAGGATGCTGACGGTATCCGCGCGGCCTTTGATGCCGCTGGCGTGGATCTGTCCAAACCCGCGATTACCACCTGTGGATCGGGTGTCACCGCTGCCATTCTCAGCCTCGCCATGGAGCGCATCGGCAAGACCGATCATGCGTTGTATGACGGGTCCTGGTCCGAATGGGGTGCCTTCCCGACACTTCCCGTTGCAACCGGAGAGAACTGATGTTCGAAAATCTCAAATCCCAGCCTGCTGACAAGATCCTGATGCTGATGCAGGCATTCCGCGAAGACCCGCGTGAGAACAAGATCGACCTGGGAGTCGGTGTCTACAAGAATGCCGAAGGCGTCACCCCGGTGATGCGCGCCATCAAGGCGGCGGAGCACAAGCTGTGGGAAGAGCAAACGACCAAGGCCTATGTAGGGCTGGCTGGTGACCCGGCCTATTCGGATGCGATGATCAAACTGATTCTGGGCGATGCGGTCGAACGCGGCAATGTGGCCGCAGCTGCCACGCCCGGTGGTACCGGTGCTGTGCGTCAGGCGTTTGAGCTGATCAAGATGGCCAATCCCGGTGCGCGCGTGTTCGTGTCCGACCCGACCTGGCCCAACCATGTGTCGATCCTGAATTACCTGAACATCGAAACAGTCGTGTATCGGTATTTCGACCGGGAAACCCGGGGTGTGAATTTTGACGGTATGATCGAAGATCTAAAGACCGCGCAAAAGGGTGACGTGATCCTGTTGCACGGCTGCTGTCACAACCCGACCGGTGCCAATCTGAACGCGGTTCAGTGGCAGGAGGTGATCAACTTGTTGAACGAACGCGGTTTGATCCCGATGATCGACATCGCCTATCAGGGTTTTGGCGACGGTCTGGAAGAGGACGCGCTGGGCGTGCGTCTGGTCGCTGCGAATTGTCCCGAAACGCTGATCGCGGCCAGCTGCTCGAAGAACTTTGGCATCTATCGCGAACGGACGGGGCTGTTGATGGCTGTGGCCAATGACGCCGGTGGTCAGGCATTGAACCAACAGACGTTGGCGTTCCTGAATCGCCAGAACTATTCCTTCCCGCCGGATCACGGTGCCCGGCTGGTGACGATGATTCTGAACGACGAAGCCCTGCGGGCCGATTGGGCGGCCGAGCTCGAAGAGACCCGGCTGGGGATGCTGACACTGCGTCAGGGTCTGGCCGACGAACTGCAGCGCCTGACCGGATCGGACCGCTTCAGCTTTATTGCGCAGCACCGCGGCATGTTCTCGCTGCTTGGGACCACGCCGGATCTGGTCGAGAAGATGCGGGTAGACAACGGCATCTACATGGTCGGCGACAGCCGTCTGAATATTGCTGGTCTGAATGCCAAGACCGTGCCGATCCTGGCCCAGGCGATTGTCGATGCCGGCGTCTGAAGCCAGCCATCGCTGCTGAATAGAAACGCGCGCCATAACCGGCGCGCGTTTTCTTTTTGGGGATTGGAGCTATATCGCTCAGACAGTGGAGTTGGTTTGGAAAGGACGTTTGAATGGCGCGGATGATACCTTTGATTGCAGGCCTTGCATGGATTGGGGCTGGCATCGGCCCTGCCTGGGCGCAGGGGCCATCTTTTGACTGCTCCAAAGCAGACAGCACCGCGGAAGATGCCGTCTGTGCTTCTGAAACTCTCAGCGCTTTGGACCGGGAGCTGACGCGTGTGTACAGCCTGGCCGTCAAAGGCCCCAATATGACGGATGACAGGGTGCACGACCTGCGGGCGTTTCAACGCGGTTGGGTCAAGGGTCGCAACGACTGTTGGAAGTCCAGTTTGGGCGTCGAGCATTGTGTTTTGCAAGAGTACGTGCTGCGGATTGGTGAAATCCGAACGGAATTCGCAGATGCCCGCAGCGAAGACGGAGCTTCGACCGGTCCGTTTCCCTACGTCTGTGAGGGCATGGACGTGCCTGTGAGCGTTGTCTTTATCTCGGCTCCCGAAGCAATCGCCGGTTTGACTTGGCTGGGTGGCGGTGCCGTTCTGACCGGGACGCCTGCGGGGTCCGGCAGCAAGTATACCCATGCAAACACGACGTTCTGGGTCCAGGGGGATGACGCAACATTGACCCAGGCGGACGGGCAAGAGGTGACCTGTTCACGAGACGCGATGAATTGATCGCAGCAATCAGCCTGTCCCAACGGAAAACGCCCCCCGCAGTGCGAAGGGCGTCATAGTATGCTCGGCCTGGGCCGGGCAGATTTTAGCTGCGCGAGAACTCGGGATACGCTTCCATGCCCAGTTCGGCCATGTCCAATCCGTTGATCTCTTCTTCTTCGCTGACCCGGATACCCAGAGTAATCTTGAGCACGTACCACAGAGCCGACGATGTCACGATCACAAAGGCACCGACCACTGCGATCCCGTAAAGCTGGGTCATGACGCTGGCTTCGGGGTTGGACAGGACAACGGCGATCGTTCCCCAGATGCCGCACACCAGGTGCACAGGAATGGCACCGACAACATCGTCAATCTTCAGACGGTCCAGGAAGGGAACGGTAAAGACCACGATAACACCGCCAATGGCACCGATCAATGTGGCAAGGCCCAGACCGGGAGTCAGAGGTTCGGCGGTGATCGCCACCAAACCGGCCAATGCGCCATTCAGGATCATGGTCAAGTCCGGCTTCTTGAACAGCAGTTGGGTCAGGATCAGCGCGGCAACAGCCCCGCCGGCAGCGGCAGCATTGGTGTTCGAGAAGATGCGCGACACGTCAGCAACATCGCCAATGGAGCCCATGGCCAGTTGCGACCCGCCATTGAACCCGAACCAGCCCATCCACAGGATAAAGGTACCCAATGTGGCCAGCGCCAGATTTGAACCCGGGATCGGATGGGTGCGACCGTCTTTGTATTTGCCCAGACGCGGACCCAGAATGATGGCACCTGTCAGCGCGGCCCAGCCGCCTACCGAATGCACAACGGTTGATCCGGCAAAATCCAGGAACCCGGCCTGATCCAGAAAACCGCCGCCCCATTTCCACGACGCCTGCAGCGGGTAGATCACGGCTGTCAGAACAATGGTAAAGATCAGGAAGGGCCACAGTTTGATCCGTTCGGCCACAGTGCCCGACACGATCGACGCGGTGGCCGCACAGAACATCAGCTGAAAGAAAAAGTCCGACCCAGTCGAGGCATAAGAATAGTCATCCGCCTGATCGGCGGTGATCCCGACAGCTTCGAGCACGCCGGGTCCGAATACACCCGACAGAACGCCTTCGACCGACCAGGTGCCCAATGGGTACATCAGGTTGTATCCGATCAGCCAATAAAAGATCGCGGCCAGGGAAAACAGGGCCATGTTCTTGGTCAGCTGCATGGTCACATTCTTGGCCCGCACCAGCCCGGCTTCGAGCATGGCAAATCCGGCGGCCATGAAGAACACCAGAAAGCCGCCGACCAGAAACAGCAGCGAATTGAGAATGAAAACGGTGTCGGTCGATGGGTTTACGCCAGCCGTCGGGCCAGCTTCTTCGGCAAAGGCCAGCCCCGGCAGCAGCGCGACCGTTGCGACCGCACCCAGGGCGGGCATGAGTTTCATGTTGTCCATCTTGGTCTATCCTTGATTGTCTGTTGAGGCGCGCAGGTGCGGCAGTGTTACAGCGCGTCCTGATCGGTTTCGCCGGTGCGCACCCGCATGGCCTGGAGAACGTCCAGAACAAAGATCTTGCCATCGCCGATCTTGCCGGTACGGGCGCTTTTGGTGATTGCTTCGAGAACCTGATCGACCTGATCCGAGGCGACGACCAGCTCCAGCTTGATCTTGGGCACGAAATTCACCGCATATTCTGCACCGCGGTAGATTTCGGTATGTCCGGACTGTGATCCAAACCCTTTGATTTCGGTCACCATCAAGCCGCGAATGCCAATATCGGTCAGCGCGAGACGCACCTCTTCGAGCTTGAACGGTTTGATTGTTGCAATGATGAGTTTCACGTCATGTCCCCAGTTTTGGCCGAGTAAGTCAGGCGTCTTGCCATTCTTTTCGCACCTGCAGCAAAACGGCTGCGGTGCAGCAAGGGAACAATTCCGGTGCAAATCCGCGCTGGGTTTGCCGCATTTGCGCGCAAAAATGGCGGGAATCATCGGGTATGCCTAATTACTGGACGCAATAAGAAGGGAAAAACACTGGCAACCGCCCCTCAACAAAGCGGCCCGACCACTGTATTGTGTGGCAAACACAAAAACCGAGCAGCGTTCCAGCATGACAGATTCTCCACGGCGCAAACCTCCACTGGTGGCGGAACGGCGATACCCATCCGGGCAGTCAAAGCCCAAGGCAAAAGCCAAACCCAAGCCCAAATCGCGTCCCAAACCAGCGGCGCGCACGCGGTCTTCGCGCACCAAACGCACGGGGATAATGGCGCGGCTGAAATTCTGGGGCGGGAGCAAGCCGAAACGGTCAAACGCCAAACCCAGTTCCAAACCGGCCTCCTCACGCAGGACCAAGGGCGGCGGCAAGGGGCGGGGACCCGGCCGGATCCGGGGGGCGATCACCAGATTCTTTGGTTGGATCTTTGGGTTGATCTGGGGATTTGTCTGGCGCATGGGCATGGTGGTTGCCCTGCTGATCGCGATGGCTGTCGGTTATATCTATATCGGTTTGCCGGATGTGACCGCCCTGTTGGATGGCCGGGCGCGCGGGTCGGTGACCATGCTGGATCGCAACGGACAGGTTTTTGCCTGGCGCGGTGATCAATTCGGGGGGGTGGTCACGACACAAAGCGTGTCACCGCATCTGAAAAACGCGATTGTCGCCACCGAAGACAAACGGTTCTACAGCCACTTTGGCATTTCGCCGCGCGGTGTGGCCAGCGCCGTGCGCATCAACCTGCGTGAAGGCCGCGGGCCTTTGTCCGGCCACGGTGGATCGACCATCACACAGCAAACGGCCAAGCTGTTGTGTCTGGGGGAACCTTACAATCCCAAATCCGGGATGAGCGAACGGGAATACGAGGCGGACTGTCGGCGTGGCACGCTGTGGCGCAAGGTCAAGGAAGCCATCTTCTCGATGGCGATGGAGGTGAAATACACCAAGGACGAAATCCTGACCATTTATATGAACCGGGCATTTCTGGGGGCTGGGGCCCGTGGGTTCGAAGCCGCCAGCCAGCGGTATTTCGGCAAATCCGCCGCCGAGGTGAACCCGTCCGAAGCGGCGATGTTGGCCGGACTGCTGGTTGCGCCGACGCGCTATGCCCCGACCAACAACCTGACCCGCGCGCAGAACCGGGCCAATGTGATCGTCGATCTGATGGAAGAACAGGAGTATCTGACCGCAGCCCAGGCCAAGGCGGCCCAGGATTATCCGGCAGAGTTGAGCGAGGCGGCCTCGGCACGGGCCGGTGGGTATTTTGCGGATTGGGTGATGGATGTCATGCCCGATTTTCTGGGCACCAACACAACCGAAGACGTGATCATTCGGACCACGTTGGACCAACGGCTGCAAAAATCCGCCGAAGAGGCGTTGGCCTTTATCTTTCAGGAAAAGGTGCGCGAGGGATCCAAGGCGCAGGCCGCCATCGTGGTGATGAGCGCGGATGGAGCTGTGCGGGCGATGGTCGGTGGGCGCAAGGCGCAGGTCTCTGGCGTGTTCAATCGGGCAACGCAGGCCAAACGCCAGACCGGGTCGTCGTTTAAACCCTTTGTCTATGCGACGGCATTGGAATTGGGCTATTCGCCTTATGATCTGGTTCTGGATGCGCCCTATTGCATGAACATCCCCGGGTCCGGCGAATACTGCCCAAAGAACTATACCAAAAAATTTCAGGGTGAGGTGCCGTTGTGGCAGGCACTGCGGGATTCCCTGAACATTCCGGCGATCAAAGTGTCGGAATCGGTTGGGCGGGACAAGGTCCGGCGGGTGGCCAGCGAATTTGGCATTGATAATGATTTGGCGTTGGGTCCGGCCTTGGCGCTGGGGGCATCAGAAAGCACGCTGATCGAAATGACCGGTGCCTATGCCGGGATTCTGAACGGCGGGTCTTCGGTGACGCCCTATGGTCTGATCGAACTGCGGTTGCAGGGGGATCAGACGGCGTTGATGGGATCTCAGGGCGGCATCGGCGAACGCGTGATCCAGACACAGGCCGCGCAGGAACTGATGTGGATGATGGAAAAAGTCGTTTCCGAAGGCACCGGGGCCCGGGCCCAATTGCCGGGATGGCAGGTCGCGGGCAAGACAGGCACAACCCAGGCCGCGCGCGATGCCTGGTTCATCGGGTTCACTGCGGAATATGTGGCCGGCGTCTGGATGGGATATGATGACAACACGCCATTGACCGGTGTCACGGGCGGTGGGCTTCCAGCCGAAATCTGGAATGAGGTCATGACACGGGTTCATGAGGGGTTAACCCCGGTTCCACTGCCCTTGAAAGCGCCCAAACCTTTGCCACCCAAGTTTACACCAAAGCGTAGCCCATCGCGCAGCGGCGGGCAGAATGGGGGTATTGGCGGGGTTGTGGATCAGATCCTGAAAGATATCTTTGGCAACTGAGCCACCCTGGTGAGACCACATGTGCCAAGGCCGTATTGACGGGCTTGGTACATCACCGGCGCTGCCGAAAACAAAAACGGGAAGACACCCAAAGCGTCTTCCCGCAATCCTCAAAACACAAAAACCGCAGATTATCCGGCTTTTGACAGGTCCGAAATCATCTGATCAATATTGCCTTTTCGTTTGTCCAGCAGCGCGCCGACTTCGGTGCGTTCGGTCAACAGCAGGTTCACGCCTTCGATGAACATGTTAAAGAACAGGTTCTTGCCAGATCTGTCCGACACCAGGAATGTGACTTCAAAGGGAGATTCACCCTGGAGATAGGCAATGGTGCTGACTTCGTACCACTTCTTGACCTTCTTCACGCCTGTAACCTCCAGGCGGCCGCCAATGAATTCGCGAAACCGACGTCCATATTTTCGGGCGATATACCCTTGGAATGCTTTGGAGAACGCCCGTTTCTGGGAGCTGGAGGCCCGGCGGGCATCGACGCCCATGGCATAGGCCGAAATATAGGACGTGTCGCTGTACCGTTTGAAAATCCGCTCGAACTCGCGATACATGGCGGGTTCGGATTTTCCTGACGCGATCACCTTGTTGATGTCTTTTACCAGCGTATCAATCAGCGTGCGGGCACCAGCTTCGTTCAAAGCCCACAGTTTTTGTGGAACCGATGCAATGGTGGCCCCAAGGCCCATCAGGAAAGTGCGGCGGTACATGTCTCAGAATCCCTCTGTGTCCAGTTCGAACGGGTCGATCTCGTTTGCTTCATCCGTTTGTCCCAGCTCAAACCGGCGGTTCTGCATATAGAGCAGGCGCAGCTGGGAATAGCTATCGGCGCTTTCATACAGGATTGCGTCGATCGTATCCGAGTAATTTCCGCGATCCCCCATCCGTCGGACGATTTCCGCGTATACCGTGATGTTGTCGACGGGATTATGCGTGGCATAGCCCATCGGGTTGGTAAAGAGATCGACAACCAACCCAACCGCATCGCGCGAGGTCGAAGGACCATATAGGGGAATTTCCAGGTAGAAGCCTTCTCCGGCCCCCCAGACGTGCAATGTTTCGCCAAAATCGGTGTCTACTTCGGGGATCTCAAAATCGCTGGCCGGATCTGCCAACCCGGCAAACCCCACAGTGGTATTGATGAGAAAGCGGGAAACGGCGCTGCCCGCAGTTCTTAGATCCCCCTGCAGCAACGCGTTGACCATCTGACCGGGCATCGACAGGTTTTCAGTAAAATAGCTGAAGCTCGTGACCAAAGGTTCAGGGACAATTGACACATATCCTTTGGACGCGGGGCGAAACAGCGCCTTGTCCACACCAAGGTTGAATTCGTGCAGCGACCGATTGGTTTCTTCGTAAGGATCAAAAACCACACCCGAGGCTTTTTGCTCTGGTGTCGGTTTTGCACAGGCGGACAACAGACCGCACAGAAGTGTGGCGCAGATAAACAAAAATGGTCGCGGCGTCAGACTCATTGGTCTATTAGTCCAGTTGTTCAGGTGTTGTCAGCAGATCGGCAACATCTATAGGCATTGAGGGCTTTTCCCAGTGCGGAGGCCCTGACTTAATAAAGTTGTGGCAATTTGGAAACAGGCGATATTCGAGTCTCGGTTTACTAGCCATATTATGGTGAACTAGCTCAAACGCAGGATGGAAGAAATAGAATAATGGCAGGGCATCTGCAAAACAAAGGGCTGGAAGAATTACGTTCAGCACGGCGTCAAAGCCGCACTCTTTTTTGGATCGTGGGAGTATTCAGCTTTTTTGCTAATCTGCTGATGCTCACAGGTCCTATATATATGTTGCAAGTCTATGATCGGGTTCTGGGCAGCCGGTCCGAGGAAACTCTGGTCGCGTTGACGCTGCTTGTGGTGTTTCTTTATGGCACCATGGGGGTCCTGGACTATACACGCGGGCGCGTGATGGCGCGGGTTGGCGCACGGTTTCAGGCCACATTGGACAAACGTGTTTTTGATGCGATGATTCGTCGATCGTCCCAGGCACCTGATCCAACGGCCCAAACCGGGTTGGCCGATCTGGAATCGATTCAGCGCCTGATTTCCTCGCCGGTTCTGCTGGCCGGGTTCGACATTCCGTGGACACCGTTCTTTTTGGCCGGAATTGCGTTGTTTCACCCCTGGTTGGGAATGTTGGCGATCGCGGGCGGCGTGTTGCTGGTCATGATCACCTTTGTGAACCAGGCCCTGTCGCGTGGCCCCACCACCAAGGCAAATATTTCGTCCCACCATGCCAACCTGATGAGCGAAGAAATTCGCACAGAAGCGGAGCTGATCCAGGCCATGGGGATGCGCAGCGCGGCCTTTGAACGCTGGAAGCTGGCGCGGGATGCGTCGTTGGTGGAAACTGTGGCGGCGACGGATGTCGGTGGCTCGTTCACGTCATTGACCAAAACACTGCGGATGCTTTTGCAATCTGCGATGTTGGGGTTGGGTGCCTATCTGGTGCTGCTGAACGAAATCACACCTGGTGCAATGATCGCAGGGTCGATTCTGTTGGGACGGGCGTTGGCCCCGATCGAGTTGGCCATTGGTCAGTGGGCGATGGTACAGCGCGCGACCAAAGGTTGGAGTTCGCTGGGAGAGTTGCTGTCCAAGATGCCACCCGAAGATCCGCGAACCGATCTGCCCAAACCCAAGGCGAAACTCGATGTGCAGTCGCTGACCGTGGTGCCGCCCGGCGATACCCGAGCCCAGCTGCGCACCGTCAGTTTCCGGGTCGAACCCGGTCAGGCTGTTGGCGTGATCGGCCCGTCCGGGGCGGGAAAATCCACATTGGCCCGGGCATTGACCGGGGTGTGGCGACCGGCAGGCGGAAGCGTCCGTCTGGATGGGGCCGCATTGGATCAATATGCACCGGATGTTCTGGGGCGGCACATTGGGTATCTGCCACAGCGGGTTCAGCTGTTTGAGGGCACAATTGCCCAGAATATTGCCCGCCTGGCCCAACAACCGGACGCGCAAAAGGTCGTGGCCGCCGCCAAACTGGCCGCGGCCCATGACATGATCGTCAAACTGCCTGATGGGTATGACACCCGTGTCAGTGCCGGTGGCGGACGATTGAGCGGGGGACAGATGCAGCGCATCGCCCTGGCGCGGGCGTTGTACGACAGCCCGGTCATCGTGATTCTGGACGAACCCAATTCGAACCTCGACAACGAAGGGTCGCAGGCTTTGAACTCGGCGATCCGGGCCCTGAAGGAGGCGGGAAAATCGGTGCTGATCATGGCCCACAGACCCGCGGCCATTCAGGAGTGTGACACCCTATTGGTATTGGAGGGCGGCATGCGTTCGGCCTTTGGTCCCAAGGATCAGGTCATGCGTGAAATGGTCGCCAACCACAAGGAACTGAAGAAATCTGCTGCCATGGGAGGCGTACAATGAGCGAACAAAGCGCATGGTCCGCCAAGCGACCGATTATTATCGGGGTTCTGGCACTGATCACGCTGGTCGGGGGGTTCGGTTTCTGGGCCGTCCAGGCCACGATTGCCGGGGCCATTATTGCGCCAGGTCGGCTGGAAGTGGACCGAAACCGCCAGATCGTTCAACACCTGGACGGCGGCGTTGTCGCCGAAATCCTGGTCGAGGAAGGCGACACGGTAGAACTGGGGCAGCCGCTCATTCGGTTGGATTCCAATTTGCTGCAATCGCAAAAGCTGATCGTCGAAGGACAGCTGTTCGAACTGATGGCCCGGCGTGGTCGGCTCGAAGCCGAGCGGGATGGGAATGACTTTATCGCCTTTGACCTTGAACTGCTTGCGATTGCCGCCGAACGCGGCATGGTCGCAGAGCTGGTGGCGGGACAGGAACGTCTGTTTCAGGCGCGGGCGGATTCCACCGCGCGTGAAATCGAACAATTGGGCAAGAGACGGGGCCAGATCACCGATCAGATTATCGGGATCAAGGCCCAGCAGGCGTCACTTGTGGTGCAGTTGGAGTTGATCAACGAAGAACTGGAAAACCAGCAATCGCTGCTGGATCGCGGTCTGGCACAGGCGGCCACGGTTCTGAATTTGCGACGGACAGCGGCCAATCTGGATGGGTCATTGGGAGAGCTGACCGCGTCCGAGGCCCAGGCCGAAGGGCGGATAACAGAGATCGAGATTGAGATTCTGAAACTCGGCACGCGCCAGCGCGAAGATGCGATCACGCGCCTGCGCGATCTGCAATACCGCGAGCTGGAACTGGCAGAACAGCGTCGCAGCTTACAAGAGCGATTGGATCGTCTGGACATCACGGCCCCGGTGTCGGGGATCGTTTATGGGTTGCAGGTGCATACGCCGCGCTCTGTGATCCGTCCCGCTGATCCGGTTCTGTTTCTCGTGCCTCAGGATCGCCCGCTGGTGATCGCGTCACGCGTGGATCCGATCCATATCGACAAGATCTTTGTCGGGCAGACGGTCAGCCTGCGGTTTTCGGCGCTGGACCAGCGCGAGACACCCGAGTTGTTCGGTACCGTGACACAGGTTTCGGCCGATGCGTTCGAAGATCAGGCCAGTCAGGTGTCGTTTTATCGCGCTGAGATCGTGTTGAACGAAGGCGAGGTCAATCGCCTGCCCGAGGGAACAACGCTCATTCCGGGCATGCCGGTTGAAAGCTTTATCCGCACGGATGACCGGTCCCCGATCACTTATCTGGTCAAACCGCTCGCGGATTATTTCACCAAGGCATTCCGCGAGAGCTGATTTTTTGCTTTTCGCGGGGTGATGTCCCGGTTAGCGTCCGCGCCGAAACGCGAGATGGAGGATCTCTTATGGGCTTTGAAGCGAAACTGAAGGAACTGGGTGTCACATTGCCCGATGCGCCCGCACCTGCGGCCAATTATGTACCGTGGGTCAAGGTTGGGGATACCGTCTATGTCTCTGGTCAGATTTCCGCGGACGAAAACGGATTGATCACCGGCACGTTGGGCGCTGACATGGACGTCCAGACAGGTGCCGCCGCGGCCAAGCGCTGTGCCATTGCGTTGCTGGCCCAGGTCAAGGCCGCCTGTGATGGCGATCTGGATCGGCTGGTCAAGGTGGTCAAGCTGGGTGGTTTCGTCAACTCGACGGCCGATTTCACCCAACAGCCAATGGTGATCAACGGGGCGTCCGATTTTCTGGTCGAAGCTCTTGGGGACGCGGGCCGTCACGCGCGGTCGGCGGTCAGTTCTCCGTCACTGCCGTTGGGCGTGGCTGTTGAAATCGACGGTGTGTTCCAGGTCAAATGACCCAGGTTCTCCCTGCGTCTTTTCTGGCGGCTCCGATCGCGCATCGCGCCTTTCATGATGTGGCGCAGGGGCGACCTGAAAACAGTCGCGCGGCCATCCGCGCGGCGATCGCGGCTGGCTATGGAATCGAGATTGATTTGCAGCTGACTGCAGACAACCAGGCCATGGTCTTTCATGACTATGGTCTGGGGCGTCTGACAGGTGCTGATGGGGTGATCCGCCAACATACGGCTGAACAGGCCGCGCGCATTGCCCTTTCTGGCGGTGACGGCGAAGGCATTCCCAGCTTTGACGAAGTGCTGGAGCTGGTTTCTGGTCAGGTACCCCTGCTGGTCGAGCTTAAGGATCAGGATGGGGCCATGGGGTCCGATGTGGGCCCGCTGGAGGCCGCTACAGCCGCCGCGCTGCGCGGCTATGACGGGGATGTGGCCGTCATGTCATTCAACCCGCACAGCGTCGCATGTATGGCCGAACTGCTGCCGGATGTGCCACGCGGCATCGTCACCAGCGCCTATATCCCCGGCGATTGGCCGCTGTCACCCGAGGTCTGTGATCATCTGCGTCAGATCCCGGATTTCGACCGGGTCGGGGCCTGTTTTATCAGTCACGAGGTCGAGGATCTGGACCGCGAACGGGTTCAAACCTTGCGCGGGGCCGGTGTGCCGATTCTGTGCTGGACAGTCAAATCCTCTGCGGCCGAAGCCACAGCGCGCCAACGGGCCGACAATATCACATTTGAGGGCTATGTGCCCCAACAGCACCCTTGATCCCGACCGCATTGGTCCCAGATACTCTTGGAACACATAGGGGCGGACATGGATCAGGCGCAGATCGAAATTCAGATACTGGGATCGCTGGATCAGATCCCGGCCGATGAATGGGATGCCTGCGCCTGTCCCGAAACCGTCGATGGCGGGCGTCCGTTTGATCCGTTCACAACCCATCGTTTTCTGAGCGCGTTGGAAAACAGCGGATCCGTGGGACGTGGCACCGGTTGGCAACCACAATACCTGACGGCCTATCTGGACGGGATGCTGATCGCCTGCGCGCCCATGTACGCCAAAAGCCACAGCCAGGGGGAATATATTTTTGATCATTCCTGGGCCCATGCCTATGAGCGGGCCGGGGGGCGATATTATCCCAAGCTGCAAATTGCCGTGCCCTTTACCCCGGCGACAGGGCGGCGGTTCCTGGTGCGTCCGGGGTACGAAGGTATTGGCCAGTCGGCTCTGGTTCAGGGTGCGGTCCAACTGGCTGCTGATAACCGTATCTCCTCGCTGCACATCACGTTTTGCACTCCCAAGGAGGCCGAGATCGGCCAGCAGATGGGGTTGATGGATCGGATCAGCCAACAGTTTCACTGGCTAAACGACGGCTATGATCACTTTGACGATTTCCTGGCCAGCCTGTCGTCGCGCAAACGCAAGAACATCCGCAAGGAACGGGCCCAGGCACAGGGGTTTGGTGGTGAAATCCAGGTGCTGAGCGGGGCTGATCTGCGCCCTGAACATTGGGATGCTTTCTGGGTGTTCTATCAGGACACGGGCGCACGCAAATGGGGCTCGCCCTATCTGAGTCGGGATTTCTTTGATCTGGCTCAGGAGACGATGGCGGACGATATGGCGCTGGTACTGGCGCGCCGCAACGGAGAATACGTGGCGGGGGCGTTGAATTTCATCGGACGCGAGACGCTGTTTGGCCGATATTGGGGGTGCATTGAACATCATCCCTTCCTGCACTTTGAATTGTGCTATTATCAGGCCATAGATTTGGCGATCCGATTGGGGTTGGGCCGTGTTGAGGCGGGTGCGCAAGGTGAACACAAGCTGGCGCGCGGGTACCTGCCGACCCAGACACACAGCCTGCACTGGGTCGGGGACGCCGGATTTGCCGATGCCATCGCTGAATACCTGCGTGCGGAATCCGCCGCGGTCAGCGAAGAGATCGAAATCCTGACCGACTATGGTCCGTTCAGAAAAGCGCAAGTGGAGGAACAGGAATGACCGAACGGCTAAGCGAAGAAACCCGTGGCCCCCTGTTGGGTCCACTTTTTGACAGTGGCTGGGCCATGGTTGATGGGCGGGACGCGCTCTGGAAACAGTTCAAGTTCAAGAGTTTTGTAGATGCATTCGCCTGGATGACCAAAGTGGCGATCTGGGCCGAGAAATGGGACCACCACCCAGAATGGAGCAATGTCTACAATCGGGTCGATGTGGTTTTGACCACCCATGACGTAAACGGGCTGAGCGCCCTGGACGCCAAGCTGGCCCGCAAGATGGACAGCCTGCGATAGGATCGTGTGCCTTGACCGCGAACCAGGGCGTCCCGCGCGTGGGGGAACCCCGCGCGCGGCCCGGCCCAACGGGTTTCGGTGTCCCGTCAGGGTCATCGAAAACGGGCGGGAGTACCCCGGTCCCGGTTACATCGCGTCCAACAGGCCTTCTCCGGCGGTCAGGTCACATACACCGGGGCCTTTCTCCATGTTCAGCACCGTCACGACACCGTCCTCGACCAGCATCGCAAACCGCTGAGACCGCCCGATCAATCCGGCAGGCGGTGCGTCGAATCGCATACCCAGTGCTTCGGTAAAACTGCTGCCGGCGTCCGCCAACATGGTGATTCCGGCGGCTGTCGCGCCTGTGACCTCTCCCCAGGTTGCCATGACGAAGGGGTCATTGACCGACACACAGATGATCTCGTCCACACCCTTTGCGGTAAATTGATCCTTGGTTCTGATGAAACTGGGTACATGTGCCGAATGACAGGTGGGGGTAAATGCACCTGGGACCGCGAAAATCGCCACCTTTCTACCGCTGGTCTTTTCCGAAATCCGCACCGTCTCGGGGCCTGAGCTGCCCATTACGGTCAATTCGGCATCCGGAAGGGAGTTTCCCACAGAAATCATCGCATGTCGTCCTTCTAACAATTGCGTTTTGGTACAAGCCGCATATAGGGTCCGGCGAAACCGTGACCACATTTTTGTTGGGAGGCAAGAAGGACATGAGCCACATCGTCGTGATCGGAGCCGGGCAGGCAGGATCTTCTTTGGTCGCCAAGCTGCGCAAAGACGGATTTGACGGAGACATTACCCTGATTGGTGCCGAACAGGCGCTGCCCTATCAGCGACCACCGTTGTCCAAGGCGTATCTGCTGGGCGAAATGGAGGTCGAGCGTCTCTATCTCCGTCCGCAAAGCTTTTATGACGACAACAACATCACTCTGAAGCTGGGTCAGCCGGTAACCGCAATTGACGCCGCTGCCAAAACCGTGAGCGTCGGGGACCAAGTGATCAACTATGATCAGCTGGCTCTGACCACCGGGTCGGATCCGCGCCATCTGCCGGCAGCCATCGGTGGCGATCTGAACGGCGTTCATGTGGTGCGCGGGTTGGGGGATGTCGATGCCATGGCCCCGGCCGTGACCGAAGGGGCCCGGGCGCTGATCGTCGGTGGCGGCTATATCGGTCTGGAAGCGGCCGCCGTGTGTGCCAAACGTGGCGTGCAGGTGACGTTGGTGGAAATGGCTGACCGCATTCTGCAGCGGGTGGCCGCGCCTGAAACCTCGGATTACTTTCGTGCGCTGCACAGCGACCGCGGTGTGACCATCCGCGAAGGCGTGGGGCTGGGCCATCTGGTTGGCACAGATGGCAAAGTCACGGGTGCCGTTCTGAGCGACGGGTCTGAGCTGGATGTGGATTTTGTCATTGCTGGTGTCGGTATTATGCCGGCCACACAGCTGGCAGAACTGGCTGGCGTCACGCTGGAAAACGGCATTCAGACGGATTCTCGGGGGCGGACCTCGGATGCGTCGATCTGGGCAGCTGGCGATTGTGCTTCTTTCCCATATCAGGGCGGTCGGATCCGTCTGGAGAGCGTGCCCAACGCCATCGACCAGGCTGAAATCGTGGCCGCCAACATGCTGGGTGCTGACAAGGACTATGTTGCAACTCCCTGGTTCTGGTCGGATCAGTATGACGTCAAACTGCAGATCGCGGGGCTGAACACCGGCTATGACAATGTGATCACCCGTCAAGGCGAAGGTCAGACGGTTTCGTTCTGGTATTACACCGGGGACAAGCTGGTCGCCGTGGATGCGATGAACGATCCGCGCGCCTATATGGTGGCCAAACGTCTGATCGACACTGGTAAAACCGCAGACAAGACCGTGGTCGCAGACCCTTCGGCTGACCTAAAGCCGCTCCTGCGCGCGTGAGGATCATTGCCGGTCAGTTCCGCGGCCGCGCGTTGGCCTCGGTGGGCAAGGGGGATGCAGGTGCACATCTGCGTCCCACCACCGACCGGGTCCGCGAAAGCCTGTTCAACGTGCTGATGCACACGGGGGCCATTCCCGGTGCCCGGGTTCTGGATCTGTTTGCCGGAACCGGGGCGCTTGGACTCGAAGCGTTGTCGCGGGGGGCAGAATCAGTCACTTTTGTCGATGATGGGCGGGCTGCAACCGGATTGATCCGCAAGAATATCGACGTCTGTCGCGCTGGTGATCAGACAGAGTTGGCCCGCAGGGATGCCACCCGGCTGGGGCCGAATCCGGATGCGCCCTATGATCTGGTCTTCCTTGATCCCCCCTATGGCAAAGGGATGGGGCAAAAAGCCCTGCAAGCGGCAATGACAGGGGGCTGGATCGGCGATGACGCGTTGGTGGTATGGGAGGAAAACGCACCGATGGTTGCCCCTCCAGGGTTCGAACCGCATGACAGCCGTAAATATGGCGATACCCATATCACGCTGATGTGGCGCACTATTTCGGATTGAAACGTGGCGCGCGGCAGGCCGCCGATCCGGGGTTTGCGTCTGACCAGGGCTGATGTCATGCTGGGTTTTTCGATCACCCCATCTTCAGGACACCCCCGCGATGCCACAAACCACCCCGACCCCTGCGCTGGTGATCTTTGACTGTGACGGGGTGCTGGTCGATAGCGAAACCATTTCAAATCAGGCGCTTGTTGACAATTTGGCGCGGTATGGTCTGAACCTTGATCTGGCTGGCAGCATGTCCCTGTTTGTTGGCTCGACAATGACCGGGGTGATGGACAAGGCCAGAAACCTTGGTGCCGACTTGCACGACGGTTGGATCGACGAAGTCTATCAGGAAACTTATGCGGCACTGGAAAACGGCGTCGATCTGATCCCCGGTATTCCAGAGTTGCTTCAGACCTTGGACCGGGCCGGTATACCGACATGCGTGGCGTCCAATGGCAGCGAGCACAAGATGCAGATCACCCTGGGACAGAATGGTCTGTGGCAGCGGTTCCATCACGCTATGTTCTCGGCTCATGCGCTGGGCATGTCCAAGCCGGACCCAGGCCTGTTTCTTGCGGCGGCCAGTCATTTCAATGTTCAGGCGCGGGACTGCCTGGTGATCGAAGACAGCCCGACCGGCGCTCTGGCCGCGGCACGCGCGGGGATGCGGTGCCTCGGCTATGCTGCGATCACGCCGGCCGAAACACTCAGCGACCAAGGGGCCGAAGTGATCCGGGACATGTCAGACGTTGCGCGCCTCATCGGACTTTAACGCCACGTCTCCTGCTTCTTTCTGGTCAAAAATACCTCGGGGGTCCGGGGGCAGCGCCCCCGGCGATCTCAATCCGATTTCACCCATATGTCGGATGAAATCGCCCGCCTGGAGACAGGGTAAAGATCTCCACACCATCGCTTGTGACGCCAACCGAATGTTCAAACTGCGCTGACAGAGACTTGTCGCGGGTGACGGCGGTCCAGTCGTCGGCCAGGACCTTGGTTTCCGGACGGCCCAGGTTCACCATCGGTTCGATGGTAAAGAACATGCCTTCTTCCAGAACCGGACCGGTGCCCGGACGGCCATAATGTAGAACATTGGGAGGCGCATGGAACACCCGTCCCAGTCCGTGGCCGCAGAAATCGCGGACAACGCTCATGCGATGCGATTCGACATAGGCCTGGATCGCATGGCCAATGTCGCCAAAGGTGTTGCCCGGCTTGACCACCTCGATGCCCTTCATCAGCGCATCATGGGTGATCTGAATCAGCCGTTCGGCTTTGCGCGGCAGTTTTCCCGCCACATACATGCGGCTGGTATCGCCGAACCAGCCATCGACAATCACGGTGACGTCGATGTTCAGAATGTCTCCATCCTTCAGCTTTTTATCGCCGGGAATGCCGTGGCAAACCACATGGTTGAGCGAAATGCAGCTGCCGTGTTGATAGCCTTTATAGCCGATGGTGGCAGATGTCGCACCGGCATCGTCGACCATCTGGGTGATGATCCGGTCGATTTCACCCGTGGTCTGTCCGACAAACACATGTGGCGCAATGTCATCCAGGATTTGTGCCGCCAGGGCACCCGCCACATGCATGCCTTCAAAATCGGCCTGCTCGTAAATACGGATGCCGTCCTTGGTCATGCGGCCACGGTCTGCTTTTTTCAAGATGCGCTCCATCACTGGGGTCAAGATCACGGGGGGTCAAGCTCGCGTTGTGTTTCGGGCCATATGTAAGACGTCTTGATCAAAAGGGCCAGAGGGGGTGATGCCTGCGCGAAGTCAGGCCGCAGGCAGTTCCGGACCGACCTCGACACCCTCGGGGGTTATGCGGGTGGTGTGGATCAAACGTTCGACGCCGTGGGAGGCCGCGGTGTCAAACGCCTGCGCATAGGCCGGGTCGATATCTGCAGCCAGAGCAAAGCGCTCGCAGTCCGTGCGCTGCACCAGATACAGCATCATGGCCCTGTGGCCCTGGTCCACCATGGCCGCCAATTCGCCCAGGTGTTTGGTGCCGCGCGCGGTGACGCTGTCGGGAAATTCGGCCAGACCGGGTTGTCGCGACAGGGTGACGCTTTTGACTTCGACATAACAATCAGGCAGGCCATCAGCGCTCAGCAGAAAGTCGATCCGGCTGTTCTCTCCGTATTTGACCTCGGCCCGCACATGGGAATAGGCGGCCAATGTCGGAATTTGGCGCGCCTCCAACGCAGCTTTGAGTGCCCGGTTGGGCACGGATGTATCGACCCCGGTAAAATGACCGTTTTCGTGATCCACCAGCCGCCAGCCGAATTTCAGCTTCTTCTTGGGGTCGTCATTGGGTTCCAGCCATACTTTGGTGTGCGGCGCGGCCAGCCCCATCATGGATCCGGGATTGGCACAATGGGCGGTGATCTCTCGCCCGTCTTCCAGCGTGCAATCGGCCAGAAACCGTTTATAGCGGCGGATCAGCCGGGCGGGGACAAGAGGGGTTTCAAAGCGCATGTGCACTGGCCTATACCTGCTGAAACGCGGGTTCAAGACCTGCATTTGAATGGAGTTTTGCCATGACAAACGCGATGATGACAAACCCGATGATGACAAACCCGACGGAGACAAACCCGACCGCAGCCATGTTGGTTATTGGCGACGAAATCCTGTCGGGGCGCACCCGGGATGCCAATATGCATTTTTTGGCTGGCGAATTGACCAAACACGGTATCGAGTTAAAGGAAGTCCGGATTGTCAGCGATGACGCAGCGGCGATCATTGCGGCGACGCGGGCCTTGTCGCAGGGATACAATCATGTCTTTACCAGCGGCGGTATCGGGCCGACCCATGACGACATTACCGCCGATTGTATTGCCCAGGCTTTTGATGCGCGTCTTGACGTGCGTGACGATGCGCGCGCGATCCTTCAGGCCCATTACGACACCATGGGGACCGAGCTGAACGAAGCCCGCCTGCGTATGGCGCGTATTCCGGATGGTGCAGCGCTGATCGACAACCCGGTTTCGGCGGCTCCGGGGTTCACCATCGCCAATGTGCATGTCATGGCCGGAGTGCCGTCTGTGTTTCAGGCCATGGTGGCCAGTGTGTTGCCGGGATTGGCCGGGGGGCAACCGGTGCTGTCCCAGACGCTGCGCGTGATGCGGGGCGAAGGGGATATTGCTGCAACGCTTTCGGCGCTGGCCGCGACGTTTTCGGACCTTTCCATTGGGTGCTACCCGTTCCAGAAAGACGGGGCCTATGGGGCGAACATCGTCGTGCGCGGCACGGATGGGACCCGCATTGATGCCGCCATGACCCAATTGGCCAAGGAGATCGACCAGTGACCACCGATCCGCGTTATTACGAAGTGGTAGATGCCACATGGCCCGCAGCCGGGTTTTCAATGTCAGGCCCGTTTCGCCTGCGTGAAGGGCAGGGCGGTGGTTCACGGGTATCGGCGGCAACGCTTGAGGCTGAACAGGCGAGCGACCAGGAGATTGCCGAGGCCGAACAGGCCATGCGGGACATGGGGCAATCCCCAAAGTTCATGATCCGCGACGGTCAGGATGGGTTTGACACACAGTTGGAGACGCTGGGGTATGCGGTTCTTGATCCGGTCAATATCTGGGCCTGCCCAGCCGCTCAGCTGACCGATGTCGTGATTCCGCGGGTCACGACCTTTGCGGTCTGGGAGCCGTTGCAGATCTGTCGGGAAATCTGGAACAGCGGTGGTATCGGCGCTGAACGTCAGGCAATCATGGACCGTGCCCAGGGCCCCAAGATCGCGTTGCTGGGGCGTCATCGTGACAAACCGGCGGGGACCGGGTTTTGCGCCATTCATGGCGATATTGCGATGGTGCACGCTCTGGAAATCCTGCCGCATCAACGCCGACAGGGCATGGGGGCCTGGATGATGCGTCAGGCGGCCATTTGGGCTGTGGACAATGGCGCACAGACACTGTCGGTGATTTGTACGAAACGTAACGATGGGGCCAATGGGCTTTACACTTCCCTGGGGATGACCTGCGTGGGACAGTATCACTATCGTCATAAATCCAATTGAAAGTGACCAAGATGACTGATCAGACCCGGCCGACTGCCCTGGACCTGCCTATGGTGGATCCGCTGCCCGAAGAGACACAGAAGTATTTTGATATCTGCGTGGAAAAGCTGGGCATGGTGCCCAATGTGCTCAAGGCGAACGCGTTTGATATTGCCAAGCTGAACGCCTTTACCGGGATGTACAACGACCTGATGCTGGCACCCAGCGGGTTGAGCAAGCTGGAGCGCGAGATGATCGCCGTGGTGGTGTCGTCCATCAACAAATGCTTTTATTGCCTTGTGGCGCATGGGGCGGCTGTGCGGCAATTGTCAGGCGATCCCAAGCTGGGCGAAATGCTGGTGATGAATTACCGCGTTGCACCTCTGGATGCGCGCCAGCGTGCGATGTTGGATTTTGCCGCCAAAATGACCGTTGCCAGCGCCGAGATCGAAGAACACCATCGCCAGGGTTTGCGCGACGTGGGGTTCAGCGATCGTGATATCTGGGACATTGCGAATGTGGCTGGTTTCTACAACATGTCGAACCGGGTGGCGAGCGCGACAGCCATGGTCCCCAACGACGAATATCACGCCCAACACCGGTGAGGGGCGCGCTGGGAATAGCCTGTTCGGTGATGTTGGCCGGACCTGTTCTGGCGGCAGACTGGATGTTGCCGGACAATGCACAGGATGTCAGCGAACGGATCAGCGTTTTTGACAGTTACGCGTTGCCGATTGGTGTCTTTGCATCCGGGCAGGTGCCAAGCCGGACTTTGGAAGGTCGCGTTGAACGTCGCAGTTGGCGGGTGGATGGCGCGGCCAGCACGACGTTGCAATTGTTGGATCCGTTGCGCCGTCAGCTGCAGGCCGATGGGTATCGCATTGTTCTTGACTGCGCGGACCGGGCCTGTGGCGGATTTGATTTCCGTTTTGGAATCGAAGTGATCCCAGCGCCGGACATGATCGTCGATATCGGCGATTATCGATTTGTGTCCGCAGCGCGGGGTGACGAGGAGACTGTTACCATCCTGGTCAGTCGGGCAGGGTCGTCGAACTATGTTCAGATCATAGAAGTCGGCCCCCGCCACCGGGACAGTGTGGCAAAGCCCGCTGTTGGTACTCAGACCGAAGCCCAATCTGGTCCATCCGCCCAAGACATCATGCCGCAACCTGAGGCGCAGATCGGTGATCTGGTCGCGCGGTTGTTGGCGGACGGGCATGTGGTGCTGGACGATCTGGATTTTGGGACCGGGGCGACGCAATTGGCAGACGGCAATCCGACGTCGCTGTCGCTGTTGGCTGCGTTCCTGAAGGAGAATGAACAGTACCGTCTGTATCTGGTTGGACATACGGACAATGTCGGCAGCCTGCAGGACAATATCGTCTTGTCCCGCAAGCGGGCAGCGGCGGTCAAGGACAGGTTGGTTCGTCAATATGCGATTGATGACGGTCGGCTTGAAGCTGAAGGGGTCGGTTATCTGGCTCCGGTGGCGTCGAATCTGATTCCGGATGGGCAGAAGACAAATCGCCGTGTCGAAGCGGTTCTGTTGGAGCAATAAGGCCGTTGGAACGACCTTGGCTTGGTGAATGCCGGGCAAGAAAAAACCCCCGAACATGTATTCGGGGGCAGGTGTTTGCCAAGGGAAACAGATGGGAGCGACCTTACCAATCGGTCGGACCCTTTTCGGCAAAAGCGTGTATGAGAAAATCGATAAAGGCGCGAACCTTTGGCTGGGTAAACCGGCCCGGCGGGTACACGGCATAGATCCCTTGGGTCTCCAGCGGCAAAGACGGCATTGCGTCTTCAACCAGCCCTTGTTCCAGCGCGTCGGCGTAGAGATAGCTGGGAAGATACGCGATCCCGAGGCCGGAAATCGCCGCGTTGAGAAGCGATTGACCATCGTTGACGCTAAGCCATCCGGCCGTTCGAACCTGGCGTTTCTCACCCGATGGGGCGGTCAGTTTCCAGACGTTGCCGCTGGACTGGTTCGAATAATGCAGAAGCTTGTGTTCATTCAGGTCGTCGATCTTTTGTGGACGTCCGTATTTTTCGAAATAGGCCGGGCTGGCGATCATCCGTTTGTTGGTTTCTGTCAGCTTGCGCGCTCTCAACGAGCTGTCTTCCAGCTCACCGATCCGCACAGCCATATCGAACCCTTCGGAAATCAGTTCGACGTAGCGATTGTTCAATACCATGTTGACGGTAATATCGGGGAAGTCTGACAGGAATTCGGACAGCACCGGGGACAGATGATTGACACCAAAGTCGGTGGCGACCGAAATCCGCAACAATCCCGAAGGTGCGGATTGCATCGACGTGACCAGGGCATCTGCTTCTCCGGCGTCGTTCAACACCCGACGCGCCCGGTCATAATAGGCCAGACCGATTTCAGTCGGGCTTACCCGGCGGGTGGTTCGGTTCAGCAGGCGGGCACCCAGTCGAGCTTCGAGTGACGACACATGTTTGGAGACTGCGGATTTGGAAATCCCCATCTTTTTTGCCGCGTCGGTGAATCCACCTTGGTCCACCACATTGGCAAAGGCTTCCATTTCAGTCAGTCGGTCCATCTGCACGTCCTCGATTTCTTCTGATCTGAGTCTTGTTTGACCTCAAATCTGGGCAAGAAGGGGGCACAGGTTGGATAATACAAAGGTTTTGTCGAGGATCGTTTGCGACTTGGAAACAAGCGTGGCGTGATACATTGGGGCTATCACGGCTTCACTTCCCGGTGAGGACGCCGTTGTTTGGGGTGGGGTTTGCCCCGGTCTTCCTGCATTCTGAACCTCTTTTAGTAACGCGTACAGAGGGACACGAAGCTCATGAAGATCAGATCCACGATTGTTGCCACCCTGGTCATGTTGTCGACCGCAGTGCCAGCGCTGGCTCGGGACACCGCCGCACCTGATGGGGCTGCCGTCTATTTTGTTACACTCAAGGATGGCGATACTGTTTCATCGCCGGTCACAGTGCAATTTGGCCTGAGAGAGTTGGGGGTGGCCCCGGCCGGAACCGAGCGGGACAATACCGGACACCACCATTTGTTGATTGATACCACAGCCTATGGGGCCGACACTTTGGACACATTCGACGATGGGATCCCTGGCGATGATCACCACAAGCATTTTGGGGGTGGGCAGACCGAAGTCACATTAGATCTGAGCAAGGGGACACATACCTTGCAATTGCTGGTGGGGGATATGTTCCATGTCCCGCACGTCAATCCGATCTATTCCGAACAGATCACCATCACGGTGGATTGATCCCCTGGTGCCCGTTTTGCACGGGCACCATCGGTTTGATCAGAACGAAGCGGCCAGCCGCGTGCCTTGATTGATCGCGCGTTTGGCATCCAGTTCGGCGGCGACATCTGCGCCACCGATGACATGTGGGGTCACGCCCCGATCCGCCAACGCGTCCGCCAGTGATCGCTCCGAAACCTGCCCCGAACACAGGACAATCGTGTCCGCCGAGATCACGGTCGGGTTTTCGCGCGCCTCTCCAAACGAGACATGCAGACCATCATCGTCAATGCGTTCATAGTTCACCCCGCCGACAAAATTTACGTCCTTCATCTTCAACGCGGCCCGGTGGATCCACCCGGTGGTCTTGCCCAGCCCTTTGCCATGGGCCTTTGTCTTTCGTTGCAACAATGTGACCGCGCGGGCGGGCGCGTGGGGTTGCGGTCCTTCGGGAGCCAGACCAGATCGGTGTTCGGAGGGATCAGTCACGCCCCACTCCTTCATCCAGGCAGGCAGGTCTTCGGTCAGGCTGGTGCCTTCGTGCAGCAGAAATTCGGAAACATCGAACCCGATCCCACCAGCGCCGATCACTGCCACATGTTTGCCCACTGGTGCCTTGTGACGCAGCACATCGATATAATTCAGGACATTGTCGCGGTCTTGCCCTGGGATCTGCGGATCGCGGGGGGTGACGCCGGTGGCAATCACCACCTCGTCAAACCCGGTCAGGTCATCCGGGCCAACTTCGGCTCCCAGTCGCACGTCCACGCCGGCATCCGCGACCATGGTACGGTACCAATCGACCAACCCCCAGAATTCTTCCTTGCCGGGCACCTGTTTGGCCATGTTCAGCTGGCCGCCAATCTCGTCCGCCCGATCAAACAATGTGACTGAATGACCCCGATCCGCCGCCGTGAGCGCCGTAGCCAACCCGGCCGGTCCGGCACCAACAATGGCCACCGATTTACGCGCGTCCGCCGGGTCAATCACCAATTCGGTCTCGTTGCAGGCCAGCGGGTTCACCAAACAGGTGGTCAACTTGCCGCTGAATGTGTGGTCCAGACAGGCCTGGTTGCAAGCGATGCAGGGGGCGATGCGATCCCCGCGGCCCTCCATCGCCTTTCTCACGAAATGCGCGTCGGCCAACATGGGCCGGGCCATTGACACCATATCGGCACAGCCATCGGCCAGCACCTGTTCAGCCACCTCGGGCGTGTTGATCCGGTTGGATGTGATGATCGGAATCGACACTTTGCCCATCAGCTTCTTGGTGACCCAGGCGAATGCCGCGCGCGGTACCGACGTGGCGATGGTGGGAATGCGGGCCTCGTGCCAGCCAATGCCGGTGTTCAGAATGGTGGCACCGGCCTTTTCGATTTCGACCGCCAGTTGAACGACCTCGTCATGGGTGGAGCCATTGGGCACAAGGTCAATCATCGACAGGCGGTAGATGATGATGAAATCGCTGCCCACGGCCGCGCGGGTGCGTCGCACCACGTCGATGGGCAGGCGCATCCGGTTCTCGTAGGAGCCGCCCCAACGGTCGGTGCGTTTGTTTGTATGGGTCACCAGAAACTGGTTCAGGAAATACCCTTCGGACCCCATGATTTCGACCCCGTCATAGCCAGCCTTTTGGGCCAGCTGCGCGGCATTGACGATGTCGCTGATCTGTTTCTCGATTCCGTCTTCGTCCAACTCTGCTGGCGGAAACGGGGAAATCGGAGACTTCACCGGGCTGGGAGCGACGCATTTTGGCCCATAGGCATAGCGTCCTGCGTGCAGAATTTGCATGGCGATCTTGCCGCCTGCCGCATGTACCCGGTCGGTGACGATCGCATGGTTGGCCACATCGTCGTCATTGGTCATCATCGACGCGCCAGGAAGCACCGATCCTTCCAGGTTGGGTCCAATGCCGCCGGTGACCATCAGCCCGACGTCGCCGCGGGCCCGTTCGGCATAAAATTCTGCGACCCGGTTCCAGTCCCGTGTTTCTTCGAGACCGGTGTGCATCGACCCCATGAGAACCCTGTTTTTTAATGTGGTGAATCCCAGATCCAGCGGGGCCAGCATGTTTGGGTACGCAGTCATATTACTCTCCCTGATTTGCCCATTAGAATTGCCGCGCTGCGGCGGCTTGTCATCTCATACGCAGCGTCACCCCCTTGCGCGACGCCGGGGCAGCGTTACACAGGACAGACAACCATACCAGGAGCCCGCGATGACCCCCGAAGAGATCACCAACCTGCCCTATCGCCCCTGTGTCGGTGTGATGCTGATGAACCCAGGAGGGGGGATTTTTGTGGGACAACGCAATGACCGCCATGCAGAGGCCTGGCAGATGCCTCAGGGCGGCGTGGATCCGGGCGAAGCCCCCAAGGATGCAGCGCTGCGCGAGTTGTGGGAAGAAACCGGAGTGCGCGCCGATCTGGTTGAAATTGTCGCCGAAACCGATGGTTGGCTGCCCTATGATCTGCCCCATGACATTGTTCCAGTGATCTGGGGCGGGCAATTTCGCGGGCAAGAGCAGAAATGGTTCCTGATGCGCTTTACCGGCACGGATGATCAGGTGAATATCGCCACCGAACACCCGGAATTCACCACATGGAAATGGCAACACCCCAATCGTCTGGTCGCCGAAATCGTTCCCTTTAAACGCGCGGTCTATGAACAGGTTCTGGCGGCCTTTCAGGATCACCTGTCATGATCTGCCGGTTGTCTTCTGCATTGATTGGTGTGGTTTTGGCCGGCCCGGCCGTGGCGCTCAGCTGCCTGCCTTGGGGGGCAACCGATGCTTACCTCGAAGCCGCAGCCTCCAAATCCAATTTCGTGGTGGTGGATGGGCAACTGACCTTTGATGACAGCCTGCTGCCCACAACGGACTGGGAGAACCAGCAGCACACGCCGGAACAAAGCCGCATTCCGGCCCGTATCCAAGGGCAGTCGCTCAGCCGTGCTGGCTATCTGACCCCGTTTGCCTCAGACATTACCCTCGAAGTGCTGTGTTATGGCCCCTGGTGTGCAGGGGCAACGGACGGGGCGCGATATGTCATGTTCCTCGAACAACGCCCCGGCGGCTATGTGCTTCAGGTCAACCCATGCGGTGGTTTTGCCTTTGACGCAGGCAAGGGCGAGGCAGCGAAACAGGTGCTGCAATGCCATCAGGGCGGTCGTTGCGCCCCGCGCGCGGGAAACTGACCCGTTCCAGGTCGGCGCGCCGTGGGGCAGGATCAGGATCCGGCCTTCATCTGGCCAGAAATATCCCCGCCGGAGGCTCGGAGCGTTCAAACCAGCGCCCCAACCCTCGGAAAAGCTCAACCAAAGCCAAGCAGGCAGCGCGGATGCGCTGCCACGCCCAACGGGAGGAAAGGCCCCGTTCAGGGGCCTTGACGACGGGCGGGAGAACGCCGTTCTTGCTCAGGCCAATCCGGCGTCGCGCAACAGGTCCATGACGCTGACCTCCGGGCGCGGGCCAACATGTCGGATGACCTCAGCCGCACAGACACCGCCGATTTTGGCACAGGTTTCAAGATCCCGGCCACTGGCCAGCCCAAACAGGAACCCGGCGGCGAATTGGTCGCCCGCGCCTGTGGCATCCACCGGCACGATTTTTTCGACGGCCACGTCGATACGGGTGCCTTCACCCATCACCGTCACCCCATCACCGGATCGGGTGCAGACCACCAGCGGACAGATGGCGACTGTCTTGTGCAGCGCGTCATCCAGATCGTCGGTTTCCCACAGGGATTTGATTTCGGCCTCGTTACCGATCACAAAATCCAGTTCGTTTTCAATCAGAGACAGGAAATCCGCGCGGTGACGCTCGACGCAGAAAGGATCCGAGATCGAAATTCCAGGGCGGCCGCCTCCAACCTTGCAGGCCCGCGCCGCCTTGCGAAAGGCGGTTTTGCCTGCGTCGTGATCAAACAGATACCCTTCCAGAAACATGATCTGGGTCTTGCCCGCCACATCCTCGGGCACATCCGCCGAGGTCAGTCCGGTGGAAATCCCCAGATAGGTGTTCATGGACCGCTCGCCATCGGGCGACACAAAGATCATTGACCGCGAGGTCGGCAATTCTCCACCCGCAACAGGCGGGTTGACGAAATCCACGCCATCCTCGTTCATGGCATCCGCATAAAAACGCCCCAGCGCATCATCGTGCACACGTCCGATGAAGGCCGTATCCAGTCCCAGCGCTCCGGCACCAGCGATTGTATTGGCCACGGACCCGCCCGGGGTCTGGATGCGTTCGTTCATCGCCGCATACAACAGCTCGCCGCGCTCCTGGTCAATCAGCTGCATGATGCCTTTTTCAATGCCCATCAGTTCCAGAAAGCTGTCATCGCCGTGGCTGATGACGTCAACAACGGCATTTCCGATGCCGGCAAGCTGGTAGGTTTTCATAGGTTCTTGTCCTCGAATTTGCACAGGTCCCGGATCAGGCAGGTGCCACATTGGGGTTTGCGCGCTTTGCAATGGTACCGGCCGTGCAGGATCAGCCAATGATGGGCGTGATGCTGGAAATCGACCGGAATATGATCTTCGATGGCGCGTTCGACCGCGTCTACATCCTTGCCCGGACAAATCCCGGACCGGTTGCCCACGCGAAAGATATGGGTGTCCACCGCCTGTGCGGGATGATGCCACCACATGTTCAGCACCACATTGGCAGTCTTGCGCCCGACGCCGGGCAGCGCCTGCAGCGCCGCGCGGGAATTGGGGACGACACCGCCGTGTTCTTCGACCAGAATGCGGCTCAGCTTGATCACATTCTTGGCTTTTTGGCGGAACAGGCCAATGGTTTTGATGTGTTCGATTAATCCCTCTTCGCCCAGATCCAGCATCTTCTGCGGCGTGTCAGCGATTTGGAACAGATCCTTTGTCGCCTTGTTGACGCCTGCGTCGGTGGCCTGTGCCGACAGGGCGACCGCCACCACCAGCGTATAGACATTGACGTGATCCAGTTCCCCTTTGGGCTCTGGCTCTGCTGCCTGAAACCGCGTGAAAATCTCGCGCAAGGTATGATAATCGAGTTGCTTTGCCATGGCTGCTTTAATGCCGTGCCGCGCAGGTTCCCGCAACGGGTAAAAACCGGTTGACCCAAGGTGCAGGAAAAAGTCGCAAGTTTCGGGTCGATTGCACCGGGAGGCCGGGCGTAAAGTAGAGACATCCGAATTTGAGAGGGTCGTCCATGACTGTCGAGACCAGCGAAAACAGCTATCATTACGGCGTCATGCGACGTGCGATTGACCTGATCGATCAGGGCGAAGAGGATTTGCCTCTGGAAGAATTGGCAGATCAGATGGGGATGAGCCCGGCCCATTTCCAGCGTTTGTTTTCCGCCTGGGTCGGGGTGTCGCCCAAACGCTATCAGCAATATCTACGCCTGGGCCATGCCAAAACCCTGTTGCGTGATCACTTTTCAACATTGGACACGGCGCATTCGGTCGGGCTGTCCGGTAGTGGGCGGTTGCATGATCTGTTTGTGCGGTGGGAAGCCATGAGCCCCGGTGACTTTGCCCGCAAGGGCGACGGGTTGGTGATCAACTGGGGATGGTTTGACAGCCCCTTTGGTCAGGCGCTGGCCATGGGCACGACCAAGGGCATCTGTGGTCTGGCCTTTGCCGAAGAGACCGGGGCTGAAGCGACCTGGGGCGATATGATTGCCCGATGGCCCAAGGCGACGTATGTCCAGGCCCCAGATCAATTGCGCCCACTGGTCGAGGCGGTGTTCACAGGGCGTGGCGAAACGGCGCTGTTCATGATCGGGGCACCGATGCAGATCAAAGTGTGGGAAGCGTTGTTGCGGATCCCGTCGGGGCAGGTCACCACCTATTCCGAAATCGCCAAATCCGTCGGAGCGCCCAAGGCGGTGCGCGCGGTTGGGACTGCGGTGGGGCGCAATCCGGTCAGCTTCCTGATTCCCTGTCACCGGGCGCTGCGCAAATCCGGTGCCTTGGGCGGCTATCATTGGGGGCTGCCGGTGAAACGGGCGATGCTGGCCTATGAGGCGGCGCAGGCCGATGGTCGGTCCGATGCGGCCTGAGCCCATGCGGTGTCAGGCCATCCGCCGTCGCAGCCATCCGAACAACCGCCACCCGGCTGGTGCAACAGTCATCGGTTTGCTCTTTGGTTGGTGTACCTGACGGAGCAATTCGCGTTCGCGTTCATAGGCTTTCAGCGGGCGGTCGTCCTGCCAGCAGCCCAGTTGCAGTTTCATCATTGTCTTGGTGTTGAAATAGCTCATGGTTTGATCCTTTCTGATAAAAGGACACTCGCAGGTCGCCCCTGACAGGGTGTTGTCAGGAGCCTGTGCTAGTGTGTCAGCAGGAAATCAGCACCAGAGGATCAGATGCGCCGTTCCAGCCGATTGTTTGAAATCATCCAGATCCTGCGCGGGGCACCCGGCCCGGTGACGGCGGATGCTCTGGCCGAAGGGCTGGAGGTTTCGACGCGCACGATTTACCGCGATATCTCGGCGCTTCAGGCCATGCGAACCCCGGTCGAAGGCGAGGCCGGGATTGGGTACATGATGCGGCGTGGCTATGATCTGCCGCCGTTGAATTTTGATGCCGAAGAGGTCGAAGCCCTGCATGTGGGGTTGTCGATGCTGGCGCGCACGGGGGACAGCGCCCTGCAAGAGGCCGCCAGCCGGATCTGTCGCAAGATCGAAGCCCTGCACGAGGATAGCAGTTGGTTGCAGGTTGCGCCCTGGGGGGCACCACCGGACGACCCGGCGCGGGGCTGTGTGTCGATCGCTGCCTTGCGTGACGCGGTGCGAGACGAACGCAAGCTGCGCCTGACCTATCGCAATGGGCAAGAGCAGGAAAGCCAGCGCATCGTTCGTCCGGTTGCCGTGATTTACCATCTGGAGTGCACCATGCTGGCAGCATGGTGTGAGCTGCGCGGGGGCTTTCGCCATTTTCGCACGGACAGGATCTGGGGGTGTGAGCCGATGGAGGAACAGTTCATTGGGCAAGGCAATGCCTTGCGCATGGTCTGGCAGGATCTGAACCGGTGGGAGGAGACCTCGCCGGCGCACAGCTGATGCAATGGGCCCAAGGGAAGAGCTTGGGCGGGGAATTGCCGATTATTCGGATCAAAGGCTTGAGCCGAGGCAGCGCAACACCGATATATTCAGGTAAAACCCGGCAGGTATCACCGGGGCGAGCAGAAAAGGCACAGTCATGACATTCGCAAAAGCAACTTCGGTTCTGGCCATGGGGTCCATTCTGGTGATGGGGGCCTGTACCAATCCAGCGTATCTGGACCCCGATGACCCGCATTCCAAGGCCAAGCAGGGCGCGCTTATTGGTGGCCTTCTGGGGGCCGGAATTGGGGCGCTGACTTCGGATGATGACAAGGGCGCGACCATCGCCGGGAGCGCCATTCTGGGCGCAGCGGCGGGTGGTCTGATCGGCAATGAGCTGGACAAGCAGGCGGCCGAGCTGCGTCAGGAGCTGGACGATGGGATTTCGGTCGTTAATGAAGGCGACCGGTTGGTGGTGTCTCTGCCCAATGATCTGACGTTTGACACTGACAGCTATGCGGTGCGCCCTGTGTTGAAAACGGATCTGTCCAAGGTTGCCGCCAACCTGCAGAGATACCCGAATTCGACCGTTCAGGTGATTGGCCATACAGATAGTGATGGCGAGGCATCGTACAACCTGACTTTGTCCCAGCGTCGCGCCAATGCAGTTGCCGACGAGTTGCAGGCCGGTGGCGTGTCCTATACGCGCATTCGCACCTCTGGCCGTGGTGAGGATGAACCCGTTGCCTCAAATCTGGACGAGGCGGGAAAGGCACGCAACCGCCGGGTCGAAATCGTGGTGATCCCCAGCCAGAGTTGATCTGAGATTCTATCATCCAGGTCACGTCAGGCTATGATGGGCGCGCTGGTGAGCCAACCAGTGCGCCGTTTTCCCATCAGTGTTCATGGCCGGGTTTCCGGTTGCTGAGGCTGTGCGCTTCCTTTGGTGCATTCCCGAACAGCCAATGCGCGGTGGTCGGCTTTTTCATGTTTCACGCTTGGCTTAGACAGGTCAGGTGAGGTGAAAACAAGGGAGCGCCACCATGTCCGATTTTGTTCTTCTGGGGGTATCTGGGTCGCTGCGGGCACAGGCCACCAACCGGAAATTGCTGCGTGAAGCGGCGCGTGTGTTTGGCCCGTGTTCCTATGTCGAAGCGGATCTGCGCCTGCCTTTGTATGACGGCGACGCAGAAGCGTCAGACGGGATCCCGTCTGAGGTTCAGTTTCTGGCCGATCAGATTGCAGCTGCGGATGCCGTGATCCTGTCGACTCCTGAATACAACAAAGGACCATCCGGTGTTCTGAAAAACGCCCTGGATTGGGTCAGCCGCACAGACGGTTCGCCCTGGATGGGCAAGCCGGTGGCCGTGATGTCGTCGGCGGCGGGGCGCGCAGGTGGTGAACAGGCACAGGCGGTATTGCGCGGGTTCATGGTGCCCTTTCAACCCCGGCTCGTGTCTGGCCCGCAGGTTCATCTGGCGGGGGCTGCCAGCCAGTTTGATGACAACGGCCAATTGATCAGCACGCAATACACCGCAACGCTGACCCGGTTGATGCAAATTCTGCGCGACGACGCGACAGGGTAAGGCCGTTCAACGCCGCTCTGTTGCGACGTGGGCCCGACCGGATCAGCAACCGGATCAGCAGCGACGGTTGCTGATTTCGAGAAGATTTCCGTCGGGGTCGCGGATATAGATCGACTGCAAACCGCCCGCGGCCCCGGTCCGCGGCACCGGGCCTTCGATGATGGAAATGTCCAACTTGGCGAGGTGGTCCAGCCAATCCTGCAACGGTGCTGTAGACAAAAAGCACAAATCCGCGGTGCCAGGGCAGGGTGTTGCAGCCTTGGGAGAGAACTCATGCCGGTGCGGGTGCAGGTTTATCTTTTGCGAGCCAAACCGCAGCGCATGGCGGGTCGTTCCATCCAGAGGATGAAAGATTTCGGCAGTCATACCAAGCGTTTCCGTATAGAATGCTATCGTGCGGTCTATATCCTTGACTGTCAGAACCAAGTGATCAAGAGATGTCAGTGACAAGGTCATTTTTGCAGTGTCCTTTGGTCATGCGGCGCAGTCTAACCGGAGATTACTTATATGTCCAAAATGGAATGTCAAAGTGATGGGCTGGATCCCGCTCGTGCCGCAGCGTTCCAGGTGGCGCTGGGACAGGCAGAAAACATCACGCGCGGATCGGATCTGCCGCCGTTTTTCCATCAATTGTATTTCTGGACTCCTTTGCCGCCCTCGGCGTTGGGACGGGACGGGCACCCCAAAGTCGGCGGTGGGTTGATCCCGGACCTGGGTCTTCCGCGTCGGATGTGGGCAGGTGGGCGATTGGCGTTCGATCATCCGCTCAAGGCCGGAATAGAGGCAGAGAAACGCAGCGTGCTGGAGCGTGCTGACCGCAAGGTCGGGCGGACAGGCCCGTTGGGATTTGTGGTGCTGCGTCACGAGATCTGGCAGGGGGGCGTGCGCTGTCTGACCGAATGGCAGGATCTGGTCTATCGCGAAGACCCGGCTCCCGACGCACCCCGACCCGTTGCCCCTGATGCGCGGTCGGACGAAACCGACCGGCGCGACGTTGCGTTTTCTTCGACGTTGCTGTTTCGGTATTCGGCCCTGACCTTTAACGGGCACAGGATCCACTATGATCTGGATTATGCCAAAGACGTCGAAGGCTATACAGGGTTGGTGGTCCATGGGCCGCTGTTGGCGCAACATCTGATGTTGATGGCAGAAGATGTGATGGGACCATTGGAGACGTTCAGTTTCAGAGCATCCTCTCCGTTGATGCATTTTGAAACCGCAACCCTGTGCCGGAACGGCAATGACTTGTGGGTCAGAGGAGCGGACGGGCGACAATGCATGAGCGCCGTTGCCAAGATCAAAGCTGACCTCTGAGACAGCGGTGGAAGCCGCTTGTAACCGGTTCAAGGCGTGTGCAAGCGTCTTGCTGGCACCCGTGACTGGTGTCTAAAGATTATCAAGGACCCGGAACCCCTGGGGGATGGTGTCGTGATTGTCGAGCACCAGATCAGCCATGACATGGGCAATCTTGGGGGCTACGCCAAAGCCGATCTTGAACCCGCCATTGGCGATGAAATGACCAGGGCGGTTTGGCCAGGCCCCCAGCATGGGAGCCCGCGTGCGCGCCCGGGGGCGCACCCCGGCCCAGCGTTCGATCACTTCGGCGCTGTGCAGGATGGGAACTGCAATGCGGGCGCGCTCCAGAATGTCGTCCAGTTGAGCATCGGTGGTATCCGCGGTTTCGAACTCGCGTTCGCTCGTCGACCCGATGGCCAGCGTGCCATCCGCATGGGGGATGAAATGCAGGCTGTCGGCAAACAGCTGAGGCACGTCTCCGGCGTCAAACCGCAACAGAGCGGCCTGTCCCTTGACCCCGTTGCCGATGGGTTTGCCCAAAGCGGCCCCCAATTCTGTCAGACCTGCCGCGCCGGTGGCGTGGATAACCAAACCGCGATCCGGTGCCTCGCTGACAACGTGAACGCCAACCGTCTCCAGCGCGGCAACCAGGGCCGAACAGGCCCGACGCGGGTGCATCCGGGCGCTGAGCGTGTCGTGAATGACAAACCCGGTGGCGCTGGGCGGTGCCCAGGGTCCAACGTCGTCAATCGGGCGAACCCGCCATTCTGCCTGTCCCTGCCACAGATCCTTGGCTGTTTCGGCGCGCGCGTGGGCCAAGGCCAGCGTGCGGTCGTCCTGGATCGGCTGCAATCGGCCGGTGCGGCCATACCCCGGTGAGACACCACCGATCTGTTCAACGTCGGCCCAAAATGGTTCTGCCAGGATCAGGCTTTCGAATTGGAACGCCTTTTTCGGGTTCCAGTTTTCGGGCACATGCGGGGCCAGTGCGCCCACCAGACCGCCGCTGGAACCTGCGCCTGGCCCAAACGGATCTACAACCTGCACCCGTGCGCCGCGCCGGGCACAGATCCAGGCAATAGACAGGCCAAAGGCCCCCGCGCCGCGTACAGTCACATCCACCATTGTCATTTCGACCGCCTTTCGCCACTTATCCGGGAAGCTACCGTAGCACTTAGGGGAAAACAGCATGGCAGACCAGCAGGCCCATCTGAGTTGGCGTGATGACGTCATCCCGGTGTCGGATCAATTTGACGACCCGTATTTCTCGCTTGAAAACGGGTTGGCCGAGACCAACCATGTGTTTCTGGGAGGCAACGGCCTGCCCGGACGGTTCCGTGATGGATTTCACATCGCCGAATTGGGCTTTGGCACGGGGTTGAACATGCTGGCGACCTGGGCCGCGTGGGAGCAAAGCGGGCAACAGGGATGCCTGCATTTCACCAGTTTTGAAGCCTTTCCCATGGCGCATGAAGACATGGCGCGCGCCTTGCGGGCGTTTCCGGCCGTAACCCCTTGGGCTGACCGGTTTCTGCAGGTCTGGACCGGTGCCGGTTCGTGTGATCTTGGGAATTTGCGTCTCGAAGTCGTCATTGGCGACGCCCGAACGTCGCTGCCAGAGTGGACGGGGCAGGCGGACGCGTGGTTTCTGGACGGGTTTTCACCGGCCAAGAACCCAGAATTGTGGGATCCGGCTCTCATGGAACAGGTGGCGTGCCATACGGTGCCGGGCGGAACGGCTGCGACCTATACGGCGGCAGGGTTCGTGCGGCGAGGATTGCAGGCCGCTGGTTTCGACGTGATCCGCACCCCCGGTTTCGGGCGCAAGCGGCATATGACAAGGGCACATCTGGCATGACCCAGCCAACAGCGGTACAGCCGCAAACCAACAATGTGTCCGCAGGCATTCTGCTGATGATTGCCGCCACGGTTGTCTTTGCGTTGCAGGATGGGATTTCCCGCCATCTGGCCGGGACGTACAACACGTATATGGTGGTGATGATCCGCTACTGGTTCTTTGCTGCCTTTGTGGTGTTTCTGGCGACACGGTCGGCGGGCGGCATTCGCGCGACGGCTCGCACCAGCCAGCCGTTTCTACAGATCTTCCGTGGGGTTCTGTTGGTGGCCGAAATCTGTGTCGCAGTCTATGGCTTTACCCTGCTTGGGTTGATTGAAAGCCAGGCGGTGTTCATCGTCTACCCGTTGCTGGTTGCGGCGTTGAGCGGGCCGGTTCTGGGCGAACGTGTTGGCTGGCGGCGCTGGGTGGCGATTGGTGTCGGTTTGATCGGAGTGCTGATCATTCTGCAACCGGGTATGGGTGTGTTCAATCCGGTGGCCATCATTCCCTTTTTGTCGGCTCTGATGTTTGCAGTCTACGGGTTGCTCACACGGTATGCTGCGCGGCGCGACACCACCGCCACCAGCTTTTTCTGGACCGGGATTGCCGGATCGGTTGCCATGACAGCGGTCGGTATCTGGTATTGGGAACCGATGAGCCAATCCGATTGGTTCTGGATGGGCCTGTTGTGCCTGTCGGGGGTTTCCGGGCATTGGCTGCTGATCAAATGCTATGAGATGGCCGAAGCCAGCGCAGTGCAGCCATTTGCCTATTTCCATCTGGTCTGGGCGGCAATGCTGGGAATTGCGGTGTTCGGAGAAGTGGTCCGCACCAATGTCGCCATCGGTGCGGGGATCATCATGGCCGCGGGCCTGTTCACCCTATGGCGCGAACGCATGAAGCGTTGACCCGGCCAGTTCACGGCTGAACGGGACGGGCAGGGGATCCTTGCCCAAACGGGCGCGATAGACGGGCAGGCTTTCGGATACACGCATGACGTAATTGCGGGTCTCGTTGAACGGGATGTGTTCGATCCAGTCGATGATGTCGGGTGATCCGCTGCGTGGATCGCCATACCGCTCCATCCAGGCGATGGGACGTTTGGGACCCGCATTATATCCCGCTGCCATCATCACCACATTGCCCTGAAACTCACCCGCCAGCCCGGCCAGATAATTGGCACCAAGGCGGGCGTTGTATGTCCATTCTGCCGTCAGACGTCCGGTAGAATGATTGGTCAGGATACCCAGATCCCCCGCCACCAGACGGGCGGTGGCGGGCATGACCTGCATCAACCCGCGCGCGCCTGCATGACTGATGACCTTGGCGTCAAACTCGCTTTCGCGTCGGGCGATTGCCAGGGTCATTTCCTTGGCCATTGGCAACTTTTGCCCAGCCACCGGGTGGAGCGGGTAATAGGCATCATGCAGCACCTGTCCCCTGCGGGCCGCGCGTTTGGAGATCATGACGGCCAAATGCGGGCGGTCCATGTCGACCGCCATTTTCCCCAATTGGGCTGCGGCGGTGTCATCCAGCGTTTCCACCAAATGGGTCAGAAAACGTTCGGCCAGATCCAGTTCTCCGGCTGCCAGCAACAGCAAACCGGCCTCGGTGACGCTGGATTTCATGAAAGGTGCCTGTCGCCAGGGCGGCAAATCCGGTGGCTGCGTCAGCGCAGGGTCAAAGGGGCGCCCGATCTTTTCAGCCGCCAGAATTCCGTAGAATGATGTCTGATGCGCCGCACCACGCGCATATGCGGCATGGGCCTTATCGACGTCCCCTAACGCTTCATACGCCCGGCCCAACCAGTATCCGCCACGCCCCAGTGAGATCGGTGTCGCAACCGAGGCACCAAAGCGTTCAAAGTGTTGCACCGCCCGTTCCGGGTCGTTCAGCTTGCGCAACGCGATGTAACCGGCGATCCATTCCAGGTCAGAAAAGGCATATCCTGCTTCGGGTGTCAGATAGTGATTGGCGGCCAGCCGATAGGCGCGCCGGTTGTTGCCGTCACGCATGTCCTGACGTGACAGGTCGCGTCGCCTGCGGGCCCAATTCGTTGGTTCGCCCAGGGCATCGGCCGACACGCTGCGTTCCGCCATTAGGGTGATGGCGTCTTCGCGGCGGCGTTTTTGATCGCGCCAGACGAATCGATCATAGGCCAATCCGGGTGCGTTCTGCAGCGATCCCGGTACGGCCTTGATTTTGGCATCGACCCCAGGGGCTTTGTCCTGCAGGGCGATTCGCGCCTCGGCCAGCTTGCGTTCGGCTTCGGGCACCAGATTTAACATGCGCCGTGAACTGACCAGATGTCCGTCCCACAGCATCCTGTCCAGCCGGGCCACATGATGGGGTTTTAGCAACTTGGAGAAATCCTTCAGGTACAGGCTTTGCAGCCCGTCGCCCATCGGCATTGTCCGCCATGCGATCACCAGACCCGCTTCGCCATCCCCGCGTTGTCCCGATGCAATCAGCGCCTTGCCCAGATTCAATGCGCCTTCCGCGCTTTGCGGTGGGTGATCGGCGTAAAACTGCAAAACGTCGGCGGTGCCTGCGTTGACCATGGCGGTTTCGCTTTTCTTGCGCAGCCAGGCCAACCCAGGCCAATCCGGCCGTCGTTTCAAGAAATCCAGGACTTCGTCGGGGGATCCCATCGATGCCCGCAGGCGGTGCCATTCGATGATGTCGCGCCCAACACTGTTGGGCCGCCCGGCGGTACGCAGGGCGTCGTTCCATTTCTCCGCGCGCATCAAATCCATGGCTTTGCCCATGGTAATGCCGGGTTGGGCGGATACAGGAAGCACACATAGCGAATAAATCAGGGCAACCAGGCTCAGAAATCGTCTCATCACTTGCAATTCATTGGGATCAGGGGCTAGAGCCTTTGACGATAGTCCGTGGCGTGTCGGGATCAAACTCAAATTCCTGGCAACGTCGCAAAACAGGCGGGTGGCTGCCCGTCACATGAACTGCACTGCAAAGGGAGCGTACCCATGTTCAAAGGCTCGATGCCTGCCCTCGTCACCCCGTTCCGCAACGGCGAGCTGGATCTGGAAACGCTCAAACGTCTTGTTGAGTGGCAGATTGCCGAAGGATCCACCGGTCTGGTGCCGGTCGGGACCACCGGTGAAAGCCCGACCCTGACCCACGAAGAGCACGAAACCGTGGTCGAAGAAGTGGTCAAGACGGCCGCCGGTCGTGTGCCGGTCATTGCCGGTGCCGGGTCCAACAATACCATCGAAGCGATTCGCTTTGTCGAATTCGCCCAGCGTGTCGGTGCCGATGCTGCTCTGGTGGTAACCCCCTATTACAACAAGCCGACCCAGCGCGGCATGGTGGCGCATTTTACGGCGCTGCATGATTGCGCCGACCTGCCGATCTTTATCTACAATATCCCAGGCCGGTCCGTGGTCGATATGACACCGGCCACGATGGGTGAGCTGGCAAAACTCCCGCGCATTGTGGGGGTCAAGGATGCCACCGGAGATTTGGCGCGGGTCAGCCAGCAACGCGGGTCCTGCGGAGCCGATTTCATTCAGCTGTCGGGCGAAGACGCCACGGCGCTGGGCTTTAATGCGCATGGTGGTGTGGGTTGTATTTCCGTGACCGCCAATGTTGCGCCAAAGCTGTGTGCCGAATTCCAGCAGGCGACTCTGGCAGGAGATTACGCCAAGGCGCTGGCCTATCAGGACAAGCTGATGCCTCTGCACGAGGCGATCTTTATCGAACCAGGTCTGGTTGGCGCGAAATATGCGCTCAGCAAACTGGGCATGTGTTCAGAAGAAGTCCGGTCGCCTTTGACCGGGTTGGAAGACAGCACCAAAGCGGCGATTGACGCGGCCATGGACCACGCAGGCATCCTGTAAGGCATCCTTGTTAGAAACAAAGGGCGGCCTCCATCTGGAGTGCCGCCCTTTTTTATTGTTCCGGACCTGTCCTGAATTTGGGCAGAAGTCTCTGCGGTAAGACACCAGTATTTTTGGGTGCCTTGCGCCGTGTGTCAGCGTTTGCCGTAATACAGTCCCACCACATGTTCGGCCTGTGCAAAGAACAACCACCGCGAGGTCGCGATACCTGCGAGGTGGGACGCGACCGCCAATGCGGCGACGATATGTTTGAGTGCGATGCTTTCGAACGGGTAGAGCAACAGAACGAATGGCAACAAGAACCCAAGTGCAAAGGCAATCATTCGCAGTTTTTGTGCATGTTTGCGCCCGACCACATGCACGAACTCCCGCAGCAGATAATTGGTGCCCGTGTGGGGTGGTTCAAAGGCGCGCACCTTACCGCGGTCTCCCAGGCCTGTTGCGGTGCCCAGGTTGGTGCCTGACCGTTCCAACGCGGTGTCGCCCTGATGCCAATAGGCCAATTGGATGACGGCCGCGACGACCAGCAACAAGGTTGCTATCCGGACCTGACCGGCCAGCAACGCCCCCCCAGCCAGTGACAGAGACAGGAATAACGCCGGGGTCAGTCCGGTGTGCCAACGCGGAATGGTCTTGAGTTGGGTGTAGATCATCGAGGTGGTAAAGACGGTGAGCAGGCTCAAAGCGCTGCCTGCCACGCCCAGGGCACGCCATTGCGCATCCAGGAAAATGGTGCCGATCGCGTACAGCCCCATAACCAGCAGCGCCAGGACGGCACAGACGCCTTCGCGGCTGAGCCAACTGGTTTTCCATTGGGTAAAGGCACGCCAGGCCCGTTCAGGATGACCCAGGTGAAAGGTCGAGGCCAGCAGCCCGCCACAGGCCAGACCATACGCGATGGCATAAAAGACAAAGGCGGTCATGCCCGTCACGTCGGGTCTGCCCAGTCCGAGGAAAAACAACAGCCCGAAGCCAAGCCCGGACAGGGTAGTGAAAATGATGACAGAAGGTGCAGGATGCATCAGGCAGATCCTCCGGGCAGTTTGTCGAGCGCCTTGTCGAGCCACCCCAAAAAGCCCTGGGGTGTCTCGGACACCGGAGCGAGCAGGGGGGCGAGGATGTCGATTTGATCTTCGATCTGGTCCTTGGGCCGTGGTGGCAGATATTTGTTGACCGGTTTGGTGCCCATTTCAGGCATCAGGTCCATGCCACCGCGCTCTGCGACCAGCTGGGAAACATCGCTGTTGGGGTCGCCCAGGTCTCCGAAATGACGCGCGCCGGCAGGGCAAGTGCGCACGCACGAGGGGATGCGGTCCACCTCGGGCAGGTTCTCATTGTAGATCCGGTCGACGCAGAGCGTGCATTTTTTCATCACGCCCTCGGCCAGATCCAGTTCGCGTGCACCATAGGGGCAGGACCAGGCGCACAGGCCGCAACCGATGCAATTGCTTTCATTGACCAGCACAATGCCATCTTCGACCCGCTTGTAGCTCGCACCCGTCGGGCAGACGGTGACACAGGGCGCATCTTCGCAATGCAAACAGGATTTGGGGAAGTGGACCAATTGGGCATGGCCGTCTTCCGGCTGAACTTCGAACGAATGTACCCGGTTCAGGAAGGTGCCCGACGGATCTGCACCATAGGGATTTTGATCGGACAGCGGTGCCCCATAGTTTTCCGTGTTCCACCCTTTGCAGGAAATCACACAGGCATGGCAGCCCACACAGGTGTCCAGGTCAATAACCAGACCCATTTTGCGGTCGGTTGATCCAGGAAGTTCAGTCATGTCATTGCCCTCCGCTTGGAGTTCTCGAGCCAAGACTTTTGGGAAAAGTCTTGGTAAAATTTTTCACAAAAATTTTGCCCGCTCATTTGCCGACCTTCCACTTCAGTTCCTTGGGGCCCGTGCCCACTGGAGAGGTGATTGGCGCAAAGCTGGGGTCGCATTCTGTCTGTGCATCCGGGCCCGCGGCTTTCTCGATTTTGACCTTGAGGTCAAACCAGGCAGCTTGCCCGGTAATCGGGTCCGAATTGGCCCATCGCATACCATCGCCCTTGGCAGGGAGAAGTTCGTGGATCAGATGGTTCAACAGGAACCCTTTCGTGGCCTCGGGAGCATCCTCTTCCAGCGCCCAGGTGCCCTTGCGTTTGCCGATGGCGTTCCAGGTCCAGATGGTGTTTTCGTTCAGCGCCGCCATTTCCATGACCGGCACAGTGATGGAGCCGTGGGGCGACGTGACCTTGGCCCAATCCCCATCTTTCAATCCGTGTTCGCGCATCAGTTTGGTCGGCACATACAGTGGATTGCGTCCGTGCAACTGGCGCAACCAGGCGTTTTGGGTGCCCCAACTGTGATACATCGCCATCGGGCGCTGTGTCAGGGCGTTGATGGTAAACCCTTCGTTGCCGTGCTGATCGGTTTCATACCAGATCGGCAGAGGGTCCATTGTGTCCAGGATTCGCTGGCGTAGATGCTCGGGTGGTTGGCGCTCGCCATGACCTTCGGCGGCAAGCTGGAATTTGCGCATTGGTTCCACATAAAGCTGGAACAGATAGGGTTGTGGACTGTCATAAATCCCCATCCCCACGGCCCAATCCTGATATTGTGCGTTCCAGGGTTTGTAATAGCTCGCTTCGACCGGGATGTGTTCGACAAAGAACCCGCCGTTTTCAATATAGCGATCAAGCTGTTCGGGATTTACGGCGCCGCGGCCGACTTGGGTGCCGTCGCCACGGAACCCGGCGAGCGGGCCGATTCCGGGTTTGCGTTCATGATTGACGATATAATCGGCATAATCTTCCCATTTGGCCGACCCGTCCTCATGGGTGAACCCTTGCATACCCAGCTTGTTGGCAAGTTGGATCAGCACGGTCTGGAATCCGCGGACTTCGCGGTCCGGTTCGATCACCGGCCAGCGGATTGCATCGGCAGCCGCATCCGCTTCGCAGATCGGGCGGTCCAGCAGTGAAATGCAATCGTGACGTTCCAGATATGTGGTATCGGGCAGCACCAGATCCGCATAGGCCACCATTTCCGAGCTGTAGGCATCCGAATAGATGATGTTGGGGATCACATAGTCGCCGTTTTCGTCCGTGTCGGTAAGCATCTCCATCACACCTTTGGTGTTCATGGAGGAGTTCCACGACATGTTCGCCATATACATGAACAACGTGTCGATTTTGTAGGGATCGCCGGCATGTGCGTTCGAGATCACCATATGCATGAGCCCGTGCGAGCTCATCGGGTTTTCCCAGGTAAAGGCCTTGTCAATCCGGGCCGGGCTGCCGTCTTCCTTGAGCGCCAGGTGTTCAGGGCCACGAACGAACCCCAGGTGTGGACCTTCCAGCGGCGTATTGGGCGTGGGTTTGGCATGTGGTGCCGGGTGCGCTTCGACGGGCTTGGGGTAGGGCGGTTTGAACCGGAACCCACCGGGGACTTCGACTGTCCCCAGCAGGATCTGCAGCACATGCAGCGACCGGCAGGTCTGGAACCCGTTGGCATGGGCGCTGACGCCACGCATGGAATGGAAGGACACCGGACGGCCAATCATCTTGGTGTGCTTTTCGCCACGGAAATCAGTCCACTCCCGGTCCAGCTCAAACGCCTCGTCAAAGGCGACGCGGGCCAGTTCGGCGGCAATGGCGCGGATACGTTTTGCCGGGATACCACAGCGGTCAGCGACGGCTTCGGGGGCGAACTCATCTGCCAGATACCGTTCAGCCATCTGGTGGAACACGGGGCGGTGGGTGATACCGTCGACGTGGTAGGTGGCGGACAGGTCCGGGCGCACACCGGGCTGATCAAATGGGGTGAGTTTTCCGGTAGTGCGGTCAATCACCAATTCCTTGCCGTTTGCATCCCGCAGGAACAGACCCTTCTCCGGACCTTCGGCCGCGTTCACCAGCACGGGCGCATTGGTATAGCGCGACAGATAATCCAGATCGATCCTGCCTGCTTTCATCAACACGTGGATCAGCGCCAGGATGAACAACCCGTCTGTGCCTGGAGTAATGCCGACCCAATCGTCGGCCACCGCGTTATACCCGGACCGGATCGGGTTCACCCCAATGACGCGGGCACCTCTGCCCTTGATCTTGCCAATGCCGGCCTTGATCGGATTGGAATCGTGATCCTCGGCCACACCAAACAGCATGAACAGTTTGGTGTAATCCCAATCGGGTTGGCCGAACTCCCAGAACGCGCCGCCCATGGTGTAGATGCCACCTGCAGCCATATTTACCGAACAAAATCCGCCATGCGCGGCGAAATTGGGCGTGCCGAAATTCTGCGCCCAGAACCCTGTAAAGGACTGTGACTGGTCGCGACCGGTAAAGAACGCCAGCTTTTCGGGGTTTTTCTCGCGGATGGGTTTGAGCAGGCCAACGGCCATGTCCAGCGCTTCGTCCCAACTGATCTCTTCGAATTGGCCTGATCCGCGGGGTCCAACGCGTTTCAATGGTGACCGCAGCCGGGACGGCGCATTGACCTGCATGATGCCGGCGCTGCCCTTGGCGCACAGAACGCCCTTGTTTACCGGGTGATCGCGATTGCCTTCGATATAGGCGACCTGTTTCTTGCCATCGGGGCCGTCTTTCATGTGCACGTTGATGCCGCAGCGGCAAGCGCACATGTAACAGGTGGTTTGGCGGACCTCTGACGACACTTTTGGGGAAAGGTCGATCTTGGGTTGCTGGAAGCTCATTCCCTGTTCCTTTGTTGTTGTTCGCGCGGAGCGTCGGAATGTTGGATGCACCTCCTGCCGGATGGGCAAACAGATGCGGTCGTTTCTTTGTTTTTTGCCCGAGAATTCGGGATAGTTTTACGTGGGTCAGGTCGTGATCGGGATTTGGTCCTAGTTTTGCACGTAGTGCAAGATGTTGATTGGTGTTTTACGCGACCGCAAAGTTTCTGTGATCGACAGAACCCTGCGACGGTGGGTCAGGCGGGGCGCATTGGTCATGCCATGACCTTTGCGAGGTTCAGACAGGACAGCACGCACAACAGGAGCACAATGGCGCGGCGAAACAGATCCGGTGATGCGGTGGCAAACTGTTTGCTCCCGGCCCAGATGCCCAGTCCCAACAAGGGAAAGGCCAGGACAATTCCGACAAACGTATCTGACCCGACCAAACCATTGGCGGCCATCACCGGCAGTGCCATGACATCGATTCCGGTTAGAAAAACGATCATCGTGGCGCGAAAAACAGCGGCCTGAATCGGTTGAGCAGCCAGGAACGCCGCCACTGGCAGGCCGCCGACACCGGCGCTATTGGCGATCCCGGCGATCATGCCTATGCCAATATTGCCTTTGCCTACCACCGGTTGGCGCAACTTCCACCCGCTGAGAAGAACCAGAGAAAGCACCAGGATCATTGACGAAATGGCAAGACGGGCTTCGTTCTCTCCCAGTTGGGACATGACTGCAATGGAAGGCACGGTGGCCAACCCCGCACCCACCAGCAAAAAGATCGCACGACGCCAGTCGATATGGGGGCGAATGCCTCGGGCCTGAAAGGTGGTCATGGCGATCTCACAAGAGAACACCACTGGGATCAGTGGCAGCGGATTGGTGGTTAACGCCGCCAGAATGATAAAAATGGCGGAAAAGCCAAAGCCGGAAAAGCCCCGGATAAAGGCCGCCGCAACAAGTGCGGCGGCCAGGTAGGCCCCTTGGCCTGTAGTAAGGTCAAAGGGCAAGGACACCTATCAAACCTGCTGCGGTTTCATGTCGTTTTTGCTGATACCAGCGACTGCGACGGGTTTTTTCATTGCGTCGCGGCGGAAGGGTTCACCGAGTTCCTGGTTGATCATGGCTTCGATCAGGGTGGTGATGCCTTTTTTCTGGTCTTCGCAGGCCTGGCGCAGGGCGTCGGTCAATTCGTCCATGGTGCGCGCGATCACGCCTTTGAGACCACAGGCATTGGCGATGCCGGCATAAGACACCTGGGTGTCCAACTCGGTGCCGACAAAGTTGTCGTCAAACCACAGGGTCGAGTTGCGCTTTTCCGCGCCCCACTGATAGTTGCGGAACACAACCTGGGTCACGGCGGGCCATTCTTCGCGGCCAATCGCGGTCAGTTCGGTCACGGCGATGCCAAATGCGCCATCCCCCGAGAAGCCGACAACCGGAACGTCCGGGCAGCCGATTTTCGCACCAACAACCGCAGGCAGACCATAGCCACAGGGACCGAACAGGCCCGGGGCCAGGTATTTGCGGCCGTCTTCGAAGCTGGGATAGGCGTTGCCGATGGCACAGTTGTTGCCGATGTCCGAAGAGATGATCGCATCGCCCGGCAGAGCGGCCTGGATCGCCCGCCATGCGCGGCGCGGGGACAGCCAGTCGGGTTTGGCATCGCGGGCGCGCTGGTTCCAGGTGGTGCCTGGATCGTCCTGCTCGCTGTCCATCGACGACAGTTCCTGGGCCCAGGCCGATTTGGTGGTGGCGATCAGGTCCTTGCGCGCGGCGCGGCCTTCGTCACCGGCCGTGTCAGCCAGCTTTTCCAGGATGGTGTTGGCCACGGCCTTGGCGTCGCCCACGATGCCGACGCTGACTTTCTTGGTCAGGCCGATACGGTCGGGGTTGATGTCGACCTGGATGATTTTGGCATCCGTCGGCCAATAGTCGATGCCATAGCCGGGCAGGGTCGAGAACGGGTTCAGACGGGTGCCCAGAGCCAGCACGACGTCCGCCTTGGAGATCAGCTCCATTCCGGCCTTGGAGCCGTTATAGCCCAGCGGACCGGCAAACAGCGGGTGCGACCCGGGGAAGGCGTCGTTGTGCTGATAGCCAACACAGACCGGCGCATCCAGGCGTTCGGCCAGAGCCATCGAGGCCGGGATCGCGCCGCCGATGACAACACCAGCACCGTTCAGGATGACCGGGAATTTGGCACCTGACAGCAGCTCGGCCGCCTGGCTCACGGCATCGGCACCGCCTGCGGGCAGTTCAAAGTCGACAACTGCGGGCAGGTCAATGTCGACCACTTGGGTGAAATAATCGCGCGGCACGTTGATCTGGGCGGGGGCGGAATTGCGTTTCGCCTGCATGATCACGCGGTTCAGGACTTCGGCCATGCGGGTCGGGTCGCGGACCTCTTCCTGATAGCAGACGCAGTCGGCGAACATGCGCATCTGTTCCATTTCCTGGAAACCACCCTGACCCATGGTCTTGTTGGCGGCCTGCGGGGTGACCAGCAGCAGCGGTGTGTGGTTCCAATAGGCGGTTTTGACGGCGGTCACAAAGTTGGTGATGCCGGGGCCGTTCTGGGCGATCATCATCGACATCTTGCCGGTGGCGCGCGTATAGCCATCCGCCATCATCCCACCGGACCCTTCGTGGGCACAATCCCAAAAAGTGATACCCGCAGGCTCAAAAATATCAGAAATCGGCATCATCGCAGAACCGATGATCCCAAAGGCATGTTCAATGCCATGCAACTGCAACGTTTTGACAAACGCCTCTTCAGTGGTCATTTTCATGTGCGAGCACTCCCCATGGGTAATCAAAAACGGCCGGCGGGATGCCGGGATGTTTCTGGTTTAGGGAGTCACTGGAAAAGGGGTTAGGGCCAGATTAACTGGCCGGTTAACGCCAGATGCTACATTTTGCGAATCGCGCTCGCTATTTTTTCGACGCCGGGTTCGATGCGAGACGGCGCAATCGACGAATACCCGAGCCGATAGAAATTGTGTTTGCGGTTCGATGCGTGAAAAAACGGTGCGCCTGGTTCGATCAACACGTCCTCTTCGCGCAGGATTTCGGCCAGTCTGGTGGTGTCGATCCGGTCCGGAGCCTGCATCCACAAGGAAGACCCGCCATAGACGCCGCGCCCGGCAATGGTGAGTTTGTGTTTGGCGACAGCATCTTCGAGAGTTCGCCGGCGTTCGTGTAAAGCTGTGGCTGTCCGCCTGATCTGAGCGTCGTAGTGACCCAATGACAGAAAATAGGCCGCCGTACGTTGGACGTGGCCAGGCGGGTGGCGCAGGACGCTGGCCCGCAGGGCGCGTGCCTGACGAATAAAGGGTTCGGACCCCACCAGATATCCAAGGCGCAAGCCAGGAAACAAAGATTTCGAAAAGCTGCCCGTATAGATGACACGCCCGTCTTCATCCATGGATTTGAGAGCGGGCGATGGCGCGGCCAGAAATGCCATCTCGAAATCATAGTCGTCTTCGACGATCAGAGCATCCAGTTGCCTTGCGCGCTCCAACAAACGCTTTCTGCGCTCGACCGGCATTGTCGCGGTCGTAGGTGCATGGTGGCTGGGCGTGGTAAAGATGACATCTGTGTTGGCTGTAATCGCTTCGGGGCGCAGGCCATCGCGATCCACGGCTATCGGGTCCAGCTGACAGCGCGATTGAACCAACAGATCGCGCAGCGAATAATAGCATGGGTCTTCGATGGCGGCCTTGCGATCCGGGCCCAGCAGAATCTGAGAAGCAAGCCAAAGCGCGTTCTGGGCTCCCAAAGTGATGAGGATCTCTTCGGGGCGCGCGGTGACACCGCGCCGTGGCAAGGTGTGTCGGGCGATGTATTCCACCAACAACGGATCGTCCTGGTCGAAATAATCGACTGTCATCGGGGTGAAATCCTTGTGCCCCAAAGCCCGCATGGCGCACAGGCGCCAGTTTGCGTGATCAAACAATGTGGGATCGGCCTGACCATAGATGAACGGATACTTTAGCTGATGCCAATCCAACGGCTTGCGCGGCGTGTCTCCGCCGGTGAAGGTTCGGGCCAAGGCCCGGGACCAATCAACGCGATCCTGAGTTCTGGTCGTCGGCGCATAGGTCGGCGGAATCGGTGCGTTTTCGGAAACATAATATCCCGAGCGGCCGCGCGAGGTGATGTAGTCATTGGCCAAAAGTTCCGTATAGGCCAGGGTCACGGTAATCCGGCTGATCCCTAAGTGGGCCGCCAATTTGCGTGAGGAGGGGAGTTTTTCCCCGACATGAAACCGCCCTGAAAGAATCCCCTCAGCAATCATTTGCTGAATTTGGGATTGCAGGGTGCCCTGTACGTCGGGATTGAGAAAGAAGGTATCGACTGAGATTGCCATGAGGGCAGACTAGTTTGGACTTAATCCAGGTGCAATCTGGACATATTGGAAAAAGCCAATAGTGATCGTTTTTCTTTGAGCGTTCGGTGTGGCGGGCCGCTTTTGTGGAACAAGTGGGTTGAATTTCGCAAAAGAAACTATAAAACTAGTTTAATAGGTTTTAGGAGAATCAACATGCAATGGGAAATGGCAGCGCAGGGATTCGCGGCTATGGGGTCCGAAGCAAGGCTCAAGGTATTGCGCACATTGATCCGCGCCGGTCATGCGGGGTTGACCGTCGGAGAGATTCAGGACCGCACGGGCATTGCGCCATCTACATTGGCGCATCATCTCAAATTCCTGTCCGGGGCGGATCTGGTTGATCAGGAGAAATCCGGGCGTCAGGTCATCAATCGGGCCAGGTTCACACAATTGGAAGCGTTGGCGGGGTTCATTTTGAACGAATGCTGTCAGGATGAAGATAAAAAGGCTGCAAACGATGGCTGATATTGCACAAAGTACCTCTGCGCGGCGGGATTGGACGGGGTGGGTGAAAACGCCCTGGACCGTGAGTGTCGTGCTGTTGATCGCGGTTGCGGTTTTGGATCCCGGCAACGTTCGGGAGGTTGTGGGATTTGCGCTGGCGGCTCTGGCCCATACGGCCCGATACATCCTGTTTGCCGTTTTGCTGTTGGCGTATCTCAAAGCGACGGGGGCCGAAGTTCTGGTGGCGCGGGCCTTTGAGGGGCGCGAAACCCGCATGATCCTTTTGGCGGCTCTTTTCGGAGGCCTGGCTCCGTTCTGTTCCTGTGAAGTCATCCCATTCATTGCCGGTTTGTTGGCGCTTGGGGCTCCTTTGTCGGCAGTCATGGCGTTCTGGCTGAGCTCGCCGTTGATTGACCCACCCACATTGTTGATCACGGCCGGTGCTCTGGGGTGGCCGTTTGCAATTGGCAAGGCCGTGGCGGCCGTCGGCCTGGGTCTATTCGGCGGGTTTGCCATTCGCGCCTTGAAAGGGCATGGAGCCTTTGCGGCTCCGCTCAAGGTGTACAAGCCATCTGGTTGCTGTGGCGGCACCAAGGTGGAGGACCCCAAACCCCATTGGGCGTTCTGGCAGGAAGAGCCGCGTCGCGCAGTGTTCAAGGCCGAGTTTGTCAGCAATGGTCTGTTTTTGCTAAAGTGGCTGGCCTTGGCGTATGTTCTGGAAGCGCTGCTGGTGAATTATGTCCCTGCAGACCTGATTGCTCAGGCTGTTGGTGGCGAAGGGGTTGTTCCGATCGCAGTTGCGGCCCTGGTCGGGATGCCTGCCTATCTGAACTCCTACGTTGCACCGCCGCTGTTGGCCGGGCTGATGGAGCAGGGCATGAGCGCTGGTGCTGCAATGGCGTTCATGGTTGCTGGCGCGATCAGCTCGATCCCGGCGATGGCGGCAGTCTGGTCACTGGTGAAGCCGCAGGTGTTCTTTACTTATCTGGGGCTGGGGATCGCTGGCGCGATTGTCAGCGGGATCCTGTTTCAGATGGTCTAGCAGATCGCATTAGCGTCGCCTGGCTTTGCGTGAGGGGCGGTCAAACACAGACGGAACAAGCGGTGCCGGTGCTGAACCGGTGCCGCTATTTTGTGATCAGTCGCCGGGCGGAAAGCAGGTGGACCTGTTTGGTCAACGGCGCGGTGACACAATTCGCCCTTTTGCAAGGTGTCCGTATCTGGTTGAAGCTGCGGCGTTTTGAGGGCGGAAAATTCTTGGAGAAAGAATTTTGGTAAGAAAATTTGTGAATTTTCTTGGGCGCTTGCGGCGCGGAAGCGCCCTCACCCCAGGGGAAGAAACCGGGGTGAGGGCAACGTCTTGGTTACCCGAAGACGCGTGTCAGGGCGACATCAACGGAATCCGTGATCTTGTCGATGTCATCAGCCGTGGCGATCAGCGCGGGGCTGAAGCACAGGGTGTTGTTGCGGCTCGGGATCGAGCGGTTGGTCACACCGATGATGACGCCTTGGGCACCACATTCGGCCACAACCTGCTGGGCCAGCTTTTCTGCGACAGGTTCTTTTGTTGACCGGTCTGCGACCAGCTCGGCCCCCAGGAACAGGCCCTTGCCACGCACGTCACCGATCACCTTGTGCTTTTCCATGAGCGCCTGAAGATTGCCCATCATCCGATCACCCATGTTGGCGCAATTGCCCAACAGGTCTTCGTCTTCGATGATGCGCATGTTTTCCAAAGCAGCCGCAGGGCCGGCAGTGCAGCCCCCAAACGTCGAGATGTCACGGAAGTAGTTCATCGGATCCGAGGCGTCATCCTTGAACAGGTCAAAGACGTCTTCGGTGGTGGTCATGCAGGCAATCGCGGCGTATCCGGACGCCACACCTTTGGCCATGGTCACAAAGTCGGGTTTGATACCGTACTGTTGATAACCAAACCAGGTGCCGGTGCGGCCGACACCACAGACAACTTCGTCGATATGCAGCAGCACGTCGTACTTCTTGCAGATCTCCTGGACCCGCTCCCAATACCCTTCGGGCGCTTCGATCACGCCACCACCGGCCGTCACCGGTTCCAGACACAGCAGGCCGACAGTTTCCGGACCTTCGCGCAGGATCACCTCTTCGATGGCATCGGCACAGGCCTGGCCAAAGGCTTCGCCGGACAGGTCTTCCAGGCCCAATTCGTGCTTGCGGTATTCCATGCAGTGGGGCACGCGCACGAAATCGGGCGCAAACGGGCCATATTGTGCGGTGCGCTCGTCCTGCCCACCGGCCGACATGGTCGCCAGAGTCGAACCATGATAATCGCGGTCGCGATACAGGATCTTGGTTTTCTTGCCGCCATAACGCTTGTGCGCGATCTGGCGCACCATCTTGAACACCTTCTCGTTCGCTTCGGACCCGGAGTTGGTGTAATAGACGCGGCTCATGCCGGGCATTTTGCTGATCAGCTTTTGCGCAAACAGCGATCCGGGTATCGAACCGGCCGAGTTGGCGAAATAGCACACTTTCATCAATTGCTCGTAGACGGCCTTGGCAATGGATTCACGGCCATAGCCAACATTGACGGTCCAGACGCCACCTGAAACGGCATCCAGGAATTCCTTGCCGTTCTGATCCCAGACGCGCATGTCCTTGCCTTCGACTATGATGCGGGGATCCGATGTTTCCAGCGCCTTGTGCTGGAACAGGTGGTGCCACAGGTGAGCCTTGTCGGCTTCGACCACGCGGGAAAGATCGTTTTCGTTGAACGTGCCGTCCATGACATGTCCTTTCATTCTATATGAGACGCTTTGCGCGCGCCCCCGCTGACCGGGGCTATTTGCGATAAGTCACCACACATGGAAACCGTGGTGGAATATAGGGCCAGATTCCCAAATCCCGTAACGCCAGAGCGAGGGTGGAAAATCATAAGATGCTGAAAATAAATAGGTTTGATAAAAATGATCAAATTTCATGACCACCTGGACAGAGTGTGAGCTTGGCAGACCAGCAAACTGGCGACAGGTTAGATAAAACTGCGATGAGGGTGAGAATGATGGACGTCAATTCACTGTGGCGGGTCACGGCTCCCAAACCCCCAATCGGTCTGGGAGCCAGTGGAGATCTGTGCTGTGACGTTCTGGTTGTTGGTGGCGGCTTTACAGGTCTGCGCGCGGCGTTGGAAATGGCCGAAGCCGGAACCGATGTGATCGTGCTCGAGGCGGAAACCTTGGGATACGGTGCATCCGGGCGCAGCGGAGGGCAAGTCAATCCGATGTTGCCAGTGACCTATCCCGCAGATTTGCGCCGCGCCGTGGGAGATGTCTATTTTGAACGTATGGCAGACGTGTCTTTGCGCTCGGCTGATGATCTGTTTGATCTGGTGCGGAAATATCGAATTGCATGTGATGCGCGCCAAAATGGATGGGTTCGGTGTAATCACTGCGACAAGGCCCGAACAGCCTGGGAAAAGGCCGCGCGTTTGTGGAACGCTTTCGGTGCTGGGTTCGAATTTCTGGGGCAAGCGGATGTACAGCGTCTGACCGGAGCGTCCGGATATGGCTCGGCTGTGTTGTCACCCAAAGGCGGTGCAGTCCAACCGTTGTCTCTGGTATACGGGCTTGCCGCCGCCGCCGTTGCCGCCGGAGCGCGCATCATAGAGGGGGCCAGAGCCAGCCAGCCACGCCGTGAAGGTGCTGATTGGGTACTCAATATTGATCAGGGTCAGGTGCGCGCGCAATCAATCATTGTTGCAACCAATGGGTATACCGATGATCTGATCCCGGGATTGAAACGCTCTATCCTGCCGCTGACACCGGTTCAGATCGCGACCGAACCTTTGAGCGACGATCAAATCGGTCCGATTCTGGCACAAGGACATACGATTTCCGATACCCGACGTCTGATCATGTACGCCCGTCGCGAACCTGGTAACCAAATGGTGTTCGGGGGCATCGGGTTTCGTAAACCTTTCGGTGGCACAGGCGGCTTCAGGTGGCTGCTGCAAGATGCCCCCAGGATCTTTCCCAGCCTCAAGGGGGTCAAATGGACATATCGCTGGGGGGGTGAAATTGCGCTGACATCAGATCATGTCCCGCATCTGCACGAACCGGAACCGGGGATCTTTGCGGGGCTGGGCTATAATGGCCGTGGTGTCGCGATGTCTCTTGTCATGGGCAAGGTTCTGGCCCAGCGGGCGTTGGGCGCAGGTGCCGAAAGCCTGCCGTTCCCGGTTACCGGCATGCGCAATTATCGGTTCCGTGACATCCAGGTCAGAGGCGCTGGTTTGGCTATGGGATTGATGCGGGTTCGGGATAAACTGGAAGCAGATTGAAATCTGGACTTAGTCGGGGAGTGAAACTGGGAGTATCGTAGCAGCCCAACCATGAACATTGTTTGGGTCAACCCTTGGCCCGGAGCAAATTGAGAAGCTGTCATGCAGTTTGAATTCAATCAAGTCTCTGGACTCCAAAGTCAGGGTGTCGCAGCCTAAGAGCGGGATAACCGTCAAAAAAATAAAGGGAACTGGATCTCACGGGGTCTTAATCCCAAAAAACACGACTGGGCAGGGCTCGAAAGGGGCTGTCCAAAATGATCAACTGGGAGAAAAAGATGATCAAAAACAAAATCAAGAGCTTCGCATTTGCAGCCGCCGCAGCCGTCACGGCGCAGGCGGCCGTCGCCGAAGAGCTGACCGTTGGGTATTTCCTAGAATGGCCCATGCCCTTCCTGGCGGCAAAAGCCGACAAATCCTATGACGAAGCTCTGGGAATGACAGTGAACTGGGTCAGCTTTGAAACCGGCACAGCAATGAGCGCGGCCATGGCGTCGGGCGACGTTCAGATTTCGGTCAGCCAAGGTGTGCCGCCTTTCGTCGTCGCGGCCAGCGCCGGTCAGGACATCCAGGTTCTCGACGTTGCGGTGTCTTACTCGGAAAATGACAACTGTGTCGTACGTGCCGATTTGGAAGTGGACAAAGATTCGGCCAGCGAACTGGCGGGCAAGAAAGTGGCTGTTCCAATGGGAACTGCGGCCCACTATGGCTTCCTGCGCCAGATGGACCACTTTGGAATTGATCTGGCGTCGCTGGACATCGTTGACATGGCACCCCCAGAAGGCGCAGCTGCGCTGGCCCAGGGTGCCGTCGATTTTGCCTGTGGCTATGGCGGCGGATTGGGCCGCATGAAGGAGCATGGCAACACGCTTTTGACCGGTGCGGAAAAAGAAGAACTGGGTATCCTGGTGTTTGACGTGACATCGGCCCCTGCAGGGTTTGTCGCCGAAAGCAGCGACGTTGTTTCCACATTCCTCAGCGTCACAGCGGCTGCCAACGAAAAGTGGAACTCGGGTGCCGGTGGCGACGAGATGCTGGCCGTGATTGCCAAGGAATCCGGCATGGACATCGACTCGGCGCGCAGCGCGATTTCGACCATGAAATTCCCGGGCGTCGAAGAGCAGTTGTCGCAGACGTGGCTGGGTGGCAACGCTCAGACATTCATGAAGGGTGTGGCTGACGTGTTCGTGACCGCCGGGTCGATTGATTCGGCGCTGGATAGCTATGAAAACGCTGTGAACGCCGGTCCTCTGGGCGCGGCTCAGTAATCGCTGATTGCACATTGGGCGGGCGTTCGCGACGAACCCCGCCCTTTTTGTCACCACTTCCCTGCACAGCCGGGGCACACCGCCGTTCCCAGCTGTCCGAAAATGATAACATACAACGCGCGAGGTCGCCCGTATGTCTGGACTTTCCATAGAAAACATCTCGATGCGTTTCGATCTGCCCAATGGCGGATCGGTTCAGGCGCTGAAAGATGTCTCCCTGCATCTCAAAGAAGGTGAATTGATGAGCGTGCTCGGCCCTTCGGGCTGCGGCAAGACGACATTATTGAATATTCTGGCTGGTTTCCTGGCACCGACCGAAGGTCAGATCGTCATGAACGGCCACCGCGTGATCGGCCCGGATGCCGAACGCGGCATGGTGTTTCAAAAAGGTGCCCTGTTTGAATGGATGAGCGTGCGTGAAAACGTGGGTTTCGGCCCGTCGATGAAGGGAATGCCAAAACTCGACAAGGTCGAAATTGTCGATCACCTGTTGGATGTGGTCGGGCTTCAGGACTTCAAGGAAAAGGCCGTTTACGAACTGTCTGGCGGGATGCAGCAGCGGGTGGCGTTGGCGCGTTGCCTGGCCAATGATCCCGATGTGATCCTGATGGACGAACCGTTGGGCGCATTGGATGCGCTGACCCGGGAAAAGATGCAATCGCTCGTTTTGAAACTGTGGAAGGAAACCGGCAAGACCATTATCCTGATCACCCATTCGGTCGAAGAGGCGCTGTTGTTGGGCGAACGCCTGCTGGTCATGGCGCCACGCCCGGGGCGCATTCACAAGGAATATAACCTGCCGTTTGCTGATATGGGCGTTGGGCAGGATCTGCGTGAAGTCAAGAAACATCCTGATTTTGCCGTCAAACGCGATGAGATCCTGGGCATGATCTGGGACATGGAAGAAGAAATCATGGGACGCACGGAGGCCGCACAATGATACCGTTTCTCCTTTATGCTGCGATTTTTATCGGTGCGTTCTATATTGTGAAGTTCCTGGTGCATCGCACCGCCAAACACGACTACACGTCGCTCAAGACCGTGACCTTTGGTGATGAAAGCGCGGTTGTCTCTGACCGGGTGGCCAGCGTGATTTCGGTCGTGACCATCTTTGTCATGTGGGGGATCTTTACCGGCTCGACCCTGCTGCCTGGCTTTTTGCATGCTCCGGGACCGTTCGAGGGCGAAGCGTCCTTTGAATATACCGCGCAGGCAGAAAATGGTGACCGCGACACCGCCACGGTGACGGTGTTGGTGCATCCCGTCGATCAGCAGGTGGACAAACCCGAAGTCGACCCCGGTGACGGCTGGGCCAAGAACGACAGTGCCACCATTGGAATGTGGCGCAGTGGTTTGATCCGGGTCGACAAGAATGACGAAATTGGCCGCAGCGAAGGCGCAAAAGTCGTCGCTGTCAACGGAACGCCAATTGCACCGGGTGGGTCGGTCGAAACCGATTTTGGACGGGTTGGAATGTCGCCCAAGGGGACATTGAACTTTGAACCGAACAAAGGCTGGCAAATGGAGCCGATCTGGTTGCCGGCCCCCGAAGACGTGGCCGTCCGGCTGGCTGAAATTGCCTCCGAGGGTTTCCGCGATACCACCCTTCTGGAACATCTCGGCTTTTCGTTGATGCGCGTTGTGATGGGTTTCGTTCTGGGGGCTTTGGTCGGTATCCCATTGGGATATGCCATGGGGTTGTCCAATTGGTTCCGTGGATGGTTCGACCCGATCGTCGAATTCATGCGCCCGGTGCCACCGCTTGCGTTGATCCCGCTGGTCATCATCTGGGCCGGGATCGGTGAAGCGGGCAAGATCATCCTGTTGTTCCTGGCCGCATTGTGGATCATGGCGATTGCTGCCCGTTCGGGTGTGTCCGGCGTGAATATTTCCAAGGTCCACGCGGCCTATAGCCTGGGTGCCAGCAAAGTGCAGATCATGCGCTATGTGATCATGCCAAACTCGCTGCCGGAAATCTTTACCGGAGCCCGCGTCGCCATGGGCGTTTGTTGGGGGACAGTTGTGGCTGCTGAACTGGTGGCCGCCGAAAAGGGGGCCGGCATGATGATCATGGTCGCTTCCAAGTTCCAGAACACCGATATCGTCATCATGGGGATAATCCTGATTGGTGTCATCGGGTTCGGCATCGATATGCTGATGCGCTGGATGGAGCGTCTCATGGTGCCGTGGAAAGGCAAAGCGTAACAGTCGCTATACCATAAAAATGACAACAGGCCGGGGTTTCCCCGGCCTGTTTACGTTTCGCCTGGCCCCATGATCGGCCAAAGCGCATGACATTTGACCTTCGATACGTGTCGGGCCCCGATTGCGTATTCAGCGCTGGACCAACTGTCCGGCAGCCTCTTTCAATGTGGCCAGGGAAACCGTGTCAGTTTCGAAAACAGTCAATGCGGTTTTATACGCCTGTTTTGCCTGTTCATCCCGACCCAATGTCGCATAGGAGCGCACCAGCATGACCCAACCGTCCAGATCCATGGGATCATCCTGCAAGCGGTCGGCCAGCCCTGCGACCATATCGTCGATCATCTGATCACGTTCACCCTGGCTCAACTCTGACATCGCAGCCACTGCGGCTGCGTCCGGCCCCTTGTTAAGCGCAAGACCCAAGGCTTGCTCAGCCTCGTCAATCTTGCGGCTGACGAACGGGGCATTGGCATATTCCACCCGTGCGGTGTTCAACGCGTCCCGGGCCGCATCCGGATCATTGCTGTCGACATACAGGCGGGCGAGTTCGATCCAGCCTTTGAAATCCCTGGGGGTTTTGGCAAGACGGTTCGCGAGATTGGCGATATCCGCCGCAGAACTCAGAGCCGGTCCGGACGCCACATTGTTTTGGGCGGCTTTGATTTCGGCAGGGGTTGCATCGGGCAGGATCTGACGCAGATCCGCCCCGATGGTCCGGGCCACATCAACGATGTCGCGACGGACCAAAGGCACCCAGGGTGCAGATGGATCAGAGGAGTCGAGCAAGGTGACCCAGCCAACCAATGCGCCCTGATAATCCTGTGCCTGGGCCTTGGCCAAAGACAGATAATAATGGGCCCGTGGGTCGTTGAAATCCTGGGCCAGTTGCAAAAACAGCTCCCTGGCCTCGGCGGAAACCACGTCGTTGTTGGCAGATACGATGGCTTCGGCATAGGCCGATTGGATTTCGGGTTGATCAGTGGCGAGGCTGGCAGCTTTGCCATAGGCGTCGCGCGATTTGGCGTATTCCCCGATCACAGCATAGGACTGTGCCAACAGAACCCAGGCGTCCAGATTCTCAGGATCCTGTTCGGCCTTTTGCGCCAATAATTGAATGCTGCTGCGCAGGTCGCCCGCTTCGGCTTTTTGGTGCAGGATGTCGTCGGCCCGCGCCGCCAATGGCTGGTCGGGGGCGCCGGGCGCGCCCAATCCGGCATACAGCGCCAAGCCCAAAATCGCTGTGACGGCGGTCAGGCCCAGCGTTGCCATAGGTGCGCCGCGTGACGCAACCAGAGCTCGTTCATTCTGTCGTGACACATGCAGCGCCCGGCGTTCGATTTCCAATGTTGCGGCTTCGGCCTCAGTGGCGCTGATCAAGCCGGAGGCACGATCTCGATCGACTTCTTTCATCTGATCCCGATAGATCGACAGCGCGCCGTCTACGCCAGACAGTTCGCCCGGCTTGGCGCGCAGAAATGGCCACGCGATCCAAAACCCGGCGGCGATGGCAGTCGTGGTAATGACGATCCAGAACATCATTCCTGATCCCCCTTCAACAGCTTGCGGGCTTCGGCGCGGTCTGCGTCAGACAAGGCCCCGCTAGAGGTTCGCAGTGTCGGGCGCTGGCGCAGGTAGACAGCAGCCCCTGCGATGGACATCAGCACCAACAGCACCGGCGCGGCCCACAGCGCGTATGTTTTGGGCGAGACCGGAGGATTCAGCAGCACAAAGTCGCCAAAGCGTTCGTGAACGTAATCCAGCACCTGTTGATCACTGTCCCCTGCATCCATCCGTTCGCGCACCACGACGCGCAGGTCCCGCGCCAGGCCGGCATTGGAGTCAAAAATTGATTGGTTCCGGCATTTCAGACACCGCAGCTGGCGACCGATATCTCGGGCGCGGGCCTCTTGTGCGGGGTCGGTGAACATCTCCTCGGAATCCAGCGCCAGCGCGCCGGTGGCGAGGGACAGTATCAGGGCAATGAAGGTCAGAAAGCGGGTCATTGCGGGCCTCATTCGGCAGGTTGCACAGCAGGGGGGGCGGGCCGGTTGCGTTTGCCGGATGGAGCTCCGATACGCAGCCGCCGGTCGGTCAGGGACACAAGTGCGGCAAAGGTGATCAGCAGAGCGCCCAACCACATCCAAGGTACCCCTGGATTATAATAGTACCGTGTGACCCAACCGCCCTGACCGTCGGGATCCCCCAGCACACCATAGAGGTCACCGTGCCAAAGCGTCACAATTCCCGCTTCGGTCGATGGCTTTTGTTCAATCGGATACCAGCGCCGTTCCGGGTGCAAAGTGGTGACAGGGGCACCGTCTTGGGTGACGATAATCGTGGCCGTGAGTGCCTCATAATTCGGTCCCAGGGTTTCCGAGACCCCTTGGAGGGTGAATTCATAGGCTCCGACAGGCATGGGCACGCCGGGTTCTACCGATTGGATGACTTCAACCTTCCACACAGACACCGCAACAACACCGGCTGCCGCTATGGCAAGCCCCAGATGCCCCAGGTACATTCCCCAGGCCGAACGGGGCAATCCAACCATTCGGCGCAACAGAATGCCGAGCGGCACGCCGGGAAAGCCGGAACGATGCAGGAGGTCCTGACAGGTCGCAATAGCCAGCCACAACGCCACAAAGGCACCGAACAGGCCTGCAGGGTCCAACAGACGGAGAACGACGGCCAATAGACCCGTCAGAGCGGCCGAAAGGACAGTGGTCATGGCAACGCGACGGAAAACATCGTGCTTTCGCGCCCGTTTCCATGACAGAAATGGCCCAATTCCTGCACCCAGCATCACGGCACCGAACACCGGCAGGAATGCCTGATTGAAATAGGGAGCCCCGACCGAAATCTTGTCGCCGGTCACCACTTCCAGCACCAGGGGGTACATGGTCCCCACAAAGACGATGCCACAGCCCGCCGACAGAAGCAGATTGTTGACCAGCAGGCCGGTTTCACGCGACCAGATGGCAAAGACACCGCCATCTTCCATCGCGGGTGCGCGCCAGGCAAACAGACTGAGCGCGCCGCCGATGGCAATGGCCAGCAGCAACAGGATGAACACACCGCGTTCGGGGTCAGTGGCAAAAGCGTGGACCGAGGTCAAAATGCCCGAGCGCACTAGGAACGTGCCGATCAACGACAGCGAAAACGTCAGGATGGCCAACAAGATGGTCCATTTCAGCAGGGCATTTCGCTTTTCCACCACGATGGCGGAATGCAACAGAGCAGTTCCGATCAGCCACGGCATGAAGGATGCGTTTTCGACCGGGTCCCAAAACCAGAACCCGCCCCAGCCGAGTTCATAGTAGGCCCACCAGGACCCCAGAGCGATGCCAGCGGTCAGCCCGGACCAGGCCAGCAACACCCAGGGCCGCATCCAACGGGCCCAGGCCGGATCGACCCGGCCGGTGATCAGCGCAGCTACGGCAAAGGAAAAGGCCGTCGAGAAACCAACGTAACCCAGATACAAAAGCGGCGGATGAAAAGCGACGCCGGGATCCTGCAGCAACGGATTCATCCCCTGTCCATCCATCGGCGGCATAGGCAGGCGTTCAAACGGGTTCGATGTCAGCAGGATAAACGCGTAGAACCCCACACCGATCATCGCCTGAACCGCCAGAACCGTGGCGCGCATCGCCACGGGTATTATGCGCCCAAAGACAGAAATAAGAACACCGAACAGCGCCAGCATCAGCACCCACAGCAACATCGACCCTTCGTGGTTGGCCCAGACGCCTGTGATCTTGTACAGCATCGGTTTGCCGGAATGGGAATTCAACGCTGTGGTCAGGACAGAGAAATCCGACGTCACAAATGCGTGTGTCAAAACCCCAAAGGCAATGGCAACGCCCAGAAATTGGATCTGGGCGGCAGTGTCGGCAACCCGCATGGCTGCGGTATTGCCCCGTTGTGCGCCCCAAAGGGGGATCACCGATTGCACGATGGCGGCGATCAACGCCACACACAGGGCAAAATGGCCAAATTCGACGATCATGGTCGTTGCTCCGAATGGTCAGATTATGCGTCGGCCGCAGCCTGACGGAGGTCTTCGTTGGCAGCGGTCATATCTGGAGCGAGCAAAGGGGGCCTTGAGATGAGTCAAGCCGCCTGTTTATTCGAGCGGGGAAGGGGTCGGGTCTTTCCTGCGCCCAATGCCGCTGGAAATCGGATGGGAAGCGCCGCCGGGAATTCAGGTCTCAAAACTGAAAGGACAGCTGAAACCCATGCCGGTGGCCGGTGATTTCAGCAAACGACCGACCCATTTTTTGTTCGGCCTGCAGGGTGACCAGCGCCGCAGCGCGGGCATCTTCGCCGGCATCATGGTGTTTGAACACAAGACCCAGAACCTCTTTGAGGTTGGCCAACCCGTGACCACCGCTGCCCTTGAGCTCGGGCCAGGCCTTTCGCGCAATTGTCACACTGTTGCTCCACTGAAGGCGGGGGCTGGCCAGCCCGTGCATCTTGCAGGCCGCCGCGATTGCCTTTTCGTCAAATCGGCTGTGTTGAACCAGTGGATGACGGGTCAGGAGCGGCAACAGCTGCGGCCAGATCTGGGTAAAGGTCGGTGCCCCGCACACCGTGTCTGCGCCGATTCCGTGCAGTTCGACATTGAACGGAGCAAAGGGCAGCTGTGGGTCGACCAGGGTCGTATAGCTCTGGATGGACCCGAGCGTTCCGACGCAGGCCAGCCCGATCTGACAAATGCTGGCACTGTCCGCACATGAGGTTTCCACGTCCAGCGCGATGAACCGAAAGTCGCCGTCAGGAATCGGGGTGGTCATTGCATTGCCTTTGCTGCTGCCACGATAGCGCGGCCAAGTTGTACGTCGGGTCCGGACATGTCCTGCCTTGCGCTGAGGGTGATAGAAGCCTGCCGTCGGGTGCCCACAAAGACAAGACCCGAATAGCGAGGTTGGGCACCAACAGGGAGATCCGGTTCGTGCAGGCTCAAAGCTTGCTTGCTTGTGTGGATTGATGGCTGTGATCCTTTGACAAGAGCGATGGGCTGCGATGCCGGGCGGAGCTCTTTTTGTGGCAGGACACGGCCCTTTCCAAATGGCTCCATATTTGCACGTTGCATACCATGTGTTCTCTTCTAGATACGGAGCAGACCGTTTAGACAGCATTGGGCACAGTCGTGTCGTGCAGGAGTGAAACAGACAGAAAAGGCGCAACCACGTGGATTACCCCATCAGTCGCACGGCAGATCTCCTGGTGTCGCCATGTAATACAGCTCGTTCTGGGCGGATCGAACCGAATGCCAAACACGAGACCTGTGGGATCGCACAGGGAGATGGGTGTGCGGGGCTGATTGCGTCCCCTGCCGGACAGGCCCCGTTCGACGCGGCTGATATATCGGGGGGTGCCGAGCACATCGCGGCTGGTTTCGGCTTGGCTGGAGGACGTCGATGATACTGGTTTTGGGGACTGCTGCGCTGATCTGGTGGGGTGGAGCCTTTGCCGGTTTTGGCCGGGTTGTGCGCGTGTTGCTGTTGATCGTGCTGTTTTTTGCAGTTGTGTCTATCCATCTGGTTTTGCCGCCCGAAAGCGGTTTGCGTCAGGCCACCGGGGGATCGGCAGCGCTCTGGCTGATCTTGGGGGGCTGTGGCATTGTGGCCGGCGGATACGCGCGGCTGGTTGCTGCGCTGAGGGCCCGGGCACAGCCAAAGGAACAGACCGTGACACAAAAAACAGGCACCTTTTCGGAAACAGAGCTCAATCGTTATGCCCGCCACATCGTGCTGCGCGAAATCGGTGGACCGGGACAGAAAAAGCTGAAACAGGCGCGCGTCTTGGTGATCGGAGCAGGTGGTTTGGGCGCGCCAGCCTTGCAGTATCTGGCTGCGGCCGGGGTCGGTACCATCGGGGTCATTGACGACGATGAGGTGGAAAACGCCAACCTGCAACGGCAGGTTATTCATCGCGATGCTGACATCGGCGTACCAAAAGTGTTTTCGGCGAAAGCTGCCATGGAAGCGCAAAATCCGAATGTGGAGGTCAAACCCTATCACCGGCGTTTGAACGAAGAGATCGCGGCAGAGCTGTTTGCGGAATATGATGTGATTCTGGACGGGACGGATAATTTCGAAACCCGATACTTGGCGAACAGGATAGCGGTGAATTTAGGTAAGCCATTGATATCAGGCGCTTTGTCGCAGTGGGAAGGGCAATTGTCAGTGTTCCATCCCGGCGCGGGCGGCCCCTGCTATCAATGTATCTTCCCAGAAGCACCGGCACCCGGTTTGGCACCATCCTGTTCCGAGGCAGGCGTGATCGGTCCATTGCCCGGAGTGATAGGGTCGATGATGGCCGTCGAGACGATCAAGCAGATCACAGGGGCAGGAGCGGTGCTGAGGGCCGAGATGCTGATTTATGACGGACTGTATGGAGAAACCCGCAAGATCCGCCTGGCCCCGCGCGCGGACTGCCCTGTATGTGGCAACGGTTGAGAAGAGGGCGCTGACGGCGGAACTGGCACCGCGCGCCGATGGCGCGCGGCGTGGCCCAACGCCGGGAAAGGCATCTTTGATGCCTGACCGGGGGCGGGAGCCCATCGTCTGATCGGTGCGTGCAAGCACGCACCCTACGCTGGGTTCTCAAAGAACACGGTCAAGATCAGCGATCAGGTCTTCGGCATCTTCGAGACCGATGGACAGCCTGAAAATACCATCTCCAGCAAAACTCCGATAGCTTTCCTCCTGGGTTGGATCCAGACGAAAGGAAGTCTCCATCAGCCCTGCGGTTTCCATCCAGAACACCAATGACCGGTGGTGGCCCAATGATACGGCATAGTGGATCACCTGCAGGTCGTCGATCATCCGCTGGGCAGTGGCCCGGCCAACGGCTGCACTTCCAACCTGAAAGCTGATCATGCCCGAGGTGTTTGACATCTGCGCCTGGGCCAGTTCAGCCTGAGGATGCGAGGACAAGCCTGGGTACATGACCTGGGTTACTTTGGGATGTGTTTCCAGAAATTCGGCCACGGCCTGAGCGCCGGATGCGTGGGCTTTCATCCTGAGCGGCAGTGTCGCCATCCCTCGGGCAATCAGCCAGGCGTTAAAGGGGGACAGGATACCACCATGGTGTATCGCTGATTCCAACCGCATCTTTGCAATCAGCTCGGCGGACCCGGCCACCGCACCGCCAACTGCATCGCCATGACCCCCGATGTACTTGGTGATCGAATGCATCACCAAATCAATCCCCAGAGCTTGGGAATTCATACCAAGCGGCGAGGCAAAGGTCGCATCGCATGAATGCAACGCCCCTGCCGAATGGGCAATCCTGGACACAGCGGCCAGATCAGTCAGCCGCAGAATCGGGTTCACCGGGCTTTCCGAATGAATGAGCCGCGTGTTTGGGCGTACCGCCGCCGTGACCGCAGCCAGATCTGACAGGTTCACCGTGCTCACTTCAATGCCCAGTCGGGGCAGGGTATCGCGCGCTAATTCGGCTACTCCCGCATAGGACACATCCGACACGATCAGATGATCCCCGGCCGACAGGAAGGTCAGGAAAATTGCTGTCGCTGCTGCCATGCCCGATGCGGTGCAAAGGCAGGCTTGAGTTCCTTGAAGCGCGGCGATTTTTGCCTCCAGCGACGCGACATTCGGATTGGACCAGCGGGCATAAAGAAAGGCACTGTCTTCCGCCAGGTCATGGGCGGAAAACCCAGCGACATTTTCTGTCACAAAGGTCGATGACATATGCAGCGGAGGTGCCGAAGCACCAGTCGTCGGATCGGGGCCTTCACCCGCGTGAATCGCCGTTGTTTGAATGCCTTGAAAAACGTTGCCCTTGGCCATAGAACCCTCCTCACTATTTCGCGATACACTGGTCATCTCTGATCACCCTTGCAAGCCTGATTGCGACCCCCCACCTTTGCCGTTAGCGTCGCCCATAATGTCAGGGGCCAAAGGAGATTTTTCTGCATGACCAACCCGCTGTTGTCCGACTGGGACACCCCATTTCAGATCGCTCCATTCGACCAGATTTCAGATGATGATTTCGCCCCGGCGCTGGATCAGGCTCTTGCCGATCACAAGATCCAGATTTCCGCCATTGCAGAGAATCCTGAACCGCCAACCTTTGCCAATGTGATCGAAGCGCTGGAAACTCCGTCTCAGGGGCTGGACCAGACCCTGTCGGTATTTTTCACGGTTGCAGGGGCTGACAGCAACCCGGCCCGCCAAGCATTGCAACGGGACTTCTCCCCCAAACTCGCGGCGCATTTTTCGGAGATCACTGCAAACAAGACGCTGTTCACCCGGGTTCAGGCGGTTTGGGATCAGCGTGGGACACTGGATCTGACCGACGAACAGCAGCGGGTTTTGATGCTGACCCATCGCAGCTTTATCCGGGGTGGTGCGGCGCTGACGGGAAACGATGACACCCGTATGCAAGAGATCAAGGGCCGACTCGCGACGTTGGGCACCGAGTTCACGCAAAACTTGCTGGCAGACGAGCGTGATTGGTTCATGGCGTTGTCGGAAAGCGATCTCGAAGGTCTGCCGCAGTTTGTTGTCGATGCAGCCCGTGCAGCTGGAACAGACAAGGATGTGGGCGGGCCTGTGATCACCTTGTCTCGGTCCCTGATCACCCCCTTCCTACAGTTTTCATCCCGACGGGACCTGCGGGAAACCGCCTACAATGCCTGGGCTGCGCGTGGGGCAAATGGGGGAAAGACCGATAATCGTGCGATTGCTGCAGAAATCCTGACCTTGCGCCAGGAACGGGCGCAACTGCTGGGTTATGACAGCTTTGCAGACTACAAGTTGGAAACCGAAATGGCCAAGACACCGTCGGCGGTCGAGCAACTGTTGATGGATGTCTGGGGCCCGGCCAAGACGCAGGCCGACCGGGATGCGCAGGTCCTGACCGAAATGATGCATGCCGATGGGATCAACGGCGAACTGGAACCCTGGGATTGGCGCTACTACGCTGAAAAACGGCGCAAGGCGGAACATGATCTGGATGAAGCCGAACTGAAACCGTATCTGCAACTCGATCGGATGATCGAGGCATGTTTTGCGTGCGCCAATCGGCTCTTTGGGTTGGAATTTGCGCCACTTGACGTGTCTCTATATCACGCCGACTGCCGCGCCTGGGAGGTGACACGCCATGGTGAACACGTGGCTGTTTTTATAGGCGACTATTTTGCGCGCGGTTCGAAACGGTCCGGCGCCTGGTGTTCGGCAATGCGCCAACAGGCCAAATTTCCACAACCGCAAACTCCCGTGGTGATAAACGTGTGCAACTTTGCCAAGGGCGAACCGGCGTTGCTCTCCTATGATGATGCGCGCACCCTGTTTCACGAATTTGGCCACGCGTTGCATCAAATGCTTTCGAATGTGATCTACGAGAGCATTTCCGGAACGTCGGTCGCGCGTGATTTTGTCGAGCTGCCCAGCCAACTGTACGAACATTGGCTGGAGGTGCCGGAGGTCCTGAGGGAATTCGCCACCCATGCCGTCACAGGCGCGCCGATGCCACAGGACATGCTGGACAAGGTTCTGGGCGCTTCGACGTTTGATATGGGATTTCAGACGGTGGAATATGTTGCCTCGGCCTTGGTCGATCTGGCCTTTCATCGCGGACCTGCGCCGGATGATCCAATGCTCAAACAGGCTCAGGTTCTCGGAGAGATTGGCATGCCTCATGCGATCACAATGCGCCACGCGACCCCGCATTTCGCGCATGTCTTTGCCGGGGATGGCTATAGTTCGGGATACTATAGCTACATGTGGTCCGAAGTGATGGACGCCGATGCCTTTTCCGCCTTCGAAGAGGCCGGTGGCCCATTTGACGCGGAACGGGCCCAAGCGCTGGAGAATAACATTCTATCCACTGGAGGATCACGCGATCCTGCCGACTTGTACGTCGCCTTCCGTGGCCGTCTTCCCGGTGTTCAGGCCTTGCTCAAAGGGCGTGGCTTGGTCGCATGAAAAAGCGCCCGTTTCGGGCGCTGCCTCCGGCGGAGGTATTTTGAACCAGAAAGAAGCGGAACACGCGGCTGCTTCTTTCTGGTAAAAATACCTTGGGGGTGAATGGCCTGAAAGGCCAGAGGGGGCAACGCCCCCGGTCTTGTCACGCGCCGTCGAGGCTCAGTAGCCCAGATCGGGATCAACAAGGTGAACGAAAGGTTCGCCGTTCTCGCCGCGCCGGATGTTTTCGCAGATCACTTGTGCAGCAGTGACCGGGCGGGTTTCCGACGCAATATGGGGTGTCACTGTTACATTGGGGTGTGCCCAGTACGGATGTTCCGAAGGCAGCGGTTCGATCCGGAAGACATCAAGCGTCGCATGGCCGACCTGTCCACTCTCCAAAGCCGCAAGGAGGGCGTCGTCGTCGATCAGCGGGCCGCGCCCGGGGTTGATGATCCGCGCGCCGTGGGGCAGCAATGCCAAAGTGTCAGCGTTCAGAATGTTTTCCGTTGCCGGTGTATCGGGAAGCAGCAGAACTACGATGTCCGCTCCGTTCAACGCCAGGCTCAGGCCGTCGGCCCCATGATGGCAGGTCACACCCTCAATCTCCTTTGGCGAGCGGCTCCAACCCGAAACCTGGAAATTCAGTGTCCGCAAGGCACGGGCCGATGCTTCGCCCAGAGCACCTAGGCCCAGAATGGCGATCTTGCGATCTTTTGCCAGGGGTGCAGGGGCAAAGACCCAATCGTGGTTCGGATTGACGATTTGCGCATCCATCCCCAGATGATAGCGCAGCACATGGCCGGTAACCCATTCCGTCATGCCATCGGCAAGACCGTGATCGACCATCCGAGCCAGTGGCATGGTCAGGGTTTTGTTGCCAACGATCTTTTCCACTCCGGCCCAAAGGCTGAGCACAGCCTTGAGCCGGGTGAATGGCGTAAAGTCCGCGATCCCCCCATCAGGCGCATAAATGACGTAATCGACCTGGTCGGCTGGAAAATCCGTGGCGAGATTGAAAGAGATCCCGGCTTTGGTCAGGTAGCGGGTGATCAGCGGTTCATAAATGGGCCAGAGGGCGGCGCGCGCCGAGAACAGGATGTTGGCAGTCATAGGGAGATTGCTCCGAAAGTGAGGGTCAGCGAGGACGGTGAACATGCGCGCTTTGGACCAGTCCAAAGGCTGCAAGCAGAACCAGCATTGCCGACCCGCCATAGGACACCATTGGCAATGGCACGCCAACCACTGGGGCCAGCCCCATGACCATGGACATATTCACGGCAAAGAAAAGGAAAAAAGTTATCGCCACCCCCCAGGTCACCAGCGACGAAAACCGGTCCCGCGCAGCCAGGGCACCGGCGACGCAGAAAACGATAATCAGCGTATAGAGTGACAACAGGGAAATCCCGCCGAGAAAGCCGAATTCTTCGGCCAGGGTGGTAAAGATGAAGTCCGTGTGTTTTTCAGGAAGAAAGTTCAGCCGCGATTGGGTGCCTTGCATGAACCCGCGCCCGGTCCAGCCGCCCGAACCCAGCGCGATCTTGGATTGGGTGATGTGATAGCCGGCACCCAGAGGATCCGTTGAGGGGTCCAGAAAGGTGTCGATGCGGCGGTATTGGTAATCCTTGAGCAGCTGCCAATCGGTGCCACGGCTCTTGAACACGGCAGTGATCAGCCCGATTCCCGCGCCGATAACGGCCGTGAAATAGGCCCAATGCACCCCGGCCAGAAACATGATCCCTCCGCCAGCCGCCAGCAACAGGATCGAGGTCCCCAGGTCCGGTTGGCGCAGCACCATGAAGGTCGGTAGCAGGATCATCAGAACCGGCAACAGAACCCACAGCGGCCGTGATGTCTTGTTCGGGGGGAGCCAATCGTAATAGGCGGCCAGCAACATCACCAATGTGATCTTGGTCAACTCAGACGGTTGCAATCGCATGAAACCGACGTCGATCCAGCGTTGGGCCCCCATGCCGACTGTGCCAAAGAATTCAACAGCCAACAGCAAAAGCAGTGATCCCAGATAGGCCACCACTGAAACATTGCGCCAAAACCAGATCGGGATCATCGCCACGAACAGCATGACGAACATCCCCAATGCAAACCGTTTGACTTGGGGCTCGACCCAGGGGCTGAATGAACCGCCAGCCACGGAATAGAGCATCAGGAAACCGACACCGGCCACCGAAGCCAACAACAACAGCAATGCCCAGTTCAGATACAGGATCTTGCGCAGCCCGCTGGGTGTATATTTGGCGTTATACTCGAGATAACTCATGCGCGGTCGCTTCCGTCTGCTTTTCGCGGCGGGCTTTCGCGTTGCAGGCGTTCCTGTAGCGCCTGAATGTGGCTGCGGTCCTTTTTGGGATAGGCTGACAGGGGCGGGGTTTCACCGTACAGCGCCTGAAGCATGATATCGCGGGCAATGGGGGCGGCTGCCGTGGATCCACCGCCGCCATGTTCGACAACCACGCTGACCGCGTATTTCGGATCGTCAAACGGCGCAAAGCCGACAAAGAGCGCGTGGTCCCGGCGTTCCCACGGCAGATCTTTGTTCCGGATCACCCCGGCGGCGCGTTCGGCGGCCGTGATGTTGCGGACCTGGCTGGTGCCGGTTTTGCCCGCCATGCGCAAACCATCAGCAATGATGCGCGACCGATAGGCAGTGCCACGTCGGTCATTGCTGACGGCATACATGGCCCGACGCAGGGTGCGCAGGTTGTTTTCGTTGACCCCCAAAGATTCGCCTGCGCCGTCTGGTTGTTCGACGCCATTGATGGATTTCACAAGACGCGGCGTGACACTGCGCCCGGTCGCGAGCCGCGCGGTCATCACGGCCAGCTGCAGGGGGGATGCCAGCATATAACCCTGTCCGATTGACGCGTTGGCGGTATCCCCGATCAGCCAGTCCTGACCATGCACACGCTCTTTCCATGCTTTGTTCGGGGCCAACCCCCGCGCGACGGCAGACATCGGCAGGTTGTGCTTTACGCCCAGTCCGAACCGTTTGGCCATATCCGAAATCTTGTCGATCCCGACCCTGAGCGCAAGATCATAATAGTAGACATCACAGCTTTGCTTGAGCGAGTTCAACAGGTCAACGTGACCATGTCCGGCGCGCTTCCAGCAATGAAACCTGCGGCCCGATACCTCCAGGTGGCCAGGACACCAAACGGTTTCTTCGGTGCCTGTGATACCAGCCTCCAATGCGGCCAACGCAGTGATCATCTTAAAGGTTGATCCGGGTGGATAGGTGCCCTGAACCGTCTTGTTGGCCAACGGGCGATAGGGGTCTTCGGTCAGGCCGCGGTAGTCAGCGACAGAAATGCCGCGTACGAACAGATTGGGATCAAAGCTGGGCGAAGAGGCAATGGCACGCAAATCGCCGCTTTCGCAATCGACGACAACGGCTGCGGCGCTTTCGTTGCCCAACCGGGCCTGAAGATAGAATTGCAAATCCGTGTCGATGGTCAACTGCATGTCGGCACCGGGCTGGCCTTCGCGGCGGTCGAGTTCGCGCATAACCCGCCCGGTGGCGTTGACCTCGACCCGTTTGGCACCGGCCTTGCCGCGCAGCATGTCTTCGCTCTTGGCTTCGAACCCGACCTTGCCGATCTGAAACCGCGGGATGCGAAGGATCGGTTCCGGGTCTTCGATCTTGGACAGATCGTAATCGGATACGGGGCCGACATAGCCGACCACATGTGCCAGATCTTCCATCTGCGGATAGACCCGTGTCAGGCCGACTTCGGGGGTGACCCCGGGCAGGGCCGGGGCATTGACCGCGACGCGGGAAATGTCGTGCCAGCCGATTTGGTCGGCGATTGTGATTGGCAGAAACGGGGGGCTGCGACGCATTTCGGCCATGGCCCGTTCCAGATCTTCGGGGTCCAGCGGCACCAGTTTTTGCAGATTGGCGATAACCTTTTCCACGTCACCGGCGTCTTCGCGCACCATGGTGATCCTGTAGGACGGTGTATTTTGCGCCAACACTGCTCCGTTGCGGTCGAAAATTTCACCGCGCGCAGGAGGGATCAACCGGATGTTGATCCGGTTCTCTTCGGCCAGCAGGCGAAACTGGTCGGCCTGATCCACCTGCAAGTGCCGCATCCGTGCCGCCAGACCACCGACAAAGGCCAACTGCAGGCCGCCCAGCACCAGCGAGCGCCGATTCAGAATCTTGTGAGAATGCTCCAGATCACGGGGATTGCGTTTCATCTCTGGCCTCTCATCTCAATCCGCCCTGAGCATCTGTTTCCGACGGGCTTAGCTTGCGAACACCCAACAGGAAGTGACTGAACAAAACCACGCCGGGATAGGCCGCGATACTCATCAACATCTGGATCAAAATAGGACCCAACGCGGCCTGATCCACCCCCATTAAGGTCAGGATCAGGCGGTTGAGCACGGTGATCGCCGCGATAGCCAATGCCACGGACAGCCATTCGCCGACAAAACTGGCATCGCGCAGCCCCGCAGTTTGACGACGCAGGTATTCGCTGCCCAACACCACCAGCATAGCCAACAGGCCGGGTGGGCGATGAAACAAAAGGTCGGCCATCAACATCACACCAGCCACGAGCAGAACGGGCACATAATCAGGTCGCCGCATTCCCCAGGCAAAGACCAGGCAGATCAGCAGATCAGGTGCAGGCCAACGGGCGGGCAGGGTGGTCAGGGGCAACAGATGAAAGAAGATCACCAACATGCACAGGGTCAGAAAAACGCTTTGCATCAGCCAGTTGCGTGATGTCATCAGCTCAGCCATTTCCGGTTCCCGTGGGCGCATCACCGGTTGTTTCAGGGCGTTGCTCCGGTGATGGAACTGCGGTGTCAGGCGCAACCACATTGCCAGGGTCGGTGACGGATTCGATACCGTGATGACGCAGAACGCGCAGGAATTCGAGCCTCTCGAAATCGGCCGACAGGCGCACCCGCAACCGACCTGAGGGATCGGCAGCCACCTGGCCAATCAAAAGGCCGGCTGGAAAGACATCACCGTCGCCTGATGTCGTGACCCTGTCACCGGGGCGCACCAGATCCTTGTTTTCCAAGAAGTCTATGACTGGTGCCGCAGTATTGTCCCCGGCGATCAAGGCTGTTTGCCCGGAGGGCTGAATGAGCGCAGGAACAGAGCTGGCTGCATCGGTCAACAATACGACCCTGGCCGTATCGCGCCCTGTGCCGGAAATCCGACCAACCAACCCGATCCCATCCATCGCGGCCCACCCATCCCGGATGCCATCGCGGGCCCCGACGTTCAGGAGAACGGATTGACGGAATGGAGAGCCGCTGTCGGCCATCACCACCCCGGTGATAAATGTCAGCCGTGGATCCAGGCGCACGTTGTTCAGATCCAGCAGGCGCGCGTTTTCCTGTTCCAACTGAAGCGCCGCTTCTTTCCATGCCCGCATTTGACGCAACTCGGACCGCAATTCGCGGTTCTGTTCGGCAAGCCGTTGATAGGACTGAAAATCACGAATCAGATTTATGATCCCGGTGACCGGGGCCATGGCCCAATCCATATTGGGCACGACAGTGTCGATGACCTGTGCGCGGAACCGTTCGACCCGTGGGCTATCAATCCGCCACACGACAAAGATCGCGGCAAGACACAAGCAAAGCACCCCGATCAGCAAACGGCGCAGCGGGGTTGCATAGTCTTCTCGCTGTGAGCGGTCCTTGGCCACGAGGCTCCTTTCGACGCGATCAGTCAGCCCGAAGGGTGCGCGTCTTAGCTGTCGTAGTCAATTGCGTGGCGCAGCTGCTTTTCGTACTCCAGCGCTTTGCCAGTGCCAAGCGCCACACAGTTCAGCGATTCATCAGCAATCGAAACGGCCAAACCGGTTGACTCGCGCAGGGCCAGATCCAGATCCCCCAGCAACGCGCCCCCGCCTGTCAACATGACGCCGCGATCTACGATGTCGGCGGCCAGATCGGGCGGTGTGGTTTCCAGCGCGGTCATAACGGCTTCGCAGATCTGTTGAACCGGTTCGGCCAGCGCTTCGGCGACCTGGGCCTGGGAAATTTCGATTTCCTTGGGTACGCCGTTCAACAGGTCACGGCCACGGATCTGCATCGATTGACCACGGCCATCATCGGGCATCCGCGCGGTGCCGATCGAGGTCTTGATGCGTTCGGCGGTGGATTCCCCAACCAACAGGTTCTGCTGGCGGCGCAGATAGGAAATGATTGCTTCGTCCATACGGTCGCCGCCAACGCGGACTGACCGGGCGTAAACGATGTCGCCCAGCGACAGAACCGCAACTTCGGTGGTCCCGCCGCCGATATCGACAACCATGTTACCGGTTGGATCGGTGATTGGCATGCCGGCACCAATTGCAGCAGCAATGGGTTCTGCGATCAAACCGGCGCGACGCGCACCTGCCGAGAGAACCGATTGACGGATTGCACGTTTTTCAACGGGAGTCGCGCCGTGGGGGACACAGACGATGATCTTGGGTTTGGAAAAGGTCGACCGTTTATGCACCTTGCGAATGAAATGCTTGATCATCTCTTCGGCGGTATCGAAATCGGCAATCACACCTTCGCGCATTGGGCGGATGGCTTCGATGGAACCGGGGGTGCGCCCCAGCATCATCTTGGCATCTTCACCAACAGCCAGAACCTTTTTGACGCCGTCCTTGACGTGGTAGGCAACAACCGATGGTTCAGACAGAATGATACCCCGGCCTTTGACATATACGAGGGTGTTTGCAGTCCCAAGGTCAATGGCCATGTCAGACGTAAAAAGACCGCCCAGTTTTCCCAGCATGAGGTTTCCGATCCCAGAGATGTTAGGTTTGGGCCCGCGATTCTGTCCCCACGAAGCGGTCCGTCGTCCTTATAGGCACCAGAGGGGAAATGGGGAAGGCCTTGGCGGACGTAAATCGGCGTCAATCCGCCGGAAAACGGGCCGGTTGTTCGCCCCGAGGGACATCTTCACCCTTGCGTCATCTCCAGTCCCGGGCGATGACCCCCGTTAGGACGGAACAGCGGGGCGGCCATGCTGAGTTATCAACATATTTTCCATGCCGGAAATCTTGCAGATGTGCACAAACATGCGCTGTTGTGCGTGATGCTGCAGTATCTGACGGCCAAACCCAAACCTCTCAGCTATATCGAGACCCACGCGGGGCGCGGCTTGTATTTTCTGGATGCGCCCGAGGCATTAAAAACCGGCGAGGCTGCTGGCGGGATCTCTGCGGTTCGCGACTGGTTCGATATTGACCATCCCTACCGAAGGGCATTGACCCAGGTGAGCGCGACGCATGGAGAGGCTGCCTATCCTGGGTCACCGATGTTGGCGCGGTATCTGTTGCGTGACATCGACCGGTTGCATCTGGCCGAATTGCACCCCGGGGAAAACGCAGCATTGACCCGGGCGATGGCCCGCCAGGCCAAAGTTCATTTGCAGGACGGGTTCGACATGGCCCACGCGATCTGTCCCCCGGATCCGCGTCGCGGGGTTTTGCTGATTGACCCCAGTTACGAGATCAAAAGCGACTATGATCGCATTCCGGGGATCATCGCGAAACTGCATCGCAAATGGAATGTGGGTGTTATCGCCTTGTGGTATCCTGTGCTGTCCTCTGCGGCACATGACGGGATGATCGATTCGCTCACTGCGCTGAACCTGCCCAAAGTCCTGCATTCTCAGGTCCGCTTTCCACCGGCGCGCGATGGGCATCGGATGGTGGGATCGGGGCTGTTCGTCGTCAATGCCCCCTATGGGCTGGAGGCCGAGGCCAAGCGGCTGTCAGGGTTGTTCAAAACCCTCTAAGTCTCTGCTGTTTGGGCGAAATGCAAAAGAGGCACCCAGTGGTGCCTCTCCTTTAGCTTCAAGATCTGCGAGGATCGTCAGGTGACATCCTTGTAGGAAATCTCACGCGTATCGGCACCCGGACCTGCCTTTTCGCGGCGCACCAACAGGCGGTTCAATGCGTTGACATAGGCCTTGGCCGACGCAACGACCGTGTCGGTGTTGGCGGATTGTCCGGTGGCGATCATGCCGTCTTCTTCCAGCCGGACAGACACGGTGGCCTGTGCGTCGGTGCCTTCGGTGACGGCCTGTACCTGGTACAGCTGCAGGCGCGCCTTGTTCGGGTGCAGTTCGCGGATTGCCTTGAAGGTCGCGTCCACCGGGCCGTCACCATGGGCGGTTGCCGTGACATCTGCGCCGTCAATTTCCATTTCCACGGTGGATTCGGCAGGACCGCCAGTGCCACAGACCACTTTCATCGACACAACTTGCAGCCTGTCGGCTTCGGCGTTTTCACCCGAATGCATCAGAGCGATGATATCGTCGTCAAACACTTCCTTTTTTCGATCAGCCAGCTCTTTGAACCGGATGAACACGTCCTTGAGCTGGTTGTCGCCGACCTCGTATCCGAGATGGTTCAGCTTGTCGCGCAGCGCCGCGCGTCCAGAATGTTTGCCCAGCGGAAGCGAGGTGCCCGAAAGGCCCACGTCCTCGGGGCGCATGATCTCAAAGTTCTCGGGGTTCTTCAGCATCCCGTCCTGGTGGATGCCGGATTCATGGGCAAAGGCATTCTTGCCCACAATCGCCTTGTTGAACTGGACGTTGAAACCGGACACGGTCGCCACCCGCCGCGAGATATGCATGATCTTGCGTGTGTCGATATTTGTGTGCCACGGCATGATGTCATTGCGGACCTTCAGCGCCATCACCACCTCTTCGAGCGCGGTATTTCCGGCGCGTTCACCAAGCCCGTTGATGGTGCATTCGATCTGACGCGCGCCCCCGGCCACGGCCGCCAGCGAATTCGCTGTCGCCATGCCCAGGTCGTTGTGACAATGGGTGGCAAAAATCACGTCGTCGGCACCGGGCACGGTTTCGATCAATCGTTTGATCAGATCGGCGCTTTCGACCGGGGCGGTATAGCCGACGGTGTCCGGGATGTTGATGGTGCTGGCACCCGCCTTGATGGCGATTTCCACCACACGGCACAGGTAATCCCATTCGGTGCGGGTCGCGTCCATGGGTGACCACTGCACGTTTTCACACAGGTTTCGCGCATGGGTTACGGTTTCGTGGATTTTGTCGGCCATCTCATCCTTGGTCAGGTTGGGAATGGCGCGGTGCAGCGGTGAGGTGCCGATGAAGGTATGAATGCGGTTCTTTTCCGCGTGTTTGATCGCGTCCCAGCAGCGATCAATGTCGGCGATATTGGCGCGGGCCAGGCCACAGATCCGGCTGTTTACTGCTTGTGCTGCGATCTCGGATACCGCGCGGAAATCGCCTTCGGAGGCGATCGGGAAACCCGCTTCGATAATGTCCACACCCATGTCATCGAGCAGCCCGGCAATTTCGAGCTTTTCGTCATGGGTCATGGTTGCGCCCGGGCTTTGTTCGCCGTCACGCAGGGTGGTATCGAAGATCACGACGCGATCTTTTTCAATTGAATTGGTCATTTTGGTGTCTTTCGTAGCTGTCCTAAAACCTCTTGGCGCGCGAGCGTCTCCTCTGAGCGGGCGCGCCGAAAGGGCACGCTCAGAGGCGGGTTAGGATCAGTAGGCCGCGCAAAGCCGCGCCGCGAATAGCGGCGTTTGTGGCAGGGATATGTGCGCAGGTGATCATGGAGCGGATTTATACATGCGTTGGCGGGAATGGAAAGGGCGAATTTGGGCTGGTCTCTGGGTCGGGTCGGTTGGCGACCTTGTGATGGGCTGGAAGGTAGGGGTGCAATTTTTGCAGGAAATTTGTGATTTTTCCTGTAGATGTGGAAAGAAGAGGGGAAAATTGCAGATATTTGTGTTATATACCGCAAAAATGTTGGTATAGCTGCAGTGGTATTGCAAATCGGGAGAAGCTGGTGGATCTGAGTCTTTGGTTGGCGTTTGTTGCTGCTGCAATGGCCTTGTTGATCATTCCGGGGCCCACGATTCTGTTGGTCATAAGCTATGCGCTTAGCCAGGGTCGTCGGGTGGCCGTTGCTTCGGCGGCGGGGGTTGCCTTGGGTGATTTCATCGCTATGTCGGCGTCGTTGGCGGGATTGGGCGCGGTTGTGTTGACCTCGGCCAAGATGTTCCTTGTTTTGAAATGGGTCGGGGCGATCTATTTGGTTTATCTGGGAGTGAAGCTGTTCCGCAGCGCGCCCTCTGCAACCTTTGGGGAGCCTTTGGAAGCGGCGGTATTGCCTGCACGGGGCATCTTTGGCCATGCGGCGGCGGTGACGGCGTTGAACCCCAAATCAATCGTGTTCTTTATTGCCTTTGTCCCACAGTTCATCAACACAACCGTGCCGCTGCTGCCGCAATTCAGCGTGCTGATCGCGACCTTTGTCGGGCTCGCTGCGTTGAATGCGTTGGCCTATGCATTTCTGGCGGATGTCTTGCGGCAAAAGCTGGTGCGCCCAGCGGTCCTGCCTTGGCTGACCCGGATTGGGGGCGGTGTTCTGGTGGCGATGGGCGGCGCTGTCGCGGCCCTGCGGCGGGGGGCTGCATGATGGACGCGATCGACCAACAGATCGCTGAGATCTTGCAGACCAATGGGCGCGTTTCCAGTGCCGAGGTCGCCCAAGCCGTTGGTGTTTCCGTGTCGACTGCCAATGACCGGATCCGACGATTGCATACTGTTGGTATCGTTACCGAATGGCGCGGCGTTCTGGATCCTGCGCGGGTTGGCGCAGGCGTCTGTATCTTTGTACTGATCGATATGAAGTATGAAGGCGAGGAGCAGGCCTGTGCGGCGCTAAGGTCCTGCCCTGAGGTGCAAGAGTTGCACCATATCAGTGGCCCGCATTCCTATCTGATGAAACTGCGCGTGCGGGACATGCCCGCGCTTCAGGCGTTTCTCAAGAACACCGTAAAGCCGTTGCCCGCAGTGATCGGGACCGAAACTCTGATCTCTCTGGATACGCTCAAGGAAACGTCGGCGGTTCGGATTTCGGTATGAGACGTCTGCAGGGTTAGTAGTGTGGCGGTGTCACCGCCCAAACCATGATTGTCTTGCCCGGGCCAGGATTATAATAGCGATGCGGTTCGGTTGACGGGAATTGCACTGTATCTCCTGCCCTAAGGTGGATGACACGTTCACCAACAGTGACCTCCAGCTGTCCTTCGGCGATATAACCCGCCTCTTCACCGGTGTGGGAATACAGCTCGTCCCCAGATCCAGCGCCGGGTTCAAAGGTGGTCAACACCATTTCCAGTTGCCCGGACAATGAGGGGCTGATCAGTTCATCCTTGAGCCCTGAGTCAAACCGCAACGCGCGGCGGTGTTCGGCGCGCACCACCAGATCGGCGTCCGGGTCGTCCTGTTCGGGGGGCGCGGGAAAGAACCAGTTGATACCTACACCCAACGCTTTGCCGATCACATTCAGCGCCCGGATCGACGGGTCCGCGTCCTGGCGTTCCAGTTGAGACAGGTAACCCACAGACAATCCTGTCCTTTCGGCCAGACCTTTGAGAGTCAGTTTGCGCGCCTTGCGCAATTCGCGCATCCGGGCGCCAACGATGGTTTGGGTCTCACGGACCGAGTGTTGTGCCATTTCGCTTGACTCATCATAATTTTATGTCAAAAATTCAGATGAAGAGAGTATTCTGCATTGGTTTTCAGATAAAGCCCCGTTTCGGTGTTTCGGCGGGGAATTCAGGAGTTTTGTCATGTTGCGAAGCCGGTATTTCCAATCCTATGCCTTTTGGCATTGGGGCGAGGGGCTGCAGACGGTGTTGTTCACCTGGTACATGACCTTTCACGCCAACCTGTCAGCCAGCGAAATCGGGTTCTATCAGGCGTTGGTTTTGTCGCCTTTCCTGATCTTTGCCATCGCAGGCGGCGCGCTGAGCGATCGGATCGGGCCGGGTCGCAGCTATGTGGTGTCCACGGCCGTGTTTGCGGCGGTTCTGATCGGCTATGGGGCTGTGGATCATCACGTCGGTTTTGTGCCAGAGCTGTTTTTTCTTTATTGTGTGGCGGCCGGCATACTGAGCGCAATTTCGAACCCTGCCATTGATACCTTTATCCCGGGTGCGACGCCGCTGTCGGCTCAGCAAAACAGCCTATTGGCTGCCAATGCCCATAACATTGCCAAATTGTGCGGCACGCTGACCGGGTTGCTGCTTCCGGTGGTGTTGGCTGTCGGCGGGTTTGGGCTGAATGGTGGGCTGATGGCGCTGAGCGTGGTGTTTCTGATCCTGTTTCTGCGTGCGTCACCCGTCGGGCGTGGCCCGGCCCCAAGGAACCAGGATGGGGTCCGGGGGCGGACCCTGCGCCGGCTCGTTCATCATTATCGTGACTGCCCGCAGAATTTTGACATTCTGCTGTCCAGCGCGATGCTCGGGCTGCTGCTGGTGCCAGCGGGTTACATCCTGTGGCCCTTGATCCTGCGAGAGCGGTTTCCCGAACACGGAGATCTGATCGCTCTGGTCAATGTCTCCAGCTGGATTGGCGCAATCACCTGCACGGCTCTGGCACGCCGCTATTTGGGAACGACCCGGCGACCCGGGCAGGTTTCGTTGCTGGTGTGGTTTGCCTATGCGCTGCTGTTGGCGGCACTGTGTCTGGTTGGCAGCTTTGTCGCCATGTGCCTGATCGTGATGCTGATGGGCGGAGTCAAGTTGGGCAAGGCGATGGTCTATGGTCATTACCTTGAAAACAGTCCGGTGCCGGATCGGGCATTGCTGATCTCGGTCGATCAGACAGCGTTTTGGGGGCTGGCGACGCTGGGGACCTTTGGCATGGGGCGGATGGTGGATGTCATCGGGTTGGAGCCAACGATCCTGTGCACTGCCGGTGCCATTCTGATCTGTTTCTTGGGGTTGTCGGGGCGCGGACGTTTGCCGCGCCTGACCATGGCCTGATCTGTCGCGGGTCAGCTGCCGTCTGTCAGAGCCCCATTGTCCCATGTCCCGGTGTCTTCCTGTCCGGTGGCATACCGCATGGTGCCTTCGCCCTGGCGTTTGCCATTGCGGAACATGCCCTCGTAGACGTCACCATTGGCATAGGTCGCAACGCCTTGGCCCGAGATTTCCGCCTGGTCCCAGTTCCCCACATACCGGAACCCGTTGGCCATGACGATTTCTCCCTGGCCCTGGCGCTGACCATTGGCAAAACTGCCGGTATAGACCGACCCGTCTGCATAGGTGGCAACGCCTTGTCCGTGGCGTTGGCCTTCGACCCAACCACCTTCATAGCGGTAGCCATCAGTATAGGTAATGACACCCGTGCCATGGTATTGGGCACCACGGAACTCTCCCTTGTAAACGATCCCGTTTGCATAGACCGCCGTACCGGAGCCTTCGATCACTCCCGCAACCCAGTCCCCCTCAAAGCTGGAACCATCGGGATAGGTGACTTTGCCCGTGCCATCGGGCAAGTCATCGCGCACTTGTCCGACATAGACCGATCCGTCAGGGTAGGTAATCGTACCTTCGCCGCCGATCTGCCCGGCGAGCCATGTCCCGGAATAGACGTAGCCATCAGACCCGGTAAAAGTACCCTGGCCATGCCGCAGGTCATCCTGGAAGTCGCCTTCGTAGATATCGCCATTGGCATAGACCTGGCGCCCGACACCTTCGCGACGCCCAGCAACCAACGGTCCCACATATACGTCGCCATTGGCCTGTGTCAGGGTCCCATCGCCACTGATCTGACCATCCGCAAAGAAACCTTCGTAGGTCAGCCCGTCGGGGTAGGTGAGCTTGCCCTCTCCATGGCGCTTGCGGTTGCTGATGCCGCCTACGTAGGTTGATCCATCCGCGTAGGTGATGCTGGCCTGGCCTTCTTCTTTGCCTGCGACCCAGTCGCCGTTGTATTCATAGCCGCCCGGGCTTTGCATGATGCCCTTGCCATGGGGCTTGCCGTCCAGGAACTGACCTTCGTAGCGGACACCATTTGAGAAGATGTTGATCCCGTGACCGGTGGATACGCCTTCGACCCAATCGCCTTCATAGGCGCTGCCATCCGAATAGATCATCAACCCGGTGCCGTGGGCGCGGCCATTGTCGAATTCACCTTCGTACACGGATCCATTGGGATATCGGGCAACCCCGCGTCCCTTGATTTCGCCCTGATCCCAAGCGCCGGTATATTCAAACCCGTTCGGCAACCGATAGGTGCCGGTCCCGTGTTGCAACCCGCCTTTGAATTCACCCTCGTAGACGCCACCGATTTCATTCTGCGTCGTCAGTACCTGACCCTGCTGGGCCCAGGCCGTATTGCCCAGAGCCAATGCCGAAGTGACTGCCAATATTGTTGCGACCCGCACCATGTGTCCCCTGACTGCCTGAAAGCTCCGCTGTAGCTGCCAAATCGCGCGCGGTTGCTTTTTACTGTGCTAAAACTAGGCGAGCAGGCCGCGCGCCGCAATGTCTTTTGCCGCCCTGGTCTTTCCCTGCGGCCGGGATCTGCTAAATGGCTAGGAAATGTAATCAGGCACGAGGGCAGTATGGTCGATCGTTTCCGTGTGACTTTGGCACAATTGAACCCTGTGGTGGGCGACCTGTCCGGCAATGCCGCCAAGGCGCGCGAAGCCTGGAAGATGGGGCGGGATGCAGGTGCCGATCTGGTGGCGCTCAGCGAAATGTTCATCACGGGTTACAATGCGCAGGATCTGGTGCTGAAACCCGCCTTTCACCAGGCAGCAATGGCCGAGATCCAACACCTGGCAAAGGAGTGTGCCGACGGTCCTGCGTTGGCTATTGGGGGGCCGTGGGCAGAAGACGGGAAACTGTTTAACGCCTATTTTATTCTCAAAGGTGGCACGATCACCAGCAAGGTATTGAAACACCACCTGCCCAATGAGACCGTGTTCGACGAAATGCGCATATTTGATGTCGGCCCGTTGGGTGGACCGTATTCGGTTGCAGGCGTGCGCATCGGGTCTCCGATCTGCGAGGACAGCTGGCACGAAGATGTCGCAGAGACGCTGGAGGAAACCGGGGCCGAATTTTTGCTGATTCCCAACGGGTCTCCCTATTATCGCGACAAATATGATGTGCGCCTGAACCATATGGTGTCGCGGGTGATCGAAACCGGGCTGCCGTTGATCTATCTGAATATGGTTGGGGGGCAGGATGACCAGGTGTTTGACGGGGCGACTTTTGGCCTGAACCCCGGAGGTGAGCTGGCGTTTCGGATGCCTGTGTTCGACGAAATGATCCAGCATGTGGATCTGGAACGTGGGGATGCGGGGTGGCGCATTGTGCCACATGACATCGTTGCGCAACCGGATGCCTGGGAGCAGGATTATCGGGTCATAGTGCAGGCCCTGAGTGATTATATGGCCAAAACCGGCTTTACCAAGGTTTTGCTGGGCCTGTCGGGCGGGGTGGATTCCGCGCTTGTGGCGGCGATTGCTGTGGACGCACTGGGTGCTGAAAACGTCCGTTGCGTCATGCTGCCGTCTGAATACACCAGTACCGAGTCTCTGGAAGACGGCGAAGCGGTCGCCAAGGCGCTGGGCGTGCGGTATGACTATGTGCCGATCTCGGAAAGCCGCACGGCGGTGACCAATACGCTTGCCCCATTGTTCGAAGGCCTGGATCCGGGCCTGACAGAAGAGAATATCCAGTCCCGTCTGCGCGGCTTGCTGTTGATGGCATTGTCCAACAAGTTCGGCGAAATGCTGCTGACGACAGGCAACAAATCCGAAGTCGCAGTGGGATATGCCACGATCTATGGCGATATGAATGGTGGTTATAATCCGATCAAGGACCTGTACAAGACGCGGGTGTTTGAAACCTGTCGCTGGCGCAATGCCAATCACCGAAGCTGGATGAAAGGTCCGGCAGGCGAGGTGATCCACCCCAACGTGATCGACAAGGCACCCAGCGCTGAACTGCGCGACGATCAAAAGGACAGCGACAGCCTTCCTGACTATCCGGAGCTGGACGCGCTGCTGGAGATTCTGGTGGATCAGGACGGATCAATTGCCGATTGTGTGGCGGCGGGGTTCCGTCGCGAGACTGCCAAGCGGGTCGAAAATCTGTTGTACATCAGCGAATACAAACGCTTCCAATCGGCACCGGGTGCCCGGCTGACATCGCGCGCCTTTTGGCTGGATCGCCGATACCCGATTGCCAATCGTTGGCGCGATCCCGGCTGATCTGTGACCGATTTGTCCCGATTCCGGGACAAGTCGCAACCGCGTGTGCAGATGACGTGAACCGCGCTGGACGGCGCCTGTGGGATTTGGTCAAGTCCGCCCATGCCGGGACCTGCGCCAACCCCCTTCAAATCAGATCTGGCGCTGCCGAAATCCACCGATGTGGTGGTGATTGGCGGCGGGATCATTGGCGTTTCCACTGCTTTGGAGTTGTCGGAGCGGGGGCTGTCCGTCCTGTTGTGCGAAAAAGGACAGATTGCAGGCGAGCAAAGTTCACGCAATTGGGGGTGGGTGCGCATTTCGCGCCGGGACCCCCGCGAAATCCCGCTGATGGCCGAGGCTTTGCGGATCTGGGACGGGTTGGACGCCCGCATCGACGGCAACACCGGATACAGACGGTCGGGGATTCTGTTCACCGCCGATACCGAGCGCAAGGCGGCTTGGCTGGAAAGCTGGGCCGAACACCTTGGTCCCTTTGATCTGGAAGCGCGTATGGTTCGGGGCGGCGAGATGGACGCGCTGATGCCGGGTCATCAGATGAAGGTGCAAAGTGCCTTGTATACGCCGGTTGACGGGCGGGCTGAACCCCAATGGGCGGCCCCCGCCATAGCCGAAGGGGCGCGGGCGCAGGGGGCTACGATCATGACCAACTGTGCGGTCAGGTCTCTGGACTTTCAAGGTGGCAAACTGGCCGGGGTCGTGACCGAACGCGGTCGGGTGGCCTGTTCTGCGGTTGTTGTAGCCGGCGGCGCCTGGTCGCGGTTGTTCTGCGGCAATGCCGGGCTCCAGTTGCCACAGTTGAAAGTGTTGAACACGGTCATGCGCAGCGCCCCGGTACAGGGGCCGGAGGCTGCGGTGTGGGCCAATGGATTCGCCATGCGCAAACGGGTGGACGGCGGTTACACCGTCGCGGCAGGGACCGAGAACATCGTTGATCTGGTGCCGGATTCTTTCCGTTTGGGGTTGAGGTTTCTACCTGCGTTTCAGGCCGAATGGAGATCGCTGCGGTTTCGCCTGTCAGGACGTTGGCGCGAAGAGGCGGCACAGGCGCGCAGTTGGAGCCCCGATCAGGTCACGGATTTCGAAACTTGCCGGGTGTTGGATCCGGCCCCATCTCAAAAGGTGCTGCGATCCGGATGGGCCGCTGCACGACGGGCGTTTCCGGTGCTGAACGGCGTGGATGTGGTGCAAAGCTGGGCTGGGATGATTGATGTAACACCGGATGCCATCCCAGTGATTTCAGAGGTTGAGCATGTGCCGGGGCTGTTCCTGTCGACAGGCTATTCGGGGCATGGATTCGGTCTCGGACCTGCGGCGGGATGTCTGACGGCTGATCTGGTGATGGGTACAAAACCCATTGTGGATCCACACGCATTTCGCCTGTCACGGTTTACTGATGGTACTAAGGTGCGCCCGTTTGCGGGCATCTAGAAGGTCGTTGGGTCAAGACGTTTGCAAACGCCTTGACCCGGTATTGGGGGCTCAGCCCATCAGCTGATAGGAGACCGGCACATAGCGAAAACCCGCGTCATGGGTTTCAACAAATCCCGCAGCTGGGAAAGGCATGTGATATCCGATCATCGGTGTTTTGTCGGCGGCGAGCATTCCCAGCACCCTGCGCCGAGATTGGCTGGCTTGGTCTTTGTCCACGTCAAAGCTGAAGCCCCAGTCAGGACGGGCAAAAGACCAGACGTAGTGATTGGCCAGATCAGCGGTCAAAACCAGCTGTTGGCCGCCGCTTTCAAGCATATAGGCCATATGTCCCGGCGTGTGCCCAAACGCATTCAGGGCGGTGATCCCTGAAACAACCGCGCCACCATCATCGACAAAGCGGGTTTTTTCGGCCAGAGGAGTCATGTTTTTGGCGACGAGATCCCCAACACGATCACCGGCGTCCCGCTTTGACCAAAAGTTGTACTCGCCTGCGCCGGTTACATAGTCGGCGTTGGAGAACACCGGTTGGCCGTCCTTCATCAACCCACCGATGTGGTCAGGATGCATATGGGTAATCACGACGGTGTCAATGTCATCGGCACTGTGTCCGGACTGGGCCAGGGCCTTGCCCAATCCGCCAAGTCCCAGTCCGGTGTCGAACAGGATTTTCTGTTTTCCCGTGTCAACCAATGTCGGAGTGAAATAGAATTGGGTTCGGTCTGCGGGGACAAAATTGTCCTGAGAGAGGTCTTCGAATTCCTGATCGCTCGCATCTGGGGCAAACATTGCCTTGGGACCTTCGCGCATGGCGCTTCCGTCCAGCAAAGTGGTCAGGGTGAAGTCGCCAAGCTTGAAGCTGTGGGCGAGATGGGCAGCCGCCGCCGGTTTGTTGTTTTCGGCTGAAACACCTGAACCGGCTGCCGCCAGCGGAAGGGCCGCAGCGCTGGCGAGAACGGAACGTCGGGTTACGGAAATAGTCATTTTTTAAAAACTCCCTGTATGCTTGGGCAAAACATGGGGCAACTCTAAACCAAGTCCAGCGCGCAGCCCGCTCAAGTTAATGTGACAACGGCAGACTGTCCGGGCGAGAGCATGGGCAGTAGTCTTGCTGCCATGAGCACCAACAAGACCATTCCAACTGGGCAAAGTGTGTCAACTTTTCTGACGGCTGTCGTGCCCGAGCGACGGGCTTTGCAGGCGCGACAACTGGACGGTGTGTTTCAACGGGCAACCGGATTCGAGCCCCAGATGTGGGGCGAGTCAATCGTTGGTTACGGGCGCTATCACTATGTGTACAACAGCGGGCGGAGTGGAGATTTTCTGGCGACCGGCTTTGCTGTGCGCAAAGGTGCATTTTCGCTCTACATCATGCCGGGGTATCAGGACTATGGCGCGATCCTGTCCCGATTGGGCAAGCACAAGACGGGAAAGTCCTGTCTGTATGTGAACAAGCTGCAAGACATCGAATTGGATGTTCTGGAGGAGTTGATCCGGGCAGGGGTGCAAGATCTGGGGCGGATGTGGACAGTGTTCCCTGTCTGACCAGCCCATGATGCGCTCCCGCCCCTTGTGTCAGCATCAAAGATGCTGCCACAAGCGTTGGGCCGGGCATCGCCATGGGTGCAAGCCCCCCATGGCGATGCGGTCTGTGTGCGGGGCAGGATCACCCGGCTGCCAGCAGGCCTTGGACATGTTCGGTAGTCCAGAGCGCGTTTGCCATATAGCGGAAATTGATCAACGCGGCCTGGTATCCGTCGCCCTCAGGCAGTTTTGCGGCTGCGGTGGCGTCGCGGACCACAGCGACTTCGAAACCCTGCTCCAACAGTTCACGCATGTGGCTTTCGGTGCACAGATTGGCGGACATGCCTGCAAGGATCACCTGATCTATCCCACGTTTGCGCAATTGCAGCGATAGGTCATTGGTGTCATTTCCATAGACCTTGTGTGGCGATGTGACGATGGTTTTGCCGTCTTCGATGTATTGTTTGTACTGGGGCATCCAATCCGCACCCGAGCCGTCAAACCCGTCAAGATTCAGGGCCCCCTTGCGGTCGAACATGCCGATTTTGTGCATCAGCTTTTCCAGCGCGCCTTCGAACTTCCAGCCATGATCTGTCGGGTAATAGTAATGTGGCGATACAGCGACAGTGATCCCGGCGGCCTTGGCCGATTTGAACAGCCGTTCGATGTTGTCGACGGTGTCATGTTCGGTCACCGATGCGCCGACGACACCCCAGGTCACCCCATCAGGGTGCAGGAAGTCGATCTGGGGATCGGTCACCACCAGCGCCGCGCGGCTGAGGTCCAGCTTCATGTTGCTGGGGGGCAGGGCCGGGCTGGCCGGATCTGCATAGGGGTTCTCCTGTGCCTGAGCAGCTGTGGCTCCGGTCAGAGTGGCGGCTGCTGCGCCTGTGGCCAGCGCCCCCCGCAGGGCATCCCGACGGGTGAGTTTTCCGTGGTCATGATCATTGCACATTTTGGGTCTCCTGAGATGTGGATGCCACCAAGATGGTGGAGTCGATGTATCATTTGGTCCAGAAATGGTGCAAAAGCAGAGAAAGATGTATCATATCGTCCTGCCGTTGTGCCAAATGCCAGCATGGATACCGATTTCATACTAGATCGCATGCAGATCGACGCAGCCCCGTTTGCCCTGTGCGAATTGAACGGGCGCTGTGATCTGGGATTGGGGCAGGACAGCACGGCGACGTTGCATTACGTGCTGGCGGGAGAGGGGGAAATCGTGATTCCCGGACAGAAAACTCTTCCTGTGGCGCGCGGAAGTGTGGTGGTCATTCCGGCCTTGCGTTCGCATGTGCTGCGCAGTTTCGGAACCCGTGTTCAACCGGTTCCGGAGTGTCAGCCGGCCGGTTTGAACCTGGTGCATCTGGTGCATGGCAGCGCAGCCCAATCACCAGAAGGCGGGATGGTGGCCCTGTGTGCTCATATCACCTTGTCGCTGCGCGATTTGGGGAATGTGGTGGACCTGGTGCGCGAGCCAATCGTGGACGACGTGATCCGCAACCCGGATTTGGCGGCACCGGTAGAACAGATCCTGTCAGAAATCGCGGAGCCCAAGCTGGGAAGCCGGGCGATGATCCGTGCGTTGCTGTTGCAGGCCATGATCGGGCTGATGCGTCATCACATGGAACAGGCAGGGGCTGGTATGTCCTGGATGATGGCGCTGCGGGATGCGCGGCTGTGGCCGGTGCTGGCCGCAATGCTGGAGCGTCCGGGACAGGAGCATTCGCTGGACAGTCTGGCAACTCTGTCTGGGATGAGCCGGTCGAGCCTGGCCCAGCGGTTCGCCGATGCCTATGGCGCTGGACCGATGGAATTGTTGCGGGATCTGAGGATGCAAAAGGCAGCAGACCTGCTGCGCAACAGCGAAATGCCCGTCAAACGGATCAGCGCCGAGGTCGGGTTTCAAAGCCGGACCGCCTTTAGCCGGGCGTTTGTGGCGGCGACCGGTCAGTCGCCGCGCAGTTTTCGAAGTCAGTCACAAGACTGACCTGCGGTCGGTTCAGGATTTGGCCCGAACGACCTGCATCAAGGACATCAGCGTGCTCATGTCGGGGCCGCGTTCCATGCCGGTGACGGCTTTGCGCAGGGGCATGAACAAACCTTTGCCCTTGCGGCCGGTGGCCTCCTTGACAGCTTTGGTCCAGGTGCCCCAGGTATCGGCGTCATAGGGTCCTTCGGGCAGCAGGGACATGGCCTGGGCGATGAAGTCACGATCTTCGTCGTCAATCAGCGGGTCGGCCCCATCGCGGCACAGTTTGGACCAGGTTTCCAGATCTGCAAGCGTGGTGATGTTTTCCCGTGCCATGTCCCAGAAGGCCGCGGCACGGTCTGCGGGAACGCCCAGATCGTCGATCCAGGATTGCACTGCGTCCAGGGGCAGACCTTGCAAATAACGGGCGGTCAGCGGAAACAGGTCCTGAACGTCGAATTTGGTCGGGGCCGCGCCAAAACGGTTGATGTCAAACCCATCAATCAGTTCGGCCATGTCTGTGCGCAATTCAACCGGATCCGAAGACCCCAGCCGTGCCATCAACGACAGCAGAGCCATGGGCTGCACGCCCTGTTCGCGCAAATCGCGCAGCGCCAACGTGCCCAGACGTTTGGACAGCGCTTCGCCCTGGGGGCCAGTCAGCAGAGAGTGGTGGGCAAAGTTTGGCACGTTGCCACCCAATGCCTGGATGATCTGGATTTGGGTGGCGGTGTTGGTGACATGGTCCGATCCGCGCACAACATGGGTCACGCCCATGTCGGTGTCATCAACAACCGAAGCAATTGTGTACAGCACCTGGCCATCACCGCGGATCAGCACTGGATCAGAAACCGAAGCCGCATCGATCGAGATGTCGCCCAGAACGCCATCGTTCCATTCGATGCGCTGGTGATCCAGCTTGAACCGCCACACGCCGTTGCCGCGTTCGGCGCGCAAAGCAGCCTTTTCATCATCGCTCAGCGACAGAGCTGCGCGGTCATACACCGGCGGCTTGCCCATATTGAGCTGCTTTTTGCGCTTTAGGTCCAATTCAACCGGAGTTTCGAACGCCTCGTAAAACCGCGAGATGTCGCGCAGTTTATCGGCGGCATCGGCATAGCGGTCCAGTCGCTCGGATTGGCGTTCGACCCGATCCCATTGGATGCCCAACCATTCCAGATCCTGTTTGATCGCGTCGACGTATTCTTCCTTGGAACGTTCCGGGTCTGTGTCGTCGATGCGCAGAATGAATGTACCGCCGGCCTTGCGGGCGATCAGATAGTTCATCAGCGCGGTGCGCAGGTTGCCAACGTGGATATAGCCGGTGGGCGACGGGGCAAAACGGGTGGTGGTCATGAGCGGTCTCCTGTTGCCGCATCCCTTGTCACAGGCAGGTGGGATTGTCCAGTTTCTATGGGGAATCGGCGTGTTTCAGGCTTGGATGATCAGGTGCACACCGATGCGGGCAAGGTGGTCATCGACCATTGCAGTTTCGTCGGGGTTGAGGCGTTGATGGCGCGGATAGCGTGGAGCGGTCCGGTCATCAAGAAACGGGGCGTCCCACCCGTCGGTGGTGTCAAAGAAGTGCTGAACCCCGTCTTCGCCAAAGTGGCGCAGGTACCCCTGAATCACCACATCCAGATAGCTGAGCAAGACAGGATGTTCGGTGGTGCTTCCCTTGTGGCGTTCCTCGGGTACAGCATAGACCGAAATTTCTGGACTGTCTGGCAAAGCGTGGCTGATTGCCTGTGTTGCAGGGATCCGATCATACGCCCATTCGCGTTGATCGAGCGCCTGCCAATCGGCGTGAGGCACCTGTGCGATCATGCCGGCGATCTCGTGCCCGGGGGCAGGAACGGCTGTCAAAAAGGCGACCGGGCGCAGATCCGTGTGCCGCCAGGCGCGGCGCCATCCAGACAGGTGGGCAGGCTGCGGATCGGAGAAATCATGGGTTGCGGCATTCACCAGGCTGCCATAGCCAAAGAAATAAGGGTGTTCCAAGGGACGTTCCGGTCGATTTAGAAGATGAGCAATTGATATATGTCAAACAGCCAAATTGGGAAATGTGCAATACATCTTTGGAGTTGAATGGCGGAAGGCGCTGATACGATGCGTATTACCAAGAGAACCAACATAGCGATTCGATTGCTGATGTTCTGTGCAGCCAATGAAGACCGACTGGTCACCAAGGCGGAAATCGCGGAATGCTGCAATATTTCGGAGAACCATCTGGCGCAGGTGATCAACCAGCTGAGCCAGCTGGATTTTCTGCACACCCAAAGGGGTCGCAACGGTGGCATGAATCTTGCCCGGCCTGCGGATCAGATCCGGATTGGTGATGTGTTTCGGCACATCGAAGGCGGTTTGCCGATCGCCGAATGTTTTGCCGATGCAGATAATACCTGCCCGTTGACCGAAGCCTGCCGGTTGAAGCTGGCTTTGGCAGATGCTGCGCAGGCGTTTTACGCCTCGCTGGATGACATCACGCTCGAGGCGCTGGTCTGTGACAATCTGGATCTGATGCGGATCCTGCAACCGGTACAATGTGCCCGCTAAATCAAAGATCCACAGGCCTGCAATCCGGTATCAGCTGTAGCCGTCAGTCCCGGGCCCGCAGGATGCGGGCGGGACGGGTCGAGAGCGGTCGCCAGGCAAACGCCAGCCCCGCCAGCAACGTGCTGATCACACCAGCGCCGATGATCGCAATGGCATTGGGCCAGATCACCTGAAAACTGGTTTCAAAGACAAAGCGGCTCACGGCCCATGATCCGGTGAGACCCGCAGCCAGAGCCACCCCGCCCGCGCCCGCACCCAACAGCACCGCGCGCAAGGCAAAGCTGAACAGAATGGTGCGCCGAGGCGCGCCGAGGGATTTGAGGATTGCGGCCTCGTAACGCTGTGCCGGTTCCGCCGCAGCAGCAGTGCCCAACAAGACCAGAAACCCGGTCAACATGGTGGCTGCTGCGCCATAAGCAGTGGCCGAGGCGAGCGATCTCAGAATATCGGAAACCCGGTCAATCGCATCGCGCACCCGGATCGCAGTGATATTGGGAAACTGGCTGGCCAGGTCGCGCAGGATGACGGCTTCGGATCCGGGATCTGCATAGACTGTCGCAATAAAGCTGTGCGGTGCGCCGGCCAGAGCATTTTCATTCATGGCCAGAACAAAACCCATTCCTGCTGTGGAAAAATCAACATCACGGAAGCTGGTGATGGTGGCTGTGATGTCGCGCCCCAGAATATTGACGGTCAGCGTATCGCCCAGGCTCAGGCCGAGTTCTTCGGCCTCTTCCGCGGCAAAGCTGATCTGAGGCGGTCCGGTGTAATCGTCCGGCCACCAGCTGCCCGCCGTGATTTTGGTGTCGGCAGGCTTTTGTCCCGCATAGGTGATGCCACGATCCCCTTGGATAACCCAGTGATCGCCAGCGATTTCACGCGCAGGGGTATCGTTGATCTTGGTAATCACACCGCGCAGCATCGGGGCGCTTTCGACCTTGGACACGGTTGGGTCGTCATTCAGCCGTTGCGAAAATCCGGGCATCTGATCGCGTTGGATATCAACAAAGAAATAGGAGGGCGCAACATCGGGTAGGTTGTCGGAAATGGCCCGACGCATATTGCCGTCGATTTGTCCGATTGCGGCCAGAACGGACAGCGCCAACCCCAGCGACAGAACCGCAGGCGTGGTGGTGTCGCGCGCGGCCCCCAACGCGGCCAGCGCCCAGCGAAACGCCGGGTGATGGCGTCCAATGGGGGTGGCCATGCGGGCCAGGGCGCGGATCAACAGCGCAGCAAAGATCAACAGGACAAAGGCGCCCATCAACCCGGCCGCGGTCCAGAGCGTCAATTCTGTCGATCCGCTGAACCAGGCGGCGGATCCTACCAGGATGATCAACGCCATCAAGGTGGCGAACAGAAAACGCGGCGCGGGCAGTCGGTTGCGGGTCTCCGGAGCATCGCGAAACAAGGACGCTGGACGGATGCCTTCGGCGCGGGCCAAGGGCCAGAGCGTAAAGAGAAAGGCGGTGAGCGCACCATAGAGTGCTGCTTCGGCCAAGGCCGAGGGGAACACGGTGAAAACGGCGGGGAACGGCAGTTGCGCAGCCAGCACCGGCCCCAGTAACACCGGACCGATTCCACCCAGCATGAGACCCAGGGTGATCCCCACCAAAGTGAGCGCGCCAATCTGCAAGAAAAACATTCGAAAGATTGTTTGGCGGGTCGCGCCAAGCGTGCGCAGCGTTGCGATGGTTTCGGTCTTGGTGGCCAAATAGGCCCGTACCGCAGCAGAAACGCCCACGCCGCCGACGGCCAGGCCGGACAATCCAACCAGCACCAGGAATGCGCCCAGACGCCCAACGAATTCAGAAATCCCGGGCGCACCATTGCGTGAATCTGTCCAGCGCATACCGGTAGATTCAAACCTATCACGGGCCTGGGTGGACAGGATTTCCAGGTCGGTGCCCTCGGGCAGGGTCATGCGGTATTTGGTGGAGAACAGCGTGCCAGGAGCCAACAGGCCAGATTGTTGGAGGTCTTCAGTCAGAACCATTGTTCGTGGTCCCAGTGCAAAACCGCTGGCAGCTGCGTCCGGTTCCGTGTGGATCAGAGCCGCCAGAACAAAGCTCTGCCCGCCCAGATTGAACGTGTCTCCGACCCCCAGGCCCAGGCGGTCGGACAAGACCCGGTCCATGATCGCGCCCGGGTGTTCATCAGTCCCTCGCAGGGCAGCATCCAGAGCCATGTCGGGTGTCAGCCGAATTTGCCCGACCAGCGGATAGGCGTCATCGACGGCCTTGACCTGGGTCAGGGCGCGTTCGTCGCCGACCACCGCCATAGAACGGAATTCGACAACTTCGGAAACCTTCAGCGCCGTATCGGTGATCCAGGTGCGTTCCCGTTCATCGGCAAAGCGAAAGGTAAATTCCATTTCGGCGTCGCCGCCCAACAACGTCGAGCCTTCGCGTGTCAGCCCGGTTTCGATCGAGCTGCGCACCGATCCGATGGCAGCAATGACCGCGACACCCAAGGTCAGACAAGCCAAAAAGATCCGAAACCCGCGCAATCCGCCCCGCAGATCCCGCCAGGCAAGCCGCAGCGCCAGGCTCATTCTGCGGCCTCCGAAGGTTGGTCGGAGGGCAGGCCGGTGGTTTCGGGTCCATCAATGCGTCCGTCTCGCAGGTGAACCACCTGATCACAGCGCGCGGCGAGTTCGGGGGCATGTGTGACTATGACCAGTGTCGATCCATGACGTTCTTGCAGATCGAACAACAAATCCATGATTGTCGCGCCGGTGGTTCCGTCCAGATTGCCGGTGGGTTCGTCAGCTAGCAGGATCTTGGGGCGCGGTGCAGTGGCGCGTGCCAGGGCCACGCGCTGTTGTTCGCCGCCCGACAATTGGGCGGGGAAATGGCCTTCGCGGTGGGACAACCCGACGGCTGCCAGCGCGTCTTGCGCTTTGGAAAAAGCATCGGGATCATGTGCCAATTCCAGCGGTGTGGCGACATTTTCCAATGCCGTCATGGTCGGAATCAAATGGAAGCTTTGGAAGACCACGCCCATATGGTCACGGCGAAACCGGGCCAGTTGGTCTTCGGACATTGCAGTCAGATCATGTCCCAGTGCTGTGACTGTGCCCCCAGTTGCCTGTTCCAGCCCGCCCATGACCATCAGCAATGACGATTTCCCCGATCCTGATGGCCCAACCAGCCCCAAGGTTTGTCCGGCGGGCACATCCAATGAGATTCCGCGCAGAATATCCACGGTGCCGGTATTGCCATTCAGCGACAGAGACGCATTTTGGAGGGACAGGATTGCGTCATCTGACGTGGGGGCTGGCATGGGGCGAGTGTCTTTCTGTGGAACCGGGTATCGGTTCGATATGGAGCTTGGAAATGTATGCGCAAGGTAGTGATTGGTTTGATTATGCAGATTGTTGCCGTTTGTTCGGTCTACGCTGCGGAACCGGTGCGGATTGTGGCCTTTGGGGATTCTCTGGTGCATGGCTATGGGTTGCCATCCGACGCCGGGTTTGTGCCGCAAATGCAAAAATGGCTGGACGGCCAGGGTATCTCTGCGTCGCTGACAAATGCGGGAGTGTCAGGCGACACGACGGCAGGTGGCGCGGCGCGGGTTTCCTGGACATTGGGCGACGGATTTGATGCCATGATCGTGGTGCTGGGCGGCAATGACACCCTGAGGGGACTGGACCCGGCGCAAACGCGATCCAACCTGAACGCTATTCTGACGGAGGCGGAATCCCACAAAGTCGCGGTGCTGTTCGTCGGTATGCAGGCACCTGGCAATTTTGGAGCGGACTACAAAACCAAGTTCGATTCACTGTACCCCGATCTGGCTGCCGCACATGACGTCGTGTTTTTCCCTTATTACTTTGCCGGAATCGCCGATCGGGCCGACAACCCAGCCCAGCTGCGTCTGGTGATGCAGGGAGACGGTATTCATCCGAACGCCGATGGTGTGGCCGCCATTGTCGCAGCGATGGGTCCCTCGGTGGTTGAACTGATCACCCAGGTTCGGCGTTAAGATCACAGAGACAATTCTGATCGGATTACAGAACAGTGACCGTGGTTCCGACCGGAACCCGGTCATACAGGTCGATAACGTGTTCGTTGATCATTCGGAAACACCCATTTGACGCCGCGGTGCCGATTGTATCAGGCTGTGTTGTTCCATGAATGCGAATGTAGGTGTCGCGCCCGCCCTGAAACAGGTACAAAGCCCGTGCACCCAACGGATTGTTCGGACCTCCGGGTTCGATGTAATCGGTGCCCTTGAACTTTGCATACGTACGCGGGCTGCGTTCGATCATTTCGTCCGTGGGTCGCCAGGTGGGCCATTCTTTTTTGACGCCAATAACAGCCTGACCGGTGAACTCCAGTCCGGCTTGCCCGACACCGACGCCATAGCGGATCGCTTTGCGCTTATCCGTCACAAAATACAGGTAGTAGGACGATGGCAGAACCAACAATTGCCCTGGTTCGAATTCTTTGCGAATGCGGACAACTTGCGGGTTTGGATCATAATCTTGTTTTTGGGTTTTGGCCGAAACAGCACGGGGTAGAAACAGCGCCGGTGCAGCCAAGGTTGTCGTGGTAAGGAAGGTTCTTCGTGTGAACATGTCAAAACCTCATTCTTTGGTAACACATGGAGCCATGTTCGGCCTGTTGGGTGCAACGGTCAATGAATTTGACGCGAAGCCCAGGAAATCGACGCCAGTGTTGCAAAAGCCAGGGCACAGGTAGCGATCCAGCCGAAATACCAAAGCTGACCGGCCAACATGTCTTCTGCATACGAAGCGGTAAAGCGCATCTTGCCTGTCTGGGCCAGAACAAAGGCCACCAGCGTCAGCCCGGCAAAGCCCAGTTTGCGCACACCGCCCGGCAATTGCAAAATCCAAGCCGTAGCAGCCAGGCTAAAACCGACCGGAACCCCCACCCAAATCACTTTGTCTGCCCACCAAGGGTGTGCGCCCAACATCGCGGGCAGGTTGGTCAGATGTGCAATCACCGCTGCAAGGGCCACAAGAATTCCGGGGCGGAAGATGCGAATGAGCTGTTTCATGAACCAAAGGTGGCGATCCAGATAAGATTGTCGAGTGTGTGTGACAGTTTTGTGAAGAATGTTGCCCGTCGGACTCGGTGAATTGAACGTTGTTTTGGACTGCATCGTGGTGGGGTGGGACGGCGATGGGTTGCCGATGCAGGTACGATTGCCTATCTGAGAAATTGAATATGATCCAATAAACCGGAGGCATCTCTAATGGGTGACAAAACTCTTACCTGCCTGAATTGTGGTCAGTTGAATCGAGTGCCTGAAGACAAGCTGACAGCCGGCCCCAAATGCGGCCATTGCGGCAAGGGATTGATGACCGGACAAGCAATGGATGTGAGCCCGGCCGTTTTGGAAAAAGCTTCGAAAAACGATGATCTGCCATTGGTGGTGGACTTTTGGGCCCCGTGGTGTGGCCCCTGCAAGATGATGGGCCCTGAATTTTCCAAGGCTGCCAAAACGCTGAATGGCAAGGCGCGCCTGGTCAAGCTCGACACGCAGAAACACCAATCGACCGGCGGGCGCTATCGCATCCGCGGTATACCGACCATGGTGGCCTTTGAGCGCGGCAAGGAAAAGAAGCGTCAGTCCGGTGCCCTGCGTGCAGGGCAGATTGTCAGCTGGGTCAAAGGGTAGCTCTGACGGCAGTCCGAGATGGGGTGGGTCTGATGACCCACCCTGGTCTGGCACTTAGGCCAGAGCGATATCGTCAGCGCTTTCACGCCCGTCACGACCCGAGCGCAGCTCGTAGGTGACTTTCTGGTTGTCGGCCAGACCGGTCAGGCCTGCGCGCTCAACAGCAGAGATGTGCACAAACACGTCTTTGCCGCCGTCTTCCGGTGCGATGAAGCCGAAGCCTTTGGTGGTGTTGAACCATTTCACGGTGCCATTGGCCATATCCGTGTCTCCTCAAAATATGCTGCCCACGGTATGCGGCAGCTTGGCGTGTCGTCGTCTGGATCGATAGACTGAACGCCGATGGTCGGAGACAGTAGGTCGAAATAGAAACGTTAGCGATCTGAGATATGGCATCGGTGAACGCGTCTTACAAGAGTGAAGAACGCATCAATTCTCCCGACGTTGCGCAATGCCACATCGGGGGGACGGCCTGAAGGCTCGGAAAAAATGTAAGCTAGTCAATATCGTATCCGCATTTTTTGGTGCGGATTGGAAAACGAAGGCCGATCGGGATCGGCCTTCGTCAGTGGTCTCTGAAAAAATCAGGCCAGCTGGATGTTTGTCGCGTTTTCGCGGCCGTCACGGCCGGATTCCACGTCAAAAGTCACTTTCTGATTGTCGGCCAGACCGGTCAGGCCCGAACGCTCGACAGCAGAGATGTGCACAAACACGTCTTTGCCACCGGTTTCAGGTGCGATGAAGCCGAAGCCTTTGGTGGTGTTGAACCATTTTACGGTGCCGTTGGCCATATCCGTAGTCTCCTAAATAATGTTGCCCGCGTAGCTGCGGCAACCTGGCGTCGTAGGTCTGGATCGAAAGACTGAGCGCCGTATAAAAGGAGACAGTGGTCGAAAAAGAAAAACGTAAGCCCGATGCGTATGACAGGTGAAGAGGACTCTGGCAAGGATTGGTTTTGATTCAGAAAATTAGCAGCCAGACGGCGCTGACCCATGCACGGGGGCTCTCGAACCGTTTCAGGTTTCTTCCTGGGTCTCAGGGTCTTTCGCTGGGCGGTGGATTGCCCCCACGCGCATCGTCCGTTATCACACGCTCTGATCTGAATGTCCCAGCACGGAGCCCAACCATGGCCGCCTATCAGTACGTCTACCATATGCAGGGTGTCTCCAAGACCTATCCCGGTGGCAAGAAATGCTTTGAAAACATCCACCTGTCGTTTCTCCCCGGTGTGAAAATCGGTGTGGTCGGCGTCAACGGTGCCGGTAAATCGACCTTGATGAAGATCATGGCAGGGCTGGATACGGATTTCACCGGCGAAGCGTGGGCGGCCGAAGGTGCCAAAGTCGGGTACCTGCCGCAGGAGCCGAAATTGGACGAAACATTGAGCGTGCGTGAGAACGTCATGCTGGGCGTGGCGGAAAAAAAGGCCAAGGTGGATCGGTTCAATGCAATCGCCGTCGAGATGGCGGAAAACTATACCGACGAGCTGATGGAAGAGATGACCGCCCTGCAGGACGCCATTGATTCTGAAAATCTGTGGGATCTGGACAGCCAGATCGACATCTCGATGGAGGCGCTGCGGTGCCCTCCGGATGACGCCGAGATTGCCAATCTGTCAGGGGGTGAAAAACGCCGCGTCGCGCTGTGCAAACTGTTGCTCGAAGCGCCTGACATGTTGCTGCTCGACGAACCGACCAACCACCTGGATGCGGAAACCATCGCCTGGCTGCAACAGCACCTGATCGACTACAAGGGCACCATCCTGTGCGTCACCCACGACCGGTATTTCCTGGATGACATCACCGGCTGGATCCTCGAACTCGACCGTGGTCGTGGTATCCCGTACGAGGGCAACTATTCCGCGTGGCTGGAGCAAAAGGCCAAACGGCTGGAGCAGGAAGCCCGCGAGGACAAATCCAAGCAAAAGACGCTGGAACGCGAATTGGAATGGATGCGTCAGGGGGCCAAGGCGCGCCAGGCCAAATCCAAGGCCCGGATCAACGCCTATAACGATCTGGCCAACCAATCCGAACGTGAAAAGCTGGCCCGTGCCCAGATCGTCATCCCCAATGGCCCCCGTCTGGGTGGCAAGGTGATCGAGGTCGACAATATCGCCAAACACTATGGCGACAAACAGCTGGTCGAAGGGCTGTCCTTTGCGCTGCCGCCCGGTGGTATTGTTGGCGTCATCGGTCCCAACGGCGCCGGTAAATCGACCCTGTTCCGCATGCTGACCGGTCAGGAACAACCCGACACGGGGTCCGTGACCTATGGGGATACCGTCAAACTGTCCTATGTGGATCAGTCACGCGATGATCTGAACGACAAGGACACCGTTTGGGAATCGATTTCCGGCGGGGCCGAGATTATTGAACTGGGTGATGCACAGGTGAATTCGCGCGCCTATTGTTCGTCGTTCAACTTCAAAGGTGGCGATCAGCAGAAACCGCTGAACCTGCTTTCGGGTGGTGAACGCAACCGGGTCCACATGGCGCGTCTGTTGAAAGAGGGCGGTAATGTGCTGCTGCTCGACGAACCGACCAACGATCTGGATGTGGAAACCTTGCGGGCTTTGGAAGACGCGCTGGTCGATTTCGCCGGCTGCGCCGTTGTGATCTCGCACGACCGCTTCTTCCTCGACCGGATCTGTACCCACATCCTGGCGTTCGAAGGCGACGCGCATGTGGAATGGTTCGAGGGTAACTTTGAGGACTACGAAGAAGACAAAAAACGCCGGTTGGGTGCAGACGCACTGGAACCAAAGCGGTTGAAGCACAAGAAATTTGTGCGTTAAGGTTGTAAGGCGGGGATTTACCCCGCCTTTTTCTTTGGGGTTCAAATTTGAAAAAAGCTAGAGCGAAGGCGATATTCAATGCAGGCTCAAGGGCCATTGAATGCTTAGGGATAAATGATGGGAAGTACTATTGCCCGATTTGCGGCGAAGGCTTCACCTTAGAAGCCGGACTTCTAAACAGAAAACCCAATACCAACTGGTTAACCGAAGAAGATGTCCCACCAAAGTCAGTTGGAGGGAAGGTTGTCATTCTCACGTGTCGGCTTTGCAATAACTCGGCAGGCCACAACTATGAATTTGATTTGGTTCGGCGCCGAAATATGGTCGAACAAGCAAAGTGCCTAGTTGGACAACAAGATGGTGAGTTTGGCCACGTAATATTTAAAGTAGGCGGGCTGTCCCTTAACGCTAATTTATCGCGCCGAAATGGCATCACTCACTTTGACATTTCAGACAAAAACAACCTTAGTCACTTGGAAGTGAGCAAAGATACCCTTAGTGAATTTCAAGACGGGGATACCTTAAGCATTTCCCCACCTAAGGGCTACCAAAAGGAAAACATCGAAAAAGCTGACTTGAAGTCTGCTTTTTTGGCCGTAGCAGCCAAATTTGGGTATTCGATAGCTTTTGATAGCCGAATGATCCCTTTGCGAAAGGCAATTATTGGGCGCGCTGATCACAAAGATCTAATTCATTACATGGATTTTCCGCCCGAAATTTCAGACAAGATTCTAGTTGATGAAGAGGCTGGAGTCGCTGCAATGAAAATTGAAGATAGGGGCGTTGTCATACCGTGGCCTTCGCATCCTCTTTCAAATTTCAGAAAACGTGGCGATTGGTTGGAGATACGCGGGGCCTTGGTAGAGTTTCCGACGGGGTTCGAAGCGCTGGTAGATAGATCAAGGCTCAAAAAAACATAGCAATCCGACCTTCAACAAAAGACCCGCGCCTTCCCATGGAGAAGGTCAGGCGCAGGGCGTGCCACTGTGTGACGCGCTCCAAAGGAGGCGGTGCGTTTGTCTTAAGGTGGCCCTGCGCCAACCAATTGATTTCTCCCCCATTCTATGTGCATCAAGGCCGTCATGAGTAACAGGTTGCCGCATATGCGCCCGGGGATGCGGGTTGGGTTGCTTGGGGGGTCGTTTGATCCGCCGCATATGGGGCATGTGCATATCACGCGCGAGGCGTTGAAACGCTTTGGGTTGGATCGGGTGGTGTGGCTGGTGTCTCCGGGCAATCCGCTGAAAACGCGGGGGCCTGCGCAATTGACGCGGCGGATGCAGGCGGCGCAGGAGCTGTTGCGCCACCCGCGCGTTCAGGCCAGCGATTTCGAAACTCATGTGGGCACTCGGTATACCGCTGAAACGCTGTTCGAATTGCGACGGCGACATCCTGGTGTGCAATTCGTCTGGTTGATGGGGGCCGACAATCTGGCGCAGTTTCATCGCTGGAAGGATTGGCGTCAGATCATGGAAACGGTGCCGGTCGGGGTGCTTGCCCGACCCGGCGATCGGATCTCGGCGCGGATGTCCCCGGCGGCGCGGATCTATGGCAAATATCGGCTGTCCAGCCAGGCCAGTCATCTGTTGGGGCAATCCCAAGCCCCCGCGTGGTGTTTCGTGAACGTGCCCATGGTGTCGGCCAGTTCGACCGAAATCCGCGCCAAAGGCGGCTGGCCGCAGGGGTAAAACAGGGATGAACCGGGGGTGAATGGTCGTCTCTGATCCGGAAACACTGTGTGGATCGCTACATATTGATCGCTTAAGCGGCGAATTACCCTTGAAAAACCGGTCTAGACCCGATTCCATTCCGGGGTGATGATTAGAGTGACCAAATGGCATTGAAGCTGACAAGACGCGGGTTTGTCGCCGGGCTGAGTTGTGTGGCCTTGCCCGCGACCGGATGGGCAACGGCCCCTACCAAATCCTTGCGCCCGATTGCCCGTGGAGCAGAGTTCACAGCCCAGGCCCAAGGTGGTATCGAGTCTCTGGTGCGACGCTCTGGCATTCAGGGGCATGTGGTCTGTGCCGTAGCCGATGTGAAATCGGGCCTGCATCTGGAGGCGCTGAACGGCAAGGAAAGCCTGCCACCTGCCAGTGTGGCCAAGGCGCTGACTGCGCTGTATGCGATGGAAGTTCTGGGGTCGAATTATCGGTTCGAGACGCGTGTCATTGCCACGGGGCCAATCAAGAACGGCGTTTTGAAAGGCGATCTGGTGTTGCAGGGGGGCGGTGACCCGACGCTGAATACCGACCATCTTGCGGCGCTGGCCGCCGCGGTCAAATCCAAGGGCATCCGTGAAGTGCGCGGCACGTTCAAGATTGACGACAGCGCGCTGCCCATGGTGGCCAGCATTGACTCGGAACAGCCTGATCATCTGGGGTACAGTCCGGCGGTGTCCGGGATCGCGCTGAATTATAACCGGGTGCATTTCGAGTGGAAGCGCGGCTCCAAAGGCTATTCCGTCGCCATGGATGCCCGCACCGAGAAATACCGCCCCGAAGTGCATATGGCCAAGATGAAGGTCATCAAGCGTCAGGTGCCGGTCTATACCTATGCGGATCGCAATGGCGTGGACAATTGGACCGTGGCCAGTGGAGCGTTGGGCAAGGGTGGGGCCCGGTGGTTGCCAGTGCGCAGACCAGCGGCCTATGCGGGGGATGTCTTTGCCACAATGATGCGGGCGAATGGGGTTGTACTGAAAAAGGGTGTCGTCGGGAGATCGACCGGAGGTACTGTTCTTGCACAACGCCAAAGCGTGCCATTGTCAAAAATTCTCTATGGAATGTTGAAGTACTCCAACAATCTGACAGCAGAGATGGTCGGTATGACCGCGACCGCAGCACGGGGCGTCAGAATGCGGTCACTCAAGGATTCAGGCGGTGCCATGAGTGATTGGGCCGCACAGCGGTATGGAATGACGGGGACACGTATGGTGGACCATTCCGGGTTGGGCGATGCGTCGCGCATGACGGCCGTGGATCTGGTCGGAGCGCTGGTCAAAGTCCGCAAAACCGGGGTTCTGCATCCGCTGCTCAAACCATTTCCGATGCGTGATGCCAAGGGGCGGATCAACAAGACACATCCGATCAAGGTGAATGCCAAAACCGGGACGTTGAACTTTGTCTCTGGATTGGGTGGATTTATGACGGCTGCCGACGGAACCGAACTGGCCTTTGCCATATTTGTTGCTGATGTTGATCGTCGGGCCCGGATAAAACGGGCCGACCGAGAGGTGCCAGCTGGGGCGCGAACCTGGAACCGGAGTGCGAAGAAGCTGCAACAGAAGCTGATAGAACGCTGGGGTGCGTTGTATGGATCGTGAGGTCGCGCCCCGAGTTTAGGGCAGTGGCAGGGCCAGCCCGTCTATGTGTCGGATTGGCAGATCGGATGGGTCGAACCCGTCAAGGCAGCGCAGATTGACAGCCCAGCCCGTGAATTCGGGAACTCCCGCAGCGGTTTCATCCACGGTATTTTGACGTGGACGGCGAAACGGGAGAATCCCGCACGTCTTGCAGAAATAGTCCTGCGCGGTGCCCGTGCCCCACGAATAGACGTGGAGATCTTCGAACGGGGTCAGGAGTTCGATCTGATCCTGCTCAACACGAAAGATCAATGCGCCGCGTTTGTGACAGATGGAACAATTGCAAATCCGTTTGTGGTCGATGGCGGCGCTCAGCCGGAAACGGACCCGGCCACAATGGCAGGACCCGTTGTGAACCGGGGTCTTGCCGCCTGACATTACACCACGTGGCGCGCGCGGGCACCGCGTTCGATGGCGGCGGCGTGCAAACGGTCAATGTTCAGCTCGTGGCGGATTTCCTCGAGAAGACGCAGTTCAGGTTCGGCCAGCGTGCCGTCTGCAGCCGCAACATCACAGGCCAGCGCATAAGCGGTTTCGTTCAGACGGTCAGGCAGGTCGCCGCGGATGAGCCCGAACAAGGCATCAAGCCCGTCTTCCTGTTCCAGCAGATCAAATACGGTTTTCGAAATCCGGCTGATCCGGTCGATGTCATATTTGGCAAACACCGGCAGCATGTTGACTGCAGATTGGATTTTCACCAATTCGGCCGTGCGGATGGTTTCGTCCGAAGCCGAAACCGCCACCATGATGGCCACAAGGCAATCCTGAGGGGTCATCGAATGTGAGGGTTGCTCGGTCATTTGTTTTTATCCTTCGTGCGGCGTTACGTGGGTTCAAGATACGGAGGCAGGGAGGCGGGTACAACACCCGCTGACGCGAATGCGCAACATTCGGCTGCTGTGGGGGCAATGAGGCTGAGCGCGCGGGCTTTGAGCGGCGGACGGGTGTTTTGTCGCAAGCGGACACCGATATGTGCTTCGAGTTTATTGACTCATGCTGCACCAGCACAATAGACGGGTTCAGTCGGCTGCATGGGGCAGCCCTGATACGTGATGCGGCAAGATTGCCGCCGATGGAGAACGACATGTCCGAACTGCGCGAAACCGCTCTGCAGAGCAAAGCCTGGCCGTTTGAAGAAGCCCGCCGGGTGCTCAAACGTTATGCCAAAGGCGCGCCGGAGAAGGGGTATGTGCTGTTCGAGACCGGCTATGGCCCGTCGGGTCTGCCGCATATCGGCACGTTTGGCGAAGTGGCCCGCACCACGATGATCAAGACCGCGTTCGAGTTGATCAGCGACATTCCGACGAAACTGATCTGTTTTTCGGATGATCTGGACGGGATGCGCAAAGTGCCGGGCAATGTGCCCAATTCCGAAGGCCTGCATGAACACCTGCAAAAGCCACTGACCAGCGTGCCGGATCCGTTTGGCACGCACGACAGCTTTGGTCACCACAATAATGCCATGCTGCGGCGGTTCCTGGACACCTTTGGCTTCGACTATGAGTTTTACTCCGCCACAGATTTCTATGGTACGGGCCAATTCGACGAGATCCTGAAGCGCGCAGTTGATAAATACGATGACGTGATGGAAGTGATGCTAAAGTCGCTGCGCGAAGAGCGGCGTCAGACGTATTCGATCTTCCTGCCGATCCATCCGGAAACCGGTCGGGTTCTGTATGTACCGATGAAGAAGGTGGATGCCGAGAGTTACACGATCACATTTGACGATGAAGACGGCAAGGAGTGGACCCTTCCGGTGACTGGTGGCAATGTGAAGTTGCAGTGGAAGCCGGACTTTGGCGCGCGCTGGGCGGCTCTGGAAGTCGATTTCGAAATGTACGGCAAGGACCACAGCACCAACACGCCTATCTATGACAAGATCTGTCGGATTCTGGGTTGGCGCGCGCCCGAGCATTTCACCTATGAGCTGTTTCTGGATGCCAGCGGTCAGAAGATTTCCAAAACGTCCGGAAACGGGATTTCGATTGATGAATGGCTGACCTACGCGTCGACCGAGAGTCTCGCCTATTTCATGTACCAGAAGCCCAAGACCGCCAAGCGGATGCATTTCGATGTCATCCCAAAGGCGATGGATGAATATCACCAACAGCTGCGCGCCTATCATGGGCAGGAACTGAAGGCGCAGTTGAACAACCCGGTTTGGCATATCCACGGTGGGGACGTGCCCGAGTCCAAGATGGTGGTGCCATTTGGTATGTTGCTGAATTTGGCATCCGTGGCATCAGCCCATGACAAGGAAACGCTGTGGGGGTTCATCCGGCGCTATGCGCCCGAAGCCACCGCCGAAACCCATCCGGATCTGGATGCAGCTGCGGGGTATGCGGTCAAATACTACGAGGACTTCATCCAGCCAGCCAAAGTCTTCCGTGCACCGGATGACGCAGAACGTGCCGCGTTGGAAGAATTCCGCGCCAAACTGGCCGCGTGGGATGGGGAAACGGATGGCGATAGCCTGCAAGGCATCGTGTTTGAGGTCGGCCGCGAGCATTTCGGCAAAGAAAACATGCGCAACTGGTTCAAAGCGCTGTACGAAGTGCTGCTGGGGGCCAGTCAGGGGCCGCGTTTTGGCGGCTTTGTCGCGCTGTATGGCGTGGGTGAAACCGTTGCACTGATCGACAAAGGCCTGGCGGGCGAACTGGGATAACCTGTTCAGCCGTTTGACCTGAAGGTAAGAAACACTACCTCTCCGGCAGCCAGCTGGGGAGGTTTGCTATGCGTCGATTTTGGATTCCGATTGTTTTTGTTCTGATGCTGACCGGAACGGTGCAGGCGCAGAGCGCCGATATCAAAGCGGTTATCGGAAAACAGATCGAAGCCCTTGAAGTCGATGACTTTGACCGTGCATTTTCCTATGCCAGTCCGACGATCCAACGTTTGTTCGGGACGCCACAGAACTTTGGCTTGATGGTGCGCCAAGGGTATCCAATGGTCTGGCGGCCCGCTGATGTTCAGTTCCTTGAATTGCGCGAGACGGAAACAGGGTTCTGGCAAAGAGTCATGGTGACCGATCTGTCCGGCCGTGTTCATTTGTTGGATTACCAAATGATTAACTCCGGAAGTGGATGGAAAATCAATGCCGTACAGCGGGTTCAGGCAATTGGTGCCAGCGCGTGAGCAACGCGACCGTGACGGTGGTGTGAGGACGAATTAAGACCCATACCTTATTCCCTTTTTTCGCGTTCGGGTGCTGCCCGGACCCGAGCATGACCTAAAAGCTCCGGTGATCAGCCGCGGGCGGTTTTTGAAAGGGATTCGAATGAACAAGGCAATCACCGAGGGGGTGCTGCTGACGCCGCCCGCGTTCGAGAATGGGCTGAATGTATGGTCAAGCGGCGATGGGACACCGGGGTCTGACACCTATGCTTCGGCCCCCAATGCTGTGCTTGTCCCCGCGGATCAGGACTTTGGCAGTTGTTTGGAGCTGCAAAAAACCACATCAACCACCAAACTGCGCTACATGGGCGAAACGCCGATGTTGCCGGGGTGTTATCTGCAGATCAAAGTGCGGATCAAGGCTGTCAGCGGCAATCTTCCAGACGTTCGTGTTGCAGCCTGGGCCGGGGCCAGTGGCGGGAGCCATGTCGCTGGAGTGACCGAAGTTGGTACGTCAACATCATTGACCAGCTATGGTCAGGTGGTCGAAGTGACCGCGATTGTGGGCCCTGGTCTGCGTGGCGGTGTTGATATGGTTTGGGGGCCGGACGCCCTGTATGGCCATTTTGGCATTGATCTGACAGGTCCCAGTGGCGGCGTGGTGCGCATTGACGACATCGAGATCAACGACATCAGCGGCATCTACTTGCGGGATCTGATGAGCGTTGTGGACGTCCGCGATTTTGGCGCGGTGGGGGATGGCGTCACCGACGACTCGGCCGCATTCGAAGCGGCGGATCAGGCGGCCAACGGGCGCAAAGTTCTGGTGCCTGCCGGGACCTATCACCTTGCCAGTGGAGCGCAATTTGTTTCCGAGGTCGAATTTGAAGGCACAGTAACGATGCCGACTGATCAGATGCTGTTGCTGACCAAGAATTTTGATCTGCCAGCCTATATCTCGGCTTTTGGAAACGAAGAGCTTGCCTTTAAAAAGGCGTTTCAGGCGTTGCTGTTCAATTCGGATCACGAGTCCCTGGACATGCGGGGCCGCAAGGTCGCTGTGCACGAACCGATCGACATGAAGGCTGCTGTGCCCAGCAAAACCAGCTATGCAACGCGCCGCGTGATCCGAAATGGTCAGCTCGAAGCAGTTGCATCCAGCGTTTGGGATACAGAAACGTTCGTGTCGCAGGCGACATACAGCACGTCGGACAGTCGGGTTCTGACAAATGTGGTGAATGTTGCCAATATCCCGGTTGGTGCCTTGATTGAAGGTGCCGGTGTTGGTCGCGAAATCTACGTGCGCAGCAAAAATGTGGCCGCTGGCGAAATCACCATGAACGCGCCCCTGTTCGATGCCGAAGGGACGCAAAACTTCACCTTCAGAAGCTTCAAGTACCTGATTGATTTCTCGGGCTTCACCAAGCTTGATAAATTCGGGATGGAAGATATCGAATTCCAGTGCAACAACCACTGCAGCGCCATTCGCCTGGCAGACAAAGGGGCGACCTTTTCGTTGCAGGATTGTTTCATCTCCCGTCCCAAGGACCGCGGGATTACTTCGATCGGGGGCGGGTGTCAGGGGATGCTGATCGATCGATGCCAATTTCTGTCGTCCGAAGAGCCATTGGATGTCCCTGACCGAACGTCGATTGCGATTAACGCCAACGCCAATGACGTCAAGATTCGCAATTGCCGTGCGACCCGGTTCAAACATTTTGCGTTGTTGGCAGGCTTCAACAGCATGGTTCTGGGCAATCACTTCTTCCAGGGTGACGGTGTGGCAAACGGGGTTCGCAGTGCGGGTCTTGTCATTATCAGTTCGTTCACCAGTTGCACGATTTCGGGGAATTACCTGGATAATGCCTTTATCGAATGGACCAACGAACAGGACCCAAACCCGGATTACCTGAACGGGTTCTCTTTTAGTTCGATGGCAATCACCGACAACATCTTTTTGTCAGGTGATGTGGCCCCCTGGTTTAGCTACATTGTGGTGAAACCGCATGGAACCGGGCATTTCCTGAACGGTGTGTCGATCATGGGGAACAAATTCCGCAGCATCAATGGCACCATCGACCGGGCCGAACGGGTGGACACAAGTTTTGCAGACCTGAACCGGAACCGGTTCAAGAATGTGAGCTTTGAGGGCAATACGTTCCACAACGTGAGCGCGGTCGTGTCTAATCCATTGCGCGTCCGGCATGATCAGGCCACCGAGGCCGCGGTTTGGAATGTTAAGACCGACGGGCTGTTGCCGTTCCAGGGATATGCCAGGAACATGGACAGCGTGGTTCCGATTGGCCCGCTGTCGGATTCTGGGGGGGCCACGCGATATATCGCGCCCTATGCCGCAGTTTTGGAAGGCGCGAATTTCGATGTGGTCAAGCTGAGCTGGGGCCAGGCGGTCAAAGGTGAAGCCAACGTGATCATCCGGATGGACAATTTCTCGTAGGCGTTCAATTCTTGGGGCCGTGCCACGTTGCGCGGCCCCTTGTTCAAGAACGTGACCGATCAGAACTCCTTCCAAAAGGCGAGTTTGACGCCAATTGATTTGTGGTTTCCAACGCTTTTTCGTTCGGCGCCAATCACCCAGGAGATGTTGTTTTTTGTGCGATATCTGATGGATGGAATGACGGCCCAATTTACAGGACCGATGGCGGGGCGTGACGTTTCGATCTGAAGCATTGGTTGCAGCCGTTTGGTGCCGGACAGACCGATTGTGGTGTCCAGCTTGATCGTGGGGCCGGGGAGGCCCTGGCGAAATTCGCTGGCCAGGTCGATTGCGAGCCATCCGTGACCAAATCGGGTTTCCAGGTTGCGGCCATAAGACAGCGTCAGCTTTTGCATCTGTTCCCGAAAACCGCCAAAGAAATACAGACCTAGCCCAAGCTCGGCAGAAAAGCGGTATCTTGTTCGAGGCTTGCCCAGCGGGACCCGTGCAAACAGCATGGCATGGCCGGACGAAAAGCTGCCTTGGTTATAGTCCAGGCCAACGGTCAATTTCTGAGCGAGCCCGTATTCCGCGTAGACGCTGGTTTCATGCCCAAGGTAGTCGGGGAATTGACGCAGTGTCGACGACGTCGCGATAAATCCTGTGCCTCTGTCGCGCATCCATGCGCCCGCCTGCGCCGGGGTGGCGAGGACGACGTGCAACAGAACGCAAACCAGGATCGCGCGCATGGCTCCCTCCCTGTTAACAGGTTTCGGTAAACTTGGTTAAGGTTTGGTTACGAACCGCACCGCTGCGGCGATCCCACACAGCGATTGGACATTGCACCCTGTGAAGATCGGGTTATGCTGCGTCGCAGCGAAGAGGGGTGTCGTCATGGGCCAAATCATCACCATTGCACAGCAAAAGGGTGGCGCGGGGAAAACGACGCTGGCTGTCAACCTGGCTGTTGCGTTCTCGCGGGCGGGCAAATCGGTTGCTCTGGTCGATATTGATCCGCAAGGCAGCGCCGGTCGCTGGTTCATGACCCGGCTTGAGGTCATGGACGACCCAGGGATCGAATTTTCGACCGCGTCGGCCTGGGGGATCAGCTATGAAATCCGCAAATTGCGGGAAACCTTTGATATCGTCATCATCGACACGCCCCCAAAGGCAGACAGCGATTTGCGCCCCGCATTGCGCGCGGCGGATCTGGTTCTGGTGCCAGTCGCCAGTTCGCATCTGGATCTGTGGGCCGTTGAGATGGTGCTGTACCTGGCCGACCGCGAAGACAAGGAGACCATGCTGGTGATGACCCGTGCCCGTCCCGGTACCCGCCTGACAGCCGATGTCACGGAAAAGGCCCGCGGCCTGAGCGCCCGTCTGGCTGAAACACCCATGTCAAACCGGGTGGTCTATGCCGAAACGCTGGGTCAGGGCAAAGCTGCGGTCGAAGCACCAAAGGGCCCTGCGCATGGAGAAATGGCGGCACTGATGGCCGAAATACGCGACATTCTAAATACTTCCGAAGACCGGGCCGCCTGATCCAAGGTGCCAGTCCGGGCAAATGTTTGGTGAAAACCTGTTCCCTGTTGGCATTGAATTGGCTTAGGCTGAAGATGTCCAAACGGAGGAACACATGCCCAATATTGCCGAAAACAACGAAATCCAGACGGTCATTACAACATTCGAAATGACGCCCGGCACTTGTGAGGATCTGCTGGACGCGCTCAAGGCTGCGTATGCTGACTTTATCTCTAAGCAGCCGGGGTTCATTGCGGCTGGGCTTCACGTCAACGACGCACAGACCCGGATTGCCAATTATTCGCAGTGGCAACGTCGGGAAGACTTTCAGGCAATGTTGCGCACGCCCGAGATGCGGCGACGCAACCGCGATATCAATGAGCTGTGCAAGAGTTTCGAGCCCGTGATGTACGATGTTGCCATGACCTTTGATTGACCAAAATCGGGGTCGGAATTCGTGTCCCCTGAAACCATGATTTGAATCAAGGCTCGTTTCGGGATCACGGGTGATACTGTGCTCAGCCGAAAAGGAGCGATCTCATGTATCACAATATCCTTGTTCCGATTTCTTTTGACAGCGAACGCGATGTGTCTGGACCATTGAAATTGGCCCAGATGCTTTCCACACCCGAGGCGCAGATCACGCTGTTGCATGTCGTCGAACATATACCAGCCTACGCCATCAGCTATATGCCCGCCGATTATCTGGCCGAGGCCCGGGCTGCCATCCAGGGGGAACTGGATGCGCTGGCCAACACAATACCAAACGGGCGCGGATTGGTCATCGAAGGGCATTCCGGTCGGTCAATCCTGGATTGGGCCGAGGTCAACAAACCGGACTTGATCATCATTGCTTCTCACCGTCCGGGCATGCAGGACCTGCTGTTGGGGTCGACCGCAACCCAGATTGTGCGTCACGCGAGTTGCGCCGTGCATGTCGTGCGCTGACCAATCTGTCACATAGATAATACATTCAAATATGTGCATTGAATGAATGACTCAAAATGTCAGGGCGTCGCCGTTTGGCGGTGCCCTGGTCATGTGAATTTGGAGGAAACATTCATGAAAAACCTTGCGCTCGCTGTTGTTATGGCCGGTCTGGCCGGTCCCATTTGGGCCGACCCCGTACAAATCACCCGTGAAATGCCTGCTGCAGAGGTGCCGTTGCCCGAAGGTGGCACGGCAACCATCTCGCGCATTCAGGACAACGACAATGTCGTGTCCGGTGATTGGGCCAAAACCTCGCGCGCGTGCCCGCCATTTTGTGTCCAACCGATGAGCCCGGCCGAAGGCGTGATCACGATTGGGGAGCTGGAGTTGATCGCCATGTTGCAGGACCCCAAGGCCATTGTGGTCGATAGCCGGATCCCGGACCATTACAAAACCGGGACCATCGCCGGGTCAATCAACATCCCCTATACTGAAGCCGCCGACCGTCTGGACGCATTGGGGTGTGAAATCGACTTTGACGGCTTTGACTGTGAAGGGGCCAAACCGGTCGCGCTGTTTTGCAATGGCCCATGGTGCGGCCAATCTCCCAATGCCGCGCGCAACATGATCAAGGCCGGGTACCCAGCAGATTTGATCCACTATTATCGCGGCGGAATGCAGGTCTGGCGGATGCTGGGGCTAAGCGTCGAAAACTGAGTCTTTGGAACACCCGCAAGGCAGGTCCGCCCTGCCTTGCGGCCCGCGTCACTGCATACAGCAGATATCGCCATGTTCGGCCCGGCGCATGAGACGATCGAAATCGCGCCCCTTCATTTCGACCAGGGTCTTGTGATCTCCGGCTTCGAACCAGACAGTTTCGAGCCCGGTGAGGCTGTCGTCGATCACTGTTGGCACGTCATAGGCCATACCGACAGGCGGCGCGGCACCAAGATCGCAATCGTCAAAAACAGGCACCATGTCTTCTTCGCGTGCCAACCCCAACCGCCGGTGCATCATCGCCTGCAATGCTGTCAGGTCGACCTGCTGGGTTGACGGAATCACGGCCAATAACGGACCTTCCTCCATGTGGATCAGCACCGATTTTGCCAGACGATCACCCGGTACATGCGCCGCCTCTGCGCATTCCTGCGCTGTGGCAGCATAAGGGTGGGCACGCATGTCATAGGGGAGGTTGCGGGCCTCCAGGTGGTGTTTCAGTCGCGCAGCTATCATTGTGTCCTCCTTCCAGATTTGAAGCCCAGAAAGGAACAGTCGCGGTCGCGGTACACCCCCGACAGGGAGCGACCGGAGCGTCCTAGGTGGGAGGTATCTGCCAGTCTGCGCCTGTTGGGGTGAGTCGGGCAAGCACTGTGCGCAAGGGGGACCTAGAGAGCAAAAACTGCCAAGGCGACCAGCACAGGGGCCACAGCCAAAGGCACCCCCAGCCATTGCCAGTTTTCAGACCGCGCCAGGATCACCGCTGGCAGAACACAGGCCGCGACAATCATGTATCCGGCCATCAACAGACCAAACGCCATGCTCTGTCCGGCGGCATCCGTCGAGGTCAATGCCACATCCAGCGTCATCGCCATCAGAAACAGGAGCTGACCCAGGGACAACAGGTAAATTACACTCCGCATGTGCGAATTTACCACAATTATGAGTTGTGTGGAAGGGTGCGCCCGGCCAACGGACTTGCAAGATATGGCGAGCATGTCAAAGATCGGGCCATGACACGGAATGAATTCAATACCTTCTGCGCTGGCCTGCGGGCGACCACCCATGTGGTGCAATGGGGCAATGCGGACGTATGGAAAGTCGGTGGCAAGGTGTTCGCCATTTGTGGCTGGCACGATGGTGAGGCCGCCTTTACATTCAAGGTTAGCGACATCGCCTATGAGGTGCTGCAAGACGAACCGGGCATCCACCCCGCGCCCTATCTGGCCTCACGCGGGATGAAATGGTTGCAGGTCTATGAGGAACGCGGCATGACCGACGCCTCTCTGCGCGACCACATCGTGATGTCCTATGACATGGTTGTGGCGAAATTGACCAAGAAGCTGCGGGCGGAGTTGGGGCTTTAACTCGCCCGGGATTTACCATGAGTGTTGAATGCAAATTGGTCGCAGGTGGAAACCGCGCGGTGGCTCCCTATCTATTTTGGGTAGCAAAATGGAGATGCCGATGAAATGCCCGATTGACGGAACGCCACTTGTGATCACGGAACGCAGCGGGGTCGAAATTGACTATTGCCCGCAATGCCGTGGGGTGTGGCTGGACCGGGGTGAGCTCGACAAGATCATCGAACGATCAGCCGCCTACAGCGCGCCACCCTCACCGCCGCAACAACAGCGCGGGTATGATGACCAGGGTGATCACGGCTATCGCAAGAAAAAGAAACGTGGCGGGTTTCTGGACGAGCTGTTTGATTTCTAAGGCGCTGCTTCGCCAAGGAGGGTGAAGCGCAACACTTGCTGTTGTCCCAAGGCCGGCACCGCCGGCCAGCCCCCCCCCCCAGAGTCAGGGGCTGGCCTCAGTTTATTGGCGAGGGAGATCAGCTTTGCCCACGTGTTTACTCATTGCCTCGGATCGCCGAAAGCATGGCTGACAAGTGAGCTGCTTCACCGATAAGAAGATATTCGAGTTTTTCGGACGGTGCTGCAAACGTATGAAGCTGTTTCTGCTTTATATCGAAGATAGAAAACTTTGTGTTGGGCGCTTTGATGGAAAGTGCTTTGGACATCAGCAGTCCGCCCATCTGCGCTTTCAATCTAGAAAGTTTGTTTTTGTTGATGAACATCTTGATCGCGTGTTTTTGACCGTCAATGATCAAACCCATTTCTGGGTTAACAGAAAGCTGAAACTCGGCCGTCGACCATTCTCCTTTTGGCGGATCAAACCAATTTAGGGCGTTCTGATTTTTTTTCGCCACTTGTTGTAACAATCGATCGTCTCGGTAAAATTCTTCTGCTTCTTCGGATTCTGTGAAGAAACAAATTCCCCCCAGCCCGGTTCGATGCCTGACCTTTCAAAGCCAATGATTTCTTGACGTATACGGCGATGATAGTCTTTTGCGGGATCATATGGCGTGTTGCTCTGTCGCCAAGCTTGCAATGCTGTTGTGGCTTTGGGTTCGCCAGTTTGCGCAACAAAATCAAGAAACTTGGTAAAACTAACTCGAAATCATTTCGGCTCCTTTCTTTTCGCTAACATAGGCAATTTCGCATGTTATTTGAAGCTATTTAGCGTCACCTCCCCCTTCTCCGAACATTCCCACCACGTTGCCCCGGCCTCCCAGCCGTTGATCGCCCCTTGGCTTTCTGTGCGGCTTCTGATGCCTTTTCGACCGCCCATTGTCGCGCCATGGGGTCGTCGGCGATGGTGAGGTCGACCGCTTCGAGCCGTTTGACTTCATCGCGCAGGCGGGCGGCTTCTTCGAACTCCAAATTCTCGGCGGCCTTGCGCATATCGGTGCGCAGCCCGTCCAGAACCGCTTCGAGATTGGCACCATGCAGTGGTTTGTCGATGGTGGCGGTGACGCGGTTCATGTCGGTGTCGCCCTGGTAGAGACCGGCCAATACGTCCTCGACGTTCTTTTTCACCGTTGCGGGAGTGATCCCGTGTTCTTCGTTATAGGCAATCTGGCGGGCGCGGCGGCGGTCGGTTTCAGCCAGCGCGCGTTCCATCGACCCGGTGATGCGATCGGCGTACATGATCACCCGGCCATCGGCGTTCCGCGCAGCGCGGCCAATGGTTTGCACCAGCGAGGTTTCGGACCGCAGGAACCCTTCCTTGTCCGCATCCAGAATGGCCACCAATCCACATTCGGGGATGTCCAATCCTTCGCGCAGCAGGTTGATGCCGATCAGCACGTCAAACGCGCCCAGCCGCAGATCCCGCAGGATTTCGATGCGCTCGAGCGTGTCGATGTCCGAATGCATATAGCGCACCTTGATGCCCTGTTCGTGCATGTATTCGGTCAGATCCTCGGCCATGCGTTTGGTCAGCGTGGTAACCAACGTGCGATACCCATCGGCGGCGACCTTGCGCACTTCGTCCAGCAAGTCATCGACCTGCATGTCGACCGGGCGGATTTCGACCGGCGGGTCCAACAGGCCGGTGGGGCGGATCACCTGTTCGGTAAACACACCGCCGGTCTGTTCAATCTCCCATTTCGCAGGGGTGGCCGAGACGAACACCGATTGTGGGCGCATGGTGTCCCATTCCTCGAACTTGAGCGGGCGGTTGTCCATGCAGGACGGCAGCCGGAATCCGTGTTCAGCCAAGGTGAATTTGCGCCGGTAATCCCCTTTGAACATGCCGCCGATCTGGGGCACGGAAACGTGGGATTCATCGGCAAAGACAATGGCGTTGTCGGGGATGAATTCAAACAGCGTCGGGGGCGGTTCACCCGGTGCGCGACCGGTCAGATACCGCGAATAGTTTTCGATCCCGTTGCAGACGCCGGTGGCCTCGAGCATTTCCAGATCGAAATTGGTGCGCTGCTCCAGCCGCTGCGCTTCTAGCAGCTTGCCATCGCCAACCAATTGATCCAGCCGGATGCGCAGTTCCTTTTTGATTTCGATGATCGCCTGCTGCATCGTAGGTTTCGGTGTCACATAATGCGAATTCGCATAGACCCGGATCTGTTCGAACGTATCGGTTTTTTCCCCGGTGAGCGGGTCGAATTCGGTAATCGACTCCAGCTCTTCGCCAAAGAAGGACAGCCTCCAGGCGCGATCTTCGAGGTGGGCGGGAAAGATCTCCAGACTGTCGCCACGCACCCGAAAAGACCCGCGTTGAAATGCCTGATCGTTGCGTTTGTATTGCTGGGTCACCAGATCCGCGATCACGGCCCGCTGGTCGTATTCGCCGCCGGTTTTGAGATCCAATGTCATCGCGCCATAGGTTTCGACCGAACCGATGCCATAGATGCAACTGACCGAGGCGACGATGATTACATCATCGCGTTCCAATAATGCCCGCGTTGCCGAATGGCGCATGCGGTCGATCTGTTCGTTGATCTGACTTTCTTTCTCGATATAGGTGTCGGACCGCGCCACATAGGCCTCGGGCTGATAGTAGTCATAGAAAGACACAAAGTATTCGACCGCATTGTCGGGGAAAAACCCTTTGAATTCACCATACAACTGTGCAGCCAATGTTTTGTTTGGTGCCAGGATTATGGCGGGGCGTTGGGTTTCCTCGATGACCTTGGCCATGGTGAAGGTCTTGCCGGTGCCGGTCGCACCCAGCAGAACCTGATTTTGTTCCCCATCCACAATGCCCTGGGTCAGTTCCGCGATTGCGGTGGGCTGGTCTCCGGCCGCGTTGAATTCCGTTTGCATCCGCAACGGAATCCCACCTTCCAGCTTGGGTCGGGCCGCCACATCCGGCGCGGTAGTGTTCATCAGGGCGTCGGATTTGTCGGAATGGGCATACGGCATGAACAAAGATTCCTTTCGCGCCTGATTTTGATCTGTTTTTGTTCTTGTTCAAGAGGCATTCGTTAACATGCTCCAGATAGGGTTGAGACAATTGGTACCTTGCCGCCACGCGCGGTTCAGCGCATATAGGGCACAGCAAATGACGACGGAGACTGCGATGCGTGCGCGGATTTTCAAGCCGGCCAGAAACGCCATGACCTCGGGTATGGCAAAAACACGGAAATGGGTGCTGGAATATGCGCCTGCATCCGCGCGTGAAGTGGACCCGCTGATGGGCTGGACGTCCTCCAGCGACACCCAGACCCAGGTGCGCTTGCGTTTCACAACCAAGGAAGAAGCGGTGGAATACGCCCGCGACCACGGTATTGATGCCCAGGTCATGGAGCCACATGCCCGCAAGGCAAATGTGCGTCCTGGCGGATACGGTGAAAACTTTGCCACCAACCGCCGCGTGCCCTGGACCCACTAATAGGAACCACGCGTGTGATTGACATCAGATTGGCAGACCCGGCGGCGTCGGATCTGCGTTCGTTGATTGACGCAAACCTGGTACACGGGGCCGGTGCGGCCCCGGCCGAAAGCGATCATACCTTTGGCGTCGATCAGCTGCGGGGCAGAGATGTGCGTTTCTGGGCGGCCTATGATGGCGCGACGGCCGTTGGATGCGGCGCATTGAAATCGCTGAGCGATGGCACCGCCGAGGTCAAATCCGTTTACGTATCCACAGCGGCCCGCGGCCGCGGTATTGCCCGCCAGATCATGCAGCATCTTGCAACTGCGGCGCAGACAACGGGGATCACGGCGCTGGTATTGGAAACCGGATCTGACCTGCTGCCTGAATATGACGCAGCGCGCGCGCTGTACGAACGGCTGGGCTATATCTATTGCCCGCCGATCCTGGGGTACGAAGAAGACCCCAACAGCGCATTCATGCGGCTGGACCTGACGTCCGGCGATTGAGCGACCTTCAACCGCCGTCCTGTTTCAACATCTCAATCATTTGGTCGCGCATCACGAATTTCTGCGGCTTGCCGGTGATGGTCATGGGGATCTCTGTGACGATCCGGAAATGACGGGGCACTTTGAAATGGGCGATCTGGCCCTGACAGAAGTCCCGCAGCTCATCCCCGGTCAATTCACACCCGGGTTTGGCAATTGCCCAGGCACAGACCTCTTCGCCGAATTTGTCGTCCGGGATGCCAAAGACCTGAACTTCGCTGATCTTGGGATGGCGGAACAGGTATTCTTCGATCTCGCGGGGATAGATGTTTTCGCCGCCCCGGATGATCATGTCCTTGACCCGCCCGACGATGGAACAGAACCCGTCCGCGTCAAACACTGCCAGATCACCAGTGTGCATCCAGCCGTCGCGGATGCTGTCGGTGGTTTTGTCCGTGTCATCCCAGTAACCCTTCATCACCGAATAGCCGCGGGTGCACAGCTCTCCGCGCGCGCCAACTGGAACGATCTGGCCCGTGTCATCGACGATCTTGACCTCTAGATGCGGGTGCACCCGGCCCACGGTTTCACAGCGTTTGTCAGTGGGGTCGCTCACGAAACTTTGGAACGACACCGGCGCGGTCTCGGTCATGCCGTAACAGATGGTGACCTGATGCATATGCATCCGGGTGTTGACTTGCTCCATGACGTCGACCGGGCAGGGGGCACCGGCCATGATGCCGGTGCGCAGGTTGGACAGGTCGCGGGGCGTATGGTCCAGATCTTGCAACATCGCCACAAACATTGTCGGCACGCCATAGACGGCCGTGCAGCGTTCGCTTGCCAGCACATCCAAGGTCTGGGCCGCATCAAAGGATTCGCCAGGGAACACCATGGCCGCACCTTTGCTGACCGCGCCCAGCACCCCCATGACCATGCCGAAACAGTGATACAGAGGCACGGGGATCGCCAATCTGTCATCTTCGGTCAGTTCGATCCGGTCAGTGACAAAACGCGCGTTGTTGACGATGTTGTAATGCGACAGGGTTGCCCCCTTGGGCAGACCCGTCGTTCCGGATGTGAACTGGATATTGATGGCATCATCTGGCGACAGGGTTTTGTCGATCTCGTCCAGCCGCAATTGCTGTGCCGGACCACCCAGTTGGCACAACTGGTCAAAGGAATAGGTGCCCGCAACACCGCCATCACCCAGCACGACGACGCTGCGAAGATGTGGCAGCTTTGCGGCCTGTAACCGGCCCGGAGCGCATGTGTCCAGTTCGGGGGCCAGGGTGTGAATCATTCCCACATAATCCGAGGATTTAAAGGCGCTCGCAGTGATCAGCGCCTTGCAGCCGACCTTGTTCAGGGCATATTCCAGTTCGGACAGGCGATAGGCCGGGTTGATATTGACGAGGATCAGACCAACCCTGGCGGTGGCGAATTGGGTCAGGACCCATTCATACCGGTTCGGCGACCAGATCCCGACCCGGTCTCCTTTTTCCAATCCCAGCGCCAACAGACCCGAGGCCAGCTCATCCACGGCGCGGTCCAGATCATAATAGCTCATCCGGATGTTCTGTTGCGAAAATACAGCCGCCTCACGCGGGCCAAACCGGGACACCGCGTCGCGCAGCAGTTGCGGGATCGTGACATAGGTCAGCGGCGGGGTGGTCGCCCCGCGCACATAAGATTTGCCACCTTCCGGCGCAGTTGCTGCGGTCGGCGCGTCGGTGCCGGTATTCCACCCGGTGATCCGCGAGGCCAGGCTTTCGTTCAGGATCGACATTTTCGGCCTCCTTACATGCTGCGCCAGTCGCCACTTTGTTCAAAGGCATGCGCAGCCTGATACAGTTTCAATTCACCATAGTTCGCCCCGACCAGCATCATGCCGATGGGCAGACCTTCGCTCAGCCCGCAGGGGACATTCATTGCGGGCAGTCCGCCATTAAAGGGCGCGGTATTTCCGATCATTTCAAAGGCGCGTTGCACATACAAGGTGATCGAACAATCGGGTGGGGGGATCTCCTGGGGTTTCATCGGGACGGTGGGCATCAGCAAAAGATCATATTGGCCAAGCGCTTGGGCATAGCGATCATTGACCTTGCGCATCAGGTTCTGGGCTTTGCCATAGAACCGCCCACGATATTGTGTCTGAAAGAATTCGCCCAGAAACATGCATACCTTGAGCGAATGGGTCAGCTCATCGGCGCGGCTGCGCCATTGCGCCATGTGGTCGATCATCGACGGCAGGAACAGACCGCGGTAATTGGTTCCGGCCGAATTGCCGTGCATCATGTGATCCTGCAAGCCTTCGACCGTGATGGCGGTCCAGCAGTCCACCGCCAGATGGTGTTCCGGGATTGATACCTCTTCGACCCGTGCGCCCAATTCGCGGAACCGATCAGCGGCGGCGAGCACCTTTTGATCCACATCCGGTTCGCTTTCGGGGCGGTGAAACCCTTCCTTTAGGATGCCAATCCTCAGCCCCTGGGCACCCCGTCCCAACGCTTCGGTATAGCGATAGGTTTTGGGTTTGTATTGGCGCGGGTCCAACCCGTCTTCGCCGGCCAATACCTCCAACAACAGGGCATTGTCGGCCACCGTGTTGGACACGGGCCCCACATGGTCGATGGTCTGTTCAATAGGCATGACACCGGTATAGGGGACCAACCCATGCGTGGGCTTCATCCCGTAAACGCCGCAGTTGGACGACGGGATACGGATCGACCCGCCCTGATCCCCGGCAATGGCCATATCCACCTCGCCCGCCGCAACCAATGCCGCGGAGCCGCCCGACGACCCCCCGGCCATATACCCATGTTTCCACGGGTTCTGGATCGGCCCCTTGGCCCCGGTATGGGACCCGCCCGACAGGCAGAAATTTTCGCTATGTGCCTTGCCCGCGATCACGGCGCCTGCATCCAGCATCCGGGTGACGATGGTGGCGTCGATTTCGGGGGTATAGCCTTCCATGATGGACGAGCCGTTCATCATCGGCACCCCAGCCAAACAGATCGTGTCCTTGAGCGCGATCCGTTTGCCGCGCAGCGGACCATCTGGCGCGCCGCGCACTTCGGTTTTGACGTACCAGGCGTTCAGCGGGTTTTCCGAAAAGTCCGGGAAATGGCCCGGAGATCTGGGGTACCGCACCGGGGGCAGGTTGTCAGGCGTGGCGTCCAGCCGGTCATAGGCTTGGATATAGGGTTCCATGATGGTGGAGAATTCCGCCAGCTCGGCGTCGGTCAGGCTCATCCCGAACCGGGTGGCCATGTCGCGCATCTGGGCAAGGGTGGGGCGTTTGACTGTCATGTTGGTTCCCATTTGTGCGGGTTGATGTGCAGGGTGCAGGTCGGCATGTTGGGCAGCGTGTTGAGCGGTTTTGGCGATAGGACGCGGGGTGTCGTTGCCCCGCGTCGATCTGGCTGCGCCAAAGCCCAGGAATTGATCAACCTTGGCCTGATCGGACAGCTCATCCCGGCTCAGCGCGCCGGTGATGCGGCCCCGCTCCAGCACCAGAACCCTGTCCGACAGATCAGCAATGAAATCAAAATTCTGCTCGACCAGCAGGATCGACAAACCGCGCGCCTGCCGCAGGTTCAGCAGGGTTTCGGCCATCTCTTCGATGATCGACGGTTGGATGCCTTCGGTGGGTTCATCCAGCAACAGGAAATCCGGGTCCCCCATCAAACAGCGCGCGAGTGCCAGCAATTGCTGTTCACCACCCGACAGCGCGCCGCCATCGCGGTCCAGCAGCGGGCGCAGGCGGGGGAAATCGGCCAGAACGGCCTCCATCACATCGCTCTCGCTGGCACCTGCGTATTCGTGCCAGGCAAAGCGCAGGTTGTCGCGCACCGAAAGCTGCGGAAAGATCCCGCGTCCCTGTGGTACATATCCCAACCCCAACCCGGCGCGTTCATAGGGGGATAGGCGGGTGATGTCGGTGTCGTGAAACCGCAATGTCCCCGATGATGGTGGCAAGAACCCCATCAGCGTCTTGAGCAGAGTCGTCTTGCCCATGCCATTGTGGCCCAGGATGCCGACGACTTCGTTTTCGGCGACGGAAAATTCGATCCCGTGCAGGATCGGCACCTTGCCATAGCCGCCCGACAGGCTTTTGACATCCAATACATGGGCGGTGTCTGTTGATGTTTCTGTGCCCATATCAGGCCTTCTTTCCTAAATAGACATTGCGCACCATCGGGTCGGACATGACCCTATCGACATGGTCCTCCATCAGCACCGCGCCCTGATGGAACACGGTGACGGTATCGGCGATCGAACGGATGAATTGCATGTCGTGTTCAACGATCACGATGGCGGCGGTGCGGTTCAATTCGTGGATGATGTCGGTCATGCGGGCGACGTCTTCGGCGCTCATGCCTGCGGCGGGTTCGTCCAGCAACACCAGCCATGGGTCGCCAACGGCAACCAGCCCCAATTCGACCCGTTGGCGTTCACCATGCGCGAGTTGGCCCAGATCGTTGCGGGCGATGGCATTCAGCGCCAGCCGGTCAATGATATCCTGTGCCTTGGCATTGGCGGTTTTGGGGTCATGAAACCGGCGCGCTGCCAGCCAGATGTTTTCAAACACAGACAGCGCGTCCAGTACATTGGGGGTTTGGGTCTTGATCCCCACACCCAGCGAGGCAATATCATGCGGCATCCATTGCGTGGTTTCCAACCCGCGCATGAACACCTGACCTTCGGTCGGGGTTTGCAACCCGGCGACGCATTTGAAGAAGGTGGATTTTCCTGCCCCGTTGGGACCGATCAGACACCGCAGCTCGCCCGCGCGCAGTTTGAAATCCACGTTGTTTGACGCCACAACTCCGCCGAACCGCATGGTCAGACCTTGGGTTTCCAAAACGATTTCAGCCATGTTGACGCTCCCTGTTGCGCATCCGGCGGGTGTGATGAATGCGGCCCAACGGGCGACGGCCAAAGCTGATCTTCCACAGGCCGCTCAGCGCCGGGACCACGCCACGAGGCAGGAACAGCACGAACAGCACCAGGATCAGCCCGGTGATCAGCGTGTTGTCGACAACGCTTTGTTGTCCCAGCATGAATTTGAGATAGGCCAGCCCGGCCGCGCCCAGGATCGGCCCCAATCGGGTGCCGAGCCCGCCGACAATGCACCAGATGATGATCTCCGCCGATTGACCCAGCGAAAACAGGCTGGGGGTGACGATTTCGCCCCAATTGGCAAACAGCGCCCCGGCCAGCCCGGCAATGGCGGCTCCAACAGCAAACAATACGGTTTTGCGGGCGCGCACGTCATACCCCATCAGCGACATGCGGGTTTCGTTTTCGCGAATGCCCATCGCAACCCGGCCAAAGCTGGAGCGGAGCAGCGCCGAGACCAGGATAAACACCACCGCCAGCAGCACGGCACAGACGTAGAAATAGGCATCCCCCCAGATATAGGCATCCGGATCGCCAGGCACGTTCAGGGTCTGAAATCCAGGGATACCGTTGAAGCCACCCAACCGTGCATTGCCGATCACATACTGTGGTCCTGCGGTCGAGTTGATGAATTTGAACAGGATCAACGTGACCACCAATGTGATCACCCCCAGATAGACATCCGTCAGCCGCCCATAGAACATCATCGCCCCCAATAGCGCGGCGAACAGCGCCGGAACCAGAACGGCGATGATCATCGGCAGGGTGCTTTCGCCCATGTTGATGGCCGCGATGGCATAACTGTATGCCCCCAATCCGAAAAATGCGGCCTGACCAAAACACAGGATGCCGCCAAACCCCCAGATCAGCCCCAGGCTAAGTCCGAGCATCCCATAGATGATCAGGACGGTCAGCGTATAAGTGCTGATCATCAGCGGCAGGATCCAGACCAGCAACGCGGTGACAATGACGGTGGTGATGACGTCTTTTGACAAGGTTCCCTGCATCACAGCTTTCCCTTGAAGAATTTGCCGGTGATCCCCTGTGGCAGCAGGCGCAGCAGAACCACGGCGGCCAACAACAGGGCGACTTCGCCCATCACGGGCGAGACAGCAAAGGTAAAGATCTGGCTGACCGCGCCGAACAACGTGGCGCTGGAAAACAACCCGGCGATCAGCGCAGGGCCCCCCGCGATCACGGTGATGAACGCCTTGGCGATATAGGCCCCGCCTGATGTGGGTACCAACCCGACCAGAGGTGCCAAAACCGCCCCGGCCAATCCGCTGAGTGCCGAGCCGCAAAAGAACGTCGCCATATAGATCCGGTCCGGGCTATAGCCCAATGCCGCGGCCATGTCTGACCGCTGCATGGCACCGCGGGCGATCAATCCCGCGCGGGTGGATTTCAACACCACCAGACTGGCGATCAGCAGGGCAGCCGAGACAAGGATGATAAAGAAGTTATAGCCGTTGATCTGATAGCCCCCCACCGTAAACCCGGGGATCGGGGTCGAAATGCCGGTGGTGGTATTGCCAAAGATCATCGTGGCCAACCCGATGAAAAACAGGCTGAGCCCCCAGGTGGCCAGCATGGTATCCACCAACCGCCCGTACAGGTGCCGGATGACCAGTCGTTCCACGATCAATCCGATCAGCCCCACCACGATGGGGGCGATGATCAGCATGGCAACGAATATGTTTACGCCCAGCTGCACGGCGGTGATGGTGGCGTATCCGCCCATCATCATGAATTCACCATGGGCGAGGTTGATCACTTTCATCATGCCGAACACGACAGCCAATCCGGCACTGATCAGGATCAGCGAGGCTACCGCATAGAGCATTTCAACAAGTATGACGAATGTCAGGTCCATGAGCCTTTGTTTTCTTTGGGAGAAAAAGGAAGGGGCAGGGCGGCCCAAAGCCACCCTGCAACAGATCTGTGAGAGCGTCAGATCTGGATTTCGTATTGGGTGTTGTCGTCGGGGTTGGCCGACAGATCACAGACCGCCTGGGTGTCGATCGGCTGGCGCTGGGGCAGGGTTTCGATCACCTTCATGCCCTGGTTCTCGAACTCCATGATATGGACATCCAGAACGGCGTGGTGGGTTTTCGGGTCTACCGTGATCTTGCCTGCGGGTCCGTCGATGGACAGCCCGGATTCCAGCGCGGCAATCACCGCATCGCGATCCAGCGATCCGGCCTGACGCACCGCTTCGGCCCAGGTCAGCACTCCCTGATAGTTCGACACGGCAATCTCGTGGATCGAATTGCTGTCGCCATAGGCGTTGGCCCAGTTCTGCTTGAACGCAGCATTGGCGGGGGTGTCCAGCTCCTGGCTGTAATTATAGGCCACCATGATGCCGTTGCCCTCTTCGGGGGTCAGCACCTTGTGTTCGTTGCCCACACCCAACGTGGTCGACGCCAACGGTATCCGATCCTTCATGCCGGCCGCCGCCCATTGGCGGAAGAACGACAAATGCGCCCCACCAACCAGCGGGGCAATCACCAGATCCGGGGCGGCAGTCTGGATCTTGGCGATGGTCGAGCCAAAGTCGCTGACATCCAGCGGAAAGAAGTCGACCCCAACAGTTTCGCCGCCGTTTTCGGCGACAAATTTCTGGATCCAGCGGGCAGTGATCTGTCCATAGTTGTAGTCGGCGGCGAGGATATAGACCTTCTTGCCCGCCTTTTTCATCGCATAGGGGACCAGGGCTTCGACCTGTTGGGCCGGGGTCACGCCGTTGATAAAGATGTTGCGATCACACACACCGCCTTCGTACAGAACATTATAGAAATACAACGTCTTGGTCTTGCGCATGGTCTGGCGGATTGCCTCACGGCTGGCCGACAGGATGCCGCCATGCACCACGTCCACTTTGTCCTGACGGGTCAGCTGTTGGCCGTATTGCGAATACAGCGCCATGTCGGATTGGGTGTCATAACCGACGACCTCGACCTGTTTGCCCAACAGCCCGCCGGACTGGTTGATCTCGTCCACCGCCAGGCGCATGGCCATATCCATCGGTTTGCCATAGGCATCAAAGATGCCGGATGTGTCCAGAACGGATCCCAGTTTGATCCGGTCCCCGGCCATGGCCACCTGCGGCAGCAGGCCCGCTCCGGTCAGGGCCGCGGTTCCAGCCAGAAAATTACGTCTGTTCAATGACATGTCTTGTCCTCCTTGATGTCTGTTGGATGAAGATGAACAGGGTTTGCCCTGCTTCAGCTTTTGTCTTTTGGTTTGATACGGTTGGCGTAATCGGCGGTGCGCCCGGCCAGGTTGGCATCAAAGTCGAGCCCGATTTCCTCGCCCATCTGTTTCATCGCGGGTAGGCGCACGGCCATGCCCAGGATCTGATCCATCGCGGCCCCAAAGGCCCCATCGACACCTTCGGTTGCCCCGGTTCCAGCGCCACCGGCACCGGAGATCTGGTTGATGCGGATCGAGTCGATCTTTTCCACCGGCTTCATCATCTGGGTCATGATTTCCGGCATCCGGTCCAGTTTGCGCTCTTCGAGTCGCATCCGGATCACCGCGTCGCTGAGGGTATTTTCAGCGGAGTTGAGCGCGACACGACCGGCGGCTTCTGCCTCCATGCGCAACCGGTCGGTTTCGGCCACTTTGGCGGCGGCGGTGGCATCGGCCTGTGCCCGGGTCAACAGGGTGTCGACATCGCGTTTGACACGGGCCGCTTCGAGATCCAGTTCCTTGTCCTGTTGCAGCCGGGCAATGGCGTGTTCACGTTCGGCCGCGGCGCGATCCTTTTGTGCCTGAACATGTTCGCCAGCCAACAGGACCTGGGCGCGGGCCTGTTCCTCGGCTGCTTTGGCTTCGGATTCTTCGGCCCGTTTGCGGGCCAGTTGGATTCCGTTGGAAATCTTGGCCTCTTCGAGCGCCAGGAGGGCGGCCATTTCGGATTTACGAAGGGCTTCATCCTGTTCGATCTGGGTGGTCTTGACGCGCGCTTCGCTGTCGATGCGGGCGGTTTCACTGGCGCGCTGGGCCTCAACCCGGGCTTGATCCTGGCGCGATGTCGCGTCCGCTTCGAGCCGGGCCAGATGTTCCTGTTGGGCAATCTCGGCTTCGCGTTCCTGACGATGCAACTCCAGCTGGCGTTGATGTTGGGCCAATTTGCTTTCACGCACGGCGATGTCGGATTCTGTTTCGGCCTTGATGCGGGCCTTGCGCTGGTCGGCGACCAGTTCGGCCAGCCGCCGCATCCCCTGCGCGTTGTATGCGTTGTTTTCGTTCAACTGCGCCAGATCGCTTTGGTCAACCGAGATCAGCGAGGCCGAAACCAGCGTCAGCCCCAACAGGCTGGCCTGTGTTTCGATGGCTTGCGCAACATCCGCAGAGAAACCGGACCGATCCAGATGGATTTCGTCCAAAGTACGCGCCGCGGCAGCATTCTGTATGGCGTTGACCAATGTCCCGGCCAGAACGCCCTGTACGGTATTTCCGCCCCGGGCAATGCGCTGGCCCAGGGTTTGGGCGGCGGTTGCGATGGCGTCTTCGGACGGAGCGACCCGCAGTTCGAATTCGAACACCACATCTGCACGCATCTGGTCCCGGGTCAGCACCGCGTCGCGGCCCTGTCTGGTGGTGGCAAATGTCAAAGCCCCCATCGAGACCTTTTGAACCTGATGCAGGATCGGCAACGCCAGACACCCGCCATCCGTCACCACACGGCGTCCCCCGAACCCGGTACGTACCAGCGCCGTATCCAACGCCGCCTTGGCGTAATAGCGTTGCAGAAACCAGATCCCGACAAGGATGATCAGCGCAGCGAGCACCAACAATACAACCCAAAGCAAGACAATTCTCCCCGACTTAGCATGTGTCATGACGCCCGCTTTCAAGCGGTGCGACGACTGTTCGCTAAACCGTGGTGGATTTTACTTTCCAATTCAAGTAATAATTTGAATTGGAAAATAATTATAGATAAGCTATTGATTATATTTCTTTTATTACTTCAAATTTCAACCCATCTGCGCGCGCTAGGTAAATCGGTGCACGTTTGCTCTTGTTTGCAGAGAGGCACTTTCGACCACTGCGATGAATCACAGGCAGCGCGTTGGACAGGTTTTTTTCGTGCCAGATTGAGGCGTGGCCTTGCATCAGACCGGCCAAGAAGTGGACCCCTTCATACGTCGATTGCCCCAAGGCATTCAACACGGGTGCCTGGTCGCCATGTACTCCGTAATACAGCTCCTTGAAGGCGGCGTTGGCCTCGGTCGGCAAGGTGCCAAAATAGGACGATGCGGCAAACATGCGTTTGGTATTTCGGGCACCGCTGGCCATCAGGGCGTTTTCCTCGATTGCGCAGGACAGACGAACCACACGTTTGTGCAGGCCCGCTTTGCCAAAGGCCCGGTTGAACGTTACGGCATCCTGACCAACCAGCGAAATCAGCACGGCATCGGCATCCGATTGCCCGATTTCCCTGACATATTGGTCCATGTTTTTCAGCCCAAACGGCAGATATCTCTCATAGGTCAGCCCGACTGCCATTTCGCGCAGTTTTGCCTTGGCATAGAGATGCGAGGTGCGCGGCCAGACATAATCATTGCCGATCAGCGCCCAACTGCGGGGTTTGTATTCGCTCTGGATCAGGGCCATGGAGGGGCCCAGTTGCTCTTGTGGTGTTTCTCCAATGGCAAACAGACCCGCCGTGCTCTCTCCACCCTCGTAGAGGGGCGTGTAGACATAGGGGATGCGCTGGCGCACAACCTTGCTCAGACGCTGGCGGATTGCGCTGATATGCATGCCGACAATGGCGTCGATCGATTCTGTTTCGATCAGGTCATTGACGGTTTCTTCGATCGGGATGCTCGCCTCCAGTGCGGCATCCAGCATGATCAGCTGTACCTTGCGCCCGTCCAGCCCCTGAGCGCGATTCAATTCTTCCACTGCAACTTGTGCGCTGGAGATACAGGAGGGGGCCCAGATCCCGGCCGAACCACACAAAGGGATAAGCAGCGCGATGCGATACGTGCCCTTGGCGCGCGTCAGCGGACCCTCGCGCAGTTCCTCCAATTCGGTTGGAACATGAGGACCGGGTGCAGATGTCATCATTTCGGCGTCGCCCTTTCGCTCGGTGATGGGGACCCGCCACATTCCATTTGAATTTATTTTCCAAGTCAACTAAATTCTCGAATACAGGAAACGGTGAGCGCCATGGATGATCAAATCAGTCCGATCAGCAACTATCTCTCTTATGCACTGGCAGCGGCGCATCGCGCGGTGAACACGTCACTGGCGTCGCGGCTGCGCAAGCATGGTATTCAGATCGAAGCATGGCGGGTTCTGGAGACGCTGGAGGCGGACGGACGCCTGACGATGGGGCAGTTGGCCGAAATCGTGTTGATGAATCCTCCAACGCTGACCAAGATGGTGGATCGAATGGTGTCGGATGGTTTGGTGCACCGTCAGGTGGCCCAGAATGACAATCGCCAGATCAACCTTCTCCCCACGGCCCTGGGGCGTAAACGTATGCTTCAGATCCGCCAGGAAATCGACGACCACGATGCGGTGATTCTGGGGCAGCTGGGTGATCAGGAAACCCAAAAGCTGATCCAGTTGCTGCGTGGTCTCACGTGAGACTCTGAAAATGGGCGCTGTACCCGCCACCGGGCAAGAATTTTAGGTAAAATTCTTGGGCGGCGACGGTCAGGTGCCGCCCAAGGGCCAGGATGTGTGCGTGTCAGCTATGAAGATCACCTGCGTCCATCACTTTGCGCTGGACCGGGCGGCTGTGGCACAGCGCCAGACAGGCGGGATCCGGTCGAGCGTACGGCCCCAGGACAAGGTCAGCATTCGGGTGGCTCAAACCGGTTGCGTGCACAAGTCGAACAACCGGGATAGATCACCTGCGGACAGGTGATCAAACCGGTCGGACAGCGCTTCGATTTCGTCTGCGCGCGCGCGCCCCAGTATCGGATCGGCCAGAGCGTGGAACTTGTCCGATATCTGTGCGTCGCTGAGCGGGCGATCCGCGTCACCGCGCGGTGTCCGTGGAGCGTCTTCGATCCGGCGACCATCTGTCAGAACCAGCGTCACCTGAGCCCATCGTTTGTCGGTGCTGATACGGGTCATGTCATCGTCGTCGATCAATTGGACCGACCGGCTGACGCGCAGGATATCTGGATCATTCAGGGCTGCATCGGTCAGTTCATTCACCCCGACCTGACCGCGCACGATCATCGCGGCAACGGGAAAGGCGATGGAATAGGCGAAATCATCCTGGGTCCGGGGTTCGTGCCCGGCCAGACGGGTGGCATAATGAAAGGTGCGGATTTCGACGTTCGAGATCTGATCATGGGTCAACTCATTGTCGCGCATCATATCATGCACCGCGTCGAGCGATGGGTGTGCCCACCGGCAACAGGGGTAGGCCTTGTAGTGGGTGTAATCGACAGTGCGCCATCCCGTCCCCAGATCCTGCCAAAACTCTTGCCCTTCGGGGCCTTCGCAGGTCAGGGCGGGGGCACCCGTAAACCCTTCCAGTGCCAGATAGGCCGCTGTGACACCAGAAGGCGCGCCCCATCCGACCCCGTCACGTACCATTGACGGGTGGTCGATGCAGCGCATCATCTGGCTTCGCGGGCCGTGATATTCTCCGATCCCGGCGGCCTGGCGGATCTGTTCGCTGTTTCCACCCAAAAGCGCCGCCCCCGCCGCTGCCACGCCCACGGCGGTCCAGGCTCCTGACGTGTGATAGTCGTCACAGGTGGCATGCTGGACCAATCCCGCGCGATAGGAAATCTCGTAGGCGATGGCCAACAGCTCGGCAAAACGTTGGCCATTGATCTGTTGTTCGCTCGCCTGTGCCATGGCGATCAATGCGGGAAAGATAGCTGAACCTGCGTGCCCCTTGCAGGGTGTCACCCCGTCATGGGCGTCGATGCTGTCGATGGTAAAGGCTCCGGCCATGGCCGCGCCGACCGGGCTGGTCGCCCGCCCGTCCATCAACATCCGCGCAGATCCCGCCGACCCGCTGCCAAAGATCATCGGAGCAACCTTGCGCGCAATTCCTGACAGCGGGGTTGTGGCACCTACGGCTGCAACACCCATCGTGTCCACAAAGCTGCGCCGCAGCACGTGCAACACGGACGCAGGCAGGGCGTCATAACGCAAATCGGTGGCGAAACTGTCAAAAGGCAGGGTCATTTGGTGTCGTTTCCCATTGGGCATACAAAGGCGGCTCGGGTTTCAGCCTCGGGGCAGCCGGGAAGCAGATCAAGCACGTCCGCGACTTTTGGCGTCGTTTCCGGGGCACCTGTGCTTACTGGTCTTCTGTGCTTTGCGCCTTGAACTCGAACACCGGGACAAATGTGGCAGGTGCCAGAGAATGCTGGATCAGCGCAACATCAGGTCGCACACCTGATATGACCTGGATCGCGGGGCCCAGATGGGTGACGTCCAATTTGTTTTCGATTGCCCGAACCGCCATTTCGATGGCCAGACGCCCCTGGAGCACCGGCATGTCCGTCGGCGCGGCTATGATCCGGTTGCGACGAATGCCACGATGCACCGCGTGGGTGAAATAATCTGACACGATCCGGACCTGATCCTGCATCCCGCGGGCGCGCAGGACGGAAACCGCGGCTTCGGCCGCTGGTGCCGATCCGACGATATAGTCAAGATCCGGTACCTCGTCCAATGCCTCTTCGATCAGCAGAACCTGAATTTCCCGCCCGGTATCGCCGTATTTGGTCACCGCTATTTCTGCCGAGCTGTTGCGTACAGCCGCGCGAAACCCGGCTTCGACAAATCTGACCCAGCCGGCCTTTTCCGGGCCGGGGAACCAGGCAACCTTGACCGGGTCAGAGCCCTTGGGGTGGGCGCGGGCGATCACTCGGCCGGCTTCGGCCCCCATTTCGGTCCAGGAGACGCCGACTTTGGCCGTGATTCCGGGATCTGCGATATCATTCACGGCGGCAATCACCGGAACGCTCTGGGCAATCCGTTCAACTGTTTCGGTCAGCCCGTCAAAGGAAACGGTGCCCAAAACCAATGCGTCCGCCTGATCATCCACACAGGCTTCGATCTGCTGGATTTGTCGGTCCAGGTTGGGATAACCGCCTGCTTCGACCAGGTGGAAAGAGACGCCCAACCGGCGGGCTTCTTCGACCATGCCATAATTCACGCTCAGCCAATAGGCATCCTTGAGATGTGGATACGAGACGCAAATGGACCAGTTTTGCGATGCTTTATCAATTGGTTGATAGTCGATTTGGGAAAAGGAACCGGTGTAGTCAAACGCCGTATCCGGTGCGTTCAACTGCCAGGTTTCAGCCATGGCAGTGCTGTGCAGAATAGCAAACCCCAATATCAAAATTCGACGCATAGCAGCCCTTTATGTTGACCGGACCATAGGTGGACAGGTGCAAAAGGGAAATCAAATTTGCTCTTTTGGGGCAAACACGCTTAGGGTTCGGGATGTTGAAAAACCTTGGCCTGGGTGGGAAACTGCTGCTCGCGTTCATCCTGATCGCGGGTCTCCCCACCATTGCAGGGCTGTTAGGGGTGTTCGAGCTTCGCGAATTGGCGCGACGTCAGGCGATTGTCATCAACCAGACGATTCCGGTGATCGCCGATGTGCGTGGTATCACGGAAGAAAGCACCCGGATCATTGCGATCGCGCCGGAATTGGCCGAAGTCAACACCCAGGAAGACAGGACCGAACGCACCGCGTTTCTGTCCGAACAGGTGGACGCACTGATCCTTCGTCTTGATCGCCTGGACGCCCGCGGTTCCACGAACACCACCGACCTGCGCAGAACTGTCGCGGATGTGGCCGACACGGTTCAGCACCTCAACAGCGTGGTGGCACGTCGGATTGCGCAGTTCAATATTCTGAAGCACCAGATCACTGATGTGTTGGAGGCATCCAATACGTTGTTGGATATGGCCGACACATTGGTGGCCAATGCCGAAATGGGCACCACAGCAGTGATATCGAGCCTTTATGACGCGGGGCCAGGGACATCCGTGGACAGCAACCGCGCTGATACATTGGACAAGCTGCTCGAAGTCGATCTGTTCCAACTGGGACTGATGTTCGAATTGCGCTCGCGGACGGCCGAGATCGGTTTGCTGATCAACCGGATTGACGAGGCCACCAGCGCCACCGAGCTGGGCGAGATTGCTGCATCATTGACGCATCGGCTGTCCATCGTATCACGCCGGATCAAGGCGATCCCGGACCCGGGACGCCTGAAACAGGCACAGGTTCTGTTGCAACGGTTACGCGTTGCGACGGATGGGGCTCCCAATCTGTTCGAGCTACGCCAAAGCATTCTGGACACCAACGCGCAGATTGGCGTCGTCAAACAAGAGCTTCAGGATGCGGCGATCCGATTGGGCGGCGAAGCGGGCGCAGTTGCCGATCGGGCCCAGACACAGGCGATCGAAACCGGTGAACGGGCGGCGGCGGATGTCCAACAGGCCCAGACACGCAACACGGTTGTGGCTGTTGTGGGCCTGATATTTTCGCTAGCCATTTTGTGGTTCTTTATCCGCGGCAACATCACCCTGCGGCTGGACCATCTGTCCAACGCGATGACGGCCCTGGCCAAAGGCCGGTTGGATCGGCGGATTGCCGCGACCGGATACGATGAAATCGCGCGTATGGAACAGGCGGTCGAAGTGTTTCGCAAACAGGCGATTGCCAAATCTGAACTGGAAAAGGAACGGGATCGCACCGAACGCGAGCTGTTGGAACATCGCAACAATCTACAGGCAATGGTTGCCGAGCAAACCGAGAAATTGCGCCATGAAGTCGAAGCCCATGACGTGGCCCGGCGCGAGGCCGAAGCCGCAGACCGGGCCAAGTCCGAATTCCTGGCCATGATGAGCCATGAAATCCGCACACCGATGAATGGGGTGCTGGGCATGTTGCGTGGATTGACGGATGAACCTCTGTCCAGTGATCAGCAGTTGCGGCTGCGCGCAGCCATCGCCTCGGGGCAGAATCTGCTCAAGATCCTCAATGACATCCTGGATTACTCCAAGGTCGAAAGCGGCGGGTTGACCAATGACCCGGTTGCGTTTTCGGTTTCCGATCTGGTCACGGACATTGTGGTTCTCATGCGTCCCAGCGCGGATGAAAAAGGGCTGCATCTATGGCTGGACCTGGCAGATGACGTGCCGCATGTGGTGCGTGGAGACGTGGCCAAATTGCGCCAGATCCTGTTCAATCTGCTGTCAAACGCGGTGAAGTTCACGGATCAGGGCGAAGTGATCCTGAGGGTGCGCGCCAATGGGGGTGGCTCCGACGCCTGTATGCTGACCTTTGAAGTCAGCGACACTGGCCATGGGATCGCCAATGAAGCCAAACGCCGGGTGTTCGAAGCCTTCGAACAAGAGGATGACACCAGCACACGCGCATTTGGTGGCACCGGGTTGGGATTGGCCATCAGCCGGCGGTTTGCACAGGTGATTGGTGCGCGGTTGACCCTGGAAAGCACCAAGGCTGTCGGGTCGGTGTTTTCGCTCTCGATCAATTTGCCGATCGCGCAAGCCCGCGATCTGGTGCCTCCAGAAGCCGCGCTGGCACCAGGTTTGAGCAAAACGCCGCTGCGCGTTCTGGTGGTGGAAGACAATGAAATCAATCAGATGGTCGCACAGGGGTATCTGGAGCGGATGGGTCACAGCTGCCAGTGTTTGGCAAATGCCGAAGACGCGCTGAAGCTTCTTCAGGAGCAGCAGTTTGACGTGGTGCTGATGGATGTCGATCTGCCGGGGATGAGCGGGACCGATGCCACACGTTTGTTGCGTCAATCGTCCGACCCCTATCTGGCCAGTGTTCCGGTCATCGGCATCTCGGCGCATGTTCTGGATGATCAGATTGAATCGCATCTACAGGCGGGAATGCACGGGTTTGTTGCCAAACCCGTTTCTCCGGAACGTCTGTCCCAGGCGTTGGACCAGGTGGCTGCCGGACACCAGGGGCGGGTTTTCCTGTCTTCGAGACGAACGGTGAAGGCAGATCAGCGTCACCTGGACGGGCTATCGCAGGTTCTACAGACCAACGCGCGTGATTTTGGTGCAGAAAAAACGGTTCAGATTGCACAGCTTTTTTTGGACCAGCTGGGCCAGGATCACAAGGAATTGCTGCGCGCCGTTGAACAGGCCGATTGGCATCAGGTGGCCAAAACGGCGCATCGGCTAAAAGGGGCAGTCGGAAATTTCGAACTGGATTATCTGGGTGATCTGCTGGCTCAGGCAGAACGTCAGGCCAAGAGAGGCACCAAGGCCGAGGTTGCCGGATTAATCACAGAGATCAATGCTCTGGTCCCGCAGATCGAATCCGCCATGGCCGAGGCTCAGGACCGGTTTCTCAAAGTCAGCTGATCGGCGCAGTGAATACATACCCTTCTCCGTGAACCGTGGTAATCACACGCGGATGGGCCGGGTCGGTTTCCAGTTTGGCCCGCAATCTTCGGATCAGCACATCGACCGTTCGCGGGTTGGCACCATATTGGCGATGGGTAATCCGGGTCATCAATGCGTCCCGGGTGATCACCTGTCCGGCACGGCTGACCAGACAGTCCAGCATTTCGAACTCGGCGCGGGTCAGGGGAATGACCTTGGCGTCGTCCGATTGCAGATGCCGGGCGGTCACATCGAACCGGAACGGCCCGAACTGGTAAATCCGCCGGGACAGACGGCGAATGTCTTCGGTGCGCCGCAACAAATTCTTGATACGGGCCAGAAGTTCGCGCCTGTTGAACGGTTTGCAAACATAGTCGTCGGCCCCCAGCTCCAACCCCACAATCCGGTCCACATCGTCGTCACGCCCGGTAACCAGAATGATCCCCAGATCAGATTTGGCCCGTTGTTCCCGGGTGATCTGCAACCCGTCCTTGCCGGGCAGGTTGATATCGACCAGCAACAGGTCCACATCCTGTTCGGTCAGGATCATTTCCGCGGCATCGGCGGTTTCTGCTTCGGAGATGCGATACCCCTGTGCATCCAGATAGCTGGCCAACGTCGCCCGAGTCACGGGTTCGTCCTCGATGATCAGAATATGAGCCATGGATGTTGTTTCTCCCCGCGAATGCCCGATCTGTTAACAATTTTTAACAACATTGACCACCCTGTTCATCACATCGGGCTGACCTGTTCATATCCCACACCTAGCCTGATCCGCAGAAAGCAGCGCTTTCGACAACCAACATCCCCGGCAAAAAAAACGGGGTTTGGGACAACAGGGAGGTCCTCATGAAGTTTAAGTTTCAGATGATGATTGGCGCAGCGTCGCTGGCATTGGCGGCACCAATGGCGATGGCGGCGGATTCATCCGATCCGATCATCATTCCAACCCACAACTGGTCCAGCCAGATCGTGATGAGCCATGTGGTCGGTCAGATTTTCGAATCCATGGGCAACAACGTCGAATATGTTTCGACCGACAGCCAGGCGGTTTATGAATCCGTGCGTCTGGGCGATGTCACGCTCGAACTCGAAGTGTGGGAAGGCGCTTTTGGCAAGTCGTTCAATGAAGCGGTGGCCAAGGGCGGTCTGCATGATGCAGGTGACCACAATGCCGTCACGCGCGAAGATTGGTGGTATCCCGCCTGGACCAAGGACGCCTGTCCAGGCCTGCCCAGCTGGGAGGCGCTCAACAGCTGTGCCGCTGAATTTGCGACTCCGGAAACCGGGGACAAGGGCAGATTTCTGGGCGGTCCGGTTGACTGGCTCAAGCATGATGCAGAACGTGTCGAAGCGCTGGGCATGAATTTTACCGTGGTCAATGCGGGCTCGGCTTCTGCATTGTGGGCCGAAGTGGCCGCGGCGGAAAAGACCAAGCGCCCGGTGGTTATCTTTAACTGGACGCCGAATTTTGCCGAAGCCGTCTGGCCCGGTGAATTCGTCGAATTCCCCACTTGGGTTGATGGCTGTGACACCGACGCGTCGGTGGGTCCGAACCCGGATGCGACATATGACTGTGGCAACCCTGCCAACGGCTATCTGAAAAAAGCGGCCTGGGACGGGATGAAGGACAAATGGCCTGCGGCCTACGAGGCGCTGACCCAGATCAGCTTTACCAACCCACAGATCGCCGAAATGGCCAAGCTGGTTGATATCGACGAGATGGAGCCCGAGGACGCGGCGACCGAATGGTTGGAGGCCAATCAGGGCACCTGGCAGTCCTGGACCAACTAAACCCGCCACTTTTCAACCTTTGGAACCGGGGCGGATCTTCTGCCCCGGCTCTTTGACATCAAAAGAAAGAAAGACCATGACCGCGCCCGTAATCTCCTGCAAAAACGTCTGGAAACTGTTTGGGGCCCAGCCCGAAAAATACCTGTCATCGCTGACTGGCAACCCCAGCTTTGATGACATCCGTCAGGCGGGGTATATCGCGGCTGTGCGCGACGTGACGCTGGATATCTCCAAGGGCGAAATGTTGGTGATCATGGGATTGTCGGGGTCGGGGAAGTCGACCTTTGTGCGCTGTCTGTCCCGTCTGATCGACATCACCGGCGGCGAGGTGAAGGTCGAGGGTGAAAACATCGGCGACATGAGCGAACGGGAATTGATCGACCTGCGCCGCAACAAGATGGGCATGGTCTTCCAAAGCTTTGGCCTGTTGCCGCACCGCACCGTGTTGGACAATGTGGCCTTTCCGCTGGAAATGCGGGGGCAGGATCGTCATGAACGCCGCGCCCGCGCCATGGAGGTGGTCGAACTGGTGGGGCTCGCCGGACGCGAGGATTATTTCCCCCGCGAATTGTCCGGTGGTCAGCAACAGCGCGTCGGCATTGCCCGCAGCCTGGCGATTGAACCGGATATCTGGTTTCTGGATGAGCCGTTTTCCGCGCTGGACCCGCTGATCCGGCGCGAAATGCAGGACGAATTCCTGCGCTTGCAGGAAATGCTGGGCAAGACCATCGTCTTTATCACCCATGATTTTGACGAAGCCCTGCGCCTGGCCGACCGGATTGCCATCATGAAGGACGGTGTCGTTGAACAATGCGACACCCCGGATCAGATCGTGCTGAATCCGGCCACCGAATATGTGGCAAAATTCACCGAAGAAATCGACAAGGCCCGTGTGGTTCATGCCAAGGGCATGGTGCAGCCGGTCAATGGGCACATGCTGACGGGGGATGCTATTTCCGGGGATAAAACGATCCTGGAGCTGGCGCGGCTGTTGGTTAATGACAGTCGGGATTATTTGCCCGTGTCGGGAAGGGATGGCGCAATAATTGGCAGCCTAAGCCGCCAAAAGGCGCTGGACGTGCTGCTGGGGGACGCGGCATGAGCGATCGTGCCTTGAACCTGGCGGAACCGGACCTGCAATGGACCCCGCAACGGGTGGCCGCAGCCATGTTGGTTGCAGCCGTTGTGTTGCTGTTGGGAAAAAACCTCTTGCCCGCTGGGCTGGTGCGCCCTCCAGACTGGTTGGTCTGGCCTTTTGCCGACTGGATCAACGCCCTCTTCAATTTTCTGCGCGATGATCTGGGGCTGATGCAGGTGACACGGGCCTTTGCCGCAGGTGTCGAGTGGTTGTTGGATGTAACCGCCAATCTGCTGTACGGCAAAAACCGCTGGCCGCGTGTTGGCCCGATCCCATGGACCGTGATTGCCAGTATCGGTTTTGTCATCGGCTATGCGTTGCAGGGGTGGCGTCTGTCGCTGTTGACCGGGGGCACATTCGTTTGGATCGCGGTGATGGGGCAGTGGAAATGGTCAATGGAAACCCTGTCGGTGATCGTCGTGGCTGCCCCGTTTTCGATCCTGTTCGGGCTGTTGATGGGTATCTGGGGGTGGAAGTCGCGCCGGTTCGAACGGGTGCTGAACCCGATGCTGAACATCGCGCAAAGCCTGCCGCATTTTGCCTATATGATTCCGGTGGTGGTGTTCATTGGTGTCGGCCCCAAGGCCGGCGCCATCGTCACCATCATCTTTTCCGTCCCACCCATGATCCGCATGACCATTCTGGGTCTGCGCAAGGTCCCGGACGAAGTCATCGAAAGCGGTCACATGTGTGGCGCAACGCGTTGGCAATTGCTGCGTCATGTTCGGATTCCAACGGCACGGACCGAAATTCTGGTCGGCGTGAACCAGGTTATCATGCAATGTCTGGCGATGGTGGTTCTGGCCTCGTTCATCGGGATGCCCGGACTGGGACAAAAGCTGTTGCAACTGCTGCAGGCGCTGAAAATCGGGCGGTCGTTTGAAATCGGTGTGACCATCGTTCTTCTGGCCGTGATGCTGGATCGCTGCACCAAGGCCTGGGCCACCCGTCAGCCGGAGCATTTTGAAAAAGGCACATCCTTTGCGATGCGCAACAAATATTTACTGATAGGCACCGGGTTGGCGGCGCTGTGTTTCGCACTGGCCCAGGTGTTCCCGGTGATGGACCAGATTAGCCGTCGTGATGCCTTTACCATTTCGAAACCCGTCGATGCGCTGGCTGATTGGATCATCGTGACAATTGATCCGGTGACACAATGGTTGCGCTGGTTCCTGATCACCTGGGTTCTGATCCCGATCCGGGACGGTTTCCTGTGGTTGCCGTATACAGCGGTGCTGATGTCTCTGGCGGCAATTGGTTGGGCCATTGGCGGTGCGCGTTCGGCGCTGATCTGCCTGGCGTTCTTTGGTCTGATCGCCATGTCGGGCTGGTGGGATCGGGCGATGATCACCGTCTATATGGTCGTGGTCTCGGTGATCATTGCGGCTTTGGTGGGCTTTCCGTTGGGGGTCTGGGCGTCGTTCACAAAACGCCGCGCGGCCAGCGCGCTGTTGATCTGCGATACGCTTCAGACCTTTCCCAGCTTTATCTATCTGATCCCGGTCGTGATGCTGTTTGGCGTGAATGATGTGGCTGTCATCGGGGCCGTGGTGCTATTCGCCGCCGTGCCGCTGATACGCTATACCATCGAAGGGCTGCAGCAAGTGCCAGAAACATTGATCGAAGCCGCCGACATGTCGGGGGCCACAAGGATGCAGACCCTGTGGAAGGTGCGCCTGCCCATGGCCTTGCCGACAATCATGATCGGGGTGAACCAATCGGTGATGTTTTCGCTGTTCATGGTGATCATCGCAGCCTTTATCGGCACCCAGGATCTGGGGCAGGAAATGCAACGCGCCCTGTCTTCGACCGACGTGGGCAAGGGGCTTGTCCTCGGATTTGCCGTGGCGTTCATGGGGTTGATGGTGGATCATCTGGTCACCCGATGGGCCAGTGGCAAGAAACAGGCGTTGGGTCTGGAGTGATCTCTGATCCGGCGGGGCGACCCGCCGGAGTTTTACTCTGAATGCAGCAGGTGTTTTTGGATCCGGTCAAACCCGTACCCGATATGAATACGTTGAACAAACCCGACGGCTGACAGGTCGCCGTGTTCCATCGCCTGAACCAAATCCTGTACTTCGCGCACCAGAGCGGTTGCTGCGTCAGCGCCGGTTAACTTGGCAATGCGATGCCAGGTGCTGGCCGCCTGGCAATAGGTCTGCCACCAGAAGGATTGCAGCGATGTATTGCCGATCAGATCCACCACCAGAATGTGCAGCCGATGGTTCAGTTCCACATATCTGCGTGGGTCAAACTCCTGCTCCAAGGCTTTGACCTCGACCAACAGATCCTCGACGCGCTGGCGATCTGGGGCGGTGATCTTTCGCGGCGACAGGGTTCCGATCAGGGTCGCCAGATGCAGGCGCATTTCATAGACATGGCGGATCTGGTCATCGGGCAGTGCCACCACCACGGTGCCCACACCATTGCGGGTTTCGACCAGCCCCAGATGTTTGATCCGGCTGATCGCATCGCGCACCGGCGTGCGGCTGACCCCGAATTCCTGCGCCAGATCTGCCTCTTTGAGCTGACGCCCCGGCGGGTAGTCCAGAAAACAGATGCGCTTTAGGATTTCGGCCTGGATCACATCGACGGTGGGTCTCAGGTCCTGGGGGATCTGTGTGGGTGTCACATTCATGATCTTGTCCATGTTCGGGAGCGGCGATTTTATCCGCTCTGCCGGAGAAAGAGAAGTCGGTTTTCTTTGAAAATTTTTGATGCTGTATGCATGGGTGGTCAAAATTTGAATATACTGGTGTAAAAATTCTATTTACAGCCACACCTGTGTACAGCTATGCCGGAAAATGATCTGGCGATATCGTCAAATCCGAGTCGAAAACCCACCACCATGGCCGCGACCACGCGGCCACCAGCCCAATTGAAAAGGTGCACGTCATGTTGGAGCAGGCAAAACAGAGAACCCGGAACCTTCAGGCCCGGATGAAGGACACAGGCATCCGCAAGGCGGTTTTCACCGACGAAAGCTCAATCGCTTATCTGGCCGGGTTCTGGGGGTATCTGGGCATTGAATTCGGCCGGCCAACCATGTTGGTCGTCGATGTCGAAGAGGCCCCCATCGTGATCACGCCGCTGATGGAATCCGAAATGGTGGCGGAAATGACCTGGGTCGAAGATGTGCGCGTCTGGGAAGACATGGGCCAACGCACCTGGGGCCGGGCTCTGGCCGGGGCTCTGGGCGAAAAACCCTCCGAAATCTGGGTGGAAAAGACAACCATTCCCGCCATTGTGCGCAATCACCTGGACGAGACATATCCTGGCCTGCCGCTGAAAGACATCGCACCGGTTCTGGGCGCAATGCGGGTGATCAAAACCCCGTTTGAAATCGAAGTCATGAAGGAAGCAGGCCAGATCGCTGGCGCGATGATGGGCACCGCGCATGACAGCCTGCGTGCAGGCGCACGGGAATTCGAAAGCGCGCTGGCGGTGATTGATGCCGGTTCGCGCCGCGCCGCCGATTTTCTGACCGACAAGGGATGGGACCGCTTTGTGTCTCCGATGATCCACAACTTGCAGATCCTGCAAAGCGGCAAGGATGCCTCGATGGTGCACCGCCGCGCCAGCGTCAAACAGTTCGAGAAATTCGACCCTGTGTATTTCTGCTTCTGCAACATGGCGCAGTTCAAACAATACAAACTGGGCTTTGACCGGATGTTTCACATTGGCGATGTCCGCGACCAAGATCGCCGCTGCCAGGAGGCGGCCATTGCGGCACAACAGGCGGCCATCGCCGCCATCCGCCCCGGTGTGCTGGCCGAGGACGTCGCGGCTGCCGCGAATGAGGTCTACCGCGACCGTGGCTATGAGACAGGCTATCGCACGGGGCGTTCCATCGGCGTGGCTTACCTAGAGGCGCCCGAGCTGAAAGCCGGGGACAAAACCGTGTTGCAACCGGGCATGACCTTTGCCGTGGATGGCGGGATTTCGGTCGATGGTGTAACGGCCGGGCGGATCGGGGATTCCGTGGTGGTGACCGAAACCGGGGTTGACTATATCACGCAATATCCCCGCGAAATCCTGCTAAGCAAGGATTGACCTGATGAGCGCCTCATTGAATCTGGCCGTCGCGCAAAGCCCCGGTGAACTGACCGGGGCAGCGGCACGGTTGGCCTGGCTGCGTGATCTGCTGGCAGGGCAGGAGGAGAGACCGCTGGATCTGTTGGTTCTGCCTGAATTGTTCCAATGTGGCTATAACATCGGCGAGGGTTTGTCCGATGCGGCTCAATCCCCCGATGGTCCCTTTGCCAAGGTGGTCGCCGACATAGCACACAGGCATGGGCTGGCCATTTTGTACGGGTACGCGGAACGGCAGGGCGAACATCTGTTCAACAGCGCCATCTGCTTCGACGCCGCCGGGCAGGTGGTGGGCCATCACCGTAAACTTCTATTGCCACCGGGGTTTGAAGGCGACCATTTTGAACCCGGAGCCGAATGCACGGTGTTTGAACTCAATGGTGTGCAGATCGCGATTCTGGTCTGTTATGATGTGGAGTTTCCGGAAAACCTGCGGCATGTGGCGATGCAAGGTGCCCATTTGGTCGTCGTGCCCACAGCGCTGGGTGCACAGTGGGGCGTGGTTTCTCAGCGGGTGGTGCCGACGCGGGCATTCGAAAACGGGGTCTATGTGGCGTATGCCAATCACTGCGGCCGCGAAAACGGTCTGGACTATTTCGGCGGCAGTTGCATTGCAGCGCCCGATGGATCGGATTTGGCGCGGGCCGGGGAAGATCCAGGCCTGATCTGCGCGCTCATCGAAACTGAAACTGTGGGCAGAGCCCAAAGCAGGCTGCCTTATCACAAGGATCGGCAAAACCTGCCTTGGGTCGGGTAATCAGCCCATCTGAAAGCCCGGTGTAGATTTTGACAGGGCCACTTCGTCCGCCGTCATATCGGCGGGAATGTCGTCAAACAGGGGTGTCGACATATACCGTTCACCAGTGTCGGGCAACATGCACAGGATAACCGAACCCGGTTCCGCCTGTTGCGCCACCTGCATCGCCACGGCAAAGGTCGCCCCGCCGGAAATGCCGGTCAGGATGCCTTCGTTCACGGCCAGTTTCTGAGCCCAGACAATGCCGTCGGGGCCGGGGACTGGGATCAGGCTGTCATAATATCCGTTGTCGATGGATTCCTGCAGCACATGCGGGATGAAATCGGGGGTCCAACCCTGGATCGGATGCGGTTCAAACGCCGGGTGGCTTTCATTCGGTGAATGATCGGCGGTGCGGGCCTGTACATGGCCGCTGGCGATCAGCTGAGCGTTGGCAGGTTCGGACAGCACGATTTTGGTCTCGGGGCGCTCACGGCGCAGGACCCGCGACACCCCTGTTGCGGTGCCACCTGTACCGTAACCCGTCACCCAGTAATCCAGCCGCTTGCCGTCAAAATCGGCCAGGATTTCCCGAGCTGTGGTATTTTCATGGATTTTGGCATTGGCATCGGTTTCGAATTGGCGTGCCAGGAACCAGCCGTTGGCCTCGGCCAGTTCAACCGCTTTGCGATACATGCCAAAGCCTTTTTCGGCCTTGGGTGTCAGCACCACCTTGGCCCCGTACATCCGCATCAGCTTGCGCCGTTCGATTGAGAAACTTTCGGCCATGGTCACCACCAACGGATACCCCTTGGCCGCGCAAACCATTGCGAGCCCGATACCGGTGTTGCCCGACGTGGCCTCGACCACGGTCTGGCCGGGTTTGAGGCTGCCGTTGCGCTCGGCGTCTTCGATGATGCTCAGCGCCAGACGATCCTTGACCGAAGCGGCAGGGTTGAAGAATTCGGCCTTGACGTACAGCTCGATCCCTTCGGGAGCCAGCCGGTTGATCCGGATCGCGGGGGTGTCACCAACAGTGTCTATGATGCTCGCGTACAGCTGCCCACGGCCCTTGGTTTGAAAACTGTCCTGTTGGGTCATATGAATAATCCTCTGTCTGATGGGCGAGCACTGCGCACCGACGGGAATCGCCGGTTCAGGGCCCAGAGTGCGACCAGATGCCGCCAAGTGCAACGCCGGCAGTGTCAGCCAAGCGACAACCGTCGCGATCTGTGGGACAGGGCCGCGCGGTCGGTGTCGGAAATCCTGGCGTCCCGAAGCTGGTCCAGAATATGCGTTGGCATGGGGGTGGCATGGGGCTTGGGGGTCTGGGCCACATGCAGTTCCATGAACTCGCAGACCGCAACCACCTGTCCGCCGCTGATCATTTGCAGGTGCAAATGATAGCGTTTCGCATCCACCTCCAGGACCCGCATCTCCACATGCAGGGCAGCACCCTCATGGACCTCGCGCAGGAAAAACTTGTGATCTTCGAGTAGGTACACCGTGCATTGATGTTGGGCGCGATAGGCGTCATCAATACCAATCTGTTTCTGCAGCGAAACACCGGCATGGCTGAACACCAGTCCGTAATAGGCATCTCTCATATGTCCGTTGTAATCAATCCAATCGGGATGAACGGCGGTGTCATACGTGAATATCATCTGAATGAATCCCATTTGGTCTGTTTGGTCCAATTGATAAGATGCCCTGCCCCCGGGCCGCAAGCGATTGCAGTGTTGCCAGCCCGGACCCAAAACGGCAACAAGGGGCAAAGACGTTTGATGGAGGCACCATGTTCACCCGCGATCACATCACCTATGACCCCATCGATCTGCCGGATCGCATGGAAATGACCGACGATCAGATGCTGGCTGAGTCCGAAGCGTTTTATGACCGGATGAAACGTCGCCATTCGGTGCGCGACTTTTCCGACCGCCCTGTGCCGCGCACGGTGGTCGAGGCGTGCGTGCGCGCAGCCGGCACCGCGCCCTCGGGTGCAAACCACCAGCCTTGGCATTTTGTGGCAATTTCTGATCCAGAACAAAAACACCGCATCCGCCTGGCGGCCGAAGAAGAGGAACGCCGGTTTTATGACGGCGGTGCCGGGGATGAATGGCTCAAGGCGCTGGAACCCATTGGAACCAACGATGACAAGCCGCATTTGGATATCGCGCCGTGGCTGATCGTGGTTTTTGCCCAGCGGTGGGGCCAATTCGATGACGGAACCCGGTTCAAGAATTACTACGTGCCCGAAAGCACCGGAATAGCCACCGGCATGTTGCTGACGGCGTTGCATCACGCGGGTCTTGTGGCGCTGACTCATACACCGAACCCAATGAAGTTTCTCAACGAGATGCTGGGCCGCCCAGATCACGAAAAGCCGACAATGATCATTGCTGTGGGTCACCCGGCTGCAGATGCCAAGGTTCCGGCCGTTGCCAAGATCAAGAAACCTTTGGCGGAAATTCTGACAGTTTCAGAGTGATTGGAGCGGGTAGGGGGCTCTGCCCCCATCGCCGTTGGCGATTCCCCCGGGATATTTGAGGCCAGATGAAGACAGGATCCCTTGTTCATCTGGCCTCAAATATCCCGGAGCACGAGGCAGAGCCTCGTATTTCGCGCGTCAGCGCGGTGACCTGTGCGCCGCAGGCGCTCATTCTGATTTTGGCCCTGCCTTTTTCCCATGTCGGTCCCGCCAATCCGGGGCAGTTCGGTCGCGGTATTTGATGGTGGCGCGTTTGGGCGCGTCGTCTTCACCATAGACGCCGATCATCACACCTGTGCCGTTGCTGGCACCACGCATGGCGTTGATCTGGGCGGTCGAGCGGGTTTGGCGCTGGCTGTTGCGGGCGCTCCAGGCCAGCAGGTGATCATACATCTGATCCAGAATGTCGCCGTGTTCGGGGCTGTCGCCCAAATCCACCAGCTCCTGGGGATCGCTTTCCAGATCAAACAACATCGGGCGGAATCCACCCATCGGGTGGATCAGCTTCCAGCGTTTGGTGGTCAGCATGTAGATATTGGCCTCCTTGACCGATACGTCCAACCGGTCGACCAGGGGGGAGGTTGAGTAATCGTATTCACAGATCGCAAAATCGCGGTTGGTTTCAGTGCGCGCGCCGCGCAGGATCGGCAGCAGGCTCTCGCCTTCAAGGATATGGTCGGCGACCGCGCCGCCTGCGACCTCGACAAAAGTGGGGGCCAGGTCGATGCTTTCAACCAACGCGTTGCAGACAGTGCCACGGGTGGCGTCGGCCTCAGACGAGGGGTCATAGATGATCAATGGTACCTTGGTCGAAGCATCCTGGAAAAACGTCTTTTCCCCCATCCAGTGATCGCCCAGAAAATCCCCATGGTCCGAGGTGAGCACGATCATCGTGTCTTCCATCCGACCGGTGTTCTCGAGCCAGTCGAACAACCGCCCCATCTGGTCGTCGGCTTGTTTGATCAGCCCCATATAGGCCGGGATCACGGCGTCGCGCACATCCTGGCGCGAAAAGGTCTGGCCGACCTTGGTGTCCATAAAGGCCTTGAACACCGGGTGGGCATTCTGGCGTTCCGCGTCCGACCGGTTCACCGGCTGGATATGTTCGGGGCCATACATCGACGCATAGGGTTCGGGTACGATATAGGGCCAATGGGGTTTGATATAGCTGAGATGGCAGCACCAGGGGCCGTCGGCCTGTTTGATGAAGTCCATTCCCCGAGTGGTGAGATAGGGGGTTTCGCTGTCGGGTTCGTCAATGTTTGCCGCCTGGTCCGAATTTTTCAGAAACCAGCCCGAGAGCACATTGCCGTCGGCGTCCAGGCCCGAGTTGGCAAAGTCATGCCAGGGGTTGTCACTTTCGTATCCTTTGGCGCGCAAGTGTTCATTGAACCCTTTGGCACCATCAGGGTCATAGGACCCATCGGGCCCTTCGGGCAGCATCCCGTCGTCGCGTTCAAACACGTCGAACCCGCATTCTGCCACCCGCACGCCGATCAGGCTGTCAGGTGCCAGCCCCAGCCGGGCCATGCCTTCGGCATCGGCGCGCATATGGGTCTTACCGACCAGCCAGCAGTCCATGCCTGCCTTGCGCAGGTGATCGCCCATGGTCATTTCTCCGACCTTGAGCGGGATGCCATTGCCGGTGGCGCCATGCGAATGCACGTAACGCCCGGTATAGGTGCTCATCCGTGAGCTGCCGCAGATCGGCGATTGGATATAGGCCCGATCAAAGCGAACGCCCTTTGCAGCCAGTCGGTCGATGTTGGGGGTGTGCAGATGTTCATGGCCGTAGCAGCTGAGATAGTCCCACCGCAGTTGGTCGAACATGACAAAGAGGATGTTTTTTGCCTGTGCCATGTGGTCGGTCCTCCGGGTCAGGTGACTTCTCCTACGCGATCCGCAGGGTGTTGAGACATTCTGGTCGCAACAGGGGGCACAGACAACCGAAATTTCATTAACATGGCAATTTTATAGCGAGGGAAGCCGTGAAATCAAAAGCCACAAAAAACAGCCGATCTCTGCAGAGACCGGCTGAAGAGATGACACGAGGGAGAAAAGGAAAGATGATCAGACCTTTACCCGTGTCATGCGGGGATCATAAAGCGGCTGCATATGAACCGTTGCCTTGACCCTTTGGGTCGCGACCTCCAGTTCATAGTCGCCATTCAGGACAAATTCCGCGTCCACACCGTCCGGGTTACGCACATAGCCGTAGCCAATTGATTGTCCGATCGTGTGGCCATACCCCCCCGACGTCAGCCAGCCGACGCGTTCGCCGTTGCGATAGATCGTTTCGCGGCCCAAAAGCACCACTTCGGGATCCACGGTAAAACAGGCGAGCATCTTTTTGACGCCATCAGCCTTTTGCGCCTCGGCAGCGGCGCGCCCCTTGAAATCGATGTTCTTGCGCAGTTTGACCGCCCAGCCCAGGCCGGACTCAAGGGGCGTATGATCGGCCCCGATGTCAGACCCCCAGGCACGATATCCCTTTTCCAGTCGCAAAGATTCAATTGCACGGTAACCGGCGTTGATCAAACCATGGTCCTTGCCTGCCGTCATCAATGCCTCATAGACGGTGTGGGCATATTCCACCGGCAGGTGCAGCTCCCACCCCAATTCGCCAACGTATGTGACGCGCAAGGCCTGAACCGGGCAGCCGGCGATACCGATGGTACGGATGGTGCCAAATTTGAAGCCTTCGTTCGACACGTCATCACGGGTGACCTGTTCCAGAATATCGCGTGCCTTGGGGCCCATCAACGACAGCACCGCGTTGGACGACGTGATGTCGAACAGCTGACAGTTCAACCCGTCGGGGATGTTGCGGCGGATCCAGTCGAAATCATGGGTGGCATAGCCGGTGCCGGTGACGATGTAGAATTCGTCATGCGCGACGCGGCCCACGGTCAGATCACATTCAATCCCGCCGCGATCATTCAGCATCTGGGTATAGACCAGCGCACCAACCGGTTTGTCCACGTCATTGGCACAGATCCAGTTCATTGCGGCCAGCGCATCCGGGCCTTTCAGCGCGAATTTCGCAAACGAAGTCTGATCGAACAGCACGGCAGCCTCGCGCGCGGCCTGATGTTCGCGACCCACGGCGGCGAACCAATTCTGACGGCCAAAGCTGTATTCGTCCTTGGGCGTTTCGCCCCGCGCGGCGTCTGCGAACCAGTTCGGGCGCTCCCACCCCAGTTTTTCGCCGAAACACGCGCCCTGATCCTTGAGCACATCATAGAGCGGTGATTTGCGGCAAGGGCGACCGCTGTCATGTTCTTCGTGCGGCCAGGCCATGGTGTAATGTTTGCCATAGGCCTCGACCGTGCGGGTGCGGACCCAATCTGTGTCGAAATGCGGACGGCCAAAGCGGCGAATGTCGGCGGACCACAGATCAAACGGGGGCTCGCCCTTGGCGGCCCACTCTGCCAGCACCATGCCCGCGCCACCGCCAGACGCGATACCAAAGGCATTGAAACCTGCGCCGACAAAGAAATTCGCCAATTCCGGTGCCTCACCGACAATGAAATTGCCGTCGGGGGTAAAGCTCTCCGGCCCGTTGGTCAGGGTTTTGATCCCGGCGGTTTCCAACGCAGGCACCCGGCCCAGCGACAGCTCCATCAGCTGTTCAAAATGGTCGAAATTGCTGTCGAGCAGGGTGTAATGGAACCCCTGCGGGATGCCGTTCACCGCCCAGGGGATCGGGTTGGCCTCGTACCCGCCCATGACCAGACCGCCGACTTCTTCCTTGTAGTAAGTCAATCGGTCGGGGTCGCGCAGGGTCGGCAGATTACCGGGGACGCCAAAGGGTTCGGTGACCATATATTGGTGCTCCATCGGCACCAGCGGCACGTTCACACCGAATTTGGCGGCAAAATCCCGGGTCCATTGACCGGCGCAGACGATGACCTTTTCGCATTCGATGCGGCCATGTTCGGTGATCACGGCGCGGATCTTGCCGTTGTCGATCTCCAGGTCGGTGACCTTGGTGTCCTCGAAAATTTTGGCACCTGCCATCCGCGCGCCTTTGGCCAGCGCCTGGGTGATGTCCGACGGGTTCGCCTGACCATCGGTCGGCAGGAAGGCCGCGCCGATCACGTCACCGATATCCATCAGTGGCCACAGGTCCTGTGCTTCCTTGGGGGTCAGCAGCTGCATGTCCAACCCAAAGGAATGCGCTGTGGTGGCCTGCCGCTTTACCTCGGTCCAGCGTTCTTCGTTACAGGCCAGCCGCAGCCCGCCGTTCATTTTCCATCCGGTGCCCAGCCCGGTTTCTTCCTCGAGCTTCTTGTACAGATCCACCGAATAACCCAGCAGCTGGGTGATATTGGCGTTGGATCGCAACTGGCCCACCAGGCCCGCGGCATGGAATGTGGTGCCCGAGGTCAGCTTTTTGCGCTCCAATAGGACGGTGTCTGTCCAGCCCATTTTGGCCAGATGATACGCGGTAGAGCACCCAATGATGCCGCCGCCGATGATGACCGCTTTGGCCGTGGAAGGAAGTTCAGTCATGTCAGTCCTCAGGTGTTTTCAAAGTCGGTGAGGGCCGCGCGGAACCGCGCGAGGTTTTCGGCCGTATAGGCCGCATAGTCAAAGTCGATGTCAGAGGTGATTTCAGACACCATGCTCCACATGGTTTCACGCAGCAGCGAGGCGCATTTCATCGCCGTATACCGGTGACGCAGATCGTCGGTTACCGGGGTTTCAAAATAGCTTTCCAACATCCAGTCTTCCTGATCGGGCGAAAGGCCGTTGTTGGATGCCAGCCCGCCCAGATCGAACAGGGGAGAATTGAACCCGGCATAGTCAAAGTCGATCAGCCACAGCCGGGTGCCATCGTCCAGAAAATTGCCACACAGCAGATCGTTGTGGCCAAACACCATGTCATAGGGACCGGCCTGTTGTTCCAACCGGTTGCCGATGTCGACCAGTTCGGGGACCAGCGTTTGATGGCTGCTGCTGTTTTCGCTCAGCGTCGCGGCATAATCGCGGATGACATGGAACACCCAGAACACCAACGACGGGCCGCGCAGATGGGCGGGCACCTCGTGGTGGCAACGCTTTACCAGCTCCAGAACGCGCGGCAGCATATCGAAGTGGCGCACGTCGGCCTCTGTCAGGGTGCGGCTTTCGATGAATTCCAGCACGGTCAGATCCCCTTCGGAATGCACGACCGCCGGGGACAGCCCGGCCGCGTGGGCGGCGCGGCTGGCGGCCAGTTCGTTGAACCGCATCACCTGGTGCAGCGGGATGTCATCGCCCAGGCGCACCACATAAGAACCGCTTAGGTTGGTCACCTTGAAGTTCACATTGGTAATGCCGCCGGTCAACGGCTGGGCCGTGATCTCTCCCTGCCAGATCGGCAGGGCACGGATGCGGGTTATCAGGTCGGATTGGCTCATCTCAGCTCTCCAGTCCAAATCGGATACGGGCATTGCGCGCCCCGGCGTTGACCAGCCGGTCGGCGATGATGGCGATGAAAGCGATGGCAAGGCCTGCGACCAACCCACGGCCGGTGTCGGCCTTGGTCAGGGCGATATAGACCTCTTGTCCCAGATCGCGGGTGCCGACGAGCGCGGTGATCACCAGCATCGACAGGGCCAGCATGATGGTCTGGTTGATACCCAACAGGATTTCAGGCAGCGCCATGGGCAGGCGGATATGGCGCAACAGCTGCCAACGGGTGCAGCCCGACACCTGCCCGGCCTCGATCAGTTCGTGACTGACGGATCGGATGCCATGGGCGGCATAGCGCACCGCCGGAGCCAGTGCATACAACACGATGGCGATCATGGCGGTGAAATCTCCCACCCGGAACAACATGACGACCGGGATCAGGTAGACAAAGCTGGGCAGCGTTTGCAGCGTGTCAATGAACAGGTTGATGGCCACGCCCGCGCGTCGGTTCAGCGCGGCCAGAACCCCCAACGGAACCCCGATCAACGTTGCCAGGATCACCGAAGCCCCGCACAGATACACGGTCACCATCGCCTTGGCCCACAGACCGGTCACAACGATCAGACCCGCCATTGTCCCACACATCAGCGCCAGCTTCCAACCGCCCGCGCGCCAGCCCAACAGGGTCAGCATCGCCAGCCCCCAGGTCCAGGGAATGCCCAAAAGGGTCTTTTTGATCGGCAGCAGGAACCAATGCAGGAAGAAGACTTTGACGGCTTCGAAAAAGTCGAAATAGTTCACGTTCAGGTATCTGACCGCATTGTCCCAGAATTCGCCGGTGGTGATGGTCTGGGCCTCGGGGTACTCCAGCAACAGCGGTGAAAACTGACCCAGCAGCCATGTGGCAACCAGCAGGATCAGCACCAGAACCGTGCGTTTGTGACGCGCGGCCCAGGATCCGGCCGGGGCGTGTGTCACCTGTCCCATACGTTCGGCAAAGGCCTGGCTCAGCCGGTCGACAGCGATGGCCAGCACGACGATTGCAATACCGGCTTCAAAGCCCGCGCCGATATCCAGTCGGCGCAATGCGGCCAGAACGTCGAACCCCAATCCCCCGGCACCGATCATGGACGCGATGATCACCATGTTCAGGGTCAGCATGATCACTTGATTGACGCCGACCATGATGCTCTGGCTGGCCGAAGGCACCAGCACGCGCCACATCAATTGTCGTTTCGTGGTGCCGGCCATGCGGCCAAAGTCGAGGATTTCGGGGTCGACTGCCTTGAGCGCCATGGTGGTGATGCGGATCATCGGCGGGGTGGCATAGATGATGGTGGCAACCAGCGCCGACACCGGACCAAAGCCGAACATGAACAGGATCGGCACCAGATAGGCAAAGATCGGGATCGTCTGCATCAGGTCCAGAATGGGCGACAGGATCTTTTCCCCGGTGGGGTGGCGATAGGCCCAGATCCCCACCAACAGTCCACCACCCGCGCCGATCGGCACCGCAATCAGCACAGACGCCAACGTGACCATGGCGCTGTTCCATTGGCCAAAGATGGCCAGATAGACAAAGCAGGCCCCAACCAGCGCCGCCAGTCCCCAGTCGCGACAATACTGCCCCAAGGCGATGACTGCGGTGGTGACCACGATCCAGCTGATTGCGGGTAGCAATACCTGAGCTTCGTTCCCCTGACCCAGCACGAACCCATGCGCCAACAGCGCCAGGATCAGCTCATAGGGCTGTTCGATCATCCAGGCCAACGCCCGGGTGATGTCTGTGAAAGAGACGGGGCCGATGGCAGCCTCTTCGACCAGCCATGTCATCGCGTCGGAAATGCTGTCCTTGAAAGGGATCTTCCATTTGGACGGGTATTTGGTCAGCCAACGGGCATCCAGCGCCTTGGAAATATCGCGACCAAAGGTGCCCAGAATGATGGTCACGATGACCAGCCCCCAGGTCACCAGGGCGCGTGGGGTTAGATGCCGGATCATGCCGGGTCTCCCGAGCCGAACAGCACATGCGCGATGGCCTTGCGGTCGATTGACCCGACATGCAGGCCGTTTTCGTCACAGACCGGCACTGGGGCATCGGCAGAAATCACCCGTTCGGCGACCTCGGACACGCGGGTGGTGTGGACAATGGGCTCACCTTCACCGGTGCCGCCTCTTGTCATCAACCCGGCCACGGTCAGAACCTTTGAGCGCGGGATATGTTTGGTGAATTCAGCCACATAATCCGTGGCTGGATTCATCACCAGCTCTTCGGGCGTGGCGACCTGGATGATCTCGCCGTCCTTCATGATGGCGATCCGATCAGCCAGACGCACGGCCTCTTCGAAATCATGCGTGATGAACACGATAGTTTTGTGCAGGCGGGCCTGAAGACGCAGGAATTCATCCTGCATTTCGCGCCGGATCAGCGGATCAAGCGCGGAAAACGGTTCATCCAGGAACCAGAGATCGGGTTCAGTGACCAGAGAGCGGGCAATGCCGACGCGCTGTTGTTGACCGCCGGACAGCTCGCGGGGGTAATAGTCTTCACGCCCCTTCAGCCCGACCAGTTCGACGACTTCGCGCGCCTTGGCGTTGGCCTCGGCCTTTGGGGTGTCCTGAATGGTCAGGGGGAACATGACGTTCTGCAACACGGTCAGATGCGGCAGCAGGGCGAAATGCTGAAACACCATGCCCATCTTGTGGCGGCGGATTTCGATCAGCTCCTGTTCGGTGGCACGCAACAGATCGACGCCATCAAACAGAACCTCGCCCCCGGTGGGTTCGATCAGCCGGGACAGGCAGCGGACCAGCGTTGATTTGCCCGAACCCGACAACCCCATGATGATAAAGATTTCGCCCTCGGCAATGTCGATGCTGGCCTGACGCACGGCCCCGATGATCCCGGCGCGTTTGATGTCATCGCCGGAGGGGGCGGGGTTTTGGTGCAAAAACCCGTCCGCGTCGGCTCCGTATAGCTTCCAGACATTGCGGCAGGAGAGTTTGGTCTTGGCTGTCATCAAAGGGTCTCCGGATCCGTGCCACGGGGTGGGGCTACGGGTTGGCGAGGGGGCAGAAAGGGAGTTCGAGAGTTACGGCCGGGGCTGCTGAGAGCGTTGTACAGCCCCGGCTGCGACGGATTACTTGGCGACCCAACCGGACCAGCGGTCCTTGTTTGTTGTCATCCAATCCGACACCACGGTGTCAATGTCCACGCCGTCCAGATCGGCCTTGCCGACCATGGCGCTCATCTCTTCGTTGCTCAGCGTATAGGCGCTGACGATGTCATAGGCCCCGGGCCATTTGTCCTGCATCCCAGCCCAGGCCGCTTTCCAGATCGGACCACGGGGTTTGCCACAGTCATAGGCCATGTCTGGGTTCACACCAACCGACGGATCTGAATAGCATTCGGCCGAATAGGGCGGGAATTCTACAAACTCTCCGTCATACTTGGCAGGGGCCCAATGCGGGACATAGACCCACAAGACAATTGGATCCTGACGTTGATACGCGGATTCCAATTCGGCAAACAGCGCCGCATCGGTTCCCGCGTGGACCACTTCGAAATCCATCTCTAACGCCTCGACACGTTCGTCGTCAAAGCCGCCCCAGGTGACCGGGCCACCCACATAGCGGCCATTGGGGTCGGTTTCGGCGGTGGCAAATTCTTCGGCGCAGTCCTTCAGCGCCTCCCAGTTGGGCAGACCGGGGCAGCGGTCCTTCATATAGGAGGGATACCACCACTCCTCGATGGCCATCAGGCCGGTTTCCCCGACATTGACCACCTTGCCAGTCGCGGTGGCATCGTCCAGCGCTTCGCGGCCAGTGGTTTCCCAGATTTCCATCGCCAGATGCAGATCGCCGGTCTTGAGCCCTGCGAACTGGGCGATGTAGTCGGCCTGCACATACTCGACGTTGTACCCAGCCTCTTGCAGGATCGAGCCCATGATCTTGGTGTTGATCAATTGGCCCGACCAATCATGCAGTGTCAGTTTGATGGGATCAGATGATTCTGCGGCCCATCCGGCGGAAACGCTTGTGGCCAAGGCCAAGGTAACCGCGCCCAAGGTGTTGATTTTATATGTCATTTCGATCTCCCGGTTGTGTGGCTTTATGTGTTTATTTTTGTATTTATGTGGGAATGCTGCGGTAAAATTTGGCTTTAGTCAATCAAAACCACAATAACTCACAAAAAATCAGCGAAATTCGGAAACTTCAGTGGTGATTGGCTGAGAAATTGGTCGGTGTGTTGTTTTTTGTGGCTTTTTGCCGTAAACCCACATGCAGGGGGCCCAATGAACACATCACGCAAAACCACGAACCAACGCGAAGAAGAAATCCTGCGGGAATTGCAGCGCGTCGGTGGTTCGGGGCGGGTCAGTTATCTGGCGGCGCAGTTGGGGGTTTCGAATGAAACCATCCGCCGCAATATCCGCACGCTCGAGGATGCACAGATCGTGCGCAAGGTGCACGGCGGCGTGCATCTGGTCGAAGAGGTCAACGAGGCCCCATTTCAGAGCCGCATGGGCACCCAGGCCGAAAGCAAGGAACACCTGGCCGCGGCTGTCGCAGAGAACATAGGAGACGGGGATTCCGTGTTTCTGGATATCGGATCCACCACGGCCTATGTGGCCATGGCATTGAAAAAGCGCAGCAACCTGTTCGTGGTCACCAATTCAGCCTTTGTTGCCAATTGTCTGGCGGCGCGCAATGGCAACCGGGTGTTCATGGCCGGTGGTGAATTGCGCGCCCATGACGGCGGGGCCTTTGGGGCCGAAGCGCTGGATCTGGTGGGACGTTTGAATGTACAGTTTGCTGTGTTTTCGGTTGGGGCGGTGAACGCAGAGTTCGGGTTCATGCTGCACGACCTGGAAGAGGCGAATATCGCCCGGGTCGCTGCTGAAAATGCACAGGTGCGGATCGTGGTGGCCGACAGTGACAAGTTCGGCAAGCGTGCTCCGGTGGCGTTGGATCAGACGGCCAAGATCGACATTTTCTATACGGACCATCAGCCCCCCAACTCTGTGGTGCAGATGCTGGAGCGCAATGACATCGACCTTGTCGTGTTGCCCTAAGGGACCTGTCGGGGGGCAACCCTGGTGCCATGGGTGATGGCAGCCGAAGGATAAAGGATCACTGTATCCCCCGCATCAAGGCCGGACAGCACCTGCGCCATTGTCCCGTTGCTGTGTCCAATCTGAACCGGGGTTTGCCTGGCTGTGCCATCGCGCAGCACAAACACCGCCCAATCCGGCCCTACGCGGAACAGGGCGCTGGCCGGGACCGTCAGCGCCTGATCGTCCTGCCAGACGACAATGCGGGCTTCCACCCGGAAACCATGCCCCAAAGCGGCGCGCTCGGATGCCGGGCTGGTCAGGCGTACGACGGTGGCGACACGCTGTTCTTCGACCCCCAAGGCCGAGTATTTGGTGACGCCAAATGGGTCGATGCGTTCAACTTCGCCCTCCAAGGTCTGGGGGCCGCCCCAGTCAACCAACGCGACCGGATCCCCGACGCTGACCTGCACCGCATCGGACGAAATCAGGTCGACCACAACCTCCAGCTCGCTGTCGACATTGCCGATCTCCATGATTGGCGCGCCGGCGGGCAGGGTGGTCGCGCTTTGCTGGATGACCCGCAAAATGCGCCCGTCTGCCGGGGCGTGGAGCGGAATGTCCATGCCATTGGTAACCCCGACGGCCCCGGCGAACGCTGAATCCTCGAACCCGATCAACAGAGCGCGGGCATTGGCCAGTTCGGCCTCACGCATGGCAATGGCGGCTTCGGCTGTATCAACGGCGGCCTGTGCCACGCGGGCAGATTGTTGTGCCCGCTCCAACATGACTTCGGATGTGATGCGGCGATCCACCAGTGTCTGGGTGCGCGACAGTTCGGTCCAGGCCAGGTCGCGTTTGGCCAGAGCCGCGTTCAGATCCGCGCGCGACACCCGCAATGCGGCCTCGGCGGCAGTGACAGCGGCGCGGGCCTGTTCGCGGGTGCGCACATCCAGGGCCGAAGGATTGGTAGGCAGCATATGTGCCACCACGGTTTCGCCCCGAACGACGGGATCACCGGGGTTGACTTCGACTCGCTGCAGGCGACCGGCCACCGGGGTCGATACCACATAGGGTTCGCTGACCCGGGTGCGCCCCTCTTCGTCAATCGTGACCTGCATGGGCGCACGGACGACCTGGCCCAGATCGACCAATGCCGGTTGCGGCCAGAACGCGACCGCCAGTGCCCCGGCGATCAACACGACCGCCCCAAAAGTCAGGGTCATACGAGAGCGTTTGCGTGTTTGTGTCATGGTATTATTCCCGTGTTTTCAGGGCCGAAATCAGGTCGAGCCGATCCAGGTCACGTTTCACCAGCCAGCCTGAGAACAGGGCCGCACCGATCACGACCAACATGGCTGTGCCATAGCTGCGTGGTGAAATCAGCACCGGGATCTGGTACAGTTCGGTTGAAAACCCCGAGGCGATGTTGAAGGCCAGCCCATAGCCCAGAAGGGCCCCGATCGGCAGGGCCAGGAGGATAACCGCGCCCAGTTCCGCCAGCAGGATAAAGGCGGTTTCGCCATGGCTGAAGCCGATCACGCGCAGGCTGGCCAAATCCCGGGCCCGTTCGGCAAAGGCAATGCGCGCGGCATTGTAGATGATGCCAAAGGTGATGATAAAGGCAATCACCCCCATCACATAGCGAATGGCCCCGGCTCCTGTGTTCATCAGCACTTCAAAGGCCACGCGGGCCTGTGATTTGACGCTGATCCCGGCAATTGTGGGCATGTCACGCAGATCGGCATAGATCCGTTTGGCGTGGGCCTGGTCAATGCTGAGATAGGCACCGGAAATGCGCCGTGGTTCGCGCAGCATGCGGTTCAACGCTTCCAGGTCCATATAGGCGGGCGCTCCGAGCAGTGCTGTGGCGATGGCTGCCACCGGGACCCGGATCAGGGGCTGGCGGCCTTCGCGCACGTCAACGCCGATCAGGTCACCCGGCTTGGCGTTCAAAAGATCGGCCAAAGCCGTAGACAGAACGATGCCCTGTCGCGGCAGGTCGATCGGCAGTGCCTGTGCATTCAGGGCGCGGTTCAGTTCGGGCGAAGGCGGAAGGCCGGTCAGGGACCCGCGGTGGCTGCGTTGGCCCAGCGACAGAACTACCGGCACATGCCGCACGGCTTCGGCCTGTTCGACCCCGGGCATCCGGTGCAGTTCAAACAGGGTCTTGTCGCTGACGGCATGGGTAAAGGTGACGGTCACATCGGACCGGTCAATAACCCCAAAGGTCAGATCGACGGTCCGGTCGAACCCGGCATAGATGGTCATCATCGCCGCCGAAAGCCCCATACCACAGGCCACCCCGATCACAGCGCCCATTATGCGTCCCGGTTGGCGGGTCAGTCGACGCAGCACCATGCGGCTGGGTTGATCGAGAAAACGGTTCACGCTGTGGCCAATCTGTCCGGTGCGGCTGTAATCTGGCGGGGCGGGGGGGCGCATGGCTGTGGCGGGCGTCAGCGCAAAGACGTGCCTCAGCACCAGAACCCCACCCGCTGCTGCGGCCAAAGTGCTGGTGGTCACGCCAATCACGAACGAAGCCGGTTCGAGCTCAAAAACCAGGAATGGAAATTTGTAATACGTCACAAAGACGCCGACCATGGCCCGCCCGGCCACCACGCCGCCCATGCATCCTGCGATGGCCCCACCAAAGGCAATCGCCAACACCAGCCTGGCGTAATGCGCACCGACTTCGATGTTGGTATAGCCGAACGCCTTGAGCAGGCCGATTTCCTCGCGTTCGGATTGGACCATGCGGTTGATCACGATATAGAGCAGGAACGCGGCCACGGCGAGAAACAGCGGCGGAACAACCTTGGAGGCGGCTTTCAGCCCGGATATTTCTTCGGAAATAAATCGATCCGACATTTGCTGATCCCGCGGATAGGCCCCGGTGCCGCCAAAAGGAGCGAGGATCTGGTCCACTGCGTCCAGCACCGCGTTTTCATCTGCACCGCGCGACAGGCCCAAAAGCAGGCTGTTGAAGGCTCCGTTCATGTCATAGGTTGCTGCGAGCGAGGCGCGCCCCATCCAGATGACAGCAAACCGCGCATCGTCGGGGATGAATTCGCCGGGTGCGGTAACATATAAAAATTCGGGTGATTGGGCCAGGCCGACAATGCGGAAACTGCGCCGTGCGCCATTCATGGTTGCGCGCAGACGATCACCGGGGTTCAGCCCACGTGCGGTGGCAAAACTGTGCAACAACAGGATTTCATCCGACTGTTGTGCCTCGGGCATGCGGCCGCTGGTCAGATACACGTCATTCAGGACCGGTCGGCCCTGGTCGGGCAGGGACAGGGCCTGCGCCTGAATCGGCAGATCTTCGTTCGGTATGTCGATCAGCGCCTGTCCCGACACCCGCGATTGCAGGCTGGACACACCAGGCAATGCAGCGATCCGGGCTTCGACCCGTTCCGGTGCGCGGGCTACGGTGGCAAAGATATCGGCCAGCCGATAGCGGTCATAATAGGTGGCGCGGGTTTGCGAAATCGACGCGGTCAGCCCGGTCATCATCACCAGCATCAGCACGCCAACGGCAATGACAGCGCCAATTGCCGTCGCCTGTCCCTTCATCCTCCACAGGTCCCGGCGCAGTTTCTTATCCAGCGGGCTTACCATATGATGTCATCTGGGCTGAGCTTGGTGGTGTTCTCCACCACTTCTCTGATGGCACCGTCAGCAAAATGGATCACCCGATCGGCCATCTGTGCGGTATGGGCCGCGTGGGTCACCATCAGGATGGTCGTCCCCAGTTGCTGGTTCACATCGCGCAAGACCCGCAGCACGGACCGTCCCGTGGTGCTATCCAATGCGCCGGTCGGTTCGTCGCAGAACAACACATTGGGTCGTTTGGCGACGGCACGGGCAATGGCGACACGCTGTTGTTCGCCACCGGATAATTGCGCGGGAAAATGATCCATGCGTTCGCTCAGCCCGACCAGAGACAAGGCGTCTTCGGCGGGCATCGGATCATCGGCGATTTCCGTAACCAGTTCGACATTTTCCAACGCCGTCAGGCTGGGCATCAGATTGTAGAACTGAAACACGAACCCGACATGGCGACGCCGATACAGGGTCAGCGCCCGATCTGTCATGGCGCTGAGGTTTTGGTCACGGAAATGCGCCGTACCCGATGTGGCGCGATCCAGCCCGCCCAGTATGTTCAACAATGTCGATTTGCCGGATCCTGACGGCCCCAGCAACACCACGATTTCACCCTGCGGAATTTCAAGATCGACGCCGCGCAACGCATGCACAGCGGAACGGCCTTCGCCATAGGTCTTGGTCAATCCCTTGGCGGTAAAGGCGGGCTGTGTCCTGATGTGTCCGGGCATATTGGCCTCGGTTGACGGAAATTTGTACCTGTACTCTATGGGCTGGGTGCGGTGACACAAGATGGTGCAGCGTCGCGCCGTGCGTGACGTAGCGGCCCGTGCTTTGGCCAGAAACCAGGGTCACCATCTGACCCAGCGCTGCATCGTTCAGACACCCGGGTTTCATCTCCAGCGCAACATGATTTCAAAGGTGGTGAAACGCCGGGCCAAGGCGTTTGCCAACGTTTGGGACACGTCCGTGGGTCAGGCTGTGCCTGATCCTGCCAACCGCAGGAGTCTGTGAGCCGATATCAAATGTGGCAGATCCAGCATCTTGCCGTCCAACTGTGCGACCCCGGATTGTGCGGTCTCGAGCGCGGCGATCACACGTCTTGCCCATTCCACATCCGCGGGGGCCGGGGTCATGGCGGTGTGGATCGTGTCGATCTGGGCCGGATGAATGGCCATTTTGCCATCGAACCCCAAGGTGAATCCATCGCGCGTCTCCGCATTCAGACCCGCCGTATCATGGAAATCGACGAACACTGAATCGATCGCCAGAACGCCGGCGTCCCGCGCGGCCAGCAGCGTCAGATCACGGGCCTGCACAAACAGGCTGCGATAGCTGCCATCGGTGGCGCGGTTGCTCAGCGATCCCAGATCGGCGGCCAGATCCTCGCCGCCCCAGGTCAGGCCGGTCAGCGCCGGATGTGCCCAATCCTGCCGCATCAGATTGCGCACGGCCCGCACGGTTTCTGTCGCAATCGCCAGAATGCCGATCCGCCCGCCCGTCATCTCTGACAGGGTCGCAATATCATCGGGTCCCTCGCATTTGGGCAGAACGTAGCCATCTGGCGCATGGGGCAGGGTGGCTGCGACATCCGCAGCCGCCAACCCGGTCCCCAGGCCATTGACACGGACAAAGCGCAAGGGTCTTGCGGGGTGGGTCAGTGCCTCGGCCACCAATGCCCGAGCTGTTGGCTTGTCTTGTGGCGCAACTGCGTCTTCGAGATCGAAGATCACCACATCAGCGTCACAGGTCAGCGCCTTTGCCATCTTGCGTGGATCATTTCCGGGCACGAACAACCAGGATCGCGTGGCGGCTGTTGCGGGTATCATGGCGACTCCCTCAGCAATCGGTCCGCCACCGATGTTACATAAACTGCGGCGTCGTCATGGGCGGGGTCGAACCATTCCAATGACCAGTTCAACGCCCCAATGATGGCGTACCGCAGGTAGCGTATGTCTGTTGGCGTCGCCTTGGGTCCCAGGTGCTGTTCGATCAAGGCGGACCAGATCTTGTCATACTTCTTGCGCACGGACTTGAGCTCGCTCTGAACAGTCAACGGGACAAAGGGGTAGCATCGAATATGTGCCGAAGAAAAATCGCTGGCGGACAACAACGTCTCCAGATGGATCTGCATGGCCCGAGCCATCCGGGCGCGCGGGGGCAAATCGGGGGCGTCTTCCAGCCCTGCTTGAACCGCGTCGGACACGATTTCAACCCCCAGCCGCATGACATCGGTCGCCAACGCCTCTTTGGAGGGGAAATGGTAATACAGGCTGCCGGCCTTCATCCCCACCTCGGCTGCCAACTCACGCAGCGACATATCAGCATAGCCCCGGGCGCGCATCATTCGCGCTGCATGGGTCAATATCTGATCGCGGGCAGCGGCGGCTTTGGGCTTTGGATTGGGAGTACGGGGGTTGGCAGAGGAAACGGTCATCGAGTGGTCCATGAAGCGGGGCAGGCTGTCCTTTGAGATATCCGGTCTGCGTGCAACCGGCCAGTGCGGTTCACATGCGTTTGGCGACTTCTTCCAACATGACTTCGGTGGCACCCCCGCCAATGGCTTGCACACGGGCGTCACGCGCCATGCGTTCAATGGTGCTGCCTGCCATAAAACCCATGCCGCCGTGGAACTGAACGCATTCATACATGACTTCGTTTACCAACTCACCACAGTAGGCTTTTATCATCGACACGTCGCGGACCAGGTGTTCCCCTGCTGCCGTGCGTGCAGCGGTGGCATAGATCATCTGGCGTCCCGCTTCGACCCGTGCCGACAGCATGGCTAGCCGTTGGCGGATGGTCTGTTTCTCCCACAAGGGCGCGCCAAAGGCCGTGCGGTTTTTCACATAATCCACGGTCAGTTCGATCGCGGCCTGGGCCTCGCCCATGGCCATGGCACCCAGTACCAGACGTTCGTTCTGAAAATTCTTCATGATCTCGTAGAACCCGCGACCTTCGGCCCCCAGCATGTTTTCAGCAGGCAGCCGCACATCCACCAGCGACAGCTCGGCCGTGTCCGAACTGTGCCAGCCGTGTTTTTTCAACTTGCGGGTCACGGTAAACCCAGGCGTGCCCTTTTCCAGCAGAAACATCGAAACGCTCTGACTGGCCGGGCCTGTGGTGTCGGTTTTGACCGCGATGCAATACAGGTCGGCCAGCACCCCGTTGGTGATAAAGGTCTTGGTGCCGTTCAGAACATAATGATCGCCGGAGTGATCGACCGCGCGCCGTGCGGTCGTGCGGATGCTTTTGACGTCAGATCCGGCATCGGGTTCGGTGATGCCAACCGCGGTTATGGTGTTCCCGGCAATGATTCCTGGCAGGTATTTGGCCTTTTGTTCCTGGGTCCCGGCATTGAACACATGAACCGAGGCCATATCGGTGTGCACCAGCGCGGTGATCGCCACACCTGCATAGGTGCATCGTCCCAATTCTTCGGCCAGCACAACGGTGGCCAATTGATCCATATCGGAGCCGCCGTAGGCTTCGGGATAGCGGATTCCGAACACCCCCAATTCGCCCATCTTTCGCAACAGGTCGCGGGGGGTGTGCCCCTGTTCTTCCCAGATGTCCGCATGGGGCTTGATCTCTTCCTCGACCAGGCGGCGCACTTGGGCGCGCAACATGTGGTGTTCATCGGAAAAGAAGAAGGAGGAGGCGGTGGTGGCGTCAAATCCAAGGGTCATCTTTGGTCTCTTTGTGGTTGTTGACAGATTTTCTAACGGACGTTAGGTAGAAAATCAAGGGAGGACGCCATGCCCACCATTCCAGATCTGATTTCAGACCTGCGCGGCCGTCACAGGGCCGCGTCCCAGGGCGGCGGAGAGCGTTTTCGCATCCGCCATGCAGAACGCGGCAAGATGTTTGTGCGCGACCGGATCGAATTTCTGTTGGATCCGGCCACAGCGTTTCTCGAGCTGTCACCGCTGGCCGCGTACGGGATGTACGGCGGCGAGGTTCCGGGTGCCGGAATAGTCACCGGCATCGGCGTGGTGCGCGGGCGGTCCTGTATGATCATTGCCAATGACGCCACGGTCAAAGGCGGATCGTTCTTTGCGGAAACCGTGCGCAAACATGCGCGCGCCCAGGAAATCGCTCAGGCCCATCGGTTGCCATGTCTGTATCTGGTGGATTGCGGTGGTGCGTTTCTGCCCGAACAGGATCGGGTTTTCCCGGACAAGGATCATTTTGGAGGTGCATTCTGGCGGCAATGCCAGATGTCGGCGTCAGGTATCCCACAGATTTCCGTGGTATTTGGCGGATGCACGGCGGGTGGGGCCTATATTCCGGCGCTGAGTGATCAGGTGATCATGGTGCGGGAGACCGGTCGTATCCATCTGGGAGGCCCGCCCATCGTCAAGGCAGCCATCAACGAGGTTGTCGACGGCAACACTTTGGGCGGGGCCGAGATGCACACCAATGTGTCGGGGGTCAGTGACCATCTGGCAGAGGACGAAGAGGGCGCATTGCGCAAGTTGCGCGAATTGGTCGGATATCTCGAGCCAGGGATGCCCAGTGATCCGCCACAAGCGTCAGCCCCCCCCGCAGCGGATGCCGGAACACCGGCAGAGTTCGCTCAGATCGACCTGAAACGCCCCACCGATACGCGGGCCATGATCCGCAGCCTGGTGGATGGCAGCGATTTTTCCGAATTCAAGCCCGATTATGGCGCGACTCTGGTCTGTGGTTTTGCCCATATCCACGGCTATCCGGTGGGAATCCTGGCCAATGACGGGGTGTTGTTTTCCGAAAGTGCGCTCAAGGGTGCGCATTTCATCGAACTGTGTGATCAGCGCCATATACCCTTGCTGTTCTTGCAGAATATCACCGGTTTCATGGTCGGAACTGACGCCGAGCGCGGTGGCATCGCCAAACATTCGGCCAAGCTGGTCTATGCGGTTTCCAATGCGCGAGTGCCAAAATACACCGTGATCACAGGCGGCTCCTATGGCGCTGGGAACTACGGAATGTGTGGGCGCGGGTTTCGGCCCCGGTTCCTGTTCTCCTGGCCCAATGCGCGCATTGCCACGATGAGCCCGGATGTCGCAGCCACGGTGGTCACCGACCTGCGCCGGGCCAGCCTGAAATCACCCGCATCCAAGGACGAGATCGCAGAGCTGGACAGGCGCACGCGGGCCCAGTTCACCGAACAAAGCGACCCCTATTACGCCACAGCGCGGCTGTGGGATGACGGGATTATCGAACCGGACCAGACCCGAGATGTGATGGGGTTATGCCTGGCGCTGTCCGCAGCAGAGCCCCGCGAAACCGGGCCGCGCCCAGTTTACCGGATGTGAGGGCGCATGATGTTTGACACATTGCTGATCGCCAATCGCGGCGAAATTGCCTGTCGGATCATGCGCACGGCGCGGGCGATGGGGATCCGAACGGTTGCGGTTTATTCGGACGCGGACCGGGACGCCTTGCATGTGCAACTGGCGGACACCTCTGTGCATATCGGGGGGGCTGCGGCGCGGGACAGTTATCTGCGGGTGGATCGGATCATCGCGGCCGCACAGACCAGCAGTGCCCAGGCGCTCCATCCCGGATATGGCTTCTTGTCGGAACGCCCCGACCTGGCCGAAGCCTGTGTCCAAGCCGGGCTGATCTGGGTTGGACCTCACCCCCATGCGATCCGTATCATGGGGGCCAAAATCGAAGCCAAAGCCGTGGCCTTGGCCGCTGGCGTGCCCTGTCTTCCGGGCTATGCAGGCGCGGATCAACGCGACGAGACTCTGATCGCCGCCGCGCATGACATTGGTCTGCCGGTCATGATAAAGGCCAGCGCCGGGGGTGGGGGCAAAGGCATGCGCGTGGTCCATGATCCGGGGGGATTGGCTGACGCCATTAAATCGGCGCGCGCCGAATCCGAACGCGCCTTTGGCGAGGGGCGGTTGATGATCGAAAAGCTGGTGCAAAACCCGCGCCACATCGAAGTGCAGCTGTTGGGCGACAAACATGGCAATCTGCTGCACCTGCATGAGCGCGATTGTTCGGTGCAACGCAATCACCAGAAGCTGCTCGAAGAGGCACCGGCCCCGAATCTGAGCGCTACCACACGCGATGCGATGTTCGATGCGGCGCTGCGATTGGGGCGCGAGATCGGGTATGACAGCGCGGGCACCGTGGAATTTGTCATGGAGGGTGAAACCGAAGCCTACCATTTTCTGGAAATGAACACGCGGTTGCAGGTGGAACACACCGTGACCGAAGAAGTGACGGGCCTGGACCTGGTGGAACAGCAGTTGCGGGTTGCTGCGGGTCAGCCTTTGGGGCTGACACAGGCCGATATCCGGTGCTGCGGCCATGCGATCGAAGCCCGGCTCACTGCCGAGGACGCGGCCTTGGGGTTCAGACCCCAAACCGGAGAGATCCTGCATTGGGCACCGGATCCGGGCCTGCGATGCGACAGCGGGGTTCAGACTGGGTCGGTTGTCGCCAGCCATTACGATTCCATGATTGCCAAGCTGATCGCCCATGGCCCCGACCGCGACAGCGCACGCAAATCGCTGATCCGGGGGCTGGAGCGGACCGGCGTGGCCGGGCTCGGGACCAACAGGCTGTTTCTTCGGGACGCGCTGGCCAGGGATGCGTTCGCCCAAGGGTGCGCCACCACCGGGTTCATTGCCGCGCAATGGCCGGATGGTTGGGCTGCGCCAGCCGCGCAAACAACCAGGCTGGCCGCTCTGGCGCGCCATTCCGCACAGCCGTCGGGCACGTCGCCGTGGTACGGACTGGGTGGAATGCGTTTGTTGGATCAGGCGGGGCAGCCGGCTTGTGCCCAATATTTGGAGACCGATGCGCCCGATGCCGCGGTCGAAATCCGCGGGCGACAGGGACAATTCGAAGTGACCTCTCGCGAGGGGACGGTTTCCTGTCTGATCACGCGCGCCAGTGCGACAGAGATGAATGTCATCGAAAACGGTTTTTCCAGCCGGTATGGCGTATTTGACACGGGTACGGAAATCTGGCTGTGGAGCCCCGCGTTCGATACCAGCCACAGGCTGTCGTTGGCCGGAGATCTGCGTTTGGCGACCCGATCAACAACGGATACGGCCCCGGATCGCATTGTTGCGCCCATACCGGGGCTGGTGGCCGACCTGCCTGTTGCTGTCGGAAAGGTCGTGCAAAAGGGGGAAACTGTGGTGGTGTTGGAATCAATGAAACTGCTGATGGAGCTAAAGGCCATGGCCGATGGTGTCGTGTCAGCCATCGCCTGTGAACCGGGCGCAACCGTCGATGCCGGAGAGATTCTGATTCGCATCGACATCACCAAAGGAGCGTAACCCATGGCCGGCCTCTGGTTCGAAGAGTTTCATCCGGGGATGGTGTTTGATCACGCGATCACCCGAACCATCACGGAATCCGACAATATGATGTTTTGCGCGATGACCTTTAATTCGCAGCCCCTGCACATCGACCGCCATTTTGCTGAGGGCACCGAATTTGGCCGCCCACTGGTCAATTCGATCTTCACCCTGGGGGTGATGATCGGGATCACGGTGAATGAAACCACGCTGGGGACGACCATCGCCAATCTGGGGATGAGCGATGTGCGCTTTCCTGCCCCGGTGTTTCAGGGCGACACTTTGAGAGTGCGGACCACCGTGAAGGATTGCCGCGACAGCGGATCGCGCCCCGAAGCAGGGATTGTGCACTTCCTGCACCAGGCCTTTAATCAGGATGGGGTTCTGGTTGCGACCTGCGACCGGGCCGCATTCATGCGGCGCAAACCATCCCACCTGGCGGTCAACCTTCCAGATTGAAGAAGCCGCGCATGTCTTCGGCAATGGCCTGGGTGGCAGCGGCGATCAGTGCGTCGCCATGTTCCGGGCAGGCCAACGCCGAATGCGACCCCACCCGCCCATCTGGAAACTGGGCGCGGTGTTCCTGCGGCGGCCCATGGCGGTCGCCGGCATGGGCGGCGATGAATTCCGCGCTCAATTGTTCGGGAGGGTCTGCGGCATCACCGGTGGGCAGGACGTGAAACAGCGATTGGGTGATGGCAATTTCGGATGGGGTGGCATGCATCCCCTCCCATGCGCCGTACCATTGACGCCGCAACAGGTTGACCGGTTCGAAATCCCACCAGCTGCGAATTTGAACGCGGGCAGTCAGCCCAGTGGCCGCTGTCCGCATCGGTGCCAGATTGGCACCATGCCCGTTCACAACATAGATCCGGGTGAAACCCTGGGATTGCAGCCCTTCCAACAGCTCACGGGCCATGGCCTGAAACAGGTCCGCAGACAATGACATGGTCCCCGCAAACCCCATGTTGAATGGGGCAGGCGTATAGGCCAGAGGCGGCGCACAGATGGCCCCGCAGATGTCGGCGGCCCGTTCGGCCAGCGCCTGGGCACAGATCGTGTCGGTGCCAATCATTCCCATGGGGCCATGTTGTTCCGTTGATCCCATGGGCAAAACGATACCGCCACCGGATTTCACATGGGCGTCGACCTGTTGCCAGGTCATGCGACTGAGTAACATGTTACCGCTCCTGTCTTTGTTTTGTTGGCATCTGCGTCTATCCTTGAGCGATGCTTGGATAAATTTGAGAGGCGGACGTGAGATGAGTGTTCGACTGCACAGCTATCGCTACAGCGTCTATTCCAGAATTGTCCGCATGGTCCTGTCCGCAAAGCAGGTCGCAGTTGCGACTGTCGAAGTTGATCCTTTCACGGATCTGACTGATGATCATCTGCGGCGGCATCCCTTTGGCCGGGTGCCGGTTCTGGAACATGATGCATTCTCTCTTTTTGAAACCGGGGCCATTACCCGTTATGTGGACAACGCCTTTGCCGGCGTCGGGTTGCAACCTGACGACCCGATGGCCCAGGCGCGCATGGATCAGGTCATGGCGATTGTGGACAGTTATGGCTATGTTCCGCTGGTTCGACAGGTGTTTTCGCATTCGGTCTTTCGTCCGCTCGTAGGAGAGGAAGGGGATCCACAGGTGATCGCAACAGGAGTAGCAGGGTCGCGGCGTGTGTTGGCGGCGTTGGAAGACATTGCCGAGGAGAGCAGAGTGCTGAGCGGGCGCGCGCCGACGTTGGCAGATTGCCATCTTGCCCCCATGATAGACTATTTCCTGCAATCAAAAGAGGGGCGCGAGCTGTTTGCAGAGTACCCGAATCTGACACGCTGGTGGGGCTGGGTTTCGACGTGGGCGGCATTGAAGAACACTGACCCGGGCCTGTCCGGTCTGAAACCCCGTTCCTGAAAACGAAATGGACCGCGCAACGGGGCGCGGTCCCAATCATCACAAGGCCAGGATCACAGACCCCAGTTCGCCTTGGTGGTTTCAAAGAACCCTTGGGCCTTTTTCACTTTGACCCAATTGTTCACGTAATTGATCCACACCTGATCGGCCTGGGGCAACAACATCGCGATGGGCGATGGCGACCGTGGGCCGGTTCCGGGGACGCGGGTCACAGGGAATTTCTGTTCAAGGGTCGATCCTTCGATATTCGAGGTGATGAACACATCGGCCCGACCGGCCAGCACTTCCTGAAAGCCGCGCGCCGGGGCTTCGACCACCTTGATGTCGGCATTGGGGAACCATTCGCGCACGCGTTTTTCAAACGTCGTTCCCAGCGTGGTTGCCACTTTGACACCGGGTTGGTTGATGCTGTCATACCCGTCAAAGTTTCCAGCTTTCTCCTTGGTGGTGAACGGGTACAGCTCTACGGAAATGTAGCTTTCCGAGAAACCGGCCACCTTCATTCGCGGGGGAGAAATCGAAGCCGAGCCGGTCATGTGGTATTTTCCGGCCACAACGCCGTTGACCAGAGTTTTCCAGTCGGTTGGCACGAATTCGATTTCGACACCCAGATCTTTGGCCAGCTCATTCATGATGTCGATGTCGAAGCCTTTGTAGCTGTTTGTCGCCGGATCGCGCAGCGTCATCGGGTTCCAGTCACCCGTGGTCCCGATCTTGAGCACGCCCGTATCCAGGATTTCGTTCAGTGCCGATTGTGCCTGTGCGGCACCTGACAAAGTCAGGCCCAGAACCGCGACTGCGGCTGCCTTGAAAATTCGTTTCATTGGTGACTCCCCTGTTGGTGTTGTCTGTTCGCTTTTGATTATAGTTCGATTGTTCCTTGATTTAACGGCATTCCCGCAGTTAATCTCAAGAAAAATTTTTCTCACGGAGAAAATTTTGCGCATTTTTTGATGCGTGACGCGCGAAACAGGGGGAATTCGATGGCGCAGACAGCAATCGAGCTTGTTGGAGTCAACAAGTGGTATGGCACATTTCATGTGCTCAAGGATATCAATCTATCCATAGGATCCGGTGAAAAGGTTGTGATCTGCGGCCCCTCGGGGTCCGGGAAATCGACAGTAGTGCGCTGCATCAACCGGCTGGAAGAACATCAGAAGGGAACGATTCGGGTCGATGGCATCGAACTGACCAATGATCCGCAATCGGTGGCGGCGATCCGGTCCGAGGTCGGCATGGTATTTCAACAGTTCAACCTGTTTCCGCACCTCACGGTGCTGGAGAACCTGATGTTGGGGCCGATCAAGGCCCGCGGGCTCTCCAAATCCGAGGCCGAAGCCAAGGCCATGCATTATCTGGAACGAGTGCATATCCCGGATCAGGCGAAAAAGCGTCCGGGGCAGCTGTCGGGTGGTCAGCAGCAGCGGGTGGCCATCGCCCGGTCGCTGTGCATGGAGCCCAAGGTGCTGTTGTTTGACGAGCCGACTTCGGCGCTGGACCCCGAAATGATCTCTGAAGTGCTCGACGTGATGGTCGGGTTGGCGGATGACGGGATGACTATGGTTGTGGTCACGCACGAGATGGGCTTTGCCCGCAAAGTTGCTGACAACATGGTCTTTATGGACGCCGGAGAAATCGTCGAACAGGGCCCTCCGGATGAGTTCTTTGGCGCTCCGCGATCCGAGCGGTGTCAGAAGTTCCTGTCCCAGATCCTGCAGCACTGAGGAGAAGACAATCATGAAAAAGTGGATTTTCCTGTCGCTTGCCTTGTTGGCTTTGGCTGGGTGTTCCAGCTCGGGGACCTGGGGCTGGTACGTGATCGACCCGACCAAACCGTCCGGTTGGATCAATGTGAAATTTCTGGTTTCGGGTATTGGTGACACCATCCTAATTTCCGTGATCGCGGCCGTGGTCTCGATCGGTCTGGGGCTTGTGGTGGCGCTGCCGGGGTTATCGACGCGGTGGCAAATTCGGATGTTTAACCGGGTCTATGTCGAATTCGTACGCGCCATCCCGCTGTTGCCGATGTTGTTCTGGGTGTTTTACGGCCTGCCGATCGTGTTCCAGTCGATGGGGTTGAACATCCCGATTGACCCATTTTGGGGGGCGATCATCACGCTGGCGATTTCCGATAGTGCCTTTACGGCCGAAATCTATCGCGCCGGGATCCAGTCGATTGCCAAAGGACAAACCGAGGCGGCCCAGACCATCGGGCTGAACTATTTGCAAACCATGCGCTATGTGATCCTGCCCCAGGCGATCCGGCGCATCCTGCCACCGCTGGCCAATCAGTTCATCTATATCGTCAAGATGAGCGCCTTTGCGTCCGTGATCGGGATGCAGGAGCTGACCCGGCGCGCAAACGAATTGGTGGTGACCGAATATCGCCCGCTGGAAATCTATACGCTGCTCATCTTTGAATATCTGGTGCTGGTCCTGATCATCAGCGCCGGTGTGCGCTGGCTGGAACGGCGCATGGGGGCAGATGAACGCGGGTAGGAAACTCTGCGCAGTCCGAACACCCGATGTCGGGCTGCGTGTGAAGCGAACGGAGAAGACAATGGACTGGAAAGATTTCATGGCCGAAACCGAGGCCAATATCGCCACCTATTCCAAGGAGGTGCCAGAGACCGTCAAGGGATTTGGCATGATGGGCAAGGCGGCCAAGACAAATGGCGCGCTTAGCGAAAAGACCAAGGAGTTCATGGCGCTGGGCATTGCCATTGCCACGAAATGTGACAGTTGCATCGGCTTTCACGTGCGATCCCTGGTGCGATTGGGTGCCACACGGGACGAATTATGCGAGGCATTGGCCATGGCCACCTACATGGGCGGCGGTCCTGCCTATGCCTATAGCGCCAAGGCGCTCAAGGCCTATGACATCTTCACGGGAGACGCGGCATGAGCGCCTGGATTCACATGGTCCCGGATGAGGAGGCCGACGGTCGTCTCAAGGAATTGCTGGACAAGGCGCGCACTCCACATGGCACCGTTGATACGGTTATGCGGGTGCATTCCTTGCGCCCGGAAACAATGAACGGGCATGTCACGCTCTATCGTTCGGCGTTGCATTCCAAGGACAACAAATTGCCGTTCTGGTTCCTGGAAGTGGTTGCCAGCTATACGTCGATCCTGAATGATTGCACCTATTCGCTGACCCATCATTTTATGAATGTTCGCAACCTGCTGCGTGATCAGCCGCGCAGCGATCGAATCTTTCTGGCGCTCAAGGCACATCGCCCCGAAGACGAGTTTCAGGGCAAGGAATTGGCGCTGTTGCGTTATGCGGGCAAGCTGACAACGGATGTCGGCAAGATGATCAAGTCCGATTTCGAGGCGTTGAAAATTGCCGGATGCGATGATGGGGAGGTCCTGGAAGTCAATCAGGTCTGTGCCTATTTCAACTACTCGAACCGATTGTTGAACGGGTTGGGCGCGACAACCGATGGCGATGTCATCGGGTTCTACAAGGGAGATGATGGCTGATCCCGGCGGGGAAGCTGTGTAAAATCGGCGTGGATCAAGGCGTTTCTTGCGCCTTGATCCACGCGCGATCAGGTTTCGCCCAGAGAAATCATCCAGTCGCGCACACGTTCGGCCTGGGGGATCAGGGGGGTGTTCTGGGACCAAACCAGATAGAATCCCTTGCCTGTCTTCCAGGCCCAATCCCTGCGCGCCTCCAGCAGACCCTGCGAAATCAGCCTGCGGGTCACATGCTGCCAGCCAAAGGCGATGCCCTCGCCCGCCATGGCTGTCTGAAGAACCAGCGCATAGTCGTTCAGTCGTAATCCCGCCTTTGGCGGGCGGTCCAACACGTCAAAATGGGCGAACCATTGGGCCCAGGTCGGGCGGGCGCGCACCGGCTCTTCGAGGTGGATCAGCCGGTGATCCAAAAGATCGCGAATCTCCCGCAGGTCCGCCCCGGCCAAAACCCCCGGACCAGCGATGGGATAGATCACTTCGGGTGCAATCAATGCGGCATGTACGCCGGGCCAATTGCCGTCCCCCCGCCTTATGGCAAGGCTGATTCCCTCGGCGTCTATATCGGGCTCTCGATCACTGGTTTGCAGACGTAAATCAATCTCCGGATGCTGGGAATGCAGCTGTTCCAACTGCGGCACCATCCAGTAATAGGCAAAAGCGGTCGAAACCGACAGAGTCACATGGTCGTTCAATCCGCGTTGATACACGGCGCGGGCTGAGGCCAGGATTTGTTCTAAAGCCATTGAAATATCAGTGAAAAATCGCTCTCCGGCCTTGGTCAATTCCACTTTGCGATGGCTGCGGTGGAACAGGGTCACCCCCAATGCGTCCTCCAATTGCCGAATCGCCGCGCTGACGGCGGGCTGCTGCACATTTAATTCAGCGGCCGCACGGGTAAAGGATCCGTGCCGGGCGGCGGCTTCGAACACGATGACGTGGCGGGGGGAGGAGACGAGTTTCCAGAGTTCTTGCATAACTCAGACTTATCCAAACCATCAGGTTTTTCAACCGTCACAAACCTGTTTCGGTTGCGTAGTGTTGCACCACAGATTGATGGAGACCTGATCATGGCCCGACGTGCCCGTGCTTCGCGCAGCAGACAAGCCGCCCCGGTGGGCGCGCCGGCTTCGCCCTATATCCAGCGGATCCTGCCGTTTTTTGATGTGCTGGACGACGAACAACTGACCAAGCTCGAGGCGCAGGTCGATTGGATATTCGAAGACGTCGGCATCGCGTTTCGCGACGACCCGGAAGCGTTGGAGCTGTGGCGGCGCGAAGGGGCGCGGATCGAGGGTGATATTGTGCGCGCCGATGCGCAGTGGATCCGGGATCTATGCGCCAAGGCCCCGCGCCAGTTCACCCAGGTCGCCCGCAATCCGGAGCGCTCGGTGGTGATTGGAGGGACCAATCAGGTGTTCGCCCCGATCTATGGCGCGCCCTTTGTGCGCGATCTGGAAGGGGGGCGGCGATATGGCGATATGGACAGCTTCGAGAAGCTGGTCAAACTCGCCTATCTGCACCCAAATCTGCACCACACCGGGCTGGTGATTTGCGAACCCTGCGACGTCCCGGTCAGCAAACGCCATCTGGATATGGTGCTGGCCCATATGACCCTGTCGGACAAACCGCATCTGGGGGCAATTACCGAAATGAGCCGCGCCCAGGACAGCGTTGATATGGCCGAAATCCTGCATGGGCGGGACGTGATGGACAACAATTGCGTGATCATGGGCAACGTCAACACGAACTCGCCCTTGCTGGTGGACAAGGTCGTGTCCGAGGCGATCCGCGTCTATTGCGGACGCGGGCAAGGCATTGTTGTTGTTCCCTTTATTCTGACCGGGGCGATGGGTCCGGTGTCGACGGCCGCGTCGGTTGCACAGGCGATGGCCGAGGCGATGATGGCCTGTGCCTATGCGCAATTGGTGCGTCCCGGTGCGCCCTTTGTGCTGGGCAATTTTCTGAGCTCCATGTCGCTGAAATCCGGGGCCCCCACGTTTGGGATGCCGGAACCGGTGGTGTCGAATTATGCTATCGGTCAGTTGGCGCGCCGGGCTGGGCTGCCCTTGCGCTGTGGTGGGTCGCTGACCGCATCAAAAACCGAGGATGCCCAGGCCGCCTATGAGAGCGCGGATTCGATGCATTCCACCATGCTCGCCGGGGCGAATTTTGTCTTGCACGCGGCCGGGTGGCTCGAAGGCGGGTTGGCCACCGGGTTTGAAAAACTGATCATGGATGCGGACCGGTTGGGATCCTATCAAAAGGTCCTGGGCCAAGGGCTGGACATCAGCGACGAAGCGATGGCGCGCGACGCCTATGGCGAGGTCGCACCGGGGGGGCATTTCCTGGGGTCGGCGCACACCATGCGCAATTATCAGGATGCGTTTTACGAGCCCAAGCTGAGCGACAGCGAGAATGTCGAAAGCTGGGAAGAGGGCGGGTCCAAGGACATGCGCACGCGTGCGTATGACCGTTGGAACCAGATGTTGAACGAGTATGAAAAGCCCGCCCTGGATCCGGCCAAGGAAGAAGAACTGGCCGCCTATGTCGCCAAGCGCAAGGAACAGCTTCCCGATGCCTGGTACTGAGGTAATGATTTCTTTACGCATAATTCCGGCTGATGCAGGGGGGGCATTTCCCCCCTGGCACGATGCGTGCACCACCCGTACACCACCCGTGCACCGGCGAAACGCCTGTTTTGCGGGGCGATTTTCATGACACGGCTCAGGATTACCGGGCTGCGGGCCACTCCGATCAACCTGCCGCTGGAAAAACCGATGTGGTGGACCGGGGGGCATTACCCCGGCACGTCCAAGACCATCATCGAGGTGGAAACCGATCAGGGGCTGATTGGTTTGGGAGAGGCACCGTCGGTCGACGTGGTCGACAGCATTCGTGCCATGGGCGACCGGCTGATCGGGGCCGATGCGCTGGACATCGCGGGCTGCGAGAGCCTGTGCGTTCCGCCCTGGCAGATTGTGCAGAACACGGACGACAGTTCCGTGGTCAAGGCCTTTGGCGCGATCGAAATCGCCCTGTGGGATCTGCGGGGCAAGGTCGCGGGGGAACCGCTGTGCCGTTTGCTGGGCGGGGCTGTGCGCAAGGCGATCCCCTTTACCGAATATTTCGGGTTTCGGGCCGGTGGTGAAATGGATCCCCAGGCGGTGGCGGATTATTGTGTGCGGATGCGCGAAGAGCATGGATCGACCATGTTCGAAGGCAAGCTGATCCTGGGTGATCCCCGGATCGAGATCGACACGGTCAAGGAGATGCGCGCGGCATTGGGGCCGGATGCGATGATCCGGCTGGACAGCAATATGCAATGGTCGCTGCCCACCGCGATCCGGGTGTTTCGCGACATCGAACTCTATGACATCCGCAACTACGAAGACCCAGTTGCGACGTTCGAAGAGATGGCGGAGCTGCGCAAACATTCGTCGATCCGCATGTCGACCCATGTGCCGGATATCCGCCGGGCTGTGGCGGTGGGTGCGCCGGATTACATCGTGACCAATTTTGCAGTGCTGGGCGGGATATCCCGAACGGTGCGTTTCATTGGGGCCTGCGAGGCGATGGGCGTCGGGTTCTGGTGCTATTCCGGAGACGCAGGGGTTGCCACCGCCGCCTATCTGCACATGAGCGCAGCAATGCCGTGGATTTCGGAACCCAGCCAGTCGCTGTTTCGCTGGCAGATCGGGGATGTGATCCAGGGCGGCCCGTTTCGGCAGGTCAACAACGTGGTTGCAGTGCCCGAGGGCCCCGGTCTGGGCGTGACACTGGATCGTCAGGCGTTGGCCCATTGGCACAATCATTTGGTGGACAATGGCCCGTTGAATCATTTCCATGATCCGGCAATGCCGGGCCGTTTCCGACGCCTGCCCCTGACCTGAGGATCCATTCATGACCATTCCCAAAACCATGCAAGCTGTTCATCTGATTGGCCACGGTGGCCCCGAGGCGCTGCAGTTTCGCGACGATGTCGCCGTGCCGACCCCGGCGGCGGGCGAGGTGCTGATCAAGGTCGGCGCAGCCGGGATCAACAACACCGACGTCAACACCCGCATTGGCTGGTACTCCAAGGCGGTCGCGGGCGACACCGAGGCGGCGGCCGGTGCGTTGGGCGCTGATGACGACGACGCGAGCTGGACCGGGCGTCCGCTGGTCTTTCCCCGCATTCAGGGGGCCGATTGTTGTGGTGAGATTGCCGCCGTGGGTGATGGTGTCGACCCGGCGCGCGTTGGCGAACGGGTGTTGGTCGCCAGCCTGCAACCCGCAGCGGATGCGATCGACGATTGGGATTTTATCACCTGGGGGTCGGAATGCGATGGCGGGTTCGCGCAATATGCCATTGCGCGCGACAGGCACACCCATGCGGTGACTTCCGATCTGTCGGATGCGGAATTGGCGTCGTTTCCCTGTGCCTATTCCACAGCCGAAAACCTGATTTCGCGCGCGGGATGCAAGGCCGGGGATATCGTGCTGATCACCGGGGCCTCGGGTGGGGTCGGGTCGGCGGCGATCCAGCTGTGCAAACGGCGTGGAGCGACGGTGATCGCGATCGCATCGGCCAGCAAACATGACCAGATGCAGGATCTGGGGGCGGATCGGTTGCTGGATCGGAATGATGACCCGGCGCAGATTCTGGGGGAACAGAGCGTCACATTGGTTGTTGATCTGGTGGCCGGGGATGGCTTTGCGTCGTTGATCTCCTGTTTGAAACGCGGCGGTCGCTATGCCACGTCGGGCGCGATTGGCGGGCCGCTGGTGACGCTGGATGTGCGCGATCTGTATCTCAAGGATCTGACATTCGTTGGCGGCACCGTGCAGGCCCCCGAAACCATGCCGAACCTGATTTCCTATATCGAAGCGGGCGAGATCAAGCCGCTGGTCGCCCAGACTTTCCCGCTCGGCGACATTCACACCGCGCAGGATGTGTTCCTGCAAAAGAAATTCGTCGGCAAGCTGGTCTTGCTGCCCTGATATCCCTGACTGAGGATTCCGAACATGTCAGATACTTTTGCCCAATCCACCCTGAACATTCACAAGGAAGAGAGCTCTACGGACAAAAAGCTGCCGTCCCACGCCAAGGTCGTGGTGATTGGTGGCGGCGTCGTGGGCTGTTCGATCCTGTTTCACCTGGCCAAATTCGGCTGGAAAGACGCCGTGCTGCTGGAGCGGGACGAGCTGACTTCGGGGTCGTCCTGGCATGCCGCCGGGCAGATCCACACCATCAGCTCGGATCCCAATATCTCGCGTTTGCAGAGCTATACCATTGATCTGTACAAGGAGATCGAAGAGACATCCGGTCACAGCGTCGGGTTGCACATCACGGGCGGTTTCTATCTGGCGTCGAACAAGACCTGGTATGATTACCTGAAACGGGAACGCTCCAAAGCGCGGTATATGGGCCTGAACCAGGAATTCATCAGCCCCAGGGAAGTCGCAGAGCGGCATCCGCTGATTGACCCCAAACATTATCACGCGGCGCTGTGGGACGATCAGGACGGCGATCTGGACCCGTCGGGCGCGACCTATGCCTTTGCCAAATCGGCCAAGGTGCATGGCGCACAGTATTTCACCCATTGCGGCGTCACCGCGATGAGCCAGCGCCCGGACGGCAGCTGGGATCTGACCACGCCCAAGGGCAAGATCAACGCCGAACATGTGGTCAATTGCGGCGGTCTGTGGGCGCGCGAAGTGGGACATATGTCGGGCATCCACCTGCCGGTGCAGCCGATGGAGCACCATTACCTGATCACCGACAAGATCGACGCCGTTGCCAACCACGGTTCGCGCCTGCCCGCCGGGATTGATTACGAGGCGAATATCTATTTCCGTCAGGAACGCCAGGGGATGCTGCTGGGCACGTATGAGCCCAAGGGCACACCGTGGAAGGTAGACGGGACGCCCTGGGATTTCGGGCATGAGTTGCTGCAACCGGATCTGGACCGGATCGCCGACCGGCTGGAGATGTCGTTTGAACGCATCCCGGCGATTGGCGAGGCGGGGATCAAGGACATGATCAACGGGCCGTTCACCTTTGGCCCCGATGGCAACCCGATGATCGGGCCGGTGCCGGGGATGAAGAATTACTGGTGCGCCGTGGGCGTCATGGCGGGTTTCTGTCAGGGCGGCGGCGTGGGTCTGACCATGGCGGAATGGATGATCGACGGCGAACCTTCGATTGACGTCTGGGCCATGGATGTGGCGCGGTTCGGTGAATTTGCCTCTCCGGATTGGGGAACGGTGAAATCCACCGAAAATTATGAACGTCGCTTTGTGATGACATTCCCCAATGAAACCCTGCCCAAGGGTCGGATGCAGAAAACCACCGCGCTGTATGATCGGCTGGTCGCGCGCGGTGCGCGGATGGGGCAGGGCTTTGGTCTGGAAAATGCGCTGTGGTTTGCCGATGGTCCCGAGGACGCGCATGAGGAACCGACGTTCCAGCGCAACCGCAGCCACGACTATGTGGCGCGTGAGGTCAAGGCCGTACGCGAGGCCGTGGGCGGCATCGAGGTTGCCAACTTTGCCAAGCATGAATTCAAGGGTGCTGGCGCACGCGCCTATCTGGACCGGGTGCTGGCCGGGTATGTGCCCAAACCGGGTCGGTTGACCCTGACCCCGATGCTGACGCCCAAGGGCAAGCTGTATGGGGATCTGACCGTGGCCTGTCTGGGCGAGGAGCATTTCATGCTGTTCGGTTCGGGCGCCATGCAGGAGGCGCACCGCCGCTGGTTCGAAACGGATCTGCCAGCCGATGTGTCCTATGCCAATGTCAGCGACGACTGGCACGGCATTGCCCTGTCGGGGCCGAAATCGCGCGACCTGCTGGCACGGATCACCCGCGATGATGTCAGCGCCGAGGCGTTCAAATTCCGCGATCTGCGCCAGACCTATGTGGGCGGGGTGCCGGTGATCCTGAACCGGATCAGCTTTAGCGGCGAGTTGGGGTATGAGATCTATTGCAAGCCGCAATACCTGCTGCGTCTCGCCGAAGCGATCGAGGAGGCCGGTGCCGATCTGGGCTATCGCTGGTATGGGGCGCGGGCGCTGATGTCGATGCGTCTGGAAAAGGGGTGGGGTGTCTGGACCCTGGATTTCCGTCCCGATTTCGACGCGGTGGAAAGCGGCATGGACGTGTTCATCAACTGGAAGAAGGATTTTGTCGGCAAAGAGGCCACATTGGCCGCGCGCGACACAGGCCCGTCCCGCAGGTTGGTGACCATGACCATCGACGTGGACGGCATTGATGTCTCAAACGACGAGGCGATCCTGAAGGATGGTGAGGCGGTCGGCTACATCAGTTCGGGCGGCTACGCACATCACGCAGGCACGTCGATGGCGATGGGCTATGTCGCCGCGGAACACGCCAGCGCGGGGACCCAACTGCAGGTCGAGATCCTGGGCGAGATGTTTGACGCCGAGGTGCTGGGCGCGCCGATCTATGACGCCAACGGCGCCAATATGCGCGCCTGATCTGGGCCGGGGGCCGCATCATGACCAAAGTCATGCAAATGGTTCAGGACCTGGCGCAACCGGTGTTTCCGGTTGCGCACAGACGGTTCGTGTTTCTGCTGTTGCCCAGCTTTTCACCGCTGGATCTGGCCAGCGCCATTTCGGCGCTGGATGGTGCCAATCAATACGACGGGAACCAGCGTTACAGTTGGCGCACCGTGCATGAGGGCGGCGCACTGGCCCGATCCGTGTTCGGAGTGACGGTTGCAGTTGATGGCAGCCTGGACCCGGTCGAACGGACGGATACGATCTTTGTCTGTGGCGGGGCCGGTCAGATCGCCGATAGTTCGCCCGGGGTGCTGGCCTGGCTGCGTCAGGCCGCCCGCAAGGGCTGTCAGATCGGAGCGGTGGGAGGCGGGGTTTTTGCGCTGGCCAAGGCCGGTTTGCTGGACAATCGTCCGGTTTCGACTCATTGGAGCCTGCTTCATGTTGCGGCCGAAACCTGGCCGGATCTGGAGATCAGCCGGTCCCTGTTCGCCATTGATGAGACGCGGTTTACCTGTGCGGGTGGGGCGGCGACGCTGGATATGATGTTGCAGCTGATTGCCCGTCACCATGGGATGGAAACCGCAACGGCCGTCTCTGACCGGCTGGTGTGTTCGGCCCCACGCGGTGCCAGCCATGAACAGACCCTTGCCGATCATTGTCGCACCGGGGTCCGGCACGAAAAGCTGTCTGCCGCGCTGGCCGTCATGCGCGGCGAATTGGAAGCCCCGCTGCGTCCGTCGGACATCGCCCGTCAGGTCGGCCTGTCGACCCGGCAGCTGGAGCGGCTGTTTTCAAAATATCTCAACGTCACACCCAAGGTGTTCCACACCCGGTTGCGGCTGGAAAATGCCCGGTCGATGCTGCGTCAGACCAACATGAAGATCATCGAAGTGGGGCTGGCCAACGGGTTTTCGTCGCAAAGCCATTTCAGCCGGGTCTATCGTCGTCATTTCGGGTTTTCCCCCCAGGCCGAGCGTGGCTTTGATCCGCATTGATCTGGTGGGGCCATCGTCGGTCAATTGGTTTCGGGCTGTGTCTGGTCCGGCTTGGGGGCGGGCCATGCCCATCTGCCGACCAGCAGCCCGATCCAGGCCAGCCCGGTGAGCAGAAGCAATGTCGGCTGTGCCCCCAGCCGGGTCATCGCCCAGCCCGCCAAAGGATAGCTGACCAGCCAACAGGCATGGGACAGGGTGAATTGCGCGGCAAAGATCGCCGGGCCGTCTTCGGGGGCAACGGATCGGCGCAGCAGGCGCCCTGATGGGGTCATCACCGCGGCATAGCCGACACCGGTGCCAAACCAGGCAAGACCTACCCAGCCCATGGTCAGCGACCCGCCCCCCTGGACAACGGCCAATCCGGTCAGGCTGAGAATGGCAACCAACGCGCCCAGCGACATCACCCGGCGCTCTTTGGTATGTTTCAGGAGGGGGGGCAGGATCAGCGCCACCAGCATGGACCCGACACCGAACAGCGCCAGCGCCAGCGCAACGCTGCTTTCGCCCAGGCCCAGCACGGACCGGGTCATCACCACGGTGTTGACGAACACCATGGACGCCGTTGCCGAGGCCGCAACAGTGAGCCCCAACAGGCCGCGCAGCCGTGGGGTCGTCAGATAGAGCCGAAGACCGCGGGTGGTGCGGTCATGGAGGCTGCGTCGCACCGTTGGAACGGGAGAGGGCAACAGGATCGACGTCACCAGCAGTGCCGAGGCGACAAAGCCGATGGCGGTTCCAAAGAACAGGGAATCAAACGTCAAGACCCCCAACAGCAGAGCGGCCAGCCCGGGGCTGACGAGGCTCTCCAGATCATAGGCCAACCGGGACAGAGACAGGGCCTTGGTGTACTCCTCTTCATCCGGGAGCACATCGGGAATGCTGGCCTGATAGGCCGGTGTAAAGGCCGCCGAGGCCGATTGCAGCACGAAGATCAGCAGATAGATCTGCCAGATTTCGGTCACGAACGGCAGACACAGGGCTGCCCCGGCGCGTATCAGATCCAGTGTCACCAACCAGGTCCGCCGGGGCATCTGAGCTGCAAAGGCAGCCGCGATGGGTGCGATGGTCACATAGCAGACCATCTTGATCGTCAAAGCCAGCCCCAACACCAGACCCGCCTCTTCGCCAGCCAGATCATAGGCCAGTAGGCTCAGCGCAATGGTGGCCAGCCCGGTTCCGATGACGGCGATCAATTGGGCCAGAAACAGGTGGCGATAGGTGCGGTTTGCCAGAATCGACAACATGGGGTCACAGGTACCTTGTGATTGCCTTGAAACTGGCGGTGTCAGGGGCGTGTCCGGCTTCGTCGGGATCCAGACAATGGTCGATGTGGTCGTGGATCAATACCCGCTTGGCATTGGTGATGGCCTTTTCCACGGCCTGCAGCTGTTGGGCGATGTCGGTACAGGGGCTGCCCTCTTCGATCATGGCGATGACATGGGCGAGGTGACCGTTGGCCCGTTTCAGCCGAGCGATCACCTTGGGATGAGATTGATGTTTGTGGGGTCTGGTCATAGCAGACCAATATCCCCCCTGGGAGGATATGTGAAGGGCCTGTCTGTGCCGCTGCAATGATTTTCTTGGGAGCCACTTTGGGTTCTGGCCCATCTTTGGAAGCAGTGCCCAAATGGCCCGGGGGGCGGCGCGTGAAACGCGCCGCCCCCCGGGCCCCCGGTCGGATTGGCCGCAGGCCAATCCGAAATCGGGATCATGCTGTGAAGCTGAGAAGCTCCGCTGTGATTTAGAATTCCACCACGGCGCGGATGGACTTGCCTTCGTGCATCAGGTGGAAGCCGTGGTTGATCTCGTCCAGGCTCAGCTTGTGGGTGATCATCGGGTCGATCTCGATCTTGCCGTCCATGTACCAATCGACGATCTTGGGCACATCCGTGCGCCCGGCTGCGCCGCCAAATGCGGTGCCGCGCCAGGAGCGGCCGGTGACCAGCTGGAACGGGCGGGTCGAGATTTCGGCCCCTGCCGGTGCCACACCGATGATGATGCTTTCGCCCCAACCCTTGTGTGCGCATTCCAGCGCGGTGCGCATGACGTTGACGTTGCCAGTGGCGTCGAATGTGTAATCTGCGCCGCCGCCGGTCAGCTCGACCAGATGGGCGACCAGATCACCGTCTACTTCGGCAGGGTTGACGAAATGGGTCATGCCAAAGCGGGTGGCCATCTCCACCTTGCCCGGGTTCAGGTCGACGCCGACAATCTGGTCGGCTCCGGCCAGACGCAGGCCCTGGATCACGTTCAGACCGATGCCGCCCAGACCGAACACAACGGCAGTCGACCCGATTTCGACCTTGGCGGTGTTGATCACCGCGCCGATGCCGGTGGTGACGCCGCAGCCGATGTAGCAGATTTTGTCAAACGGCGCGTCGTCGCGCACCTTGGCCAGCGCGATTTCGGGCACGACGGTGTGGTTGGCGAACGTCGAGCAGCCCATGTAGTGATGGATCGGGGTGCCGTCTTCCATGCTGAACCGGGTGGTGCCATCCGGCAGCAGACCCTGCCCCTGGGTCGAGCGGATCGCCTGACACAGGTTGGTTTTTGGGTTCAGACAGTAATCGCATTCGCGGCATTCGGGCGTATAAAGCGGGATCACGTGATCGCCCGGCTTCAGGCTGGTGACGCCTTCGCCGACTTCCAGAACAATACCGGCACCCTCATGGCCCAGAATCGCCGGAAAGATGCCTTCGGGGTCGTCGCCCGAGCGGGTGAATTCATCGGTGTGGCACAGGCCCGTGGCCTTGATTTCCACCAGAACTTCGCCGGCACGCGGGCCTTCGAGGTTCACGTCCATGATCTCCAGCGGCTTGCCGGGGGCAACCGCAACTGCTGCGCGTGTTTTCATCATATGGGGTACGTCCTTCTTGTTGGCGCTCTATATGTTCTTTTGTTGATCGGGGCCTTGCCTAGGGCAAACTGCATCGGGCAGGCGGTCAATTGGTCGTCTTCGGTCGTCACGTCAGGAAGAGCAGAGCCGCCCCGGTCCGTGAGGGCAGTCAGCTCAATTTTCAAACGGTTACAGAAATGGATGACGTTAGGCAAGCATGTGCATATGCTGTGCAGTCTGCGGGTTCGGAATGCGCTTTGCAAAGCTGCCAGGCTTGCGGATTTCGTAATCTCCCATTTCTCGTGTGTGCGGGCCGCGATCTGGCCGCCGCGTGTGATTTCTTAAATGCAGCATACCATTCCCGGTCTGCATGTTCTGGTCCCATATGCGACATGGAATGTCGCAGGACCGATTGTTTGCTGGCGTAGCCTTCGCATTCTGTGATCACAGATGTCAAATGAAAAAATCTGACGCCCCCTCTTGACCTTCCCGTGACTGGAAGCCCCATATCTCGCGCAATGTCATCGACTCGGGATCTGTGCACCATGTCCAACCGCCCTATCGTTTCTCTGCAAATCAGCGGCCTGAATTGCGCCGGATGCGCCGGGCGCGCAGAGCGCGCGCTGGCCGCCGTGGATGGCGTCAGCACCGCCAGCGTCAATCTGGCCAATGCCACGGCACAGGTCACACAGTCCAGCGATGTGGCGTTGTCTGCGCTGACCGATGCGCTGAAGGTTGCGGGCTATCCTGCGGTGACGTCGTCTGTAGTTTTACATGTCGAGCAGTTGAATTGCGCCTCCTGCGTGGGACGGGTCGAGCGGGCCCTGATCGGCGCGCAGGGGGTGGTGGGCGCACATGTCAACCTGGCCGACGAGTCTGCGCATGTGACCTATGCGCAGGGCGCTGTGACCCCGGGCGAATTGGCGCGGATCGTGACCGAGGCGGGGTACCCCGCGCGTGCCGAGCCGGACCAGGGCACTCGGGCAGAGTCCCAGGACAGGCGCAAAGAGGCCGAGATTGCAGCCCTGAGGCGCAACATGATCATCGCGGCGGCGCTGGCGCTGCCGGTGTTTCTGATCGAAATGGGCGGGCACATGATCCCGGCCCTGCACCATTGGGTTGCGGCCAACATCGGCACGACCAACAGCCATCTGGTGCAGTTCGCTTTGACTTCTGCCGTGCTGATGGGGCCCGGTCGGATGTTTTATGAACGTGGCATTCCGGCCCTGTTGCGCGGCGCGCCCGACATGAATGCGCTGGTGGCGATCGGGACGCTGGCGGCCTATGTCTTTTCGGTGGTGTCGACCTTTGCGCCGGGTGTGCTGCCGGCAGGAACGGCCAATGTCTATTACGAAGCTGCAGCCGTCATTGTGGTGCTGATCCTGGTGGGGCGCTGGATGGAGGCGCGGGCCAAGGGGCGCACGGGGGCGGCCATCCGCAAACTTGTCGGGATGCAGCCGCGTTCGGCCACCGTTTTGCGCGGGGGCAAAGCGGCAGAGGTGCCGGTCGAAGAGATCCGCCCCGGCGATGTGATCCGCGCCCGCCCCGGAGACAGGATCGCCGTGGATGGCACGGTGATCAGCGGCACGTCTTATGTGGACGAAAGCATGATCACCGGCGAACCTGTGCCTGTGGCCAAGACAGAAGGCACCGAGGTGACGGGCGGGACGGTCAATGGCAATGGGGTGATCGAATATAACGCGACCCGGGTTGGACGCGATACCAAGCTGGCGCAGATCGTCAGGATGGTGGAGCACGCCCAGGGAGCCAAGCTGCCGGTGCAGGGGGTCGTGGATCGCATCACATTGTGGTTTGTGCCTGCGGTTATGATCGTTGCGGCGTTGACGGTTCTGGTCTGGGCTGTGTTCGGCCCGGCCCCGTCTTTGCCTTTTGCTCTGGTGGCCGGGGTGTCGGTGCTGATCATTGCCTGCCCCTGTGCCATGGGGCTGGCCACGCCGACGTCAATCATGGTGGGGACCGGCCGCGCGGCCGAGCTGGGGGTGCTGTTTCGCAAGGGTGACGCCCTGCAGCGGTTGCAAGAGGTCAAGGTCGTGGCGCTGGACAAGACCGGGACATTGACTCAAGGGTGCCCGGCGCTGACTCTGTTGGAAACCAGCCCCGGTTTTGATCGGGCAGATGTCCTGCGTCTGGTGGCCGCCGCCGAAGCGCAGTCCGAACACCCGATTGCCCGGGCTCTGGTTGCGGCGGCGGGTGCGGATCTGCCCACAGCCGAAAAGGTCGAGGCCCTGACCGGATTGGGTCTGTCAGCGCGGGTGGAGGGTCAGGACCTGTTGATTGGCGCGGACCGGCTGATGGCCCGCGATGGCATCGATCTGGGGGCGTTGGCCGAGCGGGCCGAAGAGGTCGCAGCACGGGGGGAAACACCGATGTTTGCCGCTATCAACGGCCAGATCGCAGCGGTGATCGCGGTGGCGGATCCGATCAAACCGGGCAGCCGCGAGGCCATTCGCGCCTTGCAGGCCCAGGGGTTGGCGGTCGCGATGATCACCGGGGACAACGCGGCCACCGCCCGGGCCATTGCTGGCGATCTGGGCATTGATCACGTCAAGGCAGAATGCCTGCCCGGTGACAAGGTCGCCGCGCTGGAGGCGCTGCGGGCCACGCATGGGGACCTGGGATTTGTCGGAGACGGGATCAATGATGCGCCCGCGTTGGCGGCGGCGGATGTGGGGATCGCGATCGGGTCGGGCACGGCCGTGGCAATCGAGGCGGCGGATGTGGTTTTGATGTCCGGGGATTTGCGCGGCGTGGTCAATGCCTTTGCTCTGTCGCGACGCACGATGGGAAATATCCGGCAGAATCTGACCTGGGCCTTTGGCTATAACATTCTGCTGATTCCGGTGGCGGCGGGGGTCTTGTATCCCTTTGGCGGGCCCTTGTTGTCACCGGCTCTGGCTGCGGGTGCCATGGCGCTGTCCAGCGTGTTTGTGCTGAGCAATGCCTTGCGTCTGCGTCGCATTGCGCCGACGCTGGCGGCGCAGACCGCCGCATCTGGTCCGGGGCTGGTCCCGGCACCTGCGGCGGCACAGTGAGAGGAGGCAAAGCGCATGAACATCGGTGACGTATCCGCCCGCTCGGGCCTTCCAGCCAAGACGATCCGGTATTACGAGGACATCGGCCTGATCAAGCCGCATCGCAGCGCCAACGGGTATCGCAGATTTCGCGACAGCGATTTGCACAAGCTGGCCTTTTTGGGGCGCGCCCGGGCGTTGGGGTTCAGCATCGAAGATTGCCGCACCCTGATGGCGTTATACGAGGATGAAACCCGCGCCAGCGCCGATGTCAAACGATTGGCCAAGGAGCATCTGTCGCGGATCGAGACCAAGATTGCCGATCTGCAGTCCATGCGGGACACGCTGACAGAGCTGGTGGATTGCTGTGCCGGGGACAACCGGCCCGACTGTCCGATCCTCAAGGATCTGTCAGGAAAGCTGTAGGCGGGCACGCTGGTGTCATTCGGCGGCCTGGGTGCCCGAAAAGCTCTGGATGGTCTGGATCACCCCGTCGAGCTGTGTGCCATCGACATCGGCCAAGGCTGCGGTTTTGAGCCGCCGCGCCCAATCCGCCGCATCCGTGCGGTTCTGGACCAGCGCGATGCCCTGCATCACCCGGTCGAATTTGGCCAACCCCCGGGTGTGGGTGTCGCTGTACCCTTTGATCAGGCGTCGGGTGCCGAGGGTTTCGACCGCCAGATCATAGTTGAGCGGCAGAAGCTGGGACGCGCAGCCCAGCCAGGCCTGCATATGGGCCAATTCGCGGTGATGGCGCAGCATGCCGCGACGACGCCGGCGTTGTCCGGCTAGCCAATAGAGCATCAGGAATGGCACCAGGCGGTCTGAACGCAGGCGCCGTCCCTTGGAAAACAGACGCGCGATCCCACGGACCAGCGCCGGGCGGGATTCGACCCAGAGACCGACGCGGGTGGGCAGCAGGCTGAGGAGTTCGTCGGTCCGGGGGTGGAAGTATTCGGTGAGCTGAAGCACCGCGTCAGACGGTACACCCAGCTCGTCCCGGACGCGCGCGGTGCGGCGGGACCGTGTTTTCAAATCCGCAACCCGGGGAATGTCGTCATAACACATGGCGTTGGCGAGGTATTTGGCCAGCGTGCTGGTATAGGCAAATTGGTGGGCGTCACCGCCTTGGGCCGCGTCTGCGCGGGCGGCGCTGGCCAGATGGTCCAGGTACTCCTGCCCATAGGCTGTGTCCTGATAGTCGATGACCCGGGCCAGACCGGCGCTGGCCATGTCCTGCACCGGGTCGGGCAGGTGGGCGACGTCGGGCGCGCGGGGGGCGGCGTGGTCAGGCGCGGGCATATGGGGGGAGGGAGACGGGGCGGGCGCGCGGGCAGCCGCATAAGCGGCCCCAAAGGCACGCAGGCTGGGCTCGACCCCACGTCCGGAGGCGGTAATCGTGGCCTCGAATGCGGCCCGGTCAAACGGCAAGGCATCAGACCCGGCGAGCGCGCCAAGCAGGCTGGCCGAAATATGGCTTCCGGTGTCGGCGGCGATGGCGGCGAAATCACAGCAGATCAACCGGTGGGCGGCGGCCTGAATATGGGGCAGCACCAGGCCATTGCCGATCACCCCATCGCCCGGAACCACCTTTTCCGACACCGCATGCATCCGATGGTTCGACGCAATCAGCGTGGTCCGATCCGGGGTGACCAAACCACGGGTCACGGCACGTCCGGCCTCCATGATTTCGGCGGCGATGACGATGTCCACATCGCCGGGCGACGGCATCAGCGCCAGCACCGGGGGGCTGCTGGTGTCGGGCAACAGTTCGACGTAATAGATGGTGGCCCCGGTGCGCTGGGCGACGCCGGGGACGGATGTGCTTTGGGCGATATAGCCGTTGCGTTCGGCCAAATCGACAATCCAGTTGGACAGCACACCGCCGCCCTGTCCGCCGACGGCAAGGATGGCCAGCCGGATCAGGCCCGAGTGTTCGAATGAGGCAGTCATGCGGTGCGTCCCCATTTGCGATCGCGCCGCTGTTGCAGCCAGGTGATGACCGATTTGCGCATCCCGTTGATGCGCCGTTCCAGCCAGCCGGGGTTGTGCACCCGGTCGGCCTGATAGAACGAGGGGCAAAGCACGGCGGCATCTGCGACCTCGCCGCAATTGCCGCAGCCGACACAGGTCTGGTCGATGTGGGCCACCGGGTCGTCACGCAGCGGATCGCCGGTGTGTTTCAGGCCCAGAGACGGGCAGCCCGAGAGCCGCATGCAGGCGTGATCACCGGTACAGACGTCTTCGTCGACACCGAACCGTGGCACCACCTGGCGTTGGCCCGCCTTGATCGCCTGCTGACGGATCGGGCGTTCGCGGCGTTGCCGGTTCAGCATGCATTCGGACGCGGCGATCACCACCTTGGGGCCGGGGGCATCGGTGGTCAGCGCCTCGCGCAGGGTGTCGCGCAATTTCGGCACGTCATAGGTGCGGTCGATCTGGCGGATCCAGTCGACGCCGACGCCCCGGATGGCACCTGCGATGGAATTGTTGGTGGCTTTGGTCTCGTTATCAGCGCGCGAAGACAGGAGGTCCTGTCCGCCGGTCGCGGCAGAGTAATAATTGTCAACGATCACGGTCAGCCCGTCGGACCGGTTGTAGACGGCGTTGCCAATCGACGACGTCAGCCCGTTGTGCCAGAACCCGCCGTCGCCGAGGATCGAAATCGGCCGCGTCGCGCCGCCCGCATCAAAGGCCGCGTTCGAGGCCGGTCCCAACCCATAGCCCATGGTGGAGCCGCCGATTTCGAACGGAGGTTGCGTCGAAAACAGGTGGCAGCCGATGTCTCCGGTGATCTGATGCGGGCCGAGTTCTTCCTGGACCATCTTGAGCGCAGCAAAAATCGGACGCTCAGGGCACCCGGTGCAAAAGCCGGGCGGGCGTTGGGGCAGGGTTTTGGTCAGCGCCGCAATGGCAGGGTCGGGGGCGTCGGTGTTGGGCGCGCGGTCGGCGTCGCTCAGCAGGTCGATGGCGTGATCGCGCAGGAAATTGGTGATGCCCTGATACATAGCTGCGCCGGTGTATTCGCCGGCTCTGGGCAGGTAATCCTTGCCTGTCAGGGTGACGGTCTGCCCAGCCTTGTAGAGCATCGCGGCAAAGGCCTGTTCGATGAAATCAGGCTGTCCCTCTTCGACCACAAGCACCGCATCCTTGCCCGTGCAGAACTGCAGGAATTCGCTGTCGATCAAGGGATAGGTGACGTTCAGCACATAGAGCGGAATCCGGGAGGTGCCGTGAATATCGGCCAGCCCTAGGCGCTGCAGGGCGCGCAGCACGGTGTTGTACATGCCGCCCTGGGTGATGATGCCGATTTTACCTGTTTCCGCATCTGTTTCGGGGCCAAAATGTTCGTTCAGGCGGTTGTCGAGAATGAATTGGACAGCGGCAGGCCAGCGTTCGGCGATCTTTTCCTGTTCGTGATAGAACAGGGCGGGGGGCAGGACGATCCGGTCGGTTTTGCGGGTCGGGTTTTTCAGCGCGTCAGCCACGGTCATTGGCGGAGGTGTATTGGCGCGGGTGGTAAAGGCCCCGTGCACATGGCAGGCCCGGATACGCAGTTCCAGCATGACCGGGGTGTTCGACGCTTCGGAAAGTTCGAACCCGTGGCGCACGGCCTGAACCATCGACGGCAGGTTGGGGCGCGGGTCCAGCAACCAGATCTGCGATTTCATGGCAAAGGCGTGGGAGCGTTCCTGCATGATCGAAGACCCTTCGCCATAGTCTTCGCCCACGATGATCAATGCGCCGCCGGTGACTCCGGCAGAGGCCAGGTTGGACAGCGCATCAGACGCGACATTGGTGCCGACCACGGATTTGAAGGTGACAGCCCCGCGGATCGGATAATTGATCGACGCAGCCAGCATCGCGGCGGCGGCGGCTTCGGAGGCGTTGGCCTCGAACCGTATCTCGAGATCGGACAGGATGTCCTGGGCGTCCGAAAGGACATCCATCAGATGTGAAATCGGTGCGCCCTGGTAGCCGCCCACATAGCCGACACCGTTTTCAAGCAGGGCCTTGGTGATGGCGAGAATGCCTTCGCCGCGAAAGGTTTCTCCGGCGGGGATCCTGAGGTGTTGGACTTCGGATTTGAATGAGCGTTCGGCCATGGGGTCCTTGGGGAGAGTCGGTGGGTGGAGACGTTGTGTGGGGTCGATGATGGGTTTGTTCGCCAGAAAAGAATATACATTTTCATATAAATGGGAAGCCGCCTTTTTGCAAAACTGGTATCGGGGGGCTCCCGCCGGGTCATCCCGCCTCTGCGAGGCGGGCGTCCCGTTGGGCCGTGCAGCGCCGTGGGCGCTGCAGGGGAGGGCGGCTGCCCTCTGCGCCTGCGGCGCATTCACCCGCAGGTATTTTTACCAGAAAGAAGCCAGGACGGTCAGAAGAGATGCGGATCACAGCCCGCGTATCTGATGCTCCATGAGGCGTTGATAGAGGCGGGGGGCGATGCCGTTGATCCACCAGGCGGCTGTCGCGATGCGGCCCACAGGGATCATCGGGCGACCGGTCCCATGGCCGCGCAGAATCTGTCGGGCGGCCTGTTCGGGCGACATGTAGTCGAGGCCATCCGGAGCGGAGCCGGGGCGCGCAGTCCCATCGGGTTGGCGATCTGGATTGCCGGTGTTGGTGGCGACAAAGGAGGGGGCTGCGATCTGGACCGTGACGCCATGGCGGCGTTCTTCGGAGCGCAGGGACGTGAAGAAGCCCTGGAGCGCGTGTTTTGAGGCGGCATAGGCGGTGCGATTGTGCAGGGGCGCAAAGCCGGCGACGGAAGATATGGCCAGATGTGTGCCACGGGCGGCGCGGACCGGGTGCAGCAGCGCATGGGCCATAGAGATGGCCGCGAAGTAGTTGATGTCAAACACGGTGCGGTGGGTGTCCGGTGCGGTATCGGCAAAGGACCCGATATGGGTGACGCCGGCATTGTAGATGGCCAGGTCGATCTGGGGGGTATCGGTCAGCAGCTGATCCATGGTTGCAGACAATTGTGCCGGGTCGGTCAGGTCACATTGCAGGGGCAACTGTGTGGGGTGCCTGTCCAGTCCTGAGATATCGCGATCAATCAGCGCAACCCGCCAACCCTGTGATTGCAGCGCCGTGCTCAGCGCGCGGCCCAGCCCGCCGGCCCCGCCTGAAATGACCGCGGTTTTCACAGGCCCGCCTGTCTGCGCCACAGGTCAAACACCTGGGCACTGTCGAGCTGCGGCGTATAGCCAAAGTCGGATTTGAGGCGCTCATTGGCCAGAACCGGGCGATATTGCAGGAACCGGACCTGTTCGGGGCCATAGCGGGTCAGGCCAAGTGGCTTTGCGATCGCCAGGGCGGCTTTCAACGCGGTGGCGGGCAGGCGCAGGACCGGTTTGTTCAGTGACCGGGCCAGATCGTCGATGCCCAGGCTGCCATCCCCGGCGACGTTGAAAATACCGGGCGGGCCATCGGTGCAGGCGCGCAGTAGAATATGCGCCAGATCCTGGGTCCAGATAAAGACAAACGGGCTGTCGCAGCCGCGCACCGCCAACAGGCGGGGTTTGTGAAACAGCGCGGTGATCTGGTTGTTGGTATCTGCGCCCAGAACCGTGCCAACCCGCAGCACGACCTGTTCGAGCGAGGGGTGGCTTTGACGCGCTTGGGCCAGCATCTCTTCGACCTGGCGTTTGTGATCGGCGTAGGCAAATTCCGGGTTGCCCCGCAGGGCATCGGTTTCGCGCAGGGGCACTGGGTTGTCGGCGTGATAGCCATAGGCAGCCCCCGAGGATGTCACCACCAGTCGCCGCACCCCGTTGGCGCAGGCTGCCCGCAGCACGTTCCGGGTGCCGGTGACATCGACGGCATGGGCCAAATCCCGGCTGGCACCGGCAGACGGGGTGACGATCGACGCGAGATGCACAATCACATCCGGTCGGGTTTGGGTGATCACGCGCTCCGGGTCCGATCCTGTCACGTCCATGGGCAGGAACCGGGCCGCTGTGGGCAAGGCGGGCGCGCGCAGATCGGTCGCGATGATGTCGTGTGAGGTCTTTCCCAGCAGGTCCAGCAGGGCGTGCCCAATCATGCCTGACGCACCGGTGATCAGAATGCGGGTCATGCGGTGGGCTCCGGTTCTGGGCGGTCCAGCGGTGTGCGGGCCAGGACGCCGGCCAGCGCGATACCGGATATCGCGTGCCAGATGCCCCAAAAGGCGGCGACCACGGCCATGCCGCCCAACCCATTGAAAAAGGCAAAGATCAGCACCAACCCCAGACCCGAATTCTGAATGCCGGTTTCAATGGTCACGGCGCGCCGGTCAAAGGCGGACAGACCAGCCAGCGTTGCTGTCAGATACCCGCCGCCCAGAGCCAGCGAATTGTGCAGGACGACAAGCCCTGCGACGGTCCCGGCAAAGCCCAGGAAAAAGCTCCAATTGGCGGCCAGCGCCAGCAGCACAAAGGCGACAAAGATCAGGAAGGAAACGATTTGCAGCGGTTTGCGCAGGCGCGCGGTCAATTCCGGGTGGCGCTGGTTCAACTGCACGCCCAGTACCAGAGGCAGGATCAGCATCAGGGAGACGGTGACGGCGATCTGAACCGGGTCGATGGCGGTGGACTGCAGGATCGCGCGGGTTGGCGGATAGAGGCTGCCCCAAAGCGCGATATTGAGCGGGGTCAGCACAATGGCCCCGACCGTGGCAAAGGCGGTCATCGATACCGAAAGGGCGGAATTGCCTCCGGCGCGATGGGTGATGAAATTCGAGATATTGCCACCGGGGCAGGCGGCAACCAGGATCAGACCCAGCGCAATTGACGGGCGCGGCGCAGTGATCCAGATCAGAACAAAGGTCAGGACCGGCAGCACAAGAAACTGCGAGATCAACCCGGTGATCAACGCTCGGGGGGCCCGTGCCAATCGGCGAAAGTCGGCAGGGGACAAATCAATGGCAATGGAAAACATGACGATCGCCAGGATCGCATTCAGCAGTGTCAGTGATCCGGGGCTGAAGTTCAGCGCGACGTCGTCGATGTTCATTGGGTGGCCTCGACAGCGTTCTGGGGGGCGTGGCGGGTTGGTCCGGGACTGGCGAGCCGTTTGATCCAGCGGGTCACGGCCGTGCGATACGTCGCCTTGTCGACGTAATAGGCCATGCGGGGCACGTCCAGATAGGCCATCCCGCCGGTCGCGCGTTGAAATCCTGCGGATTTTTCGGAGTGCAACGCCTGAGCCTGGGGGTGGTTGTTGCGCAGCCCGGTGATATAGCGCGCAACCATTTCGGCCTGTTCGTGGCGGCCCTGCCAGCCCAGCCCCGAGGCTTCGACCATGCCGAGCACAAACAGGTCGTCGCGGTGGGGATGCATCGCGTTAAGATACAGATGGGGGGCATCGCCCTGCCAGTTCAGCAGGCTGTGGTCGATGAACGGATAGTGCAGCTTGTAGCCTGTGGCGGCCAGGATCATGTCGTATTCGCCGGTCTGACCACCGCGAAACACAACGGTTTTGCCATCCAGGTGGTCGATGTCAGGGCGAATTGTCAGGTCCCCATGCCCGGCGTGGTACAGCACCAGCGAGTTCACCACAGGGTGGCTTTCGTACAGCGCATAATCGGGCTTGGGAAAGCCGTATTTCTGCGGATCGCCGACAAACCATTTCAGGATCATCCCGTCGACCTTGCGTTTCAGCCACATCGGCAGCTTGATGGCACCCCCCATGGTGTCGGCCGGGCGGCCAAAGACGTATTTGGGGACAAAGTAATAGCCGCGGCGCATTGACAGGTCGCAGCGGGTGCCGTGGTGAATGGCATCGACCGCAATGTCGCAGCCCGAGTTTCCGGCCCCGACCACCAGCACGCGTTTGCCATCGAACTGGGATGGTGCGCGATATTGCGATGCGTGAATCAGTTCTCCGTCGAACTGGCCTTTGAACCGGGGCAGATTGGGTTCGCTGAGCGTTCCGTTCGCGATCATCACCCCGGCAAAAATCTCCTGATGGTCCCCGTCTGCATCGCACCAGTGGACGGCCCAGCCATCACCGTCGCCGCCCAGCGGTTCTATCCGGGTGACTTCGGCATCAAAGTGATAATGGGGGCGCAGGTCAAAGTGGTCGGCAAAGTCGTGGAAATAGTGCTTGAGGGCGTGGTGCGACGGGTATTCGGCCGTGTCTGGCCGCATCGGAAAATCGGTGAATTCGGTCATGTGTTTGGACGAAATCAGATGCGCGCTGTCGTACATCGTGGACCGGGGGGAATCGATGTCCCACAGGCCACCGACATCCGAATGCAGTTCGAACCCCTGAAACGAGATCCCCTGTTCAAGCAGGACCTTGGCCATGGCCAACCCCATGGGGCCCGCGCCGATCAACGCATATCGGTCTGAATAATCTGACATTGCCCCTCCGCCAATTTTTCCTTAGATTGTACGAACGTTCAAAATAATGCAAGGCAGAGTCATGAATTCGGACGCTGGACCAGACAAACAACGCCAGCGCGCCCCGTCACAGCGGTCGTTGCAAACCCGTGCACGGATCCTGGATGCGGCCGAGCGGCTGTTTGCAGAGCGCGGGTTTGATGGCACGTCGATGCGCGACATTGCGGTAGAGGCCCAGGTTCAGGTGGGGCTGGTGTCGCATCACGCGGGCAACAAGGCGGCCTTGTTCCATGTGGTGGTTGCGCGGCGCGCGGATGAGCTGTCCCGGCGTCGGCTGGAGGCGCTGGCCGGTCGCAGGGCAGTGGGGGATCTGGATGTGCCGGCAATCATGGAGTGTTTCCTGCTGCCCTATCTGGAGCTGGCACGGACCGGGGGGGCGCAGTGGATGGCCTATGCCCGTCTGGTGGCCTATGTGTCGGCTGACACCCGGTGGCGATCGCTGGCGATGGTGTGTTTCGACCCCGTTGCGCAGCAATTTGTCGATGAAATTGCCGCGCTCTATCCGCGGGTGTCCAAGCGGCGGGTTTCAGCCGGGTTCACCTATTCCGTCGCGGCGCTGTTGGCGCAGGTGACGTCGGCGTGGCGGATCGAGGCGCTGGGCGGCGAAGGTCCGCGTCTGCGCAGCCCGGATGACAAGGTGTTGTTGACGTTTTGCGTGGCGGGGATGGAGGCGACGTTGAAATAGGGGGCTCCCCCCCCCCGATGTCCCCCTCCCCATGTGTCCCCGATGTGTCCCCGATGTTTCCCCAATGTGTCCGAGACGGTGCCGCGACAGTGCCGCCCATGTGGGGGCTGTTTTGCGGTTATCGCCGCGGGTCGTCCAGATCCAGAGGGTAACGGCGCGGCATCAGCCCGGCCTGAAACCAGCTCACAAAGCTCTCGATCGAATAGACCGGCAGACCGGTGCGTTTGCGCACATCAGCCGCGTAGGGAACCATATTGGTACACTCCAGCACGATGGCGCCCACGTTGGGTTCATTGGCCATGATCTCGTCCGCTGCATCCAGCATGTCCTGGCGGCAGGCGGCAAAGTCGATTTCGGCTGCGTCCCCGAGGATGTCGCGGGTAAAGACGGTTCCGCCATCGGTGCCATAGACCAGCGTATCCGCAGGCACATTGGCAGCGCGCAGGTGGGCGTCGCTCAGGGTTGCCTTGGAAATTGTCAAAATCACCACCTTCTTGCCCGGAGGCAACAGCGCCTGGACCATCGGCACCTGCATGAGCGATGAGGTCGCCACCGGAACGCCCAACGCCGCGCGCAGATCGTCCTGAACCAGCGCCAGAAAGCCACAATTGGTGGTGATGCCATCACACCCCGAAGCAACCAGATCCTGACCTGCCTCGACAAAGATATCCAGGAGATCCTTGGGGTTTCCGCGCACCACCTTGTCCGGTGAGGCACCGCGCACAACCCGGTATTGCACCGGAAACGGCCAGGTCAACGCATTGCCCATGTCACCGGGAATGCGGGGAAATCGGGTTTCCAGCATCAGGATACCGACCGATGCGCCATAGACTGTCTTGCCGCCCCCGAATGTGGAACTGAGTGTGGACATGGGGTGGTTTCCTTTAGAATTCCGGAACATAAAGTTGGGCGTAGGCGTCGCGCACCGCCTGCGTCGCGCCTTCGCGACGGCGTTCGATGTGGGCACGCATTTGGGTGCTGGCCGCATCTGCATCGCGGCTGGCAATCGCCTCGAGGATGCGACGATGGGCCGACACCATGGTCTGACCGTCATTGGCGGTCTCGCGCAGGCGTTTCAGGTCGATGAGACGGATATAGCGGATCCGGTCGTTCAGATTGGCCAGCATCCGACCCAGTTCACCATTGCCCGAAAGAGCGGCCAGTTGGCCGTGAAACCGTTCATCCATCGCCAACAGGGATTCCGGATCGGCATCGGGGGTATAATCCGGGGCGATTTCGTCGAGTTCGTTCATCAGCGATGTGATCTCAGCGTCGCTGCCACGCACACAGGCCAGCCGGACGGCTTCGACTTCGACCGCGACGCGGGCCTCGTACAGATCCATCACCAATTCGGGCGACAGGGACCGGCAAAAAAACCCGCGCCCCGATTGAAAGGTCAGGAACCCCTCGGCCACCAGCCGGTTCAGCGCTTCGCGGATCGGGGTGCGCGAGGCATCCAGCTGTGTGGCCAGCGCGCTTTCGTTGATCCGCGCATCGGGTTTAAAGGCGAAATCCGACGCCATGCGTCTGAGCGCCTCGTACAGCCGGTCTACATTGCTTTCTGATCTGGGGCTTTCTGGTTTCGCCATCCCAATCCTCGCCGGGTGTGTGTTCAGGGTGACCTTAATACGGGATTGACTCGTGTGCAATATTGCATTTTAAGCTGTATACAATTTTGAACGCAGGCCCGTGGCGGGCGATGAACCGGGGGAGTTTCCGACGATGGAAAACCAGATGAATGGTGCCGAAGCGATGGTGCGTATGCTCGAGGCACAGGGCGTCGAACATATCTTTGGCCTGTGTGGGGATACCACGCTGCCGTTTTACGACGCGATGCTGCGGCTGGATCACAACATCACCCATGTGCTGACCCGCGACGAACGCAGCGCCACCTATATGGCGGATGGCTATTCCCGCGTGACCGGCAAGGTCGGCGTGGCCGAAGGGCCGTCAGGCGGTGGTGCGACCTATATCCTGCCGGGTCTGATCGAAGCATCCGAGAGCTCCTATGCTGTGCTGGGCATCACCACTGATATTTCGGTGGCCTCTTATGGGAAATACCCGCTGACCGAGGTCAATCAGGAGGCGCTGATGGCGCCGCTGACCAAATGGAACACGGTGATCAAACGGTCCGACCATATCCCGCGCATGGTGCGTGCGGCGTTTCGTGCGATGACCACGGGGCGGTCGGGGGCGGCCCATATTGGTCTGCCCTATGACGTGCAATATGATGCGGTGGACCCATCGGACATCTGGGCGGATGGCGCGACCAACAGTTATCCGGCCTATCCTCAGGCCCCGGCCCCCGGCGCGGCGCAGGCGGCAGTTGAGGCGATCGTTTCGGCGAAAAACCCGCTGATCGTCTGTGGCGGCGGTGTGGTGATTGCCGGCGCGATGGAGGAGCTGGACCGCCTTGCCACCCGTCTGGACATTCCGGTCGCCACCTCGATCTCGGGGCAGGGCTCGCTGGCGGAAACCCACCCCAACTGTCTGGGCGTTGTCGGGTCGAACGGCGGCACCGATGAGACCTGGGAGATGATGGAGGCCGCGGACCTTGTGGTGTTCATGGGCGCGCGTGCCGGGTCTACCACCACAGCGCGATGGGAGGCTCCCAAACCCGGCACCCGTATCGTACATTTCGACAATGACCCGATGGTGATGAACGCCAATTACCAGACCGAAGTGGCGGTGGTGGGCGATCTGCGCCTGGCATTGGCCGAGGTCAACGCGGTGCTGGACACCCGCGATCAGGGGGCTGACACATTCGGCGGCGCGGCGGCGATTGCCGAACGAAAAGCGCGCAAGTTCGAGATCTTTGACAAGCTGGCACAATCGGATCAGGCCCCGATCCGCCCGGAACGGGTGATCCAGGCGCTGATGAACACGCTGCCTGCGGACGCCACCGTGGTGTCGGACCCCGGCACCAGCTGCCCCTATTTCTCGGCCTACTACCAACTGCCGCAACCGGGGCGTCATTTCATCACCAACCGGGCCCATGGCGCGCTGGGCTATTCGCTGTCGGCGGCGCTGGGGGCGTGGTTCGGACGCCCTGCGTCGAAAACCGTGGCGCTGATGGGGGATGGCTCCTTTGGGTTCACAGTGGGTGAACTGGAAACTGTCTGTCGTGCGCGCGCGCCGATCACCTATATCGTGTTCTCGAATTCGAACTTTGGCTGGATCAAGGCCAGCCAATTTGCCGACAAGGACGCGCGCTATTACAATGTGGACTTCAATCGGACGGATCACGCCGCCGTTGCTGCGGCCTATGGTGTGAAGTCCTGGCGGGTGGAGAATCCCGACGATCTCGAGCGGGTGCTGCGTGAGGCGATTGCCCATGACGGTCCGACCCTGATCGACGTGGTCACGCAGGCGCTGGAAGAAAGCAATGCGCCGGTGCGCCGCTGGATGGGCTGAACGCCGTACCGCACGGCACTGGCAAGGCGGTCCGGGCGCGGCTGGCCGGGACTGGGGGGGTCTGGGCGCGGCTGGGCGGGGCCCCGATGCCGCTCTTCAACACACCAATGAGGGAGCCGGGCACCCCGCTCCTTCATTCATCTCGCCCAAAAACTCCGGGGTGAATGCCCCGACGGGGCAGAGGGGCAGCGCCCCTGTGCAGCATGGATCACAGCGCGCCGTCGCTGGGATGTTTCAGAGAGGCCACCGCCATGGCGGCCAGTTGGCCCGCCAAGGCCGTGTCAAAGCGTTTTGAATTGTCCTGGCGCGGCTGATACCAGAACAGTGGTGCGTTCAGCAGGGTCAGCACGCTGGCCATGGCGACCCTCGGGTCTCCGCCCATGGTAAAACAGCCGTCCGTCTGTCCACGTTTGATGACGTCCAGAAACAACCCGGCATAATACCGCTGCTCTTTGCGCAGCTGCGTGCGCAGGTCCTGTTCAAAGGCGATCGGAGACTTTGGATCGACGGCGCTGAAGCTTTGCAGGACGACCTTGTGATAGGGCAGGGTGCGCAGGACCTCCTGTACGTGGGTGCGTGACATCTGGTGCAGGCAGCGATCCGGGGACAGATCCAGATCAACGACCGGGGCAACCGCACGATAGGTGAACCGGGCGGCGCGCAATTGCACGGCGCTCAGCAATGCGCCCTTGGAGGGAAAGTGGTGATAGATCCGCCCCTTGGTCGACCCCAGGTGTCCGGCGATATCATCAATCGAAGCCGAGTCGCAGCCCTGCGTCATAAAACACCACGCGGCTGCGTCCAGGATCTCACTTTTGGAAGTCGATAAAGTTTCGAGCATTTTTCCTTCCGGTTTGGAGGCTGTGTTCGAGCCGGTGCGTGTGGAGCCGGTCTGGGGACGCATTGAGTCTGGTCTGTCTGGGCCGTGACGCCCATTGCCCCCCGCCCTTCCAGCCGGGATCACATGTTGCCCCGCCGTCAGTTTGCCGTGTTTTGCGGTTTTTTCCATTTTGACGCTGGGTCGCGCGGATTGACAGGGAAAAAACATACTCGCTAGTCTGTTTTTGACGCCAATGAGGATCGGACGTTGATCGTCGACCTCAGAACAAAAGGCGCACCAGCTGGCCAACGTGTCGGCAACATACCGCCCCGCGGGGTGGAGGGAGGACAATTTGGACGTATTGCAGCTGCTGGTCAGCGGCCTTGCGAATGGCTGTGTTTATGGCCTGATCGCGCTTGGCTTTGTGCTGATTTACAAGGCCACCGAGGCGGTCAATTTCGCTCAGGGCGATTTCATGATGCTGGGGGCGTTTGTGACCCTGGGCCTCACCAATGCCGAATACATGCACCTGCCCTTTTGGGTCGCCGCACCGCTGGCCATCGCGATCATGGCGATCCTTGGATATCTGTTGGATCTCTTCGTCCTGCGGCATCTGTTTGGGCAAAGCCAGACAGCAGTGGTGATCCTGACCATTGCGCTGGGGTTCGTGATCCGGTTCATTGCCGGAGCGATCTGGGGACATGAACCGCAAACTCTGGAAAGCCCGCTGGCGCTGGGTGATTTGCAGATGGGCGGGGTTGTTCTGGGCATGGCGGATGTGGCGGTGATCATCGTGACAGTTCTGCTCACCATTTTCCTCTATCAGTTCTTTCAACGCACCAAATTGGGTCTGGCGATGCAGGCGGCCAGCCAGAACCAGATGGCGGCGTATTACATGGGTATTCCGGTCAAACGGGTGCAGGGCATGATCTGGGGGCTTGCGGGCGCGGTGGCTGCCGTGGCTGGTATCCTGTTTGCCTCCAAAGGCGCGATTGACCCCAATGCGGGTCTGTTGGGGATCAAAGCCTTTGCCGCTGCCGTCATTGGCGGGTTCGGGTCACTGCCCGGCGCATTGGCCGGAGGGCTGATCGTTGGCATCATTGAACCGTTTGCAGCGCGTTACCTAGAGGCCGGCTACTCCCAGATTGCGCCCTATGTGCTGTTGCTTGCGGTCCTGATCTTCCGTCCACACGGATTGTTCAGTCAGGTCCGGATCAAGAAGGTCTAAGTCATGCGCATTCACTTCAAAACCTCTTATGAGCACGACATCCGCCTGTTCCCGGATCGCTGGACGTTCTCGGTTTATGCGGCGCTGTTGGCTCTTGCCTTTGGGCTCCCGTGGCTGATTGACGAATTCTATCTGGGCGAGGTCACGAATGTTCTGATCTGGGCCATCGCGGGTTTGGGGCTGATGCTGCTGACCGGGCAGACCGGTCAGGCCAGTCTGGGACATGCGGCGTTTCTGGCCGTGGGGTGTTATGCCAATACGATCCTGATTGAATTGGGGCTCCCCTTTATCGTCGCTTTTCCATTGGCTGGCGTGCTGACCGGTGTGATTGGAACGCTGATCGCCATACCGGTGCTGCGGCTGCATGGGATCTATCTGGCGATTGCGACCATCGCGCTGTCCATTCTGGCCGATGACATTATCGTGCTGCTGGAGCCTTGGACGGGTGGCGTGTCGGGGAAATTCCCTGACATGATCACCATTTTCGGGTTCGAAATCGAACGCTGGTCGATGCCGGCGCGGTTCTATTATCTGGTGCTGGTCGTCACGATCATCTGCACGCTGTTTTATCGCAACCTGCTGCGCTCGCCCTTGGGGCGTGCCTTTGCTGCGGTGCGCGACAGCGAAGTATCGGCCACCGCCATGGGGGTGCATATTGCCCGGACCAAGGGTATGGCCTTTGGCCTGTCATGCATGATCACCGGCTGGGCCGGGGCGTTGATGGGGTATTATGCCGGGACGTTCAATAACGAGACGTTTTCGTTGGTGATTTCGATCACGCTGTTGATGATGATCGTCATTGGGGGGCTGGGATCGATCCACGGCGCGTTTTTTGGCGCAGTCGTCGTGGCATTCCTGCCGCAGGCATTGTCGATCGGCAAGGACATGATCGGCGGCGGCGGCGTTGCCATTCCGGGGCTGGAAACCGGGGTGTTCGGGTTGATCCTGATCCTGTTCATCCTGTTTGAACCCATGGGGATTTATGGCCGCTGGCTGAAAATCCGCACCTGGTTCGAACTGTTCCCCTTTGCGCGCAAGGATATGTTCAAGCGGCAGAAATCCTATCTGAAGACGGAGCGTTTGAGATGAGCCTTTTGGAGATCAACAACGCGACGCTCAAATTTGGCGGCGTGGTCGCTGTGAATGACCTGAGCTTTTCCGTTCAAGAGGGCGAGGTCTATGCCATCGTCGGACCGAACGGGGCAGGCAAGTCGACGGTGTTCAACCTGATTTCGCGGTTCTACGAACCTTTTGCCGGAAGCTTTCAGTTCGACGGGCAGAACCTGTTGGAGTGCAAGGCCGATGAAGTGGCGGATCTGGGGATTGCGCGCACGTTTCAGAATATCGAACTGTTTGACCACGCCACGGTGTTGCAGAACCTGTTGGTCGGGCGCCATCGCCACCGCAAGGCGTCGCTGGTCGAACAGATGTTTTTCACCCCCAGCGTCCGGCGCGAGGAACACGCCCACCGCGAGGCGGTCGAAGAGGTGATCGATTTCCTGGACCTGCAACCCTATCGCAACAAGATGATCGCCGGGCTGCCGTATGGGGTGCGCAAGGTGGTGGAACTGGGCCGTGCGTTGGCGTCGGGGCCGCGGTTGTTGCTGTTGGATGAACCGGCATCGGGTCTGTCGGTCGAGGAAACCCAGGACATGCGGTGGTGGATTGATGACATCCGCAAACAGATGGGGATCACCGTGTTGATGGTTGAACATGACATGGGGCTGGTGTCCGGTGTCAGCGATCGTGTGCTGGCGCTGGCCGATGGTGCGAAACTGGCCGAAGGGACACCAGCCGAAGTGCAATCCGACCCGGCGGTGATCGAGGCCTATCTGGGCGCGGGGGCAGCGTGATGGGCGAGACATTGCTGGAGGTCAAGAACCTGGAGAGCTTTTACGGTCCGATCATGGCGATCCGGGGCGTGTCGCTCAAGGTGGACAAGGGCCAGATCGTCACGGTTCTGGGGGCCAACGGGGCCGGTAAATCGACCCTGTTGAAAACCATTTCCGGCATCATGGACCCGGAAAAGGGCAAGATCGTCTTTCAGGGGCAGGAAATCCAAGGCAAAGAGCCGCATAAAATCGTGCAGGCGGGCATCGTGCATGTGCCCGAAGGGCGCGAAGTGTTTCCGCTGCTTACGGTCGACGAAAACCTGAGCCTTGGGGCTTATACCCGGTCCGACAAGTCCGAGATCGAAAAGGATCGCCAGCTGGTGTTCGACTATTTCCCGATCCTGGCCGAACGGCGGGATCAGGAGGCAGGAACATTGTCAGGCGGGCAGCAGCAGATGCTGGCCATCGGGCGTGGGTTGATGTTGCGCCCACAGATCATGTTGCTGGATGAACCGTCGCTGGGGTTGTCGCCATTGCTGGTTCAGGAAATCTTTGCCATTCTGAAACGGCTGAACACTGACGAAGGTGTCACCATGATGCTGGTCGAACAGAACGCCCGTATTGCGCTGGACGCTGCCGATTTCGGATATGTCATGGAAATAGGGCGTATCGTCATGGACGGCAGCGCCGACCGGCTGATGGAAAGCGACGATATCAAGGATTTCTATCTGGGCCATCAAGAGGTCGGGGAACGTGGCGAACGGCGCTGGAAGCGCAAGAAGACATGGCGGTAAGGGAGGGACGATCATGAACATGCAGGCCCAACCAACGATTGAGCTGTACGGTGTCACCTACAACGCCGTACCAGGCCAGCGCCCGCTGACAGTCGATGGCTGTGACACGATTTCGAAACTCTTTGCCAGCCGCTGTGCCGATTTGCGCGACCGCACTGCGCATCGGGAAAAGGATTTCGGCATCTGGAAGAGCTACTCCTGGCACAGCTATTGGGACCACGCCAAATGGATTGGCCTGGGGCTGATGGCGCTGGGATTGAAACGGGGCGAAGTGGTTTCGATCCTCAGCGAAGACAACAAGGAATGGCTGTATGCCGACATGGGTATTCAAAGCGTCGGGGGGATCGCCTCGGGCGTTTATACCACCGATTCCGCGCATCAGCTGGCCTATCTGATCAACGACAGCGACAGCCGGTTCCTGTTTGTCGAAAACGATGAGCAGCTGGACAAATACCTGGAGATCCAGGATCAGGTGCCCGGATTGGCCCGCGTCATCATCATGGACCGCGATGGGCTGCATGATCTGCGCCACGACAAATGCGTGTTCATTGACGAGCTGTATGACACGGGCCGCGCCTATGAGGCGGAAAACCGTGGGGTGTTCGAGGCCGAGATCGAAAAGTCCCAACCTGGTGACACGGCGTTGTTGATCTATACATCCGGTACCACGGGGATGCCCAAGGGGGCGATGATCAGCAACGAAAACGTGTTGGCCACCATCGAATCCGGGGCCCGTGGATTGGCGGTGCACACGGATGACGAACAGCTGTGTTTCCTGCCGCTGTGCCATATCCTGGAACGCAATGTGTCGGTCTATTTTCCGCTGGCTGCGAAAAGCACGGTGAATTTCGCCGAAAGCCCGGAAACTGTGTTTGACAACATTCAGGAGGTGTCGCCGTCGACCTTTTTCGCCGTGCCCCGGGTGTGGGAAAAGGTCTATTCCCGCGTTCTGGTCATGGCACAGGAGGCGACTTTGATCGGGCGCTGGGCGTTTTCGCGCGCCATCAAGGCAGGCGAGGCGCGCGCCGATTATGTGATGCAGAACAGCCCGGTGCCAGGGGGCGTCGCGGCCCGCTATGCGGTTTGGGATTTTCTGGTGCTGCGCAACCTGCGCCGGATGCTGGGCATGGACAAGATGCGCCGTGGCGGCACCGGTGCTGCACCAATTTCGCCGGAATTGCTGAAATGGTACTGGTCCATCGGCGTGCCGCTGGTCGAAGGGTACGGAATGACGGAGAACACCGGCCTGTCGGCAATCAACACGCTGGATGTGAACAGGCCCGGAACCGTGGGCAAGGCCATTGAGGGCATCGAAATCCGTATTGCCGAAGATGGCGAGATCCAGACTTTTGGGGCCAACAATTTTCAGGGATATTGGCGCAACAATGAAAAGACCGCCGAAACCTTTACCGACGATGGGTGGTTGCGCACGGGCGATGTGGGGCGGTTGGATGCGGACGGGTTCCTGACCATCACCGGTCGGATCAAGGACATCATCATCACGGCAGGGGGCAAGAACATCACCCCGGCTGAAATCGAAAGCCGGTTGAAGTTCAGCCATTACATTTCGGACGCGGTGGTGATCGGGGATCAGCGCAAATATCTGACCTGCCTGATCATGATTGATCAGGAAAACGTGGAAAAATTTGCACAGGACAATAAGATACCATTTAGTGATTTTGCGTCGCTCTGTGCGGCGCAGCCGGTGGTGGACCTGATCCGCGCCGAAGTTGACGCGGTGAACAAGGAATTCGCCCGCGTCGAACAGATCAAGGATTTTCGCCTGATCAACGTTTTGTTGACGGCTGAAGACGATGAATTGACAGCAACCATGAAGCTCAAGCGTGGCTTGGTGGAAAAGAAACACAAGGCGCTGATTGACGACATGTATTGAAGCGCGGCCCACCGCGCCGGTTGAACCCAAGGGAGGAAATTTCTATGAAAAAAGTGACATCCACGCTGCTGGCGGCAGCGATGGCGACCGGTCTGACGGGCGGTCTGGGCGGGGCGGCGCAGGCCGAAACCCAGGGCGTGACCGCAGACGAGGTGATTTTTGGGTCGGTCAATGATCTGAGCGGTATTTTTGCCGCCGTGGGCGTGCCGGCGGTGAATGGCGCGAACCTGCGGTTCGACGAAGCCAACGCAGCGGGTGGTGTGCATGGTCGCCAGATCCGGTTCGTGGTCGAAGACAATGGGTATCAGATTCCGCGCGCGATGCAGGGCTATAACAAGCTGCTGAATCGCGACAAGGTGTTTGGCATGTTGTTGTCGCTGGGCACACCAATGAACATCGCCGGGTTCAAGCTGTTGGACCCCAAGGGCATCCCGAATGTCGGTCCGCTGTCTGCTGCGCGTGAAATGTTGTCCGAGCCGCTGGATAACAAATTCTCGGGCTTTTCGAGCTATTGGGATCAGGTCCAGGCCGGTGTTAAATATCTGGCAGGTGAATTCGACTCCAAAGAGATTTGTACCATGTACATCCCGTCCGATTTCGGCAAGGAAATCGCCGAAAGCACCAAGGATGTGACCGCCGGGCTGGGTCTGACATTTGGCGGGGAAACCACGCATAAACCAGACGAGCTCGACTTTGTCGGGTCGCTGACCAAACTGAAGGCGGCAGGGTGTGACGTGATCACCATGGCGCTGGGTGTGCGTCAGGGGATCACGGTTGTTGGCACGGCAAAGAAGCTGGGTTGGACCGACGTGAAATTCATGAACACATCCGCCGGGTTCCTGGGCGTTGTGGCGGCTGTTCCGGGTGGCGTGACCGAGGGGCTGTATGCCTCGGCTGGCTGGGTCGATCTGAATGCACGTGCGGCGGACGAGGCCCCGGCCAAATTCATCGCGGACTACAAAGCCAAATATGACCAGCCAGCGGGCGGGTTCGCCATGTTGGGCTATTCGGCGGCTGACACGGTCGTGCGTGCTCTCGAAGCGGCAGGACAGGATCTGACCCATGAGAGCTTTATCAAGGGGATGGAGAGCCTGGATTATTTTGATGCACTGACCGATTCACAGATCTCCTATAGCGCGGACGATCACCGTGGTGCGGATGACATCGTCATTTCCATTGTCGAAGGTGGCATGTGGAAGGAACTGGATCGTCAGTAAACACTGCGGTTTATCGGATTGGGGCCGGGCCGGGAGGGGGCCGGCCCCTTTTTTGTTCGAGACCTGTTGGGGGTGTCATGGGGGCCGTCGCGCCGGTGCCGGTGGCGAGATTGGATGCGGAAACACTTGAAATTATCACATTCAAATGTGATTATGGGTTAATTGACATTCCCAGGGATCCCATGATGCTGACACGCCGACATTTCATGACCACCGCCGGGTGCAGCATTGCTGTGGCCGGATCGGGTGCCAACCGCGGGTGGGCTGCATCTGAGATCACTCTGGGTCAAATGCAGATTCAAACCCTGTCGGATGGGCATCTGAGCTTGCCCCCGGATTTCATCTTTGGTCCGATGCCCAAGGATCTGTTGCCCCCGGTTCTGAAGGCCAACGGGATTGCAAGCGGACCGCTGACCCCGGAATGCAATGTGACCCTGGTGCGGGATGGTCAAAATGTGGTGCTGTTCGACGCAGGGTCCGGTCCGGCGTTTCAGGACACGGCCGGTCTGTTGGTGGATGCGCTGGATGCCGTCGGGCTGGTGCCCGACGATGTGACGCATGTGGTGTTCACCCATTGCCACCCGGACCATTTGTGGGGTGTTCTGGATGATTTTGATGATCCGCTGTTTGCCAATGCGGAACACATGATGGGCCAGACCGAATGGGACTATTGGTTCGATCCCGAAACCGTGAACACCATCCAGACGGAGCGGGCCACAATGGCTGTCGGTGCCCGGCGTCGGCTCGAGGTGTTGGAGGATCAGATGACCCTGTTCGGTGCGGGTCAGGAGATTTTGCCGGGCGTTGCAGCCGTGGCCAGCCCCGGGCACACGCCCGGGCATATGTCATTCGAACTGCGCCAGGGCAGCAACAGCGTCCTGGTGGTCGGGGACGCGATCGGGAACCACCATGTCGGGTTTGCCCGTCCGCAATGGCATTCCGGGTCTGATCAGGACCAGGTCCAGGCGGCGGATACGCGACAAATGTTGCTGGATCGTCTGGCTTCGGAACAGATGCAGTTGATCGGGTTCCACCTGCCGGGAGGCGGGATCGGGCGCGCAGAGCAGACAGATGACGGTTACCGTTTCATCCCTGATCCGGTGTAAACACTGGAATTTGATCCGCAGACATGTGTTGGATGGGGTTTGTTATCGGTTCAGTTGTGATGTTCAAATAACGCGGGTTTTTGGGTTCAGTTTAATTTTTATTGATTTGTTTCAAAGACCTGACTCTGTGTCCCCGTTGTGATCGGTGACGCAAGAGGCAGTGCTATCGTAAAATAATCGTGAAATTCAGCTTTTTCGAATTTCACGATGGCGTAACTTTGCCCGGAATCATGATACCGAATTAACTATGTTATTCGGAGTTTTTCGGTGAAATCTTTATTGCACATTCGGTTATATGGCACATTTCTGGTGCGTTTGGCAGATGGCAAGGTTGTGCAGCTGGGTGCCAAGCATCAGGCTCTTTTGGGGCTGCTCAGCTCGGCGTCTGATGGCGTGCGGACCCGTAGTTTTCTGGAAAATCATCTCTGGAGCCTGGCGCAACCAGAGCAGGCCAAGGCCAGCCTAAGAACGGCGCTTTCGACGTTGCGCCGGAATCTGGGGCCCGAGGCTGGTGCATTGCTGTCGGCCAATCGCGAACGGGTGATCCTGGACATGGACCGGGTGGAGGTCGAAGAGGGAGCGGGCCCTTTCATGGAGGGGTTTGCCCTGCCGCATGAGGAACAATTCTCGCTGTGGATTGCGCAGATGCGGGGCCCCGAGGACGCGGGTGCGGTCCATCACGCCGCAACGATCGGCGCTGTCGGGGATCAGGGGCGGATCGGAGTCGAAGCCCTGTTGCCGTCGATTGCGGTGTTGCCGTTTGCCAATCGGGCCAGTGCCGGAGGGGGCAACCCTTTGGGTTCGATCCTGGCCGAAGAAATGTCGCGCCTGTTGTCCCGCAGCCAGGGGTTCAGCGTGACCTCGTATCTGACAACCCGGCAATTCAATCCGACCACCGCGCTGACCGGTGACATTGCCCAGACCTGTGGCGTGCAATACCTGTTGACCGGGTCGGTGATTGTCAGCGGCCAGGCCTTTCGTCTGACGGCGGATTTGCAGGACGCCACGCGGGAACGGGTGCTGTGGTCGCGCGACTATTCTGGCAATGTGACCGAACTGTTGGCCGGAGATCCAAGTTCGCTGCTCGAACTGACCGGGCATATCGGACGGACTGCTGTGGGCGAAGCGCTGCGGATGACGACCTTTCGACCGCTTGAGCAACTGGAAAGCCACACGTTGCTGATGGCGGGGATTTCGTTGTTGCAGGACATGCGGGCGCATCGGTTCAATTCGGCGCACGAATTGTTCACCCTGCTGGTGCAGCGCGAGCCGAACCATCCGCTGACCCTGACCTGGTTGGGGTTCTGGCATGTCATGCGGGTGCAAAAGGGCCTGTCCCCGGACCGGGATCAGGACGCCCGCATGGGCGGAGAGCTTGCCGACAAGGCGCTGCAGATCGACCCTGGCTTTTCCTTGGCGCTGACGCTCAAAGGGATGGTGCAAAGTCATCTGAACGGGCGCTTTGATCTGGCTGCCCATTCCTATGACCTGGCGATTCAGGACAACCCGAACGAGGCGCTTGCGTTGTTGCTCAAAGGGGCCATGCGGGCCTTTCAGGATGCTCCGCAGGACGCCGTGAAACTGACCGATGCAGCGCGGCGCCTGTCACCGCTGGACCCGCAAGGCTATTATTTTGATGCCTTGTCGGCCACTGCACAGCTGGCCGCGCATAATTTTGACCAGGCGGTTTTTCTGGCGGATCGGTCATTGCAGGTCAACCAGGCCTATCCCTCTACATTGCGGACCAAGGCGATTGCGCTCGAGATGTCAGGGCAGGGGGACAAGGCGCGCAAGGTGGTGCATGACCTGATGAAAATCACGCCCCAGTTCACGGTTGGCCAATACCTGCGCGAACATCCCGCGGTCTCGTTTCAGGTCGGCCGGGATTGGGCCAAGGCCCTGCAAGCGGCGGGCGTACCGGAATAAAACACATATAAAACAACAAAGTTCCAAGGGAGGAATATTGAGATGGCGATCAGCGGAATTTCAGGTGGTGCGTCCGGCGGGGCATCGGGCGGAGCGTCTGGCGGGGCATCCGGCGGGGCGTCTGGTGGAGCATCCGGCGGGGCATCTGGTGGAGCATCCGGCGGGGCATCTGGTGGGGCCTCGGGCGGGGCGTCCGGTGGCGCGTCGGGGACAAGCGGACTGGATGTCGGGGCCTCTGTTTACGGGGGGGTGACCGCGTATGGCGGGCCGCTTTCGGCCGGGATCATCAGCGCTCAGGACGGGATCGCCGGCCTGTGGGGCGGTCCGGAACTGCCGGTGACCCATCTTGCGCCGAACGCTCCTGGCGTTCTCAAGGAACACGCACCCTGGGTGCGCAGCTTTTTGGGGCTGCATGAATTGCAATCGCGGGTCATCGTCGAAGAAGATCACGATGCGGCCACGGTTGATCTGTTTGCGATTGGCGGCGACAGCAGCGGATTGAGTGCACAGAAACTGATCCATATTTCCCGCCCTGGAGAAGACGTGTTTCAGGCGCAGATGGCGCATGTGCGCAGCTATGGTGATCTGCGTTTGGACAGGTTCGAGGAAATCCACACACAGCTAGGTTTTCCGACACCCTATTACGGGGCAATCGTGTCGCTGCATCCGGAACGCAATGCCTTTGCGCTGGAGTTGATTTCGCTGGCCCAGACATTTGCCGCAGCGGTTTCGATGCGGATCAAACGGGCATTGGCTTGTCGGCGGCCGGACGCCTATTCGGTGTCGGTACAACCGATGATCCCGACGCCGGGGCATCCCAGCTTTCCTGCGGCTCATGCGGTCGAGGCCTTTATTGTTGCAGGTGTTTTGTGGCGGCTGTGTGTACGGGTGGCACCAGATGGGGCGGATGCGGAAACCGTGGCGCACTACACGGCGGCCAACGACCGCCGCCGGGTGATGCTGTATCGTCAAGCGGCGCGCATTTCCGACAACCGGGTGATCGCAGGGGTGCATTTCCCGGCGGATTCGATTGCCGGCGCTTCGATCGGGCTTACTTTGGCCGAGCTGATGGTGCGGGCCGCTGGGCGTGAGATTGACGTGCATGATGTGGCCCTGAACGGGCAGGAGATTGGCGGTCAAGAGTTCACCATGGGGCAGGTGGTTGATGCGGCAACCGGTCAGCGGCGGCTCAGTTCGGGCGGCGACAGTCTGTTTGACGGTGCGCTGGAGGTGACGGCAATTGCCGGTGCGGATGACATTGCCGTGGCTCCGACGCTGCAATGGTTGTGGGAACAGGCGCTGGGAGAAATCCGGTGACAACGCTGACATGGCAGGCCCGGCCGGTGCCACGCTCGGCCGCAGGACATCCGCAGATACGCGACCGGCTGGCTGAATGGCTGTGCGGCGACGGTCTCGATTTCTTGATGCACAAGCAGAAACACGCGGCTGCGCCGGAATGGTGGTTCGCCTTGCGTGAAGGCGGCCCAACTCTGGGAGCAGCCGAACATGGGCTGGACCCGGATCAGACCTATCGGTTGGCGGCCCCCCTCCCATTGGGGCAGGCCCAGTTTCCGGTACCTGTTGCGGCGCAAGCTCCCGATTTGCCGATGGCGGGTGCACAACCCGAGGTGCTGGTTCTGGTGATCGACAATGCCATCTCGCTGGGTCATGAACGATTTCGCTCGGGTCCGGCCAGCAGCCGCATTCACGCCGCGTGGATCATGGACGCAGAGTGGCAGGACGGGCGGGTCCCATTCGGCCGGATGTGGCAAAAGTCCGAGATTGACGCACAGTTGACCACGCATGGCGATGATTTTGACGCGCTGCTGCGCAGCTTTGGTCAGGCACCGTCGCAGGCACCGGGGCTGCCGCTGGCCTGGGGCAACACCGCCCATGGCACCCAGATCGCCGATCTGGCGGCAGGTTATGCCGCTGGCGACCCGGAGGGGACGGCGGTCGGTATCATGGCGGTGCAACTGCCCTCGATGGTGTATTGGGACGCCGTGGGGGCCACGGTGGGCTTTTTTGCCATTCAGGGATTGCGCCGGATGCTGGCCCACGCCCGGACCCAGTTTCCCGGTGTCCCTGTCGTGGTGACATTTGCCTATTCCATAACCGGTGGCCCGCATGACGGCACCCATTATGTCGAAAGCCAGCTGGACGCTGCGGTGGAGGCACATTTGGCCGAAGGCGGCGCTCCGGTGTTTCCGATCATTCCGGCAGGCAACAGCTATGACGACCAGCGTCATGCCCGTGGGCAACTGGATGTTGGTACCGACCTGTCGTGGCGGTTGCCGCCGGGGGATCGCAGCTCGAACGTGCTGGAGATCTGGGTGCCGGACGGGGCCGACCCGACGGTGGCGATCACACTGCCTGATGGCAGTGCGTTTTCGGCCGATGCGGGCATCTGGGACCTGCAACGGGACGGTGATGTGATCGGGCGGCTGGCGTTCGAAGACAGCTTTGGCACCGGGCAGCGGCGGATCCTGCTGATCCTCGCACCTACCGATACCACCGTGGTTCGCGACGCGGCGACCGGGGTGGCGAAACACAGGGCACCAGCCCCTGCAGGGGCCTGGGGGCTGCGGATTTCGGGGAGCACGCCACAGACGGTTCGGGCCTGGATTCATCGCGATGACCAGGATTTTGGGTTTCAACCATTCGAGCCGCAATCCTATTTGGAGGACGCAGCCTATGAGGCCCTGCGCCGCCATCGCCCCAAGGGGCAGGGCGAGACTACAGTGCCCGATGGCGACGTCTCACCGATCAAACGCAGCGGCACGATCAGCGGCTTTGCCGGGTCGCGTCGGGCGTTGACGGTGGCGGGGGCACGGGCGCGCGACCGCCGGTTGTCGAAATACAGTTCGGCGGCGGATTACTCTGGCGGGATCGGCCACATTGCCCCCCTGGTCAGCGCGGTGTCGGATGTGTCCATTGTCAAACCGGGGCTGACGTCGGCCAGCAACCGGTCAGGTGGCAAACGCTGGCGATCCGGTACCAGCGCGGCAGTGCCGGTTGTGGCGCGCTGGCTGAGCAGACAGCTGCGCAGCGGCGGCTTGCCCAGCGTCATGACCGAAGCAGCCGAGGGGCATTTTTCGCTGGACTCGGACCTGGTGCAGGCCCTGTTCGAACGTCAGGGGCTGGGACATCTCAACAGTTTTCCGCTGCCGGGGATCAATCCCATGCGCTAGCTGCGGCGCAGCTCAACTCACCGGCGTGCTCGCGATGAAATCGCAGGTGCGCCGGGCCAATTCCGGCCCCACATCTTCCTGTAGGAAATGCCCGGCTCCAGGCAGGAGTGCATGGGGTTGCCCGTGGGCACCCGGCAGTTTTTGGAACACCCGATCCACCCCGGCCATCACCTTGTCTTCTGCTCCGAACAGGGTCAGCACCGGCGTGTCCAGCGTGTGTAATACTGTCCACGCCTGCCGATTCGGTTCTGCTGCCGGATCCTCGGGACTGTCGGGCACCAGCATCGGAAACTGTCGCGCGCCCGCCAAATGGCTTTCATCCGGGAAGGGGGCGTTATAGGCGGCGATCTCCTCGTCGGTCAGTTTGTTGATCGTTCCGCCATGGACAATGCGCCCCGAATTGAACGGTTCGGCCGCCTGGCTATAGGCGCGCCAGCTTTTGAAGGCGTCGTTCATCGGGTGGTCTCCGGTCGGAAGGGCCGTATTGGCCACCACCACACGGGCAACCCGATCCGGCATGTCGGCCCACAACCGCAGCCCGATCAACCCGCCCCAGTCCTGACAGACCAGGGTGATTTCGCGCAAGTCCAGCTGGATAACTGCGTCCGTCAGCCAATCCACATGGGTCTGATAGCTATAGTCCGCCCGTGCGACAGGTTTGTCGGACTTCCCGAACCCCACCAGATCCGGGGCGATCACACGATGTCCTGCTGCTGTGAAAACCGGGATCATGTGGCGATACAGATAGGACCATGTCGGTTCGCCATGCAGGCACAACACCGGGCCTTCGCTGGCGGGACCTTCGTCCAGATAATGCATGCGGATCGCATCGGGGCCGGATAACGTAAGGTAATTGGAGGCGAAATCATAATCCTTGAGCCCCTGGAACCGATCGTCGGGCGTGCGCAGCACTTGCATTTGTCTCTCTCCTCCCGTTTCTATCCAAGCGTAACAATTCTGCGGCAGCGCGCCATTGGAACGCCACGACACGAAAGGATCAGCCCCCATGAAAGCCATCACGTATCGCAGGCTCGGATCTGCGGCCGATGTGTTGCAGATCGAAGAGATCGGCTGTCCGGCACCAGCCTCGGGTGAGGTCACCGTCGATCTGGTCTATTCCGGGGCCAACCCGTCCGATTTCAAGGCCCGTGCCGGAACCCGTGTCGGCGTCAGCGACCTGCCTTGGCCTTATATCATCCCCCACAGCGACGGATCCGGTGTGATTTCTGCGGTGGGCGACGGGGTGTCGCCAGGCAGGATCGGTGAACGGGTCTGGATCTGGAACGGCCAGTGGAAACGCCCGATGGGCACGGCAGCAGAACAGATCACCCTGCCGTCCGAACAGGCCGTTGCATTGCCCGCGGATGTGAGCCTGGAAACTGGTGCGACCCTGGGCATTCCAGGGCTGACCGCCGCGCACGCCGTATTCTGTGCAGGACCGGTTGCCGGCAAAACCGTCCTGGTGCAGGGCGCGGCCGGATCCGTTGGCCATCTGGCGGCGCAATTGGCCAAATGGGGCGGCGCAAAGGTGATCGCCACCTGCAGCTCCAAAAGCCGGGACCGGGCCAGGACCTCTGGAGCGGATGTGGTTCTGGAATACGCAGCAGCTGATCTGGGGGACCAGATTTTGGCCGCCAACGACGGTCGCCCTGTCGATCTGATCGTCGAAGTCGAGCTGGGTGCCAATATTGATGTTGATACCCAAGTCATTGTGGAAAATGGAACAATTGCCGCCTATGGCTCGGCTCTGAATATGACGCCGACGCTGCCGTTCTATCCATTGCTGTTCAAGGCAGTGACGCTGGATGTTATTCTGATCTACCTGCTGCCACAGGCACAGCGCGCCGCCGCGATCGCGGTTTTGAACGAGGCGCTGCTGTCCGGGGCGTTGCGATCGGAAATTTCAGTGATCTATGACAGGGATGATTTTGTGCAGGCCCATGAAACGCTCGAGGCAGGAAATCGGGCCGGTGGCGTACTGCTCAAGGTCGGTGGAACCGGCTGACTCCCAAGTGGTGTAAGGGGGAGGAAAAAAGTTGTGTTCTTTTTGAAAATCCCCCTTGCGTCGCCCCAAAAGGCGGCCTAAATACGCGCTCACCGATGGGGTGTGGCCAAGTGGTAAGGCAACAGTTTTTGGTACTGAAGATCGTAGGTTCGAATCCTACCACCCCAGCCATCGGCCTTTTCCTGAATGATCTAAACACCTAAGCGATCTGGTTGACCGGAAAGTGCCCCAGTTTCTGCCCCAGTTGGGTTGCACGCTGACTGGTAGCTGATGGGGCTAATATCGCATGCGACGGGTGCTGCCAGGTCGCTAGCCGGGCGCTAACGTCTTCAAAGGCTGATCCGGGAGGGATGTACTTGGATGGGTCTATTTCCGGGGCCTAGGACTGACCCTCGATCCTATCGTTATCCTTTCTACCCGAACCCCCTTCCTTCTTCTGAGGTGTCAGCTAAGGTGCTGGGGAATAGGTATAAGTAATGAATAGAAGGCGTAGGGAGAGACCCCAGGTTCTTCCTTCCTAACCTAGAAGAAAGGTGACCTATGGGAGACATCGAGAACCCCTGGCACTCCCGCCCCATCGACGTCCACCGCTGGTCAGACCATCCCGAGGTTGCGGGCCTGTGTGATCGGATCTGGGACGGGTACCTGCCGAGTGATCAAACATCGGGATTGGAAAGGGTGAAAAATTTGCAATGATCGAGCGACCAAATTTCAGAGATACCAAAAAAGCTGCAACGGTTTTGGATAACTGGCTTGGAGATAGGCAGTACGGATATCGTGATCTGAACCCGCAAATCAAAGCCACGCTGATGTACTTCTCAATAGTATGGAGCATTTTTGAGTTCCAAGCTCTTGATAACAATGCAAGCCCAGAAAGCATCACTAGCTTCGTAAATGAGAAAGTGCCTGCTGACTATGACTTTACCGCGTTCGAAGAGGCCTTCGCATACTATACGCAGAGGTACGTCGAGGAAGGGAAAATCAAGGGCGAACGCTTCAACGCTTTGGTCGGCGGCAGCCAAAAAATGCAGCCGAACAAGGAGACTGTAGCGGGCATACGAAGCGCTCTGCTCGGAAGTATCAGCACGCCCCAAGGAAAGCTAATCGGTCTCCTTCTCGTAGTTTACCGCCTTCGAAACAACGCTTTCCATGGCGTCAAATGGAAGAGGGGTGTTGATGATCAGCACGACAATTTCGAGCAAGCTATTTGCGTATTGATAAACGCTATGGATGCCTTCGTTCCCAAAAAGGAAGCTAGGTGAGTGTAAACGGCTCAACAGCTCTTCCAATCCGCCGCTCATGCTCAGCCAGCCGCTGCAGATAGCCCTCCGACCGGGGCGTCTGCCTCCACGTCACATAGTCCTGGACGTGTTCAGCGGTCGGGTCCACCTCATCCAGGCCAAAGAACTCGTTTGATGTTGGCAATGCCGCCCCACACACCCTTTCAGACGCGAAAGCCATGACCCGCTTCAGCTCACCGACCCGTGTATAGTCGATCAGATAGCTGTCATGGACCGACAGAACTGGAACACCCTGATCCGAGAAATGGCGATGTACCCACTCTGAGATCTGACCATCTAGGTTCATCAGTCGGATACCTTGGTCCTTGAACAGTTGGTCTTCTAGATGGGGTGATCGCTCCAGGAACGCCGCAAGCAGCCTCTCAAGCTGTTCATTGGTCAGGGTTTTGCCTGCATGACCGGTCGGGAAACCATCGCGAAGGCTCTTGAATGCAGAGTCCTTTGACCCTGCGTTGATAGCTGTTAGCACCAGCTTCTTGATCAGAGAGCGTTGCAGTTGTGTCGGGACGCCACCCAAAAGCCGCTCAGAGACTTCATAGGGGTCACCATCCAGTTCCACTCCAGCCTCAAGGCTCAGCAGCGAGACATGCAGACCACGGAAATCCACCTCAACCACGGGGGTATCGTTGATGAATATCCTGGATCTCCAGTCGCTGTTCAGACTTTGCCACCAACCGCCATAGAACCGGCCATTCATTCCCCAGTCTGACCGACTGAAGATCCGGCGGGTTCGCTCATGATACCTGTCAATCGCTACGTCATCGACTCTGGGTGCGTCCAGAACAGGTATATCTATGAAAGCATGGGCAATGACCTCATTATAGCGGCGCAATTCTTCCCGCATTCTAATTGTCTGGTCGGTATCGTCATACTCAACCAGCCCTTCTTCGGTGTCCCGGAGAATTATCAGTTCTTCACCAGTGGCCCGCCCGATGTCATCACGCTGGAACGTCACCTCCGCGAACCATCCCCGCAACACTTCAGAGGCCCGGATCCTCGTTGTTCTGTTTCCCCGAACAAAAGGACCTGAGAAGCTTCCCTTGGCCAAGTCAAGCAGCCCAGCATGATCAAGGGCGTGGATGATCGGGATGATCTTCTTGGAGATGTGAAGAGCGTTATAGCGGGAAGTCGTGTCCCAGTAGTTCGATGACATTGAGACGCCGATGCAGAGCTCCGGGTCTTCCAGCCAAGCCACATAGAGATCCAGGACCAGAACCCGTAACTGGTGGCGGAAGGCGGTCTTCGGCTTCGGCCCCGATGTTTGATCACTCGGCAGGTACCCGTCCCAGATCCGATCACACAGGCCCGCAACCTCGGGATGGTCTGACCAGCGGTGGACGTCGATGGGGCGGGAGTGCCAGGGGTTCTCGATGTCTCCCATAGGTCACCTTTCTTCTAGGTTAGGAAGGAAGAACCTGGGGTCTCTCCCTACGTCTTCTATTCATTACTTATACCTATTCCCCAGCACCTTAGCTGACCCCTCAGAAGAAGGAAGGGGGTTCGGGTAGAAAGGATAACGATAGGATCGAGGGTCAGTCCTAGGCCCCGGAAATAGACCCATCCAAGTACATCCCTCCCGGATCAGCCTTTGAAGACGTTAGCGCCCGGCTAGCGACCTGGCAGCACCCGTCGCATGCGATATTAGCCCCATCAGCTACCAGTCAGCGTGCAACCCAACTGGGGCAGAAACTGGGGCACTTTCCGGTCAACCAGATCGCTTAGGTGTTTAGATCATTCAGGAAAAGGCCGATGGCTGGGGTGGTAGGAAACCTTGCCTCCCATTGATTACTATCGGTTTTTCTGAGTGAGGGGTCGATCTGGGGCGGTTGCTGGGGCAGAACGGAGCCCTAGCGGAGTGAGGCCTGGGGCAGTTGCCGAGCAAAGAGACGGGCAGTTTGGAGCGTCTGGGGCTGTTGGAGTTAGTCCAGGGGAGACCCGGTGGCCCAACCCAGCGTCAGTCGACGACCATCGGGCAGTTCGACCGTCAGAGGCACTCCTCGTTCCGCGTTAACACCGCAGTAATCGCAGAAGACCGAAAAATCGTCATACCAGCGGTGCTCCGGAGAAAACGACTGCACGATCATCGCCGCTGAAGACGTCTGGAACCTGGACGCCTCGACGATGGCTGCTGCAGCACGGTGGAATAGCTGGTAGCGCAGGTCATCTGGTGGTGGGAAGGCCACGCCCAGCATTTCACAGATAGCCGTCAACCTCGTCACCTTGCCTTCACTAGGGTCGCGCAACCACTCTCCGACTGTCGGACCGAACGGCTCGTTGACTTTGGCCTCCACCGAGACGGCGCAGATCCCGGTTGCTGTCGATACCAGAGCGAAGACGTCGCACTGGGACGCTCGCGATCCTCCCGGCAGCGGTACTTTGTGTTCCGGGATCGCCAGCAGCAGTTCAGCATCAGGCCCGAGTATCTGGGCCACTTCGGTCGGCAGGCCATCAGCCGCCTCCCAGGATTGCGCCGCTGAGACTGCTGAGAACCCCTGCCTCCATTGCTTAACAGGGTCAGCCAGCATGGCTCGCCAGTCTTCAGGGCCTGCAGTCGGGACATAGATCTTACGCATGGGGCAACTATCGAGGCTCACCGGCGAACCGTCAACTATGTCTGAGACTGCTGGCCCAGGTTGGATGAGCAGTTCAATAATCAAATAGATCAGCCACGTCCGTGTAGGCCCCATAACTAGGTGCCTGTACTTGCTCCAGCCCGAACGTATAGAAGTGCTTTCTTGCTGCCCGCCATCCCCGAATAAAACTAGGCATGCGGGTTTCGGGACTATCACCTCCTCGCCATGCAGTTGGGTCGATCCACTCACCAAGGGCTAATTCTCTATTGGTTGGAAGTGGGCATTTTGCACCGTAGCTTCTTTGAAGAATCTGCTGCCGTTTTTTCATCGCCCTGCGGACTGTGCTTAACAGCCAACCGTCCAGCTCTCTTAGTGCCTCAGGGTCGTCTAGGAGGCAGTAGAACCCCATCAACCCCTTCATTTTAGGCAACTTTTTTCCGTCAAAAATAAACCCATGTAGATCTGCCTCCGACAACCCGCCGTACAATGATCGGCGCAATTCATATATCAACCCCAGAAGATCCCAGTCGTATTGCTTAGGATGGATACTCGCTCGCGATTTGTTGTAGCCGACGTTGAGATACTGGATAAGGTACAGGTTGATCAGCCTAGAGGCGCGCGTTTTCATCCGGCTTATGGTTTTTTCAGGCATTGACAGCCCAGCATCACTTATTCTGTAGCCGAGGTAGTCAACATGTGGATAGGTCCTCAACTCCTGGGTCTCATCCGAAATTATTGCTATTCCAGGGGATTTCTCGCCATTTAAAACCAAGCCACTGGCTCTACAATGTCCAACAAAGCACTCTTCTATCCGTTGAGCTTGATCGTAGCTGCTGCAAAGTGCCACCACATCGTCCGCAAATCGGACAAACTTGCCAGCAGTTGACGCCAGTTTCACATCTAAATCATGGTTAGCTAGGTTAGCGAGCAGAAGCGAGACTGAAGACCCCTGAGGCGTCCCCTTATATCGCCTTGCAAACTTACCAGCGTTATAGGCTTTCGGCTCAGCCGATCTGTGATGCATAAACCTGTCAAAGACATAGCGCTCATGTGGTGTCAGGCTGATTTTCTTTGCATCGTTAATCTTGGCATCGAGGTACCATGACGGGATATTATCAAAGTATTTTTCGAAATCGATTTGCACCGCAAAAAGCTTACCGTCGTGATCATATTCCTGAAGTGCCAAGACTGCATCGAACACGTTCTTGTCGGGGTGATAGGCATAAGAAGAAGGAGATAGCCGCTTTGTATTGCGATCTCTGGTTCGTTTGAGAACTACGTTAGCCAGTGCAGCATCTGGGATTGAGAAGGCCATAATACTTCTCTTGCTGCCATCCGGCTTTGGTATCTGGTAGTTAATAGCAGGCTCCGGCTCGTAGGTTTTTTCCAAAACCTTGTGCCAAAGCGTCTTCGATAGAAAGTTTGCGTTACGGGAACAGTACTTAGGATCAAAATGCTTGGGCTTTACTAGTGCAGTTTTTGGCTTTGGGATACCTGCTGGGACGCCGGTTCGCTTTTTAAACTACTGTCGGTATTTTTCCTCTTTTTTTGCCTCACGATCTCGCTTTGCAAAGGCTTTCTTCGATAACCGTTTGATTTCTTGCTTAATTGCGTTCTGCATAAATTTTCCAAATTGATCGGCGACGTGGGCTAAGAGTCAGGGATTCCGGTAGGTGTTTTGCTACCCCACCGTCACGCCAGTCGTTATCCAACTGACGCGCCATCGATGCCATGAACATCCGGTACTGCGCCCACGTCGCCTCGGCTACTACGCCAGTAACGGGACGCTAACTCCAAGGTCGCAGGCAGTCAATCTGTGATTGAGGCATCATCCAAAAAACCGAGACTCTTGATGCATCTAAAATAGAAGCAATTACAGGAGCTTGAATTATGACTAATCTGAAATCACTTGACTCTCTGATCCGAGAGCTACTGGCGAACCCACCACCTAAGGCGGTCCTGACAACCCTGCTCTGGGTGGCCTCTCGCTCACATCCCGCAGTCGCTACCCTGACCGTCATTGCGGTCGCCTATGCGTGGAAGAGTGCCGATGACTGACCTGCAGCCTGACGACATCGTAGTCATCCGCGCATCTGAAGACTGGCCAGAGCACCTTTTCCGGGTTTCAGAGGTCTATGACGATTGCGTCGGCGGATATTCGATCACCGGACCTTTTGAAGGCGAATACGGTGAGCCGGATATCGATCTTATTCTCAGGGTCCACTCCCGGGCAACCTAACCCCCCCAAAAATCAGAAAAGGAGGAGACGCATGTCTGCTCAGATACGTTATGCGTACTTGAAGGGCCATACGTGGCTGTATCGACGCAACTGGCCAAAGGACGTGGCGGTTGCACTGGGTCAGCAGGCCCTGAAACAGTCGCTGAAGACCGGCGACGCCTCGACGGCCCGCGTCAGGGCAGCTGAAGTGAACGCTCGCTATGAAACGCTCGTCGTGGAAGTCCGAGCTGGCGCTGAACTGGCCCTGAGTGACCCCCAGAGCACCCGTAACACCCATGGATGGTTGGAGAATCCGACGACCGCCCTTGATCACCTGCGGGCCACTCTGGAGCACTCCGGTACTGTTCTGGAACGCCCCGAGTTCAACCCATTGGTGGCGCGAGAGAAGGTTTCGGTTCGTGACCAGAGCAGAGTATATCTTAACCGACGCAGCAACGAGTTACGGCCCGGTGGGTTCAAATCGGTGCGGTATTCGGTGGGTCTGTTCGCCTCAAAATACGGCGACCGGTCGGTATGCAGTCTGACCCGGTCTGATGGTCGGGAATTCCTTGGGTTGATTGCCCGGTTGTCACCCATGATCGGCAAGTCGGACAGAACCCGGGGTCTGACCCTGGATCAACTGGTCGCCTATTCTGAACTCGCGACGATCAAGATCACCGCCCGGACACAGCGGCGCATCTGGTCTCAGGTCAACCACTGGCTCGAGTCCTGCGTCTATGAGGGGGTCATAGAGGCCAACCCCTTCAACTCGGTTCTGTTCGATCAGAAGGTCAGGCCCCGACCCTATGCCGTACCGACCGATGACGAAGTGGCGCGATTGCTGACAACGCGGGACCCGTTACACCCCGTACTGCTGACCTGTCTGCTATCAGGAATGCGAGCTGGGGAAGCGGTCGGGTTGCTTCGGGAAGATCTGGTGGCAAAGGGGAATCTTGGGTGTTTCGTCCATGTTCGCCCCAACGAACTGCGCCTGCTAAAGACTGATGCTGCAGAGCGGTTAGTTCCCGTGCATTCTCGACTTGATGAGGTGTTCCGCCACTTGCCGTCGGTGGGGCCGCTGTTCCCTGAGTTGACCGTGAATCATGTGACCAAGGGGTTTGCGGCATTGCGTCGGCGATTGCGGCTGGAACGCCCAGGGCTAGTCTTTCACTCGACCCGGAAGTGGTTCGTTACACAGTGCGAACGCACCGGCGTACCCGAACACTTCACGGCCAGCCTCGTCGGGCACCAATCGGCCCGATCTGAAAATGGGCTGACCTATGGCATCTACAGTGCTGGCATCAGCGATGAGCAAAAGCGTGGCATCGTCGATCAGATACGTCTCCCGACAGGGACGGTTGCCTCATGACGATACCTGACATTGATGCGTTCGAAGAGAGGGCCGCTATCGCTGAATACGATGGCGGTCTTTCTCGTAGGGCGGCTGAGAACCTTGCAGCAAGAGCTCAAGGGTTTCGTGACGCTGACGCCTACTGGCAGTGGTTGGCGGACTATGTCGTTAACCGAAGACCACCCTGATGACTTTCCCTCGGCGGCCCTTAGCGGGTTGCCGGGGGATCACAATGACATTTTTTTCTTGCCGCTTCGAATTTACGCGGCGAGAATGGAAGGGAAAACACTGATATTATAGCTGGTTACGTAGTTGAGCTTAGAGGTTTGCAATGAAGGTTAGCGGGATAGCGGACGATACTGGAGAGGCGGTCACTCAGGAAATATCTGATGTTTCAGCCGAAGAACTCCAATCAATGGCAACATTGGATTTGTCGACTGGTGAGTTGAAGGCAAAAATCGACAATTTGGATGTGTCGGCTGATGTAAAGGCGCTTCTGTTCCAAATCGCAACGAAGGTAATCCGCGTCGGGGAGACAGTGGTCAAGATCGGCCAAAAGATACTTGAGACTGTTCTTACTGTTATAAAGTCTTATCCAAACACAACCTTTGGTGTGGTGTTCGGAGCGATAGCAGGGACGCTTATTAGTTCAATTCCAGTGATTGGATGGGTTCTTGGTCCGGTCGTTACTCCCATCCTAATTCTGTTCGGGATGTCCGCAGGAGCAGTCATGGATATTTCAGACAAAGCACTCGAGCGGCGGGTAATGGCATCGTTGGTTGAGTTTGACGCACTCAAATCAGGGGTTAGCTAATGGAGCACGGTTGGTTTGACGGTGTCGATGACGTCGTTCACGACGATCTGCGGTTCAAGGCTAAGCTGGGCATTGGTGAGAACGCCTATACGTCCGTACGAGTGAAAAAGGCGCTATTTGAAGCTTGGGACGTTGCTGGCGTTGCGGCGACAGGGGCTCAAGTTGCTAGCTCTGCGATGATCGCTCAGAAGTTCTTTGCCGCTCCAAGTTTGCTCGCTGCTATGGGAATCGGCACTGCGACTGCGGCCACTCCGGTCGGTTGGATCGCTGCGGCTAGCGTTATATCTGGTGGCGCGTGGCTCGGAATTACCCGTTATCTGAAGTCTAACAACAGCAAGACGACCGTAATTCCCACATTCATCAACACACCGCTGGACGTCTTGGGGTTAGGAATTTTCGACTTATTGGCCCCTCTCGCGATGAAGGTTGCCCAAGTTGACGGAAAAGTCGAAGAAGCAGAAGAAGCAGCCATTAGGCGCTATTTCGTTGAAGAGTGGGGCTATTCGGATCAATTCGCCGAGCGTGGGTTCGAGTTCGTGAAACTTCGACTAGAAGAATACAACATCAAAGCCACGGCGCAAACGCTTGGCGCTTTCACTCGAGATAACCCGGATTGCAGTTTTGAGCATATGTATTCGGACATTATGACCTTCCTGCAAACTGTGGCTGAAGCGGATGGCATCCTGGATGAACGCGAAGAAATGGCCTTGGAACGGATCGCAAAGGTTTTTGCTGATGAAGGAAAGTTTTCCGTATCTAGATCCGTCGCACCGGTGGGTAACGCCATTGGTTCAGCAGCTGCGGCGGTTGGCGGTGTGATTGGCCGCGCTCCGTCGCGAATAGCAAGCTTAAATCCATTGAGGCGAAAAGACGGCGAGGAAGGGAAAACCGAACCAGATATCGAAGGCAACGGCTAGCGTTATCACGCCTCCACAGCCAATCGCCCTCGGTCCAGCCAAAATGCCCCAGGCCTCACTCCGCTAGGGCTCCGTTCTGCCCCAGCAACCGCCCCAGATCGACCCCTCACTCAGAAAAACCGATAGTAATCAATGGGAGGCAAGGTTTCCTACCACCCCAGCCATCGGCCTTTCCTGAATGATCTAAACAGCTAAGCGATCCAGTTGACCGGAAAGTGACCCAGTTATTTTCGGGCCTTCTGAGTGGATTGGCGGAGTGCTGGCACCTGCTAGATCAGATCATTGGTGATGGACGGGAATGTGGCCGCCCTCAGGGTCTTGGCCGTGCTCTGGTGACCCATTCTATCCGCCGCCCCCCTTCCTTTTTCTGAGGGGGCAGCCAAGGTGCCGGGGAATAGGTACAAGTAATGCATAGAAGGCGGTGGGTACCTTCAATACAAGAGCGACATTGCGTTTGAATTGGCTCTGTTTGATAACCAGTCCAAATCAGAAAAGAGAAAATGAAAATGGGATGGATACAGTCCGTGAGCGGCAAGCAGGTCAGTGTCGTTCAACCTGAAGTTTGGATGATTGATATCGAAGATATTGCACATGCTCTTTCGATGTTATGTCGGTTCAATGGCCACGGTACCTAGTTCTACTCGGTTGCTGAACATTCGGTTCACGTTTCTTATGAAATACAGCCGGAGCTCGCTCTTGCGGGATTGTTGCACGATGCGGCTGAAGCCTACCTGGGTGATGTCCCGTCTCCGCTCAAAAAGCACTTGGCTGAATTCAAAATTTTTGAGGACAGGATGGAGCGGGTCATTGCCGAAGCCTTTGGCATTGATGCCAACGACCTGAAATGCCCTGAATTGAAACGTGCTGATGTGCAATTGCTTGTTGACGAAAAGGCGTCGCTGATGGTGCCCGAACCTGCGCCTTGGCCCGAAGGTGCCCCGAGCACAAAGCGGCCTGAGCGTATTCAGGCCTGGTCTGCGAGTCAGTCCAAGGACGAATTCCTGTCTCGGTTTTTTGAATTAACGCGCTCTTGAAATTGGGCCGGCCAACAAAAACCCATGGCGTTTATACGACATGGGTTTGAACAACCAAAGATTATGCTGTCCCCAGTCTTGGGAATGCGGGCAACCAGACAGCTCACTGTTCCGGTTGCCCGCCTTTGAGAGTTCTACTCGACCGGAATAAAATCTCCGGGCTTCCAGCTTTTGTCAAACCAGGGTTCGAGCGGTCCATAGAGACGCATCATCGCATTAAAGCTTCGACCCGGTGCGGTTTGGGCCCAGTTGTTTTCCCGACCTTCCGGAGCTTTGGGGCCGAAGTAGACGGTATAGCTGCCGTCGTCATTCGCTTTTATCCCTTCGCGGTTGGAATCGATTCCGCCGGATTTCTGATCGGTTTCAAGGATTGATCGGGTTTGGCCGCTGTAAAGCATGAAGGACCAGAAGTTGTTGGCAGGAACTGGGCCAGGAAGCGTTACGCTGTATGTCTTGGACCCATCCAGGTAGTCGCCATTCACATCCCGCGCAGTCATCGCATAGACCGAACCGGATCCGACAGGTGGTGAGGTCATGGCAGGCGTAATACCCGTCGCCATGTAAAAGAAGTAGGTCCGGTCATCCAGAATTCGAGCGCCATCTTCCTCGAACAAATAGCTTTGCCGCTGGAAAGGCGAGTTCCACTTGCGATCTTCATAGAAATAGACACCAGGATCACGCGCCGCATATGTAATCGAACGCGCAGTAGCATTGGCGATTGACGCAGCCTCGACCATGATGTCCCGCATCCGGGCATCGGGCTCAAACGGTACCCCTTTTTTCAGACCGATAGAGGCGAAAGTCCCGACAATCTCGGGGTTGAATGCGCCAATCGGATTGTTGTCCAAGGCAACTTTGATTTCGTGAAAGAAATCTTCGTTGTTGGCGTGAACCGTGTTGTATTGAACATCTGAGACATTGATGAATTTCTCGGCCGGGGGATTGGCGGCCTCGGACAGCGAATAGACGTTCAGACCCGCCTTGATTTTCGCCACGGGACCGGCGGTGCTACCGTCGGCATCCGGCGAACGACGCAACAACAGCCAGTGTTCATTGGTTTTTGTGCGCAGCTCGAAATACCCTTCGGGCACGGGCGTTTCATCATCGTGATGAAGCAGCAGATACTTGCCGCCTTTGCCCTTGTCCGCACCCAGCGCACCGATATCTGCAACATATTCAAATGCCGCGTCATCCAGCAGCCCCAGCAGTCCGGCAGGCACTTCGATGACGACCGGGCCGTCCGCGATATCGACGTTGGATCCGATATAGATCGTTGTCGTATTCGGCGTCAGCCAGATCGACCTTGCGTTCATCAGGGTCTCGGTGATGACAATGTCATTCGGCGCAGCGCCTACATCCTCGTATCCCTGGAACATGCCACGAAGCGATGCGATCTTCATCCCATCAAGAAACGCGGAGGTGGCCCGCATCAGATCCAGATTGTCAAAAGTCGTTTGCACGGTCTCTGGCAAAGGCATCCCGTCAAAGAACCGCAAATCACCCAGAGTTCTGGTGCGGACAAGATCGGGCGTCAGAACATTTTCCGGGACAGCCGCCGCATATTCCGCAGTCGACTGCGCGGGCATGACGATCTCTTCTTGTGGTAGCGCCTCTACAGTTTCATCCAGCAGGACAAATTCGACGCGACGGTTCAGGGCGCGACCCTCATCGCTCTTGTTCGAAGCGACCGGGCTGATGGAACCCGCCCCCATGGCAACGAGACGTTCGGGCGCAACATTGTAGGGCTCACCCATCAGAGCATTTCGCACCGCCGCAGCGCGACGATGGGATAGGCTGACGTTATAGTTGAAATCGCCAACGCTGTCGGTGTGACCAACAATGGCCAATCTCATGTTCGGATGCAGCCCCATAGCACTTGCCAATTTGAACAGCACCTGATTTGAAGTGCCGCCCAAATCGGCGCTGTCGGTTTCGAAAAAGCCGCCGCTCATGGAAACGCGGCCCTCTTCGACCAGAACTTCGCGGACGCGTTCGTCCGTCAGTTCCCCAATGGCTTGGGCACGGATGTCTGTTCCGGGTTTGCGCACGGTTTGCGCATGTCCCGTGCTGGCGGCCAATCCAACGGTCAACGCCAAGGCAGCCGTACAGGCCTTGAGCTTAAAGCGTGTTTTCATGGTGAATCTCTCCCTTGTCGTGAACAAATGTTTGCCCCACTTTGTGGCCCGCATTCCGCGGCCCCGTTCAGGGCCACGAGTCTTTGTCATTTGGAACGCCAAATTACTGAGTGATTTTTTCTAGATCCGGCAGAACCCAGCCGCTTTGCAGCCAACCTTCTTCTGGCCCATAAAGGCGGAACAACAGGAAGTAGCTTTCAGGGGTGGGGATCCAGTTGCTTTCGTGCCCTTCCGGTGCCTTTGGGCCAAAATAGATGTCATATGATCCATCGTCGTTGGACTGCATCGTATCGGCATCGCGTGACGACAGGCCAACCGGATCGACGTTGCGGATGAAGCTTTTGGTCTCCATCGAATAAACGATCACTGACCAGAAATCCCGCGCAGGCGTGTCGGCGGGGACGTTCAGCTTGTAGGTGGCGTTGTGGTCATACATGTCGCTATTGCTGTCGCGCAGTCCGGTCAGATAAAAGGTGCCGCCGCCCAAATTCTTGGGCAGGTAAGTGATCCAGAAATAGCTGCCGCCCGCGCGATCATCGACCAAAACTTCGGTGTCGGTTTCATAAGGGAAACCGGCTTCGGCCTGACCTTCGGCAAAGTCCCAGACGAGCCACTGGGTTTTAAGGGTGCCGTCCTTGTCCTTCCACAAGGGAACGGTGGAAAGGCCCGGCTCGACAAAATAGCGCTGCATGGCGGCATAGGCCAGAACCAGCCCTTCGTTCATGGCCTTCACCTGACGCTCGGTCGGTTCAAACGGTTTTCCCTTTTCGATCCCGAGATCCTTGAGGAAATTCACCATGATCTTGTCCTGTGGACGGATCGGGTTGTTCTGAACGTAGTCGTTCAAATCCTGAAAATAGGTGTGATTGTAATAGGGCAGCGAGTCGTATGGGACTTCTGACGCCTCGTGATAGGTGTTGGGGGGCGGGTTGTCGGCCTCGGACAGGTAATAGATCTTGATGGTCTGCGCATAGTCGGCGGCGTCCAGATCGGTGGCCCCGTTGTAAAGACGTGGACGGAACGAAAAGCCGTACTCGTAGGTGTCGGTTTCAAAAGGGAGATACCCGGCGGATTTCATATCCTCGATCGACATGTCGCCGTCATAACCGGGAGGGATCATCAGGTATTTGCCACCTTCGCCCTTGTCAAAACCGTCTGGCCCGACATCAGCAATGGGCTGATCCCATGCATTCACGATGGTACCAAAATAACTGACAGTGTCTGTGGCTGCCGGAACTTCGATCACCAACGGCCCCGGTTCCGAAGTCATCGAGGCCCAGGCATAGGCCGTCACGTCATTGGCCGTTAGAAAACCGTGTTTGGAATCAAAGGGCTTATTCAAATAGATAACATCGTTGTAGTCACCGCCAAGATCCCGGCGGATGCCTTTGAGAAAGTCGATCATCCCAGCCGCAGGCATACCCCAAAGCGCCGTCTGCGTCGCGCGCTGAACCATGATTTGATATTCAATATCTTCGACTTCAGCCGACCGCGCCAGAATATCGCCCGTGTCATTAAAGGTCTGCGCCTGAGCAACATAGCCTGAGAACAACAGTCCCGTGGCGAGTGCGAAGGTGGGCAGGAATTTGATAGATGACATGGCAATCTCCGTCGAAATTTGGGAACCCTAAAAGCAGATTGGATTATTGCATAAAGATGGTTGTCAGAAATATCATTTCACGACAGACTGGAAAAAAGGAGTTTCGCGCTGTCCAAACCGCCTGCAATGATTACCGCAAAAGCACTGGGAGCAATGCCCGATTTTGCTATCTCTGAATTGGGCGAACGAAAAACCCTTTGTCTGTTGTCTGACTCTGGATTGGCTGAAAGTCTGATCAGAGAAAGATTGGGCTATATCCCAGAGAACGCGCTGTGCGAATTCGTGACGGGAATTGGTCGCGCATTGGGCGAAGACTATCTTGGTTTATTATTCTCGCCATATCTAACCGTAAAGGATTATGGCGCTTGGGGCAGCTTCGTACTTGCTGCCCCCGATTTGGGAGCGGCCCTCTTGCGGGCGCAACGCGAAATGAGGTTGCATTCAAACACAGACCGCGTCGAGTTCGTCCAGCAAGGTAACACGGTATCCTACGCGTATAAATTCGGCTTAAAAAACCATGTTAGCTACCCTGATATGGCATACAGTGCCGTTGCCGCCATGCTGAGCATCCCGCAATCATATCTCGGGCAAAACTGGTCTCCCTCAAGAATCGAGTTTGATTTTCCAAAAGAACGCGGGAGTGGACAGGCCGAAGAAACATTTGGTTGCCCGACTTTGTTCGACCGCCCCAAGTTACGACTGGTTTTCCCAAAATCTGTTCTCGCGGCACCGGCACTGAAACCTGGACTCGCAATGCCGACGACGCGAAGCGATATCATCCGGGAACGCCAAACACCGCCAGCGAACATGCTTCAGTCAATTCGGGTTGTCGTGGACATGCAGATTGCCGACCGCAACGCGTCACTCGAACGCGTGTCGCAGGCAATGGGTATTGGGCCTCGCAGCGTTCAACGCCAGCTTTCGACATATGGAACGCATTTTCGCGAGCTTTTGAATGCCGCAAAAATGGATCGTGCCTGTGAACTTTTACGTCTGAAAGGAAGCTCCATAGCCGGAGTGGCTGATGCCTTGGGGTATCGAGAGCCAGGAAATTTCACGCGCGCATTCAAGACACGCTTTGGAACTTCTCCATCAAAGTACGCTCGCTCCGCTTACACATTGGTCAGGTGAATTGGATCCCAGGGCCAGACGCGCACCCTGTTGCCGGAATCTCGCCTTTCGGCAGCAATGACGCCTGCCGGGCAGCGAGTGCGCAAGTGCTGCAAAACACGTATGGCTGGGGCTGGTCGCTCTATCATTTGCGCGATCTGGTCGCATGTGGCTTCAGCAGGTTCAAGATGGTTCGCCGTGTCGCACCCCGCGATGACAGGCGTCCATAGGTCTTTCTGTCAGGAACAAAAGACCCTTGCCCGGCTCCCGCCTGAGCGTCCTGGTTTCAGCTTCCTAGGCCAGCAGATCGAAGGTATCGCCGCGGATCTGGATGTTGATCGCGCTTTGGCCGCCGCCATCGACCAGCGCCCAGATGATCTGTTCGGTTGGTTTATAGATGACAAAGGCCTCCCGCACTGCGTCATCGCCTGACCGTTCCCCGGCGGCGTTGGCGGTATGGGCCAGGTTGACCTGAAAATCGCTGGCCGTTGCTGGTCCGCCACCCCACAGCAGCACATCGCCATCCGCGCCGACATAATCCTGCACCCAGTCGGACCCGTGATCGGCGATCCCGACGTGAAAGAATTTGTCCGCCCCCGACCCACCGTTGATGCGGTCATGGCCAAAGCCGCCGTTGACAAAATCATTGCCCGCGCCGCCAAACACCAGATCGGAAAACGCCGACCCGGTGATCACGTCATCCCCGTCCTGGCCCTGCAGGTCATCGACGCCCGCGCCGCCGGCGATGGTGTCGTTGCCCGCCTGGCCAAACACCTGGTCGTTGCCCGCGCCTGCGTCGATGCTGTCGTCGCCTTCACCACCGAAAATCTGATCACGCAGATCGTCGTCTCCGGGTCCGCCGATGATGGTGTCATTTCCCGGGCCGCCGTTCAGCGTATCCGGCCCGGTGCCGCCGTCGATGCTGTCATTGCCATCATTGCCCACCAGCCGGTCGGCGTCAGCAAAGCCCAATATCGTGTCATCACCCGCCGTGCCGATCAGAACATCGGGGCCGGGCGTGCCGGTCAAATCCACCTCTGAGCCGGGAAGGTCGAGTGGCGTTTCGCTTTCTACCGTTGGAACCGGCGCACCGGTGATGACTTCGATTGTTGATGGCACCGCAGGATCGTAAACTTCGGTTGCGATTGCCACCAGTTCGCCCAGATCCTGTTCCAACCCTGTGAGGGTTGCCTGAACCTCGGTTCCATCCGCGTTGGTCAGCGCCAGCGATGTTACCGTTCCCTGCGCGGCGGCAAGAAGGTCTTCACGCGTAGGTGTCAAAAGATCATCTGGCAGGCTAAGCCCGGTGCCACCGATAACCAACCGCGCCCCGCCCAATTGCAGGATGATCTCGGTCGCAGAGCGGGAGACCAAGGGGCTGTCCGCCAGCAGGAAATCGGGCTCGAACAGGTCCGCAGCCGTCAGGTCCAGCCCCGGCCAGCCGGGTCAGCACGGCCTCGCCAGCGGTGGCTGCCGCAATGGCCGAGGCCACCAGAGATGACGCAAGCGTGCCACGGGTCAGCGGCGCATCGCGCGTCACGCCAGTTCCGAGCGCTTCGGGGTTATTGCCCTTGCCGGTGACGTCAATCAGATCTTCCAGATAGACATTCCCGTCGATCAGCGTCCCAGACCCGTCGCTTACTGTATTGTTGGTGAAGCTTGTGGCGTTTTCCCCTGTCGGGTCGGTGCCGGACCGGGACAGGACATTTACCTGTGCCGACGGGTTCGAATAGATCGCCGCACCTTGGCCGGCATTTTCATACTCATTGAAACCGTGCTTGCCGTGGCCATCTAAGCGCTGCCAACGATTATAAACAGCGTTTTGATCGAATTGCGTGGACGCAATAGAGATTTCTCCACTCGCGGCAGATATTGCGCCACCACGAACTGCCATGTTCCCTGAAAACAGTGAATCGGTAATCTCAATTGTTCTGGACGCATTGAAAATAGCCCCACCTTCCGATGGAGCATTTGTGAAATTGCCGCTCTTTTTTGCCAAAGAGTTATATGTAACTCTTTCCTCTGCATACATTTGGTTTCGGGTGAAATCCATTTCGTGAATTGTGATGTCACCGCCAGTATTCAACAGCGCCCCGCCGTCCTGGGCGTTCAACAGGGGGGCCAGTGGTTCCATCCTTTCCCCGCCATCAATCCGGAAGTCGGACAGATATACCTGCGCTTCTGAGTGAACGTGAAACGCCCTTGTACCCATTGTATTGGCCACAAGGGTGCCGCCACTTGGGGCGCCCAAAAGGGTTAAATCGCCGTGGATATCAATGTCACCATCCCGTGCATTGCCTTCGCTGGACAGATGTTGAGAACGGTCATCAAAACCGCCTGCGTTCCTGTAACTCGTGGAATCCAGGCTCAGGGTATATGTGAGTGGCACCAGCTGAATCGAATCTGGCCCCTCTTCGGCGTTGACCTGAATGATGGCCTCGCGCAGGCTCAGAACCCCGTCGTCGGGATCCAGCGTATCGGACGTTGTGGTGACCAGGATTGTGAGGCGCGGCTGAACAGTCTCGGACGTGCTGGTCAGCGTTTCATCCGTGCCTTGCCCATCAGTAAAGGACACCGCAACGCTGACGTCTTCGCCCAAGTCTGCACCCGTCAATTCATAGGTCGCCCCGGTTGCCCCGTCGATGTCGGCTCCGTCGCGCTGCCATTGATATGAAAACGTCCCCAACCCGTCCGCATCGTCGATCCCGCTGGTATCGGCAGTCAGAGTGTTGCCCACATGAGCGGCCCCACTGATTTCCGGAGCACCGGTTGGGGCGTCATTCACGTTGGCCACTGCGGCGGTTGGGGTGCTTGAAACGGTCTGCGTTCCGCCCGTGTCGGTGTACGACATACGGACCGAAACCGGCTGGCCCACATCGTTCTGCGTCAGGCTATAGCTGTCCGCCGTTGCCCCGGCGATATCCACCCCGTCCCTTAACCATTGATAGGCAATGGTTGATGTGTCGATCGCGCTGGTGTTTGCCGGGACGGCGGTCAGCGTTTCCCGCTGTGTGGCGGATCCGGTGATCGCAACCGTCGGCACCGGGGCCAATCCGTCAGTCGAGACGGTTTGATCGTCGAACTGCAACTGCTCGATCCCGGTCAGCGTGTCGACCCCGTCCACAGAGCTCACAATGACCTGTTCGGCCCCGAACGTGATTTCGGCATCTGCAAACAGGCCGGAAAAGAGCGCGGTATCAAGGCCCGCACCGCCGTCCAACACGTCGTTGCCCGTGCCGCCGCGCAGCTGATTGTTTTGGGCATCGCCCGTCAGATCGTCGGCAAAGAGAGATCCCAGAATGTGCACGAAATTGCGCAAATCGTCCCCGGCGGCATCCCCGCCCGAGGTCAGGTTTTCCAGCAGGTTCACGGTTACGCCTGCGGCCGAGCCACCATAGCTGAGCGTATTTGCACCGGTGCCACCATCCAGCGTGTCACCACCGCCGCCACCTTCGATCGTGTCGTCGCCCCCAAGCCCGTTGATCAGGTTGGCATCGTCGTTGCCGCGTAGGTCGTCGGCGAACTCCGACCCTTCGAGGTTTTCGATCCCGCTAAGGCTGTCGTCTTCGGCGTCACCGCCCGTCGCGGTTCCGGCACCGAGGTCTACGGCGATGGCATCGGGCGACGCGCTATAGTCGGCGGTGTCGATACCGTCGCCCCCCAGTAGAGTGTCCGCGCCGGCCAAACCGGCCAGAGTGTCATTCTGATCAAGACCTTCGAGGCGGTTTGCTGTGTCGTCTCCGGTCAGATCATCTGCAAAGGTCGAACCGGTCAGGTTCTCGATGCTGACAAGAATATCACCTGTGGCATCCCCACCTGTTGTCTCCTCGGTTTCCAGGTTGATCGTCACACCTGCGTCCGAGCTTGCGTAGCTTGCCGTGTCGGACCCGCCTTCGCCCTGGATATCGTCGGCACCGTCGCCGCCTTCGAGAACATTATCGTTGGCGTCGCCAAACAAACCGTCTGTCCGGGACGTTCCAATCAGGTTCTCGATGGAAACCAGCGCATCGCCTTCGGCATCGCCACCCGTGGCGGTCCCCGTCGCCAGATTGATGCTGACCTCCTGGCCCGAGCTTGCGTAGCTGGCAGTGTCGCTCCCCTCGCCACCATCCAGCAGATCCGGACCGCCGAGGCCCTCCAAAGTATCGCCGCCGCCCAGACCATAGAGGTAGTCAAGTTCCGGGGTGCCGGTGATTGTGTTCGCCTCGTCATCCGAAAGCGCAACGAACTGTCCGCGAATTTCACCTGCGGGGTTTCCGGTGGTGTGGACATTAACGTACAGATCCACGTCGTTTCCGACGATGGCGTTGCCAAGCGGAACAGAGAAGAAATCCAAAGGCGTGGATGCCGGATCCAGGGCGTCCCATTGCCCTTCGATCGTCAGCACTCCGCCGCTCTCCGACAGGTTCAGATCGTTCGGATCCTCGGTCTGGATGTTAAAGACGACTTCGCCATTGGTGCCACGTGCCCCGGAATGAAAATGGATTCCGGTGACGTCATCACTTATGTCGACTGGAAAAGGTCCGGACTCTGGCAAGACCAGGCTGTAATCCAGACCGGTCAGGAAAATGCGATACCACAGCGTTTCGGAGAAACCGGTATTTTCGTACAGCGCGTAACCATAGCCTGTCGCAGTAGACGCCACACCGGGCACTTCCTGCAGTCCATCCAACGATATCCGGAAAAATCTAGCCATCGTCCATCCCCCACCCAATAGGCGGCCCCGCGGCATGACGATCATGGGTTTTACCGAAAGCAAAAAGGCCCGTTGGTCGATTAAACATCAGAAAAACTTAGACAAAGATACCATTCTGGCCCAATCTGACCTGCAACAGGCAGCAATGCCAGAGGTGGCTGAACCCTGCGCACCACCCTTGGATGAGCGCCGCGAAGTATTGATATTCCTTAAATTGCATGAGTGTCACGAGGATATGACAGAAACAGAAACGCTCGGGATGATGCGTCTGAAGGACCCGAATGAGGCGGCGGGTCTTGCCTTGCGTCTGCTTGCGGGAGAGACGCCGTTTCGCGATATGCCGATGGGCATGTCGGGGGGCATAATGCTCAGTGCGATCGACCGGAACTATTATGTTTTCGCGCGACGGGCGAACAAGGCGGTCGGCTTTGCCTGCTGGGCATTTACTGCCCCCCAAGGTGCCGAGGACTGGATGCGCAAGGGAATACCGTTTGAAAGCTTTGAAACCGCTACACCAGGGGCTGCTGTTGTTGTGCTCGCGGTTCAGGCAATCGACACCGAAACAGCCCGGTTTCTGATCAAGGGATTGCGGGACAACCAACTGGCGGCAATGGATCTATGTTATTATGTCCGTGACTACGGAAAGAACGGAAAGACCCCTCGTTATGTCCGTCTCATCCGCCCGAAAGTGCGTCGGCTGCCGAGAAGCTGAGTAAACCCACAGTCCTGTCGAGGACCAGAGCGCGCAGCTGCGTCCTGAACCCGAGCCAAGGAAGGCATTGGCCCAACCCAAAAGGTCAGCCCGCTCAGATGATGGGCAGGCGGTCGCGTGGCACCAGGCAAAAGGCAACAAACCCGATCAGCGCGCGGCCGATCGGGTTTGAAGCAGAAGGCCAGAGGGATCCGGCCCAGGTTGGAAGGGGTTAACCGTTCCGGTTATTCTGTCAGCGGTGCTTGCGCTGGCCTTTGTGGTGGCCGTTGTTGCCGCGATTGTTGTTGTTGTGGTGGACCCGGTCTTCGAAGTCATCTTTTTGAACCGCACCAGCAACAGCTCCGACTGCGGCTCCGACCGCGGCACCCTGGGCGGCATCGCCACCGGTGGCTTCAGCGACAGCCGCACCAGCCACGGCACCACGGACGGCTTTTTCGGCGACGTAATCAGCCTGGGCGCTCATCGGCAGGGCCAACATCATTGCGGCGGCGAGGGTTGCGAGTACGGTGTTTTTGCGTGCGTTTGTCATGGGTTCCAACCTTTTTGACTGTGGCGTTCGATGTGTTCGCCTTCTGACACTGAAGGTAAGGAAACCACCGTCAAATGAATTTTGAATTTGGGACATTGTGTTTCGATATCGGGTCATATCGTATTTCCCACAACACCGATCAGGCGCTGCAAATCCCGCCACGTTTGGGGCAATTGTTCAGACACCTTCTGGGATGTGTTTCACGTGCTCCGTCGAGCCTTGGGGCCCAAGGAAAGGGGCAGGGGACATTTGGTGAATTCAAAGCGAAAGACCAAAGTTATCCCGCCTCCGCCACCCAGAGGAAAAAGACGGGAAACCTGGATGCCCCATGCAGCACATCCCGCTGTTGGAAACCTTGCGTTGGTCAGATCACCGCGCGCTCACGCAGACAGGCACCACAGGTTGACGCCCCAACTCTTTGGGTTGCTGATCACGCAATCGGCAGCGATCAAATCGGCACGGCATCCGAAACGAGGGACAGCGAGATATCGTCCAAAATAATCGCAGTGCCATCAGCGGTTGTAAATTCGACCGCATATAGATCATCAAACACGGTTGGATCGGGATTTGCGATACCGCCGGGCAGGGTGGCGTCGTCGAAATCAATCTCGAGTGCGGGGGTGCTGGCATTGACTGTAAAGTCAAAGCTATCCCGTTCGACCAGGTTCAAGTAGAAACTGGCAAACGATGTATTAAAGGGATTGACAACTTCGGTCACCCCCAAATCGTAGGTTGTCATGGTCACGATCACGCTCTCACCCGAAGATGGGTTCAGAGAAAGACTGTTTAGGTCAAATGCCTGACCTACGTCTTCTGGCAAAGCAACGGGCAACGGCGGTGGGGTGCCGCCTGCCAAGCCAGAACCAATCAATGCTCCGTTTTCGCCGATTACGAGCGCGCTGCCCGGCCCTTGGATCGCAAATTCCGCATCGACCACAGTGGTTTCAACAACAATGAGGTTGCCTTCTTCGTCGCGCTCAGGCGCACCGGTCGAATCCAGAAGCGTTTCGCTTGTGGTAATTGTCGAAGGCAATGCGACGAGAACGTTGTCCCCGGGATCGGTGGTCTGACCATTGATTGTGCCGCCAGGGGTGCGCGCTCCAGAAATTTCGTCGGTTTCGACCACAGTGGCATTTCCGGAAAAGACAAACCCTTTGGATCCTGTGATCTGAATGTTTGAATCAGGATCCGAAGAAAATTCTTCGAAATCGAGAATGAATTCATCGGGCACGGGCACAGGATCAGGGGGTGAATCCAATGGATCGACAAAGCTTGCTCGCATCTCGGCATTAACAGTGAAGGTGCCGTCACTGATGGTGAAGTGAAGAACGCCCTGGCCGTTGGTGTCGTCGTCCAGCAAGGCGTCGATAGCGGCCAGGTCGATCGTGACCTCATTTGTGGTATTGTTGAAAGTGACAGTTGGTGATGTCAGTGTCCAGGTGCTGTCGTCATTGCCGACAACAAGATCACCAATGGTAAAGGCCAGCGGGCTTGTTGCCGAATCTGTTCCGAAATAGTCATCGGATGCAAAATCATCCAGATCGAAAGTAAAGGTGGTCGTTAACGGGTCATCAACGATGATATCGCCCAAACTCCCCCCGCCTGTCGGAGGTTGGTTGGTTGGGTCGTCTGCACCGGGCGTGTCTCCAACCAGGGTCAGCAATACGGTTGCTGTAGTTGTTGGCCACCCGTTCGCAGCCAGGACATCGATGGTTAGGGTGTGTATTTCCGTCTCGCCTTCGGACAGGATAGAGTCACCGGCTGCAGGAGGAGACGGTTCGGTCTCCCCCCCTTGTATGTAAAGCTGATCCGGCTCGATCACCAAAACCGGCCCGTCCGGGCCTTCGGAAACAGTGAACAACCTTGGGATCGTTATCCCAAGGCCCAGGTAATTGTTTGTGATCAACGAATTGGCTGTTCTCGCTTCGATACTGCCATCCGTAACAAGGTCGCTGAGTGGAATGCGGATCGCTCCGTCGCCTTCATCGGCGGTCACGGCCAGATTTGTAACGCCGTCAAAGACCGGTGGAGTAGAGGGTTCATCGGCCCCGTTGATCGTCAAATCGAAGGTTCCTGTGGCTGTGTCGTTGCCCGTATCGCCGCTGTTGTCGTTCACCGTAAAGGTAAACGTGGTTTGGGCACTTTCGCCGCTGTCCAGGCCCAGGATTTCGGGATCAAAGGTGATCAAGCCATTTTCAAAGGGTTGGACCGGGCTGGTTTCATCCGTGATCGTGAACGGGATCAGGGTACCAGCCCGATTTGCGGAGATATCAGAAAAGCTCAGGACGTCGCCGTCTACGTCGTTGGCAAAATCCCTGAGCTGGATCGTGATCAGCCCGTCATCCTCATCGGCGACGATACTACCAAAGGTCGTCGTCGGGGCGTCGTTGACCGGCGTGATCACAAGATCGACAAGAGCTGATCCAGTGCCACCATTCCCGTCGCTGATAAAATACTGAACCTGCGCCGGACCGTTGAAATCCTTGGCAGCAGTAAACCGCATCTGACCGTCATTGGTCAGCGCAGCCACGCCACCTAGCTGAGTGCCGAACCCGGTGATGACCAGCGGCGAGTCGCCGTCGACGTCAAAGTCATTTGCCAGGACGTCGATGACGACCATCCCGTCTTCGAGGATCGGTGCAACAGTGTCGTCAACACCAATTGGATCGTCATTGACCGGGGTGATGGTCACGCCGACAAATCCGGTATCGGTGCCTCCTTCGCCGTCGCTGATCATATAGGTGATCTGATCCCGACCATTGAAATTCAAATTGGGTGTGTACGTCAGGGTGTTGTCGGATTCGACGTTGACCGTTCCGTTGGCCGCGCTGGCCGAAAGGACGGTCAAAATATCCCCGTCAATGTCTGTGTCATTTGCCAGAACATCAATGTTGACCGGAACATCTTCGTTTGTGCTTGCCCGATCTGCCTGAGCCTCTGGCGGATCGTTGATCGGGGCAACGGTTACGCTCACATGTGCCGTATCGGTATAGCTGCTTTCGGTTCCATTCCAAATTGCATAGGTGATCGTATCGACGCCGTTGAAATTTGTATCAGGCGTGTAATTCAGCGTCCCATTTTCCAGAATCTCGATGCTGCCATTTGCGGCCGTGGCCTCGCGCACAAAAAGCGCCTCGTTGCCATCGCTGGTATCATTGGCCAAAACGTCGATCTCGACGGTGTTGTCTTCGTCGATCGCGGCCACGTCGTCGTTGGCCGTCAACGGGTCATTGACCCCCACCACGTTGACATTCACCGTGACTGTCGTTGTCTGCGGTATACGCGGAACAAATGCGGGACCGCCGATAGGGATGGCAATCGCCGGGAAGGAGTCTGTCACACTAAAGGTGATCGTGTCGACGGCAAACTCTCCCGCGACCAGGGAGGTCGGGTTTGGTATGTAAATATAGGAGGCCTGAAAGGCCCGTCCGAAAAAGGTCGGAATCTGCGGATCACCGGTAGGGATAATGGGGGTGATCACCGCGCCGCTTTCGCTCGTAATACTGTCGATGAGGACGGGATCCCCGTCAAAGTCGTAGATTTGGAAGGTTATCTGGGCAGGTCCGTTTTCCGGAGTCACCAGATCTTCAGCCACAACAAAGGGGGCGTTGTTCGTCCCATCCAAACGCAGGAGATAATCGGCAAAGCGAATGGCCTCGAAGTCTTCCAGTTCATCCGTGCCTTCGTCAACAAGATCGCTGCCGTCGCTTTGGGCACCAGGAGCCAAATCGTGACTCAGATTGTGAGACATGTCCGAGACGTCGAATTCATCCCCGTCGATCCGGGTGACAGCATATTGCAGGATCGACCCTTTGTAGACAGCAATATCAAATCCGCTATCTCCGTCCAATTCGTCGTCACCGGGTCCGCCCATAACAGTATCATCACCAGCACCGCTTTGGATATTGTCACCAAAGACGGACCCGATAATCCGGTCATTCCCCGCAAAGCTGTCGATCAGGACCGGTTGGGGTGACAGGGAAAAATCCAAATCATCATAAAATTGCGTCACCTGCGATTGCTGCAGCGCGGTCAGGGTTGGGTCAAAGGGGCCCGGAAGCGGCGCGATGAAATCAGCACCAAAAGCGTCATCAATCCAGGCGTCATCGGTGCCTTCATGCCCTTCTTCGGGTTCAGAGTCTGGTTCCGGCACATCAGGAATACGGTCCGCCACTGGCCCCCCGGTTCCGCCATCTCCCGATCCTTCTTCCTCAGGTCGAAGCAGTGCGGACCCAACAACCGGAATAACCGGATCAAGAATTTCGGAATCACCTTCTCGACCATTGTTAATTAGGCGTGGAACCAGATCTGCCATGAAATACACCTTTCGAAAGTATGTTTCGGTTATAGGCGATCATCGGATTCTGACAAAGAAACAATTTTGGGTGCCATTTGCGCACCGGTTTGGCGGTAAATACGGGACCTTCCCTGGCCCAGGTAAAGGTCGATGGCCGATTGGCGTGATGAATGGGCAGAACGCTTTCTGTCTGCTGCCCTTGGGCGAAGGACAACAAGCCGGTCTGGTGTTTCGGGAGAGGTTTCCGGATGCGTTTGTTGGGCGTACAGACGGCTTGGTGGTCGGCCAGTGTCGCACCCAATTTGGGCGTAACACCCGCCCCCACGCCCTCAGAAGGGCACGGTCGGACCCTGTCAGATCACACGCGGACCTGGGTTCTGCCGTCATCCTTGGCGCGTGCAGGGGGCGGGGCGTTACTCCATCAACGCCTCTTCCAGCGGATAGGTCGACAGCAATTTGTACCCGTCATCGGTCACAAGCACCTGTTGTTCCAGTTTGACACCCACGCCGGTTTCGCCTTGTGCGCCCATATAGCTTTCGACGCACAGGACCATTCCGGATTCGATCACACCGTCATAGGGGTTGGCGCCGCGATAACCTGGGTTGATACGTGGGTATTCATCACACATGCCAACCGCGTGGACGACACAGGTATAGGCGTTTTCGCGGTATTCCTCGGGAACCGGAAAGGCGCGGTCCTGAAACTCGGCGAAACTCACCCCTGGTCTGACCAGGTCCAAGTTGTGAGCGATTTCGGCTGCTGCCAGCTGATAGACGTCGCGCTGTCGTTTTGTCGGTTTGGCGGGGCCGCAATGCAGCGTGCGTGAAATATCGGCGAAATAGCCAAAGGGGCCGATCATATCCGTGTCGAACCCGACGAGATCACCGGATTCCACCCGGCGGGGCGACGCCTCCTGAAGCCAGGGGTTTATGCGCGGTCCAGATGCCAGCATCCGGCCGTCATGCCAATCGCCGTTGTTGGCGAGGTTGGTGTAGTTCAACAGCCCCCAGAGCTGCAGCTCGCTGACCCCCGGTTTCAACGCCTGTTTCAGTTTTGCGATGCCCAGCTGGGCCACGTCGACGGCCCATTGTATACATGCCACTTCGTCGATGGATTTGATGACGCGGGCCTGTTCCGAAATCAGCACCCCGTCGATGACGTCCAGCCCGCGGTGATTGAGAGCCAGGGTCAGCGATGGGTTGACGTATTCAACAGCGACACGACGGTTGTCAGTGCCGATTTCGCCGAGGAAATTGACCACATCATCGGCCAGGAGCGACGCGCTTTCGCCCAGAACCGGTCCGCCATCAAAATAGGAAAGCGCCCGGTTGGGGCGGATTTCGTCCACCATTGCGGGCGGCGGACCATACAGGCCATGGATCACCACCGGCCCTTCCTGGGGGACAAACAGATAGGTGGTGGGGATGTGCGACTGAAACAGCGCATAAGAGCGATAATCGACCGCGTAGCGCAGGCTGATCGGACTGACCAGAACGCACATGGCAGCCCCGTTGCGTTTCAATTCATCCCGGATCCGACCTATGCGATACCGGTGCATCCGGTCAAAGTCGATTTCGGGCATGTCCTTGAAGCGGCTGAGGTCGCTCCAATCATCCGATTGGACCAATTCGTCGGCAAAATGTGTCATGTCAGGATCCTTTCCACGACCCGGCGACCAAAGTCATGGGTGGGTCCCTCCCAATGCGGGCTGAGCCGCCCACCGTCATACGCCGGTGACAACCGTCCCTGTTGCAGCAATTCCAACATCCCCAGATCCTCTCGGTTCAAATCGTCCCACATTTGCATCAGCGCGGTGCGGGCGGTGGCGTGGTCATCCGAGGTGGCAGCGTCCCCGATCAGGAAGACATGCAATTCCTCGCGGGTTTTGTCCGGAGCGATGGGATAGCTCACCAAAACGGTGAATTGGTCGGGAAACACTTCTGCGGCAAAATGTGGAAAGCACAGGAACCACAGCCCGCGTTTTGCGTCTGCCTGGGACAGTCCGGGGTAATGCGGCAAGCTGTCTCCGCGACCTTCGCCCAATGCAGGAAAGACATAGTCATTGTAGAACACATGCCGGTCCCATTCGCCGGACCAGCGCACGTTCATCGGCGCAAAGTCCAGCAGTTTGGGGTGAACGGCAAAGACGTGGTAGCCTTCCATGTAGTTCTCATAGACCAACTTCCAGTTGGCGTTGACTTCGAACTCCAGCTTTCCGGCCCAGCGGATTGCATTGAAATCATAGCCTGGCGTGCGTTCCATCAACGGAGCCAGCCAGTCCAGCAGCGGTTCCGCATCCCCCGAAACATTGACAAAGACACAGCCGTTCCAGACCTCGCAGCGGGCCTCGATCAGGTCGAGCTTGTCACCGCCGCCGTCCTTGAACGTATCGGTGATGTTGGGGCCGTTGAAATGCGGCCGGGACCGCAGCTTGCCGTTCAGCCCGTAAACCCAGGCGTGATAGGGGCAGGTGAGAGTTCGCTTCTGGCATGGCTCTGTTACCAGTTTCGCGCCGCGGTGGCGGCACACATTGTGCAGGGCGCGGATTTGCCTGTCGTGATCGCACAGGATGATCAGCGGCGCGCCGCCGATCTCTATTGGTTTCATATCGCCGGGTTCGGGCAATTCGGCCGCCGCGCCCGCAAACACCCAGGACCGGCGAAAGCAATGCTCTTTTTCCAGCGCCAGCCACTCATCCGACCAATAGGCCGCATTGGGCAGGCCGCTGGCCTCTTCGAGCGGAGCAAATGTCCTCGCAAAACCGTCTTCTCCCAGCAGATCCTTGACCCGTTGCAAAATCGGACTGTCCGGGAAAGTACCGTCCATGGGTTGCTCCTTTGAAAAGAATCTTGCGACTCTGGGAAAAATTTGCACAATAAATTTTCATGCACGTCAAGAAAAATTCAAAAACGGACAAAATTGACCCGTTGCAACAACTGGGCGAAGATCTGCGGGCCTTGCGCAAGGCGCAGTCCATGACGCTGGCAGATCTGGCCGAAGCGAGCGGTCGTTCGGTGTCGTTCCTGTCCAAGATCGAACGGGCCCAGGCGCGCCCGTCGGTCACGGCCTTGCAAGAGATCGCCGAGGCGCTGGGGGTGCCGGTGGGCTGGTTCTTTGAAACCGACGGTCCGGCCCCAGCCGAGGAGCGCCCCTATATCGTGCGCGCCGACAGACGGCGCAAACTGACATATTCAGGTCTGTCCGGAACCGATTACATGGGGTGCGAAGATCACCTTTTGTCGGCCAGCCTGGACCGGCAGCTGGCGATGGGGATTTCCACCTATGAGGCAGGCGGCAGCACCGGCGATGATCTGTATACCCACGAAGGCGAAGAGGCCGGAATGGTTTTGAAGGGTGAGATCGAATTGACCTTGGACGAGACGGTCTTTTATCTGAAAACCGGGGATAGTTTCAGCTTTTCTGCCGATATCCCCCACCGATACCACAACCCTGGCAAGGTGGAGGCACAGATTGTCTGGGCCAATACGCCGGTTTCCCTGAAAAGGTAGAACATGACCGAACACGCGCGCGTGGTGGTGATTGGCGGCGGCAATATGGGGGCCGGCGTCCTGTATCATCTTGCCCATATGGGGTGGACTGATTGCGTTCTGATCGAAAAGGCCGAACTGACCAGTGGGGCAACCTGGCATGCGGCAGGATTGGTCAGCCGTATGGTGGGCGGGCAGGCGCTGGGGTCGATCCATGACTATGGCGTGGATCTGTACAAGAGGATCGAAGCCGAAACCGATGTCGGTGTCAGCTGGCACAATTGCGGTTCTTTGCGCGTCGCAACCAGCCCGGATCACATGGACTGGATCAACCATATCCGCGACGCAATACTGGCCCGCGGACAGGACGCGCATATCATCGACGCGGACGAGGTGGCGCGGCTGAACCCGCTGTATGATGTCAAGGCTGCGGGGGTATTGGGCGCGGTCTACACGCCCGATGATGGCCACGTGGACCCGTCGGGGACCTGCCAGGCTATGGCCAAGGGCGCGCGCCAGATGGGGGCCAAGGTGCGGCGCAATTGTCGCGTGACAGCGACGCACCAATTGCCGTCAGGCGAATGGCATGTCGAGACCGAACAGGGCACCATCATTGCCCAGCATGTGGTGAACGCCGGTGGGTATCACGCCCGCCAGCTGGGTCATATGGTGGGGCTGGATCTGCCCATTACCACCATGCTGCACCACTATGTGGTGACAGATGCGGTGCCAGAGTTCAAAGCCATGGCGCATGAAATCCCGGTTACGCGCGACGATCATTTCTGTGGCTATGTACGACGTGAACAGGGCTCGGCGTTGATCGGGCTGTACGACAAACAGGATCCGCAATCGGTCTGGTTGGACGGCTGCCCCTGGGACAGCGTCAACGCGCTGTTCGAACCGAATTGGGACGGTATCACCCCCTGGCTGGAGAATTGTTTTGAACGGATGCCCGCGTTGATGAACCGGGGCATCAAACGGGTGGTCAACGGCGGCATCACCTATACGCCGGACGGGGCGATGATGCTGGGGCCAGCCCCGGGGTTGAACAATTATTGGTTGGCATGCGGGGCAACGGTCGGCATTGCATGGGGGCCCGGGGCGGGCAGGGCGCTGGCGGAATGGATGGTGGAGGGCAGTGCCAATATCTCTACCCGCGCGTTCGATCCGCGCCGGTTTGGCCTATGGGCGGACGCCGATTTTGCCCGCCGGCGCGCCACTGAGGATTATACCCTGAGACAGGCGATGCCTTATCCGCAGCATCAGCGGAACAGCTGCCGGGATATAAAACGCTCGGGCGCGTATGATCGCACAGCAGCGTTGGGCGCGGTATTCGAAGAAGCAGGCGGCTGGGAACGTCCGCGCCTGTATGGCGATGATCCGGTAGGTTGGCGGCGCACCTCCGCTTTTGATCAGGCGGCGGCGGAATGCAAGACGGTGCGGCAGCAGGTGGGGGTGGCGGATCTTTCGGCCTTTGCCAAATTCCGCATATCAGGTCCCCGGGCCGAGGACTGGTTGAACGCTGTCTGTGCCAACCGGATGCCACGCGTCGGGCGCATCTGCCTGACGCTTTTGCTCAATCGCAAGGGCACCATCGAAGGCGAAGCAACGATCGCCCGCACCAGCCCGGACAGCTTTCATTTTGTCACCGGTGCCCCGTCCGAGCGCCGGGTCTGGGATTGGCTGACCCTGCACTGCGGCGTGCCGATGGATGGCGTGACGATCGAAAATATTACCGATGAAACCGGGATTCTCTGTCTGGCGGGCCCCAACGCGCGAAAGGTTCTGTCGGCCTGCACATCTGCTGACGTCTCAACCGGTGGTTTGCGCTGGCTGAGCTGCACGTCACTGGATGTGGCGGGCCTGCCGCTGCTGGCGATGCGGCTGAGCTTTACCGGTGAACTGGCCTATGAACTGCACGCGCCGAACGACAAGCTGGGAGAGCTGTGGGATGCGCTGTGGGAGGCTGGGCAACCCCATGGTATCGGGACCTTTGGCACCAAAGCGCTGGACAGTCTGCGGTTGGAGAAATTCTATCGCGGCGGCCATGAATTGACCAATGACGCCAGCCACAAGGATATCTGTCTGGAACGGTTCGCCGCCACGGACAAAGCGTTCGTGGGAAGGGATGCCATGATGGCACGCCAGCCACGCAGCCGCGTTGCCCTGTTGATGCTGAACGGAGAACAGACCGACGCGCTGTTGGGCGAGGCGGTGTTTCTGGGCGATCAACTGGTGGGTTCGATCACCTCGGCGGCTTATGGGCATTGCGTCGGCAAATCCCTGGCCATCGCCTTTCTCGCGGACGTGGCGCGGGCATCAGGAACGGTTCTGACCGTGTCGTTGCTGGGCCAGCAGGTTGCTGCCACCGTTTTGGCCGACGCACCCTGGGATCCCGAGAACGCGCGACTGAAAGCTTGAAACTGCGCCGTCCGGGTGGAGCTCAATTTCCGGCAATGTCTTGACGTGATTTCGGATCGGCACGCTGAGTTTTTCGACCACCGGTTTGATCCCGATGGAGGAGAAATACGGGTCGATCCCACGGTTCCGCTCCAGAAGGTCCTCTAGGATCTCCTGGAATTGGGACACACCGCCCACGACAAATTTTACACGTGGTCATAGCCACCGCCGAGCAAACGGTATTCGACCACATTGTCGTGCAGCCGGGGTTCGTTTTCGAACTGGATAAAGCCACTCGCGCAGGTGTCCGGACTATCCGGCCAGTTCTGCCTGATGCGCCTTTGCCATGTCCATCATGCTGTTGAATCGAAAGTTGTATGTCGGCATCTCGCCGGGGTTCATGGTGGCACCAAAGCCTTCCTTGTCGTGGCGGCGGTAGATCCAGCAATTGGCCAGCCCGAACTTGTTGGCAGGCGCATGGTCGTGGAACATGCTTTCGGCGGTATGCAGGATGTCACCCTTTTCGATCCCCTGACGCGCCAGCATCTCAAGCATATAGTCGAAATTGCGATCGGCGGGTTTATAGCTGCCGACATCCTCAGCGGTATAAACACCATCAAAATGCACACCCAGACGCGTGTTCGCGCCCGAGAATGTCAGATTGTCGGTGTTGGTCAGAACCACCAGTTTGAAGTGCTTTTTGAGGTAGGTCAGCGCTTCGATTGTGTCGTCGAAAGCGTGCCAGTGACGCGCCGACATGCCATAAGCTTCACACTCTTCCCAGGTCACCTCGACGCCCCACTCTTCGGCCAGACGGCGATACACGACGGGCAGAAGTTCGTAATATTTCTTGGCCGGGGAATAGCGCTGCGATGTGCTTTCATAAAACGCGTGCGCTTCGAGGATGTCATCGCGCGTCAGGCTGTGGCTCACCCGGTCGGTCAGCGGCTTCAGACCGGTGATCATGCCCCCTTCCCAATCAATCAGAGTGCCATAGACATCGAATGTGAGGGCTTTGAAGTCAGACAGTTTCATTGGGTTATCCTTTTACGTCCAGAATGGTGTCCAGGGTTGCGCGGAGGCGGGCAATCAGCAGGTCGACCTCTGCTTCGGAGATGCAAATAGGTGGGGCAAGGCCAATAACATCATCGGCAAAGGCCCGGAAAATCACGCCGTTTTCATAACCGGCCTTGGCCAGCCGTCCAGCGGCATTCTTATCCTTGGGAGGTTTGGTTGTCAGGTCAAATTGTTCGACGCGGCGGCGCGCCGGATGGAGAACACCAAAGACAACCCCAAGCCTACAACTGGGACAGAAGGGTCTGGTCTCGCTCTGTGCGTGTGCGATATAGAAGGCCCGAGAGCCCTATGTGCGGCGTGTGCGCCGGGCCGGGCAGGATGGGCCAATCCCGTCCGGGCGGAACCACTGCTGCGGGAAGACCATGTTCAAAATGAAATCCACGTTGAAACCCGAGGAGGCGGCTGCGCTGATCCCGGATGGGGCGACAGTGATGATTGGCGGCTTTATGGGGGTCGGTGCGCCCCTGCGCCTGATTGATGCTCTCGTGGCGCGTGGGGTGCGCGATCTGTCGTTGGTGGCCAATGACACCTTTGTGCCGGGGCGGGGGATTGGCAAGTTGATCTCGGCCCGTGCCTGTCGCCGGATCACGGTGTCTCATATCGGTCTCAACCCCGAAGCACAGGCCCAGATGAACGATGGCACGCTCGAGGTCGAACTTGTTCCGCAGGGCACGCTGGTCGAACGCATCCGGGCGCATGGTGTTGGGCTGGGAGGTATTCTAACGCCCACGGGGCTGGGCACCCAGGTCGCGGCAGGTAAACAAATCATTCACGCCAATGGCCGCGATTTTTTGCTCGAAGAGCCCATCGGAGCCGATTTTACACTGATCGCAGCGCATCAATCCGACTATGTGGGCAATCTGGAATACGCGCTGACAGCGCAGAATTTCAATCCGATCATGGCACTGGCAGGCGCAACGGTGATTGCCGAACCCGAACATATCGTTCCGGTCGGGGTGATCCCGCCGGATGCGGTGCGGACGCCCGGCGTGCTGGTGGATCACCTGTTGGAAAGGGCGCATTGATGGAAGCCAGGGAAATCATTGCCCGCCGTGTGGCACAGGAAGTGCGTGCAGGAACCCTTGTCAATCTGGGCATCGGTTTGCCCAGTATGGTGGCCGGCTTTGTTGCGGCCGATGCGGGGGTGTTCTTTCAGGCTGAAAACGGCGTGATCGGATTGGGCGCGCGCCCACCCGAAGGCATGGAAGACCCGGACCTGACCGATGCCGGAGGTGGGTTTGTCACCGCGGTGCCCGGTGCGGCGGCCATCGACAGTGCCATGAGCTTTGGCCTGATCCGGGGCGGCCATATCGACATGACGGTTCTGGGTGGGCTCGAGGTCAACCGGTTGGGACAATTGGCCAATTGGATGATCCCGGGCAAATTCGTTCCTGGCATGGGTGGGGCCATGGATCTGGTGACCGGGGCAAAGCGGGTGGTGGTGGCGATGACCCATACCAATCAGGGTCACAGCAAGATCGTACAGGAATGTGCCCTGCCACTGACGTCGTTGCGCCAGGTTGATCTGGTGGTGACTGAACTGGCGGTGATTGAACCGGCCGAGGACGGCCTGCACCTGATCGAACGGGCACCGGGAGTGTCAGTAGACCAGATCCGGGCGGCAACGGATGCGGATCTGGCCATTCCTGACACGGTGCCCGAGATGTCGCTCTAATACCAGGTGTCAGACGGCGTATCAGACGGCGCGACCGGCATTCAGCCCTTCCAGCACGGCCTCTTCGGCAGTACGGGGGGCAATGCAATCCCCGACCAGATGGTGTTTCAGCCCCATTCGACGGATCATGTCTTCGACAGAGTTGGCCGGGGTATGACCCTGACACAGCACCAATGTATCGACGCCGTCGCAGATGACCGGTTCGTTGCTCATGATATGTTGCAGATAGACGCTGTCTTCGTCCGCGCCGAACAGCCGCATATAGGGCAGGGTTTCGACGCCCAGCCTATGCAGTCGACCGATGCTGGCATCACGCACATACATCTGAATGGTTTGCCCCGGCATGTACCCGTTGACGGCCAGACGCACTGAATGGCCGTTTTGCGCCAAAAGTTCAGCCACACCAATGCCGATCCAATCTGCGCGCCAATCGGCAACGACAACGGAATTGCCCACATTGGCCTGTCCTTGCAACACTTGCCAGGCATCGACCACATGGGCGTCATCCCGGCCCTCGAAATCCGGCCAGCGGGGCGTGGCACCGGTGGCGATGATCACTGCATCGGGGGCGAATTGGGCAATCGTGGCTTCGTTCACCTCGGTGCCCTTGTGCACCGTTACCCCAGCCCGGCGCATTTCGTGCGCCAGATTGGTGATGATGCCACCGAATTCGGCGCGATGTGGCAACAGCTGGGCCAGTCGGGCCTGGCCGCCCAATTGGCTATCGCGTTCATAGAGTGTAACATCATGCCCGCGTGCAGCTGCTTCGGCTGCGGCCTTCATCCCGCCGGGACCGCCGCCAATCACCATGAGACGTCGTTTGCCGTTCAGGATCGGGGGGGTGCCCAGGCGCAGCTCGCGCCCGCTGACCGGGTTCTGGATACAGGAAATCGGGTACCCATCGTGGAAATGGCCGATACAGGCCTGATTGCACCCTATGCAGGCCCGGATATCGTCCACGGCGCCCAGGTGCGCCTTGGTCCCCATGTCGGGGTCGCAGATCATCGCTCGGGTCATGCCGCACATGTCCGCCTGACCAGAACCGATGATGCGGTCCGCCTCTTGTGGTTGGTTGATGCGGCCGGTGATGATGGTCGTCAATCCGGTGCGTTCGCGGATCGCCTGACCCAACGGTGCAGTATAGCCGACGGCCTCGGACATCGGGGGGGCGATATGGATCGATCCGGCCAAGGTTGCAGACGAGCCGGCCACCACGCTGAAGTAGTCCAACGTTTGATCTGCCGCGATGCGGTCGCAGGCGTCCAGCATCTCAGGGTGCTCAAGGCCCTCGTGGCTCATCTCATTTCCAGACAGGCGCAAACCAATAACGAACCCATCACCGGTCTTGGCGCGGATGTCGGCGGCAATGTCACGGATGAACCGGGTCCGGTTGTCCAATGATCCGCCATAGTCATCAGTGCGCTTATTCACATGCGGGTTCAGGAATTGTGCGGGCAGATACCCGTGGGAGGCAACGATTTCCACGCCGTCCAACCCGGCGCTTTGCATCCGCGCGGCTGCATCGCCATAGGCCGAAATCACGTCGGCAACCATGTCCGGTGTCATCGGGCGGGGCAGGACGTGGAACCGTTCGTTGGGCGTAGGCGACGCGCTGTAGGACACGGGCGCGGTGCCATCTTCGGAGGCCAGCATTTCACGCCCGGGGTGGAACAGCTGGGCGATCAGTCCGCAATCATGGCTGTGGATCACTTCGGCCAGTTTGCGATAGCCCGGGATGCAGGCATCGGTGTCGATCCGGATCGGATCGGCGACAAACACCGCGCTGGGGTGCACCAAGGCCACTTCGGTCACGATCATCCCTGCGCCCCCGCGGGCGCGGGCCTCGTGGTAGGCAATCATTGCATCTCCAACGCGCCCTTTTTCCGCCAGATGAGTTTCATGTCCCGTGGACACGATCCGGTTGCGCAGCGTCAGGTTGCCGATGGTGATCGGTGAAAACAGGTTGGGGAAATGTTTGTCTGTCATGGGTGCCTCGGGAGGGTGCCTGGTAGGGAATTGGGTCGAACTGGATTAGAAGTTCGGCGGTGTGATCGCCCAGATCACGTGGGTTTCCGTGTCAGAAGGGTTGCGATAACGGTGCGGTGTCGCGCTGTTAAAGGCAAAACTGTCGCCTGTGTTCAGCAGGTAGTGGTCGTCCCCGACCCATAATTCGAGCGTGCCGCGCACGACGACCCCGGCTTCGTCGCCTTCGTGAGAATACACAGTGTCCACGCCGCTGCCGGGAGCAAAAACACAGGACAAAAGCTCGAGCTTGCCCCCCAATCCCGGCGTCAACAGCTCGTCCCGGATGCCGTCATCATATTCAATCGCGCGGCGCTCTCCCTGACGCACGACCTTTGAGGTGCTGGGGGCGATGGTCGTGGAAAAGAACCAGCCGACCGACACTCCAAGCGCGCGGCTGATCTTGAACAGGGCAGTGACGGACGGGCGATTGTGGCCGCGTTCGATCTGGCTGATAAAACCGGTAGACAACCCCGTGGCCGTGGCCAATTGGCCCAACGTCAGGCGCTTGGCTTTGCGCAGATCATGGATCTCCTGGCCCAGCCGGGGATCCAGTCGCGAGCTCTCCAATGTGTCTATATCGAGGGGTGTGGCCAGCAGCTGACCTTCGTGGTGGTTGGGCACAGGAGGACACCGTGATTTGTAAAAATTTATGCCAATATTTTTACAATCATGAATTTTGTCAACAAAAATGTATATGGCAGGCGTCATGAGACACCCGCCGGATGGTTGATTTCAGGTCAAAGGGGCGGTCTGATGGGATCAGATGTAGTCGAACGCCCATTCGTTGTAGCCCTGTTCCCCGCGATACCACAGAACCCGGTCCGCGCCGGTTTCGCCATGGTTCCAGCGCTGTTTCTGGCCCTGTCCCATGGCCGCGCGCACGACGGCGCGACGTTTCTGGCTCAGCAGTATGTCCCGGGTCAGCGTGGCTTCGTCCCATTTTTCAGATACTTGCCGGGTAAATTCGGCCAGTAGATCACTGTGTTCGGGGTTGTGGGCGAGATTGGTGCGTTCATCCGGGTCGGCATCGACGTCAAACAGCATTGGTCCGTCGTGAGAGGAGGAAATGAACTTGTACGCGTCCTGCCGGATCATGAAAATCGGTACCGGGGTCGCTTCGGCCAGGTATTCTGCATAGACAGTCCGGCCCGGCGACGGGTTGCCGCGGTCGATCAATGTGGTCAGGTCAACGCCTTCCAATGGCTCGGCCTCGGCTGTGATCCCTGCGATTCCATTGAACGTCGGCAGCAGGTCAACCAGCGACGACAGCTCAGAGACCCGTTGCGGGGTGATCCAGGGGGCTGACAGGATCAACGGCACCCGCAGCGCCTTTTCAAAGAAGTGTTTTTTGAACCACATGCCCCGTTCACCCAGCATTTCACCATGATCCGACGTGAATATGATGGCTGTGTTTTGATCGGCACCGGTGGATTTGAGCGCATCCAGAACCCGGGTTACCAGGCTGTCGATATAGCTGATCGACCCATAGTATGAGCGGATTGCGCGCCCGACGTCTTCGTCACTGAACTGGATTCCCATCATCCCAAAATCGCGCAACAACCGGGCGGAATGTGGATCATGGTCCTGTTCGGGCAGGGCACCGACACGCGGCATCGGGATGTCCACATCCTCATAGAGGTCCCAGAATTCCTTGCGACACAGATAGGGTTCGTGCGGGTGGGTATAAGAGACCTGCAGGAAAAACGGGCGATCATCGTCCGACCGGGCCATATCGAAAATATGTTGAACCGCTTTGAAGGTGACCTCTTCGTCGTAATCAATCTGAACCGAGCGTTCACAGATACCGGCAATGCGTACGGCGCGCGGATCATTGGTGTCGCGCTTGCCTTCGTGTTCCCAATTGGGGACCCAGGCAAAATCACCGGGATACAGATCGGCTGTCAGGCGTTTTTCAAAACCGTGGAATTGGTCCGGGCCAATGAAATGCATCTTGCCAGACAGGGCGGTCTGATATCCGGCGGCGCGCAGGTAATGGGCGTATGTGGGGATTTCGGCGGAAAACTCGGCGGCATTGTCATAGGCGGCGACTGTCGAACAGAGCTGGCCTGTGGCCATGGAAAATCGCGACGGTGCGCACAGCGGAAAGTTGCAATAGGCGTTTTCGAACACGACCCCGCCTGCTGCGAGCGAGTCCAAGGTAGGCGCATGACAGATCTGATCGCCATAGGCACGCAGCGCCGACGCGGTCAGTTGGTCGACCTGAATGAACAGAATGTTTGGTCTGGCGCTCATGGTGTTTTCTCCGCTGTGTGGCGCAGGGCAATGTCCTGTCAGGGACATGGCTGCTGCGGCCATCATCAAACAGAGCACGGACGCTGTGAAGGCGTTAAATGACGGACGGCTGCGCCGCGGCGGAAAATTTTGGATCAATTGGGGTGAATGGCGAGCCGTGGAGGACTCGAACCCCCGACCTGAGAATTAGAAGTTCCCTGCTCTAATCCAGCTGAGCTAACGGCCCGCGTTTTCAGGGCCACATTTCTTACACGTCAGCCGCATTGTCAACGCCGCCAGAGGCACGGTTGGGAAACTTTTCTGAACCTAGAGCGGATCAGCCCCCGTCCAGCACCACAGCACCTCATCGGGTTGGAACCAGGGGCCTCAGAACAGGTTCTGAATTTCGTGCAATTCGGTGCTCAGACATTGGGCAAAGCTGGTGGCCAGCGTTGATGGCGGGCGATGGGCCGGTTGCAGGATTGAAACCGCCAGCTCCACATTGGGAGTGAAACGGCGAAAGACGACTGAACGGGGTTCTGGGCGCGCCTTGATAAACCCGGCCGCGGTGATCGGGTCACAGATACAGGCACACAACCCGTTCTCGACCAGTGTCATTGCCGGCTGAAAGTTGCGCAATTCGAACCGTTGCACAAATCTGGCCTTTTGCACTGCGAATGCTCTTTGGGTGTCGATCAGATTCGGATGTCCGTCCTGCAGGGCGGCCATGGGACGTCCATCCAGATCGGCCGCGGTGATGTCTTCCTTGTGGGCCAGCGGATCATCGGCGGGCAGGGCACACACACACGCCAGGCGAAAATCTTCGGTGTCCAATGCGCCGGACGGGTTGGGGGTTTCTGACAGGCCAATGTCGTATTGCTGGGATGAAATCCATTCTTCGATGACCGATGACGCCCGCATCATCAGCGAAACCCTGACGTCCGGTTTGTCGTCAAGAAATTCGGCAACCAATTGCGGCATCATCACCGGGGCGGCGGCAGGCATGCAGGCGATCTTTAGACGGCCCTGCGACAGTTCTCCGATTTCGCGCATGGTGCGGGTCGAAAGGGCCAGCCGATCCAGGATTGCTTCGGCTTCCGGCAGAAAATACCGCGCCTCGGGGGTGGGAACCAGTTTCCCGCGCTGACGGCGAAACAGAGCCAGCCCCAATTCGCCTTCCAGATTGGCGATCAGGGCGCTGGCGGCAGGTTGGGTCCGGCCCAAGATTCGCGCGGCTTCTGACACGGATCCGGTGCGCATCACTTCGCGAAAGGCCTGAAGTTGGCGAAAGCTGAGGTTCATGGCGCTTTGAATTCCTTGAGGTTTCCTTCGAGTTATAAAGCAACTCTATTTAGCAATCAATTTTATCATTTTGACTTTATACCTTCCCGTCGTGACCCTCTCCGGGAACCGCGCAGCACCGTATTGCGCATCTGTTGGAGGGGTTCATGACACGCTTTGCAAGCATCCTGTTGACTGTTCTGATCTGCGTTGTGGCGCTGGGTCAGTTCGTGCAGGTGATCACCAGATATGTTCTGGAAATCCCGGTGATGGGGTTAGAGGAAAGCCTGCTGTTTCCGACCCTGTGGCTGTACGTTCTGGGGGCGGTCAATGCGTCGCGCGAGAACACGCATATCCGGGCCAATGTGCTGGAAATTTTCCTGACAACAGATCGCCAGCATCAAATTCTGGCCGCCATTGGCGAGGTGATCAGCCTGATCATCGGGGTGTGGCTGACCTATTGGGCCTGGGATTTTGCCAAATACTCGCATCGCGTCTGGCGCGAAAGCCCGACGCTGTATCTGCCGACGTTCTGGGTGGATATGGCGCTGGTTGCCGGTCTGATCCTGATGATGTTGTTCACCGTCGGCCACCTGCTGACCCATCTGCGCACGATTTTTGCAAAGGACCGTTTAGATGGTTGAAATTGCTCTCCTTGCCGTCCTGATCCTGGTTGTTCTACTGACATTGGGTGTACCGCTGCCCTATTGTTTTGGCGCCGGATTGATGGTGATGTATTACCTCGGCGACGTTGTGATGAAGGGCAATATGCTCTGGGGGTTTCAACAGCTGGGCAACCCGGTGCTGTTGGCCATCCCGCTGTTTGTTCTGGCCGGAACGATCATGTCCGTGTCGGGCATCGCTGCCAGTCTGTTGAACTTCGTCAATATCTTTATCGGCCATCTGCGCGGTGGACTGGGCGTGGTGGCGACCGTTTCCTGTGCCCTGATCGGTGCGATCTCTGGCTCGGGCCTGACGGGTGTCGCGGCCATCGGTCCGCTGCTGATCCCCGAGATGGAGAAACAGGGCTATCCCCGTGAATATGCCACCGCTCTGATCGCCAATGCGTCCCTGTTGGGGCTGTTGATCCCGCCATCGGTGACGATGATCGTCTATGGCTGGGTAACGGACACGTCGATCCTGGCCTGCTTCCTGGCCACATTGGGGCCCGGTCTGTTGATCATGCTGTCGTTTTCCATCGTCAACATCCGTATGGCCCGCAAGTTTCCTCTGAAACTGAATGAACCGCCCAAGGGTGCGGCCTTCGTGGCCGAAGCCAGCAGTCGCGGGTTCAAGGCGACCCCGGCGTTGTTGATGCCGGTGATCATTCTGGGTGGCATCTATGGCGGCATCATGACCCCAACCGAAGCCGCCGCCGTGGCAGTGATCTATGCGATCCCCGTGGGGTTCCTGATCTATCGGGGTCTGGATGTTAAAACATTCCTCGGGGCAGGGCGCGAGGCCGCCACATCCGTGGGCGCGATCATGTTGATGATCCTGTTTTCCATGATCCTGAGCCAGATGTTCGTGTTGGAGAGCATCCCGCAGGCGCTGGTCGAAGCCATCTTTGCGATCACCGACAACAAGATGATCCTGCTGATCCTGATCAATATCCTGCTGTTTCTGGTGGGCATGGTTGTCAATGATGTCACCGCCATCATCCTGATCGCGCCGCTGTTGTTGCCGCTGATGCAGGCCATCGGGGTCAGCCCGGTGCAATTCGCCGCGATCATGGGCGTCAACACCGCGATGGGCGGCGTAACCCCACCCTATGCGTCGATCCTGTATCTGGGCGCACGCATCGGCAAGGTGCCGGTGACCAAGGTGATCCGCCCTGCCATGACCCTGATCCTGTTGGGCTATCTGCCGGTCGTTTTCCTGACCAGCTTCTGGCCGGACCTGTCGCTCGGGCTGCCCCGTTTCTTTGGCTACTGAATACCACCACTCACATCATCACATACCTCTGGAGGAGAAAACCCATGATGAATTTCCTGAAATCCACCTGCCTTGCCGCAGCTGTGCTGGCCACTGCCGGGATTGCCGCCGCTGATACGCTCAAGCTCAGCCATATCCGCCCACAGGGCGCGACCATCGACAATGAATTGCGCGCCTTTGCCGCCAATGTGTCCGAAGCTACCGGCGGATCGCTGGATCTGAAGCTGTTCCCGGCCTCGGCGCTGGGCGATTACACGTCGGTGCAGGAACGCATTTCGGTGGGTGCGATTGACATGGCCGTACAGCCTGCCGCCACAGCCGTGGATCGCCGGATGCAGATCAGCGCGTTTCCCTATGTGGCCGCCAATTGGGCCGAAGCCAAAAGAATCTATGGCCCCGGTGGTGCGATCCACGGCGCGATGAAGGAGCTTTATGCCAAGCAGGACATCACCATGCTGGCCGCCTATCCGGTGTATTTTGGCGGTGTTGCGTTGCACACCGATCCGGTATCGCCCGGTGACCCGTTGGCAGCCAAAGGCATCAAGGTCCGCGTTCCCGGCATCAAAAGCTTTCAGCTAACGGCCGATGCGCTGGGCTATATCAGCTCGCCCATTCCGTTCTCCGAAGCGTTCACAGCGGTGCAGACCGGGGTGGTTGACGGTGTCGTCGGCTCCGGTGCCGAAGGGTATTACGCATCATTCCGCGATGTGACATCCGCCTATGTGCCGGTGAACACCCATTTCGAAGTCTGGTACATGATCGTCAATTCCGGCGCTTTGGTTGATCTCAGCGATAGCGACCGTGCCGCGCTGGAAGCCGCTGCGCTGGAATTCGAAGCCACACGCTGGACCACTGCCGAGGCGGATCAGGGCGCGTTTGAACAGAAACTGGCCGACAATGGTGCCAAGATCGTCGCGCTGACAGACGCCGAACTGGCCGCCACCGCTGATCATGTCCGTGCCCAGGTATGGCCACAGGTTCTGGAAGACGTGGGCCAGGAGTGGGGGCAATCGATCCTCGACCAAATCGCGCAGTAAGCTCCCTGATGCGCGACACTGGAAAGGGCGGGCACCTCCCGGTTCGCCCTTTCCCCCCTGTTGATCAAGGAATGTCCGATGTTCATGTCGCTACGCCGCACACCCGAGAACACAGTTACCGTGACCGTCAATGGTCAACAGATCACCGCCCCCGAGGGGCAGACCGTCTGGGCAACCATGGCATTGGCCGGGCAGATCACCACACGCAAATCCGCGCTGTCCGCCGAAGACCGCAGCGCCTATTGCGCCATGGGTGTGTGCTTTGAATGTCTGGTTCAGGTCGATGGGTTGCCCAACCAACAGGCCTGCCTGCGTCGCATCAGTGACGGAATGATCATTGAAACCCAACAGATTACCGAAACCACCGAGGCCCCTCTTGATGATTTTTGACTGCGCAATCATTGGCGCTGGCCCTGCCGGGATGAGCGCGGCCATTTTGCTGGCTGGTACCGGTCTGCGTGTGGTGGTCCTGGACCGTGGCGCAGGTGCTGGGGGACAGATCTTTCGCGCGGCAGCCAACAGCCCCTTGATTGATACGGGGGTGTTGGGGCCGGATTATACCGATGGTGCCGGTCTGATTGCCGAATTCGAACGCTCAGGCGTGACCCATATGGCCGGGGCCGATGTCTGGCATGTGGGCGAAGATGGCACGATCCTTTTTTCTCACGATGGCGAAACCCGCCAGTTACAGGCCCGCGAAATTCTGATGTGCCCAGGTGCCATGGAACGCCCGATGCCAATCCCGGGCTGGACGCTGCCCGGTGTGATGACTGCCGGGGCGGCGCAGGTGATGTTGAAATCTGATGCGGTTGTGGCCGAGAATGCGGTGTTCGCCGGATCCGGGCCGTTGCTCTACCTGATTGTCGCGCAATATCTGCGCCTTGGCGTTCCGGTGGCGGCGGTGGTGGATACCACGCCGCATGAAAACTATTTGTCCGCTCTGCCGTATGGGCCATCAGCTTTGCGTGCTTGGCCGATGCTGCGCAAAGGATTGGGGCTATTGCGCGAGATCAAGACCGCGCGTGTGCCGATGTTCAGATCCGCCACCAATTTGCGGGTGCTGGGGCAGGGTCGTGCCAGCGGGCTTGCCTTTGACAGCAAGGGGGCGCAACAGATTGCAGCACAACATGTTTTCCTGCACCACGGCGTGGTCCCGCAAACCAATATGACTCGTGCCATGGGACTGGATCACATCTGGAACGAGGCACAACAGAGCTGGCAGGTCAAAACTGATGACTGGGGTCAATCATCGACCCCGCATGTGTCGGTGGCTGGTGATGGGGCCGGGATCATCGGGGCTGATGCAGCGCGCTCGGCGGGGCGGCTGGCCGCAATGAATATCGCGATGCGCCTAGGCGAAGTGTCGGAGGCAGATCGGGATCGGTGGGCCCGCCCTGACCGCGCAGCATTGGGGCACCTGGCATCCTTCCGTGGTTTTGTCGACCGGCTCTATGCGCCGGTGCCTGCGCTGAGCGTCCCGCAGGAGCCGGACACATTGGTCTGTCGTTGCGAAGAGCAAAGCGTGCAGGCGCTGCGGGACGGGTTCGACGGCGGTGCCCGCGATCCCAATGCGCTCAAGTCTTTGACCCGTTGTGGCATGGGGCCGTGTCAAGGGCGGCAATGTGGCCCGATTGTCAGTGGTCTGTTGGCGCAATGGCGACGTGAACCCATCGGTGATGTCGGGTATTTCCGGCTGCGCAGCCCCCAAAGATTGCTGAGCCTGGAAGAGTTCAGCCGGTTCCAGACCATCACGCCGGAGGCAGGGGAATGAACGCGGATATCCTGATCATCGGCGGCGGCATCCAAGGCTGTGCGACGGCCTTTCACCTGGCACGGCAGGGCGCGTCGGTCATTGTTCTGGAGAAAGATTATGTCGCCCGCCACGCCTCGGGGGTGAATGCAGGCGGTGTGCGCCTGTTGGGACGCGACATGGCCGAAGTGCCCCTGTCCAAGGCGTCGATGGAGATGTGGCAGACGTTGGATGAAACGCTGGGTGAAGACACCGGATTTCGCCGCAAGACGTTGATCAATATCGCAGCTGACGAAACCGACATCGAAACGCTAAAGGCCCGTGAGGTCCGGATGCGCGCCGCTGGATATACCCACGAACGCATCATTGATCGCGATGAATTGCGCGCCGCGCTGCCGCATGTGCATCCTTCCTGTGTCGGCGGCGTGACCTCGGAACTGGATGGCCATGCGATCCCCTACAAGGCCACGTCGGCCTTTCGTCGTGCTGCTGAACGCCACGGTGCGCAGGTTGTCGAAGGGGCCGAGCTGACCAGCCTCAGACAGGTCGGATCGACCTGGATTGCGCGCACGCCAACCGGCACCTTTGAGGCGGCCAGGGTGGTGAATTGCGCCGGAGCCTGGGCCGATCGGGTGGCAATGATGATCAGGGACCATGTCCCGCTCAGCCATGCAGCGCCGATGCTGATGATTACCGCACGCCTGCCGCATTTTGCCGGGCCTGTCGTCGGGGCCGTCAGCCGGCAGCTGAGTTTCAAACAGTTTGAGAATGGCACAGTGCTGATCGGTGGCGGGGCCAAGGGCTTTGCCGATCGCGACCACAACACAACCCGGCTGGATTATGCCAAATTGGCCGCCGCTTCAAAAACCGCAATCGACTTCTTTCCGATCATGAAAACCGCGTCGATCAATCGGATGTGGGCCGGGCTTGAGGCGTATATGCCCGACAATCTGCCCGTGATCGGCCCGGCGGTGAATGCCTCGGATGCCTATCACGCCTTTGGCTTTTCCGCGCATGGGTTCCAGATGGGCCCGATCGTGGGACAGGTCATGGCCGATCTGGTGTTGACCGGTGCGACCTCCTATGACCTGAATGCGTTTCGCATTGACCGATATGACCGAAAAACCCTCTGACACAACAGGAATACGCTTATGACCATCACCCGTATCGACACCGGCACACGGATGAGCAAGATCGTTAAACACAATGGAACCGCCTATCTGTGCGGCCAGGTGGGCGATGGTGCCACGGTTGCAGAGCAAACCCGCGATTGCCTGTCGCGCGTCGAAGCCCTGTTGGACAATGCCGGGTCGTCCAAGGAGCAAATTCTACAGGCCATCATCTGGGTGGCTGACATGGCAGATTTTGCCGAAATGAATGAGGTTTGGGATGCCTGGGTCCCCGCAGGAGCCGCGCCCGCACGTGCCTGTGGCGAAGCCAAGCTGGCCCGCCCTGACCTGAAGGTCGAAATTATCGTGACTGCGGCCTGCGCCGGCTGAATGGGCTGGCTGCGTGGATTGCTACGCGGCACGGGACGGGGGTCAGCCGAGCTTTTTCAGCGGCTGGCCCGGGAAATCCCAGGCGTTCAGCTCCGCCTCGCAGTGGTTGGAAAAGGCTTCGATGACCGCTGCGTTGCGGGCATCAGGTGCCATGATCAGCCCCAGCTCCATCGGTGGCACCGACCCGGTCATGGGCACGAACCGCAATTTTCGTCCATCCGGAGCCCGGTCGTCATAAGGCCGGATGTTCAGAATTGAAAACCCGAACTCATTGGCCACCAGCGCGCGCAGAACTTCGACGTCACGGGTGCGTTCGACGATATTTGGCTTCAGCCCCTTGAGCCGAAAGAACGACATGAAATATTCGCTGCTGATCGGCAGATCCAGCAGGATCATCGGATGGGCGGCGAGCTCTTCGACCGACACTGCTGGCAGATGCGCCAGCGGGTGGGTTTCTGCCAGCATCGCATACGAGGGCAGCGACCGGATCGGGGTGAACTCCAGATCCTGAGGCAGATACATGTCATAGGTCAGCGCAACGTCGATCTCGCCCTGGCGCAGACCCTCGAATATCTCCATCTGGTTCAACTCGAACTGGCGCATTCGCACATTGGGATAGGACCTGGCAAATCCACGTCGCAGCGACGGCACCAACTGCTGGGCAAAGGTCAGCAAACACCCGATGCTAAGCGGGCCCTGAACACTGTCGGCAATACCGTCAGCCACCCGGTTCAATGCATGCGCTTCGGCCAGAACCTGTTTGGCCTGGACCATGAAATGGCGCCCGGATTGGGTCAGCGACAACCCCTGCGCATGTTTGCGCACGAACAGGGGCAGGCCGAACTCCTTTTGCAGCTGGCTCAGCGCGGCAGAAATGGACGGGGCTGTCACGTTGACCTTTTCGCTGGCGGCCGCGATTGAACCGCATTCGCCAACGGCCACAAAATATTCCAGCTGTCTCAGGGTGTAGCGCAGGGTCATGACCCATGTATCCCGCGCGTACTATCCTGACGCAAGCCCCCCAATTATTCGGCAGCCTGCAACTGTGTTGTGTCTTCTCGTGCCAGCCACATTTGGAAGTCGCGAATAGTGCCTTCCAGATCGTCTCCGGCCAGAGGCCCGGATTCGGCGTGGGACGACTTTAGCGCGACCTGCATCCGCTCCAGTTTCTCCCGGTCTTCGCGGTTGACCTCGGTCCACAGGGCGATCCGCTGCTGGATGGTGTCTTCGTCCAGATCATCGCCGCGCACGGACATGGTCCATTTTACCCGGATTTCGTCCGCCGACAGCGGAAAGATCGAGATTGACACCAGAAGGCTGGCGGCCTGACTGGTCACCTGGGTCGGGAAGATTGCATACAGCGTCGAGCGGTTGCGTTCAGCCTCGGTCAGGTTCGGGCCACCCAGGCCACGGGATTCGATGCCTTCGGGGTAGTTGGCGCAATAGGACGTGAACCCGGGACCTGACACCGATTTGCGCGCCAACCCGGTGGGGGTATATCCGTGCAGGGTCTGCGGGTGCACCACAGACAGGTGGTAGCCTTCCATGAAATTCTCGACCAGGCATTTCCAATTGGTCTTCCAGATGCCTTCCTCGACATGCACCACACGGAAATCGTCGGCCTCGTAATTCACCAGCTGGGCGTCCAGCGCCTCGGTGTTGTCGGTAAAGGGCGCGGCCTGATCATCCAGGTTGATATAGACGAACCCCTGCCAGATCACCGTGTTGAACCCATGCAGACGACAGGATTTGGCGTCAAAGCCGGCGTTCTCCATCCGCGCGGCACGCAACAACGAACCGTCCCGACCATAGGCCCAGGCGTGATAGGAACAGACAAAGCGTTTCACTTTGCCCCGACCTTCGGCCAGAGGCATGCCGCGATGGCGACAGACATTGGCCAGCACACGCACCTGCATGTCATCACCACGCACCACGATCAGCGGTTCATTGAACAGCTGAATGGTGAAATAGTCACCGGGTTCCGGCACCTCATCTGTGCGACCCAGGCAATGCCAGCCGTGTTTCAGCACGGTCTGGGTCTCCAGCTCAAAATACTCGGGGTCTGTGTAAAAGGCGCCGGGCATGGTCATTGGGCGGTCCGCGGGCAGGGCAGTGATCTGCTGCAAGTCCTGACGGATCTGGTCAATGCGGGTCATGGTGCTAATCCCTGTTGGATTGAAGTGTGTGTTTTAGTTTTAGGTTATTCATCGCCCGGCACGCCGTATGATGGTGCCTCTCGGGGATCTAGGGCGCGCTGGATATAGGCGTCCAGCTGCGGTTTGTAGACGTCCCAGGCGGCGGCGATATTTTCGATCGGACAGGCGTCCTGGGACCAATCACAGCGCAGCTCGGCCACCGGCCAGCTGACGGTGTCGACGATCAGCATTCCCGCCGAATGCACCGGGCCGGCCTCACCACCCGCCGCCATCCCGGCGCGCATGGCGGCAATCAGCCGGTCCCCGATATGGCCAGTCGCGGCTTCGAACCCCTCAACGATGGCCTGGCAGACCCCGTCATTGGCCAGCAGATTACCGCCCGACGCCACATCACGCCCCTGCGCCTGGGTCCAGATGCCCAGGGAATTTGGCCCGGAATGGATCGCCGTGTCGCCTTGCGCATCCACAGCCAGAACCTGGCGATAGTCGATATGCGCACCGCGCCGCTGCACATGTGCAATCGCCTCGGTCGCACTCAGCCCCTGCTCCATCAGATCGAGCGTCAAAGGCCCCAGCGAGGGATCAGTCACATTCTGGCTCGCCACCGCGCCCACGCCCGCCCGGGCAAAGGCACATCGCGCCGCGACTGCTGGCGAAGATGACGAAATCGCCATTCCGAACATGCCCGTTTCAGCGCAGCGCGCCACCAGCGAAAAGGTCATCTCTCACTCATCTCCCTATAGCCCCTGAATGGGCTTCTTTCTGGTCCCAAATACCTTCGGGGGGGACAGGGGGGCGGATAGCCCCCCAAATTGCCCGACCCAAAAGCCAGTGGTGTCGCCGATCAGGCGGCGCGCCCGGCGTCGATCCTGGCCATCAGGTATTGCGCGAAATCATAGTTCGGGCGCTCCAGATGGCTCAGGTGACCGGGGGATGCGGCGTTCGATGACAAGCCTTTATACACTTTTTCGGTGCAGCCACGGTCTTCGACGTTCACGTCATCCAGCAGGGTTTTCAGATCGGCAAAGTTCTGCTTTGCGTCCGGGTCGTCCTTGTAATCATCCGACATGCCGCCACCAAAGCGGATGTGAACCTTGCCAGGGCTGACGGGATGCAGGCTCAGATACCAGAAGTACCCGGGCGTCAGGGTGATCAACAGCGACGGATAGAGCGACAGGAGGAACGTGGTGCGGCGTTCCTCGCCTTTCAGCCGGTCGTTCTTGTCATGCGCCATGGCGATGCGCAGGCTCTCGTCCTTGAGGATGGTGTGATAGTTGAATGCAGGCTCTCCCGGTGGGCAGATCATGTCTTCGAGCTTGCTGAGACCACCGATGGTGCCCGCGTGGCAGACCGGCAGGTGATAGCTCTCCATGAAGTTCTCGGCCAGCACCTTCCAATTGGTGTCCCAGACGTGCTCCTCAAAGAACGCTTCGGTGTAGTTGGTCATGTCATAACCGGCGATCATCTTTTCGACGTCGGCCAGCTGTTCGGACACTGGGGGGCTGTCGGGGTTCAGGGTGATGAACACCCAGCCTAGCCATTCCTCGCACCGCACGCGGGGCAGGGTATAGCTGTCCTTGCAGAAGCCGTCGTTCAGGGTCATCGCCGGGGCACCACGCAGGGAGCCGTCCAGGTTATAGGTCCAGGCGTGATACGGGCAGACGATGGAGCGCACCTGGCCGCGACCCTGCAACAGCGTTGACATACGGTGCAAGCAGACGTTGGACAGGGCGCGCAGTTCGCCGTCGCGGTCACGGATCACGATCACCGGCTGACCGGCCAGATCGCAGGTGGTGTAGGATCCGGGTTCGGCCAACGCGTCAGCACGACCGACACAGAACCATTCACGCGCAAAGATATGCTTCAGCTCTTCCTGCAGGAAGGTCTCGGTCGTGTAGACCTCGGGCGGCATCGCGCGGGCCTGCTCGAACGGAATGGAGGTGTTCTGGCGAAGTGCTTCGACCGGATCAAGAATGTCTTTTGCCATGTCAGGGTCTCCTAGTTGGGAGGGCGTTAAATTTGAATTTAGGGAACAGGTGGGTCAGTCCGCCTGCAAGTGAAGGGATAAGGTCATTCGGCAGCCATCCTTCTGGCTATGATCTTGGGGTCCGAGATATGCCAATCGGTCACAGCGCTATCTGCCTTTGACGTTGTCCTTGGTCCCATGACGGTGTCGGACAGGTCTGCGGCGTGTTTGACGAATGCCATCGGCCCGTCCCAGTCAAAGTTCTGATAGACAGCCGCGAGGTGGGTGTGGGGCGGGGATTGGGCGAACAGCTGGAACGACAGGCGGTGACCGGCGTAATCCGAATTCAGCAGGTCGCGGGCAAAGGCCAGCAGCTTGCGCCGGTCCTCGGCCACCCATTCGTCGTTGAGGGTATAGTATTTCTCGAGCCACGGACCCGTGTCATCGCTGGCGAAACTCGCCGCATCCGGGGTCACGCAGACCTGGCCACCGCACAGGTCGCGGGTCAGCTGCACCATGGCGGGCAGTTGCGAACAGGCCTGCACCCGGCCCGCATACAGCAGCGATTGGTTCGGCATCATCAGCCCGGCGGGCGATTTTTCCGCCAACGCCACCGACGCCGTCAGATGCGCGTTGATCCCTTCGCGGTAGCACGCCAGGGTCGACAGCTTCTCCTGCACACCCTGTTCGCGGTCCAGCCCGGTCTGGCGGACATTGAACAGCGCCGCACCGATCATCATGTCGGTCTGTTTCAGGATCCGCTGCAGGAACGGAAACGCCGAATACCGGTGCAACGTGGCGCGCATGAACATCGCCGCACGGGTGTGGCGGTAAAACAGCACGTTCTCCCAGGGGATCAGCACATCGTCAAACACGACCAGCGTGTCGATCTCGTCAAACCGGTTGGCCAGCGGGTAATCTGCGGCAGGCGCGCGACCGGCAAACCCGGTGCGACAGATGAATTTCAACCCCGGCGCGTTCAGATCACAGATGAACCCGACCGCATAGGGCGACATCTCTTCCTCGCCCCAATTGGCAATCGTCGGTTTGGTAAAGGCCTGGTTGGCATAGGCGGCTGCGGTTTCGAATTTGGCCCCGCGCACGATGATCCCGGCATCGGTTTCGCGCACCACATGCAACAGCATGTCCGGGTCCTGATCCTGCGGAGGGCGCGACCGGTCGCCCTTGGGGTCGGTATTGGCCGAGACCTGGAACAGGTCCTGACGCAGCACCGTGTCGATATGGGTCCGGATGTTGCCCGCAAACTGCGGGTCGAGTTCGCCCAGCACATCAGCCCCATCCAGCAGCGACCACATCTCGCCCACGGTTTCATCGCCCACCCGGGTCACGACCCCACCGATTTCATTCATCATGTGATCGGTGGCGCGGCGTTTGGCCCACCAATCGGCCTGGCTGTAGGGCAGCTTGTAGCCCATGGCCGAAACCTCGCCAGCTTCGGTATAGGTCATCAGATCCGCATGCGGCGCCTGATGCTGCATGTCATAAATCCGCGCCCGAATATCCACCAACGGCTTGAACTGAGGATGCCCCGAAACATCACGCACCCGCTCACCATTCACATAAACCTCACGGCCTGCGCTCAACGAAGCGAGATACTCAGATCCTGTGCGTATCATGGCTGTTTCCAATGGCTAGAAATGGGGCGGGGCGCTTTGGCATGTTGCGCAGATCATTCACCGACACGGGCGACGTTGAAAAGAAAAAAGCCGGTCAGCATTGCTTAGGCAAAAACTATTTTATTGTGAGCTCGTCGACCGAGAGGAAGCGCATGCAACAAGAATATAGTGCTTTTCCGGATGATATCGGGGGGGCGCGTGTCGTTGTCGGACTGGCATCAGCATGTTTGCTTGCCCGTCGATGACACCGCTCTGCGGTGGCTTTGGCCTGCAGAGGGCACGCACGGGGAAATGGAATTGCCGGTCTGACGTGGCCTGGGACGGCAAGTGATCAGCGGGTGAGCGGTCTCTGGATCGAGTGCGGGGTATGCAGGTTTTTCAGTGGCTTGCGTGGACAGTTGACCTTTGGGCCCATACTCTGTTCCACGGCACCTGAGGCACAGCCCTTCTTTCTCGTTGCTTTGCACCGGGAACAGGAGGATGTCTTGGGCGGAGTGACTATCGTCTGATGCCTTTCGGAAACCCGATGGATCAGACAGCGCAAGACGGGGGCAGGATGTGATCGAGCTCAAGGATCTTCAGGTGTTGTTGGCGCTGTCCCGGCATCAGCATTTTGCCAAAGCCGCCCAGGATTGCGGAATGTCGCAACCCGCATTTTCGATGCGTATCCGCAATCTGGAGGAAAAGCTGGGGGTGTCGATCGTGCGGCGGGCCAATCGGTTTCAGGGGCTCACCGAAGAAGGCGAGATGATCGTTCGCCGCGCACGCCCGATTCTGGACGACGCCAAGGCGCTGGAACAGGAGATTTCGGCCGCGCGGGGCCAGGTGGCTGGCGCATTGATTCTGGGGGTGGTGCCGACGGCGACCACCTATGCTGCACAGGTGGTGGATCTGGTGAATCAAACCTATCCGCTGATTCAGGCCCGGATCGAGGTCACGACGTCCCTGATCATTCAGCAGCGTCTGTATGATGGTACGATTGATGTCGGAATCACCTATGCCGACAGTCTGGGGCGCGATCTGGTGACGGTGCATCCACTGTATGACGAAAGCTACGTCTTGCTCGCCCCCCAAGATCTGGTGTCAGAGCATTCCGAAGGAATCACATGGGTCGAGGCCGCAGAGTTGCCGCTGAGCCTGTTGATTCCTGAAATGCAGAACCGGCGCATTCTGGATCGGATTTTCGACGAGCTGGGGCTGAAGCCGGAAATTGTCTCTGAATCCAATGGGTTCATGGCGTCTATCGTTTTGGCGCGCAGCGGGGCCGCAGCCACGATTCTGCCCCGGGCGCTGATTGATGCATTGGGGGATCTGGATGGCACGCGGGCCTTGCCTCTGACCGATCCGGAGCAGACCAAACCCATCTGCCTGGCGATCTTGGATCGGCAACCGGAATTGACCACTGTTAGCGCGCTCAAAGAGGTGGTTCTGAAGTTCGCACGATAATCATTGCTTATCGTGCGATCCAAAATACAGATTTGACGATATTCTTTCCTGATGGCATTGCTGGCTGAATTTCGCGTGCGCAAGGGAAGGACACCATGGCACCTCTGGACAATAGCAAAGGCGTTTGGAAGTCGGGCAAAGGCAAGGGCCGCCGTACTCCAAAAGGCCGCCAAGTCGATGATACTGCTCTGGAAGAAATCCGTGCGCTGCTGGGCGATCGCCCGCGCAGCCGGGATCTTCTGATCGAATTTCTGCATCTGATTCAGGATGCCTATGGCCATCTCAGCGCCACGCATATCCGGGCGCTGGCCGAGGAAATGCGCACCGGGCAGGCCGAGATTTACGAAGTGGCCTCCTTTTACGCCCATTTTGACGTGGTACGCGAAGGCGAAACACCGCCACCTGCGCTGACAATCCGTGTCTGTGATTCCCTGTCGTGCGAGTTGGCCGGAGCCGAGCAGCTGCAAAAAGCGTTGGAAGACGGTCTGGACGAATCCCAGGTGCGCGTTGTGCGCGCGCCCTGCATGGGCCGCTGCGACACAGCGCCGGTGCTGGAGATCGGTCACAATCACATCGACCACGCCACACCGGAAAAGGTGCAGGCCGCAATCGCAGCCGATGACACCCACGCCCATATCCCTGCCTACGAAGCCTATGACGCCTATGTCGCCGAAGGTGGCTATGAAACGCTGAAGGATCTACGCGCCAATGGCGATTGGGAAGCGGTTCAGGCCAAAGTGAAAGAGGCCGGTCTGCGCGGTCTGGGTGGCGCGGGTTTCCCGTCGGGCACCAAATGGGGCTTTGTGCGCGCCAACGAAGGCACGCGGTATCTGGCCGTCAACGGTGACGAAGGCGAACCCGGCACGTTCAAGGACCGCTATTATCTGGAACGCACCCCGCATCTGTTCCTCGAAGGCATGCTGATCGCGGCCTGGGCGGTCGGGGCGGAAAAAGCCTTTATCTACATGCGCGACGAATACCCGGCGGTGCTGCACATCCTCGCGGCCGAAATCAAGGCGCTGGAAGACGCGGGCATTGTCGAGCCCGGATATATCGACCTGCGCCGTGGTGCGGGTGCCTATATCTGCGGTGAAGAATCCGCGATGATCGAATCCATCGAGGGCAAACGCGGCGAACCGCGCCACCGTCCACCGTTTGTGGCGCAGGTTGGTATCTTTGGCCGTCCGACGTTGGTGCACAATGTCGAAACCCTGTTGTGGGTTGCCAAGATCAACCGCGAAGGCCCCGAATGCCTGAATTCGGTCGAGAAAAACGGCCGCAAGGGGCTGCGCAGCTATTCGGTGTCGGGCCGGGTCAACAATCCGGGCGTGCACCTGCTGCCCGCCGGATCGACAATCACCGATATCATTGACGCCTGTGGTGGCATGATCGAAGGCCATGCCTTCAAGGCCTATCAGCCCGGTGGCCCGTCGTCGGGTCTGTTGCCTGCGTCGATGCATGACATTCCGTTGGATTTCGACACGCTGCAGCCGCATGGCACCTTCATTGGTTCAGCTGCTGTGGTGGTCCTGTCCGATCAGGACAGCGCCCGTGACGCCGCGCTGAACATGCTGCGGTTCTTCGAGGATGAAAGCTGTGGCCAGTGTACCCCCTGTCGGGTGGGCTGTGAGAAAGCCGTCAAGCTGATGCAGTCGGAAAAGTGGGACCAAAACCTGCTGGAAGAGCTGAGCGCCGCCATGATCGACACGTCGATCTGTGGTCTGGGGCAGGCTGCGCCAAACCCGATCCGCCTGACCATGAAACACTTCCCCGAGGAGGTATAAGCCATGAGCAACCAAGTTACATTTACGCTGGATGGCGAAGAGGTCACCGCAGACGCCGGTCTGACCATCTGGGAAGTGGCCAACGGTCGCGGTCTGGTTATTCCGCATCTGTGCCACAAACCGGCACCGGGCTATCGCCCTGATGGCAACTGTCGCGCCTGTATGGTCGAGATCGAAGGCGAACGCACGCTGGCGGCGTCCTGTATCCGTGAACCCGCCGACGGCATGGTTGTCACCACCAACAACGCCCGCGCAACCAGCGCCCGCAAGATGGTTATGGAACTGCTGGTGGCCGACCAACCCAAACAGGAAGAGGCGCACGACAAGTCGAGCCACCTGTGGGACATGGCCGAGCTGAACCACGTTTCCGAGAGCCGGTTCCCCAAGCTGGAAGAGGGCCGCATTCCGCTGCTCGATGACAGCCATGTGGCGATGAAGGTCAATCTGGACGCCTGTATTTCCTGTGGTCTGTGCGTGCGCGCCTGCCGCGAGGTTCAGGTCAATGACGTGATTGGCATGGCCGGTCGCGGGCATGATGCCTATCCGACCTTTGACATTTCCGACCCGATGGGCGCGTCCACCTGTGTGGCCTGTGGTGAATGTGTTCAGGCCTGCCCGACGGGTGCGCTGATGCCTGCATCGGTCATGGATGATGCGCAGGTTGGCGACAGCAAGGATTACGATTCCGAAACCGAAAGCGTCTGCCCGTTCTGCGGTGTGGGCTGCAAGGTTTCGCTGAAAGTCAAAGACGGCAAAGTCAAATACGTCGAGGGCATCAACGGCCCCGCCAACGAAGGCCGCCTGTGCGTCAAGGGCCGGTTCGGGTATGACTATATCCACCACCCCCACCGCCTGACCAAACCGTTGATCCGTCGCGAAGATGCGCCCGCCAAGGGGTTGAACGTCGATCCCGGCGACCTGTCGACCCATTTCCGCGAAGCATCCTGGGAAGAGGCAATGGATTTCGCCGCCAAGGGCCTGATCAAGCTGCGCGAAGAAGATCCGAAATCGGTTGCGGGCTTTGGCTCGGCGAAATGCACCAACGAAGAAGCCTATCTCTTCCAAAAGTTCATTCGCCAGGGGTTCAAACACAACAACGTCGACCATTGTACCCGTCTGTGCCACGCCTCTTCGGTGTCGGCGCTGATCGAAAACGTGGGATCGGGCGCTGTGACCGCGACCTTTAACGAGATCGTGAATGCGGATGTGGCGATCATCATCGGGTCCAACCCGATTGAAAACCACCCCGTTGCAGCGACCTATTTCAAACAGTTCACCAAACGCGGTGGCAAGCTGATCGTGATGGATCCGCGCGGTGTTGGTATGCGTCGCTATGCGACCGAAATGCTGCAATTCCGCCCCGGTGCTGACGTGTCGATGCTGAACGCGATCATGAATGTGATCGTCGAAGAAGAACTGTATGACAGCCAGTACATCCACCGCTGGACCGAAAACTGGGATGCGGAAAAGGAGCACCTGCGCGACTTTACCCCCGAAAAGATGTCGGAAATCTGTGGCATCGAACCTGAACAGCTGCGCCGGGTGGCCCGTCTGTTTGCCGGGGCCAAGGCCGGATTGATCTTCTGGGGTATGGGCGTGTCTCAGCACATCCATGGCACCGACAATTCGCGCTGCCTGATTTCGCTGGCGCTGATGACTGGTAACGTGGGTAAACCAGGCGCGGGTCTGCACCCGCTGCGTGGTCAGAACAACGTTCAAGGTGCGTCCGATGCGGGTCTGATTCCGATGTTCCTGCCGGATTACCAATCGGTCATGGACGACGGTATTCGCAAATCGTTCACTGACGTCTGGGAGAGCGATGACTTCTCAAACGAGAAGGGGCTGACCGTTACCGAGATCGTCGATCAGGCCTATGCCGGCAATATCAAGGGGATGTACATCCAGGGTGAAAACCCGGCGATGTCCGACCCGGATGCGGACCATGCCCGTGATGCATTCGCCAAGCTGGAGTTGATGATTGTTCAGGATATCTTCCTGACCGAAACGGCCAACTACGCCGACGTCATTCTGCCAGCCTCGGCGCTGTATGAAAAGAACGGCACAGTGTCCAACACCAACCGTCAGGTGCAGCGCGTGCGTCCTGCTGTGACACCTCCGGGCGAGGCCCGCGAAGATTGGGCGATTACCGTTGAACTGGCACAGCGTATCGGTTTGGCATGGCCCTACACGGATGTGAGCCAGGTGTTCAACGAGATGAAGTTGAACATGAAGTCGCTCAACAACATCACCTGGGAGCGCCTGAAAACCGAAACCATCACCTATCCGTCACTGCACGAAACAGATCCGGGTCAGGCGATTGTGTTTGGCGATGGCTTCCCACGTCCCGATGGGCGCGCCCGGTTCACGCCTGCATCCGTGATCCCGCCGGATGAGGCACCGGATGACGAATACCCGATGATCATGACCACCGGGCGACAGCTGGAACATTGGCACACCGGGTCGATGACCCGCCGGTCCATGGTGCTGGATGCGGTGGAACCAGAAGCAAATTGTTCGCTCAACCCGCGCACGCTCAAGCTGATGGGGGTTGAACCCGGCGACATGATCCGTCTGTCCACACGGCGCGGGTCCATCGAGATCATGGCGCGTGCGGATCGGGCTATTGCCGAGGATATGGTGTTTGTGCCGTTTGCCTATGTTGAGGCCGCTGCCAATATCCTGACCAACCCGGCGTTGGACCCTTACGGCAAGATCCCCGAGTTCAAATTCTCGGCGGTGCGGGTCGAAAAGGTCGAAGAGCAGATCGCGGCTGAGTAACCTCTGCCAAAGTCGCAAGACATCAGAACGGGAGCCTTAGGGCTCCCGTTTTACGTTTCATGGTGTCGGTGCGCGTCGATAGTTGCACAGCCTGTGGCCTGGCGGCGTGCTGTACAGCTGTGATGGTATGGCTGCAGACGCAAAAATGGCAAAAGATCGGACTTGTGATTTTGCCTCATGCCTGGTGGCTCAGGGCGCCTGCGCCGTGGCGTTTGGTCCAATCCGAGACAGCACAGTGTGGATGTCACGATGTCCGGGCCGGAGCGTTCGTGCGCTGTTGCCAGATCTGCTCAGCGTTCGTGGCGGGCCATGAACTTGGCAATGTCCTGTTTGGCGGGAGACTGCCCGGTAAATACCGTCACATAATCCGGCATCAACCCGATCCGATATTCGAAGCTTTCCCGGACTTGCATCGAAATATATCCGATCTGCACATAGATCGCAGTCATCGTGCGGACTTCGGCATCCCGCGGATCAAATCCATGGCGCACAAACATGTCTACAAGCGCCTGTTTACGTTGATCGTCGGACCGATCCAGCCGTTGTTGCATGTCCTTGTCATTGCGCGCCCAATTCCGGATCGCGAGATCCAACCGCGCGTCAAACAGCGTATCATCCAGCCAACAATCGAACAGATTGAATACCGCCTCGCAAATGTTGTCAGCCGGGGCCTGGGTGCGCGCCACCAGGTTGCCGGTGTTTTTCTGTTCCCATCTTTGGAACAGTGCCTCCAGCAACGCATCCCGGTCGCGAAAATGCCAATAGAATGAGGTGCGAGATACACCGAGCCGCTTGGCCAAGGGCATGACCTTGACCGCTTCCACACCTGCTTCGGTCAACAGTTCACAGGCCGCATTGAGCCAAAGAACTTCGGAACCGCGCAGCTTGGTGACATCCTGATTTTTCATGGCGCTGTGGTAACAGTGGTGGGCGGGCGGTGCAATCTGTTGACAGAATCATTTAGGGAATTGACACATGTGTCCAGATCCTAATGCGTCTCATCGAGAAGGTCTCCCATGTCGACTGACCCTTTGTTGCAGCCTTATCAGTTGAAGCATTTGACGTTGAAGAACCGGATCATGACGACGAGCCATGAACCTGCGTATCCCGAGGGCGGGATGCCGAAGGAGCGCTATGTTGCCTATCACGCGGAACGGGCGCGGGCGGGGGTTGCGTTGGCGATGACGGCGGGGTCGGCTGCGGTGAGCCGGGACAGCCCGCCGGTGTTCAACAACATCCTGGCCTACAAGGACGAGGTTGTGCCCCACATCCGGCGGCTAAGCGATGCCTGCCACGCGCATGGCTGTGCGGTGATGATCCAGCTGACCCATCTGGGGCGGCGCACGGGGTGGAACAAGGGCGACTGGCTGCCCTCGGTCAGTTCCTCCAAACACCGCGAACCAGCGCATCGCGCGTTTCCCAAGCTGGCCGAGGATTGGGACATTGCCCGCATCATCAACGATTTCGCCGATGCCACCGAACGGATGAAGGAAGGGGGCATGGATGGGGTTGAATTGCAGGTCTACGGCCATCTTCTGGACCAGTTCTGGTCGCCTCTGACCAATGATCTGGATGGGGAATACGGGGGGCAAACTCTTGATTCCCGGTTAAAATTCCCGCTGGACGTGCTGCGCGCCATTCGCGACCGGGTGGGCGACGATTTCATCGTCGGGCTGCGCTATACGGCCGATGAGGCCGCCGCCGGGGGCATCACGCCGGTCGAAGGCATCGAGATTTCCAAGCGGCTTGCGCGCAGCGGCATGGTCGATTTTCTGAATGTGATCCGCGGGCGCATCCACACCGATCCGGCGATGACCGATGTGATCCCGGTGCAGGGGATGCCATCGGCACCGCATCTGGATTTTGCCGGCGCGGTCAAACGGGCCACCGGCATGCCGACCTTTCATGCGTCGCGCATTCCGGATGTGGCCACGGCGCGCCATGCGGTGCAGGCGGGGCTTCTGGATATGGTGGGGATGACGCGGGCGCATATGGCCGATCCACATATCGTGCGCAAGATCGTCGAAGGGCGCGAGGATGACATTCGCCCCTGTGTTGGCGCAACCTATTGCCTGGACAGGATTTATCAGGTGGGCGAAGCGCTGTGCCTGCACAATGCCGCCACCGGGCGCGAGCTGTCGATGCCCCATGACATCGCCCCTGCCGAGACCCCCAAGCGGGTGGTCATCGTCGGTGCCGGTCCGGCCGGGCTCGAAGCGGCGCGGGTGGCGGCCGAACGCGGCCACGCCGTGACCGTGTTCGAGGCCCAGCCCGATCCCGGCGGTCAGGTGCGGCTGACCGCGCAACACGCGCGCCGGCGCGAGATGATCGGCATCATCGACTGGCGCATGGCGCAATGCGCCGCGCGGGATGTGGACTTTCGTTTCAACACCTGGGCCGAAGCCGATGACGTCACCGCGCTGAACCCGGATGTGGTGATCATCGCCACCGGGGGTCTGCCCAATACCGAATTGTTCGAATCGGGCCAGGAAAACGATCTGGTGGTCAGCGCCTGGGATCTCATCTCGGGCGATGTCAAACCGGGCCAACAGGTGCTGATCTATGACGAAAGCGGCGATCATCCTGGTCTGATGGCGGCGGAAATCGCCGCTGCAGCGGGTGCGAAGGTCGAAGTCATGACCCCGGATCGGGTGTTTGCCCCCGATATCATGGCGATGAACCTGGTGCCCTACATGCGCGAATTGCAGGCCCGCGACGTGACATTCACCGTCACCCGCCGCCTGTTGGACGTGATGCGCGACGGCAATCGCCTGTGCGCCACAATCGGCACGGATTACAGTGATTTCACATCCCAATCCTCCTATGATCAGGTGGTGGTCAACTACGGAACCTTGCCGCTTGACGATCTCTACTTCGACCTGAAGCCGCTCTCCTCAAACCGGGGCGAAGTGGACCACACCGCCCTGATCACCGGCCAGCCCCAGACCATCAACACAAACCCGAACGCCACATTCCAACTCTTCCGCATCGGCGACGCCGTTAGCGCCAGAAACACACACGCCGCAATCTATGATGCGCTCAGAACTATGAAGGACCTGTAAATGAAAATCGGAGTCATCGGAACTGGCACCATTGCCAGCGCAGTCGTCCACGGGTTGGCCGGGCAAGGGCATGGGATCCTTGTTTCCGAACGCAGCGCCGACAAGGCTGCGGAACTGGCCGCACGGATCGAAGAAGTGAACATTGCAGACAATCAGTCGATCCTGAATGCCAGCGATGTGGTTTTTCTGGGGCTCATGGCCGAGCATGCAGCCGAAGTCTTGCAGCCATTGAGCTTTGATGCGGACCACAGAATTGTGTCGCTTATGGCGGGGGCGTCGCTGGATCAGGTCCAGCACATGGTCGGCCCAGCCAAAGCCGAAGCCGTCATGATTCCGTTCCCAGGAATTGCCCAGGGCGGGTCCCCGATCATGGTACGTGGCAACGCGGCTTTGATCCGGGATCTGTTTGCGCCCGCCAACTCTGTGTTCGACCTGAAAACCGATGCCGAATTGGCGGCGTATCTATGTGCGCAGGCGGTTTTGTCACCGGCGGCCAAGATGGTGAACGGTGCTGCAGGGTGGTTGGGTGAACGGGTCGCTGATCCACAACAGGCCGAGGACTTTCTGAGGGTGCTGGTGGGTAGCAGCCTGTTGGCCAGCGAAACCGGGCCATTGCTGGAGGCGTTGGATACGCCTGGTGGCTATAATGCGAGGCTACGCGATCATATGGTAGATCAGGGTATGGCGGCGGCATTGATGGCTGGTCTGGATAATCTGAGCGAGACATAACCACAGCGGCGCAACTGGTTGGAAATCTTAAATTAGCGTAAAAAAACGGGGCCGATTTGGGCGGCAGCCGGGCCAGGGGTATGGACGCGACCCATATTATGTTAGGTTGTGTAGGTTTTCCAGGGTTGCACAACCCACATATGTTTGGGTGGTTTTCATGTCACCAACAAGTCATCTAGATACCGGACTCTTATTCGGAAAGGGCGTCAGCCGCGATTGGGTTGATTTACGCGATTTCTATTATTCGCCCAATCTTGGCTCTCTTAAATCCACATGCCTGCCGGACCCTGAATGCATTGATCCGGTCACCGGTCCGGTGTTCGGGTTGCGTGATCAAGGAGAAACCGGGCGATGTGTCGGTTTTGCGATGGCCAACCTGATCGACTATCAACGGGCGTTGCAGGGCGATGTTCCATTGGGACCTACCGATCAGGTCAGTGCCGACATGCTGTATCATATGGCACGGTTTCACGAAATGAACGCAGCCCGGTCAACAAACGGTGGCAGGATGGCAGCCGAGGGCGTTTATTCCTTGCGCTCTGCGATCAAGGGGTTCTACCACCACGGTGTCTGTCTCGACTTGCCCGGTGAATGTGTGGTGGACCAAGGCGCGCGTGCGCGACGCTGGCAAAGCCTGTGCTATCGGTTCGGAACCGACCTGAAAGAAGACGTCTTTCCCAGCGTCGAACAGGCCAAGGCTGCGCAGCAGGTTTCGCTGGGAGCCTATTACCGGCTGCGCCCGGTCCTGAACCATTATCACGCCGCGTTGAACGAAGCCGGAGTGATACTGGTGTCCGCCAATTTGACGACCGGGTGGCGCAGCCCCGACGGTGTCATTGATTTTGGCGCTGGGGTAGAGCCCCTGAACGGGTCCCATGCGGTGGTCATCGTCGGATATACGCAGCAGGGTTTTTTGGTTCTGAATTCCTGGGGCAATTGGGGCGGTTTCAATGGAATGCCCGGTGTTGCGCTATGGCGATACGCCGATTGGGCGGAAAACGTGATGGATGGTTGGGTGTTGCGGTTGGGCGTGCCGACGCCCGAAGCGTTTGATCTGAGTGTCGGGGAACAGGGGACCAGCCGCATTTATGGTCCGACACAATCCGGGTCGGTCCCATGTCGTGAATTGCTGGGACATTTTTTACATCTGGACGACGGTCATCATGTTGAACGTGGATCATACCCGTCCAGCGATCAAATGGTTGCAAAAACGTTGGACTTTCTGGATGGCCGGCTGGGCGGGGCGGTCGATGCCCCCAAAGGCTATCGCGGTGTCGTGCTGTGGATTGCCGGCAATCTGGATCCGATGAAGGCGGGTTTTGCCGCATCTGTACGACGCAAGAAATGGCTGAAGGAACGCGGATTGTTTCTGATCACGGTGTTCTGGTGCAACGATTTCTTTGAGCAGTCCATGGGGGTGTTGGAACGTGTATTCGCCGACAGCCAAAGCCTTGTGGGCGAAGGTTCAGAGCATCTGGACGTGATCATCGAAAACCAGGCGCGTGGAATCGGTCGCGCATTTTGGAGGGATATCGAACACGCGGCGCAACGGGCGATCGAGGGTATCTCGGAACATCCGCGCAATCACGTCCCCCCCAAACACCCCGGTCATGTGGACCATCTGATAAACCGGCTGGTTGAGCAGGCAGAAATGCAGGGGAGCGAATTGCATTTGGTCTGTGAAGGGGCCGGGGCGCTGGTTTTGGCTGAATGGTTGGAGCAGCCATTGGTGACGGAAACATCCCGCGTACAGTCCAGCCTTCCAGAGGACGCCGCCGAAATGCGGATCGTGGCCAAGGCGCGCCAGATTACCAGCGCCCAACTGTCGTTGCCCGCCATTGATGTGCCCAGAGCCGGTGAAACCATTCTTCCGTTTTTGAATGCGCTGAATGCCGGCCGACCAAACCACGCACCCCAGGAGATTGTTTTGGGAGGGGGCCAGGCAGCTTTGGGTGCCGATGATCTTTTGCCGGGGCGGATCCTGATCCCGGATCGGGATTTGGAACAAACGCTGCGTGTCGGGGTCTATGGGAAGTCCATCTTGCATCTGGTTGCCAACGCGTTTGAAGACCGCCGCACCACCCATCCGGATGCGCCGCCCCGCGCCATGCTGGGGATGGCCGGTGCGCCCGGCGAAATAGCCAGTGACCCAGAGAACAATTGGCCCGATTTTCAAACCGGCATGTTCACACCCATTCGTATGGAGATTTCGCCCGGAGTTGGGGCGGTTCAGCAACATGAACTGAGCCGCAGCCCACAGCTGGAAGCTGCAATTCTGGCAGCAACGGTTCAGCACCAAAAATCAGAGCATTGATGTTCGGGCAATGGGGTGGCCCGCATTTTCGCCCCGGTATTGGAGGATAAAATGACCAAAATCACATTGGAGCAACTCGAAGCGTTGATCGCAGATCCCGCACGCGCGGATGCAGATCTGTCCGATTATTTCATTCTGGACCAGGAGGCATCTGGACCATTCGCGCCTGTGTTCACCTTTAACCCGGATACTGTTGATATTCCGTTGGGCCCGGATGGTCAGGCACGTTCTGCCCAGATTATGAATATGGCCAACCGCTTTGAACGCTGGCGCCGCACCGGTCGGTTTTATGAAAAGATCCGCAGCGGTTATGATGGGCCGATCATCGTCTCCGAAGGCGACAGCTGGTTCCAATATCCGATACGTTTGCATGACACCATCGACAAGCTGATGGAACGCTATGCGATTCTGTCGCTGGGCGCGGCCGGCGACCTGTTAGAGCGCATGGCGCGCAAGCAGGAGTATCTCAAGGCCTTGCGCGACACTGGCGCATCCATTCTGCTGTTGTCAGGCGGCGGGAATGATCTGGTGGCCAATGGCGCTTTGGCTGACTATCTCGAAGAATTTGATGTCGATCTGAAACCTGCGGATTACCTGAAACCCGAATTCCAGGGGCTTCTGGACAGCGCCTTTGGCTATTACGAACAAATGTGCCGTCAGGTTCAGGGCGCTTTTCCGCATGTTCAGATCCTGTGCCACGGCTATGACTATCCGATCCCCAACCGGGGCAAATGGTTGGGCAAACCGATGGAAACCCGTGGGATCCGTGACCGCAGCCTGCAAAAGGCGATTGCCGCCGAGATGATGGATCGGTTCAATCGGGGCATGCGACGTCTGGCCAAATCAATGCCGCATGTAACCTATATTGATTGTCGCAGTGTCGTGGGTGATGGCCGGTGGTATGATGAATTGCACCCGGAAAACCCCGGATATGCGGATGTGGCAGGCAAGTTCGACCGCGAAATCCGGCGGATTTCCAATGCGGCACCGCGCAGCCTGCCGCACAGTCGTGGCCCATTTGGCGGTGCCTCGCATCTTGCAGCGCCCGCTGTCGTGGGGCGCGCAAACAAGGCCATGTCGCTGCATGTGGGGTTGAATTCGGTCGACGCCGATCACTATGCGGGTTGGGACGGTGCGCTAAACGCCTGCGAAAACGACGCCCATGCGATGGCGAATTTGGCAGCAGGCCAAGGCTTTGAACCAGAACTCCTATTGACTCGGAATGCCACGCGCGAAGCCGTTGTGGCCCGCTTGGCTGCTGCTGCTGAGACGCTCACCGAAGGGGATATGTTCTTTTGGAGCTTTGCCGGGCATGGGTACAAGCTACCTGATTTCAACCGAGACGAAGCCCCGGACGCAAAGGGAGAGCATTGGGACGAGACGCTGGTGCTTTACGATTTTCAGATTATCGATGATGAGCTGTTCAGCCTTTGGAGCCGGTTTAAACCTGGGGTGCGGATTCTGATGGTGCCTGATTGCTGTCACTCCGGGACGGTTATTCGGGCCATGTTTCCAGAAGTAGACCAACCCAAGATGCGTATGATGCCGCAAGCCATCGGATCGCGGACGTTTGAGCAAAATGAACAGGCATATCGCAACTATATCGACGAATTCGCCCACCAACGCGATGACATCCTTCACAACCCTCTTAGTGCGCGGGTGCGTGCGTCGGTTCTGAGCCTGACGGCCTGTCAGGATCATCAGGTCGCCATGGATGGGCATCAGAACGGAGCCTTTACTGAAGCGTTGTTGAAGGTCTGGAATAAGGGACGTTTCTCGGGGAATTATGTACAATTTCGCACAGCGGTTGATCGGGCAATTGGTTCGCCTGACCAGACACCCAACCTTTATTGGACAGGGGCCGAGGATGCAGGCTTCAGGGCGCAGGTGCCGTTTACGCTTTGGACCAACCCGAGCAGCACGGTTTTGGGGGGGATAGCTCCGCCTGCGCCACCCAAGGTGGTTCCCGTTTCAGCGCCTCCCATGTCATTGGCTGATCGCATGTTGGCGACCGAGGGCGACGAGCATGACGATCTACCGGATGATGTTGTGACCGAGATTGCCGAAGGCCGCTGGCGCAGCCCGGCAGATCCGGGCACACGGTCGGTGGCCTCATGGCCGGATGCGCAGGATTTCTTTGACTTTATCAAGGCGCTGGGTTTGCGCCATTTTTCGCCCGGTGAATTCCTGATCCTGGGCGGATCACACAATGGTACTGGCCCCTGCGCGGGCAAGAACAGCTATCCGCCTCGGTCGCTGTGGCCCAATATCGCCAATACTGCCCAGGTTCTGGATGAACTGCGGGATCGCATTGGCAAGCCGACAGTGATCACCAATGCCTATCGCGCACCTGCCTATAATACCTGTATCGGCGGAGCGACGGGTAGCCAGCACAAGCAGTTCAATGCTTTGGACTTCAAGGTGCCAGGTGTATCAACCCGGGACATCGCCTGGGCCCTGCGTCAGATGCGTGATGACGAAAACCGGTTCAAAGGAGGGGTCGGGCTATATAACAGTTTTGTTCATGTGGATACGCGGGGGGTGAATGCCACTTGGCCACCGGAATTCAAAAATGCCGCATCTCCCGCTGGTACCGTATTGGCACCCCGACATGCGGATCTGTCACCCAAAGATCGCCGGGCGATGATCGAGGCGATAGATCTGGCACCAATCCAAGGCCGTCTGCCACGGGTTCGATCCGCGTTTCGCTCCCCTGAGACTGCGGATGAAGAAACAGCGCTGGCGTTGGAGAAACAAAAGCTGAATGCTGCGGTGAATGCGTCCAGTGTCGTTTCGTTTGTCGAGAACCTGACACCGCAGCAAAAGGATGACGTGCTGTTGTCCACGTTGTTCGCACAACGGGCTGCCAGCGCAAAAAAAGATCCGGTCAAGGAAATACAGGCCTGGCTCACCGTTTATCTGGATACGCTCAGTCTGTTGGGCTGGTCGGTCGAAAGCGCACCACAGATGCAGCAACAGACGCTCAAGGCCAATGCCACGTTTGACGAGGCAATACTGAAAATCCTCGCGGTGGTTGCCAGCCAAAGCCAGTTTGCGATCCTGCAGGAAGCCTTGGGAGCATTGGGTAAGTTGGCTGACAACTCCGGCCAGATAAAACTGTTTGACCGATCAACGTCGGTAACGGAAGGCGGGCATTTTCAGGTCGGTGCGGCAGAAGCCAGTGGCGAAGTCGTGTCCATGGCGCTGGGTGCGTTCCACTACCGCTGGACGGATGAACAAAAGAACGTGCTGTTCGTCAAATGGGGCAAGAACGAAGTCAAATATTGGATGGCGGCCCAACGGGCCAGCCTGAGCGGGCGTCAATATGCCGACATCCGCGATCAGGTGAGTGAACGGTTGGGGGCCAGTCGCAAGAAGCTGATCGCCAATATTGACCTGGACTGAAGATCTGGACTGAAAGAGCGGCGCAAACCGACCCGTTTCGATTTGCGCAGACTTGGTTGCTGCGATGGGCTGCTGCGCAGTGGTTGCAGGCGTCCGCCCTTGGGCCCGATAGCTTTTGCCAGGCACTTATCGTGCACCGCACGATGACAAAGCCCTTTGTGCCTATTTGATGTCCCATGTCATCGTTGCTGACGTGGGAGCCTGTTTCCGGTGCGCGTATTCTGGCGCAGCCATCGTCAAGCGTTTCGAATCGCATCGAGGGCTGGCTGTGACGTGGCAATGCCTGAAACGGGCACTGGATCGAAGAACGCGGATTGGCAGATTTGATTCCACCCTGCGAGTCGGCGCAACAAGGGATTGCTTTGAGAACGGGGTGTGAAATGTCCGACCGGCATTGCACGAACGTCATAGTCGTTCCCTGCGTATTCCGGTGAAATCCCGCACAAAGGACAGCAACAGGGTTCGGGTGTCGCAGGTCATAGTGTTGTTTTAGAGGGATTTAATGGTGCTGCTGGAGAGAATTGAACTCTCGACCTCTCCCTTACCAAGGGAGTGCTCTACCTCTGAGCTACAGCAGCGCCGGTGAGGGGGTGATTAGACTCAAACGAAACGTGGTGCAAGAGCAATCTGGACGCTTTTTTCGCACTTCGTTACAGAAGGGACATGGCAGATAAAAAATCACCCAAATCCGGCGGCAAATCCGCTGCATCGCGCGAGGATCGTCTCAAGGCGGCGCTCAAGGCAAACCTGGGCCGCCGCAAGGCGCAGGCCAAGGCACGCACCAGCGAAACGGACGACACTACGGGTAAATCCGAAAGGTAAGAGCAGATGGATTCGATTCTGGTAACCGGCAATGGCCCATTGAATGGGCAGATCCCGATCGCGGGGGCAAAAAATGCGTGTTTGACGCTGATGCCGGCCACGCTTCTCAGCGACGAGCCGCTGACATTGACCAATGCGCCGCGTCTCAGCGATATACGCACCATGACAACGTTGTTGCAGTCATTGGGGGCCGAAGTATCGAGCCTGCAGGACGGGCAGGTTCTGGCAATGTCGAGCCACGATTTGAACAATCACAAGGCCGACTATGACATCGTTCGCAAAATGCGGGCGTCGATTCTGGTGTTGGGGCCGATGCTGGCCCGACACGGACATGCGGTCGTGTCTTTGCCTGGGGGTTGTGCCATTGGCGCGCGACCGGTTGATCTGCATCTCAAGGCGCTGGAAGCCATGGGGGCCGAACTGGAGCTGAAAGACGGATATGTCCATGCCAAGGCTCCCGGCGGGCTCAAGGGGGGGCGGGTGACATTCCCGTTGGTCTCGGTTGGGGCAACGGAAAACGCGTTGATGGCGGCGACGTTGGCCAAGGGGACGACGGTCATTGAGAATGCTGCACGCGAACCAGAAATTGTCGATCTGGCCGATTGCCTGCGTAAAATGGGCGCCCAGATCGAAGGCGATGGCACGTCGACCATTACAATCCAGGGCGTTGACCGGCTGCATGGGGCAACGCACCCTGTCGTCACTGATCGGATCGAGCTGGGGACCTATATGTTGGCCCCGGCGATCTGTGGTGGCGAAGTCGAATTGCTGGGTGGGCGGATCAGTTTGCTCCAGGCGTTCGTGGACAAGCTGCACGACGCCGGTGTCAATGTGCAGGAGACCGAAAAAGGGTTGAAGGTGACACGCGGGCAGGAACGGATCAAAGCTGTGAATGTCACCACCGAACCTTTCCCGGGATTTCCAACCGATTTGCAGGCGCAGATGATGGCTCTGTTGTGCACGGCGTCCGGCACCAGCGTTCTGGAAGAGAAAATTTTTGAAAACAGGTTCATGCACGCTCCTGAACTGATCCGTATGGGGGCCAGTATCGACGTCCATGGCGGAACAGCTACGGTGACTGGTGTTGAACGCCTGAAAGGCGCGCCGGTGATGGCCACCGATCTGCGTGCGTCGGTGTCGCTGATTCTGGCGGGTTTGGCGGCCGAGGGTGAAACCAAGGTCAGCCGGGTGTATCATTTGGATCGTGGGTATGAACATGTGGTGCGCAAGCTGTCTGGCGTTGGTGCCAAGATTGAACGGATCCGGGGTGAATGATGAGTGACGCGAGTTTTGACGATGGGCGCGAAACCCCATTGAACCTGGGGGCCGAGGATAGCGACGACCTCAAAGTGATTTCGACCCTGCTGCAGGACGCAGTGTTTCCTGCGTCGGAAATGTCATGGCGGTCGTCGCAGCGCCGTTTTGCCATTTTGCTGAACAGGTTTCGGTGGGAAGATCGCTCCGCTGCCGAGGCCCGGGGGCGGGCCTATGAGCGGGTGCAATCCCTGTTGGTCATCGACAATGTTCTGGGCGTCGCCAGCCAGGGAATTGATCGCAAGGACAAGGACGTGGTGCTTTCGTTGCTGTCGGTTGCATTCGAACCGGGCGCGGACGGCGCAGGACATGTCGAGCTGACCCTGGCGGGAGACGGTGGTCTGCGGTTGTCTGTAGAGGCGCTGGATGTGTCTATCCGCGACGTAACCCGCCCGTATCGGGCTCCGTCAGGTCATGTGCCTGATCACGACGCCTGAGAGCTGGCCGGGTAACATGCAGAACAAACGTGGGATCAGTCAGGCGTTTGGGGCGGCCGAGGTTGGCCGTTTGACCCGGCGGGCCACAGTGTTTGATGTCTTTGATATCAGTCGGGTCCTGTGTTCATCGATTCGGGAATTGTGCAGGGCGGACCATCTGGATGACCCCACCGCCTTGCAGGACTGGCTACACAATAAGACACCCGAACACATTCGCGACTGGCTGGGCGACCCCGGAGAGATCTGGGTGATCGAAGTGGACGGGCACCTGGCCGCGGTTGGCGGCATCGGGCCGCTGGCGGAGCGCGAAGGGTTGATCACCTTGAATTACGTGTCTCCGGAATTCCGGTTCCAGGGTCTCAGCAACACGCTTCTGACACATCTCGAAGCGCGGCTTGTCACATTGGGGGCCGAGTTCGCCCGGCTCGAAGCCACACAAACTGCAAGGGGTTTCTATGTGGCACGGGGATGGAAAACCGACAGCACCCCCTGTGGCAAAGGCCGAAGCCAGTGCCAATCCATGGTCAAGCGACTATCTCGCGCACCTGACACGGCTTGAGCCCACTTGAGACAATCAGCGGGGAGCGCTAAGGGAAAGGCAACTTTCGGAGAGAGCCATGCCCGTATTCCTCGATACTGCCGACACTGATTTCGAAACCCGCTTTGCCACTCTGCTGGCTGCCAAACGCGAAGACAGCCCAGATGTAGACGCCATCGTTGCTGGTATCATTCAGGATGTGCGCACCCGGGGTGATGCCGCGGTGACCGAACTGACGGCTAAATTTGATCGCATCGAATTGACGGCAGAGACAATGCGGGTCAGCGCTGACGAGATTTCCAGCGCCATTGCCCAGGTCAGCGCCGATGATCGTGCCGCGCTGGAATTGGCAGCGGACCGGATTCGGGCTTATCACATCCGGCAGATGCCGCAGGATGACAGTTGGACGGATGAGGCCGGCGCAACTTTGGGGTGGCGTTGGTCTGCTGTGTCTGCAGCAGGACTGTATGTGCCCGGCGGTTTGGCGACCTATCCGTCTTCTGTTTTGATGAATGCAATTCCCGCCAAGGTAGCCGGGGTCGAACGGTTGGTGGTGACGGTTCCGACGCCCGACGGGCAAATCAATCCGCTGGTGCTGTTGGCCGCTGATCTGGCAGGGGTCGATGAAGTCTATCGAATTGGCGGCGCACAGGCGATTGCGGCGCTGGCCTATGGCACCGAGACCATTGCTCCGGTGGACAAGATCACCGGCCCTGGCAACGCCTTTGTTGCGGCGGCCAAGCGTCGGGTGTTTGGCAAGGTTGGCATCGACATGATCGCTGGCCCTTCGGAAATTCTGGTAATCGCGGATGCGGACAACAATCCCGATTGGATCGCGCTGGACCTGATGAGCCAGGCTGAACATGATGAAAGTGCCCAGTCTCTGCTGATCACCGACGATGCAGATTTTGGTCGGGCAGTCGCCCAAGCCGTGGATGCACGGTTGGAAACCCTCGAGCGTCGCGCCATCGCTGGTCCCAGCTGGCGCGACTTTGGCGCAGTTATCACCGTTCGGGATCTGGACGAGGCGGCCAAGCTGTCGAACCGCATCGCGCCTGAACATCTGGAACTCTGTGTGGCTGATCCTCTGGCGTTGTCGGAAAAGACAATTCATGCGGGGGCGATTTTTCTTGGGCAGTTTACGCCCGAGGCCATCGGCGATTATGTCGGTGGTCCCAACCACGTTCTGCCCACTGCGCGCTCGGCCCGGTTTTCGTCTGGCTTGTCAGTGATGGATTTTGTCAAACGCACCACGATGTCGCAAATGACCCCTCAGGCGTTGCGTGCCATTGGTCCCTCCGCCGAAGCTTTGGCGATATCTGAGAGCTTGGAAGCCCATGGGTTGTCGGTTCGGGTGCGGTTGGATGCGTTGAACGACTAACCGCATTCCGGGTGGTGCGACGAATGGGGGCTCTGCCCCCGTCACGCAGGCGTGACTCCCCCGGGATATTTCTGGCCAGATGAACAGGCGATCCGCTCTCCCGGGTCTGGCCGGAGAGCTTCACCTGGCGCGGCCATCGGCATCCCTGCCTGTTCCGCCCAATCAAGGTGGCGCAACAGGGTTAAGGATCCGTTACTTCATCTGGCCAAAAATATCCCCGCCGGAGGCCTCAAGCCTTTTCAGAGAAAAGGCGTAGATTTTTCCAAGCGGTCTGACGCTTTGATGGTGCTTTTTGACGCGTGCGCCGCATTGCCCCGCTGTGCGCCATGTTGTAGGTCTTTGACACCCAGTTTCAGAGCCGAGACCCACGAGAAGATGAGCCGTATCAGTCATATCGAACTTGATGACCGCAACTTGCCGCCGCCAACGCCCGAAATCGAGCAGGAGCGCAAAGTGGCAATGTTCGATCTGATCGAAGAGAACAACTTTGATCTGCCTGAACGGGACGGACGGGAAATCCCGGATGGTCCTTATCACCTGGGGCTCGCGATCCGGGACAAACGGCTGGTGTTTGACGTCAATACAGAGGCCGGAGAAAAAGCAGCAGAGTTTCATCTGTCCCTGTCGCCGTTTCGGCAGGTTGTAAAAGACTACTATCAAATCTGCGAAAGCTATTTTAACGCAGTCAAGACCATGCCCCCCAGCCAAATTGAAACCATCGACATGGCGCGACGTGGGATCCACAATGAAGGCAGTCGTGTTCTGCAGGAGCGGTTGGAGGGCAAGGCCGAAATTGATACGGACACGGCCCGTCGTCTGTTCACGTTGATCTGCGTCCTGCATTTCGGGAGCTAACGGGTGGAGACGCTTCCGCAGTCGATCCTGTTTTGTTGCGACCACAATGCAGTTCGATCCCCCATGGCCGAAGGGCTGATGAAGAAGTTCTTTGGCACGGGCACCTATGTGCAGTCGGCCGGGGTCAAGAACGATATGGAAATCGACGGGTTCTGTATCGCCGTTTGTCAGGAAATCGGGGTCGAACTGAGCCGTCATCGGTCCCGTTCTTTTGATGAGATGGAGCAATGGGGGGATGACCTGTCATCCTTTGATCTGATCGTTGCATTGTCCCCCGCATCCCAGCGGCGGGCGCTGGAGTTAACCCGGTTTTTTCATCTTGATGTCGAATATTGGCCAATAATGGACCCAACTGGGCTGGGCGAAACACGAGACGCCAAGCTAAATAGCTACCGACAAACCCGAGATCAGATTATCCAGCAGCTCAAGGGGCGCTGGGGGGAACCGAGAGAACTGAGATGAACAAGACAATCGAACAGTATTTCGCCGCCTTTAACGCGGGTGATATTGATGGGATGTTGGCCTGTCTGGCCGATGATGTGGCACATCACGTCAACGAAGGCCAAATTCGCTTGGGCAAGGAAAAGTTTGCCGATTTTTGCGCCCACATGGAGCGTTGCTATAAGGAAGAGTTGACCGATATAGTTGTCTTCGAGGCGCAGGATGGGACCCGCGCGGCCGCCGAATTCATCGTCAACGGCACCTATTTGGTGACAGACGACGGGCTGCCCGAGGCCAATGGGCAGACTTATCGGTTGCCCGCTGGATCGTTCTTTTCCCTGCGGGATGGCAAAATCATCCGAGTTACCACGTTTTACAATCTGGCAGATTGGACGCGACAGGTTTCTGCATGACGCAGATTGATGTGCGTCCGATGACAGGTGCGGCTCTTGAGGCGGCCTTGGACGATGTTGCGCGACTGCGGATTGCTGTGTTCCGGGCCTGGCCGTATCTGTATGACGGGGATTTGGGATACGAGCGGGCGTACCTGCAGAGCTATCGGGACAGCGACCGGGCTGTTGTTGTTGGTGCCTTTGATGGCACCCGGTTGGTGGGGGCATCAACCGGCGCGCCATTGGCTGATCATGCCGATGATTTTGCCGCCGCCTTTGTGGGCACGGGAGTTGATCTGACAACCGTGTTTTACTGTGCCGAATCCGTATTGCTGCCCAACTATCGTGGCCACGGGGTCGGGCATGGATTCTTTGATGCCCGCGAGGCACACGCCCGGGCGCATGGGTTTTCAAAGTCGGCGTTTTGTGGGGTGCAACGGCCCGAGGATCATGTGATGCGACCGCCAGATTATGCGCCGCTTGATCCGTTCTGGCGCAAACGAGGGTATGAGCCGTTGACAGGGGCTGTGGCTCAGTTCACCTGGAAGGATGTGGGACAGACACAGGCCACAGCCAAGCCGCTGCAATTCTGGATTAGGGATCTGTAACGTCAGGGCCACCAGGATTGCCTTTGCCCTGTGGCTGTCGTTACATCTGCGGGAATCTGTCGGGGAGTTGCATTGATGAAGATTGCCACCGCCGCCTATCCGCTTGATTGGCTGGACAGCTGGGCACATTACGAAGACAAGATCGCGACCTGGGTGGCTGATGCGGCCGGGCAGGGGGCGGATCTGTTGGTGTTTCCGGAATATGGGGCCATGGAGTTGTCGACCCTGGCCGGTGCAAAAGTTGCCGGAGATCTGGAACATTCGATCCATGCCGTATCGGAGCGGATGGATGAAGCTGCGGTTCTGCATCAGAAATTGGCGATGGACCATGGGGTCCATATCCTTGGAGCGTCGGCTCCGGTTATCGAAGGCCAGGGGCGTCCGGTCAACCGGGCATTTTTGTTTGCGCCTAACGGAAAACGAGCCCATCAGGACAAGCAGATCATGACCCGGTTCGAAAGGGAACATTGGGATATCGCTCCGGGTGGTGCCCTGACCCTGTTCGAGACGGATTTGGGTAAAATCGGAATACTGATTTGTTATGACAGCGAATTTCCGTTGCTGGGCCGTGCATTGAGTGAGGCGGATATTCTGCTGATGCCGTCCTGCACCGAAGCGCTGTCGGGATATTGGCGGGTTCGGATTGGTGCCATGGCGCGCGCGTTGGAGAACCAATGTGTTACGGCGATGGCATCTTTGGTCGGGGCAAACAGCTGGTCGGAAGCGGTGGACATGAACACCGGTATGGGCGGCGTATTCGGCCCTCCGGATCGGGGGTTTCCCGAAACCGGGGTCCTGGCCGAAGGCGTATTGAACAAACCCGGGTGGACCTATGCGGATGTTGATTTGTCCAAAATCGCCGATGTCCGGGCTGATGGGATTGTGTTAAACCGAACCCATTGGCAGGAACAATTGCCGCGAACTGCGGGCCTCCAGACGTGCAATTTGATGGCGTGAACCGGATCGGTTGGCCCGGGGCGTGTGCAACGGCAAAAGGACCCGGTCGCGTTGGGCGTTGTCCCTGGGCCGTGATCTCTGTTTGAGGTTGCTGGGGAGGGAATCAAATTGGAGCGGGTCCAGGGGCGTTTCAGGATTTTGCCTGCCACCGGACCGCTTGGGTGCCCCATTTCCGGCGACTGGTCAGCTGCGAACCGTCAGACAAAGCGAGATTCCGCACCGTTCACGACCAAAACCACACAAACCAATGCCCAAATCAGCGACTAATCCGGTGGATTTCCGTTTGTGCCCTTGAAAAACGGGTGAAATGGGCTCATCTAGGCGCACATCCCGCAGTCTGGCGGGGAAATCAACTATGGAGACGACATGGCCAAGGAAGAAATGCTCGAATTTCCCGGTGTCGTGAAGGAACTCCTGCCGAATGCGACGTTTCGGGTCGAGCTGGAAAACGGCCATGAAATCATCGCACATACGGCAGGCAAGATGCGCAAAAACCGCATCCGTGTTCTGGCTGGCGACCGGGTCCAAGTGGAAATGACCCCTTATGATCTTACCAAGGGTCGGATCAACTATCGTTTTAAATAAGCGATTGATTTCCAAACGCAAAGCCCGGCCGTTCGTGCCGGGCTTTTGTTTTTTGGCGGTGCGCTCCCGCCCGTCTTTGCCGTTTCTGCGAAACGCCAATCCCGTTGGGCCGGGCAGCGCGCGGGAAAACCCGCGCGCTGGGGCGGGCTCAGATGTTCGCTGGTTGGAAAAGACGGAGAAGGAAGCGGGTTTTCGCTGGGCCAAAAACCGACTAAGAACGCGCGCAGTGAGATAGAGGGGACCACTCCATGGCATTCATTCTGGGGTCAGGCAGCCCGCGACGGTTGGACCTGCTGGCACAGCTGGGCATTGTACCGGATGCCGTTCGGCCACCTGAAATCGACGAATCCCCGCATAAGGGCGAAGTGCCCCGATCCTATTGCTGTCGTATTGCGCGGGAAAAGGCGCAGGCCGTTCACGCCGAGCCCGATGATTTGGTCCTGTGCGCTGACACAACAGTTGCATTGGGGCGCCGGATCCTGGGCAAACCTGCTGACGAACAGGAGGCGGCTGCATTTTTGCAGGCGCTGTCCGGGCGACGTCATCGGGTGATCACGGCGGTTGCGTTGAAAAAAGGTGAACGCGTCTGGGAAAAGGACGTGGTTTCCAATGTCCGCATGAAACGCCTGTCTGACGCCGATATGCGGAGCTATCTGGCTGCGGGTGATTGGCGGGGCAAGGCGGGCGGATATGCAATCCAGGGCGCTGCGGGCGCGTTTATTCCATGGATCAGCGGGTCCTTTACCGGCATCGTCGGGTTACCGCTGGCTGAAACTGCCAATCTGTTACAGGCCGCTGGGCATTGCCCCTGGAGCGCGCCGGCAAAGGAGACGACATGAAGGGTAGCAGCATCATTCTGGACCATCTGAACAACCGCGAAGCCGCGGCGCTGATGATTGATGGAAAGCTGGAAGATTTTCTGGTCGAAAACGACCTGCCGACACCGGGATCAATCTATCGGGCCAGGGCCGACCGCCCGGTCAAGGGGCAGGGCGGGATGTTTCTGTCGACCCCGGATGGGCCGGCATTTCTACGCCAGGTCAAAGGGTTGGCACCCGGAACCTTGTTGCTGGTACAAGTCACGGGGTATGCTGAACCCGGCAAAGCCATTCCTGTAACACAAAAGGTCCTGTTCAAGAGCCGTTATGCAATTGTCACCCCCGACTCGCCTGGTTTGAATGTGTCACGCTCCATTCGCGACGAAGACATGCGTGACAGGCTGTTGGAAATCGCAAACGAGGAAATGGACGGCTGTGGTTTCGGGCTGATTCTGCGATCCGCCTGTGCGGACGGCGATCCAGAGGAAATTGCCGAAGATATTGCCGCAATGCGCAATATGGCCGAGCAGGTTCTGCAGGATACAGGAACCGAAACCGAGAAGTTGACGGATGGGGACGGACCGCATCTGCTGGCGTGGCGCGACTGGCCCGGATCCTGCGACGTGATCCGCGAATCCGGAGGATTTGAAGCGCATGGTGTGCTGGACGCCTTGGAATCGGTGACGTCTACCAGAGAGCCTTTGAGCGGTGGGGCGTTCTTGTACATCGAACCCACCCGGGCGCTGGTCGCCGTCGATGTGAACACGGGTTCCGACACCTCTCTGGCGGCCGGCACCAAGGCCAATATGGCCTGCGCCAAAGCTTTGCCACGGGCGCTGCGTGTGCGGGGGCTGGGCGGGCAGATCACGCTGGATTTGGCTCCTATGCCCAAGAAAGACCGCCGAACCTTTGAAACCTCTCTGCGCGCAGCGTTTCGGGCGGATACCGAAGAAACAATACTCGCGGGGTGGACGCCCTTGGGACATTTTGAACTGCAACGCAAAAGAGGCCGTATTCCGCTGAAGGAGATCCTAGAATGAGTTGCCCGGTCTGTAGCGAGGAAACTGTCCAAAAGTACCGCCCGTTCTGCTCCAGACGCTGCGCGGATATCGATTTGGGAAAGTGGTTGTCCGAGGGCTATGCCATCCCCAGCGAAGCCCCCGAAGACCTTGAAATCGCACTGGAAGAGCTCGAGAATACACCTCCTGTCAAACATTGATGATTTTCTTGCAGAATCCCTCTGGACACCGCTGCGCCCAAAGCATAGAACGCCCCCACCCAAGGCGAACAGCCTAACCCATGCCCGGGTAGCTCAGGGGTAGAGCAGTGGATTGAAAATCCTCGTGTCGGTGGTTCGATTCCGCCCCCGGGCACCATTCCCAACAGGTAAGCTACTGTTTCCCTTCAGCTTTAACTGGAGCTGATCAAGGGCGTAGTACATGCTGGAGCTATGCCGTTGCTTCCAGCCATTTGCTCAGCACTTCAAGCGGATAGCCCTTGCCATATCCATGCCCTACGCCTTCGGTTTGCCAGCCACCTATCTGGTCGACGATGTCGGACGGACACTCGACAGCGCGAAGCCTGTCACGCATCGAATGACGAAAGCTGTGCATGGTGCAACGGCTTGGTACATATGGCTTCATCCATTTGTTCAGCGCGGCACTGGCAGAATTAGCGTTCGTGGTTTTCGATTTGTTGTACCGGGGAAAAGCGAACTGGCTGTCAGTGTTCTTAGAGAGCAAGCGCTTGGCGGCCCATAGTGACGCCCCGACCAGAGGCACCTTTCGGTTGCTGCCTGATGTCTTCAGCCGACGCCAAGGATGCTCTTGGACAACTACGTGAGGCAATGGGTCATTCAGCTCGAAATCCTCTTTGAGCAAACCCGCAGCTTCTGCAAGCCGCATCCCTGTGTCCGAGACCAAAGCAACCAGCCATCGCAAGTCGTCATCAAGGGACCGGCATTTGGATTGCAGAGAGCGGATCGCTTCGATTGGCATAGGTTCACGATCTTCGACACCGGCACTTCTGTCGTAGTACACACCAGCGAATGGGTTGGTCAGTGTGATACCGGCTTCAGAAGCAGCGAAGTTGATGACTGATCTGACGGTCCCAAAGATGCGGGTGATACTGCTACCCGCTAATTCTCGCTCCACCAGCTCGTCGCGAAACGCATTGGCATCCGCCTTGGTATAGCTTCTGATGTCTTTGTCCCCGCAGACATCCAAGACATAGCCACACGACCGCTCAGCAGCCCTGTGGAAGGTGATTGGACGTCCTTGCCCCTTCAGCTGCAGATAGACTGACACGGCTTCTGAGAGCTTTACGGCGTCAACGCTGGCTTGATCGGTGCATGACATCGAAGACCCAAACTCGGCGGCAGCTCCCATCCTCAGAAGATGCTTGCCCGGTAGGTCTACGTCTTGGATGCGTAGATGGTACCAGTGTTCATCCAGTTGCTGAGCAGCTCTTTGCGCTCGGGACTTTGCAACCACTGCTGATCTTGTCCGCAGCGAGAACGATATTTTTCCGGTGGTATAGTGGTGATCGAGGTCCTTCGGGACCCGTCGTGTGAAGTAGAAGACCCCTGCTTTTACAAATGAGAAGGGAACGGTTTTGTTCTCCAGCATGTACTACGCCCTTGATCAGCTCCAGTTAAAGCTGAAGGGAAACAGTAGCTTACCTGTTGGGAATGGTGCCCGGGGGCGGAATCGAACCACCGACACGAGGATTTTCAATTTTCCTAGGTTTCCATTCAGACTCTCGCAACTTGCTGCGAGCCGACGCAAAAAGTCTTTAGCTTCAATACTGTGTGGTCTCCAATCAATCGCAGGGAAAACCAGTCCGTTTCATTCAAGCTCACCACTCTCGGCACCCATCAGGCACCCAGCGGCCACACTTACTGGCCATAACGCTCCCAAAAAGCTTGTTTTTTTGGCTTCCCCATTTCGGGTTTCAGGCGAGTGGAATGGTCGATATCCTAGACCCTAGTTCACCTGTCCTATCGTTTTGAAAGTTCCCGCATATTGAGCCGTTTACAACAAAAACCGCTGGTAGGGTTTTTCCTCAACCCCTTTGGAAAACATGCCAAGTACATGGAGTACGATGGGAGCGAGATTGTCGTGCAGGCCAAGCCTTTGGTCTCCGGCACGCTGAGAGAACTAGCGTCCGCTCCAACAGTTGAGAATGGGTTTTGGGGTGCGTCTCTAACGCTCCGATTGGATGACCAACCAGTACACTTGCTAAAAGGTGCCCGACCCAAAGACGCTGTCAATTTCTCGAACGCTATTCGTGCGGACTGGGAAGCGACCATCCAGGCCGATCTTGAACAATGCCGTGCAGTCATTGATGCGTTGGTGCAGGAAATTGGAGAACTTTCTAACCCAGCGGCCTACCCGGCAGCGTGCGTGGTGTCTCCAATACTGGAGCGCGCTAGTGGTCTCGATCGGCGTCTTCTTTCCAAGCTACCACAAGAGGCCCTAGAGGATGCACATCGGGATCAAATCGATAATATACAGGGGTTTGTACGAAACGCGCGGCAGATACGTCAGCACGCAATTTCAGCTTTTGAGGAACGTCAGTTGGTCGAGTGGGCAGATTTCTTCGAAACATTCGAAAGCAATCCACTGACACCAGAACAAAGGCAATCAATCGTTTCCGATGAGGACGCAACTCTGGTCTTGGCTGGCGCCGGTTCGGGGAAAACCAGCGTCATAACTGCCAAAGCAGGCTACCTACTGAAGTCTGGTGCTAGGAAACCTGAAGAAGTGCTGCTTCTGGCGTTTGCGAGAGACGCAGCCAAAGAGATGAGTGAACGGATCGAGGCCAAATGTGGAGAACCTTTGGAAGCTCGTACATTTCATTCGTTGGCCTACGACATCATAGGGGCCGTCGAAGGAAGCAAGCCAGCACTGGCCGCTCATGCCACTGACGACAAGGCGTACCTTGCCTTGATCCGAGACATCCTGAGGGCTTTGGTCCGAACAGCATCAGAAGTGTCAAAGTCCATTGTGGGCTGGTTCTCCCACACCCGTTTGGAAGAAAAAAGTGAGTGGGATTTCAAGAAAAAGCACAGTTACTACACTTACATTGAAAAGCTCGATCTTCGCACCCTTCAAGGGGAGCAGGTCAAAAGCTTTGAAGAGTTGATGATTGCCAATTGGCTGTATGAGAGCGGCATCGAATACGAGTATGAACCCGACTACGAACATAAGGTTTCTGAAGGTGGCTTCCGTGACTACTGTCCAGATTTTCGCTTAACAAAGAGCGGCATCTATATTGAGCACTTTGGGGTTCGTCGTACAAAACTGGCAGACGGCACCTATCGCCTTAAAACGGCGCCATTCGTAGACAACGAAGAATACCTCGCTGGCATGGATTGGAAGCGTGGTGTCCACGCCGAACACGAAACGACTTTGATCGAGACGTTCAGTTATGAGCGAGAAGACGGTTCGCTGCTGGAAGCGCTCGCTGAGAAAATTTCTCCCTACGAAACGGTCAACCCAAGGTCACCAGAAACGCTCTTCGACAGGGTGGTGGAACTAAACCAAGCCGACAGTTTTGTGCAGCTGCTTGGAACCTTCTTGAAGCACTACAAAGGTGGTGGATACCACATCAACGAATGCGCCGAGAAAGGGCGGGTCTTGAAACTTGGCAAACGTGCCAAGGCGTTCCTGTCAATCTTTGAGCCTGTCTATTTGGAGTACCAAAAACAGTTAAACGGACGGATCGATTTTGAAGATATGATCCTTCGGGCAACCAACTATGCCGAGACGGGAGAGTATGCCAGCCCGTTCAAACACATCTTAGTAGATGAGTTTCAGGATATATCACGTAGCCGAGGGCGCTTGGTCAAAGCTCTAAAAGCCCAACACAGTGATGCACGCATTTTCGCAGTTGGCGATGACTGGCAGTCGATCTACCGGTTTGCCGGGTCCGACATCAACCTCATGCGAAACTTCGGCGACGAGTTTGGGGGCGTCTTTGACGGGCAATCAGGAGTTCATCGCACTGTGGATCTGGGAAGAACATTCCGCTCGGTCGATCAGATTGCACATGCTGCGAAGAGGTTTGTGTTACAAAACCCGGCCCAGTTAAACAAGACAGTGATACCAGCTGGCACGTCAGATGTGCCTGCGTTGAAAGTTGTCTCGACAATCAAAGCCGACGAGAAAAACAAACTGGACCAAGTGTTGCACTCGCTGCAACGGACGGCCCAACCAAAGCAGCCAGTATCGGTTTTGTTGCTTGGCCGTTATCGACACTTAGCCCCATCCAATCTCGCGCAACTGCGTCGTAAGTTTTCTGATTTGGATATTTCGTTTCGCACGATCCACGCATCAAAGGGGCTAGAGGCAGATCACGTGGTGATCCTGAACATGTTTCGCGGCCGTACAGGCTTTCCGTCAGAAATTGTTGACGACCCACTCCTAAGCCTTGTTTCGCCGGAGGCAGAGCCATTTGAGAATGCCGAAGAACGCCGGGTTATGTATGTGGCGCTGACACGTGCCCGAAAATCCGTGACTCTAATGGGGTCAGCTTCAAAACAATCGGCTTTCATTACCGAGTTGTTAGATGATCCTGAGTACGGGACCACAGGGGCTGACGACCAAGTAGAATTCAACCATACCTGCGGCGAATGTGGTGGGCATCTGGTTCCTGTCCCGACCAAAGATGGCCGTACATGGTACAGGTGTGAACATGCCACGCTCTGCGGACATTCTTTGAACGCTTGTAGTTCCTGCGGCATTGGACTGCCGGTTCAGAACAAAGGCACCGGTTTGAGCAAGTGCTCTTGTGGTGCTGAATACCCGAGCTGTCCCAGTTGTGAAGACGGGTGGCTAGTCGAGCGAAGGGGGCGATATGGTCCGTTTCTCGGCTGTGTCAGCTACCCACGCTGTAAGGGCAAGGCGAAGATTGCCAAACGCAGAAGCTGACCAGTTCGAATACACACGTTCCATTTCTTAAGCCTTCTCACCGCATATGCATCGAGTGTGGTGTAGCGTTGCGTATCGGGGCAATTCAAACCCAGCCGTTTTAACCCATTTGGAAAATGGGCCCAAATGGCCCGCAACGCTATCGGCATGCTCGTCGAAAGTTGAGCGACTGGGTGTGCAGAGATGCCTCCTCTTCAAACATTTCCATTGGGTCGAATATCTTGATGTCAAAATCACTACCAAACAGCAGGAAAGGCGTTGCGTTTGCATCGAAGATCACAGGGATCTTCAAGTGTTTTTGCGAAACGTGACTATAGTTGATCGCTGCATCCTTCTCAGTTCTGCGCCAATCCAACCATTCTGCTCCAATCTGCCTCAAATACAACTGTCTCGCTGACATCTTTGGGCGCTCACATACTGCTTTGTCTTCTCTTAGAACCTTGACCGCATGCCCCAGTATTTCTTCGTAGGTTGGTAAACCTGAGTTCGAAAGGGCCTTATTGACCCATTCAATTGGGGCCATGCCTTCGTTCCATTCAGGGCCATTCATACAAAGGCACATGTAAGCAAATGGCCTACTCTGTGTTCTTGTGAAAGCTGACACTCTTGGCCCCCAGGTGTTTAGTTCTTCGGGGATGCGTAGCTTTCTGAAATGCGAACCAACGAGATTCAGGCATACCAAGGAAAGCAACGACCCAAGATGATATGCGACAACTGAATTTTGCAGGTGGGCGTAGTGCGCCAAGAGGTGAACTGGCGCTGAATATAGGGTCAACTCAGGTGTATAAAGCCGCTCACCATACTCTTTTCTCAGGAAACACTCCTCGACCATCCTTTCGTCCTGATCCAGCGCCGAAAGAGTTTGGAACTGGGTTGATAACTCAGACCACGTCGCAGTCGTTTCAAGGAGGGCCGCGACGCTCAATGGTTGGCGAACTAACAACTGTTCGGTGTTGTGATCTCCAAATCTAACGAAGATCACAGGCCGCTGATCGTCGGGTCGACCACTTGAATTGAACTCGATTCCACATGAAAAACTGATCTTCCAAGGAGTAGACAAGGAGTGCTGGCGACCATGTGATGCACTACACGGCAAATATTGCTGATATGAACAAGAACGGTGGGAAACTGTCTGTCAAGACGATCGGGACAAAAGATGCCTCCGTTTTCCATGGGTTCTGTAGCAAACATGATCGTGAGCTGTTTTCATGTATTGAAAATGAGGCCTTCTCGGGCCGACCGGATCAGTGTCTGGCGGTGGCATACCGTGCAATGAGCCGGGAGCTCTACGGAAAGGATGCCTTGAGCCATATTAGGGAAACGCTCCGCGGGGCGGACAAAGGAAAGTCGCATGCCGAGCAACTACTCCTTCAGGCAATTCTCGATGAACTTAATAGAAGCAACGAAGCCGCCAGGATTGTCCGTCGTCAGAGTTTTTGGAACCAGTGGCTGCCTAAACTAAGAGAGAGTTTGGCTCATCTGTTTGGTTTGATTATGCGGCGTGCTGGCGGTGATGCAAGCGTCGCGCTTCGCGTGTTTTCCGTTTGATCCTTTCACGTTGTTTTAGAATGGCTTTGTCGCGCCCGAAGTAGACGTCGGCGGGTGTGACGTTGTTGATGCTCTCGTGGAAGCGCTGGTGATTGTAGTGGTCGACGAAGGCTTCGATCTGAGCTTCGAGGTCACCCGGTAAGAAGTAGTTTTCCAGCAGGATGCGGTTCTTAAGGGTTTGATGCCATCGTTCGATTTTGCCCTGCGTTTGCGGATGATATGGCGCACCGCGCGCGTGCTTCATACCTTTGTCCTTTAGCCATTCGGCCAAGTCGCCTGAGACATAACTGGAGCCGTTGTCGCTAAGAAGACGCGGCTTATGAACGACGTGGATTTGATCACAGCCAGACGCCTGTAGCGCCAATTCCAGTGTGTCCGTTACATCTTCTGTCCGCATGTTCGTGCAGAGCTTCCAAGAGACGATGTAGCGACTGTAATCGTCCAGGACCGTGCTGAGATAGAACCAGCCCCAGCCCAGAACCTTGATGTAGGTGAAGTCTGTCTGCCAAAGCTGGTTGATACCAGTTGTCTTATGCTGGAACTCATCCATTGCCCGGCAGGCGATTGCAAAGCAATCTGCCGAGAGGGGGCCGCCTTCAAGACGATGAACGCCGGGCTGGTGATGAGATCATGGGCTTTGAGGGTGCGATACACCGTAGATTCCGAGACAAAATAACGGTCTTGATCGGTGAACGTCACGGCCAGCTCGCGGGGCGATAGCTCTGTCTCTTTCAAGGCGAGGTCGACAACCTTGCGCTTCACTTCGACGGGAACGCGGTTCCAAACGTGATTGGGCTTGGGAGATCGATCCTGCAAACCAGCCTCACCACGCTGCAGATACCGGTCGTACCAGCGGTAAAATGTGGTGCGGGGAATGCCCAGCTTGGCCAGTGTCCGACGCGCTGACAGGTGGCTTTCTTCCACCAGCCGAATGATCTCCAGCTTCTCTGATGCGGCATATCTCATTCGTGGTCGTCCCCATCCCCGAGCATGCTTTTTTGAGAAGACGCAGTTCAAGCGTCTGCTCTGCGACGACCTCCTTGAGATCCTTTGCCTCGCGGCGGAGTGCCTTGACCTCATCGGTGTTGGCTGCTCGTGCTGTGTCGCCAGCAAGCCTCTTCTTGCCAGCTTCCATGAAGTCTTTTGACCATTTGTAGTAGACGCCCTGCGATATCCCTTCACGACGGCACAGCTCGGCAATGCTGTCTTCGCCGCGTAGCCCATCCAGTACGATCCTGATCTTCTCTTCGCTGGAATAATGCTTGCGCGTGCCGCGTTTGATATCTTTGACGATCTTCTCGCCAGGGCTCTTCGTTGTCTTTCTCATCGTCCACTCCTCGGTGGCTACGATGAGCAACAAACCCTCTCTTAGCAAATAACCCTATTTGGACCCATAAGCGCTGACGTCAGACACTACCACAAGCGGCTCTTGACTGACTGTTTTGATTTCACCTGTAGGTTCCTGGCTCAAGTAGCCGAAATGCTACCATTTGGTAGTTCAATCTATTGTTTAGAGAAGTGGTGTTTTCGTGTTGTCAATTAGGTGGCAGGCGACGCGGTGACCTTCTCCGCGGTCAATCAACTCGGGCTCAGATTGACGACAGATATCTTGGGCCACCGGGCATCTGTTGGCAAAGCGGCACCCTTTGGGAAGATTTACGGGATCGGGTGGGTCGCCAGGAATGAGAATGCGTTTGGTTTCGGCGCGTCGTTTGCTGTCGACCGAAGGCACTGCAGACAACAACGCAGCAGTGTAAGGGTGCAGTGGGTTGTTGAAAAGGCTAAGCCGGTCGGCATGTTCGACGATCTTACCCATGTACATCACAGCGATGGCGTCGGACATGTGTTGAACAACACCCAAGTCATGGCTGATGAACAGGTAGGTCAGCCCGAATTCTGTCTGCAGGTCGCGCAACAGGTTCAGGATTTGCGCCTGAACCGCCACATCAAGCGCGGAAACGGGCTCATCGCAAATGATCAGTTCTGGCTGTGTAGCCAGTGCCCGGGCAATGCCGATCCGCTGACGTTGCCCGCCAGAGAATTGGTGTGGAAATAGCCGTCTTTGTTCTGGGCGCAGGCCAACTGCAGAGAACAATTTGTCAACGATTTCACGCTGCTCACTCAGCGTCGTATCCGTCAGGCTGTCCAGCGGCTCGCGGACGATATCCTCGGCGCGTTGGCGAGGGTTGAGGCTGGAGTAAGGGTCCTGAAAGATGAACTGAACCTTGGTGCGCGCCTGGCGCAGGTCTTCGCCGTCCATGTTCAGAATGTCGTGGCCATCCAGGTTCACATGACCAGTATAGGCCTCGACAAGCCGGGCCACGGCCAAAGCAGCCGTTGTTTTTCCGGACCCGCTCTCACCAACGATGGCAAGGGTTTCACCCTTGTTGACGCTAAAGGAAACGTCGTCTACGGCATACAGGAACGCCCGCTTTCCAAAGGTGCCGCCGCGTTTGACCGAGAAGCGAACGCCCAGGTTTTCGACGGTCAAAATGGGGGCGTTGATTTTGTCATTTCCCATTACACGTCCTCCGCATGCCAACAAGCGGCGAGCTGACCATTTTCAAAACGCTGCATCGGTGGGCGCTCCTCCAGGCATCGGCCTGACCGGATATTGCATCGTGATGCAAACAGGCACATGTCACGACCGAACTGGGCCAGGCCGGGGACAATGCCCGGAACTTCGGTCAGGCGCTCGCGGTCCTCGGTCAGTTGGCTGATGATATGAGGCACACAGGAAATCAACCCTTTGGTATATGGATGGCGGGCGTGTTCGATGATCTGGTCCACAGGGCCGATTTCGGCACCCCGGCCAGCATACATGACGATCATTCGTTCGGCCATTTCCGCCACGGCCCCCATGTCATGGGTGATCATGATGATCGAAGTGCCGGTCTCTTTGCGCAAGTCACGCAGCAGATCGAAGATTTGAGCTTGAACCGTGACATCAAGCGCCGTGGTCGGTTCGTCGGCGATCAGAATTTTCGGCTGGCAGGCGAGCGCGATGGCAATCATCACCCGTTGACGCTGCCCCCCCGACATCTGGAACGGGTAGTCGCCCACCCGTTTGCGTGCATTGGGGATTCTGACCGCATCCAGAAGATCAGCGGCCATATCCCATGCCGCCTTTTTGCTCAGCCCCTGATGCGCCCGAATAACCTCGGCAATCTGTTCACCAACAGAATACACCGGATTGAGAGAGGTCATTGGTTCCTGAAAGATCATAGAGATCTCGTTACCGCGAATTTCCCTGAGACGGGCGTCGCTGGCTTGCGTCAACTCCTCTCCGTCAAACAGGATAGACCCGCTGGCAACGCGCCCGATCTTCTCTGGTAGAAGCCCCATAATTGCCAATGCGGTCATCGACTTGCCGCAGCCGCTTTCGCCAACAAAGCTGATGGCTTCATTTTGGCCTAGCTCGAACGACAGATCATCAATCACCGGAGCGACCCCGTCACGTGTCGTCAATTCGATCCTGAGGTTTTCGATTTTTAGAAGCGGATTAGCCATCAGCGTTGCCTCAGTTTCGGGTTGAGCGCGTCGTTCAGCCCGTCACCCACGAGTGAAATTGCCAGAACGGTTATGAAAATTGCCAAACCGGGGAATGTAACGGTATAGCTGGCGTCCAGAATATATTGTCTGTTGGAGCCGATGATTTGTCCCCAACTGACAACGTTGGGATCTGTGAGGCCTAGAAAGGACAGGCCCGCCTCAAACAGAATTGCCGAACCCACCATCAAAGCGGATTGCACGATGATCGGCGGCAAAGCGTTGGGCAGGATCACACGAAACATCAGCTTCATGTTTTTGGCTCCGGACGCACGTGACGCCTTGACGTATTCCAGCTCTCGGATGCGCAGAAACTCGGATCGGGTGATCCGGGCCACGGCCGTCCAGCTCACGATGCCGATTGCCAAGGTGATCATTGGCAGGCTCGCGCCGAATAGCGCGACAATGACCATCGAGAACAGCAAGGTCGGCAACACTTGGAAGAACTCGGTGATCCGCATCAGGATCTCTTCGACATAACCCCGATAGAACCCAGCCAATGCACCGATCGTCACGCCAATGAAAATCGACACGAACGCCGCAGCGAGGCCGATAATCAGAGAGACGCGCGCTCCGTTCAGGATCATCGCAACAAGATCGCGCCCCAGGTAATCAGTGCCCAACAGGAAACCTTCCTCGCCGGGGGGAGAAAACGGTGCCCAGACCATTTCAAACGGGTCCGTCGGGTATAGTAACGGGCCGAATATGGCTCCAAAGGTGATCACGATCAGTACGATCAGACCCAGAACTGCAGCATGGTTGCGGGCAAACATTTCCCAAGCTTCCGCTGCCGGATGTCGGGCCTTTTGAATTTCCTCTTCGAGGATTGGGGGCAGGGTGCTCATTTTCGGCCTCCAATGCGCGGATCAACCAGCCGGTGGGCTGCGTCTGTTAACAGATTGCCGATAATCACGACCAAGGCCGAGAAAAACAGGATTCCCAGAATGGTTGGCGTGTCACGCGCGATAATTGATTGGAACGCCAAAGTGCCAAGACCCGGCCAGCTGAACACCGCCTCAACCAGAACAGCGCCGGACACCACAGCGGAGAATTGCAAACCAGCCAGTGTAATCACCGGTGACAACGAATTTTTCAGAGCGTGCTTGTAAACCACTTGCCGGGTCGTCAGGCCCTTGGCTTTGGCGGTGCGGACATAATCCGATCCCAAAGTTTCCATCATCGTTGCGCGTGACAGACGGGAATACAAAGCTATGAAAATGGAGGACAGGGTGATCATCGGCAAAACCAGATGGCGGGCGATATCTGCAGCTTGGGCAAAGAAGCCACCTTCAATGGTCACATCGCGCATTCCTGCCACGGGGAACCACTGTATGTGCAGGGAAAAACCGATCAGAAGCAGTATGCCTGTCCAGAAGACCGGCGCGGAATATCCAAACAGGGCAAACAGCGTCACGAAGTGGCTGACAATGCCATTGGGCTTGCGGGCCGAGTAAACACCCATCACCACGCCCAGGATCAGAGCCAGCAATTGCGCGCTGATGACCAACAACAACGTAGCGGGAAGCTTACCCAGAATGAGGCTTGTTACGCTCTGGTTATAGAAGAACGAATACCCCAGATCGAATTGCAGGACGTTTCCGATATATCGGCCCAGCTGCACGATGAAAGGCTTGTCCAATCCGTAATCCCTACGGATTTCGTCCAGCACTTCCTGGTCGGCTCCGCCCATGGACTGCGAAATCGTATCCGCGACATCGCCCGGGGCCAAATGCATCAAAGAGAAATTCAGAACCAACACGGCTAGCAACAGCAGCACGGCGTAGAAAACTCGGGTAAGGGTTGTCTGTAGGAATCTCAACGAATTGCCCCCGGTCTAGGAAAGAATGCCCGCTGCGGAAGGAAACGCCGCGGGCCATCTTGGATCGGTGAATCCTTACTTCAGGTACATATTGTCGATCGGAGTCGACGTGCCCCAGATGCCAATCGGTGGATTTCCGACCTTGTCTGAATAGACCGTGTGGTAAGGCAGGGTGTTGGTGAAGTAGAGCGGCACTTCGTCGTTCACGATCTTCTGGAACTGCGAGTAGAGTGCTTTGCGTTTGTCGCTGTCCGTTTCGACCGCTGCGGCGGCAAGGATCTCATCAACCGAGGTATTTGAATAGCCTTGGGTATTCGACCAAACGCCCTTGGCGATGTTCGAGGACAAATAGGTCCGGTGCACACCAATCACTGGGTCACCCCAGTTGAACACTGTATCCCAGCTCAATTCGAAATCCATTGTGCCCATACGCTTGGCCCATGCTGGAAAGTCAGCCGAGGCCCGTACAGTTACATCAATGCCTACTTTCTTCAGGGCGGCTTTGGTGTATTCGACCTGCGGTTTCACATCGGGCCAACCAAAGTCAATTGTCAGACCAAAGCGCATTCCGTCCGACCCTTTGGCGAATCCAGCCTCATCCAAAAGCGCGTTTGCCTTGTCGAGATCCAGATCATATGGATTAACGTCTGCTTCATAGAACGGGCTGTCTGGGTGAATGCCTGTCAGGGCGTCGGATGCCGTTCCCTGCATCAGGGCCTTCTGGATGAAATTGCGGTCTACTGCATATGCAATGGCCTGACGCACGCGTTTGTCCGCGAGCGGTCCCTTGGTGGTGTTGATTGCCAACCAGTCAAGCGGGCCAATGGCACCGTACCCATCTGCAGTCACATTCAACCCATCGACCTTCTTTAGGCGGTTGATGATACGTGGCAAGGATTCGAACCCCGAAAAGTGCAGCTCGCCGTTTTCCAATGCGATGGCACGGGCTGCTGGATCGGTGATGATGCGCATCACGATCTTGTCGAGATAGGGCCGCCCCTCGATGAAGAAATCGTCAAACCGCTCCAGAATGACATGCTCGCCATTCTTGAACTCTACCAGTTTGAACGGGCCTGACCCGACAACATCTGCATTGTTACGCGGATGCGACTTGGGATCTTGCCCATCGCCGTAAATATGCTCTGGAATAATCGACATCAGCTGTCCGGACATGGCCAGCATCAGGGCCGGATGCGGTCTGTCGAGGTTCAAAATTGCCGTGTGATCATCCGGGGTGTCGACCGATGCCACAGGTGCAAACATCGCCTTAAATGGATGTTTTTCCTGAATAACCTTGACCGAAAACGCAACATCGCTGGACGTGATTGGGTGGCCGTCATGGAATTTCGCGTTCTTGACCAGGTTCAGTGTAACCGTGAGGCCATCGTCCGATACGCTCCAGCTTTCAGCCAGGTAGGGCTGCGGGGTCCAATCATCGTCATAGCGCAGAGGTGACGCAAACAGCTGCGCACCCGGAAAGCCGGTCACGGTTCCGGACTGGACCGCAGGGTTCAGGTTTCGTGGGTTCTGCTGAAGTGTCGTCAACAGCGTGCCGCCCCGCTTGGGTTCGTCAGCCGAAACTGCGCCGGTCGCCATAACCGCTGCGAGTGCGGTCGCTGTCACCAGGCCCTTGAGTGCGTGTTTCACAATTGTTCCTCCCAGAATTACACATTTTTTTCCTATTGGGTGAAAGCCTAGCGCAGGATCTTTCCGGCAAAAAACAGAATTAATAATCCTCAAAGACACATTTTATGAGGGAATCAAAATCCCTGTTCTCAAACCGTGATTTCCGAAAAACTTTCTCGTGACTTGAGGCGAAGACAGGTTTCGATAATGGCCCGCACGGTTTTGGGCTGGCGTGCCCCCGTCATCGTCGCAATCCCAAAGACGGGCGCTGGGCCCGCATCCTGAATCGGTAAAGCACGGTAAGGCGACCCCTTTCCCAGTGCTTCGGGAGGCAGGATGTTCAAGATCGAGAAGCCAAATCCACTGGCGACAAGGCTTCGGCAAATCTCGGATGAGCGGCTGGTGTGGACAACGTTTGGATTTAGCCCACGGGCCTTGAACATACCAAGGAAATAGTCCTTGGTCCGTGGCAGATCCAGCAGGACCATAGGCCGTTGGGCCAAATCCGCAAACGTGATACTGTCGTCATCAGCAGCTGGATCGTGACAGGATACGAGCGCGTATGCAGGTGCTTCGAACAACGGCATAAAGTTGTGTCGATTGTCAGTAACCTCGCCATAGGTAAACACCAGATCGGCCTCGCCCTCGGACAGGAATTCCATGGTCGTGGCCATGTTGCCTTCTAGCAGTTTGATGGAAATCCCAGGAAATTCTTCTGTAATTGCCTTGAGGATCGGCGGCAAAAACGATGGCGCGGCGGTCGCATAACAAGCCATGCGTACCAAACCGGCGGCGTCGCTGCCCACCGATTGGATTTCACCTTCGAAATGCCGTGATTGATCCAGAAAACCTTTGATGAGATGCAGCGTTTCCAGCCCGGATGGCGTGGCCTGAATACCTTTGGCTGGGGTGCGCACAAAGATATCATAGTCCAGCGATTGCTCCAGCGCATCAATGGCCGCTGTGATAGAGCTTTGTGAGATACTCAACTCTGTCGCGGCCTTGGCGATGGAGCCAAGGCGACCGGCGGCCTCGACATAGCGCAACTGCTTGAGTGTGAAGTTCAGCATTTCTCATTCCGCCAAAAAACCGGGGTTTATCGTCAGCTAAAACTATTTTTCAGGCAAATGAAAGCGCCTTAGCCTTTGGGAAAGCCTGAGGTTTCGAGGACATTATGACCAAAACGACCATTTATTGCGCGCGTAAGATACTGACGATGAACCCGAACCAACCCGAGGTCAGCCATGTGGCGGTGCGGGATGGCCGCATTCTCGGGGCCGGCAGCCTGAGCGACCTGACACCTTGGGGCAACTATGAACTGGATGAGCGTTTTGCCGACAAGGTGCTGATGCCAGGCTTTGTTGAGGGCCATGCCCACACCATGGAAGGTACGCTTTGGCGCAATGTCTATGTCGGCTGGTTTGATCGGACGGACCCGGACGGGAAAACTTGGTCGGGATTGCAGACGATTGATGCTGTGATCGCGCGGCTCAGCGAAGAAGAAACCAAGCTGACCGATCCAAATGCACCGTTGGCGGGTTGGTCGTTGGACCCGATTTACATGAACAACGAACGTGTCACACGGCACGATCTGGACCGCGTTTCAACCACTCGGCCAATTGGTGTATTGCACGCGTCGGGCCACATCATGAACGTGAATTCGAAGGCGTTGGAACTGGCTGGGTTGCTGAAGCCGGGTGTCAACCATCCCGGCATTCCCTTGGGTGACGATGGCCTGCCCAAGGGCGAGCTGTATGGGCCCGACGCAATGACCCCGGTCGGGCCATTTGTAGGGTTTGACAGATCACTGACCGATTGTGATGAAAGAGGTTTGCGAGATTACGCCAAACTCTGCGTCCGCGCTGGTGTCACCACTTGCACCGATCTCGCCGCACGGCTGGAAGACGAAAGCGTGGACATGATGTTGCGCGTCACTGGCGAAGACAGTTTCCCCGCCTGTATCGTCCCTCTGAAAGTGTTTCTTGGCATGTCGGCAGAAGAGATCGTCGGCTATGTTCTGAAGCTCAAAGAGAGATCGACGGACCGCTTGCGTCTTGGGCGGATCAAGGCCATCGCCGATGGGTCAATTCAGGGTTTTTCTGCGAGAATGCGCTGGCCGGGTTACCATAACGGTGCCCCAAACGGGTTGTGGTATACCGCGCCTGAGCAGATGTCGGATCTGTACCACCGCGCGCTTGCAGCCGGGGTTCAGGTACACACTCACACAAATGGTGATCAGGCGACACAAATGGCGTTGGATATGCTTGAGCCAGCTCTGAAGGCGCACCCAAGCGCTGACCATCGGTTTACCATGCAACATTGCCAATTGGCTGATGCAGCGCAATTTCGCAAAATGGCCAAACTCGATATGTGCGTGAACCTGTTTGCAAACCATCATTTCTTTTGGGGCGATGAGCATTACCGTCTGACGGTTGGTCCTGAGCGGGCTGAACGCATGAATGCCTGTCGCACAGCTTTGGACACGGGCGTGCCAATGACAATCCATTCAGACGCTCCGGTCACCCCACTTGGCCCCTTGTTCACGGCATGGTGCGCCGTCAACCGGATCACTGCATCTGGACGTGTTCTGGGGGCGGGCGAGAAGATCGACGTTGACGCTGCCCTGTGGGCCATCACCCTGGGTGCCGCGTACACGTTGCACATGGACGGAGAAGTTGGCTCGATCGAGGTTGGAAAACGGGCAGACTTTGCAGTTCTGGAGGATGACCCTACTGGCGTAGAGCCGTGGTCCCTGAAGGATATTGGCGTATGGGGCACTGTGCAGGGGGGGCGGATCTTTTCGGTGGATGACCTGTGACACAAGACACCGCTCTTCTCCCGGTGCTTACAATTGGGGGGTATCTCGGTTCCGGAAAAACAACGCTGGTAAACCATCTTCTACGCAACGCAGACGGCAGACGCCTGGCAGTTCTGGTTAACGAATTTGGCGACCTGCCCATTGACGAAGACCTGATTGAAGCCGAAGACGATAGCCTGATCTCGATCGCGGGAGGTTGCATTTGCTGTTCATTTGGCAACGACCTGCTTGGTGCATTGACCTCAATGACTCAGATGTCTCCCCCGCCAGACACGGTCATAATCGAAAGCTCCGGCGTGGCGATACCTGGGGCGATTGTAGCCAGCCTGTCTTTGTTGCCGGGCCTGACTTCGGACGGGATCGTGGTTGTTGTCGATGCGGAAACCGTGCGAAAGGCAGCATTAGATGAGTATATCGGCGACACGATCCTAAGGCAGATTTCCGATGCAGAATGCATCATCATCAACAAACTTGACCTTGTTTCGGAAGAGACTGCACAGCAGGTAGCGGACTGGATAACCGAAGCTGCACCCGCCGCCATTCAAATTCCGACGCAACATGGGCAGGTCCTTCCCGACGCTCTTTTGGGTTTGATCACGTCACCGGGCACGGGACAAAACGCTGCGCATTCGGATTCGCTTTTTGAAAGCCTGGTTCTGATCCCAACGGGGCCGGTGAATGCCGAGGCTCTTGCGAAATCACTGACCAAAGGGAGCTTGGGGGTGATCCGGGCCAAGGGCTTTGTTACAGACGCGGATAATCAGCCTTGGTTGATCCAGACAGTTGGGAAACGTTGGAGTGTTCAACGGACAAATGACATGTCCGCTTTGGGTGTTATTTGCCTCGGCTTCCAGGGGCGACTAGATCGAGCGTTTCTAAGCAAAGAGTTTAGGGTGACCCCGGATTGACGGAATTGTATTGCTCACCCGTTCACCGATCCTCATCAACTCAGAAAATATCACAGGCAATTCTGACAATTGCCTGATCATGAATGTCGAAGCCATGTCCGGGGCTGATACCGTGTTCTTCCGGTTTCTGGAACAGCTTGAGAATGGTCTTTGTGGAACCCATGAAGGACGTCAAGATAACGGATTGCCCACTGTCCATGTGCCCGGTTTCCACGGCAGTCTGTTGGTCCGCCCAACCTCGTGACAGCGAACAGATGTCGACCCCATCGGCCAAAGACACCAGATCACCAAGCCGCCTTGCGAAGAAGTCGGCGAAACGCTTGATGTCTTTGGCATCATCATCCTGGGGTTCAGTCTTTGCCGATAGGTGTCGGGCGCATGGTTGCGACCAGTTCAGCCACCTTGATGCCGAATTTTCGCATTTCAGACTTGTTCATGATTGTTCCGTTGTCAGTCAGATACATCCAGTCTGTGACGTTCAGAACATGCCCTCCGGCGTCTTCTGGAAGAACGATCTTGTACGTCAGCGTCGCCGTGGACCCCGAAACCTCGCCCTTGGCTTCTCCTATGATGTCATCCGCGGTGGCGGTGAACGTATTCCCCGGCCCCAGTGTCAGAAACCATTTTCTGTTCTGCACTGCGCCGTTCGAATAGGTGAAATGCTCGGTCAAAGTGCCGGTGTCACCGTCCCATTCTCCGACCATTTCTGCAACAAAGCTGCTGGTCATCTTGCCGGTTGGTCCAAAAATCAGCCCTTCGGACAGGATGGCTCCTGACAGGTGCTTCTTGATATCGAATGCTGGGTTTGTCTTGGCATAGTCTGATGGTGATTGCGCCTGAAAGCTGAGAAAAAGCGTTTTGGCGAGAACGATCAGCATCGCAAGAACAAGAATGGCGGTCAGAATTTTCATTGGGCTCTATCCTTTTGAGCGAGCGAGAAAACAAACCCGATGGCGACGAGTTTGAGAACACAAGGTATGACAGCATAGGCAAGGTTCAGCGCGGTCAGTGCCTGTGCTGTGTTGGGTTGGCCGGGGGAAAAACCGTTCCACTCTAGCAGGGGCAGAACGGTGAAGGCCGCAAGCGCCAGGCCCAGCTTCCCGGCAAAGGACCAGAGCCCAAAGGCCGCGGATGCCTTTAACCCGGCGTTTGTCAGAGCGACGGAAAACATGGCGGGCAGCAGGACCATGTCCGCGCCCAGCGCCGCCCCTGAGGCAATACAGATCGCGGTAAACCCGGCCATGTTTCCAGGGGCCAGAAAGGCGGCACCGACAAAGCCGAGAATGGAGAGGGGCATTGCCAACAACAGGGTCTGTCTGTTGCCAAGGTGGCGGCTCACACGGACCCAGAGGGGTACGCTCACGCCTGCGCATAAGAAAAAGATGATCAACAGCAATCCCGACTTGCCAGACAACAGCAACCGGTCTTCGACAAAGAACAGGAAAAGGGTTGACGTGATGGCAACTGGCAGGCTGTTGATCAGGGCCAACAGCAGCAACCGAAAGGCACCGGAACGGGCCATCCCGGACAGCGAAATAGCCGTTCCCAAAATTGGGGGCCGTCGCCAGATCGGGATGGTGGCCACCCCTGCCGCAACAGCGATGACCCCGAGAGCGAACCCAAAAACGCGATAGCCACCATCTGGTGCACCTGATGCCGCAAATATCGCCGGCAACACTGCCGCCAGGATCACGCCGGTCAACATGCCTGCCTCGCGATAGGCCGACACTGTCATGAGGTCTTTGGGCCGGGGGCTGTGCGCCAAGGTCGCGCTGCGCCCGTACAACAGGATCATTCCAAGGCTGTAGGCTGAAAACAACAGGACCAGAACTGCCAGCAATGCGACAACCACCTGCGGCCCGGGTTGCAATGCAAAGAGCAGCGGGAACCCGATCGCCAAACCACCAGCAGCCAGCATCGCAAAGGGCAATTGCTGTCGAGGCCATCGGTCTATGGCCCAGCCGATCAGGGGGTCCTGCACCAGATCAACGACCCTGATCGCCAAAAGCAGCGTCCCGACGACTCCCAACCCAATACCCAGATTTACCGAAGCAAAGCGGGGGAGGTGGATGTACAGCGGGATGCCAGCCGCAGCCAGCATCAGCGCATACAGGCTGACCCTCGGATAGACCATCATTCGCCTTTTAATTTACGGGTGAACGATGCCGAGCGGGTGTTTTCGCCGACAAAAATGGCCATGAAGCGTTTGGATATCTGTGGATAGCCGAGCGAGCATACCGAAACATCGTTGCGCCAAAAGTCGATCTGGTCTGGGCCTCTGGTTATCGCAAGATAGCGGTCTCCCTTGGCAACATCGTCGAAACAACGGGACAATTGGTCCTGTATCGGCAGGCGTGCGCCTGTGCGGCCCAGCTCATCCATAGTGCTTGCAACCAGATCTTTCTTGCTGATCTGGCGCAAATACTTCAGCTCAATCCCGAAATTCTGCTTCCAATCCAACGGCGCGCCAGCAGGCGTAAAGAGCCGCGCCTCGTAGATAGGAAGGCCGATGAACCGAAACACCGCTTTGCCGCGCAGGGTGGCATCCGACAAGGAGGCCTCGATTGCAGAGGCCTGCGATAGAGCCGGCGCACACAGCAATGCCAGAATGACAAACAGCCTAGGCATGGGCCAACTCGACCTGAACCACGTTTGTATGCCCCACCGCAAAGGATGCTGCGCAGATCTCGAGGTAGTACTGCCAGTTTCGGAAAAAGGCGGTATCGAACCCCTGTTCCAGGATGCGTTGCTTTTGGGCGACCAAACGTGACCCCCAAATCCGGCAGGTTCTGGCATAGTCCTGGCCAAACGCAAAGCTGTCGCTGACTTGCAAATGCGCGTCGCGGGCCTGTTGCGCGATCACTGTATCAGACAACAGCATCCCCCCGGGGAAAACATATTGGCGGATATAGTCCGATGACGCTCGGTATGCGTTGAAATAGTCGTCTTGAACGGTAATGGCCTGCAACAGGATCCGTCCACCTTCGGCAAGGCGTTGTTTCAAGGTGGCAAAGAATTCGGGCCAATAGCGTTCGCCGACGGCTTCGACCATTTCTATGGACACGATGTTATCAAATTTTCCGCTGATATCGCGATAGTCACGCAGTTGAATGTCAGCCGTGCCATCCAGCCTGCATTCGGCATAGCTGTGCTGGCTGCGTGAGATGGTTACGCCGGTCACGTCGCGGCCTTCACGGGTCGCATGTTCTGCAAAGCCGCCCCAACCACAGCCGATTTCCAATACCTGTTCCCTGTCCGTCAGTCGGGACAACGCGCGGGCATTCTTGTGGGTCTGCGCCTTGGCCAGATCGGTGCAGCCGGATTGAAACAGACCCGAAGAATAGGTCATCCCGTCGTCCAACCACAGTTGGTAGAATTCGTTCCCAACATCATAGTGAGACCGGATGTTCTTGCGCGATCCACCACGGGAATTGGCCCGCAACACCCTGTCGACAAGACGGAATTTCATGTGGTTGAAAGCAGACGCCCGGTCATAGCGGCCAAAGTGTTCGCGATTGCGCATCGCCACGCTCATCAGCCCTTCGATTGACGGTGTGTCCCACAGTCCCTGAACATAGGCTTCGCCCAACCCCACCTGGCCATGGGCTGCCATCGCTGACACCGCAGACCAATCGCGGATCACCATTTCGGCTTCGGGTCCCGATGTCCCGAATTCATAGCGCTCACCTTCGGGCGTTCGCAGGGTCAGGCGCCCGTCACACAGTTGCGCGCAGGTGGACAGGAATTCCGTTTTCAGGGCTTTGCTGGTCAAATGCATTTTGTGCTCCGCTGATTTCAAATGGCTGGTTGATCATGCGAACAATGCGCATGGCGCTGGCAATTCCGTCTTCGTGGAAACCGTTCCTGTTATAGGCACCTGCGTACCAGGTTCGGTTTTGGCCCTGCATTGTGCGAATAACGGTTTGGGCCCTCAGGGCGGCCTTGTCGAAAATCGGATGGTCGAATTCCGCCCTGTCATAGATCTTGTCATTGGGAATCTGGGATGATGGGTTCAGAGTAACAAAAAGCGGGTCAGTCTCGGGAATGTCCTGAAGCTTGTTCATCCAATAGGTGACACCTATGCCTTGGGGTTGCGATCGATAGGTCCAACTGGCCCAGGCTGCGCGCCGATTGGGCATCTGGCTGGTGTCGCAATGCAAAACCGCCGAATTCGCCTGATAGCGGATACTACCCAGTGCCTCGACCTCTCCCTGGGTGGCTTCCCCGCCAAGAATTTTGAGCGATTGGTTCGAGTGGCAGGCCAGGACGATTTCGTCAAACTGTGCCCGGTTTCCGCGGTTGTCGATCACGACCACACCGTCGGCCGATCTGTGAATGCTGGCAATCGGTGTGTTTTCAAGGATCTTGCAGCCACGGCCCAAAAGAGCCGTTTCAAGCCGCCGAACGTATTCGATACTGCCCCCTTTGACGGTCCACCACTGGTGTTCCTTGATGCCCGCCAGCAACGCGTGGTTGCGAAAGAATTGAACCAGAGATTTCGCGGGGAAGGCATCGACGTTATCCACGGGCGTTGACCAGATGGCACCGCACATCGGCATGAGATATTTGTCGCGGAACCAGTTTCCCAATCCCAGTTCGTCAACCAGTTCTCCGATTGTCTTGTCGTCATCCTTTGCGGCCTGTTCGGCATGTTTTCCGAACCGCAGGATGTCGGCGACCATCTTGTAATACTGCGGCCGAACGAGATTGCGTTTTTGGGCGGTGATGGCTTTGAGGCTGTTCAGCCCGTATTCCAAAGACCCATCGTCGATGCTGGCACCAAAACTCATGTGGCTTTTGATGACGGGCACGTTCAGATCCCGAAACAGGCGTGTCAGATGTGGATAGGTTACGTAATTGAAGACAATGAACCCGGTATCGACCGGTTGGTCTCCATTCTTTCCGGCCAGGACAGTGCGCGCATGACCGCCAAGCCTGGGTTCGGCTTCGAACAAGGTGACGTCGTGATGGGCTGACAGGTAGTAGGCAGAAGACAAACCCGAAATGCCCCCCCCGACAATGGCAATCTTCTTTCGCCGCGCTTGCGTATGATCCAGCATGCAGTCCCCTTAAAGCTTGTGTTTAAAAGAGAATACGCGGGGTATTGGCAGTTGGATCATTTTGATTTTATTTTTGACTTTGGGTGATCCAGACAAGCCGGACACACGTATTTCAATTATGCTCGAACACATACAAGCGCAGACAAGTCATGCACGCCGCGGGAGCCTGAAAAATGCTTTTCGCTATGGTGTCGATTTTGTCCTGACCGATTTGACCGCACCATTGCCGTGGCCCATTTCCCGAAACCGCTTCAATCTGTGGTCGCTCTGGGATCGGCATCATGGCGGACCTCGGGGGAACGGGCAGGGCGTCGAGTGGTTTCGAGAGGAGCTGTCAAAACGCGGATTTCCGCTAGACCGGGCCCAATTGGTTCTCCTGACCCAACCCAGTTTTCTCTGGTTCCACTTTAATCCGGTTAGCTTCTGGATCGCTCTGATCGACGGCGAACCCTGTGCCTTTGTGGCCGAGGTCAACAACACCTTTGGTCATCGCCATTGTTATTTTTGCGCCAATGACAATTTCAGCCCGATCCGGGAATCTGACATGCTGATTGCGGAAAAGATCATGCATGTGTCACCCTTTCAAAAGGTGCAGGGCGATTACAGGTTCCAGTTCAAATTCACCAATCGGTCGATCAAAATTCGCATTGCATACAAAAATGGCGATGAAGGTGTCATCGCGACATTTTCCGGCGCGCGGGGCAGGGCGACCAGCACGTCGTTAATGTGGGCGGCGGTACGTCGCCCTGCCGGCGCTTTGCGGGTCCTGGCGTTGATCCACTGGCAAGCGGCCATCCTGTTTCTGAAACGTGCGCCATTCATGAAAACCCCAGCGCCACCAGACAGTATTCTGTCCGAGACCCCAGTGTATCGGGAAAACCGGTCGTGAAAGAGTTTCAGGGCAAGACGATATGGCTCATCGGGGCCAGTGAGGGGCTGGGCCGGGCTTTGGCCAAGGCCCTGACCGACGCCGGAGCGCAGGTGATCGTGTCTGCACGCAATGAACGGCGGTTGGAGGAATTATGTTCCCAATTGCCAGGCGCTCGGGCGATTCCCATGGATGTCAGCGACGCCGTTTCTGTGCGCACTGCCTGTGCGGCGATCGGCCAAATCGACGGTCTTGTTTACAACGCCGGGGCCTATGAGCCGGTGAAGACCACGGCCTGGGACAGGGATGCGGTTTTGACCATGGTGGATGTCAATTTCTGTGGAGCGCTCAGGGTTTTGGGGGAAATGCTGCCGTCGTTCCTGGATCGGGGGATCGGGGACATCACCCTTGTCGGTTCGCTTGCCGGGTATCGCGGCCTGCCTGCTGCAGTTGGATACGGTGCCAGCAAATCCGCGTTGATCAGCCTTGCTGAAACCATGCGCCACGACCTCAAAGGCACGGGTGTTGTTGTCCGCGTGGTCAATCCCGGTTTCATCAAAACCCGCCTGACCGTCAAGAATGACTTTAAGATGCCCATGATCATGGAACCGCAAGCGGCCGCTGAGCGTACTGTCAGGGCCATGCGGTCGCGCCGTTTCAGAACCGATTTCCCGGTGCCGTTCTCCTGGGTGCTGAAGCTATATGGAGCGCTTCCTGACTGGATCGTATATCGGGGTGCCTGACCCATTTAAGTCCTGAACTCTGACCAGCAGGACAGTTATGCGCGGGTTAACGGCGCGCACGTCATTTGCCAGAACACCTCAGCACAGGCCCCCAATCCCCGCGCCGTCTCAGAGAGCGGCGGTGGTTCCGCTCCAGTGTTTCGTGGCTGCAGATAGCGAACTCAGATCTTGAAGAAGGGCTGCAAAAGGCGCGGCATGAAAGCGTTGAACCGCAGTGGTGCATCCGTTGCCGCAAGGCAAATGCAGGCCTCACCAGCATCTGCTGTTGGTGTGTGATGCAGGGTTTCGTCGCCGATTTCCAGATCCCCCACGCCAAAGCGACCGGTTTCATCGCTAAAGCTACCCTGGAGCACCAGGGTCAGTTCCAGACCATTATGGCTGTGATCCGGTACGGCCTGTCCGGGCGGGATCGACAACAATCGAACCGATCCTTCACGATCGGCAGACAGGATGCTCTGACGCACCCCCATCCCCAATGTCTTCCAGCGGGGGGATGTGCCACGCAGGGCTTCGACGACCGGTCCTGGGTATACGCCCGCGCGGTCGTAAGCAGGCTCCGGTGTATAGGGCTTATCCAACATCGCCAGAACATCCGTTTTAAGACGGCTGGACACATCAATGGTGTCGCACCCTTCGAGCACAAGGCCTCCGACAGTTTGATGCGCTCCCAGCGCCGTACGGCACTGATCGCACAGCGAAACATGGCTCGCGACAACAACCGAATAGGCATAGGGCAGGGATCCGGCAGCATAGGCTGCCAGCATTGCGTCGGGGACATGGTGAGTGATTGCGGACATTTATCGCAGTCCCTTCAATTCGCGCCTCAGGCGTTCCAGCCCGAGACGTATTCGTGATTTGATAGTGCCCAAAGGAAGCCCGGTCTGTTCGCTGATCTGTTGATGTGTCAGCTCGCCCAGATAGGCCTTTTCGACAATTTCTCGTTGATCCGCGCTCAGTTGCGCCAGTGCCTGTTTCAGATGGCTGGCTTCCTGGTCAATGGCCAGGATCTGGCTGGCATCCGGCTCAGTTCCCGGATCTTCGTACAACTCTTCGGGTACGGGGCGGTTTTCCTTACGCCGGATGTCGATGTGTCGATTCCGGGCGATCTGATAGACCCATGCCGACACCTGAGCGCGATGTGGGTCAAACATCGCGGCCTTGCGCCAAACTGTGAGCATGACATCCTGAACAATTTCTTCGGCCTGAGCCGACGACGTGCCTTTGCGCATGATGAAGCCCTTCAAGCGCGGCGCAAAGTAGTCAAACAACGCCGCAAAGGCGTCTTTGTCCCGTCGGTCCCGAACCGCAAGCATCCAGGCCGTTTGGTCTGATAACTCCGTATTCTCTTGCGACAAAGATTTACCATCCCCTAAGAACATCTCGACATGCGACGGTCGAGTGCAGAGTTTATCAGCGCTAAGAGTAATCATAGCTCTATTACGTCCGCTTGGTGAAGTCGGATCAGAAAAAATTCGATTGTTTTGAACAAAGACGCACGATCAGGCCACTGGCCACGATTTGAGGCACCGAACAGGTGCATGTATGTTTTGAACAGGTTGGATTGATCCAAAAAGGCGGTGCGTGCGTATTCGATGAAAAGGGAGATGCACACCATGCCTCAGAAATGGACCTCGGCAAACCGCCTGACGTTGGCATTATTCATGACACTGTTTCCTGCTCAGATTGCGTTGGCGGGAAATGAAAGCCGCTATGAGGCGTACCGGCTGTCAGACAACACATTCGAAGTCATTGCCGATTTCTCGGAGAATGCCATCTATTGGTGCGGTGCATCGCTCTATGCGCGGGGTGTTTTTTCAAATGACGCCACTCAGAAGATTTATGTGTTGCAAAGCCCGTCTCCCAGCGTAGCCAAGCCGAACTTTGTCTCAGTGCGATTTGGTTTCCAACCACCGAAGGATGGCGCGACCTATTCTGGCTGGTCCAACAGCGTCGATATCATCGGCAACTCCCGGTCCATTGCCCAAGCTTTCAGTGGGTGCACGGAACGCTCAGCCAGCGGCTAAGAAAGAGTAGCATCCGCCAAGCGGGAGCCAATTGGCGACCCCACGCCCACCGGGGTGTGCTGAGCCAGCGAAACCTGGCGGCAGTCGTGGACTGTGAAACCGAAGGCACAGCAAAGGGGGGGCACACAAAACAGCCCTATGGATCTGGTTACGACAGAGCCATCCCGATAACCGCGGCCAAAGGGAGTGCATATATGCCCGTTATTTCATTTGGCGCAAAGTAACGCGAGAAAAAGAAATATTCTTGAACACGTTTGGCTATTTGAATTTGTCCCTAAAAAATACAATATTATGGTATGAAGGCTGAATAGAACGATCCATAAAACGACAGAAATACTTGCCCACCTCCAATTCCGCCTCCGCTCCAGCGGCGGCCAAAGTCATCTGAAGGAAACCATGGAATGAAAAACAACCTGTTGATTGCCGCCATGCTCCTTTCGTCAACGGTCCTTGCTACGGGAATGGTTGTGGCCGATCCAATGACGCCTCAGGGCCAAAATGATGCAAGTTGGCGTTACACTGGCGCGTTCTATGCATTCCTGCCAGCGCGGACCACCGGAACAACAACGATATCTGGCGTTACGGCACCGGTCGATCTGGATCTGGGGCAGGTGCTGGAAAATCTCGACTTTGCCGCATCAGGTCGGCTTGAGGCTTGGAAAGGGGATTGGGGTATTCTGGTTGATGCAAATTATTACTCTCTGAGCGCCGATGGAAATCTCCCAGGCCCGGCGGGGGCACCAGTTGGGATCAATGTGCGGCAGGAATGGCTGGGGCTGATTGGTGCATACCGCATTGCGAATGGCACTTACGGCCAGAGCGGAAACCGATTTACCGTCGATCTTCAGGCGGGGGCTCGCTACAATTCGTTGCGCCAGACAGTCAACATCGCCACGCCCGTTCCAGGGGTGACACTGGGGGGGGATGAAAGCTGGTGGGAGCCCGTTATCGGAGCCCGTGGTAAATGGGAGCTGAACGACCGATGGACGACAGTTGCGTCAATGGAGTTCGGTGGATTTGGCGCAGGCGGGAATGATCTGCAAGTCGCGGTGAATGCCGGGTTTGACTATAAACCCTGGGAAAACACATCGGTCATATTCGGCTATCGCTACTTCAGCATGGACTACAGCACGACCTTGGCTGGTGGTCCGTTTGCCTATGATGTTGAACAACACGGGCCGTATATCGGTATCAAATACGTTTTCCAGTGATCCGCGGTTTGATCTGTCGCGCACTGGACGAAAGGAAGCCGGGTATTTTCCGCCGCTGGTAACAGGGGGGGGAAGGTGCCGTTCTTTGGTTTTGGTTGCGGAAGGGTGCAACCAGCGTTGCCAGACGCAATAATGATGTTTTCCAACACACTGAAAAAGAGAAATGAGGTCGGTACGGCCCACAGGAGACCTCCAATATTGTGCCAGAAGCTGCGCTGCGGCTTCACCAAACTTGTTTCTATTGCATCGTGCAGCATACTCATCCGGTCACGGACGGCAGTGCGGGCTTAACTGACCTTCATTCAGATCAACCTCTTCGGTGCTGATCGCCCAAACTTGTCCTTGTTGGATATTGGCGCAAAGGGCAAATCTGTAGCCACGGAAGATTGTCAACGTTGCTGAAACGAAGGCGTCGTCAGTTTCGGAAATGGAAAAATTTCCCGCCAAGGAACGAATGGCTGTCGAACAAGCTTGATTCAAGAGCCGCATAGGCCGGGGTTACACCGGCCGGATCAGTCGGGTGTCATGCATGATGCAACACCATATGGCGGGCTCCCAAATTCAGTCGATGGTCGTTCAGTGTTTGGGAGAGTGAGTTCTGTGCCGAGATCAATATCTTGATCGAAATCTCATAAACAAGCATTGTTACCGGTATGGCCTTTAACATCGACGCATGGCTCACCGAACTAGGTTTGGATCAGTATGCCGATTCATTCATCACTAATGATGTGGATGACAGAGTCTTGCCGTTGCTTACTGGGGATGACTTAAAAGAATTGGGCGTAAGCTTGGGCCATCGCAAGATCATTTTGGCCGCTCTCAAAGACCTCAAAAACAACTTAGCTAGTCTTTCGACGCCCGAGCAGAAGCCATATTTGCGCGAGCAGCCCCTTCAGCCTGAACCCTCTCAAAGTTCTGGACACGCCGCACCAGATTTGGCGGTTTCGTCAAAACCCAGTTCAAACGCAATAGCAGAGCGCCGCCACCTGACAGTTTTGTTTGCTGACCTCGTCGGATCAACCAAACTCACCAATCGTCTGGACCCCGAAGATATGCGCATCCTGTTACAGAGGTATCAGGATGCCGTCGCCGGTGCCGTCAGCCGATACGGAGGTTACGTTGCCAAGTATCTCGGTGACGGGCTCTTGGTGTTTTTTGGCTGGCCTAGCGCCTACGAAGATCATGCAGTTCGCGCTGTGAAAGCTGGGCTAGACGCGGTCGCGCGTGTGAAAGAGTTGGAAACGCCGGATGGCGAGCCGTTGGCCGTTCGGATGGGCGTCGCAAGCGGCGAAGTGGTCGTCGGTGATGCAATCGGAAAAAACACATACGAAGAAGGAGCGATGACAGGCCCGATCCTCAACCTTGCGGCACGTATTCAAGAGCACGCTCCTCCTAACACGATCGTCCTGCCAGAAGAGGAAACAGAAGCGGCGCTGCGCCGAATTTTCGAGTTTTCTTCCCTTGGGAAAGTTGAACTCAAAGGGTTTGACGGCCAGCGCACGCTGTTACAGGTCGTTGCTGAGCGCAGTGCCGAAAGCCGATTTCGTGCTGCACATCGCGGGGACTCAAACAGCGCTTTGGTTGGTAGAAACCTTGAAAACGGCATACTTCATCAGGCTTGGCATGGAGCCAAAGGCGGTAAGGGCGAGGTTGTGTTGCTTGCGGGTGAGGCAGGCATTGGGAAATCCCGTCTGACCGAAGAGTTTCTGGCTGATGAAGCTATTGCAGGCAATGCTGATATAATAAGGCTGAACTGTTCGCCTTATCTCACCAGTAGTCCGTTCCACTCGGTTACCGAACGCATTTCTCAGGACGCTGGTGTCGAACCGGGTTTTGACGATGACCGTGTTCTGGAACAAGTACAGGCAATGCTCGAAACTAGGCAGGGTTTGGACATTGATCAGGTGCTTCCGGTTTTTGCCGCTCTGGTGGCACCGCGCAGTAAGGTTGCCCAGAAAATTCTAGATCTATCCCCACAAGAGCAGCGCGACATTACAATTCAGACACTGATTGACACCGTCAAAGCGCGCGCAAATGTGCGTCCGGTTATTCTGTTCATTGAGGATGCGCACTGGGTTGATCCGTCCACCAATGCTTTGCTGGATCGTTTCAAAGCCATTTGTGCGGATCTTCCGCTGATGCTCTTGATTACACACCGTCCCGGTTGGGAGTTGGACCGCGACGATGGCGACGCCCATGTACAAACGCTTCAACTTCGCCGATTTGACTTTGAACATGTTGCCAATTTGGTTCGAAGTATTTCCGGAAGCGAGCCAGAGCCAAACCTTGTTCAGACAATTGTTGAAAGAACAGATGGAATTCCACTGTTTGTCGAGGAATTGACACGCGCAATCGTAGCATCGGGTGAAAAAGGGAAATTCAAAGTGCCCTCGTCTTTGAAGGGCACTTTGATGGCACGCCTTGACGCTGTTACACCTGAAGCAAAGCAAGTGGCTTTGGCGGGCTCGGTAATAGGTCGTGAATTTGAACCGGCGTTGCTGCGGTCTGCAATGGATAAAGATGAGGCCGAAATTCGGAACTGCCTAGATGATCTTTGCAAATCGGGCCTGATATTCGAAAGCGGCCATAACCGCGGCCACTTTGTTTTCCGACACGCGCTGATCCGAGACACAGCCTATCAATCTATGCTGGCCTCAACCCGCAGGGAGCTGCATGCGAAAGTCGCCGGCGCTCTGACTCTGCTTCGATCCGTCGAAATCGAGCGTCGCCCTGAACTGCTCGCACACCATTTGACCGCCGCAGAAAATTGGGCAGCAGCATTTCAACGTTGGCAATCTGCAACCGAGATGGCCCTTGCTCGATCTGCCAGTCATGAGGCGATGGTGAACGCCAATGAAGCTCTTAATGCTGCGCACAAACTAGGGGGTGAAAACAGCCGGGAAGTGATCGTTGGCAAAATCCTTGTCGGAAGAGGCTATGATAGCGTCGGTCGATTGCCGGAAGGTATCGCCACTCTCAAAGAAGCGTCAGAAGCCGCCTGCAAGATCGGAGATGTTGAAATCGCGGCAGATGCTGCTCACCATTTCGCTGATTCAAGCATGATGGCCGGTGAATTGCATGAACAAGCCATCAAGGTTTGCTTGAAGGCTCTGAATGACTTGCCGGAGCATGATGAGGTCCGCCGGTGCAAATTGATGAGCCAACTGGCGCGCACTTACATGTTCACGGGTCAATTTACGGCAAGCGCAGAATACAGTCAGCAATGTCTGAAGTTGGCGGCAAAACTGGGCGATCTTAAATCCCAATTCCACGTCATGATGGCGCGATTTGCTGCGTCATTTGTTGCAAGACAGGAAGACGAAGTGCGCGATTGGCGCCAAAACCTTGAAGCCATGCACAAGGTTGCCGAGAAATTGGGTACGATAGATCAGGGGCGGGACCGAACGCTGAGTCTGTTTGTCGGAGCAGAAATGGCGGATCGCCAGTTGATGGATAACTCGCTTGAGCTTTTGACCGAGATATCGACCAAAGAAAATCACCGTCAGCTTTATTGGGTGCAAACACATGCCCGGGCGATGGTTGCCACCCTGGAGGGGGACTTTGAGCGCGCCGAGAGCTATGCCAACGAAGCTGTAAAGATTGGACGCCAAACGCATGGCAAACATGTTGAAGGTGTTTATGGCGTGCAGATGTTTACTATCCGCAGGGAGCAAGGTCGGTTGCAGGAGGTCGCGCCCGTCATCAAACGCCTGATGACAGAGAGTTCGGGTGATGCGCGTTGGAAACCAGGTTTCGGAGTAGTCGCTGCCGAATTGGGCTTCATAGAACCGGCTGAACGCATACTGAACGAACTCGCTGATACTGGATTTGCGATTTCGCCAGACGCTATGTATTCGACAACACTTTCGTATTTGGCCGACATCTGTGTAGCGGTAGAAAACGAAAACCATGCCAAAACCATCTTCAGCATGCTGCTTCCTTACGAAAACCTTACAATCACTGCGGGTGCGACAACGGCCTGCATTGGTGCCGCAGCTCGTCGGCTCGGCAGCCTTGCCGCATTGATGGGGAATTGGGAAACGTCGGATAACTTGTTTGATAAGGCGATCAAAATTGACACGAGCATGGCCGCGCCACCATGGATCGCCCATAGCAAGGCGGCATATGCGTTTGCCTTGCGACGTCGCGGCCGTCTCAAAGATGCGGAACGTGCTATTCACCTAGAAGCAGAAGCGTTGGCAACCGCTCGGGATCTGGGTATGATATCCCTTAAATCAAAACTCGAAGGACAAGTGACCTAGAAACTCTGCGAACACGTTTTGGGGTGAAATATGCCAAGATTTATTATTGAAAGAAACTTTGCGGATCAGCTCGTAATAGACAACGACGCCAAAATTCAGATAAAAGAGATCAATGACGAAGAGGGCGTCGAGTGGATTTTTTCGTTTCTGAGCGCTGATAAACGCAAGACATACTGTCTGTACGAAGCACCCGACGAAGACAGCCTGAGAAAAGCAGCCGAACGCCTGAATATCCCAGCAGATGTCATAACATCCGTGGATCGGATCGATCCCGGCCTCTTTGCTTAGTGATCTAGGTCAACACTTACATTGGTTGCAAATTCTGCCCCGTCACCGAGAACAGGTGAATAGAGGCATTTTTTCTTCAGTCGAGGCAGTCTTGCAAGAAGCCTTACCTTAAAAAGGAAGGCCAATTCTTATGTTCGAACTATTTACTCTCGACGACGATACTTCTGTTATAGATCAAGAGACTCTGAACGGACTTGATATGTCACTCAGAGGGGCGGTGCATCTTAAGGGCAGTGCAGAATACGACGACGCCCGGACGATCTGGAATGGAATGGTTGACCGCCACCCAGGCTTTGTGATCCGGGCCTTGGGGGCCAGCGATGTACAACAAGCAGTAAATTTCGTTCGCAACAACGGACTTGTGATGTCGGTGAAATCCGGCGGCCACCAGATTGCGGGTCATGCGGTTTCCGATGGAACAGTAATGCTTGATCTGTCGCAGATGCGTTCGGTGTATGTTGATCCAGCGAACCAAACCGCCCGTGTGGAACCCGGAGCCGTTCTGGCTGACGTGGACCGCGAGACCCAAGCGCACGCGCTGATAGTCCCGACAGGTATCAACTCGACCACCGGCATTGCAGGTCTCACCTTGGGTGGCGGCTTTGGGTGGACCACCCGGAAGTTTGGAATGACAATCGACAATCTTTTGTCAGCCGAAGTGGTAACAGCGGATGGATCTATCGTCACGGCATCAGCGACCAGCCACCCAGATCTTTTCTGGGCCATACGGGGCGGCGGAGGCAATTTTGGCGTGATTACCTCCTTTGAGTTCCAACTGCATCCTCTGGGGCCAGAAGTCCTGTCCGGATTGATCGTTCATCCGATCGCAGAGGCACCCGATCTGCTGGCAGAAGTCACAAAAATTGCCGACAGCGCACCGGATGAATTGACAGTCTGGAGCGTGATGCGCAAAGCCCCGCCTTTGCCATTTCTTCCCGAAGAATGGCACGGACGTGAGGTCCTCATTCTCGCTGCTTGTTATGCCGGGCCCATGGATGAAGGCGAGACGGCAATGGCGGATTTGCGTGGCCTCGGAAGCCCGATAGTAGATGTCATTTCTCCGCATCCATTTGTAGGTTGGCAGGCCGCCTTTGATCCGCTCCTGTCACCTGGAGCGCGCAATTATTGGAAGAGTCACGATTTCGCCGCTCTTTCTTCAGATGCGATTGCAACACTTCTGGAAGGGATCTCCACTTTGCCGGATCCGGCTTGTGAAGTGTTCATCGCTCATGTGGGCGGTGAAATGGAACGGGTTGGAACAGATGAGACTGCATACCCAGAACGATCATCGCATTTCATCATGAATGTGCACACCCGCTGGGAGGATCCCACAAAGGACGATGAGTGTATCGCATGGGCGCGTACCCTTTATGATCGGATGAAACCTTACTCTACCGGCAGTGCTTATGTGAATTTCATGCCCGAAGATGAAGCGGATCACATGGCGGGCGCTTATGGCGACAACGGTCAAAAACTGTCTATGATCAAAGGTAAATATGATCCGGACAACCTTTTCAGAATGAACCACAATATATTGCCTGCGTGAGCGGGTATGCCTGTCTGCAATAGGGCAGAGCGACCATTGATTACACGACGTACCAATGGTCGCTGAGCGGGACCGTCCCGCCTTTTGCTGACGCCTATACTGCTCGCGCAGAAAATGCGCGCGCCTGCCCGGTGTTGTTCGCTGCGCCGCAGCGGATTTCCCGAATGCGACCATACGTCTGGGTTAATTTTGGCAGAATCCAGATCAAGCTTTCGCGGCGGTCAGAACCGATCGCTCGCGGGGCGACGATCCGGTCATGGGAATCTATATGGCCCGAACGATAGGTTTGTTCCGCGCTGTCGCCTTCCCACCTGCCTAAACCAGTGCGCGGGCAATCTCGCGCAGGTGGACGTGGCCGGTTCCGCAGCAGCCACCGAAGATGTCCATATGCGGATGGCGCGCCCGCAGATCGCCCAGTTGCTGACCAAGTTCCACAGGGTTGCCGTCCTCGATATGGCCCAGTTTACACAAGGCGATTTTCTCCATCTTGGAGGCATTGGGCCGCACGCCACGCAGGCGGTTTATCCAATCACCGCCGTCTATCGCCGGCTCGTATTCCAGCGGGTGCGAGCAATTGAGCAGGTAATAGTCCGGCGCGGCCTCACCCGCCTGACGGTCGATTTCGGGGATGGCCTCGGCCAGAGTAGGTCCAGAGCGTAGGCGATGTGAGCTGTCCAATGTCAGGGATACCGACAGCGGCACGCCGATTTTGGCGGCGGCGCGGGAAACACCTACAGCCTCGGGGATGTTGTTAAAAGTTGCCGCACAGGCGAAGTCCACGTTTGCCGCTTTCAGCGTTTCCAGCTGCACCGAATGATAGTCTTCAGCGCTTTCGGCGGTCATTTCGGCGTTCATCCCATAGGCATCGCCACGCGGCCCAATGCAGCCACCGATCAGAAGTTGCGGGATCTGGCCAGCATAGGGCTTTGCGGATTCACGCAGGAACGCGATGCTGGCGATATTGGCATCGGCCAGACCAGCGGGAGAATAGCCGAGCTTTGCCCCCCAATCGGGACTGGCGCGGTAATCCAACCCGGTCAGCATGAACGACAGGCCAAATTCGGCTGCGACGTCCAGCATATCTGACATGACTTGCCGCAGGGCGACTACGGCCTTGGGGTTTTCCAACAGCGGGAACATGGCAAACTCGGGCAACTCGAACCCGTGGCGATACATGATCTCGGTCTCGGTACCGCCTTCCGTCAGGAAAATTGCACCGGTGGTCGTGGCGGGGGTTGGGTTGGTGCGGGTCATGCCTCACGCCTCCGGCTTGATGTTCTGGTTAAAGCGAAAGCGGTTTTGCGGGTCGTATTTCGTCTTGATTTCGACCAGCCGTTGATAGTTGACCCCAAAAGCCGCACGGGTCAGCGCATCATTGTCTTCACCATGGCCGGGAAAATTGAGATAGGCGCGGCCCTCGTGCCCGAAGCGTGCGGCACTGTCCCAGCCATCGCGCGCCCAGGCAATGTTTGCAGCGTCGTCTGCTGCATCCGGCCAGACACCATCGAGCGAATACATCCATCCGAAAGAACGGTCGCCAAAGGCGGTGGCATCCGCAGGCACCCGCGCGGTGGCCCCGCCGAAGTTCCAGAGTGAGGAGATCGAGTTTTCCGACGGCGCGGCCTGAGCATTGGCCATGGCAAGGTCAATCATCTCGTCAGAAAGATCAGTCAGGTAGCGTGCCTTCCAATAGCAACGGAAATCACCAGCGGGCATCAGCGTGTCAAACAGTGTCTGAACCTCGCAATAGCCCATCCGGCCCGAGAAATCGGTGACCATGTTACCCAGCTCTCGCAGGGGCTGCATCAGCACTTCGCCTTCGGCAGCGTCTCCGTTGTACACGCAGGCCAGAGTATAAACGCGCTTGCCCCAGCTTTCCTCGGGGAAGTCTTCGCCGCCTGCGGTGGAAAATTCGCATAACGACCCGATCAGCCCGTCATGCTCGCGCATGAAATCCCGCCAGGCGCGGATCGGGCCGGGGCCGTCTTCGACTGCGTAAATCGGGGCGGCGAACATCACTTCGGGCCCGGCCGGGTGCAGGGAGAATTCGAACCGGGTCACCACACCGAAGTTGCCGCCACCGCCCCTGAGCGCCCAAAGCAACTCTGGGTTTTCATCGGCGCTGGTGTGTACAAGCGTGCCATCGGCCGTCACCACATCCGCCGCCACAAGGTTGTCAATCGACAACCCGTGCTTGGCCCGCAGCCAGCCGATGCCGCCCGAGAGCGTCAATCCTGCTACGCCGGTATCCGAAATCAGACCGCCGGGGGTGGCCAGCCCATGGGCCTGGGTGGCGTTGTCCACGTCCCCCCAGAGCGCGCCGCCCTCCACCAAAGCGACGCGTCGTTCGGCATCAACGCTGACACCACGCATCTGGGTAAGGTCAACCGTTAACCCGCCATCGCAAACCGCATGGCCTGCAACGTTATGGCCGCCCGCGCGGATTGAAATGCCCAGATCATGGGCTGCGGCATGGCGCACAGCTGCCATCACATCCTGCGCATTCCGACACCGCGCAATCAGCGCGGGCCGCCTGTCGATCATCGCGTTCCAGACGCCGCGGGCCGCGTCATAACCGTCTGCCCCTGCCGTCAGAAGCTCACCTTCAAAGCCGGCAATATGTGTGTCTGGGGTGCTCATGATCAAATCCTTTCCTTTATATTCAGAAAGGGTAACGCATCGGGCTTGGTGCGCTCAGTGGCAATATTGCCAGTTTTGCGGCATACTGGACAAGTGATTATGGCGGATCGGTCAAAGCCGGGCCGTTTTGGACATTTGTGCGGTAAGGGGGAATTGAGGGAATGGCGAAGAAGCCGCAGATCTTGTTGTTGGCCGCGCCCGAGACTTCGGCTTCGGTGCTTTATGGGCTTTATGATGTGTTGATGTCGGCGGGGGCTGTTTATCTGGATATGGTGGTCGGCAAACCGGGGGATGAGTTGCTGGACGTGAAGATTGTCACCGCCAACGGAAAGCCATTCCGTTGTATTGGTAACATCCCGGTGGAGCCACACGCCGCCATCGGCGATGTCGAGACCCCTGATGCGGTGGTTGTCTGCGACATGTACACCACGATCTACGATGTGCCGCACGGGCGCTACCCGCGTGAGATTGCCTGGCTGAAGGCGATGCATGCGGGCGGGGCGCTGTTGTCGTCGGTCTGCTCGGGATCGCTGCTCTTGGCCGAAGGGGGTGTGTTGGATGGTCATCGCGCAACGGCGCATTGGGCCTATCGTGACATGTTCCAGCGGCATTTCCCCAAGATTTCGTTTCAGACGGAATCGGTGCTGTGCCTGGCGGCGGAGGGAGACCGGATCGTCACCGCCGGAGGTGTCAGTGCCTGGCATGATTTGGTGGTCTACCTGATTGCACGCTTCTGTGGCTATCAGGTTGCGATTGAAACCGCCAAGGTGTTCCTGATCGGGGGGCATGCCGAGGGCCAGTCGCCATATGCGGTGATGACCCGGCCCATGGAATCGAACGACGGCCCGATCACCGACAGTCAGGAATGGATTGCCGAACATTATGCCACCGCCAACCCGGTGGAGAAGATGGTTGAGCATTCAGGTCTCAACCCGCGAACGTTTTCACGCCGCTTTCGAACGGCCACGGGTTTTGCCCCGATCGAATATGTGCAGGCGCTGCGGGTCGAAGAGGCCAAGCAGATGCTGGAGATGGACCAGATCAGCAATGACGACGTGGGTGCCGCCATCGGCTATGACGATCCGGCGTCCTTTCGACGGGTTTTCAAACGCGGCACAGGTATGACACCCGCTGCCTATCGCAAGAAGTTCCAACGGATTGCCCGGATCGCGCAACCGACGTGAAACACGCTATTGCAGACATTCATTCATCGCGCAGAAACACGCAATGTGGGCTCGAGTCTAACCAATGCAGCAGCGCGACCGTAAATCCAGTCTGAATAGGTGAACGGCAAGCGCCGCCCGGTTGGACCTGTTTTGGCAACAGCGGTCGGTTCTGGTCGATGATACGGTCTTGTGTCCGACATGATTGCGCGGACCGCAATCTCGCTGGCCTTGATGGTTTCCGCAGATCAAGTCCGCATTTTCGCAGATGGACAGATATCGGTCCTGACCTTAGGCTGTTACCGGCGTGCGATCGGTTTCTCATTCGAAATTTACGGCCGCAAAAAATCAGCCCCCACTGTCGCCCTTGAACATCACAGACGCCGTGGCGTCCTGTTGAGATGCCGTGATCCTTCCTGTGTAGCCAACGGCCTCGTATCCCGGCTCGCCAGTCTCGGATGCGGCTTGGCCCCAATATGGCGGGCCGTCATTGGAAGGGTATTTACATCGCTCCGAGCTATTGAACTCCGGGACTGACCCCAGCGCCAACTCGCGAAGCTGTCCGTCAACCCGCATGAAATCCCGCTTCATTCAGTCGTTCCCATTTTCTGGAAATGCGGTGAAGGAGATGAAACGCCATGACCCGAAAACATCGACGTCGAATGTGTGATCGGCCTTCATGAACGTGCAGTAGCCATCAACCCAAGGCCAGATGATCTCTTCAATTCTTGGCGGGGTTTGTGCAGTGATCCCAACGCCGGGGCACTCACCAGGCCATGTGTCGGTGCTGGTGAAAAGCGGCGACCGAGAGGCGATTGTCGCCGATGATGCGCTGCACTCTTCTGCGCAATTTTGACATCCTGAATGGCCTTTCACATTCGACGCAGATGCAGGGAAGGCAGTTTATCACGCAGGTCACTGCTGGAAAAATGCTCCGAGAGCCGTTGTCTCGAATTGGGACGCCGCTTTGCATTGCCGTCTGTAGGTTGGGTGAAAGCTGAGAGTAACGGGTTTCATGGGCAGGAATGAGACCGGCTTAGTTGTTTGGCTACATCATTGTGTTTTGATCCCGATTGATCCCGAAAGCTGGACGCTAGCAACTTCTTGGAAGTGGCCATTTGGTTGATGTGCAGCCTCCGTTGCTCTGGAGTTCCGAGCCGACCTCTAATGCAATACGGCATCCTGTGATATGGTTGGCCGTCAACGTCGGGTTGTCGTTCTGGGAGGGCGTGGCGGATCGGAGGATCAATCATGGAAACGCCAAATTTACCTGCCATTCGCGCACTTCGCCCTGCTTGGAACAAGGGGCGGATCGTCGGACAGAAGCGCCCACTGAAACCGAAACATGTCTGGGCAATAAGGGTTCGCCTTGAACTCGCCGAAAACCACAGAGACCTCGCTCTTTTCAACATGGCAATTGATAGCAAGCTTCGGGGTTGTGATCTCGTTCGCATGCAGGTTGTGGATGTGATGGCGTCCGGTCGGATCAAGGAACGCGCGTCTGTTCTGCAACGCAAGACGCAGAAACCAGTTCGTTTTGAAATCTCGGAAGGCACGCGAGCATCAGTCGCGAGATGGGTGGAGGACCCTCTTATGGTTGGCTCTGAATTTCTGTGGCCAGGCCGTTTCCGCGATCGGTTGCACATTTCAACGCGCCAATATGCACGGATCGTTCGCGATTGGGTGACATCCATAGGTCTTGAGGCAACAGCCTATGGTACGCATTCAATGCGGCGCACCAAGGTGACACAGATATACAAGAAGACTGGCAATCTGCGGGCCGTTCAGCTCCTGTTGGGACATACCAAGATGGACAGCACTGTTCGATATTTGGGCGTTGAATTGGAAGACGCTTTGGCCATCGCGGAAGCCATTGAGATCTGATGCGGAGGGGCCGCCTTCGCGGGCGGCCCAAACCGGTCCCTCGATCTTCTCCCTTCGTGCAGCCCCATGCTGTCCGTGGAAGCTGATGTTCGTGGCGAGTGCTCACGCATTCTGCGACATCACCGCAACGTCGATTGCCGAGCTCCACCCCGAGCATATCGGCATCATTCGCGATATCCTCGGTCACGTAACATTGGTCATCGCGGAAAAGCACTATGAGGCCAAAGCCAATTCTGAGCGAAAGCTATCCAAGGTCGCCAATCAGATCGACAAGATCGTCGACGCCAGTGCACAGGGCAAGTCCCATCCCAGCATGAAGGACAAGATGGACACATTGGAGGACCGCAAGGCGGAGGTGGAGAACGATCTGGAGAACGATCTGGAGAACACCGAGACGCAGTCGCCGGTCTGGCTGCACCAAGGTCTTGCCGACATGTGCTCAAGAAGGCGCCGCCTTGAATGATCCGTCCACAAAAGATGAAGCCACCAATATCATCCGCAGCTTCCTGTCAGAGATGCGTCTTGTCCCGGATGGTGAGGGTTTGGCCATCGAGTTGGTGAGCGAACTTGCGGGTTTGCTGAGTTTTGGCGTGGCCCAAAAACAAACAAGGCCACCCGAAGGTGGCCTGTTCGACAGTAGTGGTTGCGGGACCTCGATATCAACGATGTTTACTAAATCTTTTTCACGCACGCAGCTAAGATCGTCACACCCTTAGTTACGATCTTTAACCACCAATTGGGTGTGGCGACTAGCTCGGTACAGTCACGGTCGGATAGTCATGCGAACTATAAGAGTCAGACAACAGCTCTGAACCACATTAGCATCCGTGAATTCAGCGGCGGGGTTGAAAAGACCGGATTGCAGGCATTCGGCGCGTTCTGGACTAAGATCGGCAATGTGGATGGAGTGGATGGCGTCTGCAGTCAACCGTCGCGCAATGCGGCATAGTGCAGATGTTTTCATCAGCTAGGAATGGAGCTCCACCATGGAAGTTACGACAATAGGACTGGATCTGGGAAAGGACGTTTTCCAAGTTCACGGTATCACCGCCGATGGCACAGTTGTCTTCAATCGTTCGATCCGGCGCAAACAGTTGCTCAATTTCTTCGAGACGTTGCCAACCTGCCTTGTTGGAATTGAGGCCTGCGGGTCCGCGCATCATTGGGCACATGAACTAACTGCGATCGGGCATGATGTGCGGCTAATGCCAGCGGTCTACGTCAAGCCTTACGTGAAGCGCGGAAAGACAGACGCCGTCGATGCGGAGGCAATCTGCGAGGCCGTCACACGACCGACGATGCGGTTTGTCGCTGTGAAATCTAAAGAGCAGCAGGCCCTACTGACGATCCATCGCGTGCGCCAGCTTATCGTTCGTCAGAAGACCCAGATGTTGAACGTGATCCGGGGTCTTCTTCGTGAGTTTGGTCATGTGATCGGGAACGGACCAGTCGCCTCAATGCGCTTCATCAAGGCGTTCCAGACGGATAACTGCCTGGACATGCCTGACGTTGCAAAGAGCATGCTCAAGACGCTCTGCGAACAGGTTATTGCTCTCGATGAACGGGTCACGTTTTACGATAAACTAATTGAGTATCATTCTAGGATCGATGAACGCGCCAAGCGCATCAGGACGGTGCCCGGCGTCGGCCCTATCACCGCCTCGGCCATTGTCGCCACCATCGGAGACGGCAAGCAGTTCAAGAACGGACGCGAGTTTGCCGCTTGGCTGGGGCTTACGCCGCTGAACAGATCTAGTGGTGGCAAAGAGCGCTTGGGGCGTATCAGCAAGAAAGGTGATCGCTATCTCCGACGATTGCTTGTGATTGGCATGACCTCTCAAGTTCAGCGTGCCCGTGGATACCCAGAACGTGTGCCCCCTTGGATCATGCAGCTTCTTGAACGCAAACCCGTCCGCCTCGCAACGATTGCTATGGCGAACAAGGCAGCCAGGATAATCTGGGCGATCCTCACCAAGGATACATACTACCGCCAAACAGCAGCATAAAAGGAGCCGAACAAAACCGAATTGCAAGACGAATGCCACGATGGCACGTGCGGTCATCCGAAAACCTGAAATCCCGTGCTTTGTCCTGAACTCACAGGTTCGCGTCGCCGATTGGGAGCAGGTTTACGGAACCCATCAAGGCCAGTGGCAAATATCGACGCCGCGATCAAAGGCCGGACACAGGACTGTACTGACCAACCGCGCAATCAACGCATTTTTTCCTTGCAAAGCAGACGCCATCCACACAGGACAAACCGGACTTGTGCACGTGCGGCTATTGCTGACGCAGCATTCTCTTGCAACCACGGCGATGAATGTTTGGCAGTGCAGTATTTTTCACCAAAGCAGACGTTCAAACTGACCAGTAGCGCTTGATCTCAAACCCACATGTCGCAGGCAAAGTTGTTGTCGGGAAATTCCTTAAACGTGGGCATTCATAGTTTATCAAGATGAAGGTCGGTTCGAGATTGGATGCATTTGGTTTTCTCCAGTACTTTAGGGGTCACGCGCAGCCTGTGGAGGCAATCTTGTCGAAGTGGGACGAGTGACTAAAGCGCGTTTTGATTTGAACGTCTTTCTTGCGCTTTGACACCAGAATGCCGGGGTGGATCCGAAGCAGATCATCAGCGTAAATCCCGTGCAAATCTTAATGATACCCGAAGGCCGCCACGCCGAATTAGGTACGACTCTAAAAATGCCATACGTCTATCAAAAAATGATTGACGTATGGCATTTTGACGCCTTTGATGGGGGCACTGCGGCGATTGGGAGATTCGTTGCGAGGGGAGGAAGCATGACAAGTCCGACGTTAAGTGATGTCGCGCAGGCTGCTGGGGTCAGTTACGCCACGGCCGACCGGGTCATAAATAATCGTGGAAATGTTGCCGCGAAGTCCATCAAGAAAGTCCGCGATGCAGTCTCCGCTTTGGGTTATGTGCGCAACGTGGCCGCTGCGAACTTGTCGCGCAATCGCGTCTACCGCTTGGCATTCTTGATCCCGAAAGGATCAAACGCTTTCTTTACTCGCATCCATGACCATATTCAGCTTACGGCCGATCACCTGAGTGCTGAACGCGTGAGGGTTGAGGTAATCGAAGTTCCAGCCTTTGCGGTTTTGGGCTTGCAAGACAGCATTGCCGAATTAGTGAAGAAAGACTTCGATGGGGTTGCCATCGTTGGGCTGCAAAGCCAGCGTCTTGAAGAGCCGCTGGCGGCGCTGCGCGAGCGGGGGGTGGCGGTCATTGGTCTGGTATCAGACCTTCCGCAGCAGTTCCGCTCCGCCTACATCGGCATCGATAATATCGTCGCCGGACGTACGGCTGCTCGGATGGTCGGGATGGCCCACGCTGGCGGCAACGGGTCAATCCAGACGTTTGCCGGTTCAATGGACGCCCGCGACCACGTCGAACGTTTGCAAGGTTTTTGCGAGGTCATTGCGAAAGATTACCCGCATATCACTGTGTGCGACCCCATCATGACCAAAGATGACGCGGCTGTCTTGTTGTCGCAAACCAACGCGGTTCTGACGGGTAAGCCCGAGACCACTGCTGTTTATAACGTGGGGGCTGGTAACAGCGGGCTTGTGCAAGCGATCGGTGCGGCACAGTCGCGGCGGCCGTTCTGTGTCGTTCATGAATTGGTCGCCCATTCCCGGCAAGCGCTGCAAGACGGCTTGATTGACTTAGTGATCGACCAGCGCCCCGACGTTGAAATCAGTCGCGCCTTCACCGTTTTGCGCGCCTTAATCGATAACCGCGACTTGCCGCCGATGCCTGGCCTGATGCCGACAATTTACGTGCGGGATAATCTGCCTGCCGACCCCCTGACCGATATGACGAAAGCCAAGACAAATGACTGACTTTTTCAAAGACATCTCTCCTTTGGCCTATGCACCAGGAAGCGCCGATCTGGCGTTTCGCCACTACAATCCCGACGAGGTTATAGCGGGTAAGCGGATGGAAGATCACCTGCGGTTTGGCGTGGCCTATTGGCATTCGTTCGCTTGGCCCGGTGGGGACCCGTTTGGCGCCGAGACATTCCAGCGGCCTTGGTTTGGCGACACGATGGACTTGGCGAAAATGAAGGCCGACGTCGCGTTTGAGATGTTCGATTTGCTGAACGTCCCATTCTTTTGCTGGCACGATGCCGATATCCGCCCCGAGGGCGATAGCTTTGCCGAGAGCCTGCGGAATTTCGAAGAGATCATCGATTATTTCGGCACCAAGATGCAGACATCAAAGACAAAGCTTTTGTGGGGCACGGCGAACCTGTTCAGCCACCGCCGCTTTATGTCCGGTGCCGCCACCAACCCTGATCCTGAGATTTTCGCGTGGTCAGCGGCGACGGTCAAAGCCTGCATGGATGCCACGCATAAGCTGGGCGGCGAGAACTATGTGCTTTGGGGCGGGCGTGAAGGGTACGAGACCCTGCTGAACACGGATCTGAAACGTGAACGCCAGCAAGCGGGCCGGTTCTTGCAGATGGCGGTCGAGTACAAACATAAGATCGGCTTCAAAGGCGCGATCTTGGTTGAGCCGAAACCGCAAGAACCGTCCAAGCATCAATATGATTTCGACGTGGCGACGGTCTACGGGTTCCTCAAAGAATTTGGCCTGGAAGGTGAAGTTCAGATGAACATTGAGCAAGGCCACGCGATCCTTGCCGGTCACTCTTTTGAGCACGAACTGGCGCTGGCGTCGTCGCTTGGCATCTTTGGTTCCATCGATATGAACCGCAACGACTACCAATCGGGCTGGGATACCGATCAGTTCCCCAACAATGCCCCCGAGGTTGCCTTGGCCTATTACGAGGTGCTCAAGGCGGGTGGCTTCACCACTGGTGGCACAAATTTTGACTCCAAGCTGCGCAGGCAATCCTTGGACCCAGTTGACCTTATCGCGGCGCACGCAGGGGCGATGGATGTCTGCGCGCGGGGCTTTAAGGCGGCGCACGCAATGCTCGAAGACGGCACATTGGAAGAAATGCGCAATGCGCGTTACGCCGGATGGGATAGCGCGGGCGGTAAAACGTTGCTCGACAGTGATCTGGCCACCATTGCAGCGCAAGTTGCGTCCGATCCCATCGACCCGCAACCGCGTTCGGGTCGTCAGGAAATCTTGGAAAATATCGTCAATCGCTTTGTGTAAGCGGACAGGGAGGAAGACCATGAAAACCATCAAAGGACCGGCGCTATTCCTAGCCCAATTTGCAAGCGATGAAGCCCCATTCAACTCTTGGGATAGCATCACCAAATGGGCGGCGGATTGCGGATATAAGGGCGTACAGGTGCCCAGTTGGGACGCGCGTTTGATTGACTTGGCCAAAGCGGCATCCAGCAAAGATTATTGCGATGAATTCAAGGGCAAAGCGCAAGAGAACGGCGTTGAGGTCACCGAGCTTTCGACCCATTTGCAGGGTCAGCTGGTCGCGGTGCATCCTGCATATGACACAGCCTTTGACGGCTTTGCGGACTCTTCTGTTCACAACAATCCCAAGGCCCGCCAGGAATGGGCTGTGGATCAAATGATGAAGGCGATTTCTGCGTCCAACAACATGGGGATCAAGAACCATGTGTCATTTTCCGGAGCGTTGGCGTGGCCATACGTTTATCCATGGCCGCAGCGGCCAGCGGGTTTGATTGAGGCAGCGTTTGACGAACTGGCGCGCCGCTGGCGGCCCATTTTGGACCACGCCGAAGACAATGACGTCAACATTTGCTACGAAATCCACCCGGGTGAAGACCTGCACGACGGCGTTACCTTTGAGATGTTTTTGGAGCGTGTCGACAATCACGCCCGCTGCAACATGCTGTATGATCCCAGCCATTATGTGCTGCAATGTATGGACTATCTCGACAATATCGACATCTACAAAGACCGGATCAAATTGTTCCACGTAAAAGATGCCGAGTTTAACCCCACGGGCCGCCAAGGTGTCTATTCCGGCTATCAGCCTTGGGTCGATCGCGCCGGCCGCTTCCGCAGCCTTGGCGATGGTCAGGTCGATTTTGGGGCAATCTTTTCCAAGATGGCTGCGAACAATTTTGACGGTTGGGCCGTGGTCGAATGGGAATGCTGCCTGAAGCACCCGGAAGACGGCGCACGCGAAGGGGCGCAGTTCGTCAAAGACCACATCATCCGCGTCACTGAACGCGCCTTTGATGATTTCGCAGATGGCGGCACAGACGACGCTGCAAACCGTAAAATGTTGGGGATCGACTGATGACCCGTATTCGTCTTGGCATGGTTGGCGGCGGCAATGACGCCTTTATCGGTGGCGTCCACCGCATTGCGTCCCGCATTGATGACCGGTTTGAACTGGTTGCTGGCGCTTTGTCCTCCACCCCTGAAAAATCCGCAGCGAGTGCGCAGGCGCTTGGCATTCCACGGTCCTACGGCAGCCTTGAGGAGATGGCCAGGGCCGAGGCCGCGCGCGACGACGGGATCGAGGCGGTTTCTATCGTCACACCCAATCACGTTCATGCGGCGGCGGCCAAGGCGTTCTTGGCCCACGGTATCCATGTGATCTGCGACAAGCCGTTGACCTCGACCATGGACGACGCGATCGCACTTGAGGCAGCCGTGAAGGACGCCGAGGCGCTGTTCATCCTGACCCATAACTACACTGGTTATCCGATGATCCGGCAGGCGCGTGAGATGATCGCTGCGGGTGACTTGGGTGAGGTGCGTATCGTGCAAGCGGAATACCCGCAAGATTGGCTGACCTCGCCGATGGAAAACGCAGGGTTGAAACAAGCGGAATGGCGCACCGATCCGGCGCGCTCTGGCGCGGGTGGGTCCATTGGCGACATCGGCACGCATGCGCATAATCTGGCGTGTTTTGTCAGCGGCTTGCGGGTCGAAAGCCTTGCCGCTGATCTGCAATCTTTTGGCGCGGGACGGACGTTGGATGACAACGCCCATATGATGCTGCGCTTTGAAGGCGGGGCGCGTGGGATGCTGTGGTCGAGCCAAGTGGCTCCGGGCAATGAAAACGCGCTGAAACTGAGGATATACGGCGAAAAGGGCGGGTTGGAATGGGCGCAAGAAGACCCCAACTACCTGTGGTTCACGCCGCATGGCGAACCGAAACGCTTGCTGACGCGCAATGGTGCGGGTGCCACTGAAGCATCCCAAGCCGTCAGCCGCATCCCCGGCGGTCACCCTGAGGGCTACCTTGAAGGGTTTGCGACGATCTATAACGAGGCAGCGGACGCGATCCGCGCAACTCAAAATGGCACAGACCGCGCCAAAGCCATGGGCATCCTTCCCGGAATCTCGGCGGGCATCGACGGAATGCGATTCATCACCGCCTGCGTCACGTCGTCGGCGGGCAACGCGGCGTGGACAACCCTATGACGACCCGCCCCCTTGTCGCACTGCAAGATGTCAGCAAAAGCTTCGGCCCTGTCGAAGTGCTGCATGGCGTAAATCTTGCGCTGCATGCTGGCAGCGTACATGCGCTGATTGGCGAAAACGGGGCGGGTAAATCCACGACGATGAAGATTTTGGCGGGTTATCAGCCGCCCACACAGGGCGATGTCCTGTTTGAAGGGCACCCCGCGCAGTTCGGCAGCCTGCAAGACGGCGAAGCGGCGGGGATCGTGATGATCCATCAGGAGTTCAACCTCGCCGAACAGTTGACCGTTGAACAAAACATCTTTCTGGGGCGGGAGTTGAAACGCGGACCGCTGCTCGACAAAGCTGAAATGCGACGCCGCACAAAGGAATACCTGATCCGTGTTGCCTGCGATGTGTCGCCTGACGCGCTTGTTTCTGGGCTGTCCAATTCAGAAAAGCAGATGGTCGAAATTGCCAAGGCTCTGTCGCGCGACGCGCGGGTCTTGATCATGGACGAACCGACCGCCGTGCTGACCAACCGCGAGACAGACGTGTTGTTCAAACAAGTCGCAGCCCTGCGCGCGGCGGGCACAGCGATCTTGTTTACCTCGCATAAGCTTGATGAGGTCGCCGCGATTTCGGACCACATAACGATCATGCGCGACGGCGATGTTGTGCATTCTGGCGCGACCTCTGAGATGAGCGAGGATGCCATGGCCACCGCAATGGTGGGTCGCGATGTGTCTGATCTTTATCCCGCCAAGCCGGGCGTTGCGGCGGATGCGCCTGTTGTATTGCAGGTTGAAAATCTGAGCGTGCCAGGGTTTGCAAGCGACGTGTCATTCACCTTGCGGCAGGGCGAAATCCTGGGGATCGGCGGGTTGATCGGCTCTGGCCGGACGGAAGTGATGGAAGGCCTTGCAGGTTTGCGCCCCGCAACCGCCGCCAAGGTTACCTTGTTTGACAAACCCGCCCGTTTCAAACGCCCCGGCGACGCGCAGCAGGCGGGGCTTTGCTATTTGACTGAAGATCGCAAGCTACGCGGGCTGTTGTTGGAACGCGGCATGCGTGAAAACCTGACGCTGGCGAATTTGCACAAATTTGGCGGTTTCATGATTGACCGCCGCGCCGAGGAAACCGCCCTGACCGACGCAATCACAGAATTTGATATCCGCGCGGGCACCCGTGATGTGCAGGTCGGCAATATGTCCGGCGGCAATCAGCAAAAGCTGCTGCTGGCGAAGGTCATGCTCTCTGAGCCCCGCGTCTTGATCGTCGATGAACCCACCCGTGGCATCGACATCGGCACCAAACAACAGATTTACGCCTTCCTGCGCAGGCTGGCAGATGCGGGGCACGCGATCATCGTGATCACCTCTGAAATGCCTGAACTCATCGGTTTGGCGGACCGGATCATGGTCATGCGCCTTGGCGCTGTCAGCGGCATGTTGGCCCCCGACGACATTAATGAAGACGCAATCGTGCGCCTGTCCATGGGATTGCGCACTGACAAAACGCCGGAAATGGCCTGAGGGAAACAGATGACTGAAACAACCACACCTCAATCTGGCGGCATGCGTCTTCCGTCGATGTCCGTTCTGGGCCCCATTATTGCCTTGGTAGTCTTGTTGATCATCGGCGCGATGTTGAACTCCAATTTCCTGAGTGCGGCCAATATCACCAACGTTCTGGCGCGCTCTGCCTTTATCGGGATCATCGCGGTGGGCATGACCTTTGTGATCACCGCAGGGGGCTTGGATTTATCCGTGGGATCAATGGCGGCCTTTATCGCGGGGCTGATGATCTTGGTGATGAACGCGGCGCTGCCAAGCTTGGGGATCGGCATTCCGATCATCCTCTTGGGCATGCTGACCGCGATTATTGCAGGCATGCTTGCGGGGCTTTTGAACGGCTTTCTGATCACGACCTTGGGGATTGAGGCGTTTATCGTCACGCTCGGCTCCATGGGCATCTACCGCAGCCTGGTGACGTGGCTGGCCGACGGGGGCACGCTGTCGCTCGATTTCGGTCTGCGCACGTTTTACCGCCCGGTCTACTTTGACGGCATCCTTGGGATCAGCTGGCCGATCATCGTTTTTGCGGGTGTCGTGATTATCGGAGAGATCATCATGTCGCGCACCACCTATGGACGCCACTGTGCTGCCACCGGATCAAACGAACATGTCGCGCATTATTCCAACGTGAACGTGCGCCGTACGCGCCTGATTTCTTATGCCGCACTTGGCATTTTGGTGGGCATCGCGACCATCATGTATGTGCCGCGCTTGGGTTCGGCATCTGCTTCAACTGGGGTGCTGTGGGAACTGGAGGCCATCGCCGCTGTGATCATCGGCGGCACTGTCCTGAAGGGCGGATTTGGCCGGGTCTGGGGCACCGTTATCGGTGTGCTGATCCTCAGCCTGATCGGCAATATTCTGAATTTGACCGACTTTGTGTCGCCCTACCTGAACGGCGCGATCCAAGGGGTCATCATCATTCTCGCTGTGATCCTACAGCGCGAACGGAAGGCGGCATCTTAGGCTGCAAGCCAACGCTTCAAGGGAGGAGCAACCATGAAATTTACTAAAACATTTATCGCGGCCGCACTGGCATCAGCTGTCGGCGGGGCTGCATTTGCAGATGGTCACGAGGTCAAGGTGATCGGCGTGTCCATTCCCGCCGCGACACACGGTTGGGCCGGTGGCATGAACTTTCACGCCGCTGAAACTGTCGAGCGTCTCGAAGAGGTCTATCCAGGTCTCGACTTCGTTCTGGCAACGGCGTCCGATCCGGGCAAGCAGGTCAACGATATCGAAGACATGGTCGCCACGCGCAACATTGACGCGCTGGTTGTTCTGCCGTTTGAATCCGACCCGCTGACACCGCCTGTTCAGGCTGTTGCAGATAGCGGCGCATGGGTGACTGTTGTTGACCGTGGTCTGTCTGTCGCTGGTATTGAGGACCTGTATGTCGCAGGCGACAACACGGGCTTTGGCACAGTGTCCGGCGATTACATGGTGTCCAAGATGCCTGACGGCGGCGATATCGTTGTCTTCCGTGGCATCCCCACGACCATCGACAACGAGCGTGTGGATGCGTTCACAGCCGCAATCGAAGGGTCCGGCATCAACGTGCTGGACATGGAGCACGGCAACTGGAACCGTGACGACAGCTTTACTGTGATGCAGGATTTCTTGTCCAAGTATGACAACATCGATGCTGTTTGGGCCTCTGATGACGACATGGCCATTGGTGTTCTGGCTGCGATCGAAGCGGCGGGTCGTGATGATGTGCAGTTCGTCCTTGGCGGTGCTGGTATGAAGGAAATGATTAAGCGGACAGCCGACGGCGACGCAATGATCCCTGCCAACGTGACTTATCCGCCTTCAATGATCGCAACAGCGATTGAATTGACGGCTGTTGGTCTGACGTCGAACGCCCCTGTGTCTGGCGACTTTGTGATCGGGTCGGTCCTGATCACGCAAGAGAACGCGATGGACTTCTACTATCCTGACAGCCCGTTCTAATAGCTCTCCCAAGGTCATCGGCGGTTCCGCCGGTGGCCACCTTTTCCAACAAAAAAATGAGACGCACGTGACATATCTTGGTCTGGACCTCGGCACATCTGGTGTCAAAGCGCTGCTCATTGATGGCGATCAAAACGTTTTGTCTGAGGGTCATGGCCCACTCACTGTTGCGCGCCCTCATCCGATGTGGAGCGAACAAGACCCACTGTCTTGGATCACCGCTTGTGAAGCCGCGATAGCCCAAGTGTGCGCCGCAGTCCCCGCCGAATTTTCGGCGCTGCGGGGAATTGCCGTGTCTGGCCAGATGCACGGTGCGACGTTGTTGGATGCCAATGATAAACCGTTACGCCCTGCGATCTTGTGGAACGACGGGCGATCCCTTGCCGAATGCGATGAGCTTGAAGCGCGCGCAGATTTTCGCGGCATCGGCGGAAACATCGTTATGGCTGGCTTTACCGCCCCGAAACTGCGTTGGGTGCAAAAGAACGAACCTGAGATTTTTTCAAAGACGCGCAAAATTTTGCTGCCCAAAGATTTCATCAACTTCTGGCTGACCGGAGAGTACGTCTCAGAGATGTCGGATGCGGCAGGCACCCTGTGGCTCGATGTGGCCAAACGCGATTGGTCCGATGACCTGCTCGTGGCCACGGGGCTGACCCGCGACCACATGCCCCGATTGGTTGAAGGCAGCGAAAAAGCGGGCGATTTACGCGCCGAACTTGCAACGCAATGGGGCACAGGCCCTGTCGCTGTCGCAGGTGGTGCGGGGGACAATGCGGCGACCGCCTGCGGGCTTGGCGTTGTGCACCCCGGTCAAGGTTTTCTGTCGCTGGGCACATCCGGCGTGCTCTTCACGGTGACGGATACATTCGCCACCAACACCGACAGCGCCGTCCATAGTTTTTGCCACGCGGTGCCCGAGACGTGGCACCAAATGGGTGTCATTCTGTGTGCCACCGATGCGCTTGCTTGGCTTAGCCAGATCACCGGCCAAACGCCTGCGGCCCTGTCCAGCCTCGTGGCAGACGTGAGCGCACCCTCCCCCATCACGTTCCTGCCGTACCTATCGGGCGAACGCACACCCCATAACGCCCCAAACGCGACAGGTGCGTTCCACGGCCTGCGCCGCGATCATACGTTAGCCGACATGGTGCAGGCGGTTATGGAAGGGGTCGGTTTTGCCTTCGCCGATTGCTGTACAGCACTTGATGCGTGCGGCTCGCTCCCAGGTTCAGCCTGCGTCTCAGGCGGAGGCAGTCAATCGGCGGTATGGCTTAAAATGATTGCGAGCATCACTGGGCTGACGCTTGATGTGCCTGACAGCGGCGCGCAAGGGGCCGCATTGGGCGCGGCGAGGCTCGCAATATTGGGAACGGGCAATGCAACCGCCGATGACGTCCTTATGCCGTCAAAAGTGCGTCAGGCCTACACGGCAGATCCAACGCTGTCGGATCTCTATTCAACGCGTTTGCAAAGCTTCAGAGACGCTTGGAAAGATTGACCCTTTTGGTTTCAGCCCTGACTGTTCGACCTTATTCTAGCCGTTGCCGCCAACACCGTGGCGCAAAGAAGGAATACTCTAATGACAAATGTCCTGGATCAACTCCGCACTATGACAACTGTTGTCGCTGATACCGGCGATCTTGCGGCGGTTCGGACATATGAGCCGATTGATTGCACAACTAATCCGTCTCTGGTTCTCAACGCTCTGGAACATGCGGCATCCGAAGATTTAATCGCACGCGAAATCGAGGCAGGCAAAACTGTGGGTATGACACCCGAAGAGGTGACCGAAGTCCTGACGGTTGCAATGGGGGCTGAACTTGCGGCGCTGGTCCCGGGCCGCGTCTCGACTGAGGTTGAAGCTTGTCTGTCGTTTGATACCGAAAGGTCGGTCTTGCGTGCGCGCGCCATTATCAATGAATACAAAAAACGTGGCGTCGATAAGAGCCAGATCCTAATCAAGTTGGCTGCAACATGGGAAGGCATCCGCGCCGCTGAAACCCTGCAGGCGGAAGGTATCGATTGCAACCTGACACTTCTCTTTTCCATGGCACAAGCCGTTGCCTGCGCCGATGCCAAATCATATTTGATCTCACCATTCGTTGGCCGCATTACCGATTGGTACAAAAAGAATGAAGGCCGGGATCATTACGCACCAACCGACGATCCGGGCGTAAAGTCGGTAAGCGCAATTTACGACTATTATAAAGCCAATAAGATAAGCACAGTCGTGATGGGGGCGTCCTTTCGTAACACAGACCAAATCAAGGCTTTAGCTGGGTGTGACAACCTAACGATTGCACCCAGTTTGCTTGATGAATTGAGCAATGATCACAGCCAACTTGCGCGCGTGCTTGCACCCGATAAGAAGGGCGAGATCACCGAAGCTCTAATGGATGGGGCGACTTTCCGTTGGCGCATGAATAAAGACGCAATGGCCACAGAAAAACTGGCTGAAGGTATTCGAAACTTCGATATGGATCATCAAAAACTGGTCACATTGATTGCCGCACGAATGACCTGAGATAACCGAGACGGCGATGTCGTCTTGACGACAGTCCTGCACGTCGAGAGAGGCCTGCCTTCTATCACGGAAGCTATTGAAAATCCGACCAGTGAAGCTCGCAGCTTATTTCAATGGCCGGATATCCTATCGCATGCCGCTTAACATCTGACATGTGGGCAGTGGAACAGAAACGACAGTTGGAAATTGGCCAGCATCAAGAGACTAAAACGGCCACATTTATAGAACGGCTGCCTCTCGACCAAAACATCTCTGCAGTTGCGAACAAATGCTGCATAAACAGCAGCTGCGCCCAAATACAGCGACTTCTTTGTTCCTTGAAGTGCAGGTTCGGCCTCTGATCCATGCCGCACTCTGCACGAATGGCTGGTTTTCCCACCGCGTGGCAGCATCGAGATTTATACGGACACAGAATTTCTCACGCTGCGAGCGCGCGCAGCGTGAAAACCGATCTCACAGTAATGGGATGTACCGGCTGCTTCACCCGGCAGGTTAGGCTTTGCCTATTTCTGCAAACAGGAGAAGTAGTTATGAAATCGAAGAACCCAGAAGACATCGACGGGATCGTTGTCATTGGCGTGGACATCGGAAAAGACACGTTCCATCTGGTTGGCTTTGACCACGCAGGTCAGCGCGTTTTGCGCAAAAAGATTAAGCGGTTGGCGCTGAAGTCGGTCTTTGAAGAATTGCCGCGCTGCGTTGTCGGCATGCAAGCCTGCATGAGCGCGCATTTTGTCAGTCGTATGCTGCGTAAACTTAGGTTTGAGCCCCGGATCATTCCAGCAATCTACGTGAAGCCATTCAACAAAGGCCAGAAGAACGATTACAACGATGCGGAAGCAATCGCAGAGGCCGCCATGCGACCCAACCTGCGAACAGTAACTGAGAAAAGCCAGGACCAGTTGGACCTGCAGGCAATGCACCGAGTTCGGTCGAGGCTGGTGGCACGCCGCACCGCCACGATCAATCAGATCCGAGCGTTTTTGATTGAGCAAGGCATCACCGTGCGGGCGGGACGGCATGCTTTACAGAGTTCTTTTGAGGCGATCCTTGAGAACCGGCGCGATGAAATCTCCTCGCGAATGCGCGGCACGCTCCTTGGGCTTTATGGCGACTGGCTCTGGGTTGATGAACGGATCAAAGCAATCTCGTCAGAAATTGAGGAGATCAGCAAAACAGAAGAAAACTGCGCCAATGTCATGACCATTCCCGGGATCGGACCACTCATCTCAACGGCTATCGTGGCCGCAATTGGTCATGGGCGAGGTGTTTGACAGAGGCCGAGATTTTGCCGCTTGGCTCGGTCTCGTTCCGCGTCAGTTCAGCACGGGTGGGCGGACAATCCTTGGTCGGATCAGCAAGCGCGGCAACGGGTATCTAAGGATGCTTTTGGTGCAGGCCGCAAACGTCATTCTCATGCGATCGCACCGCTGGGATTCGATCGGTCTTGGCCCGTTGTGTCCGTCGTCAGAGTTTTTGGAACCAGTGGCTGCCTAAACTAAGAGAGAGTTTGGCTCATCTGTTTGGTTTGATTATGCGGCGTGCTGGCGGTGATGCAATCGTCGCGCTTCGCGTGTTTTCCGTTTGATCCTTTCACGTTGTTTTAGAATGGCTTTGTCGCGCCCGAAGTAGACGTCGGCGGGTGTGACGTTGTTGATGCTCTCGTGGAAGCGCTGGTGATTGTAGTGGTCGACGAAGGCTTCGATCTGAGCTTCGAGGTCACCCGGTAAGAAGTAGTTTTCCAGCAGGATGCGGTTCTTAAGGGTTTGATGCCATCGTTCGATTTTGCCCTGCGTTTGCGGATGATATGGCGCACCGCGCGCGTGCTTCATACCTTTGTCCTTTAGCCATTCGGCCAAGTCGCCTGAGACATAACTGGAGCCGTTGTCGCTAAGAAGACGCGGCTTATGAACGACGTGGATTTGATCACAGCCAGACGCCTGTAGCGCCAATTCCAGTGTGTCCGTTACATCTTCTGTCCGCATGTTCGTGCAGAGCTTCCAAGAGACGATGTAGCGACTGTAATCGTCCAGGACCGTGCTGAGATAGAACCAGCCCCAGCCCAGAACCTTGATGTAGGTGAAGTCTGTCTGCCAAAGCTGGTTGATACCAGTTGTCTTATGCTGGAACTCATCCATTGCCCGGCAGGCGATTGCAAAGCAATCTGCCGAGAGGGGGCCGCCTTCAAGACGATGAACGCCGGGCTGGTGATGAGATCATGGGCTTTGAGGGTGCGATACACCGTAGATTCCGAGACAAAATAACGGTCTTGATCGGTGAACGTCACGGCCAGCTCGCGGGGCGATAGCTCTGTCTCTTTCAAGGCGAGGTCGACAACCTTGCGCTTCACTTCGACGGGAACGCGGTTCCAAACGTGATTGGGCTTGGGAGATCGATCCTGCAAACCAGCCTCACCACGCTGCAGATACCGGTCGTACCAGCGGTAAAATGTGGTGCGGGGAATGCCCAGCTTGGCCAGTGTCCGACGCGCTGACAGGTGGCTTTCTTCCACCAGCCGAATGATCTCCAGCTTCTCTGATGCGGCATATCTCATTCGTGGTCGTCCCCATCCCCGAGCATGCTTTTTTGAGAAGACGCAGTTCAAGCGTCTGCTCTGCGACGACCTCCTTGAGATCCTTTGCCTCGCGGCGGAGTGCCTTGACCTCATCGGTGTTGGCTGCTCGTGCTGTGTCGCCAGCAAGCCTCTTCTTGCCAGCTTCCATGAAGTCTTTTGACCATTTGTAGTAGACGCCCTGCGATATCCCTTCACGACGGCACAGCTCGGCAATGCTGTCTTCGCCGCGCAGCCCATCCAGTACGATCCTGATCTTCTCTTCGCTGGAATAATGCTTGCGCGTGCCGCGTTTGATATCTTTGACGATCTTCTCGCCAGGGCTCTTCGTTGTCTTTCTCATCGTCCACTCCTCGGTGGCTACGATGAGCAACAAACCCTCTCTTAGCAAATAACCCTATTTGGACCCATAAGCGCTGACGTCAGACAGAGCAGCCTCTTTCTGAAAGACCTGGCCCAGAAGACCCATCACGGCCTTGAGGGTCGTGTCCGCAAAGGCAAGTCGGCAGGCGGTGTCATTTATGGTTACGATGTGCTGCGCAGCTTCACAGCCGACGGCGAGGTTTCTACGGGCGACCGGACTGTCAATGAGGAACAGGCCACCATCGTGCGTCGCATATTTGAAGACTACGCTGCCGGTATCAGCCCTCGCGCAATCGCTGGCAAATTGAATGACGAAGGTGTAGATGGGCCGCTTGGTAGAGGCTGGGGGGCATCAACCATCTACGGAAACTGGCGACGCGGCACCGGTATTCTCAATAACGAACTCTATGTCGGTCGGCTGATCTGGAACCGGCAGCGGTTTATCAAGGACCCGACATCGGGGAAACGGCAGGCCCGCCTCAACCCACCTAAGGATTGGATCATCGAAGACGTGTCCGATCTGCGCATCCTGCCCCAAGACCTTTGGAAGGCAGTCAAAGCCCGCCAGGAAGCCACACGCAACGTGGCCATCAGCGACGGCGTGCGTAAGCTTGGAAGAACCAAGCGCGCCAAACACTTGTTTTCAGGAATGTTGACCTGCGGGGAATGTGGTGGCGGCGTCATTCAGGTTGGTAAGCACTACTACGGCTGTTCTGCCACCCGTAACAAAGGCACCTGTTCCAATCGCGTCACCATCAAACGGAGTGAGCTGGAAGAGCGTGTTTTGATCGGCCTCAAGGACCAGTTGTTCCACCCCGGCCTCATTGCCGAGTTTGTCAAAGCCTACCAAGAAGAGCACAATCGTCTGACTGCCCAAACCTCCGTCAACAAGGTTAAGACAGAGCACGAATTTACGAAGGTCATAAGTCAAACCGACCGCATTGTAGACGCCATTGCCGAGGGCATGTTTCACGAAAGCAGGAAGACCAAGATGGACAGTCTGGGGGTCCGTAAGGCCGATCTAGAGAACGACTTGGCGAACGCGAAGGCAAAAGCGCCTGTCTTGCTTCATCCCGGTCTTGCGGATCTCTACCGTGATACTGTGACCGACCTGTCTCGCGCCCTAAATGATCCTGCGACAAAGGCCGAGGCCACCGTTATCATCCTTAGCCTTTTGACGGAGATCCGGCTTATCCCTGAGGGCGACGGACTGGCTATTGAATTGGTTGGCGAACTGGCAGGCTTATTCGCACTTGGGGTGGCCCAAAAACAAACAAGGCCACCCGAAGGTGGCCTGTTCGACAGTAGTGGTTGCGGGAGTAGGATTTGAACCTACGACCTTCAGGTTATGAGCCTGACGAGCTACCGGGCTGCTCCATCCCGCGTCAATTGAGGCTGATGTAGATCTAATCATCGGGGACTGCAAGCGGAAAAGTGGCACAGAAAATTACTTTTGTGGCAGGGGCTTTGATCGTGACCGATCGAGCGACCCAGTGGACGCGCCTGTGAACGTTCGGGTCAGGTATGATCCCAATGTGTTATGCGTGCCAACCTCCCAAAAACTGGTGTCAGTTCCGTGCTGTGGCTCTTGGTGCAGGGACCCGTGCGTATGGCGCGAACGCGGGCAGGCGGGTCGCTAGGGAGCGCTCGAGACCCGGGAGTTCCTACCTTCACCAAGCTTCGGACAGGACATTGGTGATTTAATGCGTGAGATATGATATGACGAAACATCAATTTGGTTTTGATGAATTTTGCTGGGAGTGGATAGAGATGAACGATCCCGACATTGCCGAGCAACTGGTTGAGGCGCTTGTTCTGCCTGACGACAATCCCGTAGAGGGTCTTGTGAGGCGCCCCGTTCACACCATCGGCACAGGCGTGGCAGGGTATTTCCAAGCGTCTCCAGTCGCCCGCGATTATTGTACCGCCGAGCATTTTCAAGGCAAACAGCTGGACGTTACTGTTCGGTTTTCAAACGGGTCGGGCAGCGCGATAGAGCGGGATGGCTGGTCCGATGTGCGCGGCATGGCAACCAGGTTTCACCTGTCTGATGGTGGTGCAACAGATTTGGTGGCGATGACGCTACCCGAATTTTTTGCACCGACTCCTGAAACATTTCTGGAGTTCGCCAAAGAAGCAAAACCAGCGCCGTGTGAACGCCTGTCACCTTGGCGGAAAATCGTTGATTTTCTAAAGCTGACGATCCCCATGCCAGATCCCTACCCAGGACAGGATGTCAGGCCGAACGAAGGTGCTATCCGGTTCGCGGATCAGAATAAATTCGCACAACTGGCGGTATTGCAGGCCGCGACGATCGGGGCCCCGGTCAGCTATGAACGGGCGTCCTATCATGCGGTGCATACATTCATCGTCACGGCTCCGGACGGCACGCAACGCTGGGTTCGGTTTACATGGCAACCTATTGCGGGGGTGCAAAACACCACCCCCAAGGACCCCATTGTTGACACATACCTCAAGGAGAAGCTGGAAGAGTGTCTGGACAAGGGAGGCGCGCGGTTTTCCCTGATGATGATGATCGGAGAGCTGGGCGATGATTTCAACGACTCCACCCGCGCCTGGCCCCCTCACCGCAAACGGGTGATGATGGGGACGTTGACGCTGGACAAAAAAATCGAGGGCGCGGATGGGGATCTGGAAAAGATCAGTTTCAATCCCTGCAACTTGACGGATGGCATCCGGGCTTCGGACGATCCGGTGCTGAAAATCCGGCGTGAGGCCTATGAATATTCGAGCAAACGGCGAGACGCGACACCTTGCCCATTTTCAGGGAGCTGAATTCATGACGGATGATGGCGGTTGGTTCAATCGGTACGTCAACAGCCTCCCCGAACGGGGGTGGTTCAAATTTCTGTCGACCTATGTGGTTGTGCCGTATTGGGTCTGGCGCGAAAAAAAGCCAAAACTGCCGGGCGGTCCGCGTCCTTCGCCTCAACCGAGTGAAAACGTGCAGCGCATGATGAATCTGGTGATGCCGCTCAAGGATCCAACCCCTGTGGGGCGCGCCAAGGCCGCCATGGCAATTGCCACGAACGTGGACGAAATATTCGCAGGTCTGGACAATGTCGGCACGGTGCATTTCGCCCGCTTTCTGTTGATCGACGACTATATTTGCATGATCTCGGTTTATGATGGTGATTTCAGCAATTATATCCGCGACTTCATCATGACCATCGGCAGCGTTTTCGACGATGTGATGACTTTGGTGGACGGCGGTGAGGAACTCAAGCCAACGGCGCAGAATGTCGAGAAGTTCATTGACTGGGTGCAGGATCACGACCTGTTCCAGGCACCGGATTTCCCAACGGACCTATTTGGTCTGCAGGATGCAGCCGCGGGCCGTTCCGCTGATGGTCCACCGCATGAATTGTTGAGCCTGCCACGAGAATTGATTCTGCAACTGAACGCGAACCCCAATATTTCGTTGGGCGGCGGCTATCGTGCGTATCCCGGAGTGTCCGCCGCACAGGTCCGTCGCAAACTGGGAGTAGGTTGGTAATGAGCGAAGCTTATGATTCAAACGAAGTCCAGGGCAACATTTTGCGGGGCTACCGAAACAATATGGTGCGTTACCTCATTCTCGAGGTGTCGGACCTGGCTGCAGCGCGGCGGTTTCTTGCGGCGTCGGCCGATGGGACCGACGCAGATGTACCAAAGATTACCAGATCAGCATGGTGGGCCACGAAACCCGATGTCTGTTTCAACATAGGCGTGACCTACGAAGGGTTGCGGGCGCTGGGGACACCAGGCGAATGCCTGGACAGTTTCCCTACGGAGTTCGTCGAAGGAATGCGCGCGCGCGCCATGAAGCTTGGTGATTTTGGGTCGAGCGCGCCCGAACATTGGCCTGCGCCGTTCGACCAGCCTGAGCGGGTGCATATCATAGCATCGATTTATGTGGACGAAGAACATCATCTTGATGTCGTTCAGGGGCAGGTCGCGCGTGCTTTTAATGTGATTGGCGTCAGGAACGGGCGTAATCTGGCCGATCAAAAGGTGTTCTTTGGCTATCAGGACAGCATCTCGCAACCCAAGTTCCGACATGTTGATGATCCTGAGCAAGCCGCTGCAAATGAACCCGCTGATCCCTTGGGAACTGTTCTGCTGGGCTATCCGACGCGGATGCAAGGGCTTGAATTCAGTATTCCTCAGCCCCGCGAACTGGGATTTAACGGGGCCTTCAATGCCTTTCGCATCCTGGCCCAGGATGCACAGGGGTTTGAAACCTATCTGGACAAGGCCGCTGACATGTTGCTGACCCATCCCAGGGCCAAGGACCTGTTGGTTCCGGGTACCGAAGACCGCATTGGTGCGGGGTTGGATCGCCATGGTGCCCTGCGCGAGGTTGTGGCGGCGCAGATGTGTGGACGTTGGCGCAACGGCATGCCGTATGAAACCTCGCCAGATGCGCAATGGCCAAAATCCGAGGAGCCCGGCGCGCTCACAAATTTCGATTATCATCACGGGTCCCGATGCCCGGCAGGGGCGCATATGCGGCGCGTCAACCCGCGGGGCGGTCCGATCGTCCAACGTATTGCCAACTACACGCGCCGGCTTGTGCGGCGCGGTATGTCTTATGGCCCCGACTTTGACCCCGCCAATCCCGATAGCCAGGAACGGGGGTTGTTGGGTAACTTCATCGGCGCGAATTTCGGGGCCCAATTCGAAGCCGTCATGTGTGATTGGCTGAACCTGGGACTGCAGGATCCGACTGTTACCGGCTCCAATGATCCGTTGATTGGGGCCAATTCTCCGGAAACCAGCTGGTTTGACCTGACACTCCCAAAAGAGGGGACTATTCGACTGAGAGGGTTTCCCCGGTTTGTGACCACACGCGGCGGAGCCTATACCTTTTTGCCAAGCTTGTCTGCGATCCGCTATTTGTCCCGGCTGACGGGCTGACGGGTTATCTGGCCTGTCACGCGTTCAGTTCGGCCAATGCCACGTTGATCCGTGTCAGCATGGGGGATTTCCCTGCTGGCTCGACGATCCGTTTGGCTTCGTTCAGATGCTGAAGCGCCTGGGCCTTCTTCTTCTTGATCTTGTAGAGCAATCCCAGGATCAATTCGCTTCGGGCGATGTAATGTCCTGCGGGATCGAACTGAGGATTGGCGCGCACGTGTTCGATCAGTTCAATGATCCGCTTGCCACCGAACAGGAAAACACCAGTCAAGGCGCTGATATTGCGCATGAGCACGCCGAGAGATGCGCCGCCTTCGCCGGATAGAATTTCGAGATAGACTTCACACAGAAACAACCGGTTCCAATCGGCGGCGATCCTGGTGCCTTCGGCTTCCCGACGGGCAATCGCGTCTTCGATCTGGCGCAACCCGGCCCCGATCTGACCGTCCATCGCCAGCGCGACCCCCAGCATGGTTTCCGGACCTTCCGCGAACAGTGCCCACCCGTTCTGTTTGCACATATCTACGTACCCTCGAACGTCCTCCAGCGCCCCTGGTTTGCCCAATGGAACCAAAGCAGAGAATCTCGATGAATCGGCAATTGCCATTTCAAATTCGGCCCGGGAAACGCTGTGCGCCTGTTCGGATATCTCCAGCGCGGTTTGATGGTCGTCGGTGACCATGGCAATCAACGCCTTCATCGCGGTTCCGTACCCCAGGGAACGAGGATCGTTCTTGGAAATGCCTTCGGCGCGCATGCGGTCCGCGGCTTCATGCGCTTTTGTGACCCGACCGCGGGTGAGCTCGTTCCAACCCACGGTGGCAACAAAGAAATTTTTCAAATAGGCATCGTCGAAACAGGTCAGGGCAGTCTCTGCTTCCTGTCGCTTGGTCTCGAAAACATCATCGGGAATGGGCGCGCAATAGATCGACACCGATAGCTCGTTGACCAATGCATAGGCGATCGACTTGGGGTCGCCCAAACGATTGGCCATTGCCGTCAGTTCCTGCTGGACACCAAGCGCATCGCGATAGCGGCCGCTGCACACCAGACAGGATACATAATGATGCAAGAAGAGAACGTGGTCACCGCTATCGCCAATGCCATTGAGAATTGGTCTGACCTTGGGGGCCAGTTCGATCATGGGTTTGACCATGAGCGAGATGTTCGAACACAGCGCATAATTCGCGAGGAATTCGGCAAACTCCGCGTCGCTGGCACAGGTCGGATCATCCAGGTAGAGCGCCAGGGCAGAGGCAAAATACCGGTTGGCCTGATCGTGAGAAAAAACACCCAGACTTTTTGCACCTGCCAAAGCGCTGTACCGAAAGGCGAGATCCTTACGGTCGGTTTGCGCGTAATGATAGGCAAGGGTATCGGCCACCTCGGCAAGCCGGTCCTGGTTGCGCTGGACCAGAGCTTCGGCAATCGCCAAATGCAGATCAGCCCGGCGATCGGACACCAACCCTTGATAGACGGTGTCTCTCAGCAGCACATGTTTGAACATGTAATCCGACGAGTTGGTTTCGCGGTAGACAATGTCCTGCGCCTGCAATCTGTGCAAGGCTGCACCTGTTTCCCCCGCGCGTCCAATCACAAGAGACAACAGGCCCGGATCGAAACGCCGACCAATTGTGGCCGCCGCCTGAAGCAACGCTTGGTCCTGGGGCTGCAATCGGTCAATGCGGGCCGTCAGCAGGCTTTGCATGCTTGCGGGTAGCCCGCTTGTCGCCTTTTCGGCGTCAAATTCGGCCGTGCCCGATGTGATGCGCAACGCGCCCTGGTCGATTAGATAGCTCAGGATCTCCTCGCCAAACAACGGATTGCCCCCAGCGCGTTCTGTGACCTGTTGGATCAGAGCATCGGGCAGGGTTTCAACGCCCAGACGTGTGCGGGCCAGTTGCCAGATGTCGCCATCCTCAAGCGGTTGCAGTGCCAACGCTTTCACCCAGGGCAGGGTGCACCAACCGGGATCATATTCCGGGCGCCGTGTCAGGAGGATCAACAGATTCGACTGCGTTCCGCTTTCGATCAGTTTGCGTAGCATCTCTTCGGATGCGCCATCGATCCAATGGATGTCCTCGATCAAAAGAACCACCCGTGTCGCCTGGCATTGCGCCTGCAACAACGCAGGGAGAAGATCGCGGGTCCGCAGGCCAATCAGAACACCGTCAAGCCCGTCCAGTGATCCGTCTGGAGGGGGAAGGCCCAACAAGTTGAGCAGAAGGCCCAGATTCTCGGGCGTATCCAGCCCCGCCCGGCGAAGCCCGGTTTCAAGCTTTCGCGCGATTTCAAACGGCTCATCTTCGTCGCGGATCTGGAACGATCCGCGCATAACTTCGAGAAACGGCAAAAACGGGGTTTGTTGGCCATTGGCCGAGCAATGCCCGGTCAGCACAAAGGCGTCTTCTTTTGTTATCGGATTTAGAAATTCGAAAATCAGGCGGGTTTTACCCAGTCCCGGTTCGGCAACAAGATCCACCACTTGAACCCGGTCACGGGCGCGCTCCAACGCGCCAGCCAGCGTCGCCAGCTCTGCATCGCGTCCGATATATTGGCTGAGGCCACGCGCCAGCGAGGCATCAAACCGCGTGGCCCCTTCGCGGATGGACAGCAACCGCCATAGCTTTTGCGGTTTGGCCACGCCTTTGATCTGATACTCGTCATCAAAGCTGAGGTCGACAAGCCATTCGACGAGACTTCGGGTCGCGTCGCAGATCAGGCAGCCACCTCTGGGGGCCAACGCCTCGATACGCGACGCGAGGTTCACGGTATTGCCGACCGCTGTCAAAGGCGACCCTTCGCCTTCGACATGGGCCATGACGACGGTGCCCGAGCTCACACCGACCCGCATACTGGGGCGTTCACCAAATCTCGCTTCGATGTCTTCGGTGGCGTCGCCAAAGGTTTTCTGGATCGACAACGCCGCCTGGCAGGCCCTCAGCGCGGCATCCTCCTGGGCGTCTGGAATGCCAAAAACTGCCATGACACTGTCCCCGGCAAAGCCGCGGACAGACCCGCCATGATCCTGAACGGCACCGGTCAGTTCCTTGTAAACCATTCGTGTGAATTGGAGAGTTTTTTCCGCGCCAAGTCGCTCGACGATGGCGGTATATCCCACCATGTCGGTGAACAGAACGGAGACCAGACGCCTTTCGCCCAAACGCGTCGATTGGATCTCGGGTATGGCGGGTGTTTCATCCATTATTAAGATATTTTACAATATCCTGATGGAAACGCTAGCAAAGCTTGGCCTGATCAGGCTGGGCGATGGTCTTTTCAACCTATGCGCAGGGCCAGAAGAAACAGGAGCGCAATGCGGGTGCCAAAAGACCTGAACGCCACGGGTAAATACGCCTGTTTTGCGTTATGGCCTGTTTGGGGGCTCAAGACATCACAGTGCAAAAGGGCGCTGTGATGCGCCCTTTTGCCGTCTACGTAGTCCGAAAAAAGGCAACAAACTATGCTGTGAATTCCAGCTTCAGACCGGGGCGTGGCCAGCGGGTCTTGTAGATTTTTCCGGTACTGGACGCTGTGATCCACATATCCATCATGTCTTCGCCGCCAAAGCACATATTGGTGGTGAAAATATCCGGTACATCGACATGCTCGGTCGTGCCATCCATTTCAAAAATGGTGATACCTCCGGTAAAGATCGTACCAACACAAACGCGGCCATCCGCTTCGACCTTGAGGCTGTCGAGCCACTGAAATCCTGGAAGGGTTTGGACGACTTCACCGGGCATGATGCCCTGGATTGGTCCATCGTCCAGACCAACCGGGCGACCTCTGCTGTCTCTTTTGATCTTCATCTTCCAGAGTCGCCCGAAAATCGTATCCGACACAAAAACGGTGTCTCCATCAGGCGATAGTCCAACACCGTTTGCCATCGGAATCGTGGCCATCCGCACAATCGAAGATCCATCTGTCGTTGCATAATACAGCCCCCCCTTGCGAAGGGTTTCATCATCCTGAATGCCGGTTTCGGTGAACCAGAACCCTTTGGCCTTGTCAAAAACGATGTCGTCGGGGGCCAGAAGCCGTTTTTTGTCACATTCCGTGTACAAGGGCGTAACCTCACCAGACGTCAGATCCACCCTCTGGATCAAGCCACCGGTGTAATGTTCTGGATCAGGAAGGGGGATGTTCACCCCACCAGGGCCGGCGTTCTTGAAACAATAGACACCGCCGTTGTTGCAGACATAGGCCGCACCATCGGGCCCGATTGCTACGCCGTTTGGGCCACCGGGGATCTCCGCGACATCATGACGTGCGCCACTGGGCTCCAGGCGCACCAGGGTTTCTTTTTCAATGTCGACGAACAGTACCGAACCGTCGTTCATTGCAACGGGCCCTTCGGGAAAGCCCAGGCCGTGTGCGACCTCTACCAAGTCCAGTTTAAATGCCATTTTGCTGCTTCCCTATGTTGATGCGTTTAAATTCCCGTCTCAAGTTCCGGCCGCCGCTGACAACCGCGCTTTTCAAAAATGTATAGGAGCCCCCCTGTTAGAGCTTAGCCATTTGGTGGCTTTCGGGCAATTGGCTTGCTCGGTTCGGAAAACCTGGAGAGGCCCGTCAAAGCGTGGCGACCTTTGGCGATTGGGTTGGCGATTTGGCATCATCCAAAATGAAGCCATGCCCCCTCCATTTACAAAACATTCAAGAAACCGTCATGCAATTGCAACGGAAGTCTTGCCATGTCCCCCGGAGTTAACTGGGGGCAAATATGCTGACCGTAGAGAATCTGACCAAACGTTTCGGCGCAAATGCGGCCGTCGACAATGCGAGCTTTTCGATCGACCGCCCGGCGATGATTGGAGTGATCGGACGGTCCGGGGCGGGCAAATCCACATTGCTGCGCATGATCAATCGGCTGACGGATGCCACAACGGGGCGCATTCTGTTTGAAGGCACGGATGTGACCACGCTGAGGGGCAAGGACCGACGTGCGTGGCAAGCGTCCTGCGCGATGATCTTTCAGCAATTCAATCTGGTGCCGCGAATGGATGTGGTTTCAAACGTTTTGCACGGCACATTGGGCAAACGATCAACCCTGACGACTGTGTTCAACCTGTTTCCCAAATCGGACATCCACCAGGCCATTGATATTCTGGACCGATTGGGCATGGCGGATCATGCTCCCAAAAGGGCCGAAGCCCTGTCGGGGGGGCAGCAACAGCGCGTCGCGATCGCCCGTGCGTTGATGCAGGATCCCCGGATCATTCTTGCGGATGAACCGATCGCATCGCTGGACCCGATGAACGCGCAAACCGTGATGGAGGCCCTGCGCCGCATTCACGAAGAAGACGGGCGCACTGTTCTGGCCAATCTGCACACCTTGGACACGGCACGGCGCTATTGCGACCGGGTTATCGGAATGCGCGATGGGCGCATTGTGTTTGATGGTACGCCCGAACAGCTGACCACCGGCGTGGCCCGGGACATCTATGGCGCAGGGGATGACTTTTCCGAAGCGGCCACATCTACGGAAATTCGCGAGCCGGCACTGGTCCCGCCCAAGGTCGTCTTGCCTGAATTCGCCTGACACCCCCTGCAGGGCGCGCGCATTGCGAACCCCACTCCAAACTTTCTGCAACAGACTTCACTTAACCTGGAAAGAAAACATCATGAAAAATCTGATCGCTGCCGCATTGGCATCCACCGCTCTGGCCACACCGATCCTGGCCGCCGACATCGAATCGTTTAATATCGGCCTCCTGGGCGGTGAAAACGCACAGGACCGTCTGAACAACAACGAATGCCTGCGCGCCAAAACCGAAGAGCTGCTGGGTGTGGAAACCAAACTGTTCGCGCCGGCCGACTATAATGGCGTGATCCAGGGCTTGCTGGGCGGCACAATTGACATGGCGTGGCTGGGTGCCTCGGGCTATGCCAAAACCTATCTGTCTGACCCCGAAGCGGTCGAACCGATCCTGGTCAAAGTCAACAATGATGGTGGCTATGGCTATTACTCGGTTGGCTTTGCCCGCAAGGACAGCGGCATTTCATCGTTGGACGACATGAAAGGCAAAGTCTTTGGCTTTGGCGATCCCAACTCGACCAGCGGCTTCCTGATCCCGTCGATCGAAATTCCCGAAGCTACCGGATCGACCATGACGTCGGGCGACTATTTTGGTGAAGTGAAATTCACCGGCGGTCACGAACAGACCATCGTCGCGGTAAATGCAGGCGATGTGGACGGCGGCGTGACCTGGGCCGACGGTCTGGGTGAATGGGAAGACGGCTACAATTCGGGCGCGCTGCGTCGTGCGGTTGATGCTGGCCTGGTTGACATGAACGACCTGGTGCAAATCTGGCAGTCCAAGCCGATCCCAGAAGGCCCGATCGTTCTGCGCAAGGATTTGCCAGAAGACGTGAAAGTCAAATTCACGGCGCTGATGGCGTCGCTACCTGCGATGGACCCCGAATGTGCCTATGGCGTTCTGTCGGGTGAGGCCAAAGGCGTCATGCCGATCGGTCATGACGCATACGAAGTCATCATCGAAGCACGCAAGCTGAAATCAAACTAATTCAATACCAACCTTATGGCCCCGCGCGATTTTGCGTGGGGCTGTTTCTTTGATGGAAACACCCTGCCATGAGCCATACCGCCGACCAACTGGAGACCACCCGCAGCCATTATTTGGCTCTCATTCAGCGCAAGCGGTTATATGGCGGGTTGATGCTTGGGGTGTTTGCCCTGTTGCTGATTTCCGGCTTTATGCTGGCCGATGACCGCAATGCCGGTGGGTTCTGGGCCGGGCTGCCAAATATTTTGGATTTCCCGGCGGATGTGCTGGCCGATACGCTTCCCAAGCTGGATCAACTTCCGGGGCATTTTCTGACCTATCTCCCGGCCTTGATTGAAACAATCAATATCGCGGCTGTTTCGACGATGATCGGGGCAGGGTTCGCAATTGTCCTGTCGCTGCTTTCGACGCGCGGGTTGGCCCGCTGGCCCCGTCTGATCTCACTGTTTCGCCGGACGATGGACATCATGCGGGCGATCCCTGAAATCGTGATTGCGCTGGTTTTGATTTTTATTCTGGGTGGTGGACCGGTGCCTGCGATGATCGCAATCGCGTTTCACACCGCCGGAGCGCTGGGCAAATTGTTCTCCGAAGTGAATGAAAATGCCGATTTGAAGCCGGTCGAAGGACTGTCGTCTGTCGGGGCAAGCTGGTTCCAGCGGATGTTTCTGGGTGTTCTCCCCCAGGTCGCGCCCAACTATTTCAGCTATGCCTTGCTGAGGTTCGAAATCAACATCCGTGCCTCGGCCATTCTGGGCTTTGTTGGTGCGGGCGGCATCGGATACGAGCTCAAGAACGCGATGAGCTGGGGTTTGGGGAAATACGACGAAGCCGCCGCGATCTTTATCCTGCTGTTCGTCACCATCGTCATCTTTGACCAGCTATCGAGCCATGTGCGCAACGGGCTGACACATAAGGGAGGCCACTGATATGGCATCCGTCGATCTATACGCCTCTGCCGATCGTCTGTTCCTGCGTAAACGTCTGTTCACGCTGGGGCTGCCCGCAGCCATTCTGGCCTACTTGGTCTATGTCTTCTTTGCCTTCGATATTCCCGGCCTTGCCGAACGGGCCCGCTGGGACAATGCCCAGACGCTGACCCGTGATGCGTGGAGCCACAAGACCCACGTCACACGCGACAATCGAACAGGCGAGATCAGCGCCGCGATCGAAGGTGAACGCAAAGGGCAGTATCCGCAGGGAACGGCACCTGAGTGGGTGACGTTGGACGGCACCACGACCCAGGTCGATCTGGGCTCTGGGCATGCGGTGTACTTTTTGCCGGGCAATGGTTTGCGCTACGAAATTCCGGGCTTTGGCACGATCGAAGCAGCCATACAGGGTCGCAAGGTCGTCACCAATCTGACCGGTGATATTCCGGGCTGGATTTCCCTGTCCAAAACCCGTCTGGCGATCACCACGCCCGAAGGGCGCGTGTCCTTGACCCGCAACAAGACCGAAGTGTTCAACTATTTCCCCGGTTGGGAGCTGTTCTTCTTTACGCTGAAGAGCCCCTATTACGGACATGGCCCGTTACAGATCCTGTTCAGTGAACAGATTGATCCCACCCGCTCCAACATTGCGGGTGCCTGGAATGATTTCTGGTTCAACGAAATGTGGCGTCATGCAGATGTGGCCTGGGCGATGTTTGAAACCATCCTGATGGCATTTCTGGGCACATTCGGTGCTGCGATTGTTGCCTTGCCGCTTGGTTTTCTTGCCGCCAGCAATTTCTCCCCCTTTTGGGCCGCTCGTTTTGGCATTCGCAGGGTGTTCGATTTCCTGCGGGGTGTCGATGGGCTGATCTGGACCATCGTGTTGTCGCGGGCCTTTGGTCCCGGACCGATGACTGGTGCGCTGGCGATCCTGCTGACCGACACGGGTAGCTTTGGCAAAATGTTCTCTGAGGCATTGGAAAATGTCGATGAAAAACAGATTGAAGGCGTGGCCTCGACCGGAGCCAAAACGATCCAGCGTTATCGGTTTGGGGTGATCCCCCAGGTCACGCCGGTTCTGCTGAGCCAGGTGCTGTATTACCTGGAGTCCAATACCAGATCAGCCACGATCATCGGTGCAATCACCGGCGGTGGCATCGGCCTGCTGCTGACACAGGCGATGATCACGCAGAAGGATTGGGAGGAGGTCACCTATTACATCGTGCTCATCATTCTGATGGTGATGATGATGGATAGCTTTTCCGGGTGGTTGAGACGTCGTCTCATCAAGGGGGAATAATGAGCAGGCTTTGCGCACAGACCCCTGTCCTCCATTCAGGTTGCCAGATCACAGAAACGACGTTTGGCCGCTATGTGGAAATCGGGCAGGGCAGCAGGCTCAGCTGCTCCGAAATCGGCGATTATTCCTATTGTGATCGGTTTGCAGACATTGCCAACGCCAGTGTAGGAAAGTTCTGCAATATCGCGAGCTTTGCCCGGATCGGCCCGACCGATCACCCGATGCAGCAGGCATCCCAGCACCATTTTCTGTATCGGTCATCGGATTATTTCGATGGGGCCGACATGGATCAGACGTTCATGGCACATCGCAAATCGCGCCGAACGCGGATCGGGAATGACACTTGGATCGGACATGGCGCTGTTATCCGACCGGATATCACCATCGGTGACGGAGCCGTTGTCGCAACACAGGCCGTGGTGACACGGAATGTCGCTCCTTACACGATTGTTGCGGGGGTCCCGGCAAAGCCTATCCGGGCGCGCTTTGCCCCGCAGATCGCAGACCGGTTGATGGCGATGGCATGGTGGAATTGGGATCACGAAACCTTGCACCATCGTCTGGAAGACTTCCGGTCGTTGCCGATCCAGGCGTTTCTGGAAAAATATGAAGCCGTCAGTCGTTCGCCATCGTCAACGTGATCCGATCTGCTGCGAACCAGGTCTTTCCCAGCTCGATGGGGAGGCCGTCGGTGGTGACATTGATGCCAACCGATTTGAGCAGGGGGGCACCTTCGCGCACCCGAAGATGCAGGGCCTGAACCGTATCGGCCAATTCTGCTGAAATCCGGGTGTCGCGGCGGGTGTAATCGTCAATCCCATTGCGGCGCAGGGCTTCGGTGACCGATGTGACCGTGGCAAAGGTTTCTGCGAGATTTGGGACGCGGGTCTGTGGGAAAATGCTTAGGAAATGTGCAATCGGCGCGTTACCTGACAGGGAAAGCCCCTCGTAGACCAACACCGGATCGCCCACCGCCAGGTCCAACGCCTTGGCTTCGCTGGGCGCGCAGGTGCGGGTTTCCAGACGCAGCATCTGTTTGGCCGGTAACCGTCCGGTTGCGCGAATGTTTTGGTGGAACCGAACCCGCTTCCCGATCGGGTAATCGGCGGGTGGGGTTTCGACAAAGACCCCGGCACCGCGTCGGGACCGGACGATCCCGCGATCTGCCATATCAGCCAGGGCACGGCGCACCGTATGCCGGTTGACCCCAAAGCGTACTGCAAGCGCAGCTTCGGTCGGCAGCTTGTCCCCGGTGCGATAATGACCGTTGGCGATGTCATCATCCAATGTGGTCGTGATGGTTTTCCAAACTGGAATGCGGGTCATGTCTGTCACCAAAATTTCACAGTAACCGACTTGCCGAATGTACATCGGGTCCGTAATGATTTGTCTAGTTGTATAGTTATCTAGACAAATCGGCAAGGTGTATAATGACCAACCCCGCGATCACGGAACCGGAACGCAAGCGCTGGATGAGCCTGCTTGCCAAAGCCCCCCCCTTACGGCTGCAAATGCTGCTGGATGGTCTTGGGGATCATCCTGACCACAGTTGGTTAAGGGTGCCGGAAACAGGCGGTGTCATGGTGCAGGGTCGAATGGGGGGCACAGGTGCGCCGTTTAACCTGGGCGAAATGACAGTGACCCGGTGTGCGCTGAGAATTGACAGTGGAGAGGTCGGGCATGGCTATGTGCAGGGGCGTGACCGTGATCACGCCGGACGCGCCGCTTTGGTTGATGCGCTGATGCAGACGCCACGTGCCGACGAAATCGAAGCTCAAATTCTGGGGCCCTTGGCCAGCGAGGCCACCAGCCGTGCACAAGACCGTGCTGCACATGCTGCGGCCACGAAGGTTGAATTTTTTACAATGGCACGAGGAGAAGACTGATGCTGGATCAGAGCTTGCAAGGAGGGTTTGACAACCCGCCAGTTCAATCCGCCACTGCCTTTCGTGCGGCGCTGTCCGTGATGGCACGACCCGGAAACATCGAGACCATTCAAGGGGCACAGGCTCCGGCCCCGATGTCGCGGGCGGCTGCCACGTTGCTGCTGACATTATGCGATCAGGATACGCGCCTGTTTCTGGCGGAGGGGTTCGACACACCGGATATCCGCAACTGGGTGGCGTTTCATATCGGCGCTCCCATTGTCGAACCGGATTCAGCTCAATTCGCAGTGGGTCGCTGGTCGGGGCTTCCATTGCCGCTTTTGCCAATTGGCACATCAGAATACCCGGATCGCTCTGCCACGGTCATTGTTGAAGTGGAGCACCTGAACCAACAAGGCGCGCGTCTGACCGGGCCGGGGATCAGGGAGGCGGCAAATCTGTCGCTGCCAGAGACTGCCGCCTTTGTCGCCAATCGGACCCTGTTTCCGCTGGGGCTGGATTTCTATTTCACCGCTGGTTCCAGCCTTGCGGCGTTGCCGCGATCGACCCGAGTGGAGGAACGCTGATGTATGTTTCAGTCAAAGGGGGCGAGCGGGCCATTGAAAATGCCCATGACTGGCTGGCCCAGGACCGCCGCGGCGATCCGGACGTGGCCGAGCTGGGCCTGGATCAAATCCGTGAACAATTGTCGCTGGCCGTGCATCGGGTCATGGCCGAAGGATCTCTGTATGATCCCGACCTTGCGGCGTTGGCGATCAAACAGGCACGCGGAGATCTGATCGAAGCGATCTTCCTGATCCGCGCCTATCGCACAACATTGCCCCGGATCGGGCATTCTCTCCCGGTAGAGACGGGGGCCATGGCCTGTGACCGTCGGATCAGCGCCACGTTCAAGGACGCTCCGGGGGGGCAGGTGTTGGGGCCGACATTTGACTATACCCACCGTCTGCTGGATTTCAAATTGGCCGCCGATGGACCGGTGCCAAAAGCGCAGACTGCCCCGTCACAGCCTGGCGAAATGCCGCGGATTACTGATTTCCTGAACCGCGACGGGTTGATTCAAAGCGAGCCTCGGTCGGATGACACACCGCCGGATATGACGCGCGCACCGATGGAGTATCCGGCCAATCGGGCTTTGCGCCTGCAATCCCTGACGCGAGGGGACGAAGGGTTTTTGTTGGGCATGGCATACTCAACCCAGCGCGGATATGGCCGCAATCACCCATTTGTCGGCGAGCTGCGCATCGGAAGCGTGCCTGTGGAAATGGAAATTCCAGAATTGGGCTTTGCCATCGAAATCGGCGAGATCACGGTGACGGAATGCGAAACCGTGAACCAGTTCACGGGGTCCAAATCGGAACCGCCCCAGTTCACGCGCGGGTACGGATTGGTCTTTGGTCAAACCGAACGCAAGGCGATTTCCATGGCGCTGGTAGACCGGGCGCTGCGTTGGGAGGAGCTGGGCGAAGACAATCTGGGTGCACCGGCACAGGACGAGGAATTCGTGCTCAGCCACGCGGACAACATTCAGGCGACCGGATTTCTCGAACACATCAAACTGCCGCATTACGTTGATTTCCAGTCCGAACTGGAACTGATCCGCAAACTGCGCGCCGAGGTGCTGGGAGATACCGGCACGAAACCCCACATGGAGGCGGCGGAATGAGCGACTATAATTTTGCCTATCTAGACGAACAGACCAAACGGATGATCCGCCGCGCCATTTTGAAGGGCATTGCGGTTCCCGGCTATCAAGTGCCCTTTGCCAGCCGTGAAATGCCGATGCCTTATGGCTGGGGCACAGGTGGGGTTCAGGTCACGGCGGCCTGCTTGACGCCCGAAGATACGTTGAAGGTGATTGATCAGGGGGCGGATGACACGACGAACGCGGTGTCGATCCGCAAATTCTTTGAAAACACGGCCCAGGTGTCGGTGACCGCCCACACCAGCCAGGCCAGTGTCATCCAGACCCGCCACCGTATTCCCGAAGAACCGCTGAGCGAGGACCAGATCCTTGTCTATCAGGTGCCGATCCCCGAGCCGTTGCGTTTTTTGGAACCGCGCGAGACCGAAACGCGCAAGATGCACAGCCTGGAAGAGTATGGGTTGATGCATGTGAAACTGTACGAAGACATCGCGCGCCACGGCCATATTGCCACATCCTATGCCTATCCGGTCAAGGTCGAAGGGCGCTATGTCATGGATCCGTCACCGATCCCGAAATTCGACAACCCCAAGCTAGAAAGCGCGGCGATCCAGCTGTTCGGGGCGGGGCGTGAACAAAGAATCTATGCGATCCCGCCGTATACACAGGTCGTGAGCCTCGATTTCGAAGACCACCCGTTCGAGCCGACAAAGGCGGATCACGCCTGTGATCTATGTGGTGCCGATCACAGCTATCTGGACGAACTCATCGTCGATGATCAGGGCAACCGGATGTTCGTTTGCTCCGACACCGATTACTGTGCCACCCGCTGCGACAGCGGGCATCGAGGGCGACTGAGCCCAAAGGAGGACGCGGCATGACCCCGCTTTTGTCAGTGCGTGGAATTCACAAGACCTATGGGCATCGTATCGGGTGTAGCGATGTCGGCTTTGACCTTTTTCCGGGCGAAGTCATGGGCATCGTTGGCGAATCCGGGTCGGGCAAATCCACCCTGCTGAATTGCCTGGCGGGCCATCTTGTGCCGGATCGGGGCGAGGTCCTGTTTGACACCCGTGATCAGGGCCCGCGCGATACCGTGACCATGTCGGAACCTGAACGGCGAATGCTGGGGCGCACCGATTGGGCCTTTGTGCATCAGAACGCGCGGGATGGTTTGCGGATGAACGTCAGCGCCGGTGGCAATGTTGGCGAACGGTTGATGGCGGTGGGCGCGCGCCACTATGGGGGTATTCGCGATCAGGCCATCGATTGGTTGGGACGGGTCGAAATTGACGCAGATCGGGTGGATGATCGCCCGACAGGATTTTCGGGTGGGATGCAGCAGCGGTTGCAGATTGCCCGCAACCTGGTGACTGGTCCGCGGTTGGTGTTCATGGATGAACCCACAGGCGGGCTGGATGTCAGCGTGCAGGCGCGCCTGTTGGACCTGTTGCGCGGTCTGGTGCGCGAAATGGGTCTGTCGGCCATCATCGTGACCCATGATCTGGCGGTTGTGCGTTTGCTGGCGGACCGGCTGATGGTGATGAAGTCGGGCCATGTGGTGGAAACCGGCCTGACAGACCAGGTGCTGGACGATCCCCAACACGCCTATACCCAACTTCTTGTGTCCTCAGTATTGCAGGCCTGACCATGATCCAAATCGAAAATGTCTCCAAAAGCTTTACCCTGCACAATCAGGGAGGTGCCGTCATCTCGGTCATGCAGGGGGCGGGGTTTTCCGTGGCTCCCGGCGAATGCGTGGCCCTGATTGGCAATTCCGGCGCAGGCAAATCCACTCTGATGCGGATGATCTATGGCAATTACCTCTCGGCCTCGGGGCGTATTCTGGTCAACGGCGTGGATGTTGCCCGCGCCGAGCCGCGCGAAATCCTGACTCTGCGGCGCGAAACATTAGGTTATGTCAGCCAGTTCCTGCGGGTGGTACCCAGGGTGGCGACAGTGGATGTGGTTGCCGAGCCGCTATTGGCGGTCGGATGCGAACGTGAGGTGGCCTATGCCCGCGCGCAGGACCTGTTGATGCGGCTGAATATCCCGCAAGCGCTGTGGTCCCTGTCGCCCACCACGTTTTCAGGTGGCGAACAGCAGCGGGTCAACATCGCCCGGGGTTTTGCACATACCTATCCGGCAATGTTGCTGGATGAACCAACGGCCAGCCTGGACGCGACCAACCGCGATACGGTGTTGTCGCTGATCGAAGAGGCCAAGGCCCGTGGGGCGGCGATCATCGGGATTTTCCATGACGGTGACGCCCGACGCCGCGTCGCAGACCACGAGATTGACGTGTCGGCCTTTACTCCGGAGCAAGCAGCCTGATGGGGGGGATTTTTGCCATCGTCGGCCCTTCGGGCGTCGGAAAGGATACATTGATGCAGGCGGCGCTGGCAGAAGTTCCTGACCTGTGTCTGGTGCGTCGCGTGATAACCCGACCCGCGGCGGCGGGCGGTGAAGCCTTTACCGGGGTCAGCCCGGCAGAATTCGCGCTTTGCGACGCGGCGGGCGGGTTCGCCCTGTCGTGGCAGGCACATGGGCTGTTCTATGGCATCCCGGTTCAGGTACACGATGATCTGGCGGCGGGGCGCAGTGTACTGTTCAACGGATCACGTGCCATGTTGGTCGAGGCCGCGCGGGTTTTCCCAGAGCTGAAGGTTCTGCATGTCACGGCCAGCCGGGCGGTTCTGGAGGCGCGGCTTTTGGCGCGTGGGCGCGAAAGCACAGAGGAAATCGCGCGCCGTCTGGACCGCGCTTGCATGAAGTTGCCCAAAGGTCTGGAGGTCATCACGATCGACAACTCCGGCTCTTTGTCGGCGGCGACCCAGGCCTTTGTTGATGCGCTGCGTCTGGAACAAGAGAAACCGAAATTCACCTGATAGTTTACTGAACCGCCCCGGATCATACACGTCACACAGTTGTGACACAGCTATGGCAAATGGGGGGCTTGCAAGGCGGGACACCCGATGCACGACCTTATTCTTTCAAACGCCCAGATCGTTCTGCCCGAGGAGGTTATCCAGGGCAGCCTGCAAATCAAAGAAGGGCGGATCAGCACGATCGCGACTGGCGGCACTGCCATCAGCGGTGCTCAGGACATGAATGGCGATCTGCTGATCCCCGGCCTGATCGAATTGCACACGGATAATCTGGAACGTCACATCCAGCCGCGCCCCAAGGTGGATTGGCCCCATGCCGCAGCCATCCTGGCCCACGACGGCGAACTGGCCAGTGTCGGGATCACCACTGTTTTTGATGCGATGCGTGTCGGGTCGATTCCGGCAGGCCGCGCCAGATACGCAAAATATGCCCGCAACTTGGCAACCGAACTGTGGGAAATGCGGGCCGCCGGAGCGTTGCGCATTTCTCACTTTCTGCATTTGCGCGCCGAGGTCTGTTCGGAAACCCTGGTCGAGGAAATGGACGAATTCGGACCTCGGGACCGGGTTGGCATCGTCAGCCTGATGGACCACACCCCAGGTCAGCGCCAGTTTCGCGATATTGGCAAGCTCAAGGCCTATGTGCAGGGAAAACAAGGCATGAGCGATCCTGAATTTGACGCCCATGTCGCCCAATTGTATGCCCTGCGCGCGGCCAACGGTGATCATCACGAAGCCCAGGCCGTCGCCGCGGCGCAGCGATACGGTGCCGTATTGGCCAGCCACGATGATACCACCGCGACCCATGTCGCAAAAAGCGCCCAGCACGGCATCCGCCTGGCCGAATTCCCCACAACGATCGAGGCGGCCCAGGCCTGTCATGAACATGGGATCGCGGTCATGATGGGCGCGCCGAATTTGATCCGGGGCGGGTCACATTCGGGCAATGTGGCGGCCCATGAACTGGCCGACCGTGGTTTGCTTGACATCTTGTCGTCGGATTATGTGCCGTCCGCGCTTATGACGTCGGCCTTTTTGTTGGCTGACCTGTGGGATGACTTGCCGCGGGCCATCGCGACCGTCACCGCCGCGCCGGCGCGGGCAGCAGGGTTGGCAGATCGTGGTATGCTCCAGCCAGGTTTGCATGGTGACGTCGTTCGCATTGGTCGGGTGCAAGGCACACCAGTGGTGCGGGGGGTGTGGTCACATGGACGACAGGTTGGATAAAGGCAGGCGCTGAACGCCAGCCACCGGACCCACCCTGAGTACGCCCCCGATGGGTCAGCCTTGGGTCTCCGGGGTGTGGACCGTCAAACCGTTGTGGGATGCGTTGATCGTGATCTGACAGGCAAGCCGCGAGCGGCTGTCGGTCTGGGCGGCGGCAAAATCGAGCATTTCCTCCTCCATTGAATCGCGCGGGCTGACCCGGGCCTGCCAGGCGTCATCAATGTAGACATGACAAGTGGCACAGGCGCAGGCCCCACCGCAGTCAGCCGCAATGGCGTCGATCCCGGCGTCACGCGCGCCCTCCATCAGGCTGTGCCCTTCGGCAATTTCAATGTCCCGACGCACGCCCCTGTGGTCGACAAAAGTGATGGTCGGCATGGGAGAGATCCTTCTTGAATTTGAAATGGTCAGGCGCGGTGCAACTGGTCCTGAACCCAGGCCGCGACATCCAGAAGGCGCGCATCATCACCGCGTCGCCCGATCAGCTGAATTCCCAAAGGCAACCCATCTGCATCTGTCCCAAAGGGTAGGGCGACACAGGGCAGCTGCAGCAGATTCCACATCCGGCTGAACAGCGGATCGCCAGTGGCCTGCAACCCTTTGGGAGCGGCACCCGGAGCAGAGGGGACCAACAGCACATCGCAATCCGCGAAGAGAACATCCAGCATTTGGTTTGCGCGTTTCCTGAGCGCCAAGGCCTGATCATAGGCCTGTTGACTGACACGTTGGCCCACCTGAATCAGGGCACGGAATTGCGGGCTGATGGTTGCGCCACCGGCCGTATATTCGCTGATCCGGGCGCGCGCAGCTTCATAACCCATGACTGTAATCTGTGCCTGTGTCAGATCGGCAAAGGATGGCGGCGTGGCGATTTCGCCGGTGTCTGCTCCGGTGGCGGCCAGCGCGGCCATGGCGCGGGTGCAGGTGTCGCGCATTTCGATGCTGCCGTCCTGCCAATGCGGCCCCCGCATCAGGTTGATCCGGGGAAGCGTTTCGTCAAAATCTGCCAATGGCGGCAGGCTCTGGCCCAACAGAACCGCGCGGGCGAGGATCAGATCAGTGACCGAACGGGCCAGAACCCCCAACGTATCCAATGAGGTCGACAGCCCCATGACACCGGTCAGGTCAAAGCCGCCGGTTGTCGGTTTGAAGGCTGTCACGCCACAATAGGCGGCAGGGCGGATCAGCGATGCGGCGGTCTGCGATCCAAACGCCAGTGGGGCCATAAAGTCAGCCACCGCAGCAGCGGACCCCGACGACGATCCCCCCGGTGTATGCGCCAGATTGTGCGGATTGGCGGTTTTGCCCGGTTTGAAATAGGCAAATTCGGTGGTGACGGTCTTGCCGATCGGAATGGCCCCCGCATCCAGAAAGGTCTGAACACAGGCCGCGTTGCGTTCGGGTTGTCGGTTGGCATAGATCTCGCTGCCCCAACTGGTCAGCATGTCGTCGGTGTCAATAATGTCCTTGATCACAAAAGGTACGCCATGGAGAGGGCCCAAGGGGGTGCCATTGACAGGGAGTGCATCAGCGGCCCTGGCTCTCTCCATAGCGCGGTCCGCGTCGAGGGTCTGGAACGCCCCCACCTGCGGTTCCCGTGCGGCAATGCGGGCCAGATGTGCCTGCATCACCGCCGAAGGGGTGGTGTCGCCCGCCCGGATCCGGCGGCCGATGTCCGTCGCTGAGAGCTGGTTCAATGCACTCATGCGGACAGCGCCTCCAGTGCTTGGGAAAAGGGGGTGACGGGCATGTCGTAGATACCCCCGCCCAACCGCCCGGCCTCGCCCAGGCGATCCAGAATACCCAGGCTGATGACAGGGCCCGCGCCCTGTTTCACAGCGCCGCGCGCGGTCGAGCCCAACCGGATGTCGAGATCGCGGAAATAGGGGTGTGCCCCCACCGACAGGCCCGAGGTCCGCGCCCGTGCATTGTCGGGCAGATAGGCACCCAGCCCCTTTTTCTGCTCGGGGCTCAGCTCGATCGCCATGGCCCCCAGACCAAAGGCTTCGACCACGGCGCTGTCGCCGATGGCACCCAATGCCCGGTCCGCGGGCAGATCTACATCGAATTTGCCCTGTGGCGCGGCAGCAGGCGTGGTGAACCACTGTCCTGGCAGGCCCGAGATCTGAATGCCGACCTCGCGCCCGTTGCCACCGGCTGCGGTGACAAAGCTGGAGCCATCAATCCCTTCGGCCAGTTTCATCATGATCTTGGATGCCGCCATCCACAGGTTCAAAAACAGCGAAGGTGAGCTGTGCAAGAATTGCAACGCGTCTTCGTCGGTCAGCCCACCGGTGGTGCGATCCATCAGCTCGGCCGCCAATGCGGCACCGGCCACCGGGGTCCGTCCGTGGCAATCATCACCGCCTGCCAATCCGACCACGGCCAATGGCACCAATGCCATGCCTTCGGCCAACCCGTTTTCCAACACGTCCAGGAACCGGGTGTTGAGCCAGCGAATATGTTCCAGCACCGCCTCGGATCGCAGGCCCAACCGCATGGCCGGACGTGATCCGCCGTTGATTGGCGTAAATATCCGCTGCGTCCCGCGCCAGGCGTCATAGATCGTGTGCAAGGGCATGGACGCCGACACAACCGCGGCCAGCGGCGTGACCACATCATGATCCTGCGCCGGTTTCAGCAGGATCTCTCCGGCCCTGATCATCGCCTCGGCCTGATCAAAATCCCGCGCGACACCTTCGTACACTGCTGCAACGCAGGCGGAATTCAGGATCGGTGCCGTGATCAGGTCCGGGCTGGAAAAGGCCGGGCCGGCGTGCAACAGCACATTTTGCGCCAGCCCCAGGGCTTCACCAGCGGTGTTGAACCGGTTCCAAACAGGTTGGGTCACCATGGCCCTGTCAAAGGCCAGTTGATCGGCTGGGTGCAATGTCATGATGCCTCCGGGGGGATTATCCAGGTCTCGGAAAAGTAGAGAAACGCCGTGGTGGTCTCATATCCGGCCTGCACCCGTGTGCCGAGCTGCCCGGGCAGGGACCGCCCGTTGACAATGACCTGTGCGGCATGTGCGGGCACCAGCAGCGAGAACATGTTCTGCTCGCCCGAGGCAACCTCGTGCGGGGACAGCTCCAAGGCGCGCGGCGGTTGCAGATCTTCCCAAACCAGTTCCACCGTCAGCCCCGCCGCCACCAGCGTTTCGCTATAGCGATGCCCCATCGGATCACCCGAAGTCCGCACCACCTGGGCACCCAGTTCTGGCAGGGTGTCAAAGGCAGGAGCATTGGCAAAGGCGGCCAGCTTGCTGATAAAATTCTCTTTGAGAAACGCCGTCAGCGCTGGATTGTCGCTGAGGATCACATTGGGGGCCGCGTCTGACCCTTGGACGGCATCCGGTGTCCCGTACAGCAACAGGACCTGACCCTGGCCCACCGGTGACCAGGCCACGCGGAAAAACAATGCCATGGCCGAGAAGTTGCCATCGGCATCTTTCAACAGAATACCGGGGTTTTCACCGGTCCAGTCCACTACGCCGGGTGTAATTGGTTCGTTCAGCGGCATCAGTTACCCTCCTGCGGTGTGACCCAGGTTTCGGAAAACGCCAGAAAGGCGGTGCTCATGGTGCGACCAAAGAACTGGCGGTCCGCGACCTGACCGGGCAGGGCGGTACCGTTGAGTTTGACCTGCGCCTGCTTGGCCTCGAGAAACACGGAATACATCTCGTGTTCTTTGGTGGCCGAGTTTTCCTTGGTCACTTCGACCGGCAGCGGTGGGCCCATGTCCTGCCAGATCATTTCCAGCGTGACACCCGACCCGCGCAGGGTTTCGGAATATCGGGTCTTTAGATCTCCGGGACGTTTTTCGACGCTATCGCAATCCAGCCAGGTCATCGCCTCCAGCCCGGGTTTGCCGATGAATGTCGGCATTTTGGTGACCCAGCCATCTACGATCCACCGCATCAGGCGCTGGTTGTCGGTCATGATCAGATTGGGCACATGCGGCCAACCGCGTGCCTCATCCGGCGCGCCCAGAACAATCGCGGCATTGCCGCGACCATAAGGCGACAGCACCACCCGAAAAAACAGCGCCAGCGTGTCATATTGGGGGTTTGCCGGGTCAGTCTTGAGATAGATGCCGGGGTTTTCCCCCGACCAATCGACCCGACCGGGGTTGTGTGGAATTCGTGTCATGCCCAGCTCGCCTCATATGCCTTGAGCGCATCAATGATGTACTGTTTGCGTGTCTCGATGGGCTGTTCATCCCCATCTTTGAAAATACCGGCGACGGCAAAGGAGATTTCCTTGAGCACCGCGCCATCATCACGACCTTCCTGTGCGGGGATACGCAGCACGGTATCACCAGCATAGGTTGGCAACACACCATCATAGTCATCAGTGGGGTGGTTGACCGGATTACCCGCCGCAACGGACCGGATTTCGTTGCGCAGCATGCGCCGGACCTTGGCCACGCCGCGGTCGGTAAAGGACAGGTTTTCGCGGCTGTGGATGTTTTTGGGTCCCTGGCTGACCCAGGCGTCGTAATCGCCGGGATCGCGCTGGCGCATTTCATAGGGGCGGTCAGGGTCCTGACCGTAAAAATCGGTTTTGCCAAAGCCCACTTGGGACTTGTCGGTTAGACCGCGCGGATCATCCCCGTCGCGGAAATGGCGCCAGGTCACGACCTGTGTGTGGGTGTCATCAATCGGCACCACCCAACGGGTCAGACCACAGCGGCCAAAGTAACGTTCACGATCGGGCACCGGGAAATGCGCGCCATTCTGGGTGAACGAAGGCATCATATGGTCGTGAATCCGCAGCCAGACAAAATCCCCGTCGCGGCGCACATTGGTATAAAACTCCCCGAATTTGGCCTCGTGGAATTCGATCATCGGCATATGGGCAAAGCTTTCATGGAACTGCACCCGCGCGGCCAATGTGTGCAGATAGACCACGTGAAAGGGATCCCAGGCGTTTTCCATCACCTGCAGCCAGTTGCAGGGTGATTTGATCAGCGACGGCAACATTTCATCGCCGTCTTCGTCAAAGGTATCCATCACCGGGAACGGCGGTTGCTGATCGCGCGGCCCCATATAGGCAAAGGCCAGGCCTTTGTATTCGATCACCGGATAGGCACCCAGACAGGCTTTCTTCTTGACCTGCGAGGCCACAGGTTCACAGGGGGTTTCCTTGATCGTGCCGTCCAGCCCGTATTTCCATCCGTGATAGGAACATCGGATGCCGCCGGGTTCGATGATGCCGAATTCCAGGCTCATGTTGCGATGCGCGCAATGCAGGTGGGTCAGCCCCAGCCGACCTTCGCCGGTTTCACGAAACAGCACCAGATCTTCGCCCAGGATGCGGATGCGATAGGGCAGATCGCCGATCTGATCGGTCATTGCCACCGGCATCCAGAACCGGCGCATATATTCACCACAGACGGTGCCGGGGCCAACTTCGCTCAGCTCGGGATCAGCGGTCTGTGACCAGACATCCTGCTGGTCGTGGCCGCGGAAATCGCCTTCGGGCGCTTTGAATATCTCGTTCATGGGGTCCTCCGATGTCGTCTTTGTCTTTATGTGTCTGTGTTGGCGCGTGTTCGGGCGTGTTTGGCGGTCAGGGAAACGGGTCCGGAACCGGGGCTGTGCCGGTCCAGACAGATTTCACCTGCAAGAAGTCCTTCACCGCATCCGGCCCCAATTCGCGGCCATAACCGGACAGCTTGATGCCGCCGATAGGCGCGCCAGGGTCAACGCTGCGATAATGGTTGATATAGACGGTGCCGCTGTGGATGGCGTTGGCCACCCGGGCGCCCTTGTCGGCATCCGTGGTCCAGACACCGCCAGCCAGCCCATAGTCGCTGTCATTGGCCAGCGCGATTGCCTCGGCCTCACTGGAAAAGCTGGTCACGGCCAGAACCGGGCCAAACACCTCTTCGCGCCATAGCTGCATATCTGTGGTGACGTCGTCAAAGATCGTTGGACCGACATAATATCCGTCCCGCCCCGCTGCCGTTTCCAATCCGTCCAGCAGACAGGTGGCGCCGTCATCCTTGGCCTGCACGATCATCGAACGGACCTTGCGCAGATGCGGTTCGTTGGCCAGCGGTGCAACCTGAGTGTCGGGATCCATCGGGTCACCCAGCCGCAGCGCGCGGGCGCGCTCAATGATGCGGGAGACAAAGGTGTCTTTGACCGTCTCTTCGACCAACAGCCGCGATCCGGCCACACAGGTTTGGCCATTGGACAGGAAAATTCCCGACAGAACCCCGTTGATCGCATTGTCGATATCAGCGTCGGCAAACACCACCTGCGCCGACTTGCCACCCAGCTCCAGCGTGGTGGGCACCACGCCGGCTGATGCGGCCTCGGCCACTTTGCGACCGCCAAAATCAGATCCGGTGAATGTCACCTTGCGGGTCAGCGGGTGGCGCACCAGGGCCTCGCCAACTTCGTGCCCCAATCCGGTGACCACGTTCAGAACCCCGGCGGGCAGCCCGGCCTCGTGCGCCAGCCGGGCAAATTCGACGGTGGAGGCCGAGGCCATTTCCGACGGTTTCACAACCACAGTGTTACCGGCGGCCAGAGCGGGGGCCAATTTCCACGCCAGGATCATCAGCGGCGAATTCCAGGGCGTGATCGCCACCACGACTCCATAAGGTTGCGGATGTGCGGCGCTGGTGACACCGGGAATGGCGTTGGCCTGCGGTTCAACCGTCAGCGTGCGGGCCTCGGCGGCAAAGTGGCGATACCAGCTGTGCAAACCCGAAAACTGCCCGCGCACTTCGGTGATGCGCTTGCCATTGTCGCGCACTTCAGGTTCGACCAGCACCTGCCAATGGGTTTCCAGATGATCAGCCAGTCGATCCAGGATATCAGCGCGCTGAGCCGCAGTTGCATCAGCCCAAGCACCCTCGCGAAATGCTTTGTCAGCAGACCTGATCGCCAAATCTGCCTCATCCGCGCCACAGCGGGCAACACGGGACCACACCTGACCATTGGCAGGATCCACGCTGTCAATCCAGGAACCAGACCAGGGTATCGTGCGCCCATCTACATAGGGCTGATAGTTTTGCATCGTCTTGACCTCTTTGTGGCTCATCTCGTCCGGGTGCCCTGTCGTGATGGGGGGATTGTCGTGCTGATCAGGTTGGTGGGGCGTCTGGGACATCTGTCGCGATTAGGGCCAACAGTTCGCCCCGGCGCACCAACCCACGGGCGCAATGTGCCAGGATCAGTCCGGAGTGCGGGAACTTGAGCGCAAGAGAGTCGCGGTCGGGTTCGCCAGGAAAGTGGAAATGCCCGGCCAATGCGCCAGCAGTTACATTCTGACCGGCGCGGATCTGGCGATCAAACAACCCGTCTGACGGCGCATAAAGCGAATGGGATGCCGATGTGATCTCGACCCGGCGCGCGGCTGGTGGGTTTGGGAACTTTTGATTGATAACGCCCAGATGGGTCAGACAGCGCAGCAATCCCAGTTCGGTGTCTGACGTGATATCCGGATCCACGCCGCCGCCACCGCCCAGCTCGGCCGCGATCATTGGAACGCCCGCGCGTTCTGCCGCAGAGTTGACCGATCGGTTGTCGTTGTTGGCCCCCAATTGCCAGATCAGGGGCAAGCCAAAGGCTTTTGCCAGAGCAAGGTTGCGGTCAAACAGGTCATCATCTGCTGTTCGGGTGGCCAGCGCACAGGGGTGAAAGAAGGAGGCTTTGCCTCCGGAATGCAGGTCGATCACGCCATCACAGCGCGGCATCAGCTCTGTTTCGACAAAATGTGCGATCATCTGTGTGGGGCCGCCGTCCGGATCGCCTGGGAACGCCCGGTTGAGATTGCCGCCATCCAAAGGCGAAACCCGTGAGGAGGCCTGAAACGCCGGTGCGTTTAGGGCAGGAATGAGAATGATCTGCCCCGAAAGGTCGGTGTGAGAGAGGCGCGCCAGCACGCGCATGATCGCTGCGGGGCCTTCGAATTCGTCGCCATGGGTGCCACCCAAGATCATCACAACTGGCCCGTCGCCATTTTTCAGGCTGATGATCGGGACCGGATGATACCCCAGCGGGTTTGTGTTGTCCGACCATCGCAGCATCAGATCCCCTGTCTGGCGTCCGTCCCGAGCCAGATCGACAGTCAATGACAGTCTGCTTTTGCTGCGTTTCATACCTGTTCACGCTCCTGATACCGAGATGCGAGTTTCTGTTCGCAATTCTTTCTAGCATAATTTTTTTGAAAGTGAATTGCAAAAATTATGCATTTGTGTGATGGATTGAAAATGCAGATCAGGAGGGCAGAATGGCAGTCGCGCGCGCAAAACCAGGAATTGAACGAATAAAGGCACATATGATCGGCGGGGCTGATCAGGCGGTTCCGCCGGCGGCGGTTCTTGTGAACTCAAACGAAAGCGTCTTTGGTCCCAGCCCTCTTGCACGTGCCGCCGCTTGCGCTGCGGTGTCCGATCTGGAGCGGTATCTGGAGAACCCTGACCGCCTGCTTGCGCCAGCGATTGGCGCGCACTTTGGTCTGGATGCGCGTCGGATCACGATTGGTCAGGGGTCCGATGATCTGTTGGCGCGTTTGGCGCGGGCCTATCTGGGACCAAATACCGAGCTGGTCCGCACGGCCAATGGGTACCTTAAGGTGCCCAATTACGCCCATGCCAATGATGCGGATGTGGTTTCTGTTGCGGATGACAATTTCAAGCCGTCGGTTGACCGGATGATCGCTGGGGTGACGGAAAAGACCCGCATCGTTTATCTTGCGAATCCAGAGAATCCGGCGGGTACCTATCTGAGCGGAGCAGAGGTGCGACGCCTGCACGCGGCCCTTCCCGACAATGTTTTGCTGGTGATTGACGCAGCATATGAGGAATACGTGGATGCCGCGGATTACGAACCTGCGCATGTCTTGGTGGAGGAGGCCGACAATGTTGTCATGTGCCGTACCTTTTCAAAGATCTTTGGCCTTGCGGGTGCCCGCGTCGGTTGGCTTTATGGGCCAGACGATGTGGTGGACTCGGTGCGCCGGATTGGTGTGACATTTCCGGCGGCTTCCCCGTCGGCAGCGGCTGCGGTGGCCGCGTTGGAGGACACGGAGCATCTGAAATACGTCTATGATGAAAACCTCAAGAGCCGAAGCTGGCTCAGCAAGCAGCTGGAAGAACTGGGGCTCGAGGTTATTCCCAGTCAGGCGAATTTCATTTTGGTCAAGTTTGCGGATCCAAAGAAATCGGCGGAATCCGTGGATCAGTTTCTGCGACACAAGGGGATCGCGATTCGCCGTTTTGCGTCGCCAGCCTATCGAGATTACATCCGGATCACGATTGGACATAGGGCAGATATGCAAGCCACGCTGGATGGCATTTCCGATTTCCTGAAGGGGGATTTGTGATGGCTGCTGCACCCGCTTTGAATACAGACGCGCCGCAGGTTGCGCATCCGTCAGGCGCTGAAATCATAGAATTGATCAAGCAGGCTGGCCTGCGCGAAATCGTGGCGGTGCCGGATATTGTGACCAGCGACGGCCTGTTATGGCCGATCTCTCGGGACCCGGACTTTAGGCTTACCCGTGTGTGCAAGGAGGACGAGGGCGTCAGCATTTGCGGGGCGATGTCATATAATGGAACGCGGGCCATTCTGATGATGCAGCAAACCGGATTGATGGATTCGCTGAACGCGATCCGCGCCATTGGTGTGGATTATGAATTGCCGATTGTCATGATGGTGGGACTGCAGGGCAAAGATCCGGCTGTTCATCCGGATCAATCGGCCGCGTATGGTGTGCGCATCATTCGCCCGGTTCTGGACGCAATGGAACTGTCGCATTCCCTGATCGAAGAGCCCGACGATGTGGCGCATATTCCAGACGCGATCGCGCAGGCCTATGCACAGTCGCGCCCCCACATCTTTCTGATTGGCCGTTCCCCGGAGGCACTATGACCCTACGCCGAGATGATGCCCTTAGGGCACTGATTCCCCACGTAAAAGATGATGATATTGTTGTTGCTGTCTATCAAAGCTGTTTTGATTGGTTGGCGATCAATCCGCGCGATCTGAACTATGTTGCGGTGGGTGCCATGGGGCAGGCGTCGTCGCATGGGTTGGGGCTGGCGCTTGCCAATCCGACCCGGCGTGTTTTTGTTCTGGATGGCGATGGCAGTTTGCTCATGAATCTGGGAACACTGGTCACGATCGCCAATGCCGGTGTCAAAAATCTCTACCATTTTCTGGCGGCAAATCGCGTTTACGAAGTGAATGGCGCGCATCCTTTGCCGGGGGCGGACCGGGTGGATTTCGAAGGTCTGGCCAGGGCTGCAGGTTATGCGGGAGCCCGCAGTTTTGATGATCTCGGGGCCCTTGAGGACGGGTTGCCCGAGGTGCTTGGCGCGGATGGTCCACAAATGTCTGTGCTGGAGATTGTGCCCGGGGATCCATACCCGCGGGACTACAATTACATTCACAGCGCAGCCGCGCGGCATAGCTTTCGCGAAGCCCTGAACCGGGGTTAATGGATATCTACGTTTGCTTTGGCGATATCCAGGAAATCCTGGGCAATCGCCGACAGGGGGCGACGGTTCGACCAGATCAACACCGCGCGAAAATTCAGCGGTGCCGCAAAGGGCAACGCGACGCAGCCGGGTAGGGATCTGAGATAACCTTCGCTGGAGCCCACGACAGACACACCCAGCCCCGCCGCCACAAGACGACAGATCGCATCGGTGGTTCTGGTCTCGTACTGGAGCCGCCGTTTTACGCCTTTGGATTCAAAAAAGCTGTCGATTTCAAAGCGAAAACGCGACGTGGCGATGTAGGAAATAAAGTTCTCGTCGGCCAGGTCCAGCGCCTTTACGATACGTTTTTCAGCAAGCGGGTGCCCCTCGGGGACCACGCAATACACGTCATCATTGGTGATGGTCAGGCTGTCAAACGACGGGTTCTGGGTTTCGCTGGTGGTGATGCCAAAATCATAGCTTTGGGACACCATCCACTCCACTGCATCGTCGGCAGGGCCAATCTCCATCTTGACCATCGCAGAGGGCCGCATCTGTGCGAACTTTCCGATCAGGCTGGGGGCGACGAGTGTCGAAAAGGTCGGTGTTGTGACCATCGTCAATCGCGCATGGCCAAAATTCCGGATAGCGACGGCGGTTTCCTTGATGTGTTCCATGCCGCTGACCGCCTGGCGGACTTCCTCTACCAGCAACCGCGCTTCTTCGGTCGGGACCAGAACCCGTCCCGTGCGCTGAAACAGTTTGAATCCGACTTCGGTTTCCAGATCAGACAACAGCCGACTCACCGCCGGCTGAGAGATTCCCAGCATTGCGGCGGCTTCGGTGACCGTGCCTGTCGAGACGACAGTTCGGAAGGCGTCAACTTGGCGAAAGGTTATTTTCATGCACCCTTTATCCCCTTTCCGCCCAAGATTACACAACTTGATATGCAATTCATAATATTTTTGAATGATGAGGGGTAATTTTTATTGACAGGGCTATACCGGAAAACCAATACTTCCATCACATGTTTTGGCATCGACCACGGAGGCGAAATGCAAGAACGCGTTCTTTCAGCGACATCACGGAACTTGCGCCAGCGAGAAAAGGCTGGCCTGGACGTGCGGGCGCTGTCGCATACTCTCTGGCAGATTGCCCAGGCGATCATCGTGTTCGCCGTGATCGGATATCTGATTTGGCGCGGTGCCGCTGCCATGGAGTATAATTGGCAATGGTACCGGATCGAGCCGTTCTTTTATCGCGTCATTGATGGCGAGGTGATCTGGGGTCCGCTGGTTTGGGGTTTGATCCAAACGCTAAAGCTGGCCTCGATTGCAGGCGTTATTGCGATCGCCATCGGTTTCATTACCGCGTTTGCGCGCCTGTCCAATTCAACTGCGGGCAGGATCATTGCCAAATGGTATCTCGAAGCGATCCGCAATACACCTTTGCTGGTGCAGCTGTTCCTGTTCTACTTTGTTCTTGCCCCAATTTTCGGGATCGACCGGTTTTGGGCGGGCGTTCTGTGCCTTGCCTTCTTTGAGGGATCCTTTGCCGCCGAAATCATCCGCGGCGGCATCATTGGGGTCGACAAAGGGCAGTTCGAAGGCGCGGACGCCATTGGCCTGAGCCTGTCCGACAAATACCGCTTTATCATCGTGCCGCAGTCGCTGCCGCTGATTTTGCCGCCACTCACGGGGTTGATCATTTCGTTGATCAAACATTCGGCAATTGTCAGCGTCATCGCGGTATCTGAACTGACCACTGCGGGTTTGAACCTGATTGCAGATACCTTCATGGCATTCGAGATCTGGTTCCTGGTGGCCGGGATCTATCTGGCGGTTACGGTCACCATGTCATTCGGCGTCAGCCTGTTTGAAAGAACTCTCAATAAAAACAAACGCTAAAGCGTAGCCAAACCATAACACGCGAACCCAAGAAAAAGCCGGGGTAACCGGTACATTCAACACTGGAGGAAATAATGAAATTCATGAAACCCATCAAAGGCTTGATGGCTGCCGCCGCATTGGCCGTAACCAGTTTTGCCGCCTCTTCAGCACCGGTCGCCGCCGAAGGTGTGCTGACCGATATTCAGAAACGCGGCACTCTGCGGGTTGGCATGGCAACCTTTGTTCCATGGGCCATGCGGGACAAGGAAGGCAATCTGATCGGTTTTGAAATCGATGTTGCCAAAAAGGTTGCCGCCGATATGGGGGTCGAAGTCGAATTTGTCCCAACCGCGTGGAGCGGTATCATTCCCGCTCTGATCGCCAAGAAATTCGACGTCATCATTGGGGGTATGTCGATCACGCCACAGCGAAATCTGACCGTCAACTTTACCCAACCCTATGCCCATTCGGGGCAGCAGATGGCGTCAAATATCGAACTGGCCGGCGATTTCACGTCGATGGATGACTATAACGACTCCAGCGTGACCATCTCGTGCCGCCGTGGTGCAACGCCCTGTAATTTTGCGCAAAAGCGGTTCCCCAAGGCAACATTGCGTCGGTTTGATGATGACGCGCAGGCCTTTCAGGAGGTTGTGAATGGCAACGCCCATGCGACGATTTCGTCGGCACCCAAGCCGCGCTTTTGGGCCGATGGTTATCCTGACAAGGTCTTTGTGGCCAACGACGGCAAAAACCTGTCGCGCGGTGACGAAGCTTTTGCCTTGCGCAAGGGCGACGCGGATGCGGTGAACTTCTTCTCGAACTGGATCCTGGTGAACACCTCCAACGGGTGGCTCGAGGAAACCCACGCCTATTGGTTCGAAGATCAGTCCGCCTGGAAGGACATGGTTGCCAAGTAAGCACCTGAGCAATCACCTGCCAACAGAAGAGGCGCAACAGTTTTGTGCCTCTTCCAACAAGTTCTGCACGAGGATCCAATGGATCGAAATTCCCCCCCTCCGGCACTGCCCAAAAAGCGACTGACTGCTGTTGATTTCGGGCTCTTTGCCGTTGTCATCGGGTTTGTTTTCTATTCCGGATACCGCGTGAGCGACGTTCTGGTGTATGATTGGGACTGGTCTCGGGTTTTCAATTTTCTCATCCGATATGACGCTGAATCCGACAGCTATGTCGCCAACCTGCTGCTCTATGGGCTGGCCACTACGTTGCGGCTGGCGGTCTGGGCCACGATACTTGCCACGATCATTGGCGTCGTCATGGGCTATTGGCGCACCTGCGAGAACCTGACGCTGCGCATCATCAGCCGCAGCTATGTCGAGCTGATCCGCAACCTGCCACCGCTGGTTTTCATCTTCATTTTCTTTTTCTTCATCTCAAGCCAGCTGTTCCCGGCGCTTGGGGTGGACAGCATCAACCCGGACAACGCATTGGTCGACAATGCCGTGTTCCATTTCATGTTTGGTGACCCAAAGCTGTTGTCGAACTTTCTGGCCGGGATGCTGTGTCTGGCCATGTTCGAAGGTGCCTATATCACCGAAATCGTACGGGCAGGCATTCAATCTGTTGGCAAGGGCCAATGGGAGGCGTCCCGCGCCATCGGGCTGTCGCCCTTTAATGTCCTGCGCGATGTCATCCTGCCCCAGGCGATCCGTAAAATCCTGCCGCCGCTGGCCGGTCAGTTCATCACCCTGATCAAGGACTCGGCGATTGTGTCGCTGATTTCGATCCAGGAACTGACCTTCCTGGCCACCGAAGTCGCCGCGACAACAACCAAGGTTTTCGAGACCTGGATCCTTGTGGGCGCGATGTATTTCGTCCTGTGTTACAGCTTTGCGGTGTTGTTCGGCTGGCTCGAACGTCGCGCGGCCAAATCCCATCGTTAGGAGAGACTGTATGCTAGACGCAACAGCAAACCCGCTCGTAGAAATACGCGGCATGTGCAAATGGTATGGCGATTTTAGCGCGCTGTTCGACATCAACCTGACGGTGGCCGAAGGCGAGAAGGTGGTTGTCTGTGGCCCGTCAGGGTCAGGAAAATCCACGATGATCCGCTGTATCAATCAGCTGGAGGCGCATCAAAAGGGAACAATCCATGTGGACGGTGTCGAGGTGACGCCGGACATGAAGAACATCGAACAGATCCGGCGCGAAGTCGGCATGGTGTTCCAGGGGTTCAACCTGTTCCCGCATATGTCGATCCTGGACAATCTGACCCTGGGGCCGATCCGCAATCGGGGTGCGACCAAGGCCGAAGCCAAAGATCTGGCAATGCACTATCTGGAGCGGGTCCACATCGCCGAACAGGCTGACAAATTTCCCCCCCAATTGTCGGGGGGGCAGCAACAGCGCGTGGCCATTGCACGGTCGCTATGCATGAAGCCCAAGATCATGTTGTTTGACGAACCGACATCGGCGTTGGATCCGGAAATGATTGCCGGTGTTCTGGATGTCATGATCGAATTGGCCGAAGAGGGCATGACCATGATCTGTGTGACCCATGAAATGGGGTTTGCCCGCAAGGTTGCCGATCGGGTTGTGTTCATGGACGAGGGCGAAATCATCGAAGTTGCACACCCCGAGGCCTTCTTTGGCGATCCGCAAAGCGATCGGGCCCAGCTGTTCCTGAGCCAGCTTTTGGGCCACTAACCGGCTTTCGAAGATCCTTTGAAAGCCAGGAAACCCCCGGTGCTCTGACGAGAGGGCCGGGGGTTTTTGTTTGGCCCACCCGATCAGGCGGGGCGTGATGACACTGTGATGAACTCGATGGCTGGGCTCCGGACCTCGGCAAATCCATGCGGCAGCTTGGCGTCAAAGCTCAGCGTGTCGCCGCTGGCCATTACAAACATCTGGGTCCCACATCTGTAGGTTGCCTGACCTTCGATCATGTAAATGAACACATGCCCTTCGTGTTGATACGAAGGCAGCGTTCCTGAATCCTTTTGTTGGATACGGATGCGCGCGGATTGAAAACTGCCTCCCGGGTCGGCGTGTTTGCCCAGCAACAGATAGTCATGTGCATGATTCGGCGTGACTCTGCGCGAAGGCAGGCCATCTCCGGCCCTGACGTGATGGACGTCTGCCGTGTTCTCGCTGTGCGAGAACAGCGCCATGATGGAAACCGACAGAGCATCCGCCAGCGACTGAAGCGTGTTCAGAGATGGTGAAACATGGCCATTTTCGATTCTGGAAATCATGGCCATCGACACATTTGCCTTTGACGCCAGTTCGGTCACGGTCATCGTGCGTTCCTGGCGCAGGCGATGCAAAGCCCGTCCCACTGCCGCATCAATCTCCGAATCTCCTGCCATTCTGCTCTCCTTTTGGCTTTGGGGGCGTCATTGGCACGCCAGATGGCATCGGTAAATCCAGAATGACACCCAATTTTACTGTTGTGCAACTAATTTACTTGACCGACGATAACCTTTGATAAATATTATTACCATCATGCAAAAATACTCACTCTTCTCCCTGGCCCGAAATGCACTTAGCGGGCACAAGAACTGGCAGCAGGCCTGGCGTAGTCCGCCGCTGAAGGACCAGTACGAAGTCATTGTGATCGGGGCGGGCGGCCACGGGTTGGCCACTGCCTATTATCTGGCCAAAGAATTCGGCATCACCGATGTCGCGGTTCTGGACCGGGGATGGTTGGGGGGAGGCAACATCGCCCGCAACACAATCACCATCCGGTCGAACTATATGCGCGATGAATCCATTCCCTTTTACGTCAAGTCGGTGGCCATGTATGAGGGGCTGACCAAAGAGCTGAACTTCAACATGATGCATTCCAAACGCACCATGGTCGATGTGGTTCAGACCTATCCAAAAATGCGAGAACTGCGTCGACGTCAGTTGACTATGGACATCTATGGATCAACCTATGAACAGATCGACACCCAGGAGTTGCGCCGCCGCATCCCAGCGTTGACAGGCGGTGGGCCGGATGCGCGTCTGCCCGTGATTGGCGGCATGGTGCATACAGACGCGGGCGTCAATCGACACGATGCGGTGGCCTGGGGCTATGCCCGTGGGGCGGATGCGCTGGGGGTCGAGATCCATCAGCAGACCCCTGTGACCTCGTTGATCCGTGGGTCGGATGGTGCGATCTGTGGCGTCGAAACGAACCGGGGGACGGTCAAGGCCAAAAAGGTGGTTGTGGCGGTTTCGGGGCATACAACGACGTTGACCGAAACGGCAGGGCTGAAACTTCCGCTCAGGACGATGAACCTGACAGCTTTTGTATCCGAGCCGGTGAAACCACTGGTGGATGTCATCGTGAATTGTCCGGATAGCGGTTTCTATTTCAGCCAGTCGGACAAGGGGGAAATGGTTATTGGCGGCGCACCGGACATGGGGCAGAGTTTTCGCCGTGACGTCAAACAACATGTTTTTGAGGACACGGTCACGGCCATGCTGTCGCTGTTCCCGGCCTTTAAAAAGCTAAAGCTGATGCGTCAGTGGGGCGGGCACCTGGACATCGCCCACGACGCGTCACCAATCATGTCGCGCACCGATGTCGATGGGCTGTTCATCACCGCAGGCTGGTGGGGCGGCTACAAGGCCATTCCCGCAGGCGGTCTGACATTGGCCCATCTGGTGGCCAAAGGGAGCCCACATCCGTTGATGTCTTCCTTTACGCTGGATCGTTTTAAACACCTGGATTTCGTCATGGAATCCGGCACCACTACGGCCCGATAGGAGAGGACAGGACCATGTTGAAAATCACCTGCCCATTCTGCGGGCCACGCACCGAAAGTGAATTTATTTTTGGCGGTCCGGTCGGGGCCGACCGTCCCGACCCCAATGCCGTATCGGATGCGCAGTGGGTTGAATATCTGACCATTGTCCCCAATCCATTGGGGCCGGTTCAGGAACGATGGTGGCACGCCCGAGGATGCGGTGAATGGCTGACCATCTGGCGCGACACCCGGACACATGACATCGTGGAGGCCCCCAATGGCTCAGAATAATCGCCTGCCGACCGGTGGCCGCATCAATCGCGACCGAAAAATTTCGTTCACCTTCAATGGTAAACCCTATCACGGAGTCCAAGGCGATACGCTGGCTTCGGCATTGATTGCCAATGGGGTTTCGGTAACGGCGCGCAGTTTCAAATACCACCGTCCACGCGGTATCGTCGGGCTGGGCGTTGAAGAACCGGCATCTCTGGTGGAACTGGAGGGCAAGGACGCATCGGCAAACTGCCCGATCACGACCGTTCAGCTGACGGAGGGGCTCGGGGCAAAATCGGTAAATTGTTGGCCATCTGCCCAATTTGATGTTGGGGGCGTGAACCAACTGCTGACCAAATTCATCCCGGCTGGTTTCTATTACAAGACGTTCAAATGGCCAAATTGGCACCTGTTTGAACCGTCGATCCGACGGGCCGCTGGATTGGCCGGGGCACCGTCTGACCCACCAGCCACAGGACATTTCGAAAGCCGCAATGCCCATGCCGATGTCCTGATTGCCGGGGCCGGTCCGGCCGGGTTGATGGCTGCGCTGGTTGCCGGTCGCAGCGGTGCGCGGGTCTTTCTGGCCGATGAGGGCACCGAGGCCGGTGGCAGTCTGTTGAACCAAACGTTGGAGATTGACGGGCACCCGGCCATGGATTGGGTCAAGGCAGCGGTTGGCGAACTTGCCGCGATGGAGAACGTGGTTCATCTGCAAAACGCGACGGTTTGGGCCTATCGCGAACACAACCTGATGATTGTCAACGAACGCCAACCCGAAAATACCAGCGTGATCGAACGCAGCTGGCGTGTGCGGGCGGGTCAGGTCATCTGCGCAACCGGGGCCATTGAACGGGCCATGGTGTTTGCAAACAATGACCGTCCTGGCGTGATGATGGCGTCGGCCATCCAGGCCTATGTCAATCGCTATTCTGTCCGACCTGGGAAACGCGCAGTTCTCTTTACCAACAACAACAGCACCTATGCCGCAGCCGCCACGATGAAGGCCGCAGGGATCGACATTGCGGCCATCGTGGACAGCCGCACGGCTGTTCCGACCGAGGCGCTTGCCCTGGTGCGGGAGGTTGAGGTTCTGGAGGGGCATGTCGTCGCCGACGTCAAAGGACACAAACGGGTGCGATCCGTGACCGTGATGCCGCGTGCTGGTGGTGCGACCCGTCAGATCCAATGCGATCTGTTGGGGCAGTCTGGTGGCTGGAACCCGGCGGTACATCTGTTTTCGCAGTCGCGCGGCACATTGCGCTATGACGAGACGCTGGCCAGTTTTGTGCCGGATCAGCGGGCACAGGCGACGTTGAGCGCGGGATCAGCAGACGGTCAGATGACCCTGCCACAAGCCTTGCAGACCGGAGCGGAAGCAGGTGCCAGCGCAGCCCAAGCCTGTGGATTTGCATCAACGACACCCGAGGTTCCACCCAGTACCGACATTGCCTATGCGATAGACCCGCTGTGGCGAGTCGAAGGTGGGACGAGCAAGGGCAAGGCGTTTCTTGATATCCAGAATGACGTCTCGGTGGATGATGTGCATCTGGCGTTGCGCGAAGGGTACAGCAACGTCGAACATGTCAAACGCTATACCACGGGTGGGATGGGTATTGATCAGGGCAAGACCGGGAATATCAATATCATCGGCACGGTTGCCCTGCAAAAAGGCGTTCCGTTACAGGATGTTGGGACAACGACCTTTCGTTCCCCCTATACGCCTGTGTCCTTTGGCGCGATTTCGGGTATCCGCGAGGACTCGGTGTTGTTCCCGTACCGTCACACGCCGGTGACCAGTTGGAACCACGACAACGGCGCATTCATGTACGAGGCCGGTGCCCGCTGGCGGCGCCCGGGGTATTTCCCGCGGTCTGGCGAAAGCTTTCAGGAGACAGTGAACCGCGAATGCGACGCTGTGCGCAACGGGGTCGGGGTCTATGATGGCTCGCCCCTGGGGACGTTCGAGCTCAAAGGACGTGATGTCGGCAAGTTCCTGGATTTTCTCTACACCAATGTGATGTCTTCGCTGAAACCGGGGAACGGCCGTTATGGGCTGATGTTGTCGGATGATGGGTTGATCCTGGATGACGGGGTGACTTTTCGGCTGAGCGAACACCGTTGGATCCTGTCCACATCGACCGGTCACGCGGATGCAATGAACCAGCATATGGAAAAGCTGTTGCAAACCGAGTTTCCCGAGTGGGAGGTGAAAATCACCACTGTTACCAGCCAATGGAACAATGCCACAATCTGTGGTCCCAAAGCGCGGGATGTTCTGCAGGCGTTGGGGACCGACATCGACCTGTCACCCGAGAACTTCAAATTCATGTCCTATCGTGACGGCGCCGTTGCGGGCATCCCGGCCCGCGTTGTGCGGGTCAGCTTTACTGGCGAGCTGTCGTTCGAGGTCAATGTCGCAACCCGACATATGCGTGAATTGTGGGACAAGGTCATGGAGGTTGGAAAACCCTTTGGCATTGAACCGGTTGGATCCGAGGCCAGCCATGTTTTGCGCGTGGAAAAGGGGTTCCTGTCCCTGGGGCACGAAGTGGACGGAACTGTCGATGCCCATGATCTGGGAATGGGTTGGGTCATGTCCAAGAAAAAGCCGGATTATCTGGGCAAGCGGGCGGTCGAATTGCGTCGCTCGGTCGGTGCCACCCGGCGCGAACTGGTCGGGGTGGTTCCAACCGACCCCAACCGTGCCATTCCCGAAGGCGCACCCTTGACGCCGGGCGGGCGCAAGGAAGCCACCGAAGGGCTGACCACCGCCTGTGTCTGGAGCGTCGCCAATAAACGATGGGTTGGGCTGGCATTGCTGGACAACGGACATGCCCGCCACGGCGAAACAGTGCATGTGCGCCTGAAAGATGGGGTGATCCCCGCAACAGTCACCGCTCCGGTCCACTATGACCCGGCGGGCGAGAAACTGAGGTCTTGATATGGGCTATGACGTGACATTCCAACGCCAAAAGATCAGCGCATTGTTTGATCTCAAAGGCAAAGCCGAGGGGGTGGCAGATTGGGCCGGGGCCCATCTTCCCGCCTTCCCTGAGCAACCAAACACGTTCACGGACAAGGGCGGAATGGCTCTGTGTTATATTGGCCGTGACCATTGGATCCTGCGCGCCGAAATCGACAACGAAGAGGCCCTGTTGGAGGCCCTGAAACCCGAAGATGCCCCGCCTGATCTGAGCATTGTGCGCGTGTCGGACACGATGACCTTCTTCCGGGTCACAGGCCCGGATGCGGCCCAGATCATGGCGATTGCCAGCCCGCTGGACCTGCATCCTGCCGTGTTTTCGGATCACGCCGTCACCTTTACCGAAGTTTTCCATCTAAAAGCTTTGGTGCGACGGATTGAGGACGGGTTTGAATTTGCAATCGAGCAGAGTTTTGCCAATCTGGTAGAAGATTACCTGAGCCGGGCAACGGCATAACCAAAAGGAATTTCCCATGAGCCGCACGCATATTCACACCTATCAAACCCGATATCACGCCCAGGCCACATACTCCAAGGCGATCCGGGCGCGGGGGGATTTTGTGTTCATGCAGGGGCAAGTGGGGACTTTGCTGGACGGCACGCTGATTGGTGAAGGTGACCCGGGCGCCCAGGCCCATCAGGCCTGCAAGAACATCAAACGCTGGATGGAAGAGGCTGGGGGCAGATTGCAGGATGTGTGCAAGCTGACCGTTTATGTCACTGACATTTCTTATCGCCCGGCGGTCTATGCGGCGATCAACGAATGGTTTGAGGGCGTGCATCATTGTTCAACCGGCGTGGTGGTCCAGGGTCTGGCTGATCCGTCGCTGTTGGTAGAGATCGACGCGATGGCGGTGATCGACGATACCGAAGACCGTAGGTGAGCGCCGAGCGCCCCGTGCGACTCGTTCTTGAGGCAGCCCCAAATGCGGGCTGCCTTTTTTGGTTTGAGCAGCGAGCCTGAACATGTCTTTGGAATGTGTATATTGTCCACGCTTTGGGTGTTGAAATAGTGAGCAAATGAACTGAAAAACAAAAGATATCTGGTCGGTGCGGGTGCCCTGTCTCTCGCCTGGCTCCGAAAATTGGCGTAGACAGGCAGCATCTGCCGCTCATTTTGGAAGACGTCAAATGCTGGCCACTCTGACATCCATCCTACCGATTTTTATCATCATTGCGCTGGGGTTGGCGTTGCGCAAAGGTGGGATCCCCAGTGTCGAATTCTGGAACCTGAACGACAAGCTGGTCTACTGGGTTCTGATGCCCTGTCTGATGTTCAACAAAATCTCGGTGGCGTCGCTGGGCGACACGCCGTTGGGACCATATGCGGCAACTATTCTGGGTGGTTTTTTTGCTGCGCTGGCTTTTGCGCTGCTGGTTTCCAGATTGCTGGGCTACAAGCCCGCTCAGGCCACATCCATCCTGCAAGGGTGTTCCCGGCACAATTCGTTCATTGGCCTGGCGATGGCGGCCAATCTGTATGGCGCGGCCGGGTTTGAAATTGCAATTATCGCTACGGCCATTCTGGTCCCTGTCACCAATGTGGTGGTGGTGATCCTGATGGTGATCGCGTTGCAGCCCGGCAAACGCAGCGGCCTGCCCAAGGCCATTCTGCGCGACCTGTCACGCAACCCGCATATCGTCTCGATCATTCTGGCGATCCTGGTCAATTTCCACTACGGGGCACCACTTCCTGTTGTGCATGAAGCGACAGGAATACTGGGGGCCGCGGCGCTGCCGGTCACGCTTTTGGCGGTTGGGGCCAATCTGCGCATCCGCGCCATGACGGCTGCGGCGTTGCCGCTGTTGGTGTCTTTTGCAGGCAAGATGTTGGTTTTCCCGATCGCAGTGGTTTTGATTGGGCTGATGGTGGGGCTGCCTCAGCAGATTTTGCAGATCGCAATTATCTATTCCGTGGTTCCAACGGGTGTCGGATCTTATACGTTGGCCCGCCAATTGGGGGGGGATGCTCCCATGATGGCGGCGATCGTGACGCTGCAAACCATGTTGGCGCTGTTTACGATTCCGGTCAGTTTGTTGATTTTGTTGCCCTTGGTGTAACGCGGATGGGGTAAACCCTCCACAAACCATTGATCTGATGGCGCGCGATGGATGTGGTGATCATCATCGCGATCACCCATCCCGAAACAACAGCGCTGGCCACCCCATACCAGACGCCGGTTTCATCAAACTGCCACAGCCCGACAAAGATCCAGACAAACAATGCGACTCCGATTCCCTGTCGATAGATGCCGATCCAGAGGCTCCAGATCGGTTTCTTGAGCGCTTGCAGAAAGGAATTGATTGAAAACAGCATCATGTAAAACGGCAGTATCACGCCATCGACCCGCAAATAGGCCACACCGACGCGGATTACTTGGGGGTCATCAGTAAACAGCCCCAGGATGAATTCTCCTCCAAACCACAGGGTGGGGCTGGCTATCAGGCACATGATCAGGCCAATTTTCCAACACTGAAAAAGCGACTCCCTGACCCGATTGAAATCTCGAGCCCCAAAATTTTGCGAGGCAATGGGTAACAACGCCCCGGTCATCCCCAGAATGGGAAGCAACAGGATCTGTTCTATTCGGATTGCGATGCCAAACCCTGCCACCGCATGTTCGCCAAACCCCTTGAGCGCAAATTGAACGACTATTCCGGACAGGAACATGATCAACAGGGCAAAGCTGGTCGGGATGGATTGGGTGGTGATTTCACGGAAACTGAACAGGCGCGGGATGAAATTGCGGGCCCGCAACCCCTCCATGGCTGAGGACCGCAAGGCTTGGATGAGCAGATAGATCATGACGCCGCTCTGGCTGAGTACCGTCGACACAGCCAACCCGTCGAATCCGATCCCGTCCCAGAGGCCGGGAACGCCATAGATCAACAAGGGGTTGAGCCCGATGTTGGCCACAAAGGCCAGCATCATTGCCCATTGCATCGACTTGTTGTCCCCCTGGGCCTGAAGAACACCGTTGATGCCAAAGGCCATGACAAAACCGGGCAGGGCGAACAGCATCACCTGAAAATACCGGACACCTGCGTCCTGATAGGAGCCGGATTCGGACATGAACCGGATCACAAACGGACCCAGCCAGATCCCCAACAGGATCAACAGGACGGATGACAACACTCCGAAACTGAGACCCTGGGCAGCCAATCGGCGGGCAGCGCGGGCATCCTTTTGCCCCAACGCATTGCCAACCAGCGCGGCCATGGCTGCGCCCAATCCGATTCCGACCGACATCACCAGATAAAAGGTCAGGAAGCCGATCGCCAGCCCGGCCTGGGCGTCTGTCGACAACAGTCCGGCAAAGAAGATATCGACAATGTTGTACAGGGTATTGAACAGCATCCCGATTGCGGCAGGCACAGCGAGGGTTCGAAAGTGAGAGCCAATGGACCCGGTGACCAGATCGCGGCTTGGTTTCAGCGCCATGAGCGGGCTTTCCTGATGGGGTATGGTCTGGGAGACTGGCGGCCCGATCGGTGCCGCCAGCCCGCCAGTCAGGCCCTGATTTGTACGGTGCCGTTTTCGACCCGCGTTTCAAAGGTTTTCATTGGCCGTGTTGCGGGTGCTGCAATCGGCTGGCCGTTGCGGACATCAAACGCGCCCTGATGCAGCGGGCATTCGATCACATGGCCATCGAAATATCCGTCACACAGATCGGCACCGCCGTGATTGCACAACGCCAGCGAGGCAAAGATTCCCGACGGCGTGTCATAGATCGCCAACCTTCGGCGGCCGAGGTCCACGCGTGTGACCCAGTTTCTTTCCAGAGATGACACGGCAACCACATCTATCCAGTCGGGTTCACTGGCCATTGGCTGATCCTCCTGTCGGCTTGGAAAACAGTTGTCGCAGGATGTCACGATGGGCCCCCAGGTACCCGTCTTTTTCAACGTAGATGTGGGTTTTCAACTTTTCATGAAGCTGGGGCAACGCGTGATAGGGTACGGAAGAGACATAGTGATGTTCGGCATGGTAATTCATGTTCCAGCACAGGAACCGCCAGGGTCGAGACACTAGGTTTGTCCTTGTGTTTTCATGCATTTGCGCAACGGTCGGGCGGCCTACGTGTTCGGTCATACGCACCCACCGCATCACCGGTTCTCCCAGGATCAAGGGAATGAACCAGAACCACACAAGATCCCACCACCCCGTGAGCGCCATCACCAGAACGATCAGCGCATAGGCCGCCAACATAAAACGGGCCTCCAGATAGATGGCGTTGTGTTCAACTTTGGGAACAAAACGCTGTTCCTCGGGGCTGAGCCGACCGGCAACATGTCGAAACAGCTCGGTGAACTTGGTGCGCCAATAGGGGATCGCGGTGATGTAGAACAGATATTGCCCCAGGGTCTGGGGCATGGGCACCAGCTCGGGGTCGTCACCTTCGACTTGGGTATAGGTATGATGATCACAATGTTCATACCGAAAGTGTTTATGGGGCAACATGATGATGAACCCGCAGATGTTGCCGACCAGATTGTTCAACCATCTGGTGCGAAACACCGAATAATGCACACATTCATGTTGCAGAGAGAAATGGTGTACCAGCACCACCCCATGCACAAACATGGCGGGCCAGATCAGCCAGCTGTTCCAGCTGAGTGCAACCAGCGAACTGGTACCGGCAAGCACCAGAAGCCAGAGTGCCAGCCGACGGATGGCCGGTCCGTCTGAACGCTGCATGAATGTTTTGAGTTCTTCGCGGGTGAGTTTGCCCTCTGCCAGTGCTTGGGTCAGGGGCGTGACAATTGCGTTGGTCATGATGATCCTCGCATGTTCAGGTCCGGATTTCCTTCAATCAACGTGACCTGAGCCGGAGACGGGAGTGCTCCGCACCATGGCATTATGTCTGTATTAAATGCCATTAAGTGTGAGCATACAAAACTCGGGCGTCGTCTGTCCAGACGTGAATCTGTATTTCCCCAAGAGGATCGCTCATCTACAAATGGCCTGGAAACACAGGTTTGTCTGTCGTGGCACAGCCGGTTGCCCCAGAGCAGAGCGCAGGGTGATCGGTGTTGCTATGCGCCGTCGCCTGATGGCTGACCTTTGCGCAGGCGGTGCGGTGATACCCCATAGCGTTGGCGGAACAGGCGCGCAAAATGCGAGGTAGAGTTGAAACCGCAGGCGACACAGACATTGGTAACGGACATATTGGTCTGAAGCAGCAGGTTCTGGGCCCGCTGCAACCGCATGTCGACATAATATTTCTTGGGTGTCGAATGCAGATAGCGACGGAACAGCCGTTCCAGCTGTCGGGTCGAAATGTTGACCGTTTCGGCCAGATCTCCGGGGCGCAATGGTTCTTCGAGATTGGTTTCCATCAGCGCCAGAATTTCCGACAGTTTTGGATGGCGGAACCCAATGCGGTCCGCGACCTGCATGCGGGCCGAGAACTGCAACACACGAATGTTGGTGTAATGCAGCTGATCTGCCACCAAATTCGACAGCGCCTCTCCCTCGGCCTCGGCCACCATGTGCAAAATCAGGTCGATGGCGGCGGTACCCCCGGCTGTGGACAGGCGGGACCCTTCGCAGACAAATGTGTATTCCGTGAGGTTTACTTCGGGAAATTCTTCCAGAAATGCCTGGCGGTTTTCCCAATGTATCGTGGCGGCGTGCCCATCCAAAAGTCCGGATTTTGCTAAAACATAGGCTCCGGTAAACAGGCCGCCGATCCGGCAGCCGTTTCGGGCGCATCGGCGGATCCAATTGGTGACGGCCGTCAATGGTTGTTTCTGGACGTCCTGGCCGGAACAAACGATCACCACGTCATCGCGGTGAGCCTCTTCAAACCCATGGTCCACAGGAAAACGTGCGCCCAGCGAATCTTCGACGGTTTCTCCGTTTTCGGCACAAATCACCCAGTCGAACCGTTTGGATCCGGCCATCCGGTTGGCAATCCGCAAGGTTTCGAGCGCGTGTGTCAGCGACATGGCTGAATAGTTCGGCACCAGACCAAATACGAATCGCAGGGGTTTTGATTGTGGGGAGTTCGTCGAGGAATGATGACCCAGCCTCATGATTTTCGTCTCGCTTCGCAGAATGGCTTGATTCGGTCCGTTGTTGACCAGTTTTGCTTTTTGGGCAAGCCGTGGGTTTTAGTCATCCGGCTTCAATTTGCCCAAATCTGAGGTTTTTTTCGGGGCCGGGTGGACACCAAAGGCGGGGATTTCACCTGTTTGAGCGGCGTTTAGCAACCAGTCGCATAGAAACAGAGCCCGTGGTGATGCCTGTGGGTGGACCTTGATATAGAAATCCAACGGCGAGGCGATTTCATCTTTGGTCAGCTTGACCAGAACCCCGGTCTCCAGCAGTTGCCCCACCAGCCCCCCCCAGCCCAGAACCGCGCCCATGTCGTCCTGTGCGGCCTGCAATGCAATGACATAATTGTTGACCCGGAACCCGCTGGCCAACGGCCCGTTATACCCCAGAGCCGCGCACCAGGTCGCCCAATCTGTCCAGCCGGTATCTTCGGCGTCCAGATGGATCAGCGGTGTCCGGGCGAAATCCGACACGTGATGGACCGGGTGTTTTTGCGCAAACTGCCGGCTGCCCAATGCCATGATCCGGTCCTGGAACAGGATGCGGCAATCGCCGCTTTCCCGCGAAATTTCACCATAGTGAATGCTCAGATCACAGTGACGGGCCGGGCCGGTTGTATCGCTGACATTCTGTGCCACTGACACATGTCCATGCGCGCGCCAGAACTGCGCCAGCTTGGGCGTCAGCCACAACGCGCTGACCGCTGTTGTTGCCTGGATCGTAATCATCGCGCGTGACGCCTGTGACCGGAGCTGAGAAATGGCGTCCGATATCCCTTCGAGCCCGCGTTGCAGGCTGACCAACAGATAGGCCCCTGTCGGTGTCAGTTCGACCCCCCTGTGGTGACGGTGAAACAGGGTCTGGCGTAAATCGTTTTCCAATGCCTTGACCTGGTGACTGACAGCGGCGGGGGTCACATTCAGTTCCTGCGCAGCGGTTTTGAAACTCTCATGGCGCGCGGCCGCCTCAAAGCTGAGAAGCGCGCTGACTGGAGGGAGATCATAAGGGCGATTTGGCATGACAAGAATTCATACTAATTCCCGAATGATCCATCAAGAGTGTATATTTTCCGATATTTTGGCTTAGCCAAAATAAGTCTGTGTGAATTTTTAGGAGATTGCCAGACCGACCATATCTGCTGATTTTGACCTACAGAAGTTCGCCACGATGATCCCGGTGTGGTGGCCCTGGCCGGGCCCGCATCGGTTACACAAGGACAAGATCCATGACCGTTTCCGACCCCAAACTGGCACCACGCGGCCGTCGCTCTCGTCGTGACGCAGGCAAGACCAAGACCGCGCGCACGGCCACGATCGGGCAAAACCTGCATCTGCGCGTTCCGTATATCACCCGACGCATTCGTCCCTATGACCTGATGGACGAAGAAGGGCTGATCAGGATCGAAACCACCGCCGATCGGATCCTCGCCGAAATCGGCATCGAGTTCCGAGAAGATCCCACCACGGTCGATCTGTTTCGCCAGGCTGGTGGGCAGGTGTCCCAATTGTCCCAAGACGCCTGGAACATCAAGTTCGAACCGGGCATGATCCGCGAAATCCTCCGCAGTGCCCCGGCCCGATTTACCCAACACGCCCGCAACCCGGCCAACACGGTCGAGATTGGCGGTGACGCGATGGTCTTTGCGCCGTCTTATGGGTCACCCTTTGTGATGGATCTGGACAAAGGGCGTCGCTATGGCACGATCGAGGACTTTGAAAACCTGATCAAACTGGCGCAATCTTCGCCATGGTTGCATCACTCGGGTGGCACGATATGCGAACCCACCGACATCGCGGTCAACAAACGCCACCTGGACATGGTCTATGCCCATATGCGGTATTCGGACCGTCCGTTTCTGGGGTCGATCACTGCCCCGGACCGGGCCGCCGACAGTATCGAAATGTGCCGTATCCTGTTCGGATCCGATTTTGTCGACAGCCATTGCGTCATCATGGGCAATTTCAACACCACGTCTCCGCTGGTTCTGGATGGGGCCACAACGGCCGGGATCCGCACCTATGCCCAAGCAGGGCAGGGATCCATTCACCTGCCCTTTCTGCTGGGCGGGGCAGTGTCGCCGCTGACCATGGCGGGATCCATCGCGCAATGTCTGGCCGAATCCATGACCTCCTGCGCGCTGGCACAACTGGTGCGGCCTGGCGCTCCGACGGTGCTGGCCGGGTTCTTGTCGTCCATGTCGTTGCGGACCGGGTCTCCCACCTTTGGAACACCGGAACCGGCGCTGGGATCGCTGGTCATGGGGCAATTGGCCCGGCGGTTGGAGATGCCGTTGCGTTGCGCCGGAAATTTCAGCACGTCCAAGCTTCCTGATGGGCAGGCAATGCAACAGTCGATGATGTCGATGATGTCGGCCGTTCAGGGGGGCGCGAATTTCATCCTGCATTCGGCCGGGTTCCTCGATGGGCTGCTGTCGATGTCCTACGAAAAACTGGTGATGGATGCGGATATGTGCGGGGCGATGCACGCGTATCTGAACGGGATTGACGTGAACGACGACACGCTTGGGTTCGACGCTCTGGCCCAAAATGGCCCAGGGGAACATCTGTTCGGAACGGACCACACGCTGCGCCATTACAAGACGGCCTATTGGGACAGCGGGCTGAACGACGATCAACCCTTTGAAAGCTGGGAGGAACAGGGCAGTGTCGACTCGGCGCAGCGTGCCAACCAACGATGGAAGGATACGCTGGCAGCCTATGAGGCACCGCCCATGGATGTGGCCACCGACGAGGCGCTCAAGGCCTTCATCACTGACAAAAAAGCGTCGATGCCGGATGCTTGGTATTGACAGAATCACACCTTTCTCGACACTTGTGTCGAGTAGCCCATTTTCTGGACCTTCCGGGAGAACCCCCATGTCGACTGACCCTTTGTTGCAGCCTTATCAGTTGAAGCATTTGACGTTGAAGAACCGGATCATGACGACGAGCCATGAACCTGCGTATCCCGAGGGCGGGATGCCGAAGGAGCGCTATGTTGCCTATCACGCGGAACGGGCGCGGGCGGGGGTTGCGTTGGCGATGACGGCGGGGTCGGCTGCGGTGAGCCGGGACAGCCCGCCGGTGTTCAACAACATCCTGGCCTACAAGGACGAGGTTGTGCCCCACATCCGGCGGCTAAGCGATGCCTGCCACACGCATGGCTGTGCGGTGATGATCCAGCTGACCCATCTGGGGCGGCGCACGGGGTGGAACAAGGGCGACTGGCTGCCCTCGGTCAGTTCCTCCAAACACCGCGAACCAGCGCATCGTGCGTTTCCCAAGCTGGCCGAGGATTGGGACATTGCCCGCATCATCAACGATTTCGCCGATGCCACCGAACGGATGAAGGAAGGGGGCATGGATGGGGTTGAATTGCAGGTCTACGGCCATCTTCTGGACCAGTTCTGGTCGCCTCTGACCAATGATCTGGATGGGGAATACGGGGGGCAAACTCTTGATTCCCGGTTAAAATTCCCGCTGGACGTGCTGCGCGCCATTCGCGACCGGGTGGGCGACGATTTCATCGTCGGGCTGCGCTATACGGCCGATGAGGCCGCCGCCGGGGGCATCACGCCGGTCGAAGGCATCGAGATTTCCAAGCGGCTTGCGCGCAGCGGCATGGTCGATTTTCTGAATGTGATCCGCGGGCGCATCCACACCGATCCGGCGATGACCGATGTGATCCCGGTGCAGGGGATGCCATCGGCACCGCATCTGGATTTTGCCGGCGCGGTCAAACGGGCCACCGGCATGCCGACCTTTCATGCGTCGCGCATTCCGGATGTGGCCACGGCGCGCCATGCGGTGCAGGCGGGGCTTCTGGATATGGTGGGGATGACGCGGGCGCATATGGCCGATCCACATATCGTGCGCAAGATCGTCGAAGGGCGCGAGGATGACATTCGCCCCTGTGTTGGCGCAACCTATTGCCTGGACAGGATTTATCAGGCGGGCGAAGCGCTGTGCCTGCACAATGCCGCCACCGGGCGCGAGCTGTCGATGCCCCATGACATCGCCCCTGCCGAGACCCCCAAGCGGGTGGTCATCGTCGGTGCCGGTCCGGCCGGGCTCGAAGCGGCGCGGGTGGCGGCCGAACGCGGCCACGCCGTGACCGTGTTTGAGGCCCAGCCCGATCCCGGTGGTCAGGTGCGGCTGACCGCGCGACACGCACGCCGGCGCGAGATGATCGGCATCATCGACTGGCGCATGGCGCAATGCGCCGCGCGGGATGTGGACTTTCGTTTCAACACCTGGGCCGAAGCCGATGACGTCACCGCGCTGAACCCGGATGTGGTGATCATCGCCACCGGGGGTCTGCCCAATACCGAATTGTTCGAATCGGGCCAGGAAAACGATCTGGTGGTCAGCGCCTGGGATCTCATCTCGGGCGATGTCAAACCGGGCCAACAGGTGTTGATCTATGACGAAAGCGGCGATCATCCCGGTCTGATGGCGGCGGAAATCGCCGCTGCAGCGGGCGCGAAGGTCGAAGTCATGACCCCGGATCGGGTGTTTGCCCCCGATATCATGGCGATGAACCTGGTGCCCTACATGCGCGAATTGCAGGCCCGCGACGTGACATTCACCGTCACCCGCCGCCTGTTGGACGTGATGCGCGACGGCAATCGCCTGTGCGCCACTATCGGCACGGATTACAGTGATTTTACATCCCAATCCTCCTATGATCAGGTGGTGGTCAACTACGGAACCTTGCCGCTTGACGATCTCTACTTCGACCTGAAGCCGCTCTCCTCAAACCGGGGCGAAGTGGACCACACCGCCCTGATCACCGGCCAGCCCCAGACCATCAACACAAACCCGAACGCCACATTCCAACTCTTCCGCATCGGCGACGCCGTCAGCGCCAGAAACACACACGCCGCAATCTATGATGCGCTCAGAACTATGAAGGACCTGTAAACTGGGACAACGGACCTGGGGGGCAACCGGGTCCTGCCCACAAAAATTGAAAGGCGGCTGATGAAGTTCAAACATGTGTTTTCGCCGGTTACTCTGCGGCACAAGACCCTGCGCAACCGTATCGTGTTTGGGGCCCATACCACCAATATGGCCGAAAAGGGCCTGCCCGGGGATCAGCATCTGGCCTATTATCGGGAGCGGGCCATGGGGGGCGCGGCCATGATCGTGGTTGAACCGATGCCTGTCCATCCGGCAGCGGTGTTGACCCGGGGCAATTTCCGCCATTCCAGCGACGCAGTGATTCCGCATTTCAAACGCCTGACCAAGGCCTGCCAGGCCGAAGGCACGGTGATGATCCAGCAGCTCTATCACGTCGGAGCCCATGGTGATCAGGACAACAGCTTTCACGCGGCCTGGTCCCCGTCTGGTGGGCCAAGCTATCACGACAGTGACGGCAGCCACGAAATGAATGCCGCCGAAATCGAAGAAACCATCCAGGGCTTTGTTGATGCGGCGCGGCGCTGCCAACAGGCGGGCTTTGATGGGGTCGAAGTCTGGGCGGCCTATCATTGCCTGCTGGAACAGTTCTGGACACCGTTTTCCAACCAACGCACCGACGAATGGGGCGGCAGCCTGGAAAACCGCACCCGGTTCAGCCGGGAAATCATGCGCCGGATCCGGGCGGACTGTGGCGAGGATTTCATCATAGGTCTGTCAATTTCGGATGAACCGGCCGTCGAAGCCGCGTTGGGGCGCGAGGATCTGGCTGAGATTGTCGCATGGCACGACGGCGAACAGCTGATGGATTATGTCACTGTCGGGTCCAGCAGCTATCTTGATTTCTATGGTATTATCCCAACCTTTCAATATGGCGAAAAGCTGGGCGTGGATCTGGCCGCCCGATTGAAGAGGGTCGTGAAACACGCGTTGGTTACGGCGGAAAGCCACATTCGCACACCAGAAAACGCCAATACGGTACTAGGCGCGGGCGAGGCGGACATGGTGTCAATCGTGCGCGGCCAAATTGCGGATCCGCATCTGGTGACCAAGGCCGAACAAGGGCGGGCAGATGACATTCGTGGCTGTCTGTCCTGCAACCAGCAATGTTGGGGGCGGCGCGGGCGGGATTATTGGATTTCCTGCCTGATCAACCCGTCTGTCGGGTTCGAACATCAATGGGGCGGGGATCGGTTTGCGACAACGGATCGCCCGAAATCCGTGCTGGTGGTCGGGGCCGGGCCAGCGGGTTTAGAGGCCGCTCGGGTGGCAGCCGAACGGGGCCATCGCGTGGTTCTGGTCGAGGCCGGGCCACAGATAGGTGGGCAATTTCGACTGGCCGGCGAACAACCGCGGCGCGCGCAGATCCTGGACCTGTTGGCGTGGTATGACCGGCAATTGGCACGTCTGGGCGTGGATGTGCGGTGCAACACCTATCTGGAAGCTGACGACATCGCGGCGCTGAAGATGGACGAGGTGGTCCTGGCGACCGGTTCGTTGCCGGATGAGGCGGGGTTCCAAAAGGCGTTGCCGCACCTGCGGGAACTGCCGGGGTTGGACGGCAATGTCTGGTCCGTCGCCGATGTGATGGGGCGGGCCGCCCGATTGGGAGATCGTGTTATCGTGCTGGACGAGGGGGGGCATTGGAAAGGCTGCGGGACAGCCTGGGCCTTGGCCGAGGCAGGGCATCGGGTCACCATTGTCACGCCGGACGGCTTGGTGGGCAAAGAGCTACAGCGCCCCTCTGCCGACTTTCCGCTGCGTCAGACGCTGGCCGGTCTGGGGGTCGTGTTCCGCCCGGAAACCGTGGTGATGCGATGGGGCGATGCGGGGGCAGTGTTGCAATCGCTGCTCACAGGCGCGCAGGAGCATATGGCGGCGGACTCGCTGGTGCTATCGACGGTGAATCGCGCCAATTGCGACTTGCGCCCGGCGCTGGCCGAATTAGGGATTTCGGCCCGGTTGATCGGCGACGCCCATGCGCCGCGCAACGCCGCGCTGGCGTTTCATGACGGGCGCAAGCTGGCGCTGGATCTTTAGGGGCCAGTGGCCGCATGTGCGCGGTTGCTGGCGTGTCCGGGAAAATCCGGCCAAGGGCTGGCAAAGCCAAAAATGCGCCTTGCCAGCAGGGCTGTCTCAACGAGTACCCAGATCCGATTTTCGCAACAGGTCTGTGCCCCGCCAAAAGGCGGCTGCCAACAGCGGGCCGGGCACCATGTCGATGGCGTGCTTCTGGTGAGGAAGGTGATGAATGATGTCACCAGGACCTGCATCCACAGAACCACGGCCTTTGGAATGAAATCGGGCGCGACCGGCAAGGATCAGATAGAATTCTTCGGGTGCATGGGAATGTTCATCATAATGCTGACCCGCACCCCAATATCCGATCGACACCCGGATCGTGTCGGAATGGAACATCCCTTCGGGAGAAACCAGATTGACCCAGCCATAATTGTCCAGCCAGTCGCGGGAAAATCCGTCTGCTTCGCTATAGCTTTGTTGCCAGCAAAGCCCGGGGGCGGCGGAGATCAGCGCCGCCACGGTGTCCCGTGTCTGGTCCGAAGCTGCGCCGGCGCTCGCTGGTAATAGACGGCATACGGGCAAGGCGTGCGGTTGGGTAGCGATCCGGGGCAGGTCCTGCATGCGATCGGCGAACCAGTCCAGCTTCCCGACGTGATGACGGGCGAGGGTGGTCAGGTTGTGCAGCAGCTGCGTGGGCAATGACAGGTCACTCATAGGTGGCTACCGGCGGGCCCAGCAGTTCGGGGTCGGGGGTGACGCCCAACCCCGGCGTGCTGGGCGGGGTCGCGACGCCATGATCGTTGCGCGCACCCTGGCCGGGAACCGGGTCGACCGACAGGTGGTAATGGCACAACCAGCTGGCCAGCCGATTGGCGTCGGGTGTCGATGCGGCCAGGTGAATGGCTGCCGTATCCGCCAATGCCGAACCGCCCAGATCTTCGACATGCATCTGCCAGCCGACTGAAACACCAAAGTCGCGGATCTGGCGGGCGCGGGTCAGCCCACCGACACGGTTCGGTTTGACCTTGACCCCTTCGCAGGCGCGCAGTTTCCAGGCATCGAGATGATCGATGAACGTATGCATGCATTCGTCCAGCATGATCGGGTTGGAGACACGCGCTGCCACATGCGCGCATTGGTCCAGTGTTTCACAGGGCTGTTCCACCCAATCACGGGCGCTGACCGAATTCAGCACCTGCACCGCCACGCCGGGTTGCCAGGCGCGGTTCACGTCAAAGGTCACCTTGTGCCCTTTGGGCAGCCCACCTGAAATTGCCTCGATCCGATCTATGTCCAATCCGATATCGGTGCCGCCCACCTTGGCTGAATGCACGGTATAGCCCTTTGCCGCCGCCGTTTCGATCCGCGCCAGCATATCGTCCGGCGTGCCGGTCGAAATGGACGAGTTGACCAACACTTGCGCCGCCTCGGCACCGCCCCACATTTGCCAAAGCGGCATCCCAGCGGCCTGTCCGGCAATATCCCAGCACGCCATGTCGAGCGGGGATTTCACATAGGGATGTCCGGGCAACTGCAGGTCCATCACCCGGTTGATATGGTCCAGGCTGCGGGGGTCTTCGCCTATCAGAAACGGCGCGAGCGTTTCGATCCCGGCGCGGATGCCGGGGCCGTGGGCGGGCAGATAGGTATGGCCCCAGGGGCATCCTTCGCCCCAGCCCGTCAACCCAGCGTCGGTATCTATGCGCACGAATGTGCTATCGAGGCGTTCGAATTTCAATCGTCCCCCCGAGAGCCAGTACGGTTCGTTGAGTGGCAGTTCAATCTGATAGACGGTGATGCGTGTGATCTTCATGGCGTGTCCTCGTAAATTGCAATGGGGGCCCCCATGATCGACATATCGGGCATAACGCCCAATCCCGGTATGGCGGGGGCCTGGGCACCGCCGCCCTGGACCGGGGCGTCAAATGCAGCGGTGGTCAGTGAAACCATCGACCGGGTGTCCAGCGCACAGCGCAGCACGTGGCGGGGCGTCGATTGCGCCATATGCAGCACCGCGGCAAAGGCGATGTCGGATCCGGTGGTATCCTGCACCGACATGACCAACCCAGCGGCCCGCGCCATGTCACGCTGACGCCGGGTGGGGGTCAGCCCGCCCTGTTTCGAGATCTTGAGCCCGACCCCATCACAAGCATCGCTGGCCACTGCTTGGGCGATGTCGGCGTCGGACTGCACCAGTTCATCCAGCAGCAAAGGCACATGACAGCGTTTGCGTAAACTCAGGGTTTCGCGCCAGCTGGCGCAGGGGGCCTCGAATGTGAAATCCAAACCCTTTGGTAGCAATGCTAGGAACCGCAACGCCTGTTCCGGGCTCATCCCGCCATTGGCATCAACGAGAAACCACTCACCGGGGCGACGGTCAGCCAGGCACGCCTGTACCCGCTCGGCGTCCAGCATCGGGCCACCTTCAGCTTCGGCTGACCCGACCTTGACGGAATGGCCAAGGAACCCCAGTTCACGGTGGCTGGCCACATTTTCGCGCATCGCCTGTGGATCGTCAGAGCCGATCGAGGAGATTAGCGGCACTGCCCCCGGCACACGCCCTCCCAACAAGTCACAGACGGGCAATCCAGCGGCCTTGCCCGCGATGTCCCAACAGGCGACATCCAATGGGGTTTTGGCATGGGCATGACCAACCAGGGCGGCGTCCATCGCGTCATAGATCCGGTCATGGTGGCGCGGATCCATCCCGATCAGCGCCGGAGCCAGTTCGGCCAGGCCAGCTTTGACACCGCCAGCATGGGCCGCGATATAGGTCGACCCAAACGGCGTGCTTTCGCCCCATCCTTCCAGTCCGCATTCGGTCATGACCCGGGTAAACACGGCCGCAAAGGCTGTGAAACTGCGCCCCCCTGACAGGCGGTAGGTGCCGCCAGCATAGGGCAAAGTCACCGAGTAAACTTCGATGCGGGCGATTTTCATACAGCTTCTCCGTTGCAATCCTGAAACCAAAATTATCAGGCTCCCGGATCGCCCATGGTCCGGGAGCGGCATCCGTAGGCAATTTCATGTCGCTCGCAGAATGTAGGCCATCGGTTCAGGGCGGAGGCCCTGGCCCAAGTGATGTGTTTGCCCGTGCAAACTCAATAATCGATAGCAGGGGGGAACATGGCGGGTTTGCACCACAGAAAAACCAGGCGTGCCACCGCACCTGACAGCGGGCGTCAGGGTGTTTCGGGCTGACGCCTGTTCTCAAAATGGGACGGAAATAGCCCGGCCAGAAATCTGCACACGATTGAAACGGCGACCGGGCGGGAAAAATCGTCGGTGTTGGACATGAAGTCCACCCACATGCCTTCCAACAGCGCCAGGGTTCCCGATGTCGCATCACGGGCCAGAACTCTTGCCTCGTCGGGATCGCCACCTTCGGCCAATGTGTCGAATGCGCCCCGGATCATGTCGCGCAGGCGGCGATCCCGGGTGCTGCTGTAGCGTGCGATTTCCGGGTTTGTTCTGGCGACCCCCCGAAAGGCGTGCCAGATCCGGACCGACCGCTCATTGAGCAGGGTTTCGCTCAGATCTGCCTCGATCACGGCCATGACGATATCGGCCGGATTGTTCCCGGCCATGGCAACCCGCCGGTCGACTTCCTGATAGTATTCGATGCTTGTGGAATGAACTGCCGCAACCAGCAATTGGTCTTTGCCACCAAAATGCAGATGGATCATGCCGCGCGACAGCTCTGCCTTTTGAATGATTTTGGAGACTGTTGTGTCTGTGATTCCGATTTCAGCGATTGTGTCGAGAGTTGCGCGGATGAGAGTTTCCTTGCTGGCCTTTGGATTCCTTCGCGCGGTGCGTTTTTGATCTGAGCTGTCGGATTTTTTTGTGTTCGTTTTCAAGGTCGTGAGATCCTCAAATGGGTTGAGCGGCGAGATTATCTGTCTGCGAGATTGACAGAAACGCGGCATGCGGGCAATACTTAATGAACGATCGTCCATTAGTGGGTGTGATTTTGGTAGACCCCGACCGGGAGGGCGAAGTGTTCAATCTGCGAAGCGAAACGGGACGGGGAGTGGCGCTGAGCGCGCCTGCGACGGTCTACGTCGGGTTCCTGGTTGCGGCGCCTTTGGTCATTCTGGTGGCCTATTCGCTGTGGACGCAGACATATGTGTCGATTGACAGGACGGTGACGCTGGCCAACTACGTCGAGGCGTTGCATGATCCACTGGTGCGTCATCTGATGATCCGGTCGATCCTGATTGCGGGGGCCGTGACGATTGTGACGGTGGCGCTGGCCTATCCGATTGCCTATTTCATTGCGTTGCGGGCGCGGCGTCAGACGTTGTGGTTGCTATTGATCACCATTCCGTTCTGGTCGAGCTATCTGCTGCGGGTGTTTGCCTGGAAGCTGATCCTGGGGTTCAACGGCGTGTTGAACTCGGCGCTGTTGGGGTTGGGTGTGATCGACACGCCGCTGACGTTTCTGCTGTACAATGAATTTGCGGTGGTGCTGACGCTGGCCCATGCCTGGGCACCGTTTGCGATCCTGCCGATTTATGTGTCGTTGCAAAAAATAGATCCCTCGCTGCTGGAGGCGGCGCGGGACCTGGGGTCCAGCACAGCCGAGCGGTTCTGGCGGGTGACGCTGCCGTTGACCATTCCGGGCATCATTGCCGCCTGTCTGATCATCTTTATCCCGACGGTGGGCGATTATGTGACGCCGTCGCTGGTGGGGGGCTCGGACGGCAAGATGATTGCCAATCTGATCCAGGTTCAATTCGGCGCGGCGAACAATTGGCCGCTGGGTGCGACGTTGTCGTTGCTTGCGATGCTGGCGGTGGGGTTTGTGGCGGTTCTGTTTGTGTTGTCGGCAACCGGATTGGGGAGACGCATCAAATGAAGCGGTTCAATGCGCTGACGATCTATGCGGTGGCCTATCTGGCGTTTCTGTACCTGCCGGTGCTGTTTCTGCCGCTGTTTTCGTTCAATGACGGCACCATCGTGGCCTTTCCGATCAAGGGCTGGACGCTGGAATGGTACCGCCAGCTGGGCGGGCAGGAGACGCTGATCCAGGCGTTGCTCAACAGCCTGCTGGTGGGGATGGTTACGGCGTTGATGGCCACCTCGATGGGGTTGTTCGCGGCGCGGGCTTATGTGCGTTACCGGTTCCGGGGCAAGGAGGCGTCGGAGGCGCTGGTGATGTTGCCGCTGGTCATTCCGGGGATCATCGTGGCGTCTTCGATGCTGGTTCTGTTCATCTCGATGGGGCTGAAGCCGTCGCTGACCGCTGTGATGCTGGGGCATACGTTTTTGGCGCTACCGTTTTCCGTGTCGATCCTGAAATCGGCGTTTGACGATTTTGATGTCTCGTTCGAGGAGGCGTCATACGATCTGGGATGTGGTGTGGTCGAGACCTTTCGCCGGGTGACGTTGCCCATTGTGGCTCCGGGGATTGTCGCCAGTTTTCTGGTCACCTTCACGGTCAGCTTTGATGAATTTGTTCTGGCGTTTTTTCTGTCCGGCAACCAGCCGACGCTGCCGGTCTATATCTGGAGCCAGATCCGCTTTCCGGCCAAGTTGCCCAATACGCTGGCCTTGGGGTCGCTGCTGCTGCTGGCCTCGGTGCTGCTGTTGGTGGTGGCCGAATACTTCCGTTCCCGCTCGACCAGATCTGCCCGATCCACAGCATCATGAGGCCGCCCGTGCACCAGAAGAACATTATCGAAATCAAGGGCCTGCAGAAACGGTTCGGCACCTTCCAGGCGGTATCGGATCTGTCTCTGAACCTGCGCGAAGGTGAATTCTTCTCGCTGTTGGGCCCCTCGGGCTGTGGCAAGACCACGGTGTTGCGGATGATCGCGGGGTTCCAGGACCCGACAGCGGGTCAGGTTCTGATTGACGGTCAGGACATGGATGGGATTGCGGCCAACAAGCGGCCCACCAACATGGTGTTCCAGAGCTATGCGATCTTTCCGCATCTGAACGTGGGTAACAATGTGGCCTATGGTCTGCGCGGGCGCGGGATTGCCAAATCCGAGATTGAGGCCCGCGTCAGCGAGGCGTTGGAGATGGTCGAGCTGGGCGGCTTGCAAACCCGCGGTGCCACCGAATTGTCGGGTGGTCAGCGCCAGCGGGTGGCTTTGGCGCGCGCGCTGGTGATGCGGCCCAAGGTGCTGTTGCTGGATGAACCGCTGTCTGCGCTGGACAAGAAGCTGCGCGAGCAGATGCAGTTCGAGATGCGTCATCTGCAGCAAAGCCTGGGCATCACATTCGTCATGGTCACTCATGACCAATACGAGGCGATGACCATGTCCGATCGCATCGGGGTGATGTTCAACGGCGAGTTGGTACAGGTTGATGCACCCCAGACGCTTTATGCCAAACCCGGCACCCGCGAGGTGGCCAGTTTCATTGGTGAGATGAATTTCTTGCCCGCTGAAATCACCGACGACCACGGGGATCGGATCACCGTGACAACCCCATGTTTTGGTCTGTTGCCCATTGATCGCAATCCCAATGTCCGCCCGGGCGGGCGGGTGATCTCGGTCGGGATCCGCCCCGAACAGTTGGAGATCTCGGGCACTCGGCCCGACGGTTATGACGCCACCGTGCAGGGCACCATCCGCGATGTCGCCTTTTACGGAGAGAATGTTCACTACCATGTGCAGGTGGCGGGCATCGACAGGCCGATTGCGGCCTCGGTTCCGAATTACTTCCACACTGTCGATCACAGGCCCGGCGATCAGGTCTGGCTGGGGGTGCAAAGCGCCTCGGTGATTGATCTGGGGCCTGATCCGGGGGCCGATCAGGACCGCAACCAATAATCACTCAGGGAGAATACAGATGAAATTTACAACATTCGGGTCACTGGCCATTTCGGCCGTTCTGACCGCCAACACGGCCTTGGCCGATGGATCGGCGCTGACGGTGTTTGACTGGTCCGGCTACGAGGATCAGGGGTTTTTTGGGGCCTATATGGAGAAATACGGCGCGGCCCCGTCTTATACGTTCTTTGGCAGTCAGGAAGAGGCGTTCACCAAGCTTCAGTCCGGGTTTGCGGCGGATCTGGCGCATCCCTGTTCGGATGCGGTCCGCAAATGGGTGGCAGCTGATCTGATCCAGCCGCTGGATCCCGCAAAGCTGAGCAATTGGGACGCGATGCTGCCTGAAATCAAGGATGTCGATGGCATCATGCTGGATGGCAAGCTGTACATGCTGCCGTTTGAATGGGGCAACACCGGTCTGATTTATCGCACGGACAAGATCACGGATGAACAGATCGCACTGCAGCTGTTGGCTGATCCGGCCTATCAGGGCAAGATCTCGATCCCGGACGCGGCCTCGTCGGCCTATGCGTTGGCATCCCTGGCGACGGGCAACAGCGCTGATTACACCAGCCTCAGCGATGAACAGTTCCAACAGGCCTCTGACTTCCTGCGTTCGATCCATCCCAATGTGCGGTTCTACTGGTCGGATGCAGGGCAGATGGACCAGGCGATGGCGTCAGGTGAGCTGGAGATGGGCTGGGCCTGGAACCAGTCCGAGCTGAACCTGATCTGGAATGAAACCCCGGCCAAGATGATGCGCGACATCGACAAGGGCATTGCCACCTGGGTTTGCGGCTATGTGCACCTGAAATCGTCAACCACGCCGGTGGATCAGATCTATGATCACCTGAACGCGCTCTCGGATGCGGCCAGCGGCAAATACATCATCGAAAGCTGGGGCTATCCGCATGCCAATGCCGAGGCCTTTGGTATCTCGGATCAGGACCTGATTGCGCAATACGGGTTTGACGACCCCAAATCCTTCTTTGAAGGCAGCTTGTTCTTTGACGCGGTCACACCCGAGCTTGAAGCCAAGATGCTCAAGGAATTCGAGCGCATCAAGGCCGGCTTCTAAACACCCCCAACACCGGGGGCTCCATATGGGGTCCCCGACAATCACCCGACAAAAAGGCGTTCTCATGTCAGAGGCGAACCCATATTCTGTGCTTTTTGAACCGGTGCAGATCGGTCCGGTGACCGCGCGCAACCGTTTCTTTCAGGTGCCTCATTGCAATGGCATGGGCCATCTGCGCCCCCGGGCAGAGGCGGCAATGCGGGCGATGAAGGCCGAAGGTGGCTGGGCTGTGGTCTGCAATCAGGAGACCGAGATCCACCCGACCTCGGATCTGTCGCCTTATGCGGAAAATCGGCTGTGGGATGCCCGCGACATTCCGGCGTTGCGGCTGATGACCGAAGGCGTGCACGCCAAAGGGTCGCTGGCCGCCATTGAGCTGGCCCATAATGGCAGCCACGCCCAGAACCTGCTGAGCCGGGCTCCGGTGTTGGCCCCCTCGGACATGTCGCTGGAGCTGGTTTATCCCAAACAGGCCCGTGCCATGGACAAATCCGACATTCGCGATCTGCGCCGCTGGCATCGGGCGGCGGCGCTGCGGGCACGCGAGGCGGGGTTTGACATTGTGTATGTCTATGCTGGGCATGACATGACGTTGGCGCATCACTTTTTGAAACCGCATATGAACGATCGCTCGGATGAATATGGCGGATCCCTGGAAAACCGGCTGCGTCTGACCCGCGAGCTGTTGGAAGAGACCCATGACGCGGTGGGTGACACCTGTGCGGTGGCATTCCGGTTTGCTGTCGATGAAATGCTGGGCGCGGATGGCATGCAGGCCGCCGAAGAGGGGCGCGCCGTGGTCGAGATGCTGGCAGAGCTGCCGGATCTGTGGGACGTGAATGTGACGAGTTGGGCCAATGATTCCGCCACCACACGGTTCCAGCCGCTCGATGGGTATCAGAACGATTATATCTCGTTCGTGAAATCCGTGACTTCCAAACCAGTGGTCGGGGTCGGGCGGCTGACGTCACCTGACATGATGGCGTCGATGGTGCGCAAGGGGATTGTCGATTTTATCGGTGCCGCGCGCCCGTCGATTGCCGATCCCTTCCTACCGACCAAGATCGAACAGGGTCGAGTGGACGAGATCCGCGAATGCATCGGGTGCAACATCTGTGTTGCTGCCGACAGCGCCGGGGTTCCGATCCGCTGTACCCAGAACCCAACCATGGGCGAGGAATGGCGCCGCGGCTGGCATCCTGAACAGATCGCTGCCAAGGGCGAGGAGGAGGATGCGCTGGTGATCGGGGCCGGTCCTGCGGGGTTGGAATGTGCCATGCAACTGGCCCGGCGCGGCTATCAGGTGACCCTGGCCGAAGCGCGCGCCGAGCTGGGCGGGCGGGTGCTGTGCGAAAGCCGGCTGCCTGGCCTGGGGGCCTGGATCCGGGTGGCCGATTACCGTCTGCACGACCTGCGCCAACGCGCCAATGTGCAGATCTATACGGACAGCCGCCTTGATGCCGCCCAGGTGCTGGAGTTGGGTATTCCCAATGTCTTTGTCGCCACCGGGGCCCAGTGGCGCGCCGATGGTGTCGGGCGCAACACGCTGCGCGCGCGTCCCACGATTGCACCGGACGCGGTGATCCTGACCCCGGATGACATCATGGCCGGGATCCGGCCGCCCGATGGGCCGGTGGTGATTTATGATGATGATCACGCCTATATCGCCGGGGTGATCGCCGAACAGCTGGCCGTGGCCGGGCATGCGGTGACCTTTGTCACCCCCGAACCGCTGGTGTCGTCCTTTACCGGGCTGACCCTGGAACAGCACCGCATCCAGACCCGCCTGATCGAGCTGGGGGTGGACATCCGCTGTAATCAGATCCTGGCCGGGGTGGACGCGGCCACGGTGCAGAGTGTCTGCAGTTTTACCAGCCGTCCCACCCAGTTTCCCTGCGGGTCTGCGGTGCTGGTCACCGAACGCACCCGCGAAACGGCGCTTTACACCGGTTTGCAAACCAAGGGGCTCAAAACTCTCCAGCTCATCGGGGACGCCGCCGCCCCGGCGCTCATCGCAGACGCGACATACAGCGGACATATGGCTGCCAGGAATTTTGAACGCTCAGACACAGAGGTGGACCGCGACTGGTTCCGCCGTGAAATCATCGACCTTGAAGAAGGGGAAATCTAATGCCCAACATGTCCGCAAGACGCCCCAGCCGCCGCAGCGGAGGGCGTCAGGCCCGCCTTGTGACCCAGTCCGAAACCACCGGCAACGAAGCGGTGCGCGCCGGGTTGAGCGGGGGGCGCTACAAGCCCTTGTCGGATGCCGACATGGAGCGCATCCACAATGCGGCGCTGACCATTCTGGACCGAACCGGCCTGTCCGATCACACGCCCGAGCTGCTGGATCTGGTGCTGCCAAAGGGGGCCGTGCTGAATGCGCATAACCGGCTGTGTTTCCCCCGCGCCTTGATGGAGGATCTGCTGGCTGGGGCGGCGCGCGAATTTTATGTCCATGCGCGGGGCGAGCGCGCTGGCAAAGACGACATGCATTGCACCGCGCAAAGCGTCTATTTCTCGAACTCGGGCACGGCGGTTACCACCTTTGACGCCGAGACCAAATCCTATCGCCCATCAACCCTGCGGGACGTTTATGATTTTACCCGGCTGGTCGATCAGCTGGAAAACATCCACATGCTGGGTGACACGGTATTGGCCACCGATGTGACGGGCGATCTGGCCCATGACATGAATGTCACCTATTCCATTCTTGCGGGCAGTCAGAAACCCGCCTGTCTGACCTTCCGCGATCGCAGCCATCTGCCCCATGCGATCCGCATGTTCGATCTGGCCTCGGGTGGCGAAGGGAGCTTTTTAAAGAAACCTTCGGTGATCTTTGGCGGTTGCCCTGTGGTGTCGCCGCTGCGTTTTGGTCGCGAAAACCTGGAATTGATGATCGACACGGCCAAATTGGGGCTGACCGTCGATCTGGCCGTCCCGCCGCAGGCCGGGGCTACAGCCCCCGCGACTTTGGCCGGGACGTTGGCGCAGGCCGTTGCCGAAACCCTGGCCTGTGTGGCGATTGTGAATCTGATCAATCCGGGGTGCCCGGTATGTTTTGCGGCCTGGCCCTTCATCACCGACCTGCGCAGCGGATCCTTCACCGGCGGTGGCGGAGAACAGGCGCTGATCGGCGCAGCCGCGGTTCAGATGGGCAATTTCTATAACCTGCCCACGTCGGTGGGCGCGGGCATGACCGATGCCAAGATCCCGGATGCGCAATACGGGTTGGAAAAGGCGCTGACCTTTACGCTTGCGGCCCATGCCGGGGCCAATCGACTGTGCGAATTTGGCGGCATGATCGGATCCCTTATGGGGTGCAGTTTCGAGAGCATGGTGATTGATGATGAAGCAGGCGGCATGATCCTGCGCACTCTGCGCGGCATCGAAGTGTCGGACGAGACCCTGGCCGTTGACGTCATCCACACTTGCGCGATCGATCCGGGGCATTTCCTGGGCAATCCGCATACGTTGTCTTATATGAACAACGAATATGTCTATCCCAAGCTGATGGACCGCGAACGCACGGACACCTGGGAAACCGAAGGCAAGACCGACCTGCTGGAGCGGGCCAGGGTCAAATCCGACGCCATCCTGAACAGCCATTTCCCGAATTATTTTGGGGCCGCAGATGCCCAGGTGCGCAGCGAATTCGACATCGTTTTTGAGGCCGACACCATGACCCGTCCGGCCCCACGCGCCAATGTCGTCTGATGGGGGTATGACATGCTGAAATACAATGATCACGCCACGATGAACCGCTGGGACAATGAGAATTTTGTCCACCCCTGGGAGGGGATGGAGGCGATTGGTCACAACGAGCGTACCTTTGTTGAAGGGGGCGAAGGCGTCTATGTGGTCACCGAAAAAGGCGATCGTCTGATCGACGGGCCGGGGGGCATGTGGTGTGTCCAGATTGGCTATGGGCGCGATGACATGGCCGATGCCATGGCCGATCAGGCCCGTCAGATGGCCTATTTTTCGCCGTTCAACAATGCCCATTCGACCGCTGCGCGTTTGGCCCGTGAAATTGCCGCCCGTACGCCGGGGGATCTGAACCATGTGTTCTTTACCACCGGCGGGTCCACGGCGGTCGATAGCGCGCTGCGGTTCATTCAATTCCGCAATAACCTGTTGGGACACCCGGAAAAGAAGATCGTGATCTCCAGGCACAAAGCCTATCATGGCTCTACCTATCTGGCGGCCAGCGTCAGCGGCAAGGAGCGTGACCGGCTGTGGCTGGACAAGGCTGAGGGGCTGGCGCATTTCCTGCCGGATGTGAACCCGCTGCACCGGGACGAAGGCACCAGCATGGAGGATTTTCTGGACCAGAAGGTGCAGGATCTGGAACAGGCGATCCTGCACCTGGGCGCAGAGAAGGTTGCGGCCTTTATCGCAGAACCCATTCTGGCCTCTGGTGGGGTGATCGTACCGCCGCCGGGCTATCACAAACGCTGCCTCGAAATCTGTCGCCGCCACGATGTTTTGTACATCTCCGACGAGGTCGTCACCGGCTTTGGCCGTTTGGGACATTGGTTCGCCTCCGAGGAGGTGTTCGGCATCACCCCCGACATCATCACCTGCGCCAAGGGCATGACATCAGGCTATGTGCCAATGGGGGGCTGCATTATCTCGGATCGGCTGATTGACGAGGTATCCGGTGCCGCCGCGCAGGGGGCGACATTTTCGAACGGGTTTACCTATTCGGGCCATCCGGTCAGCGCCGCGGCCGCGCTGAAGAATATCGAAATCATCGAATCCGAAGGCATCCTGGATCATGTGCGTGAGGTCACACCGCTGTTCCAGGAACGACTGCACGCGCTGTCTGAGCTGGACATCGTCGCCGATACACGCGGAATGGGCCTGATGGGATGTGTCGAATGCAAAATGGGTGACAAAACATCCCTGGAAAACGACTATCAACTCGGAACCATTATCGATGCACATTGCCAGAAAAACGGCCTGATCCTGCGACCTATCATAAACATGTGCGTCTTTTCTCCCCCCCTCATCATAACAAAAACGCAAATCAACCAGATGTTCGATATCCTGCAGGATGGTGTTCGGGCCGCGATGGAGGCACCTGCAAAATAGAGCCGACCATTGTAGATTGTCCCGTCGGGTGATGAAAATGACGCCGTCCCTCAGGGGGCGGCGTCTGTCTTTGCGCTCGGCCCACCGGGCATTGTTTGGTGAACAGGATCGTTGAAAACATTGATCCGAAACGGATTTCGCCAGGGTGACGTTACGGAGCCTGATGTTGACGCATGGCACACCAAGTGAAATCCTTTGACTGCGATCGGAGGATTCGTGGACGAGGTGATGCAAGTCAGTCACCGCATACCGGGATGATGTGCTATCGTGAGGGTTCTCACGTTTGGTGCCGGTCGCGGTGAGCGATGCAAGCCGAATTTGGGTGTGGGGCAGTTTTGAGCAAAACGGCTCTGGTGACGAGAGTTTGATTTTTTTCTCCGTTACGCCTGTGGGCCTTCATGGTTGGCTCCGTCCAAGGTCTTGGCACTGAACCGAAAGGAAAGGCAGCTGGTCCAGAATATGGCGGCATATGCTTGCAGGTATGCACCCGGTGCTCCGGGACTTTGGGATCCAACCCAAGGCCCGCGCAGAGATCGGGTGATCGGACACGAAACGCCGACCGAAATATGATCATCGCTATACTAGAAAAGGGGAGTACAGATGATTTCGAAACTTAAATTGGCAGGTGCGGCATTGATCGCATCCATGACATTCTCGGGTGCAGCCACTGCGCAAGAGTTCATTTCCATTGGCACCGGCGGTGTCACCGGGGTCTATTATCCCACAGGTGGCGCGATCTGCCGTCTGGTGAACAAAAGCCGCAAGGAACATGGCATTCGCTGCGCCGTGGAGTCCACCGGCGGGTCGGTTTACAATATCAACACCATCAAGGCCGGAGAGCTGGAATTTGGCGTTGCCCAGTCCGATTGGCAGTACCATGCCTATCACGGCACTTCCAAATTCAAGGACAACCCGTTCCCGGATGTGCGCGCCGTGTTCTCGGTCCACCCGGAACCCTTTACGCTGATCGTGCGCTCCGACAGCGGCATCGCAGGCTTTGGCGATCTCAAAGGCAAGCGGGTCAATGTGGGCAATCCCGGATCCGGTCAGCGCGCAACCATGGAAGTGGTGATGGACGCCTTTGGCATCGGTATGGGTGATCTGGCGCTGGCAACCGAATACAAAGGGTCAGAAATGGCCAAACAGCTGTGTGATGGCAATATTGACGCGATGATTTATACCATCGGTCACCCCGCCGCCGCGATCAAGGAAGCCACCACCACCTGTGACGCAACACTGGTGTCGGTCAGCGGCCCCGAGATCGACAAGCTGGTTGCCGACAATCCGTTCTACCGCACGGCGGTCATTCCCGGCGGCATGTACAAGGGCACCGATGGCGACACCACCACCTTTGGTGTGGGCGCAACATTCGTGACGTCGGCCGCTGTGTCGGATGACGTTGTCTATGTGGTTGCCAAATCGGTGATGGAAAACATCGAAGACTTCCGCAAGCTGCACCCGGCGTTCGCCAATCTGAAAGCCGAAGAAATGGTCAGCGACGGCCTGAGCGCACCGCTGCATCCCGGGGCCGAAAAAGCCTATATGGAATTGGGTCTGAAGTAACCTTTTCCCAACGGGTGTTTGAATGATGCGATGCGCCCCCACCAAACGAGGGGCGCATCCAAAAAGAACATAGGGGAGTGATATGGCACAAGATCATCAGACAGATGGCACCGCCACAGCCGACGCCATGGTGGCCGAAGCGGACACCGGTGCACGCAATCCATCCGGCATTCAGGGGCGGGCGATCATTGCGATCTGTATCCTGTGGTCTCTGTTTCAGCTGTATATCGCCTCCAAACTGCCGGGGGTTCTGGCGCTGGCCACCGGATTTTCCGACTTTGCCAATATCGTGGCGCAGGCACGGTTCGTGCACCTGGCCTTTGCCATCACGTTGGCGACAATGGCCTTTCCCCTGTTCAAGAATTCACCCAAGGACCGGATTCCGCTGTATGACTGGGCTTTGCTGATCCTCGGGGTCAGCGCCTGTCTCTACCTGATTTTCTTTCGCTACCAGATTGCAGACCGGCCAGGGTTGTGGAGCACATCTGATGTCGTGATGAGCGCGATCGGTCTGATCGTGCTGCTGATTTGTGTCTACCGTTCGCTTGGGCTGCCGTTGGTCTGTATTGCCTCGGCGTTCTTGCTGCTGGCCTTCTTTGGCGGTGAAAGCGAATGGATCCGCAATATCACCAACTACGGCGGTTCCTCTTTGACTAAGGCATTGGGGCACTATTGGATGCAGACCGAAGGCGTGTTCGGCGTTGCCTTGGGCGTGTCCACGACGATGATTTTCCTGTTCGTTCTCTTTGGTGCATTGCTGGACCGTGCGGGCGGGGGCAATTGGTTCATCAAGGTGGCGATTGCGCTGCTGGGCGCGCTGCGCGGTGGCCCGGCCAAGGCGTCTGTCCTGTCTTCGATGATGACCGGGATGATTTCGGGCAGCTCGATTGCCAACACGGTGACCACCGGCACTTTTACCATCCCGCTGATGAAGCGCATTGGCTTTCCGGCGGAAAAGGCCGGCGCGGTCGAAGTCGCCAGTTCGACCAATGGTCAGCTGACGCCACCAGTGATGGGGGCCGCGGCCTTCCTGATGGTGGAATACGTCAATATTCCCTACATCGACGTGGTCAAACACGCGTTTCTCCCGGCGGTGATCTCCTATATTGCGCTGCTCTATATCGTGCATCTGGAAAGCCTGAAAATGGGTCTGGAAGGGTTGAAGAAGGATGGCCGCAAGATCGGCGTTCTGATGATCCTGATCCTGTTCCTTTCCGGCTTCATCTTTCTGGGTGTGGCGACGTTTCTGATGGTTGGCGTGCGGATGCTGCTGGAGCCGATGATGGGCGAAACGGTCTATGCCGCCGTGGCCATTGTTGCGGTGCTCTATGTGTTTCTGGTGGCCGTGGCCGCGCGGTACCCGGATATTGCGGTGGATGATCCCAACGCGCCCGTCCCCCATGCGCCACGCCTGACGCCGACGCTGATTGGTGGGGCCTATTACGCGCTGCCGATTTTCATTCTGGTATGGAATCTGATGGTGCGCACCGAAAGCCTGGACCGGCTGTCGCCGGCGCTGTCGGCGTTTTGGGCTACCATTTTCATGATCATCATTGCGCTGACCCATCGCCCGCTCAAGGCGTTCTTTCGCGGTGGCGATATCGGTGGCGAGGGCCGCGCCGGTTGGGGCGACTTTGTTCAGGGTCTGATCATGGGCGCGCGCAACATGATCGGTATCGGCGTTGCCACCGGGGCTGCGGGTATCATCGTCGGAACCATCAGCCTGACCGGGGCCCATCAGGTGATCGGTCAGGTGATCGAGGTGATTTCGGGTGGCAACCTGATGATCCTGCTGTTCCTGGTGGCGGTGCTGAGCCTGGTGCTGGGCATGGGGCTGCCGACCACGGCGAACTATATCGTTGTAAGTTCGCTCATGGCGCCGGTGATCGTGACGGTCGGGGCGCAATCGGGCCTGGTGGTGCCGCTGATCGCGGTGCATATGTTCGTGTTCTATTTCGGCATTCTGGCGGATGACACGCCCCCTGTGGGGCTTGCGGCCTATGCGGCGGCGGCAATTTCGCGCGGCGATCCGATCAAAACCGGCATTCAGGGCTTTGGCTATGACATCCGCACGGCGCTGTTGCCGTTCCTGTTCATCTTCAACACCGACCTTTTGCTGATCGACGTGGGGCCGCTCAAGGCGGTGCTGGTGTTTGTCATTGCGCTGATTGCCATGCTGTTGTTCGCGGCTGCGACCCAGGGGTATTTCATCGCCAAATCCCGCAAATGGGAAAGCGCGCTGCTGTTGGTCATTGCCTTCATGCTGTTTCGGCCGGATTTCTTCCTGGATCAGGTGTCGGACAAATACGCTTCATCTTCGGGGCCTGCGGCCTTGAGCCTGATGACGGATCAGGCCAGCGGCAATAACATTCGGCTGTTGATCGAAGGACCCGATTTTGACACGGGCAAGATCCGTCCGACCACCGTGGTAATCCCCGCCGTGGCGGGGGATGCAGTGACGGCATTGTCGGACCAGGGGCTCAGCGTGATCGAAGAGGGTGACACCCTGCTTTTGGACGAACCCTTCCCCGGCACGCCGCATTTCGAAGCTTTGGGCAACGAATATGATTTCTACGGCGACAGCCCGGTGGTCATTGCCCAGGTGCAGGTTGAAAATGATCGCTTGCCCAAGGAGCTGTTCTTTATCCCGGCGCTGTTGCTGCTTGCGGGGCTGGTGTTGATCCAGCGTCCGCGCGCCACGCAACCCGCCTTTTGAGGGAGGACAAGATGTTCAAGACAATCCTGCTGACGGTTGACGTCAACGATTTCAAAGGGGCCGAACGCCCCGCCGAAGTGGCCATGCAGATGGCGCAAGCCGACGGCAGCGCGCTACACGTCATGAACGTGGTACCCGATTATGGCATGGCCATTGTCGGGTCGTTCTTTGGGCCCGGACACTCCAAGAAAATCCTGACCGAGGCGCGCACCGCGTTGGAGACATGGGGCAAGGACCGGTTCGCCGACCTGCCCGAGGTGCATTTCCTGGTGGATCAGGGCACCATCTACGACCGTGTCCTCCAGGAAGCCGAAATCATCGGGGCCGATGCGATTGTCGTTGGTGCCCATAAATCGCAATTGCAGGACTATCTGATAGGCCCCAATGCCGCACGTATTGCCCGACACGCGACGCAATCGGTTTTTGTGATCCGATAATCAATAGGGCGGCGACACTGTGTCAGCCAAATCGCGGTTGTGATCGCGGCTGTGCCTGTGCGCAGCTGCCCAATTGTGCGCGCTGGGTGCACAAAAAACCATTGCTTTGCCTATTGAATAGTTCAAATTCAGAAGTATATCAGCTCGCAACCCTATGCGGAGCGTTGGCATGGCCCTGGATGAATCCGATGACGAGCTGAAAACCCTGACGCCTGAAATCCGGGCGATGATGGGGGTGTTCGCGCTTTACTGGAAGCTCGATGAAGGCATCGAGAGCATCAATGTCGAACCGGCGCTGGCAGATCAGGAATGCCACATGATCATCCGGTTGGATGAACCGCGCCGGATGGGGGTGATGGCACGGCTGATGTTGACGGTGCCGTCCGCGATCACTGCCGCAGCCGATAGCCTGGAGAACCTGGGATACATCGAACGCAAACGCGATCCCGCAGACCGGCGCGCCTGGCTGTTGCAGCTGACCGAAGCCGGATGGGAGCGCCGCCGCCAAATGGAACAGACGGCCGGGGAACTCTTCCGCGCCACCGCCGGTCTTTCGCCGGAAGAAACCCGGATCTTTGCCGAACTGGCAGACAAGATCCATGACAATGTTATGCGCAACAGCTTTCCCGAAGGACTCGCAAAATGCGAATGAGAACTGCCTTTCTGGCGCTTATGATCCCCCTGATTACCACCGCCCATCCGGCCCTTGCGCAGGAGGTGTTGAAACCGGTCAAATTGATGACCACCCAAGAAGGCGGCATGGCGGTGGAACGCCAGTTTTACGGTCAGGTCGCGGCCAAGGATACGGTTGATCTGGCTTTTCAGGTCGGGGGGCAGGTGGTCCTGTTCCCGGTGACCGAAGGATTCATCGTCAACCGGGGCAATTTGATCGCCGAACTGGATCTGGAGCAGTTCCAGTTGCAGTTGGACCAGGCCCGGCTGCAATTGGAACAGGCCGAACGCACAGTCGAACGGTTGACCCGGCTCAAGGGCACGGTCAGCCAGGTTTCGATAGATGACGCCGAAACCCAGGCCGCGCTGGCAGCCATTGCCCTGCGCAATGCCGAATACGACCTGAAACATGCGTCCCTGAACGCGCCATTCGACGGGTTGGTTTCGAGCCGCGAAGTGGCGATCTATTCAACGGTATCGGCTGGCACGCCCATTGTGCGTCTGCACGACATGTCCGAACTGCACATCGAAGTCGACGTACCCGAAATCCTGTTCCAGCGTACCGATGGTGACAGCGGGTTCGACATTGCCGCGACCTTTCCGGGCCGGGACGAAGAATTTCCGTTGCGCATTCTGGAATTCGACGCCGAAGCCAGCAATGTCGGTCAGACCTTTCGTGTGACATTCGCCCTGACCCCGCCCGACGGGTTCGAGATCTATCCGGGGTCGTCGACGACCGTTTCAGTTCGGGTCAACACCGACCAAACTGCAATCACATTGCCACCCACCGCTTTGGTCACCAAGCCCAGCGGTGACATCGGCGTGATGGTCTTTGACCCCATGGGCGCAGACGAAGGCACTGTGACCTGGACGTCTGTCGAAATACAGCCGACCCAAAAGGGTGCCTTTCAGGTGCTGAGCGGTTTGACCGGCGGGCAGGAAATCGTCCTGGTGGGGGGCAACGCCTTAAAAGACGGTCAAGCGGTGCGCCGCTTTACCGGTTTTGCGAACTGAGGCTGCGATCATGGACATTGCACGCGCATCCATTGAACGGCCGTTGATCACATGGCTGATCATGCTGATCGCCCTGTTTGGCGGCATATGGGGGTTTTTGTCGCTGGGGCGGCTCGAAGATCCGGCCTTTACCATCAAACAGGTGGTCATTGCGACCCAATACCCCGGAGCCACCGCTGAACAGGTGGCATTGGAGGTGTCCGAACCGCTGGAATCAGCGATCCAGAAAATGGGCGAGGTCAAGCTGATCACCTCGATCAACCGCCCCGGCAGTTCGCTGATCGAGGTCGAGGTGAAATCGACCTATGACGGTACCGAACTACCTGAAATCTGGACCAAACTGCGCGCCCGTATCCGTGACGCTGCGCGCGGATTGCCGGATGGTGTCGGGCAGCCCTATGTCAATGACAGCTTTGGTGACGTGTTCGGCCTGTTTTACGCGGTCACGTCCGATGGTTATACCGACGCCGAAAAACACGAACTGGCAACTTTTTTGCGGCGCGAATTGCTGACCGTGGATGGTGTGGCCGATGTCGAAGTCTCTGGCCTGCCCGAAGAGGCGATTTTCGTCGAGCCGGATCTGGCGATTTCGATCAATCAGAATGTACCGATGTCCGCGATTGGCAACGCCATTGCCACTTCGAATTCGGTACGTTCTGCCGGGGCGCTGGATGCCGGTCCGGCCAAGACGATCCTGCAGGTTCCGGATGGTTCTGACAGCGTGTCCGAGATCGCCGGTCTGTCGGTCGGTGCCCAGGGCGAGGTCATCAATGTGATCGACATGGCGGATGTGTATCGCGCCCGCAAGGAAGATCCCGCGTTGATCGTACGGTTCAACGGTACCGAGGCCTTTACCCTTGGGATTGCCGGCCTGGCGACGGAAAACATCGTCAATGTGGGCAAACGCGTTGACGCCAAGCTGGCCGAACTGGGGCCGCAGATCCCGTATGGCGTCGAACTGGAACCGATTTACCAACAGCATGTGGTGGTGGAACAGGCGTCGAACGACTTTTTGGTGAATCTGGCCATGTCTGTGGCCATCGTGGTTGCTGTGCTCGCCATCTTCATGGGGTGGCGGGCCTCCATCGTGGTGGGGGCAACGCTGTTGCTGACCGTGGTCGGCACGCTGATGTTCATGAACCTGTTCTCCATCGAAATGGAACGGATTTCGCTGGGCGCGCTGATCATTGCCATGGGGATGTTGGTGGACAACGCCATCGTGGTTGCCGAGGGTATGCAGATTTCGATGCTGCGGGGAAAATCTTCGCGCGATGCCGCGGACGAAGCCGCCTCGAAAACCCAAATCCCGCTGCTTGGGGCCACTGTGATCGGGATCATGGCCTTTGCCGGGATCGGGCTCAGCCCGGATGCGACCGGGGAATTCCTGTTCTCGTTGTTTGCAGTGATCGGTATTTCGCTGTTGCTCAGTTGGGTGCTGGCGCTGACCGCAACGCCATTGTTGGGGCATTACTTCTTTAAACAGGGCAAAAGCGGGGATGCGGGCAGCTATGACGGTTTGTTGTTCCGCGTTTATGGTTCCATGCTGAGGCTGGCACTGAAGCTGCGCTGGCTGGTGGTGATTGGTCTGGTGGCGGTTACGGTTGTCTGCTTCGCGGGTTTTGGCCTGATGAAACAACAGTTCTTTCCCAACTCGAACACGCCATTGTTCTTTGTCCACTACAAGCTGCCACAAGGTACCGCCATCGCCACCACCTCGTCCCATCTGAGTGTGTATGAGACGTGGCTGGCAGACCGCGATGACGTGGTGTCCGTGACCAGCTTTGTCGGGCAGGGGGCCAGCCGCTTTATGCTGACCTATTCGGCGGAAAAGCCGAATCCCAGCTATGGCCATCTGATCATTCGCACCGAAACCATTGATGACATTCCCGCGCTGCAGGCCGATCTGGAACGCTTTGGCAAGGAACGGTTCCCCGAGGGTGAATTCCGCACCAAACGCCTGGTATTTGGCCCCGGAGGCGGCGATCCGATCCAGGTGCGGTTTTCCGGCCCGGACCCGCAGGTGCTGCGCCAACTGGGAGAAGAAGCCGCCAACCGGCTGGTTGCCGCATCGGACAACGTTCTGGATGTGCGCAACAATTGGCGCGAACAGGAACTGGTGTTGAAACCGACCTATGCCACTGACCGGGCGCAGACGGCTGGCATCAGCCGCGAGGACATTGCCGATACGTTGCTGTTTTCGACTGACGGCATCGTCGGGGGTGTGTTCCGTGAGCGCGACCGATTGATCCCGATCATTATTCGACGCCCACGCGACGGCGACTATAACCTGATGGATCAGATGGTGTTTTCCAGCTCGGCGGGGACTGTTGTGCCGTTGGAACAGATGATCGACGGTGTGGAAACCGAAGTTCAGAACACGTTGGTGCATCGCCGTGATCGGGTTGCGACGCTGACCGTTGGCGCCGATATTCCGCCGGATCTGACAGCGGTCTCTGTTATGGCCGAGATCCGAGAGAGCATCGACACCATGCCGTTGCCGCCGGGCTACAAGATGGCGTGGGGAGGCGAGATCGAAGATTCAGCCGAAGCTCAGGAAAGCCTGGGCAAACAACTGCCGCTGTCGGCGCTGATCATGGTGCTGATTTCGGTGCTGTTGTTCAATGCGATCCGCCAGCCGGTGATTATCTGGCTGTTGGTGCCGATGTCGGTGAACGGGGTGGTGATCGGCCTGTTGGGAACCGGGCTGCCGTTTACCTTTACCGCGTTGCTGGGGCTGTTGTCGTTGTCGGGGATGTTGATCAAGAACGGCATTGTGTTGGTCGAGGAAATCGACCTGGTACGCGCTGACGGCAAACAGCTGCGCGAGGCGATTGTCGAGGCATCCGTGTCACGTCTGCGCCCCGTCATGCTGGCCGCGGTGACCACTGTGTTGGGCATGGTGCCGCTGCTGGGGGATGCGTTCTTTGTCTCGATGGCGGTGACGATCATGGGTGGTTTGGCCTTTGCCACGATCCTGACCCTGGTGGCTGCGCCGGTGTTCTATCTGATCTTCTTTGCCCGTGAAGAGAAGCGCGAATTGGCGGCGGCTACGACCTGATCCGCCACCATACCGGACAGACGACAATGCCCACCTGGAAACAGGTGGGCATTTTTCGTGCATCACGTCGGGTCGGTGTGCAATTTGGCCATTTTGTGGGCTGCGGTTTTGAGCGGGCTGAGGAAGGCCTTGATGTCATCCAGGGTGCGGCGCTGGACGGGGGCGTGGGCCGACAGGGTGGCCAGCAATCGGTTCTGACCGTCCAGGATCGGCACCGCGATTGCCGCCATGCCGTTCATGAATTCTTCATCGTCGGTAGAATAACCTTGGGCGCGGGTCCGTGCGAGTTCGTCGATCAGCGCGTCGGGGTCGGTGATGGTGCGACCGGTCTGACGTTCCAGTGGCCGGGCCGACAGCACGCCGCGCAGCGTGGCCGGGCGCAGGGTGGACAGGTACATCTTGCCGCTGGCGGTACAATGAAACGGCACCTGGGTGCCGATGGGCAATTGGATGCGCAGGGGCCATTTGGTTTCGACCCGGTCCAGATAGGTCATGCCTTCGCGGTCGGGCGTGGCCAGATTGCAGGTTTCGCCGATTTCTTCGGCGACGGCCTTGAGAATGGCGAGCCGTGCGGTGCGCAGATGTTCGGAGGACATCGTATGTACCGCGAGCGCCCGCAGCCGTGGCCCCGGCCCATAGGACCGCCCGTCCAGGTCGCGTTGCAGGAACCCTTCGGCCTCGGCGGTTTGCAGCAGCCGGTGGATGGTCGGCTTGGGCAATCCCATGGTGCCGATCAGCTGACCGGGTTTGACGGCGGTGCCCAGGCGGGCGACCTCTTCGAGGAGCAGCAGAAGACGCAGATTGGTGGGAATCTGCGCCTCTTTTTCCGGGCTCGCATTGTCCAGGGTCGGGTCGGGCATCGCATCACGTTCATCTGTTGGGCAACAGGATCAACGCGAGCTCCGGCACCAGCGATACCAGCACCCAAACGCCGATCAAGGCTGCAAGGTAGGGCACTGTATAGCGCAGCAGACGGAAGTAGGGAACGCCCGTCACACCCGATGCGACATAGAGGTTGAGACCATAGGGCGGCGTGATGAAGCCGATCGACGCACCAACCAGGAAGATCACCGAAAAATGGATCGGATCAATCCCGACCGAGGCCGCAATCGGGGCCAGGATCGGAGCCAGGATAATGGTGACAGGCAGGCTTTCCAGGACCATGCCGGAAAAGAACACGATCACCATCGAAGTAAACAAGACCGCATGATAGCCGCCCATCGAGGTGACGAAATCGCCGATGGTCTGTTGTGCTCCCAGCAGTGACAGGATCTGCTGCATGACCACCGAAATCGCAATCAGCGGTGCCAGGATACCGCTGATCTGGGCGGAACGCACCACGATCGACGGGATCTGAAACGGGGTGAACCCTTCGACGACGAACATCTCGGCGTAGCTTTTGTCCGAAACGGGTTTGTCCGGGTTCGATCCCATCATCCGGTTCAGCGGATAGCTGACCAGCCCCGCGATCACGCAGAACCCGACGGTCACCCCGGCGGCCTCGGTAGGTGAGAATTTACCTGTATAGATGCCCCACAGCACCAGCCCGATTGCAAAGAATCCCAGCCAGGCCCCAAAGGCTGTCTTTAGCACCCGGTTCAGCTGGAGCGGGATCAGGTAGCCCCAACCGTTGATGCGGCAGATGATCCAGCAGGCCAGTTGCATGCCGATCACCATCAGCGCGCCGGGCAGAATGCCGGCCACGAACAGATCCGAAATTGGCAGGTTCATCAGGAACCCGTAAACGATAAAGATGATTGACGGTGGAATGATGATGCCCACGGTGCCACCCGCTGCGGCCGTGGCAGCGGAAAATCGTTCGTCATATCCGCCCTTGACCATTTCGGGGTGCAACATCGAGCCGATGGTGGCTGTCGTGGCGGAATTCGACCCCGAAATGGCGGCAAACAACCCACACGCTCCCAGCGCAGCCATGGCAAGCCCACCGCGCAGCCAACCCAGACAGGAATAGGCGAAATCGGATAATCGTCGGGCGATGCCGGATTGATTGATCAGGTCGCCGGTCAGGATGAACAGGGGCATGGCCAACAGGGCGAACCCCTTGTTGAACACATTGAGCAGCTCGGCCCCCATATTGTCCAACGTCAGTCCCAGCACAAACGAACAGCCGATCACCCAATAGGCGATGACCAACAGCACCGGCACCCCCAGCATGAACAACATGGTGACCCCGAGAGAGATCAGCGTAACCCAGGTTCCATCGGTCATCATACATCTCCCCCGATCACGGCTTGTTTGATCAGCGGGTCGCCGCTGCGAAAATTGGCGATGTCTTCGAACAGGTTCTCAAATACCCGCGCGGCCATCAGCAAAAAGGACATTGGCGCGGTGATCAGGAACCACCACTGCATCACGTTGTCAGTGCCCAGAACGATCTGAAAGTTTGAGGCCGACAATGCCGTCATACGGGCCGTCGTGACCAGCACGATGACCGAAAAGATGAACCACAGCACCGCGTCCAGCGTCAAACAGGCCATCTGTCCACCGCGCGGCATAATGGTTCGAAATTCGGCAAAGCTGAGATGCGTGCGCAACCGCACGTTAAACGCTGCGCCAAACCATGCCATGATCATGAACAGCAAGGGTGGAATGGTTGTGGACCATGGTTGTTGATTGGAAAATATGAACCGGTCGATCACACCCCAAAAGATGATGAACGCAATCGCCAGATAGCTATAGACCATGATGGTGCGTTCCAGATGTCGGTCCAGCCAGGGCACCAACCTATAGATCCACATGACGGCCAGCCCGCCCAGAGCGGTCGCTACGGCACCGAACACCCAGGCTCCGTTAGATTTGAGTGCGTTGCGGATTTCCCAGCTGTCCTGGGACGCAAAGGCGCTGAAAATGTCGCTGATCTCGGACCAGAGTGCCATTGGATCCTCCCCCTCCTGTGCGCCGGGTGTGCCCGGTCTTGGTAAATGCAAACAAGCCGGCGCATGATACCACGCGCCGACCCGAAAAATTGCCTGTCAGATCAGGCTTTCCACCACCGGCGTGGCTCGACGTTTTCAGGCTTCATGTCTGCGGGGACTTGGCGGGCGATGTCATAGATCTCCTGATAGGTGTCGATGCCACCGGCCCAATTGTTCAGACGATCCCGCCACTGTTCCCACAATTGCGGTTGGAACTCGGGCGAACACATTTCTTCGGCCATCTTGATCTGGTCGTCGGCCAGGAAGGCGTTGCGGACGTTGTTTTCCGCAAAAATGGTGCCGGGCATCTGTGGATCGGAATGACCGACGGTCTTGACCAGCGCCGCTTCGTTGGCGGCCTGCACGTGGGTCTGGGCCCAATAGGCGCTCTCCATCACCGCGTCCTGCAGATACCCTTCGAGGCTGTCGAACACGCTCGCGCTCATCGAGGTATGTTCCGTGCCACAGAAGAATTTCAGATCGACGGATTGGCTGACCACAGGGGACATATTGGCATAGGCCACAGCCGAGGCCCAGGTTTCCGCACCATCAATCAGACCCTGTTTCAGACCATCCAGGGTTTCCTCCCATGCGACGGGAACCGGGTTCAGGTTCAATGCCTGCATGGCGATGCGGCCCAGCTGTGTGCCGGTGACGCGGTTTTTGGTGCCGAACAATTGTTCCAGCTTGGTCACAGTCGGTTTGTCCTGCCATCCCAGGCCCAGCTGAATGCCGCGCAGTTCGCAATGGCTGAACAGGAATTTCAGCCCGTGACGTTTTTCCAGCGGGTCACGGAGGATACGCTGGGATTCGGGGCTGTAGAGGAAATGATACTGCGAGGCGCGGCCCGGGAACATATAGGCATAGTCCAGCACGTTCAGATAGGGCGCACCACCGGCCGAATTCTGGGTCGATGCCGCATAGATGTCGACGATACCCTGCTGGGTTTTCTCGACGCAGGATGTCTGGCCGCAGATCTGGTTGTTGCCGATGAATTCAATCCGGATCTCGCCATCAGTGCGGCTTTCCAGATCACGGGCGAATTCCAGCGCACCCGCGCGTTCGATCAACAGGTTCTGCGCGTTAAAGCCTGATGCACCAAACTTGAGCGTGTGCTTCGCCGGTTTGGAATAGCGCTTTTCATAGGTCGATTCAGCTGCCGCCGCGAGATTGGCCAGCGACATCGCCCCGCCAAATCCACCAGCTGCCAGCAAGGTCGAGCTCATCCCGAACCGACCTGCCACACGAAACAGATCACGACGCGAGATGCCTCGCAGGTTTCCACCAACACTCATCCAAATTTCCTCCCGTTTGATGATTATTGAGACTTGTTGTCTCATTAATAGTGTCATATTGAAGTGTGACGCAAGGAGTTTTTGAACGCCTCGCGACTTGAGCCCGGGGAGGAACACCGTATGTCACCGAAACAAGCCGATTTTCTGATCGTAGGCGCTGGGTCTGCCGGCTGTGTTCTGGCCAACAGGCTGAGCAAAGATCCTGCGAATCGGGTGATTCTGCTTGAGGCGGGAGGGCGGGACGTGAATCCGTGGATCCATGTGCCGGTGGGCTATTTCAAAACGCTGCACAATCCCAACACGGACTGGTGTTACAAGACCGAACCAGATCCGGGGTTGGGCGACAGGTCGCTGGATTGGCCGCGGGGCAAGACACTGGGCGGGTCCAGTTCGATCAACGGGTTGCTTTATGTGCGCGGCCAGAAGGAAGATTATGATCGCTGGGCCCAACGCGGCAATCGCGGCTGGAGCTATGACGACGTGCTGCCCCTGTTCAAACGGTCCGAGGCCCATGAAAACGGAGCTGATGACTATCACGGGGGAGACGGCGGTCTGTCGGTCTCGCTGATCCGGGCCAAAAGCGATATTTCCGAGGCCTTTATCAACGCCGCTGTGGAAATGGGTGTGCCGCGCAATGAAGACTATAATGGCGTCGATCAGGAAGGGGTCGGATATTTTCACCAGACCGCCCGCGGCGGTTTCCGCTGCTCCAGCGCGCGTGCCTTTTTAAACCCGGCCAAGAAACGACCCAACCTTGAAGTTGTGACCCATGCGCATACCGAACAGCTGATTTTCGACCGGAATGACTCGCGCCGCGTGATCGGGGTGCGGTATTCGCGCAAGGGCGAGGTGTATGATGTGCTGTTGAACCCAGGTGGCGAAGTCATCCTGTCGGCAGGGGCCATCGGGTCGCCGCAGATCCTTGAGCTGTCTGGAATTGGGCGGGGTGACGTCTTGCAAAAGGCGGGGGTACAGGTGCGCCACGAATTGCCCGGCGTGGGGGAATGTTTGCAGGATCACCTGCAGATCCGGCTGGTCTATGAGGTGAATGCCCAGACCCTGAATGATGCCATCAACCGGTTCGTTCCCCGCATGGGGATCGGGTTGAACTATGTGCTGTTCCGCAAGGGCCCGATGAGCCTGGGTGCCAGCCAGGTCTGTATCTTTGCCAAATCCATGCAAGGGCTGGCCACGCCGGATATCCAGTTCCATTTCCAGCCGCTCAGCGCCGACAAGCCGGGGATTGAAATGCATCCGTTTTCCGGCATCACCTCGTCGGTGTGCCAATTGCGCCCCGAAAGCCGGGGCCACATCCACATCGCGACACCCTATGCGTCGGACTATCCCAAAATCGTGCCGAATTACCTGTCCGCAACGGCGGACCAACTGTGTGCCGTCCGGGCCGTCAAATTCGCCCGCGCCATGACCAGAACCCAGGCGCTCAGCCCCTATGTCCTGCGCGAACATGTTCCCGCCAACAATCCGCAATCGGACGCAGAATTGCTGCAATGTGCCCGCGATATCAGCCAGACCATCTATCACCCCACCAGCACCTGCCGGATGGGGCATGATGATCAGGCGGTGGTCGATGACCGGCTGCGGGTGCGAGGTATCGCCGGATTGCGGATTGCGGATGCGTCGATCATGCCGGACATCGTGTCGGGCAACACCAATGCGCCCACCATCATGATCGGGGAAAAGGCCAGCGACATGATCCTGGAGGACCGCAAGGTCTCTGTCTGAGCCGATTTATTTTGGGTGCAATTGCGCTTTCGTGGTGCAGGTTGACGGAAATAGAGCACTGGCTGACGGTGCCGATGTTGCAGGTGCCCAGAGGTTGCGATACCATAACTGTGATCACAGATTGCGAGCCATGACAGGTGCCTGACATCGGAATGTCGACCACGGTATTGCCAGGTCAGCACCAAGTCAGGACCAGGTCAGGGAACTCGGGTATGGATCAGATGAAACATGCGGGGGCCGCGCACCGATACCCCCCGGGGTCGCGACACAGCCAAATTGCGCGGGACCAATAAAGGATGACCTTGATGCAGACCATTTCGTCCGGCCCGATGTCCGGGCTTATCGAATTTACGCAAAAGAACGGGCAGGGGTTTCTGGTGTCTGCCGTCATCGCAGCGGCGGCCCAGTTCCTTTCGGAACATTACGGTGCCCCGGCAATGCTGATGGCGCTGTTGTTGGGCATCGCCTTTCACTTTCTTGCCGAAGAGGGTGTGTGCAAACCCGGCATCGAATTCACCGCCCGCACGGTGTTGCGGTTCGGGGTGGCGTTATTGGGCGCGCGGATTTCAGTTGAACTGATGGTTGGATTGGGCCCCAAGCTGATTGCCGTTGTGGTCATCGGCGTGATTGTGACCATCCTGTTTGGCCTGTTGGGCGCGCGGGTGCTGGGTCGGGGGTGGCGCTTTGGATTGTTGACGGGCGGATCGGTTGCAATCTGTGGAGCTTCGGCAGCTATGGCGATTTCGGCTGTATTGCCCAAAAACGAACATTCCGAACGCAATCTGATCTTCACCGTGCTTTCGGTCACGGTGCTGTCGACACTGGCGATGATCCTTTATCCGATCCTGACCGAATTTTTCGCCTTTAACGATGAAGTTTCGGGCGTCTTTCTGGGGGGCACAATCCACGATGTGGCCCAGGTGGTCGGTGCCGGGTTCTCGGTGTCGAATGAAACTGGTGAAGTTGCCACTTTGGTCAAACTGATCCGCGTTGCAATGCTGGCCCCTGTGGTGTTGGTGATTTCGATCATGGTGCGTCGTCACGCTGATGACACTGCACAGGGGGGAGTTCGCCCGCCGATCCTGCCCATGTTCGTCATCGGGTTCCTGATCTTTGCGACGCTGAACTCAATGGGGTTGATCCCGGCCGTGGTTGTTGACTGGATGTCCAGCCTCAGCCGTTGGGCGCTGTTGATTTCGATCGCCGCTGTGGGAATGAAAACTTCGCTCAAACGAATTCTGGACGTAGGCGGACAGGCAATTGGTCTGATCGTGGCCGAAACGGTGTTTATCGCCGTGTTTGTTCTGATTGGTGTCGCCATATTCGGGCACCACTGAACCGGGGGCGGCATCCAGGCAGACGGCTCTGTCTGTCGGCGGTGGTATCTTGGCCCGCTGCGGGATTTCGCGTAAGCCACAGGATGGGCCCGTGTTTCAGTCGGAGTCCGGGACCGGATTGGAGCGGGCAGGATGAACGATGTGGACCATGGCCGCCGGGCCAATCTGATCGGCAGTCTGTGGATGGTTGCGGCCATGGCCGGATTTGCCATCGAGGATGTTTTTCTCAAGGTTGCAGCACAGACTCTGTCGATCAGCCAGATCCTGATGATGTTCGGGGCCGGAGGGGCGGCTGTCTTTGCTCTTTGGGCACGCGCGACTGGTGACGCGTTGGTGTCGCGGGCGGTGATGTCACGCCCCATGCGTATCCGGGTCGTGTTCGAAATACTGGGGCGGCTGTTTTATGTTCTGGCCATTGCGCTGACCCCATTGTCTGCTGCGACCGTAATCTTGCAGGCGACACCGATCGTCGTGGTGGCCGGGGCTGCGTTGTTCCTTGGAGAGCGGGTGGGGTGGCGCCGATGGGCTGCCATTCTCGTCGGCCTGTTAGGGGTTATCGTCATCATCCAGCCCGGTGCCGACAGCTTTTCAATCCTGTCGCTTTTAGCGGTGCTGGGGATGTTCGGGTTTGCCGGTCGTGATCTGGCCAGCCGCGCCGCGCCTGCTTCGCTGGGGACGCCGGTTCTGGGCGTATACGGATTTCTTGCCGTCATTGTCGCGGGGGCGTTGTTTTCGCTGTGGGAGGCCCGCCCGTTGGTTCTGCCTGACGCGGGTACATGGGGGATCATGGCCGGGGCCGTGATCGCCGGAGTTGCGGCCTATAGCGCCCTGATGAAGGCGATGCGTACGGGCGATGTGTCTGCCGTCACGCCGTTTCGCTATACCCGGTTGCTGTTCGGGATTGGCTGTGGCGTGGTGCTGTTCGGCGAAACCCTGTCCGTTGCCATGTTGATCGGCTGTGGCCTGATCGTTGTGTCGGGGCTCTTTATCCTCTGGCGCAGCAATTCGGGGCACAGGGCTGCCTGACTTTGCTCTGGGGGCGGCCGGGTCACATTTCGGCCTGCGCCAGAAGCCAGGTGCAGATCGCGCTGACTTCTGCCTCGCGCGGGTCGGATTTGCGGCGCACCAGATGATAAGCCCGGTTTTCGCTCAGCACGGCATCGAACAATTGAACCAACGTGCCATTTTCCAATTCCGCGTTGATCAGCGGCACCCATCCCATGACCACGCCCTGACCGGCAATGGCCGCCTGCAACACCACATTTGTGTCTTCGATGACCGGACCGTGCAGGGTCGGAGGCGTGACATTCGCGCCCATGAACCACGCGTTCCACCCCAGTGTGTCCCGTTGGTGGATCAACGGATAGCGGAACAGATCTGACGGACGATCAGGACGTCCCAGTCGGGCCAGCAACCCGGGGCTGGCCACGGGGGCCGACAGAACATTGACCAATGGTTCGGCAATCATTCCGGGAAAACTCCCATCCCCCCAGGTGATAAAGATATCTGCGTCGACGTTCTGCGGTGATACCAGCAGCGGGGTCTGCACCAGTTCCAGCTCGACCGCGGGGAATTGGTCACAGAATTCGGCGAACCGGGGCAACAGCCAACGGGTGGCGAAACTGGGCCCCAATGCAATGCGGATTTTGGGCTTTTGACGCGGGCGGTTCAGCACCGATTCCACGCTGGCCTCCAACACCCGAAACGCGGTGGTGGCCCCATGTGCCAGACGCTCGCCCTCGTCCGTCAGGTGGACCTGGCGGGTGCCGCGCGTGAACAGCTGAACGTCCAGCCGCGCCTCGAGCCCGCGCACATGGTGGCTGATCGCCGTGGGCGATACGCCCAACGCTTCGGCCGCGGCCTGAAAGCTGCCCAACCGGGCGGCTGCCTCGAACGCCCGCAGCGCCGGGAGGGAAGGAAGATTTGTCATGTCGGCACTATAGATGAGATTGACTCACCAATAGCAAGAGAAACATGTTTTTGCTTGGGGCTGCCCGGTTGCGTACCCCTATGGCAACCGAAACAGACGTTGAGAGTTTGACATGGCTGGCAGATCAGGTCGCAGAGGCAGAGAAGCCCGCATTGAAAGCAACGCGAACCCGGGCAACGAAAAGCCTCCGGTTTGGGGCGGTCTGACGGGGGGGGCGTTTCGTCCGCTGAGCGATGATAATCTGGCTGAGGTGAATGAAGCAGTGCTGATGCTGCTCGAAACCCTGGGATTGTCGCAGGCGACCCCGTCGATGATCGAAAAGGTCTGTGCCCATGGCGGCACGTATACGGATGACAAACGTCTACTGTTCCCCCGTGATCTGGTTCTGAAAACCGTGGCCGAGGCGCGCCGGGATGTGGTGCTGTACGGTCAGGACCGCAAACATGATCTGGATCTGTCAGGCGCACGGGTTCACATGAGCTCGGGCGGGGGGGCGCCGGGGGTATTTGACATCGACGATGGCCATTATCGCGATGGATCGCTCAAGGATCTGTATGACGCGGCGCGGATTTGCGACGCGATGGAGAACATCCACCATTTCAGCCGCTCGATCGTGGCGCGCGACGTCGAGAATGTCGCGGACATGGATTTGAACACGGCCTATGCCTGTTTGATGGGCACCTCCAAACATGTATCGGTGTCGGTATCTGAGCCCGAGAACCTCCAGCAGCTGGCCGATCTGTGCTATACGCTCGCCGGATCCGAAGACGCGTTCCGGGCCCGTCCCTTTCTGACCGTCATGGTCTGTCACGTGGTGCCACCGATGCGGTTTGCCGAAGAGGCGCTGGACACGCTAGAGGCGGCCATTCTGGCGGGCTTTCCGGTTCAGTTGATTTCGGCGGGACAGGCCGGGGCCACCAGCCCCGCGACCATCGCCGGGTCGCTGGTTCAGGCCGTGGCCGAAACCCTGGCCGGTTTGGTCTTTGCCCGTCTGATCGATCCGAATGTGGCGGCGTTGTTTGGCCCCAAGCCGCTGGTTGCGGATCTGCGCACCGGATCTATGTGTGCGGGCGGTGGTGAACAGGCCATCCTGATGGCCGGCGCGGCACAGATGGGGCGTTATTACAATCTGCCCACCACGTCGATTGCCGGGATTTCCGACTCCAAGACGCTCGATGCCCAATATGGCAGCGAAAAGAACCTCGCCGTGTCATCCGCAGCTCATGCGGGGTCAAATCTGATCACCCAATCCTGCGGCATGCAGGCCAGCCTGTTGGGGGTCTCGCTCGAGGCCTATGTGGTCGACAATGACATGCTGGGCAACATTCTGCGCACCGTGCGTGGGATCGAAGTCAACGCCGAGAACATCGGGGCCGAGGTCATCGCCGATGTCTGCCGGGGCGAGGGGCATTATCTGGGGCATCGTCACACGTTCAGCCGGATGAAATCGGATTATTTCTATCCGCATCTGGGCGACCGGCGCACGCCGCGTGAATGGGAAGAAGACGGATCGCGCCCGATTGGCGATACAGCCCGCGACAAAGCGCGGGAATTGCTGGCCAGTCATTTCCCGGCGCATATCTCGAATGAAAAAGACGCCGAATTGCGGGATCGGTTCAACATCTGTCTCAGCTTTGCACAAATCGGTCGCGGTTGATGACTGCGCATCCGCTCTTTCCCACTGATTTGGATCGACTGCCGCATCACCTGATCGATGGGGCGGGCCACAGCGGTGCCGGGCAGCCCCGCGCGCTGATCGATCCGGCGACGGGAGAGAGCTATCTGTCGGTTGTTGACGCTGACCCCACGCAGGTGGGGCAGGCCGTGGCGAGCGCCAAGGGAGCATTACGCGGCTGGGCCGACACCGCACCGGGTGCGCGCGCACAGGTGCTGTTTCGCCTCGCCGATCTGATCGCGGGACAGGCCGACCGGCTGGCCGCGGTCGAGTCGGCGAACGTGGGCAAACCCCTGTCTCAGGCGCGCCGCGACGTGATCCGGGCCGTGGCGTATTTCCGGTTCTACGCCGGATGCTGTGACAAGCTGAACGGTGACAGCATTCCCCTGGGACCGGATCAGACAGCATTGACCGTGTTGGAACCGGTGGGTGTGACCGCCCACATCTTGCCGTGGAACTACCCGATCTCAACCCTTGCACGTGGTGCGGCCCCGGCGTTGGCGGTGGGGGCCACGATTGTGGCAAAACCGTCCGAGCTGACGCCGTTGTCTGCCATCATGGTTGCGCAACTGGCGCTGGAGGCCGGGGTGCCGCCGGGGGTGTTCAATGTGGTCTGTGGTGCGGGCGACGTGGGCGCGGCGCTGGCTGGGCATGCTGACATTGCCCATGTGACCTTTACCGGATCGACCGCGACGGGCCGCCGGGTGATGCAGGCGGCCTCGGCTCCTGTGGCTGGTGTGACGCTGGAGCTGGGCGGGAAATCCCCGGTGGTGGTGCTGGCCGATGCCGATCTGGGTGCCGCCGCGGATGGCGTGGTGCGCGGGATCTTCTTTAACGCCGGGCAGGTCTGTGCCGCCGGTGCCCGGCTGATCTGTCACCGTGATGTGCATGAGGCGCTGATCGAACGGGTGGTTGAAAGGGCCGAGGCGCTGACATTTGGCCATCCCCTGGACGACCCGGATCTGGGGCCGCTGGTGTCTGCCAGCCAGATCGCGCGAGTCGACGGCTTTGTGGATCGCGCACGTACCGCAGGTTTGCGTTGTGTGACTGGCGGCCATCGGGTTCGCCCCGACGCCTTGCCAAACGGGCTGTTCTATGCCCCGACCATTTTCACGGATGTCCCTGCTGACAGCGAGATCGCCCGCGACGAAGTGTTCGGCCCGGTGCTGGTCACCCAGATCTGCGAAGATGCCGATCACGCCCTGACGCTCGCCAATGGTTCAGACTTTGGTCTGGTCGCTGGGATCTATACCGCCGACGCCTCCCGCGCCCTGCAAATTGCCCGCCGGGTCGAGGCCGGACAGGTGTTTGTCAACGGCTTCCTGCAAGGCGGCGATACCGTGCCGTTTGGCGGGATGAAGCACAGCGGCATCGGCCGGGAAAAGGGGTTGGCGGGGCTCGCCGCCTATTGCGCCACGAAATCCATCGTTTTGAACCACTGAGACATCGAACTGAGAGCTGACATGACACGCAACCAGACCCTCGCAGATCGCGCCCGCCAGGTGATGCCCGGCGGGGTCAGCCATGAACTGCGCTATCGCGCGCCGCACCCGATCTATATCGATCACGCGCTGGGCGCGGAAAAATGGGACGTCGAAGGCAAACGCTATATCGACTTCAAACTGGGCGCTGCCAGCCAGATCCTGGGCAATTCCTGTCCCGAGGTGATGCAGGCGGTGGCCGAACAGCTGACCAAAACGCCCTATACTGGCGATTGTCACGCGCTGGAAATCGAATGGGCGGAATGGATCGCGCGGCTGTACCCTTCGGCCGATCTGGTCCGGTTTACCGGTTCAGGCACCGAAAGCACCATGTTGGCGCTGCGTCTGGGACGTGCGTGGTCGGGCAAAGACAAAGTGCTGCGCATCGACGGGCATTTCCACGGCTGGCACGATATGCTGATCAAAGGGGCCAAACCTGGCACCAACACGGCACCGTCGTTGGGCGTGCCAACGGCGATCACCGATCTGACCGTGGTGGCACCGCCGTCAGTTGACGCCATCGCGGCGCTGTTGGATCAGGACGACGATATCGGGACAATTTTTGTCGAAGCATCCGGGGCCAATTATGGCTCGGTGCCTTTGCCGGATGGCTTTCTGTCCGGTATCCGCGACCTGGCCACGACGCGCGGCAAGGTTCTGATCTTTGACGAGGTGATCACCGGATTCCGCTGGGCCCCCGGCGGGCGTCAGGCGCGCGACGGGGTGACGCCAGACATCACCACGCTGGCCAAGGTTGTGACCGGTGGGCTGCCTGGCGGTGCGATCTGTGGGCGACGCGATATCATGGAGCTGCTGGATCCCGGCAAACCCCGCGACGGTCTGGCCCCGCCGGTCAGCCACAAGGGCACGTTCAACGCTGCCCCCATGGTCGCCGCAGGTGCCATTGCCGCGATGAAGCTGTTGTCCACCGGTGACGTTCAGAAACAGGCCGACGCCATGGCCGCCCGCCTGCGCGACGGCATCAACGCCTGCTTCACCAACCGCGGCATGGCGGCGGTGGCCTATGGCGACAGTTCGACGTGCCACCTTTATTTCGGCGGCAGCTCAATCGACGGGCTGACAGCGGCGCAGATCCGCACCGTGCCCCCGGCGCTGGTCAATGGGCTGCGCAATGGGCTGCTGGAACGCGGGGTGGACTTCATGTCGTTCACCTCCTGTGTCACGTCCAGCGCCCACACCCCGGAACTGGTTGACGAAGCCATTGAAATTTTTGACGAAACGCTCGGCGAGTTGACCGAAGCAGGAGTGATTGCCCCATGACGTCTCTGCCCAAACAGGCCCGTACCGTGATCATCGGCGGCGGGGTCATTGGATGTTCCATCGCCTATCATCTGGCCCGCGAAGGGCGCAAGGATATCGTGGTTCTGGAACGCTCCAAACTCACCTCCGGGACCACCTGGCACGCCGCCGGGCTGGTGCGCCGTCTGCGCCCGTCCGCGACGCTGACCAAGCTGATCAATTATTCGATCGACCTGTACAAGGACCTGGAGCAGGAGACCGGGCAGGGCACCGGCTGGACCCAGACCGGCAGCCTGTCGATTGCCACCAATCAGGACCGTCTGACCACCCTGAAACGGCAGGTTTCACTGGGCCGGGCCTTTGGGCTCGAGGCCGAAGTGGTGGACCGCAAGCAGGTCGAAGAACTGTGGCCGTTGCTGCACACCGACGATGTGATCGGCGCGGTCTATTCGCCGGTTGATGGCCGGGTGAACCCGTCGGATGTGGCGCTGGCGCTGTCCAAGGGTGCCCGTGCCCGCGGCGTTCAGATATTCGAGGACACCCGCGTTACGGGCCTGCAAAAACAGGGCGGCCGCATCAGCGCGGTTGAGGTCGGCGATCACGTGATCGAAGCCGACGAGGTGGTGATCGCCTGTGGGCTGTGGTCGCGCGAGGTCGCCGAAATGGCGGGCGCGCATATGCCGCTCTATGCCTGCGAACATTTCTACATCCTGACCAAGCCGCTGGAACAGGTACAGGCGCTGGGCAAGGGCGCGCATCTGCCGACGCTGAACGATCAGGACGCCTTTCTGTACGCCCGCGACGATGTCGAAGGGCTGTTGGTCGGCTGTTTTGAACCCCACGCCAAGGGGCTGCCAATGGAAAAGCTTCCCGCCGATTTCAGCTTTGATTTGCTGGGCGAGGATTGGGACCACTTCATGCCGATGATGGAGAACGCCCTGCACCGTATCCCGGCGCTGGAACAGGCCGAGGTGCGCATGCTGCTAAACGGGCCCGAGAGTTTCACGCTCGATAGCCAGTTCATGATGGGCGAAAGCCCCGAAGTGCCGGGGTTGTTCCTGATGGGCGGCATGAATTCGACCGGCATCGCGCTGGCCGGTGGCGCGGGCATGGCGATGGCCGAATGGATCATGGCAGGCGAACCGACGATGGAGCTGAACGAGGCCGATATTCGCCGCTTTGGCCCCGAAATGAACGTGCTGGGCGCGCTCGAGGCGCGGATCCCCGAAGTTCTGGGGCGCCATTACGACATTGCCTATCCGGGGCGCTCCATGGACACCGCGCGTGGTCAGCGGCGCAGCCCGATCCATTCGGGCCTGCAACAGGCCGGGGCCAAATTCGTTTCGCGCGCGGGATGGGAACGGGTCGAACATTTCGGCGGTGACGAAAACCACCTGCCGTTGACCTTTGAGGCACCGAAATGGCGCGATCAGGTCGGGGCCGAGGTGGCCGCCTGTCGCGATGGGGCTGCCATTCTGGACCAATCGGCCTTTGGCAAGATCATGGTGCAGGGGCCGGACGCCTGCGATTTCCTGAACCGCGTCTGCGCGGCAGACATGGACGTGCCGACGGGCCGTATAGTCTATAGCCAGATCCTGAACGCGCGCGGTGGGATTGAATCCGACATCACCGTGCAGCGCCACGGGGCCGGCACCTATATGCTGATCGTTGGCGCGGGCGAGGTCGTACGCGACATGAAACGCCTGCGCGAAACCAAAGGGTCGTTCCGGGTCGAAGTGACTGATGTGACCTCGGGCTATGCGATCCTGGGGCTGGCAGGGGCACGTGCGGCGGAAATCCTGCAAAAGGCATCGACCGCAAAACTGCCCAATATTGGCCGCTTCCGCTTTGCCCCGGTCGAAATCGGGCTGGCCAGCGGCTGGGCTGGGCGGTTGTCGTTCACCGGCGAAGAAGGGTTCGAACTCTACATCCCCGCCGATATGGCCATGGCCGCCTATGAGGCGCTGATCGCTGCCGGTGCCACCCACGCCGGGCTGTTTGCCAGCGGCTCACTGCGCATCGAAAGCGGGTTCCGCGCATGGGGGCACGAAATGTCACCCGGCGTCACCCCGTTCGAGGCCGGGACCGAGGCGTTCATTGGCTGGGACAGCGATTTTGTCGGCAAGGACGCCCTGTTGGCCGCCCGCACGACCCCACCCAAACGCCGCATTGTGTCTATGTTGTTTGACGATCCGGACGCGCTCCCGATCCATGATGAACCGATCTGGCGCGATGGTCAGGTGGTGGGTCAGATCACCTCGGCCGCCTGGAGCTATCGCTTTGGCCGCTCGGTTGCGTTGGCAATGATTGATGCGCCGCTGGAGGCGCTGGTCAGTCAGGACATCGTTGACGGGTTCGAGGTCGAAATCGCCTGTACCCGCTACAGCGCCAAGGCCTCGCTGAAACCCGCGAAATTCGCATTCAAAGGATCAAACTGATGACCCGAACAACCCAAGTCGCCATCATCGGCGGCGGCATCATGGGGGTCGCGGCCCAGCTGCAATTGGCTGAAAACGGCTGGACCGATACCATCCTGTTTGAAAAGGCCGAACTGACCTCCGGGTCGACCTGGCATGCTGCGGGCCAGATCGCGCATGCCGTTGGCAGCCGCATTGCCGGCTGGATCAACAAAACCTCGCTGGAACTGTACAAACGGGTTGAACAGGAAACCGGGCAAAGCATTGGGTGGCACGAGGTTGGCGGCTTTCGCATCGCCACCACCGACGACGAAGTCGATTGGATGAAATCCATCATGGGGGTCGGGCGTTTGCTGGACCTGCCGATGGAGCTGGTCGGCCCCGAAGAGGTCGCCAAGGTGAATCCGTTCTACAAGGTCGACAACGTCAAGGCGGCGATCCAGACGTTCCAAGACGGTCACATCGACCCCAGTTCGGTCACCATGGCGCTGGCCGCCGCGTCGCGCGCCCGTGGGGCCAAGATCGAACGCCGCAATCAGGTCACAGGGGCGTCGCGCAAAGGTGACATGTGGTTGCTGCAAACCGAAAACGGCGAGGTTCTGGCCGAACATGTGGTCATCGCCGCAGGGTCTTATGCCAATCAGGTCGGTGAATGGTTCGGGTTGAAAATCCCGTCCGTTTCCTGCCTGCACCACTATCTGGTCACCGATACTGTGCCCGAATTTGCCGACCGTCCCGAACTGCCGGTGATGCGGGATAATTCCTTTGGTGGGTATATCCGGCAGGAGCAGAAGTCCGGTCTGATCGGCATCTATGAAGGGCACGTTTGCCCCACCGTCTGGACCATGCCCGAAGGCGCGCCGTGGAAGGCCGAAAACGAGCTGTTCGAGGCCGATTATGACAGCATCGGCGATTTCCTGATGGTGGCATTCGACAAGATGCCGATCCTGGCGGAATTGGGCATCAAACGCGTGGTGCGGGGGGCGATCACCCACACGCCGGATGGCGGTATGCTGGTCGGCCCGTCGGGCGCACCCAATGTCTGGTTGTCCTGTGGGTCGTCCATTGGGCTGGCCTGGGGCGGGGGTGCCGGCAAGGTGCTGGCCGATTGGATGGTGCACGGCGAGGCCGAGATCAACACCCGGTCGATGGATCCGCGCCGATATGGGGATTTTTCGACCGACAATTACATCGTCGAACGGACCAAAGACGAATTTATGCGCCGCCATGACACCCCGGTTCCGGGCAAACAGTTCAACGCCATGCGCCCGTTGAACCGGCATGTTCTGTATGATCGTCTCGCCGCCAAAGGCGCGGTGTTCGGCGAAGTCGCAGGCTGGGAACGTCCGCGTTATTTCGGCGATGTGGGCGAGGTTGAACAGATGGGGTGGGGGCATCAGGCCTGGCACGCCAATGCGCTGGCCGAGGCCAAAGCCACCCGTGCCGGGGCCGGGGTCATCGACCTGTGTGCCTTTGCCCAGTTTGAAATCACCGGGCGCGACGCGGGCAAGCTGTTGGATCGGATTTCGGCCAATAAAATTCCGGCGCGTGACGGGCGGCTGACCCTGAACCATCTGCTGACACCCAAGGGCCGCTTCGAAACCGAAGTGACCATCTGGCGCATCGCCGAGGGGCGCTATTTCACCGGCTCACCGATTGCCCGCGCCAACCCGGATTTTGCCTGGATCAAATCCCACATCTGTGACGGCGAAGACGTGCAGATGGTCAATCATACAGCCGATTGGGGAATGCTAGCGCTGTCTGGACCCAACAGTCGCAAGATCATGGCCGACCTGACCGATGCGGACCTGTCCAACGCGGCCTTCCCCTGGCTGTCGGGGCAGGAAATCACCGTGGCTGGCATCCCGGTCTATGCCTTGCGCGTGTCGTTCGTGGGCGAACTCGGGTGGGAGTTGCACGCCCCGCTGGAACATATGGGCACGCTTTATGACGCACTGCACGAGGTGGGCGGCAAACACGGGCTGGTCGATCTGGGCAGCTATGCCTTTAATGGCATGCGCATGGAAAAGGCCTATCGCGCGTCGGGTGAACTGACCACTGATGTCGGCCCCTATGACGTTGGTCTGGACCGGTTCGTGCGCGCCATCGACCGGGATTTTGTCGGTCGCGACGCAGTGATGGATCGCACCCCGACATGGGAGCTGTTTTACGGTGAACTGCACGCCGATGGCATCGACATCCACGGTGGCGAGCCAATTGTCTGTAACGGCGCGATTGTCGGGCTGACCACGTCGGGCGGCTATGGCTATACCGTCGGTAAAAGCCTGGGCTGGTTGTTCGTGCGCAAGGGCACGCCCAAGCAGGGCCTGAAAGTGCAGATTTTGAATACAGAATACGATGTGACGGTGCATGAGGACGCGGTGTTTGACCCGCAGAACCTGCGCCCCCGTTCAGAGGACTGAAGATGACCAATAAGATTACAGGCGGGGAAGCCGCCTATCGCGTGCTCAAGGCCAATGGAATCGACACTGTGTTCGGGCTGTTGGGTGGTTCGATGCTTGAACTCTATGATGCGATGTATCAGGACGGCGCGATCAATTACGTCGGTGCCCGCGATGAACGTGCGGCTGGCCATATGGCTGACGCCTGGGCGCGGATGACCGGCAAACCCGGCGTCGTTCTGGGCGCGCAGGCCGGACCCGGCGTGGTCAATATCGTCACTGCCGTGGCCGAGGCGCAATTGGCGTATAGCCCGCTGGTGGTGATTGCTGGTGCCATCAGCCGTTGTGACCATGCCAAGGACACCTTTCAGGAGGTGGACCAGGTCGCGCTGTTCGCCCCGATCAGCAAGAAATCGGTACTGGTCAGCGACGCGGCACGCCTGCCTGCGATGCTGGAGGACGCAATTCGTCTGGCCAACTCGGGCCGTCGGGGGCCGGTGGTGTTGCATGTGCCGCGCGATCTGTTTGCCGACATGGTCCCGGCCAATGACCCCAAACCTGTGAACATCGCCCGCCCCGGCCCAGCGGCTGGTGAAGATGTCGAGGCGATCGCGGCGATGCTCTCCGGCGCGCAACGTCCCGTCATCTTTGCGGGCGGTGGCTTTAAATGGGGGCAGGGTCGTGACGCCCTGACCGCATTGGCCGAAAAGCTGGAGGTGCCTGTTGTGGCATCGACCGGGCATGCGGATGTGATGGAACACGGCCATCCCTGGTTCGCCGGACAGGCCGGTCCGCGCGGCAACCGCGTGGCCAGCCGTCTGACACGCGAAGCCGACGTGATGGTGGTGCTGGGCGCGCGACTGGGGTTCAATTCGACCTTTCACAGCAACGACTATGTGGGGGCAGACACCCGCATTGCCCATGTGGACATTGATGGTTCAGCCGTTGGGCGCTACTTCCCCGCCGAGATCGCGGTGCAGGCCGATGCCCGTCTGACGGCCGAAGCATTGACCAACGCGACGCAAAAGCCTGCCGCCGATGCATGGCGCGCGTCCTTCCGGGACGATTGGGCCAGCCTGATGGCCGAGCGGGTTGAAGAGGCCCAAATCGCCACCCTGCCGATGCACCCCCGTCGGGCGTTGGCCGAATTGCGCGGTGCGTTGCCACGGGATGCGATTGTCACGCTGGACACCGGCAACACCTGTCTGCAGGGTGCTGACCGTCTGGCGCACTATCAACCGATGTCGCTGATCACGCCGCTGGATTTTGGTCTGGTGGGTTTTGGCCTGTCTGCCGCCATCGGTGCCAAGGCCGCCGCGCCAGAGCGCCCGGTGGTGGCGATCATGGGGGACGGGGCCATGGGGTACACGATGATCGAAATCCAAACGGCCATTCAGAACAAGCTTCCCATTGTGGCGGTGGTTCTGGATAACGAAGCCTGGGGCGCGGAAAAGGCCTATCAGGAGGAGTTTTATGGCGGGCGTTTGCTGGGGGCGGAAATCCAATCGCCACGCTATGACAAATTCGCCGAACTCTGCGGGGGCAAGGGCATCTGGGTCGATGGCCCCGGCGCGCTGGGCGATGCATTGGTTCAGGCGATCGCCAGCAATGAGACCACGGTTATTCAGGCCAAGATCGACCCCAAGGCGCTGATGACGTTGCGCAAGGATCTGTTCAAAAAAGCGGATGACTAAAGCATGAGCACCTGCCCGCGCCCCACAAACGAACGAGAGGCCCGCCAGCAATTGGCGGCCCTTTACCGTTTGTGTCACCTCTATGGGTGGACCGATCTGACCAGCACGCATATTTCGGCCCGGATTCCGGGGCGTGATGATGCCTATCTGATGAACGCCCACGACGAACTGTTCGATGAAATCACCGCGTCGTCGCTGTGTGAGATCAGCTTTGATGGTCGGATGCTGACACCGGGGCGGGTGCTCAACCGGGCTGGGCACGAGATCCATTCAGCGGTCTTGCAGGCCCGCCCGGACGTCAACTTTGTACTGCACAGCCATACGCGCGCCGGGATTGCCGTGTCGGCGATGCCACAGGGATTATTGCCGATTTCGCAGCATTCGGGATTTGTTCTGGGGACGTTGGCGACACACCCGTTTCAGGACAGCACCGCCGTGGCGGATGAAGGCGCGGCGCTCGCGGCGGATCTGGGGCAGAATTATACGATGCTGTTGCAGAACCACGGTTTGCTGACGCTGGGCCGGACGGCGGCAGAGGTGTTCATGTATCACTATCACCTCGAAGCGTCATGCAAGATACAGGTGGATGTGATGGCGGCGACGGATGACCCGATTCTGATTTCGCCTGATGCGCTTGACCCGCTGCTGCAATGGGGCGCGCCGGAAAACGGTCCGCACGGATGGAAAGAATGGCCCGCCCTGTTGCGACGCCTGGACAGAGAGCACCCTGAATATGACCAATAAAACGCCCGATATCGTGATTGTCGGGGGCGGCAATGCTGCCTTGTGCGCGGCAATCACGGCTGCCGAAGCAGGTGCGCGGGTGCTGATCCTTGAAGGCGCGCCCAAGGAGTATCGCGGCGGCAATTCGCGCCACACCCGCAATTTCCGCTGCATGCATGATGGCCCGCTGTCGGTGCTGACCGGCAGCTACGGCGAAGACGAATATTACAACGACCTGCTGTTGGTCACCAAGGGCAACACCGACGAGAACCTGGCCCGCATCGCCATTCGCGGCAGCCAGGAAAGCCAACCCTGGATGGAGGCCCATGGGGTGCGGTTTCAGCCGTCGCTGTCAGGTACGCTCAGCCTGTCGCGCACCAATGCGTTTTTTCTGGGTGGCGGCAAAGCATTGGTGAATGCCTATTACCGCACCGCTGCGGCGCTGGGCGTCGAAGTGCTGTATGATGCGCATGTGAGCCATCTGGAACTGGATGGCGACCGCATCACACGGGTCGATTTCACCCAACACGGCACTGCACACAGCCTGACCCCGCGCGCAGTGGTCGTGGCCTCGGGTGGGTTTCAGGGCAATATCGAACGGTTGGTTGCGGCCTGGGGACCCGAGGCTGAAAACTTCCTGATCCGCGGCACGCCCTATAACCGGGGAGATGTGTTGTTTGACCTGCTGGATCAGGGGGTGCAATCCATTGGGGATCCGACCCAATGCCATGCGGTTGCCATTGACGGGCGCGCCCCCAAATTCGACGGCGGCATCGTGACCCGGTTGGACTGTGTGCCATTTTCCGTGGTGGTCAACACCCATGGTCAGCGGTTCTATAACGAAGGCGAAGACGTTTGGCCCAAACGCTATGCGATCTGGGGACGGTTGGTGGCTGCCCAAGACGATCAGGTGGCCTATTCGATCATCGATTCAAAATCGCGCGACCTATTCATGCCGTCTGTGTTCCCGCCGGTGACGGCCGACACGATCCCCGAGTTGGCAGTGAAACTGGGGCTGGAGCCGGATGCGGTGGCCGCCACCATTGCTGAATTCAACGCCGCCTGCCAAAACGGTGATTTCAAACCGACCGAATTGGACGGGGTGGCGACCGAAGGATTGGACCCACCCAAAACCAACTGGGCCCGACCCATCGTCGACCCGCCATTCTATGGCTATTCCCTGCGCCCCGGTGTGACCTTTACCTATCTCGGGTTCAAGGTCGACGCACAGGCCCAGGTCCAAGGAGCCACGGGCCCGGTCCAAAACCTGTGGGCTGCCGGCGAAACCATGGCCGGGTCGATCCTGGGTCAAGGCTATTTGGCCGGGTTCGGCATGACCATCGGCACCGTTTTTGGCCGCATCGCAGGCAAGGAGGCCGCCGCCTATGTCCATTGAACAAACACCTCAGGCGTTCGAAACCCTGAACCCCATCGACGAGGCCCGCCGCCAGATCGAAATCTGCAATGCCTGCCGTTATTGCGAAGGCTATTGCGCGGTGTTCCCGGCGATCACCAAACAAAAGACCTTTGGCGATGGTGACATCTCGCAGCTGGCCAACCTGTGCCACAACTGTCGGGGGTGTTATTACGCCTGTCAGTACACCGAACCCCATGAATTTGCGCTGAACCTGCCCGGAGTGTTGGCGCAGGTGCGACAAGACAGCTGGCAGGATCACGCCTGGCCTCGTGGCGCGGGACAGGCCTTTCACCGCTCTGGCGTGGCGATTGCATGTGCCGTGATTGTGGGCTTCATGGTGTTGTTGCTGGCTGTGCAGGCCATCGGATCGGCGGGGGGAGACGGGTTTTATGCCACCCTCAGCCACAATGCGATGGTGGCGATCTTTGTCCCCGCCTTCCTGTTTCCGGTCCTGTCGATCACGATCAGCCTGCGCCGCTATTGGGCGCATATCGGCGGACAAAAGGTGACGCTGGGCGCGCTGACACATGCCTTTGGGGATGCTGCCAAACTGAAAAACCTGTCTGGTGGCCATGGCGAGGGCTGCAATTTCGAAGACGAGGACCGGTTCACTCACCTGCGCCGGATCGGGCACCAGCTGACCATGTGGGGGTTTTTGTTGTGCTTTGCGGCGACGTCAACGGCGACAGTGATGCATTATGTTTTTGACCTGCCTGCGCCCTATGATCTGCTGTCGCTGCCCAAGCTGCTGGGGATCACAGGCGGTGTCTTGCTGACACTGGGGACGGCCAAACTCGCCTGGTTGAAACCCAAGGGCGACAGGTCGCTGGGGGATACGCGGGTCTGGGGTGGTGAAATGGCGTTTATCCTGCTGTTGTTCGTCGTCGCGGTGACGGGTTTGGTGCTGTACGCCGCCACTGGCACCGCTGCCGTACCGCTGTTGTTGGCCCTGCATCTGGGCACGGTTTTGGCGTTTTTCCTGCTGATGCCATTTTCCAAGATGGTGCACGGCTTTTATCGCCTGGCCGCGCTGGTGCGCGACGCCCAACAGAAATGACCAAGTGACCAATCAGCGAAAGCGCCCGTCCTCTGATTGGTCGATACATCAATTCAATGCGGCCAGAGACCCGCCAGGTGGCAACGGGTCGAAAGATTCATTTTGCGGGACGAACCCCGCCGGGCATGTTTTCTGCTTTGGTATTTGCGAACCCGTGTTAGGGCTGGGACATGACGACACGTTCGACACAGACACGCCCCTCTGTTTCCTATGCTCTTGCGGGGGGCGGTGTGCTTGTCGCGTCAATCTGTTTCGGACTGGTTCCCTATTTCAGCCGGGGGCTGACCGAACAGGGGGTCGCGCCTTATGCCGTCGCATTCTATCGCTATATCGTTGCGGCGGTTCTGCTCTTTCCTGTTCTGATTGTGCACCGCAGGGCGTGGCGCGAGGTGTTTTGGGGGCTTTCGGCCGGGGCGGTAATGGGTCTGGGATGGATCGGATATGTTACGGCGATAAAGACATTGCCGGCATCGACAGTGGGCGTGCTGTATATGACCTATCCGGTGTTCACGTTGATCATTGCCTGGGTCTTGTTCGGCGATGCCCCGACGCGGCGCGCTCTGCTGGCTTCGGGTCTTATTGTGGTCGCGGCACTCATAGCTGGGTCGCCGGCATCGGTTCCGATACAGCAAATCCCCACGCTTTTGATGTCACTGGCGGCCCCTTTGGGCTTTGGCTTTGGCATATGTGTTCTGGTCTACAGGCTGTCCCGTATCGCGCCGCTGGCACGCATTGCGTCGGTTTCTCTGGGGTCGGTTATTGGGCTCTTGCCGCTGATGGCAACTGCCGATGCGTCTGTGCTGCTCCCGAGCGGACAGGCCGACTGGATTTTGATCGCCGGAATTGGTCTGGTCACGGCGCTTGTTCCACAGCTCATCTACACAATCTGTTCGCCATTGATTGGTGCGTCGCAGACTGCGGTCATCGGGAGCATTGAGCTCCCAACTATGTTTGCGGTTGGCTTTTTTGCATTTGGCGAAGCGATTACGACGCCCCAGATTGTCGCCTGTGTTTTGGTGTTGGGCGCGATAGCAATCACCCGAAGCCGGACGACGCGGACTGTGACGACAGTTATCGCAAAAGAACCCAAAGCCTAGGTTGGGGGCATGATCCGCGGCTCATGGGGCCTGGGTCAGCGCAGAACCCCGGCAGGCGTGGCCAAGACGAGGAAACCGGGGCACCGGGGACAGGGTGCTGGGCGGCGGGGACTGGGGTGATGCATGCATCATCCCGCCCCTTGCGATACCGTGTCGGCGACCGCAAATATCATCGCTTTTGTGTATTGGCAGAGCGCGCCGCAAATTTCATGAGGTGTTGGAATTTTGGGCAGTCCAGATGAGTTTCTGCCGGACAATCCGCGACGTGTCGCATCGCGTCGCGCAGTCTGGACAGGCCGCGAATCTGCTCTTCCAGCATATCTGCGCGAAGGTGCAGTTCGGCACGCGGCAATTGCGGGGTGCCGTCCTTGGCGAACATGCCCTTGATGTCTTCGAGCGAAAATCCGGCCATTTTCCCCAATGAAATCAGGGCGAGTTGCGTGACCGTCAATCTTTCGAACTGCCGCCGCAGCCCCCGCCGTCCCACGGATTGAATCAGGCCGATTTCCTCGTAATACCGCAGCGTGGACGGGGGAACACCGCTTTGTTCCGACAAAACACCAATATCTAGAACTTCCATGGTTGACCTCAAGTTGGCTTGAAGTGGCAGGGTAGTCGTCAACTGTAGCTATGACAAGAGACACCACCATGATCAAAACCCAGCCGACCCCGACATCCACCTCCATTCTGGTTGCGCTTGCCGCAGCGGCAATGGCCGCCTCTCTGGGGGTGAGTATTGCGTCTGTCCTGCTTCCCAAACTGACTCTGGTCTTCTCGGCCACGGTGTCAAACGTCAAATGGGTGGTTTTGATCTATCTCATGTTCGCTACCATTGCCGTGGTTCCGGCCGGGCGGTTGGGCGATCTTTATGGTCATCGGCGCGTTCTGACAGCTGGCCTTGTTGGTTTTGTCGGCGCGTCAATTCTGTGTGCGGCTGCGCCGAATTTGAACGTGTTGATCGCCGGGCGGGCGCTGCAGGGGGCGGGGGGCGGCGTTCTGATTGCGTTGCCGATGTCGATGGCCCGCGATCACGTCTCGACAGACCGGCTGGGCACGGCGATGGGGCTTCTCGGCACGACCTCTGCCCTGGGCACGGCCCTTGGCCCATCACTTGGGGGGGTGTTGCTGGCCTGGGGCGATTGGCGGATGAGCTTTTGGGCGCTCGCAGGGTTTGGGGCCCTTGCGCTTGTTCTGTGTGCCACGGCAATTCCTCGGAACTCAAAACGGAGTGCGCCTGCGCTCAAGGACCTGGATGTGCCGGGAACATTTGTGCTTGTGTTTGCGCTTGCGGCCTTTGCGCTGGCGACGAGCGGCGGTGTCTCTGGTATCCCGCTGCACCCGATTGTGCTGTGTGCCGCTTCCGTCGCAGGGTTTATCCTGTTCGTGATTGTCGAACTGCGAACATCTGCGCCATTGGTATCCATGCAGCTGCTTGCTGATCGAAAAACCGGCGTCGGCTTTGCCACGAATATGCTGATTGGTACCGTCATGATGTCGACGCTTGTGGTTGGGCCGTTCTTTCTGGCGTTTTCATTGGGGTTGAACGAGGCGCTCATCGGTTTTGTGCTGGCAACTGGCCCTGCTGTCGCGGCGCTTTTTGGTGTTCCGGCGGGGCGATTGACGGACCGCATTGGTGCAAATCGGGCGCTGCTGATCGGGCTGGTGCAGACGGTGTTGGGATTGCTGTGCCTGGCGTTTCTGCCTCGGATGTTCGGAGCAGGGGGGTACATCTTGGCGCTTGTCATGCTGACACCGGCCTTTCAGCTTTTTCTTGCTGCCAACAACACGATCGTTCTGGTTGACGCTGACACAGATCAGCGTGGCCGCCTTTCCGGTCTGCTTGGCCTGTCGCGCAACCTGGGTCTGATGACAGGGGTATCCGCCATGCCCACTGTTTTTGTCACTGTCCTGGGAACCGGAGATGTTTCCCTGGCTGCTGTCCCAGATGTGTCACATGCGTTTTCGACGTCTCTGGTGGTTGCAGCCGGGTTGGCGACGGTCGCATTGGGTTTGGCGATCTACAGCGGGGTCGCGCGGCCACAGGGGGCCTGCGCTGTGGCAGAGTAAACCGTCAGGTGTCACAGGTATCACCCCGGTCGACTTGGGGGCGGACCCGTCATGCCAGGGGGGCAACCTGGCTGACGGGACCTGTGGCCGCCTCAGGCGTGGGGCAGCGCCGATGCCAGGTGGCGCGGCCAGGTCCGTCTCACTGCGCCGCGCGTGTCCGAAGCGTCTGTGCATGGGCGACGATGCGGTCCAGCGCGGTGGCAAACCTTGCATCATCAACGGTCAGCGCCACGCGGACCCAATCGGTCAGCCCCGCGCCAAAGGACACCCCCGGCATGACCGCCACGCCACCGGTCTCGAGCAGATCGGCCCCATAGGCTGTGCCATCCAGCCCCGTGGCGGCCACATTGACCAACGCAAACATGCCCGCGTCCGGGCGGTGCACGGTCAGACAGGTGTCGCGCGCCAGCCGGTCGGCCAACGCAGCAGCGCGGGCGGCATAGCGCGCGCGCATGCCCGGGGCGACCTCGGATCCCGCGCGCACCGCCTGTTCGGTCATGTCGGCGATGAACGGCTGATTGCCGAACAGCATGGTTTCCGACACTGGCAACAGCGCATCACAAAAGGATGCAGGTCCCACACACCAGCCGCTGCGAAACCCTGGCGCGGCGTGAGATTTCGAAATCGACGACACCGCAATCACCCGGTCGGCCAGGTCCGGATTGGACAGGGGCGAGGCAAAACCGGCCCCGTCAAACACCAGATGTTCATAGACCTCGTCCGAGATGATCCAGAGATCATGTTCCAAAGCCAGCGCACCGATGTCGGCAATGTCCTGCGCGCTCAGGATCGCGCCGGTGGGGTTATGCGGCGTATTGAGAAAGATCGCCCGGCTGCGCGGCGTGATGCGGGCGGCAATGTCTGCGGCTTGCATCCGGAAACCGGCCTCGGGGCGCAGTGGGACCGGCACCATGTCGGCCCCCGTTGCGCGGATTACGCCTTCATAGGTGGCATACATCGGATCACCCACCAGCACCTGGTCTCCATGGTCCGCGACGCCCATCATCACCGCATACAGCGCGGTCTGGGTGCCGGGGAAGCACAGGATGTTTTCGGGGCCAAAAGCCCGCCCGCGGCTGGCGGAATAACTGTCAGCCAACGCCTGTCGCAGCCCCATTTCCCCCCGGCCTGTCGAATAGGTGGTGCGCCCGGCCTGCAGCGCCGTGATCGCCGCACCGCTCAGTGATGCGGGGGTGGGGACATCCGGCTCGCCAATGGTCATTTCGACGATGTCAGCCCCTTTGGCCACCATATCGCGTGCCTTTTGGTACAGGTTCCACTTGGCTCCACCCAGCCCGGCCAACCGGTCTGTAATCGCAGCTGTTTTCATGTTCATTCAGCCTTTTGTTTCAGGTCAATGTTGATCAATGCTCCGACCGAAGCCAGGCCGATTTCGGACAGTTCATCAGGTGTAAACAGGTTGGGCAACGCCCCCCCTTCGAGCCACAGCCCATCCAGCACCGCGTTACAAGCGATGGCCAGACGTCGGGTCCGATCCTGGGGGGCAGGGTGGTTGGATTCGGTCAGGGCGGCGTGGATCAGCCCCTCGAGATGGTCGCGAAACACCATATACGTGCGTTGGTGTATGGCCCGCATGGCCGCGTCCTGTTGCACACGGTTCAGAAATGCAGCCCACAGCGCCAGCGATCTCTGGTCAACCACCGGGGGGGTCAGCGTGGCCCGCACGAACCCCGCCAATCTGCTCCGGGCGGTGTCTGCTGTCGGATCGACCGTGGCCTGCGCCAGCGTGGTCAACGTCGTCATGTGGTGATCATAAGCGGCAGAAATCAGCTCTTCCTTGGAGGAGAAGTGATGCCGGATCAAACCTTGGGTGACATCTGCCCGGTCGGCAATGGCCCGCACAGTTGCACCCTGTACGCCCTTTTCACCGACCAACGCCAATGTGGCCTCGATCAGGGCCAGTTTGCGCTGATCGGGCGTGATGCGGTTGAATTTGCGAGGGGCAGAGGTCACGCGCGCGGTCCTGAAGTGGGAATCTAATTATACAGATGTATAGCTAGGGGCGATTTCGCACTGGCGCAAGAAAAAACGCCCACCTAATGGCGGGCGTGTCTGGAGGCGTTGTGTTGAAGAAGCGTTAGAAGCCGTGCAGCCGTTTGGCCCATTGATAGGCGACCACCAGCCCCTTCATCCGAGGCAGCAGGGCCAGCGCCCCGGTGACAGTGACCGCGGTCATGATCAGCGCCAGGGTCAAAGGCTCGGGGCGCCAGGTGGTGTAAACGAAATGCAGCGCAAACCCCAGGATATGACCCACCAGCAGGATGGTCAGATAGGCGGGGCCATCATCGGCCCGCTGGTGGTGCAGCGGCTGGGCGCAGTGGCTGCATGTGTCATTCACCTTGAGATAGCTGTGCAGCAGCTTGCCCTGGCCGCAATTGGGACACTTCAGGCGCAACCCGTTCAGGATGGCGGGTTTCATGGGGCGGTCTTCTTCGGTGGTCTGGGCAAGGGAATCGGTCATGGCGCGTGTCTCCGTGGATTGCCAGTCGATTAGAGTGTTTCAGAATTGATTGCAATCAAATTGAATGCAAAGTGATTGCAATGTGACGCAATCCCCCGTAATGATCCATTTTGTCGGGCCCGGTCCGGCACCCCCACAAGGCAAGAGGCTGACATGAAACAGTGGATCCCAACGCTCGTTCCGACCGGTCACCCGCGTTATGTGGAAATCGCCGAGGCGATCAAATCCGATATCGACAAAATGGTTCTGGCCGCCGGAGATCGGTTGCCGCCACAACGTGCAGTGGCGCAGGGGCTGGGGATTGATTTGTCGACCGTCTCGCGGGGCTATGCCGAAGCGGTGCGGCGCGGTTATATCGAGAGCTTTGTCGGACGGGGCACCTTTGTTCGGGCCGCAGCAGAACCGCCAGAGGTACCAGAAGCCCCGGACCCGCGCCGGGCCCAGGAAGAAGACCCCATGATGAACATGCCACCGGAACCGGATGATCCGGCGCTGTTGACGCGCATGGCGCAGGGGATGTCACATGTGTCGGCCAATCTGGTGGCCTTGCTGCGTTATCAATCGGTGATCGGTAGCGTCCAGGACCGCGAAATTGCAGCGCATTGGATGCAGGCACAGGGTGTGACCTGTGATGTTGACCGGCTGGCCGTCACGGCGGGCACCCATGCCAGCCTCTATGCGATTTTGACGGTGCTGGCCGAACCGGGGCTGACCCTCCTGTGCGAGGAGCTCACCTATCCCGGTATCCGTTCGATCGCGGCGCGGCTGGGGCTGCGGCTGGTCGGATTGCCCGGCGATGCGGATGGCATTCTACCCGATGCGCTGGATCAGGCCATTCGTCAGGATCGCCCCGTGGCGCTCTATCTGAATCCAATCTTGCAGAACCCCACGACCGCCACCATCCCGCAAAAGCGGCGCGAACAGATTGCGGCGGTGCTGCGCGCCCATGAGCTGCCGCTGATCGAAGATGACGCCTATCGGTTTGTCGCCGCACAGGCACCGCAGCCGATTTCACAGCTGGTGCCGGAACTGGGATGGCATATCGCGGGTGTGTCCAAATGTTTTGGTGCTGGCCTGCGATTGGCCTATACCAGCGTACCCGTTGCCGGGGTGATGGGGCAGTTTTCCCAGGCGCTGAGGTCCATGAACGTCATGGCTTCGCCACTGAACCTGGCGCTGCTCAGCCGCTGGATCGAAGACGGCACTGCCGGGCACATCCAGACCTTTGTCCGGTCCGAGGCCGCCGCCCGACAGGAGATCGCCGCCACGGTCCTGAAACAATGTGACCTGCACGCTGCGCCCGAGGCCTTCAATGTGTGGCTGACCCTGCCAAATGGCACCAGCCGCGCCGAAGTTATGGGGCGGATGGGCAATCGCCAGATCGGCATCATGCCCAGCGATGCGTTTGCCGTGGGTCGAACACCTCCCGAGGCCATGCGTGTTTGCCTGGGTGGCCCGGTGTCACGGGATCAGCTGCGTGAGGATCTGTTGGCATTGAACGACGCCGTTACCCGCAAGGACTGGCTGGGTTGATCCGCGAAAGGGACCGGAAATATGCACAGCCGTCTCCTCCCTGCGCTTGGCCTTGTTGTGAGCGCGATGAGCCTGATTGTCATTGGTGATGCAGCTGGAAAGCTGTTGACGGCCAATGGCTTTAGCCCGTTTTTTGTGGCCTGGTCGCGGTTTACCGTGGGGCTGGTGGTGTTGTTGCCGACGTTTCGGGTGCACCGGGCCGAGCTGTCACAGCTGTTGGATTGGCGCATCATCCTGCGGGCCTGCCTGATCGTGGGGGGGATCAGCCTGATCCTGACCGCGTTGCGAACCGAACCGATTGCCAATGTGTTCGGCGGGTTCTTTGTCGGACCAATCCTTGCCTTTGTGCTGTCTGCAGTGCTGTTGGGGGAACGGGTGACATCGGTCCGGGCGGTTCTGTTGCTGATCGGATTTGCGGGTGTTCTGTTGGTGGTCAAGCCGGGGTTCGGCATGACCGTGGGGCTGGGTTTTGCGGTGGCAGCAGGGTGTTTCCACGGCTCGTTTCTGGTGGCAACGCGGTGGTTGGCTGGGCAATATCGTTCCGGCTTTTTGATGTTCTCGCAGTTGTTTGTTGGCGCAATCGTACTGCTGCCGCTGGCCCTGACGGGATGGCCCGCAGGGGTCGGTTGGGGGGATGCGGGGTTGATCCTGGTCAGCGCGCTGGGGTCAGCTGCGGGAAACTATCTGTTGGTGGTGGCCAACAAGACAACCCCGGCCAGCGTTGTGGCCCCGTTGGTTTACAGCCAGCTGCTGGCCGCGACAATGGTGGGATGGATTGTGTTTTCGGACCTGCCGGACGCCTTGGGGCTGATTGGGCTGGGTGTGATCACCTGTTCGGGGTTGGCCTCGCTGTGGTTGTCAGGACGGGCGATGGCGCGGGCCTGACGGGTCTGTGTGAACGGGATGCAGCCTCATTGGGGGCATTCCCAAATCTGATCAAAGCCGCTATCAGGCTTGAAAACCGGTCAGGCGCAGAGGATAGTTTTGCCATGACGCTGCGCTATACCCTAAGACAATTGGAATATTTCGTTGCTGTGGGCGAATGCGGTTCTATCGCGGCGGCCAGCGAAAAGGTGAATGTGTCGTCGCCGTCGATCTCTGCCGCCGTGTCCCAGCTCGAAGAGGAATTCGGTCTGTCGCTGTTTGTACGCAAACACGCCCAGGGTCTGTCGCTGACCAAGGCCGGGATCCGCCTTTTGGGACAGTCGCAAAAGATCCTGCGCGAGGCGGATATGCTCAACTCGATTGCCGGGGATATTTCCGGGAACGTGCAGGGGCCGCTGTCCATCGGGTGTCTGCTGACATTTGCCCAATTTGTCCTGCCCAAGGTACGCCGTGAATTCGAAGCGCAATACCCCGATGTCCGCATCAACCAGGTCGAATTGAACCAGACCGAGATCTTCTCTCAGATCCGCCGGGCCGAGCTGGACATCGCTCTGACCTATGATCTGGATATTCCCGCGGACCTGGATTTTGTGCGGCTGGTGGAACTGCCGCCCTATGTTCTGGCCGCCGAAACCCATCCCATCGCGCATCTTCCGGCCGTTTCAGTCGAAGAACTGCGCGATCACCCCATGGTGCTGCTGGATCTACCGATGAGCGGCGAATACTTCCTGTCGTTCTTTTCCAAGGCCGGGGTCAAACCCAAAATCGCGGAACGCACCCGTGACATGGCGGTGATGCGCAGCCTGGTCGCCAATGGCTATGGCTATTCCATCGCCAATGTGCGGCCCCTGACCAATCAATCCCCCGATGGGGGCACCTTGCAGTTCATTCCGTTGACCGGCGATGTGCGCCCGATGTGCATGGGGCTGATCATGGCACGCGGAGCCGATGGCACCAGCACGGTCAAAGCGTTCATCGAACACTGTCGGTCCCGGATTACCCGCGACAGCGTGCCGGGCATCCGCATGGGCCCCGAAGGCAGCCGTCGCGACGTCTGACAGAGATCTTAGCCTGCCTCTAACCACTGCTTGGGCAGGCCTGTCTTTTGTCTGGGGCGCAATGTTCGTATTGAGTGGGAAACGGCGGCAATCTGAGTGGGCTTTGGACAAGATGACAGACACGATTGAAATTTTGGACCGTCTGATCGGTTTCAACACGGTCAGTGCCAACAGCAATCTTGCGATCATCGACTATATTCAGGATTTTCTGACCGCGCGCGGCTTTGCCGTGCACCGGGTACCGGATGGCACCGGCGAAAAGGCCGGGATTTTTGCCGCGCTGGGACCGTCTGGGCCGGGCGGGATTCTGTTGTCGGCGCACACGGATGTTGTGCCGGTCGAAGGACAGGACTGGACCCGTGATCCGTTCCGCCTGACCCGCGACAATGGGCGTGTCTATGGGCGTGGCACAACCGACATGAAGGGCTATGTCGCCTCTGTCATGGCGCTGGCCGATCGGGCGGCGGGACGGGATCTGAAAGAGCCGCTGAAAATCGCCTTTTCCTATGACGAGGAAATTGGCGTGGTCGGGATCAAACATATGATCGGCGCGCTCGACGGCACGATTGGCCTGCCGCGCGCCTGTTTCGTGGGTGAGCCAACCGACATGCAGGTCGCCGTGGGCCACAAAGGCAAGGCTGCTCTGCGCGCAACCTGTTTTGGGCAGAACGGCCATTCTGCGCTGGCCCCACAGTTTGTGAACGCGCTGCATCTGGCCACGGATTTCGTGGCTGAACTGCGCGCGTTGCAGCAGGATTTCATGATCAACGGCGCGCGCGATGCCGCCTATGACATTCCTTATTCAACTGTGCATGTGGGCAAGCTGTCCGGGGGCATGGCGCTGAATATCGTGCCGGACAAGGCGGTTGTGGATTTCGAATATCGCCATCTGGCCGCTGACAAGGCAGCCGATATTCTGGGCCGCATCCAATCGGCGGCGGAACAGGTGGCGACCGCTCACCGCAGCCAATTTCCGGATGCCCGGATTGAGGTGGACCAATACAACGCCTATCCCGGTCTGTCGGTCGCGGGCGACGCGCCTGTTGTTTCGCTGGCCCAGCGTCTGGCCCAAAGCAACGACGTGACCAAAGTTCCGTATGGCACCGAGGCTGGCTATTTCGACGGGCTGGGCATTCCCACCGTGGTCTGTGGCCCCGGATCGATGGAAGGGCAGGGGCACAAGCCCGACGAATATCTGGAGCAAACCCAGCTGGCGGCCTGTGATGCGATGATGGACCGGGTGTTGGAAGAGTTGGCCGGCTAAAGGGCTAAAGGTTCTTATTGATAGGGTGAGCGGTGCGGTCCGAGGGTCACTTCGGTCACGTAGGTGGTGTCAGACAGCGCAATGGTGGACAGATGCTCCACCGCTGTCATGTCGCCCATCTCGGCGGGAAAGGCATCACCTGTTCCGCCGACCTGCCGCCCCAGTGCAAGGGGGTCGTCCAACGCGTCCTGTTGGCGGCCCTGGGCCACAGTACGCCGACCTTTCGGGTCCAACAACCTGATGGCTCTCCCTTGCTGATCCTGTGAACCATAGCTCACAGCGACTGTTCCTGCGCATTTGCGTCGGGGTTGTGCGAGATACTGCTTGGATCAAGAAGTGTTGAGTTCGCGTCCCATTCTTCCAGATCAGATCCCAAGTCTTGGCTTCTCAACGCCGGTATATGCGGTCGGGCATTGTGCTCAGGTTTGTGCTCTGGCCTGCGCTCTGGGCGGCATAAATTTCCCCCCGACCGGATTGGGCGGGGGGAAAGCGGTCAGGCCGCGCTGTATTGCGGGGCCGAGGCCAGGAATTCACCATAGGATTTGGCATCCGGGTAGGAAAATTGCTCGGCCAGCGGATTGTCCCGCTTGCGTTTCGTTGCGCCGATGTCGGCCAGCAATTCGTCGAAATGTTTGAAATGGAACGGTGCCGAACACAGCCCACCATAGACCTGGGCCGAGGGGCGTTCCTTGCGCCGCCAGTTCAGCATCATCTCCATATTCTCGTTCATCTGCTGGGCGCTGGGCTGTTGCGCCAGCTGACCATCGGCATAGCGCACCAGCCAATTGGCGACCATTTCCGCCGACAGGATGGTGCAGAAGGACGAATTGAACCCGACAAACCCCATATCCGGCAGATCCGGGTTCACCGACAGTCGATAAACCCGATACTGGCCGTCGCTCTCGATCAACTTGTCGCGGTATTCCTGCGCCAGATAGGGAATCCCCAGCTTCCAGCCCACGGCCAGAACCGACAGATCACAGGGGATCCTGTCGCCGGTGGTCAGCACCGCGTGACCCGGTTCATAGTGATCAATCGTGCCCTGAATGGGTTTGATTGACCCGTCCCGGAACCCTTCGAACAGCCCCGGTGTCACAATCGGCAGCGAACAACAGGCTTCCTTTTCGATCGGGCTGTCGGGCACCATGTTCCATTTTTTCAGACCCAATTGCGCCTTGAGCAGGGTTTCGAGCCCACGAAAGTTGGCCCAGACCAGCGGTTTGAACACCGCCGCAATCACCCGCTGGAACGGGGATTTGCCCCATTGATTGAACTGCTGTTCTTGCGCGCGCATGTACAGCAGTCGTTTAAAGTTGATGCCGCCGACAAAATACGGCACCCGCCAGACGTTTTCGCGATAGACCATCGTGGCGGATTTGGCACCGTTCTTGGCCGCGTTCACCACCAGATCGGTGGCCGATTTCGACCCACCCAGCACGAGCACATTCTTGCCCTTGGCGATGGCGCTGTCGACGTACTCCGACGAATGCATCACCTGACCGCCGTTCGCGATGAACGCGTCCTGACCGGGGTGGGAGATGATGTTCTTGTCGGAAAACTGGCCAGTGCAAATTGCGACAAAGTCGAAATCTTCGCTGCTGACACTGCCCGCCCGGTCGATGGTCAGGGTCCAGCCCGGTTGGCCATCGGCACGACGGTCCATCGACAGAATGTTGGTGTTCAGCTGGAACAGCCGGGTCAGATCATGTTTGGCCGCATAGGAATGCAGATAGGCATGCACCTGTGGCCCCTTGGGCCATTCGGGATACTCGTCCGGCATCGGATGATCGGTGTAACAATACAGATCCTTGGGGCTTTGGGTTTGCACATCGGGGTAGGAGCGCGACAGCTCCCACACACCGCCAAAATCATGGGTGCGTTCAAACCCGAACACCCGGTGTCCGCGTTCATCAAATGCCTTGGCCGCAGCCAAGCCGGAGACCCCGCCGCCAATGATGGCGACGTTCTTGCGTTTTACCATTTCGTTGTTCTCCCGGCTTATGCGTCTGCCGGAGGGGGCAGAAAATCGACCTCGTGCAGGGCCGACAGGCGGACCAGCTCGGCCGGGTCGGTCACACCATCGAGCGCGATGAACAGGTCAAACAGCTTGCGCGACGGGGCCACGCCGAACAGGCATTTCGCCTCGGCACCTGATCGGTTGAACACCCCATGCGCCACGCCGCGCGGCATCTGGATCATGTCGCCCGGTCCGGCCTTGTGGGCGACGACATTGCCGCTCTCATAGCCGAAGTCGACCTCCATGTTGCCCTCCAGCATATAGATCCATTCGTCCTGCGTCGGGTGCACATGCGGCGGCACAAAGGTGTCGGCCGGAATGACCGCATGCCACAGCATCGCGTTGTCGCTGTGCAGTTTCGGGGTGTAGATGTGACCGACCACATTCCAGGATTTGCCGTCTACTCCGGCGTCCGTGGCGGTGATTCCCGCGTCCATTTGCATTTCCCTGTTCTCCTTTATGGATTGGTTTTTCAATCAGGCTAGGCAGGGATTTGGCCCCCGAATATCCGAAAAGCGAAATTTTCTGCACATGTTTTATGGTAAAGAAGACGAAACGCTTTGTGAATTCGGGGTTTGGGGGCCATTCTGCGAACCATGCGAACAGAGATGACGACAGCCCCATTGAGCGCCCCCTTGAACGCGTATTGCCAATTCCAGACCGGTGATCTGGATCAGGCGCGCGATCTGGTGGCGCGCAATTTCTGCGGTCACCGGCTGGAACGCCAATCGGCGCGGGATCAATTCGACGCCTGCCAGAACCGGGCCCAGGGGCAGGCGTTGTCCTATAACTACATCCGCTATGGTGCCGATGTGGAAATCGAACCCGGCGAGCTGGGGTCTTTTTATTTGATCCAGGTGCCGCTGACCGGCCATGCGCTGGTGCGCAACGGGCTGGACGAAGTCGAGACCGGCGCGGGTGTGGCGTCAATCCTGAACCCGGATCGCCACACGGCCATGCGCTGGCATGCGGGCTGTGAACAGCTGTTGTTACAGATCGACCGGGACCAGCTGACACGGGTGGCCGAACGGATTTCGGGCACTGCGTTGACGGCCCCTGTGCGGTTCCTGCCCCAGATTGACGGCCGCCGGGACGAAATGCGCCGCTGGTTGACGTTGTTCCAATCTGCTGTGGCGGCGGTGGATCGTGGTCAATTGCTGGGCCTTGATCACCAATTGACCCAGGCCGTGGTCGAGGATGAACTGATCGCTGGGCTTATCTACTCCCAGCCCAGCAATATTGCCCCGCTGCTGGACCATCCGGTGCTGAAATCACCGTCGCCCTATGTGAAACGGGCGCAGGACCATATGCGTGCGCATCTGGCTGATCCGCTCAGCGTGACCGACGTGGCCAGCGCGGTGGGGACCTCGCCGCGCAACCTGCAACTGGCGTTCAAGCAATGCCTGGGCATGACGCCGTTGGAATACCTGCGGTTGTTGCGGCTGAATCTGGCGCGGTTCCTGTTACAGGAAAGCCCCCCGCATGACACCATCGCCCGCATCGCCGGTGCGGCCGGGTTTTCACATCTCAGCCGGTTCTCGGCGCAATACACCGCGCGGTTCGGCGAAAGCCCCAGCGAAACCCGCAAGCGGCGAATTCTGAATTAAGACGGTGTTCTACATCGGCCAAAAGACCAGAATGGCCGGGATCGACACCGCAACGATCAGCACCTCCAGCGGCAGGCCAATACGCCAGTAATCGCCAAACTGATACCCTCCGGGGCCCAGGATCAGGGTGTTGTTCTTGTGCCCGATCGGGGTCAGAAACGCCGCCGAAGCCGCCACCGCCACCGCCATCAGAAACGGATCGGGGGACACGCCCAATGTGGTCGCCATCTGGATGCCGACCGGGGCCGCGACAATAGTGGTCGCGGTGTTGTTCAAGACATCCGACAGGGTCATGGTCACCACCATCAGCACGGTCAGAACTGCCCAGGCCGGCAACCCCTGGGTCAGTCCGATCAACGCATTGGCAATCAACTGCGTCCCGCCCGAGCTGTCCAGAGCCGCCCCCAGCGGGATCATTGAGCCCAACAACACCACAACCGGCCATTCCACATGGTCATACAATCCCGCAATCGGCAGGATCTTGGTCAGCACATAGGCCACCACCACCAACCCCAGCGCCACCGGCAGATACAGCAACCCAAAGCTGGCCGCCGCAACGGCCGCCGCAAACAGTCCGATCGCCAGCCAGACCTTTTCATTGGCGGTCACCGCCAGTCCCCGTTCGGCCAGCGGCAGACAGCCCAGCCATTCGGTTACATCCGGACCCCTGTCGCGCGGGCACAACAGCAACAGAATGTCGCCGGGCATCACTTCTGTTTTGCGCATTTGTTTGGTGATGCGCCGCCCCTGGCGTGAAATTCCCATCAACACAGTGCTTTGGCGCCAGGCCAGCCCCAGACCTTGGGCCGTGCGCCCGGCAATCCGGGCGGTTTCCGGGACCACCACCTCGATCACGTCGAGACCTTCGCCTGCGGCCGTCACCTTTTCCTGCCGCTGCGCATCGGAAAATCCCAGCGACAATGCGGCGCGAAATTCGTCCAGCGCTTCGGGGACCGCCTCGATCACCAGCGTGTCTTCGGCGCGCAGAACCGCGTTGGCGGCGCGCCCATAGCGGCGTTTACCATCCCGGATCAACCCCAGCAGGGCAACATCGGCCTGTTCCGCATCGCTGTCCAGTTCGGCCAGCCGTTTGCCGATCAGCGGGGAGTCTGCGGGAATGGTCAGCTCTGCAATATACTGGGCCAATGCGCTGGAGCTATCGCCGGAATCATCCCGCGCCGGAATGAAACGCCAGCCAATCAGCGCCACAAAGGCCAATCCAGCCAGCGCGGCAATGCCGCCCACGGGTGCAAAGTCGAACATGGCAAAGGGCGTGCCGGTCGCTTCGCCCCGGATGGCGGCGATGATGATGTTGGGGGGCGTGCCGATCAGCGTGGCCATGCCGCCCAGAATGGTGGCAAACGACAGCGGCATCAGGCTGAGCCCCGGTGCCCGACCGGCCTTGCGTGCGGTCTGCATGTCCACAGGCATCAACAGCGCCAAGGCGGCGACATTGTTCATGAACGCCGATAACACCGCACCAATCCCGCCCATCAGCGCGATATGCGCGCCCAGCCCACGAGAGGCATCAACCAATGTCCGGGTGATCAGAAACACCGCGCCGGAGCGCACCAGCCCTGCGGAAACGATCAGCACCAGCGCCACAACCAGTGTCGCGGGATGGCCAAAGCCTGAAAACGCCTCCTTGGTCGGTACAACGCCCAGAACGACGCCCGCCATCAACGCTGAAAACGCCACCAGATCATAGCGATACTTGCCCCAGAGCAGCAGAATGAAAACGGCACCAAAAAGGCAGAAAAGAATGATTTGATCTTGTGTCATCCGGCCACTTTAGCGTGCGGGCGCGCATGGGCAACCATTGCAATCGTGGCGAGCCTTGAACCTAGGGGGCGCTCGGGGCTATATGGGCGCCAGTCAGATGAATTAAATATGGGAACGCACCATGGCCGGCCATTCCAAATGGGCAAATATTCAACACCGCAAAGGGCGCCAGGACGCGGCGCGCTCGAAACTGTTTTCGAAACTGTCCAAGGAAATCACCGTCGCCGCTAAAATGGGCGATCCTGATCCGGAAAAGAACCCGCGTCTGCGCTTGGCTGTAAAAGAAGCCAAGTCCCAATCGGTCCCCAAGGACGTGATTGACCGCGCGATCAAGAAATCGACCGCAGGTGATGGGGATGATTACGAAGAAATCCGCTATGAGGGTTACGGCCCCAGCGGTGTGGCCGTGATCGTCGAGGCAATGACCGACAACCGCAATCGCACGGCGTCGGTCGTACGCTCTACCTTCTCCAAGAATGGCGGCAATCTGGGCGAAACCGGATCCGTTGGCTTCATGTTCGATCGCAAGGGCGAAGTGGTTTATGGCGCTGAGGCCGGTGATGCGGATGCGGTGTTCGAGGCTGCGATCGAAGCGGGAGCTGAAGATGTGGAGAGCTCGGATGACGGGCACATCATCTATTGCGCGGACACCGATTTGAACGATGTTTCCAATGCATTGGAAAGCGCTCTGGGTGAATCCGAGTCGACCAAATTGGTTTGGAAGCCCACCACCACAACCGAATTGGACCTGGAAGGCATGCAAAAGCTCATGAAGCTGGTCGATGCGCTGGAAGACGACGATGACGTACAACGCGTCACAACCAATTTCGAAGCCTCCGACGAGGTTATGGAACAGCTTTGATCGCGTGACATCTGTCAACAAAAGCCGCCCCAGACAGGGCGGCTTTTGTATGTCTCGCGGCAAAATTTTTAGGAAAAATTTTGCCAAGACTTTCCTGGAAAAGTCTTGGCTCGGTGGTGAGCGCTGCGCTCAGGTCTTGTGCAGCACTTTTGTTGCCGCGTCGATTACGGCGCGTGTTACGGGTTTCAGCGCCGGAGCCATAATTCTGTTTACCTGCCAGCTCAGGGTCACGCCAATATCTGCTTTGGGCAGCAATGGGATCAGCCGGGCATGTTTCAGATGTCCACGTATCTGCGCGAACGGCATCATGCCCCAGCCGATGTTTGCTCGGGCGGCATCCACAAAGGCATGTGAAGACGGTAGAAAATGGCTGGGTGGGGCCAGTTTCGTGCCTATGTAGGTGTCGAGCCAGATTTGCTGCAGGGCGTCTTTGGCATTGAAGGTCAGCATCGGTGCCTGAGCCAGCGTTTCGCGCGTGACACCCTGTGCAAACCAGCGTTCGTGAAACGCGGGGCTGGCGACTGCCACATAGCGCAGCACTCCCAGATCGTGCATGTCGCATCCGGCAACCGGCTTGTCACGGGCACAGACCGTGGCACTGACCGCGCCGCGTCGCAGCCAGTCGGCGCTGTGATCCTGATCGTCCAGCACCAGGTCGAACAGCAGATCGGGCACCTGCTCCATGGCCGCGACAAACCATGTGGCCAGGCTGTCCGCATTCACCGCCACACGCAGCCGGGCTGGCGCGGGTCCGCCATCCAGGGACAGTTCCCGGCTCAATTGTGCTTCCAGAAGGCCGATGTCTTCGGCGTGTTTGGCCAATCTGATCCCCAGCGGCGTGCCGACACACGGGGTTCCCCGTCGGATCAACGCGGCCCCTGTTCGGTCTTCCAATGCTTTGATCCGTTGGGAAATCGCCGAAGGGGTTACCGACAATTGACCGGCGGCCGCCTCGAACGACCCAAGACGCAGGACTTCGGACAGGGCAGCGAGCTGATGGGGGTCAAACTGCATAAGAAACTCTAATCTGGGGACACATTAATTAATTTGATTACGCAAACGCGAGGCCGTAGTCAATTTTGAACACGCACACAGGAACCGTCCATATGTCTCCATCTTTGATCGCCGGCTTTGCGCTTGGTTTCAGTCTGATCATGGCGATCGGTGCGCAGAATGCCTTTGTCTTGCGACAGGGGTTGAAGCGGCAACATGTCTTTTGGATCTGCTTGACCTGTGCCACGTCGGATGCCGTGCTGATTGCGGCCGGTGTCACCGGGTTTGGCACGCTGGCAATGGCCTGGCCCTGGTTCGAACAGGTGATGCGGTATGGAGGGGCGGTGTTTTTGATCGTGTATGGTGCCCGGAACCTCAGGTCGGGTTGGACCGGGGGGGCGGCGCTGACCAGCGCGCAGGCGCAGACGGGCGGAGAACCGGCCTTGTGGCCAGCCTTGGCAACGGTGCTGGCGCTGACCTGGCTGAATCCACATGTCTATCTGGATACGGTGGTATTGCTGGGGTCGGTTTCGGCGCAATATCCCAGCCAATTGGTGTTTGGCATTGGTGCTGCGCTGGCCAGTTTTACGTTTTTCTTTTCGCTTGGCTATGGGGCCCGGGCTCTGGCACCGGTTTTTGCACGTCCACGGGCATGGCAGGTGCTGGACATCGGGATCGGCCTGACCATGTGGGCCATTGCGCTGGGGTTGATCTGGATCTGAGGCACTGGGCGCGGTGCCTGGCAAACGGACATCACATTTTGCTACGGTCACTGTTGTTAACTTGTTTCTCTTCTCGACATTGCCGATCAAAGGCGGTGTAAGGGATCTCATGAAACCCGACACGCATGCAAACCCCGTCATGGGGGTGGTCTGGATGTTGGTGACAGGGTTGAACTTTGTCGCCGTGACCGCCTTGGTAAAATACCTTGGTACAAATGTGCCGCCAGCCCAGGCTGCGTTCTTGCGCTATCTTCTGGGGCTGGTGTTCCTGTTGCCGATGCTGGGGGCGATCCGCAATACGGCGCTGAGCCCGCGTATGCATCTGCTGTTCTTTGGCCGCGGTATCATTCATTCGGGTGGGGTGATCCTGTGGTTCTTTGCCATGACCCAAATCCCGTTGGCTGAAGTCACGGCCATGAACTATCTGTCGCCGGTCTATGTCACGATCGGAGCGGCCCTGTTCCTCGGGGAAACCCTGGCGGCGCGGCGGATTGCGGCGATTGCCGTGGCCCTGATTGGTGCGATCATCATCCTGCGCCCGGGCTTTCGCGAGATCTCTCCCGGGCATTTGGCCATGCTGGTCACTGCGGTGCTGTTTGGTGGCTCCTATCTGCTTGCCAAATTCACCGTGGATGCAGCCAACCCGCCGGTTGTGGTGGCGATGCTGTCGATCTGGGTCACCATCGGGCTGGCCCCCTTTGCCTGGGCCGTCTGGGTGCCACCATCGTGGTCTGATCTGGGCATTCTGTTTGGTGTCGCCTGTTTTGCCACGGCGGGTCACTACAGCATGACGCTGGCGTTCCGGGCGGCTCCGGTGGCCGTGACACAGCCCGTCACCTTCCTGCAATTGGTCTGGGCAACGGCGTTGGGTGCGTTGGTGTTTGACGAGGCCGTGGATGTCTGGGTGGTTGCGGGGGGCACGCTGATCCTGGGGGCCGTGACCTTTATCACCTGGCGCGAGGCGGTATTGAAACGCCGGGCAATCACACCGCCGGACGCCGCGACCAAACTGTAACACGGCCAGTCAGCATTGCCAGCGTAACCCAATGGGGGATAAGCTGACCTCAAAAGAGACAGGGGGGCAGGGCATGAGGTCTTTGTTTTCAGCAGCTTTTACGTGTCTTGTGCTGTCCGGTCCGGCCTGGGCCGGGTTGGAAATATGCAATGACACATCCGAACAGCAGGCGGTGGCGATCGGGTACAAATCCGATGATCAATGGGTGTCGGAAGGATGGTGGAACATTCCGGCCCAAGAGTGCCGCAGCCCGATCCAGTCCGATCTGAAGAACCGCTACTACTATATGATGGCGCGGAGTGATGGCTGGGAATTCGCCGATGAGAATATCCTGTTTTGTGTCCAATCCGAGGTCTTCACCATCGTGGGCGACGAAAACTGTGAGGCGCGGGGCTATGAAACCGGACGGTTCATCAAGATCGATACCGGCACCACGGCCAAACAGCACACGCATTTCCTGTCGGGCTATGCCTTTGCGGCCCAGGAGCCCGGTGGCGGGCAGACCAGCTATGGCGAGCCTTATGCCGACAATGTGACCTTTCAGAGCTGCCCGGCGATATTCGGCGAAGGCGATCCGTATTGCACCTTTCACGGCGGCGGGACCAAGTTCTTTGTCAATGATGATATGCGCACACCTCCGCATGTCTTTGGTCTGTTGAGGGCGCTGCTGCCTGGCACACCGCTGTATGTCGAAGGGGAGCTGACCGGCATTTTTGACACCACCGCCGAAGTCGTCCTGACCAAGGCCGAACCGCGCCCATGGCGCGAGGCCGACCGGCTGCTCGATCACTTGCAGGGGCATTGGTATTCCGTGTCTGACCCCAACGAACAATTCACCGTTCTGGGGGGCGAGCGGGAAAACAGCTATGACGGACAGGTCACGGGTGTGGAGTATCTGTCGATCCAGGAACGATGTGGGGAATTTGAGGGCGCGGGGCCGTACCTGTATGCCCGGGGCGAAGAGACCGGGGAAGGCTATTGTTATGGCATTGAGTACGTCGGCGATTGGGATTTGACGCTGATGTATCTGCCGCGGGGCTTGTTCCAGGACTTTCGCAAGTTGGACTGAGGCGTGGTGGGGGCTCTGCCCCCGCAGCCGTTGGCTGCTCCCCCGAGGTATTTGGACCAGAAAGAAGCAGGGGGATGGCGCGTCAGCGACGTTTCGCGATCACGACAATGGCACCCGCGATCAGGCCCCAGACCGCGCCGCTGAGCCCCAGGATGGTTACGCCGGAGGCGGTCACGGCAAATGTGATGGCGGCGGCTTCGCGGTATTCCGGGTCCTCGAGCGCGGCATGGGCGGAGCCGGCAAAGACGCCGAGCAAGGCAACACCGGCCAAAGTGCCCAGTAATCCGGTGGGGGCCAGCCCGGCAAAGCTGGTGATGATACCGGCAAACAGGCCGAACAATGTGTAAAACAGGCCACAGACCACGGCGGACCAATAGCGCTGTTTGGGATCCGGGTGACAATCGGGATTGGCGCACATGGCGGCGGTGATGGCCGCCAGACAGGTGGCGGGGGCACCAAAGGGTGCCGACGCCATACTGGCTGCGCCAACGGTTGTGAACAGCGGCCTTGAGTCCGGTTGATAGCCATAGCTGCGCATGACTGCGATGCCGGGAATGTTCTGCGTGGCCATGGTCACGATGAACAGCGGCAGCGCAATGCTCAGGGTCGCCGGGATGGAGAACTGGGGGCTCACCCAGACCGGGGCGGTCAGGACCGATGGGGGAGCAGGAATTTGAAACCCGGCAGCCCAGATTGTGACGGCCGTCGCCGCCAGAACTGCGGCGGGCACGGCGAACAACCGGTTGACGCGACCGACCAGGAACCAGGCCGCAATCACTGGCAACGCGTGGGCGGGCGAGATGGCCAGGGCCTGAAACGGTTTGATGCACAGGGACAGCAGCACGCCGGCCAGCATGGATTGGGCAATCGGTCCGGGGATCATTGCCGTCAGTCGACCCAAAGGACGCCAGAACCCGGCCACGGCCACCAGCAGCCCGGCGACCAGAAAGGCGCCGACGGCCTCGGCAAAGCCGCCCTGAGGCATGGCGTTGACGGCCAGGAGCGCAGATCCAGGGGTGGACCAGGCGACGCTGATCGGCTGGCGTTTCCACAGGCTCAGACCAGCACCGGTCACGCCCATGGCCACCGCCGCCGTCATCAGGGCCGAAGCGGCCTGATCGGGGGTCGCCCCCATCGCGGCAACCCCTTGTAACAGGATCGGAAACGAGCTGAAGAACCCGACGATGGCCACGACGATGCCGGTTGAAACTGTTTGCAGGGGCGGGTGCCCGGAGCGGGGCGCTGTGTTCCCGGTCACCGCAACATCAGGTCCATGACCTTGTGCGCTGCGGTGCGTGCGGCAGCGGGATCAACGGGTTTGGCGGATTGCGCCGCCTCGAGCCAGACCCCGTCCATGTAGCTTTGCAAGGCCAGCCGGGCGGTTTCCACCTGATCTTCGGGCACCAGAGTGCGCAGTTCCGACAACACATGGCTGCGAACCCGGGCCCGATTGATCCGATGCAGCCGAGACAGGCGCCTGGAATAGGGCGCATTGGCCCAGAACTGCATCCAGATCGAACATTTTTCGACCGAGAACAGAGAATCAGAGAAATTCGCGTCCAGCACCGCCATCAGCCGATCGCGCGGCGTTTTGGCTTCGGCATAGCCAGCGGCCATAGCATTGCGCAGCAGGCGCAACAGATGGCGCATGGTGGCCTCCATCAGACCTTCCTTGGAGCCAAAGTAATAGTTGATCGAGGCGGCGGATGATCCGGCCTCCCTGGCGATTTCCGCCATGGTAACAACAGCATACCCTCGCGCGTGTACGGCGACGATTGTAGCTTCGATAAATTCTTCGTGGCGAATGTCGCGAATACGTTTCCTGCCCATATGGGGGACTTTAATTGGTTGAGTGACGGTTGCAACACCTGTTGCTCCGAACAAAAACCTGATCCATCATTCAAAAAATAGTTTGGGTATTTCATAAACTGTGTTAGCAACCGCTTCCATGTCAGAAATGGGCGCTTTTAAGGCGCGACATGGGAGGGACTAAATGACGACTGTAATTTCCGCTGGGATCCTGATGGCGTTCGCGCTGGTGATCTTTTGCGTGATCAAATGGTGGAACGTGCGCAATGTGGGGCCGACCCCGGTGCATCTGTTCACCTTTATCGCGATCCTGTTCACATCCGGTCTGGACGTGGGGCTGATCATGTTTCCGCTGGCCTGGGATTTTCCGCTGTATGCGGACACGGCTGCTGAACCGGCCTATGGGTTTACCAACCCGCTGGCGCTGGAGTTCGGGTTCTGGGGCTTTCTGATCTGGGGCTTCTACTTCCTGACCACCTTCTATTTCTGCGTGATCGAACCGCGGGTGAAGTTTTTCGAAATCGGGCTGGTCAAGCTGATCAACAACATCGTCATCATCGGCACCTGTGCCTTTACCGGCGCGCTGTTCCTGATCTATCTGCCCTATTACGCGACCTTCATGGGCGACGGCGAAACCGTGATCCCGGCGTTTTATGTCATCACCTTCCTGGTGATCCTGGTGGCGGCGTTTTCGTCGACCGACATCAAATACGTGCGGGTTCTGTCGGTGGGATCAACCATCCTGTTCCTGGCGCTGATCTTTGGCATGTGGGCCTGGTCGGGCATGGGCATGGGTGAATTCGCGTCAACCGCGGGCAACATTGGCGGCTATTTCGCCAATATTCACAAATTCATCCTGCCGCTGACCGATTACCACGAATTCTACCTGTTCTGGTGGTTTGCATGGTCGATCATGATCGGACAGTTCACCTCGCGCTTTGTCGGCGGGTTGCGGACCTGGCAGGTGCTGGGCGCGCTGTTGGTGTTCCCGTCGATCCCCTTGGGTATCTGGTTCTCGGTTCTGTACTATTATCACCTGAACAGCATCGAAACCACGCTGCTGATCAACGTTTCGATGGTCGTCGTTGGCATCATCTTTGTGATCAACTCGTTTGACTCGCTGATCCGGCTGTACACCGACAACCTGAACCTGACCGTCAAACGCTTTGGCACGTTGCCGTATGTTCTGGGCAATGCCGTGGTGCTGTTTGCCCTGACACTGGCATTCCAAAGCCAGTGGTTGCAGATCCAGTGGATCGGCACCGTGGTGATCGGCATCTACATCGCCTGCCTGGCGTATATCGTGCTGTTCAAACGCAAAGAAGTGATGGCAATCACCTCTTCCCCCGAAGGGCGCAGTCTGGACTTCGAGAAAATCGAAACCGTGCACTAAGCCCCTAAGCCCCGGTTTCCTCCCTGAGACCGGGGCTTTTTACGCCTTGATACAGAAACCTGAGTCACAAAGAGAATTCCTGATTGACCGTTCAAACTCTCATTCCTACGCTTTTTCCTGACAACAGGAAGGAAGCCGCGATGCCCAAGGTCGGAATGGAACCGCTCCGCAGGGAGGCGATTGTGCGTGCCACGATTGCCGAGATCGGAGAGGCGCGGTCACTGGATGTTACGGTGACGAAGATCGCCAATCGGGCAGGCATGTCCAGCGCGTTGGCACATCACTATTTTGGCGGCAAGGATCAGATCTTTTTGGCGGCCATGCGCCAGCTGATGCGCGATTTTGGCGATGAAGTTCTGGAAGAACTGGCGCTGACCACACCGGACACGCGGGCTGACGCCATTGTGCGCGCCTGTTTCAAGACATCCTGTTTCACTGCCGAAGGCATCAGTGCCTGGATGACCTTTTACGGGCTGGTGCAGTCGCAACCGGATGCGCTGCGACTGTGGCGGATTTATCAGGCGCGATTGCGCACCAACCTGTGCCACGCACTGCGCGGACAGGTGCGGGACCCTGCCGGGTCGGCCGATACATTGGCCGCCCTTATCGACGGACTTTATCTGCGGGCGGCGCTGGAGGAGCGCCCGAACGCAGACCAGGCGGCCGCCAAAGCGCTGGCCATGTTGACACTGCTGCGGAGGAGCGGCCAATGAGCAATCCCAATATCCTTATCCTGATGGTCGACCAGCTGAACGGAACCCTGTTCCCGGATGGTCCCGCGGATTGGCTGCACGCCCCGAACCTGAAAAAGCTGGCGCAGCGATCAACCCGGTTTGCCAATGCCTATACCGCCTCGCCGTTGTGTGCGCCGGGTCGGGCGTCGTTCATGTCGGGCCAATTGCCGTCGCGCACAGGGGTCTATGACAACGCCGCCGAATTCCGCAGCGACATCCCGACCTATGCGCACCACCTGCGCCGCGCGGGCTATTACACGTGCCTGTCGGGCAAGATGCATTTTGTCGGCCCCGACCAGCTGCACGGGTTCGAAGACCGTCTGACCACCGACATCTACCCGGCCGATTTCGGCTGGACCCCGGATTATCGCAAGCCGGGCGAACGCATCGACTGGTGGTATCACAACATGGGGTCCGTCACCGGGGCAGGGGTCGCAGAGACCTCGAACCAGATGGAGTATGACGACGAGGTCGCCTATAACGCCACCGCCAAGCTGTACGAGCTGTCGCGCGGGCTGGACGACCGCCCCTGGTGCGTCACTGTCAGCTTTACCCATCCCCATGACCCCTATGTGGCGCGCGGCAAATACTGGGATCTTTACGAGGATTGCGAACACCTGTTGCCCGAGATCCCGGCAAAGGATTATGACGATCACGACCCCCACGCGCAGCGGATTTTCGACGCCAACGACTGGCGCGCCTTTGACATCACCAAAGACGACATTCGCAAATCGCGCCGCGCCTATTTCGCCAATATCTCGTATCTGGATGACAAGATCGGCGAGATCCTGAACGTGCTGGAAACCACCCGGCAAGAGGCGATCATCCTGTTCGTGTCCGACCACGGTGACATGCTGGGCGAACGCGGCCTGTGGTTCAAAATGAACTTCTACGAAGGCTCCGCCCGGGTGCCGCTGATGATTTCAGCGCCCAACATGCCCGCGGGTCTGATCGAAACGCCGGTCTCGACCCTGGATGTGACCCCGACGCTGGGCGTTCTGGCGGGGGTGTCAATGGACGAACTGGCGCCCTGGACCGATGGCGAAGACCTGGTGCCGCTGGCCAATGGGGTGGACCGCACCGCGCCTGTGGCGATGGAATACGCGGCCGAGGCGTCCTATGCGCCACTGGTGTCGCTGCGCTATGGCCCGTGGAAGTACAACCGCTGTGCGCTGGACCCCGACCAGCTGTTCAATCTCGATGATGACCCGCACGAGCTGACCAATCTGGCCGATGATCCGGCCCATGCCGGGACATTGGCCACCATCAAGGCGAAATCCGAGGCCCGCTGGGATCTGGACAGCTATGACGCCGATGTGCGCGCCAGCCAGGCCCGGCGCTGGGTGGTCTACGAAGCCCTGCGTCAGGGCGGCTATTACCCCTGGGATTACCAGCCGCTGCAAAAGGCATCTGAACGTTACATGCGTAACCACATGAACCTCGACAACCTGGAAGAAAGCAAACGCTTTCCCCGGGGCGAATGACACGAACCTGTTGAAAGATCTGAAATGACCCATCCGGCCCAACCCATCGCCAGCCACTTTATTGGCGGTGAATATGTCGAAGACACCAATGGCACACCGATCCCGGTGATCTATGCCGCCACCGGCGAACAGATCGCAACGGTGTATGCAGCGACGCCAGCAATCGTGGAAATGGCGCTGACCACGGCGCAGGCGGCACAGGCCGAATGGGCGGCGATGACCGGCACCGAACGTGGGCGCGTCCTGCGCCGCGCCGCCGATTTGCTGCGCGAACGCAATCATGACCTGTCGGTGCTGGAAACCTATGACACTGGCAAACCGCTGCAGGAGACCTTGGTGGCGGATGCGACATCCGGTGCGGATGCGTTGGAATATTTCGGTGGGTTGGCCGGGAGCCTCACGGGCGAACACATCCAGATGGGCCAGGATTGGGTCTATACGGTGCGCGAGCCGCTGGGTCTGTGTGTCGGGATCGGGGCGTGGAACTACCCGACCCAGATCGCCTGCTGGAAGGGCGCACCGGCGTTGGCCTGTGGCAACACGATGGTGTTCAAACCGTCGGAAACCACACCGTTGTGCGCGCTGAAAGTGGCCGAGATCCTGCACGAGGCCGGGTTGCCAGCGGGCGCCTATAACGTCGTTCAGGGCATGGGCGAAGTGGGCGGCGCGCTGGTCACCGATCCGCGTGTCGAAAAGGTGTCGCTCACCGGATCTGTGCCAACAGGCAAAAAGGTCTATGCCGCCGCGGCCGCCGGCATGAAACATGTCACCATGGAACTGGGCGGCAAATCGCCATTGATCATCTTTGACGACGCCGACGTTGAAAACGCCGTGGGCGGCGCGATCAACGGCAACTTCTATTCCTCGGGCCAGGTCTGTTCCAACGGCACCCGCGTGTTCGTGCAAAAGGGCATCAAGGAAAAATTCCTGACCCGTCTGGCCGAAAGGGTGCGTCAGGGCGCGGTTCTGGGCGATCCGATGGATGAGGCGACCAATTTCGGTCCGATGGTGACCGAGAACCAGATGCAGATCGTTCAGGGGTATATCGAAAAGGGCAAGGATGAGGGCGCGCGTCTGATCTGTGGCGGCAATCGCGCCGACATGCCGGGCTGGTTCCTGGAGCCCACCGTTTTTGCGGATGTCACAGACGAGATGACCATTGCCCGCGAAGAGATCTTTGGCCCCGTCATGTCGGTGCTGGATTTCGACACCGAAGAAGAGGTGATCGCACGTGCCAATGACACCGAGTTCGGCCTGTCGGCAGGTGTGTTTACCAAGGACTTTACCCGCGCGCATCGCGTGATCGGCAAGCTCGAGGCAGGCAGCTGTTTCATCAACTCCTACAACGACGCGCCGGTCGAGGCACCGTTTGGCGGGGTCAAGGCATCTGGTGTGGGACGCGAGAATTCCAAGGAAGCGATCAAGCACTTTAGTCAGGTCAAATCGGTCTATGTGCGCATGGGCGACGTGGAAGCGGCGTTCTGAGGATCAAAAATCGGACCTTTGGGGCGGCTGATTGCCCCTTTGGTCAACACCCGCCCACCCACCCTGTTGCCCAAAGGGGCAACCAGCGGTTCGGCGCGGAACTGAACAGGCCCGGCAGGGGCCGGATGGAGAGACAAGATGAACGCGGATTATGTGATTGTCGGGGCCGGTTCGGCAGGATGCGCCATGGCCTATCGCCTGTCAGAGGCCGGGAAATCGGTCCTGGTGATCGAACATGGCGGCACCGATGCCGGACCGTTTATCCAGATGCCGGCCGCCTTGTCCTATCCGATGAACATGAGCCTTTATGACTGGGGCTATAAATCCCAACCCGAACCGCATCTGGACGGGCGTGAATTGGTCACCCCGCGCGGCAAGGTGATTGGCGGGTCAAGTTCCATCAACGGCATGGTCTATGTGCGCGGCCATGCGGGGGACTATAACCACTGGGCCGAAAGCGGCGCGCAGGGATGGTCCTATGCCGATGTGTTGCCTTACTTCAAACGCATGGAGACCTGGCATGATGGCGGCCATGGTGGCGATCCGGATTGGCGCGGTAAAGACGGCCCATTGCACATCAGCCGCGGCCCCCGCGACAACCCGCTGCATGATGCGTTCGTGAATGCGGGGAGCCAAGCCGGGTATCCGGTCACCAGTGACTATAATGGTGAACAGCAAGAGGGCTTTGGCCCGATGGAGATGACCGTGCACAAGGGGCGGCGCTGGTCGGCGGCCAATGCCTATCTGCGCCCGGCTCTGAAGCGCGACAATTGCGAAATGATCCGCGCGCTGGCCCGCAAGGTGGTGATCGAAGACGGCCGCGCCGTGGGTGTCGAAGTGGAACGCGGCGGCAAGATCGAGGTGATCCGCGCCAAGATCGAAGTGATCCTGGCGGCCTCGTCGCTGAATTCGCCCAAGCTGTTGATGTTGTCGGGGGTCGGTCCGGCGGCAGAGCTGGCCGAACATGGCATCGAAGTGATCGCCGACCGTCCGGGCGTGGGCAAGAACCTGCAGGACCATCTGGAATTCTATTTCCAGTTCGCCTCGAAAAAACCGATCACCCTGTTCAAATATTGGAACCTGTTCGGCAAGGCGATGATCGGGGCGCAGTGGCTGTTCACCAAAACGGGCCTGGGTGCATCGAACCAGTTCGAAAGCGCGGCTTTCATTCGGTCAGACAAGGGCGTGGATTACCCGGATATCCAGTACCATTTCCTGCCCATTGCCGTGCGCTATGACGGGCAGGCGGCCGCCGAAGGGCACGGGTTCCAGGCCCATGTTGGGCCGATGCGGTCCGGATCACGCGGCGAAGTCACATTGGCCAGCGCCGACCCTAATGACGCCCCCAAGATCCTGTTCAACTATATGTCCACCGAACAGGACTGGATCGATTTTCGCAAATGCGTGCGTCTGACGCGCGAAATCTTTGCCCAACCGGCGATGCAGGAACATGTAAAGTTCGAAATCCAGCCGGGCGATGCCTTGCAGACAGACGATGAAATCGACGGCTTCCTGCGCGAACATGTGGAAAGCGCCTATCACCCCTGTGGCACCTGCAAGATGGGCGCCGTTGACGATCCGATGAGCGTCGTGGATTCCGAATGTCGGGTGATCGGGGTTGATGGGCTGCGTGTGGCTGACAGTTCGATCTTCCCGCGCATCACCAATGGCAACCTGAACGGCCCGTCGATCATGACCGGCGAAAAGGCCTCGGATCACATTTTGGGTCGCCGGTTGCCCGCGTCAAATGCCGAACCGTGGTTCAACCCGGATTGGCAAGCCTCGCAACGTTGAACCACCGACCCGGCAGAGCAATCCGCCGGGTTTTTTTCTGCGAAAATTCGAATGTTTCAAATGCGGGTTTGATCGGGGTCAAAGTGGGCGGGATCACCGCTGCCTAAGCTTTGTTCGACACTTGAAAGAAGGAGCGAACAGCAATGTCCCACACCCCCCACGAGCTGGCCGAAGAATTCCCGGATAAAGTCGACGCCATCAGCGCGCTGAAACAATCCGATGCCCATTTCGCCAAGCTTTCGGAAGAATATCACGAGATCAACCGCGCCGTGCACCGGGCTGAAACCAATGTGGAGCCGATCGAAGAACTGGCCGAGGTCGACCTGCGCAAGAAACGGGCCGCTCTCAAGGACGAAATCTGGGGAATTCTGTCCAAGTCCTGAGCCGGACCCGATCCGGGAAGCGATGACAAAGGGCACCGCTGGTGCCCTTTTTTGTGGGGATGTCGCAGGGTCATGACCGGTCTGCCGCTCTGCGCGCGATGCGCACGGCCAACTGCTGGGGCATCCTGTCGTGTCGTATCTCCTATGCCGTTATTTCGATCCCCTTGGCGTGCGCCCAATGCTCCAGCGCAACCACGATTTGACCGTCCTCTGATCCGAATCTCGATGCGGCCTGGCGTTTGCCGGTATACCGCATGATGTCCTGCAAAGCTGTATTCGCGTACCGGCCCTGATTGCCCTTTTCCTCGACCAGTGCGATCAGCCTGTCCGAGATACCGCGGTGTTTGGGTTGCAGGTCTGCGGTTTTGTAGCGGTCCCAGTTCTTCAGGATGACGCTGCACACATGGGAGTCATCCTGGGGTTTGTTGGGATCGGCCAGCGCATCCCACAGCCAGTGACCGTCCCCCTCTACCAGAAAAACCTGGGCGGCGGTGCCTTGGTCACATCTGTCCTGTTGCAACATCCAGGACAGAACCTTGGACCCATGATCATAGTTCCAGGACATCACGACCTGATGCCAGGTGTCTGCATTCTGCTGGTCCAGCCAATCAATGACACGGTTGTCTTGGCCAGCCGGGATAACAATGGTTTCAGGGTCAGCCCACCACTTCATCAAGGCATCCATATACTTCATCAATATCCCTTTCACGGCCAGAAACCGTAAACAACTGTTAAGTTTGAGGTCGGTCTGACCGGTTCAGGGACCCGACACAAGCTGCAAATGCCTTAACTGACCTGATAGGGCAGCACACCGCGTTCGTCGGTGTTGATCGTCAGGCGGCGTTCCAGCGGGGGAACAGACCGCTGGTGGCAGGTCTTGCGTTCGCATATCCGGCACGAGATCCCGATGGGCTCATAGGCGTTGGCATTGCCCACATCCAGGTTGTCAGCATAGACCAGCAGATCTGCATGGCGCACTTCGCAGCCCAGGGCGATGGCATAACGGCGCACCGGGGATCCATATGCACCGCCGGTTTTCGACACATCCCGCGCCAACGAGATATAGCGCACACCGTCGGGTGTTTCGGCCAACTGGCGCAGGAAGCGCCCCGGCGTTTCAAAGGCCTGATGTACGTTCCACAACGGGCAGGCACCGCCAAAACGGGCAAATTGCAACCGGGTGGCCGAATGGCGTTTGGTGATGGTGCCAGCCTGATCCACGCGGACAAAAAAGAACGGAATCCCTTTGGCTCCGGGGCGTTGCAGGGTCGACAGGCGGTGCGCGATCTGTTCGATCGACGCGCCAAAGCGGGTCGAGAGCAGCTCAAGGTCATGGCGGCATTCCTGCGCGGCGCTCAGGAATTTTCCATAGGGCATGATTGCAGCCCCCGCGAAATAATTGGCCAAGCCAATCTTGGCGATAGCGCGGGCCTCTTCGCTATAGAACCGGGCGAAATCCAATGTCGCCTCCAACAGCTTGTCCTGGCGCAACAGGGCCAGTTGCAGCAACAGCTGGAACAATTGGGTCTGGGGGACCGTGCGCGTCGACAGATGCAGGGTCCGGGTCTCACCATCATAAATCCGCATCTGCGCCATATCGGTGTATTCCACGGTGATCCCGGCGGCGCGTAGCGATTCCAGCGCCCTGAGCCGAACATCGCCCTGCGCGGCAAAGCTCTCGGCGGCGTGGTCCACGGCGTCGATATAGTTGTCGCAATAGTGGAAAAAGTCGCGCACCTCCTCCCATGGGCTGGCCTGAATGCGGGCATCTTCGCGCCCCAGCGCCTCGTCCAGCGAGGCCAGGCGTTCGTGGGTCTGGCGATAGGCGCGGTGCAATTCGATAAACGCCCGCGCCAACGCGGGGGCATTTGATGCGGTCAGCCGCAGATCCGCCAATGGCGGCATGGTTTCGGCAAAAATCGGATCGGCCAGCGCTTCGCGCATGTCCGACACCAGACGTTCACTGTCCCCTGTGGACAGTTCGGTCACATCCAGCCCGAATTCCTGCGCCAGCGCCAGAACCACAGTGGTCGACACCGGCCGGTTGTTGTTTTCCATCTGGTTCAGATAGGGCAAGGACACGCCCAGTTTGGCGGCAAAGTCCTTTTGCGTCAGGGTCAACCGGTTGCGCATCTCGCGCAGCTTGGCACCGGCATAGAGTTTCTGTGTGGCCATCAGAGGGGTCTTTGCAAATTCATGATTGGGTCATTGTAGAATTGCAAACTGCTCTGAGCAAGGGCAGCGGTTACAGCCCCAGCGTGCGTTCGCGCCGAATGACCAGCAGGATCGACAACAGCGCCGCCACCGCGGTGACCAGCATGACGATCAGCAGGGGCATTGGGCCGGACCCATCCGGCAATACCGCGCCTGCCAGCGCGCTCAATGCTGCACCAAGACCCAACATGATCGACCCGCTCAGCCCCGACGCGGTACCTGCCAGGTGCGGGCGCACCGACAACGCACCGGCGGTCGCATTGGGGATGGTCATGCCATTGCCCAGCCCCACCAACGTCATCAGACCAAAGAAGGTGTAGACACTGCTCAGCCCCAGCGCTGTCAGGATAACGGACACGGCGACGCCCAGCATGTTGATCCAGCAACCGCCGTGCACCATGCGGTTGATCCCGAACCGGACGGAAAACCGACCCGAGATGAAATTGCCCAGAACATAGCCCGCAGCTGGCGCGCCAAAGAACACGCCCAGCTTTGCCGGTTCCAGCCCATAGACTTCGCTGCCCACATATGGCGCGCCGCCGAGATAGGCAAAAAACGCACCAGATGACAGGCCAACGGTCATGGAATAGCCCCAGAACCGGGGCGAGCGCAGCAGCTCGGGATATTCGCGAAACTGCTGGACCAATGTTAGCCCGCTTTTGTGTTTGGTTTCGCCAAAGTCGAGCCAGGTCAACGCCAGCGCCATCCCGCCCAGCACGAACAGCAGCCAAAAGTTGGCCTTCCAGCCAAAGATCTGTTCCAGAAATCCGCCCAGGGCGGGCCCGAGCATAGGCACCACGGCCATGCCCATGGTGACATAGCCAATCATGCTGGCGGCCTGATCCGGGGGGAACATGTCACGCACCGCGGCGCGGCTCAGCACCATGGCGACCGCAACGATGGCCTGCGCCATGCGAAACACCAGAAAGATTTCGGCCGTCGGGGCCAGAACACAGCCCAGTGTCGCCAGCAGAAACAGAACCAACCCACCCAGAATGACAGGCCGGCGACCCATCATGTCAGCCACCGGACCGATCAGGGTTTGCAAGATGGCATTCATCGCCAGATAGATCGCGACAGACATCTGCAGCAATCGGTAATCGGCCTGAAAATATGCGGCCATGCCGGGCAGAGAGGGGAGAAAGATGTTCATTGCCAGCGCCGACATCCCGGACAACAGGATCAGCGTCGCAATATGCGGCGGTCCCTTTCGGCTGAGAAAGCGGTTGGCTGGTGCATCCATATTGTCGCACTTATGCCTTGTCATCGCGCGTGTCCATTCCAGCCAGGCAATAAGACAACTTATTAGCTAATTTACAATTAGCATTCTAATATTTTGCATCACTTTGCAAATTTGCCGAAATCTCCTTTGGTGAAACCCCGGGACGCTATATGGTCCGGCAAAATTCAACAGAGGGTTTACGCCATGAAAGACATCCTTTCCGAGCTGGAAGATCGCCGCAACGACGCGCGGCTGGGCGGCGGACAACGACGCATCGACGCACAGCATGGGCGCGGCAAGCTGACGGCCCGCGAACGGATCGAGCTGCTGCTGGACGAAGACAGCTTTGAAGAGTTCGACATGTTCGTGTCGCACCGCTGTACCGATTTTGGTATGGAAAAACAAAAGCCTGCGGGTGATGGCGTTGTCACTGGCTGGGGCACGATCAATGGTCGTATGGTCTATGTCTTTTCCCAGGACTTTACCGTGTTCGGTGGCTCGTTGTCGGAAACCCACGCCCAGAAGATCTGCAAGATTATGGATATGGCGGTGCAGAATGGCGCGCCTGTGATCGGCATCAACGACTCGGGCGGTGCGCGAATCCAGGAAGGCGTTGCATCGCTTGCCGGATACGCCGAAGTGTTCCAGCGCAACATCATGGCCAGTGGCGTAGTGCCGCAGATCAGCGTTATCATGGGGCCCTGCGCCGGTGGCGCGGTTTATTCCCCCGCGATGACCGATTTTATTTTCATGGTCAAAGACACCTCTTACATGTTCGTGACCGGCCCTGACGTTGTGAAAACCGTCACCAACGAAGTCGTCACCGCCGAAGAACTGGGGGGCGCTTCGACCCACACCAAGAAATCGAGCGTCGCCGACGGCGCGTTTGAAAACGATGTCGAAGCCTTGGCCGAAGTGCGCCGCCTGGTGGATTTCCTGCCGCTGAACAATCGCGAAAAACCGCCGGTGCGTCCGTTCTTTGATGAACCGGGCCGGATCGAGGACAGCCTGGACACGCTGATCCCATCAAATCCAAACACGCCTTATGACATGAAGGAACTCATCACCAAAGTGGCGGATGAGGGTGACTTCTACGAAATCCAGGAAGATTTCGCCAAGAACATCATCACCGGTTTCATCCGGCTCGAAGGGCAGACCGTGGGCATTGTCGCCAACCAGCCGATGGTGCTGGCCGGCTGTCTGGACATCGACAGTTCGCGCAAGGCGGCACGGTTCGTGCGGTTCTGTGACTGTTTCGAAATCCCGATCCTGACGTTTGTGGATGTGCCCGGCTTTTTGCCCGGGACCGGTCAGGAATATGGCGGCGTCATCAAACACGGTGCAAAGCTGTTGTTTGCCTATGGCGAAGCCACCGTGCCAAAAGTCACCGTGATCACCCGCAAGGCATACGGTGGGGCCTATGACGTGATGGCGTCCAAACACCTGCGTGGCGACTTCAACTATGCCTGGCCCACAGCGGAAATCGCGGTGATGGGCGCCAAGGGCGCGACCGAGATCATCCACCGTGCCGATCTGGCCGATGCGGACAAGATCGCGGCGCACACAGCCGATTACGAGGACCGGTTCGCCAACCCGTTTGTGGCTGCTGAAAAGGGCTTTATCGACGAGGTGATCCAGCCCAAATCCACCCGCCGCCGTGTATCACGCGCGTTCGCCAGCCTCCGCAACAAGTCGCTGAAGAACCCGTGGAAGAAACACGACAACATTCCGTTGTGAGGTAAGAACGTGCAGTGGAAGGAAGAGATTTTGCGTGCGATGCGATCGCTAGGCGGCGCTGCACGCTATGATGAACTCTACTTGTTCATCGAACGAACCACTGCACGTGACCTGACGAGGGAGTGGAAAGCAACAGTTCGACGCACAATCGAAGATCACTCTAGCGATTCAGAAAACTTTCGTTCTGCGGACTTGTTCGAACACCTGGATCGAGGCTTTTGGGGAATTCGTGGGGAGTACCTACCCAAGGAGTTTCTTGAAGTTCGATCGAATACTCCTGCTGAGGAGGTCGTCGAAATGGTTCTCGTCAGAGAGCATTGGCGAAAGAAACCTCAAAAGCCGATTTGGAAAAATCAGGCCTTCACCATCTCCCATGCGGATAACTCTCCGTTTGTGGGCGATGGGTTGCGGGCGTTTTTCCAGTATCGGGATCTGGGCATCGACGCTGCGACCCAGGGCAAATTCGGTGCCCATGTGATCCGAGCCGTTCCGGGTATGGAAAGCCCCGGTGCCTGGCATTCCCACGCGCTGGATTTCCAGATGGTTTATGTGACCAAAGGCTGGGTGGTCTTTGAATACGAAGGGCAGGGGGAACAGATGCTGCGCGCGGGATCCTGTGTGCTGCAACCCCCTGGCATCAAACATCGCGAGCTGCGCCATTCCGACGATATGGAGCTGATCGAGATCATTTCGCCCGCAACATTTGACACACAGGATGAAACCGCGCCATGATCCGCCCAGACCGGCATAGAACAGCGCGCGCAAATTGCGCTGCGCCTGCAGCCCCGGCAGGAGGAGCTTGCCATTCGTGGTGGGGTCGGGGCTGCGGTTTTGCTGTGTCGGTTCTGGTTTTTGCCGGCATGGCCGCCGCGGCTGATATTGCCGTGCCTTCGGGGCAGACCGTTACCCTGAACGAAGTGCTGTTGGACAAGGCCCCCGGCGAGCTGTGGGTCCGGTTCCGTTTTGTCGCGCCTCAGATCGCGCGCGATGGCGGGTCAGTTGCCAGTGATCAGGTTGGCCCCGATATGGATCACCTGTGCGAGTCGCTGGCGCTGCCGTATCTGACACATCACAACATCGACGCGGCGCGTGTGGTCATTTCCTTTTCCGACCAGGTTGTCCCCTTTGGCACCAAAAACCCCGCCGCGACCCAGTATTTCGAAGCCTATCAGCCGGATCCGGCTGGCTGTATCTGGGAGGAGTTCTGATGCAGCCACAACATCTTGCGGTTCGATCTTCACCTCATACGGGGGTTGAGGCTTCTGCACCACATCCGCGCGCCATGGCCACCGATTTGACCCACAGCGGATATGAATTCGACATGTTTTCGACTATTATTGGATCCGGTTGTCAACGAGCAACCGTAACCTCGAGGTTGAGGCAAGCGGGGGGCAAAACCCCTGCAGGTTTCGAAACATTAGTCAGGAGACAGCAATGTCTAAGAGCATCAAACTACTTGCAATGGTTGCATTGGTGGCCGGCGTCGCAGCGTGCGACAACAGCCCTCAGGAAGAATTTGTCATTGTCGAGCCGATTTCGGTCGAGCCGACATACACCGGCAAACTCAAGTAAGAACATTTGGGGCCCGGCCCTGCGGCCGGCCCCTTCTGCCGCGCAGCGTGCCGGGTCGGAGGCGCGCTCATGATCAAACATCGTGGATTCCCGGGCCGTTTGCCCGGTACCGACTTTCAATTCGTTATTCGCAGACCCAACCCCAAAGGGGTGACACCGTTGACCCGGCGGGAACGGCGGTCTGATCGACGCCCGGCCGATCGTCGTGCAGACGCCGGGTTCATGCAGGCCCTTTGGGAACAATTTGGCGACCAGCCCTTTGAACGGGGTAATCTGGATGCCGGCCGGCTGAGCTGGCTGTTCGGGCGCGAAGTCGTCGCGGCCGAGGATCCGTTTGATCCTGCAAGCTATGACGCCCTGCTGGTCATCGACGTCGATATTGCCCGTGCGTCCTTTCCCGACGTCTTCGAAGGGACCCGTTGGTGATGCACGGGTCGGTCGCATATCAGGCCCCGTTTGGGGACCGGATCGCGCGGGGTAACCCGTGCGGCGCAGGTGCGACCTCTTCTGGCGCTTTGCGCGGGCGGCGGGATTCTGCCACCCGCGCAAAGGTCGGCACCTTTTCGCCTCGTCGTTTTGCAAAATGGCAAGAACCGGCTCAATTCCCGGTGTCTGTATCGCGCCGCTTGGAACCCCCAAAAACCTGGGGCAACGTCGCGTTGAAAGGGGGCAGCACTCCTGCGGCCACCTTTTGTGACCATCTATTCCGTACCCTATGCCTGGATGGGCAGGTGCACAGGACGTCCTGTGACCTGCCCATTTTTTTGTATTTTTTCAATGTGTTGCCAGGTGAGCAAGGATCTGCGCATTCATCGTCAGATGTGTGCGACGGCTTGACCGCGACGACAATTCACCGTCTCTCCACCCCATCGACAGTCAATAAGACAAAAGGATGGGCAGGATGCACACATTTAGAATTTGCGCCCTTGTTGGGTTGCTCGGCGCGCTGGGCGCATGTGGCGACACCACGGGTGAACAGGCGCTGTATGGCGCAGGGGCTGGGGTCGTTGGATCGGCTCTGCTGGATGGCAACCTGGTTGCGGGTGCCGCGGTCGGCGCGGCTGCCAATGTCATCTATTGCGCGGAAAACCCAAGCAAGTGCTGATCGCGCTGCTTTGATCACACGGCCCCGTCGCGGGTCGCTTTACATCATGCGCAACGCCGGTCGTGGCCTTCGGGCTGCGGGCGGCGTTTTGCGTTGCGAAACACCAAACCAAAGGACTGCTGATGTTTGACAAGATCCTGATTGCCAACCGGGGCGAGATCGCCTGCCGGGTTATCAAAACCGCGCGCAAGATGGGCATCAAAACCGTTGCCATCTATTCGGATGCCGATAAACAGGCGTTGCATGTGCAAATGGCGGATGAAGCCGTACATATCGGCCCGCCGCCCGCCAACCAGTCCTATATCGTGATCGACAATGTGATGGAGGCGATCCGCGCCACCGGCGCTCAGGCGGTTCATCCCGGTTATGGCTTCCTGTCGGAGAATTCGAAATTTGCCGAGGCGCTGGCCGCCGCGGGTGTCGCCTTTGTCGGCCCCCCTGTTGGTGCCATCGAAAAGATGGGGGACAAGATCACCTCCAAGAAAATCGCCCAGGAGGCGGGCGTTTCGACGGTTCCCGGATACATGGGGCTGATCGAGGACGCAGACGACGCGGTCAAGATCTCGAACGAGGTCGGATATCCGGTGATGATCAAGGCATCGGCCGGCGGTGGCGGCAAAGGGATGCGGATCGCCTGGAATGACGAAGAGGCCCGCGAAGGGTTTCAGTCGTCCAAGAACGAAGCCGCCAATTCGTTCGGCGATGATCGGATTTTCATCGAGAAATTCGTCACCCAACCGCGCCACATCGAAATTCAGGTGCTGTGCGACAGCCATGGCAATGGCGTCTATCTGGGCGAACGCGAATGTTCGATCCAGCGCCGCAACCAGAAGGTTGTCGAAGAAGCGCCGTCGCCCTTCCTGGACGAAGCCACCCGCAAGGCGATGGGCGAACAGGCTGTCGCTCTGGCCCACGCCGTGGATTACGCCAGCGCCGGCACCGTTGAATTCATCGTTGATGGCGACAAGAATTTCTATTTCCTGGAAATGAACACCCGTCTGCAGGTGGAACATCCGGTGACCGAACTGATCACCGGTGTCGATCTGGTGGAACAGATGATCCGCGTCGCCAATGGCGAAAAGCTGACCATCACCCAGGACGATGTGCAATTGAATGGCTGGGCCATCGAAAACCGTCTCTATGCCGAAGATCCCTATCGTGGTTTCCTGCCGTCGATTGGCCGCCTGTCGCGCTATCGTCCGCCTGCGGAGATCTCGGCTGGTCCATTGCAGATCAATGGCAAATGGCAGGGCGATGCCCCGACCGGCGCTGTTGCGGTGCGCAACGACACCGGCGTCTATGAAGGTGGCGAGATCTCAATGTATTACGACCCGATGATCGCCAAGCTGTGCACCTGGGCGCCAACCCGCGATCAGGCAATCGAAGCTATGCGTATTGCGCTGGACAGCTTTGAAGTCGAAGGCATCGGTCACAACCTGCCATTCCTTAGCGCAGTGATGGATCACCCGATCTTTATCAAGGGCGACATGACAACGGCCTTTATCGAAGAACAATACCCCGAAGGGTTTGTTGGCGTCGAGCTGCCGGACGACACATTGCGCAATGTCGCGGCGGCCTGTGCCGCGATGCACCGGGTGGCCGAAATTCGCCGCACCCGCGTGTCGGGCCGCATGGACAACCACGAACGCAAGGTCGGCACCGATTGGGCCGTGACCCTGCAGGGGCAGCGGTTTGACACTGTGATCGCTGCCGATCCAGACGGCTCGACCGTCAGGTTTTCCGATGGCAGCGAAATCCGCGTCACCAGCGACTGGACACCGGGCGATCAGCTGGCGACCCTGTCAGTGAATGGGGATCCGCTGGTGCTCAAGGTCGGCAAGATTCCGGGTGGGTTCCGTATCCGCAGCCGTGGTGCCGACATGAAGGTGCACGTGCGCACCCCGCGTCAGGCCGAACTGGCCGAATTGATGCCGGAAAAACTGCCGCCGGATACCTCGAAAATGCTGCTCTGCCCGATGCCGGGTCTGGTGGTGAACATCAACGTCGAAGTGGGGCAGGAAGTACAGGACGGCCAGGCGCTGTGCACCATCGAAGCGATGAAGATGGAAAACATCCTGCGCGCCGAGAAAAAAGGTGTGGTCTCCAAGATCAACGCCAGCGCCGGAGACAGCCTCGCGGTTGACGAAGTGATCATGGAGTTCGAATAACCCCATGTTTGCGGCACAGCCATATCGCCTGACGGCCCTTCGGGGGTTGGCGGCGCTGGCCCTTGGGGGGCTGGCGGGCTGTGCCATGGATCGCGAAGCTGATGTGCGCGCCCAGTTGGACACCTGGGTCGAACTGGGTGCCACATCCTATTTTCAGTCGACGATGGAATGTACGGCCGGGGTGTTTGCCACCGGATCGCAATACCTGTCGGCCCCGGTTCAGACCGTACGATCGGTGCGCCAGGGGCTGTTGCTGATGGGCCATGACATCGCGGTGGCATTTGATGTTTCGGGGCAGACCCCGACATTGGTCTCCGAAGCGGTGATGACGGCGGATCTGCCCAAGGGGCTGGGGGTTTTATCCTCGGGGGTCGCGGCCAAAGGGTGCATGGACGACACCCTGACCCGCTCCTATCTGGCGGCGCTGCATTCGGACCAGGCGATGCTGATCTTTGACCCGGCCAGCAATGTGATGGCGGTTCTTGACCGGGCCGGAGAGCGGATCTTTTATGCGCGGGGGAACATCTGATGGCTCAGCTGCCACGACGTTCCCGCACCTCCTGGATCCGGGAGGGGAATTTGTCGATCGACCGGGTGATTTCGCGCACGCTCCACGGGGCAGGTTTGCGCAGCTTGACGCCGCCGTCCTTGTCGATGACGACCAGCGAAAACCCGCGGGGACGCAGTTTCTGGCGCGCGGCAGAGCGGGCCGCAGGGTCGGTATCGGTCAGAACGATCACATCCCGTTCGGCCAGCATGTCCACACCATCGGCCAGACGGTCGAACTGTTCGTGGAATCGCGGGTCGGCGGAGGTGTCGGCAAACACCACAATGACCCGGTTTTTCCATAAAAATTCAGTCAAATCGCTCTCGCCGACCGGTTGGGTCAATGCGGGGGGCGTGGTTTCCACCGTTTCTTGCGCCGCAAGAGTAGGCGGTAGAAAAGCTGTAAAAACAAAGGCTAGAAGCAGTTTCATAATCTCTCCTGTCGCTTTGAATATATGCTGTGTTGCGGGGAATGCGACCGTTGATTTGGGGCGGGGTCGTGAAAAATTGAACGTTAATCGCTTTGTCAGGGATTGCGCGGGATGATCGTGCCATTCCAGACACCTCGACCGCCCATTGCGGTCCCACGCCAAAGGAACGGCAAGGCGATGAATGTTTTTCTGCATATCGGGGCGCACCGTTGCGCCACCACCACGTTTCAGGACTATCTGCGTCAGAACGCAACCCAATTGGGGGTGCAGGGCACCGGGTTTTGGGGACCGCGCCGCACCCGGTCAGGTCTGTTCAACGGGATTGTCCCCGCGCCGGGCGTCAATACCGGCCGCGACAAACAACGCCGCGCCCAGGGGCGGGTCCAATTGAACCTGACCCGCTGTGCCGGGTTGGGCGTGCAACAGTTGATTGTCAGCGATGAAAACATGCTGGGGTCGGTCCGGGCCAACTTGCGCATGGGGGACCTGTATTGCGGTGTTGGCGAACGCATGGCGCGGTTCGGTGCGGCCTTTGGCGGGCGCGTGACAGATGTGGTTCTGTCGATCCGGTCGCTGGAGTACTACTGGGCCTCGGCCTTGGGCTATAGTGTGACCCGGGGGCGACGCTTGCCGACTCCGGCAGAATTGAAACGGTTGGTCGCCAGCAGGCGCAGTTGGCGCGACGTGATCACCGATGTGGCCTGTGCCATCCCCGAAGCCCGGATCCGGGTGTTGCCGTTTGAGACCTATGCGGGGCGTCCAGATGCCCAGCTGCAGGCCATGACCCATCTGCCCGCCCCGCGCACCCATGCGCGGCTGTGGCACAATGCGACCCCGCGACTGCCAGAGTTGCGCAGCCTGGTTGCCCCCGAACAAATGGCCGCCCTGCCTGCGGGCGACGGCCGCTGGCAACCGTTTACGCCTGGCCAGCAATTGGCGCTGCGCGAAACCTATGCCGATGACCTTATGTGGCTGACCGCTGGTGCGGATGGTCTCGCCCGGCTGGCCCGGGATCCAGACAACAAAATGGTGGGCCAGAACCTGCCGTGGACAGACTTGACGAGAGGAAGACCTTATGACGACGAAGACAGACGATTGGCGGGCACTGGCTGAAAAAGAGCTGCGTGGCCGGGCCGTTGACGATCTCAACTGGGACACGCTGGAAGGGATTGAAGTCAAGCCGCTTTACACCGAAGACGACACCAAGGATCTGCCACATATGGGCACAATGCCCGGGTTTGGTCCATTCACCCGGGGCGTCAAGGCAACCATGTATGCCGGTCGCCCCTGGACGATCCGCCAATATGCGGGGTTTTCCACGGCCGAGGAATCCAACGCCTTTTACCGTCGCAACCTGGCCGCCGGTCAGCAGGGTGTATCGGTCGCCTTTGACCTGGCCACCCACCGTGGCTACGACAGCGACCACCCTCGCGTGGTCGGCGATGTGGGCAAGGCCGGCGTGGCGATCGACAGCGTAGAGGATATGAAAGTCCTGTTCGACGGCATCCCGCTGGACAAGGTGTCGGTGTCGATGACCATGAACGGGGCCGTGGTGCCGGTCCTGGCGTCCTTTATCGTCGCGGGTGAAGAGCAGGGCCATGACAAATCGGTGCTCGCAGGCACCATTCAGAATGACATTCTGAAGGAATTCATGGTCCGCAACACCTATATCTACCCCCCTGCGCCGTCGATGCGGATCATTTCAGACATCATCGAATACACCTCCAACGAGATGCCGAAATTCAATTCGATCTCGATCTCGGGCTATCACATGCAGGAGGCCGGGGCGAACCTGGTACAGGAGCTGGCCTATACCATCGCGGATGGTCGCGAATATGTGCGTGCCGCGATTGATGCCGGCATGGACGTCGACAAATTCGCCGGGCGTCTGTCCTTCTTCTTTGCCATTGGCATGAATTTTTTCATGGAAATCGCCAAACTGCGCGCGGCGCGGACCCTGTGGCACCGCGTCATGACCGAATTCGGGGCCAAATCCGAACGCTCCAAGATGCTGCGCACCCACTGCCAGACCTCGGGCGTCAGCCTGCAGGAGCAGGATCCCTATAACAACGTGATCCGCACCGCATACGAGGCGATGTCGGCGGTGCTGGGCGGCACCCAGTCGCTGCACACCAACGCGCTGGACGAAGCGATTGCGCTGCCCACCGATTTTTCGGCCCGTATCGCCCGCAATACGCAATTGGTGCTGCAGGAAGAGACCGGCGTTACCAATGTGGTCGATCCGCTGGCGGGGTCGTATTATGTCGAAAGCCTGACCAATGACCTGATCGAAAAGGCCTGGGCCCTGATTGAAGAGGTCGAGGAAATGGGCGGCATGACCAAGGCCGTGGAATCCGGTATGCCCAAGCTGCGCATCGAAGAATCCGCAGCGCGGCGTCAGGCCATGGTCGACCGGGGCGACGAAGTTGTTGTTGGCGTCAACAAATACCGCAAGGAAAGCGAAGACCCGATCGACATTCTGGATGTGGACAACCACGCGGTGCGCGAGTCACAGATTGCCCGCCTGGAACAGATGCGCGCGGACCGGGACGAGACCGCCTGTCAGGCTGCTCTGGACGAGTTGACCCGCCGCACGACCGAAGGCGGCAACCTGCTCGAAGCTGCTGTCGAAGCTGCCCGTATGCGGGCGTCCGTTGGAGAAATCAGCATGGCAATGGAAAAGGAATTCGGCCGTCACCGCGCCGAGGTCAAAACGCTGGCCGGCGTCTATGGGGCCGCCTATGAGGGCGACGAAGGCTTTGCCGCGATCCAGAAGTCGATCGAGGATTTTGCCGAAGAAGAAGGCCGCCGCCCGCGCCTGTTGGTGGTCAAGATGGGGCAGGATGGCCACGACCGGGGGGCCAAGGTGATCGCCACGGCATTCGCCGACATCGGGTTTGATGTGGACGTCGGTCCGCTGTTCCAGACCCCGGATGAAGCCGCTCAGGATGCCATCGACAATGACGTGCATGTCATCGGTATCTCGTCCCAGGCGGCCGGACACAAGACCCTGGCTCCGCAGTTGGTGCAGGCGCTGAAGGACCATGATGCAGGCGACATCATCGTGATCTGCGGCGGCGTGATCCCGCAGCAGGACTATGACTTCCTGTATCAGAATGGCGTCAAGGCGATCTTTGGCCCCGGCACAAATATCCCCGAGGCGGCCCAGGATATCCTGAAGCTGATCCGCGACGCGCGGGGGTAAAACGGCGTACCCGGGAACCGGGGGGCGCTGCCCCCCACATTGCTGGTGCAATGTTCCCCCCGAGGTATTTTGAACCAGAAAGAAGCAGGCTTTTTGGGGAACCGGAGCGTCTGCTTTTTTCATTGTGCTGGCGCGGGCGCGCGGTAAGCTGGCAGAAACGGGGACGCGGAGGTCTTGGAGACATGGAACTCGATCACCTGGCCGTGGCGGGCGAGAGTTTGGAAGCGGCAGTGGCCCATGTGGAGGATGCGCTGGGGGTTCCCATGCAGCCGGGCGGGCGCCACGAGATGTTCGGCACGCATAATTTTCTTTTGGGGGTGTCGGACGGGCTGTATCTGGAAGCGATTGCAGCCGATCCCACGGCGCGGCCGCACAGATCACCGCGTTGGTTCGATCTGGACCGGTTCCAGGGGGGACCGCGCCTGTGCAACTGGATTTGCCGGTGTACGGATCTGGCAGCTGTGGTGGCGGGCATGTCGGTTGATGCGGGACAGCCTTTGTCGTTGGCGCGTGGCGATCTGCGTTGGCAGATGGCGGTGCCGGACACCGGGGTTCTGCCGTTTGACAACACATTCCCCGCCCTGATCGAATGGCACAGCCCGCATCCGGCCCCTCTGTTGACGCAGCAAGGGTGTCATTTGCGTCATCTGGTGGTTGCGCATCCACAGGCGGCAGACCTGGACGCTGCGTTGGGGTTGCGGGATCCGCGGGTGGTGATCGAAGTCGGACCAGCCGGGTTCGAAGCCACGTTTGACACCGCAGATGGCCGGCGGGTCCTGCGGTGATCCTGCGGGCGGCCCGGCCTGCGGACGCGCAGGCCATCTGTTGCATTCACAATCAGGTCATTCGCGACAGTCTGATCACCTTTACCACGGTCGAGCGACAGGTCGATGCGGTTGCGGGTGCGATCCGTGGCGGTCAGGTGTTTCTGGTGGCCGAGACAGGTGATCAGGTTGTGGGTTTTGCGGGATATGGCAGTTTCCGGTCTGGACCGGGCTATGTGCAAACGGTCGAACATTCGCTGTATCTGGACCCGGCTGCACGGGGGCAGGGCGCGGGGCGCAGATTGTTATTGGCGCTGGAATCGCGCGCGCGCGGCGACGGTATACATGTGATGGTCGCCGGGATCAGCAGCGCCAATGCGGCGGGGGTCGCATTTCATGCGGCAATGGGATATTGCCACGTCGGACGTTTGCCAGAAGTTGGATGCAAGCAGGGGCAGTGGCTGGATCTGGTTTTGATGCAGAAAATTCTATCCGAACACGGGCCGGGATCCCCTGACACGGCACCAACGACACGCTAAGGTGGTACCATGTCTATCTGGACTCGCATATCCGACGCATTGGCGGCTCTGACCAAAGGGGAAAGCCTGGCGGATGTCTTTGATCACCTGCGCACTCCGCCCGAGCGCAGCGTGGCCTTTGCCATTGCGGTGATTGCGCTGGGGGCAAAGATGGCCAAGGCCGATGGGCAGGTGACCCGGGACGAGGTGGTCGCCTTTCGGGAGGTGTTTCAGATTGCCCGCAACGACGAAGCCGGTGCGGCCAAAGTTTTCAATATGGCGCGCACGGATGTCGCCGGGTATCAGGAGTATGCCCGCAAGATCCAGATCATGTTTGCGCGTGACACCGGCACCCTGTGCGATTTGATGGAAGGTCTGTTTCACATTGCCATGGCAGATGGGTTCTATCATCCGGGTGAGAACCAGTTTCTCGAAGATGTGGCGCGGATCTTTGGCCAGACGGACGCCCAGTTCAGGGCGCTGCGGGCGCGGTTTGTGCCGGATGCGCCCACCGATCCCTATACGGTGTTGGGCGTGGACCCGGACGCGGAAATGGTCGAGATCCGCAAAGTCTGGCGCAAATTGGTCCGTGAAACCCACCCCGACGCGATGATCGCACGCGGCGTGCCCGAAGAGGCGATCCGCCTGGCCGAGAAAAAGATGATCGACATCAATCGCGCCTGGGAAGAGATCAACAACGCACGGGCGGCCTGAGATGCGGCTGGCGACCTACAATGTGGAATGGTTCGCCAATTTGTTTGACCAGAATGACCAACTGATGGAAGATGACCGGTGGTCAGGGCGTCAGGACGTGACCCGCGGTCAGCAGAGTCGCGCTTTGGGGCAGGTGTTTCAGCGGGTCGATGCCGATGCGATCATGTTGATCGAGGCCCCCAATACCGGGCGCAAACAGAACACGGTGCGGGCGCTTGAGCATTTTGCCGGTCGCTTTGATCTGCGCACGCGCAAGTCGGTGATCGGGTTTGCCAATGACACCCAACAGGAAATCGCGTTGCTCTATGATCCGGATGTGATCGAGGTTGCCCACGACCCACAGGGGCCGGCGGTGGGTGAAACCGGCCAGGGATCGGCACGGTTTGACGGCGTGTTTCACATTGATCTGGACGTGGACGCAACACAGGACAAGGTGGTGTTTTCCAAACCCCCACTGGAACTGGCGATGTTGACCAAAAACGGCACGGCGTTGCGTTTGATCGGGGTGCATCTGAAATCCAAGGCACCGCACGGGGAACGCACGCGCGATGCCCAGATCCGCCGGTCCATTGCCAACCGGCGCAAGCAGCTGGCACAGGCGATCTGGCTGCGACGCAGGGTGGACGAACATCTGGCGCGGAATGAATCGGTGATTGTTCTGGGGGATCTGAACGATGGCCCCGGTCTGGATGAATACGAACATCTGTTTGGCCGTTCGTCGGTGGAAATCGTGCTGGGCGAGGATCTGACCGACCCGCACGCGGGCAAGCTGATTGCGCGCCGGGCAGGCGAGGTGCCGACCACGGCGCGGTTTTTCAATCCCGAGGCAAAACGATTTTTTCAGGCGCTTCTGGATTATGTGATGATCTCGGATGATCTGATGGCGCGGCGACCGGCCTGGCGGATCTGGCACCCGTTTGATGATGTCGAATGTTGGAATGATGCGGAATTCTGCGATGCGTTGCTGACGGCGTCAGATCATTTCCCGGTGACGCTGGATATCGAAATCTGAATTCTGCCTCTTACAGGGCGCGATCTCGCGTCCTATGTTGGGGGCATGACATATCGCGCATTATTGTTTTCAGCCCTATTGATGGTCTCTTCGCCGGTTCTGGCCGAAGAGGATGAGCGCAGCCTGATGGAGCAGGGGGCTGAACTGTTTTTCGAAGGGTTGCGCAACGAAATGGCCCCGGCGCTGGATGACCTGCGCGACATGGCAGAACAATTCGGGCCATCCCTGCGCGGGTTTATGGTCGAAATGGGTCCAGCGTTGGCGCAGCTGGCCGAGGACGTCAAAGACTGGTCCGTGTATCACCCGCCGGAAATTCTGCCCAATGGTGATATCATCATCCGCAAGAAACAGCCCACAGAACCAGACACGGACGCGCCGGACAACACCCCGGATGGCGATGCGCCGACGGGCAGCACCGATATCTGAGGGGCGCGCAGGGTCAGGCGGCAGGCAAGGTCCGGATTTCGTAATTCCCGTCCAGCGATTGCACCAGCGATTGCAGGCGTGCCTCGGCGACTTCGCCAAACAGCGGCATCGAAGCCGCGGGCAGGGTGACAGTCAGATGGCGTTTGCGTGGCTGCCAGCGTAGCGACCCGATCGGGGCATCATCATTGACCATCAACATTGCGCCGAACCGCATGGCCTTGCCCAGAATCTGGGCTTGTTTCTGGCCGTGTTCATCCAGCAACCCTTGCAGGTTTTCAAACGCGGTGCCTTCGTGTTTGTTGCGATACCGGTACAGCAACGCCAGTCCCAGAAACACCCGTTCAGAATGCTTTAGCCCACCCAGATTGGCGCGTGTGGCATTGTCAAAACAGACCTCGGCCCGGTAATCGGGGTGCGCGCGCCAGCTGACATCATGCAGCAGGCTGGCAGCCTTGACCAATCGCTTGTGGCTTTCGGGGCCATATTTGAACAGCGGTGCAACATAGTCATACAGCGTCTTGCCAAAGCCCGGCATCCGGGCGTCCTTGACTTCGGCATAGCGGCACGCCTCGATCAGCGGATCCCGGTCGCGCAGCCGTTGCGGCATCTGTTCATACAACAGCCCTTCGCGGATCCCATAGCTGGAAATCGCAATGTCCTTGGGTTTAAAGGTCCGGATCAGCCGCGACAGGACGTCAATGGCATAGGGCACCAGAGACATCCGCGAGGCGGATGTGCCCGTCAGCGCCCGCAATTCGTTCAGGTCAGAACCTTCGATGTATTTGATGGTTTCGCGCACCGAACTGGTGCTCATCCGGTATTCATGCAGCACCTTGAGCGGATAACCGCGCCGCTCCATGTCGATGCGGGCAATGGCCCGCCAGCTGCCGCCGACCAGAAACAGGCGATCACGTTGCGATCCCATCTGTTCTTCCAGACCGCGGATCACTTCCTTGATGTGGTGTTTACGCCCGCGTCGCCCACCGGGAATATCGCGCAGCTTCAGTGGCCCCAGAGACGAGGTCACCCGCCGCCCCACCAGACCGTTCTGGATCTCGGCCAGCTCCATCGACGAGCCACCAATGTCACAGACCAACCCATAGGCACCGGGCCAGCCCAGCAGAACCCCCTGGGCGGATAGGCGGGCCTCTTCTTCGCCGTCGATCACCCAGATTCTCAATCCGGTTTCGCGCAGGACTTCGTCGCAGAAATCCGGCCCGTCCTGTGCGTCGCGTACCGCGGCTGTGGCCACCACTGACAGCGGTGGCAGACCCATGCCCTGGGCCAGATGCTGGAACCGGTTCAATGCGGCCAGCGCGCGTTTGCGTCCGCTGGGGTTCAACAGGCCGGTTTCAGACACGCCCGCGCCCAAGGCACACATGATTTTTTCGTTGTAGAAATAGGCAGGTGAGCGCGCCGCGCCGTCAAACACCACCAACCGGACCGAGTTCGACCCTACGTCAACCACCCCGACACGGGACAGGGCCCGCACACTGGGGTCATCAAACAGCGGGCGTCCGAAGGGACCCCATTCCACAGCCGGAGGTTCGGTTGTCAGATTCATGTGTATCCCCAGGTATGCCGATCTCAGAATGCTTTATTCAATTCGGCGGGTCAATTGAACGGTGGATCAAGGCGTCAGGACTATTCGTCGCTTTTTTCCTGCGCCAGCAGCCGGATTGCCAAAGCGCGCGACAATGTGCGTGATTCCGCCAGCGACAGGCGGTCCAGCTTGTCCACGATATCGACAGCGGCCTGAAACGACCGATCCATATGGTGCACCAGATACGGGATCACATCCGGGCGCGGCAGGATCTGCCGGTCGCTGAACAATTTGGCCAACACAACCGCCAACAGGGAATCATCAGGGGCTTCGATGGTGACATGCGCCGCAGCCTGCATCCGGCTTTGCAGATCGGGCAGGGACAGATGCCACAGGTTGGGGGCCGGTCGCCCGGTCAGCATCAGGGCCTGGCCATTGGCCAGCACCAGATTGTGCAGGTGAAACAGCGCTGTCTGTGCGGCTGGGTCCTGGGCGATGTCGGGCACATCTTCGACGGCGACAGGCGCGCGGGCCAGATCGGGGACCATGTCGTCAGTCAGGTCGCGGGCGGAAATGATCCTGGCTCGGGTCTGGGTGGACCAGGCGTGGGTCAGATGGGTTTTCCCCGCACCCGCCGGCCCCGTCAGAACCAGTTTTCCGCCGGGCCAATTGGTCCCAGCGTCGATCATCGCGACCGCCATCGCATTGGACGGCGCGACAAAGAAATCCTCACGTCCCAGCGCGGGGATCGCCGGGAGATCAAAGCTGAGCTGTTGTGCCATTCAGTCTTGTTCCGGTTCGATATAGGCTTTGCCCTGATACAGGCGGCTTGTCATATATTGTTCAACCGCGAACCGGGCCACCACACCCAGCGCAGCAGCCAGCGGTACAGCGACCAGCATACCGACAAACCCGAACAGGGACCCAAACACCGACAACGCCAGCAGCAACCAGACCGGGTGCAACCCGACCGAGCTCCCGACCAGTTTCGGGGTCAGGATATTGCCCTCTGCCACCTGACCGATCACAAAAACTCCGGCCACCATGCCAATCGACACCCAATCCCCCCAGAACTGGAACAGCGCCAGACCGATGGCAAGCACCCCACCGATCAATGCGCCCAGATAGGGAATGAATGTCACCAGCCCGGCAATGAACCCGACAGCCAGGCCGAAATTCAATCCCACCAGCATCAGTGCGACGGCGTAATAGGTGCCCAGGATCAGACAGACGGTCCCCATGCCCCGCACAAATGCGGCCAGGGTCTTGTCGATCTCCTTGGCCAGCCGTCCGATGGTCGGGGCGTGGTCGCGGGGCAACAGCTCGCCAATCCGGGCGATCATCCGGTCCCAATCGAGCAGCATATAAATCGACACCACCGGAACGATCACGATCAGCAGCACCACGTTCAGGAGCGACATGGCCGATCCGACCAGCGTATCCAGCAGGAGGACGCCACGCTCCTTCAGGGTCTCTCCCATGGCGGACAACGCCATATGGATGCGTGATTTTTCGTCCAGCAGAGACGGGACGTGTTCCCCGATAAACGTGCGCAGATCGCGCAGCAGTTGTGGCAGGAACTGGATCAGGTCAATCAGCTGGGTGATCAGCATCGGCACGACAGACAGCGTCAGGATCACGGCCAGCAGGATGGTTGAAATTGAAATCACCCCGGTCGCGGCCATGCGGCTCAGCCCCATACGCTCCAACCGGTCGGCAATGGGGTCGACGAAATAGGCAATGGCGCTGCCGATGACAAACGGCAGCAGCACATCCCCCAGGAACCACAATGCCAAGACGATTGCGACGCTGACAGCGCCCCAATATTTCACCTGATCGCGAACTGGAAGTGCCATGGCTGCCCCTGAAATGCTCGTCTGTATTTGTCATTGCCGATTGCTGGCAGGGTTGCAAGAGCAGCGTTACGTTCCAGCCCGGGCAGGGGTCGGATCCGCGGTTTTATCCCTGTGTTTTCGGGGTTTTCCCCATGTTATCCCCAAGGTGACGCCAAAGCGACCTGTCCCTGCTGTATTGATGGACCACAGGGGTGGGCAGGACAAAACCTGAGATATCAGCTGTGCAGTGTTCCCAATTCGGGGGTGTCGGCGCTGGCCTCTTCATCGGGCCAATTGGTGCGCCAGATTTCGGCCGACCAATGGCCGCAATGCACGGCGGGGCGTTCGAACCCGTCGCGCGGGGCGCACAGCGGGGCAACCACCACATCATGGCGCGGCACGGCGAAATAGGGGAAAGAATAGCGCTCCTTGCCGGATGTGTTCACCACCCGGTGTGGGGTCGACACCAGCCGCCCGCCGGACCACAGCTCCAGCATGTCGCCGATATTGACGACAAATCCGCCGGGCGGCGTATCGGGTGTGATCCAGCCACCATCACGGGTCTGCACTTCCAGCCCGCCCACCGGGTCTGGCGCAATGATCGTCAGCGCGTCGGTGTCCTTGTGCGGGTGGATGCCAAACCCGGCCTCATCCGGGGCCTGCGGGGGATAATGCAGCAGCGTCATGTTTGTCATCGGTTTTGTGAACCCGTCCACCAGTGTGCCGGGAGGCAGCTGCAGCCCGTCTTCGAGCGCGCCGATCAACAGGTCGGCCACAGCGTCCAGCTGTCGCCAATACCCCAGAATGATGTCGCGGGCCTGGGGCACTTCACGCGGCCACAGGTTGGGGCCATACAGCGGACAATCGGCAACTATCGGGTCATCCGAAGCGGTTTCAAAATGCAGCTTGTAGCCTTCGTATTTGTCGGCCGTGCCACTGCCGTCATTGGGTGTGAAGAAGCCCATCGGGATATATCCACGATAGTTGTCGCGGGTAATCGCCTGATCCCATTTGGATTTTTCGTCGATGGCAAAAATTGTCCGACAACACTCCCGAACCTTATCCACAGTGTCCGGGGCGATGCCGGTGCCGGTGATGGACAGGAACCCAATGTCAGTACAGGCCGTCAGGATGTCGCTCACCACCCGTGCGCGGTCCGGTGAAGTCGGGCTACGCAGAGGCGAGATATCGATGGTGGGGATGGTCTGTGTCATGTGTACCTCACGCCCTGACGGTCCAGTTCCTGATGGATCTGCGCCATGTTCAGATCGTCCAGCTCGCGGTTGCTTTTCAGCGACAACGCGGCGGCGATGCCCGCGCCCTGACCCATGACCGCACAGGCGGCCATATTGCGGGTGGCGGCATGGGCCACCTTGTCGGAACCATGCGCGCGCCCCGCAACCAGCAGCCCCTTGATCCCGCGCGGCAACAACGACCGATAGGGGATATGCATGTAGCGCCCGGTGGTCGGCAGGATCAGGATGCCATAGCCGTCGATGAATTCGGGATAGATGCCGATGGTATCGTCGAACCGGCCCTGATGGCGGGCGTCGGTTTCGGTCATGTTGTAATATGCGTCGATCTTGCGGGTGTCGCGAATGCCGAGGGTCATGCCAAAATTGCGCAGCCGTGCACCTTGGCACCCCGGTGTATAGGCGCGCAGGGCGTCTATGGCGTGCATGGCCTGTTTGCGCCCTTCGATCTCGCCGTGGGTCATGCTGTCGGGGTCGGTGCCGTCAATGCCGGCCAGATGCACCAGGTTCATATAGGTCATCTCGCCGCTGTCATGCACGGCCCCCCAGGTGCCGCCGATGGTGTTGAGATGCGCGGGAATTACCCCGTCGCGGATTGCCTGCGCGAACGGTTTGGCCAGAAAGGGCGAAAACATGTCGTCTTCCTTGCCGTCGGTTTCCACCTGCCATTCGCCGGTGGACCAATTGGCATAGGTTTGCGGGTCGGCCTTGACCCCGTCCATGAATTTCTGCTTGTCGACGCCGGCAATGTGAAACATGACGCTGGCCGCCTGCATCTCTTCTGGGGCGGTCATATGGGTTGGGGCCCCGGCACGATGCGCCACATCCGCGTCGCCGGTGGCGTCGATGACGACACGGGCCAGGATCGCCTCGCGCCCGGCCTTGGATTCGCAGATGATGCCGGTGATCCGATCGCCCTCCATAATCGGAGCAACAAACTGGCGGTGCAACATCGGGTGAATTCCGGCCTCTTGCACCAGCCGGTCAGCCACCAGCTTGAACCCTTCGCTGTCCAGCTCATAGCTGAGCGATTGGCTTTCCGGCACCGCTGCGCCCATCGCCTTGGCGCGCTCTTCGAACTCCCAGCCGATGCCACCTGCTTCGACCGTCTGTTCGTGGCGATACCAGGCAAAGCCTTCGACGCCGACGGCCGTTATGTTGCCGCCGAAACAGCCGAACCGCTCCATCAACGTGACCTCGGCCCCGGCGCGGGCGGCGGCCAGCGCGGCAGACAGGCCCCCGGGACCGGATCCGACGACCAGAACGTCGGTGCGGTGGATAATTTCGATTTCGCGGGCTGGTTCCAGAATTGTGGCCACTATGGTGTCTCCCCGTTCGGCGCATTGTCTGACAATTGCGAATCTTGAATTGCCATTCAAGAAAAATCCCGACATGAAATGGCGCAAACAGACGTTGCCAATTGAATGCCAATTGCCAGTTCGGCGGGGATGGCATAGACCGGCTTAAACTCAGTTGATCAAAGAGACGTCCGATGCGCCTGTCCCGTTATTTTCTGCCCGTGCTCAAGGAAAACCCCTCCGAGGCCCAGATCGTCAGCCACCGGCTGATGCTGCGCGCCGGGATGATCAAGCAATCTGCCGCCGGGATCTATTCCTGGCTGCCGCTGGGCTTCAAGGTTCTGCGCAAGATCGAAAACATCGTGCACGAGGAACAGATCCGCGCGGGTCATATTCCAATGCTGATGCCGACGATCCAGTCGGCGGACCTGTGGCGTGAAAGCGGGCGCTATGACGCCTATGGCGAAGAGATGCTGCGCATCACCGACCGTCATGATCGCGACATGCTGTTTACGCCCACCGCCGAAGAGCTGATCACCGATATCTTCCGCAGCCATGTCAGCAGCTACAAGGACCTGCCGCTGACCATGTATCAGATCCAGTGGAAATTCCGCGACGAGATCCGTCCCCGGTTTGGCGTCATGCGTGGCCGTGAATTCTATATGAAGGACGGCTATAACTTTGACCTGACCAAAGAGGATGCGCTGCACGCCTATAACCGCCATCTGGTCAGCTATCTGCGCACCTATGAACGTATGGGGTTGCAGGCGATCCCGATGCGGGCGGATTCTGGTCCCATCGGTGGCGATGACACCCATGAATTCCTGGTGTTGGCCGACACAGGTGAATCCGAAGTGTTCTATGACAGCGCTGTTACGGATTTGACCTTTGGTGACCGCGAGATCGATTATGACTCGCACGATCAATGTCGCTCGATCCTGGAAGAGTTCACTTCGAAATACGCGCGCACCGACGAGACCCACGACGCGGCGTTGTTCGATGCCATCCCCGAAGAGCGTCGCCGTGTGGCGCGTGGCATCGAGGTCGGACAGATCTTTTATTTTGGCACCAAATACTCCGACGCCATGGGGGCCACCGTTCAGGGCCCTGACGGCAAATCGGTTCCGGTGCATATGGGATCGCACGGCATCGGCGTCAGCCGCCTGCTGGGTGCGATCATCGAAGCCAGCCACGACGACAAGGGCATCATCTGGCCCGAAGGCGTCACCCCGTTCCATTGTGGGATCGTCAACCTCAAACAGGGCGATGCAGAGGCCGACGCCGCCTGTGACCAGCTGTACAAGGCGCTGAGCGCCGTTGGCCTGGAACCCTTGTATGATGACCGCAAGGAACGCGCCGGTGGCAAATTCGCGACCATGGATCTGATCGGTCTGCCGTGGCGGATCACCGTGGGTCCACGTGGATTGAAGAATGGGGTGGTCGAACTGACCTCGCGGCGCAGCGGCGAAAGCGTCGAGCTGAGCCCGCAGGAGGCCGTCAAGAAGGTCGCGGAAATCTATGCGCCCCATCGTGGTGGCGGTGCTGGCGGCGATCAGCACCCCGAACCGATGGCCGGACACGCCTTTCACACCTGGCTGTAATGGCCTGAGGGCTGGGTGTGTGACGGCCTAGTGCAGGGTTTGACGAACAGGCGGGTGGCGCAACAGGTCGCCATCTGCGTGTGATCCGGGGCGTGCGATGACACAGGGGCGTCCCAGACGGGCCACCAGGTCGCGCATCTGCAACCCGAGGAACGTCAACCCGCAGACACGTGTACCAGTCTCGGTGTCGGTGATGCACAGGAGTCCCTGTCGAAACATCAGCCGATAACCCTTGGGTGTGAGCGTGTCGATCAGCTGTGACCAGCTGGTCGCCTGATCAAACACCGGCAGCAGGACCGAGCGCAGCAGTACGGCGGTTTCACAGTCAAAATGCGCCGGGCTATAGCGGTTATGTTGGATCAGCGCCGGGTCGGGACCCAGTTGCGACGTTTTCTTTGTGTCCATAGAGCACCTCAATTCCTGATGCCCCCCCAAGTTCGTTCATGCTGACAGATCATTCTGCGCTCTGTCAGATTTGTCATGATTTGTTGTTAACTTTGGTTAATTACTGTGGCGAATTGATGTCAATTTGCGCTGAAACGGCGCAATGTTTCTGGTCCTTCAACAGTTTCGGGCTGTGTGCACCCGCTCAGATGGGCCAGAACCGTGTGCAACTGATCCGGGCCTTTCACCAATCGACAGGCGTTGATCCGCAGGGCGGCGGTGGCCGGGATGGTGGGGCTTGACCCCATGACACGCACACCCCACTCTGCGCCAAAATCAGAGCAGGAGCCGAAATGGCCAGCAGTCCCGTCCCGTTTTCCCGTTTCGAATGGATGATCGCCTGGCGATACCTGCGCGCGCGCCGGGCCGAGGGCGGGGTCAGCGTGATGACCTGGATCAGCCTGATCGGCATTGCGCTGGCCGTCTTTGCGCTGATCGCCACATTGGCGGTGCGCTCGGGGTTTCGGTCCGAATTTGTCGGCACCATCCTGGGCGCGAATGCCCATGTCACCGTGTATTCGGTTGGTGTGGTGCAGGACGGTGGACGGATTGACCGCACGATTCACGATTATGACGCCCTGGCCGACCGTGTGGCCCAAGTGCCCGGTGTCATCCGGGCCGCGCCTTTGGTCAAGGGTCAGGTGATGGCCTCCTTGCGTCAACGCAATGCCGGGGTCGAGGTCTTTGGCATCAAGGCCGAGGATATCGCCACCCTGCCGGGCATTGCCCAAAGCGCGGAGTCCTATGGCGACCTGTCCCGGTTCGGGGACGGGATCGCGTTGGGATCGGGCGTGGCGCGGGCGCTGGGCGTCAGCGTGGGCGAACGGGTCAAACTGATCTCGCCCAATGGGGTTAAAACCGCCTTTGGCACCAGCCCGCGCGTCAATGCCTATGAGGTGGTGTATATTTTTTCCGCAGGGCGCTATGACATCGACCGCACCCGTGTCTACATGCCGTTTGCCGAAGCGCAGAGCTATTTCAACCGCGAAGGCGTCGCGGATGAGATCGAAGTCATGGTAGCCCAGCCCGAACAGGTCGAAACGTTGACAGGGCCCTTGCTCGAGGCCGCCGGAGACCTGGGTCGGATCTGGACGTGGCGCGACGCCTCGGGCGGGTTCCTGCGGGCGCTGGAAGTCGAGGACAATGTGATGTTCATCATCCTGTCGATCCTGGTTCTGATCGCTGCAATGAACATCGTGTCCGGGCTGATCATGCTGGTCAAGAACAAGGGCCGTGACATCGGTATCCTGCGCACCATCGGTCTGAGCGAAGGGTCTGTTCTGCGGGTGTTTTTCATCTGTGGTGCCTTTACCGGCATCATTGGCACCGGCATGGGGGTGGTTTTGGGGAGCCTGTTTGCGATCTATATCGACCCGATCTTTTCGTTTGTGAACTATGCCATGGGCGGTGGTGTCTGGGATCCATCGATCCGCGGGATTTATGCCTTGCCGGCCGAGCTGCATCTGAACGATGTGCTGAGCGCGGTGGGGCTGTCGTTGGGGTTGTCGTTTTTTGTCACGTACTTTCCGGCCCGACGCGCGGCGCGGATGAACCCGGTGGAGGCGCTGCGGTATGAGTGAGCCTGTGTTGCAATTGCAGGGGATCTGCAAGTCCTACAATTCCGGCCAGAGTTCGGAAATCCAGGTGCTGCGCGGGGTCGATCTGACCCTGGCGCCAGGCGAAGTTGTCGCCATGGTGGCCCCGTCGGGCGCGGGCAAATCGACGCTTCTGCACATCGCCGGATTGCTGGACACACCCGACAAGGGCGAAATCCGGGTGGCCGGACAGGATGTCACCGGACGCAGTGACCGGGTGCGCACAGGGGTGCGGCGGCGTGACATTGGGTTTGTCTATCAGTTTCACCACCTGCTGCCGGAATTCACGGCCAGAGAAAACATCGTCTTGCCGCAGTTGGCCAACGGTGTCAGCCAATCACAGGCCCAGACGCGCGCCGGTGACCTGTTGGCCCGTGTGGGTCTGTCGGAACGGGCAGGGCATCGCCCGGCCGCCTTGTCGGGGGGCGAACAGCAACGGGTGGCCTTTTGCCGGGCGCTGGCCAATTCTCCGCATGTTTTGCTGGCGGATGAACCGACAGGCAATCTGGATCCCGACACGGCAGATCAGGTGTTTGGGGCATTGATGGATCTCGCACGCGAGACAGGGTTGTCGGCGCTGGTTGCCACCCACAATCTCGAGCTGGCCGCCCGGATGGATCGGCAGGTGCGGCTGGAGGCGGGGATCCTGGTCAACACCTGAGGTCCATGTGTTCTCCAGTGATGCGGGCCGTTGGTCAGGTCATTGGGTCGGGTTGCAGCGCACCTAGGGGGGCGCGTGTGCAAACTGCCCAACCCGTAGCATGTCCGCAGGTGCGTCAGAAACGCCAGCCAAAGCTCAGTCCTGTCACGACTGATGCTTCGCCGTCCACCCAATCGACGTTGATTTCCGGTTTGATGGAATAGCCGCCTTCCATTTCAAATTCATATCCCACGCCGGCCCGGAACAGAAATTCCGTGTTGCCGCCTTCGATCTCGGCTCCGGGCATGGCGGTCAACTGCCATCGGGTGTCTCCGAGATTGACGACCAAAGGGATGCCGACCACCCAGGCGTCCAGCGACTCTGTTGCATATTCAGCCAGAACACCGACTGACGTCCGATGGGACAGGGCATACCGATACTGCCCCCCAATCGAAAAGGCATGTTCCCGGTGCCCATGATGATCCGCGTAAGTAGACCCGATAAACAGCTCGACAATATGGGGCCCGCTCTCAGCTTCGAGAGTTTCATGCGCGGCTTCGTTTGCCGCGGATTGCATCGGGACAAGGCCCCCAAAAGACAAAAGTGCAGCGGATAACAGATATGGAGCAGTCGATTTCATGGCAAATTTCCGAAAACAAAAAAGGGAAGGTTAGACGCAATCGTCTAGCAAATTGGTCCAAATTGCAAAAAAATGCGTATCACCTGGCGATGTGCATGGAGCGGACCCTGGGCCAAAGGTCTGATTTTGGCTGCGAACAGCGCCGAAAACATACCCTGATTACGACAGCTGGGTCACTCCGACTCCGACGGCCATCAACCCAATTCCTGCGGATCGGGCCAGCGTCAATGGATTGGCCTGGGCACCAAACAGCCCAAAGTGGTCGATTATCGCGGCGCTGATCAACTGGCCCAGCAGCACAAAGAACACGGCGTTTCCGACGCCGAAATGCGGTGCCACATGGGTGATCGAAAGCACGTAGAACGCCACCAGAAGACCTGCAAGCAGCAAATGCTTGGGGGCTTCCACGACCTTGCTCAGGGCGTGCGGGCCGGTGAACAGCAGCAACAACGCCGAGGCCCCAAAAGCAACGGCAAACAGAACCACCCCGGCTGTGGTGGGCGAGCCGATGAACCGACCCAGCCCAGCATTCAGTGCGGCCAGAACCGGGATACCAATTCCAGCGGCCAGCATGAGGGCGGCGTAATGTGTCATGTCAGGATCCTGTTGCAGTGCTCTTGGGGAATGTGGATAGTCGGTTGATCTGGATCATTGCCGTCCGGGCAGGCAGGGGCAAGTCTGAAAATGCCAGGAAATGACCTGAGAAACCACGTTAGAAACGACAAGGATCCCATGTGACATTTTCCATGCATGCTGTGACTGTTCGGATTGCGATGGCGGTCCCGGGCCTGTGTTTGATGGTCCTGATTGCCTGTACGCCGGTGACAGAGCGGTCGGGGGCCGATCTGTTCAAACAGAACTGTGTCTCCTGTCATGGGCGCAGCGGTGCCGGGGACGGACCATTGGCAGATCAATTGCCGGTTCCTCCTGCCAACCTGCGCGGGCTGAGCGCGGCAAATGACGGAGTTTTTCCGGCCGAGCGTGTGATCGCCACCATGCATGGCTATCGCGGCAAGGACGTCCAGGGGTTGATGCCAGAATTTGACGGGCTGTTGGACGGCCCCAAAGAACCCTGGACAACCGCCGACGGTCAGGTGATCGCTACGCCAACCGCTTTGGTGACATTGGCGGGCTATCTTGAAACGCTTCAGGACCTGTGACGGGTGAATTCGACGGGAGGAGTTGAATATGAGATTTATGGCGCAGATTACTGCCTGTGTGCTGGCCGGAACCTTGCCTGGGATGGCCGGTGCCGCTGAACCGGTCGGGGACGCCGATACCGGGGCCGGGGTCTTTCGGACCCATTGCGCGACCTGCCACGGCATCGAAGCGACGGGCCACGGTCCCATGGCGGGGGTTATGGTGATCAAACCGACGGATCTGACGGCGCTGCGTGCGAACAACGGTGGGGTTTTCCCCACTGCGCGGGTTGTCATGCGCATTGACGGGCGCGATCCGCTGGTCAGCCACGGCAGCCCGATGCCGGTCTATGGCCCCTTTTTCGAGGGGGACGATGTGGCGCTCAAGACTGCGGCGGGGCAGCCGATCCTGACCAGCCGTCCGATCGCCGATTTGATGGCTTTTCTGCAGGGGGTACAGGCACCATGAACCGGATGACACCATGGATGTGCTGTGCTGCGGCGCTGGGGCTCTGGGCCTGTAGCGATGCTGAAATGCCACCCGCAGCCGAAGGGGAAACGCTGTATCTGGAAAACTGCGCGGCCTGTCACGGTGTGCGCGGTCAGGGCGGCGAGCTGGTTGGGGGACAAAACGCCCCGGATCTGACCCGGATCGCAGCCCGGCGGGGCGGAGATTTCCCCAGGGCCGAGATCCTGTCGCGCATTGATGGCTATGGGCGCGGACATGACACCTCCCAAATCATGCCGGAATTCGGAGCGCTGCTGTCCGGGCCACCCATTCCGCTGGATGTGGACGGGGTCATGACGCCGACGCCGCGCTCGTTGGTTGCATTGCTGACCTATCTCGAAAGCGCACAGGTCGCCGACGGGTAACGCCGGACAGGCATCGCCTGTTCGGCGCTTGGCCCAACGGCCTGTGTGGCATCGCAAGATGCCCCTCAGGCGGGCGGGAGCGCGTGTTGGCAGGTGCAGGGGCTGACACCGGGCAACAGGCAGACAACAGGCAACAGGGATCAGTCGCAGATGCCGTCGACCTCGGCGTCTTTCCACGGAAGATAGACATCGTTTTCCCGGCTTTGGGGCAGATCTGAGACCGGAAAGGCCCCTTGCAGCATGTCGTGCAGGCGCTGGGTGCGTGGGGCCGTGGGGGCCAAGGCGCGACAACAGACGTATTCTTCGACAATGGCCCCTTGCTGTTCGTAGCCATAGCTCAGGAAATCCGGGGCACCGGAGAATTCGAACAGATAGGGATCGTCGCTGGCGCTGTGCTCGGCGGCGGCGCGCAGCGGGTGATATCCGGTCTGTTTTCTGTTTTGCCATTGCCAGACATGGGTCATCTCATGGGCCAGCAACATGGCTTCGACCAGGTACAATCGGTCCGGATAGGCAGGCAGATAGTTTTCGGTATACCAGTGTTTGGCAAACAGGATCCGGTTGAACAACGCCACGGCAGCGGGAGAGGTGGTGACCACCTCGTCCTTGCTGGGTGGAAGAATGCGCTCGCGACAGGTGACCCGTGGGCGGGGTTTGCGCCGAAAGGTGACGCTGCCCACAGGCGCGCCTTTGACCAGACGCACCCGGTCCATGTCCAGCGCGCTGCCATGCAGCTTGGTCACAAAATCGCGTTCGCTGTCGGTCAGCGGGCGACCGCAAGACACGACCAGAAACACGACCAGCGACAGGATCAGCGACCGGTGGATCAACATGCGCGCCTCCCTACACCCTTTGGCCAGGCTGCGACCAGGTCGAACATGAAAGACACGGATATGTTTGTCATACGCTCATTGCCAGTACACGACTGACTTCGCTCAGCGATCGCCCGCTCTGGTCGCACCAGGTGTTGAATGCGCTCTGCACGGCCTTCATCGCCGTTTTCGACGTCGGTTGCTTGTCCACAACGCCTTCGGCAATCAATCGGGCGGTGACGTCCCGTGACAGGATAAACGCATCGCGGCCGGCAAATCGCATGGCGTATTGCCCGGTCATGCCGCCCAGGCGTGACCCGCGTGTCTTGAGCATGTCCAACAGACCAATGTAATCCTCGGATGGCCAGCCACCCAGGGTCTCGCTGACCCCGCCCTCGGCGCGCAACTCGAGCAGCAAGGCGGCGTTGTCGCGCACGGTGGCAATCTTTGGGCCATTGCGCACAATGCGCGTGTCCGTGATCAGGGCGTCGAATTTCTCGTCATCCATAAAGGCGCACCGCCCGACGTCAAAGCCGTCAAACGCGGCTTCGAACCCGGCCCATTTGTGTTCGATGACCTTCCAGTTGAACCCGGCCTGAAACACGCATTTGGTCAGTGTCGCCAGCCAATGCGCCTCGGGCAACTGGGCCAGCTCTTGGACAGGGCGGGGGCGTGTCAGCTTGGCTTCCAGACTCTCTGGCCCGCCGTGGCGGTCTGCCGAAATGGCAAAGATCTGGTCAAAATCACGCATCAATCCTGCCTCTCGCGTTCAGGGAACGTAGAACGTGGCGGTGGCGGTGGCCACCGGTTTGCCACTGTCGGCGCTGTTCATGCTGGCGCGGGTGAAAATCAGGGCCCGCCCGGCCCGCACCACTTTGGCGTGGCACGCGATTGCAGATCCGACACCGGGGCGCAGGAATTGCGTGTGCAGATCGGTGGTGGCGATGGGGCGTGCTTCGCCGGTATGGGCGATGGCGGCCAGCACCATGGATGTGTCCGCCAGCGCGGCCAGCGCCTGTCCCGAGACAATGCCCCCCACCCGGGCAAGACTGTCGGTAATCGGCATCGACAGGGTGACACCCTCGGGGGTGGCCTGCGTCACGGTGAGATCCAGCGCCTGTACCCACGCGGCAAAATTTTCTTGCAGAAAGATTTGCAGATCCTGTGGTGTCATCTGTGTCCCATCCCTTGTCGGCCTTGTCGCACCTATCGCCGCTGGCCGTTGGTGCCGCGATTTGCTGCTGTGGTCCCGTATGCGTCTGGCGATTGCCTGCAACGTCGCAGAAAACCCCACCCATGTTCAAGGATTTATCCCCATCGCGCTCAGAGCGTGCAAAATCACCTTTGGGACGGGGGGGCGTGGCTGTGCCGGCTGGCAATGTCTGGGGGCGACTGGCGGGATCAGCGCAATTCGACAATGGATTTTCCCAATCGAAACGGCGCGGCAAAGCTGACCAGACACAGGGCAATGATCTGCAACAGCAGGATATGGGCGTTGTCCTGCAGGTATTCCCATTCGTCCTTGAGCTTGGCCACCTGCATCACCAGTTCGTCATAGGAGCGCGCCAGAATGATATAATCGCCGGCAATGGCTGGCACCTTGCGACGCAGATTATCGACGGCTGCCTGGGTTGGTTCATCCAGCGTGGTGAAAACCAGGAATTGATTGGGGTCAAACGCGGCAACCATGTCCTCCATATCGTCCATGCCCTCATCTGACCCGCTCAACAGAATTGTCAGCCCCTGCAATGGGGCGACCTCGTCGGTCACGGCGATGAACAGCGGCAGTTCGGAATTCTTGGCGGTCGAGGCCGACAGGAATTCGACCTTGTCACACAGCACCGCGATATCGGCGTCATAGGCGGGATCACAAAACCGCAACCGAAACCGGGCGGCGTCGCGGTCAAAGGCGGCCGTGGCGGCATAGGCCACGTCGATCTGGCGGTCTAGCCGCGAGCTGTCGGCCTTGTAGAGCCCCGCCAGCACCGCCACCAACGCGCCAAAGCCGCCCAGCACGACCCAGACCAGATCGGCGAGCTTCCACGATTTATGCCCCGCGGGTTTGCGAAACAGAAATGCGGTGCCGATCAGCCCGGTGATGAAAAACATCAACAGCAGCGGCAGTTGGTTATTGGCAATGAATGTCATGTGCCGGATGTTCCGGCATTGCGCGCGCATGTGCAACCGGGCTCACAATAATTTGGGTATGCGGTTTTTGGTCATACGGTGCGCCCCGGTCTCAGCCATGGGCTGCCGGGGGGGAGATGTTCGGGAGCGGGGAGAGGCAAAAAAGGCGGCGCCGCCGGTCTGGATGAATGATGGGGTGTCAGCCCATCCCGTGATTTCGAAATCCGGGAGGTCCCGCCGATCAGGCAGACCCCGGTATCCATGAATGGCCGGGGTGCCAGTCCCGACCGGTGTTGCAACGCCGATGATCCTGCGCGCCAGAGGTCAGCAAAGCGCTAACGAAGCGTGCGTTGCCTGCGTTGATCCGAGGGCCTTGCGGAGAGGGCAGATTGGGCGCCGTCCGAGTGGATGAGGGCGAATGGTTATCACCCGCACCACTTGGGGCGCGACACGCAGTGGCCCGGCCCGCGCCTGACCTTCCCCCCGGGAGTTCACACTGGTCCGCGAAGCGGCAAACCGTCCGGGGGACGGTTTGAAGTGTGGACGGGCGGAGCCCTTCGCACACGACAGTGCAAATTAAATAGCGGCGTTAGCAGTAATCCACCTGGGGCGTGGCGCGCAGCGGCACGTCCCGCGCCTGACCTTCCCCCCGGGAAGGCGCATTCGCGCCTCCCCAAGGTCAGGCGCGGGCCTCTTTCCTTCTCAGAAAGGTTGTCGAAATTAATTCAGGAAAGGTTGGATAAATCTAAGAATGTAGCAAATTTTTCCACAGCTCTACTTTGCAGCTCCTTTGCCTGATCCTCGATGTTTTGCTTTTGGTTGCGATATTTAGTCAATTCTGCGTTGAAATTGTCTATCTCACTTTCATCTGCGCGTCGACTTTTCATCCTCTGTAGTTCAGCTCCGCCATTGGCCAGGCTACTGTATTCGGTGTTGTAGTTACGTCCGATTTCTCTTGCGTCCGATAATAATTCTTCAATCTCTTTTCCGAAGAGAATCCTGGCGTGATGTTTCTGATACTGAAGTTCTCTGAAGTACTCATCAGAAACAGAATTATGCCAAATTACTTCATCCAAAAAGCGAATGTACGCCTCATAAACTTTAAACCGTTTATCATACAGCGAAACCGCAACTGCTGCTTTGGATATGCGAAATTGACGATAGGCAAAAATTACTATTGCAATGGCAAGTGCCAACTCGGCAATGGCAAGCCAAGGTTCCCCTAGTAGAGAATTAACCAACTTATTGAACTCAATCAGGTTTTGAGTTGCGGTAATAGTGGTGTGACTCAAACATCCAACTCCTCCACAAACCGCGCGTTCTCCTGAATGTATTGGAACCGCAGTTCGGGCTTTTTCCCCATCAGACGTTCGACCAGATCGCCGGTTTCGCCCGGTTCGTCCTCGTCGATCGTGACCCGGATCAATTTCCGGGTTTTGGGGTCCATGGTGGTCTCTTTTAGGTCCTTGGCGTCCATTTCACCCAGACCCTTGAAGCGCGAAACGTCAATCTTGCCCTTGCCGCCCAGACCCTTTTCCATCCATTCATCGCGTTCGGCTTCGTCCAGGCAATACACCCGTTTCGCGCCCTGGGTCAGGCGGAACAGGGGCGGGCAGGCCAGATACAGGTGGCCGCCGTCGATCAGCGGGCGCATCTGGGTAAAGAAGAACGTCATCAGCAACGACGCGATATGCGCGCCGTCCACATCCGCATCGGTCATGATGATGATCTTGTCATAGCGCAGATCGTCGAGCTTGAATTTGGTGCCCAGACCAACGCCCAAGGCCTCGCACAGGTCGTTGATTTCGGCGTTGGTGGTCAGTTTCGAACTGGCCGCGCCCAACACGTTCAGGATCTTGCCCTTGAGCGGCAGCAGCGCCTGATTGACCCGGTTGCGCGCGCCCTTGCCCGACCCGCCCGCGCTGTCGCCCTCGACGATGAACAATTCGGTGCCGGCGCGATCCTTGGAGGTGCAATCGGTCAGCTTGCCGGGCAGGCGCAGACGTTTGGTGGCGGATTTGCGCTGGGTCTCTTTTTCCTGTCGGCGGCGCAGACGTTCTTCGGCACGCAACACCAGAAAGTCGAGGATCGCCCCGGCGGATTTGGTATCAGACGCCAGCCAGTTGTCGAAATGGTCGCGCACCGAATTTTCCACCATCTTGTTGGCGGCCTCGGTCGAAAGGCGGTCCTTGGTCTGGCCCACAAATGCCGGGTTGGCAATGAAACAGCTGACCAGCGCACAGCCCCCCGTCAACATGTCGTCGCGGGTGATCTGGGCGGCCTTCTTGTTGTTGACCAATTCGCCGTAGGCTTTGATCCCTTTGAGAATCGCGTTCCAGAAGCCGGCGACATGGGTGCCGCCTTCGGGGGTGGGGACGGTGTTGCAATAGGATTGGATGAACCCGTCGCGCGCGGGCGTCCAGTTGATCGCCCATTCCACATAGCCCGCTTCGCCGAATTTTTCGCGAAATTCGACCTTGCCCGAGAAGGGGACGACGGCATAGGTCGATGCCTTGCCCAGCACTTCGCTGAGGTAATCCTTGAGCCCGCCGGGGAAATGGAACGTCGCCTCGGTCGGGGTTTCGCCGTCGTCGATGTGGGATTTCCACCGGATTTCAACGCCGGAATAGAGATAGGCCTTGGACCGGACCAGGGACATCAGGCGTTTGGGTTTGAACCGGTGCGAGCCAAAGATCTGTTCGTCGGCATGGAAGGTCACGGTGGTGCCGCGCCGATTGGGAGCCGCACCGATTTTTTCGACGCCACCCAGCGGGACACCGCGGGAAAAACGCTGTTCAAACAGTTCTTTGTTCTTGGCCACCTGGACAACAAGGGAATCAGAGAGCGCATTCACCACCGACGAGCCGACCCCATGCAGACCGCCCGAGGTCTGATAGGCCTTGCCCGAGAATTTGCCGCCCGCGTGCAGGGTACACAGGATCACTTCGAGCGCGGATTTGCCGGGGAACTTTGGGTGCGGGTCGATCGGGATGCCACGTCCGTTGTCCCGCACGGTGACCGCGTAATCTGCGTGCAGCTCGACTTCGATCCGGTTGGCGTGGCCCGCGACCGCTTCGTCCATCGAATTGTCGAGGATCTCTGCAACCAAGTGATGCAAGGCCCGTTCATCGGTACCGCCGATATACATGCCCGGGCGCTGGCGCACCGGTTCAAGGCCTTCCAGGACTTCGATCGAGGAGGCGTCATAGGTGTCGGGGGAGGCTCCGGACAGGAGATCTTCGGGCATTGCGGGCTGCTCATTGTTGGATCTTGTTTGAGCTGCATTATGGCAGGTGTCGTGGGTGGGGGGAAGGGGGACGCGAGGTGTTGTGGATAACCTGCGGACCCAGAGCGGCTGCGCCCCGGGCGGCGTCGGCATTTGCGAGGCTCTGCCTCGCGCTCCGGAGTTTTTTGGCAAGATGAATGCAGGAGCGGTTTGCGCGTCCTGCCAGGGGAGCGCGCGGGGGTGCGCGCCAGGGGAGCGCGCGGGGGAGCGGGGCCATGGTCGCGATATTTCAATTTTTGAAAACAGGCCTGCAAAATCTGCGAGGTGCTGCGAACCGGGGTGCATCCCCGCGGCTGTCACGTTAGATCAGCGGGACCATAGGCACAGGCAGAGGACAGGCGCGTGGATCAGGACGGTATGGACCCCAAAGACTGGCAGGCGTTTCGCAGGCAGGCGCATCGGATGCTGGAGGCGTCTTTGGATCAGTTGGAGCAGGTGCGGGATCGTCCGTGGAAACCAGTGCCCGAGTCCGTGCAGCAGGGATATGCCATTCGGGGCGAAGGCGGCGATGTCGTGGATCGGATCACCCGCGATGTGCTGCCCTATCATGGCGGCAATATCCATCCACGGTTCTGGGGCTGGGTCCAGGGCAGCGGATTGGCATCGGATCTGATTGCGGGCATGGCGGGGGCTGCGATCAACGCCAATGTCGGGGGGCGCGATCATGGGGCGGTCTATATGGAGCGCGCGGTTGTCGACTGGACCCGGACGAAGATGGGAATGCCCGAGCAGGCGGGCGGTGTCCTGACGGCCGGGACTTCGCAAGCCACGGTGATTGCATTTCAGGCGGCGCGGGTGCGGGCCATGGCCGAGGTGCGCAAGACCGGGCAGCAGGGCACGCGCCTGACGGCCTATGCCGGGCAGGGGGTGCATAACGCAACCCGCAAGGCAATGGAATTGCTGGGAATTGGCGCGGACAACCTGCGGTTGGTGCCTTTGATGGACGGCCAGATGGACGGCGGGGCGCTGGCCCGGATGGTGGCCGAGGATCGCGCCGCCGGTGCGGTTCCCTTCCTGATGGTGGGCACGGCCGGGTCGGTGGATTTGGGGCTGTTTGACGATCTGAACATGTTGGCCGATCTGGCATCTGAACAGAACCTTTGGCTGCATGTGGATGGTGCCTTTGGGGCTTGGACCCGGATTGCCGAGGACCCCTGGTACAGCCTGACGGATGGGTTAGGACGGGCCGACAGTATTGCGTTGGATTTTCACAAGTGGATGTATGTCGGGTATGACTGTGCCATTGCGCTGATCCGCAACGTCGCTGACCAGCGGGCCGCCTTTGCGGCGCGGCCGGCCTATCTGGAGGGGGCGGATCGGGGATTGGCCGGGGGGGACCCGTGGTATTGCGATTATGGCATCGACCTGTCGCGGGGCAATCGGGCGATCAAGGTCTGGACCGCGCTGGAAATGCATGGCGAGGCGGCCTTTGCGGCGGCCATTACCGACAATTGCCGGATGGCGGCCTATATGGCCGACCGGGTCACGGCGGCTCCGCAGATGGCGATGGGGGCACAGGTTGTGTCCAATGTCTGTGTGTTCACCGCGCGTGCGGATCTGGAGGCGGCGGCGCAATCGGCCTTGAACGCGGATATCGCCCAGACCCTGCAGGAAACCGGCGAAGCGGTCTTTTCCACGACGCGGGTGGACGGCGTGGTCATGCTGAGGGCGGCGATCACCAATCACCGCACCCGGGCTGCGGATGTGGAAGCTGCTTTGGCGGCCGTGGCGGATCTGGCCGCGCGCTGAGCGCCAAATGACGTGGCATTCCTGTTGCCAGACGGGGCACGTCGATTAGGCTGGCCCCCAAACCATCAGGGAGCCACGCATGAGCTGGATCAGAACCATCCCCTTTGAACAGGCCACGGGCAAGCTGAAGAAGCTGTATGCCCGGGTCACCGGCCCTGACAACAATGTCGACAACATCATGATGGCGCATTCCCTGCGACCGCATTCGATGGAAGGCCATATGGTGTTGTACAAGAACGTGCTGCACCACACCGGCAATACGATCCCGAAATGGTTTCTGGAGACCTTGGGTGTCTGGGTGTCGGAACGCAACGGCTGTGACTATTGCGTGCGTCATCATTTTGCAGGCCTGCAAAGGCTGCTGGGGGATGAGGCGCGCGGGCAGGCCATTCTGGCGGCAATCCGCCACAACACCCCGTCCCAGGCCCCGCTGGATGCACGCGAACAGGCGGCGATGGTCTATGCCGCCAAATTGGCGCGCACGCCGGAAGATATGGAGCAGGCCGATGTGATTGCCCTGCGTGATGCCGGGTGGGGGGATGGCGAGATTCTGGAGATCAACCAGGTAACCGCCTATTTCTGTTATGCCAACCGGACGGTTCTGGGGTTGGGGTGTTCGACGGCCGGTGATGTGTTGGGGCTGTCTCCAAACAAATCCGAGGATCCTGACGATTGGGGCCACAGTTAGGATCTGATGCAGGGGGCCGGTGATGTCCGGTGGCACCAATTCTGTGGGTGGCGCGATTTGGGAGTGGGCGGGTCATACCCCGCTTTGTCAGAGGGGATTTCGGAATGACTGTTTTTGATGCAACCAGGATCTGTTTTCGCAAGTATTTCGTCTTTTCAGGGCGGGCGGTGCGGTCTGAATATTGGTGGTTTGTCCTGTTCGTGCTGGTAATCAGCACGGTTTTGGCCGGGCTTGACGCTGCGCTGTTTGGCGTGGATCCCGAAACCAAGGAGGGGAGACGGGTCATGGCTCCGGTTTTTCAGCTTGGTGTTGCTTTCCCGATGCTTGCCGCGGGATGGCGTCGCCTGCAGGACACGGGGCGGCCCGGTTGGTATCTGTTGTTGCCGACAGGGTTGGGTATCATGATGGTGATCCTTCTGTTCAGCGGCCTGGTCGTTCTTTCGGGGTTTGGGCCATATGCCGACACGCCTGACGCCTTGACGGGGCCAGCAGGCATGTTGGTGGTGATCGGCGTGGGGCTTGTCTTCGCACTGCAACTCGGTCTTTCGATCCTGATGATCTGGTGGCTGACCCGTCCATCACAGGAGGGAGCCAACGACTATGGGCCCGCTGTTGTCTGACCCAAGGGGCTGGGGCCCGCGCCAATGACCATTTGATCTCGTTCGGAGCATTCTCATGAAAACCTGTATTCTGACCACCGTTGCGCTGACCGTGGCATTCTCATCTCCTGTATTTGCGGATTGGAGGTTCAGCGCCGGACCCAGTCCCATGGCGTTTGTTCAGGCCGGCCAGTCGACCCTGGAGTTGGGCTGTGACCGCATCCGCTTTGCGCCTGCGGGCGACAAGACCACTCAGGACATCGCCGCCAAACAGGGGCTGTCCCTGAGGTTCCTGACGGCTGGTGCCGTTGAAATCGCGGCCTTTCAGGTTGGGCAGGACAATGCCGATCTGCGGGTGGGTGACGGCAATGTGGTGGATATCGTTCTGTGGGACAAGGCAGACCATGCGTTCGTGATGGATCAGATGGCGGCGCATATGTCCGTCAATCTATCCGGGCAGGAAACAGAGATGTCTTATGGTCTGTTCGACCTGAACGGATCTGGGGCTGCGATCAAATCGCTGCGCTCGGCCTGTGATGACAGCCCGCAGGAGACTGTTGCCTACGAAGCCCCCGAAGGTGTGGTGTATTGCGGTGGTGGCGGCGTAAAGCGTCAGATCGAATATCTGATCCTCGCGAACCCGGCGGACGATTGGGATGCTCGGGTCACCGTCAACGGGGAAACAACCAAAGCCATGACGGCCTATAGCTATTTTGGAAATGCCCAACCGCCACAGGGGTTTGTGGTTGCGTTGCTGGGGCAGGACAGGTCCGAGTTTCTGATCTTTCAGGATGGCGGTGACCATTGGCTCGAATTTGGCGACTATCGGTATGATCAATGCAATTGACACACGGGGCAGCGTCGGAGTGCGGGGGCGCTGGTGTGGGTCAGGTGTTCACCCACGTCAGCACCGCCTGGGCCACCTGTTCCGGCTTCTGATGCAGCAACCAGTGATCTGCACCGGGAATGGTGACCCGTGTCAGGTCGGCGGCAAACGCCTCCAGCCCCTGAGTGGTTTCAGGGCGCAGCGCGGTGTCTGCGTCGCCCCATAGCAACAGATGTGGACAGCGCACTTGCAGGCGATCCACCGGAAAGTCCGGCAGGTCGGTCAGCGGTTCTCCGGGTTTTGCGACCCGCAGTGGCGAGGCCCGATACCAGTTGATCATGCGATTCAACTGAGTGGCGTCGCCCCAGGCCTGTCGGTAATTGGCGAGCCGCGCGCCGGTGAGCCAGGACAAATCCATATTGGCCGAAAACAGGTCCAGAAGCTTGGCAAACCCGTCGGCGGCCAGAATGTCTTCGGATCCGGGTTGGCGCAGGAAGTGGATATATTGCGACGCCGCCGATTGGGCCCCACCTGCTGCCAGCGCCCGCTGGAACGGAACCGGATGCACCCCGTTGGCAATGATCAACCGCTCTGTCAGGTCCGGATGGAACATCGCCAGCCCATAGGCAATTGCCGCCCCCCAATCGTGGCCAAAGACGGTCACCGGCCTGTCCAGTTGCCGGATCAGCGCGGTCATATCCCCAACCAGTTCCGAGGCGGCATATCGGGGGATGCCAGCGGGGGACCAGCTGCGCCCAAATCCGCGCTGATCCGGTGCGATGCAGTAAAAATGTCCGGCCAGCAGAGGAGCCAGGTCGGACCATGCACCGCCGTATTCGGGAAACCCGTGCAGCATCAACAGCGGCGGGTTGGCCGGATCGCCCCAGTGATAGCAGTGAAACCTCTGGCCGTTCAGGTCGCGGAATTGGGATGTTGATGTCATGGCCCCACGATGCGCGGTGTGACTGTCGGGATCAATCTGCGGTGTCGGTTTCGTGACGTCACCACGGCGGGCACAGACCACCCACAAGGTAAAACATATGCCGGTTTTGGCAATTTGTTTGACACAGATCAGCGCGCCATTTCGGGCCGCCTGCTAGACGGGTGCCAAACAGTGATATTCAGGAGATTAATATGACGAATGCGACTGCCAACCTTGCCCAAGCTCTGGAAAATGGGGCAACAGAGACCTTGGAACAACCGGGTGACGGGGTGAGCGAAACGCAGCCGGACGCCCCTGCGGTGACAGGGCGCGCAGATCAAATTCGCCAGGCGTTCGAGACCGGGGAATACCCCTATAGCCGCAAAATGGCCCGTCGCGTCTATGAGGCCGAGAAGGCGGAACTGCAGGCCGAACTGCTAAAGGTTCAGCATTGGGCATTGGAAACCGGACAGAAATTCGTGATGCTGTTCGAAGGGCGGGATGCAGCCGGCAAGGGGGGGACCATCAAACGGTTTACCGAGCACCTGAACCCGCGTCATGCCCGTGTCGTCGCACTGAACAAACCGACCGACGAAGAGCGCGGCCAGTGGTATTTCCAGCGTTATATTGACCATCTGCCCACCAGTGGCGAAATCGTGCTGTATGACCGGTCCTGGTACAACCGAGCAGGCGTCGAACGGGTCATGGGGTTCTGCGAACCGGGTGAATATCTGGAATTCATGCGTCAGACCCCGGATCTGGAGCGGATGCTGGTGCGCTCTGGAGTGCAGCTTTTCAAATACTGGTTCTCGGTGACACGCGAGGAACAGCTGCGCCGTTTCAAAAGCCGCGAAACCGACCCGTTGAAACAATGGAAGCTGTCGCCAATCGACAAGGCCAGTCTCGACAAATGGGATGATTACACCGAAGCCAAGGAAGCGATGTTCTTTTATACGGATACCGCTGATGCGCCCTGGACGGTGATCAAATCCAACGACAAGAAGCGCGCCCGTCTGAACTGTATGCGTCATTTCCTGTCAGCGTTGGAATATCCCGACAAGGATCACAAAATTGCCTGTGCGCCTGATCCGTTGATCGTGGGGCAGGCCCATCACGTCATCCATCGGGCCGACCATATTCTGGGCACCGCGCTGCACCCCAGCACGCGCAAAGCCTGAGGGCACGCCTGCTCAGAGGAGCAGGTTGAGCCGCTCCACCATTGGCAACAGCTGATCAAAGCCCCTGTCCAGCGCAGCGCTGGGCAGGGGCCACTCCTGAGCGGGCATGTCGCGCCAGAAGGTCATGGATTTGCGCCTGAGCAGATTTTCGCGCGGGTGATCTTTTGGGAAAGGCGCGGGGACGCGTTTGAGTTCGGGGTGGTCGACGGAAAAGCCCTGATCTGCGAGCGGGGCACACAGCTGTCGGAAGCCCGCCCCCTTGCGGTCATTGGCCATCGCGTCGCGCCAGCGTGTCAGCTGGTCCTTGTCCATTGCCATGACCCCGCCGCCCAGCCGGACATATTCTGGCGCAATTCCAAAAAACAATCCGGCCGATCCGACCTGCCATAGCATGTGCAGATGGGTGGTATAGGGGGTCTTGTCCTTGGAAAATCGCACGTCGCGATGGGGGCGGAACAATTTGGTCCGAATTGGCAGAGCGGTCTTGCGCGCCAATTGGGCAGACAGGTGATCCAGCAACAGGATCGCGGGGCGTTTCAGGGTGCCGTCATACCGGGCCTTGTGCGTCGTGAACCATGCGCGGGTGTTGGTCTGGCTCAAGTCGTTCAGGAAACAACGGGCATCGGGGATCAGCGCGGCAAAGCTGTCGGTCATGGAAATCTCCCTTGTTGAAGTCAGCCTAACATGAAACTGGCCGACGCCCAGGTGATGTCGCCTCTTGCCCCGGCGCGCAGGGGCTCCTATGGCTGGGATATGAACAATTTGTCGCAGCCAATTTCACCGATGACTTTTTCCGGTCACGCCCGGGCAATTACCATTCTGGGGTTGCCGTTGGTGGGTGGCCATGTGGCCCAATTTGCCATCGGGCTGACCGATACCATCATGTTGGGGTGGTACGGGGCCGAAGCGCTGGCCGCCATCACGTTGGCGGGCAGCTATTTCTTTTCCCTGTTTCTGCTGGGATCGGGGTTTGCCTTTGCGGTGATGCCGCTGGTGGCGGCCGCTGCCGGTGCGGGCGAGGACCAACAGATCCGCCGGACCACGCGCATGGGGCTGTGGCTGTCGCTGATATATTCCGTGCTGGCGATGCCGCTGTTGTGGTGGTCGGAACCTGTCCTGCTGGCTCTGGGGCAGAAAGAGCAAACCGCGGTACTGGCCGCGCAATACCTGCGCATTGCGGGCTGGGGGCTGTTTCCGGCGTTGCTGGTGATGGCGTTGAAGTCTTATCTGGCCGCATTGGAACGCACCCAGATCGTGCTGTGGATTACCCTGTTGGCCGCAGCGGTGAATGCGGTGGTCAACTATATGCTGATCTTTGGCAACTGGGGTGCGCCGGAAATGGGGTTGGCCGGGGCGGCCATCGCGTCGGTGGTCACGCAGCTGGTGTCACTGATCGCAGTGCTGGCCTATGCGTTGTGGGTGCTGCCGGAACATGAGCTGCTGAAAAATTTCTGGCGGCCCGACCCCGAGGTGTTTTCCAGAGTGCTGCGGCTGGGGTTGCCGATCGGGTTGACCAATCTGAGCGAAACCAGCCTGTTTGCGGCTTCGGCCATGATGATGGGATGGCTGGGCACCGCGCCGCTGGCGGCGCATGGGATCGCAGTGTCATTGGCCGGACTGACATTCATGGTGCATCTGGGGCTGTCGAATGCGTCAACGATCCGGGCAGGCAATGCTTTGGGGCGCAAGGACCCGGAGCATCTGGCCCGTGGTGCCAAGGTGGCAACAGTCATGTCGCTGGCCATGTCGCTGGTGGCCATCGCGGCCTTTCTGCTGATCCCCGAGCAGCTGATGTCGCTGTTCCTGGCCGAAGACGACCCGCAAAAGCCGCAGATCCTGGCCATTGGCGTCGGGTTGCTGGTGATGGCAGCCATGTTCCAGATGGTCGACGGATTGCAGGCCATCGCGCTGGGCGTGTTGCGGGGCGTTCAGGACACGGCCGCGCCCATGCTGATCGCAGCGCTCAGCTATTGGGGGCTGGGGATTCCATGTTCTTATGTCTTTGGGTTCGTGTTGGGCTATGGCGGCGTTGGCGTCTGGGTCGGTCTGGTGACGGGGCTGGGCTGTGCCGCGGTTTTGCTGATGTGGCGGTTCTGGCGCGGCGCAGTCAGGCGCATTTGAACGGCTGCGGTGCACCATCGCCAGAAGGCAGCGGTCGCGCTGCCACAGGCGCGCTGGCAGGGTGGTGAATGGTGGTGCGTCCGGGTTATTTCGCCTTGGAGGCCTTGATCAGCCGGTCGGCCTTTTTGCGCACCAGCACGGTGCGCAGGTCATGCATTGCCAGCAACAGATCGTCGGTCACCTGTTCCAGCTGCGCGTCCTGGGCCTTGGTCTGGGCCCAGTGGGTGGTCAGGTTCAAATAATCGACGGCACGGTGAATGTCGTCGATGTCGCGGTCAGCCAACAGCGCCATGCGATCCGTCATCCAGGTTTTGATCTCGTGAAGATCCTGGTCTGACAGCTTGCGATCACCATGGGGTTTGATGTCGCCATTGCGGATATTCACAACGGCGATCTGATCCATTTCAATCCGCCGCTGCCGGTTTTCGGTATCGACGCGGAACACAAAGGCGCCGTTTTCACGTACCCGAAAGTAATAGTCCGGCAGCTCGGCGCCCATGTCGTTCCCTTCTCAAGTCAGCGACGCGCAGAAATTTTGGATGCGCGTACAGGCCTTTTGCAGAGCCTCGTCAGACGTAGCGTAGCTGACCCGGAAGTTCGGGGAAAGCCCGAAGGCCGCGCCAAAGACGACCGCGACATCAGCCTCTTGGAGCAACGCCAGCGCAAAGGTTTCGTCGCTGTCGATCACCGTTCCGGTTGGGGTGGTCTTGCCGATCAGCCCGGCGATCGACGGATAGACATAAAACGCGCCTTCCGGGGTCGGGCAGGTCAAACCGTCGATCTGGTTCAACATGGAGACCACCAGATCACGTCGGCGTTTGAAGATCTCGGCATTGGGGGCCAGAAAGTCCTGGGTGCCGTTCAGGGCCTCGACCGCGGCCCATTGGCTGATCGAACAGGGGTTCGAGGTCGATTGCGACTGGACCTTGCGCATGGCAGCGATCAATGCGACCGGACCTGCGGCATAGCCGATGCGCCAGCCGGTCATGGCATAGGCTTTGGACACGCCATTGCAGGTCAATGTGCGGTCATAGAGGCCGGGTTCGACCTGGGCCGGGGTGCAGAATTCGAACCCGTCATAGGCCAGGTGTTCATACATGTCATCGCTCATCACCCAGACATGGGGGTGACGCATCAACACATCGGTCAGGGCCTTCAACTCATCCCAGGAATAGCCCGCGCCGGTGGGGTTGCTGGGAGAATTGAAAATGAACCATTTGGTTTTTGGGGTGATCGCCGCCTCGAGCTGCTCGGCTGTCAGCTTGAAGCTCTGTTCGATCTGGGTTTCGACCACCACTGGTGTGCCACCGGCCAGCAGCACCATGTCCGGGTAGCTGACCCAATAGGGGGCAGGGATCAGAACCTCGTCTCCGGGGTTCACCGAGGCCATCAGGGCATTGTACAGCGTCTGTTTTCCGCCGGTGCCGATGGACACCTGGGCCGGTTCATAGGTCAGCCCGTGATCCCGCTTCATCTTGGCACAGACCGCCTGTTTCAGCTCGGGCATGCCGTCGGGGGCCGTGTATTTGGTCTTGCCCGCTGCGATGGCGGCGACGGCGGCGTCCTTGATGTTTTGGGGCGTGTCGAAATCCGGCTCTCCCGCGCTGAGCCCGATCACATCACGGCCCAAGGCGCGCAATTCCTGGGCTTTGGTCGTCATCGCAATGGTGGGAGACGGTTTGACGCGGGACAGGGTGTCGGACAGGAATGGCATTTCGGGCCTCGGGTTTGTAAGTTCGGCCCGACTGTCATAGGGTGCGGCCCAAGCGCGATCAAGCGCGATTGCCCCCCTCAAGGAGATCCGAAGACATGAGCGAAGATGTGATTGACTGGTATGGCCCCGATATGGCGACATTCGGAGACCGGGTCGCTGCGGCGCGCGAAGCTGCGGATATGACCCAGGCCCAGATGGCGCGGCGTTTGGGCGTCAAAAAGGCCACGGTTATTGGGTGGGAACAGGATCTCTCCGAACCGCGTGCCAACAAGCTGTCGATGCTGTCGGGGCTGTTGAATGTTTCGATGCGGTGGCTGTTGACCGGCGAAGGCGACGACATGCTGGTCCCGGCCGAAGCCGATGCGCCGCAGGATTTTTCCGAAGTCCTGAAGGAATTGCGCAGCATGCGTGAAACCATGCGCCAGCAGGCTGAACGTGCGGCATTGCTGGAGAAGAAACTGCGCAAGCTGATCGAGAGCGGCGCCCAATGAGCGAAACACCTGAACATCGCATCAAGCGCCTGAAAATGCGCTCGATGCGGCGGGGGATCAAGGAAATGGACTTGATCCTCACTGCGTATGCGGACCGGACACTGCCGCAGATGTCTGCGGCGGAGCTGGATTTGTATGACGCGCTGCTGCACGAAAACGACCAGGATCTGTACCAATGGGTGACCGGGCAGGTCGCCGCACCAGAACCATACGCGAACATGATCCGCGATATATCGCAAACCTTTCAAAAATAGAGAAAAATTCGCTTAACTGATTATTCGGGTTTTTTCTGCACTCTCGGTCTCGGAAATTCGAGTCGGAGAGAAACAACATGAGTATGGAATTGCCTATTGGCCAGAAGTCCGCCAAGGACTTTATGTCTGGCTATCTGGAATCGCTTGCGCTGGTGGAACGGTTGCACCGATTGTTGCTGGATGTGATCAAGGACGAATTCGAAAGGGTAGGCGTGTTGGAAATCAACGCCGTTCAGGCCCTTTTGCTGTTCAACATCGGCGACAATGAAGTGACGGCAGGCGAATTGAAAAGCCGTGGGTATTATCAGGGCAGCAACGTCAGCTACAACCTCAAGAAGCTGGTCGAGATGGGGTACATGCACCATCAGCGCTGTGAGATCGACCGCCGGTCGGTGCGCGTGCGTCTGACGCAAAAGGGCCGGGATATCCGCGATGTGGTGCAGGGGCTGTTCAGCCGTCATGCCGAAGGTCTGGTGAATCGCGGTGTTGTGACCCACGAAGGAATCGAGGAAATCACCGGCGCGCTGAAGCGGATGGAGCGCTATTGGACCGATCAGATCCGGTACATCTACTGAACTTGCGGATGTCCCATGGGATGGGGCAACGTGTGAAAGCAGCCTGTCAGGCGCGCTTTTAGTTTGAGCCGGCCCGATGCGTGAACGGGCGGTTTGGTCGACAAACCGACAAGGGTACTCTTCGTCACCGAAGGGATATGGTCGGGAAGACGGTTGCAGAAGTGACCGGTTGTGGGCCCAGGGAAACAAACTGTCAAAATGTGTACGAATTTGAAGCGGGCTGTCTGGCGGTCCGCCATAAACATGTGCTGGGGGCTCTGCGATGTGTCGTTGCAGATCGTGTCTAAAGTCCAGGCCCGGCGAACCGGGTGACTGTCTGGCGCGCTCTCCCACCGGTGCGGGTGGAAGAGCGAATTCCGGGTCAGATATCAGGACCGGAAACCTGAACCCGGTATTTGGACCCGATATTTGGCCCGGTTTTTGGCCCGATATTTGGAGTGGCCCGCAGTTCGGCCCGTAATTTGGCCCGGTAATTGGACTGCAATTTGCTCCCTGGCCTGGCTGGATTACCAGTGACCGGTGCTGTCCATGCTGGTCCAGGGTTCAGCGGGAGCCAGCGCATCGCCGTTTTGCAACAATTCGACCGAAATATTATCTGGCGAGCGCACAAAGGCCATGCGACCGTCACGGGGCGGGCGATTGATTGTCACACCATTGGCCTGCAGATGGGCGCAGACGGCATAAATGTCATCGACCCCATAGGCCAGATGCCCGAAATGGCGTCCGTCGCTGGGCAGACCGTCATCGCCATCCCAATTATAGGTCAACTCGACCGGGGCCTCGGGCTGACCGGGAGGGGCCATGAAAACCAGCGTGAACCGTCCCTGTTCGTTTTCCCAACGACGGGTTTCCTCCAGCCCCAACAGGCCGAAGAATTTCATGCTTTCGTCCAGGTCCTTTACCCGGACCATGGTGTGCAGATAGGTCAAAGCCATAATTGTTTCCTTGCGCGGGTCATGTTCCCGGGCAGCTTAGGGCGGTGGCAGGGATTGTCGAGAGGTCCAGGCGCTCAAAGCGGATCAGAATGCGGATTGAATGCCAAAGTTGATACCGAACCGTTCGGCCTGTAGGCGCGTCACATTGCTGTCGGTGCGCGAGGCAGACACCCGCATTGTCGGATTGAATCCGTAGTAATCAATTTGGTCAAAGACCAGGAGGAAGTCGGCAGTATACTGCATGTCTTCGCGCCCAACCTGTCGGATCAGCACCCCATGCACGTAGTCATCATGTACCTTGCTGCGGGCCGAAACCGAAAACGATGCCCGTGCGCCCAGAACCGGTTTTGTCAGCCTATACCAGGCCCGCGCCCCGATCGCTTCATAGCTGTCGCCGGCATTGTTTGGCGACTCACCAATCGAGGCATTCAGGCTGGTTGACAGGATGCCCGAGGTTCCGATGGGAAACCGATAGGAGACGCTGGCGTTGACTTCGTCCAGATCGCTGCGGGTCACACCAAAGGTACGCCGCGCGGACAGGTTGACCCGAATGGATCTATAGTTCTCCAGGTAAAAGGTCTGCCCACCGGCCAGATCGACATAGCGGGAGTATTCCTCGCCGCCATACCAGTTCTGCCCGACCGTCGTGAACAGGCGATATTCCCCCCGTCCTTCGCGGTTCTTGCCGCGATGCGCGTAGCCGAATTCATAATACCCAAAGTCGTAGTCATTGCCTTCGACCGTGCGCAACCGGCGTTTGTCGCTGGAGGAAATGACATAGTGCTGGAACCGGGTCGAAAACGTCAGATCATTTGCATGTGTTTCGGTTTCGCGAAACCGATACCGTGTACTGGCACCCAAGGCGATTTCCATCCCGGGAATGGGGCGCGAATTGGCGCTGAATTCCGTCTGGGATCCAATAAAGTCGTCGGGATCGTCGCTCAGGTATTTTTCCGACGTCCCGTTGTTGACGTTTGAATCCGGCGTAATGGCAAAGGAAAATTGCGTGTTCCACGGATTGCGGGAACGGACATAGCGGAAATCGCGGATTGCCCGGTTTTCCAGCGCCTCGGTCGGGGCGTGTTGCGCGGCGCGGCGCAACCACAATTGCGCCATTGTCCGTTGGCCAGCCGATGACAGTGTCTGGGCCATGATCATCGACGTCGAGAATTTGTCTTCTGGTGTTTCCGCCTGCTTCCAGGCTGCCTTGGCCGATTGTTTGGCGTTGTCATACTGACCCAGGTCGCGCGCTGCGCGGGCCCGGATCAACAGGGCAGTGCGATCGGTGGCGTCGCGTTTGACCAACGCGTCCGAATACCGATAGGCGATTTCGGGATGGCCAGCCTTTAGCGCGCCAGTGGCTGCCTCGCGCAATTCCGCGGGGCTGAGTGTGACGCGTTCCACCACAGGCGTAGCCTGTGGTGCAGCAAGCGCCGCCCAGCCGACAAGCACCGCCAGGGTGCCTGTTCCTAATGCGGTTCTGATGCGTCCCCGGGCCATGGCCGCCTGCCTTTACTGGCGGACGAGAACAAAACCGCTGGTGTCGCGAACACCGGTTGCGCTGGGATCCCGCGTGGTTTCCATAACAAAAACCCCGACCACTTCGTCCGCGTTGGTGCCGGACAGGACAGCATAGTAGTTGCCGGTTTCGAACACCTGGTTCTGCCCGCTGGAATCAACATAGTAGCTGTTCATCTGGCCCAGGATTTCACCGTTGTCGTCCAGAACTCCGGGCTCCACCACAAACGTTGCATCGGGAATGGCGGTCATCGTGGTGTTCAGGCTCGCGTTGATGCTGCCCAGAACACCGTCGGTAACGTCATTGCCGTCCATATCAAAGATGCGGCGGTTTGAGACATTCCCGCGCACAGCATCGCCACGGGTGCCGGTGACGTCGTTGAAATCGTCAAAGTCGATGGCAATCGACATATCGGCCCGCGTATGCTGAAGCCCGCCGGTGCCGTTCTTGTCGCGCAGACCCTGCGAGAGCCCGGTGTACAGCGCCTGACCGGTTGCAGGCAGCACCACACCGCCGTCACGTTCATAGACAAACCCGCCAAATCCGTATTCGACATAGGCCCCGGTGCGCACGATGGCGAATTTGGTGTTGCCTGATTGGCTGACACCATAAATCGCGCGGTGGTTCAGCTGATTGATGGGTGTGCCGGTCAGGCTGTCGGGCAATTGGGCAGAGGCCTCGTAGACGGCAAAGGGCAGGTTGGACACGATATCCGGCGTGGTGTCGCGGGCATACACATTGTTGCCGTCAAACCCGAGGTTATCGACCGAAAATTCATCTGTTGCCGAATCATAGGCGATCGCCGTCGCATATCCGTTGCCGGATTTCCCGGCGTCGGTGCTGGTCGGTTCGCTCCGAAAGATGGATGCGTCTGGGACCGGAGTTTGGGTTCCCGGTGGAACCGTTCGGTCGCTTGCAATACCGCCACCCGTCGATCCGCCTGATCCGGTGCCAGTTCCTGTTCCGGTGTCGGCTACAAACGGATTTCCGCCACTACATGCGGACAGCGTTAGGCCCGCTGCCAACGCAACGATATATTTTTTCATGACTGCCTGCCTCTGCTCGTTATTGGCATGAGTTTTTCAAGCAATTTCCGGTGGAATTCATGGAAAGTCAATAAAAACGCGGGGGTTGGGAGGGATTCTTCATTTGGTCTGGCGGAATTGCCATACTGCATCTTGCGGTTTGAGTTGGATGTTCCACTGGATTTGGGTATGTGTGATTCATCTAGTGACAGACAAAGTCCGCCAGTCGACCGGTATGGTGCCGGGTCCATTGGCCAACGGGGGCAGGAGCGAGCAACGTGCAACAATATCATGATGCGTTGAAAACCATTCTGGAAACTGGCGAAGTTTCAACTGATCGGACTGGGACAGGAACGGTGGCAACATTCGGGTTGCAAAGCCGGTATTCTCTGGCGGATGGATTTCCATTGGTAACCACCAAGAAACTGCATCTGAAATCCATCGTCCATGAACTGTTGTGGTTCCTTTCGGGGGACACAAATATCAGATATCTAACGGAAAACGGGGTGTCGATCTGGAATGAATGGGCCGATGAAAACGGCGACCTGGGGCCGGTCTATGGCCATCAGTGGCGCAAGTTTCCGGCTTTGAAGGCAACGGATCGGACGGATGGGGATGATCCGTTGTTCCTGGCCCGCAGCGTCGATCAGATTTCCGACCTGGTGGACACGATCCGCACCAGCCCTGACAGCCGCCGCCTGATCGTGTCAGCGTGGAACCCGGGCGAGGTGCCCGACATGGCGCTGCCGCCCTGCCATACGTTGTGGCAGGTGCGGGTGCTGAATGGGCGGATGCATCTGCAGCTGTATCAACGGTCGGCGGATATGTTTTTGGGGGTGCCGTTCAATATTGCCTCTTATGCGCTGCTGCTGGCCATGCTGGCCCATGTGACCGGATATGAAGCCGGGGATTTTGTGCACACGATTGGTGATGCGCATATCTACTCCAATCATATGGAGCAGGTGAAAACCCAATTGTCGCGCAGCCCGAAACCGCTGCCGCGCCTGCGGATCAAACGTGAGGTTTCGTCGATTTTTGATTTTCGCTATGAGGATTTTGAAATCACCGGATATGACCCGGATCCTCACATCTCCGCCCCGGTGGCGGTCTGAACAGAAAGAGCCGAAATGATCAGTCTGATTGTAGCCCGGGCACGCAATGGTGCCATCGGCAAGGACAATACCATTCCGTGGCGCGCACCCGAAGATCTGGCGTTTTTTCAACGCGAGACCACCGGCGGTGCCGTGATCATGGGGCGAAACACCTGGGATAGCCTGCCGTTCAAGCCCTTGAAAGGGCGTCTGAATATCGTGATCTCAAGCCGAGGTTCTGAGGCGGTTCCCGGTGCGGAGCATGTGTTCGGCGATCTGGACGAGGCCGTGCAATTTGCCCGCGACAGCGGCTATGGCCGGATTTATGGAATTGGTGGGGCACGGATTTATTCCGATCTGCTGGCGCGCGCAGATCGCCTGCTGATCACCGAGGTCGATCTGACGGTTGACGATGCGGATGCCTATTTTCCCGAAATCCCATCCCGGGAGTGGCGCAATGTCGGGGCGCAGCTGTTGCGGGACGCCGACCCGCGATGCGAGGTGCATGAGTTTTTGCGTCGGGCCGGTTGACGGGTCCGCATTGCGAGACAGCCGGGATCAAAGTGCCGCGTGAGCTCTAGTCCCGGGTCTCTTCGGGGGCGACCCCCCACAGCTTGTCCTTTGGGGCCCACCCGCGATAGCCACCAGCGGTGACCTGACACCAATCCGGCAGGCATTTGCCCAGCCGGGCCACCACGCCCAGCTCAAAGGCGGCCGCCACGGGGGCCTTGGGATCAGGGTGGGTGCGGGCCGGTAACATGTCTTCTTCGATCAGAACGGTGCGAGAACCGGACAGCAACGCATAATGCACCCAACCGCCTGCGCCTTCGCGATCGCGAACCCGGCGCCAGTGACCGTATTCTGCGGTGATCTGCAACGGCATGTCGCGCCGTTTGAACACCCAGTCGATGCGATGTGTCAGAGAGGGACCGCGGCGCACGTTGCCTTCGCCGGTTTTCATCGACACAAATCGTGGCAAGGGCAGGTTGGTGACCGGACCACGGGCCTGTTGCGCCTGAACGGCGGTGCCAAGAATGCCGATACACGCGGCCAATGCCACGATGCGGAAGTGTTTTGTACCCGGTACTGCCACAGCCTGCCTGCCGTTGTTTGCCATCCGGTGTCCCCGGGCGGTCTTTTTCACTGTCGTTTTTGCGCTCTGCGCCAACCTGTCCCGGCCGGTCGCGGAAATGGGGCAAAATGACCCCGTGGACCGTTGGGTTCTTGTGCCCCTTTGGATCCTGAGCCACGATGACACGGAGCAGACTGATTTGAAAAGCGGTGGGAGAGCAGAAGTGCCAAGAGAACGTCTGAGTGTTGTCGTTACGCGACGGTTGCCGGAACCGGTGGAAACCCGACTGAGCGAACTTTTTGACGTGCAGTTGCGTCCTGACGATGCGCCGATGACCCGGTCAGAACTGGCCAGCGCCATGCGTGGGGCGGATGTTCTGGTGCCCACGGTGACCGATACGATCGACGCGGCATTGCTGGCGCAGGCCGGCGAGCGGCTGAAGCTGATCGCCAATTACGGCGCGGGGGTCGATCATATTGACGTGGCGACAGCGCGCCAACGTGGCGTTCTGGTGTCCAATACGCCGGGTGTGTTGACCGATGACACGGCGGATATGGCGATGGCGCTGATTCTCTCCGTGGTGCGGCGCATCCCGGAAGGTTTGGCCGTGATGCAGAAGGGCGATTGGGATGGCTGGGCCCCGACGGCGCTTTTGGGTGGCCGAATTGCCGGGCGGCGCCTGGGAATTCTGGGCATGGGGCGGATCGGCCAGGCGGTGGCACGACGGGCCAGCGCCTTTGGCATGCAGGTGCATTATCACAACCGCCGGCGTCTGCGCAGCGAAGTCGAACGCGATCTGGAAGCGACCTATTGGGAAAGCCTGGACCAGATGGTTGCCCGGATGGACGTGATTTCGATCAATTGCCCGTCGACCCCATCGACCTTTCATTTGATGAACGCCCGGCGTCTGAAGCTGTTGAAACCCGGTGCTGTTATCGTGAATACGTCGCGGGGCGAGGTGATCGACGAACATGCGTTGACGCGGATGTTGCGGGCGGGCGAGATCGCCGGGGCCGGGTTGGACGTTTATGAACATGGCACCGACATCAACCCGCGCCTGCGGGAGCTGTCGAATGTGGTGTTGCTGCCCCATATGGGGTCCGCCACCGTCGAGGGGCGGGACGAGATGGGCGAAAAGGTCATCATCAATATCAAAACATTCGAGGACGGGCACCGGCCGCCGGATCAGGTCGTGCCAAGCATGTTGTAACGGACTTACCCAAGGCTCGGGCGCTCCCGCCCGGGTCTGCTGCTTCTGGCGAAGCCGCGGACCCCGTTGGGCCGGGCAGCGCGAGGGCAGGCCCCCGCGCTGCTCCCGCGCGTGTGGATCAACGGCAGGGCACCGGATAAGTCAATGTGCCCTTTGGATAGGTCGTTGCAGGCCGAAAGCATGTCACCTGACCTGGGCCGTCCGCCCAGAACAGATGTGGGTTTGTGGCGCTCTTGCCGTCCTTGAGGTATTTGATGTGACCCCAATAGCTGCCTTTGGGGCCTGAACGATGGCTGCGCCCGATCTGGAAATGCAGGTGGCGCACCCCTGAAATACAGCGAAATTTAGTGAAATTGTTGCTGAGCCGGGCAATCCGCTGTCCGCGGGTCACGGTCTGCCCTGTCTTGACCAAGATATCTCCCAGATGCCCATAGGCTGCAATCAGCGGTTTGCCGGAACGGTCGGCCCCATGATCAATGACAATTGTCGGCCCCCAACACGTCCCAATGTCGGTTTCGACGACAACCCCATCTGCGGCAGCCAGAATTGGCGCACCATTGGGACCACCAATATCAATGCCCTGATGTTTGGACCCGCGCTGCCGTCCTTTGACGCCCCTGCGGCTGTGAAACTCCGAAATGATCTTTGGGGCACCATAGGGCAGGGTCACAGGGAGCTCCGTGGCCTGGACCCTATCGGCATCCAGGTGAAAAACGACGGAAAGAACGATTATGAAAACCCAATGCATCTACGATATCCTGAACAAACGACCGGGGCAAAAGTGGCTGAGGGACATGGCCAGGGTCAAGCCATGACTTGGGCGCAAACTGTGGCAATGGAGACTGGCGAGTGGGGCGGGGGCCGGTTAGTCTGGGGTTGAAACAGCGCCAGGGCGGGGAGAGCTTCATGCAACGAAGATCAATAGCAATTTTGGTGGCGATCTGGGCCGCCCTGCCGTTGGGCGCACAGGAAACCGCAGATAAATTTGCCCCCGAAGGCGCGGTCGAAGGGCAGATTGCAGCCACATCACAGGCGGTGGCCGCGGCGTTGGAGGCCAAAGCACAGAATTTGCCCGTGGTGGGCGAAACATGGATGGTCTCTGCGGCAAACCCGCTGGCGGTTCAGGCGGGGGCCGCAGTCTTGCAGGACGGGGGCAGTGCAGCGGATGCGATGGTCGCCGTGCAGAGCGTTCTGGGGCTGGTCGAGCCGCAGTCTTCGGGGCTGGGTGGGGGTGCCTTTTTGGTTTGGTATGACGCCAAAACCGGCGCGCTGACAACGCTGGACGGGCGGGAAACCGCGCCTTTGGCCGCGACGCCGACATTGTTTCAGACCGAAGCCGGGGAGCCGATGGGGTTCTTTGATGCGGTCGTCGGAGGGCGGTCCGTAGGCACGCCAGGCACGCCTGCGTTGATGCAGGCGGCGCATCGCAAATGGGGCCGCGCACCGTGGTCGGGGCTGTTTGATGCGGCCATCGCGCTGGCGGACGGCGGGTTTTCTGTGTCACCGCGTTTGGCGGGGTTGGTGCGGCGTGACGCAGAGCGGTTGGCGCGTCATCCGGAAACTGCGGCCTATTTCCTGCCGGATGGTCAGCCGGTGAAACAGGGCGACACCCTGCGCAACCCGGCCTATGGCGATACTTTACAGAGACTGGCAGCAAAGGGGGCGGAGGTCTTTTATGCGGGACCAATTGCAGCAGATATCGTGCGGGCGGTGCGCACAGCCGGGAACCCCGGCGTTCTGTCGGCGGTGGATCTGGCGTTGTATGAGGTCAAGGAACGCGCGGCGGTTTGCGCCGGGTATCGTGTTTATCAGGTCTGCGGCATGGGTCCGCCCAGTTCCGGCGCGCTGACAGTTGGACAGATCCTGGGTACGCTTGAGCCATTCAACCTGCCTGATCTGGGCGCAGACGACCCACAGTCGTGGCGGTTGATCGGGGATGCCTCGCGGCTCGCCTTTGCGGACCGGGGGCGGTACATGGCCGACAGCGATTATGTCCCGGTTCCGACCCGAGGGTTGCTGGACCCGGCCTATCTGAAGCTGCGCGGCAGCGGGATGACTGCACCCGTGGCGCTTCCAGAGGTGGGCCCGGGCACGCCCGAATTTGACCATGCGCTGCACTGGGCCGATGACGAGGCGATCGAGTTGCCATCAACGTCGCATGTTTCGATCGTGGATCGGTATGGGAATGTGCTGTCGATGACGACCACAATCGAAAATGCATTCGGGTCACGGGTGATGACCCGTGGGTTTCTGCTGAACAATGAGCTGACGGATTTTTCATTTCGCACCCACCGTGACGGTGTGCTGATCGCCAACCGGTTGGAGCCGGGCAAACGGCCCCGGTCATCCATGGCTCCGACCATCGTGATGCAGGCGGGCAAACCGGTTCTGGCCATCGGGTCACCGGGGGGCAGCCGGATCATCGGCTATGTGGCACAGGCGATCATTGCCTGGGCGGATTGGGGATATGACGTTCAACAGGCCGTAGCGATGCCGCATCTGGTGAACAGGTTCGGCACCTATGATGTCGAAGCCGGGACCAATGCGGTCAACATGGTCGGAGCGTTGGAACAGATGGGCTATGAAGTGAACGCGCGGGATTTGAATTCCGGACTTCATGCGATCGAGATTGGAGAGGTGCTGAAAGGCGCAGCAGATCCCCGGCGCGAAGGCATTGCGATGGGCCAGTAACACTGGCCGGGCCTGAATATGCCAGCATGGCTTGCTGGGCCTGACTTGTTTTGGTCTTTGCAGCACTGGGTCGCGACCCAGTGTGGACCCGCGTGCATGAGGCGGGCCATATGCGCGTTTTCGCCTTGGTTGGGGTGATTGTTGTCTCCTGTTCGACAGGTGCCCAAGCGGACCAGATGTGTCATTCCAGCGGAGAATTCGTCGATGTCGCGCTGTGGGGCACGGCAGAGTCGGCAGCCATTCACCTGAGAGTAGATCGGGATTACCTGGACCCGCGGTTTGCACGGAAATCCGGTGGAACACGCACGGGAGGGGTAACTGCGCCTGCAAGCAACCGTATTTGCCCCTTGCCCCCTTTGCCCCTTGGCCGCGTAATATTCGCCCCCATCAGTCCGAGGGGGCGTATCGGTCGATGCTGACCACCTGGTACCGTGACATGGAAACGGTGGTGCAACGCCTGACAACGAAGAACCGGGGACGCAGATTTACCGGTGAAACACTCTGGCGGGATGCTGATGCCCGATATGGGCTAATAACTTTGACAGCGCCTCCGCCATACGTGCCTCGCAGAGGGGGGATTGGTGACAGCGACAAATGTCTTTCCGGAACGAAGATGGGAATGTAACCGATGTCATTGGTTGCTGCCGCCCTGGCAAAGCCCCTGACCAAAGCTGTGAACATTAAATCGAAGCCGGTATCTTTGACGTGAAGACCCAATAGGATGTGGTCCCGAAGTTTGTTGAAGCCGAAACGGTGCGCTCCCGTCCGCCGGATCCGGATCAAAGATCCGCACCCGTCCGTTGGGCCAGGCAGGCCGCGCCGAAGGCGCGGCCTGCCGCCCGGCGACGCGCGCAGCGCGGCGCAAAACCTCCTGTGGGTGTGGGCCCTGAGGAACAGCTCCGCCCCTTGCAGGTTGACAGGTGGCTCAGGGATCTGCGGGCCAAGTGCGATGTCAGGTCTTGTCCTGTCGTGCATGTGCACCATAAGTTAACCTGTGAATCAACGGGCATTCAATGTCCGGAAAAGGGAGAGCCGTCATGGTCCAGGCCACATCATTGCCCCGCAACGACACCGGGATAAAAGCCGTCATCGACATTCTGAAACAGCGGTTTGACGAGCGGTTGCAGACCGGCGATTCCATTCGCGAACAGCACGGCCACACCACAACCTATATCGTGAACCAGAAGCCGGATGCGGTGGTTTTTCCGACCAGCACTGCCGAGGTGGCCGAGATCGTCAAAACCTGTGCGACCCATGATGTTCCGGTCATTGCGTTTGGCACCGGCACCTCGCTCGAGGGGCATGTGAATGCGCCTGCGGGTGGAATTTCGGTGGATATGAGCCAGATGAACCAGATCCTGGCCGTCCATGCCGAAGATCTGGATGTGGTGGTGCAGCCCGGCGTGACACGCGAGCAACTGAATACCTATCTGCGCGATCAGGGGCTGTTCTTTCCGATCGACCCAGGTGCCAATGCATCGCTGGGCGGGATGACAGCAACGCGGGCCTCGGGTACCAACGCGGTCCGCTATGGCACGATGAAGGACAATGTCATCGCGCTCGAAGTGGTGATGGCAGATGGCGAGGTGATCCGCACTGCGCAGCGGGCCAAGAAATCGTCAGCCGGCTATGATTTGACCCGGTTGATGGTGGGGTCGGAGGGGACATTGGGTCTGATCACCGAAATTACCTTGCGGCTGCAAGGCATCCCGGAAGCGATCAGCTCCGCGCGGTGTTCGTTCTCTACTGTGGATGCGGCCTGTCGTGCGGTGATGATGACCATCCAATATGGCATCCCCGTGGCCCGGATCGAATTGCTGGACACGCTCAGCGTCGGTGCGGCCAACAATTATTCAAAGCTGGACCTGCCGGACACGCCCTTGTTGCTTTTGGAGTTTCACGGCTCGGACGCCGGTGTGGCGGAGCAGGCTGAAACCTTTGGTGCGATCGCCGAAGAGTTTGGCGGCACCGATTTTGCGGCGACCACGTCCACCGAAGAGCGCAACAAGCTATGGCAGGCGCGCCACGACATGTATTGGGCCACGCATCAGCTGCGCCCGGGTGCCAAGGGAATTTCCACCGACGTCTGCGTGCCGATCTCGCGTCTGGCCGAAGCGGTGAGCGGAGCCCAGGACAAGGCCGCAGAATTGGGGCTGTTGGCACCGATTGTGGGTCATGTCGGGGATGGCAATTTCCACGCGCTGCCGCTGATTGACATGGACAACCCGGATGAGGTCGCAGCGGTTGAAGCGTTTGTGGCCTGGCTGAATGAATACGCGATTTCACTGGATGGGACCTGCACCGGAGAACACGGTATCGGCCAGGGCAAGAAACCCTATCTGGAAATGGAATTGGGGGCCACGACCCGCTATATGGCTGCGGTCAAGGCGGCGCTGGACCCACAGAACATCCTGAATCCGGGCAAGATCGTCACCAGGACCTGACACCACAATGAATACCCGTCCCAAACCCGGAACCATCACCGGGCAAGTCTGGCAAATCGCCGATGCGGTGACCGCAGCAAACCGTGCACCAGCCTCCCGGAGGGAGGTGGTTCAAACAGCTGTGGCAAAGGGCATAAATCCGTCCACGGCCAGCACTCACTCCCAACATTGGAAGCGCGTGGACCCAAACGCCTGCTGGCCTCCAATCTCTGCAGGGTGTCGGTGCGGCAGCGGAACCCGTGACTGGGCAGGGGGACCGCCGCAATTGGACCTATCTGCTGAAACGCGGATTTACCTATGGGGCCGACTGGCAGATCGGAGCGTCTGGCCAGTTGACGGTGGACAAGGCGCTGCCGGACCTTCCGGGGGTCTATGCGCTGATTGTGGATGAAGATATCGTGTACATCGGTGTCACTGCTCGAACCTTGAGCAAACGTATGGCCGACTATGCCAGAGGTCCCAAAGCACAACGAACCAGTCATCGGGTTCACCATTTGCTGAAAACGGCGCTGGGTGGCGGGCGGGTTTCCCGCGTGCTGTATGCCATGCCCGAGCACACGGATTGGAACGGATTGCCTGTGCAAACTGCGCCGGGTTTGGAACAGGGGCTTATTCAACATATCAAACCGATCTGGAACCTGCAGGGCGCATAATGAGACCCGCCCGGGATGGTTGACTGCAGTCCGGGCTGGGAACGGGGCCAGGTCGGCAACGTGTCAAAAAACCCAAAAACCGACAAAGGTGACCCCAATTCTCACCGTTGAAGGCGTAGAAGGTCGGTTTTGTCGTTTTATGCGTCGGATGGCTTTTGCGCGCAAACGCTGGCTTGGGCATAACCATAGCCAAGAATCTTTAGAATCCGGAGAGCGGGCCCATGAAAACCCAAGTCAAAGCACTGGTCGTCGGCGGTGGTGCCGTCGGCACGTCGATTGCGTATCACCTCGCCAAGGCGGGATGGGACGATGTTATGTTGATCGAACGCGACGAGCTGACGTCGGGTTCGACCTGGCACGCGGCTGGCCTGCTGCCGCTGTTCAACATGTCCTATGCGACCACCCATATCCACAAATACTCGGTGGATTTCTACAAGACCCTCGAAGAGGAAACCGGGCTGAACGCCGGGTTTGCCGTCGTTGGCAACCTGCGCATGGCGCAGACGGACGAACGCATGGACGAATACATGCTTTATGCGTCGACCGCGGAAACCTGCGACGTGGACTATGAATGGCTGACCCCGGACCAGATCAAAGAGCGCTGGCCGCTGATCGAAACCGGCGACCTGAAGGGGGCAATCTATCACACCGAAGACGGGTATATTAACCCGGCCGACGTGACCCAGGCGATGGCCAAGGGGGCCCGTCAGCGCGGCGTCGACATCGTGCGCAAACTGCAGGCCGATGCCTTCCACTGGACCGGCACCCATTGGGAAGTCACCTGCACCAAAATGGTGGAAAAAGGCGGCAACCTGATTCCCTCCGACGAGCAGGTGGTGATCACGGCCGAGCACGTCGTGACCGCGTCCGGAAACCACGCTCAGCGTACCGCGAAAATGTTGGGTATCAAGATGCCCGCGATCCCGGTCGAGCACACGTTCATCGTCATGGACAAAGACCCCGAGCTGGTCAAATGGCGTGAAGCCGGCAACCCCGAGCATCCCGTTGTGCGCGACGCCGACAATGAATCCTATGCCCGCGAAGAGCGCGGCGGCTGGATCCTGGGCATCTACGAACGCGGCGCACCCGCACAGTTCGAGCACGGCGTGCCGGACAGCTTCCGGGCCGATCTGTTCCCGCTGGATCTGGACCGGATCGCGGATCAATACATGGCAATGGCCGAACGCGTCCCGTCCTGTGCCGAATCCGGCCTCAAGGACGACTTCAACGGCCCGATCTGCTATACCCCAGACGGCAACCCGCTGGTTGGTCCGGCACCGGGTCTGCGCAACATGTGGCTGGCCGAAGGTTTCAGCTTTGGTATCACCGCTGCGGGCGGCACCGGCTACTATCTGGCGCAGATGATGGTCGATGGCGAAGCCGAAATCGACATGGCCTCGCTCGACCCCAAGCGGTATTCCTCCAATTGGATGACCACCGAGTTCGCAGCGCGCAAGAACGAAGAGTGCTATGAGCACGTCTATATCCTGCACCACCCGGACGAAGAACGCCCGGCGGCCCGTCCGCTGCGTACTGCGCCCGCGTTTGATCGTCAAAAGGCCCGTGGCGCACAGTTCGGCTGGGTCAATGGCTGGGAACGCCCCAACTATTTCGGTCCCGTCGATGCGCCGGAAAACTTTGACCATGATGCGCGGTCTTTCCGCCGGGGTGGCTGGTGGCAGCATGCTGTCGAAGAAGCCAAGGCAATCCGCGAAGGCGTCGGCCTGATCGACGCCACCGCGTTCACCAAGCACGTGGTCAAGGGCCCCGGTGCCACCCAGTTCCTGGACTGGTTCACCTGCAACAAGCTGCCCAAGGTTGGGCGCATCAACCTGACCTATGCGCTGACCGCATTCGGCACCACCCGTACCGAATACACCATCGTGCGCAATGGCGAGAACAACTATTACATCGTGTCCGCCGGTGCCTGGTCGGAATATGACGCCGACTTCCTGCGCAAAGCCGCCGAAGACAAGATGGAAGAGTTCGGATACGTCGAAATCCAGGATGTCACCACCCAGTGGGGCGTTTTTGCCATCGCAGGCCCGAAATCGCGCGATGTGCTGAAAGAGGTGATCGTCGATGCCGATCCGGAAACGGCGCTGTCAAACAAGCGGTTCCCCTGGTTGTCGGCGCGTCAGATCGAATTGGGCATGTGCCCGGTGAACGCCATTCGCGTGGCCTATACCGGCGAATTGGGATGGGAATTGCACCACCCGATGGAAATGCAGAACTATCTGTTCGATCTGCTGGAAAAAGCCGGTGAAAAGCACGGCATGAAGCTGGTCGGTGCCCGCGCGCAGAACTGGCTGCGTCAGGAGAAATCCTATCGTGCGTTTGGCAACGAATTGGGTCGTGACGCGACCCCGCTCGAAGCCGACCTGCCGCGTTTCGTGGATCTGAACAAGGAGTTCCACGGCAAGGACAAATTGGTCGAGACCGGTGTGCGCGTAAAGTGCTGCACCCTGTTGATCGACGGCCCTGCCGATGCTGATCCCTGGGGCCGCGAGGTGCTTTATACGCCCGAAGGCGAGCGCGTGGGTCGTCTGACCTCGGGTGGCTATTCGGTGGCCTTTGAAAAATCCATCGGTATGGGCTATGTCAAACCCGAGCAAGCGGTCGAAGGCACCAAATTGCAGGTCAAGATCCAGGACAAGCTGTGGGATGCGGTTGTCACCTGCGACAGCCCCTATGACCCCAAGAACGAAGTCATCCGCAAGGACGGGTGATTTCCCGACCCTGTGATTGGTATCTGGGCCCCGGTTGACAGACCGGGGCCTTTTTCGTGGGATTATGATGCGTAAATTCGGGCGGGACCTGGGAACACTCAGAGATGCAGATCTTTGCCGGGGAGCCAGGGCGCAGCATCAGGTGTTGGTAGACCGGGGTGTGGTCAGGATGCGTTTGCTCCAGCAGCCCGATTGCGCCCTCCAGCTGTCGCCCGGTGACATCGTCCGCCGGTCTGGTGTAACTGGCGTCGCATCCGGTCGGGGGCCTGTGCGTGACGAAGATCACGCATATGACCGCACGCGATCCTCTATTGGTTCTGACGGGCGGCGACCCAGCGTTTCCATTGGCGTTTGCTGCCGCCAAAAGCGTTCAGATCCACGTCGCCCTCTATGCCGGGAACGATGCCTGTGCTGCTGTATTGCCAGAAATGCCAGCTTTGTTTCGGATAGGCGCGGTCGGGGGTTTTTGCCGTTGATCGCACCCAGAATTCCGTGTTCTTCAATTTCCCGATGTCGGTTTGACGGTAGAATTCAGGCGTGGTGTACAGGATCGGACGTTGACCGTAATGGCGTTCGATCATGTCCAGAAATATCTGGGCTTCCCGTCGCACAACCGATCCATGGGGGCGTTTTGTGCAGGTTGGTGAAAACGGGTTCCATTCCATGTCCAGAACCGGCGGGAGCATGCCGCGGGTCTTGGGGACATTGCGGATGAACCAACGGGCCTGGTCCGCAGCCGGTCGGCAGAAATAGAAAAAGTGATACGCGCCGCGAAGGATTCTGGCGCGTCCCGCGCCACGCCAATGGGATTTGAACATCGGGTCCAGAAAGTCCCCGCCTTCGGTGGCCTTGATAAACGCGAAATCTATTCCTGCCTTGCGGGCCTGGGTCCAATCGACCTGGGGCTGGAAGCGGGCGACATCTATCCCGTGAACAGGATAGCGGCTGGGCGGCTTTCCCTTGAAATCAACCGGGTCGCTGTCCCCCAGGCCACGTGGAACCTGTGCGGCGGCTGGAAGGGCCAACAGCAGGAGCAAAACTAGGGACAAAACCGCGCGCATTCAGGATCCTCCAGGTACCGTTCACTGGGATCAGGATCACATTCTTGGGGCAGGTTTATCAACCATGCCTGTCCACGGGTTGGGCAGATGTGCGGTTTTTTGCGCTCGATTGGCGGTGAAGGCACCGCAGCACCAGCCCGCGCATTGCGCGCCGGCTGGTGTTGTTTTTCCTCAGGCTTGGTCCTGTGCGGTTTCGGCCAGCTCCATATGACCGTCCCCTTTGGAGAGAAGGTTTCGCAGGATGGGCTCAAAAAACTCGAGCGGTTTGGTGGGATAATCAGGGTCGAACGCGCATTGGTCATAGACTTCGCAGAAGTACCGGCAATCTTCCCAATACGGGCTGTCGCGGTATTTGTCGCGGGCGTGACGATCTCCCCCCAGAATGTGATTGTAGTAAAACCCCTGGAACACGCAGTGATGTTTGAGGATCCAATAGGTTTTGTCGCTCACATAAGGTTTCATCATGGCTGCGGAGAGTTCGCCATGGTTATAGGGCGACAGGATGTCACCGACATCATGCACCAGCGCGGCAACGATGATTTCGTCATCCGCTCCGTCCGCATGCGCACGGGTTGCGGCCTGCAGGCAGTGCTGGAACCGGTTGACCGGATAGGGGGTCCAGTCTTCGTCCAGGGACCGGATGGCGTCCAGAATGCGGTCGGGCAGGGCTGCGTTATAAGCATCCTCATAGGCCATGACGGCGTGCCAATCCGCTTCGGTTGCGTTCTCGAAACTGGTCCAGGTGGGCTTGTGGCTTTTGTCCAACATGTGCGCGTCCTCTGTTTGAATTGAGACTCACTCTAGGGCCTATTGATCGAGCAGGAAAACGAATTGATTTTATCAATCTGATCATTAAATTGTATCAGATGCAGATCAACGCGCTCAAGACCTTTCTCACCATTGTTCAAACTGGCAGCTTCCATGCTGCTGCCGGCGAATTGAACATCACGCAAACGGCGGTGAGCGCCCGGATCAAAAGTCTGGAAGCAGGGGTGGAGGCCAAGCTGTTTGAACGCGGACCGGGGGGAACGCGGCTCAGCTCGGCAGGGCGCCAATTTCGGCCCTATGCCGAACAAATGTTGCGCACCTGGGATCTGGTCCGGGCGGATCTGTCCGGTGCCATGCGCGGGCGCGTGTCGCTGCGGCTGGGCTCGCAATTGTCGATCTGGGATCCGTTGCTGGTGGATGTGGCGGTTTGGTTGGAACAGGATCAGGGCAAGGTGCCTTTTGTTATCAATTATGATCACGCGTTGAACATGGGGCAGGCTGTAGAGCAACAATTGCTGGATATCGCCATCGTCAACGAAACCCCGCCCGGCACCCGCCTTGGCGTCGAGGAATTCCCGCCCGAAACACTGTATCTGGTGGCCGATCGGCCGGTGGACCTGCGTGTTGGCGACCTGCCGCTGTTTATCAATCTCGAGTTCGGTCCCGAGTATGATGCCCAACTGCAGGTCGTATTGCCTGGTCGGTCCCAGCAGCATATCGTGTTGGGGAATGCGTTGATGGGGCTGCGCTATTTGCTGAAACGGGGAGGGATGGGCTTCTTTCCCGAGACAATGATTGACGAACACCTGGCAAGCGGGCGATTGCACAAGGTAACGGGAGCAGAGCGGATGTCGCTCAGTTGCAAAGCTTTGTACCTGACGGAGAACCCAAACCTGACATCGATTCAGGAAGTCATGCGGGGGCTGCGCCAGATCCGGCCCGCCAAAGGCAACGGATCACGAATCTGACGGCTTCGGTCAGCCAAGAATCCAAGAAAATTGGGAATTTTCTTGGCAAGATTTTTAGATAAAAATCTTGCCTGTTGCAGGGTGAACAATAAGGTCGTTTGCTGCCTCTGTCTGGCTTGGTCAGGCGTTCAGCTCGTCAAAGCATTCCAGCGCCTTGGCTGCATACATCATGGCAGGGCCTCCGCCCATCTGGATGCACATGCCCAGGACATCCGCCACTTCGGCGCGGGTGGCACCGGATTTGACCAGGGCTTCAATGTGCAGCGAGATGCACGGCTCACACCGATCTGCGACAGCAATTCCCAGCGCCACGAATTCCTTGGTTTTGAAATCAAGCACACCTCCTGTTTTGACGGCTTTGCCCAAACCGCCAAAGGCCTGCGCGGTTTCCGGGATGGCACCATTCAGGTTTCTGAGCCCCTTGCGGGTGTCGTTCAATTTCGCCTGCCATGTCATGTTGCAGATCCTTCCAATAACATCTTGTTTTGGGAATGTGTATGGAGCGGGTGTCTGGTTCACTTTGATTCAGATCAGAACACGGGTTTTTCTGCGATCAGGGCAAGATTATTGGCTGGCATTTCGATGATCTGCGACATCTCGAGACCGGCATCCTGCACCCAATCCATCGTGTCAAAGTCATCCTTGTACCCAATCGCGGGATCATGCGCGGTGAGGCTCGCGTCAAAGGCGCGGTCCGCGTCGCTGACCAATTCTCCGCCCTGACGGAAGGGGCCATAAATGACAAATCGCCCCCCTGGTGCCAACGCTTGGGCGGCTTCGCGGATCAGGGTCTGGACTTCGGATTCGGCAATCAGATGCAGCAGGTTGATCACAACAATCAACGATTGGCCCGAGTGCTTGCGCCCCCATCCAGGGGCTGTCGCATCCACCGCCACCGGTTCCAGAACATTGGAGACACCGGCGTCGGTGACATGGGCCAGAATGGAGGGATGTCGGGCGGTGTCGATCTCGGTGGGTTGCCAGCGGAGGCCGGGCAGACGCTGTGCAAACAGCGCCACATGCTGTCCCGTGCCACTGGCCAGTTCCAAGGCCAGTCCTTCAGGTGGGGCAATCTGAACCAGCAGATCGCAGATTGCAGTGCGATTTCGACTGGCTGATGGCGCGATCATCTTGTCGCCTTGCGTTTGTGCCACCGAAGCGGAGGTGGGAACCGATCTGCGGGGCATCAGCGGAACCTCCGAGGACTGAGCATGGATATAACGTCGGCGGGCAGCGATGTGGGGCGGCCCAATGCCAGATCCGCAACCAATTGCGATCCGGCCGGGGCCGTTTGAAATCCGTACCCGCCTTGACCGGCGCACCAGACAAAGCCGGAATTGTCCGGATCGGGGCCCAAGACCAGCGCACGGTCAGGCGCAAAGCTGCGCAAACCGGCCCAATTTGTTTCGACGCGGGTCACGGGTTCGGTCACCATCTGTTCATACCGGGCCAGCCCTTCGGCCAGAACCATGTCATCGGCATAGGCGTCGTGGGGGGGGACGAGGTCTTCTTCGGCGGGGGAGACCAGCAGCTTTCCCGCGTCTGGTTTGGCATACCATGTTTCACCAACACCCATCAGCATGGGCCAATGACGCAGGTCATGACCGCCGGGCGCGGGCAGGCGGGCCATGGACCGGCGCAGCGGGGTGATACCGATCGGACGTATCCCCGCCAGGTCCGCAACCACATCTGCCCAAGGGCCAGCGGCGTTGATCAGCATGTCGGCTTCGAACACGTCGCCAGAGGCATCAACCCGCCATCCGGTGTCCGTGCGCTGTATTGCGCTGACCGGCTTGCGGGTCAGGATCTGCCCGCCATTGGCGCGCACCACACGGGCAAAATCCTGCACCATGCGGTCGGTATCCAGGTCCAGCGCAGCGTCGTGACGGGCCGCCAGAGTGACGGTTTTCGGGTTGAGGATCGGCACCATGTCACGGGCTTCGTCTATGGATATCCGGGCCAGATGCAGGGTGTCGATGTCTGCATTGAACTGGGCAAGATCCTGTTCCCCTGCGATCAGCATCAACCCACGCGGTGTCAGATAGCCGCCATTGTTGGTGTGGTGATACTCGGCGCTGGCCCGGTTCAGGGCCAGCGTCGAAGGGGCACCGTAATTCTCTTCGAACATGGCGGCCGATCGGCCTGATGCGTGATAGGCCAGCGCGTCTTCCTGTTCCAGAACAACCACTTGTGCGTGTTCAGACAGGCGTGCTGCGGCACTCACTCCGGCGATGCCGCCGCCGATGACAATGAAACTTGTCATGTCAAAATCCCAATTCAGTTCAATCCGTTTCCGGCCTCCCGCGACGGGGGACGTTGTCGTGATCCGCGACCATGACATGTCCCCAAAATGAGGAAAAGCGCAAATGTCGTTGCTGGCCGGGTCCGATGGGAGAAAGGCGTTCGGGCATCGGGCGGCAGGCTGATGCTAGTTCGAACAAAGAAAAAGGGCCCGCCAAACGGCAGGCCCCAAATCATTCAGTCGAAATACCTTACTGCGGGATATCGCCTTCCAGACCTTCGACATAGAAATTCATGCCGGCCAGGGTGCCGTCGTCTGCGGTTTCACCCTCTGCCAACCAATCGCTGCCGTCCTGCTTTTTCAGCGGTCCGGTGAAGGCGTGGTAAGAGCCATCCGCCAGAGCGTCTTTCAGGGCCAGAGCGGTTGCTTTGACGTCGGCAGGAACCGCATCGGAAATCTCGCCGATGCCAACCATGCCGGCACCGATGCCGTCCCAGGTGTTCACAGATGTCCATGTACCGTCCATGACCGCCTGGGTGCGGGCGATGTAATATGGGGCCCAGTCATCAATGATCGAGCTGACGCGCGGCATTGGGCCGTATTCGCTCATGTCCGATGCCTGACCAAAGGTGATCACGTTGCCTGCGGCCTGTGCGGCGGCCTGGGGCGCGGTGGAATCGGTGTGCTGCAGGATCACGTCGGCGCCCTGTTCGATCAGAACCTTAGCGGCGTCGGCCTCTTTGGCCGGGTCAAACCAAGTATAGGCCCAGATGATCTTGAACTCGACATCGGGGTTGACCTTTTGGGCGTGGATATAGGCCGAATTGATGCCGCGGATCACTTCGGGGATCGGATAAGAGCCGATATAGCCGATGATGTTGGATTTGGTCATGTGACCGGCGATGGTGCCCTGTACGGCGCGCCCTTCATAGAAACGGGCGGAATAGACCGATACGTTTTCGGCCTGCTTATAGCCGGTGGCGTGTTCGAATTTCACCTTTGGGAACTTCTTGGCCACGTTGATCGTGGGATCCATATAGCCAAACGACGTGGTAAAAATAAGGTCGGCACCCTGCAGCGCCATCTGGGTCATCACGCGTTCTGCGTCGGGACCTTCGGGCACGGATTCAACGAATACGGTTTCGACCTTGTCGCCGAATTCCGCCTCAACAGCCAGACGGCCCTTGTTGTGTTCATAGGTCCAGCCGCCGTCGCCGACAGGCCCGACATACACAAAGCCCACTTTGGTTTTGTCCATCGCCATGGCTGCGGTGCCTAGGCCGGTGGCCAGACCCAGCGCAACGGCGGCGCCGGTAAACAGTTTGGTCAGTTTCATCAAAGATCTCCCCATTTTTGTTCTTTAGGATCAGGTTCAGTTCATGGATCAGACCCCCCGCAGCAGATGCGGGAGGCCGGTTGGTTGGCCTCTCCGCTATCGGGAGGCGTGGAAGTTGCGGCCAAGCGCGGCAGGTGCGCTGCTTTTGTCCGCGGAAAGAATGACCAGCACGATAATCGTGATCAGGTAGGGTGACATTGCCAGATACTCCACCGGAATGGCAACGCCTGCGGCCTGTAGATTCAGCTGAATTACCGTAACGCCGCCAAACAGATAGGCACCCAAAAGCGCACGCCATGGTTTCCAACTGGCAAACACCACCAGCGCCAGGGCAATCCAGCCGACACCGGCGGTCATGCCTTCGGTCCACTGCGGCACCCGGATCAGGCTGATGTATGCGCCACCCAGACCGGCACAGGCACCGCCAAACATGATCGCCATGATGCGGATGCGGATCACCTTGTACCCCAATGCGTGGGCCGCATCGTGGTTTTCACCCACCGCGCGCAGGATCAGGCCCATGCGGGTGTATTTCAGCGCAGCCCAGACCGCTGCCGTCAGGGCGATGCCCAGGTACAGCACCAGATCGTGGTTGAACAGGATCGGCCCCAGAACCGGAATGTCGCTGAGCAGCGGGATCTCCAGCTTGGGCGTCGCGGGCGGTTTGATGCCGACGTATCCCTGGCCCATCAGGGCGCTGAGGCCCAGACCGAACAGGGTCAACGCCAGACCGGATGCCACCTGGTTGGCCTGCGCCACCTGGGTCAACACCACGAACAGCAGCGACAATAGCGCGCCGGCAATGGCGGCGGCGATAAACCCTAGGAAAGGCGAGCCGCTTTCCACCGTGATGGCAAAGCCCGCGATGGCACCGACAATCATCATGCCCTCGACACCGAGGTTCAGAACACCTGCTTTTTCCACCACCAATTCGCCAATTGCGGCCAACAGGATCGGGGTTGCAGCCACCATGAGAGAGGCAATGAGCAGGACGGGATTAATTGCACTCAGATCCATATCAGGCCACCTCAGTTTTGCGAATAGCGATGCGGAAATTGGTCAACAGATCCAATGCCAGCAGAAAGAACAACAGCATCCCCTGGAACACCTGGATCGCAGCCGCAGGCAGGCCGAGGCTGCCCTGGGCGATTTCACCGCCGATATAGGTCAGCGCCATCAGCAGACCGGCCAGCAGGATACCGACAGGGTGCAGACGACCCAGAAAGGCCACGATGATCGCGGTAAAGCCATACCCGACGTTAAAGTCGATGGAGATCTGACCGGACGGGCCCGCGACTTCGAACATACCGGCCAGACCGGCCAAGGCACCCGACATGCCCAGACAGAACAGGATCAGCCGGGCGGGTTTGACACCTGCGAATTTGGCCGCACGGGGCGCTTCGCCGGTCAGGCGGATGTGAAAGCCCAGCATGTGACGGTTGAGCAGCACATAGGCAAAAATCACCGCGATAAAGGCTGTGACCACGCCCCAATGCATGCCGGAACCCGCGATGAGTTCTGCGTTGTGGGCACTATCCCAGGATTGCAGATTGCGCGAGCCGGGAAAGCCGAACCCTTCGGGGTTCTTGAGCAGGCCCAGCGACACGGACGCGAGCATCTGTTCCGCCACATAGACCAGCATCAGCGACACCAGGATTTCGTTGGTCCCGAACCGCACCTTGAGAAAGGCCGGGATCATGGCCCAGATCCAGCCCCCCAAAGCGCCTGCAATCACCATGATCGGAAAGATGTAAAACGCTTCGAGCGGATAGAACGCCAGACCAGCCCCCGCGCCACAGATGGCGCCCATGATGTATTGCCCTTCGGCACCAATGTTCCAGATCCCGGCGCGAAAGCCCAGGGACAGCCCAATAGCAATCAGGATCAGTGGCGCGCCTTTGACCAGCAGTTGCGGACGATAATAAAAGGCGAACTCGCCAAATAGCGGTTCCCAGAAAATGGTGCGGATCGCCTCGACCGGGTTCTTTCCCAGTACGGCAAACAGAATTCCGCCCATGATCATGGTCGCCAGCACCGCCACCAAGGGCGTTGCCATCGACCAGGCCCGCGAAGACTGCGGTCGTTTTTCCAAAACGATCATAATGTTACCCCTGTCGTTTTTCTTGTTCGGGCCCGTGGCCCGTATTTGGTTGACACTTTGGTTGGTCAGGCGGTCGCTCAGACCGTATCTTGACCAGTGTCGGAATCTTTTCCTTAGCGGCTCTTAGACATGGGCCACCTCCATGCCGTGCGCACCACCCATCATCAGACCGATTTCATCGACGGTCAGCCCGGTGGTCGAACGCGGAGCGCTCAGGCGGCCTTCGTTCAGCGCGGCAAAGCTGTCGGCGATCTCCATCAGTTCGTCCAGATCCTGGCTGATACAGATGACGGCACAGCCCTTGGCGGCCAAATCCAGAAGCGACTGCCGGATCGACGCTGCGGCAGAGGCGTCAACGCCCCAGGTCGGCTGGTTTACGATCAGCACTTCGGGACGCTGCAACACTTCGCGACCAATCACGAATTTCTGCAAATTGCCGCCCGACAGCGACCGCGCCGAATTGGCGGGGCCAGGGGTGCGGACGTCAAAATCGGCGATGATTTTTTCTGCGAACACCTGTGCCGCAGTCCAATTCAGGAACCCGTTGGTCTCCAGATTTTCGCGCACCGATCCGGTCAGCATCGCATTTTCTGTCAGGCTCATATCCGGCGCGGCCGCATGGCCCAGACGTTCTTCGGGGGCAGCCAGCACACCCAGCTTGCGCCGTTCTGTTGGCCCCGTTCGCCCGATGGGACCGCCGTGCAGCTTGACCGCGTCGGCCTCTGTCAGGGTTTCGCCCGACAGCACCATCAGCAATTCATCCTGCCCATTGCCGGCCACGCCACCAATGCCCAGAATTTCGCCCTTGCGCACTGTCATATGCACGTTCTTCAGCGCAGTGCCAAAGGCCGAAGGTGAGGGAACCGACAGACCGGAAATATCCATTGCCACGTCGCCAAAGTCACGCCCGCCCCGTTCCGGGGTCTGCAATGCCGTGCCCACCATCAGCTCGGCCATGTCCCGGGCCGAGGTTTCCGACGGCGTGCATTCGCCCACATTCTTGCCCAGTCGCAAAATGGTGGCGTGGTCACACAGGGTGCGGATCTCCTCCAGCTTGTGGCTGATATACAGGATCGACGTGCCTTCGGAGCGCAGTTTCTGCAAGGTCTGGAACAGGATGTCGACCTCTTGTGGGGTCAACACGGATGTCGGTTCGTCCATGATCAACAGTTTGGGATCCTGGAGCAGACAGCGAATGATTTCCACCCGCTGGCGTTCACCGGCAGACAGGTCACCCACCGTGCGAAACGGGTCCAGCGGCAGCCCATAGGTTTCCGACACTTCGCGGATCCGGGCGGCAAGATCGCGCATATGGGGTGGGTTCTCCATCCCCAACGCGATGTTTTCGGCCACGTTCAGCGCGTCGAACAGCGAAAAATGCTGGAACACCATGGCGATGCCGTCGGCACGGGCCTGGCGGGGTTCGGCGGGGGCATAGGGTTGCCCGCGCAGTTCCATCACGCCGCTGTCGGGTTTGACCAGACCATAGATCATCTTGACCAGTGTCGATTTACCGGCGCCGTTTTCCCCCAGCAGCGCGTGGACTTCGCCGGCACCGATGTCAAAGGAAACAGTGTCATTTGCGACCACACCGGGATAGGCCTTGGTCAGCCCTTTCAGGCTTAGCAGGGGAGTATTCACGCGTGGCTCTCCTTTTTCATTTGGACGTGCAGGGCGGGACGCAACATCTGCGCAGCCACGCCGATGGCGATTTGCTGTGGGTGCTTGCCCAGGGACGGGTCCCCGATCGGGCAGGTGAGTGTGTCAACGGTCATCGGGCAGTGACCCAATGCCGCCAGACGCGACCGGAAACGCGCCCATTTGGTTTTGGACCCGATCACACCCGCAAATGAGAACCCTCTGAGCAACGCCTGATGGCATAGCTCCAGATCCAGGGCATGGGAATAGGTCAGGATCAAATGTTCCGCATTTTCAGGGGCATGGCGCATCAATGCCGCAGGCTGAACTGCGGGCAATGATGTGACGCCGGCCGGGATTTTGTCGGGGAACCGCTCTGGGCCGGTGTCGATCCAGGTGACGGACAGATCCGGCATCGGGGCCAGAACATCAACCACGGCGCGGCCCACATGTCCCGCACCCCAGACCCACACGGGGCGGTTGGGTTTATGCACGGGTTCCACCATCCAACCATCAACCAACTGTGGTTCGGGCGGCAGCCCCGACCCGCGCGCCACGTTCAACAGACGCTGTACAGACAGCGGGATGTCGGTTGTGCCGGTGGTCGTTGGTCGGACAATCACTTCCTGGTCCAGGGCCGCGACCCGCGTGACATCGTAGATCTCGCTCAGCAGCACCACAGCCCCGCCACAGCATTGACCCAGATCCGGCCCCAAGGCATGACGGCTCAATACAGTCGGTTGTGTCTGTCGGCGTGCGGTTTCGGCCGCTTCGAACTCTAACGCACCGCCACCGATCGTACCGGATTGCCCGCTGTCCCAGACCAACATCGCCGCGCCGACTTCGCGGGGGGAGGACCCGCGAATGTCGGCGATCACCACGCGGGTGACCTGGCCATGCTCGGCCACGGCGGTCTGCAAATCGCTCAGATCAAATCCCATCACGCACCCTCCGAATGGCGCGCCAGACCTCTTCGCCGGTGCCGGGTGCGTCCATCGCTGGATAGGCGTCGCCTAAGGCCGCAACAGCCGCGCTTTGGGCCAGCCAGGCAGAAATCCCCAGCATAAAGGGCGGCTCGCCCACGGCTTTGGAGCGATAGATGGTGTTTTCGCGGTTTTCCCCGTCATATAGCGCCACGTTGAACACGTCAGGGCGATCCGAACAGGCGGGGATCTTGTAGGTGCTGGGGGCATGGGTGCGCAGCGCGCCCCGGTCGTCCCACACCAGTTCCTCTGTGGTCAGCCAGCCAGCGCCCTGAACATAGGCCCCTTCGACCTGGCCGATGTCCAGCGCCGGGTTCAGCGAGGCCCCCGCATCATGCAGAATGTCTGTGCGCAGAATGCGGTTTTCTCCGGTCTGACGGTCGACAACCACTTCGGTCACAGACGCCCCGTAGGAAAAGTAGAAGAACGGCCGCCCGCGTCCCTGGATGCGGTCCCACTCCAGCTTGGGTGTTTTGTAGAACCCGGTGGCCGACAGGCTGATCCGACCCTGATAGGCAAGGCTTGCCGCCTCATCAAAGCTGATGAGCTCATCGCCGATATGGACGGTGCCGTCCTCGAACCGGATCTGCGCCACTGCGGTCTGATAGCGTTCGGCCAGAAAGTTGGCCATCCGGTCGCGGATCGTGTCACAGGCGGCTTGGACCGCCATGCCGTTCAGGTCCGATCCCGAAGAGGCGGCCGTGGCCGAAGTATTGGGCACTTTGGCGGTGTCTGTGGCGGTAATCTTTACCTTGTCCAGCGGGATGCCAAAGCGGCTGGCGGCGACCTGGGCCACCTTCTGGAACAGGCCCTGACCCATTTCGGTGCCACCATGGTTCAGATGCACCGACCCGTCCTGATAGACGTGCACCAAAGCGCCGGCCTGGTTCAGATGGGTGAGGGTAAAGGAAATCCCGAATTTCACCGGCGAAAAGGCAATGCCACGGGCAAACCGGTCCTGACCGGCGTTCCATGCTGCAATGTCGGCCTTGCGGGCGGCATAATCGCTGCTCTCCAACAGTTGCGCAGTGATCGCGTGCAGTTCGAAATCCTCGACCCGTTGGCCATAGGGCGTGGTGTTGTCGGGCCCGGCCTGATCCGGTGCCGCATAATAGTTGCGCTGGCGCAGCTCTACCGGATCAACGCCCAGATCATGGGCGATGTGATCCATCACCCGTTCGATCCCGACCATCCCCTGTGGCCCGCCAAAGCCGCGATAGGCGGTGGCGCTTTGCAGGTTGGTCTTCAGTCGGTGGCTTTCGATCCGCATGGCGGGGATCAAGTAGGCATTGTCCGAATGCAGCATGGCGCGGTCGGCCACGGGCAGCGACAGATCCTGAGCCCAGCCGCAGTTGACCAGATGCAGGAATTCGACACCCTGAACCCGTCCGTCCTCGTCAAACCCGGCGCGATAGGTAATGCGAAAGGCATGGCGTTTGCCGGTGATGGTCATGTCGTCGTCGCGATCATAACGCATCTTGCAGGGCTGACCGGTCAGACGGGCTGCGATGGCGCAGGATACGGCCAGCGCATTGCCCTGGCTTTCCTTGCCGCCAAACCCCCCGCCCATGCGCCGGGTTTCGACGCGCACGGCATGCATCGGCACGCCGATGCCTTCGGCCACTTTGTGCTGGATCTCGGTCGGGTGCTGGGTCGAGGAATGCACCAGCATGTCGCCGCCTTCCTGCGGCAGCGCCAATGCGGCCTGACCTTCGAGATAGAAATGTTCCTGACCGCCCAGCTCGAACTGTCCTTCAACCACACGCGGCGCGGCGTCGATGGCGGCGGCGGCGTCACCTTTTTCATAGATGCGCGGGCCTTCTTCAAACCGAGAGTCTGCGGCCAGTGCCTGATCCAGCGTCAGCAGGGCGTCCTGTTCTTGATAGTCGATCTGCCCCTTGCGTGCCGCAACCCGGGCAGCGCGATGGCTGGTTGCCACGACCAGGAACACCGGCTGGCCCAGATGGTTGACCGTACCGTCCGACAGCAGCGGTTCATCATGGGCCGAAGGCGACACGTCATTGGCAAAGGGCAGGTCATCGGCGGTCAGGACAGCGACCACTCCGGGGCTGGATCGAACAGCGTCCAGGTCCATCGCGGTAATGATGCCCTTGGCGATGGGGGAGAGGCCAAAAGCCAGATGCAGACACCCGCGCGGCGTTGGGATGTCATCCACGTATCGCGCGGTGCCGGTCACATGCAGCTTTGCGGCATCATGGGGCAGGGGTTTCGCGACTTGGCCCATGTTCGTCTTTGACAGAACGTTCATACCGCGACCTCCAGAACGGACGCCAGATCGCCGTTCATCTCGGCAAAATAGCGGGCCAACATGTTGCGGGCTGTTTCCAGCCGGTATTCGGCCGAGGCCCGCATGTCGCTCATCGGTGTATAATCCTTGTCAAATTCGGCCTGAGCGGTGGCGATCGTCTCTGTTGTCCAGGGCTGGCCGACCAGCGCCTGTTCCACATGGGTGGCCCGTTTCGGAGTGCCGGCCATGCCGCCAAAGGCGATGCGGGCCGCAGTTATGGTTGCGTTTTCAACTATGATGTTGAATGCGCCGAGCACGGCCGAAATGTCCTGATCAAAGCGTTTGGAGAGTTTGTAGGTTTTCAGCACATCGACCTGACGCGGGATGCTGACTGCGGTCACGAATTCACCCGGCGCGCGGTCCTGTTTGCCATAGTCGATAAAGAAATCTTCGAGCGGCAAGCTGCGCGCGGTCTCTCCCTTGCGCAGATGCAGTGTTGCCCCCAGGGCGATCAACGCGGGCGGGTTGTCCCCGATGGGAGAGCCATTGGCGATGTTGCCCCCCACCGTGGCCGCATTGCGAACCTGAACGCTGGCATAGCGACGGATCATTTCCCCATAAGAGGGGTGCAGCGGTTCGATCACATCGCGCATCTGGTTCATATTCACCATGGCACCAAAGGTGATGGTGTCATCGGTGGCGTCAATCGTTTTGAGGTCGTCACAGCCACTAAGGAAAATCACCGGGTCCAGATCGCGCAGCTGTTTGGTGACCCAAAGACCCACATCCGTTGCACCTGCGACCAGCGTGGCGTCGGGGTGTTGGGAATAGGCCTGGGCCAATTCATCGGCGTTGCGTGGGGTATAGAGGGGTGCTGGGGGCTCCGCCCCCCGGCTTGCAGCCTCCCCCCGGAGTTTTTCTGGCAAGATGAAGGAGCTATCATCCTGGATCCATGTTGGGACCGGGGCGTTTTCTGTGGCTTTGGCAGCCCGGATAATCGGGGCGTAGCCCGTGCAGCGGCACAGGTTGCCGGCCAATTGGGTGTCATGGTCGGTGGTGCCATTCGCGTGGCTGGCGACCATCGACATGACGAAACCGGGCGTGCAGAACCCGCATTGGCTGCCGTGCAGGTCGATCATGGCGGTCTGGGCAGGGTGCAGGTCGCCGTCTGGCCCGGCTGCGCCTTCGACGGTGCGCACCGCCTTGCCGTTTAGCTGTGGCAGAAACAGAATGCACGCGTTCAGGGCCTTGGCACCGTCCTGATCGGTGATCATGACGGTGCAGGCACCGCAGTCGCCTTCGTTGCAGCCTTCCTTGGTGCCGGTCAGGCCGCGGTCCTCGCGCAGCCAATCCAGCAGCGTGGCCGTCGGATCGGGATCCGTCAGCTCTACTCTCTCTCCGTTCAGAAGAAAGGTGATTGTCATGTGTGTGACCCGTCGCGTTACCCCGTTGCGCCCTTGTGATGCTCTCCTTCGATGCGACGTAGAAGCCAGAGCGGGCATTTGATTGAGATCAAAGTAGAAAGACCGGCGGGGATCTGGCAAGGAAAAGTCGCTCTGCGGTGCAGTAATTTGCCAAAAATCAGATAAAAGCTGCACAGAAGAGGCGTTGGTTTGTCTTTTGGTACCAAAAGGTTAACGTTGTATGGGATATGGGTGGGCATTAAGCACTTTCAAACAGATCCGAATAATGCGCGCGGATTCTTTTTCGATGTGCAGGGGTAAGGAAGCGCTTTCCTCTGCTGGCCGGGCCGGGTTAATCTGTCGATCATGACCAGCTCTCCCCGATTCATTCACCTGCGCACCCACACCGAATACTCGCTGCTTGAAGGCGCGGTTCGGCTCAAGAAACTACCGGATCTGTGCAAGCAGGCCGAGATGCCGGCCATTGCGGTGACCGACACCAACAACATGTTTGCGGCACTGGAGTTTTCTGTCTCGCTCAGCGGGGCGGGTATCCAGCCCATTCTGGGGTGTCAGGTGGATGTGACATTCCAGCAGCCGGAACCGGGTGGGAAGCCGAAGCAGCCTGCACCGATGGTGTTGCTGGCGCAGAGCGAGGCCGGGTATGAGAACCTGATGAAACTGTCGTCCTGTCTGTATGTGGACAAGGGCGGGCAGCTGCCGCAGGTCACGCTGGAGGAACTGGACGACCGATCCGAAGGGTTGATCTGTCTGACTGGGGGGCCGAATGGCCCTGTGGGCAAGCTGTTGCAACAGGGTCAACGCCCCGCAGCCGAAGACCTGATGCAGCGCCTGAAAGCCATGTTCCCTGATCGATTGTATGTGGAATTGCAGCGCCATCCGGGCGAGGGTGGTCAGCCGGAGGCCGAACGCCTGACTGAACGCGGCCATGTGGAAATGGCCTATGCCATGGATCTGCCGCTGGTGGCGACCAATGACGTCTATTTTCCAGCCGAAAAGATGTACGAGGCGCATGACGCGCTGATCTGTATTTCCGAAGGCGCCTATGTGGACCAGCAGGAAGGCCGCCGCCGCCTGACGCCGCAGCATTATTTCAAGACCCAGCAGGAAATGGTCACCCTGTTTGCCGATCTGCCCGAAGCGATCGAGAATACGGTGGAAATTGCCAAACGCTGCGCCTTTATGGCCTATCGCCGGGATCCGATCCTGCCCAAGTTTGCCGATGATGAGGTCGCCGAACTGCGCCGCATCGCCAATGAGGGGCTGCAAAAGCGTCTGGCCGTCATTCCCCATGCGGTGAGCGTCGAAGAGTACCAGAAGCGCCTGGATTTTGAGCTGGATATCATCGAAGGCATGGGGTTCCCGGGGTACTTTCTGATCGTTGCGGACTTTATCCAATGGGGCAAGGATCAGAATATTCCGGTGGGACCTGGTCGGGGGTCGGGGGCGGGCAGCTTGGTGGCCTATGCGCTGACCATCACCGATCTGGATCCTTTGCGGTACAGCCTGCTGTTCGAACGGTTCCTGAACCCCGAACGGGTGTCGATGCCCGACTTTGACATCGACTTTTGCATGGATCGCCGCGAAGAGGTGATCAAATACGTGCAGCAGAAATATGGCCGCGACAAGGTCGGCCAGATCATCACCTTTGGTGCGCTGCTGTCCAAGGCGGCGGTGCGCGACATTGGCCGGGTGCTGCAGATGCCCTATGGCCAGGTCGATCGCCTGTCCAAGATGATCCCGGTCGAAGGCGTCAAACCCGTCAGCATCGAAAAGGCGTTGCAGGACGAACCGCGTTTGCGCGAAGAGGCCCAGAACGAAGAGGTTGTGGATCGGCTGTTGACCTATGGTCAGCAGGTTGAAGGGTTGTTGCGCAACGCGTCGACCCACGCGGCCGGTGTGGTGATTGGCGATCGTCCGCTGGATGCGCTGGTGCCGCTTTATCAGGATCCCAAATCCGACATGCCCGCGACCCAGTTCAACATGAAATGGGTGGAACAGGCCGGGTTGGTCAAATTCGACTTTCTGGGGTTGAAAACCCTGACCGTCATTCAGAATGCTGTCGATCTGATCCGCCATTCGGGTCGCGATCTGCATATCGCCGAAGACGGGACCGAGCTGTACGATCCGCCCGAAGGCGCGGTGAACGAAATCAACGCCATCCCGCTGGATGACGAAGCGTCGTACAAGCTGTATTCCTCGGCCAAGACGGTCGCCGTGTTCCAGGTGGAATCCACCGGGATGATGGATGCGCTGAAACGGATGAAACCCACCTGTATCGAGGACATCGTGGCGTTGGTGGCGCTGTATCGTCCGGGGCCCATGGAGAACATTCCGACCTATTGCGAGGTGAAAAACGGGCTCAAGGAGATCACCTCGGTCCATCCGCTGATCGATCACATCCTGGAAGAGACCCAGGGCATCATCGTCTATCAGGAACAGGTGATGCAGATCGCCCAGGTGATGGCGGGCTATAGTCTCGGCGGCGCTGATCTGCTGCGCCGGGCGATGGGGAAAAAGATCAAAGAGGCGATGGACGCCGAACGGCCCAAATTTGAAAAGGGTGCCGCCGAAAACGGCGTACCTGCGAAAAAGGCGTCCGAGGTTTTTGACCTGCTCGAGAAATTTGCCAACTACGGGTTCAACAAATCCCACGCAGCGGCCTATGCGGTGGTCAGCTATCAGACCGCCTGGCTCAAGGCCAATCACCCGGTTGAATTCATGGCTGGTGTGATGAATTGCGATATCCACCTGACGGACAAGTTGGCGATTTATTTCGAAGAGGTCCGCAAGGGGTTGAGCCTGAAATATGTGCCACCCTGCGTGAACAGGTCGCTGGCGACGTTCAATGTGGTGGACGGAGAGCTGGTTTATGCGCTGGGCGCGCTGAAGAACGTGGGCCTTGAGGCGATGAACCTGATCGTGCAGGGCCGCCGGGATGAAGGCCACGACCGCCCCTTTGCCACGCTTTTTGATTTGGCGCGGCGGGTGGATCTGAAAAAGGTTGGCAAGCGGCCGCTGGAAATGCTGGCGCGGGCCGGGGGCTTTGACCAGCTTGACCCGAACCGACGTCGGGTGTTCGAGAGCCTGGATGGGCTGGTCAATTATTCGGCGGCGATCTTTGAACAGAAGAATTCGAACCAGGTATCGCTGTTTGGCGAAGCGGGGGATGACCTGCCTGAACCGCGGTTCGCTCCGGTGCCCGACTGGTTGCCGGCCGAACGGCTGGGCGAAGAGTTCAAGGCCATCGGTTTCTATCTCTCGGGGCATCCGCTGGACGACTATATGGTAGCGCTGCGGCGCAAAAAGGTGCTGACGCTGGACGAAGTGATGGTCAAAGCCGAACGCGGAGGGCCAATTCTGGTCAAGCTGGCGGGGGTGGTTGCCGGGCGGCAGGAACGCAAATCGGCGCGTGGCAATCGGTTTGCCTTTGCCCAATTGTCCGATACCACCGGTGCCTACGAAGTGACTCTGTTTTCCGAGGCATTGGAGAAATGCCGCGACTATCTGGAAACCGGAGCCAAGGTCGTGGTGACGGCCGAGGCGACGATGGAATCCGATCAACTGAAACTGTTGGCGCGCTCTGTGGGCCCGGTGGATGCGGTGACCGCGGATGCTGGGACGTCAAACCTCAAGATCTATATCTCGGACGCGCTGGCGATCCCGACCGTTGCGCGGGTTCTTCAGGACGCAGCCCAATCCGCGTCGCGCAGCGCACGGGGCGAGGTGTTCATGATGCTGCAGGATCCGGGTCTGCCCGGAGATGTCGAGATGGAGCTGGGGTCAAGATTCCCGATCAACCCGCAGATCAAGGGCGCGATCAAATCGCTGGATGGGGTGCTGGAGGTGGAAGAGGTCTGACAGATCAAAGCGGACCGAGCTGGACATCGCCCGCCTGCTCGTGACCGTCACGGTGAATCTGCGGATCGGATCACAGCTTTGCCCCGTCGCGGCGATTTTGGGCGGCGATGCCAGCTGCATTTGATGCGCATCGCTCCTGTTTCTTTCTGGTCAAAAATACCTCGGGGGAGTCGCGCAGCGCGCGACGGGGGCAGCGCCCCCGGCCTTGTGAGGCATGGCCGTGCTCACAGCATCCGGAAACTGTCGCACAGCCAGGGGTGGTCATCGGTCAACGGGCGTACCACGTTGCGCTCGAGCAAGGACCGCAGCGCAGCACCGACCATGGTCGCCATCGGTTCGGAACATTCGGGCGAGGCAAAAAGGGAAATGTAACGGGCGAATCCTTTGCCTGGAAACGGGTGCAGGCGGACCTGTCCCTGGAATCGTTTGGCGCGCATGTAGCACAACGGCGTTGTGATCGCCCAACCGGCCCCGGCGGCAATCATTGCCATGATGGTCTGGTTGCTCTCGATTTCAAAGCGTTGCGGGTGCGACAGGCGCAGGCGACGCAGATGGGCTTCGATCTGACCACTGACGATCTGGCCGGTGCTATAGCGCAGCAGGGGCAGGTCGGTGTCCCCGGCCAGCGTCGCCTCTGGGGTGGCGTGGTATCCGACGGGCAACGCCAATACAAAAGGATCGCGCAGCATCTGGCTTTCCTGCAGGTCGCTCACCGTTTCGACCGGGCGCGAGGCCAGACCGATGTCAATGCGCCTGTTGCGCAGCAGGTGCAAGATGTCATGGCTGGGGCGGGTGAAATGTGAAAAGTCACAGAATGGCATTGTTTCGGCCAATTGCACGGCCAGCTGCGGGGCGATGTCGCTGTCGAAATCTTCGATCAACCCCAGCCGAAGGGACCGTACGCCGATCGTATCCCCTGCCACGGCCTCGGACCGGGCCTTGCGGATCAGACGCAGCGCCTCTTCGACGTATTTCAGGAACACGGCCCCCTGCGGCGTCAGCACCATGGGGCGGCGTTTGTGGTCCAACAGAGCGACACCCACCTGCGCCTCAAGGGATTTCAGGTGATGCGACACGGTGCTGATCGACAGCCCGGATTCAACCGCCACCGCCTGAACCGACCCAAGGCGTGCCACCAGCTGGAACACCTCCAGCGCCTTGAGGCTAGGGTCAGCCGTGCGGGACATAGGACATTTCGTTCTTGAAACACCGTAACGAGAAAATCGACCGGGAATGGCGAATGCCCGAGATCCGATACAGCTTGTTTTTCAGGAACTCCTCGTAGCCGCGGGTGCCGCTGACCGCGATCTTGATGAACAGGTCAAATTCGCCAGATGTCACATGCATCTCCAGCACCTCGGGCAGTTCGGCGAGAGTCTGGCCGATCTGTTCCAGCTGATAGCCTTCGTTGCGTTCCAGAGTAATTTCCACCAGCACGATTTCGGGCACTCCCATCAATTCCTGATTGAGCCGTGCGTGATAGCCCGCAATGATGCCTGCTTCTTCCAATCGGCGCACCCGCTGCCAGCACTGGCTGGGAGACAGGCCGACGGTTTCAGCCAATTGAGTGTTGGGCTGACGTCCATCCTCCATCAGGGCACGCAGGATCTTGCGATCCATTTCAGTAATTGTGGTCATGTCGGGTCCAGAGAATTCATCACGATGGGGTATCTCCAAAACAATATTCATCTTGTCGTGTCACGGGCAAACCATTTGTCGGTCCTGGTGCCAGGATGCAAGGAATATATAGGGTGTGCGTGATTTTGGAAAACAAAAATCTGTAACGGTGGAAATATCAGAAGATAATTTTGAATAAATGAAAATATATCCAAACTATCAACGCCAATTTTGCCAATACTCAGGATATCCTGCTTTCAGCAATTTCATTGCGCTGGTTCTGATGCCCGCGGGCCTACCGGGGGACTGGCGCCCGCCCCTTTGCGGGGCGCATGACCGACAAGGAGACAGGCATGACCCCACGCAAGGTCAAATTGACGTTCCCAAAACCGCCGACCCGCCCCGGAGATGAGCCGGATTTTTCCGGTATCGATATCCCCCAGACGGGGCTTTTGGATGTGCCGTCGCTGGACATGGACGCGCGATCATCGCGCGATTATGCCAATGGGTTGATCCGCGTGCTGGACGATGACGGCAATGCCGTAGGTCCCTGGGCCGACTATCTGGGGGATGACTGTGGTGATCTGCTGTTGCAGGGGCTGCGCGACATGATGACCATGCGCGCCATCGATAAACGGATGCACACCGCGCAGCGCCAGGGCAAGACCTCGTTTTACATGCAATGTACCGGAGAGGAGGCCGTGGGCTGCGCCTTTCAGCGACAGATGCTGCCGGGGGACATGAATTTCCCGACTTATCGTCAGCAGACCCTGTTGGTTGCCAATGACTATCCGCTGGAAATGCTGTTCGGTCAGTATTACTCAAACGACCTCGACCCGTTGCGCGGCCGCCAGCTGCCGGTGCTGCATTCGGCGCGGGATTTTGGGTTTTTCACCGTATCGGGGAATCTGGGCACACAGTACGTGCAGGCGGTGGGATGGGCCATGGCCAACGCGCTCAGCGGTGACGGCAAGATCGCAACCGCCTGGATCGGTGACGGGGCCACGGCGTCGAACGATTACCACGGGGCGCTGCTGATGGCGTCCGTCTATCAGCCGCCGGTGATCCTGAATGTGGTCAACAACCAATGGGCCATTTCCACCTATACCGGTGTGGCGTCGGGCGCGGCGCGCACCTATGCGGCGCGGATGCGGGGGTATGGGATTCCGTCGCTGCGCGTGGATGGGAATGACTATCTGGCCGTGGCGGCGGTGTCGCGCTGGGCGCGGGATCGGCTGGCAAACGGGTTTGGCCCCGTCGGGATCGAATGGTTCACCTATCGGTTCGGGGCGCATTCATCCTCCGATGATCCGTCGGCCTATCGTCCGCGCGATGATGGGTCGGCCTGGCCGCTGGGCGATCCGATCGAGCGACTGAAAACCCATTTGATCGCGCGGGGTCTCTGGTCCGAAGAGCGTCACGTCCAAGTGCAGGCACAGATCCTGGAAGAGGTCACCGCCGAACAAAAACGGGTTGAGGCCCATGGCACATTGGTCAACCCGGTGCCGATGTCGCCCGCCGAGATATTCAACGATGTCTACGCCGAACTGCCCGACCACCTGCGGCGGCAGCGTCAGGAAATGGGGTACTGAGATGGCTGTGATGACAATGATCGAAGCGCTGCGCGACGCCATGGACGTGATGCTGGCGCGGGACCCGCGTGTGTTGGTGTTTGGCGAGGACGTGGGGTATTTTGGCGGCGTGTTTCGCTGTACTGCTGGGTTGCAAGAGAAATTCGGTGAAGAGCGGGTGTTTGACACGCCAATCAGCGAAAGCGCCATCGTTGGCGTCGCCATCGGCATGGCCGCGCATGGGCGCAAGCCTTGTGTCGAAGTGCAGTTCGCCGATTACATGTACCCCGCTTATGACCAGATCACCCAGGAAGCCGCCCGCATTCGGCATCGGTCGAATGGGCAGTTCACCTGTCCGCTGGTCATCCGTATGCCGACGGGGGGCGGCATCTATGGCGGTCAGACCCACAGCCAAAGTCCAGAGGCGTTGTTTACCCATGTGGCAGGCCTGAAGACCGTGATGCCGTCGAACCCGCATGATGCCAAGGGGCTGTTGATCGCGTCGATCGAGGACCCGGACCCGGTGATCTTTCTGGAACCCAAGCGGCTGTACAACGGTCCGTTTTATGGCGATCACAGCGGCAAATCTCTGAGCTGGTCCAGCCATGAACGCGGCGATGTTCCAGATGGATATTACAAGACCGAATTGGGCAAGGCGCGTGTCTGTCGCGCGGGCGCGGATGTCACGATCCTGGCCTATGGCACCATGGTCTTTGTCGCGGAACAAGCTGTGCAAAACACCGGTGTTGATGCCGAAGTGATCGACCTGCGCTCGCTCCTGCCGCTGGATCTGGAGACCATCAAGACGTCGGTCGAAAAGACTGGCCGCTGCATTATCGTGCATGAAGCAACCCGGACCTCTGGTTTCGGGGCCGAATTGATCTCCGAAGTGCAGGAGGCCTGTTTCTGGCATCTGGAGGCACCGATTGAACGGGTCTGTGGTTGGGATGCGCCGTACCCGCACGCGCAGGAATGGGATTACTTCCCCGGCCCCGACCGCATTGAACGCGCGCTGCGCAAGGTTTTGGAGGTCTGAGCCATGCAGGAACTGGATATTAAACTGCCGGATGTTGGTGAAGGCGTGACCGAAGCCGAGCTGGTGGAATGGCACGTGAAACCCGGTGATCTGGTGCGCGAGGATGATATCCTGGCCGCCGTGATGACCGACAAGGCGACGGTTGAGATCCCCTCGCTTTATGACGGAAAGGTCACCTGGACCGGAGGCGAGATCGGCGACACGGTGGCCGTGGGGGCTGTGTTGGTGCGCATCGAAACCGAAGGCGAAGCTGTGCCGGATGTGTTTGAACAGGCCGCACCAGTGGCCGATCCGGACCCGGCACCGGCGGGTGAAAAGGCACCAGAGCCCGCACCAAAGCCAGAGCCCGAGGTTGCGCCGGTTGTGATCCCTCAGGTTATTGCGCCGCGTGTGGAACATGCGGATGTTCTGGCCTCGCCAGCTGTGCGCAAACGGGCGCGCGACGCCGGGATTGATTTGCGCCAGATACGGGGTACGGGACCGGGCGGACGCATCGGGCATGGTGATCTGGACGCCATGTTTCAAAGCGCACAGGCCCCGGCTGCGCCGATAGACTCGCCGGTTCGTAAACCGGAGGTGGAGGAGATCAAGGTCGTGGGGCTGCGCCGCAAGATTGCAGACCGTATGGCGTTGGCCAACAGCCGCATTCCCCATATCACCGTGGTCGAGGAGGTGGATGTCACAGGCGTCGAGGATCTGCGCGCCACGATGAACAAGGATCGCGGGGACAAGCCCAAGCTGACCATGCTGCCCTTTGTCTGCGCGGCGCTGGCGCGCGCGGTGCGGGATCATCCTGAGATGAACGCCCATTTTGATGACAATGCGGGTATCATCCGTCGACATCGCGCACTGCATGTGGGCATTGCGACGATGACCGACAATGGCCTGATCGTCCCGGTGCTGCGCGACGCCGAAACCCGCGGGCTGTTTGACACAGCCAGCGAAATTGCCCGCCTGTCCGAAGCTGCCAGAACCGGCAAGGCAGTGCGCGAGGAATTGACCGGATCAACGCTCACCATCACGTCTCTGGGCCCGTTGGGTGCCATTGTCACCACACCGATTATCAACCACCCCGAGGTGGCCATTGTTGGCATCAACAAAATGGCCATGCGCCCGCAGTGGGACGGCACCCAATTCGTGCCGCGCAAGATGATGAACATCTCGTGCAGCTTTGACCACCGGGTGATCGACGGGTGGGACGCGGCGGTGTTCGTGAACCGGATAAAAACCCTGCTGGAAACCCCGGCGCTGATTTTTGTGGAGGAGTGAAATGCAACACCTCTCCTGCAAGCTCCTGATCATTGGTGCCGGACCGGGCGGCTATGTTTGCGGCATTCGTGCCGGGCAACTGGGCATTGATACCGTGGTTGTTGAAGGGGGCTCTCCTGGGGGCACGTGCCTGAACGTGGGGTGTATCCCGTCCAAGGCGCTGATCCATGCAGCCCAGGAATTTGATACCGTCAAACACGCCGGCAGTGAGAATGCTCTGGGCATCAGCGCCGGATCCGCAACCATTGACCTGGGCAAGACGGTCGATTGGAAGAACAGCGTGGTGGCCAAGCTGACGGGCGGGGTCGCGGGGCTGTTGAAGAAATCCGGCGTCAGGGTGGTCCGGGGCTATGCCCAGATTCGCGACGGCAAATCGGTGGTCGTGGATACGGACAAAGGCCCGCTGCTGATCCGTTGTCAACATTTGGTGCTGGCCACCGGATCGGCACCGGTTGAACTGCCCTTTTTGCCATTTGGCGATCGGGTGATTTCTTCGACCGAGGCGTTGGATCTGCGTACCGTGCCCAATCATCTGGCCGTGATTGGCGCGGGTTACATCGGGCTCGAAATCGGCATGGCCATGGCAAAGCTTGGGGCGCGGGTCACATTGGTCGAAGCCGAACGCAATATCCTGTCGCAATATGATGCGCCCCTGACCCGCCCCGTGATGGCCCGACTACAGGATCTGGGCATCCAGGTGCGTCTGGAAGCGCGGGCAAAGGGGATGACCGACACCGGGAATCTGTTGGTCGAAACCCCAGAAGGATCCGAAGAGATCCCCGCCGACAAGGTTCTGGTGACTGTCGGTCGACGTCCGGTCCTGGACGGCTTTGGCGTCGAGGATCTGGGACTGGATCGCGACGGTCCATTCCTGCACATCAACGACATATGTGCCACCTCGATGCGCGACGTCTATGCCATCGGCGACATCACCGGCGAACCGATGCTGGCGCACCGGGCGATAGCGCAGGGCACATTGGTTGCCGAACATCTGGCCGGGCATCGGGTGCGGTGGGACAAACGCGCCATTCCGGCAGTGTGTTTCACGGACCCGGAGATCGTCACTGTCGGACAGGGACCATCCCAGGTCAAAGGAGCCAAAGTGTCGCTGTTCCCGTTCCAGGCCAATGGTCGTGCGCTCACCATGGAGCGATCCGATGGGTTTGTGCGCATTGTTTCGGACCCCGCTACGGGGCTGGTTCTGGGCATTCAGGCTGTGGGGCAGGGTGTCTCGGAGATGGCCGGGGAATTTGGGCTTGCCATCGAGATGGCGGCAACCCTGGCCGATATCGCCGGCACCATTCACGCCCATCCCACCCTGGGGGAAACCACGCAAGAGGCCGCACTGATGGGGTTGGGTGCCGCGCTGCATATCTAGCGGTGCCCCGTTTTCCGACACGGAAAACGGCCCGGAATTCGTATCGAATTCCGGTTTCGCCAGGATCGAACGGATTGAAAGGAGAACCAGAGCGATGGCTATCGGAGGACGTATTCTCACCTGGTGGGAGGGGGCCTGGCACGCGGGCAATATCCCGGTCATTCGGGCCGCGGACCATGTGGCCTGGCTGGGGACACAGGTGTTTGATGGAGCGCGACTGTTTGACGGGGTGATGCCTGATCTCAACTTGCATTGTGCCCGGTTGATCCGTTCGGCTCACGCATTGGGGATGCAAACCGCGATTACGGGGGCGGAGATCGAAACCATTGTGCGCGACGGGGTGGCCCGCTATCCGGCAGGAGCCGAACTCTACATCCGACCGATGATGTGGGCCTGCGACGGCTCGTCTGGTCTGATCGACCTGGATCCGGCTTCGACCGCCTTTTCGATCTGTATCGAAGAGCTGGCAATGCCCCCAATCGAAGGGTTTTCGTTGACGGTCGCCCCCTTTTGCCGCCCGCGTCAGGACATGGCCCTGACCGAGGCCAAGGCCGGATCACTGTATCCCAACAATGGTCGCATCATGGCCTGGGCGCGTGCACGTGGTTTCAACAATGCCTTGTCGTTGGATGTCGACGGGCATGTGGCGGAAACCGCCTCGACCAATGTGTTTTTGGTCCGTGACGGGAGGGTGTCGACCCCGGTGCCCAACGGGTGTTTCCTCAATGGTTTGACCCGTCAACGGGTGATCGGCCTTTTGCGGGACGATGGGGTCGAGGTATGCGAAGGCCGCCTGACGGTTGCGGATTTTGAGACCGCGGATGAAATATTCTGCACCGGTAATATCGCCAAGGTGATGCCTGTCAGCCGATTTCAGAACCGGGAACTGGGGATCGGTCCGGTGACCCGAAAGGCGCGCCAGCTGTATCTTGAGTTTGCTCATGAAACAGGGGGGCAGGCAACTGGGGGCTACAATCTGGCCAAAGCCGGTTAGCTTTGAGTTGTTGTTTGTTGTTTGTATTTTATGGGCGGTGCGGCTTGGTGCGCCGCCCTTTGATTTTGGGGGTGTTTCAGATTGATTGATTGAAGAGCTGCGTGAGGTTTTGTTGGGTGAGTGTGACGGGGTTTCCGCCGCATGAGGGGTCTGTGAGCGCGCCTGCGACGAGGTCTGGGATTGCGTCTGCTGTGACGCCGAGCTCGGTGAGTTTGCGGGGGATGGCGAGGCTGTCGTTGAAGGTCTGGACAAAGGTGCAAAACCCGTCAAAGCCGCCGGTGATGCCCAGATAGGCGGCGGCCTGATCAAACCGGTCGGCGATTTCGGGTGCGTTCAGCGCCAGCACGGCGGGCATGCAGACCGCATTTGTGGTGCCGTGGTGGGTGTTGAACATGGCGCCGACGGGGTGGCTCATGGCGTGGATGGCCCCGAGACCCTTCATGAAGGCGGTGGCCCCCATGGCGGCGGCCGACATCATCTGGGCGCGGGCCTCCAGATCGGTGCCGTCCGTATAGGCGCGCGGCAGATATTCCTTGACCAGGCGCATGCCTTCGAGCGCGATGCCCTGGCTCATCGGGTGGTAATGGGGGCTGGAAAACGCCTCGACGCAATGGGCGAAGGCATCGAGCCCGGTGCCTGCGGTGATGGCCCTGGGCATGCCCACGGTCAGCTCGGGGTCGCAGATGACGACTTCGGGCAGCACCTTGGGGTGAAAGATGATCTTCTTGGCGTGGGTCACCGAATTGGTGATGACGCTGGCGCGGCCGACTTCGGATCCGGTGCCTGCGGTGGTGGGCACGGCCACGATGGGCGCGATGGCGTCCGCATCGGCGCGGGTCCACCAATCGTCCACATCCTCGAACTCCCACACGGGCCGGGTTTGGCCGGCCATAAAGGCCACCATCTTGCCCAGGTCCAGCCCCGAGCCGCCGCCAAACGCAATCACCCCATCGTGGCCCCCGGCGTTATAGGCGGCAACCCCTGCGGCCAGGTTGATCTCGTTGGGGTTGGGATCGACCTCGGCAAACAGACCCCGGCCCAGACCGGCGGCCTCCAGGATGTCCAGGGTGGCTTTGGTGATCGGCAGGTCGGCCAGGCCGCGGTCGGTGACCAGCAGGGGGCGTGTCATGCCGGTGGCGGCGCAGGCGGCGGGGAGTTCGCTGATCCGGCCAGCGCCGAATTTGATGTTGGTCGGATAGGACCAGTTTCCAACGAGAGACATGTTCGTTCTTCCTTCAGACAGGGTCAGGGCGGCTCTCAGCCGGTGACTTTCTTGAGATGGTAGGATTTGGGCCGGGTCAGATTGTGATAGCCGATGATGGAGAGCCCACCGCCGCGCCCGGTGTTCTTGCAGCCGGTCCAGCACAGGCCGGGGTCCAGGTAATCGGCGCGGTTCAGGAACACGGTGCCGGTCTCGATGCGATCGCCGACCGCTGCGGCGCGGTCCACATCCGCCGTCCACAGCGATGCGGTCAGGCCAAAGTCGCTGTCGTTCATCAGGGCGATGGCCTCCTGGTCACCGGACACCTTCATGATGCCCACCACGGGCCCAAAGCTCTCGTCGCGCATCACCGCCATGTCATGGGTCACGCCGGTTAGGATCTGCGGCGTCAGATAGGCCCCACCATCATCGGCCACCATCGGCGCGATATGGGCGGTTGCACCGGCGGCCACGGCGGCGTCGATCTGGGCGCGCACCTCGGCAGCGAACCGGACATTGGCCATCGGCCCCAGGGTGGTGTCCGGGTCCAGCGGATTGCCCAGGGTATAGCCGCTGACGATCTCCACGGCCTTCTCGACAAAGGCGTCATAAAGGCTCTCATGCACGTAAATCCGTTCGATCCCGCAACAGCACTGACCGGCGTTGAACATCGCCCCATCGATCAGCGTGTCGACGGCGGCGTCCAGATCGGCATCCTCCATCACGTATCCCGGGTCCTTGCCGCCCAGCTCGGTGCTGACGCCGGTGAAGGTCCCGGCGGCGGCGCGTTCCATCGCCTGGCCACCGCCGACCGAGCCGGTGAAATTGACAAAATCGAACGCCCGGCGCGCGATCAGCTCGGATGTGGTGTCATGATCCAGGAACACGTTCTGGAACACGTCCTGCGGCACGCCCGCATCGTGGAACGCCGCGGCCATGCGTTCGCCCACCAACAGGGTCTGGGTGGCGTGTTTCAACACCACGGTATTGCCGGCAATCAGCGCCGGGGCCACGGTGTTGATGGCGGTCATATAGGGATAGTTCCAGGGCGCGACGACCAGCACCACCCCATGGGGAATCCGTTTGATATATCGTTTGAAGGTCGCGTCCTCGCCCACGGCGATATCAGCCAGCGCCTCCGCCGCAATCGACGCCATATGGCTGGCGCGCTCGTTGAAACCGCCAAATTCACCACCATACCGAATGGGCCGCCCCATCATATGGGCCAGCTCGGGCACGATGGCATCATTCATCGCGCCCACCGCCGCGACCCCGGCCATCACCAGGTCAATCCGCTCGGCCAACGGCCGCGCCGCCCAGGCGGCTTGCGCATCCCGTGCCCGCGCCGCCACCGCAACAGCCGCCTCGCGCGACAGCACATCGCGTTCGGCAAACACCGATCCGTCAATCGGGGAAATACACGTTAATGTCTGGCCCATGCCCTCAACTCCACATCTCGGATCAGGGGCACGCGCCCCTGCTTCTTTCTGGTCAAAAATACCTCGGGGGTCTGGGGGCAGCGCCCCCAGCCTTGACCCGAACTCACGCCCGTTCGAACCCGCGCGCGACCTCCCAATCGGTCACCACCCGGGCAAACTCTTCGATCTCCACCTCGGCGGCGCGGGCGTAGTGGTCGACCACATCGTCGCCCATCGCCGCGCGCAGCATGTCCGAGCCGTGCAGCGCGGTGCGCGCCGCGCCCAGATCGCCGGGGATCAGGCCGGTGTCGCCCTGATAGACATCGCCCACCGTGGCGGGCTGCAGCTCCAGACCTTCCTCGATCCCGGCCAGGCCGGCGGCCAGCATGCCCGCCATCGCCAGATAGGGGTTCATGTCCGATCCCGGGATCCGGCATTCGACGCGGATGGCCTTGGACCCTTCGCCACACAGCCGATACCCGGCGGTGCGATTGTCCACCGACCAGATGATCCTTGTGGGGGCAAATGTCCCCTTCATGAAGCGTTTGTAGCTGTTGATATAGGGGGCCATGAAATAGGTGTAATCAGGCGCATATTTGAGCAGCCCGGCCATATAGGACTTCATCAGGTCCGACATCCCCAGCGCGTCATCCGAGTCGTGAAACGCCGGTTTGCCATCGGCCCACAGGGATTGATGCACATGGCTGGAACTGCCGACCTTGTCATGATGCCATTTGGGCAGAAAGGTTGCGGCGTGGCCCTGCTGCCAGGCGATCTCCTTGATCGCGTGTTTGGCGATCGAATGATATTCCGCCGTGTCCATGGCAGGCGCATATTTGATGTTCAGTTCTTCCTGACCGGTCTCGGCTTCGCCCTTGGTGCATTCGATCGGCAGACCCGCCTCCCACAGGTGATTGCGGATCGGGCGCATCACATGTTCTTCCTTGGTGGTCTGCAGGATGTGGTAATCTTCGTTATAGCCCGAGATCGGCGTCAGGTCCTGAAAGCCGCCCTTGCGGATCTCGTCAAAGCCCTTCTCGAACAGAAAAAACTCCAGCTCGGTCGCCATCATCGGCTCGAACCCCAGGGCGCGCACGCGGGCGACCTGACGCTTCAGCATCGCGCGCGGACTGTGGGGCACCTCGGCGTGGGTGTGGTGATCCAGAACATCACACAGCACCAGCGCGGTCCCCTCCAGCCAGGGCACAAGGCGCAGGGTGCTCAGATCCGGCTTCATCACATAATCGCCATACCCCCGCTCCCAGCTGGTGCTCGCATAGCCATCCGGCGTCCCCATCTCAAGATCCGTCGCCAGAAGGTAATTGCAGCAATGCGTCTCCTCCCACGCACCCCCAACAAAATGACCCCCATGAAACCGCTTCCCCATCAAACGGCCCTGCATGTCAACAAAACACACCAATACCGTGTCAATGCTGCCACCAGCCACCTGAGACTCAAGTTCCTTGAATGTGAGCATGTGCATCCCTCTGTCTGATGCGGCCAAGACTTTTAGAAAAAAGTCTTGGCAAATTTCTTGATCAAGAAATTTGGCCCGGAAAGACACCGGGCCAAACCGATTTTGTCAGCCGTAGCGATACGGCCGGCCGGCCTTCTGCATGTCGGCGTTGTACTTCTTGAAGATCTCGACAACCTTGGCCTTGGTGGGGCTTTCGGCGGCGATTTCATCCCAGAATTTGACCGCGGCCTCTTCGACCTGCGCCCATTCGGCATCAGGTATTGTGGTCAGCTTCATCTTGGTGCCATCCACGCGCAGCGAGGCTTCGCCACCCCAATACCACCACTGGCGATAATAGTGGGATTGGTCACAGCACACGCGGAACAGGGTTTGCAGGTCTTCGGGCAGTTCATTCCAACGTCCCTGGTTGGCAAAGAAGGACCCGGCCCAGGCACCCGAAATGTTGTTGGTCAGGAAGTAATCGGTCACATCGGCCCAGCCAACAGTATAGTCTTCGGTGATACCCGACCAGGCGACCCCGTCCAATTCACCTGTCTGCATGGCGACTTCGATGTCTTCCCAAGGCAGAGTCACCGGGACCACGCCGAATTGCGACAGGAAGCGTCCGGCAGTGGGGAAGGTAAAGACCCGCTTGCCCTTGAGGTCGGCCAGCGAATGGATCGGTTCCTTGGTCGCAAAATGGCAAGGATCCCAGGCCCCGGCGCTGATGTGTTTGACACCGACCTTGGAGTATTCTTCGTCCCAGATTTCGTTCAGTCCGTATTGGTTGAACAGAACCGGCACATCCAGAGAATAGCGCGACCCAAAGGGGAAATAGCCACCAAATACTGTGACTTCGGTGGGGGATGCCATCGAATCGTCGTCCGACTGCACCGCATCGATGGTGCCGCGTTGCATGGCCCGGAACAATTCACCCGTGGGGACCAGCTGATCGGCATAGAACAATTCGATCTGCATACGATCGCCCGCGATGGTGTTGAACATGTCTATGGCGGGTTTCACCACATGTTCGGCCAGCGCCGCGCCGGCATAGGTTTGCATCCGCCATTTGATGGTGGATTGAGCCAGCGCAGGGGTTGCCAAAGGTGCGGCCATGGCACCGACACCGGCGGTTTGCAGGAACTTGCGTCTTGATGTCATCTTTTCTCTCCTTGTTGAAATCCGGCCCCTTGCGTCAGGGCTTCTGGTTGTCGTTATTTTCCGTAGACATAATCGGGCAGCCACAGGGCGATCTCAGGGAAGATCATCACCAGGCTGAGGGCCAGCACCATCACCAGTGCAAAGGGGATGATGGACCAATAGATGTCGCGCAGTCCGATTTCGGGGGGCGCCATTGCGCGCATCAGAAACAGGTTATAGCCAAAGGGCGGTGTCATATAAGCGATCTGGGTGGTGATCGTGTAAAGCACCCCGTACCAGATCAGGTCGAACCCCAGCGCGCCAACCAGCGGAACATAAAGCGGTGCCACGATCACCAACATTGCCGTGTCGTCCAGAAAGGTGCCCATCAGGATGAAGCTCAGCTGCATCAGGATCAGGATCATCCAGGGTGACAGGCCCAATTGGGTGGTGAACAGGTCTTCGATCGCCTTGACCGCGCCCAATCCGTCAAAGATCGCGCCAAAGCCCAGGGCGGCCAGGATGATCCACATGAACATGCAGGAAATCGCCAGGGTGGACCGGACCGAGGTTTCGAACACCTCCCGTGTCATCCGCCCCTTGAGGATCGCCGCGACGAAGGCGGTCATCGCCCCGATGGCCGAGCTTTCCACCAGCGAGGTCCAACCGTTGACAAAGGGCACCATCATGGTGGCAAAAATCACCAGCGGCAGCAGCCCGGCGCGCAGCAGGCGCAGCTTTTCCGACATCGGGACATTGCGTTCCTCTTCGGGCAGCACAGGACCAAGATGCGGTTGAATGCGACACCGCACATAGATGTAGAGAATGAACATCGCCGCCATCATCAGGCCCGGCACCACGCCGGCCAGCCACAACTGGCCGACCGGTTGACGGGCGATCATCGCGTATAGCACCAACACCACCGAGGGCGGCACCAGAATGCCCAGGCTGGATCCGGCCTGGATTACGCCGGTGACCATGATCTTGTCGTACCCGCGGCGCAGCAGCTCGGGCAGGGCGATGGTGGCACCGATGGCCATACCGGCCACGGACAGGCCATTCATCGCGGAAATCAGAACCATCAGCCCGATTGTCCCAATGGCCAACCCACCCTGAACCGGGCCCATCCAGACGTGGAACATTTTGTACAGATCATCGGCAATCTTGGATTCCGACAGAACATAGCCCATGAAAATGAACATCGGCAGGGTCAGCAGCGGATACCATTTCATCAGCTTCATCGCTGCGGAAAACGGGATCTCGGACCCGCCGGTGCCCCACAACATCAGCCCGGCCAGCGCGCCCACGAAACCGATGGCACCGAACACCCGCTGCCCGGTCATCAGCATCAGCATCATGCCCGCAAACATGACGATAGCGATCATTTCATATGACATCAGAGCTCAACTCCACGAATGCGCCCGATATCCCGGAACAGTTCGGCAAGACATTGCAGCAGCATCAGCAGGACCCCGGTGCACAGAATGGTTTTGATCGGCCACAAATGCGGACGCCAGGCGGTCGAGCTGCGTTCGAGATAGCCCAGTTTTTCGCCCGTCGCGCCAGGGCCCTCGGTTAGCAGTGTCTTCAGAAGACCCCAAAAGAAATCAAAGGGTTCCATGCCGAAATAGCCCAGAGAATAGGCGGTCGAGCTGACCGCGCCATACAGCAGCACGCCAAGGTAGAACATCAGGAAGAACACGGTAAACGCATCCATCCATGCCTTGGTCTTCAGGGACCAACCGCCATAAAACAAATCCATGCGCACGTTCGATCCCATCTGGATCGAATATGGCCCGCCCAGCACGTAATAGGCGACCATCACGAATTGTGCGGTTTCCAGCGTCCACATGGACGGCACAAAGAAGGTTTTGGAAATCGACGACCACAGCAGCACGCCGACCAGAACAAAGATCAGATACATGGCAATGCGCCCGATGAACCTGTTCAGTGCCTCGATGGCGCGAATGTAGCGCAGGATGAACCTAGGCATTGTCGCCGCCTCCAGCCAACAGCGCGTCCAGCGCCGGGTTGATCAGCGCCAATAGGTCCCGGGCCATTGCGTTTTCCTCTTCTGTCGTGGTGACAAGATCATTGCGCACTTCGATCATGACATTTGCCAGCCCGTTGCCCAGCCCGTGCAGCTTGAGCGAATGGGTCACACCGTCTTGGGGGCCATAGGGGGCGTTGCGAACGACCTGGCGATGGGGCAGGCGCGGGGCCTCGGCCAACATCAGGTCGGCCATGCGGCGGTCGTCATCATGTAAAATGCCGATTTCAACCGCGCGGGGTTTGCCAAAATAGACCGGCGTGAAACTGTGGATGGTGATCAGCACCGTAGGCAGGGCGTCAGCCTGACGCCGGGCAATCACCTCCGAAACGGTCGTGCAGAACGGGTCATAGATCTGCGCAGTGCGTTCGGCCCGTTGGGCAGCCGTAAGGTCCGCATTACCGGGAACGTCGATCAGTTCAGAGCGCGCAGGCATCGCATCTGGGGCGTCGGGCGGGCGATTGCAATCATAGACCAGCCTTGACACCCGGCTGGCAACCATTGGTGACTCCAGCGCCTGCGACAGGGTCAATGCAATCGCCCGCGCGCCCGGATCCCAGGCGGCATGACTGTCGCGATCGCTGTCGCGCAGCCCCAATCGGTCATAGCGGTCGGGAATATCCTTGCAGGCGTGTTCGCACAGAATCAGCGCCGGTCCCCGCCCATGCGGGTTGACCAGTTCCACGACCTGGGACCCAGGCGGTGAACTTGGGTCTGACGCTTGGTGTTGCATTCGGATCTGCGCTCCTCATGGCGAGTTCTGTAAAAAAGTTTCCATAGTAATCATTTTGTGTCAATATCTTTTCAGAGGTGGTCTGAATCTGAGTTCCGGGTTTCGTTGCGTCACGGGGGGACCTAAGATGGGCCAATGCTGAAAAGGTAAGCGTTTTGACCAATCCAACTGCGACCGTGCGGGACCTGATCCGCGAGCACTATAACAATCTGACCCAATCAGAACGTAAGTTCGCGAATTCATTACTGGAAAACTATCCGTCTGCCGGGTTGGCCTCGATCACGGTGGTGGCTGCAAATGCCGATGTGTCGACACCAACAGTGGCCCGGATGGTGCAGAAACTGGGCTTCAAGGGATATCCGCAATTTCATCAAGCCTTGCTCAAAGAGCTTCAGGCCAAGGTTTCCGGCCCCACCCAGCGGCGCGAGAACTGGATGACCGAAGCGCCGGAATCGCATCTTTTGAATAGATTTTCCCAGGCGGTAACACAAAACCTGGGACAGACGTTTTCCAACATAGACCCGAATCAATTCGACGCGGCGACCCGACAATTGGCCCATCCGAACAGTCAGCTGTATGTTGTCGGCGGCCGGATATCGGGGTCGTTGGCCACCTATGCCTTTACCCATTTTCAGGCGATCCGCCAACGGGTGACCCATATGACGTCTTCGTCGGGAACCTGGCCGCATTATCTGTTGGACATGGTCGAAGGCGACACGCTGCTGTTGTTCGATGTGCGCCGGTATGAAACCAACCTGTTGCGACTGGCCGAACTGGCTTCTGAACGCGGGGTGACGATCATCCTGATCACCGATCAATGGGCTAGCCCGGTGGCGTCGGTTGCCAAGTTCACCTTTAACTGTTGGGTCGAAATCCCATCTGCCTGGGATTCGAATATCGCCACGATGATGCTGCTCGAGGCATTGATTGCAGGGACCCAGGAAGAAAGCTGGCCTGAAACCAAAGATCGCTATGACCGTTTGGACGAATTATTTGACATGACCCGGCTGTTTCGGAAATTTTCCTGACCGGGAGGCGTCAAACCGGCGGTTTCTGATCCGGATCAAAGAGTGGCATTCTGACTCCTGTATGTGTTTGACAACAGACAGAAAGAGGATCTGAAATGCTACGGCTTGCTTCCCTGCTTTATACCCTGATTTCATCCGCATTGGCCGGGACCGGCGTGATTGCCGTATTGGCGGCGGGTTACGTATCGGTCACGGCGATTTTGGCCGCCGCCGTAATCGGGGCCGTGATTGCAGCGCCGGTGTCCTGGTGGGTGGCCCGTCAGCTGTATAACGCCTGACGCGATTGCTCAGGCGTTCAGAAAGGTCCGGGCGGCGGCTTCGAATTCACGGGGTTTTTCTGCGTGCAGCCAATGCCCGGCACCGGGAATCTTGGCAAAGCGGGCGTTTGGGAACCGTGACCGGATGACTGCGCGATGCTCTGGGCGCACGTAATCCGATTCTGCGCCTGACAAAAACAGGGCCGACCCGGGCCAGACCGCATCGCTGTCCGGGAAGGACATGATATTTGGCATCTGATGGGCCAGAACATCCAGATTCAGCCGCCAGCGTTTGTTCGGGATGTCCAGCGATTGCGTGAAAAAGCTTTGCAATGCAGGGTCGACACCGGATGCGGCCAATTGCTGTTCTGCGTCGGATCTGCGCTCGAGTGTCTCCAGATCGACCGCACGCATGGCTTGGATGAATTGGATCTGACTGTGCCCATAGGTGACGGGCGCAATATCCGCCACCACCAACTTGTTCACGCGATCAGGGTGGTTCAGGGCCAACATCATTGCAGCCTTGCCGCCCATGGAATGACCAATGATATCCATTGGTGCGCCCTGTGCGTCGATCACCTGGGCCAGATCTGTGGCCAGATCGGGATATGTATGGGTGTCGGCCCAGTTGCTGTTGCCGTGGTTGCGCATGTCGACGGCCACCACCTGGCGCTCGTCTGACAGGCGTTTGGCAATCACCCCCCAATTGCGTGCCGAGCCATAGAGGCCATGGGCAATCAACAGGGCGGGTCGGTCGGTCGGGGTGCCGTGCAGGATCGTGTTCAACATGGGAATGTGATACCCTGAGGCAAGGAAAGGGGCCAGCCCCATTGAGGCTTTGGGGGGAGTCGCCTAAGGTCGGTCCAGCCCGTTTACAAAGTCTTGAGTGCCGACATGCAATCTGCAGACCCTTCCACCGAATTCATGACCTTGATTGAAACGGTGCGTGCCGCATTGCGGGACAAACAAGGGGTTGGTGGCCGGGATCTGGGCACCGCGCTGAGCAAGGCACGCCGCCGCCTGCCGCGCCGGATTCTTCGCCAGGGTCAGGTGTTGAGCAAAGCCGAGCCGATGGTTGGGCACCCAAAGCTGGTGCTGACGCTGGACCATGGTGCGATGCGAAAGGCCGGGGCAGAGGTTTTGTCCTATCTGGAAACCGTTGATGTTGCCGACCGCCGCAAGGGGTGGTGGTTGGGTATGTTGGGCGGCATGGCGTTCAACATCCTTTTACTGGTCACATTGCTGATCGGGGTGTTGATCTGGCGAGAGCTGATCTGACACAGGCCGGGGCCGAATTTTTTTTAAGGCCGGGGTTTCAAGGATGCGGGTTTGAGGCATCGTCTCGATGCTGAACTCGGGCCAAAACGAATCCCCCCCCGCGCGGGACGGGTTTATTGTCCGTTGTGTTTGGGTGTGTCGCGCGTGCGCGCGGATTGGGGCTCTGCCCCCGCAGCCTTTGGCTGCTCCCCCGAGGTATTTGTGACCAGAAAGAAGCCGAAGCGGGCGGTGTGCCGTGTGGTCGCGATCTGGGCTGGGGCGGCTGGACGGAAGCGTGGTGTTGCGGATTTGGAATGAAAAACCCCGCCGGCGGAATGCGGCGGGGTTTGAGAGGTTGTTAAGGATCCTGTGGTTTACAGGTTCGGATAGAGCGGGAAGCGCGCGCAGAGAGTGGCCACCTGGGCGCGGACCGTGGCTTCGACATCGGCGTTGCCGTCTTCTCCGTTGGCGGCCAGACCGTCGACGACCTGGATGATCATATCCGCGATCTCGCGGAATTCCGCCTCGCCAAAGCCGCGGGTGGTGCCTGCGGGTGTGCCCAGACGGATGCCCGAGGTTACGGTCGGTTTTTCCGGATCAAACGGGATGCCGTTTTTGTTGGTGGTGATATGGGCACGGCCGAGGGCCTTGTCCACGATGTTGCCGGTCACGCCTTTGGGGCGCAGGTCGACCAGCATGACATGGGTGTCGGTGCCGCCGGTCACGATGTCCAACCCGCCTTTGATCAGCTGATCGGCCAGCGCATCGGCATTCAGGCGCACCTGACGCATGTAGGCTTTGAACTCGGGGCGGAGCGCTTCGCCAAAGGCCACGGCCTTGGCCGCGATGACGTGCATCAGCGGACCACCCTGGATACCGGGGAAGATCGCCGAATTCACCTTCTTAGCGATTGCTTCATCATTTGTGACGATCATACCCCCACGCGGACCGCGCAGGGTCTTGTGCGTGGTGGTCGTGGCCACATGCGCATGCGGGAACGGCGAGGGATGTTCGCCTGTGGCAACCAGACCGGCGAAATGCGCCATATCAACATGGAGGTAGGCACCAACCATATCAGCAATCTCACGCATCCGGGCAAAATCGATGACCCGCGGGATGGCCGAGCCACCCGCGATGATCATCTTGGGCTGGTGTTCCTTGGCCAGGGCTTCGACCTCGTCATAGTCGATGAGGTTGTCGGACCGGCGCACGCCATATTGCACGGCGTTGAACCATTTGCCCGACTGGTTGGGCGCAGCCCCGTGGGTCAGGTGACCGCCCGAGGCCAGGTTCATGCCCAGAATGGTGTCGCCCGGCTGCAGCAGCGCCTGGAACACGCCTTGGTTCGCCTGGCTGCCTGAATTCGGCTGCACATTGGCAAAGTCACAGCCAAACAGCTGCTTGGCGCGGTCGATGGCCAGGTTTTCGGCCACGTCCACATATTGGCAACCGCCATAATAGCGACGCCCGGGGTAGCCTTCGGCATATTTGTTGGTCAGAACGCTGCCCTGGGCTTCCATCACGGCGGCCGAGACGATGTTTTCAGAGGCAATCAGCTCGATCTCATCGCGCTGACGGCCAAGCTCGGCCGTCACTGCGCCATAAAGCTCAGGGTCGCGCGTCGAGAGTGACTCGGTGAAAAAACCAGTGTCGCGGGGGGTGTCGGTCATGTTCGCTCCGTCCAAAATGGGTGATCTGGCGGATTTCCTATAGGAAACTCCCCGATATCGAAAGAGCGTAAAGCGACGAATTCGCACGTCTGAGCGGCAAGACTGGTCAAGAGCGGAAAGCTGTGGTTGTTTCGGAAAGGAATGTACAACACCGGAAACCGAGGTGCCGCTGTGAGAATCGCCTTTATGGCCAGCGAGGCGCCAGTCGCCCAAACGGCCCGTGCTGCATTGATTGGCCGTTACGGAGACGTGCCGGTTGAAACATCTGATCTGATCGTGGCCCTGGGGGGGGACGGCTTTATGCTGAAAACTCTGCATGGCAGCCAGGGGTTGGATTTGCCAGTCTATGGCATGAACCGGGGAACCATCGGGTTTTTGATGAACGAATACAGCGAAACGGATCTGTTGGATCGGTTGGCTGTTGCGCAAGAAGAGATCATCAACCCGCTGGCCATGCTGGCGATGGATCGGGAAGGGCACATCCACAAGGCCCTGGCCATCAACGAAGTGTCGCTGCTGCGTGCGGGACCGCAGGCTGCCAAACTGTCGGTGACCATTGACGGGCGGGTCCGCCTGGCTGAATTGGTGTGCGATGGGGCGCTGGTGTCGACACCGGCCGGATCAACCGCATATAACTATTCGGCGCATGGGCCCATCCTGCCGATCGGATCGAATGTGTTGGCGCTGACTGCGATTGCGGCGTTTCGACCGCGACGTTGGCGGGGGGCGGTATTGCCGGCCACGGCGCGGGTGCGGTTCGATGTGGTGGATCCGGACAAACGCCCGGTCATGGCGGATGCGGATTCAATTTCGATCAATGATATCGAATGGGTCGAGATCCAGTCCGAGCCGAGCATTCAGCATCGCATTCTGTTTGACCCTGAACACGGGTTGGAAGAGCGGCTGATTTCAGAGCAATTCACCTGAACCAGACCGTTTTCCGGACCAGGCAAACGGCTGGCCTGTGCTGGGGCGCAACATGGTGGCGTTGCATGGCACCGTTGCTGGTTGGGGCGTGACGCGATGCCCGCGTTTTGTGAACTGTGAAAGACATCACAGACGGATTTGGCAGGGTCGTGGTAACTTTATTGTGCTGTATTGTCAGTATCCTGGTCTCTGTGAGTGGCCGGGAGGCGTTGTTAAAGAGTATCTTTTCAAAGGCGCGGATGCGGTTTGCCCGCATCCGCATTTTTCTGCGTAGCTACGCATTTCTGCCCGGTTCTGAAACAGCGTCTGAACGATCTCAGCTCGACGCCATGTGTTCCCACAAGGGGCGACACATCCGGCCAACACGATCTTCGATTGCGATACAGGCATCTACGGCCATGTCCTCGCGCCAGCGCCGCGCCACAACCTGTATGTTGATCGGTTGGATGCCTTGCGGCAGGTGCGCCAGCCGGGACGGAACACTGGCCGCGGGCAGGCCAAGAAAATTCATTGCATAGGAATAAACCGCACAGCCGAGAACCTCGTGCACCCCTTCGCCGCCTTCAGTGTCACGATCGGGTTTGAAAAACGGGCGTGGCAGGAACGGGGTGAGAATCAATGGATAGTCTTCGAGAAACAGGGACCATTGACGGGCATAGTGGCTGCGTTTGGCCATGATCTGCAACAGGTCGGTTTCCAGAAACGGTGGGAACTCCTGGAAATAGACGGCAAAGATGTCCTGGATTGCCTGGGACCCGTGGGCATCCACATCGGTTTTCATCAGCGAATAGACCTCGCCCATCAGGGCACGGTACCCATCGCGCCCACAGTCAAACACATTGGGGGGTTCGATATCTTCGACCTTGTATCCGGCGTCGACCAGCGCATCGCGGGCAGTGTCCAGGGCGGCTTCGACTTCGGGGTGGAGATCGTAGCCAAAGGTGTTTTTGGTAAAGGCGACCTTGATCGGGCCATCCAACGCGCGCCCTTGCCATGGCATCGGGACGTGAAACGGGTCGCGAGGATCGGGGGCGATCATGGTGGGCATGGCGTGGTGCAGGTCGCGGGCAGACCGGGTGATCAGCCCCTGAACCGACATGGATTGCGCCAACAGGCCACGTTCGGCGGATTGAGACGGGTTCCACGCGGGGACCCGACCCAGACCGGGTTTCACCGTGACCGCGCCGTTGGCCGCGGCCGGAAACCGCAGCGATCCGCCGATGTCATTGCCATGGGCCAGCGCGCCGATCCCGGCCATGACCGCAGATCCGGCCCCACCGGAGGACCCACCGGGGGAGATATGCCGCCCCCAGGGGTTGTGCGTGCGCCCAAACAGCGGGTTGTCGGTGTCGGCGCGGAACGAGAATTCAGGCGTGTTCGTGCGCCCGATCACCACGGCTCCGGCATTTTGCAGGTTGCGCACAATGGGGGCGTCGTCAGGGGCAATCAGTTCCTTGAGCGCGACGACACCGTTCGAGGTGGCCTGCCCCTTTTGATCCACGTTGATCTTGATGGTGACGGGAACGCCGTGCAGCGGACCACAGGGTGTGCCTGCGTCCCGGCTCGCATCCAGCGCCTGTGCGCGGGCCATGGCCTCGTCACTCAGATCGACCACGACCGCGTTCAGATCGGGGTTCACCGCGTTCATGCGGTCAATGGCTGCCCCAACGCTGTCCTGTGCGCGCAGATCGCCGGATGTTGTTTGGCGCGCGATGTCGTGCGCATCCAGTTGCCAGAGATTGTCCTGTGTCATTCAATTGGCCTCCCACGGGCAGGTTAGGTCCGCGCATGGGAAAAAGCCAAGCTGTCAATTGACTGGCTGCAATCTGACGTAGGGTTAACTGTCGGGGCGCAGATATTTGCGCGCCAGCGCCACCACCCGCTCCGGGTCCGTGATCGGCGGGAACAGGGTTAATACCTTGCCCTCGGCATCCAGCAGATAGACAAAGCTGCCGTGGGTGAACACCGGACCATATTCGGGATCGACAAAGGCCAGTTCCTGTTGCACCGAAAAGGCGTCATAGGCGACCTGAAGCGCTTCGGCGCTGCCGCTGAGACCAATGAAATCCGGGTGCAGGTCCAACAGAGGACCGTCCATATTGCCGGGTTGGTCGCGATCCCGATCCACGGTGATCATGACCGGTGTCACGTCAATTCCAGCATCGGCCAGTTCATCTGTGGCCACTGCCATCATGGGCATGGCAGCGGTGCAGATACTGGGGCAATTGGCATAGCCAAAGAACAGCAATTGTCCCTTGCCGCCCGGATCTGCCTGCGTGCGGGTATTGCCATGCTGGTCGATCAGCTCATAGGCACCGCCGACGTCAAAGGGCAGGGGGGCGTTGCCCGCCCATCCCCCGGACGTCCAGGACATAGCCGCAAACACAAATGCCGCGGCCAGCCGCATCAGAACCACTCCTTGATGAATGCGGTATCTGCCTCAAGCCCCAAACCCAGATAGCCTTCGCTGGCAATCTCTTCCTTGATGCGGGGATCGCGCCGGAACCAGGGTCCCTTGCCTTTGGCGTCGGGGTTTTCCTTGGCCCAGACCTTGGTGAATTGGTTGGTTTTGGACCATTCACCGCCGTCGACGCGAACCTTTTGCACCATATAAATGTTTTTGGCGTTCAGATCCGGGTCGTCGATCAGCAATCCGTCGACTTCGACCGTCTGACCACAATAGGGGGCCAGATCCACGGCCGCCCCGCTGAATGCAGCCTGACCGTTTTTCAGGGGCAGCACCATGACATTATCGGCTGAGCGCAGCAGCCCCAGCTGGCGTTTCCCGGCCCCGCAATCGGTGGGGCAATCTCCGGTTAGTTCGCACAGCAGGTCAACGACCTTGGCCTCGAACAGGGCGGGTTGCTCGGCATAGAGGTTCCATTCCTTGGCGGTGGATCCTTCGGAGAAATCCTGTGCCAGCACGGGCGAGGCAATCAGGGCAAGGGCAAAGCTGAAATACTTCATTCTTTTGGCTCCGGAATGGCAAAGCCGGGAACCGGCCCGTAATCTTCGTGGTTCAGGTTGGTAATGTCCTGATCGCTCAACACCTTGTCCACCACCAGATAGTTGATGCCATCGCGTTCATAATGCATCCCGTCCGCTTCGATCGTATGCGAAGCCAGCCGCAGCGCCGTATCACCGCTGGCGGATTGATCGTCCTGGTCAATCTTGAGAACCATATAAACGGTGCCGTCTTCGGTCTGCAAACCCACAGGGATACCACCGGCCGAACACCAAAGGGCACAGGTGTGATGCGCCGATCCGACGACCGCATCAGGTCCCCCCATGACGCCGGAATAATAACACCAGGTGTCGATCAGTTCTCCGGTGACCTGAATGCGTGTCCCTTCGCTGGCCGCAGCCGCGAATGGAACAGAGGCAAGACAGGCCAGCGCCGCAATCAATGCTCGCATGGCTTAGGTCCTTGTTTGTCGCTGAATCATGTGTTTCAGGCTAAGGATAAACGCCGGGTCGGGCAACGCCGAGGGTATTTCATCTTGATCACGATTTGTTAGGGGCGTGTGAACCAATCAGATCCGCCAGCAGAGGGATTTGTTTTGTGGTAGGGTAGGAACGACAGCGGAGGAGTGATCATGAGCGAGAATGACAAGTCCTTTACCGGCAGCATCCCTGACACCTATGACGAATTTCTGGTGCCGCTGATCTTTGAAAGCTACGCCCGCGATCTGGCCGCGCGGGTGACGTCCACTCCGGTCAAGGATGTTCTGGAAACCGCCGCTGGCAGTGGCGTTGTGACCCGCGCGCTGGCCAAGGTGCTGGCCCCGGATGCGCGGTATCATGTGACCGATCTGAACCCGCCGATGCTGGCACGCGCCAGGTCACGCCAAACGCCGGATGACCGGATCACATGGCAGGCGACCGATGCATTGGATCTGCCGTATCCGGACGACAGCTTTGATGCGGTGTGCTGTCAGTTCGGCGTGATGTTCTTTCCCGATCGGGTCAAAGGCTATGGCGAGGCGCGCCGGGTGCTGCGCCCCGACGGACGATTTCATTTCAATGTTTGGGACACGATCGGGGCCAATGCCTTTGCCGATGTCGTGACCCAGGTGGCGGGGACCTTGCTGCCACCTGGGTCGGTGAACTTCCTGGCGCGCACGCCGCATGGGCATGGCAATCCCGACCGTATCCGGGCCGATCTGGAAGCGGCCGGGTATACCGACATCGTGATTGATCAGGTGACCGAGATCAGCACGGCCCCACATCCGTCGCATCCGGCAGTGGCCTATGTCCGAGGCACGCCGCTGTTCGGAGAAATCGCACCCCATGGCGACGCCATGGTGGACCGTGTGATCCATGCGGCGACCGAAGAGATTGCGGCGCGCTATGGTGCCGAGGACGGGTCTGTGTCGGCCCAGATCCAAGGCTATGTGATTTCGGCGGGCTGAGGGTTGAAACGGAAACAGGCCCAGGGTGCGAACCCCGGGCCTGTTTCCGTTTGATCTCAGATTACTTGGCGTAGCCCAGGCTTTGCAGGGCGACGGTGATTTCATCCAGGATCACCGGATCGTCAATGGTCGCCGGCATTTTCCAGGGGGTGCCATCAGCGATGTTGACCATGGTGCCCCGCAGTATCTTGCCCGAGCGCGTTTTGGGCAGGCGATCCACAACGATGGCCAGCTTGAAGGCGGCGACCGGGCCGATCTTTTCGCGCACCAGCTTGACCACTTCCTTGACCACATCGGCGTTGTCGCGATCCACACCCGCATTCAGACACAGGAAACCAACGGGCGATTGCCCCTTGAGCGCGTCAGCAACGCCGATCACTGCACATTCGGCGACATCCGGGTGACCGGCCAGGACCTCTTCCATCGCCCCCGTGGACAGGCGGTGGCCCGCGACGTTGATGACGTCATCGGTGCGCGCCATGATGTAGACATAACCGTCTTCATCCATCATGCCCGCATCGCCGGTTTCATAATAGCCGGGGAATGTGTTGAGATAGCTTTTCTTGAAGCGATCTTCGGCATTCCACAGATTGGGCAACGTGCCCGGTGGCAAGGGCAGCTTGATCGCGATTGCGCCCAATGTGCCGGGGGCTACGGGGTGGCCTGCATCGTCCAGAATGGTGACGTCATACCCCGGCATGGGCACTGTGGGTGATCCCAGTTTGGTCGGCAGTTCTTCGATCCCCAGCGGGTTGGCGGCAATCGCCCAGCCGGTTTCAGTCTGCCACCAATGGTCAACCACGGGCACCTGCAATTGGTCCTGCGCCCAGACGATGGTGTCGGGGTCGGCGCGTTCACCGGCCAGATAGACCTGTTTCAGGCAGCTGAGATCGTATTTCTTGACCAATTCGCCCTTGGGGTCTTCGCGTTTGACGGCGCGAAAGGCGGTCGGGGCGGTAAAGAACGACGTGACCTTGTGTTCGGAAATCACCCGCCAGAAGGTGCCCGCGTCGGGCGTGCCGACCGGCTTGCCTTCGAACACGATGGTGGTGTTTCCGTGGATCAGCGGGCCATAGCAGATATAGGAGTGGCCCACGACCCAGCCCACATCCGAGGCGGCCCAGAACACGTCTCCGGGATCGACGTTGTAAATGTTCTTCATGGTCCAGTTCAGCGCCACCAGTTGTCCGGCTGTGTGACGGATCACACCCTTGGGCTGACCGGTTGTCCCCGAGGTATAGAGAATATAGGCCGGATGGTTGCCTTCGACCGGGACACATTCGGCTGGCTCAACGCCATATTGGAACCCGTGCCAGTTGTAGTCGCGCCCTTCGATCAACTGTGCCACTTCCTGTTCGCGCTGGAAGATGACGGTAAACTCGGGCTTGTGTTCGGCCAGGTCGATGGCACCGTCCAGAAGTGGTTTGTAATGCACCACGCGGCCCGGTTCCAGACCACAGGAGGCGGCGATGATCGCCTTGGGTTTGGCATCGTCGATACGCACGGCCAGCTCGTTGGCAGCAAAGCCCCCGAACACCACCGAATGCACCGCGCCCAGACGTGCACAGGCCAGCATGGCCTCCAGCGCTTCGGGAACCATGGGCATGTAGATGATGACGACGTCGCCCTTTTTCACACCTTTGGCGCGCAGGGCCCCGGCCAGATTGGCCACCCGGTTGCGCAGCTCGACATATGAAATCTCGCGTTTGGTGTGGGTGATCGGGCTGTCATAGATGATCGCGGTCTGTTCCCCGCGTCCCTGTTCGACATGGCGGTCCACGGCGTTGTAACAGGTGTTGACCTTGGCGTCGGCGAACCACTCATACAAAGGAGCGTTTTGATCGGACAGGGCTTTGGTCGGGGCCTGGTCCCAGCTGATCTCCTTGGCGGCGTCCATCCAGAACCCTTCTGGATCGCTCTTCCAGCCATCATAAATATCTTTGTATGCCATGGCATCCTCCTCCGAATACGTTGCAACGGTGTTAGGGGAGGGATGGCCCTTGGGGCAAGGCTCATGCTGGGGGCAGCGTCAGATTACCGCAAAAATTTGCAGTTGGATGTGTCTGAGGATTGCAAATTATTGCAAATCTCAAAATATTATACCGATATTCATCCTAATTCTCAGTTTTTGCAAAATTGCAAATTCTGACGTGCAAACCGGATCAACAGATTCGCCCCCCTTCTGTGCCCGTGTCTGGGGGCGGAATCCGCCGGGTGTTCGGGCGTTTTCAAACAGAGAGCACCGTAGTGCATGATGCAACTTCCAATATCTGAAGTTTGTCGATGCACCTGTGACCGAGCTGGCGCAGGTGCGCAACACGCTCAGGGCAGAAGCCTCCGGCATGGAGGATCGGTCTCCGGTTTGGGTCGGACCACAAAAAGCGCATCCAAGAACCAGATATATGCAGCCGCCCAAGGTGTGCGGGCCTGCCGGGATGTCCAGTTTTGTGACGCATTTGTTGCTTGTTTGGACAGATTGGCGGCGGACCCGCGGGTGCTGAGGGGCCGCCCTGATGACCCGACCAAAGCGGGGCGTGGTCGGCCCTAAGCGGTTGGGATCAGAAGCAGCCTCCCGGTGGCCGCCGTGTTCAATGCCCCGAACGGGCGGCGACCCTCAGAAGCGTGGAATTCTGGATAGGTGCGGTGACGCCGCAAGGATTGCACGTCGGCCCCTTTTCCAGGTGTCTGGCATTCTCAATGTGACGGAGTCTCGGTGGGGGAGACCGGTGCGGTCGGGTCATTGGCCAGGATGATCTTGCGCTTTTTGGCGTCAGCCAGAACACGCTCTACCGTGCGTGAGCAGTCACCTTCGCATCGATATTTCTTTCCCTCGATGATGACATAGTCGTAATACTCGGTCTCTTCGTCCAGATTGTAACTGCGGGTTCGTTGCCAACTTTCAACCACGTAACGCTTGCCGTCCAACGAGAGATAGCTGGTATTGGTAAGCTGCTCGCTGATTGTGCAGGTGCACAGAAGGAGCGGAGTGAGCAGGATGATGAATCTGTAAAACATAGGAAATGCCTTTCCAAATTGCCTGAGCAATAGGAAAGACAGTACCATGTTTTGCTAGTCTGACCAAATCGGGCCGTGATCAACCGTAGTGCGCAACCGGGGTTCCGGCGATGGCTGCCATGTTCAACAACCCACGTGCGGTGATGGACGGGGACACGATATGGGCGCGGTTGCCCATGCCCATCAGGATCGGACCGACTTCGAGCCCATCAGCCCGCATCTTGAGAATGTTGCGCACCCCGGACGCGGCATCTGCGTGGGCAAAGATCAGCACATTGGCCGCCCCCTCCAGACGTGAATTGGGGAAAATCCGGTCCCGCAGCTCCGCGTCCAGAGCGGTGTCGATATTCATCTCACCTTCATAGATGAAATCGTGATTCTGACCGTCTAGGATGGTCAGCGCCCCACGCAATCGCGCGCCGGAATCGCAGTTGGTATTGCCAAATTGGGATTGGGAGCACAGGGCAATCTTGGGCTCCAGACCGAACCGTCGCACGTGACGCGCGGCCCCGATCACCGATTTGGCGATCTGTTCGGGCGTGGGTTCGATGTGCACATGCGTGTCGGCAATGAACAAAGGTCCGTCTTCGAGGATCATCATCGACAGCGCCCCATGGGGTTCATAGCTGTTTCCGCCCAGGACCTGGTTGACGTAATTCATGTGCCAGCGATATTCGCCAAAAGTACCACAGATCAGGCTGTCGGCCTCGCCGCGGTGCACCATGATGGCACCAATGGCCGTGGAATTGGTGCGCATGATCGCCTTGGCCAGATCTGGCGTCACGCCGTTGCGCTGCATCAGGCGGTGGTAGCTGGTCCAATAGTCATAGTAACGGGGGTCGTTTTCCGGATTGACGATCTGGAATTCACGCCCGGGTCGAATGTCCAGGCCCAACCGTTCACACCGGGTCTCGATGACTTCGGGGCGACCGATCAGGATTGGGGTTTCGGTGGTTTCCTCCAGAATGGCCTGGGCGGCGCGCAAAACGCGTTCGTCTTCGCCCTCGGAGAATACAATTCGGCGGCTGGCCGCGCGGGCGGCGTCAAATACCGGCCGCATCAACAGTGCGGATTTGAACACGCTCTGGTTCAGTTTTTGCCGGTAGGCGTCCAGATCGTCAATTGGACGGGTGGCGACACCGCTGTCCATTGCGGCCTGAGCCACAGCCGAAGACACAACCCCCACCAGGCGCGGGTCAAACGGTTTCGGGATCAGATAGTCGACGCCAAAAGTCAGCTGTTCGCCCTTATAGGCGGCGGCGGCTTCGGCGGATGTGGTGGCGCGGGCCATTTCGGCAATGCCATCGACACAGGCGATCTGCATCTGGTCGTTGATTTCGGTGGCCCCGACATCCAACGCGCCCCGAAAGATAAAAGGAAAGCACAGGACATTGTTGACCTGATTGGGGAAATCGCTGCGCCCGGTGGCGATGATGGCATCCGGGGCGACCTTGCGCGCCTCGTCGGGCATGATTTCCGGATTTGGGTTGGCAAGCGCAAAGATGATCGGGCGTTTGGTCATCTTGGCGACCATGTCCGGCTTTAGCACGTTGGGACCTGACAGCCCCAGGAACAGGTCGGCCCCGTCGATGACCTCATCCAGTGTGCGCAGGTCCGATTCCTGGGCAAAGGCCGCCTTTTGCGGATTCATGTCTTCGGTCCGGCCCTGATAAACCAACCCGTGAATGTCACACAGCCAGACGTTTTCCCGTTTCACACCCAGTTTCAGCAGCATGTTGAGACAGGCAATCCCCGCCGCGCCGCCACCGGTCGACACGATCTTGATATCCTCAAACGATTTCCCGGCGACATGCAGCGCGTTCTTGGCTGCGGCCCCCACGACGATGGCGGTGCCGTGTTGGTCGTCGTGAAACACCGGGATATTCATCCGCTCGCGGCACAGCTTTTCAACGATGAAACAATCTGGAGCTTTGATGTCTTCGAGGTTGATGGCCCCAAAGGTAGGTTCCAGCGCACAGACAATATCGGCCAGCTTTTCCGGGTCGCTTTCGTTCACCTCGATGTCAAAACAGTCGATATTGGCGAATTTCTTGAACAGGACGGCCTTGCCTTCCATCACCGGTTTAGAAGCCAGCGCGCCAATATTGCCCAGCCCCAGAACAGCGGTGCCGTTGGAAACAACCGCCACCAGATTGCCCCGCGCGGTATAGCGGGCCGCATTGGCCGGATCGTCCTTGATTTCGGTGCAGGCTTCGGCAACGCCCGGGGAATAGGCGCGGGACAGGTCACGACCATTGGCCATCGGTTTGGTCGCGCGAATCTCCAACTTACCCGGTTTTGGGTATTCGTGGTAAAACAGCGCGGCCTGGCGCAGGCTCTGATTGTCGGACATATCTCACTCCTCAAAATATAGTTTAGCATTAAACCATTCCTGACGTCGGGGAAATAGTTCATTTTTGGAAACGGTGTCGCAGGCAGCTTGTTGCAAATTTTTGACCATTTGGTCACTCTCGCGAAAAATACTGGGAGTGTTCATGTCTGATACGATTGCCGAAATGCGGCTGCCCACGCAGGAGTTGCGTGACGATATTCCGTTTTATACCAAAACCCTCGGGATGCGGATGGACATGATTTATCCGGCCGATAACCCGTCGATCGCTGTGTTTTCGGGTCACGGACTGCGGTTGCGGATTGAAAAAGACGCAGCCGAACAGCCGGGTACACTGCGCATCCTGACCGATGACCCGGATGGATTCGCCGATGGAGCACGGGTGCTGACCGCCCCCAATGGCACCCGGGTCGAAATCGAAGAGCGCAACCCACCGCTGGTCATGCCCACGACCCAGCATTCCTTTGTGGTGCGCCGATTGGCCGACCAGGCCCCCTGGATCATCGGGCGGGCAGGTATGCATTACCGCGATCTGGTGCCTTCGCGGTTGGGCGGGTCGATCATCGCCAGCCACATTCGCATTCCTGACGGCGGACCCGTGCCGGATATGGTGCATTTCCACAAGGTCGGGTTTCAGTTGATCTTTTGCATCCATGGCTGGGTTGATGTGGTGTACGAGGATCAGGGCGAAAAGATGCGCCTGACACCGGGCGATTGTTTCATCCAACCCCCGGAGATCCGTCACCGGGTGTTGGAGGCAAGCGACGATTTGCAAGTGATTGAAATTGGCGTTCCGGCGGATCATGTCACCGAAATCGACCACGATATGACTCTGCCGACCCCGCATCATCGCCCAGATCGGGAATGGGATGGTCAGCGCTTTGTCTATAACCAGGCGGCCAGCGCGGACTGGGTGGATTTCCGGCTGCCGGGTTTTGTCTGCCGTGACACCACGATCAATGCCAACACCCATGGTGTGGCCAGCGTTCAGGTGGTGCGGCGCGGTTTGGGGGACAGCCCCTGGGCCAGCCATGACACTGATATTTTGTTTACCTTTGTCATGAACGGTCGTGTGACCTTGCATGGGGAAGGGCGCGACCCCTATGATCTGGAAGCAGGGGATGCCTATGTCATCCCACCCGGCATGAAAACCCGTCTGGTCGCCCCGTCCGACGACGTGGAACTGTTGGAAGTCAGCCTGCCCGGAACCTTCACAACCAATCTGGAGCCCACATGAGCCTCAAAGACGCCGCCGCTGCCGTTCGTGAAAACGCCCACGCGCCGTATTCCAACTTCAAGGTGGGCGCGGCGATCCGCGCGACCTCGGGAACGGTCTATGTGGGATGTAACGTGGAAAACGTCGCCTATCCGGAAGGCACCTGTGCCGAAGCCGGGGCGATTGCCGCCATGGTCGCATCAGGAGAGACTGAGATTGCCGAGGTCTATGTAATCGCCGACAGCCCCTCTCCGGTGCCGCCCTGTGGTGGGTGTCGCCAGAAGCTGGCCGAGTTTGGCGCAGGCAATGTACCGGTTACGCTGGGCACCACCGATGGCCCGGAACAGGCGACGACCATCGCCGACCTGTTGCCCGGGGCCTTTGGGGTCGACCATATGGATCGGAGCTGAGCCTTTTGGATGCACGTGCGATCATCGCCCGCCTGCGGCGCAAGGAAACCCCGTCCGCGGACGAACTGACCTGGTTTGCCCAGGGGCTGGCAGATGGCGCGGTCAGTGACGCCCAGGCCGGGGCTTTTGCCATGGCGGTCTGTCTGAATGGGCTGGGCGAAGCAGGACGGCGCGCGCTGACGCTGGCAATGCGCGACAGCGGCGATGTGTTGACCTGGGATTTGCCGGGCCCGGTGGTCGATAAACACTCCACGGGTGGGGTGGGGGATTGCACCTCTTTGCTTGTCGCGCCGGCGTTGGCCGAATGCGGAGCCTATGTGCCGATGATCTCCGGACGCGGATTGGGTCATACCGGAGGGACATTGGACAAGATGGAGGCCATCCCCGGTGTGACGACCCAGATTTCCGAAGAGCGGTTGGCCGCCGTTGTGGGCGAAGTGGGCTGTGCCATTGTCGGCGCAACCGGGCAGATCGCGCCTGCGGACAAGCGGCTGTATGCGGTGCGCGATGTGACCGCAACCGTCGAAAGCCTGGATCTGATCACGGCCTCGATCCTGAGCAAAAAGCTCGCTGCGGCTCCGCAGGCATTGGTGATGGATGTCAAATGCGGCTCGGGGGCCTTTATGAAAACTGCAGATGACGCCCGCGCTCTGGCGCGGTCCCTGGTGGGTACGGCCAATGCGGCCGGATGCAAAACCTCTGCGCTGATCACCGACATGAACCAACCGCTGGCCCCGGCTCTGGGCAATGCGCTGGAGGTGGATGCGGTGATGGAGGCCCTGACGGGCACCGCAGGTGGCCCATTGATCGAAGCAACCGTGTCCCTGGGCGGGCAGGTGCTGTTTGACGGTGGGTTGGCCGACAGCGTTGATGCGGGAGAGGCACAGATTCGTACCGTGCTGGCGCAGGGGCGCGCCGCTGAACGATTTGGTCGGATGATCTATGCCATCGGCGGCCCCTTGGAGTTCGTCGACAACTGGCGCCGTTTTCTGCCCGAAGCCAGTGTGATCCGCGAAGTCCTGGCGCGCGAGACCGGATATGTCACCGCCATCGACGGCGAGGCACTGGGATTGTCTGTTGTGCATCTGGGCGGAGGGCGCCTGGTGGAAAGCGATGTGGTTGATCCTGCGGTTGGTCTGTCTTCGGTCGTGCGGCTGGGGCAAAAAATACACAAAGGCGATCCGTTGGCCGTCATCCATGCCAACCGCGAAGAGGCCGCCGTTCTGGCGGAACGTGCCGTGCGTGGTGCCATTGAATTGGGCGATATGTCAGCGACATTGCCCGATCTGATCCACGAAAGGATTGTCTGATGGCGCGTGCGTTTTTGGTGGTGATGGATTCAGTGGGTATCGGCGGGGCGCCGGACGCCAGTTCATTCTACAACGGCGATCTGCCGGACCTTGGGGCAAATACGCTGGCCCATATTGCGCAGGCCTGCGCCGCAGGGCGGGCCGAAACCGGGCGAACGGGGCCGCTGCATGTGCCCAATATGGACCGGTTGGGGTTGGGGGCGGCCATGCGTCTTGCTTCGGCTGTGCCGTTTCCGGGGCTGGACTCGGCTCCACAGGGGCGGTGGGGATGTGCTGCTGAAATCAGCAGGGGCAAGGACACCCCATCGGGTCATTGGGAGCTGGCCGGGGTCCCGGTGCCCTGGGACTGGCATTTCTTTCCCGACACGCAACCGGCCTTCCCACCCGAGCTGAGCAACTATGTTGCGGAGCAGGCCGGGACGCAGGGCATTCTGGGTGATCGGCACGCACCGGGCACCGCGATCATCGACGCGTTGGGCGGCGAACATATGCGCAGTGGCTGGCCGATTTGCTATACCTCGGCTGACAGCGTGTTCCAGATCGCCGCCCATGAGGAGACTTTTGGTCTGGATCGCCTGCTGGACCTGTGCCGGGCCATTGCGCCCCGGCTGCATGCGATGAAAGTGGGTCGAGTGATCGCGCGCCCCTTTGTCGGCAATCCGCAGGACGGGTTCAACCGTACGCCCAACCGACGCGATTTCGCCATACTCCCGCCGTCGCCTGTGCTGAACAATTGGGTGCAGGAGGCAGGAGGCACAGTTCATGCAATTGGCAAGATCGGAGATATCTTTTCGATGCAAGGCATCGACACATTGGACAAAGGCCCCGATGCCCAGCTGATGCAGCACCTGTCGGACCGGGTCCAGAACGCCGAGGACGGCAGCCTGACATTTGCCAATTTTGTCGAATTCGACAGCCTGTATGGTCATCGTCGTGACATTGCAGGATACGCCCGGGCGCTCGAGTGGTTCGATACTCAGTTGGGTTCAATTTTGCCGCGATTGCGGGACGGCGATATTCTGGTGTTGACGGCCGATCACGGCAATGATCCCAGCTGGCCCGGGACGGATCACACCCGCGAACAGGTGCCGGTGCTGGTGTCCGGCCGCGGAGCCGGACCGCTGGGGCAGGTTGCCTTTGCCGACATCGCGGCCTCGATCGCGGCGCATCTGGGGGTTGCGGCCCAGGGTCCGGGGCGCAGTTTTCTTTGACCGGACAGTCAAAACTGCCTTGCCCCTGGTCCCCTGGCCCCGTTAAATCAAATGAACTGCATTTTGGAGACCTCCCATGTCCGAACATCTGACCGTCGTCGACCACCCGTTGGTCCAGCACAAACTGACCCTGATGCGGGACAAGGGCACGTCGACCGCCGGGTTCCGCCGCCTGCTGCGCGAACTGACCCAGCTGTTGGCCTATGAGGTCACCCGCGAAATGCCGCTGACCACCACCAATGTCGAAACCCCGATGGAAGAGATGCAGGCACCGATCCTGGCGGGCAAGAAGCTGGCGTTGGTGTCGATCCTGCGGGCAGGTAACGGCATGTTGGACGGGGTTCTGGAGCTGATCCCATCGGCGCGCGTTGGATTTGTTGGTCTCTATCGGGACGAAGAGACGCTGAAGCCGGTTCAGTATTATTTCAAGGCACCCGAAGGATTGCAGGATCGTCTGGTGATTGCAGTCGATCCGATGCTGGCCACAGGCAACAGTTCGGCTGCCGCGATTGACCTGCTGAAACAGGCCGGTGCCAACAATATCCGCTTTCTCTGCCTGCTGGCCGCCCCCGAAGGTGTGGCCCGCATGAAGGAAGCGCATCCGGATGTGCCGATCGTCACCGCATCATTGGATCGCGAGCTGAACGACAAGGGATATATCATGCCCGGACTGGGAGATGCGGGAGACCGGATGTTCGGCACCAAGTAACATCCTCGCTCTTCACGAAAATTTGGGCAGAGTATTTGCGCTCTGCCCGCTGTTCGAGGTGGATTTCACGGAAAACCCGGCTTTACAGCGATTCGGAATTACGGCATTCTTGTGACCACATATTGTGGGGGCAGGCATGAAGATTACAAGAATTATTGCCATGGCATTGATCGCGGGGGGGCTTGGACTTCCGGCTTTGCAGGCCCAGACGCTGCAAAAGGCGCAGCCCCCGGCCGAGTTCCCTCCGGCTTCGTTCAAAGGGAAGCAATATGTTGATAGCAAGGGGTGTATCTATATTCGCGCCGGGATCGACGGAAATGTGACCTGGGTTCCCCGGGTCAACCGCAGCCGCAAACAGATCTGTGGCTATCAGCAGACCAAGCTGAAACCGGGGGCGTCGACCAGCGCGACATCACAGGCCAAGGCTCCTGAACTGATCACGGTGCCCGCCGCGGGACGGCCAACCGCCACCGCAGCCCGGACACCTGTTGCGGCACCGGCCCCTCAGACCACCGTAAAAACAACTGCAAAAGCCACGACGACAACCCGGACGACAACCCAGGCGACGGTTCGGCAACCAGTTGTGACCAGCACCCGCAAACCTGTTCCGACCGTGGCGAGCACTTTGCCGGCGGCGCCAAAACCGGCCCCGGTGAAAACCAAACCCGCGGCTGTGGTTGCGGCCCCGACGACAGCGGCTCCGGCCGCGCGCACTGGTGGCTGTTCGAATGCCTCATCGTTAAGTCAGCGGTATATCAACAAAACCCCGGACGTGCGGTGTGGTCCACAGGCCGAGGCTCCTGTTACCTTTGGGTCGGGCTCTGGTATTGGGCCACAGTCGTCGTTGCGTCTGACCCCGAACACACGGGTGGTGCAGCGCCATATATACGACAATCGGCAGAACACTCAGAACTTCAAGGTGCCCGCCGGCTATAGGTCCGTGTGGAGCGACGATCGTTTGAATCCGCAACGGGCCGAGCGCGGTCTGCGCCCCGCTGTGATCACCCAGGCGGTGAGAATTCCCGAAGGGTATCGCCGGGTTGAACGTGAAGATGACCGCATGAACCCGATGCGCGGGGTGCGAACTGCGGCGGGGGATGCGCAAAGCGCCCAGATCTGGACAAACACGCTGCCGAAGACGCTGAAACCGGTGCCAACGCAGGCGCAGATCATTACCTTGCCCACATCCACAGCGCGGTCTCCGGCAGAAGCGACCCACGTTCGGGTTTCAACCCGATCCGCGTCCCAGGCCCAATCCTTGCCCAGGGTATCGACCAATCGGTATATTCGTGTCGCAACGTATGAAACTGATGCTGTTGCCCGCGAGACGGCGCAAAACCTGGCCGGAACCGGATTGCCGATGCGGTTGGGGAGCCTGAACAAGGGGGGCAAAAGTTATCGTGTTGTTCTGGCTGGCCCTTATTCATCGGATTCTGTGGCCGAACGGGATCTGGCTCGTGTCAGGGCCGCCGGGTTCGGCAGTGCGCGTTTGAGCAAATAGAAATGCGCAGGGTGCGTGTCGGAGAAGCCGGACAGCGATGTCCGGTTTTTGTCGTTTGCGCACAGTCTGTTCCCGGTGATCTCCCGCCCGTCATCGGGCATTTGGCAATGCCCTCTTCCCGTTGGGCGTGGCACCGCGCCCGCGCGGTGCCACGCCCAACGCCGTGCGCCATATCGGCGTCAGCCGATTTGGAAAACGGGGGCGGGAGCGCATTGGGTGAGAGCGCCAAGGTCGATGGATAGGCAGGCTGGCCTGTGTGTTAGGCCCGTCACCGGGGGGCAGGAAGGTGCATTGCACTGGCGTTTCGGGGTCGATGTCAGCCTGCCGGTAAGCAGACCAAATCAATTGTCACAGATGCTCTGCAGTTGCACCCAGTCGCGATCAGACAGGACCGGCTCCAACTTGCGACCAGCCATGGGGTCGGCCTCGATCAACCCCAGGACGGTTTCTCCAGTGATATCCGTGGCATAGGCATAAGGCGTCGAGGCGATGGCGCTTTGGGCAAAGGTTGCCAGCAGAACATCGTCAGGGACAACAGGGCGGGGAGCGGACAGCAGGCTCTCGGCAAAATGATCCAGCGTCTGGCGCGGAAGTTTGCCGGTTGTCAGCAGGCGAAAGGTCGTGACAGGACCGCCATAGGTCAACAGTTCCGCCAGTGGATCCAGTTGCCCGGCCCGCGCGCGTTCAACCAGGATTGCCCCTGCCGCCACGGCCGGATCCTCGTGGTCTTCGATCAGGGATCTGTTCAGCAGGATGATGCCGCCGGGCAGGTTCAGGCTTGTTGCAATGCCCGAACTCATGACAGCCACTTGCCGAACGCCGGTGCGGTCCGACAGGCGGGTCAGGATGGCATCAGAGCTTTGGGAGGTGCAGATTGGTCCTGTGACCCGTTCAATCCGCCCCAGCAGCGCACGGCCGATGGCAATGCGCTGAATGTCGGGAACGACGGCCACTGTGTGCTTCAGCAAAGCACCGGGCAGCCATAGGAACAGAACCGCAGCCACCAATGCAATGGTCGCCAGAACGCTGGCCCACCGCAGGCGCCCCGGCCGTGGTCGGGCCCGATCAATTGCGCTGCGCAATGTCTCGACCGCCTCGATCATGGCGGTTTCCGCCTCTTCCATTTCCAAGGTTTCCCCGGGGTCTCCGTCCGGGTTGTAGATGGCCGGAAACTCACCTGGGTTCTGGCGGTCGACTGCGGCGAGCGACCAATGGGTCAGGGGCCGGTCGTTCAGGTCGGTTATGGTCAGGGTTGCGTTGCCGATGGAAACGATGACTTCGCGACGCTGGTCATCAGGACCGGGACGCCACAGGCCGGACGCCTCGAGCCGTTCATATTGTTTCAGCGCGGTCATTTTTGTTGGTTTTGCTCATGCTCGATCTGACGTCAGACTAGCACGCGGAAAAAGGGGCGGCAAACAAGAACGCCGCCCCTTGATGTGTGATTGAGCTTGTGGCCTCAGGTTTTGGTGGCGACAGCTTCGCAGGGCGTTTTTAGCCCGATCTTGCGAAACACCATTGCTGCCGGGCAAAACCCGGTAAAGGCCGATTGCAACAGGTTGGCACCCACAAAGACCGTCAGCCACATCCAGTGCACGGACACGGTCCAAGTCAGCAGAACCGAGATCAGTACCATTGTCCCGGCAAAGGCCAAAAGCGCGTTGTTTGCCGTCATGATTCCATCCTTTCAAATATATCTCACATTCAGAATATAAGATGTGAGATATATCTTCAAGCCAAACCTGCGTCAGCTCACAGGTCTGCGGCGATCTTGCGCAGTTCAAATTTCTGGATCTTGCCGGTCGAGGTTTTAGGCAATTCCAGGAACACCACCTTTTTGGGCGTCTTGAACCCGGCCAGAGTTTCCCGGCAAAAGGCAACCAAGCCTGCCTCGTCCGCGGTGGCACCTTCCTTGAGCTCGACAAAGGCACAGGGCACCTCGCCCCATTTGTCATCCGGTTTGGCAACCACAGCCGCCAGATTGACATCCGGATGCCCCATAAGAACGCCCTCGACTTCGACGGACGAGATGTTTTCGCCCCCCGAGATGATGATGTCCTTGGCCCGGTCCGCGATCTGGATATAGCCGTCGGGATGCTGAACCGCGATATCCCCCGAATGGAAATATCCGCCCTTGAAGCTTTCTGCAGTGGCGTCGGGGTTCTTGAGATACCCTTTCATCACCGAATTGCCGCGCATGACGATCTGCCCCTGATCGGTGCCGTTCATCGGGATCTGCCCCATATCGTCGTCCATGACCGTGATGTGATCCATCATGGGAAAGGCCACGCCCTGACGGGCCTTGATTGCGGCACGCCCGGTCTGGTCCAATGTGTCCCAATTGCCGCCTTTCCACAGGCATTCGGTGACATGGCCATAGGTTTCGGTGAGCCCATAGACCTGAGTGATATGAAAGCCCAACCGTTCGATCTTTTCCAGGGTGGCAGGGGCAGGGGGCGCTCCGGCGGTAAAGACTTCGACAGTATGGTCAAATGTCTTGCGGACCTCTTCGGGGGCGTTGACGATCATGTTCAGAACGATAGGGGCACCACCGAAATGTGTGGCACCTTCGTTGGCGATTGCGTCATAGATTGCAGGCGCGGTGATATTGCGGCAGCAGATCACGGTCCCCCCCAACACCGGCATCATCCAAGTGTGGTTCCAGCCGTTGCAGTGAAACAGCGGTACGATGGCCAGGTATTTCGGTTTCATCACCATACGCCAACTGATCACGGTACCCATGGTCATCAGATAGGCCCCGCGGTGATGATACACCACGCCCTTGGGGCGCCCCGTGGTGCCCGACGTGTAGTTCAACGCCAGGCTTTCCCATTCATCCTGTGGCAGGATCCAATCAAAATCATGGGCTGCATTGCCCAGAACGTCCTCGTAAACCGGGTGACGTCCGGTGGCGTGAAAACCGGCCTGGTCATCCGGTACTTCGATGATCAGCGGGCCGTCTCCGTCCATGCGGGCCTTGGCCGCCTCGGCGAGAGGTACGAATTCCGTGTCCGCAAGCACCACTTTGGCTTCGCCATGGCCAAAGATATAGCTGACCGTGTCCACATCCAGGCGGGTGTTGATGGTGTTCAAGACGGCACCACAGGCAGGCACGCCGAAATGCGCTTCGGCCTGGGCCGGCAGGTTCGGAATCAGCGTGGCGACCACGTCGCCCGGTTTGACGCCCATGCCCGCCAGCGCCGACGCCAACCGGGTGCAGCGGTCGTAATAGGCCGCATAGGTTTTGCGGAAGCTGCCATAGACAATGGCGGGATCATCGGCAAACACATGCGCCGCACGTCGTAGATGTGACAGCGGTGTCAGCGGCACATAGTTCGCTGCATTCTTTTCCAGCCCGGACTCATCAGCCATCCAACCCATCTAAATTCTCCCTGAATCGCAGTCGATGTCGTTTTATGGCGAGATATTGCTCAAGTCGTCTCCTAAAGGGAAGCCATGAAATGTAAGACAATTGATTTGCAGCCCGAAGTTTCCCAATTCACGGCCGCGGGCACGATGCTGGCGGCCATGGCGGTTGTCGGGATCGTCGATAACATTATCCCGGTGTTGGCCAGAGACATCGGGTTGTGGCAATTCTACCTGATGCGGGCGCTGTTGTCGGTGCCGTTGCTTTGTGTCTTCTCGGCATTCGGGTTGGGCAAGCTGACAGTGAACCGGGTATGGCCGGTGCTGTTGCGCAGTGTCCTGCTGGGTGTGTCGATGATGTTCTACTTTTCTGCCGTGGCCCTGATGCCGATCGCTCAGGCCATTGCCGGTTTGTTTACTTCGCCAATCTTTATCGTGGTCATTTCGGTGGTGTTCTTGGGGCTCAGGATCGGGTTGGTCAGGGTTGGCGCCATTTTTCTGGGCTTCATCGGTGTTCTGTTCGTGCTGCAACCGGATCTATATGCGTTTGATTGGTTGATCCTAATGCCGGTCGCCGGTGGTTTTTTCTATGCTTTGGGAACCATTACAACGCGGACGTTGTGCGATGGGGAAAGCACGATTGCCATGCTGCTTGGGATGTTGTTGGCGCAAGCGGTCATGGGAATGATTGGATTGGGTGTGCTTGAGATCTGGCCTCAGGATGTGGCTGCTGGCGCGGACGGCTTCGTGACACGGGGCTGGGTCTGGCCGGTGTGGTCGCTCATGCATTGGATGCTGTTGCAGGTGATCGGGTCTGTCGTTGGGGTGTATCTGATCATCAAGGCGTACCAACAGGGCGAGGCCTCCTTTGTGGCGGTCTTTGAGTATTCGGTGATGATCGTGGGTCCGGCATTTGCCTGGCTGGTATTCGGTCAGACGGTTGGGCTCTGGCAGATCTTTGGAATCGGATTGATTGTCCTGGCCGGATCCGTCATCGCCCTGCGAAGCAGATGATACCGCCCTCATAGGCGCTTTGAGCGACGTTGTCGCGCGCCTCGGTGGCGGATGGGTCCGATTCCGCCATTTCGCATCGCGCGCCGCTCGGGTACGGTTCGGGCATGATCCTTTCTACTGGCCGATCCTACGTCTTTGTTCATATGCCCAAAACCGGCGGAACGGCGCTTGCCCTTGCATTGGAAGCGCGGGCCAAATCCGATGACATCATGCTGGGGGATACGCCGAAGGCCCGAAACCGCCGTCGCCGCGTACGGGATGCGCCAACCGCGGGCCGTTTGTGGAAACATTCGACCCTGTCCGACATACAGGGGCTGGTCCCGGATGACGTGTTGCGGTCCCTGTTTGCCTTTACCTTGGTGCGTAACCCGTGGGATCGCTGCGTCAGCTATTACCACTGGCTGCGCGTCCAAAGCTTTCAGCACGCGGCCGTCGATCTCGCCCGCGCTCTCGATTTCGAAGCATTCGCTTCGCATCCTCAGACAACGCAGGGCTTTCGCAAGACGCCCGCGCGTGCATTCATGCAGCATGGCGACGGGAGTGAACAATGCGCCTGTTACATACGGCTGGAGCATTTCGCTGCAGATGCCGCCCCGTTGTTTGATCATTTGGGTTTCACTTTTGATCTGCCGCGTGTGAATGCGTCCCAGCGCGAACAGGATTATCGCGGGTATTATTCGGCAAAGTCGCGCCAGGCCATCGCAGAGAGCTGTGCCGAAGACATCGCTCGATTCGGGTATCGTTTTTAGGATCGGTGCGTCGCGCCCCTGATTGTCGCTGCTTTGTCGTCAATCAGATTTAGCCATGCGCCTCTGTTGCCAATGACAGGGCAATGGCGTGGATCAGCCACAATTTCGACTTATCCACGGCAGACAGATCAGACAGCGTTAACCACGAAAGTCTGCCTGTACCTCGCTCTGAGTGCGCGCCAACTGTTGGAGAGTCGATGTTCAAATGGTTCACAGCCCCCAAAGTCCAGTTGCCCGATCCTGCATGGGCGGCCGGACCAATGGGCATGATGATCACCGGGCAGGATGGGTTTCTGTGCGGTACACATGTTGTTTCGAATCTGGGGTGGCGTCGTGTCGATGCTTTATGCGTGGGTGACAAGGTGCTGACGTTTGACAATGGGATGCGTACGATCGTTGAAATCCAACGGGAAACCTTGACCAGACCCGCCGAAGGCATGCCGCGAAGCCGCTGGCCCATGATGGTACCCGAAGGGGCGCTCTTGAACCGGCGCGCCATGTCGATCATGCCGGATCAGGGTGTTTTTATCGAATCCGATCTGGTCGTAGACGCGTTGGGGGACCCTTATGCGATTGTTCCGGCGCGGGCTTTGGATGGGTATCGTGGGATTGAGCCCGCCAATCCGCACACGGAGCTGACATTGACGACCTTGGCCTTTGCGCAGGACGAAGTGGTGTATGCCGAAGGCGGCATGCTGGCCTATTGCCCCTGTGCACGCGAATTGCTGGACGCAGGGGCCGAAGACGATGCGCACACCTATCAGGTTCTGTCCTTGCAGGAAGCCCGCACGCTGATCCAACAAATGGCCAGCGGTCCCGAGGCCACGCCTCTTGGGTGGCACGCCGAAGAGATCAGCGCCGTGCAGAAAAGCCGCCCCGGACGACCGATGGTGCACCCTTTTTGACGCGAGACGCCGGGAAAAATGACAAAGCGCTGTAAAGCGCGGCAACGCCTTTCGCGCGGTAGGGCACAAAATCGCACACTTCATGGTCGGCGACGAGGATCGGGAAATGGCCGCCACCATATCGGGCGCAGCCATGTTTTATGCTCAACACCGAACAGCTTGGCGCATCAGGCGTGTCGAGGGTCTCTCTCTTTGGCAGGTTGTCTTCAGAGTATCTGAAATAGGGCTGTCCGCTTCTTTGCGAATATCAATCCGGTGACCGACTGAGTTGGGCGCAATGTTGGAAAACAGATGCGCAGATATCAGGTTCACTCATTTTTTGTCCATTCAAAACCAAAACCCTGCCGCGACTGGCGCAACAGGGTTTTGGTCTTGGCGTGTCCCACCCACAGAAGACGTCAGAAGCACAGCTTCGGGGGTGTTCCTGTGTTGGCAGATGCCCTGATCAGGCCGCAGCCGCCTCGGGGTCGAAACGGCCATAGAAGGATTGGCCTTTGGTGGCCATTTCGCGCAGAAGGGGCGGACAGGTGAACCGAACACCATAGGCTTCGGTCAGCTGATCACAGCGTTCCGCAGCATAGGGCGTGCCCAGAATGTCCAGCCAGCTGAGCGGGCCACCGGACCATGGTGCAAAGCCCCAGGCCAGGATGGCCCCTACGTCGCCTTCGCGAATGTCCATCAGCACGCCTTCTTCCAGCGCCCGAACGGCCTCCAGAACCTGGGCAAACATCAGACGGTCCTGAACCTCTTGCAACGACGGCTGGGTTTCTGCCAGCGGGTATTTGTCGTGCAGACCTTTCCAGTATTGGGTGCGCTTGCCTTTGTCGTCATAGTCAAAGAAACCTGCGTTGGCCTTGCGGCCCATCCGGCCCAGCTCTTCCATCCAGAAGATCAGATCGTCGCCGGGGCTGTCGGGATAGGCGTTGCCCATCGCCGCCTTGGTGGCGCGGGCGATCTTGGCCCCCAGATCAATGGATGTTTCGTCGTTGAGCTGGATCGGTCCCACGGGGAAGCCAAGCTGACGCGCCGCGTTGTCGATCATCGACGGAGCCACCCCTTCGGTCAGCATCCGCAGACCTTCGTTGATATAAGGGATGATACAGCGGTTGGCGTAGAAGAACCGTGCATCATTGACCACGATGGGCGTCTTGCGGATCTGGCGCACGTAATCCAGCGCCTTGGCCACGGCCCGGTCACCGGTTTCGGCCCCTTTGATGATTTCCACCAACAGCATCTTTTCGACGGGCGAAAAGAAGTGGATGCCGATGAACTGCTCGGGGCGCACGCTCGCCTTGGCGAGATCGGTGATCGGCAGGGTCGAGGTGTTGGAGGCAAAGATGCAATCCTCGGGGATGATTGCTTCGACCTTTTTGGTCATCTCGGCTTTGACACCGGGGTCTTCGAACACCGCTTCGATGATCAGATCACAGCCTTTGAGCGCGTCCAGATCCGGGGTGGCGGTGATGCGACCCAACAGGGCCTCTTTCTTTTCAGCCGTGGCTTTGCCGCGTTTGATGCCCTTGTCCATATAGCTCTCGGAATAGGCTTTGCCCTTGTCCGCGGCTTCTTGATCCCGGTCGACCAACACGACCTCCATCCCGGCCTGTGCACTGACCAGCGCAATGCCCGCGCCCATCATGCCCGCACCCAGAACGCCGACTTTTTTGACCCGTTGATCAGGCACATCCTTGGGGCGTACCGCGCCTTTTTCCAATGCTTCCTTGTTCAGGAACAGCGACCGGATCATCGCCGAGGACGATGGGTTCATCAGGATTGAGGTGAAATGACGTGCCTCGATGCGCAGGGCGGTGTCGAAATCAACCAATGCGCCCTCATAGATGGCGCTCAGCAGCGCCTTGGCTGCTGGAAATGCGCCCTGGGTCTTGCCATTGATCATCGCGGACGCGCCAACGAATGTCATGAAGCCAGCAGGGTGATAAGGCGCACCGCCGGGCATTTTATACCCCTTGGCGTCCCAGGGTTTCACCAGATCGGCTTCCTTGGCGTTCAGCACCCATTCCTTGGCTGCGGCGACCGGATCGTCAGATACGGCATCGACCAGCTGCGCGCCCTTGGCCTTTTTCGGGTCCATCATCTTGCCTTCGAGCAAGACAGGTGCGGCGGCCAAGGCCCCGACCATCTTGGAATAGCGGATTGTTCCACCACCACCGGGGAAGATGCCCAGCAGGATTTCCGGCAGGCCGATCTTGGCCTTGGCATTGTCGGTCATCACCCGGTGGTGACAGGCCAGCGCAATTTCCGTGCCGATCCCGGCGCAGGTGCCGTTGATGGCGCAGGCCACGGGTTTGCCGCCCTTTTTGGTCTTGGGGTCCATGCCTGCCAGTTCCAGCTTGCGCAGGATGTGATGGCCGCTCATGACAAAGTTGAACAGCGCCTCGGCAGGGGTGTCGCCCGCTTCCTGGCGGATCGTGGCCAACGTGTTCAGGTCCATACCGCCGGCAAAGGATCCTTCCTTGCCGCTGGTGATCACAATGCCTTTGACCGCATCGTCATTCAGCGCCTGATCGACCAGATCGCTGACCAGTTCAAACGCCTCGCGGGTCATGACGTTCATGGATTTGCCCTGGGCGTCCCAGGTGATGAATGCGACGCCGTCTGCGTCGGTGGTCAATGTGAAATCAGTCATTGTCGTCTCCGATCTGGTCAGCCGTCAACGGGCTGCCATCCTTGCGGGTAAAGCTGAAGCCGTTGGCGTCATCCTTCACCATCATATCGATATCGCTGTAATATGCGGTCTCGGTCGGGGTGTGGGTGCCCACCACCAGGAATGTGGCGGGGGTATCGGTGCGGTTCACCAGATGATGCCCGTTGGCCTCACCGGCAGGCCAGCTGGCACAATCGCCCGCCCGCATTACGTGTTCGCCATCATCGTCGATCAGGATCAGCTCCCCGTCGACCATCAGCGCGAATTCGTCCTGCTCCATGTGATAGTGGCGCAGTGACGACAGGCCACCGGGTTCCAGCCGCACCATGTTGACCCCATATTGGGTCAACCCGCCCGCGTCGCCCAGGCGCTGCACAAACCGCCCGGCGGTGGCCTGCGCCAGCTTGCCGGGATAGCTTGATCCGCCCTTGAACGGGATTTGGGAAAGGTCGAGTTTTGGCATCAGACGCGCTCAATGATTGTGGCGGCACCCATGCCCGATGCGATGCACAGGGTGGCGAGACCGGTTTCCTTGTCCTGACGCTCCAGCTCGTCCAGCAGGGTGCCGATAATGATCGCGCCGGTCGCGCCCAGCGGGTGACCCATGGCGATCGAGCCGCCGTTGACGTTGACCTTGCCCGGATCCACATCAAACGCCTGCTGGAAGCGCAGCACAACGCTGGCAAAAGCTTCGTTAACTTCGAACAGGTCGAGATCCGAAATCTTCATGCCATTGTCGGCCAGGATCTTTTCGGTGACGGGCACGGGGCCGGTCAGCATGATGGTGGGATCGGTGCCGATCTTGGCTGTCGCCTTGATCCGGGCACGGGGTTTCAACCCGTATTTCTCGCCGAATTCCTTGTTGCCGATCAGCACGGCGGCCGCGCCATCGACGATGCCGGATGAATTGCCCGCATGGTGGATGTGATTGATCCGCTCCAGATGCGGGTATTTCATCATCGCGATCTTGTCGAAGCCGGGCATATGTTCGCCCATCATCTGAAAGGCCGGGTTCAACCCGCCCAGCGACTGCATGTCGGTGCCGGGGCGCATGTATTCATCGCGATCCAGGATCGGGAGACCGTTCTGGTCGCGCACGGTGATCACCGATTTGTCAAACCGCCCATCGTCCCAGGCCTCTTTGGCGCGGCGTTGGGATTCCATCGCCAGCGCATCGGCCTGATCGCGGGTAAAGCCGTATTCAGTGGCGATAATATCCGCCGAAATGCCTTGGGGCACGAAATAGCTGTCCATTGCCAGGCTGGGATCCACGGCAATTGCCGCGCCGTCGCTGCCCATGGCCACGCGGCCCATCATTTCCACGCCACCAGCGATATAGGCATCGCCTGCGCCGCCTTTGACCTGGTTGGCCGCCAAATTGACGGCCTCCATGCCAGAGGCGCAGAACCGGTTGATCGCCAGACCCGGAATGCGTTCATCCAGATCCGATGCCAACACGGCCGAGCGCGCCAGACAGCCGCCCTGTTCCATCACCTGGGTGACATTGCCCCAGATCACGTCCTCGACGGCGTGGCCGGTCAGGTTGTTGCGCTCCTTGACCGCGTTCAGGGTCAGGGCGGACAACCGCAGGCTGGTCACCTCGTGCAGGCTGCCATCCTTGCGGCCTTTGCCGCGGGGGGTACGCAGGGCGTCATAGATATAAGCTTCGGTCATGATGCTCTCCTCAGGAACGGTCCGACGGGTTGCCGGGCATCAGGTCATAGGGGTGTTTCCAGCCAGGTTGGTCGCTGATACGGGTCAGCCAGGCGTCGATATGGGGCCAGTCGGCACGGTCAAAGCCAAAGGGTTCTGGGTAATACAGATAGCCACAACAGCTAAGATCGGCATTGGTGATCCCATCGCCAACAATCCAGTCGCGCCCGTCCAGATGGGCGTTGAGCGTGGCATAGGCGGCCTTGAGCCGGCCCTGATTGAAGGCGATCACATTGGGGTCGCGGTGCTGTTCGGGCAAAAAGTTCATCAGAAAGCGTGTCAGCCCTGCCATCGAGCTGAATTTGTGATTGTCCCACAGGACCCAGCGCAGGATTTCATAGTTGTCTTCGCGGGTTTTTCCGCCGAATTTCCCAGATTTTTCTGTCACATAGGCCTGAATGCACCCCGATTGGCTGGTACGGAAATCGCCGTCCACCAGAACCGGTGCCTCGCCCATTTCATTGATGTCGGCGCGATATTCGGGCGTGCGGGTTTCGCCACCAAAGAAATCGACAAAGACCGGTTCCCAGTCCAGGCCCGAGAGTTCAAGCGCCAGTGCCGCCTTATAGGCATTTCCGCTTTCGCCAAAGCAATGCAGTTTGATTGTCATGTCGCGTTCCCTGTGTTTGGTGTCGAACGTGGGGGTTTCACACCCCCACACCCCCGTGGAGTTTCTTGGGCAAGATGAAGGCGCTGCCTTTACGGATCATTAAGGTTAATGCGCCATCCTTTGGTCGCGCCCGGAGCTGGAGAGCGACTTGGCGTGCGAGGTGAAGCCCCGTTAACCGGTGCCGTGGCGCCCTGGGCAGCAAGCGCTGGTGGCGGGGGGGAGCTTCTTTATTCATCTCGCAAGAAAACTCCCGCCGGAGGCGTTGCTCCGTTTCAAGTGCCGCATCGTCATTGCTTATTTCTCCGCCATGATGCCACGGGCAATCAACTCCTTCATGATCTCGTTGGTACCGCCATAAATCCGCTGCACGCGGGCATCGGCCCACATTTCGCCGACGGCGTATTCCATCATGAAACCATACCCACCATGCAGTTGCAGGCAGTCGTCCAGAACCTCGCCCTGGGTGTCGGTGGTCCAGTATTTGGCCATGGCCGCCTTTTCGACGGTCAGTTCACCGCGCAGATGTTCGCTGATGCATTCATCCAGGAAAGCGCGGGCGACCTTGGTTTTGGTCATGCATTCGGCCAGCTTGAAACGGGTGTTCTGAAACTGGGTGATCGGACCGCCAAAAGCTTCGCGTTCCTTGCAATAGGCGATGGTGCGTTCCACCGCGCCTTCCATGGCACCGACGGCACCACAGGCAATGATCAGCCGTTCCTGGGGCAACTGCTTCATCATCTGGTAAAAGCCCTGACCTTCGACGCCGCCCAGAATGTTTTCAGGCGCGATTTCGACATTGTCAAAGAACAGCTCGGACGTGTCGGCCGCGTGCAGGCCGATCTTTTCCAGGTTACGACCGCGGGCAAACCCTTCGGCACCATCTGTTTCCACAGCGACCAGAGACACGCCTTTGGACCCTAGCGAGGGATCGGTTTTCGCCGCAACCAGGATCAGGTTGGCGTGCTGGCCATTGGTGATGAAGGTCTTTTGACCCGAGAGGCGATAGGCGTTGCCGTCACGTACGGCCTTGGTTTTGATTGCCTGAACGTCCGATCCGGTCGAGGGTTCAGTCATCGCCAGCGCGCCGACCAATTCGCCGGTGGCCATTTTTGGCAGCCAGCGTTGTTTCTGTTCGTCCGTTCCATAGGCGTGGATGTAATGGGCGACGATGCCGGAATGGATGCCATTGCCCCAGCTGGCCAGATTGGCCCGGCTGCCTTCGAGCAGGATCACCGCCTCGTGGCCAAAATCACCACCTGCACCGCCCAGATCCTCGGGGATCGACGGGCACAGCAGGCCCAGTTCGCCAGCCTGGTTCCAGGTGTCACGGTCCATGATCCCGGCCTTGCGCCAGTCTTCGAATTTCGGGGCCCATTCGGTGTTGATGAATTGGGCTGTCATCTCTGAGAGCATCTGGTGCTCTTCGGTCATCCAGTTGGAGGCGGTGGCGGTCATCTCTCTCCCTTGCCGCGCTGGCGGTTCAGCGCTTTCTGTCTTCCAGCTCGGCGTTGAACAGCCGTAACCGGTGGGTCAGGTTTTCGGTGTTGGTCACGCTGTCGAAATTTTCGAACAGAAAGGACAGAGCCTCTCCCTCGTCCAGCCCTGCTTCCTGTGCGAATTTGCGCAGTTTGCGATAACCGTCTTCGGTCATTGCGACCGGAAAGCGGCGGGTCAGGCGGAAACGTTTGGGCATTTAAACACCATATGAATGTAAGGGCAGGGCGGGGTTCACCCCCGCCATACCATCAGAAATTGGCCGCATCCAATGCCATTACCGTGTCCGCGCCGCTTTGAATGCGCGACAGGTGCAGGGCCGTGGCCGGGAGTTGGCGTGCCATGTAATACCGTCCGGTGGTGATCTTCGTCTCATAGAACGCCGCGTCAGAAGACCCAGCGTCAATTGCCGATTTTGCGGCCTTGGCCATGCGCGCCCACATCAGGCCCAGGCAGACATGACCAAACATATGCATGAAGTCATAAGAGCCCGAGAGCGCATTGTTGGGGTTCTTCATGCCGTTTTGCATGAAATACATGCCCGCCGCCTGCAGATCCTTGGACGCGGATTTGAGCGGTTCGATGAATGCCGTGTCATAGGCGTCGTCCTGGCCGCCGTTTTCCTTGCAAAAGGATTTGACCAACTCAAAGAACGCCATCACGTGCTTGCCGCCATCCTGGGCCAGCTTTCGGCCCACCAGGTCCAGTGCCTGTACCCCATTGGCCCCTTCATAAATCATCGCGATCCGTGCGTCCCGCGTGTATTGGGACATGCCCCATTCTTCGATATAGCCGTGGCCGCCGTAAATCTGTTGGGCCTGTACGGTCATGTCATAGCCCTGATCGGTCAGGAACCCTTTGATCACCGGAGTCAGCAGGCTGACCAGACCGTCGGCATCCTTGTCGCCATTGCGATGGGCCTGGTCAATCATGGTCGCGCCCCACAGCAGGAATGCGCGCGCGCCTTCGGTAAAGCTTTTCTGGTCCATCAGGTTGCGGCGAATGTCAGGGTGCACGATCAGCGGATCGGCAGGGCCATCGGGGTTTTTGACACCGGTCACATCGCGGCCCTGCAGGCGGTCCTTGGCGTATTCCAGCGCGTTCTGATAGGCGGCCTCGGCCTGGGCCAGCCCCTGCATGCCGACACCCAGACGCGCTTCGTTCATCATGGTGAACATGGCGCGCATGCCTTTGTGCTCTTCACCCAACAACCAGCCGGTCGCCTCGTCATAGTTCATCACACAGGTCGAGTTGCCGTGGATGCCCATCTTTTCTTCGATCTTGCCACAGGACACACCATTGCGGGCACCCAGCGTGCCATCGGCGTTGACGATGAATTTGGGCACGATGAACAGCGACACGCCTTTGATCCCGTCGGGACCGCCGGGGATCTTGGCCAGAACCAGGTGGATGATGTTGTCGGCCATGTCGTGTTCGCCCGACGAGATAAAGATCTTTTGCCCGGTGACCTTGTAACTGCCATCACCCTGGGGGTCTGCCTTGGTCCGCATCAGGCCCAGATCGGTGCCGCAATGCGGTTCGGTCAGGTTCATGGTGCCGGTCCAGTCACAGGCAACCATCTTGGGCAGGTAGGTGTCCTTTTGTGCGTCCGTCCCATGTGCCAGAATGGCCGAGGCCGCCCCATGGGTCAGGCCCTGGTACATGACAAAGGCCTGATTGGCAGAGCTGAACATTTCGCCCACGGCGGTGCCGATCACTGATGGCATGTTCTGGCCACCGTATTGTTCCGGCATGTCCAACCCGGTCCAGCCGCCCTCTTTCATCTGCTCAAAGGCTGCTTTGAACCCGGTCGGGGTGCGGACCACACCATTTTCCAGCACGCAGCCTTCGGTGTCGCCCACAACGTTCAGCGGATGCACCACTTCGGTGGCAATCTTGCCAGCCTCTTCCAGAATGGCGGACGTGAAATCCGGCTCCAGCTCGGAATATCCGGGAACATCGGTATTTGTGATGTTCAGAACGTCATGCAGCACGAACTGCAGATCCTTGGTGGGGGCGGAATAACTGGGCATAGGGTGTCTCCGTAGTGGACGAATGGCTGTGTCGGTGAAACCGGGCGATGGGGCTTATTCGGCGACCTTTTTGTCGGCCAGCATGGATTGGAGCATTTTCTCGCCCCATTTGAGCTGTTCCTTGAGGTCTTCGATCGCTTCGGTCAGTTCTTCGCGCTGCTGTTCCATATCGGCCAGCCGTTCCTGCGCGATTTCATAGGTGCGGGCCAGCTGGGTATGTTGCTGATCCCCCATGTGGTACAGGTCCAGCAGTTGCCGGATCTCTTCCAGGCTGAACCCAAAGCGCTTGCCGCGCAAAATCAGTTTCAACCGGGCCCGGTCCCGTTTGGTGAACAATCGTTTCTGGCCTTCGCGCGCAGGGAACAACAATTCTTTGGATTCGTAAAAGCGCAACGTGCGCGGTGTTACGCCATAGGCATCGCACATCTCGCGGATGGTCATGGTTTCTTCGGTCATAATCTCAACTCTGGTCGTTCATGAGTGATCAACAGTTGGGCGGGTCGGTCTTCATTTACAACATGGAGTTGACGTTTACGTAACCCGGACGCTGCGTCACAAAATGCTTGACGTAAGATCAGATTGCGTAAACATGAAAAATTGAAACTTTGTTACCCAACGGCAAGCGCCATGCCCCTGTCCGTGCACATGACATAACAGCCAGCACAGCAGGTGTTGGGGTGGTTTTAAAAGGGAATCGGGCCGGTTTCATACCCCGGCCAAGAATCACTTCTGCACGTATGACGTGCAGAAGTCGGTGTTTTGAAGTGCGTTGTGTCAGCCCAGGCTGGCCTTGGTGGCATCCCGCAGCTTGACCAGTTCCTGCAAGGCTTCATCCAGCTGTTCGCGCTGTTTTTCCAGCTCGATCTTTTGACGATCAGCCATTTCTACAAAAGCCTGCATCTGGGCCGTATTGCCGTCTTCTTCGTAGATCAGCAGCCATTGGCGGATTTCTTCGAGTTGGAACCCGAATTTGCGCCCCCGCATGATCAGTTTCATCCGCGCCACTTCGCGCGGGCCGTAATGTCTGGATCTGCCTTCACGGTCAGGTTGCAGTAATTCAATATATTCATAATACCGGAGCGTCCGCGGAGTTACATCGAACTCGGCACACATCTCCTTGAATGACAATTGTGTTTCGGTCATCCGTTCTCTCCCCTTGGGGCGCAACCTAAGGGGCGGTTCGCGCAAGCGCAACAGGTGGGGTTGCTCTTTGGGCGTGGTGCTGCTCAAAAGGTGAGGAGTTCAGACGCAGGAGCAAGGTTCGTGGTCGAGAAAGTCAAACTGGCCAAGCAGTTTATCGAAGCAATCCCCCATGCCAAGGAATTGGGAATGGAATTGACAGATATTGCCGAAGGCACGGCGACGATCACCATGCCTTATGACATGAAACTGGTTGGGGATCCGCAAACAGGCGTCATTCATGGTGGGGCCGTATCGGCATTGATGGATACCTGCTGCGGTGCCGCAGTCATGAGCCACCCTTCGGCTCCTGGAGGGACGGCCACCATTGATCTGCGTATTGATTACATGCGCGCGGCCACTCCGGGGCAATCGATCACGACCAAGGCGACCTGCCATCACATAACCCGAAATGTCGCCTTTGTCCGGGCTGTGGCCACCGATGACGACACCAACAGCCCGGTGGCAACAGCTTCGGGTGCCTTTACTGTGGAGAAACGGTTTTGACCCGCGCCCGTCCCGAGCCCATGCAGGAAGTGAAACAGCGACGTGATGCCGCGCTGAACGCGCTGGTGACTGCGGTGCCTTATATCCGGTTTCTTGACATCACGTTTGACCGGAGGGGGGATGAGCTGACCGCACAGCTGAATTTTGATGACAAGCTGATCGGAAATCCGTTCCTGCCTGCGATACATGGTGGGGTTACAGCTGCGTTTCTCGAAGTCACGGCTTCGATCACCCTGTGCTGGTCGCATTTGTGGCCCGATATCGAGGCCGGCAGAATTGATCCCGAAGCCATTGCCCGCGGGAAATTGCCGCGCCTGCCCAAGACCATTGATTTTACCGTTGATTACCTGCGGTCCGGGCTGCCGCGCGATGCCTATGCCCGGGCGACGATCTCGCGCGCAGGGCGGCGGTATGCGTCGGTGCATGTGGCCGCCTGGCAGGATCACAAGGACAAGCTGTTTGCCCAGGCCACCGGACATTTCCTGATGCCCCAAGTTCCGCCCGATGCAAAAACAGACTGACAGCATTCGCCCCCTGAGCCACGGGCGGGTGTTGAAAATCGCGGTTCCGATTGTCCTGTCCAATGCCACCGTTCCCATTCTGGGCGCGGTGGACACGGGCGTTGTGGGGCAACTCGGCGCTGCGGCACCCATCGGCGCGGTTGGCATCGGTGCCATTATCCTGTCGGCGTTGTATTGGATCTTTGGGTTTCTGCGGATGGGAACCGTCGGGTTGACCAGCCAGGCTGTTGGGGCTGGAGATCAGGCCGAAGTGTCGGCGTTGTTGACCCGGGCGCTGTTGTTGGGGGCCGCCGGCGGTGTGCTGGTCATCGCGCTTCAGCTGCCCCTGTTCTGGGTGTCGTTTCAAATGGCACCCGCCTCGCCCGAGGTCGAAGGCATGGCGCGGGAATATCTGGCCATCCGGGTCTGGTCGGCCCCGGCGGCCATCGGATTGTATGGCATCACCGGCTGGTTGATCGCACAAGAGCGCACCCGGGCAGTGCTGGTTGTTCAAGTCTGGATGAACGGGCTGAACATCCTGCTGGATCTGTGGTTTGTTCTGGGGCTGGACTGGGGCGTGAGCGGTGTCGCCGTTGCGACCTTTCTGGCTGAATGGTCGGGCTTTGCCTTGGGGTTGTGGTTTTGCCGACGGGCGTTTCATGTGCCGGACTGGCGCAATTGGGGGCAGGTTTTTGACTCTACACGGCTGAGACACATGGCCGTCGTCAATACAGATATCCTGATCCGGTCGCTTTTGCTTGAGGCGATGTTTGTGTCATTTCTGTTCTTTGGATCGGGATTTGGCGACGTCACCCTGGCGGCAAATCAGGTGCTGTTGCAGTTCCTGATGATCACGGCGTATGCGATGGATGGGTTTGCCTTTGCGGCCGAAACCCTGGTGGGGCAGGCGATCGGGGCCCGGCGACGGGATGCTCTGCGCCGCAGCGCCGGGCTGACCAGTTTTTGGGGGCTGGTTGTTGTGGTGGTCCTGGCCTTGATGTTTCTGCTGATTGGCGGATGGATGATTGATCTGATGGCGAAATCCGAGGACGTCCGCGCCGTGGCGCGTGTCTATTTGCCCTATATGGTTTTGGCACCACCTTTGGGGTGGGCCGCCTGGATGCTGGACGGGATCTTTATTGGTGCGACTGCGACCCGGGACATGCGCAACATGATGGTGATCAGCACGATTGTCTATTTTGCAACGGCTGCGGTTTTGTTGCCGGTTCTCGCCAATCACGGATTGTGGCTGGCGTTGCTGGTTTCCTTTGTTGCGCGCGGTGTCACCTTGGGATTACGCTATCGCGGGCTCGAAGCGCGCACAAATTGACCGGGGAATTGTCTCTGGACAACCTGATTGCAAACGCCTTGGATGCAAATGTCTGACGTTTTGCATCCGGACCATCGCTCTGGGATAAGTCGGGCAGACAAGGAGAAGGTTGCAATGACCACAAAGCCAGGCCATCGGTTTGACCGCGTTGGAGATGCCCCGATAATGAAAGCCGTCGTGACAACGGGGAACGGCGGCTATGACCGCCTGGTGTACAAGGACGTGGCGCGCCCCACAGCCGGTCCTGGCGAGGTGGTGCTTCGGGTTCTGGCTGCAGGCATGAACAACACCGAAATCAACACACGGTTGGGCTGGTATTCTGCCACGGTGACAACCGGAACCGAGGACGCGGCCGACACGCAGGAGCAGGCCCCCAGCGACAAGGCCGATGGGGGTTGGAACGCTGAAACTCCGTTCCCGTTCATTCAGGGCACGGACTGTTGTGGACGGGTGGTTCAGGTCGGGTCAGACGGTGACAAAACGCTGATTGGACGTCGGGTTCTGGTGCGATCCTGTATGCGTCCGCATGGGTTTTCGAGCCCGGAAAACATCTGGATGGGGTCTGACTTTGACGGGGCCTTTGCCCAATACGTCAAGGTTCCGGCCACTGAAATCTTTCCGGTCGATTGCACGTGGAGCGATGCGGAGCTGGCCACCATCCCCTGTGCTTATGGCACGGCGGAAAATATGGTGCATCGGGCGGGTATCTCTGCGGGCATGCGGGTTTTGGTCGCGGGAGCGTCGGGTGGGGTTGGGTCAGCGGTTGTGCAATTGGCCAAACGCCGTGGCGCTGTGGTCATCGGAATTGCCGGGACGTCAAAAATGGATCAGGTGCGGGCCATCGGGGCTGACCAGGTTGTCGATCGCGGCGCGGATCTGGTCGAGCAGCTGGGGACCGGCACGGTGGACGTTGTTGTCGACAATGTTGGCGGGGCCGGATTCGCGGCCATGCTGGCCGTGTTGAAACGCGGCGGGTCCTATGTGTCGTCGGGTGCCATCGGTGGCCCGATTGTCGAATTGGACATGCGGGTCTTTTATCTCAAGGACCTGACCCTGATCGGGACAACCGGTTGGGACGCGCCGGTGTTTCCCAACCTGATCTCCTATATCGAACGCGATGAAATTCGTCCGCTGGTGGCGCAGACTTTTCCCTTGTCTGACATCGCTCGGGCCCAGCAGGTCTTTTTGGAAAAGACCCATGTGGGCAATTTCGTTCTGATCCCGCCACAGGAGTGACGGTCGCTCCGGCTTTACAGCAGGGTTTCAATGGCCTCGACGGGGCGACCGATTACGGCCCGAGCGCCAGAAATGGCGATGGGGCGCTCGATCAGGATCGGGTGCGCCACCATGGCGCGAACCAATGTGTCCTCGTCGCTATCGGCGCTCAGGCCCAGCTCTTTGAACGCGGTCTCGCCTTGACGCATCATCTGGATCATTGACAGGCCCAACGCCTGCTGTACGGCGCGTATGTCCGCGGCGGAGGGAGTGTCTTGCAAATACAAACGGACCTGATGGGGGACCTCACGGTCCTGCAACAGGGCCAGACCCGCGCGGGATTTGGAACAGCGCGGGTTGTGCCAATAGGTGATCACAGCCAATCCTCCCGTTTGCTGCCCACGGCCTGAGCAACTGTGTCAAACCCGTCTCGGGCCAGCAGGTGATCCAGCCCCCGGGCAATGTCCGACGCCAGCGAAATGCCACCATAGACCAGCGCCGTATACAGTTGAACCGCGCTGGCTCCGGCGCAGATTTTGGCATAGGCCTGTTCGGCCGTTGCGATGCCGCCGACGCCGATGATGGGAATGTCACCGTCCAACAACAGGCTGAGACGGGCCAGAACCCGGGTCGATTTTTCGAACAGAGGTGCCCCGGACAGGCCGCCGGTTTCGTCCTTGAACACGCTTTTCAGCCCATCGCGCGACAGGGTGGTGTTGGTGGCAATCACCGCGTCGATGCCGGTGTCCCGGGCGACTTCGGCAATGTCACGGATTTCTGCATCGCTCAGATCTGGGGCGATCTTCAGAAACACCGGCACACGACGCTCTAATGTGTCACGGGTGTCGATCACCCCGGTCAACAACGCTGACAGGGCGGCCTTGCCCTGTAGGTCACGCAGTTTTTCGGTGTTGGGTGACGAGACGTTGACCGTGGCAAAGTCCAGATGCGCGCCGCAATGGGCCAAGACGCGGGCAAAATCGCTGGCGCGATCGCTGCTATCCTTGTTTGCACCCAAATTCAGGCCGATCACCGCATTCGCAGGACGACGGGCCAGGCGGGCAGCAATCGCCTCCATCCCTTCGTTGTTGAAACCAAAGCGGTTGATGGCGGCCTGATCTTCGGTCAGGCGGAACAGGCGGGGCTTGGGGTTGCCGGGCTGTGGACGTGGCGTGGCGGCTCCGACTTCGATGAAGCCGAACCCTGAGTTGGACAGAGGAACCAGAGCCTCGGCATTCTTGTCGAACCCGGCGGCCAATCCCACGGGATTGGGCAGATCAAGACCGGCCACCGTTGTACGCAGACGCGGCGTGCTCACCGGACCGTGCGACGCTGCCAGCCCCTTTTGCAGAACCTTCAAGGCCACTCCATGGGCGGTTTCCGGGTCCATCTTATGCAGGGCGCTCAATCCGATGCGTTCGATCAGCTTCATGATGTCAGCTCTCCAGCCGGTTACAGGGACAATGTGGGTCAGACCATCTGGTCGGGAAACTGATGCGCTCCATTGACCAGCGGCAGCGGCTTGCACCACAGGACGTCATCTAGACGCAACGTGCGATAGAGATGCGGGAACGCGGCACCCCCACGCGATACCTCCCATTTCAGATCTTCGCCCATGGCGCTGCCGTCGCAGGCCAACAGAACCAGCCCTTGTGCTCCGGCAAAATGTTTGGCGGCGGTTTCAGCAGCCTGGGAGGCGGTGGAAAAATGCACGAACCCATCGGCCAGATCGACCGGCGCGCCCGCAGTTTCACCTTCGCGTTGCAATGTGGCCCATTCGTCGGCCCGAAAGATCTTGTATATCAGCATATGTGCCTGATGCCGTGACAGGGGCCGGGAATCAAGAGGCATGCCGGGTTATATTGACGTCAAGGAACGCTGATATGGCTTCCGCAGGGCCGCCCTTCCCTTTGACAGGGCCGGGTCGGATGCGCACCATACAAAAAAAAGAACCATCAACGATCGGGGAGATCAATTATGTTCGCGCGTTTTCTGACATCTGCGGCAATTCTGGCGGTTTCGGCCGGCATGGCCGCAGCCGAGTACACATTGACCATTCTGCACACCAATGACTTTCATTCCCGGTTTGAACCGGTCAGCAAATATGACAGCGGCTGTCGCGACGGCGACAATGAGGCGGGCAAATGTTTCGGCGGCTCGGCGCGGTTGGTCACGGCAATCGCCGACGCGCGGGCGCGCAGCACCAATTCTATTCTGGTCGATGGTGGCGACCAATTTCAGGGATCGCTGTTCTATACGTATTACAAGGGCAAACTGGCCGCGGAAATGATGAACGCGCTGGCGTATGACGCGATGACGGTCGGGAACCACGAATTCGACGATGGGCCAAAGGTGCTGCGCGGGTTCATGGATGCGGTGAATTTTCCGGTGTTGATGTCCAATGCCGATGTCAGCGCCGAACCTGAGCTCGCCGGGGTATTGCAGAAATCCACCGTGATTGAAAAGGGCGGAGAGAAGATCGGCCTGATCGGCCTGACTCCGCAGGACACGGATGAGCTGGCTAGCCCAGGCAAGAACATCACATTCAGCGATCCGGCTACGGCGGTGCAGGCCGAAGTTGACCGGCTGACAGCCCAAGGCGTGACCAAGATCATCGTGCTGAGCCATTCGGGTTATGTCCAGGACCAGAGAATTGCGGCTGAAACAACCGGGATCGACGTCATTGTGGGCGGGCATTCCAACACGCTGCTCTCCAATGTGTCGGACCGCGCGGCAGGACCGTATCCTACGGTTGTGAATGATGTGCCAATTGTCCAGGCCTATGCCTATGGCCGGTTTCTGGGCGAACTGAACGTCACCTTTGACGACGCGGGGCAGGTGATCAGCGCTGTGGGCGAACCGCTGATCATGGACGCGACCGTGACCGAAGACGCAGCAACCGTGGCGCGGATCGGTGAAATGGCCAAACCGCTGGAAGAAATCCGCAACAAGGTGATCGGGAAAGTCGCGTCCAAGGTCGAAGGCGATCGTTCGATCTGTCGGGTGCAGGAATGCCAGGTGGGTAATCTGGTGGCTGACGCCATGCTGGACCGGGTCCGGGATCAGGGGGTAACCATCGCCATTACCAATTCTGGTGGCGTGCGGGCGAGCATCGAACCGGGCGAGGTCACCATGGGCGAAGTGCTGACGGTACTGCCGTTTCAGAACACGCTGTCGACCTTTGAAATCACGGGTGCCGGGCTGGTGGCCGCGCTGGAAAACGGGGTCAGCCAGGTTGAAGAGGTCAAAGGCCGCTTTCCTCAGGTCGCTGGCCTCAGCTTTGCCTTTGATCTGTCACAGCCTGCGAACGCAGGTCGGGTGTCGGATGTGATGGTGGATCACGGGGACGGGCCGACTCCGATTGATCTGGATAGAACCTATCTGGTGGTAACCAACAATTATGTCCGCAATGGTGGCGACGGGTACAAGATGTTCGCGGGCGACGATCGCAACGCCTATGACTTTGGCCCGGATCTGGCCGATGTTATGGCCGAATATCTGGCTGATCACATGCCGTATCAACCCTATCTGGATGGGCGGATCGTGCAAAAGTAATCAGGCTGGGTTTTCAGCGGGATTGGTTCGTGGCAGATAACGGTCATGGACCACCCGCTGTTTGATCTGATTGATGCCAGGATAAAACGTGCCCAGGAAGACGGCGCGTTTGATGATTTGCCGGGCGCGGGCAAGCCGCTGCCTCAGGTCGAGGATCCCGAAAACGAAGTGATCAACCGCATTTTGCGCGACAATGGAGCGGTCCCGGAATTTGTTATCCTGTCACGCGAATTGGCCCGGTTGCGCAACGAACTGCGCGACGCTGATGATCGGACCCGTCGCGCTGATATCCTGCGGGAAATGTCGATGATGGACGCCAAGATCGCTTTGGCGCGCAAGGGCTGAAATCGGGCCTCAGCCCTGTTGCACGCCGGGCCAAAGGTTCGGGTCCAAGCCCGAGATGAACGGCGTCAGCATTGTTTCATACGGTTTCCAGCTGCCCACCGACCGGCTGTGTACGGGCTGGCGCACCTGATTGGCGCTGAGCGTCAGGACCGGTCCGGTGCTGCGTTCCGGGTGGGCCATGTCTTCGACCCATTTCAACCCGATGTGATCCGCCAGTCTACGGCTTTGACCGTCGACATCCGTAACGAGATCTTCGTATTGCACATCCAATATCTGACCTGGAAAGACACTGTGCCAATGGGCCATCAGCCCGGCATACAGATTGAACCGATGTGCCATGGCAGCCAGATCATAGGTATATGACAGGGCCTTGCCCGAAAAATGGGCCTGCCACATCGACAGCGCGACATCGCGCGGATCGCGGCACATATGGACGATGCGCGCGTGGGGATAGGCTGTCAGCAAAGCGCCGATGAGCCGATAGTTTTCCGGCATCTTGTCGATATAGAACCGAATGCCGTCTGGCAAAGCAGGCAGCCGCTCCTGATCGCGGGCGACAAATTGCGCGCAGGCAGCGGTGTCAAACGCAATGTCATTTTCCAGGAAAGGCGCGAGCAGCACGCCGGGCACTGCCCGTTCGCCCAATGGGCAGACATTTGGATGCGCCCCCAACAGTGTTTCGGTCAGCGTCGTCCCCGAACGCGGCAACCCCAGCACATAGATCGGAGTGGGCCCGGATGGGGCAGGGGCTTGGACCTGATCCGCGCCCGCGTTGAACCGGGTCCTGAGACTTTCGAACTGTTGGCTGTCACCGTCGCTGTCAAACGGCATGATATGTGCCAAGGCCCCATTGGCCTGGGTCAGGTGGCTGGCAAATTTCTCTTGCTCGCCTGCCTGTCGCGCCATTCGGGCCAGCGCAAAATGAAGACGGGCCGCATCGCTGGATTGGCGGGGCGCGGTTTTGAGCGCACGTCGCGCAATCGGTTCCAGATCGGCATTGGCCGCCGCCGCGTTCAAGGCTGCCAATTGTTCGATGGCCTGTGCGTGTCCGGGGGCCTGCCCGAGAATGGTCTGGAACTGATCTCGGGCCCCATCCTGATCACCGGATTCGAGCAATTGCATGGCCAGACGCAACCGCGCATTCAGATGTGTTGGGGCCAGGTGCACAGCGCGTTCGGCGGCCTCTAGCGCCTCGGCGTGGCGGGTCTGACGGGCCAGGGGCAGGCTGATATTCACCAGGGCTTCGACATCATTGGGGTTCAGCGTCAGCGCAGTTTGGAAATCGGCGATCGCCTCGGCCTCATCTCCCAACATGTTGCGCGCAACACCACGCAGGTTCAGCGCGCGGGGCTGGCGGGTGTTCAGCTCCAGCGATCGGGTCGCGGCATCTGCCGCTGCGCGCGGTTGCCCACAATTCAGCAGCGCCTGACCCTTCAAATACCAGCCGTCCGGGTCCTTGGGAGCCCCTTCGAGCAAGCGATTCAGCAGGGTCAACGCTGTGTCGGACTGTTGCAACAAGATCAATGCCTGTGCCAGATTGCGCCGCGCATCGTGGAACGTGGGGTCCAGACCCAGCGCCTTTTTGAAATACCCTGCCGCATCGCGATGTTTGCCCTGCGAAGACAACGCGATCCCGGCGAAATTCGGAAAAGCCGGGTGGGATTTGTACCGCTTCATCCCGGATTTGGCCACTTTCAACACGGTTTTGTATCTGCCCTGATTCAAAGCGGTCAGGGCCTCGTGAAGTGTGGAGTCTAGGCTCATGTCTTGTCCGTGAATAAATACAGGAAAACGGCGTGTTCGATTTGCCGTGCGCAACCGCCGGGGGCATAGGGTGCAGCACATAAAAGGTCAAATGGGCAGAACGTGCAATGCCAAATGCTTGGCCAGCGGTGACCGGATCGGTATGCTTTGGGCATGTGTGGACGATTTGCCGTAACCCTGCCCAATGATGCCATGGCCCAGCTGTTTGCGGCGCAACCCGCCAATGCGTTGCCAGAGGTGCCCAACTTTAATGTCTGCCCGACCACGCAGGTGCATGTGGTGCGCAGCGCAGAAACCGGGCGACAGTTGGGGCAAATGCGATGGGGGTTTCTGCCGCATTGGTACAAGCAGGAAACCGCCGGGCCGTTGTTGATCAACGCCCGTGCCGAAACCATTGCGGAAAAACCGGCCTTTCGCGATGCCTGCCGCAACCGGCGCTGTCTGATTGTGGCAACCGGATTCTACGAGTGGACCAAGACGGAAACCGGCACCCGGTTGCCGTGGTATATTCACCGCCGCGATGGCGCTCCGATTGCCTTTGCCGGGATCTGGCAAAACTGGGGAACCGAGACGCCCCATCCCACCTGCGCCATCGTCACCACCGGGGCCAATGCCCATATCTCCCAGCTCCATCACCGGATGCCGGTCATTGTCGAACAACCGGACTGGGGTCTGTGGTTGGGCGAGCAGGGGCATGGGGCGGCCCGTCTGATGCGCACAGGGGCCGAAGATCTTTTGCGGTTTCATCGCGTCAATCCACAGGTCAATTCGAACCGGGCCAGCGGGCCCGCGTTGATTGAACCCTATGAGGAGCCGGAGGGGCTCTCGTGATCTAATCCGCTTCGGGGGTGATTTGAGGTGCCCGGCTCCTGTCATTGCCGGCATTTGTGGCCTTTTGCAGCAGGTGCAGCATCTGGGCCTGCTCTGCTTCGCTGAGCCCGGCCAAAATATCGGGCTGGGCGGCCTGTACATGCGCGCTGGCCGTCCGAAGCAGGTCCTGACCGGCGGTGGTCAGCGTCAGCACGCGGGCGCGCCGATCCGAGGCCGACACATCGCGTTGGATCAGGTCCCGGTTCTGGAGCCGGTCGATCACCTTGCCCAATGTGGCGCGGTCATAAGCCACCAATCCCGCAACCGTTGCCTGATCGATCCCCGGATAGTCACGGATTGCGCAAAGAGCAGCATATTGCACCGGGGTCAGCGACAGCCCGGCCTGGGCCATGCGGTCCATGAAACACGCCACCGAAATCTGGTTCAGTCGGCGGATCAGGTGTCCGGGCATTGCATAGATTTCCATCGGGTCTCCGGCAGGGAATGGCTGTTACACCTTCTATTTTCAGGCTTTGTCGCGGCCAAGGCAAGCGGCGGGAGGCCGCAGGTGCTTTTCCTGCCCGCGCAGGCAGGGTAGAGGGAGGGCATGGCTCTCAGTTTTTCGACCCTTCCCGATTTGTATGCGCATGGTTTTGATGCGGTTATCGACGTGCGCAGCCCTGCCGAGTTCGCCGAAGACCATTTGCCCGGCGCGATGAACCTGCCGGTTCTGGACAACGAAGAACGGGCCGAGGTCGGCACGATCTATGTCCAGCAAAGCCCGTTTCTGGCGCGCAAGATCGGCGCAGCCAAAGTGTTCCGCAACGCAGCCCACCACATTGAAACCCGATTGCAGGGCCACGAGGGCGGCTGGCGTCCGTTGATCTATTGCTGGCGCGGCGGGCAGCGGTCCGGGTCGTTCACCTGGATGTTGCAACAGATCGGCTGGCGGGCGGATGTGGTGCAGGGGGGGTATCAGACCTATCGGCGGCTGGTGAACCAGTATCTGTACAAAGATGCGCTTCCGCATCGCTTTGTTGCGCTGGACGGCTACACCGGAACCGCAAAAACCGAATTGATCAAGCGGGTGGCTGCGCGTGGCGCGCAAGTTCTGGATCTCGAAGGGATGGCACATCACCGGGGTTCGCTGTTGGGGGGGATGGTCGAACCGCAACCCAGTCAAAAAGCGTTTGAAAGCGCCCTGGCGGGGGCTTTGTGTCAGTTGGATCCGACGCGCCCCGTGTTGATCGAGGCGGAGTCCAACAAGATCGGCCAGCGGATTATTCCGCCCAGCCTGTGGAGCCGGATGAAGATCACACCCCGGATCGATCTGTCGGTACCGATTGCTGCGCGGTGTGCCTATCTGGTCCAGGCCTATGACGACATCCTGTCTGACGCGGCGCGGCTCAAGGCGCGGCTGGATCCGTTGCGGGCCTATCGCGGCCATGCGGTGGTCGATGGTTGGATCGACCGGATTGACGCGGGCGACAAACCGGGGGTGACGCGGGCGCTGATGCAGCAGCATTATGACCCGGCCTATGACAAATCACGCCGGGCCATCGACGCCCAGGTCACAGGGCGCATAGAGATAGCACAGCTGGATGAGCCAGGTTTGTCCGACGCAGCGGACCGGATTACCGAGATGCTTGAGCGACTGTGACGGGTGGGCAGAGGTCGGCCTGTCTGCCTTCAGCTCAGCGATATTCCGATTGGTCCGTTGATCATCTCTCCGATGATTGCGGCGGGATAGCCGCTGGCACGCAGCGCCTCGCACAGCTGTGTGGCCTGATCTGGTGCGACCGCCGCCAATAGTCCCCCCGCCGTTTGTGGATCAAACAGCAAATCGGCGACATTACCCTGAGGCAGGTTGGGCAGGACAGCCCGATTTTCGGGAAAAAGCGACGAGCGAACCCCCTGTTTGGCCAGAGATGCCGCCCCCTTCATCAGGGGAATGGTCGACAGGTCGAGACGGGCTGCGACCTGAGACGCGTCGCAGATGCCCATCAGGTGCCCGGCCAGCCCAAATCCGGTCACATCTGTCATGGCATGGGCCGTGGCCAGGACCTGGGCAGCCTGGCCCTGGGGCATCATCATCAGATCCAGCGCGGCGGCGATGTCATCTCCGTGGGCAATTCCCGCCATCTCGGCGGCCATGAGCGTACCGGATCCGATGGGTTTGGTCAGGATCAACGCATCCCCTGCTTGGGCCCCGGCCAATGTGATCGGGTCGCGCGCGCACAGACCGGTGACGGTGAACCCCAACGTCATTTCATCACCTACGGAACTGTGACCGCCGACAATTTCGGCACCGGCCTCACGCATTGTTTCGGTCGCTGTGGTCATGATTTCCGATAGCGTCCGTTCCTGCAAGGCAGGCGACAGGCGGGGCAGGATCACGCTGGCCAAAGCGGCCTGTGGCGTGGCCCCCATCGCCCAGATGTCGCCCAAGGCGTGATTGGCGGCAATGCGGGTCATCATCACCGGATCCGGCGTCAGGGTGCGCAAATGATCCGTGCTGATCACCTGACGGGCCGACCCGATGCGCAACAGGGCGGCATCATCGCCGGGCAGCATTTCAATGTCACTGCGCGACGTCGAAGCCATCGGTGCCAGAGCCGCACGTAACGCGGGTTGCCCGATTTTGGCCCCGCAGCCTCCGCACATGGGTTTGTCACCCAGGGCGGCCTGCATGTCCTGGGCGTGGGGCTGGGGCAATTCGGGTTGCTCCATTTTGGGCAGGTCACGGAACTTCTGCATAAAGCTTTGGTCGATGCGGTTTTTCCACGTCCACATCAGGGGCCCGGACCATGTGGCGGCAAACCGTTCTGCCAGCGCCTGTTTGTCGCCCATCGAAATCAGTTTCAGATAGTCCTTTTGCGCCCGATAGGGGCGCAGGCTGTGACCGCTCATCGTGGCACATAGGTTGTGATACAGGATCGGTGCCTGACGCACGGCATAAACCCCGGCCTTGGGGCGGGGCGATGCCGTCAGATGCGCGCAATCTCCTGTGGCAAAGACCGCCGGGTCCGAGCTGCGCAGCTGTGCATCGACAGAGATGAAACCATTCTCCAACGCAAGCCCGGTTTCCGACACCCAATCATAGGGCCGCGCGCCCGCTGCCCCTGTGGTGAAATCGGACCGGATCAGACGCGTGTCGGCGAGCCGGATACCGTCGGCTTCGATCCCTGCAATCTCGACGTTCTCATGCAGGGTCACCCCCTGTTCCGACAGGGCCTGGATCAGCCGGGCTCGCGCCTTGGTGCCGATGGCCATCAGCGCCTGGGCATTGTCGATCAGATGCGCTTGGGCCAGGCGTCGGCGTTGTTTCAGCGCATGTGCCATGGCCAGGATCAGCTCGACCCCGGCAACGCCGCCGCCAATCACGGCCACATGGGCGGGGGTATCGCCTGCGCGATAATGATCCCAGCGGGCGGCAAAGGGGCCGAGCGGCTTGGCCGGAATGGCGTGGTCGGCAAAGCCGGGCAGGGCGGGCATGTCCGACGTGATGCCGATGTCGACCGAAGCCACGTCAAAGCCGATCGGCGGGCGTCCCGGCACATGTACAACCCGGGCCTCCAGATCCAGTCCCGTTGCCGCACCCAGAACCACACGCGCCCCGGCAAAACGGGCCAGTTTCACCAGGTCGATGTCCAGCTCCCAGCGGTCATAATGTCCAGCGACAAAGCCGGGCAACATGCCTGAGTAGGGGGCCGTGGCACCGGGGTTGATCACCGTGACCCGCGCGCCGGGCAGCGGATTCATGCCCCATTTGCGCAACACCAATGCGTGCGCGTGGCCGCCTCCGATCAGCACCAGGTCACGGGTTGCAGGCAGACGGGGCATATCCATAGGTTGCGTCTTTCAGCACTGCGCCCGCAGCGCGGCGGCTACGGGCGGCATTCAGGTTTCAACACTTGGGCAGGTCAGCCTTGGGCCGGATCCGCCTTTTCCTTGTCAACGTCATGTGTGGCCCACAGCCCATCCTCTCCCGGGGATGGCATGGTCTCGGGCGTTTCTCGCCTGTGAATGTGAACCTTGGCAATGAAATTTGCCGTGATCGGTGCCGTGAGGAACAGGAACAGCGTGATCAACAGTTCGTGCATTGACGGATGGTGTTCAATCGACGCCGCATGCAACATCGAAGCAATCAAAACCCCGCCAACCCCCAGGGTCGTCGCCTTGGTCGGAGCGTGCAGCCGTGACATCGGGTCATCCAGTTTGATCAACCCATATGATCCGACAAACCCAAAAATCCCGGCAACAACGAGACAGGCGGCAATCGCGACTTCAAAGATCATCTCCATGTTCCGGTCCTCACTCGATGATGTTGCCACGCAGGATGAACCGCGCGTAGGCCACTGTAGAAACGAACCCCAGCATGGCGATGATCATGGCGGCTTCGAAAAAGATCTCGGACCCGACGGCGATGCCATACAGAACCATGACAGCGATGGCATTGATGAACATCGTGTCCAGCGCCAGGATCCGGTCGGCCACGTTCTGGGCGGTCATGACCTTCCACAGGTTCAACAGAACCGCAGCGCCAAAGCAGGTGAAGGCAAAGATGGCGGCATAGGTGATCATTCGAAAATCTCCTTCAGGCGGGCCTCGTAACGGTCCTTGATCTCATCGCAGACGGCATCAGGGTCCGGGGCATCCAGGCAGTGCACCAACAAGGCGTGGCCTTCGGCTGAAACATCAGCAGCAACCGTACCCGGGGTCATGGTGATTGTTCCGGCCAGAACCGTGATCGCTTCGGGCGTGCGCAGCTCCAGCGGCACCGAAATCCAGGCCGGTTTGCGTGCTGCGTTGGATTTGAACAACACAATGCGGGCGACGACAACGTTGGCCGCAACGATGTCCCACAACACCACGAGGATGTATTCGACAACTTTGAGCGGGTTACGCAGCTTGGGACGGTTTGGCCAATAGGGTTGGGTGATGAATGGAATCACGATCCCCAGGAACAGGCCAAACAACAGCGAATTGTGCGAATAGCTGTTGACCAGCAACAGCCAGACTCCGGTCAACAGCAGGGTGAGCAGGGGATGCGGGAATACCCGTCTAAGCAGCTTCATTGCGGCGTCCTCTTCATCACGGCGTCGATATAGGGCGCGGGGTCAAACAGATACTGCGCGGTCGCCTCGGAATAATCCATGACCTGCCCCGAGAACACAGTCAGCAGAACCAGCCCACCCATCAGACCAAAGATGGCCACGAACGGCAGCTTGCCGGTGTGGGGGCCGGGGTCTTCGTTATCGGGCTGGGTTTCGTCGATGGGCAATTCAGGTTCGGATTCGCGGAAATGGCTGGCGTCATGGCTCTCCCAGAACAGAATTGTCCCGGCGCGGGCAAAGCCCACGATCGTGATCAGCGACGAAACCAGAATGACGGCCCAGATCATCCAGACCTGATCGGTGCCGCGCGCGGCATCCATCACCAGCAGCTTGCCGACAAAGCCCGACAGCGGTGGCATCCCGGCGAGCGCAATGGCTCCGACAAAGAACAGGACTGAAATCAGCCCGCTTTGCGGCATCGGACGTTGGGCAACAATGGCACCGCCTCGTCGCTCCATCACCAGGTCAGCGACCAGAAACAGCACGGCCGAAGCCAGTGTCGAATGGACCGTGTAATACAATGCCGCCGCCGCAGCTTCGGGGGTGAACATGGAAATCGACACCAAAAGCGTGCCCACCGATGCGATCGACCCAAAGGCAATCAGCCGTCCGATTTCGCGCGCGCCCAGCACCCCGATGGACCCAACGGCCAGTGTGATCAGCGCAGCAGGCAACAGCCAGTCGCCCACCAATCCCGCGGTCACAGAAACCTCGGGGCCGAACACCAGCGTAAAGACACGTAAGATCGCATAGGCGCCCACCTTGGTCATGATCGCAAACAGCGCGGCCACGGGCAGAGGCGCATTTGCATAGGACGCCGGCAGCCAAAAGTGCAGCGGCAGAACGGCGGCCTTGATCGCAAAGACCAGCAGCAGCATCACCGCACCGACCCGCAACAGGGCCGTATCATCAGGCGACAGTTCGGCCACACGCAGGGCCAGATCCGCCATGTTCAGCGTGCCGGTCACCGAATAGATGGTACCAAGCGCAAACAGGAACAGGGACGACCCGAGCAGGTTATAGACCACATATTGCACCCCTGCCTGCAGCCGGACTGCACCGCCGCCGTGGATCATCAGGCCATAGGAGGCAATCAGCAGGACTTCGAAGAACACGAACAGGTTGAACGCATCCCCAGTGAGAAAAGCGCCCAGAATACCCATCAGCTGAAAGTGAAACAGCGCATGGAAATTGCGTCCGCGTGCGTCCCAACCGGTGCCGACGGCATAAAGGATCACACCCAACGCCAGCAGGGTGGTCAGCACGGCCATCAGGGCCGACAGCTGATCCAGCACCAGAACAATACCAAAAGGCGCAGGCCAGTTGCCCAGGTCATAGACCTGAACTGACCCATCCGATACCTGCGCGGCCAGGATCAGGGAAATGACCGCCAGCGCGATGGTGCCGGCAATCGAAAACACCCGTTGCAAGTCCAGATGATGACGGATCACCATGATGATGAACGGGCCCAGCACTGCGGGCAGGACAACGGGGGCGATGATCAGATGGCTCATGCCTCGTCTCCTGTGTTGGTCGCATCGTCGGTCATGTTGACCCGATCAGTGCGCGCACTCAGATAAGCACCCAGCGCGATCATCACCACCACCGCCGTCATGCCGAACGAAATCACGATGGCCGTCAGCACCAGCGCCTGCGGCAGCGGGTCGGAATAGGGCACATCGGCGTATTTGTTCAGGATCGGAGGCGCGTTGGTGGCCAGCCGTCCGGCGGCAAAGATGAATACATTCACCGCATAGCTCAGCAGCGAAAGCCCCAGGATGACCGGAAAGGTACGCTGGCGCAGGATCAGATAGATCCCCGCAGCGGTCAGCATGCCTACGGCGCTGGCGACAAGAAACTCCATCGTCAGACCTCGTTTGTGTTCTTGGGCGCGTCATCACGGGCCGGGTTGATATCCATGGCGTGTTCACTGTCCATGCCGGGTTGCCAGGCCAACCGGGCCAGGCTTTCCAGCGCCAACATCACCGCACCGACAACCGCGAGGAAAACCCCCAGATCAAACAGCGCAGCGGTGGCCAGTTCGAATTTCTCCAGGCCCGGCAGATAGACATAGCCAAAATCCGACGTCAGGAACGGCACGTCATTGAACCAGGCCCCCATGCCAGTGATCGCAGCAATCAACACCCCGGCACCGATGATGCCGTGAAAGAAGAACCGCTGTCGTTCCATCGCCCAGGTAAAGCCAGAGGCCATATATTGCATGATCACCGCAATCGCCGCGACCAAACCGGCGATGAAACCGCCGCCGGGCAGGTTGTGACCGCGGAAGAAGATATAGGCCGCAACCATCAGCGCGATGGGCATCATCACGCGGGTTGCGACAACCATCATCAGCGGGTGCGGGTCGCCGTCCTGGGGTTGATCCGGTTTGCGGTTCAGCAGGCGGGCCCGCACGCGCGACCCCAACAAGGCTTCTGTCAAGGCATAGATGACAATGGCGGCGATCCCCAAAACGGTGATTTCCCCAAAGGTATCAAAGCCCCGGAAATCCACCAGGATCACATTGACCACATTGGTGCCCCCACCGCCGGTATAGGAATTGGCCAGATGGAATTCCGCGATCGACGGCGCGATGAAATCGCGGGTCATCAGCGCATAGACCAGCGCGCCGATACCGGCGCCCGATCCAATCGCCAGCACCCCGTCGCGCAGCTTGCGACCGAGCGAACTTTCGTGTGGGGTTTCCTTTGGCATGAAATTCAACGCCAGCAGCATCAGAATGATGGTCACGACTTCAACCGAAATCTGGGTCAGGGCCAGATCGGGGGCGGACAGATAGTTGAACGCCATCGACACCACCAACCCGATGACCCCGATCAGGATCAAGGCCAGGAACCGGTTGTGGTGTTTGAAGATGACGGCACCGGTGGCCCCGATCAGACACATCCAGGCAATCACTGGAAGCGCACCAACCGACTGCACGTCGCGGGTTGGGGCCGCGGCAACACCGGTCAGATAGGCATAGCCGCCCAGCCCCAGCACAAATACCACAAAAATCGCGGCATACCGGGTGATCGATCCATTGTGCAGCGCATCCGTAATGGCATTGGCCAGATCCGAGAAAAAGCTGATGATCGCCTCGAAGATGATCTTGGCTTCGGGGCGGGGCAGGGCGTTCCAGATGGCCTGCAGCTGGCGGTGACGCCACAACAACAGCGCACCAATGGCGGTGGCGGTCGCCGACATGAACAAGGCGGTGTTGAACCCGTGCCAGACGGCCAGATGTATATGTTCGAAATGGTCGCCCGCGCCGGTGACGGCTGCGGCGGTCACTTCGACCAGCGGCGCAGCGATGGTCTGTGGGAACAGGCCGATCAGCACCACCAGACAGGTCAGGAACGCCGGGGCCAGCCACATGCCGACACCGGGGTCATGGGGATGGGCCGGATAATCGTGGCGTTTGGGCCCCAGGAACACATGCACGATATAGCGGAACGAATAGGCCGCCGAGAACAGCGCGGCGACAACTGCCAGAACAGGGAACACATAAGGGGATCCGGCCCAGACCGTGTGCAGGGTTTCCTCCAGCATCATCTCCTTGGAGATGAAACCGTTGAACGGGGGAATGCCCGCCATCGACAGCGCCGCAACCAGCGCGATGGTGAATGTCACTGGCATCAGGTGGCGCAGGCCGCCCAGCCGTTTGATGTCGCGGGTGTGGGCTTCGTGGTCCACGATCCCGGCCGACATGAACAAGGCCGCCTTGAACGTCGCGTGGTTGATGATGTGAAAGACGGCGGCCGTGGCCGCAGCGGTGGTGCCAAAACCCAGCAACATGGTGATCAGACCCAGGTGGCTGACCGTCGAAAAGGCGAGCAGCGCCTTGAGATCATCCTTGAACAAGGCAATCACCGCGCCGATCAGCATGGTGATCAGGCCTGTGGTGGCAACGATATAGAACCATTCCGGCGTGCCGGCCAGAACCGGCCACATGCGGGCCATCAGGAATATCCCGGCCTTTACCATGGTGGCCGAGTGCAGATAGGCCGACACAGGTGTTGGTGCTGCCATCGCGTGGGGCAGCCAGAAATGGAACGGGAATTGCGCCGATTTGGTGAAACACCCGGCCAGAATCAACAGCAGCGCTGGCAGGTAATAGGGCGACGCCTGGATCAGATCCTTGTTTTGCAGGATCACCGACAGATCATAGGATCCGACGATATTGCCCAGGATCAACATACCACCGATCATCGCCAAGCCACCCATACCGGTGACCGTCAACGCCATCCGCGCGCCTGCGCGCCCTTCGGGCAAGTGTTTCCAATACCCGATCAGCAGGAAGGACGACAGCGACGTCAGCTCCCAGAACACCAGCAAAAGCAGGATGTTGTCCGACAGGACAATCCCGACCATCGCCCCTTGAAACAGCAGCAGATAGGCATAGAAATTTCCCATTGGATCTTCGCGGGACAGGTAAAAGCGCGCGTAGATGATGATCAACAGTCCGATGCCAAGAATCAGACCGGCAAACAGCAGCCCCAAACCGTCGAGAAAGAAGTTGGCATTCAACCCCAGGCCGGGAAGCCAGTCCAGTTGGGCGTGCAGAACCTGTCCCTGCATCACTGCGGGTGCGTTGACCAGCAAGCCGATCAAGGCCAGCAAAGTTACCAGCCCGGCGGACATAGACGACGCATTGCGTCCGGCGCGGATCAGGAGAGCGGGAAAGATAGCTCCGAGAAAGGGCAGGGCTGCAATCAGAAATAGGGACACGTCGCGCGTTCTCCTGCTGTGCGGGCAAATTTGTTCATGCCTAATTAATTTTTGCCCAGTGTTCCAGTCCCGGTCGCGCTTGCAGAGCGTGAATCCGGCGAACAGACCAGCTGGTGCGACATTAATTCCGCAGCTGGCCTTATGATTGGCCCGGAATTGCATGGGTCAGATGACAGGAAGGTGATCAGGACACTCTGGGCGAGGGCTCAATTCGCGGGCCGTTTCATGTTAGGCGTCTCGCAGGGAGACGCATGAAGTGAGGCACAGGTCGGATGCGAGAGAGCAATAAAAGCCACTCCACTCTTTCACGGCGCAAGGTCATTGTCGTTGGCGCAGTGGGTGCGGCGGCATTGGTCGGGGGGGCGTGGTGGCGTCGTCAGGCCCCGGACTATGACGGCGGCAAGCTGACGGTTGCGCAGGCCCATCAGCAGGCCAAATCCGGTGCCGTGATCCTGATCGACATTCGCACTCCGCGTGAATGGCGCGCGACCGGCATTGGTGACGGCGCGCATCCCATCGATATGCGGCGGGATGATTTCGTGGCCGCGCTACAGTCGGTTGCCGGGTCGGACCCATCGGCTCCGATTGCGCTGATCTGTGCCCGGGGCGTGCGCTCTGCGCGGATGAGCCTGCGGCTCAGCGCGGCCGGGTTCTCCAATATCATCGACGTCCCCGAGGGCATGTTGGGATCGGGGGCCGGACCGGGATGGATTCGCGCCGGGCTCCCCGTTGAAAAATGGCAGGAAACTCAGGGATGACGAACAGTTGGTCGTTACGGGCGCTAGGCTGCGCGGTTTCGGTGTGTGCGGGACTGCTGGCTGGCCAGGCCAGAGCCGGGTGCGGGACTGCCTCCGAGGCCTGCAGCATGGACAGCGGACGGTATCATATCGTTTTACCGCCTCCGGATGAGGCCAACAATGCAGGCACCGCTGCGCCCGTCGTGATGGTCCTGCATGGCTATGGCGGCTCGGGCGCTGGTGTGCTGAAAATGCGCACCATGGTCGATGGGTTGACGCAGCGGGGCTATGCGGTGATTGCGCCGACGGCTGAACGGCGCAACGGAGGCAACCGGATCTGGGTGTTCTACCCGGGATGGGAAGGCCGCGACGACGCTGCGTTTCTGCGCGATGTGGTGGCTGACGCCGCGAACCGGTTCAATGTCTCTGACACCCGGGTCTTGCTGTCGGGGTTCTCGGCGGGTGCCTTTATGGTGAATTATCTGGCCTGTGCCACACCAGAAGCCTATCCAGCCTATGCACCGGTGTCCGGCGGGTTCTGGCGCCCGATGCCGACCAGCTGCAAGGGACCGGTCAGGCTGTTCCATACGCATGGGTGGCGTGACGGGGTTGTGCCGCTGGAAGGACGCAAGCTGTCCAATGGAAAATTCGAGCAGGGCGACATTTTTGCTGGGCTCGAGATCTGGCGCGACGCCAATGGATGTGATGGGCACAAACCCGGTCGGACCGGGCAGTCGGGCTCCTTTCTATACCGATCCTGGAATGAGTGTGCCCCCGGTGCCGCGTTGCAGCTGGCGCTGTTCCCTGGTGGTCACCAAGTGCCCAAAGGCTGGGCCGATCTGGTTTTGGACTGGTTCGAAACACAGGTGCCTGACGACGATACGGATCGGTGAGATTAGGGGCCGGTGAGGTCAGGCAGGCGGGACTCGGTGGGCAGGACCACGCGGGATTTTGGGTTGAACGGTATCAAAGGGTTGGAATCTGCCGGCGGATGCGGGGTTTCACAGTGGCCTGCTGCATCTGTGCCCATCTGGCGACGTAGCCTGGGCGTATTCCGCCCGCCGGCTCTGCGTGGTTCTCTCTGGTTCTGATGAACACTGTCGAGGCCGCACACTCCCAGTGTGCACTCTCCGGTGTGCGCTCTCCAGTGTGCGCTCCCCAAATGAATGCCCGATTTCAGTCTGTTGCGAAGAGAAACATACCCGGTGGCACTCCCGCCTCTTGCGGGACATCGGCGACGCCAATGTCCCTCAACAGTTGGGCCGGGCCGCGGGCCCGTTCCGGACCCGCGGTGCGCGGAGAACTGGGCCCGCCCGGTCCAGTGCGGTTGCTGACCTTATGGTCGGCGCACCAGTTTTATTCGGCCGGCGATGATCCGCTGGGTGTACCGTCCAACAGGGTTTTCAGCTCTCGGCGATAATGGCGGGCTGCACGGGTGATCTGTGGTTCGGCAAAGACCTCGCGGGTGCCCATCCAGATCCCGCGACGCCCCAGGGAACCGCTGCCGCTGAGCCAGGAGAGCGGGATGGCCAGCACCAGGCTGAGCGCGATCGGAACCAGCCAGATCGAGACCACCCCGGCCAGGATCCCGCTCCACAGCGCCAACCCGCTGAGGGTTTCCAGCGCATGACACTGTACCAGTGTCCGCAGGTCGTATTCTCCGCCATCGCGAGCCTGTGGAGACCAGCCGCGCTGTAGCCCCAGCAGGGTCCGAAACACCGCGATCATCTGTTGCACCATCAGGATCGGCGCATAAAGCACAGCCAGCAGAATTTCCGAAAGCAAAGAGATTACGAAACGCCCGGCACCGCCCAGTTCGGAAAATCGTGTGCCGGTCAGGGGCAGCGCGGCTATCGCCAACAGTTTGGGTGCCAGCAGCATCGCATAAATCAGCAGGATCACCAGCACATGGCGGGGTTCGCTCATATCCGGCCAGGATGGCATCAGAGGGTTGGTTTCGCTGAAATAGGTCAGGACCGAGGCGTCTTCGTTGCGCCCGATCAGTGCCCAGATCACCAGCAATGCAAACCAGATTGGGGCCATCAGATAGCCGATCGCCCCATGCAGCAGATGGAACCGGGAAATCGCGCGGAACCCGCGGGCACCCAGCAAATTGATGTGTTGCAGATTTCCCTGACACCACCGTCTGTCCCTCAGGATGTGGTCGATCAGCGTCGGTGGGGTTTCCTCGTACGATCCGCGAATGCGGGGCAGAAAACGGACCGTCCACCCGGCCCGACGCAAGAGACCGGCCTCGACGAAATCATGGCTCATGATCAGCTTGTCACCGCGCCCCAGCCGGGACCGCAGGCGTGGCAACCCGGCACAGCTGGCAAAGGCCCGCGTGCGGATGATTGCGTTGTGCCCCCAGTAATTGCCTTCCTGTCCGCACCATCGGGCCAGTCCTTCGGCGAGGGCCAGCCCATAGATACCATTGGCAAACTGTTGCATCCGACCAAAAACGGATTGCGCTCCGATCAACTGCGGAAAGCTCTGGATCAGCCCGGCTCCCGGATCGCGCGACAGTGCATCCGCCAACCGCGAAAGCGCACGTCCGGTCATCAGGCTGTCGGCATCCAGCACCAGCATTGCGTCATATCCTGCACCCCAGCGACTGACCCAATCTGCGATGTTTCCGGATTTGCGATCCGTGTTTATGGGACGCCGGCGATAGTGAATGCGGGTGTCCGCAGGCAGCATGTCCCGCAATGCCGCAACCGAGGCCAGCTCCTGTGCGGCAATGGCATCATCGCGGGTGTCGGACAGGATGAACATCGTATACGCATGAACGCCCCCGCGGGCCCGCAGCTCTTCGAGCATCGAACGCGCATTGCCCAGCACATACCAGGGGACTTCGTTGTAGATCGGCATCAACAGCGCCACCCGCATCGGATGCACCGGTTCGCGACGTTTGGCGGTTTCACGGCGGGACAGCGAATAAAGCCCCAGCAAAACCGTTGAAACAGTGAAGCAGATCCAAAAGAAGTTAAAGGCGATCAGGGTCAACAGGATGATTTCGAGCCCCATCATCCCATCAGCTGCAAACCAATGATACATGACCCATGTCAATGCTGCTGTGGCCAGCATCGCAGGGGAAAACGTCACGCCACGCCACAGGGCGACATGTGCCGGTCCTGGCTGAGTGGGGGCGTTTTGATCGCGAAAGTCGGCCGCAAAATTCTGTGCGGGCATATGCAGCGGCTGTTCCGGTGGCATCATGGGCAGATCGGATGTCATGGGGTCCACCTGTACAGCCAAACCTCGGAGGCGGGTTCGCCGTCCCGGCGCAATTGCGCCCGCAGTTCGACATGGTCCCGGTCCTCGGGATCAAACGCAAAGGCCAGCCGCAGACCACCGGTTTCCGGGTTGCGCTGTAGCACGCCGGATGTGGTGTCCACATGCGGAGAGTTGATGTGGACATCCAGCGCCTCCGGGCCGTCAGCAAACAACGGGTGGTCCTCAAAGTCGACCACCATCAGGCGCCCCACCTTGCCAAACAGCCGCTCGCCGGATGCGGTGTCAATCACCCGGGCGACGGGCAGGACAGGGTCCAACCCCCAGCTGAGATGATAGGACAGATCGATCCGGTCCCCTGCACTGTATTTCTCGCGCGGGCGCCAATAGGCGACGATATTGTCATAGATCTCCTGATCCGCCGGGATCTCCACCAGTGTCACAGACCCTTTGCCCCAATCGCCACGGGGTTCGACCCACAGGCCCGGGCGTTTGTGATAATGAGCCTCCAGGTCGGCATATTCGGAATAGGCGCGCGGGCGTTGCATCAGACCAAAACCACGCGGATTTTCATCGACAAAGGCCGAAATCTGCAATCGCGTCGGATTGGCGAGCGGGCGCCACAGGATTTCGCCATTGCCGTTGACCACCAACAGCCCGTCGCTGTCGTGCACGGCGGGGCGGAAGTCGTCGAACCGCGTGTGATTGGTGCGATCAAACAGGAACATCGAAGTCAACGGGGCAACGCCGACATGGGGCAGATCTTCGCGGGCAAACAGTGTTGCCTCGACCTCCATTTCGCAGGCTTCGCCGGGCGTGATGTCGAACCGATACGCGCCGGTGATCGAAGGGCTGTCCATCAGCGCGTGAATCACGATGTTGCGTTGACCCGCTGCGGGCGCTTCAAGCCAGAATTCAGTGAAATCGGGGAACTCCTCGCCCATGGGATCACCGGTTTTCAACGCCAGCCCGCGCGCTGAAAGACCATAGAATTGATCCTGGCCAATAGCCCGGAAGTAGCTGGCACCCTGAAACACGCAGAATTCGTTCTTGATACCGGGTTGGGACATTTCGGTGCGCAGGCGCAGGCCGGAATACCCCAACGTGTCGTCGATGGTCAGGTCAGGTGCCTTGTCGGTTTTGTCAAACAGCGCAAAATCAAAAGGCACCGGCGTCGTCACGCCAGCTTCGACCGTGTTCACTCGGATCGGGCGGGGGAAATACAGGCCGGGGTGAAAGAAATCCACGTTATAGCTGCGGTCGCTGTCCGCCCACAGCGCGTCCTTGTTGCGGAACCAGATGGTCTGGTATTCCTCATAGCTCATGTCGAGCCAGTCCTGCGGCACCTTGGGGCGCGGCTGATAGGGGCGGGCCGCCATGTCACGGGCCCGTTCAATGATCATGTCATGGCGGAAAGGGGCCACTCCGGCGGCACGGGATGCGGGCGACAGGGCCAAAACAGAGGTGCTGGCCAATGCCGAGGCCAGAAAGGAACGACGGGTCAGGCTCATGCGCGTTTAGCTCTCCAGGGGTGGGATTTGAACCAGGCAGCCACATAGGCGCAGGCGATGATCATGGCAAAGCCAATCAGATTGGCGGCGGCGACGGTCAGAATGTCACGATTGGTCTGATCCAATCCCCAGCCGATCATCCGGGCCAGCCACATGGAGAAAACAAACACTGCCAGAGATTGCTGTCCGACCTTGAGGATCACATTGAGCAGCACTGCCCAGACCCGGGCGGCCCAGGACGCGCCAGAGGCCATCAGTCTTTTGCCGCCTTCACCCGCGACCACCCAGCCCAGATAGGCCAGTGACAGGAAATGGATGTAGCGCAGAGGGCCAAAGTCGCTCTTGTGTCGCCATTCCTTGATTGTGGGCAGGTGCGATTGCACAGTGGCCTTGAGGTCCGGATCCCAATAGCCGATCCAGGTCAGAACCTTCCAGGACCCCCAGGGCATGGACAGCAGAACAAATCCCAGCGCAGCCAGAACCAGCCATTTTGACACCGGCGGCGCGGGCAGCCACCCCTTCATGAAGGCAAAACCGGTAAAGAACAGCAATTGCCAGCCAAAGGGGTTAAAGAACCATTTGCGCTCGGACCAGGGTTCGGCCGGTAGCGCCACGCCCGCGGGCCCCAAACCGACAATATAGGGATTGGCCAACAGCCAGATTCCGATCGAAGCCGCGGCCGCCAGCCACAGATTGATCCGTGCCAGCCCCATCATAACCGGCATCAACGCCAGAACCACCAGATACATGGGCAGAATGTCGAAATAATTCGGCACATAGGTCAGGGTGAACAATCCCACCAGCTGTGGTGCCGGATCACCAAAGAAATGTCCAAGGTTCAGCGCGTTGATATAGTTCTTTTCAAAGGCACCCGTCAGGTTCAGGGCCGCCATGGTGGTCGCAACTGCCAGGAACAGACCGATGTGGGCCCAGAACACCTGCCAACAGCGAAAGGCGACCCGGGCCGTGCCCAGCCACCAGCCGCTTTTTGCAAATGCCCCGCCAAAAGCAATGGCCGAGGCCATTCCCGAACAAAAGACAAAGATCTCGGTTGCATCCGAGAACCCGAACCGCGCCGGGATCCAGCCTGTCCAGCGATTGCCGGGGACATGGGCGCACAGGATGATGAACATCGCAATGCCGCGATAGAAATCCAGCCGCGGGTCACGGACACGCGGAGCTGTGACTGCCACCTGCGGGGGTGTCGGGACATTGGCCACCGCCGCAGGGCGGGGTGTGCCAGTCTCGGAAACGGGCGAAAGATGGGTCGCCATCGTGGGCTGTGCCTCTCGTTCTTAATTATTCTGCAGGGACGCTGTGGGCGCTGGCACCGCCGCGGCCCGCCGCGATCAGATCCCGGCGTGCATTGGCATAGGCATCCTCGAACCCGCCCCGCTTGCTCTGGCGGTCATCAAGGATGGCTTCCGCTTCGTCAAGCTGTCCCGCGCGCAAACCGGCATCAATGGTCATGCGTTCAAAGACGTCGCGTTGGGCATGGCTGCCGCCTGCGCGCTGCATGGTGTCACGGGCCTGGACCAGATGGGCAAAAGCAGTGTCATATCGCGCCTCGCCAAAGGCCTCGAGCCCCAGTGCCGCCGCGCAACCGGGAGCGGCCATGCGCCCGTCGGCCTCGGAAGTGTCACGTTTGGCATCGGCATGGATGCGCGCGATCATCTGTTTGGTGGCGTCCTGGCGGTTTGTAGCGGTGAGCGCCAGAAGGTAGTGCAGATCGGCAAAGATCAGGCTGCCGTCTTCGGTGCGGTTGGCGCTGAACTCTGCCAGTTCGTTCCAGCGATTGCCAACGTTGACACCTTCCAGTTCGAGCCGCATCAACAGCGACGTGGCGTTCGAAATGTCCCGGTAATCGTCGGTCTTGTCCTGGCGGATCTGGGTGTCGTAAAGCTCCAGAACCGTATCGGCTTCGCCTTCGGACAGATGCATCAGCGCCTTGTGCCACCACACGTGGTAGCGGAAATTGTTGCAATGGGCCCAGGCTTCCTCGCGCCCTTCCAGCCAGTCGAGCCCCTGACGCGCATCGCCGGTCATTTCGTGGACGTGGGCGACGGCGTGCAGGCCCCAGGCGTCATCGGGAGCCATCCACAGGGCCTGACGTCCCGCGATGCCGGCCTTGTCATAGGCACCGGTTTCTTCGAGCGCAAAAGCGTGACAGCCCAGCAGATAGCCACGGCCCGCATGGTCCGGTTCATAGGCGGGCATCACCCGTTCGATCGACCGTCGCATTCCGTCGCAATCTCCCAGCACGAACCGGATCGCATGGCTCAGCTTCATGGCCAGAGAATCGGCAGGATGGGTGATCAGGATGTGTTCAAGTTCTGCAATGGCGGCGCTGGGTTTGCCTGCCAACCACAAACGCAGGGCTGCAACATACCGCTGTTCCCGTGGCAGGGCTGGCGCACGCAGCAGCGCCGCGTCGGCGTTGGCCAAAGCCTCGCGTACCGTTGGCAACAGCTCTCGCCGTCCCAGCAGCAAATAGAACATCCCTTTGGCCGCATGCGCCAGGGCAAAATCCGGCGCGGCTTTGAGCACGGCCATCAGATGTTGTGGCGTGGCTGCTGAATGCGAGAGCACGCCCATCTGGACCGCGTTCCAGTCGCGCATGGCGCCCGGTACGGTCAGGCTCGTCTCTTGGCCAAAAATGTCTTGGGTCATCGGGGATCCAATCCTGTGCGTTGCATGGGTTTTGTTTTTTCTAACCAGACCTTATCGAAGCTGAGATGATCTATCGACGGTCCTCGCGGATTGGTGAAGGGGCGTTAACATCAGCGCGAGAATTGTTGCCGAATAGGGCGACAATGCAGGCGGATTCCGGCTGGTGTGGCGCAGTTTGGGTGGGTTTGTGTCATGCAACCTGACGCGAGACCGTTTATGTAACCAGTCGCGCCATGGTTTTCTGTGGGTCGGGTCCGACCCGTTCTGGCCCTTGCACCTGCGGGCTGCAAATGTTTCAGCCCGCAGGTGCGTTTTGTTACAAATCAGGTGTCGAACGGCGTGTCGCTGTCCAGAACCCGGTTGGTGTCAGCCCCACATTCCGGTGGAGCATGGCGGTACAGAACCGGAGTACGCGAGAATTTCAGCGGATTGCCGATCACCTGCACCGGCCCGGCGGATGTGTCCATGTCCACCTTCATGGCGCGGGCAGCGACCTGATCCGACGAAAAGACTTGGTCCAGCGTCTGGACCGGTCCCACCGGCACCTTCAGGGTCTCCATTCCGGCGATGATCTGATCGGTGGAATACTTCTGCAATGCCGGGATCAATTGCGCATTCAGCGCGTCACGGTTTTCCAGGCGGGCAGGGTTGGTGGCAAAACGCGGGTCCCGGGCCAAATCATCCCGCCCCAGGAAACCGACAAAGCGCTGGAACTGGTTGTCATTGCCCACAGCCAGAATGACGTGACCATCGGCGCTGGCGTAGACGTCATAGGGCACAATGTTGGGGTGCCCGTTGCCGCGCCGTTGGGGGACCTGTTCGCTGGTCAGGTAATTGACACCTTCGTTGATCAGCCAGGCGATCTGGCTGTCTACCAATGCCAATTCAAGATGCTGACCTTCGCCGGTGCGTTCCTTGTGGCGCAGGGCGGCCAGAATGCCGACGGTCGCGTACATCCCGCACATGACATCGGCGATTCCCACGCCCACCTTCAACGGGCGGCCATCAGGTTCACCGGTCAGGGACATGATGCCGCCATATCCCTGGGCCATCAGATCGTAACCGGGTTTATGGCGGTTCGGGCCGGTTTGACCGAACCCGGAGATCGAACAATAGACCAAACCCGGAAACTCTTGGGTCAGGGTGGCGTGGTCCAGCCCGTATTTGGCCAGCCCACCCGGTTTGAAATTCTCGATCAGGATATCTGCTTGGGCCGCAAGACGTCGGATGGTGTGTTGGCCTTCAGGCGTGGCAATATCCAGCGCAACGGACTGCTTGTTGCGGTTTGCGGCCATAAAATAGGCCGACAGATCGCTGTCGCTGCCATCGGCGCGCTGTACATAGGGCGGACCCCACTGTCGGGTGTCATCTCCGCCTGTTGCGGGGTTTTCGATCTTGATCACCGTGGCCCCCAGGTCGCCCAACAATTGGGTACAGGTTGGCCCTGCCAGAATGCGTGACAGATCCAGAACCTTGATCCCGTCCAGCGCGCCATGGGGCAACATGTCAGATACGTCCATCATAGCCTCCGCGTTCGATCACGGCCGCGATCACGGTGAATGTGTCTGCCTCTTGCGCGGCCGTCAGCGCCTCGTGCAGTTCTGCGCGATTTGTGACCGTCACCCCATGTCCACCAAAGGCCTGCCCCATGGCGGCAAAGTCATGTTTGGCAAAGTCGACGCCACGGTTGGTCATCTGTCTCTGACGTTGTTTCAGCTCGATCAATGCGAGGCTGGCGTCGACAAATACCAGAAAGATCGGCGCAACGCCCATTTCGGCGGCGGTGGCCAGTTCACCGGCGGTCATCAGGAACCCGGCGTCGCCGGAAAAGCTGATCACCGGGCGGGTGGGTTCGGCCAGTTTCAAACCGATCGCCATGGGCACGGCGCAGCCCATCGTGCACAGCGCCGACGATTGAATCAGCCCGCGCGGCTCGTCACAGGGCCACATCTGGCTCAGCAAAATCCGATGCGCGCCGCTGTCGGCGGAGGCCAGAGTCCCTGCAGGCAGCGAGGCACGCGCCTGGGCGATCACCCCGGCCGGTCCCCAGTCGTCATCCTGCGCAAAGGCTGTGGCCAAAGCCTCCCGCACGGCGGTGGGTTCACCGTTGGGCCACGTCGGGCCCGTGTCGAGCCCATCGCCCAAAGCCTGCAACGTTGCACCAGTGTCGGCAATCATGCTCAACCCCGCCTGATGCATATAGTGGGTGTTGGCTTCGGGAGTGATGTCGATGACATGCTGTGTTTCCGGATCCCAGGCATTGCGCCATCCAGGGCGCATTTCGATCGGATCATACCCCAGCGCCAGAATCAGGTCGGCCTGCTGTATCAATGGCATCAGATGCGTGTCGGCCAGAGGCGACAGACCTGCGCCGCCCAAACACAGGGGGTGATCCTCGGGGATGATCCCCTTGGCCTTGTAGGTGGTGACAAAAGGGATCTGATGCGCTTCGACAAAGGTGCGGATCGTGTCAGCAGACCCGTCATAGAGTGCGTCCAGCCCAATGATGGCCAGCGGGCGCTGGGCCGATGTCAGCCAGCCGCGCGCCTGTTCTAGCGCAGGGCCGTGTGGCGCGGTTGCGACCGCTGCCGTGCGATGGGTGCCGCTGTCACGGGCAGTCGCGTCCGCAACCGAAATGGGCACGTCGATATGCACCGGACCACAGCGCTGTTCGGTGGCGATCCCGATGGCTTTGTCGGCGATCAGATCAGCGGTTTCGGCGTTCAGGCGGAAGGTTGCTTTGGTAATGGGTTGGAACACGGCACGGTGATCCAGAACCTGATGCGTATAGCTCTGCTCTTCGGCGGCATCGACGCAGCCGGACAGAACCAGCATCGGAACCCGGTCCTGATGCGCGTTGGCAACCACATTCACCCCGTTCAGCACACCAGGCCCAAGGGTCGCCACCAGAATGGCGGGGGCCCCGTCCCGGTGATGCACCGCCTCGGCCATGAAGCCGCCGGCGTTTTCATGTTTGACCAGGTGAAATGTGATCCCGGCCTGTTCCAATGCATCAATCAGGGTCAGAACCTCGCCGCCGGGCATTCCAAAGGCATGGCGGCAGCCAGCCTCATACAGGCGGCGCGCCAGGATATCTGCGGCGCGGGCAGGGGTCTGTTGCATGGGGATCTCCGGTGTTGTCCTTGCCCCCCGAGATTGCGGAGACCTGGCCCGGACGCAAGCCCAATCACGCCAGTGTGACCAATGCAAAGATCTATTTCACGGCTTGTTCCGCGATGACGGCAAACCGGGTGTCCAATTCCGCGGCCAACGCCTGCAAGGTCGCGCCGCCTTCGTCGAGATAGGGTGCAAAGACATGGCTGGGCGTCTTGTAGGACAAAGTGGCACTGCCGTCGTTGTCTTCGGTGACATAAAACCGGATCGGGGCTTCGATCATGGCTCCTGTCGACAGGCCCAGGATCTTGACCGCGTAGTCATTGTTGAACACGCCGATGACCCGGTTGCCCGGGATCGTGATGCCACGTTTGGCCGCGGCCCCGGTGGGTCCTGCCTGGGTCACGATTCCCATCCCATTGGCCGTGACGGCGCTGCGCACATCCTGGATCAGCGTGTCGTAGGGTTTGTCGGTGTCGTGGATGACCCATCCGTCGCGTGGCTTTGGATCAGCGGCCAGGCTGGCAGTGGCAAGGGCAAAGGCGGACAGGGTAAAGGTAGAAAGGGGCAGCAGGCGCATGTTTGGCTCCATCGGATTTCGGGCGAGTTTCAGGTGAATCTCTGGCGAGTGTCCGGGTCCGTTCTATACCACCGGACAGATCACCCGGTGTCACATTGCCGTGGGAAGGCGCAGGCCCTCAGGAAGAGCAGACGCATGGAACGATGCAGAGACAGTGCCACGGGGACCCGCCGCCCGAAGGGCGCAAACCTGTGCGCACCTACATGGTGCGCTCCGCCTGGTTACCGCCAGACCTGGAGGCGCGAAGTCATTCCCCGATCTTGCCGCCGCCGATCTTGCGCACCACCACGACCGACGGGCGCGGCGGCATATCGGGCGCAAAATCCGGCCATCGGGTGGCGGGATCGTCAAAGGTCGAGACCCGTTCAAACCCTTTCAACGACGTGGTGCCATCGGTTCCGGGATGTTGCACGGACACAAACAGGGTTTCGATGTCCGGGGTGAAACAGGGGCCAGCCACCTCCGCGCCCACAGGGGCGCGAAAGAACAGCTTTGAGCGGCCCCGCATCGCTCCGTCTGTTTCCACACCGTATAATCCATCGGCTTTGCCTGTGCGATGCCACTTGCTGCCTTGATCGGTGGCGATCCACAATCGGCCTTCGGCATCAATTGCGCAATTGTCCGGAGAGCCGAACCAGCCGTTTTCGCTGGTGTCCGGGTGCCATTCGGCCCCGACCGAGGCCACCCCCGGATCTCCGCATTTCACCAGGATAGACCATCTGCCCTGGCGCGCGGCGTGATCCCCTCCGGATTCGGCGATTTCGATGATATGGCCAAATTTGGATTTTGCGCGTGGGTTGGCCGCATCAACCTGATCCGGTTTGCGCCGGGAATTGTTCGTGAGCATGACAAACGCCCGTCCGTCGCTGCGCGGGCCGACGTCTTCGGGGCGATCCATCGGCGTGGCCCGCAGAGCGTCTGCCGCCAGCCGCGTATCGATCAGCACATCTGCCTGGCTGTCGAACCCGTTGTCCGGTGTCAGCGGTCCTTCTCCAAACACAAGAGGCAGCCAGTTCAGGTCGCCATTGGCCTCGAAACGGGCGACATGGAGCACCCCGTCGCTCAACAGGTCGGATGAGGGTGTGCTGTCGTCTGTGATCACCCCATTGGAGACATATTTATAGACATATTCGAACCGGGCATCATCGCCCATATACACAACCAGATGGCCGGATTTTGCCACAATGGGATCCGCACCTTCATGGCTGAACCGTCCCAAAGCTGTGTGCTTGACAGGCATCGCCTGTGGGTCTTGCGGGTCAACTTCGACCACCCAGCCGAACCGGTTGGGCTCATGCGGTGTCCGGTCGAGATTGAACCGATCATGCACCTTGCCCCAGGCGTACCAGCGCCCGGGGATGCCATAGCGTTTCAGACTGTCGGCGTGAGGTTGTTCGGACAGATCCGGGTCCCCGTCCCAATCCAGCTCATCCGTCCAGAAATAGCCGTGAAAATTCTCTTCGGCCATCAGCCATGTGCCCCAGGGTGTCATGCCGCCCGCACAATTGTTCAGGGTACCGATGACCCTGGTGCCGGATGGATCCGCGTCCGTTCGCATTCTGGGGTGACCCGCAGCGGGGCCGCCGATCGCCATCTCGGTGTTCAGAGGGCTGATCCGCCGGTTCAACGGACTGCCCAGATTTACGGCCCATGCGCCATCGTCGGACTTGGTTATTTCCACCACGGACCCACCGTGGGCGGCCATTTCAATGTCGACCAACGCGCGGGTCATGGCGGCAAAATCGGCGCGATCCTGGCGGCCGAGATTGGGAAACATCATCTCTTCGTTGGTGTATTCGTGATTGACGCACAACAGCCCCCGGTTACCCGTCTCGTCGAGCTGCACAAAACCGACGTAGTCATTGTTGTAGCCAAATTGCTGCAACTGGGCCGTGGCGCTTTGGTTGAAAACGTCGAATGCGGGGGCGCCCGGGGTGATCGGATCGCCCCAGCGCACCAAAATGTCAGCGGTGTACCCCGGTGCCACATGGTGGGTGTGGTCAATGCCCGATGTCAGTTCGTCAAAGACAAACCGACCGCCAGATGTCCGAACGGTAGCAGCGCTTGTGGGATGGGGCAGGGTGGTTGCGCCGAACAGTGCCGCGGTGGCCGACACACCAAGCAACCCGCCGATCAGATCGCGTCGCCCGTACCGCGTGGCGATCAGATCGCCAATGGATCCGTTCAGATCCGGGTTCTTGGGGAGATCGTCAAAGGCTTCATAGGCTTCGGAGCGATTGCCGATTGTCGGGTCGTCTTCAATATCTTTGCGGCGCAAACCGGGGTCTCCTGCGGATTTGACAGACAGGTCAGGATATTTCTGACCCTGGATTGTAAACTGGATGGCAGAGCCGCGCTTATTGCGCAGGCGAGAACCCTTCGATCAATTGGCGCAGCCCCACTGCGGCCCCGGCAAAGATCGCCAAAAAGGTCACCGGCGCGCTGATTGACAGTACGGAAAAAGCGGTCATGCCCTGACCGACGGTACAGCCCATGGCAATCACGGCCCCGGCCCCCATGATGGCGGCCCCCACAATTTGACGGCGCAGTTCACGCGGGTCTTCGCAGGCTTCCCAACGAAAATGCCCCTTGATCATCGACCCGACAAAGGCTCCGATCCAGACACCCGCGATAGAGCCGACGGCAAAGGTGACAGGACGCAGGCTGCCGGTCATGGCCCACAGGATGCTTTCGCCAACGGGTGCGGAAAAACTGTGCGAGACAACGGGCAATGCTTCGAACCCGATGGCATTGATGTATGTGGTGCCGGCCCACCCCGACACGATGGCCAGCCCGACCATGACGGACCAGAACAACGCCTTAGGATCGCGGCGCAGATCACCTGTGGCCAGCACGCCCAAAACGATCACGGACCCGATACCGACGCCAACCCAATGCAGCGGCAACCCGGTAATCCGTGCCGCATGATGGGCCAACCCGGGGGGCAGGTCGGATGTGACTTCGACCTGTTCGAACAACAGGTTGCGCAGCGGTGCCAACGGGCCCTGCAGAACCACATAAGTGGAGACGCCCATGACCAGAACAATAACGAACGACCGCAGATCGCCACCACCCAAACGGGCAATCGCGCCATAGCCGCAGTTGCCCGACAGGGCCATGCCATAGCCAAACATCAATCCCCCGATGACTGATGCCAGCGGCATCCAGCGGATTGACAGGTAATAGCTCTCGGTGGTGTCGAACAGACCCAGACCGCTCAGCGTGAAGCTGCCCATGACGGCGATGCCGGTGGCCAGAATCCACATCTGCATCCGGGTGGCGCTGCCGCCATACAACAGGTCTTCGATCGCGCCGAGGGTGCAGAACCGGCCCAACCGGGCGGCCAGTCCCAACAGGACGCCACCGCCCAGTCCGATCAGGGCAACCAGATGGTGGTCAGTCAGAAACTCGTACATGGCATGTCTCCCGGACGATCCGTCACATCGTTAGTGTGTCGGACAGTGGACCCCGGATCAAGCCAAAGACAGCGCGCAACGGCAGGACGCGCCGGTTGGATGTCAGTCGTCCGAATTGCAGAACAGTTCATAGACCACTTCGAGAATGCGACGTGGGCGTTCGTCAGCCAGACGGTAATAGATCGCCTTGCCGTCGCGGCGGGGAATGACCAGCCCTTCGAGACGCAGACGCGACAATTGCTGGGACACTGCCGCCTGGCGGGCGGACAGCAGGTCTTCGAGTTCGGTAACGGATTTTTCACCGGTCACCAGATGGCAGAGGATCATCAACCGGCCTTCGTGGCTGATCGCCTTGAGAAAGTTGGACGCGGTCGTCGCATTGTCGACCATCTTGTCCAATTCTTCTTCCGCCATTTCCGTCGAGAACTGAGGCAGTGCCATGTCCACTCTCCTTGCAATCGTGGCGCGGGGATCGGCGCCACTGATCTGTTTTTAAGTCGCCTGACCCTGTATCGTTTCAGACGGTTTCAGCTATCGCCCTCAACCAAGGGCGTCGTATCATCAGTGTATCCAGCAGTGTCGACCAGCAGCCCATTCAGCACAGGCCAAAAGAAATCGTCGCCGGGATACCCTTCGAGACGGCCAATCTCATGCCCGTTCTCAACAATCAAGAAGGTCGGGGTGAAGTTTACGCGACGTGTGATTTTAAGGTCATCCGGCATATTTCGCAGGTCAACCCGCCGCAATGGGGCAAATCGGCCTTCGCTTGTCTTGGGGTAAATCGGGGCGATTTCCTGGTTCCAACGTTCGCACCACTCACATCCGGTCTGTTCGACCATGACAAGTTCGGTGGCCTGTGCCATCGTTGACAGAACCATCCCGGCCACAAGGCCGGTGAATGTTTGTTTCAATGAAAGAGCGATCCGCATCCTGGGTCCTGTGAGCCATCTGTTGACGTAAGCGTATCTTACAACATAATTTGAATGTGTGAATTTATCAAGCGTGCCCACATATCCGCACGCCTTAGAAAGGACCGCCTGGACCCATGCTGGACATTACCTTTGCGGGTGCCCTGATTGCGGGACTTCTCAGCTTCTTTACCCCGTGTATCCTGCCAATGGTACCCTTTTACCTGTCTTATATGGGCGGGTTGTCCGTCTCAGAGCTGCGCGGAGACGGAGAGATTGCGCCCGGTGCCCAACGCCGCCTTTTGATCAGTGCGCTGTGTTTCGCCGCCGGGGTGACCACGATTTTTATGCTGATGGGCATGGGGGCGACCGCGCTGGGGCAGCTGTTTGGGCAACTGATGGAGCCGCTGTCTTATGTGGCGGCTGCCATTCTGACGCTGTTCGGGCTGCATTTTCTGGGCGTCCTGCGCATACCGCTGCTCTATCGCGAGGCGCGGGTGGAAAGCACGGCGGAACCCACAACCGTGATCGGGGCCTATCTGATGGGGTTGGCCTTTGGCTTTGGCTGGACGCCCTGTGTGGGACCGGCGCTGGCGTCGATCCTGATGGTGGCTTCTGGCATGGGGGACATCTGGCGCGGTGGGGCGTTGTTGTTGGTCTATGGGGTTGGGATGACGGCCCCTTTTGTCATTGCGGCGCTGTTTGCCAAACCGTTTTTGACCTGGATCGCCCGCCACCGCGCGGCGTTTGCCTGGGTGGAAAAAGGCATGGGGGTCATGTTGATTATCTTTGCCATTTTGATTGTCACCGGTGGCGTCAGCCTGATCGCTGATGCGATGATCCGTTGGATGCCGGGGTTTGGGGCTTTGGGATGATTGTGTGCGACTGATTGTGTGCGACTGAGGGAGGAAAGAAGATGAAACGTTGGATTTCACTGATGGCGGGACTGTTGATCGCCGGGTCTGTTGGCGCTGTTGAATTGGGCGATGATGGCCTGCACAAGACGTCGTGGATGCGGGACACCTTCAAGGACCTGCGCGAGGATCTGGAAGAGGCCAACGCAGAAGGCAAACGGCTGGTGCTGTTTTTTGAACAACGGGGGTGCATCTATTGCACCAAAATGCACACCGATGTTTTCCCGCGCCCTGAGATCGACAGCTACATCGGTGACAAGTATTTCGTGGTGCAGTTGAACCTGTACGGGGATGTCGAAGTGACCGATTTCGACGGTCAGACGTTGCCAGAAAAGGACATGGCCCGCAAATGGGGTGTTCTGTTCACACCGACGATTCTCTTCCTGCCCGAAGACGTGGCAGAAGGGCAGACCGCCCAACAGGCCGCAGTTTCGATGATGCCGGGCGCTTTTGGGGCGGGGACGACGTTGGACATGTTTACCTGGGTTGCGGAAAAACGGTATACGCTTGATAACGGAGAAGATTTTCAGCGATACCATGCGCGCCGCATCCAGGAGCGCAACAATGGTTCGTTTGACTGATCCGCGACATAATAATCTAATAATTCATAATAATGAATTTGTTGTTGCGTTCCGAGGCACCGGTAGCCTACGGTATGCAAGGAAACAGCGAAGCCACTCAAGACGTGGCAGCGAACGGGAGGATCCATGAAGCTTACATCTCTGACATTGGCCGCCAGCCTGATCGGCAGTGCCGCTCTAGCCAGCGACGTCGCTCCGAAAGATGTGATGTTCAACGAAGACGGAGGCGTTGACGCCTCGTTGACTGGCATGGCGGGTGATGCCGCCAATGGTGCCATCATTGCGGGCACGAAATCCAAAGGCAACTGCGTGGCCTGCCACGCCATTTCGGCGCTGGCCGATGTGCCGTTCCATGGCGAAGTTGGCCCGACATTGGATGGTGCCGGCGATCGTTGGGACACTGCGGAAATGCGTGGCCTGCTGGCTGACGCCAAAATGACATTCGATGGCACGGTGATGCCTGCCTTTTACAAGGTGGACGGGTTCACGCGTCCCGGCGACGCCTACACCGGCAAGGCCGCCGAAGGCCCGCTGACGCCGATCCTGACCGCTCAGGAAATCGAAGATGTGATCGCCTTTTTGGCGACACTGAAAGAGTAAAGCGCTGGGATCTTTGTCCCGCCTTCGCGTAATTCAAAGGAGAGAGAAGATGGAATTCTCACGTCGCGAAACCCTGGCCATGGGCTTGGGCGCTGCGGTTGTCACCGTTCTGCCGTTCCGCGTGAACGCCGCGGCTGACGACCAGATTGCCGCATTCACGGGCGGTGCCGACATGGCGGATGCAGGGATCACCCTGACCGCGCCTGAAATCGCTGAAAATGGCAACACGGTTCCGATCGCGGTGGATGCGCCTGGTGCAGTTTCGATCATGGTCCTGGCCACAGGAAACCCGACACCGGGTGTTGCAACCTTCAACTTTGGTCCGCTGGCCGGAGCCCAGGCTGCATCGACACGGATCCGGTTGGCTGGCACACAGGACGTTGTTGCCATTGCCAAATTGGCAGACGGGTCGTTCGCCAAGGCCAGCGCCACCGTCAAAGTGACCATCGGGGGCTGTGGCGGCTAAAAGCTGCCCGCTCACTGAACTTCTGATATCAAGGAGAAAACAATATGGCATCCGGTGTAAAACCCCGCGTCAAGGTTCCAAAGTCCGCAGCTGCTGGTGAAACCGTCACCATCAAGTCCCTGATCAGCCACAAGATGGAAAGTGGTCAGCGCAAGGACAAGGAAGGCAACCTGATCCCGCGGTCGATCATCAATCGCTTTACCGTCGACTTCAACGGCCAGTCGGTTCTCGACATGACCATGGAAGCGGCGATTTCGACAAACCCCTATGTCCAGTTCGAGGCCATTGTGCCCGAAGCCGGTGATTTCGTGTTCACCTGGTACGACGATGATGGGTCGGTCTATGACACCAAAAAATCAGTCAAGATCGCCTGAGTAACGCCGCGAACAGGGAGGAAACGCACATGATCAAGCCAATGAGGGGCACCCTCACAGCCATCGCTTTGGCGGCAGGGGCCTTTGGGACCGCCGCCATGGCCGACGAAAGCGCCGATCTGGTGGTGAACGGGGACCTCAAAATGGTTATCCGGGCCCCGGCTCCTGCGCATCTGGACGGCGCAGTGGACGAAGTGACGTCGGGCTGGATTTACCGCTCGGATGAAACCCAGGAACTGCAGATGGATGATTTCGACAATCCGGGAATGATCTTTGTTGATCAGGCCCTGGAGCAGTGGGACGCCGTTGACGGGACCGAAGGAAAGGCCTGTGCGTCGTGCCATGAGGATGTCGAGTCCAGCATGACCGGCGTGCGCGCCGTCTATCCCAAATGGAACGAAGCGGCTGGCGAAGTGCGCACCCTCGCGCATCAGATCAACGACTGTCGCGAAAACCAGATGGGTGCCGAAAAGTGGAAATACACTGGCGGCAAGATGACCGCGATGGAAGCGCTGATCAGCGTTCAGTCGCGCGGCATGCCGGTCAATGTTGCCATTGACGGTCCGGCCCAGGCGACCTGGGAAAAAGGCAAGGACATGTATTACACCCGCACCGGTCAGCTGGACCTGTCCTGTGCGAATTGCCATGAAGAGAACTATGGCAACATGATCCGGGCCGACCACCTGTCCCAAGGCCAGATCAACGGGTTCCCGGTGTATCGTCTGAAAAACACCAAGCTCAATAACGCACATGCGCGTTTCAAGGGCTGTGTGCGTGACACCCGTGCCGAAACCTACAAACCCGGCTCGTCCGATTTTGTGGCGCTGGAACTGTATGTTGCATCCCGTGGCAACGGCCTGTCGGTCGAAGCGCCTTCGGTGCGCAACTAAACCACTTGAACCCCGCGTTGCCTGCCGGTGACGCGGGGTATCTCGCTTTAACAACATTCACACATGCGAATATGTCGCGTGAAAGAACGGAAAGCTGATCCAACATGATCTCTCGTCGTGATTTTCTTCAGGTCTCCATGGCCGCATCCGCCATGGTTGGCGCGTCTGGGTTTGGCAATTGGGCGCGTCTGGCCGCGCAGCAGGCGCTGACGCAGGATCAGTTGCTGGAGTTCGAAACCTTTGGCAATGTCAGCCTGATCCACATCACCGACATCCACGCACAGATGAAGCCGATCTTTTTCCGCGAACCGGAGATCAACCTGGGTGTGGGCGCGGCCAAAGGTCAGATGCCACATGTCACCGGCGCGGATTTCCGCAAGGCATACGGCATCAGTGACGGCAGCCCGTCGGCCTATGCGATGACCTACAATGATTTCGCATCGCTGGCCAAAACCTATGGCCGGGTTGGTGGGCTGGATCGCGTGTCGACCGTGATCAATTCGATCCGTGCAGATCGCCCTGATGCGCTGTTGCTGGATGGGGGGGACACATGGCATGGCTCCTATACCTGTCATCACACCCAAGGCCAGGACATGGTCAATGTGATGAACGCGCTGAAACCGGATGCGATGACATTCCACTGGGAATTCACCCTGGGGTCCGAGCGCGTGAACGAGATCGTCGAAGGGTTGCCGTTTGTGGCCTTGGGCCAAAACATCTTTGACGCGGAATGGGATGAACCCGCCGAGCTGTTCAAGCCGTATAAGTTCTATGAAACCGGTGGGGTCAAAGTCGCCGTGATCGGTCAGGCGTTTCCCTATATGCCCATCGCCAACCCGCGCTGGATGTTCCCGGAATATTCGTTCGGTATCCGCGACGAAAACATGCAGGCCATGGTTGATGAAGTCCGCGACATGGGTGCCGAATGCGTGGTCGTGTTGTCCCATAACGGGTTCGATGTGGACAAGAAGATGGCGGGCCGTGTGTCCGGCATTGACGTGATCCTGTCGGGTCACACCCATGACGCGCTACCCGAACCCGTGCTGGTGGGGCAGACCCATATCATCGCGTCCGGTTCAAACGGCAAATTCGTCTCCCGCGTTGATCTGGACGTGCGTGATGGCAAGATGATGGGCCTGAAGCACAAGCTGATCCCGATCTTCTCCGATGTGATTGCGCCCGATCCGGTGATCAGCAAACTGATCGACGATCAACGCGCGCCCTATGCCGATCAGCTGGCCGAAGTCATTGGGCATACGGACGACAACAGCACGCTGTATCGCCGGGGCAATTTCAATGGCACCTGGGACGACGTGATCTGTGATGCGCTGATCAGCGAACGTGAGGCTGACATCGCCATGTCGCCCGGTGTGCGCTGGGGGCCGTCGATCCTGCCCGGACAGGCGATCACCCGCGAAGATATCTGGAACGTCACCTCGATGAGCTATGGCGAGGCCTATCGCACGGAAATGACCGGTGAATTCATCCATACCATTCTCGAAGACGTGGGTGACAACCTGTTCAATCCTGACCCGTATTACCAACAGGGTGGTGATATGGTGCGGATCGGTGGCATGGGCTATCGCATCGACATCACCAAACCCCAGGGCAGCCGGATCAGCGACATGACATTGCTGAAAACAGGTGAAAAGATCGACCCGGCCAAGACCTATGTGGTCGCCGGCTGGGCCAGCGTCAACGAAGGCACCGAAGGGCCCCAGATCTGGGATGTGGTCGAAAGCCATATCCGCAAACAGGGCACCATCAGCGTCACCCCCAACACCTCGGTTCAGGTCGCGGGCGCCTAAGGCGTCCGGGGCCACCCCGAAAAAATTTTGAACTTACGAATTCACACAAGTGAATTTCATGATGTAAGGAGGCAAACCCGACATGAGTGAAAACTCCAAGACATTGGCCCCTTCGCGCCGTCAGTTTCTGACTGGTGCAGCAGCGGCTGGCGCAGGTGCGGTGGCGGCCACCGCGGCCAAGGCCGCAGGCCCCGATCCGCTGATCACCGAGCTACAGGACTGGGCGTCCGGCACGGGCGATGGCGTCGATGCCACGCCTTATGGAATGCCGATTGAATTCGAGCAGGACGTGGTGCGCCGCAATGTGGAATGGCTGACCGCTGATACCATCAGTTCGATCAACTTTACCCCGATCCATGCGCTGGACGGCACCATCACGCCCCAGGGCTGTGCGTTCGAACGCCACCATTCGGGTGCGATCGAATTGCGCAAGGAAGATTACCGGTTGATGATCAACGGGTTGGTCGATCAACCGCTGGTCTTCACTTACGAGGATCTGGAACGCTTCCCCCGCGAAAACCGGGTGTATTTCTGTGAATGCGCGGCCAACACCGGCATGGAATGGGCCGGTTCCCAGCTGAACGGTGCGCAATTCACCCATGGCATGATCCACAACATGGAATATTCCGGCATCCCGCTGCGCACGCTGTTGGAAGAGGCCGGTGTGCAGACCGCAGGTAAATGGGTCTATGTCGAAGGGGCCGATGCATCATCCAATGGCCGGTCGATCCCGCTGGACAAGGCGATGGACGATGTATTGGTCGCGTTCAAGGCCAATGGCGAAGCGCTGCGCAAGGAACATGGGTATCCCGTGCGTCTGGTTGTCCCCGGTTGGGAAGGCAACATGTGGATCAAATGGTTGCGCCGCATCGAGGTTACCGAAATGGCGATCGAAAGCCGTGAGGAAACCAGCAAATACACCGACACGCTCGAAGATGGCACATCGCGCAAATGGACCTGGGTGATGGACGCCAAATCGGTTGTCACCAGCCCCAGCCCGCAGGCTCCGATCAAACACGGCCATGGCCCGCTGGTCATCACCGGTCTGGCCTGGTCCGGTCGCGGATCGATTACGGGTGTGGATGTCTCTGTCGATGGTGGCAAGACCTGGACCGAGGCGCGTCTGGGTGCGCCCGGCACCGACAAGGCGTTGACCCGGTTCTACCTGGACTACAACTGGCAGGGCGAAGAGATGCTGTTGCAGGCCCGCGCCAAGGACAGCAGCGGCTATGTGCAGCCATCAAAACAGGATTTGCGCGCGGTGCGTGGCGAAAACTCGATCTATCACAACAACTGCATCCAGACCTGGTGGGTCAAGGCAAACGGCGAGGCGGAAAATGTCGAAGTATCGTAATCTGATCATCAGCACAGCCGCCTTGCTGGCGTTGGCCGCCCCGGCTCAGGCTGGCAAATTCGGCCTGGGACGCGCCGCGCTGCCCGAAGAAATCGCCGCCTGGGACAAGGACGTGGCCCCGGATGGCACGGGACTGCCCGCCGGCTCTGGGTCGGTCGAAGTCGGCGAAGAGATCTTTGCCGAGAATTGCGCCATCTGCCACGGTGATTTTGCCGAAGGCGTGGACAATTGGCCAAAACTGGCTGGCGGCGAAGGCACGTTGGCCGACAAGGATCCATTGAAAACCGTGGGTTCCTATTGGCCGTATCTGTCGACCACATGGGACTATGTGAACCGGTCGATGCCCTTTGGCGCGGCCCAGACAATGTCGACCGACGATGTCTATGCCATGGTTGCCTATATTCTGTATTCCAACGATTTGGTGGATGACGATTTCGTTCTGTCCAACGAGAATTTCCTGGATGTGGAAATGCCCAATGCGGGTGGGTTCATCGTCGATGATCGGGAAATGGCGGAAAAACACTTCTGGAACCCGGAACCCTGCATGGAAAACTGCAAGGACAGCGTTGAAATCACCATGCGCGCCATGGTGCTGGACGTGACCCCGGACGAAGGGGGCGATGACGCGGCTGCAGTAACCGACGAGGCGGCCCCGGCAGTGGAAGAGGCTGCAGTAGAACCGGTAGTGGAAACCGTTGCCCTGGACCCTGAATTGGTCGCCAAGGGTGAAAAGGTGTTCAAGAAGTGCAAAGCCTGTCATCAGGTGGGTGAAGATGCCAAGAACAAGACAGGCCCGATTTTGAATGGCATTGTCGGGCATGCCGCTGGCGCAGTGGACGGGTTCAAATACTCCAAACCGATGAAGGCCGCCGCCGAAGATGGTCTGGTCTGGAGCGACGCAGAACTGGCTGCCTTCCTGACCAAGCCCAAGAAATACATGAAGGGCACCAAAATGTCCTTTTCGGGTTTGAAAAAGGAAAAGGATATCGACGCGGTTCTGGCCTATCTGAAATCGTACGCGGATTGATCCCATGCGGTTTCTGGGAGGAGCATTTGTGATCATGGCCGCGCTGACCGGCGCGGCCATAGCCGAAGAAAACGCCACACAGATTGGCGACGTCATTCGTGGTGAACGGCTGTTTCAGCAGAAATGTGGCAGCTGTCATATGGTGGGCGAGGGGGCCAAACATGGCACCGGCCCACATCTGAATAATATCTTTGATCGCACCGTGGCGCAGTTTCAGGATTTCACCTATTCCGAAGGTATCAACCGCGCGCGTCGGGACGGGATGGTCTGGGATCTGGAACATCTGGATGCCTATCTGACCAATCCCAAAGTCTTGGTGTCGGGCACCAACATGGATTTTCGCGGACTGAAAAAGCCCCGAGACCGAGGCGATATTCTGGCCTATCTGCGGCCATATTCGTCCAGCCCCCAGGACATTCCCGAAGCAGCCCCCACGGCGTTGAAGCAAGAGGTGGAGCTGAGCCCGGAGGTGCTGGCCATTGTAGGGGATCCGGATTACGGCGAATACCTGTCCACGGAATGCACCACCTGCCATCAGATTGACGGCGATTATGACGGGATCCCGGTGATCACCGGGTGGTACGAAGAGGACTTTGTGCTTGCCATGCACGCCTATAAACGCGGCATCCGTCCGCATCCGGTGATGCAGATGATGGCCGGGCGGTTGTCGGACGAAGAGATCGCGGCACTGGCGACGTTTTTTGGCGCGCTCGAGTAACTCTCGGGCGCGGTTTCATTTTAAGGGAGGAGAGACCACATGACTTTTAACAGACGGACATTCCTGGGCACCGGCGTTGCCGCCGCCGCAGCCCTTCAGGCCCCCATGGTTCTGGGTGCGGCCAAACCCCGTGTCGTGGTGATTGGCGGCGGTGCTGGTGGGGCCACAGCCGCGCGGTATATCGCCAAAGGGTCCAAGGGGGCGATTGATGTCACCCTGGTTGAACCCAGCCGCAGCTATTACACCTGCTTCTTTTCCAATCTTTACATCGGGGGGTTCCGCGAACTGTCCTCGATCGCCCATTCGTATGGCAAACTGGCCAGCGAATACGGCATCAACGTGGTGCATGACTGGGCTGTCGGGATTGACCGCGACGCCAAGACCGTGACGCTGGCGGGGGGTGCCTGGCTGCCCTATGACCGGCTGGTGCTGAGCCCGGGTATTGATTTTATTGACGGAGCAGTCGGAGGCTGGGACGTCACAGCCCAGAACAAGATGCCCCATGCCTACAAGGCTGGGTCCCAGTCCGAACTGCTCAAGGCCCAGATTGAATCCATGCCCGAAGGCGGCACATTCGCCATGGTCGCGCCACCCAATCCGTTCCGCTGCCCTCCGGGCCCCTATGAACGCGTGTCGATGATCGCCCATGTGTTGAAGGAACGGAACCCGACGGCCAAGATCATCATCGCCGATCCAAAACCAAAGTTTTCCAAGATGGCGCTGTTCCAGGAAGGATGGGCCAATCATTACGATGGCATGATTGATTGGATCGGCCCCGATTTTGGTGGCGACATCGTGTCGGTTGACCCCGGTGCCATGACCGTCACCATTGATGGTGAAGTGACCAAGGTCGACGCCTGCAATGTCATTCCGGCGATGAAGGCGGGTCGAATCTGTGAAATGGCCGGCATCACCGAAGGCAATTGGGCACCGGTTGATGGGCGCACCATGCAAAGCCGATTGGACGAAAACATCCATGTATTGGGTGACGCCTGTGCCCAGGGCGACATGCCCAAATCCGGGTTTTCGGCAAACTCGCAGGCCAAAGTGGCCGCCATGGCCGTGCGCGCGGCCCTGACCGACTCCAAAATGTTCCCAGCCAAATTCTCGAACACTTGCTGGTCGCTGATCGGCACCAATGACGGGGTCAAAGTTGGCGCCACCTACGAGGCGACCGAAGAGAAGATTGCCAAGGTCGACGGGTTCATCTCGCAAACCGGCGAAAGCGGCGAGTTGCGCGAAGCCACATATGAGGAGAGCATCGGCTGGTACGCCGGGATCACCTCGGACATGTTTGGCTGAGCTTTTCGCGGCTATTTCAACCGGTTTGATCACAGGGCGCCAAACCGGCGCCCTGCTTCGTTCTGAACGGCTGGTTTGGCTGATCGCGCAACCTCTGGCATACTGGGGGCATTGAGAAGTGAGGTGCCACATGCCCGATCTGAAAATCAGACGTGCTGACCGTGAAGATGCACAGTTCCTTGTACCGCTGATTGACCGGGCCACCGAAGGGCTGGCCAAGCAAATGTGGGCTGAACTGGCGGCCCCGGGACAGGATGCCTGGGGGTTTGCGCTGGATCGGGTTCAGGGTGAGGAGGCCGGAATCTCCTATACCAAGGCATGGGTGGCCGAAACGGACGCGGGTCGCAGCGGCTGTTTGATTACGCATGGCATTCCCGATCACCCGGAAAAAATCGACGATGCAACCCCGGCTGCTTTCCGCCCGTTGCTGGAATTGGAGCACGAGGCCCCGGGCACCGGATATATTTTTGTCCTGTCGACTCTGGCTGATCAACGCGGGCAAGGGATCGGCAGCGCCTTGCTGGGGTTTGCCGAACAGTTCCGGGGGCCCAATGGCATGAGCCTGGTGGTGGCAGATAACAATACCCGCGCGCGGGCCCTGTATGAACGCATGGGGTATCGGGCCAATGCGACCCGGGCGATGGTCAAAAACGGCTGGCAAAGCGATGGCACCCGCTGGGTTTTGATGATCAAGGAATAATGTTGATCCTCTTTGTCCGCTTTGCGCGCCCGTGACGCCGGGTTTGATGGTTGTAGTGTTCCGGCATTGCGGTCATTCAGCGCGCAATGTGAAACGTTATCAACAGAGGGACAGCACATGATCGAACGTATTGAAACCGGAGTCCGGTCCTCGAAAATCGTGAAACACAACGGCGTGGCTTATATTACGGGCCAGGTTGGCGAAGGCGACACGATCCAGGCCCAGACCGAAGAATGCCTGCGCCGGGTCGACGCGCTGCTGACCCAGGCCGGATCATCGCGCGAAAAGATGCTGCGGGTGACCATCTGGCTGGTCGATATGAGCGATTTTGCCGGTTTGAACGAGGTTTGGAACGCCTGGGTTCCCGAAGGCCACGCCCCGGCACGTGCCTGTGGCGAGGCCAAATTGGCCCGCGCCGAGCTGAAAGTAGAGATGATTGTCGACGCGGCTTACGATTGAGGTTGAGATCGCCGGGCGGCGCGGAATTTTTCAATAAAATTCCGCCTAATAAAATTGCTAATTTTATTGGTCATTTTCTTGGGTAAGAAAATGTCCGCCCGACGGCACTGTTGTGCGTCTGATCAGGCGTATTGCCCACTGGGCATCTTGAACTCCGTCGCCTCGGCGCGGCTCAGCATTTCGCCCTGTTTGCGCTTTTGCAGGATCTCGCGGGCCTTGGCGTACTCCTCGCCTTGCCAGAAGATCAAACAGCCGTTGCATCCTTTGCCACAGCAGCCCTCCACACCCACGCGGTTGGTCTTGAACCGCTTTTCGTTGTGGTCCTGGGCCACGCTGTCGGCCAGCGCATCGCGGCGGCGCGCATAGGCCTTGGGGTTCTCCTGTCCGGTGACTTCCAGCGCCTGGGTCAATTTGTCAAACCGCACCCGGTTCCATTGCTCATCGGTTAGGGCGCGTTCCTTGCGCAGCACGGAATAGGTCGGGAAACGGGCCTTGAGATCCGCGATGTCTTCGTGGTCGAACAGGGAAAAGGGCAGGCGGATAACCGACTGGGTACTGCCGTGCACCACGTTGACGCGGCTTCCGTTTTTGGTCAGTTCGAAATCATAGACTCGCAGCAGAACTGTGTCGCGAGACAGGGGCGAGACGAACTCCAGAACCTCTCCGGCGGTCAATTTGGATTTGACCAGCACGTGAAAAGCATCGTCGGTGACCTTGGTCACCACACCGGCATATTCCCACTGTGCCAGCGACGCGGTGTGTTCGTAATCATGTGCGAGATTGGAGAGACGGCCATCGTGGAAGGCCAGCGTGTAGCCCCGGTTCCCCACCGCCTCCAATTCGCGCATATAAGGCTTCGGGCTCCAATTGTCCGGATCGGCATAATAATCGTCGATCGCCATCCGATAAGCGCGCGCCACCACGGCGGCGTAATATTCGGACTTGCCGCGGCCTTCGACCTTGAGACTGTCGACGCCGATTTTCAGGTAATCATCCAGTTTCGGCATGATGCACAAATCGCGTGAGTTCAGGATATATGACCCCCGCCCGTCCTCTTCGATGGGCATCAGCTCACCTGGGCGACAGCCCTCTTCGAGCAGGAATTCGAACAGATGGGCGTTGTCTTCGTTGATCTCCAGCTCCTGCACGGTGCCGTCTTTCAGACGCATCCGCACACCATAGTTCCAGCGGCAGGAATTGGCGCAATTGCCCTGATTGGCACCCCGTTCCGCCATGAAATTCGACAACAGACACCGCCCCGAATAGGTCATGCACATGGCGCCATGTACAAAGGATTCAATCTTGATGTCTGGGCATTTCTCTCGAATTTCAACCAGTTCCGGATAAGAAACCTCGCGCGCCAACACCACCAGATCGGCACCCTGATCCTGCCAGAATTTCACCGACAGCCAGGAGCAGATATTGGCCTGTGTGGAGACATGCAGGGGGATTTCCGGGGCGCGTTCCTTTACGTATTGGAACACACCGGGGTCGGCGATGATCAACCCGTCGGGCTGCACCTTGCGGACGGTGTCGATGTATTCATCCAGCTTGGGAATGTCTTTGTTGTGGGAAAACAGGTTCAGCGTCAGGTAGGCGCGCCGCCCGTGATCGTGGCAGAATTGGACCCCTTCGATCACATCATCCAGCGAGAATTCGGATTTGGTGCGCAGCGACATGTCCGGCGTGCCCAGATAGACGGCGTCGGCCCCATACAGGATTGCCATCTTCAGCTTGCGCAGGTTGCCCGCAGGCATCAACAGTTCGGAGCGGTGTTCGGTCATCGGTACGGCCACAGGTTAGGGGGTCAGGCGGTGGCTTGTAGGTCAAATCGAACCCAGAGTCACGACCGCCCGGTTATGACCATCCCTTGCGAAAGAAATGCGGTGAGGCCCCGAATTTTCGTTTGAACTGGCGGGAAAAATGTGTCGCCGAATTGAACCCCGACGCCAGGGCGATTTCGGTCACGGACATGGCGGTTTCATTCATCAACGCATAGGCATGCGACAGGCGCATGTCGAAATACACATGCATCGGACTTTCGTTCAGATAGCGCGAAAACAGGCGCTCCAGTTGCCGACGCGAAATATCCAGCTGGTCGCAGAGCTCGCCGATCGACAGCGGTTCTTCGATCGAATCCTGCATCAGCTGCAAGGCCGAAAGCAGCCGTTGGTTGCGGCTGCCGATCGCAACCGCATAATTCGACTTCTGAGGAGCTGCCTGACCACCCGAGCGGACATGCAGGCACATGTCGGCAATGATGATGGCCAGCTTTTTGCCGTGGCGCTCTTCGATCAGGTTCAGCATCATGTCGGTGGCGGCATTGCCCCCACCACAGGTCAACAGGCGCCCCACGATTTCAAAAATATTGGGCGAGGGGGTCAGCCGCGGGAACATTTCCACAAACCCCGGTTGGTTTTCCCAATGCAGCGTAAAGGGCTGTTCGCGCAACAGTCCGGCCTGGGCCAGGGCGAATGCTCCGGTACAGATCCCGCCCAGACGGCGCCCGAACCGATGTTCGCGGCGCAGCCAGTTCAGGGTGATTTCGCTGGCCGAGGTATGCGGTTCAACGCCAGAGCATACGAACCCCACCGCATCTGATGGCAACGGTTGCAATGCCAGGTCCGGTGTCACAGTCATCCCGTTGGAACATTTCACCGGTTCGCCGTCTTCGGTCATGATGTACCAGCGGTACAATTCGGTATTGGTGACCTGGTTGGCGATCCGAAGCGGTTCAATCGCAGCGGCAACCGGCAGCATCGTTGCCTTGGGCAACAGCAGGAAATAAAAATCCTGGGGCGCTCCGGTAAAGGGCACAGCCAGCTTGGCAGCTGCCCCTTTCTGGATGAAACCATCATAATCCATCCGCAACTCTCTCTCAAACCTGGACTGAACCCGGTTGGGTCAGCTGGCAGGTGCCACACCGCGCAATCGTGTTGCGATCTGCACCGACCTACGACCATCGACGCCCCGTTGACCGTGTCTTTTCGACGGGGGTTTGACAGTTTGCGACACGTTGCAGGCCAAGTTGGGGGTGCAAATTCTGTGCCTGCCCCTTGCAGGCCCCATTGGGCAATACTAAGACTCGGGTAACGCAGTTTCGGGTATGGTCCCGGTCAGTCCATCAAAGCAGGCAAATTCTATGCATGATCCCAATGAATTCTACATGAATACCCTTGTCCCCATGGTTGTTGAACAGACCAGCCGGGGCGAACGGGCCTATGATATCTTTTCGCGCCTGCTCAAGGAGCGGATCATTTTTCTGAATGGGCCGGTGCATGATGGCATGTCATCGCTGATCGTGGCGCAGTTGTTGCACCTTGAGGCGGAGAATCCGACCAAGGAAATCAGCATGTACATCAACAGCCCCGGTGGCGTTGTGACGTCTGGTTTGTCGATCTATGACACCATGCAGTACATCAAACCCAAAGTATCGACCCTGGTAATCGGCCAGGCGGCATCGATGGGATCGCTGTTGTTGGCGGCCGGGGCGCCGGGCATGCGCTTTTCGCTGCCCAACAGCCGCGTCATGGTGCATCAGCCATCCGGTGGGTACCAGGGTCAGGCGACCGACATCATGATCCACGCCGAAGAAACCCTAAAGCTGAAGCGTCGGTTGAATGAAATCTACGTGAAACACACGGGGCAGGGACTCAAAAAGGTTGAAAACGCGCTGGAGCGTGACAACTTTATGTCTCCTGAGGACGCCAAGGATTTTGGATTGATCGATGAGATCGTCGAAAACCGGGCCAAGGGCGACGACGCAGAAAGCTGAGGTGGTTGGGGAAGGTTATGAGGTTTATGACGCAATTTGCGATTGTAGCCACCGGAACCCTGTCCTAAGCTGATGATGAAACGGGGTCCCGCCGATTTTTGCGGGACCTTGGGCAGATGACGAAGCCTGAAAGGTTAGGTATGGCAACGAATTCAAGTGGTGACAGCAAGAACACGCTCTATTGCAGCTTCTGCGGCAAGAGCCAGCACGAGGTGCGCAAGCTGATCGCCGGGCCGACCGTGTTCATTTGCGATGAATGTGTCGAATTGTGCATGGATATCATCCGAGAAGAGACCAAGGCCTCGGGGCTCAAGTCTTCGGATGGGGTGCCCACGCCCAAGGACATCTGTGATGTTCTGGACGACTATGTGATTGGTCAGGCCACCGCAAAACGGGTCCTGTCTGTGGCGGTCCACAACCACTACAAGCGTCTCAATCACGCTCAAAAGGCGGGGTCAGATATTGAGTTGGCGAAATCCAACATTCTGCTGATTGGCCCGACCGGGTGCGGCAAGACGCTGTTGGCTCAGACGCTGGCGCGGATTCTGGATGTGCCGTTCACAATGGCGGATGCGACCACGCTGACCGAAGCTGGTTATGTGGGCGAGGATGTGGAAAACATCATTCTCAAACTGCTGCAATCCAGCGAATACAATGTGGAACGCGCACAGCGGGGCATCGTCTATATCGACGAAGTCGACAAGATCACTCGCAAGTCCGAGAATCCGTCAATCACCCGCGATGTGTCGGGCGAAGGGGTTCAGCAGGCGTTGCTGAAACTGATGGAAGGCACTGTGGCTTCGGTTCCACCGCAAGGTGGGCGCAAACATCCGCAGCAGGAGTTCCTGCAGGTCGACACCACCAACATCCTGTTCATCTGTGGCGGTGCCTTTGCCGGGCTCGACAAGATCATCGCTCAGCGGGGCAAGGGTTCGGCCATGGGCTTTGGCGCAGATGTGCGCGACAATGACGAACGTGGTGTGGGCGAGATTTTTCAGGATCTGGAGCCAGAGGACCTGTTGAAATTCGGTTTGATTCCGGAATTCGTTGGCCGTCTGCCGGTTCTGGCAACGCTCGAGGATCTGGACGAAGACGCGCTGGTTACCATTCTGACACAGCCCAAGAACGCGCTGGTCAAACAATATCAGCGCCTCTTTGAAATCGAAGAGACCGAGCTGGACTTTACCGAAGATGCCCTGAGCGCCATCGCCAAAAAGGCCATCGAGCGTAAAACCGGTGCCCGGGGCTTGCGCTCCATTCTGGAAGACATCCTGCTGGATACCATGTTCGATTTGCCGGGCATGGAAAGTGTGACCAAGGTTGTTGTCAACGAAGAGGCGGTGACGTCGACGGCACAACCTTTGATGATCCATGCAGATGCGGAAAAAGAGCCAGTTTCGGCAGGCTGAGACAGACAATTGATCTGACAAGAGCGGCGCGGGTTTCCGCGCCGTTTTTCATGTGGAGGAACTAAGATGATCAAACGTATTTCTTCGGGTGGAGAATTCGAAGCCAAAGCGGGCTATTGCCGCGCAGTCGTCGCGGGCGGCTTTGTGCACGTGGCCGGAACCGTGGGCCAGGGCGACACAGTCGAGGACCAGTGCAAATCAGCACTGGATACCATCCGCTGGGCCCTGGAACAGGCAGGTGCCACATTGGCCGATGCGGTGCGGGTAAACTACTATCTTCCGGACGCGGCCGAATTCACTCCCTGCCTGCCGATTCTGGCGGAAACTTTTGGTGCGAATCCGCCAGCGGCAACCATGGTCGAATGCAATCTGATCGATCCAAAATTCCGTATTGAAATCGAACTCACCGCTTTGGCCCCTGCTGACGCGTGATGAATACAGGCCGGACCGGCGATCTGCTGCCGGTCCGGGGTTCCACGCGTCAAAATGTGGCGCTCTCACTCCCGGATCCGGGCAAGCGTCTCTGGACCTCGGTCGCGAATTGCGTCATATCACAATGCAAACACTTCGGAGGTACCCATGGGAATCCTGAACACTCTGCTGCGCGCTGTAACCTGGTGGAACGGCTCGACGTTGAACACCCAGATCTATACAGCCCGCAAAGGCACAAAAGTGGGCGAGGATGAACAGGGCAACGTGTTCTATCGCAACGCTGACGACACCCGGCGTTGGGTGATGTTCAATGGCGAAGCCGAAGCCTCGCGCGTCAGCCCCGATTGGCATGGCTGGTTGCACCATACGTTCAAAGAACTGCCCTCCAAGACCCCGCTGAAGCACAAGGCCTGGGAAAAACCGCATCAGGAAAACCTGACCGGAACCATGTTGGCCTATGCGCCTGCAGGGTCGATCCGCAGCGGCAAGGAACCGGCAAATCGCGCCGATTACGAAGCCTGGAGCCCTGAATAAGGGATCGGATGGCAGCGCACCATGTCTCATAACACAACCGAAGTTCTGGTTGGCGGCGTCGTATTGGCGGCTGCCATCGGGTTTGCCGTTTATGCCGGGCAGGCCGCCGGTCTGTCCAGCGGTGGCGAAAGCTATGCGCTGAATGCGTCCTTCCGGTCGATCGAAGGTGTCAGCGTTGGCACTGATGTGCGGCTGGCAGGCGTCAAGATCGGAACCGTGACCGGCGTCGACCTGAACCCCGAAACGTTTCGCGCCGATACAGAGTTTTCTGTCAGGCAGGGGATCGAAATCCCCGATGACAGCGCCGTCGTGGTCGCCTCTGAAGGCCTGTTGGGTGGGAATTTTGTTGAAATCATGCCGGGCGGATCTCCCTTTGCATTGGAGGCCGGTGATGAAATTCTGGACACACAGGGGTCTGTCAGCCTGATCTCTCTGCTGTTGAAATTCGTTTCCGGAAGCGGGGACGAAGGGTGAAACGGCTGGTATCGGCCTGTCTCCTCGCCTGCCTATGCCTGACCTCGGGGCCTGGGATCGCACAGGAGGCCACCAAGCCGGCCACGGTCGGGCAGGGCGCGGTGCTACGGGGGCTCGACAAGGTTAACGGGAAAACCGCTGATTTCGAACTGTTGAATGGTGCGACAGCCGAAATGCTGGGGCTGCTGGTTACGCTGGGCGAATGTCGATATCCGGCGGACAACCCGACAGGGGATGCTTTTGCCTTTTTGATCATACGCGATCCAGAGTCCGGACAAGTGCAGTTCGAAGGGTGGATGGTTGCATCTTCACCCGCGCTGAACGCGCTGGATCACGCGCGTTATGACATCTGGGTGTTGCGCTGTATGACGTCCTGAGCGGGCGCTATGGCGGGGGCAAGGAAATGCGCCGCGCTGTCTATGGCGGTACGCAGTTGACGATGATAGGCGGCCCTGCTGATTTCCTCTGCGCCCAGTGAGGCGAGATGATCGGTGATGAATTGGGTGTCAAACAAGGTGAATTTGGCCCGACGCAACCGATCAACCAGATGGGCCAAAGCGATCTTTGAAGCATCCGTACGCCGGGAAAACATGCTCTCGCCAAAAAAGGCGGCCCCCAGAACCACACCATAAACGCCGCCAATCAACCGGCCGCCCGGGTCGCGAACTTCGACGGAATGTGCGCAGCCCATGTCATGCAACGCGATGTAAAGTGCGCGTATTTCCTGACTGATCCAGGTATCGGCGCGATCAGCGCAGGCATCGACAACCCCGGCAAAATCCTGATCTACGGTGATCTGATAATCCTGTCGCCGCAGGCTGCGCGCCAGTGAACGTGAGATATGAAATCTGTTCAGCGGGAACACGCCGCGTCTCTTGGGGTCGACCCAAAAGACGTCCGGATCATCCCTGTGCTCTGCCATTGGAAAAACGCCGATGGAATAACCATGCAACAACAATTCGGGAGTCAGGGTCATCTCGGCTCCCCGAAATCCGGGGCACTGCCGATGTAGGGTGCGTGCTGGCACGCACCGCTGACATCGAAACAGCGCGGCTTATTCCGGCAAATTGGCCTCAAGCCATTGCTCCAGCCAGTGAATATTGTAGGTGCCCGCGTGGATGTCAGGTTCCTGCAACAGCGCGTGAAACAGCGGAACAGTGGTATCGACCCCGTCGACGATCAACTCACCCAGCGCCCGGTTCAGACGTGCCAGCGCTTCGGGACGATCGCGCCCCTGCACGATCAGCTTGCCGATCAGAGAATCATAATAGGGTGGGATGGAATACCCGTCATACAGCGCCGAATCCATCCGAACACCCAAACCGCCCGGGGCATGATATTGGCTGATCCGGCCCGGGCAGGGGGAAAAATTGGGCAGGCGTTCCGCGTTGATGCGCACTTCGATCGAATGGCCGTTGATCACCAGATCGTCCTGGGTGAACGACATCGGCAACCCCGCCGCAACCCTGATCTGCTCCCGCACCAGATCAACACCAAAGATGCCTTCGGTCACCGGGTGCTCCACCTGCAAGCGGGTGTTCATTTCGATGAAATAGAATTCGCCATTTTCGTACAGGAACTCGATGGTGCCGGCACCGATGTAATTGATATTGGCAACCGCATCCGCACAGACTTTGCCGATCCGGGCACGTTCCTCGGGTGAAATGCTGGGGCCGGGGGCCTCTTCGAACACCTTCTGGTGGCGGCGTTGCAGCGAACAATCGCGTTCGCCCAGATGGACGGCCTTGCCCTTGCCATCGCCAAAGACCTGGATTTCGATGTGACGCGGCGTGGTCAGGTATTTTTCGATATAGACTTCATCGTTGCCAAAGTTGCTCTTGCCCTCGGCACGTGCAGTCTGAAAAGCGGACTTCATGTCTGCGGCAGTCTGCGCCACTTTCATGCCCTTGCCGCCGCCACCGGCGGTTGCCTTGATGATCACCGGATAGCCGATTTCAGCTCCCAGTTTTTCAGCCTCTTCCAGGGTTGCAACACCACCGTCACTGCCAGGCACACAAGGAACCCCAAGGGCCTTCATCGTATCCTTGGCGGTGATTTTATCGCCCATGATTCGAATGTGTTCAGCAGTGGGGCCAATGAACGTCAGCCCGTGGTCCTGGACGATCTGCACAAAATTGGCGTTTTCGGACAAAAAGCCATACCCGGGATGAATCGCCTGGGCACCGGTGATTTCACAGGCCGAGATTATGGCCGGGATCGACAGATAGCTTTGGGTGCTCGAAGGCGGTCCGATACAGACGGATTCGTCTGCCATTCGCACATGCATCGCGTCCGCATCTGCGGTTGAATGCACGGCTACTGAACCTATGCCCATCTCGCGCGCAGCCCGGATCACGCGTAAGGCGATTTCTCCGCGGTTGGCAATCAGGATCTTGTCAAACATGATCTGGTCCTTATTCGACGATGACCAGGGGCGTCCCGAATTCGACCGCGGCGCCGTCTTCAACCAGGATGCGCTTCACGGTGCCCGCTTTGGGCGCGTGGATGTGGTTCATGGTTTTCATGGCTTCGACGATCAACAGCGTGTCACCTTCGGCCACCTGAACACCAACCTTGATGAACGACGGGGCGCTGGGTTCAGGCTGTAGGTACACGGTGCCGACCATGGGCGATGTCACCGCGCCGGGGTGGCTGGCCGGATCGTCACTGCTGGCGGCCGCAGGGGCTGCTGTCGCGGCGACAGGTGCGGCTGCACCAGCGGCCGGAGCGGCGGCAGGCATCTGAACCTGAACCGGCGCTGCAACGGGTTGAAGGCGCGATACCCGAACATCCAGGCTGTCGTCGGCGCCATAGTCGCGCTTGACCTTCAGTTCGGTCAGATCGTTTTCCTGCAGCAGTTCTGCCAATGCCTTGATGAAGGCCACATCCGCTTCATGAGTCTTGTTTGTCATCTTTATCCTCGGCCGGTTCCGAATGGCCCGTCTTTTGGGCGGGCATGCCAAATTTGTCGGGCTTATACGGCAAGCTGTCGCCGGTGAAAAGCGCCCAAACCCCTGCGATAACATGGGGGGCGGGACGTCGGATTGCAATCGCTTGTTGTCAGAACGGCATCCCGGACAGTTTGGCCACCAGTTCCGGCAGCTTGCGGGCCTCGAACTTGGTCAACAGATGGGCGCGGTGGGTCTCGATGGTGCGATAGCTCAGCCCCAGCTGTTTGCCGATTTCCTTGGCCGACAGGCCCCGACAGGTCAGGATCGCAACATCGCGTTCGCGTGGCGTCAGAGAGACCACAGGGCGATCATCGGACAGGTCGGCAAAGGACCACACCCCGCTGTGAAACGGTTGATCCGGGGTCACGGACTGCCCCCTGACCCGGCACCAGAACAATTCACCCGTGCGCCGTCGCATGATGCGTTCGTCGGAATAATAATCCTGCGCGGGATCAATCCGTTGCAATGTCTCGCCGATCCGGGCGAAATCATCCGGGCTGGGGTACAGATCAAAAACCGGCAAATCCGTCAGCGCGGCGACCGTGTCGCCAAAGATCCGGGCGAATTGCAGGTTGCAACGCCGGATGATGCGTTGTTCCAATACGATGAGGCCCACCGGCGCATTATCAAAGGCAAGATCTGTCATAGGGTATTCTTGACGGGTATTTTTACGGAATTGAAGAGGGGGCGTGACGCATGCGACCGATATCACATGGGCGCGCATGGGATCGCCGCCTGAATTTGGGGGATTCGAGATGAATTTGGGGCATTGGCTGTATCGTCAGGCGCAGACGGGCGGGGATCGTCCGGCATTGTATCTGGGAACAGATTTGGTGGCGGATTACGCCGGGTTTCACGACCGGGCGGCCCGGGTCGCGGGTTGGCTGATTTCCCAGGGCATCGGGCCAGGTGATCGTGTCGCGATTTTTATGAAGAACTGCCCCGATTACCTGATTGCGCAATATGGTATCTGGTACGCAGGAGCTGCGGTGGTTCCGATCAATGCCAAACTCCATGGGCGCGAAGCCGCCTTTATTCTTGAAAACTCAGGTGCTGCTCTGGCGTTCACGTCTCCGGGGCTGACCGAATCCGTGGCCAGCGCAGGGGCTGTGACGCGCTGCATCGACATCACCGGACCTGAGTATTGCGATTCCCAAACTGCCCATCCGGTCGCGGAACCGACGCGGGTGGCGTCGGATGATCTGGCCTGGTTGTTTTATACCTCCGGCACCACTGGCAAACCCAAGGGGGTGATGATCACCCATCGGATGCTGATCTCCATGTCACTGACCTATTTCGCCGAAGTGGACAGGGTCGGCCCTGAGGATCAGACGCTGTATGCCGCGCCGATGAGCCATGGGGCCGGGATCTATAACATGCTGCATGTTCTGGCAGGTGCTGCCCATATTTGCCCGGTGTCCTCAGGGTTCGACGAACCCGAGATCTTTGATCTGGCCGAACACTTTGGCCGGGTGCACATGTTTTGCGCCCCCACGATGGTGACCAGATTGACGGCCGTCGCGAAACAGTTGGGGCGGTCAGGGCAGGGGCTGCGCACCATCGTGTATGCCGGTGGGCCGATGTATGTGGCCGACATCACCGAAGCCGTGGACCATTTTGGTCCGGTGTTCGTACAGATATACGGGCAGGGGGAATGCCCGATGGGGATCACCGCGCTGTCCCGCCACGACGTCAGCGATCGCAGCCATCCGCGCTGGCGGGAACGGCTGGCCAGTGTCGGGCGCGCCCAAAGCCCGGTCGAAGTACAGATCGGCACTCCGCAGGGCGAAATCCTGCCGGTTGGGGAACACGGTGAAATCATGGTCAAGGGCGACATCGTCATGCCCGGCTATTGGCAAAACCCCGAAGCGACCGCCAAGACGTTGATCAACGATTGGCTGATGACAGGGGACATGGGGGTGATGGACGCTGATGGCTATGTCACACTTCAGGACCGGTCCAAGGACATGATCATCACCGGCGGCTCCAACGTTTATCCGCGCGAGGTGGAGGAAGTGCTGTTGATGCACCCCAAGGTTTCCGAGGCGTCGGTTGTCGGGCGTGCGCATGCTGATTGGGGAGAGGAAGTCGTGGCCTTTGTCGTGGGGGAGGCTGCGGACGAAGAGCTGGACGCTCTGTGCAATGATCATATCGCCCGTTTCAAACGCCCCAAGGCCTATGTCCGCATCTCCGCTTTGCCCAAGAACAATTATGGCAAGGTGCTGAAAACCGAACTGCGCAAGCAGTTGTGAGGCGGTGGTAACCCAACCGGGCGACTGAACAGGCCCATGCGTCGTTCCGGTGGTGGTGTCACTTCAATTGTCGCCACTGCAGGACCGAACGGCGTCTGCCTGCGCGGTCGTCTAACGACGGCTGGCAACCGGTTCAGGTCCTGATCGTTGGGCTGCGGGGGCCAGATTGTAACATCTGGGCGGATATTACCCCTATACCGCCGGGTCCATTATGGTCGCGCGCGAATATGACATCCACTTGATGCATGCCCTGACAATCTTCAGCAAAAACGTAGCCAAATATTTGGGCAACACGAGACTGAAATCAATGCAAGTCCCTGGCCGAATGCAAGAGGGATTGGTCACAGATAGTGTTGTGCTTGATCCCAAAGGAGTTGTCGGTAATTCGGACGACACTGTGGGTACTCTACCGACGACCGGCATCCCGTATGTGGTGGTGAATGGGACCGTCGTTGTCGAAAGCAGCAAAAAGCGCATGGATGTATTCCCGGGCGTGGCAATCCGCTTTTCGGTTCAGGGAGCGGGGCGTTTTGTGCCCTTGGACGACCATGCCTGGGCCCGCATCTCAATATGCCCAAGGCATCCCATGCGCTGAACGACGACATACCATCTGACACGCGCTTTGATGGGCCAATCGGTTAAATGGGCTTGCTCCGGGCCATGAGGCGGGGTTGTTTTCTTTTAGCCCCCGATCTGGCTGGGCGGCCCGCTGCGCATGACCTGCGACAGGGGGCGGGCGCTTTGGCGCAACCGGGGGTCAAGGCGTCCAGGTCAGAAAATTCCCGATCATCCGCAGCCCCACGTCCTGGCTTTTCTCCGGGTGGAATTGCATGCCCAGCATGGTGTCGCGGCCAATAACGGCCGTGACATCGCCGCCATAATCCACATGGGCCAGACGTTCCGTCGCATCGGCCACCTGAAATTGATAGGAGTGCACGAAATAGACGTGGTCACCTGTTTTGACACCGGCAAACACCGGGTGGCCATGGTCGATGACCAGATCATTCCAGCCCATATGCGGAACCTTTAGCGTCTTGTCTGCGGGGTCAATCCTGACCACATCGCCGCCGACCCACCCGATCCCCGGAGTTTTGGTGTATTCATGCCCCGTGCTGGCCATCAGTTGCATGCCCACACAGATCCCCAGAAACGGGCGTCCCTTGTGTTCGACCGCTTCGACCATGGCGTCATAAATGCCCTTGTGGCCTCGTAATTCGGCGGCACAGGCCGGAAATGCCCCGTCGCCCGGCAGAACCAGCCGGTCGGCCCGCGCCACGACATCGGCATCAGAGGTCACGACGACGTCGCCGGCGTCCATCTCGCGCGCCATGCGCTGAAACGCCTTTTCAGCGGAATGCAGATTGCCGGATTCATAGTCGATGATGGCTGTCAGCATGGCCCTGTGTCCTTCGTGTCGTGCGGGGTCCGAAGTGACGCCAAACGCCGACCGGGTCAAGAGGCGTTGGGCGTGGCGATTTGCGGCAGGACATCCATGACCGCGTCAAACAGGTCCATGTCCAGAGAGCGATCCGCGTCGTTGAATTCACCAGACATGGCCAAAAGAGTGAACCCATGGATCAGCGACCAGACCCGGATTTCGACAACCCGAGGGTCCATAGGTGCGGTGACAAACGGGGCGCAGACGCCGCGCAAAATCAGATAGGCATGCGCCGTTTCCCGATTTCCGGGTTTCAGACTGGCCAATCCAAGTTGCCCAAAAATGACATTCAGAATACCCGAGTGGTCGATTCCGAATTGCAGATAGCCACGGCAAACGGATCTGAGCCGCCCAGCGTCGGTTTGCTCGCCCGCGTCCCGCGCCGTTTGCAGGTAGGTTGAAAACCGCTCGAATGCCTCTTCGGCAATGGCGGATTTCAGCCCGGACAACCCGTCGAAGTGATGCGCTGGCGCGGCATGTGAAACGCCGGCGCGCACGGCGCATTTGCGCAGGGTCAACGCAGAGATTCCGCCTTCCTCCAAGAGGTCGATGCCTGCCTGAATCAGCGCCTGACGCAGGTTGCCGTGATGATGGGTGGAGCGGGGGGCTGTGCGTGACATGGGACGCATGTTGAGGATCTCCTTGACAATGTCAAGTTCGCAGGTAACGTGATGGCAACTTTACACTGTCAAGTAACGCCAGGAAGGTCCCCCATGGTTTCACTCTCTCATCGCGCACTGGCACCAAATCGGGTTCGGTGGTTGTCCATGTTCATATGGGTGCTGGCCGTATTGGTGGCCCTGGCATCGTTTCGATTTTTGGTGGCACAGATAGATTTGGTCATGCCCGCAATGGTTCATCACGCGCGGGATCGCCCATTGGCGCTATATGCTCATATCGGGTTCGCACCCATTGCCTTGGCTCTGTTGCCGTTGCAGTTCTCCCAACGTCTGCGCGCGCGATACCACATGGTGCACCGATGGCTGGGGCGGGTGTATGTCGCGTCAATTCTGATTGCGGGCGGAGCAGGAGTTGTTCTGGCCCTGACAACCAGCGCGGGGCCTGTGGCTGCGGCGGGCTTTCTGGGCCTGTCGGCGCTGTGGTTGACCACAACGGGAGCGGCGGTCTGGTATGCCATGCGTCGCCGTATCGCTCTGCACCGGATATGGATGATCCGTTCGGCTGCGTTGACATTGGCAGCGGTCACATTGCGCCTGTACCTTCCGGTGGGTATGGCAACCGTCGGGTTTGACGCCAGCTATCCCGCGATTGCCTGGCTGTGCTGGGTGCCGAACCTGCTGATCGGTGAATGGCTGCTGGCGCGCGATCGCGCCAGTCAGCCTTTGGGGGCGTAAGGATGGGAAAGCCATCCCCGGAATTTGTTGTTACAGCGCGCCTTTGGTCGATGGAATCGCATCTGCCTTGCGCGGGTCGGTTTCAACCGCGACGCGCAGGGCACGGGCCACGGCCTTGAACCCGGCTTCGACAATGTGGTGGCTGTTGAACCCATGCAACTGGTCGACATGCAGGGTAATGCCGCCATGGGTGGCCAGGGCGGTAAAGAATTCGCGGACCAGTTCGGTGTCAAAGGTACCGATCTTTTGGGTTGGGATTTCCATGTTCCAGATCAGATAGGGACGGGCGGACAGATCCAACGCACACCGCACCTGGGCGTCATCCATCGGCAGGTGGCAGGCCCCATACCGGTTGATGCCCTTTTTGTCCCCCAGCGCCTGGCTCAGGGCCTGTCCCAATGCGATACCTGTGTCTTCAACGGTATGGTGATCGTCGATATGGTAATCGCCTTTGGCGCGAATGGTCATGTCGATCAGCGAATGGCGCGACAGCTGATCCAGCATATGGTCAAAAAAACCGACGCCGGTCTGATTGTCATATGATCCGGTGCCGTCGAGGTTGATTTCAACGGTGATCTCGGTTTCTGCAGTGCTGCGGCTGACCTTGGCTGTGCGCATGAACGGTTTTCCTTTTTGGGGCACGCGAAAGAGAGTGCAGGGTGCTTATAGGCGGTGGCGCGGGACAGGCCAAGCCCGCGCCGTGTGTCTGCGGCCATCTGTTGCCCTGGGACCGGCCGGCAAACCGTGCGCGCGGCTCCCGAGGGATTGCGCCCAGGGGCCGCGCGTGTCAGCTTGGCGCTGAAACTTCAACACCCACAACCCCCAGAGGCCCCGCATGTCGACCTGTGTATTCATTCAGATTCGCTGCAAACCCGGCTCTACCTACAAGGTGGCCGAGGACATTGCGCTGCGCGAGATCCATTCCGAGTTGTATTCGACCAGTGGCGAATTCGACCTGCTGATGAAGCTGTATATTCCGGCCGGCGAAGATGTCGGCAAGTTTATCAACGAAAACCTTCTGGTAATTGCGGACATCGAGCGGTCGCTGACGACGATGACGTTCAAGGTGTTCTGACACAGCATTGCAGAAGGGGGCTCTGCCCCCGCAGCCATTGGCTGCTCCCCCGGGATATTTAGTGCCAGATGAAGAACGGATCCCCTGATCGTCTGGTGAAAAATATCCCGGAGCGCGAGGCAGTTTCTCGCAGTAGCTTGCTGGTGTCAGGCAACCAGACCTTCGGCCCTGACGTGGTCCCAGGTTTCCTCCAGCCCTTTGCTCAGACTGTCGAGCATGTCATCCACCTGCGATTGCGTGATGATCAGCGGCGGGCACAACGCCACGGAATTGCCCGCAACCGCACGCAGGATCAGCCCGTTGCGTTCACAGGCTTTCATTGCAAAGCCACCGGCAACGGCCCCATCGAATCCCTGACCGGTGGTCTTGTTCGCCACCAGTTCAAGCGCCGCGATCAGCCCTTTGCCGCGGACTTCTCCCACCAGGGGATGATCGCTGAAACGCTCACGCAGTTGGGCCTGCAGGTAGTCGCCAACCGTCGCTGCATGTTCAAAGATCTTGTCGCGCTCGTAGATTTCCAGTGTTTTCAGCGCGGCGGCGCAGGCCGCCGGGTGGCCGGAATAGGTGTAGCCATGCCCAAACACGCCGACCTGGTTTGACGGTTCGATCATGGCTTCGTACATCCAGCCCGGAATTACGGCTGCCGAGATCGGGAAATAGGCGGAGCTGAGTTGTTTGGCAAAGGTCATCAGATCGGGTTTGATGCCCATCGTGGTGGCACCAAAATCGTTACCAGTGCGACCAAATCCACAAATGACTTCGTCTGACCAGACCAGAATGTCGTGCTGGCGCAGCAGGTCCTGCAGTTTTTCATAGTAACCCTCTGGTGGAACGATCACACCCGAGGCACCGGTGATCGGTTCGACGATCATGGCCGCGATCGTGTCGGGGCCTTCGGAAAGGATCTGCTGTTTCAGCTCATCCAGGATGCGATCAACGAATTGGGTTTCGGTCTCATTGCCCTGGCGGCCCGTATAGTAATGGGGGGAAGCGGTGCGCAGGATGTCCAGCGCTTCGACCGGTGCATCGAAATGGGCAAGATTCGCAGGCAGCGAGGTCAACGCCCCGGCGGCAACCGTGACCCCGTGATATCCACGATCCCGCGTGATGATCTTGCGTTTTTGCGGTTTTCCAATGGCGTTGAAATAATACCGCAGCATCTTGATGTGGGAATCATTGGCGTCCGATCCGGAGTTGCCAAAGAAGAAATAGGGATCTTCGATCGGCACCATGTCAGCCAACCTGTTGGCCAGTTCCATCGCTGGTTCGTGTGTCTTGCCACCAAACATATGGGTAAAGGGCAGCTTGCCCAGTTGACCCGCGATTGCATCGACCAGTTCCTGGTTGGAATAGCCCAGCGACGTACACCACAGGCCGGCCAGTCCTTCGATGTAACGGTTGCCGTCGGTGTCAAAGACATAGATGCCTTCGCCGCGGTCCAGACACAGCTGTTCGGTCGCGGTCAGATTGGTTGTCGGATAGATCACGGGGGCCATTGCAAACTCCTGAGGATTTGGCGGTGCCGGGCAAAAAAACATTGGTTCAGCGCGAACCTTGGCCGGTTTTTCTGGTGGCGTCAAAGGAATTTGATCAAATGCGCGCCGGGTGTCCCCGGTGGATTTTTGCTTGGGCTTTTATGTGGTCAGTCGTCAGGGGCGCGAAATAGCCGGACCACAAAAAAAGCCACCCAAAGGCGGCTTGTTTTAGACCAACTGGAGCGGGCGAGGCGATTCGAACGCCCGACCCTAACCTTGGCAAGGTTATGCTCTACCCCTGAGCTACGCCCGCATCCGGTTGGTGAGGCGCTGAATAGTAATTCTGCGCGACGCCCGCAAGAGAAAAAACACAATTCCTGTCAGAATTTTTTGCCCAGCGGAAGCGAGCGTAAAAAGGAGTGTCAGCGCCAGGTGGTGCCCGTTGTTTCAGCGACTGCGCTGCCGCCCAGCTGTGGCTTTTGCCCCGCGTGTGGGCCGGAGGCGGCGCGCCCCATGCGCCCCGGTTGTTCGATCAGATCATGGAGCCTGAAGACCTGTCAATCGGTCAACAGGACCGGAGATGTCGCAAGGGTTTCCAGGTCGTCTCATAGGCCAACCCTCTGACCTTGCGAACCGTTCTGTGATCAAAGCTTTTGAGGAGAGGGGCTTGGTGTCTGTGGCAAAAGAAACTGGCTTTGGTTCAGGCTCGCAGACGTTTTTCAGCAAATGTCGAGAAAGTGGCAGCCCGTATGGGCTACCCGTGTTGGTCAGAACTCCCAATAAAATATTGCGCCAAGCGTCCCACGTGTCCGGTAGCAGGCCATGCTAAAGATCAATGGGGTATGAGGTGGGTGTGCCCGTCAACCTCTCGGGTCTTTTCCTGCGCTGCAGGCTGATCAGGAGTTGTTCACCGCTGTCGTTCGGCGTGGTGTCGCCGCAATATCCGGTGTTGCGTCCAACAGGGACTTGGAAGTGAACAAAGGCCAAATCGACTATGACGACTTTGCCTAGATCGCCGGCTTCAAATCCGAAACCCTGACCATGGGTGTGCCCTGTGCGGCGGGCAATACCATCCTCTTGCAACCTTCCGACGATGCCGTTCTGCGCGGCGAAATCTTCTGATGCCCGGCTCTGTCGGCACTCCTGCCACCCAATCTGGTGCTGACGGTCTGCTTTGCCATTGCCGCGGCGATGGGGAGGCATCTATGCCGTGATGTCCGCGCTGTCGCGCAGCGACCAGAAACCTGCGGCAACATACACGAAAAGCGCCGAGCGAGCGCGGTTTGCACTCTATGCAGCGAAGCGTCGGAAGAATGCCGACTGAAGGTCAGGTGTCCCACGGCGAAAAAAAACGCCGAAGCCTTCCAGGTCGGAAGCTCAACAAAATAGGGTTGTTCAGGGGAGAAGTGGCAGCCCGTAGGGGAATCGAACCCCTCTTTCCAGGTTGAAAACCTGGCGTCCTAACCGATAGACGAACGGGCCACTGTGTGTGCGGTTCTTTAGGCAATCCGGAACCGGGGCGCAAGAGAAATCGAGAGAATGGAACAAGTTTTTTGGGGAGCCGCTGTAATGTGATTTCCAGTGCATTCTCAGAGAGTTGCAACGCACACGACACAAAAAAACCGCCCGAAGGCGGCTTGTTTTAGACCAACTGGAGCGGGCGAGGCGATTCGAACGCCCGACCCTAACCTTGGCAAGGTTATGCTCTACCCCTGAGCTACGCCCGCATCCGGTTGGTGAGGCGGAGATATTCATTCCCTCGCAGCGCTGCAAGTGAAAAAGACAGCGGAGGGGCAAAAAAATCCGGGTCACGCGAAAAAACAGCGGGAATGAGCGACGGAGAAAACCCGGTCCTGCGTTCAAGACCCTAAGGATCGTTTCAGACAGGGAGAAAACGGATGGCCAGGGGAGAACAGCTTCGCATGGTGACTTTGATCGCGGCAATGGCCATGGCATCATATCTGGGTGGCAGAGATACGGATGGGGCAGGCAGGGGGTATGCGTTGGACCCATCGTCCCCTGTACATACCCAGCGGTTAAAGCGTGATGTTCTGGATCAGACCAACGCCTGGATGATCAAACCCACACCCGCCAGCACAAGCACGGCAAATGTTGACACCATGCCGATCTGGCGCAGCACGATGATTTGAGGGTCCCGACCGAATCCCAGAACGTGCAAGACCCGTCCAATCACCAGGGCTGATCCCAAGAGGTGCAACGACCAGGTTGGGGCTCCTTGCCCTTCGCACAGTGCGATCAGGAGCAGGGCAAAGGGCGTGTACTCGGTGAAATTGCCGTGTACGCGGATCGCCTGAAAGAGCGCTTTGTCGCCCATGTCACCGATCAGCGCCCTGGCACGGCGACGCCCCATGATCACTTTGGCGGACAACCCGACCAGAAGAACTGCCAGCAGGCCTGCATACAGAGATGTGATGGGAAACATGAAATTGTCCTGAATGTTGGAATCGGAAGGTCAAAAGCGGATCACGGTTATGGGTAGCACGGTCAGCCGGTGCTGCAATAGCGTCCGTTGGCTGGTCCTTTGTTTTTGAGGGGGAGCTGGTTTTGCTGATCCCATTGGTTTGCGGATCCCAGTGGTTTGGGGATCCCTGTGGTTCGGGAACGTGGGACCGTCATCCTACCAAAATCCGTCGACCTTTAGAGACAGGTCTCTGGGCCAGAGGCCGCGACAGTTATATGTCCGGCGTGCGCGATCCGATCAGATTGGGTGCCCAGGTACCATTTGCTTGGTCCCATCCGGGCCAACCGGCACACGCCCCCAACGGATCGCAGCATCCCGCCGTTTAATCCAATGCCGGGCCAGAACCAGGTAGAACGCCCTGCGCTGGCCGGTTGGGTGCCGGGTGAGGACCATATCAGTTGAGGCAAACAGACCTGGGGCGGTCATGTGCCGACCTCTGGATGCAAGAGCCAATTGCGCGCCATTTGATGCCAGAGGCCTGCAAGCGTTCGGTGCCTGCACCACAGGCGCACAACAGCTGACGGTCGGGAAACATGGCCTGTAAGGCGAACGGCGCGGGGGTGGTCCGGAATGCTCGCCCTTGAATTCGATGCAGCGCTCGCAGAACGCGACACCTCTCAGAAAGAAGGATGCCCGTGGGGCCACCGGGCAGACCGATGCGAGCACACCGCTGCGTAGCAGGTCAGGGCCATACCCAGATCCCCGGCATCGGGATTTGGTCAAGATGATTGATAGGGGGGCGGGACCCATTCCTGGGTGGCTCGACAGGTTGGGGCAGGGCATTTGGGAACGCCGTCATGCCAACCGGGTCGCGGACTGGTCCGGCGTGCGCAGGTAAAGCCGCCCAAAAAAACACCTGCCGCAGGATCTGCGGCAGGTGAAGGATGTCCGAGCATGTGTACCCATGGGCACATCTCTCACGGTACGACGGGGTCGGCCCGTGAGGGGGCTTACTCCAATTCGACCAACAGATCCTTGGCGTCGATTTGGCCGCCGGGCTGGACGTGGAGTGCTTTGACTGTTGCGTCTCGCTCGGCGTGGATGCCGGTTTCCATTTTCATGGCTTCGATGGTCAACAGCAGGTCGCCTTCCTTGACGTCCTGGCCGCTCAAAACGGCGACGGTGGCGACAACGCCGGGCATCGGGGCACCGATGTGGTTGGGGTTGCCCAATTCCGCCTTGGGGCGCTGTGCAGTGGTGGATTTCACCAACCGGTTGGGCACCCGGATCACGCGGGGTTGACCGTTGAGTTCAAAGAACACTTTGACCTCGCCGTTGTCGTCCGTTTCGCCAATCGCCTGCAGGCGGATTTCCAGCGTCTTGCCGGGGTCGATTTCGGCGGTGATCTCTTCGCCCGGTTCCATCCCGTAAAAGAAGGTGCGCGTTGGCAGGGACCGCACCGGACCATAGGTGCGGTGACGCCCCATGTAATCCAGGAACACCTTGGGGTACATCAGGTATCCGTTCAGATCCTCATCATCGACCGGCTTGCCTTCCAGCTCGGCGGACAGTTCGGCGCGGGCCGCTTCCAGGTCCACGGGTTCCAAGTGGGCACCGGGGCGGGTCAGATTGGGGGCTTCGTCCTTGAGCACCTTGTTGATGATGGCAGCAGGGAAACCACCGGGAGGCTGGCCCAGATTGCCGCGCATCATGTCGATGACCGAATCCGGGAATGCCACGTCGGTGGCGGGGTCTTCGACCTCGGCACGGGTCAGGCCCTGAGACACCATCATCAGCGCCATGTCGCCTACAACTTTGGAGGATGGCGTCACCTTGACGATATCACCGAACATCTGGTTGACGTCGGCATAGGTCTGGGCAACGTCCGACCATTTCTCTTCCAGCCCCAGCGAACGCGCCTGCGCCTTGAGGTTGGTGAACTGACCGCCGGGCATTTCGTGCAGATAGACTTCGGAGGCAGGGGCCGCCAAACCGCTTTCGAACGCCACATACTGTGCCCGCACACCTTCCCAATAGTCCGAGATTTCACGCACTTTTGTGATGTCGATACCGGTGTCGCGGTCGGTATTGCGCAACCCTTCGACGATCGAGCCGAGGCAAGGCTGCGATGTGCCGCCGCTGAACGCATCCATGGCGACATCCACGGCATCCACGCCTGCGTCGGCAGCGGCCAGAATGGTCGCACCCGCGATGCCGGAGGTGTCATGGGTGTGGAAGTGGATTGGCAGGCCAACCTGTTCCTTCAGCGCCTTGACCAGCACCTTGGCCGAGGCCGGTTTCAACAGACCTGCCATGTCTTTCAGACCCAGAACATGGGCACCTGCGGCCTCCAGTTCCTTGGCCATGCCGACATAGTACTTCAGGTCATATTTGGCGCGGTTCGGGTCCAGAATATCACCGGTATAGCAGATGGTGCCTTCACAGACCTTGCCCGCATCCACCACCGCATCCATGGCGACGCGCATGTTTTCGACCCAGTTCAGGCTGTCAAAGACGCGGAACACGTCAACACCGGTGCTGGCGGCTTGGCGCACGAATTCCTGCACCACATTGTCGGGATAATTGGTATAGCCAACGCCATTGGACGCACGCAGCAACATCTGGGTCATCACATTGGGCATGGCTTCGCGCAGATCGCGCAGACGCTGCCAGGGGCATTCCTGCAAGAAACGATAGGCCACGTCGAATGTCGCGCCCCCCCAGCATTCAACAGAGAACAGTTGGGGCAGGTTGGCGGCATAGGCGGGGGCCACCTTGATCATGTCGATCGACCGCATCCGGGTCGCCAACAGCGACTGATGCCCGTCGCGCATGGTGGTGTCGGTCAACAGCAGCTGACGCTGGGCCTTCATCCAGTCGGCAACTGCCTTTGGACCCTTTTGCTCCAGCAGATTGCGGGTGCCATAGGGGGCAAAGCCGGGATCGACCTGGGGTGCGCGCGGTTCGCGCAGATCGGTGGCAGGTGCAGCGCGGTCGGTGGTTTCCGGGTGACCGTTGACGCTGATGTCGGCGATATAGTTCAGAACCTTGGTACCGCGGTCGCGGCGACGTGCGAACTGGAACAGATCCGCCGTCTCGTCGATGAATTTGGTGGTGTATTCATTGCTCAGGAAGATCGGGTGCTTCAGCAGGTTCTCGACGAAGGCGATGTTGGTGCTGACACCGCGAATACGGAATTCACGCAGCGCGCGGTCCATCCGGGCAATCGCCTTTTCCGGGGTCTGGGCGTGGGCCGTGACCTTGACCAAGAGCGAATCGTAGTAGCGCGTGATCACGCCGCCGGAATAGGCGGTGCCGCCGTCCAGACGGATGCCCATGCCGGTGGCTTCGCGGAACGCGGTGATGCGGCCATAGTCGGGGATGAAATTGTTCTGCGGATCCTCGGTGGTGATCCGGGTCTGCAGCGCGTGGCCATTCAGACGCACGTCGTCCTGGCTGTCCTTGCCGGTGGCCTCGGAAATGGTCTTGCCTTCGGCGATCAGGATCTGCGCCTGCACGATGTCGATGCCGGTGACTTCCTCGGTGACGGTGTGTTCCACCTGCACCCGCGGGTTCACCTCGATAAAGTGGAAGGTGCCGGTGTTCATATCCATCAGGAATTCAACGGTTCCGGCACATTCATAGCCCACATGGGCACAGATCTTGCGACCCAGTTCGCAGACCTCGGCGCGTTGCTCTTCGCTCAGGTATGGTGCGGGCGCGCGTTCGACCACTTTTTGGTTGCGTCGCTGCACCGAACAATCACGTTCAAACAGGTGATAGATCTGCCCGTGTTTGTCGCCCAGAATCTGCACCTCGACGTGACGCGCACGGGTGATCATCTTTTCCAGATAGCCTTCGCCATTGCCGAATGCGGCTTCGGCTTCGCGGCGCCCTTCCAGAACCTTCTCTTCCAGCTCAGCCTCGGACAGGATCGGACGCATGCCGCGTCCGCCGCCGCCCCAGGAGGCTTTCAGCATCAGCGGGTAACCGATCTCGGCGGCCTGCGTCTTGATCGCGGCCATGTCATCGCCCAGCACCTCGGTCGCGGGGATCACCGGGACCTCGGCTTCAATCGCCACGCGCCGCGCGCTGGCCTTGTCACCCAGGGCGCGCATGGTTTCGGCCTTGGGACCGATAAAGGTGATGCCGTTGCGCGCACAGGCATCGACGAAATCCGGGTTCTCCGACAACAGCCCGTAACCGGGGTGGATTGCATCCGCGCCGCTCTCCTTGGCCACTCGAATGATCTCGTCAATGCTCAGATAGGCGGCAACAGGGCCCATGCCTTCACCAATGCGATAGGCCTCATCCGCCTTGAAGCGGTGCAAGCCCAGCTTGTCCTCTTCGGCAAAAATCGCAACCGTGCGCTTGCCCATTTCATTGGCTGCACGCATCACACGAATGGCAATTTCACCGCGGTTCGCGATCAGGATCTTTTTGAAGTCGGTCATGTCACCCTCTGGGTCGTGAAGTTGGGACGGAGTGTTAGGCGGTTTCTACCGTGTCGTATACCCGTAGTTCTGGGTAGAACCGGCATGATTGCGCTCTCATGCGGCGCAAATCCGTCAATTTTTGTGACGCCGCGTCACAAATGCCCCGGGGTCACCCGGATGGGCGTTGGCAATGCCGTCAGAACCGAACACCCCATTTGCCCCATGTTGGCCTCCAGGTCGCGCTGCAGAATCTCTGTCAGATGGGTTGGACCGTGCGGTCCCAAGGCCGCAAGAGCATAGTGATAGGCCCGCCCCAACATGATGAAATCAGCCCCCAGTGCCAGAGCACGCAGGATGTCGAGCCCGCCTTCGATCCCGCTGTCAAAGACAATCGGCCGTTTTGTGACAGCGCGGATGAGAGGCAAGGCATCGATGGCGGCAGGGCTGCCATCGAACTGGCGGCCTGCGTGATTTGACACCCACAGCCCGTCGATGCCGATCCGGTCCAGCGCCTCGGCATCTTCGGGGCGCATCACGCCCTTGATCACAAACGGGCCATCCCAATGGTCACGCAGCCATTCGACATAGCCCCAATCCGGAGAGGTGCGCAGCAAATAGCCGATATGCGCCGTTGGCGGCAGGCCGCTCAGGTCCTGGGTTATGTATTTGTCCAGGGTGCGCATGTTGGGCATTCCACGCCGGGCCATGCCCAGGGCCCAACCGGGGCGCAGGGCCACCTGCGCCATCAGGCGTGGGGTCAACCTGGGCGGTTGGGTCAATCCACTGCGCACCTGACGTTCGCGGCGGGATGCGACGGGCACATCAACGGTCAAGACCAGGGTTTTGAACCCCGCGGCGCGGGCGCGGTCCAACAAGTCCTGTCGAATGTCCGGGTCCTTGGGCGGGTAGAGTTGGAACCAGGCGTTGGACCCCAGGTGAGGGGCCAGATCCTCGGGGCTTTGGCTGGCAACGGTGGACAGAGTATAAGGAATATCAGCGGTCGCCGCGGCCCGAGCCAGATGTCCTTCGGCGTCGGGCCAGATCAGGCCGGACATCCCCACGGGGGCCATACCAAAGGGGAGGGGACAGCGGGTCCCAAACAGATCGATCCCCAGATCGACATCCAGTGGCCCATGCAGGATCGAGGGAACAAACCCCCAAGCGTCCAGCCCGTTGCGATTGCGCGCCTTTGCGGCCTCGATCCCGGTGCCGCTGTCCAGATAGTCCCAAACGAACTTTGGCAGGCGCCGTTTGGCGCGGATTTTGAGGTCGTGAAGCGAAGGGTAGTGCGCATGTAAATCCATGAGGGATATTTGTGATGGTGCCGACGGGAAAGTCCAGCCTTGCGTCGCCCTCTTTGGCCCCGCTGCCAAAAGGCGCGCGTGCCGCGCACCGGATCTGTCGCCCCCGACCTGTGGTCGGTGCCTCCGCGCCTGTGGTCAGGCGACGCAACATAGTCTGTGTCGCGCCGCTTTGGGACATGGGTGCAATAAACCCTGCAGAACATTGCGCGAACACCTCTTTCGTTGTGCGGGCAGTCAGGTTAGGATCGCGGCCATGAGCAGTTTTGACGAAATGGACGCCTTCGAAGGCGCCTCCCTGTCGGCCCGGGCCATGGCGGCCCGGCCGGTGCCGTATTTGGATGATTTGAACCCGGCCCAGCGGGATGCTGTGGAGCGGATGGACGGTCCTGTGCTGATGTTGGCCGGAGCGGGCACGGGCAAGACCAAGGCGCTGACCGCGCGGATTGTGCATTTGTTGAACACAGGCCGGGCGCGTCCGAACGAGATTCTGGCAGTGACCTTCACCAACAAGGCCGCGCGCGAGATGAAAGAACGGGTCGGGCGCATGCTGGGGCAGTCGATCGAGGGGATGCCATGGCTGGGCACCTTTCATTCGATCTGTGTGAAACTGCTGCGCCGCCATGCCGAGTTGGCGGGGCTCAAGTCGAATTTTACCATTCTGGATACCGATGATCAGATTCGGTTGCTGAAACAGCTGATCCGGGCGGAAAACATTGATGATAAACGGTGGCCCGCACGCATGCTGGCCGGGATTATTGATGACTGGAAGAACCGTGCCCTGACTCCGGGCAAGGTGCCGGTGGCCGAGTCGGGCGCTTTTAATCATCGCGGCATCGAGCTTTATGCCCGGTACCAGCAACGCCTGAAGGATCTGAATGCAACGGATTTTGGCGACCTGCTGTTGCATGTTGTGACGATCTTTCAGACCCACCCGGATGTGTTGGGGCAATACCAGCGCTGGTTCCGCTATGTGCTGGTGGACGAATATCAGGACACAAACATCGCTCAATACCTGTGGTTGCGCCTTTTGGCGGCGGGACATAAGAACATCTGCTGTGTCGGGGATGATGATCAGTCAATCTATGGCTGGCGCGGGGCCGAGGTTGGCAACATCCTGAGATTCGAACAGGATTTTCCCGGCGCGCATGTGGTGCGGCTGGAGCAGAACTATCGCTCGACCCCGCATATTCTGGCGGCGGCGTCGAATGTGATCCGGGGCAACGAGGGGCGCTTGGGCAAGGAGCTGTGGACCGAGGCAGAAGAGGGCGAGAAGGTCCGTCTGATCGGTCATTGGGACGGTGAGGAAGAGGCGCGTTGGATCGGCGAGGAAATCGAATCGATGCAGCGCGGCACCCGGGGGATGCGCGGGTACGATCTGAACGAAGTGGCTATTCTGGTGCGGGCTTCGCATCAGATGCGCGCGTTTGAAGATCGGTTTCTGACCATAGGGCTGCCCTATCGCGTGATCGGTGGGCCGCGGTTCTATGAACGGATGGAGATCCGGGACGCCATGGCTTACTTCCGGCAGGTGGTCAGCCCAGAGGATGATCTGGCGTTTGAACGTATTGTGAACACGCCCAAGCGCGGTTTGGGGGACAAGGCACAGCAGACCATTCAGGCGATGGCCCGCGAACATGCGGTGCCTTTGGTCGAAGGGGCGCGGATTGCCGTGGACAACGGGTTGATCAAAGGCAAGGGCGGCGGTGCCCTGCGCCAATTGGTCGAGGATCTGGGCCGTTGGGGGCGGTTGGTGAATGACGCCGGCATGACCCATATGGAGCTGGCGGAAATCGTTCTGGACGAAAGCGGCTATACCACCATGTGGCAGAACGACAAGTCGCCCGAAGCTCCGGGACGGTTGGAAAACCTCAAGGAATTGGTCAAGGCGCTGGAAAACTTTGAGAACCTGCAGGGGTTTCTGGAACATGTCAGCCTGGTCATGGACAATGACAAGCAGGATTCGGATCAAAAGATCAGCATCATGACCTTGCACGCGGCCAAGGGGTTGGAGTTTCCATCGGTGTTTCTGCCCGGATGGGAGGACGGGTTGTTTCCGTCCCAACGGTCGATGGATGAAAGCGGGCAAAAGGGGCTCGAGGAAGAGCGCCGGCTGGCCTATGTGGGAATCACCCGAGCCGAAGAGGTCTGTACCATTTCATTTGCCGGCAACCGGCGGGTGTTCGGCCAATGGCAATCGCAGCTGCCGTCTCGATTCGTCGATGAACTGCCCGAGGATCATGTCGAGGTCCTGACGCCACCCGGGTTGTACGGCGGCGGATATGGAGCGGCGGCGCAGACACCGCAGCCACGAGGGGGGATCGAAGAGCGCGTGGCCAAGGCGGATGGCTATAATTCGCCGGGCTGGAAACGGTTGCAGGCGCGGTCCGGTCAGCGTGGCATGTCCCAACCCAAGGAGAGCCGCAACACGGTGATTGATCTGGAGGCGGTGTCGAGCTTTACCCTGGGGGATCGGGTGTTCCACCAGAAATTCGGCTATGGAGCTGTGGTCGGGATCGAAGGTGACAAGCTGGAGATTGATTTTGACAAGGCAGGGACCAAGAAAGTGGTGGCCCGGTTCGTGTCCTCAAGCGATGATATTCCATTCTGAACGGTGTCGGATGCCTGCGGCATCCGACCGGCCCGGATCGCAAGGCGATCCGGGCCTTTTTTGCCCGTCTTTTCTTCGCCCGCCGTGTTTTATCCGCCGTGTTTTATCCGCCGTGTTTTGCCTTTGGTGCTTTGTCCTCTTTTGTGCGGGAGGTCCTGAGCGCCTGAATATGTCCAAATGGAAATGTATCCGGCAGCTGCGCGATTAGACGGGGCAGGTGCGTCAGATCGCTATGCGACCGGACGGAATAGATGCTTCCGATCGCACGGCGATAGGGCTGGATAGTGTTTCCGATCGCACAGCGATCGGACAGGCGCAGCTGCGCTGCGTGTTTCGGGAAAATGGGGGAGCCGGAAGGCATAAAAAAACGACGGCGCCAGGGAGGAGGAGGGCGCCGCCGTTTTCATTCAACACCAGAGGTAGGGAGGAGGAGAAACCCCAGGTGCTTTCAGCCCGACATCGCTGCCGGTATTTGTGCGGTGACATCAGGGAGGAGGAGGATGCCACCGCTTAGGTCAGGCCCCAAGGGAGGAGGAGAAGAGGCCCGGTCTAACCTTGAATTCAGTTGTTTTCGTATGCGGCCTGATGGGCCACGCGGCGCAGTTGCGACCGGCTCAACCCCAGATCGGACAGCTCGCGGTCGCTGAGAGCGGACAGCTCGTTCATGGTGCGACGGAACATGGCATACCGTGAAAAGCGGGCGACCAAAGTGTCGACAAAGGCCAAAGGGTTGCTTGTCAGGGTGCCACGGCGGGTGCTGATTTCGGATGTCATGGCCATGGGCTCAGTCCTTCTTGGTCTTCGAATGCTGCGGCGGGGCAGCGTCATGTGTGTCGTTTGTTATGCCCTATATCTGGGGAAATGCTGCAGATGCACAATCCCCTGCGTGGGCATTGCTGCTATGCAGCATTTGCATGGGTGACTGCGGATGGGCTTGACCTTTTGGAATTTAGGCGGGGCAGGCCGTTGCCCACTACTGTTGCGCTGCACACCAGAGTCGCACTGCAGGACAGAACAGTTGAGCCAGACATTAGGGCCAAACATTAGGACCGATCCTTAGGGCGAGACACCTTTACGCGCTCATTCGGCCTGCTGCGGTCAGATCGCCACCCCGGGCCGGACGCTGATCCGGAGTTTGGGAATTTATGGGCCGGATCCGGGACGCTAGAGGCTGTATGGGAAATTATGGGACGCAATGAGGCGCACAGGGCAATATTCCGAATCACTTGGAGCCAATTCTTGGGGAAATCGAACGGATCGGTGTGTTTCGGATGAAATTTGGATGGGGCGAACCATGAACAAAAGTTTCTTGATCGGGTCAATTCAAAAAAACTTGGGAATTTGAGGGACAAAGGCAGAGGTGGAGCGCGCAACCGATATGTTGTGGGTGTTTGGGTCGTTTTGTCTACATTCCGCGTTTTTGGGCGTGACTTTCATAGAGGCCTGGAGCGTCGGTTCGCCGAATTACCCCGTGCTGCAGTGATTCCGGTGCAAAATTCTGTTGATTTCCATGAATTCCCATGGCATCCCTAATACATCGAATGAAGACGGATCAAGGGGCTCCAGACCCCGAACAAAAACAAAAGCAGGTTTCATACAGGCCTCCTTCCTCATTCAAGACTTGAAGAGATCCGGCGCGCGAGCGAGCAGACATCCCCCCAGGTGGCGCGCGCAGTCGGAACCCCCGCTCAGCGGGACGAGGACGGCGGGTTGATCAGTGGCAGCAGATCAACCCGCCGTTTCTCCTTTCTGGGGGACGATAAACACGCGGGGGCGCGAAAAAAAGGGACAGGGATTTTGGGCCGCAGGTTCAGAGGCGAAAGCCACCACAAGGTGGATACGAAGGGCAGGGTGTCTATCCCGGCCTCGTTTCGCCGTGTGCTGGAGGCGGGCGATCCCAACTGGCAATCCGGTGACAATCCCGAACTGGTGATTGTCTACGGGGATCACCGCCGCAAATTCCTGGAATGCTATACCATGGACGCCATCGACGAGGTCGACGCCAAAATCGACGCTCTGCCGCGTGGTTCGATGGAACGCAAGATGTTGCAGCGCCTGTTCCATGGGCAATCCTTTCCCACCAATGTGGATGAAACCGGGCGCCTGGTCCTGCCGACCAAGCTGCGCGGCAAGATCGACCTGGACAAAGAAGCGTTTTTTATCGCTGCGGGTGACACATTCCAGATCTGGAAGCCCGAAACATATGAATCCGAAGAGCTGGCCGCCGCCGAAGAATGGCTGGAAGAGCTGCCCGACGATTTTGATCCTTTGCAATTCTTGGATGGCGCAGGAGGCGCGTAAGGAATGGCGGCAGGTAAGGAGACTGGCCCTGAAACCGGATCCGCCCCGCATGTTCCCGTTCTGCTGCGCCCATTGCTGGCAGCGGTGGCACCGGTGTCGGGACGCTGGTTGGACGGAACATTCGGCGCAGGAGGGTATTCGCGCGGCTTGCTAGAGGCAGGTGCCGATCAGGTTATCGGCGTGGACCGGGATCCGCTGGCCTTTGACATGGCCCGGAAATGGGCAGGTGACTATGGTGATCGGCTGATCCTGCAAGCGGGCGTCTTTTCGAAAATGGATGACTATGCCAGCGATCTGGACGGTGTGGTTCTGGATCTGGGCGTGTCCTCCATGCAGCTGGATCTGGCCGAGCGCGGATTTTCATTCATGAGAGATGGCCCGCTGGACATGCGTATGTCCCAGGATGGCCCCTCGGCGGCGGATCTGGTGGCAGAGCTGGACGAAGTCGAACTGGCTGATGTGCTGTTCACATTTGGAGAAGAGCGCGCTTCGCGTCGGATTGCCAAGGCGATCGTGCGGGCCCGCACCGAAGCTCCGATCACCACGACCCTTCAGTTGGCGTCGATCGTTGAATCCTGTCTGCCAAGATCGAAACCGGGGCAATCGCACCCGGCGACGCGGTCGTTTCAGGGGCTGAGAATTGCGGTGAATGCCGAATACGACGAGCTGTTCAACGGTCTATTGGCAGCCGAGCGCGCATTGAAACCCGGCGGATTGCTGGGCGTTGTGACATTTCATTCCATCGAAGACCGCATGGTCAAACGATTTTTCCAGCATCGCGCGGGCAAAACGGGACGGGCCAACCGCTATGCGCCCGAACTCGAAGTGATCCCGTCGCAATTTGAACTGGTCACCCGCAAGTCGGTCGGCCCTGATGAACAGGAACTGGCGGAAAATCCACGGTCCCGGTCTGCCCGTCTGCGGGTCGGTCGCCGGACCGAGGCCCCCGCCACTCCCATCACCGCCCGTGAAATTGGCATGCCGCAGCTCAAAGGGGCACGCAAATGAGAATGTTGCTGTATGTGCTGACTGCCTTGGCCGTGTTTGGTTTGGCATTCTGGGCGTATCGTGAAAATTATGCGACCCAACAGGTGCTCAAGGAAAACCGCGCCTTGCAGCGCCAGATCGGTCAGGCGCAGGTCCGACTCAGTGTCCTGCGTGCCGAATGGGCCTATTTGAATCGCCCGGACCGATTGCGCGATCTGGCTGAAATCAATTTTGACCGTCTGGGCCTGTTGCCTTTGCGTCCCGATCAATTCGGTCGTGTGGACGAAGTGGAATACCCGCAGACCCAGCTGGAATTCGAAAACGGGATAGATGTATCGACCATGGATTCAGCCGGGCAGGAGCAGTTCCCATGATCCGCACGCCGCTACGGCCTTTGGCCCGCATACTCGACGCGCGTTCAAAGGGGGAAAACCCCGACGTGATCGAACGCGAAAATATCCGCCGCCGCCATGCTGAAATGCAGGACAAGACACGCCAACGCGCCGAAGGGCGACTGTTGGTCATGGGTGGGTTCTTCCTGTGCGCCTTTGTGGTGATCGGGGCGCGGATGGGCATGTTGGCCTCGACTGAACCGGCCGAACCCTTTGCCAATGCGGCCGGATCTGCCATCGCCATGCAGCGCGCTGACATTGTGGATCGCGACGGGCGTATCCTGGCGACCAATTTCGACACGTTCAGCCTCTATGCCCAGCCGCCCCAGATGGTGGACCCGGTGGCGGCTGTGGACGGGTTGATGACGATCTTTCCGGATCTCGACCAGGACCGCCTGCTCAAGGATTTCACCGGCAAGCGGAAATTCGTCTGGATCAAGAAACGCATCAGCCCGGAACAGAAACAGGCCGTGCATGATCTGGGCGATCCCGGTTTGTTGTTTGGCCCTCGTGAAATGCGGCTCTATCCCAACGGCCGCCTGGCGGCCCATGTGCTGGGTGGGGCCGGTTTTGGCAAGGAAGGCGTGAGCGCGGCCGAAGTGATTGGTGTCGCGGGCGTCGAAAAGCAGTTTGACGGTTATCTGCGCGACCCGGCCAATGGTGCAAAACCGTTGCAATTGTCGCTGGATCTGACCGTACAGGCAGCGGCTGAACGGGTGCTGTATGGCGGCATGAAGCTGATGAATGCCAAAGGTGCGACTTCGGTGTTGATGGATGTGCACACCGGCGAAGTTGTTTCGGTTGTCAGCCTGCCTGATTTTGACCCCAACGAACGGCCGCGCCCTCCGGTGAGCGGGGATCAGTCCGACAGCCCGCTGTTCAATCGGTCCGTGCAGGGGGTGTATGAACTGGGCTCGACCTTCAAGATTTTCACCGCGGCGCAGGCCGTGGATCTGGGTCTGGTGAATTCCGAGACCATCATAGACACATCAGGTCCAATGCGGGTTGGTGGCTATCCCATCGGCGAATTCAAGAACAAGAACTATGGCAAGATCAGCGTGGCTGACATCATTGTCAAAAGCTCGAACCGGGGCACCGGGCGTCTGGCCCTGCAAATCGGAGCGACCCGACAAAAGGCCTTTTTGGGCTCGCTGGGCATGTTTGACCCCACGCCGTTCGAAATTGTCGAAGCCCGTGGCGGACAGCCCTTGTTCCCGAAACAATGGGGTGAACTCAGCACTGTAACCATCTCTTACGGGCATGGGCTTTCGACCAGCCCGATGCATCTGGCCGCTGGGTATGCGGCGATTGCCAATGGTGGCCACTATATCAGCCCCACGATCCTGAAACAGCCCGGCCCCCAATACGGCCCGCGTATCATGTCGACCGAAGCTGCCCATGCGGCCCAACTGATGCTGCGCAAGGTGGTGACGTCGGGCACAGCCAGCTTTGGCGAAGTTCCGGGTTATGTGGTGGGCGGCAAGACGGGAACCGCCGACAAACCGAAACCGAATGGCGGCTATTATGAAAGCAAGGTCATCGCCACTTTTGCCGCAATGTTCCCGGCCAATGATCCAAAATATGTGCTGATCCTGACGCTGGATGAACCGTCGGTGGTTGCCTATGGCGAAGAACGCCGCAGCGCGGGCTGGACAGCGGTGCCGGTCGCGGCCGAAATGATCGGTCGGGTGGCTCCTTTGTTGGGTCTCAGACCACACGTTGAACCCGGACAATTGGCTGGTATAACCCTGACCTCAAACTAAGGCAGGGCAGATATGACCACAGACCCCAAACCTCTCAGTCAACTGGCGCTCACCGCGCGCGGCGGAGTGGATCCGATGATCACCGGGCTCGCCGTGGACAGCCGGGCCGTTCAGTCCGGCTTTCTGTTTGCGGCCTTGCCCGGAACCCAGGTGCATGGGGCCAAATTCATTCCCGCCGCGCTGGATCGTGGCGCGACCGCGATCCTGACCGACGCCACGGGCGCTCAGATTGCCGAAACCCTGCTGGCCGAATCGTCGGTGGCCGTGGTCGTTGCCGAAGACCCACGCCAGACGTTGGCGATGACATCGGCGTTGTGGTTCGGCGCTCAGCCCGAAACCATGGTGGCGGTGACCGGTACCAACGGCAAGACCTCGGTGGCGACTTTTGTGCGCCAGATCTGGAGCGAGCTGGGTCACCAGGCGATCAATCTGGGCACCACCGGGGTGGAAGGGGCCTGGTCCTACCCGCTGGCCCATACGACACCGGAACCCATTACCCTGCATAATGCTCTGTCACAGGCGGCCGCCCACGGTGTGACCCACGCCGCGATGGAGGCATCGTCGCACGGGCTGGAACAACGTCGTCTGGACGGGGTTCAGCTGGCAGCAGCGGGGTTTACCAATTTCACCCAGGATCACCTGGACTATCACGAAACATTTGATGCCTATTTCGCCGCCAAGGCCGGGCTGTTCCGCCGGGTGTTGCCCGAGGATGGCGTGGCGGTGATCAACCTGGATGATTCCCGCGGATCCGAAATGCGCGCCATTGCCGCCGCCCGCGGTCAGGAAGTCATCGGCGTCGGGCGCGGTATGGGTGATCTGAAGCTGATTGCGCAACGCTATGATGCGACAGGGCAGGATCTGCGGTTCTCCTGGCATGACAAACCCTATCAGGCGCGGCTGGATCTGATCGGCGGGTTTCAGGCTGAAAACGTGCTGCTGGCCTGCGGATTGGTGATCGCTGGCGGCGAAGACCCCCAAAGGGTCTTTGAAACGCTGCCGCATCTGACAACTGTTCGGGGGCGCATGCAGTTGGCGGCCACGCGCCAGAACGGGGCGGCTGTCTTTGTGGACTATGCTCATACGCCTGACGCGGTGGCCACGGCCCTGCGCGCCATGCGCCCGCATGTGTTGGGGCGGTTGGTTGCGATTGTCGGGGCCGGTGGCGATCGGGACGCCACCAAACGCCCGCTGATGGGGCAGGCCGCGCATGACAATGCCGATCTGGTGATCGTCACCGACGACAACCCGCGCTCCGAGGATCCGGCCCTGATCCGCGCTGCGGTCAAGGGCGGTGCGCCAAATGCACAGGAATACGGCGACCGCGCCGAAGCGATCCTGCGCGGCATTCATCTGCTGGGACCGGGCGACGCGCTGCTGGTCTGTGGCAAAGGGCATGAAACCGGGCAGACCGTTGGCGATGATGTGCTGCCTTTTGACGATGTGGAACAGGCCAGCATGGCCGTCGCGGCGCTGGACGGGGGAATTGCATGACAGTGTTGTGGACAGCAACCGAGGCCGCCGAGGCCACCGGCGGACGCGTGCAGGGGGATTGGCAGGTCACTGGCGTGTCGATCGACACCCGCACGATTGAACCCGGCGATCTGTTTGTGGCGCTCAGGGCCGCGCGCGACGGGCATGATTTTGTCGCCCAGGCGCTGGCCAATGGGGCCGGTGCTGCGCTGGTGACTCATGTTCCTGATGGCGTTGGTCCGGATGCGCCGCTGTTGATCGTCGATGATGTTCAGGCCGGACTCGAGGCGCTGGGCCGCGCGTCGCGTGCCCGCAGCACGGCGCGGATCGTGGCCGTGACCGGCTCGGTGGGCAAAACCTCGACCAAGGAGATGCTGGCCCGGATGTTGTCGGATCAGGGCCGCACCCATGCGGCTGTGGCCAGTTACAACAATCATTGGGGGGTGCCGCTGACCCTGGCGCGGATGCCGCGCGACACCGAATTTGCGGTGATCGAAATCGGCATGAATCACCCCGGCGAAATCGCGCCTTTGTCGCAACAGGCACGTCCCCATGTGGCCCTGGTCACGACGGTGGCAGAGGTGCATCTGGAGGCGTTTGACGACATCACCGGGATTGCGCGTGAAAAGGCGGCCATTGTTGATGGGCTGGAGCCCGGCGGTGTGGCGGTTCTGAATGGCGATATCGCCCAGGCTGACATTCTGGGCGCAGTGGCGCGCGATCACGACGTCCCGGTTGTCTGGTTCGGGGAGCACGCCCGGGACTATCGGTTGCTGTCCACCGACCTGCAGGGGGAAACCACGGTGGCGCAGGTGCGCACACCTGACGGCGACGTGACGCTGCACATCCAGTCTTTGGGCCGTCATTTTGCCATGAACGCATTGGGGGCCTTGGCCTGTATCACGGCGCTGGGCGCGGATCCGGTGCGTGCGGCACACAGCCTGTCGCTGTGGTCCCCGGTCAAGGGACGCGGCGTCCGCGAAGTGATCACCGTCGCGGGCGGCGAGATCATCCTGCTCGATGACAGCTATAACGCCAACCCGACCTCGATGGGGGCGGCGCTCGAGGTGCTGGCCGCAACCCGGGGGCGGGGACGGCGCATTGCCTGTTTGGGCGACATGAAGGAACTGGGCCCTGATGAGATGGCTCTGCATGCAAACATGGCGGTTCACCCGGCTTTGGCCGGGGTTGACCGGGTGCACTGCGTGGGCCCGTTGATGCGGGCCATGCACGCGGCGCTGCCCGAACACAAACGCGGTGACTGGTTCGAAACCAGCGCCCAAGCCGCAGCCACGCTGGCCAATGAGGTCGCAATCGGCGACATTGTGCTGGCCAAGGGGTCATTGTCGATGGCATTGGCCCGGGTTGTTGACGCCATCCGCGATCTGGGCCATGGCCCCCACTCTGCAACGCAACACGAACCGAACGGGGCCACCTGACATGCTGTTTTGGCTGACCGAGCTGTCGGATGGGGGGGATTTTTTCAACCTCTTCCGCTATATCACTTTTCGCGCCGGTGGGGCCTTTATGACGGCCTTGCTGTTCGGCTTTCTGTTTGGCAGGCCGCTGATCAATGTCCTGCGCAAACGCCAGGGCAAAGGCCAGCCGATCCGCGACGACGGTCCCGAAGGCCATTTCACCAAGGCAGGCACGCCGACCATGGGCGGGTTGCTGATCGTGGGGGCGCTGGTTACGGCGACCTTGTTGTGGGGGCGGTGGGACAATCCGTTCATCTGGCTGGTGTTGTTCGTGACACTGGCCTATGCAGCTATCGGGTTTGCCGATGATTATGCAAAAGTGTCCAAACAGAACACCAAAGGGGTTCCGGGCAAACTGCGCATCGCGCTGGGGATCCTGATCGGGATCGTGGCCGCCTTGTGGGCTGCGGCCTATCACCCGGACGCCTTGCAGAACCGGCTGGCGCTGCCTGTTTTCAAGGATACTCTGATCAATCTCGGTGTGTTCTATGTCCCGTTTTCGGTCATCGTGATCGTTGGCGCGGCCAATGCGGTGAACCTGACGGATGGGTTGGACGGGCTGGCCATCATGCCGGTGATGATTGCGGCCTCGACCCTGGGCGTGATTGCCTATGCGGTGGGGCGGGTCGATTTTACCGAATATCTGGATGTGCACTATGTGCCCGGCACCGGAGAGATCCTGATCTTTACCGCTGCATTGTTTGGCGGCGGTTTGGGGTTCCTGTGGTACAACGCGCCACCGGCGGCTGTGTTCATGGGCGACACCGGGTCTTTGGCCCTGGGGGGTGCGCTGGGGGCGATTGCGGTGGTGACCAAACATGAACTGGTGCTGGCCATCGTGGGCGGTCTGTTCGTGGTCGAAGCGATGAGCGTGATCATTCAGGTGCTCTATTTCAAACGGACAGGCAAACGCGTGTTTCTGATGGCTCCGATCCATCACCACTATGAGAAAAAGGGCTGGGCGGAACCAACCATTGTGATCCGCTTCTGGATCATTTCGCTGATCCTGGCGATGATCGGTCTGGCCACGCTGAAAGTGCGTTAAGCTGTCTGCCACATGTGACCTATAAAAAGCCGCGTCGAAGCGGCTTTTTTCTTGCGGTTTGAAACGCCTTGGCACCGGTGAAACGCGGCGCGCCCTTGCATATTCCGGGTTCTCCAGTACAGGGTGTCGCGAGAGAAAAAAGTTCAGGTGAGGACGGCGAAATGATCCCGGTCAAAGGATTTGAAGGCGCCAATGTGGCAGTTCTCGGGTTGGGCCGGTCAGGGCTGGCCACAGCGCGCGCCCTGCACGCAGGGGGGGCTGTGCCGCTGTGCTGGGATGACAATCCCGCCGCCCGCGCCACAGCCGAAGCCGAAGGTTTCTCCTGTCAGGATCTGATGAAATCCGGTGCCTTTGACACTGTGGCGACGCTGATCGTGTCTCCGGGAATTCCGCATCTCTATCCCACGCCCAATCCGGTGGTGCGGGCCGCATTGGACGCGGGCGTTCCGGTCGACAATGACATCGGCCTGTTTTTCCGCTCGGTCGCGACCCATGACTGGAACAATTTCGACATCGCGCCGCGGATTGTGGCCGTCACGGGGTCGAACGGGAAATCCACCACCGTTGCGCTGCTTCAGCACATCCTGACACAGGCCGGGCGCAGGTCTCAGCTGGCCGGGAACATCGGTCGGGGGGTGCTGGACATCGACCCGCCCGGTGACGGGGATGTGGTGGTGCTGGAACTGTCCAGCTATCAGACCGAACTGGCCCGGTCGCTGACGCCCGATGTGGCCGTGTTCACCAACCTGTCTCCGGATCATCTGGACCGCCACGCAGGCATGGGCGGCTATTTCGCCGCCAAACGCCGCCTGTTTGCCGAAGGTGGACCGGATCGCGCCGTGATTGGCGTGGACGAGAACGAAGGCGCATTTCTGGCCGGGCAGCTCAGCGAAGGGGTGACAGACGACCGGGTGATCCGGGTCTCTGCATCGCGCAAGCTGGCGGGGCCGGGCTGGAATGTCTTTGTGCGCAAGGGGTTTTTGTCGGAATATCGCAAGGGGCGCCAGGCGGGTTCCATTGACCTGCGTGCCATTCAGGGACTGCCGGGTGTTCACAATCACCAAAACGCCTGCGCCGCCTATGCGGCGGCCCGCACCCTCGGTTTGGCCCCGCGCCAGATCGAGACCGGATTGGCCAGCTATCCGGGTCTGCCACACCGCAGCCAGACCATCGCGGAACAGGACGGCGTGCGCTATGTCAATGACAGCAAGGCCACCAATGTCGACAGCGCGATCAAGGCGCTGAGCGCCTTTTCGAACATCCGCTGGATCTGTGGCGGGCTGGAAAAGGCAGGCGGGCTGGACGCGCTTCGGGGTCAGACCGGCACTGTGGTCAAAGCCTATGTTATCGGGCGCGAAGCGGCCGGGTTTGCCATGCAACTGGATGTAGAGGCCGAGGTCTGCACCACCATGGCCATAGCCGTCGAACGCGCGATCACCGACGCACAGCCAGGGGACACCGTGGTGCTGGCTCCGGCTGCGGCCAGTTTTGACCAATATGACAATTTTGAACAGCGCGGTGATGATTTTATCGCAGCAGTGACCACGCGGCTGGGCCTGGGCTGAGTTGGCGGCCGGCCGGACGGGCGTCACATGGGAGAAAACAGATGAAATTACTCAGAGTTGGGGCCGCGGGACGAGAGACACCGGCCATTCTGGATTCAGAGGGCCAGCTGCGGGATGCGTCCGCGCTGGTTGCGGATTGGCGCGATGCGGCTCTGGATCCGGCGGCATTGACCGGGCTTGCGCAGATGGACCTGCGCAGTCTGCCAATACTGAGCGCAGATACCCGCATTGGCCCCTGTGTCGCCGGGGTTGGCAAATTCATCTGTATCGGACTGAATTATTCCGACCATGCGGCCGAAGCGGGAATGCCGGTGCCCACAGAGCCGATCCTGTTCATGAAAGCCACCTCGGCCATTTGCGGGCCAAATGACGATGTCATCATCCCGCGCGGCGCAAAAAGGACCGATTGGGAGGTCGAATTGGGTGTCGTGATCGGGCGCGCGGCGCACTATGTCGATCAGGCCACAGCGCTGGATCATGTGGCGGGCTATTGCGTCATCAATGATGTGTCCGAGCGCGACTTTCAGCTGGAGCGCGGGGGGCAATGGGTCAAGGGCAAAAGCGCCGATACCTTTGGTCCGATCGGCCCCTGGCTGGTCACACCGGATGAAATCGCCGATCCGCAAGCATTGAACCTGTGGCTGTCGGTGAATGGAAAAACATTCCAGGCGGGCTCTACCGAAACGATGATCTTTGGTGTGGCGGAATTGATCTCGTATATCTCGCAATTCATGAGCCTGCAGCCCGGTGACGTGATCAGCACCGGAACCCCACCCGGTGTTGGCATGGGGCAGAAGCCGCAGGTCTATCTCAAACCCGGTGACGTTCTGGAGCTGGGCGTTGAAGGGATGGGGACGCAGATGCAGACCGTCAAAGGATGCGACGGCTAACAGCGCCGAGGGGCGGGCAGAAGACCCCGCCCCGCCAGGATTTTTGGGGGGCGTTCATTCGGGCTGCGGTTCAGACCGCACCCTTGGCAATTGCCACGCCTGCGGCATAGGCCGACGACCAGGCCCATTGGAAGTTGTACCCGCCCAACCAGCCGGTCACATCCACCGCCTCGCCGATGACAAACAGCCCCGGAACGGCTTTGGCTTGCATGGTTTTGGACGACAGCCCGTCGGTGTCGATGCCGCCCAGGGTGACTTCGGCAGTGCGATAGCCTTCGCTGCCGGACGGGGTCAGGTGCCAGTCACGCAAACCGTCGCATAGTGTCTGCAACGCCGTATCAGATTGATCCGCCAACCGCCCCTTGAGCGCCAGTTCCGGCGCGAGGAAGTCGACCAGGCGGGCGGGCAGATGGCGGGCCAGTTCCGTGCTCAGATCCCTGCGCCCCGATGTCTGGCGCTGATCCCGCAGGGCGGTGAACAGATCCAGCTCCGGGATCAGGTTGACCCGGATCGCTTCGCCCGCGTGCCAATAGGACGACAGCTGCAACACGGCCGGACCGCTCAGGCCGCGATGGGTGAACAGCATCGCCTCGTCAAAGGATGCCAGCGCATTGGACAGGCGCACCGGCAGGGCGGTGCCCGACAGCGGTTTGAACCGTGCATCGGAAAAGGTAAATGGAACCAGACCGGGGCGCGTTTCGGTCACATTCAGCCCAAACTGGCGCGCCACATCATAGGCAAACCCGGTCGCGCCCATTTTGGGGATGGATTTCCCGCCCGAGGCCAGCACCAGATTGCGACAGGTCAGGGTGCGATGCCCGCCGTCCCGGTTGACGTCCAGCGAGTACCCGCCGTCGGTCTTGCGCAGCTCCGCGACGCTGGAGTTCAGCCACAGCTGGGCACCGACCCGGTCCATCTCGGCCAACAGCATGGCGACGATCTGTTTGGCCGATCCATCACAGAACAGCTGACCCAATGTCTTTTCATGCCAGGCGATGCCATGGCGGTTCACCAGTTCGATAAAATCCCACTGCGTATACCGCGCCAGCGCCGATTTGCAGAAATGCGGGTTGGCGGACAGATAGTTCGCAGGCTCGGCCCACATGTTGGTGAAATTACAGCGCCCACCGCCAGAAATCCGGATCTTTTCTCCCGGGGCCTTGGCGTGATCCAACACCAACACGCTGCGCCCCGCGTGGGCCGCACACATCATGCCGGCCGCACCGGCCCCGATTATGATCGTCTCGAAATGCATTCTCTCCCAAAGCCAGAGCAGGGCGAGAAAAGCAAGAGGGTTTTACAGGATCAGAACCCCTCCATCGCGTCGCGGGCACCAATCAGATAGGCCCGCGCCAGCGCCTCTTCACCAACCGCGGCCATAACCGTGCAATCACCCGCGGAATCGCCAAAGAAGGGTTCGGTCAAAACCGTTGGAAAGGCCGAAGCCCCCAGAGAGGTCGACCCGCGCCCGGTTTTGCGGTCCTTGATCCCCCGGTTTTTCAGACCCAATTCGCGCAGCATCGCGGATTGCAGGGCGGTGGCCAGCGCCTTGCCCTTGACCGACCCGCCCCAATACAGGGTTTCAGTGCCTCGCCCACCTCCGGCGTTGAAATGCAGCTCCAGAATGGCATCTGGCCCCCAGGCATCAATCAGCGCATAGGCCGTTTCTATCTCTTCGGTGTAGGTGGCGCTCTTTTGGCGAAAGAACTGTTTGGGTTCGATTTCATATTCGGGTGCCGTGTCCGCCATATGGCGGTAGACGCGCTGGTTATAGATCCATTCGGATACGGCCAATTGGTCGCAAAAGGCCCCTTTGGCGACTGCGTTGTGCCCGATCAGAACGGCCAGACGGAACTTGCGCCGTGGTAGCAGGGCACCGCTGGCCAGCAGGGTGCTGTGACCCAGATCGTTGATCTGGGTGCGGATCCGGGGCAGCAGGTTCAGGATCTTGCCCAGGTAATCCGGATCCTGTGCATAGCCGCCGCGTTGCAGATGTCCGATATACCCCGACGGATCATCACCATAGACCTGCCAGCCGTCGTACATCGGTCCATTGCTGACAAAGGCCCAATACCCGTCAATAAAATCCTGATGGCTGCCAAATCGGCAATAGGTGTCCCAACCGTCATGGGCCTGATAATCGACAGGGTCGGCCAGATGCCGGGTCGCATTGACCCGCGCGCGAAATTTGAGCCCGCCAAAATTCAGATGCTCCTGTGCCAGCTCGCTTTGTCCGAAATTGGACTCCAAAGCCCATTGCGCCAGGGTGATCAGTTTCAACGCCGGTGCCGTGATCGTGGATTGTGCATAGGTGTGAACCAAAGAGTCCCAATTGCTGGACATATCCTGTCTCCTCAAATGTGATTTATAAAAAAAGAACGTCTAAACAGGCCGCCATCCTACCACATTTTGCCCGGTTTTGCACACGCGCGGGGAACCGCCACCGCCTGGGTCAAAAGACTGGTGCGAGACTCGGATTTGCGGTACATTTGCCTCAACCTGCGCGACAGCGTGGATCAGATCCCGAAAACGGGACGTTTCTTGAGGCAGATAGTGGCGGTGATCTCATGACTGAGATGGTGTATGGCGCGGTTCCCCAGCGGGCCGGAGAACCTATTCTTCCAAAATGGTGGCGGACGCTTGATAAATGGTCGATGACCTGCGTCATGCTGTTGTTCGCGGTGGGCCTGTTGCTGGGGCTTGCGGCGTCGGTGCCGCTGGCGGAACGCAACGGGTTCGGCAATTTTCACTATGTCAGTCGTCAGGCCGTGTTTGGCTGTGCGGCGCTGGTGGCGATGTTGCTGACCTCGATGATGTCGCCACAGCTGGTGCGCCGTCTGGCGGTGATCGGCTTTGTCATTTCGTTTGCGGCCTTGGCGCTTTTGCCGGTGTTTGGCACTGATTTTGGCAAGGGCGCGATGCGGTGGTATTCGCTTGGCTTTGCCTCGGTGCAGCCGTCCGAATTTCTCAAACCCGGATTTGTCGTTGTGGCGGCTTGGCTGATCGCGGCCAGCCAGGAAATCAACGGCCCTCCGGGTAAACTCTGGTCTTTTGGCCTGTGTGTGACTGTGGTGCTGATGCTGGTGATGCAGCCTGACTTTGGTCAGGCGTCGCTGGTGCTGTTTGGCTGGGGTGTGATGTATTTTGTGGCCGGTGCGCCGATGCTGTTGCTGGTCGCCATGGCCGGGGTCGTGGTGCTGGGCGGCATGTTTGCCTATGCCAATTCCGAACATTTTGCCCGCCGCATCGACGGTTACCTGAACCCCGAAGTCGACCCGACCACCCAGCTGGGATATGCCACCAACGCGATCCGCGAAGGTGGACTGTTCGGCGTTGGCGTGGGCGAGGGCGAAGTGAAATGGTCACTGCCTGATGCGCATACCGATTTCATCATTGCCGTGGCGGCCGAGGAATACGGCCTGGTGCTGGTTCTGGTGATTATTTCGCTCTACGCGCTGATCGTGGTGCGATCGCTGTTCCGCCTGATGCGCGAACGCGATCCGTTCACCCGTCTGGCGGGCACGGGCCTGGCCGCGATGTTCGGTGTGCAGGCGATGATCAACATGGGCGTGGCCGTACGGCTGCTCCCGGCCAAAGGCATGACCCTGCCGTTTGTCAGCTATGGGGGGTCATCGCTGATCGCGGGCGGGATTGCGGTGGGCATGTTGCTGGCCTTTACCCGGACCCGTCCACAGGGCGGTATCGCCGACTACCTGCGCGGGCGCGGCTGATCCGACCCGCGGGATGACGATTTGAGAAAAGGGGCCTGGGGGCTATGGCGCAAAAATTGCTTTTGATGGCGGCAGGGGGCACGGGCGGACATATGTTCCCGGCCCAGGCTCTGGCCGAGGCAATGCTGAAACGGGGCTGGCGGGTCAAACTGTCCACGGATGCGCGCGGCGCGCGCTATACCGGCGGCTTTCCCCACACCACCGAAATCACCCAAGTGTCCAGCGCGACCTTCGCCCGCGGAGGGCTGATGGCCAAGGCGCTGGTCGCCCCGCGGATCGCTGCCGGTGTGCTGAGCATGGCCCACCAGATGCGCAAGGACCGCCCCGATGCGGTGATCGGTTTTGGCGGGTACCCGTCGATCCCGGCGCTGGGCGCGGCGACCCTGTTGAAACTGCCCCGCATGATCCACGAACAGAACGGCGTGCTGGGCCGGGTGAACCAGCTGTTTGCCACCCGTGTTGCGGGTGTTGCCTGTGGCGTCTGGCCCACGGACCTGCCCGAAGGCGTGCTGTCGGAACATGTGGGCAACCCGGTGCGCAAGGCGGTGCTGGAACGCGCCGGTGCAGCCTATATCCCACCCGGTGATTATCCGATGTCCATTCTGGTCATGGGCGGCTCCCAAGGGGCCCGGATCCTCAGCGACACGGTCCCTGCCGCGCTGGCGGCACTGCCTGATCAGATCCGCCAACACCTGCGCGTCAGCCATCAGGCCCGTCCCGAAGACGGTGACCGGGTCAGCGCCTTTTACGCCGATCATGGCATTCCGGCTGATGTACAGCCGTTTTTCACCGATGTGCCCGCGCGCATGTCCGAAGCCCAATTGGTGATCTCGCGATCCGGCGCATCGTCTGTGGCCGACATCAGCGTCATTGGCCGCCCGTCGATCCTGATCCCCTTTGCCGCCGCTGCCGGCGATCACCAAACCGCCAACGCCCGTGGGTTGGTGGATGCCGGGGGGGCTATCATGATCCCCGAAAGCAAGCTTGACTCTGCCTCTCTGACAGAGCAGATCGCAGCCGTTCTGGAAAACTCCAAAGGGGCCACCCAGATGTCCATTGCCGCCCTCAGCGCCGGCGTTCCCGATGCCACCGATCGTCTGGTGGGTCTGGTCGAACAACTGGCCGAACAAGGATAACATCACAGATGACCCCAGCAACCAAACTCCCCGGTGACGTCGGCCCGATCCATTTTGTCGGCATCGGAGGCATCGGCATGTCCGGCATTGCCGAGGTGCTGTTGAACCTGGGGTACCAGGTGCAGGGGTCGGACCTCAAGGCGTCCAAGATCACCGACCGACTGGCGGGGCTGGGGGCGCAGATCTTTGTCGGACAAAGGGCCGAGAACCTTGAAAATGCCGCCGTCGTCGTGGTGTCCACGGCGATCAAACCGGGCAACCCGGAATTGGACGGCGCGCGCGATCGCGGCCTGCCGGTGGTGCGGCGCGCCGACATGCTGGCCGAATTGATGCGGCTGAAATCCAATATTGCCATTGCCGGCACCCACGGCAAAACCACCACAACCACCATGATGGCCGAATTGATGGTGGCCGGCGGGTTTGACCCCACCGTCATCAATGGCGGCATCATCCATGCCTATGGGTCGAACGCACGCATGGGACAGGGCGAATGGATGGTGGTCGAAGCGGACGAAAGCGACGGCTCGTTCAACCGGCTGCCCGCCACCATCGCCATCGTCACCAATATCGACCCCGAACATATGGAACATTGGGGCGACTTTGATGCCCTGCGGGACGGGTTCCATGATTTCGTGACCAACCTGCCGTTTTATGGCGTGGCGGTGTGCTGTACCGACCACCCCGAAGTTCAGGCTCTGGTGGGTCGGATCACCGACCGCCGGGTGGTCACTTATGGGTTTAACACCCAGGCGGATGTGCGCGCCGTGGCTCTGACGTACAAGGGCGGCGTGGCGCATTTTGACGTGCATTTGCAGGCCGAGGACATCGTGATCAGCGGCTGTACTCTGCCGATGCCCGGAGATCACAATGTGTCAAACGCGTTGTCGGCCATTGCCGTGGCCCGCCATCTGGGCATGAAAGCGGATGAAATCCGCGCGGCTCTGGCCAATTTCGGCGGCGTCAATCGCCGGTTCACCAAAGTGGGCGAGGTCGACGGCGTCACCATCATTGACGACTACGGTCATCACCCGGTGGAAATCGCCGCGGTGCTGCGTGCGGCGCGTCAGGCCTGCGACGGGCGCGTCATCGCCGTGCACCAACCACACCGCTATTCCCGGCTGCACGATCTGTTCGAAGATTTCTGCGCCTGTTTCAACGAAGCCGATGTGGTCGCCATTGCCGAAGTGTTTTCCGCAGGCGAAGAGCCGATCAAAGGCGCTGACCGCGATTCACTGGTCGCCGGGCTGATACGCCACGGCCACCGCCACGCCAGCGCCCTGTTGGACGAGGACGGGTTGGAAAAACTGGTGCGCGCCGAAGCCCGGCCCGGCGACATGGTGGTCTGTCTGGGCGCCGGGACCATCAGCGCCTGGGCCAATGGATTGCCGGAGCGTTTGAAAGGAGAACCGTAACGGTTTCATCTGGCGCCGGATTTTGGGCAAAATCCGACCCGTTTTCCGTGACGGAAAACGGCACCAGATCGAAGAGGGAGTGTGAAGACCATGGTGGAAGCACTGAATCGACGGATTGGACCGGGATTGCTCACGGCCTATGGCGTTGGGGTCATGGTCGGGGCCGGGATCTATGTTCTGATCGGTACCATTGCCGGGCAGGCCGGGATCTGGGCCCCCTTGTCGTTCTTGCTGGCCGGAATGATCGCTGCGCCCACGGCGTTGTCTTATGCGGAATTTTCCACCCGCCTGCCCGAAGCAGCGGGCGAGGCGGCCTATGTCGGGCAGGGGCTGAACAGCCAATCCCTGTCCCTGCTGGTCGGACTGGCGGTGGTGGCCGCAGGCACCGTGTCTGCGGGGGCCGTGTTGCGGGGCGGGGCCGCTTACCTGACCCATGCCACCGGATTTGATTCGCAGTTTGCCATTGTCGCCCTGGGGCTGGGTTTGACGCTGGTCGCAATTTTTGGCGTGCTTGAAAGCCTGGCCCTTGCCGCTGTCCTGACCGTCATCGAAGTCGCCGGGCTGGCATTGGTGATCTGGGCCGGGGCGCAGGCACCGGGCAGCGTGGATTGGGCACAGCCTGCCGATCTGGTCTGGAGCGGCGTTGCACTGGGGGCTGTGCTGGCCTTTTTTGCCTTTATCGGGTTCGAGGATATCGTCAATCTGGCCGAAGAGGTCGACAATCCGATCCGCACCTTGCCACGGGCCATCCTGTTGTCGCTGGCTATTACATCCGTCATCTACGCCTTGGTGGCCTGGGCCGCGGTGCGCACGGTGCCGCTGGCGCAACTGGGCGCATCCGAAAGCCCGCTGGCGCTGGTCTGGCAGACCGCACGGGGCGGGGGGGGAACCTTTTTGTCGGCCATTGCGGTCTTTGCCGCCCTGAATGGTGTGTTGGCCCAGATCGTCATGGCCAGCCGGGTGCTGTTCGGATTGGGGCGTCGCAATCGGGGACTGTCGATGTTTCACCACGCGCATCCCCGGTTTGGCACGCCGGTTCTGGCCACGGCCCTGTTGGGCGCAGCCGTGATCATCGGGGCGCTGACGGTGCCCGTGGCGCAGCTGGCCGAAGTGACATCTACGATCCTCCTGTCGGTTTTTGTTCTGGTGAACCTGGCGCTGATCCTTCAGAAACGCCGGCTCCCTGATGCTCCGTTTCGGGTGCATATGGCCGTGCCGGTGATTGGCTTCGTCCTGGCTCTGGCCGCGTTGTTGATGTCGTTGAGGAGCCTGATATGAGCGCAGCTGTCCTGATCTCTGCCCTGTGGGTGCTGGCTGCAACGGGTGTCGCGATGTTGCCGATGCACCGGCAATATACTCCGGGGGTGGCGCTGTTGGCGTTGGCTCCGGTGGTCATTGCCTGGCTGGGTCTGGCCCACGGCTGGCTCGCAGCCTTGGCCGCCCTGGCTGCGTTCGTGTCGATGTTTCGTCATCCGCTGCGCTATTTCTGGACCCGCTGGCGCGGGCGCATTCACAAGACCTCGCAAGACAGCCCCACGGAGACCCCATGACCTTATCACTGATTTTGGCCAGTATCTGGGCCGTCGTTGCAAATATCCTGGCCATGACGCCCAGCCGGGACAATCATTGGCGCCGTGCCTATGTGCTGATCGCCATCGGCATTCCGATCCTGGGATATGTGACCTATCAGAACGGCCCCTGGTGGGGGCTGGCCGTGCTATGTGCAGGGATGAGCGTCCTGCGCTGGCCGGTGATCTATCTCAGCCGCTGGCTGCGCGGGCAGCTGCGGCGCAGCTAGGGGCGCGCATGGAGCCTGAATTTCTGTTCCCAATTGGTGCCGTCTGTATCGGGTGCGCCTGTGGTGTGATGTTGAAGCGCGCCGGTTGGGGGCTGGTCGTCCTGTTGATCACGGCGCTGTGCGTCGCGGTCAGCTATGTGCTGCTGTTTCACTCGCAGCTGTTGGGCTGGGAGGGCATGGGACCGGGCATGGTCGTGGTGATTGGGGTTGCGCCCTTTGGGATCGGGGTGCTGGTTGGGGCGGTGGCCCATGTTCTTTATTCCGTATGGCACAAATCCGGATCTGACTGACCCAGCTGAGCGTTCAAAACCATCGCCAAAACCGCCGCGCACCTGACAATTGTCAAGGTCGGCGGCGGGCGAGTCATGACACTGTCCATCAAATGCGCGATTTTCAGCGCTCCTAATCTTTCAGGAGGCGGACATGCTCTCGGTTACTGCTCTCATCTATACACCTATCGCAGCCCTGCTGATCGGGGCCATTGCCGGTTTGCTGGCGGGGAAATACCTCGAAGGCCGCAAGCTGTGGCTGTTGCCCGGTCTGCTCAGCCTGGTGGGTCTGGCCACGATCATTCGCCTGGCGGCGATCCCGGAGGGCGGCGAAGAAGCTGCGTTCTTTCCGTTGGTCATGCTGACCGGGGCAATCCTGCCGGGGTTGTTTACAGTCATCCTGGGAACGCTTGGCGGGCGCGCGATGGCGGGACGTCCGACGCTGTAACGCCCGCACGATCGGCAAGCGATTGCTGACAGACGGCCCCATATCGGCCCCATGTCAAATCCATGGGGCTTTATCTCGCTGAGGATGTGCTTTACGGACCCTGAGCATATGGGATTTGAACGCAGGGCACGCCAACATGACAACGGATTTTCCCCAGACATTGCCGCAGGTGCGCGGGAAACTGACCCCGAACCGGTCGCTGGCGGATCTGACGTGGATGCGGGTTGGGGGCGCGGCGGATTATCTGTTTCAGCCGGCGGATGTGGCCGATCTGCAGGACTTTCTGCGTCAGCTTCCCGAAGAGATTCAGGTCTTTCCCATGGGGGTGGGGTCCAACCTGATCGTGCGCGACGGCGGTATTCGCGCCGTGGTGATCCGGCTAGGGCGCGGGTTCAACCAGATTGCAATTGATGGTGACATTGTCACCGCTGGCGCAGCGGCGCTGGATGCGCATGTGGCCAAACGCGCGGCAGAATCCGGCGTCGATCTGACATTCCTGCGCACCATCCCCGGCGCAATCGGCGGTGCGGTGCGGATGAACGCGGGCTGCTACGGCAGCTATGTGGTGGATGTGTTTCAATCCGCCACCATCGTGACCCGTCAGGGTGAATTGGTTGAAATCGACGCCAAAGCCCTGAACTTCCGGTATCGCCAGACCGACCTGCCGGATGGCGCGGTGCTGATCGCGGCCACGCTGAAGGGCACCCACGCCCCATCCGGCACTTTGCTGGATCGCATGGATGCCCAGTTGAAAAAGCGCGACGAAACCCAACCGACCAAGGATCGGACCGCCGGATCGACTTTTCGCAACCCGGCCGGGTTTTCGTCAACGGGTCAGGCCGATGACGTGCATGATCTCAAGGCGTGGAAGGTGATCGACAATGCGGGCATGCGCGGTGCGCGCCGCGGTGGTGCCCAGATGAGCGAGAAACATTCGAACTTTATGATCAACACGGGTGGCGCAACTGCCGCAGATCTCGAAGGCTTGGGCGAAGAGGTTCGAAAAAAGGTTTACGAGCAAAGCGGCATAACGCTAGAGTGGGAAATCATGCGGATCGGTGAACCGGCGCGCGACTGACTTCCTGAACCTTGGTCCCTGCTTTCATTGGATAGGGGGACTCTGAATCGGGAAGCGGCGTCTGACACAGTTAACCGGTTCTTAATAAAATGGGTCGAATTGTGACCAAATAGCGAGGCCCGAAAACGGGTCCGAACCAACAACAAGGGGCGCAAACGCTCCGAATTTTTTGAGGCACTTGTGGTGGGACAGTCGAGCAGCGGCACCTCCAAAGTTGCGGTACTTATGGGCGGACCCTCGGCTGAACGCGAGGTGTCTTTGTCCAGCGGGCGTGAATGCGCCGCCGCGCTGAGGGGCGAAGGATATGAGGTAACAGAACTGGACGCGGGTCCGGATCTGGTTGCCCGTCTGAATGAAATCAAACCTGACGTCGTGTTCAACGCCCTGCATGGTCGCTGGGGCGAAGATGGCTGTGTGCAGGGCATTCTGGAATGGATGGGCCTGCCCTATACCCATTCCGGTGTTCTGGCCTCGGCGCTGGCCATGGACAAACAGCGTTCAAAAGAGGCGTTCAAATCCGCAGGTCTGCCGGTGGTCGACAGCGTGATTGCCCCCCGAGACGAGGCCACAGCCCGTCACGTGCTGGAGCCGCCCTATGTGGTCAAACCCAACAACGAAGGGTCCAGCGTCGGCGTCTATATCGTGCATGAATCCGCCAATGCACCGCCAAAACTGTCCGCAGAAATGCCCGATCTGGTGATGGTGGAAACCTATGCCCCCGGACGCGAACTGACCACCACCGTGGTGGGCGGCGAAGACACCGACCCGGGCGCTGCGTCGGTGACAGAGATCATCGTGGACGGCTGGTACGATTATGATGCCAAATATAAACCCGGTGGATCATCGCATGTGGTGCCCGCAGACGTGCCCGCAGACATCTATGACCTGTGCATGGATTACGCCCTGCGTGCGCATCGCGCCCTGGGTTGTCGCGGTGTCAGCCGCACGGATTTCCGCTGGGACGAGACCCGCGGTGTCGATGGGCTGATCCTGTTGGAAACCAATACCCAGCCCGGAATGACTCCCACCTCGCTGGCCCCGGAGCAGGCCGGTGAAATCGGCATGACCTTTGGCCAGCTCTGCGCCTGGATGGTGGAGGACGCCTCATGCAATCGCTGATCGCCCGTGTGGGCAAAAGCTTTCGGCGCCACGAGCCGGAACCCCAGAAATGCGATCCCGCACCATCGCGACTGAAATATCGTCTGCAACGATGGATGTTGACGCCGGGGATCCGGTTGGGGCTGCGTATCGGCGTCCCGTTCTGCCTGACCCTGGCGGCCACCAGCGCCTTTCTGGCCAATGAACAGCGCCGCGATGCGCTGAACCTGTTTGTGGCCGAATTGCGCGCCAGCATTCAGGAACGCCCGGAATTCATGGTCAACATGATGGCGATCGACGGCGCGGGCCCCAACCTCAGCGAAGACATTCGCGAAGTGGTGCCATTGGATTTCCCGGTCAGCTCATTTGATCTGAATGTCGAACAGATCCGGGCCACGATCGTGGATCTGGATCCGGTGCGCAATGCTTCGGTCCGGATCCGGCCGGGCGGCATTCTGCAGGTCAATGTCGAAGAGCGCATTCCCGCCGTGGTCTGGCGTTTCGAAGACGGTGTTGAAATGCTGGACACCGATGGCAACCGTGTCGATGGGCTACCCAATCGCAAGACGCGCGCTGACCTGCCGCTGATCGCGGGAACCGGTGCCAATGAAAATGTACCCGAAGCCTTGCGCCTGATCGCTGCGGCCCGCCCGCTGACGGATCGGATGCGCGGTCTGGTGCGGATCGGTGATCGGCGCTGGGATCTTGTGCTGGATCGGGGTCAGCGGATCCTGCTGCCACCCGAACGCGCCGTCGAAGCGCTGGAACGGGTTCTGGCAGTGAACGAGGTCCAGGACCTTTTGGAACGGGATGTAATTGCAGTTGATATGCGCCTGGCGGCGCGCCCCACCATTCGAATGAGCGAAAATGCGGTGCAGGAATGGTGGCGGATCAGACAGGTGAATGGAAGCGGGCAGTGATGATGACAGACCTCTACGAGTCTCAGCGGGCGATGCGGCAGATGCGGCGTCAGGCGTTGCAACGTGGTGTTGTGGCTATTCTGGATGTGGGCAGTTCCAAAATTGCCTGCCTTGTGCTGCGCTTTGATGGCACCGGACGGCTGAGCGAAGACAATTCCATCGGCTCGCTGGCCGGACAGACCGGATTTCGCGTCGTTGGGGCCGCGACCACCCGGTCGCGTGGGGTGCAATTCGGCGAAATCAACGCCATGCAGGAAACCGAACGGGCCATTCGCACCGCGATTCAGGCAGCACAGAAAATGGCCGAAGTGCGCGTCGATCACGTGATCGCCTGTTTCTCCGGGGCCAACCCGCGCTCCTACGGGCTGGACGCCCAGGTCGATCTCGAAGGGCAGGTCGTCACCGAAAGCGAAGTCGCCCGCGTGCTGGCGGCCTGTGACGTGCCGGACTATGGGGCCGAACGCGAAGTGCTGCATGCGCAGCCGGTGAATTTTGCGCTGGACCACCGATCCGGATTGGCCGACCCGCGGGGGCAGCTGGGGCAGAACCTGGCCGTCGACATGCATATGCTGACCGTTGATACCGCCACCGTGCGCAATCTGGTGCATTGCATCAAACGCTGTGATCTGGAACTGGCCGGGATCGCGTCATCGGCCTATGCGTCGGGGATTTCGGCGCTGGTCGAGGATGAACAGGAACTGGGAGCCGCCTGTGTCGATCTGGGCGGCGGGTCGACCAGCGTGTCGATCTTCATGAAAAAACACATGATCTATGCCGACAGCGTGCGCATGGGCGGAGATCACATCACCAGCGACATTTCCATGGGGCTGGGTGTGCCAATGGCCAATGCCGAACGGATCAAGACATTTTGCGGTGGGGTGCACGCCACTGGCGCGGATGATCGCGACATGATCGACATCGGCGGCGAAACCGGCGATTGGGAACATGATCGCCGCACCGTCAGCCGGGCGGAACTGATCGGGATCATGCGTCCGCGGGTCGAAGAGATCCTCGAAGATGTGCGGGTGCGCCTGGATGCAGCCGGGTTCGACCATCTGCCCAGCCAGCAGATCGTGCTGACCGGCGGGTCATCCCAAATCATGGGGCTGGACGGATTGGCCAGCCGCATTCTGGGCCAGCAGGTCCGCCTGGGGCGGCCGCTGCGCGTGCATGGATTGCCACAATCGGCCACCGGTCCTGCCTTTGCCTCGGCCGTGGGGCTCAGCCTGTTTGCCGCCCACCCTCAGGACGAATGGTGGGACTTCGAAATCCCTGTCGATCGCTATCCGGCCCGGTCCTTCCGGCGCGCGGTGAAATGGTTCAAGGACAATTGGTAATCCAGGGCGCGCGCCTGCGCGCCCGCTTGGTTCCGCCCCCGATGGGGCGCACCGTTTGACCGTTCAGAGCGGAAATGAATTTCTGGCGGGCCGATTTGTGGTTTGTGCTGGCAGGTCGCGAAATGCCGTGTTAGGATTCAGGTCAAGCCACGCACAGTCGCGGCACGCAGGTCGAGCAGGATCTGTCTGAACATTGCAAATCGAACACCGGTATCACCGGCCCCGTTGGACCTGTTCGATGGGCGAAAACCTGTGTCTTGTGTCTGCCTTCGTGATTTCCGCAAAATCTGCGGTGGTCGGCGAAATACCGCGAGTCGCGTCCAGAAAAATGCCATATTTTGTGGGGAAATGCGCTTTTTTGGGTGACGGGACTCTGCGCGCGCGGTAGAGTCAAGGTGGATAGGACGGAAAAATCCCTGCTCAGACAGGGGTGCAACATAAAGCGGAAACACAGGCGGACAGAGCATGACATTGAACCTTTCGATGCCCGGACAAGAAGACTTGAAACCCCGAATTACGGTCTTTGGCGTCGGCGGGGCAGGCGGCAATGCCGTCAATAACATGATTGAAAAAGAGCTGGATGGCGTTGATTTTGTCGTCGCCAACACCGACGCTCAGGCGCTGCAGCAAAGCAAATCCCAAAGCCGGGTGCAGCTGGGTGTGAAAGTCACCGAAGGTCTGGGTGCGGGTGCCCGCCCGTCGGTTGGATCTGCCGCCGCCGAAGAAAGCATCGAACAGATCGTCGACCATCTGGCAGGGGCGCATATGTGCTTTATCACTGCTGGCATGGGCGGTGGCACCGGAACCGGGGCCGCGCCGATCATCGCGCAGGCCGCCCGCGAATTGGGTGTTCTGACGGTTGGCGTCGTGACCAAGCCGTTCCAGTTCGAAGGCAACAAGCGGATGAAGCAGGCCGAAGACGGGGTCGAAGCCCTGCAAAAGGTCGTCGATACGCTGATCATCATTCCGAACCAGAACCTGTTCCGGTTGGCGAATGAGAAAACCACCTTTACCGAAGCCTTCTCGATGGCGGATGACGTGCTGTATCAGGGCGTCAAGGGCGTCACCGATCTGATGGTCCGTCCGGGCCTGATCAACCTCGACTTTGCCGACGTGCGCGCCGTGATGGACGAAATGGGCAAGGCGATGATGGGCACGGGCGAAGCCGAGGGCGAAGATCGCGCCATTCAGGCCGCCGAAAAGGCCATCGCGAATCCGCTGCTGGACGAAATCAGCCTGCGCGGCGCACGGGGCGTGTTGATCAACATCACCGGTGCCCACGACCTGACCCTGTTCGAACTGGACGAAGCCGCCAACCGCATCCGCGAAGAGGTGGACCCAGAGGCCAACATCATCGTTGGGTCCACGCTGGACATGGCGATGGAAGGCATGATGCGCGTTTCGGTTGTTGCAACCGGTATCGACGCCGCCGAAGTGCAGTCGGAAATCCCTGTGCCGCGTCGCCCGATGTCGGCACCGCTGAAGAAAACCGTCAGCGTCGAAGATGCACAGCCTGCCGCCGCAGCGCCGCTGGAACTGGACGATCCAATCGCCCGGCCCGCAGCCATGGGGCATGAACCCTCGCTGTTCGAAGGCATGGGTGTCGAAGAAGTCGCCGCGCTGGATCAGGCCGAGGACATCTTTGAAGAGCCGGAACTTCTGGACGACGACGGTCTGCCGCCCCCGGCATACCAGCCGGAAATGCCGGCCTTTGAACCGCAGCGTGACACCATGCAGGATGACGTGGACCGCTTCGTTGCGCCCAAGGCACCGGCACCTGGTACGCCATCGGCCGAGGCCATCGTGCGTCTTCAGGCGGCGGCGCAAAAAGCCAACCCAACGCAGCCGCAACGGACCGTTGCCACGCAACAGCAGGCCGACCATCAGGAGCATCAGCAGGTTGGGGGCGCACGGCGCGGCCTGAATTCGTTGATCCACCGCATGACCGGCAGCGCCGGGGACACCCCAGCGCGTCAACAGCCTCCGGTCCAGCAAGATGACGTAGCGGCACAACCACGGGCCGCATCCGGTCCGGATCAGGATCGGATCGAAATTCCGGCCTTTCTACGCCGTCAGGCCAACTGAACCGGTCACATATACCGCTAACAAGGGCCACCTTCGGGTGGCCTTTTTTTATTGTATTTCAACACACTACGGGTATCTAAGCGGTGTTTTGCCGATCTGTTACAGTCATGTTTCAATCCGTTACAAAGATTGAGTTGAGGATGCGTTAAGGGCGCATTAGGTCTGTCGCCAACACAGCGCATCGTCGCTGGACATGGGGATATGAGGCACATTGTGCAGAACACGCTCAAGAGCTCAGTGATTTTTGAAGGCACCGGCCTGCATACGGGGAAACCCGTTCGGATGGTATTGACGCCCGCCCCCGAAGGCCATGGCATCTGGTTCAAACGCACTGACATCTCTTTGGGCAAAACACTGATCCCCGCCCGTTGGGATCTGGTTGAACGCACCCCTCTGTGTACCCGCCTGGTCAACGAGGCTGGCGTGTCCGTCTCGACAGTCGAACATATCATGGCGGCCCTGGCGGGCTGTGGCGTTCATAACGTGCTGATCCAGATTGATGGCCCCGAAGTGCCGATCATGGACGGATCGTCGATCACCTTTGTGCGCGGCATCATGAAACGCGGTCTGCTGTTGCAGTCGGCTCCGGTGGTTGCCTACCGGGTTCTCAAACCGGTGACAGTGGAAAACGGCGATGCCCGTGCGACGCTGCTGCCATGTGATCGGCTGAACATCGAATTCCACATTGATTTTGCCGACGCCGCCATCGGTGAACAGAGCAAGACATTGGACATGCGCAATGGGGCCTTTGCCCGCGAATTGTGCGACAGCCGGACATTCTGCCGCCAGGCGGATGTCGATGCGATGCGGTCCAAAGGGCTGGCATTGGGGGGAACCCTGGACAATGCCGTGGTCGTTGATGGCGAAGCGGTGCTGAGCCCCGGTGGGTTCCGGCACGATGACGAAGCTGTGCGTCACAAGATGCTGGACGCGCTGGGTGATCTGGCGCTGGCCGGTGGGCCGATTCTGGGCCATTACATTGGTGTGCGTGCGGGCCATTCGCTGACCAACACTTTACTGCGCGCAGCCTTTGACACACCAGGGGCCATTGAACAGGTGGTTTGCAGCCCTGAAATGGCCGCCTGCCTGCCGGGCCAGGGCCTGGTGTGGTCGGAAATTCCCTTGGAAACACGCCACGTTGCATGAACACGGAGCTGTCCGCTGCGTTCTGCATCCTGCTGCTTGACCTCAAAAAAGAATGTGAAAAACCGGGAACGCCCGGGTCAACTGCTTTTAAGGCGTTTTGCACCGGAAACGAATGTGCTAGACCGGGCTTAATCGGTGGGTGACACCCGGGATTTGATGGTGAGGGTAGGGCGATCATGATCGGCAAGTGGTCTGGAGCCAGAGCAATCGGGGTTCTTCTTCTGGCAGGCGTTCTGGCCGGATGCAGCGGCAGTGGCGGACCCGCCGTAGACCGCACGCAATCGCTCGAAGCCTATACACCAGAGCAGATCTTTGCACGTGGCGAATTCGAGCTTTCCAACGGAAAGACAGAGAACGCGGGATATTACTTCGCTGAAATCGAACGCCTGTATCCCTATTCCTCCTGGGCCAAGCGGTCGCTGATCATGCAGGCGTTTTCCTATCATGCCGGTCAGAACTATGAAGAAAGCCGATCCGCTGCACAGCGCTATATCGACTTCTATCCCGCCGACGAAGACGCGGCCTATGCCCAATATCTGCTTGCGCTCAGCTATTACGATCAGATCGACGAAGTGGGCCGCGATCAGGGGCTGACCTTTCAGGCGCTGCAATCGCTGCGCACCGTGATCGAAGTGTACCCGGACAGCGAATACGCCAATTCCGCAATCCTGAAATTCGATCTGGCCTTTGATCACCTGGCCGCCAAGGAAATGGAAATCGGGCGGTATTACCTGCGCCGGGATCACTATGCATCGGCGATCAACCGGTTCCGCGTCGTGGTCGAGGACTTCCAGACCACCTCGCACACCGCCGAGGCCCTGCACCGTCTGGTCGAAGCCTATCTGTCGCTTGGTCTTGTTGACGAAGCCCAGACCGCCGGGGCCATTCTGGGATACAACTTTCAGTCCACCGAATGGTACGAGTCCAGCTACAAGCTGTTGACCGCCAACGGGCTCAAGCTCAAGGATCGGGGCAACAATTGGCTGAGCCAGATCTATCGTCAGACCGTCAAAGGTCAGTGGTTGTAACGTCAGGGGCGCAGGCGCCCATGTGGACTGGTTGAGGCACAATGCTGCGCGCCCTGGATATCCGTGATCTGCTGATCATCGACCGGCTGGAGCTGAGCTTTCAGCCGGGCCTGAATGTGCTCACCGGAGAAACCGGAGCGGGAAAATCCATTTTGCTGGACTCGCTCGGGTTTGTGCTGGGTTGGCGCGGGCGTGCCGATCTGGTGCGCCAGGGGGCCAAACAGGGCGAAGTGGTGGCGGAATTCGACCTGCCCCAGGGACACCCGGCCTTTGGCGTGCTCCAGGAGGCGGGTCTGCCGGCCGGGGACGAATTGATCCTGCGGCGGGTGAACACAGCCGAAGGGCGCAAGACCGCCTGGGTCAATGACCGGCGCTGTTCAGGCGATGTGTTGCGGCAGCTGTCCGAAACTTTGCTGGAACTGCACGGCCAACATGATGATCGCGGGTTGCTGGATCCGCGGGGGCACCGGGCCATGCTGGATGCCTTTGCCGGACATGGGGCCATGTTACAGGCGGTGCGTCAGGCCTGGCGGGTCCGGGCCGAGGCGCGCAAGGCCGTAGAGCGCACCCGAGCGGCGCTGGATGCGGTGCGCGCCGAAGAAGATTTCCTGCGCCACGCGGTGGCCGAACTGGACAAGCTGGACCCACGCCCGGGCGAAGATGCGGAATTGGATGCGCGTCGCCGCAGAATGCAGGGTGCGGAAAAGATCCGCGATGACGTTTCCCGGGCGCTGCAACTGCTGGGCGGGCAATCCGCCGAAGGGGCGCTGTCAGAAGCCATGAGCTGGCTCGAGGGGGCGTCGGATCAGGCCGACCGGATGTTGGACGACCCGATGGCCGCGTTGGGGCGGGCCCTGATCGAATTGGGCGAGGCCCAGGACGGGGTGTCACGCTGTCTTGATGCGTTGGATTTCAATCCGCTGGAGCTGGAAGAGACCGAGGAGCGGTTGTTTGCGATCCGGGCCATGGCGCGAAAACATGATGTGTTGGCGGATGATCTGGGGGCGCATGCCGATGTGCTGCGCGGACGTCTGGCGGCGTTGGATGCGGGGGATGCTGATCTGGACCGGCTGCAGGCCGACCTGGCCCAGGCCGAGGCGGCCTATGGCGAAGCCGCGGGCGGGCTGAGCGCCTCGCGCAGCGCCGCTGCCGGACGGCTGGATCAGGCGGTGATGGCGGAGCTGGCACCGCTCAAGATGGAGCGGGCTGTCTTTGCCACCCAGGTGAGCGAGACGGATCCGGGCCCCGAAGGCCGGGATCAGGTGGCGTTTTCCGTGGCCACCAATCCGGGCGCGCCATCGGGGCCGCTGAACAAGATCGCGTCGGGCGGGGAATTGAGCCGTTTCCTGTTGGCGTTGAAAGTCTGTCTGCGCGGCGATGACACCAATCGCACGCTGATCTTTGACGAAATCGACCGGGGCGTCGGCGGGGCAACTGCTGATGCGGTCGGACGGCGTCTGGCAGAGCTGGCCCAGGGGGGACAGGTTCTGGTCGTGACCCATTCGCCCCAGGTGGCGGCGCGGGGCGGGCATCATTGGCGGGTGCAAAAGGCGGTGACGGATGGGGTGACCCTGTCCTCGGTCGTGCCGCTGGACGCACAGGACCGCATCGACGAAATTGCCCGAATGGTTGCCGGAGACACCATCACCGACGAGGCGCGGGCTGCCGCACGGGCATTGTTGACGGGTTGAGCTGCGCGCTTCCGGGGGGCTCCCGCCCGGCACACAGGGGGCATCACAGATGCCCCCGTGCCCGTTGGGCCGGGCGCGCAGCCAGGGCTGCGCGCGCCAGCGCCTCGGGGTGAAACATGCGCCCCGGGATCAACAGCCGCCGGCGAAAGCGTCACGCCGGTTGGATTGCGTTTCACGGCGCTGTCCAAACGGTCTAAGAAGAAGAAAAGCGCAACCGAGGCACCGCATGGCCAATTCACTCCGTTCGTTGTTGTCCGAAACCCGAGAGCAGATGATCTGTGCCTGTCGCGATGCCTGGCGGGTGATGCGTCATCGGGGTCCCAGTCAGATCCAGTTCTGGTTCATCGCCCTGGCGATCGGGATTGCCGCCGGGTTTGCCGCGTTGGGGTTTCGGATGGGCATCGCGGCGTTGCAGTCCTGGGCGTATGGGGCCGAGGATCTGCATTTCCTGCACACCTTTGTCGGCACGCTGGATTGGTATTGGGTGCTCTTGATTCCCACCATCGGTGGCTTGATCGTCGGGTTGATCCTGGACCGGTTTACCCCGGATGGGCGGGTGCGGTCTGTTGCGGATGTGATCGAAGGCGCGGCGCTGGGAGATGGCCGGGTGGAAACCCGCGAAGGCGTGGCCTCGGCTGTAGCGTCGTTTCTGACCCTGTCCTTGGGGGGATCCACAGGACGGGAAGGGCCGGTTGTGCATATGGCCGGGGTGATTTCCACCTGGGTCAGCAACCGGATCCACGCGGACGGGATCACCGGCCGCGACCTGTTGGGCTGTGCGGTGGCAGCCGCAGTCTCGGCCAGCTTCAATGCCCCCATTGCCGGCGCATTGTTTGCGCTCGAGGTGGTGCTGCGCCATTTCGCGATGCATGCCTTTGCCCCGATTGTCATCGCGGCGGTGGCGGGCACGGTGATCAACCGGCTGGCCTATGGGGACGTCACTGAATTCACTCTGGCAACACCGGGGGCGCTGCAATTCTATGTGGAATTGCCGGCTTTTCTGATCCTGGGCATGGTGTGCGGCGTGGTTGCGGTGCTGATCATGAAAGCGATCTTCTGGGCCGATGTGTTCGGAACCCATGTCCAAGGCGCGCTCAAGTTGCCGCGCTGGTTGCGCCCTGCGGTGGCTGGAGCGCTGTTGGGGGCCTTGGCGATCTGGTTCCCCCATATCATCGGGGTCGGGTATGAAACCACGATTCTGGCGCTCAGCGGCACCTTGTTGCTGGGGCAGGCCGTGATCTTTGCGGTAACCAAATCGGTGGCCCTGGCGATCACCATGGGCGGGCGCATGGGCGGCGGGGTGTTTTCGCCATCACTGATGATTGGGGCGCTGACCGGACTGGCCTTTGGATGGGTTGCGACGGGCATTCTGCCGGATGTATCGGGGACCCACACGCTCTATGCCTTTGCCGGAATGGGCGCGGTCGCGGCGGCCGTGCTGGGGGCACCAATTTCCACCACATTGATCGTGTTCGAGCTGACGGGGGACTGGCAAATCGGTCTGGCGGTCATGGTGGCGGTGTCTCTGTCCACCGCATTGGCGTCACGGCTGGTGGATCGGTCGTTCTTTCTGACCCAGCTTGAGCGGCGCGACCTGCATCTGGCGGCGGGTCCGCAGGCCTATCTGCTGGCGATGCTGCGGGCCGGGGCGGCGATGCGTCCGATGGGGGATCCCCGAGGGCCGGATGCCGAAACCTGTGCCCGGATGATCGACGAAGGGCTGTTTGTGCGGGCCTCGGCCACGTTGGAGGCTGCAATGCCGATCTTTGATCGGGCGGATGTGGCGTTTCTCCCGGTGGTGACGCGCCCGGACGAAGACACCGAGCCCGAGCTTTTGGGCGCGCTGTACCATGTGGATGCGCTCAAGGCCTATAACCGGGCTCTCGCGGCCACGGCAGCGGAAGAACACAGTTGATCCAGCAGAGCAGTCCGGGGGGGGGCTTAGCGGGTCAATTGCTCCAGCCGCTCGGCATCCAGAACATGGATGTGTTTGCGTTTGCTGACCACGATCCTGTCCCGTTCCCAGGCGGACAACAGACGGCTGACCGTGTGCAGGGTGCTGCCGGTCATTTCCGAAATGGTGCGCCGGGTCACCGGAAAGGCGATTTCGGTGCCATTGTCGGTGGCGCGCCCGTGCTGCTGCATCAGACGGACCAGAGCGCAGGCGATGCGCTGTTCGACCCGCTGGGTCGCCAGCTCCATGATCCGGCTGTTCATCTCGCCGACCCGCGCCCCGATGGTCCGATAGGCTTCGGGCCCGAACCCGGGATACCGCTCGACAAAACCCTGCCACAGCCGCATGGGCCAGGCCAGGATCAGACACTCCACCACGGCGATCGACGTCGCCGGATAGGTGTCACGCCCCAGCGCCTGGGCGATGCCGAACAATTGCCCGGCGGGGATGTGCAGGGAAATTACCCGGTCGCCTTCCTGGTTCAGCCGTTCGACCCGGATATGGCCATCCAGCAGCAGGAAAAAACTCTCTGCCGCGTCGCCCTCTTCGAACACAGATTTGCCCGCCGCAACCAACCGGCTGCGCCCCAAATCCAGGGCTTCCTGGGTCTGGGAGAGGCTCATCCGCTCAAAGGAGGGGATGGATTTTAACAATGATGGGGCCAATCTGGTCACGAGAATCCCTGAAAAGCTTGTGAAAGAGCAAACTTGTCTTTCAGCAATAGTGCTAGTGTTCGGCCAACACAACTGTTGGCCTTGCGCTGGAAAAAGACGGGTGCGGAATGCATCTTTCCGGATCTCCAAATGCAGGGTTCGGAGGAATTGACGTGACTGGTCCGGCATCTCCAGATGTCTTTTGGCCCCGACTTCTTCGCCGGACCCAAGCGCATTTTATGCCCAAAGGTCAGCGGGTTGCCAGGTGGGTCAGATCCCCGTCGGCAGGCCCGGTTTCCAATCGAGATCCAAAGGAGAACCTTTGGGTTTTTGAAATCTGCGCGGCCAATCTCCCTTGTAAACAACACGCAAAACATTCGGATATTAAAATATGTAAAAATCTCCGCATGAGAGAATTATTCCGCTTTGAACATGACCTGAATCAAATTCTTGTGCGGCTGAAATGCCTAAGCCTCTGTCATAGCAACCCCGCAAACACAGGCCAGGACGCCCACACATCATGACTGCGCATTCCCGACGTTCATTTCTGAGAGGCCGCTTTGACGAAGCGCCCAAGATGCGTCCCTTTGGGGCCGTCGCCCCGGCGCAGTTTGCCGATTTGTGCACCAGCTGTGGCGATTGCATCTCGGCCTGTCCCGAGGCGATCCTGATCAGCGGCGAACGCGGCCTGCCTGAAATCGGTCCGGCCCTGGGGGCCTGCAGCTTTTGTGGCGTCTGCATCGCCGCCTGCGACACCGGGGCCCTGACCGACGATCAGCCCTGGCTGTGGAAGGCGACGGCCAAATCCACCTGCCTGTCGTTGAACGCGGTGCAATGCCGGACCTGTCAGGACCATTGTGACCACGGCGCGATCCGGTTTCAGCTCCAGACCGGTGGCTGCGCGCAACCCCATATCGACACCGACCTGTGCACGGGCTGTGGCGGCTGTGCTGCCGCCTGTCCGGTCGGGGCCATTCAGTTTACCCAAGTAACCCCCCAGATGGAGACCCGCCCATGATGAATATCTGCGGCTGCCTGGTCCATACGTTGCCCGACATGACCGGCGACGTGATTGCGGCCATCGACGCGACCGAAGGCGGTGAGGTTCACGCCCAGGAAGACGGGCGCATCGTCGTCACCGTTGAAGACACCGACGCCAAACGCGCTTCGGATCAGATCATGGACATGCATCAGATCCCCGGCGTGCTGACCGTCACCCTTACCTATCACCATTTCGAGGATTTGGACGACAGCGCCGATGCCCTCGCCCAACCCACACACTGAACGGGAGATTAGCCCCATGACAAAGCACATGACCCTGCCAACGTCCCGACGTTCGTTTCTGAAGGCCTCCGCCGCTGCGGCGACGGCTTCGGCCGCGGGGATCACCCTGCCCAACGGCGCGACCGCGCAGCTTTCGACCCCCGACATTCGCTGGGACAAGGCCGCCTGCCGGTTCTGCGGCACCGGCTGTTCGGTTCTGGTCGGGACCAAGGACGGCCGCGTCGTCGCCACCCAGGGCGACCCGCAGGCCCCGGTGAACCGTGGCCTGAACTGTATCAAAGGGTATTTCCTGTCAAAAATCATGTACGGCAAGGACCGGCTGACCCAGCCGCTGCTGCGCAAGACCAACGGCGTCTATGACAAGAACGGCGAATTCGAAGCCGTCTCCTGGGACGAAGCCTTTGACGTGATGGCCGAAAAATGGAAGGCCTCGCTCAAGGAAAAAGGCCCGACCGCCGTGTCCATATTCGGCTCTGGCCAATGGACCGTCTGGGAAGGGTACGCGGCCGCCAAATTCATGAAGGCCGGCCTGCGCTCCAACAACATCGACCCCAACGCACGTCACTGCATGGCCTCGGCCGTGGCCGGGTTCATGCGCACATTCGGTATTGATGAACCGATGGGCTGCTATGACGATCTGGAACACGCGGACACATTTGTGCTCTGGGGCTCCAACATGGCCGAAATGCACCCGATCCTGTGGTCGCGCCTGACCGACACCCGCCTGACCAAACCCGGTGCCGAAGTGCACGTGCTGTCGACCTTTGAACATCGCAGCTTTGAGCTGGCCGACAACGGCATGGTGTTCACCCCGCAAACCGACCTGGCGATCCTGAACTATATCGCCAATTACATCATCCAGAATGATGCGGTGAATTGGGATTTCGTGAACAAGAATGTCAATTTCACCAAGACCAACACCGACATCGGTTATGGCCTGCGTCCTGAACACGCGCTGGAACAGGCGGCGGAAAACCCGTCGCACGAAGGCAAACACGGCAAGCTGACCAAGATCTCGTTCGAGGAATACAAAGAGTACGTTTCCGAATACACGCTGGAAAAAGCAGCCGAGATTTCGGGTGTTCCGGCGGCCAAACTGGAACGTCTGGCCCAGCAATACGCCGATCCAAACCGCAAGGTGATGAGCCTGTGGACCATGGGCTTCAACCAGCACACCCGCGGTTCCTGGGTGAACTCGCTGATGTACAACGTGCACCTGCTGGTCGGCAAAATCTCGGAACCCGGCAACTCGCCGTTCTCTCTGACCGGTCAGCCGTCGGCCTGTGGCACCGCGCGCGAGGTCGGCACCTTTGCCCACCGTCTGCCCGCCGACATGGTGGTCATGAAGGAAGCACACCGCGATTTCGCCGAAGACAAATGGGACCTGCCCAAAGGCACCATTCCCCCCAAACCCGGCTTCCACGCGGTTCTGCAACACCGGATGCTCAAGGACGGCGTGCTGAACTGTCACTGGGTCCAGTGCAACAACAACATGCAGGCCGCGCCGAACATGAACGAAGAGGGGCTGCCCGGGTATCGCAACCCCGACAATTTCATCACCGTGTCCGATCCCTATCCGACCGTGACCGCGTTGGCCGCTGACCTGATCCTACCCACCGCCATGTGGGTCGAAAAAGAAGGCGCATATGGCAACGCCGAACGGCGCACCCAATTCTGGCGTCAGCAGGTGGATGCCCCGGGCGAAGCCAAATCGGACCTGTGGCAGGTGATGGAATTCGCCAAACGCTTCATGATCGAAGATGTCTGGCCCGAAGAGCTGCTGGCCCAGAAACCAGAGTATCGTGGCAAGACCGTGTATGAGGTTCTGTTTGAAAACGGCAAGATCAACAAATACCCGCTGTCCGAAACCGCCGAAGGGTTTGCCAACGAGGAAGCCAACCACTTTGGCTACTACGTGCAAAAGGGCCTGTTCGAAGAATACGCCGGCTTTGGCCGCGGCAAGGCCCACGATCTGGCCGATTTCGACACCTACCACCAGGCCCGTGGCCTGCGTTGGCCCGTCGTGGACGGCAAGGAAACCCTGTATCGCTTCCGCGAAGGTTATGACCCCTATGTCAAAAAGGGCGAAGGCGTCAAATTCTACGGCAAACCCGATGGCAAGGCGAATATCATCTTTGCCCCGTTCGAGCCCGCCGCAGAAGAGCCTGATGACGAATACAACCTGTGGTTCGTCACCGGTCGTGTGCTGGAACATTGGCATTCGGGGTCGATGACCCGCCGGGTTCCCGAATTGCACCGGTCGTTCCCATCCGCCGTGGTGTTCATGCACCCGGCAGATGCCAAGGATCGCGGCCTGCGTCGGGGTCAGGAAATCACCGTTTCGACCCGTCGTGGCGAGGTCCAGTCCCGTGTTGAAACCCGTGGCCGCAACAAGATGCCCCGCGGCGTCGTGTTCATGCCCTGGTTTGACGAAGGCCAGCTGACCAACAAGCTGACTTTGGATGCGACCTGCCCGATTTCCAAGGAAACCGACTTCAAGAAATGCGCCTGCAAAATCGAACGCGCATAACCTGAAGCTTTGAACGGAGAAAACCCATGTCCGCCCGCAATCGCAAACCCACAGCCACAGACCGGCGCCGCTTCCTTCAGGATGCGGCCCGGGGTGTGGCGGGCTGTGCGGTGGCGGGCATGGGGCTGGCCCATCTGGTGAGCGACGCCCGCGCCTTGCCTGCGCAGGCGATCCGCCCACCCGGGGCATTGGACGAAGATCAGTTCCTCGCCTCCTGCATTCGCTGCGGGCTGTGCGTGCGCGATTGCCCCTATGACACGCTGAAACTGGCGGAACTGGGCTATGACGGCCCGGCCACCGGCACGCCGTTTTTTACCGCCCGCGATATCCCGTGTGAGATGTGCGAAGACATCCCCTGCGTCGCTGCCTGTCCCACAGGCGCGCTGGATCACGGGCTGACCAACATTGACGACGCCGACATGGGCGTGGCCGTGTTGATCGACGAAGAAAACTGCCTCAATGCGTTGGGTCTGCGCTGTGACGTCTGTTACCGCGTCTGCCCGGTGATTGACGAGGCGATCACCCTGGAACGGTCGCACAATGAACGTTCGGGTCACCACGCCATTTTCATGCCCACGGTCCATGCCGACAAATGCACCGGCTGTGGCAAATGCGAAAAATCCTGTGTTCTGCCCAACGCCTCGGCGATCAAGGTGCTGCCGCGTCGCATCGCCCGCGCCGAAGCAGCAGATCACTATAAACTCGGCTGGGAGGATCAGAACCCGCTGGTGGATGAGCTGATCGACCTGCCGGACCGTCTGCCGGGGCCGGGCACCGACAATCTGATCGCGCCGGGCGGCTATCTGCCCGATGCCATGCCGAACCCGAATATGGATGGCGGCTTTACCCCGTCGGTCTCGCTTCCCGGCACGGGAGGGTCCAACTGATGTCAGCCAAGACCAAACTCCCCGTCGGGCAGGAGGCCATCGAAGAATTCGGCTGGCTGCGCGCACACCGGTTCCTGCTGCTGCGCCGGGCCTCGCAACTGTTGTTCCTGTCGCTGTTTCTGCTGGGACCGTGGTTCGGCATCTGGTGGGTCAAGGGCAACCTGTCCGGTTCAATGACATTCGACATCCTGCCGCTGACCGATCCGTTCATCACCGTGCAATCCATCGTCGCGGGCCATTGGCCGGAACTGACTGGCCTGATCGGCGCGCTTATCGTTGGCGTGGCCTATGCGCTGATCGGGGGCCGGGTCTATTGTTCCTGGGTCTGCCCGATCAACCCTGTGACCGATGGGGCGCATTGGCTGCATGACAAACTGGGCCTGCAAAAGGGCTGGCAGCCCAAACCGGGCACCCGCTACTGGGTGCTGGCCATGGTGATTGCCGTGTCCGCGATCACCGGCACCATCGCCTGGGAGATCGTCAACCCGATCAGCATGCTGCACCGGGGGCTGATTTTCGGCATGGGATTTGCCTGGGCCTTTGTCGCCGCCGTGTTCCTGTTCGACCTGTTCGTGTCGCGCCGGGGCTGGTGCGGGCATCTGTGCCCGGTCGGCACCTTCTATGGCCTGCTGGGGCAGAAATCCGTGCTGCGGGTCACTGCCGACAAACGCGCCGATTGCGATGATTGCATGGATTGCTTCGCCGTCTGCCCCGAAATGCAGGTCATCACACCCGCCCTGCGCGGCAAAGACGGGGATACCCCCCTGATTCTCGCGCCTGACTGCACCAATTGCGGTCGCTGCATCGACGTCTGTGCCATGGACGTCTTCCACTTTACCCACCGTTTCGACGACACGCCCGCACCGGGTCGTGACGCCCGAGAAAGAACTCAACCTGCATCCGGGGCCAGCCGAGCCGCCTGAGCAAGCATCGGAGTATAAAAAATGAAAAAGCACGCCACTTTCAGCGCCATCGCCGCCACGGTTCTGCTGAGCGCCAGCTTTGCCTTGGCGCAATCGGCACCGGTTCAATCCCTGCGCGGAGCCGATATCGACGAACCCGTCGTGGTCGAAGATGTGTTCCAACAGGACGAAAAGCGGTTCACCCGCAACTATCGTCAACAGCCGCCGCTGGTGCCCCATTCGATCGATCAATACCAGATCGATCTCAAGGCAAACCAATGTCTGCGCTGCCATGACTGGACCACCGCAGGTGAACGCAATGCACCGACCCTGTCGATGACCCACTATCTGGACCGCGCCGGTAACCAACTGGACCGCGTCGCTGGCACCCGCTGGTTCTGTAACCAATGCCACGTGCCCCAGGCCGACGCTCCGGCTCTGGTCGACAACGACTTTGAGGCATCCGCCGGAAACTGATCCGGGCGTGATCCCTGCTTGAGGAACAAGACCATGACAAACCCAAACTCACAGGAACCGCGTCCCGGCTTTATCCGCCGTCTCTGGAACTGGTTCTGGACTCCCACAGGTGCCATTTCGCTGGGCTCATTGCTGATCGTCGGCTTTGTGGCCGGGGTCGGCTTCTGGGGCAGCTTCCACTGGGCGCTCGAAGCGACCAACAACGAAGACTTCTGCGTCAGCTGTCACGAAATGCGCGACAATGTGTATGCCGAATATCAGGGCACCGTGCACCAGAACAATTCCTCCGGTGTGCGCGCCACCTGTCCCGATTGCCACGTCCCCAAGGATTGGGGCCCCAAGATGATCCGCAAGATCCAGGCCTCCAAGGAGCTGTATGGCAAATTCATCACCAAATCGGTCTCGACCCCGGAGAAATTCGAAGAGCACCGCCTGGTGATGGCATCGCGTGAATGGACCCGGATGAAACGCACCGATTCACAGGAATGCCGCAACTGCCACAGCTTTGAATTCATGGACTTTACCCAACAGGAAGGCCGCGCCGCCCAGAACCACCAAAAGGCGCTGGACGATGGCAAAACCTGTATCGACTGCCACCAGGGGATCGCCCACGAACTGCCCGAAGGCTATCTGAAAGCCTACAAGAAAGTGGCCGACGCCTTTGAGGGCAACTAAAGGCCACGCCCGACACCGGTGAAGGGACAGGACCATGCTGGACAACCGCACAGCAGACCAGGGATCGGTCGAATGTGGGTGCCGGGTCACGGGGCTGATCTCGGTCGAAGAGGCCCAGGCCCGTTTGCGCCAGGTCCTGTCCCACCTCACCCGCGTTGACACTGTTGACCTGACCCGCGCGCCGGGTCGGGTTCTGGCCAGCGATGTCCGGGCCGATTTTCCCAGCCCCGCCTTTGATAACGCTGCGATGGATGGCTATGCCGTTTCCTTGGCCGGGCTTTCCGGGCAGGGGCCGTTTGCGCTGACCGTCGGCGACCGTCTGGCCGCCGGAGACGGACGCGCCTTGTCGCTGGCACGGGGGCAGGCGATTCGCATTTTTACCGGCGCGGCCGTACCGCAGGGCACGGATGCGGTGATCATGCAGGAGGCCACGGCCCGCGATGGCGGGCGGGTCATCTTCGATCACCTGCCGACACCCGATCAACACATTCGCCGGGCCGGATCCGATATGGCTAGGGGGGATCTGGTGCTGCCTGCGGGCACCGTGCTGACGTCGCGCGCCATTGCTGCCTTGGCGGCAACCGGGGTGTCGGATGTCGCTGTGAAACCGCACCCGCGCGTGGCGCTGTTGATGACCGGCGACGAAGTCCAGGGCGCAGGCCCCGGTTTGACCCCAGGCCGGATCTGGGACGTGAACACCCCCATGCTGCGGGCCGAGCTTGCCAGCCTGGGGGTCGATCTGATGGCCTGTCGACAGGTGGCGGACCGGCGGGACGATATCGCGGCCGCCATGGCCGACCTGGCCACACAAACAGATCTGCTGATCACCACAGGCGGGGTGTCCGTCGGTGAAGAAGACCATATGCACGCCGCATTGGCCGCTGCCGGGGGCAGGCCCGTGTTCCAGGGCGTGGCGATGAAACCGGGCAAACCGATCTCTGCCGGGTGTATCGGTGACGCGCTCTGGCTGGGGCTGCCGGGCAATCCGGTGTCGGCCTATGTCGGCTGGCAGCTGTTTGGACCGATGAGCCTGGCAGCGCTGACCGGAGCCGCCGTGCCGCCTGTGCAACAGGCCCGACTGCGGCAATCCAACGCCATACCGGCCCAACCCACACCAGCCCAGGCCACGGATCGCCGTGAATTCCGCCCGGTGCAGAGATGTGGCTACGACGGGGACGGGACCCTTCTGGTCACCGACCTGGGCCGGGTCCGCTCCCATGCGCTGGCCCCGCTGGCGCTGGCAGACGGGATGATCGACATCCCGGCCGGAACCACATACCCCGGCGCCACAGACCGCTTCCCATTCATCGCCTTTGCGCGCGATGACAGCGAAAGGATATGACCGTGAACCTCGCCTATACGCTCGGAGACGGCCAGGGGGCCACAAATCTCCTACTGGCTGACCTGGCCGCCCGACTCATGACCCAGGGCGTGCGCTTGGCCGGCACGGCCCAGTTCGACAGGGAACGCCCGGACACCCACCGGTGCGACATGGGTGTCCAGGTTCTGCCCGATGGCCCGGTCATTCGGATTTCACAATCCCTGGGGACCCAGGCGCGCGGCTGTCGTCTGGACCCCGAGGCACTGGAACAGGCCGTGGCCCTGACCGAAGCGCGGCTGCAAACCGGCGTCGATCTCCTGATCGTCAACAAATTCGGAAAACATGAATCCGACGGCCGCGGGTTTCGCGAAACCATCGCCCGGGCTGCGGCGCGGAACACCCCGGTGCTGGTCGGCGCGAACAAGCTCAACCTACAGGCATTGCAGGCGTTTTGCGGCGGGGCCATCGTGCAGATCGACCCGACACCTGACGCCCTGCTGGCGTGGGCCCGCACGGCCATTGCCCAGGCACAGGCCGCCTGACGGCGGCTGCTTCTTTCTGGGTCAAATACCTCGGGGGAACATTTCAATCCGCAGGATTGCAATGTGGGGGCAGCGCCCCCGCTCTGCGCTCACCACAGAGCACGCGCTCGGGGGGACGGGCCACCCAATGACACCAGACCCGGCACCGTGCACCGCACGGTGCCACGCCCAACGGGGGCAGGGGCATCGCAGATGCACCTCCCAGCGGCGGGAGATCTGCGGCGGGAGATCTGCGGTGGGAGATCTGCGGTGGGAGATCTGGGGTTCTGCTCCCCATTGGTCACGTTCACTGGCCGTCTCCACTGACCGCTTCCACTGGCCGGCGCGCAGCAATACCGCTCCTTGGGACGCCAGCACCGCAACAAGCACCCAAAAAACAGCTTAGACAAGCCCGGGACTGCCTATAGTGTGTCCGCACCCGACTGAGCTTTGATCCATCAGTACGGGGTGGCGCGCAATGTGCTGCCTGATCGAGCAAAGCGCCGACTCTTCCCAAAATTCCAATCGTGTCCTCGGAAGGCCCAGACCAATGATTTCAACCGAATACTGCCGACTTCTGGCCCGCTACAACACCTGGCAAAACGCCTCGCTCGTGACCGCAGCCACCGGATTGACCGACGCAGAGCGCTGGTTGGATCGCGGCGCAGTCTTCAAGTCCATAGCAGCAACGCTGAACCACCTCTATTGGGCCGATGCGCTCATGCTTGAACGCATCCAAGGGAATGAACGCCCGCAGGACACGCTCACGCATTCCCTGACCAGCCCATCAGATTGGTTCGCGTTCAAAGACTTGCGCGCACATCGTGATGCAGAGATCGAACATTGGGCAGACAGCATGACCGACACGGATCTTACCGGCATTGTCAGATGGGATCCACCTGACGGTTCGGCCAGGATTGAACAACCCAAATCAATCTGCGTCGTGCAACTCTTCAATCATCAAACCCACCACCGCGGGCAGATCCATGCCATGCTCACTGCTGCCGGGGCTGCCCCCGACCCAACGGACATCCCCGCGATGCCACAGCACATGCTCCCAGGTGCCAACCGCTGATGTCGCCAGGCACCCAAATAAAAAAACCCCGCCGTACGGCGGGGCCTGATCCTGCGTCTGATCCTGCGCCCGATGCGCGGCGTCTCAGAGCTGTTCGACCTTCACGGACTCGCTCACGACAAAGGCCAGATGCCCCTTGATCGCTGCCACGTCCGCCTTGGGATCCTCATAACTCCACACCGCGTTTTCGGTGGTGGTCGACATATTGACGATCGAAAAATACACGGCGTCGCCCTTGTGCGGACAATGGGTGGTCTTGTCCGTCCGATCCAGCAACGCCATGGCGATGTCTTCCCGTGGGAAATAGATGACCGGGGCCAGATCGCCTTCGCTCAGCTCCAGCGCATTGCTGCTTTCACCCAGAACAGCGCCGCCCGAACGGACGCTCCAAACACCGGGGGCCTTGCGAATATGGATGGTCGTGGTCATGTCTTTTTCCCTACCTTTCGTCAGTTGGCCGGGCACAGCATGGCCCTTGCACGTAACAGCCCCGTGTCAGAACGGGGCGGTTGCGGCATCCAACCACAATTTGGCGTCATTGCCCAGCGTTGGCGCTATCTTTTTGGCCACCTCCGCATGGTAGGCATTCAACCATCTCAGCTCGTCCGCATTCATCATGTCGCGAACAATCAGGCGCCGGTCGATCGGCACATAGGTCAATGTGCGCCAGCTCAGCATGGACCGCTCCGGGTCCGCGCCGTCCAGCGCCGGAGCCTCCTGCACCACCAGGAGATTCTCGATACGGATGCCAAAGCCGCCTTCGCGGTAATAGCCCGGTTCATTTGACAGAATCATCCCCGGCTCCAACGGCACATCGCTGACCCGGCTCAGCCGCTGGGGCCCTTCGTGTACGCTCAGATAGGCTCCGACCCCGTGTCCCAGACCATGGTTGAAATCCTGACCGGCCAGCCACAGCGGCATGCGCCCGACGCATTCGATGTCGCGCCCGGTCAGACCTTTGGGCCAGCGCAGGCGGGACATGGCGATCATCCCCTGCAACACCCGGGTAAAGGCCGCGCGCTCTTCGTCTCCGGGGGTGCCGATGGCGATGGTGCGGGTGATGTCGGTGGTGCCATCCAGATATTGGCCACCGCTGTCCAACACCAACAGATCGCCCTCTGCCAATCGGGCATCGGTTTCGGTGGTCACCCGATAATGCATGATCGCGCCATTCGGCCCGGTGCCTGCGATCGTGTCGAAACTGATGTCGCGCAGCCGTGGGTCGCGTTGGCGCAGGGCTTCCAGCTTTTGCACCACCTGGATTTCGCGGACACTGTTCGGGGGCTGCGCATCCAGCCAGGCCAACAGCTCGACCACGGCGGCCCCGTCGCGCAGATGGGCGGCGGCGCTGCCATCAATTTCGGCCGGGTTCTTGCAGGCCTTGGGCAGCGCGCAGGGATCGCCACCGGCCACGGCGTGCTCGGCCAGAAGTTCGGCAACCCGGTAGGGCACCGATGCCCCGTCGATGCGCACGGCCCCGGACAAGGCCTGCACCGCAGCGACAAACTCCTGTGGCGGGTGACAGCGCACCTGTGGCCCCAGATGAGAGACCACTCCGGTCAGCTTGTCGGGCTCCATGAACAGGTCCACGCTGCCCGACGCATGCAGAATGGCAAATCCATGTGCCACCGGATTGCGCGCGATATCCGCGCCCCGCAGATTGAGCAGCCACATGATCGAATCGGGCAGGGTGATGATGGCCGCCGTCTGTCCGGCCTCCTGCAAGGACCGGGCCAGACGCTCGATCTTGGAATCCGCGGTTTCCCCGGCATAATCCAGCGGATGGGCGGCAACCGGATGCATCGGCGCAGCCGGCTGATCTGCCCAGATGCGATCCACCAGATTGTCGATCTGCGTAATTTCGATCCCGGTGCCTTCCAGATCCCGGTACAGGCCACGGATCTGCCCCGAGGTGTGCAGCCAGGGGTCAAATCCGATCTTCCCCCCGTTGGGCAGCTGTTCGATCAGCCAGTCGACCAATTGGACCTCGGGCCAGGGCACCGGCGTATAGACATCCGCCACCTGACTTTTGACCTGGGTGCGATACCGCCCGTCGATAAAGACACCGGCCACGTCCGCAAGCGCCGCACAGAACCCGGCAGACCCGGTAAAGCCGGTCAGCCAGGCCAGACGGTTGTCGCGCGCGGCAACATATTCCCCCTGATGCGCATCCGCCCGCGGCACCAGAAACCCGCTCAGCCCCTCCTGGGCGATTTCACGACGCAGGGCCTGCAACCGCGGCGGGCCCTGATCGGGGCGGGCAGTCACATCAAAGCTCTGGAGAGGCGGGAGGGTCATGGGCGCGTCCTGTGTCTATCTGTATCCGGTGCCAGAGAACCGTGAACCGGGGGCGGGCGCAAGACGCGATTTTCGCATCGCGATCTGCTATGCTGCAAGAGACAGCAGGTCGCTGCACGCGCATGGGGCCAACCTGAGGAGTGTTCCAGATGTCCAAACCGACCTTTACCGCGTTTGCGGCCTTTGAAAAACAGGGATGGTCCGATCCCGAGGTGGCGCGCAGCTATGCCGACGGGTTTGCCCAGGCGTCCCAGATGTGCGTCGCGCCGATGGTCGCCGCCGTCGGGGCAGGGGCGGGCAGCCAGGCGCTGGATCTGTGTTGCGGTCAGGGGATCGTGGCGGCCGGTCTGCACCAGGCCAAGGCGGATGTCACGGGGCTCGATTTTTCCCCGGCCATGCTGGATCTGGCCCGGGAACGGGTGCCGGGCGTGACCTTTGTCGAAGGCGACGCCATGCAATTGCCATTCGAGGACGGCCAATTCGATGTTGTGACCATCGGGTTCGGCATTCTGCATGTGCCGGACGCGCCACAGGTTCTGGCCCAGGCGCATCGGGTGCTGCGTCCGGGCGGGCGGTTGGCGTTTTCGGTGTGGCATGCGCCCACCGTGCCAACGGCGCTGGGATATGTGTTTGCGGCCATCGGCGCGCATGGTGATCCGGCTGTGCAGCTGCCACCAGGACCGGGATTGCACGATTATGCCGATGCCGCCATCGCCTATCCGGCGTTGGAGCGTGCCGGTTTCACGGAGTGTGCCCAACAGGTCGTGCACAGCGCCTGGACGATTGACCAGCCCGATGCGCCGGTCACCTTCTTTGCCAAAGGGGCGGTGCGGGGCAAGGCGTTGCTGGCCTCGCAACCCGAGGCGGCACTGACCAAAATTCGTCAGTCGGTGGCGGAAACCGTCCGGGCCGCACATGGCGCGACCGGCCCCTGGACCGTGCCAATTCCCGCGGTGATTACCTCGGCTCAGGCGACCTGAGGGCAGCGCCCAAAAGACCCGCCAACCGTGCGCCGCTTTGACATTGGATGGGATCAGACAGAACACAGGTGTCCCGGAATGCGTTGGCCTCGCCGGTGCAGGGTTTGGGTGTTGCGGCCTTGAGGCACCTTGGGAAATGCGCCTGACAGGTCGATAAGGCCAGTTCAAAAAGGACTGTGTGATGGGGGCGTCGAATACGCGCCGACAGCAGCGCAGGCGCGGAACCCCGCCGCCGTGATCACACCGGAACTCCGGGCGGGCGGCCGGGGATCAGCGGGCGTTGCCCAGCTGCCAACAGGGGGGCGCTTCGCGGCCGCGCGCCGCATGTGGTCCACCGGCGCAAATGGGCGGGATCGCGCGTCACAGTGGTGTTGCGTCCTGGCGGTGAGCCTGCCGGCTCTTTCCCGGTTTGTCTGCGTGGTTCCAAGGCACTGGGGAGGGCGATGACCTTCGCCATGACCTTCGCCATGACCATGCCGATGACCATACCGATGACCATGAGGATGGGACTGCCGGGGCGAGACACGGCAAGATGATGCGCCAGGAGCTGCCCGTCATGGTTGGGCTGTCTGCCGGATTGGAGGCACCCAATGCCACGACGGAGGGCTCCCGCCCGTCCGCGATGCTTTGAAAAGCACCGCGTCCCGTTGGGCCGGGCACCGTGCCTGCGGCGCGGCGCAGGCGCGTCTGGTGTCCAGGTTTGTGTGTTCTGTGCTGCCTGCGAACCCAACAGCGACCAGCCCGCCGCCGCCGCCGGCACAGCTTTGCTGTGCCAGGCCCAACGGGTTTGGTCGCATCTTTGATGCGGTCAAACCGGGCGGGAGCCCACGGATGCGGGGGCCGCGCCCTAGCTGACCCTGCGGATGCCCATCACCCGCGCACGGGCGCGTGGGTCGCTGTCAAACAGCGCGGCCAGCTGTTCGGTCATGGCACCGGCCAACTGTTCCACATCGGTGATTGTGACGGCCCGGTCATAGTAGCGGGTGACGTCGTGGCCGATGCCGATTGCCAGCAGCTCGACCTGCTTGCGCCGCTCGACCATCGCGATCACGTCGCGCAGGTGTTTTTCCAGGTAGTTGGCCGGGTTCACGGACAGGGTGCTGTCATCCACCGGAGCCCCATCGGAAATCACCATCAGGATCTTGCGCGCTTCTTGCCGCGCAGTCATGCGCCGGTGCGCCCATTCCAGCGCCTCGCCGTCGATGTTTTCCTTCAGCAACCCTTCCTTCATCATCAGGCCCAGATTGGCCCGGGTCCGCCGCATCGGGGCGTCGGCCCGTTTATAGATGATGTGGCGCAGGTCGTTCAGACGTCCGGGCTGTTGCGGGCGCCCCTCGGCCAACCAGGCCTCGCGCGCCTGTCCGCCCTTCCAGGCACGGGTGGTAAAGCCCAGGATCTCGACCTTGACGTTGCACCGTTCCAGCGTGCGGGCCAGAACATCGGCACAAATCGCCGCGATGGAAATCGGGCGCCCCCGCATCGACCCCGAGTTGTCCAGCAGCAGCGTCACCACGGTGTCGCGGAATTCGGTGTCTTTCTCGACCTTGAACGACAACGGCGTGGTCGGGTTGGCCACCACACGCGCCAGACGACCGGCATCCAGAATGCCCTCTTCGCGGTCAAACTCCCAGCTGCGGTTCTGCTGGGCCTGCAGGCGGCGCTGCAATTTGTTGGCCAAACGTGATACGGCCCCCTTCAGCGGCTCCAGCTGCTGATCCAGATAGGCGCGCAGGCGTTCCAACTCGGCCGCCTCGGCCAGTTCCTCGGCGGCGATTTCTTCGTCATTGGTGTCCATATACACCTGATAATCCGGGTCGGCCTCGGACGCGGGGGGCGGGGCCGGGGGCTCCTGAGGGGCCTCGCCCTCGGGCATCTCGGTCTCTTCGCCCATGTCGTCTTCGGCCATCTCGTCCATCGACACCTGGGCCTGCTGCTGGTCCTGCTGCTGCTCCTGGGCCTGTTCGGCGTCCGCATCGGCCTGTTCCTGATCGGAATCATCCTCGCCGGTGCTGTCGGGATCGGGCTGTTCTTCGGCATCGTCTTCGGCCTGATCATCCTGCTGATCATCCATGTCATCCGGATCATCACCCAGCTGATCGCCATAGCCCAGATCGGTGATCACCTGACGCGCGAATTTGGCAAACTCGGCCTGATCGGCCAGCTTGTCGTCCAGATTGTCCAACGTATCGCCCGCCTGGCTCTCGATGAACGGACGCCACAGCTCCATCACATTGGCGGCGGCTTCGGGCATCGGACGACCGGTGGCCAGATGGCGCACCAGATACCCGGCAGCCACCGACAAAGGCGCATCGGCGGGCTGTTTGCACTGATCATAGCCACGCCGGATGGCTTCGTTCTGGATCTTGACGTCAATGTTGGATGCGGTGCCGGGCATGTCGCGCGCGCCCATCGCCTCGCAGCGCGCATTTTCCAACGCCTCATACAGATCCCGCGCCATGTCACCGGGCGGGGCATACCGATTGTGCACCCCGTCGTCATGGTATTTCAACTTCAACGCCAGCGCATCGGCCGTGCCCCGGGCCAGCAGAACTTCCTCGCGGCTCATCCGGCGGCTGACCTGCGGCAGACGCACGGAATCCCCGGTCACACCGGATGGATCGACCGTATAAGAGACGTTCAGCTCGGGATTGTCAGCCATCACCTTGGTGGCTTCGGCCAGCGCCTTCTTGAACGGATCGGCGGGGTTATCGTTGGGCTTTTTCATGGTCGCAAGGTGTCCTCGGTCGAAGCATTCCGCCATGCGCGGCTTTTGTCCAGCCTTCTTTGATCAAACGAGAGGGCGGGGCCTGGCCGCGGGCGGGAAACGAAGTGCCCGCCCCTGTGCTGCAAGCACGCCTCCTGCTTGACGGAGGGCGGGATGGGCACTGCCCGGCCTTGCGGCCGGGCGGCACGTCGCAGTTAACCCAGCGAAACGCTGGCTGCGCTTTCGGGCAGCTCTTCGTCAAAACAACGCTGATAGAACTCGGCCACGGTCTGGCGCTCCAGCTCGTCACATTTGTTCAGGAAGCTCAGGCGGAAGGCATAGCCGACATCGCGGAAGATTTCGGCGTTCTGGGCCCAGTTGATCACGGTCCGCGGGCTCATGACGGTGGACAGATCGCCGTTCATGAACGCAGTCCGGGTCAGATCGGCAACGGTCACCATCTGGCTGATGTGCTTGCGCCCCTCAGCCGTGTTGTAATGCGGGGCCTTGGACAGAACGATGGCGGTTTCCGCATCGTGGGACAAATAATTCAACGTCGCCACCAACGACCACCGGTCCATCTGGGCCTGGTTGATCTGCTGGGTACCGTGATACAGGCCCGTGGTGTCGCCCAGACCAACGGTGTTGGCCGTGGCGAACAGACGGAAATGCGGATTCGGCGTGATGATTTCGTTCTGATCCATCAGCGTCAGCTTGCCGTCATGTTCCAGAACCCGCTGGATCACGAACATCACATCGGCGCGGCCGGCGTCATATTCGTCAAACACGATCGCAACCGGGTTGCGCAACGCCCAGGGCAGAATGCCTTCGTGGAATTCTGTGACCTGCTTGCCATCGCGCAGCTTGATTGCGTCCTTGCCGATCAGGTCGATCCGGCTGATGTGGCTGTCCAGGTTCACCCGGACGGCGGGCCAGTTCAGGCGCGCGGCAACCTGTTCGATATGGGTCGATTTGCCTGTCCCGTGATAGCCCTGAACCATGACACGACGGTTGTGGCTGAACCCGGCCAGGATCGCCATTGTGGTGTCGGGATCGAACTTGTACGTCGGATCGCTTGCAGGCACACGTTCGCTGGCCTCAGCAAAGCCCTTTACGGTCATGTCCGTGTCAATTCCGAATACATCGCGCACCGAAACTGCGTCGGTTGGTTTCGCGTCGATGTCGAGCATACCATCAGCCATGCCTAAAATCCTTATTCTCTGCCCATCACAAGGGGTCTAAACCCGCATGTGGTGCACCAGTTTTAGGCCAAGGGCAAGAGGGCAGGGAAGGGTTTGACCACATGACGTGGTGATCTGGGTCAAACTGGCGTTACGCGCCGTGTTTTTAGGGATTTGTATTGATACAATAGGCGCAAAATTCCGGCGTAATGCAGGGTCCGGCACGACGGTCGCACGATGATCGCACGACGGTGGCACGGTGTTGTGCGCCCTGATTACGTACTGCCCGCGCCCGGACTGCACACGGGCACAGCCGATCGCCCCCGTCACGACCGCCCCCGTCACGACCGGGCCAGCGCCGGTCGCGGGCACTACCGCGCTGCGTTTACTTGAAGCTGCGGCTGTCCTTGATCTGATCCCAGGCCCAGACCACCTCTTGCAGCTGTTCTTCCTGGCTGCGGTCACCGCCGTTGATATCGGGGTGCAACACCTTGATCAGCTTCTTATAGGCTTTGCGGATCTCGGCCTTGGTCCAATTGTCCTTGGCTTCCAGGATCTCGATGGCGCGGCGTTCAGTGGGGGGCAGACGGCGGCCGCTGGCCGCGCCTTTTCCGGGGTTCTGGGTGGCGTTGTTGCCCAGCACCTGATGCGGGTCTTCGATGCCCAACCGGGCCCAGGCGCGGGCCTCGGGATCGCCCATGGGGCGGGTCTGGCGTTCCCAGACCTTGTCCTTGGACTGCTGCGCGTTCAGCTCGGCTTCGGTGGTGCCGTCAAAGAAGCTCCACTTGGCGTTATACTCACGCACATGATCCTGACAGAACCAGAAAAACTCATCCAGCACATCGGGTGCCTTGGGCGCGCGGAATTTCCCGGCCTCTTCACAGCCTTCGTGTTCACACACCCGCACGGATGTCTCGGACGCACCGGACATCCCACGCCGCCCGCGCGGGTTCTTCTTCTTGGCGGTTCGGACCGACATATCAAAACCAAAGGGATCGGATTTGGTCATAGGGGCACCTTTTGGACGCGTTATTCGACTCGGAGGGCAGATTGTAATCTATGCACCGCCAGATAGAAGAGGGGACGAGAGAAATATTTGCAAGGAGATGCGCAAATGTCCGTGACAGCTGAAATCCGCCACTGCCTACAAGACGCCTTTGACCCAACCGAACTGGAGGTGCACGACGACAGCGACGCCCATCGCGGCCATGCGGGGTATCAGGACGGCGGCGAAAGCCATTTCAACGTTCGGATCCGCGCCGCCGGATTTGCCGGGAAATCCCGGGTGCAACAACATCGCATGGTGCACAAGGCCCTGGGCGAAATAGTCGGGCGCATTCACGCCCTGGCGTTGGATATCGGGGCTTAATCGTCTTCGGTTTTCTTCTGGGCGGCCCGGACTTTCAGGGCCGTCGTCATGCCGGCAACCGGGCTGACCTCTTCGACACCGTCATCCTTCAACATCGCCACAGCGCCGGGGCCGGGCACCGAATGCGGGATCACGCCTTCGCCGTCATCGACCTCGATCGTGACCGCAGGCGCATTCGAGCCGCTCACGTCATCGTCGTTGGCGGCACCCACGGGCGGCGCAACCACGGGCGCAACTGGCTGAGCTGTGGCCGCGGGCACCTCTGTGGGGGTGTCCGCCGCTTTGGTTGCTTCGGTTTCGGCCGCGGTTGCGACAATCACCGGCACCCCCTGATCAACGGGGCGGCGAAACACCAAAACATTGCGCCAGTTGGTGGCGGACCCGGTCAACCCGGCGCGCTCCTCTGACGGCAGCAACTCGGCGCGCTGAAATTCCCACCCCTGCACCGCCATTTCGTTCAGCAGAGCCTCGATCGAATTGGCAAACCGCCCCTCGGGCCCCTTGACCCCCTTGGCCTTGGTGCCTTTGACCGGGGCGGGCACAACCTTGTACTCAAACTGCTGCATCGGGCTCTCCATGTTCCGGGGTATCGTCTTAGCGCATAGGCACCGGGGGTCAAGCACCGGCTTGTTTGAGGGGGCTCAGCGTTAGAGTGAACCTGGCGGAACGTCTATGACTGTGTCGCTTGTGCATGCACACTGGAACGCGGGGATGATCGCAGCGAAACTGTGCGCATAAGAGACTTCGACGAGACGCCCGACAGCGTTGGAATTGCTGCAAATTCGTCCATTTCGGCAAAATATGCTATGGTTTTGGGAAAGTCCGAAAAAAGGAGCCAGAGGGAAATGAAGATCCGGTTATTGAACGAAAATCTGGTGTCTGATCTGTGCTGGCTGGCAGAATGGGGGTTTTCAGCCTGGATTGAATACAAAGGGCACAACATTTTGTTTGATACAGGGTGGTCAGATGTCTGGTGCCGAAACGCGGCGACCGCCAATATCGACTTGGAAACAGCCGACATCATTGCGCTCTCGCATTTTCACAGCGATCACTCGCGCGGGCTTCTGTATCATTCGTTCAAGACACGTAAGAAAATTGTGCTGCATCCACGTGTCCTGACAGCGTTTCTGGATCCCTTTATTGAACCACCGGACCGCCATCTGCCGCACAATTACGCAGATATCGAAAGAAAAATCCGTGCGGATTTTCAGGTTGTTGAAGCGTCAGAACCGTTGGAGATAGCGCCCGGCGCATTCTTTCTGGGGCAAATTCCCAGGGTCGTGTCGTTCGAGCGCGGGTATTATTTTGAAGATCCGATGGAGGATGATACCGCTTTGGCCTTTCGTACGGACAAAGGCGCAGTGGTTGTGACTGGCTGTTCTCACAGCGGTATTTGCAACATTTGCACACACGCACAAAAAGTGACCGGACAGGACTTGTATGCGGTCATCGGCGGGTTTCATCTGGTCAACCCGGAAAAGCCCGCAGTCGATGAGACAATTGATTGGTTCAGGGCGGCGAATATCCCACGTCTGTTACCTGTGCATTGTGTATCGTTTGACATCCAGGCACGGCTACAGACCGTGTTTGGCTATGACCGACCAGGTGCTGGATCCTTGATCGAAATTTGAGGATCAAGAGAGCCGGGAGACCAAATGTACCGGCCAGAAAACCCGACATCAACCGGTGCACGGGTGGTGCACGTCCGGTGCACGCATAGTGCCGGGGGTTTTTTAGGGTTTTGACGTAAAAAAGGACGCCACCGCGGCGCCCTTTTCAGATCCAGATTTGGGCCCGGATTATTCGCCCAATTTCTGCGCGACCAATTGGTTCACGGCCTTGGGGTTGGCCTTGCCGCCGGTGGCTTTCATCACCTGACCGACGAACCATCCGGCCAGCTTTGGGTTCACCTTGGCCTTTTCCACCTGCGCCGGATTCGCGGCGATGATCTCGTCCAATGCGGCCTCGATCGCGCCGGTGTCGGTCACCTGTTTCATCCCACGTTTCTCAACGATATCAGCAGGATCGCCGCCCTCGGTATAGACGATTTCAAACAGGTCCTTGGCGATCTTGCCGGAAATGGCATCCGATGAAATCAGATCCACGATCCCGCCCAACTGTGCCGGGGAAACCGGGCTGTCGGCGATGTCGTGGTCTTCTTTCTTCAGGCGGCCAAACAATTCGTTGATCACCCAGTTGGCCGACAGCTTGCCATTGCGCCCCTGCGCCACCGCCTCGAAATAGGCCGCCGATTCCACTTCGGCTGTCAGCACCGAAGCGTCATAGTTGGATAGACCGAAGTCACTGATAAATCGCGCTTTTTTGTCGTCGGGTAGCTCGGGCAATTTGGCCGCGATGTCATCGACCCACGCCTGTTCAATCTCCAGCGGCAGCAGATCGGGATCGGGGAAATACCGATAATCATGCGCCTCTTCCTTGGAGCGCATCGACCGGGTTTCGCCCTTGTCAGGATCATAGAGCCGGGTTTCCTGATCGACCTTGCCGCCGCCTTCGACGATGGCGATCTGGCGGCGCGCTTCGACTTCGATGGCCTGCTGGATGAACCGCATCGAGTTCATGTTCTTGATCTCGCAGCGGGTACCCAGATGGTCAAAATCCTGGGTTTCCTGGTATTTCTCGTACTGCCCCGGCAGACAGATCGACACGTTCACATCCGCGCGCAAGTTGCCGTTCTGCATGTTGCCATCACAAGTGCCCAGATACTGCATGATCTGGCGCAGCTTGACGATATAGGCGGCGGCCTCTTCGGGGCTGCGGATGTCGGGGCGCGACACGATCTCCATCAGACAGACGCCAGTCCGGTTCAGGTCGACAAATGACATGTTCGGGTCCATGTCATGGATCGATTTGCCTGCGTCCTGTTCCATGTGGATACGTTCGATACGCACCATGCGGGCCTGACCATTGCCCAGCTCCACCAGCACTTCGCCTTCGCCCACGATGGGGTGATACAGCTGCGAGATCTGATAGCCCTGTGGCAGGTCAGGGTAGAAATAGTTCTTGCGGTCAAAGGCGGATTTCAGGTTGATGTCGGCTTTGAGCCCCAGACCGGTGCGTACCGCCTGTTCGACGCAGTATTCGTTGATCACGGGCAACATGCCGGGCATGGCCGCGTCCACAAAGGCCACATTCGAATTCGGCTCGGCCCCGAATTTGGTCGAGGCACCGGAAAAGAGTTTGGCGTTGGAGCTGACCTGGGCATGCACTTCCATGCCAATGACCAATTCCCAGTCATGCTTGGCGCCCGCGATCACTTTGGGCTTGGGGAGTTCATAAGTCAGGTCGAGCATGGTCTGTCCGCTCCATAGATACCGGTTTGCCAGCGTTCTAGGGCTGCAAAGGCCGAGGAGCAAGGGGGAATGGGCGCGAAAGCGACCACGAAGGCTCCTGCCCGTCGGCACCACCCCCTGCGGGATGGGCTCTCCCGTTGGGCGCGGCAAGGCACAGCAGAGCTGCGTCTTGCAGATTTAGCCGTATATTGTGGTTTGTGGTGTGAGTAAATTGCGAAATTGCAAGATAAAAAGCCGACCCTGCCCTTAGCCCGGGGCCAGCTTGGGCCCATTGGGGGTAAAGGTCACCCGCAGTCCCTGGCTGATTTCATCCTGGAACATATCTGCAATCACCTGAAGCGCATCAGCGCGCCCCCGTGCCGCAAATCGACGCGAAGAAGTCACCCGCGAATTGTTGTCAAACCCATCCGCAGCGTGCGCCCAGATCAAGGGGTGGACTTCGGTCAGATGGTCGCGGATCAGCCAACTGGCGGCATCAGAAATCTGCATCCTCGGCAGGTCGGCATCCTGATTCAATCCCAACCCGTTGCGCATGGCAACCGCGCAATAGGCCGCCAAAAGGTTGATCATCTCCTGATTGGGGCGGGCTGCAACAATGTCGTGCAATCCGTCCAGAAAGAAGGGCACATCTACGTTGGCACAGGCCTGATCATCAATTGCGATGGCATCGAAACAGACCCATGTATATCCGCCCGCGCCCCAGATGTCCTGGGTTCGGGCGGCGGTCCGGCGCGCCTCGAGTTCGAGATCGGTGTACGACCCGAACCAGCGGGGCAGCATGTGATTGCCCAATGCGCGCATGTGCCGGTGATTGTGAGGGTCCAGATCAATCAGATCTTCGTAGGTGTCGGCAATGCGACGCCCCGGGATCTGTTTGCCTGCCAACAGCGCACAACAGCAGGCAGCCAGGCTGGGACTGTTCAATTCAAGAAAGCAGTAGGGCTGCATGATGTCCGAAGCGCGGTCGAAATGCGCCGCAAACCGGGCCCGGTTCAGCTTGGGGACGACTGGGTCCCAATTGGTGCCCCGCCAGGCCCAGGCAATGTCGACATGCATATGGGCGACAATCATGGCAATATAGGGGTCTTGGGGATATTCGGCGCGCACCTCTTCCAGGCCAGAGATGCCATCGGTGAGCGTGCTGTGGGTCACCGGCAGATTGTCCTGAAGCCCGTGTTCCACGGCGTGAATCACATCGGATCGGGCTCCATAGGCCAGCAAGTCGGCAATGGGCATTCCGCCGGGCGTTGTGTCGCGGGCTTCGTCTGCGCTGCGGATTTCAGCCGAAAGTTCGTCCCAGCGATCCTGACGGGCCAGAAACTGGCCGCGGGATTGGGTGGTCTGACAGGCCGCGTCGTCGTTGCTGTGATCCGGGATCGGTATGTCCAGGAATTGTTCGGCGCGCGTCGGTTCGTTCAGCGCGGCGGGGGCAGGCAACAAAAGTTGGGGGGCCGGGGCCGACAAGGCCGGGACGCCAAACCTTTTGCCCAGTGCGGCGAGCAGAGGTTTCAGGGCATCCAGGGCAGTGTTTGGTCGGTTCAGCATCTCGGTTCCATCAATTGGCAAAAATTCGTTCAATTCCTGAAAATTGACAGCTCAATTGGGCGCAAAAAAGGCGCAGATGCGGTGTTTCGGGATCCTTCACCGGGAAATTGCGTGTCATCATGGTCCGGTGCGGAAACAGTGATCACGCCCTGTTTCCGGGGCGTGATCAATGGCGTGTTCAATAGCGGGTTATACGCGGGGCACCCAAGCGCGGATCACAGAAAGACAAAGTGGCGACGTTTCACGTCGATCCCGCGGTCTTGCAACTGCTGTTCAAACTGGCGGTGCGGTGGCAGGGATTCAAAAGGGATCCGCAGCGATTTGCCCGTGTTCAGCTTCAGCGTGACCCGGATCGAGAAATCCCAACGGGTGTCAAATCGGGCGATGTCGATTTCCGCCAGATCGATTTGATCGTGATGTGGACCACTGAACCAGCTGACATTTGTGTCCGTCAGGGTCAGCCCGGCCTGTGGATTGCGCCACAGGTCGGCCACGGCCGGCAGACCGGGCAGGGCCAGCCCCAGGATGATCCACCAGGCGGCGTCCACGCCCACCCATAGGCCCAACAGGATCAGATAATATGCCGCCACGCCAATCAGCGCCTTGGGGGTGCGGGTGTCGCGCCTGTGTATCAGGTCTGTGGGCATTGGCGGCTTCTCATCCATACTGGGGGTGGTGGCACGGCTCACGCGTCCAGAATCCGCGTGACCATTTCAGTTGTATCCCGGCTGAGCGTGTCCACGGCGGCAATCCGCTCCAGCTGAGCCCGGATCAAGGTTTGACGATCAGCGTCATACCGTTTCCAGGTTTGGAAGGCAGAACACATGCGGGCCGTGGTCTGGGGATTGACGGCGTCCAACGCGATCAGGTGATCGGCAAGCAGAACATAGGCGGTCCCCGATGCGTGATGGAACCCGGCGTGGTTCATGGCCAATGCGCCCATCACTGCGCGGAACCGGTTGGGGTTCTTCCTGTCAAACAACGCGTGCCGCGTCAGAGCCAGGGCGACAGTGGCGGCGGTGTCCGGTGCGGCACAGGCGATCTGCAAACCGAACCATTTGTCCATGACCAACCGGTCGCCCTGCCATTGGTCGAAAAAGGCCTGTGTTTGTTCCGTGCCTTTGTCGATCGACAACAGACAGGTGAGCGCCGCGCTCTGCTGGGTCATGTTGTTGGCAGATTCATACTGGCGCGCCGCCTGTTCGCCGCCGTCCAGACGGGACAACAGGGACAACAGGCGAAAGTTCAATGCCCGTTTGCCGGACCCGGCGGCGTCTGGCACATAAGCGCCGGGGACCGTGGTGTCGGCATATAGCCGCGGCAGGCTGTCGGACAGGGTTTGGGCCAACGTCTGGGCAAAGGTTTCGGCGGCATCGTAGATTGCCTGCGGATCCGGGGTGATCCCGCGATCAAACAGCGATTGCGCCAGGTCCGATTGGCTCGGCGGGTGCAGCACCAATGCACGGAATGCAGGATCTTGGGAGTCATCGCGCACCAATTTCTGCAAGGCGTACAGGTAATCCGCATTCGGCGCAGCGCCGTCGGTGATCATCGACAGACGCGCATTCTTGGCCAATGCGTTGCCTGCGTCCCAACGGTTGAACGGGTCGGTGTCATGGGCCAGCAAGAACGCCCGTTCCCCGTTGCTGGTGTCCCGGTCGAGAATCACGGGGGCAGAAAAATCACGCAGGATCGACGGCACCGGTCGGGCGGACAGTCCTTCAAACGAAAAACTCTGGCGGGATTGGGTCATTTCCAGAATCTGCGTGGCGTGTACTTCGTCCCCATTGGGGCCCAGCAGTCCGACGGAAATCGGAATGACGCGGGCCGCCTTGTCCGGCTGTCCTGGGGTGGGGGGCGTCGATTGTTCGAAGGTCAGCGTATAGGTGCCGTCCTGATAGGCGTCGCTGACCGACAGACGCGGGGTGCCGGCCTGTTCGTACCACAGTTTGAACTGGCTCAGATCGCGCCCTGTCGTGTCCTGAAACACAGCCAGCCAATCCTCGATGGTACAGGCCTGTCCATCGTGGCGGTCGAAATACAGATCCAACGCAGCCGCATAGGCGTCATCACCGACCAGCCGCTTGAGCATCCCGATCAGCTCGGCCCCCTTTTCATAGACGGTGGCAGTGTAGAAATTGTTGATCTCTTGAAAGCTGTCGGGCCGCACCGGATGGGCCAGCGGCCCGTTGTCTTCGGAAAACTGGCGTCCGCGCAGGTCGATCACATCGGCAATGCGTTTGACAGGCCCGCTGCGCATGTCGGCGGTGAACTGGGCATCGCGGAACACGGTCAGCCCTTCTTTCAGGCACAGCTGGAACCAGTCGCGGCAGGTGATGCGGTTGCCGGTCCAATTGTGGAAATATTCATGCGCGATGATCGCTTCGATCCGTTCGAAATTCATATCGGTCGAGGTTTCTTGGCTGGCCAGCACACAGGAAGAGTTGAAGACGTTCAGCCCCTTGTTCTCCATCGCGCCCATATTGAAATCATCCACCGCGACGATGTTGAAGATGTCGAGGTCATATTCGCGGCCATAGACCTGTTCATCCCAGGTCATGGATTTCTTCAGCGCCTCCATGCCAAAGGCGCATTTGCCTTCGTCCCCCGGACGCACCCAGATGTTCAGCTCCACATCCTTGCCGGATTGGGTGGTGAACCGGTCGGGGTGGTTGACCAGATCACCGGCGACCAGCGCAAACAGATAGGCGGGTTTGGGCCAGGGATCATGCCATTCGGCCCATCCATCCCCGGACCCTGTAGGGTTGCCGTTCGACAGCATCACCTTTTCCGGTCCGTTGATGCGCACGGTAAAGGTCGACATCACATCGGGGCGGTCGGGATAATAGGTGATCTTGCGAAACCCTTCGGCCTCGCATTGGGTGCAATACATGCCGTTCGACATATACAGCCCTTCGAGTGCAGTGTTGTTTGCCGGGTCGATTTCGACAATCGCCTCCCAGATAAATGGCGCATCCGGTACATCACAGGTCAGACCTTCGTCCGTGACATCAGGCGCGACCGTCGTGCCGTCGATGCTGGCCGACATCAGGCTCAGCTGTTCGCCATGCAAAAAGAAAGCCCTGTCAGATGAGTCCGGGTTGGGCCGGAACGCAATGCGGCTGGTCACGCGGGTGGCATTGGGGGCCAGATCAAAGGTCAGATGGACGCTGTCCACCACATAACCAAAGGCGGTGTAGTCCTTGAGATAGATAGTCTGGGGGGCAGCATCGCGCATGGGGGGCCTCGTGTGATGAATTGGCCCGACGTTAGGAAACTGGCGGGGTGGCTGCAAGCTGGCATTGCAGGGCGCGTGCGTGGTAGGGTGGCGTTGTATGCCGTTGTCTACAAAAAAACCAGAAAACTGTATTCGGTTAAATTGGTAAGTTTTCCTGACCGACGTGTTTGCTGGCGGGAAATCATTCCTGTAACTGTCGTATGCAAGACAGACAGACGGTGTGACAGCCAGACATTGGGAGTGGCGAGGATATGGGTAATATGCGCAACATTCACGGGATGCAGGTGGCGTCCGAACTGGCCGAGTTCATCGAAACCCGGGCGCTGCCGGGAACCGGCGTCGATGCGGATCAGTTCTGGGCCGGGATGGGCGAACTGGTCAACGGGTTCGGGCCGGAAAACCGGGATCTTCTGGCGCAGCGCGAAAACATCCAGCGGCTGATTGACGACTGGCACAAAACCCATCGCAACCACCCCCATGACCATGAGGCCTACAAGACCTTTCTGGAGCAGATCGGCTATCTGCTGCCCGAAGGTGAAGACTTTGAAATCGGCACCGAAAATGTTGATCCTGAAATTGCCCAGGTGCCCGGTCCACAGCTGGTGGTGCCGATCACCAATGCCCGCTATGCGCTGAACGCTGCCAACGCCCGCTGGGGCAGCCTGTATGACGGGCTTTACGGCACGGATGCCATGGGCTCCAAACCGCCCGTGGGCGGCTATGACCGAGGCCACGGATCCCGCGTTGTGGCGCGGGCGCGGGTGTTTCTGGATGAAGCGTTCCCGATTGTCGGCACCAGCCATGCGGACGTGCGTCGGTACCATGTGCAGGACGGGGGGCTGTTGATCGACGATCAGCCGCTGGCCAGCCCCGGTAAATTCGTGGGCTATCGCGGCAACCCCAAGGCACCAGATGCCGTTTTGTTGCGCAACAATGGTCTGCATGTGGAGCTGGTCTTTGACCGCGCCCATCCCATCGGCGCGCGCGATCAGGCCGGGCTGGCGGATGTGGTAATGGAAAGCGCGATGTCAGCCATTATGGACTGCGAGGATTCGGTGGCCTGTGTCGATGCCGAGGACAAGGTGCAGGCCTATTCCAACTGGTTGGGCCTGATGAAGGGCGATCTGGAGGCGACCTTGGAAAAAGGCGGGCGCAGCATCACCCGACGCCTGAACGCGGATCGTGCGTATTGCGCGCCGGATGGATCCGCGATGACGCTGAAAGGGCGAGCGCTGTTGTGGGTGCGCAATGTGGGCCACCTGATGACCAATCCGGCGGTGTTGGATCAGAACGGTGACGAGGCCTATGAAGGGCTGTTGGACGGGCTGATCACGGTGATGATCGCGATGCATGATCTGCATCGTGCAGGGGGCAATTCCGAACACGGGTCGGTCTATGTGGTAAAGCCCAAGATGCACGGCCCCGTTGAGGTCGCGTTCACGGATCGGATCTTTACCAAAGTCGAAGATATTCTGGGCCTGGCGCGCAACACCGTAAAAATCGGCATCATGGACGAAGAGCGCCGCACCTCGGTCAATCTCAAGGAATGTATCCGTGCGGCACAGAACCGGGTGGCGTTCATCAACACCGGATTTCTGGATCGCACCGGCGATGAAATTCACACCTCGATGGAGGCGGGGCCGTTTTCGCGCAAGGATTTCATCAAGCGCAAGGGCTGGATCACCGCCTATGAAAACCAGAACGTCGATATCGGGCTGGAATGCGGGTTGCAGGGCAAAGCACAGATCGGCAAGGGCATGTGGGCGATGCCGGACCTGATGGGGGCGATGCTGGAACAAAAGATCGAACACCCCAAATCCGGTGCCAATTGCGCCTGGGTGCCCAGTCCGACGGCCGCGACCCTGCATGCCATTCATTACCACAAGGTCGATGTGTTTGCGGTTCAGGACAGGCTGAAGGCGGGTGGGCGTCGCGCCTATGTGGATTCGGTGCTGGAAATTCCGCTGGCCAATTACCGCAAATGGACCGCTGGGCAGATCCTGCGCGAAGTGGAAAACAACGCGCAGGGCATTCTGGGCTATGTGGTGCGCTGGGTCGATCAGGGGGTGGGGTGCTCCAAAGTGCCGGACCTCAACAATGTAGGCCTGATGGAAGACCGCGCCACCTGTCGGATCAGCGCCCAGCATATCGCCAATTGGCTGCACCACGAGGTGGTGACGGCGCAGGACGTGATGGCGGCGCTGCGCAAGATGGCCGTGGTTGTGGACGCGCAAAATGGCGATGACCCAACCTATCAGCCGATGTCGCCCGAATATGACGGGATCGCCTTTCAGGCGGCCTGTGATCTGGTGTTCAAAGGGCGGGTGCAGCCTTCGGGCTATACCGAGCCGGTCCTGCATGCGCGCCGGTTGGAGTTGAAGGCCGAAAGCTGAGCGCCTTTGGTGGGTTCGGGAACGAGGGGGCTGTCTGCCCCCTCGCGCTCCCCCGAGGATATTTCTGGCCAGATGAAAAGGATCAGGTGGAGCCCTTTGGTGGCGGCAGCGTCCCCTGTTTGTAGGGGGTCCAATCGGTGATTTCCGGGTAGAATTGTTTGCGCCAGGCGCGCACACGTGGGTTGAAGCGGCGCCGCCATAGCGGCGGGATCATCGCCAGCGCGGTCAGGGGCGGATAGCCCGTGGGCAGTTGCGGCGCGGCATCGGGGCCGAAGCTTTGTAGCAGCGGATAGCGGCGCATCGGGTGGATATGGTGATCGGCGTGGCGTTGCAGGTTGATCAGAAGCAGGTTGGACACGGCATGGGTGGAATCCCAGCTGTGATGTGGTTTGACGGGTTCGTATTTGCCATCTCCCAGATGTTTGCGGGTCAACCCGTAATGTTCGACGTAATTTGTCAGTTCCAGCTGCCAGATTGCGATGAAGGCCTGAAACACGAACAACCCCACACCAGTCCACCCCGCCAGAAGGTAGGCCAGGATCAGAAAGCCTCCCTGAAGGGCCGTGTATTTCCAGAACGGGTTGCGCCGGTGCCAGACCGGCAGCCCAGCGCGCGCCAGTTTGGCACGTTCGGCGCGCCAGGCCGATCCGGGGCCCTGCCACAAAACGCGAGGAAAATAGCGCAGAAAGCCTTCGTTGTAGCGCGCGGTAACCGTGTCGCGCGGCGTTCCGACCCAGGGGTGATGCACCAGCAGATGTTCCGTGCGGAAATGGCTGTAGAGCACGAGCGCCAACAGAAGATCGCCGAGATGGCGTTCGAAGCCGGATTTGTGAAACAGTTCATGCGCGTAGACGATGCCGACGGTACCCGTGGTGACACCGATGCCGAACATGACTGCCAGAAGGACGCCGGTGCTGTAGTCGGCCTGGGCGTCCAGATACCAGATCGTGCCAAACACCAGACAAAAGGAGATGGGGAACCAGATCCAGGTGAGCAGACGGAACCAGTACAGATCACTGTCCGGCGTCTGTGGATCGGCGTTGCGGCGATATTTTCCAACAATCAGGTCCAGCACCGGTATCACAAGCCAGCCATAGGCCGGGATCAGCCAGATTGTCCAATCGCCCCGCATGACCGCCACAGCCACCAGAGGAACAAAGGTCAGCGTCAGCCAGAAGGGCCAGGCAGCGGGAAGGTGGAGATCGGATCGGGTCATTGCTGGGGGTCCATTTCGGCATCAGCGTCGGGATCGCGGGGCGTTATGCGCAAATAGATGCCATCCCGCGCCCGAACGGTCAAATGCGCAACAGGGGTTGCGGGATGTTCGGGGAGTATTTCGAACCGATAGGCCCGGACCAGCATCGACAACAGCAACGGTCCTTCGGCCATGGCGAAAGCGGACCCAGGGCAAACCCGGGGCCCGGCGGAAAACGGAATATAGGCAGATCTCAAACAGGATTTGCCATTGGGTGTGGTGAAGCGATCCGGGTCAAACCCGTCCGGATTATCCCACAGCCGTTCGTGACGGTGCAGGTGCCAGGGGCTGAGAATGACCTGGCTACCGGGGCGCACGTCGCGTTCCCGCAGGCATTCGGATCGGGCAGCTTCGCGCACATACATCGGCACCGGCGGGTACAGCCGCATGGTTTCGCGAAACACCGCGCGTGACGTTTGCAGGCGGGACAAGGTCGAGAAATAGATCGTTTCGGGTTTGATTTCGCGCTGGGCCTCGGAGGCGACACGATCCTGCCAGTCCGGATACAGGGCCAAAAGATACAGCGCCCAGGCCAGAGCCGAGGCGCTGGTTTCATGACCGGCAAGGAAAAAGATCCCGATCTGATCTCCCATTTCGGCGGTGGAAAAGGTGTCGCCCGTTTCCGGATCCGGAGTTGTCATGATCTTGGTTGCCAGATCATCGGGCGCGGTTCCGGCCTGAATCTCGGCGGCGCGGGCTTGGGTCAGCTGGGCAATAAGGGTTCGAATGGTCCGCGCTGTGCGTTTGGTGGCGCGGGAATGGGGAACCCTGAGCCAGCGCGGCAGGGGCAATAGCGCGCCCAGGTTGACAATGGGCTGGGCCTGTTGATGGGCGCGAAAGGCGGCAAAAGCTGCCATGGCGGTGTCATTTTCAACCGGTACCGAAAACAGGGTGCGAAAGATAACATCCATCGCCGCGTGGCTGGTTTGAGCTTCGATTTCGACCGGTGATCCGTCGGCCAGAGGCCGGAGCCGGTCAACGGCCGCCACCCCTGCATCCCACATCGCCGGGAAGACATGCCGCAGGCGTCCGCCTGCGAATGCCGGGTCGATAATGCGGCGTTGGCGTTCCCATTGGGCCCCGTTTGTGATGAACACCGAGTCGCCCAGCAGGGGTTTTAGTCCGGCGCGCACCCGATCCGATTTCGGGAAATCCCGCGGCCGCTCCTTGAGCACCAGATCGACCAGATCGGGATCATTGCACAGGTAACTGCGAAAAAATGGCGTGCGGAATTCGGCCATCCAGGCCCGGTACAGGCGCGCCGGTTGGGCGGACAGGATATCGCGGCGAAACATCCGCGCATAGGTCCACAAGGACACCCTGTCCGGGCGCGGTTTCGGTTTTGGTGGCAGCACCCCGGCGGAGGCTGGTGTGGTCATCTGGTTGGTCCCTGTCGTTCAGTTGGTTCGCGTGTCCGGAGCGGTTCTGGCCTGCGAGTTTTGCGGTCCCCGCGGGCGGTGTCGTTGACATTCCACAACAAACAGACGGAAATGCGACAGTTGGTGCCTGAACCGATGCAGGTCGGAAAGGGAACCCAGGCGAAATCCGCAAACAAACAGGGGTGGAACACATCACATGTCGATCAATTTGAAACGGGCCCGTACCATCATTCGCAAAGCGTTGGAAAAAGGGCGCGAACTGGAGCTGAAGCCATTGTCGGTGGTGGTGCTGGATGCGGGGGGACATGTGATTGCCTTTGAGCGCGAAGATATGGCCGCACCGGGGCGGTTCGCGATTGCCCATGGCAAAGCCTATGGCGCGGTGATGCTGGGGATGGCCGGGACTGCACAGATGGCGCGGGCCGAAGCGCAGGCTTACTTCATGGCGGCCGTCAATGGGGTCTACGGTGGCCAGGTGATCCCGGTTCCGGGTGGCGTTCTGGTGCGCGACAAGAAAGGCACCATTGTCGGAGCGGTCGGTGTCACCGGTGACACATCGGACAATGACGCGATTGCGGCCCAGACAGGGGTCGAAGCGGTCGGGATGACGGCAGAGATCTGACACGGACCTGGGTCGAACACCGGCACACGGGGCACCCCGTCAGCAACCCATGGCGAGGCCCCCGTTTGCCGGATCCTTGTTTGCTGGCACCCCGTTTTTGGACCCGGGGTTGATGCCTCACCGGGGCACAGCGCGCCGTCGTAAGAGGGCTGCCAACGGAACGATCGCGGCGATCCACTGTGTCTGGGAGGACTGCGGGTCCGGCGCGATTTCGGCGCGCAAGAGTGGCGGGAACAGGAGGTCGTCAAAATGCGCTTGATGATCCCATCATTGAACAACCGCATCTGTCCGCGCTCCGCTGCCCAGTCAGCCACGGGAATGGGGTGCACATCCTGTTTCACCATAGCAACATGTGCCCCGCACAGAGGCGCCATTCCCAAGTTGCCCCTAGGGACCCCAGCATGGGTGAACAGCGACATGCGCGAAGGTGCAGAATTGCAGCCCATCTAGGACCGCGATAAAGTCAGGTAACAGCACCAATAAAGAGAGCAACATGACGCGTCCCAAGGTCGGTATTATTGGCAACTCCTATTTGATCAACGATCAGTATCCGGCCCACGCTGGTGGCACCATGAACTCCGAAGCCGTGGCCGAAGTCGCCGGATGTATGCCGCTGTTGGTGCCGTCAGATCCCAGATTTCTGTCGGTTGATGAACTGCTTGAAACTTTTGACGGGTTTCTGTTGACCGGCGGGCGTCCCAATGTGCATCCCCATGAATATGGCGAGGTTGAAACCGATGCGCATGGCGCATTTGACCGGGCGCGGGATGCCATTGTCCTGCCGCTGGTGCGGGCCTGTGTGGACCGGGGGCAGCCGTTTCTGGGAATTTGCCGCGGTTTTCAGGAAGTGAACGTGGCCATGGGGGGGACACTGTACCCCGAAATCCGCGATCTGCCGGGTCGGATGAACCATCGGATGCCGCCGGATGGCACGCTGGAAGAAAAATTTGCCCTGCGTCACGTGGTCAAGATGACCGAAGGCGGTGTGTTCCACCGTCTGTTCGGGGCACCCGAAGTGATGACAAACACGCTGCATGGACAGGGGATCAAAGCGCCGGGCAGCCGGATCGTGATTGACGGTCTGGCCGAAGACGGCACGCCTGAAGCAATTTTTGTCAAGGACGCACCGGGGTTCACGCTCTCGGTGCAATGGCACCCGGAATGGGACGCGGCCAATGATCCGGTGTCACGTCCGCTGTTTTCCGCCTTTGGCGACGCAGTGCGGTCCTGGGCGCGGGGCGAGCGCCCCGGAGGATTGCAAAAAAGCGCCTAGGGGCCTGATCGGTTGGGCGTTTTGATCTCGGGGGATGCTCTCGGGCGCATTCAGGCCGCCAGCAATTGTGCCTCGTGGCGTTTCAGGCAAATCCGGGCGGTGTCTCCAAAGGAGGCTTTGTGGCTGCGCAATTCGGGGAACAGGCTGAACATCTCTTCGCGACAGGGATCGCGTAGCGCGGTCAGGGCGCTGTCGCCGGGATAAAAGCTTTCGGTTGCGGCCCCGTTGGCATAAATCACTTCGTGTTGATCCAACATCAGATGCAGATAGGTAACGGCGCTGCTTTCGCGTTTTTGGACCCCATCGTGACCCAAAAGATGTTTGGCGGCGACCAGCACTTCGCGGTCCCCGAATAACAGCTGCGCGCGCGCCCCAGTCCACAGGATTCTATGCTGTGGCGATACCAAAAGCGGCGCGCTGGCATCTTGCAGAATTGCAGTGGATATCTCGATTGGTGCAAACTTGCCCTTGGCCTGAACCCGTCGGCTGCCGATCCAGCGCAAAGGTTGCAGGCCATTGTCGCGGGTAGCCAGCAAATCTCCGGGTGCGAGCGTTTCGATCGCGCGTGGCCCCTTGTCCGTGGCAATCAAGGTGCCGGGGGTAAAGCAGATGATGTTTTCGATGTTTGAAAACGTCACCAGAGACCCGTCTGTCATCTCGACGGTACCGGCTTTTTCATCCGGGGTGTTGGTGGTCAGATTCAAGGTCGACAGATCGGCCAAACCGTTGAAGTCGAGCGTATCGCCGTCGGTTTCGTCGCCTTCGCCACCGACAATGGTGATGTCAGCGGATCCGGGGTCGTTGGTGTTGGTCAGAACAAACAGATCGTCGCCATCACCGCCATCGGCGTCGTCGCCTTCGCCGACGTTCAGGGTATCATTTCCCGCCCCACCGGACATCTCGTCCGCGCCGCGGCCGCCAACCAGGACGTCGTCTCCGCCCATGCCGAACAATTCGTCGTTGCCCGTCCCGCCGTTCAGCGTGTCATTGCCGTCGATATTGGGGATCGTGTCAAAATAAACATCGCTGACCCAAATTGCCTGATTTCCCCCCTGGCCGTTTTCGTAGATGACTTCGATCTGGGACACCGGCCCGGCGATTTCAATCAAGGCCGACCCTGATTGGTCCAACTGGCTCCCGGTGAAATCACCGGCGGTCAACGTGTTGCCGACGACTGTGCCCGGGCTGCCGCCGGATTCGTCGATTGTAATGTCCACCGCGACCGGGTTTCCGTCTGCATCATAGGCATTGATGGTCAGAATATCGCGGTGGTTGCCTGCGAAGAAGTCGATGTCATTGATCCGGAAGGTGACGTTCTCCACCTCGTCCTGAACGTCCGCACCTGTGCTGGCGGAAAAGTTGAACGTGGTTGTCGATGTCGGTCCGGAACCCTGACCAGACAGGTTGAGCGACGAGTGGTCGGAAAATGGCTCACCTGAGCCGACATAGGTCTGATCCGTGGTTTCCACCACGAATTCGGGGTCGTTGTCGCCGTCATCCGTAAAGGTGACCGAAACGTCGATGTCGCCGGTGTTCTGGGTAAAATCGCTCAGATCGGTTCCGTCGGTCCCTTCGGCAAACCAGTTCAGCGATTCCGTCGTCGAACCGGGGCCGTCCCCATACAGGATATCGTCGCCGGAATTGCCGCGGATGATGTCGTCGCCGGATCCGCCGTAAACCGTATCATTTCCGGAGGCAGAGCGAATGTCATCATTGCCAGCCAGCCCGAGCACAAAATCTTCGTTCGATGCCGTGTCGTTGATGCCATTGCCGTTGGCGTCCACATATCCGTTGTTGATGACGTCATCACCGTCGGTACCGGTGACGATGTTAAGTTCGGAATAGAAGGGGATTGTTACGGTTTCAGCGGACGTCAGCGTGCCAACAGGGCCCAGATCGGGCACAAAATAGACGTTGCCATTGGTTGCGAGAATATAGTCGCCGGTTTCCAGTTCGTTGTAATAGGTGGTGAAACCGAAGGTCCCGGACCAGGCCCATTCGCCTGATCCCAGATTGGTGTCTTCGGTAAACGTGAACAGCGAACCGCTGATGCCGTCCGCCTTTGTCAGGGTCTGGTCCGCCCCAAGTGATACTAGATAACCGTCTGGCATAACGTGCTCTCAATCCCGACAGAGAAAAACGCTCTCTGTTTCCAACCTGCTTTTGGCCGCAGGTACGCTTGTGGATTTACAGGTATCGGATCAGCAGGGCCTGAATGCGGAGCGCCCCTGTCCGGAATGAGAAAGCTTTGTGGCAGGCCGCCACAATTTGAAACAATCCTGGTTGCACGGCTGCGATTGTTCAAAATGCGACGGCCTGCACACAGACAGGCCGCCGCCAAGGTCATAGGTCGCGACAGGCGTCAGACCAAAAGGTCAAAGTCATGCATCAAGGGCAGGCGGCGGGGGCGCTTGCCGGTCAGGTCGAACAAGGCATTGGCCAGGGCCGGAGCGGCCGGAGGGGTGCCGGGTTCGCCCGCGCCGCCCATATGGTCCTGATTTTGCAACAGGGCGACCTTGGTCTCGGGCATGGTGTGCATCCGGACGGCGTCATATTCGGGGAAATTACCCTGTTCCACTGCGCCATCGGCAAAGGTGATTTCACCAAAGCAGGCTGCGGACAGGCCATAGGCCATGCCCCCAAACATCTGGGCGCGGGTGTTGTCGGGGTCCAATGTCAAACCCAGATCAGCGGCGATCCAGGCGCGCTTCAGGCGGATGCCATCGGCCTCCTGCGCGACTTCGATCACTTCGGCGACGGGGGTGCCAAAGCTGTAGGTCATCGCCACCCCGCGTCCGACGCCATCCGGTGTCTTGCCGGTCCAACCTGACATGTCGCGCACGGCCTCCAACACCTGTGCCGCAGGTTCCCATTCGGCGCGGGCCAGCTCCAACCGGAACTCCAGCGGATCACGTCCGGCGGCATGGGCCATTTCGTCGATAAAGCTTTCGGTGAAAAAGCCGTTGAACGAATTGCCGACCGACCGCCAGGCTCCGACGGGCAGATCCATCTGCGTCAGATACCCCCGGGTGCGATAGTTGGGGATGGCATAGGGTTGGTTGAACGCGCCTTCGACGTGGACCTTGTCCGGGCCGCCACCGGGCGTGCCCATCAGCCGCATCAGGCTGGATTGCATAACCGACTGCGCCGCGATCTGCCCATCCAAGGCGATGGCCTTGCCGTCCTGAACCGCGCCTTTGAAACGCGCGATGGCACCGGGGCGATACATGTCGTGGCGCATGTCCTCTTCGCGTGACCAGGTGACCTGAACAGGCGTGCCCTGCATCGCCAGGGCCACTTTGGTGGCAATCACGCCATAGTCGAATTCGCTGCGCCGCCCGAAACCGCCACCCAGATAGGTGACATTGACCTCGACCGCGTCGGTTTCCAGACCGGCGGTTTCTGCGCATTTCTGTTGCAGAAAGGTCGGGGCCTGGTTGCCGCACCACAGTTGCAACCTGTCGCCGGAGTAGAGCGCGGTGGCGTTCATGGGCTCCATGGTGGCATGGGCCAGATAGGGCAGCACATATTCGGCGGTCAGGGTGGTGGCACCGGCAGGAACGGCATCGACGTCCCCATCATCGCGCATGGTCGAATTTGGCTCGTCGTCAAAGCTTGTGACGATCGTCTCGAACAGTTGCGCATTCTCTGCGGGATAGGGGGCGTCGCCCCAATCAAACGCGATCTCTTCCAGCGCCTGCATTGCCAGCCAGGTGTTGCTGGCTACAACCGCGACCCCATCGCCCAGATCAACGATCCTTTCGACACCGGGCATGTCCTGTGCTTTTGAGGCGTCAAAGCCGTTCATCCCGCCGCCCAATCGCGGGTTTACCTTGGCAGATGCGAATTTCATTCCCGGCAGGCGCACGTCAATGCCGAATTCGGCTGTGCCGGTGACTTTTGGCACCATGTCGATGCGGGGCTGGCTGTTGCCCAGCAGGGTCCACTCTGACGCCGGGCGCAGATCGCTTTCGATCGGCTCCAACCCGGCGGCTTCGGCGGCCAGGTCTGTATAGGCGATTTCAGTGCCATCCGGTGCAATGACCTTGCCCTGCGCGGTGTTCAACTGGCTGCGGGTCAGCCCGAGACGCCGGGCTGCGGCTTCTTTCAGGGTTTCGCGCGCCGCTGCCCCGGCGTGTCGCATCCGGATATAGCCGTCCTTCATCGACGATGACCCGCCGGTGACCTGCATGTCGAACAGCTTTCCTACATGCCCCAGCGCGTCACCCAGGCCATGTTGAAAGCTCGATGTGTCGTACCCTTTGCCCGGCAGCATCTCGCCCATCAGGGCGCTGTTGTAATATGCCTTGGCCGCAGGGCCGTGCAGGACCGTGACCTGATCCAGGTCCACATCCAGTTCTTCGGCGATGAGCGCAGCCCAGCTGGTGCTGACGCCTTGGCCCATCTCGGCGCGGGGTGCGATCAGGGTGATCTGGCTGTCCGAGATCATGACAAAGGGGTTAAAGGCTGCCTCGCCCGATTTCGGGGTCAGCGGGTTGGGCGCTGGACGGCCGACATACCAGGCCCCAAAGGCAACGCCCCCCACAAGAGCGACAGAGCCAATGAGAAAGGAACGGCGGGCGATTTTTCCAATGCGGGACATGGATCAGGCCTCCTGAATCTGTTTGGCGGCGTCATGGATCGCGGCGCGGATGCGGGGATAGGTGCCGCAGCGACACAGGTTGCCCTGCATGGCATCGTCGATATCGGCATCCGACGGGGTGGGGTTGTCCGCCAGCAGGCTGGCCGCTTGCATGATCTGCCCCGACTGGCAATAGCCGCATTGGGCCACCTGATGCTTGACCCAGGACGCCTGTATCGTTGCCAGCGCGTCAGGGGTGCCCACCCCTTCGATGGTGGTGATGTCGCCATCCACATCGCCCAGGGCGACCTGACAGGACCGGACCGCAACGCCGTCTATGTGCACGGTGCAGGCCCCACAGGCGGCAACGCCGCATCCGAATTTGGTTCCGGTCAATCCAACTTCATCGCGCAAAACCCACAGCAGGGGCACGTCGTCGGGCAGATCGACAGTATGGGGTCGTCCGTTGATTGTCAGATTGGAACGCATGATGTTCTCCTGAGTTACGATCTGGACAATATGTGTAACAAGTGTCAGGATGTCAATTGACAAAACCAAAGGAAAATGTCACAACGACGCTCATGAAAGATCTGGATTCCGACCCCAAGCTGAAAGCCATTTTGACTTCGGCATGGATGGCGTTTTCGACCTACGGGTACCGAAAGACTTCGATGGATGATATTGCCCGGGGCGCTGCCATGTCGCGCCCGGCACTGTATCTGCATTTCAAGAACAAGGAATCGATTTTCCGTGCATTGGTCGAAGCCTATTATGCGGATACGGTTCAGACGGTTGCCGAAATTCTGGAAGCAAATACAGAGCCGAACCAGGCGCTGTCCCGGGCGTTTGCGGCGCAAGGCGGCGAAGCAGCCGAAGCCATGATGGCGTCGCCACACGGAATGGAGCTGTTGGACGCAGGCGTCAGCGTGGCGGCCGATATTGTCGAGATCGGCGAGGGGCAACTGCGAGATGTCTATGCCAATTGGCTGTCCGGGATGGAGAAATCCGGTCTGATCACACTCGAGGAGCCGCCTCAGGATGTTGCGAAGGCCTTCTGTGCCGCGCTGAAAGGGGTGAAGATGACGGCCCCGGATTATGCAACCTACGCCAAGACGATTCAGGTGTTGGCTCGGATGTTCGGCGCAGGTCTGGTACCCCATTAGAACGGGGCACCGTTGGAACAGGGCGCTGTCGGTCTGCATTTTGCAGACCAGAGGTGTTTAAGACACGCGACCCGATGGTTGGTGAGATATCACAGTTCGGTGCGCAGGTGCCACAATTCCGGGAACAGCTCGACATCCAGCATCCGCCGCAGGTAGCTGACTCCACCGGTGCCACCCGTGCCACGTTTGAACCCGATGACCCGTTCCACGGTGGTCACATGATTGAACCGCCATCTGCGGAAATAATCCTCGAAATCCACCAGCTTTTCGGCCAGCTCGTACAGCTCCCAATGGATTTCGGGCGCGCGGTACACTTCGGTCCAGGCGGCCTGCACTTCGGGGCTGGGTGCGTAGGGTTCGGAGACATCCCGGTTCACAACGGCATCCGGCAGCGCGAAACTTTGGGAGAGGGCACGGATCGCCACATCATACAGCGACGGCTGCGCTAGTTCGTTTTCCAGCAACTCCACCAAATCCGCCCGATGCGCATGGGGGCGCAACATGGCTTTGTTCCGGTTGCCCAGCATGAATTCGATCTGGCGGTATTGATGGGATTGAAAACCCGAGCTTTGCCCCAAGGCATCGCGGAACGCCGTGTAATCCGACGGTGTCATGGTGCGCAGCACATCCCAGGCCGAATTCAGCTGTTCAAAAATTCGCGCCACACGGGCCAGCATCTTGAACGCCTGTCGGGAGTGTCCGTCGATCAGATGGGCGCGGGCGGCGGTCAGTTCATGAATGGCCAGCCGCATCCACAATTCGGAGGTCTGGTGCTGGATGATGAACAGCATTTCATCATGGGTGTCGGTCCAGGTTTTCTGGGCGTTCAGCAGCATATCCAGCGACAGGTAGTCGCCATAGGCCATTCGCCCGTCAAAGCTCATCTGGGCGCCTTCGTCGGCGGGGTCATAAGGTTTGGTCATTGGGTCGTCCTTTGTCTCAACTGTATCACATGTCGGGAAAAAGGATGGACCCCCTATTCAGATTGGCGCATTGGGCCAGCCGCCGCCACAGGGCGACCCAGCCGGCCGGGCGACACAGCGGCAGATTGAATGCGGCTGCTGCCTGCATCAGGTAACCTTTGAGCGGATCTTGTATTCTGGACGATCCCACAAATCGTTGTTCATCACATCGGCCAGGATTGCGACAGCGGCGCGTACATCGGCCTCGTCAACGTACAGAGGGGTAAAGCCAAAGCGCATGATGTCGGGGGCGCGGAAATCCCCGATGACGCCCCGGGCAATCACCGCCTGCATGGCGGCGTATCCTTCGGCGAACCGGAACGACACCTGGCTGCCGCGTTGCGTGCCTATCCGGGGCGAAGCCAGCGTCAGCTGGGGACAGCTTGCTTCGACCTCGGCAATGAACAGGTCACACAGTTCAATGGATTTGGCGCGGACATCGTGGATATCGGCCATGTCCCAGATGTCCATGGCGGTTTCCAGCGCCGTGAGCTGGAGCACCGGAGGGGTGCCAACACGCATCCGTTCAATGCCGGCACCGGGGCGGTAGTCCAGGTCAAAGGCAAAGGGGGCCTCGTGCCCCAGCCATCCCGAAAGGGCGGGGCGAACGGTTTCTGCATGACGCGGGGCCACATAGATGAAGGCGGGCGCGCCGGGGCCGCCATTGAGGTATTTATACGAACAGCCCACCGCAAAATCTGCGTTGCAACCGGCCAGATCCACCGGCAACGCCCCCGCGGAATGGGCCAGATCCCAGACCGTGACCACGCCTTGTGCATGGGCCAGGTCTGTCAGCGCCTTCATGTCGTGCATGCGCCCGGTGCGGTAGTCCACCTCGGTCAGCATCAACACGGCAATTTCATCGGTGATGGCATCGGCCACGGCTTCGGGGTCTACCACGCGCAATTCGTACCCTTCGCCCAGCGAGCGCAACAATCCTTCGACCATATAGAGGTCGGTGGGGAAGTTGCCGTTGTCCGACAACACCACCTTGCGCGTCGGGTTCAGCTCTAGCGCCGAGGCGACGGCCTGATAGACCTTGATCGACAGGGTATCGCCCATCACCACATGGCCCGGTTCGGCCCCGATCAAACGCCCGATCCGATCGCCCAGATCCTGTGGCTTTGCCATCCAACCGGCCTTGTTCCAGCCGGTGATCAGCATGTCGCCCCATTCATCCTGCATCATCTTGCCCACGTGATCGCGTGCGGCCAACGGCAGCGGGCCCAGGGAGTTGCCATCCAGATAGATCATGCCGTCGGGCAGGTGGAACAGGGCCTTGGTCGCGGCAAAATCGGTCATCTGGAACCTCGTGTCGGATGGATGCTTCAAGCCTGAAGCTTTGTGATGTTCATTACGTATCGAAAAGAAATTGATGTGTCCAATCAAGTATCTTGATGTGAGGCACCCATTTGGGCGGGGGATATCACCAGCTCCAATCAGTGCCGGGATTCGGTTTCTGATCTCTGATGTGATATGGTCGGGTCTCAGTGAAGGGGAGGGACAGATGACCAACGCATTCACTTATGCCTGTCGCGATTGCGAAGGTATGGAGGCCTGTCCGGGCTCGGTCACGGCCGAAACCCAGGAAGAAGTCTGGCGGCTCATGGAGCTGCACGCCCAGATGGCCCATAATGAAGACCCGGCTGAATGGACCCAGGAAACCCGCGACTATCTGGCGACGTTGATCCGGCCTGTGTCAGCCTGAGAACGGGGCAACACAGTTGAACCAGCGGCGGGACATACCCCCGGCAGGTGGATCAGGTCTGACCGCCGGCAATTTCAATGCATTGCCCGTTGATGCTTTGTGATCCTGGGCGCACCAGCCACAATGCGGCGGCGGCGACTTCTTCCGGAGCAATCAGACGTTTGTGCCGATTGGCCTCGGTCATGACCTTGAGCGCGTCCAGGGTGCTGATCCCTGCGCGTTCCGCGATAGACGTGATGTTGCGGTCCACGATGGGCGTGTCCACATACCCCGGGCACAGCGCGTTCACCGTATAGGGCGTGCCCATGTATTCCTCGCTCAGCGCCCGGGTCAGCCCGATCAACCCGTGTTTGGAGGCTGAATAACAGGTGCCCCCCTTGAGCCCGCGCAAGCCCGCGATCGAGGCCACATTGATCACCCGACCCCAATCTGTGGTCAGCATGGACTTCATGCTTTCGCGCACGGTCAGAAATGCGCCGTCCAGGTTGGTCGCCATCATGTCGCGCCAAAAATCCATCGTGGTCTTTTGCGCAGTTTTCCCCACCGCGATCCCGGCATTGGCCACACAGACCTGAACCGGGCCGCGGGCGTCGACAGCCGCCTGGGTCTGGGCCACCACATCGGCTTCGTTGCGCACATCCATAGTCATCGGGTGCAGGCCTTGGGTGGCGACCTCTTGCAGCACGTCCAGACGCCGCCCGGTGATGGTGACCTGGGCCCCTTCATCCGCGAGCGCACGGGCAATGGCCAGCCCAATGCCGGTTCCACCGCCCGTCACCAGGGCGTGTTTGCCACTCAGGGTCTTGTTTGGGCTGGTCTCGGTCATGGCGTGTTCCTCCTGTTTGACCATGACCCTATCGGCGTGGCGCTGTGTGACAAGCCGCACCGTTGGGTCACGAATGTGGCCGATCCGAAAAGAGGTTATTTACATACTTATTCATATCTGTGAATTTAATGGAAACCCGAGGGAGACCCATTTCATGAAGCCATTCCATTTTGTCGCCGCCAGCTTGATGGCCGTCTCAACTGCTCCGGCAATTCACGCCAGCGAGGATATTGCCGATCAATACCCCCAGTCCGAACTGTATTCAAAGCCGGTCGAAGTCATCCCGCATGTGTTTTCCGCCATCGGTGCGACCGCGCCCCCGACCTATGAAAATGCGGGGCATAACAACAACCTGTCCTTTGTCATTACTGACGCGGGCGTGGTGGTGATCAACGCAGGTGCTTCCGATCGGTTGGCCCGCGCGCTGCATGACGAGATCAAATCCCTGACTGATCAGCCTGTGGTTCTGGTGGTCAACGAAAACGGGCAGGGGCACGCCATACTGGGCAACGGGTATTGGCGCGATCAGGGCGTGGATGTGTTGGCCCATGTGGATGCCATCACCGAAGTCGAGGAAAACGGCGATGCGATCATCACCGGAATGCGGGGGTATAACAAGGATCGGGCCGAAGGAACCCGAGTGGTTCCCGCCAACCTGAGATTTGAGGATGAGTATGCCGTGACCATCGGCGGGGTCGAGATCAAGGTGTTGCACCTGGGTCCGGCGCATGATCCCGGTGATACCCAGGTCTGGATCCCCGCGTGGGAGATCATGATTGCCGGGGACATTGCCTTTCATGAACGGATGTTGCCGATCTTTCCCCACACCTGCACCAGCTGCTGGATCGAAACCTGGATGGACAAGCTGGAACCGATTGCGCCAACCTATGTGATCCCCGGACATGGGCACCCGACCAATTTCCCGCAGGTGCGCCGCTATACATTGGACTATCTCACCGATTTGCGGGCCAAGATCGGTGCCCACATCGACGCAGGAGGTGACCTGTCCCAAGCGTATTATGTGGATCAGGAACAATGGCGCAATCTCGATACTTTTGAAGAGCTGGCCACCAAGAACGCGGGACGCGTGTTCGAAGAAATGGAATGGGAATGACCTCTGGGATCTGGCCCGGGCAATGATCAATTAATGTGTGCCTAAGTATACGTGGGCATTGGCGAACATTTATGCAGAATGGGCCCGAATACCGGGATGAACCCTTGGGTTTCGGAAGGGACGGCGGGACGCTGTCCTTTCCTGTGTCCGCCGCGTTTTACGTTTTTGAAAGTCGGCAAAATGGAGTTACAAAGCGGCCATGACAATGAGCAGCCCAATCGGTCCGGGCAATTTCGAGAGGGTCGAAGAGTGAAGCGTTGGATTGATCTGCCACCCGTCTGGTTGGCCGGAGGCATCGCGGTTGCCTGGCTGCAATCGACCCGATTTTCATTTGGGCTCAGCTTTGGCGAGGTCGGGGCAGATTTCGTTGGCGGCCTGTTGGTTGGCGGCGGCGTCTTGCTGATGCTGCTGGCAGTCTATGAAATGCGCCGTCAGAAAACGACAGTCATGCCCCATGAAACGCCCAGCCGCATTGTGCAATCCGGGATTTTCAGCCGATCGCGCAATCCGATCTATCTGGGCGATGTGCTGATCCTGGCCGGGTTGGTGCTGCGGTTTGATGCGGTTCTGTGCCTGCCGCTGGTGCCAATCCTGTTGTGGGTGCTGGAAAAACGCTTTGTCATTCCCGAAGAAAACCGGATGCGCCGGACATTTCGGATGGATTGGGCGCGATATGAGCAAAAAGTGAGACGTTGGGTGTGATCCATTTGCGGCATAAGGAAGCGTTGATGCGTCATTTTGCTTGCGCATCATAATTGCTCAGTTTAGGTGAAAAATTTGCAGAATGTGCGCTGCAGCGCAGAATGCGACCATATCGAGGGGGACTCATAGGGTGAAAATAGGAACGCCAAAGGAAATCTTTGCAGGTGAGAACCGCGTTGGGATGACGCCGGATTCTGCAAAGCAATTGCAAAAGCTTGGCTTTGAATGTGCGATTGAAACCGGGGCTGGTGCAGCTGCCGGATTTTCGGACGCCACATACGAAGCAGCCGGTGTCGAGATCATCAAAACGCCTGCTGCGCTTTGGAAATCTGTCGACATCGTCGCCAAGGTGCGTCAGCCGGACACGACCGAGCTGAAGCGGTTGACCGCGGGCAAGACACTGATCTCATTCTTCAACCCGGCCGGGAACGAAGAAGGCATGGAACTGGCCAAGACCAAGGGTGCCAACGTCATTGCCATGGAGATGGTGCCACGTATTTCGCGGGCGCAGAAAATGGACGCGCTGTCGTCGATGGCCAACATCGCCGGCTATCGCGCCGTGATCGAGGCGGGCAACAACTTTGGCCGTTTCTTTACCGGGCAGATCACTGCTGCTGGTAAAGTGCCGCCTGCCAAGGTTCTGGTTGTCGGTGCCGGCGTGGCCGGTCTGGCCGCGATTGGGACTTCGACGTCCTTGGGCGCGATCACATACGCGTTCGACGTGCGCCCCGAAGTGGCCGAGCAGGTCGAATCCATGGGTGCCGAGTTTGTGTACCTGGATTTCGAAGAAGAACAACAGGATGGTGCGGCCACTGGTGGTTACGCTTCTGTTTCCAGCCCCGAGTTCCGCGAGGCCCAGTTGGCCAAGTTCCGTGAACTGGCTCCTGAGGTGGACATCGTCATCACCACGGCGCTGATCCCCAACCGCGAAGCCCCCGAGCTGTGGACCGAAGACATGGTCGCAGCGATGAAGCCCGGCTCGGTCATCGTTGACCTGGCGGCGGAAAAAGGTGGCAACTGCAAGCTGACCGTGATGGACGAAAAGATCGTCACCGACAATGGCGTGACCATCGTCGGTTACACCGATTTCCCGTCCCGCATGGCGGCGCAGGCTTCGACGCTTTATGCCACCAACATCCGCCACATGATGACGGACCTGACCCCCGAAAAGGACGGTCAGATCAATCACGACATGGAAGACGATGTGATCCGTGGGGCCACGGTGACCTTCAACCATGAAATCACCTTTCCACCACCCCCGCCAAAAGTGGCAGCCATCGCGGCCAAGCCCAAAGAGGTGGTGCCCGAGCTGACGCCCGAGGAAAAACGCGCCGCCGAAGTGGCCGAATTCAAGGCCCAGACCAAACAGCAGGTGACCCTGCTGGCGGTGGGTGGCCTGTTGCTGTTGGGTGTTGGCCTGGTGGCTCCGGCCAGCTTTATGCAGCATTTCATCGTGTTCGTTCTGTCGGTGTTCATCGGCTTCCAGGTGATCTGGGGGGTGGCGCACAGCCTGCACACGCCGCTGATGGCCGTGACCAATGCGATTTCATCGATCATCATTCTGGGTGCCTTGATGCAGATCGGGTCCGGGTCGTTCCTGGTGATCCTGCTGGCGGCGCTTTCGGTGTTCATGGCCGGGATCAACATCTTTGGTGGGTTCCTCGTAACACGGCGCATGCTTGCCATGTTCCAGAAATCTTAAGGAGGCCGTGGTTATGGATTTTGGCTTTACAACTGCCGCCTATGTCGTTGCGGCTGTTCTCTTCATCCTGTCCCTTGGCGGTCTGTCCGGTCAGGAAAGCGCGAAGCGCGCTGTGTGGTATGGCATTGTCGGCATGGGCCTGGCGGTGTTTGCAACCCTGATCGGCCCCGGTGCCGGTCTGTGGTGGCTGTCGATCCTGCTGATCCCGGCGGGCGGTGTCATCGGCTATCAACTGGCAACCCGTGTCCAGATGACGCAAATGCCGGAACTGGTCGCAGCCATGCACTCTCTGGTGGGTCTGGCGGCTGTCTTTGTCGGCCTGATCGCCCACATCGAGCTGGGCAATGTGCTGGCAATGGATCACGACGCCCGTGAAGGGCTCGAAGGGTTTGCGGCGCTTCTGGCGCATAAATCCTCGGTCGAGGTCAGCATTCTGCGGGTTGAACTGTTCCTGGGTATCTTTATCGGCGCGGTGACCTTTACCGGATCTGTCGTGGCCTATGGCAAGCTGGCTGGCAAACTGTCGTCCGCGGCAACCAAGCTGCCCGGCGGTCATATGCTGAATGCGGGTGCTGCGGCGATTTCGGTGCTCTGCCTGATCTGGTACTTCAGCACCGGTGGGTTCCTGCCGCTGGCGATCATGACCCTGGCGGCGCTGTTCATCGGTTATCACCTGATCATGGGTATCGGTGGGGCTGACATGCCGGTGGTTGTGTCGATGCTGAACAGCTATTCCGGCTGGGCGGCGGCGGCGATTGGCTTCTCGCTGGGCAATGATCTGCTGATCGTGGTCGGCGCGTTGGTTGGTTCGTCAGGTGCGATCCTGTCCTATATCATGTGCAAGGCGATGAACCGGTCGTTCATCAGCGTGATCCTGGGCGGCTTTGGCGGTACTGCTGGTCCGGCAATGGAAGTCGAAGGCGAACAGATCGCCATCGACGCAGACGGTGTTGCCACCGCTTTGGAAGAGGCCGACAGCGTCATCATCATCCCCGGTTACGGCATGGCCGTGGCACAGGCACAACAGAACGTGGCCGAACTGACCCGTCGTCTGCGCGCCAAGGGCAAAGAGGTGCGTTTTGCGATCCACCCGGTCGCTGGACGTCTGCCAGGCCACATGAACGTGCTGCTGGCCGAAGCCAAGGTGCCCTATGACATCGTGATGGAAATGGACGAGATCAACGATGATTTCCCATCGACAGATGTGGCCATCGTGATCGGGTCGAACGACATCGTGAACCCGGCAGCCCAGGAAGACCCCAACAGCCCCATCGCCGGTATGCCGGTTCTGGAATGCTGGAAGGCGAAACAGGTGTTCGTGTCCAAGCGTGGTCAAGGGACCGGATACTCCGGCATCGAAAACCCGCTGTTCTTCAAGGACAACACCCGCATGTTCTATGGTGATGCCAAGGCATCGCTGGACCAGCTGTTGACGATGATCCAGTAATCTCTGGGCTGGGTGCCCCGGTGCCCATCTCAACCACAAACACAACGCCTGTCGCATCTCTGTGCGGCAGGCGTTTTTCTTTCTGCGGTCCTGTTGTCACAGCCGAGCGCTGATTGGTCCTGTGTTTGCTCTGCGTCTGGCCCTCAGTGCGTCAACAGGCATCGTTGTGTGGTTCGTATGCGATGGTGTTCAATTAAACTATTGAAATAAAACGCTTCTTGAGGCCTGATCGAGGTCTGGTATAACGTGGAGCAACCTTGGAGAGCGCACGTGCAGACGATCACAGACCATCCATTGCGGTATCAGCTGACCAACGAGCTGCATGCCCGCCCATTCCCGGCCATGACCAGCCCCTGTACGATTGCCTATCTGGCGGTCAAACAACCCCATGAGGCGGCCCATCGGGACCGGCAACAGGATCTGGCACATCTGATCGACCTGCTGGACCGGCACGGGGCCGCGCACCCGCAGCCCGGTGCCACGCATCATTCGGTGCAAATCGGTCGCCATACGCTGAAATGGGAAAGTCATACCGAATTCGTCAGCTATACAGTGTTTTCTGATGGCGTCGGCGCACGGGCGTTTGACCCGCATGACTTTTCGGTGTTTCCCCAGGATTGGCTGGAGGCCGCTCCGGGGCAGCGGATCACGTCGATCCTGATGCGGGTTCAGGAACGCCCGGACCCCGACACGATCCTGGCGTGTCTGAACGATTGGTTCGTTCCCGAAAGCCTGGCCATCTCATCTGTGTTGGATGACAGCGCCATTGCGGGGGGGGATTTCCGGATTGATAGCGCAGGCCATATGCGGTTCGCCGTCTTTGTGTCCGCAGGAACGGGCGAACGACGGATCGGCCGGATCGTACAGCGGCTGTGTGAAATCGAAACCTACAAGGCGATGTCGATGCTTGGGTTTTCGCGGGTGCGGGGGCTGTCAGCCCGTATTGGCGAACTGGACACCCGGCTGAGCGCATTGATGATCGAACTGTCAGATGGGCAGGCCCGCGCGGATGAGACCCTGCCGCCCTTGCTGTCCGTCGCAACCGAGCTGGAAACCATCGGTGCCCGGGCGGCGTTTCGATTTGGGGCCACAGGGGCCTACGAAGCCATCGTCAACCAGCGGATTGCATTGCTGCGAGAAGAGCGTTTCATGGGGCGACAGACGTTTTCCGAATTCATGATCCGCCGCTATGACCCGGCCATGCGCACGGTGAAGTCCACCCAACAGCGCGTCGCGCGGCTGGCGGATCGGGCAACCCGCGCCGGAGAGCTTTTGCGGACCCAGGTGGATGTGGCACGCAGCGCCCAGAATCAGGCGCTGTTGGAGAGCATGGACAGGCGGGCAGATACGGCCCTGCGTTTGCAGCACACCGTCGAAGGTCTGTCCGTGGTGGCGATCAGCTATTACGCAGTCTCGCTGGTAAGCTACATGGTGTACCCTTTGGCGGATGTGCTGGAGGTCAGCAAGGGCACGTTGACGGCCGGGATTACTCTGCCGGTTGTAGGTCTGGTCTGGCTGGCGATCCGTCGGATCCGTCAAAAGCTGCATTAAGCAGCTTTGCCGTGCCCCAACCACCGGCGGCAATCGCCGCCAGGGCCAAGAACGCCGCAAAGCTGAGCGTTGGGATGCCGGCCAGCCCGGCCCCAACAGTACATCCACCGGCCAGAACCCCACCGACCCCCATCAAAGACGCACCGGCCAGATACCGGCCGGTCTGGCGCGGGCTGTCAAAGCTCTGCCAGCGGAATTGACGGGTCAACAGGGCCGCGACCAACCCGCCGATCAATACGCCACCGATCAGCGCGCTGCCAAAACCGGCGGGGATCGACGTTGACGCGATGGTATAGAACAACGCATCGGCTGATGGTCGGGTAAAGGACAGGCTTTCCATGGCGATCGGGTCGAATTCGTCAAACAGGATGAACCCGGTCCCGACCCAACCCAACGGCACCAACGCACCGATCAGACCCGCCCCCAACAACAGGGCCGGGCGGGCTCCTGAGCGAACAGCGATAAAGATCGCCAGTGCCACAAGAATCGCGCTCCAGACCAGTGCGCCGCCGGGCAGGGCGGCCAGTGAAACCGTGCCGCCCAGATCGACGGTTGTTTGACGTAGGGTGGCCGCAAGAGGGGCCAGAACCCCCTTGAGCGTTGCGTGGGCCGCTATGGCAAAGACCACGACGCAGGTCAGCGCCCGCAGGTTACCCGCGCCGCTCAGGACGGTCAGACGGGAAATACAGCCCCGGGTCAAGACCATGCCACCCCCAAAGAGCAGGCCACCCGCAAGGATGACCAAAACCGGCAGGTCGGATGACATCAGGCGGTGGCTGTCAAAGGAAATCCAACCGACGTGGGCCGCTGCTTGCGTCCCCATAACCGCCAGTGCGAGCGCCATGAACCAGACACCGGCGGCCTGTTTGCGATCGTCACCGACGATGGCGCGGCGAAAACAGAACCGCGTGATCTGCGCCAGCAGACCGAACAGCAGTCCCAAACCCAAGGCAAACAGAACGCTGACCTCGCGTGCGGTAGTATCTTCAAACCCGAATGTCTCGAACATGTCTTTCTCCAGCCGGAAACAGAATTATTTCCCACTTGATCGGGAATGAAATCAAAATCAATGGTATGTGAATATGATTCATCGCTCCCGTTCGGGAAATCCTTCTGGATGAGGGGCGGGTTTCAAAATCCAATTCTGCAATATCGGGGTGGGTGAAACAAAAACAGCCGCCCGGGTGGGGCGGCTGTATTCATGTTCTTTTTTGGAGCTCAGCGGCCGCGGATCCGCGGATCCAATGCGTCGCGCAGACCATCGCCCAGATAGTTGACGCTAAGCACCGTCAGCGAGATCGCCATACCGGGCCAGAACACCCGTTCGGGGTGTTGTTGCAGATAGTCGGTCGCATCAAACAACAGACGACCCCACGTCGGGAAATCCGGCGGAAAGCCCAGTCCCAGGAACGAAAGCGCGCTTTCGGTGATGATCGCGGTAGCAATCCCCAGCGTCGCGGACACCATGATCGGAGACAGGACATTGGGCAGGATGTGCCGGGTGATCAGCTTGGTATTGGTGGTGCCGATGGATCGGGCGGCCAAAACAAACTCCCGTTCCTTCAGCGCCAGAACATCGCCGCGCACGATCCGTGCGGTCGGCATCCATGATGTGATCCCGATCGAGACCACGATCAGGATGAAAATTCCCTGTTCCAGCCCGAACATTGCATTCAGCCGTTCGCGGAACAGCAACATCATGACCAGCAACAGCGGCAGCAGCGGCAAGGCCAGAAACAGGTCGGTCAGCCGCATCAACGGCCCGTCGAGCTTCTTGAAGAACCCGGCCAGCACACCGATGAACGATCCCAGGAACAGCGCCAGCAACATTGCGGTAATGCCGACCGACACAGATGTCTGTCCACCGGCCATCATCCGGGCCAGCATGTCGCGACCCAGTTGGTCGGTGCCAAAGGGGTGCGCAAACGTCATGCCCTGATTGCGAGAGCGGATGTCGATCCGGGTCGGGTCGATATCCCAGAAGAACGGGCCCAGATAGACGCCAAGCACGATCATGATGAACAGAATCGCGCCGATCATGGCACCCTTGTGGGTCTTGAACTGGTCCCAGACGTCCAGCCATTGACTGCGCGGCGGGGCCGTGGGGACGGGATTGGAAAGCTCAGTCATAGCGGATCCTCGGATCAAGAATGCCGTAGAGCACGTCTGCGACGAGGTTGAAGAGAACGATCAGCACTGCGAAGATGAAGGTCAGCGTCTGCACCATGGGCAGGTCATTGGCCTGAATCGCACCGATCAGAAGCTGGCCGATTCCGTTCACCTTGAACACCTGTTCGGTGATGATGGCACCGCCAAAGATCGCGGGAATTCCCAGGGCGATGACTGTGACGACCGGGATCATCGAATTGCGCAGCACATGGACCATCACAACGGTGTATTCGCTCAGACCTTTGGCCCGGGCCGTGCGCACGTAATCCTGGTTCAGGTTGTCCAGCATCGACGCCCGCATGAACCGGCTGAGCTGGGCGGTGATCTGCAACGCCAACACCATCACCGGCATCACCATCTGTTGCAGCTGTTTGACGAAACTGTCCCAGCTGTTGACCACCAGAGTGGTATCGTAAATCGATGGGAACCAGCCCAGTTGCACCGAAAAGATCACGATGACCAATACGCCGGAAAAGAACGGCGGCACCGAAAACCCGACCATCGACACGAATGTCCCGGCCTGGTCGAACCAGCTGTATTGGCGATAGGCGGAATAGATACCAATGGGAATCGCGATGACGATGGCCACCAGGTAAGCCGTGCCCACAACCCACAGGGTCTGCGGGATCCGCTGGACCACGATGTCCATGACGGGCGAACGGGTCTGCCACGAGATGACTCGCAGATCGCCTGCGGAGAATGCGGTGCCAAAAATCGAATCGATCAGGACCTGGGGCTCGATCCAGAAAAACTGGACGATCCACTTCCAGAACCGGATATGCATCGGTTGCCCCAAACCCAGGGCCTCGCGCATTTTCTCTTTGACTTCGGGGGGGACGGTCAGGGGGACCTGGGCCATGGGGTCGCCTGGTGCCAGTTCCAGCAGCAGGAAGATCACAAGACTGATGAACAAAAGCGTCGGAACGGCTAGAACCAATCGCCGGATTGTAAAGGTCAGCATTCAGGGGCGCCTTTGCAGCTTAGTCTTCTAAGTTTTGAGCTGAGGGTGTTTACCCGCGTCCCGGGTCGGGTCAAGGCCCTGCGTTGCAAAAACGCAAGGCCCCGGCCGATGGGCCGGGGCGCAAGTCTCAGATCGTATCAGGCGCCGTCTTTGCGGTACCAATCGGCAGCGTTCCAGATTTCGCTGTCCCAAACATTCAGGATGACACCACCCAGCGTGTTTGAATGCGCCGACAGACGACCACGGTGCACCAGCGGAATAACCGATCCGCTTTCGATGATCATGTCATTCAGCTGACGGGCGATCTCTGCGCGTGCATCGATTCCGGCAGTCTGGGTCAGCTTCTTGTGCAGCTCATCATAGGCCGGATCACAGAAGCGCGAGATGTTCTCGCCCTGCCACTGGGATGCAGGGCTGGGTGCTTTGTCACACAGGTAGTTGCCCAGATAGGACTGTGGATCTGTACCATTGAAGGTGTTGGCATACATTTCAACGTCGGCATAGAACTTCTGGAAGGTGTCAGGCGAACCCGGATCCCCACCAAAGAAGACCGATGCGTTCAGGTTGCGCAGCTCGGCGTCGATACCGATTTCGCTCCACCACTGTTTGATCAGGGCTTGGAAGTCCTGACGCACGGCGTTGGTCGAAGTCTGGTAGGTGAAGCTGAGGCGGACGCCATCCTTGGCCCGGATACCGTCGGCTCCTTTGGCCCAACCGGCATCATCCAGCATCTTGTTGGCACCTGCGATGTCCTGAGTCAGACAGGATGTGTTGTCCGATGCATAGATCGCCGGGGCCGGAACCAGGTTACAGGTCAGCTTGCCCGCCTGGCCATAGCCGATTTCCACCAACAACGGACGGTCAATGGCCATCGACATGGCCTTGCGTACGGCCGGGTCTGCGGTCTTGGGGTTGGGACGCACAACCGCGCGTTCATCCGGACCCAACGCCGGATCGGGGTTGGTGTTGTTGACCATGATGCGTTCAACCAGCGGGCCAAAGCCGGCAATCGGTGTGCCTTTGCCGCCTTCTTGCATCTGGGCGATCACTTCCGGTGCCAGCTGCAGATTCCAGGCATAGTCAAATTCGCCGGTCTCCATCACAGCACGACCTGCCGCCGTTGCGTCGCCACCACCCTTGAAGGTCAGTGTTGCAAACGCGGGCTTGGCCGGATCGCGATAGTTCTGGTTGGCCGACATGGAAATCACGTCGTTGGGGCGGAATTCATCCACCACGAACGGACCTGTGCCAACCGGGTTAAAGTTCGCTTCAGTGCATTCGGGCGCTTTGGCACCCATGCAGTTTTCGAATTGAGCCTGCTGGATGATCGGGCTTTCGTTGCCGACAAAGGGGCCATAGGGGAACGGGGTCGGACCACCAAAGGTGACTTTGACGGTCAGATCATCAACGACGCTGACGTCGGTAACGCCCTCGTATTTCGACAACTGCGCACAGCCACCTTCCGGATGCATGCAATAGTCAGCGGTGAATTTTACGTCGTTGGCTGTAAAAGCTGAGCCATCCGACCAGGTCAGGCCCGGTGCGATCTTCCAGGTGATCGAGGTCAGGTCTTCGCTGACTCCACCGTTGTCCACGGTCGGAACTTCGCTCGCCAGCCACGCAACAAGATTGCCGTTCTGGTCGTAACGGGCAAGCGGCTCAACAACCAGAGACGCCGCTTCGGTGTCCTTGGTGCCGCCTGACAGGAACGGGTTTAGAATCGATGGGGCCTGCCAGTAGATAATGCTGACATTTCCGTCCGAGCCGCGTTCGGCCATAGCCATTGGGGCAAAGGCCGTGCTGGCAATTGCGCCGAGCAAAAGGGCTTTTATTTTCATTTTTCACTCCTTGTTGGACACATTTGTGTCTCGTTCTTGTCTGCAGACCAAGTGGATCTGCGTTGCACAATCCCGGAGTTAAGATGCTGAAAAAAAACAGAATTTGCAACCTGTTTTCGGCCGCAAATTGTCATCCCCCGAGACTTGTCACTCAGCGCATCGAAACAGAGTTTCAAAAAAATGCAAGCCTTGCCGTAGCGAAATTTGCAGCTTTGGTTTGACGCCATCCCGGCATGCGCCTAGCTTTTGGATCCAAGAAACAATTCACGGACACGGGGAAAACACTGGTGCTGGATCAACCTATTGCACAGATCAAAGAGCTGCGTGTCGAGTTCCAGACCAAGGATGGTCCGGTGGTTGGCGTCGAAAATGTCTCCTTCGATGTCAATCCGGGCGAAACGGTTTGTATCGTCGGCGAATCAGGGTCGGGCAAATCGGTTTCGTCGCTGTCGCTGATGCGATTGGTTGAATTCGGCGGCGGAGAGATCGCAGGCGGACGTTTGATCTTTGATCGTCGTTCGGGCGGGAACATGGATCTGGCCGATGCGGATCAGGACCTGATGAAACAGATCCGCGGCAATGAGATTGGCATGATCTTTCAGGAGCCGATGACGGCGTTGAACCCTGTGTTCACCGTTGGCCGCCAGCTGACCGAAGGGTTGCGGGTTCACAAGGGGCTGAGCAAAGCCGCGGCCGAGGCCCGCGCGATCGAACTGCTGCGCGAGGTGCGTATCCCGGAACCTGAACGGCGCATGTCGCAATTCCCGCATGAGCTTTCGGGGGGGATGCGTCAGCGGGTGGTGATCGCCATGGCGATGGCCTGCGAGCCACGCCTGCTGATCGCGGACGAACCGACAACGGCGCTGGACGTGACCATTCAGGCGGAAATTCTGGCACTGATGGACCGACTGAAACGGGAAACCGGCACAGCGGTGATGTTCATCACCCACGACATGGCCGTGGTGGCCCAGATGGCCGACCGTGTGGTGGTCATGTTCCGCGGCAACAAGGTCGAAGAGGGCAGCGTCACCGAGATCTTCGAGAATCCGACGCATGATTACACCAAGGCGCTGTTGGCGGCGGTGCCGAAACTGGGCGAAATGCGGGGCAAGGCATATCCCGAACCGATGAAGCTGCTGGGGGTGGATCAGGGTGAACTGTTACCGATCCCGGGAACCGAAGCCCCGCTGCTCAAGGTCAAGGGGCTGACGACCCGTTTCCCGGTCAAGGGCGGCTTTTTCCGTCGAACCATCGCCAATGTCCATGCGGTCGAAGACGTCTCATTTACCCTGAACAAGGGGCAGACCCTGTCGTTGGTGGGCGAATCGGGCTGTGGAAAATCTTCGGCCGGGCGCTCGATTCTCCGGCTAGTGGAACCGATTGCGGGCGAAATCGATCTGGACGGCGTCGATATCATGAAGCTGGACCAATCCGGCCTGCGCGATGCGCGGCTGGATATGCAAATGATTTTTCAGGATCCATTTGCGTCGTTGAATCCAAAGATGAAGCTGGAGGAACAGGTTGCCGAACCGATGCGCAATTATGGCCTGACAACGGGATCGGAACGCAGCGACCGCGTTGCGCATCTGTTTGATCGGGTCGAACTGCCGCGCAGCTTCATGCGCCGCTATCCGCACGAGTTGTCGGGCGGGCAACGCCAACGGATCGCCATTGCACGGGCTCTGGCGCTGAACCCGAAGCTGATCATCGCGGATGAAGCCGTATCGGCGCTGGACGTTTCGGTGCAGGCACAGGTTCTGAACCTGATGATGGAGCTGCAGGCCGAACTGGGGCTTAGCTTTTTGTTCATCAGCCACGACATGGCCGTTGTCGAACGGGTCAGCCATCATGTGGGGGTGATGTATCTGGGTCGCATCGTGGAAATGGGGCCGCGCGCCCGCGTGTTTGAAAACCCCCAACATCCCTATACACAGGCCCTGATGAAGGCGGTGCCGATTGCAGACCCACACCGTCGCAAGTCGGAAAAGGACCTGAACTTCAAACCGATTCCCTCGCCGATCCATGGTCTGGACTACGACCCGGCCCCGTCGGAATATAACGAGGTAGAACCGGGCCACTACGTGCTGACCACCGACAGTGGGTACTAAGTTGCGCCGGGAGCGTGCAAGCGCTTCAGGTATCACTTGGGGAAAGGCTGGATTTGAGTATTTGGAACGAGAAGAAGCAGGGGGCTGCGTTTTCTTCGAGAAGGTCCACCCCTCGACCCGGCCTGACCGTCAGACGGAACACCGGCGGGGTCTCGGGGCTTCTCCTCGTACGGCCATCGGCTCTCCAGCCTGTACCGCACATACAAACGACAGCATCACGGTTGAAATCCCGTTAACAGGGGTGCAACACCCCGGGTTTCTTCTCGTTGAAAATACTCGAATTCCAAACCGCGCCGGATGCGCAGCGGTCTGAGGAGCAGCAATGACCCAACACCTCTCCCCACGTGAGATCATGACCAAATTGATCTCTTTTCCCACCGTCAGCCGCGACACCAACCTGCCGCTGGTTGATTGGGTGCAGGACTATCTGGCCGGGCATGGCATCGACAGCCACCGCTGGGTTGACCCGGTCCAGCCACACAAGGCGGCCACCTTTGCCCATGTCGGGCCCGAGGTCGAAGGCGCGGTTGTCCTGTCGGGGCACACGGATGTGGTGCCCATAGATGGCCAGCCCTGGAGCAGCGATCCATTCACCGTCACTGAGCGGGACGGAAAATACTTTGGCCGTGGCACCTGCGACATGAAAGGCTTCGATGCGCTGGCGATCTGGGCCCTGGTCGAAGCAAAACGCTCGGGCGTGAAACGCCCGCTGCAACTGGCGCTCAGCTTTGATGAGGAAATCGGGTGTACGGGCGCGCCGCCGATGATCGAGGCAATGCAGCCGCTGATGCCCAAGGGGTCATCGGTGATTGTTGGAGAGCCGTCGGTGATGAAGGCGGTGACAGGCCACAAGGGCGGGCAGGGGTTCGCAACCCATGTGGTCGGTTTCGAGGTGCACAGCTCGCTCATGCACACCGGGGTCAGCGCGATCATGCAAGGTGCGCGTCTGATTGACTGGGCAAATCTGCGCAATGCGGAAAACATGGCGCGCGAACCGGGAACCATTGCCGCGATGTTCACGCCGCCATGGACGACGTGCCACGTGGGCATGATCGAGGGGGGGACCGCCCATAATATCACCGCCAAAGACTGTCGGTTCATGGTTGATTTCCGTGTGGTGCCAGGCGAACAGGCCGATGTCTGGCGTGACGCTTATCTGGCCGAAGTCGCACGGGTTCAGGCAGACATGCAGGCGATCCGTCCCGAGGCCCGGATTGATGTGGAAAAACGCTTTGATGTGCCAGCGTTGGTGCCGGAACAGGATGGGGAGGCCGAAGCATTGGTGCGGGCGATCACCGGTGACAATGCCGGTCATGTGGTCAGCTATGGCACCGAAGCCGGGCAATTCCAGCAGGCCGGATATTCAGCCGTGATTTGCGGCCCCGGCGATATCGCGCAGGCCCATCAGCCGGACGAATTCATCAGCATCGAACAATTCAATGCTGGGCATGACTTTATGCGTCGCCTGGTTCAGCGGTTGCAGGAGTGAATTCATGTCCAATCATCGTCGCCACCTGGTCCAAACCTATTTCGACCATATGACCGCTGGCAACATTGATGCCATTGTGGCGATGTTTACCCCCGACGGGCTGGTTCATTCGCCATTCCTGGGCGTGATAAAGGCCGGGGAGTTTTACGCCAAGCTGGACAATGCTTCGGCCCAAAGCATCTTGACGGTCTTGGATGTGCTGGTGGGCGAGACGACAGCGGCGGCGCGTTTCCGTTATGACTGGACCCTGCACGGCGGCGACAAGATCTTGTTCGAAGGGGTGGACCATTTCACTTTTGACGATCAGGATCTGTTTACTGATATGCGGATCTATTACGACACCCACCCGGCGCGGCAGGAGGTGGGCGACAAATACGCCTGATCGGACGACGGGTGACGTGGCGTCCTCTACCGGCGAAACCTGCGACATTGTGACTTGCGCTGCACGACTGGGTGGCAGACAGTTCCTGCACAAGACAAGCACCATCAGCCGTTTGGGGGAAACATGCCGATCAAGAACAGATTTGCCGAAATGCAGGGCGAGATCACAGAATGGCGCCGCCATTTGCACCGGCATCCCGAATTGCAATTTGACGTGCATGAAACTGCGGCTTTTGTGGTGGATCGGTTGAAAGACTTTGGGATCAGTGACATCACCACCGGGATCGGAAAAACCGGTGTGGTCGCGGTGATCGAGGGCAAAACCGACACGGCGGGCAAGGTTATCGGCCTGCGCGCTGATATGGATGCACTGCCGATCACAGAGGCGACGGGGCTCGACTATGCGTCAACTGTGCCGGGCAAGATGCATGCCTGTGGTCATGACGGGCACACGTCTATTCTGCTGGGGGCCGCGAAATACTTGGCCGAGACACGCAATTTCGATGGCAAAGTCGTGTTGATCTTTCAACCTGCCGAAGAAGGCGGCGGCGGCGGTCTCGAGATGTGCAAGGACGGGATGATGGACCGCTGGAACATCCAGGAGGTTTATGGGCTGCACAACATGCCGGGGATGCCTGTGGGTTCATTTGCAATCCGGCCCGGTGCATTGCTGGCGTCATCTGACGAATTTGAAATTGTCGTAACAGGGCGCGGTGGTCATGCTGCGGCCCCGCATGAAGCGGTGGACAGTACCCTGGTGGCCGCGCAGATCCTGTTGTCACTGCAGACCATCGTGTCGCGCAACGTGGACCCGATCAAACAGGTTGTGTTGACGGTTGGGACATTCGAAACCGACAGCGTGGCGTCAAATGTGATCGCCCATACCGCGACGATGCGGGGGACCGTCAGGACGCTGGACCCTGAGTATCGCACGATGGCCGAAGAGCGGGTGCGTCGGATTGCGACCGATACCGCCTCGGCGCTTGGCGCGCGCGCGGATGTCACTTGGACGCAGGGGTATCCCGTGACGGTGAACACGCCTGATGAAACCGGGTTTGCCGCCGATGCCGCCCGCGCCGTTTCGGGGCACGTCGATGATGCCACCGACCCGATCATGCCGTCCGAGGATTTTTCCTATATGCTGGAAGAGCGGCCGGGTGCCTATATTTTCCTGGGCAATGGCGATACCGAAATGTGTCACCATCCATCCTATGTTTTTGACGACGAGGCGATCCCATTGGGGTGCAGCTGGTTCGCCGAGCTGGTGGAGCGGCGCATGCCGGTGGCCTGATCCGGGCCGGTCGACAAGGGGGGAGAAGTTTCATGCCGATCAAGAACCGTTTGGCCGAATTGCACGGTGAAATCGCCGCGTGGCGACGCGACATCCACGAAAACCCAGAGATCCTGTATGACACCCACCGCACCAGCGCATTGGTGGCGGATAAGTTGCGAGAGTTCGGCTGTGACGAGGTGGTGACCGGCATCGGGCGCACCGGCGTCGTCGGAGTGATCCGGGGGCGCAGTGACACCAAAGGGGCCGTTATCGGGCTGCGGGGTGACATGGACGCGCTGCCGATGCAAGAACAGACCGGGCTGGAACATGCGTCGAAAACGCCGGGTGCCATGCATGCCTGTGGGCATGACGGACACACGGCGATGGTGCTGGGCGCGGCCAAGTATCTGAGCGAGACGCGGAATTTCGATGGCACTGTGGTGGTGATCTTTCAACCTGCCGAAGAAGGCGGCAATGGTGCCGAAGCCATGTGCAAGGATGGGCTGATGGACCGGTTCGGTATTCAGGAAGTCTATGCCATGCACAATGTTCCGGGGCTGGACACCGGGCAGTTTGCCATCCGCTCCGGCCCGTTGCTCGCTGCGGCGGATGTATTCGACATTAGGCTGACCGGGCGCGGAGGCCATGCGGCGAAACCGCAGGACACGGTTGATACGACAGTGATGCTCAGCCAGGTGATTGTCGCCTTGCAGACCATCATGTCGCGCAACGTGAACCCGACGCTCCAGGCGGTTGTGTCGGTAACCTCGGTGGAGACCTCCTCGACTGCCTTCAATGTGATCCCCCAATCTGCCCGACTGCGCGGAACCGTGCGGACCCATTCCGGCGAGATGCGTGACCTGATCCAAGCCCGTCTGGGCGCGCTGGTGCGTGATATCGCACTGGCCTTTGGTGGAACGGCCCAGGTGACATATGACAGGGGAGTTCCGGTAACGGTGAACGCGCCGGATCAGACGGCTTTTGCTCGCCAGGTTGCGGTGGATGTGGGCGGCAGCTGCGCAGAGGCTCCGATGGTGATGGGGGGAGAGGATTTCTCTTTCATGCTCGAAGAGCGCCCGGGAGCCTTTATCATTCTTGGCAACGGCGACAGCGCAGGGCTGCACCATCCGGAATATGACTTCAACGACGAGATCATCCCGCTGGGGTGTTCGTGGTTTGCCGAAATGGTCGAGCGTCGCATGCCTGCTGCCTGAGGCAGCAGGCATGCGACGCCTGTCGGACCGGGACCGGGTTTCGCAGAAACCCGCAGCCCGGTTCGAAATTTGAATTTCTTGCGCGATCTCAGGGCGCAAGACGAGTTGAGCTTTGAAGGAGAAGACCCCAATGCCCGTCAAGAACCGCTTTGCCGAGTTGCAGACCGAAATCACCGAATGGCGTCGTGACATTCACGAAAATCCTGAAATCCTGTTCGAGACGCACCGCACCAGCGCGCTGGTGGCGGAAAAGCTCAAAACCTTTGGCTGTGACGAGATCGTCACCGGTATTGGCCGCACCGGTGTGGTCGGTGTGATCAAGGGCAAGACTGATACAGCCGGCAAGGTGATTGGCCTGCGTGCGGATATGGACGCTTTGCCGATCCATGAAGCGACGGGGTTGGACTATGCGTCCAAGACCGACGGCGCGATGCATGCCTGTGGTCATGATGGCCATACCGCGATGCTGCTGGGCGCGGCAAAATACCTTTCGGAAACCCGTAATTTCGATGGCACCGTTGTGGTGATTTTTCAGCCTGCCGAAGAAGGGGGCGGCGGAGGCAAGGTCATGTGCGATGATGGCATGATGGACCGCTGGAACATTCAGGAAGTGTACGGCATGCACAACTGGCCGGGCCGTCCGGTGGGGTCCTTTGCCATCCGTCCCGGCGCGTTTTTTGCTGCGACCGACACGTTTGATATCACATTGGAGGGGCGTGGCGGTCACGCGGCAAAACCACAGGAAACCGTGGACACAACAGTGATGGCTGCCCAGACGGTGCTGGCGCTGCAGACGATCGCGTCGCGCAACGCCGATCCGATTGATCAATTGGTGGTCTCCGTGACCTCATTCGAGACGTCCTCCAAGGCGTTCAACGTGATCCCGCAGCGGGTACAGCTGAAGGGCACAGTACGCACCCTGAGCCAGGAAATGCGGGAGCTGGCTGACAAACGCATTCACGAGATCTGTAATGGGATTGCGGCAACGTTTGGTGGATCTGCCGATATCACCTATGACCGTGGTTACCCCGTGATGGTCAATTCTGAGGCCCAGACCGAATTTGCCGCCAAGGTGGCGTCGGATGTATCTGGTACTTGCGAAGAGGCTCCGCTGGTCATGGGCGGCGAAGATTTTGCCTATATGCTCGAAGAGCGCCCCGGTGCCTATATTCTGGTTGGCAATGGCGACACGGCCATGGTGCACCACCCGGAATACAATTTTAACGACGAAGTAATCCCGGCTGGCTGCAGCTGGTGGGCCGAGATCGTCGAACAGAGGATGCCGGTGGCCTGAGATATGGTCTGAACCGGTATCAAGGCAGGGGGGCTTTCTGCCCCCCACGCCTTGCAATCCGGGTCGGATTGCAAGGCTCCCCCCGAAGGTATTTTTCACCAGAAAGAAGCAGGCACGCGTTACTGACCCCAGAGTTGGTCATAGACGGCTTCGATGCCATCCGCTTCGGTGGAGATGCTAAAACTGTTCTCGGCAATATCGCGCGCGGCGCGCGAGAGCGCCGCATGGCGATGGGGATCATCCAGTAGTGCCTGGGCGGCCTGGGCGGCCTGTTGCGAGGTCTCAAGCGGGACAATAAGACCGCCACGTCCCTGTGCGGAGAACGCGCGATAATAACCCGTGTCGCTGCCAATGAATGGCACACCACTGGCCATGCCTTCGAGCGGTGCCATACCATAGCCCTCATAGCGGGGCAATTGCATGACCAGGGACAACCCGCGCATCAGCTCAGGCAAATCCGTCGATGAGATTTCGCCAGGGAATAAGATGCGATCACTCAGGCCAGCGGCGCGGACGCGGGATTGCAGGTCTTTCAGGAAGGACGAGTGTTCGCGGGCGGCCCGTCCAATGACCAGCGCCGTTGCCCCCGTCAGGGATGGCAACAGGCGTATCATGGCATCGACAAAGAGATCGGTGCCTTTTTCCGGGCGAATGCGCCCAATTGTTGCGATCCCGCATCTGCCACCATATCCCAAGCTCTTCCAGAGCGCTGAACGGTCATGCGCAGGAACAAAAAGAGCGGTATCGACACCATGAGGAACAACGGCGCGGACGTTGGGTACATAGGTGGCCGCCGCTTCGGTTGTGGCGATCACGGCATCCATGCGCGAGATCAGCCAGCGCGGGTAGGCCGAGTGCCGCCGTTGAGCCGCCGAGGTAAATACGATCCGGATCGGCAGTCGCAATACATCGCGCGCCCACAGCGCCGCGCGCATTTCGGGGTTGCGGCGCACATGCCAGATGGAAAACTCTTTTCCCCTGGGGGGCGACCGGCTGAGCTGGCGCGCCTGTGCCACCGAAATCGGCGCAGGACACCCGGGGAGCGGGTGCCCGACCAACCGCAGGTCTCTTGATCTGGCCTGTTGGCGGATCACATTTGCAGCCGTGGCAGATACGCCTGTGAAGTTGCGATTGAAATTGGTCACGAACAGCTCAGCCATCATTCAGCTCCAACGCTCGACACAGGGTCTCCACGACGCCATCCAGAGCGCTGTCCTGGCGCGCCGCGAGCGTTGAACAGGCGGCGCGGGCCTGTTCCAGGCTGGACGCGTCAGTCAGCCAACGATCAACAGCCGCCGCCAGAGATGGAGCATCCGACACTTCGATGGCACCTCCTGACACTTTGAGCGCATCAAAGGTTTCAGCGAAATTTTGCACGCCAGGCCCGCTGATGACCGCGGCATTGGCACGGGCGACTTCGAACGGGTTGTGACCACCGATCGGCTGTAAAGAGCCGCCTAGAAAGACGATTGGGGACAAGGCATACCATATGCCCAATTCGCCCAGCGTATCGGCCAGATACACCTGAACACCATGTTCCGAGCTTTCGTTGTGGCTACGGCGCGACATACTCAGCCCTGCGTCATGCACCAGCCGGCTGACCTCATCGCCGCGTTCGGGATGGCGGGGAGCCAGAACCAGGCACAGGTCAGGGCGGGGGTTCAAAAGATGCCGATGAGCCTGTAACACGACCTCCTCTTCGCCGCGATGGGTCGAGCTGGCCACCCAGACCGGGCGTTCCGCCAACTGTTGACGAATCTGCGCGAGCGCGGCCCCGTCTATGGGGAGAGGCGCGGAAAAGGCCTTGAGATTACTGCCTGGGCGGATTCGATCGGGTGCTGCGCCCATCTTGCGCAGGTGCGTCGCCATTTCGGAATTCTGTGTCAGAAGTACGGAAAACAAATCCATCACGGATCGGGCCGTTTCAGGATACTTGCTCCAACTTTCTACGGATTTGGTCGATAGACGCGCGTTGACCAGAGCCAGTTTCGCTCCGGTTTTCCGGGTGTCCCGCAGGGTCACGGGCCACAATTCGCTTTCGACAAAAATCGCGGCGGTTGGACGCCAATGTTTCAAAAACCGGCGCACGGGCCCCGGCGCATCAAGCGCGGCGAATTGATGACGGGTGCGGGATGGCAACCTTTGTTCAACCAACTTGGCAGAGGTCGCGGTTCCTGACGTGATCAGAAATTCCGCATCTGGCAGCGCCGCGGCCATCCGGGAAACCAAGGTCACTGCAGACAGGCTTTCCCCGACAGAGGCACCGTGCAACCAGACAAGCGTTCCATCGGGACGCGGCAGGCTGGCGTGGCCCATTCGCTCGCGCTGGCGTGTTGGAGAAACACCGTGGCGGGCCAGTTTGCGCATCGCCAGAAAACCCGCAATCGGGGCCAATCCCCGCGTCGCTCCCCTGTAAATCCGCAACAGGGGCGTCGCCCCGGGCAATCCGTCGCTCATGGTCGTCTCACTTCGCTCGCGCGTTCTGCCGTCGCGGTCCACAATGGATCCCAATGGGACGTGGGCCCCTGTCTTCTTTCTGGTCCCAAATACCTCCGCCGGAGGCATCGCGCGCAGCGCGACCCTGTTCCCGACGCAAAGACAAGCCGTCCATTGCAGGTCAAGGCGCGCTCAGCCGCCGGTGTGGCTCATGTGTCGGGACATTGTCCCATCCGCTTTTTGGCGCGAATAATCAAAGTCATGGCCTTTGGGCTTCAGGGTGATGGCCTGGCGGATTGCCGCCTCCAGAACTGTGGGATCATCCGGGTTGTCACGCAGAGCCCCGCGCAGGTCCGCCATATCTTCCTGGCCAAGACACATATACAGATCACCGGTGCAGGTCAGACGCACCCGATTGCAGCTTTCACAGAAGTTATGGCTGAGCGGGGTGATAAAGCCGATTTTCTGCCCGGTCTCTTCGAGCCGCACATAGCGGGCGGGCCCGCCAGAGCGTTCCGCCAGATCGGTGATCGTGTAATGCTGCGCATAGGTGGCCCGCACGTCCTTGAGCGACCAATACTGACCGATCCGCTTTTCGTCGCCCATGTCTTCGCCCATGGGCATGACTTCGATCCACGTCAGGTCCATGTCGCGATCGGCGCACCATTGCGTGATGGCGGGAAGCTCCTCTTCGTTGAATCCTTTGAGCGCGACGGCGTTGATCTTGACCCGAAGCCCGGCTTTTTGTGCGGCGTCGATACCCTTGAGCACCTGTGGCAGGCGGCCCCAGCGGGTCACATCGGCGAATTTCTGTTCATCCAACGTGTCGAGAGAGATGTTCACCCGTCGCACCCCGGCCGCATAGAGATCATCGGCAAAGCGGGCCAGCTGCGATCCATTGGTGGTCAAGGTCAGTTCCTGGAGCGCTCCACTGTCCAAATGGCGCGACATCGACCGAAAGAACGTCATGATATCGCGACGCACCAGAGGTTCGCCTCCGGTAATCCGCAGCTTCTGAACCCCAAGGTTGACAAAGGTCGAACACATGCGGTCCAGCTCTTCGAGCGTCAGTAGTTCTTTCTTGGGCAGAAACGTCATGTTTTCCGACATGCAATACACACAGCGGAAGTCACATCTGTCAGTGACCGAAACGCGCAAATACGTGATCGCGCGGGCGAAGGGATCTATCAGCGGAGCGTTCATGTCCTATAGGTAAAGCGGAGCCTTGCCAGCGGCAAGGGCAATATGGTGTTCCTACTGGTCATAGGACGTCAGCCCGGCTACATCTGGCGTCATGCGATACTTGATCCTTACCCTCCCGCTTTTGATGTTTGGTTGCGATAATGTTCGCAACACCGCCAGTGATCTGGGCGGGTTTCTAAAACCTGCGCCCAAGGCCGAACCAACCCAAACGGCGGTGCCTGCGCCCGATGCCGTGACCGAAGAGGCGCTGCCGACAGAGCAGTCCGGCGACGTCACCCCGCTCCCGTCTGGGCCCAGTAGCCTGCCGGCTTCGGGGGTTACGACCATTGCCGGTCTGGGCGATCCGTCAATCCCGGGTTTGTGGATGGAAACACCGCTGGTGGGCAATGAGCAGGCCGGGCGTGTGGTGTTTGCCGGAACCGGTGCCGAACTGCGGGTGGCGCTCAAACCGATTGCCGGAGCCGAAACCGCAGGAAGCCGCCTGTCGCTGGACGCGATGCGCCAGTTGGGAATCCCGCTGACAGAACTGGTTGAAATCCGGGCCTTTCCTGCGTTCTGAGCCGCACCCTTTGGGGCTCAATCTGGCAGCAATCGGCCGGCTTCCTTGCGGGCAAAGGGTTTCAAGGCCTCGCCATGAATGGCCAGAAATGCCCGAACCCGATCGGGGTCATGTTTGGACAGATCCCGCAACCACCAGGCGACGGCCTTTTGCATGAACCATTCGCGGTCGGGCACATACCCCGCAGCCCAGCCCAGAACCCGGTCGCGCGCGGCCAGTTCCGCAGGTTTGGGGTGGTTTTGTTTGGTCCAGGGCAGGGTGGCCACCAGAGCCGCACGCCGGGTCCACATTTGATCTGAAGTTGTCCAGCCTTCGACGTGATCCAACCGGGTCGGGTCAGCAGTCAGCCGTTTCTGCATTGCCATGCATACATGATCGGCAATCGCCCAGCCGTCAAAATCCGGCATCCAGCTGCAAAGCAGGTCCCAGACGCCGTCATCGGGCCGGATGCGGGCCTGGGTCAACAGCTTGGCCGCTGCGATGCGGGCTTCGTGAATGTTGGTCTGCCACAGCCCATCTGCCACGGCGATCCGCTGTTCGACATCCAACGTCTGGCGCCAGGTCTTGGTCAGATCGTTCAACACCGGGTTGGCGACCCCAAGGTAAGGGCGCTCGACCTTGTGATAGGCGGCCTGGCCTGTGGCCCGTTCGGGATCGGCATGGGCCTGGATCTCGGCCAGATAGGGATGATGCATTTTTTGTGCTCCTGTCAGAGCGCGCAGCATAGCCATGGGTTTTCCCCGATCAAGGGGGCTGATAAAGAGATGGCAAAGCGAGTTGGAGTACGAGATGCGTTTTCTCAAAGGGGTGGAACGGGGTGCCAAGAAATTGGTGCCGGACAGCTGGCGCAAATATTTCCGGGCCTCGAAATACGAACTGTTGATGCGTCGACGGGCTCCGATCGATCTGGTGGTGCATGTTGGGGCACATTGGGCCGAAGATGCCTGGTTTTACGAGGAATGTGGTGCCAGAACCGTGTTGTGGGTCGAGGCCGACCCAGACACATTTTCCAAGTTGCAGGGAATTTTGGCGGACCGCAACGGAACCACCCGGCACCTGTGCGAAAATGCGTTGGTATCGGCGGAAGCAGGCGAAGAGGTGCAGTTCAATCGGTTCAACGGGGATGGCAGCAGCTCATCCATTCACGCATCGACCGATACTTATCGCGAACGGTTCCCGCACAGCCAGGAAACCGGAGAAGTTTTGGCGTTGAAAACCCGCACGCTGCCAGACATCCTGGCGCGTCACGGTATTGATCTGGACCAGGCAAACCGGTCGATGCTGGTTGTGGATGTGCAGGGGCACGAATTGCCGGTGTTGCGCGGGCTGGGGGATCTCCTGCAACAATTTGCCCAGTGCAAATGCGAAGTCAGCCGGGTTCCAATGTACGAGGGTGGCTCCAAGTTCGAAGATATCGATGCGCATATGAAGGCCCGTGGCTTTCGATTGGCGTCACATCGATATGTTCAAGTGCCACGACATGGGGATGTCCTGTATATCAAGGATTGATAACATTTGGCCGGGATCATCCCTTCGGTCGATGGTTTTAAATCAAGAATACGCTACCCACTTTTGGCCTGGCATCTCGTGAAAACACCGTGAGGTGCGGTTCGGCAGCGGAACTGTGCAGGGGCAGCGGGTGAAATCCGAATGAGTGTCCTGGGGTAACCGGTCAGTCGGCAACAGGGACTCCGGTTGATTTCCCATCCAGCGTCCGCGTGTTCTTTTCCGCCCAATAGGAGCGGATGTCGTCATCGGATTTCCCATCCACCCATTTCTGCATGGTGTCGCGTTCCGAGACATACTCCATAAAGGGCACCGCATAACCGCAGGACGTCTGCACCAGGTCCACGCTGACGTCATAGATCTGGCGGGCGCTGCGGTGCGGTGGAAAATTCTGTGCCAGCGACTCCCACTCGCTGTCCGTGATCTGAACCGTTCTGGCCGTGCCATAGCAGCGCAGGATCAGCGGGCGGGTGGTAAAAGAACACCACATCAGCGTCATCCGGGGGTGTTCCAGCAGATGGCCGGCAGTTTCATTCCCGGACCCGGTCAGATTCAGCCAGAGGATCCGATTGGTCCCCATCACCCGCAGGCTGTCCATCCCTTTGGGAGAGATGTTGACCCGTCCGTCCGGCGCAGCCGAGCCGGAAAAGAACATCTGCTGAGCTTCTATGAAGCTGCGGTGGTCGTCATGAATCCGGTCGAATTGTTTGGACATCCGTGTGTTCCTTTGGGTTATTCCACCGTTACTGATTTTGCCAGGTTACGGGGTTGATCCACATCGGTGCCTTTGGCGACCGCCGTGTGATAGGCCAACAACTGGGCCGGAATAGAATAGAGGATCGGGGTCAGGTTTTCCATGATCGGCGGCATCTGTATGGTGATCCAGGTGCCGTCCCTGGCTTCGTCCAACCCGTCCTTGTCCGAGACCAACAGCACCTTTCCTTTGCGGGCCATGACCTCCTGCATATTGGAGACGGTCTTGTCGAACAGGGCGTCACGTGGGGCCAAAACGACCACCGGCATGTGTTGATCAATCAGGGCGATGGGACCATGCTTGAGTTCACCTGATGCATAAGCTTCGGCATGTATATAGCTGATTTCTTTCAGTTTCAATGCGCCTTCATGGGCGAGCGGATACATCACGCCACGCCCCAGAAACAGCACATCCCGGGCTTCACTCAGATGTTGGGCCGCTTGCTGTATCGCATCGTTTTGTTCCAACGCCGTATTCAGTGTATTCGGCAATCCGCGCAATCCGGATACATGATCGGCCAAATCTTCGGCGCTGATTTCGCCGCGATCATTGGCCGCCTTCAGCGCCAGCATCAAGAGCACGGCCAACTGACAGGTAAAGGCCTTGGTCGAGGCAACGCCGATTTCCACCCCGGCATAGATGGGCAAGGCAAGGTCGCTCTCGCGCGCGATCGAGCTTTCGGGCACATTGACAACCGACACGATCTTGTCGGCCTTGTCCTGACAAAATCGCAGGGCGGCCAACGTATCCGCTGTTTCCCCGGATTGGCTGACAAACAATGCCAGGGTGCCCTCTGTGATCGGAGGTTCGCGATAGCGGAATTCGCTTGCGACATCGACTTCGACCGGCAGGCGGGCGATTTTTTCGAACCAGTATTTGGCCGTGAGACAGGCGTAATAGGCGGTGCCACAGGCCACCATGGTCAGGCGTTGGACCTTGGTGAAATCGATCCCGTCGCCGGGCAGGTGCACCATATCATCGCCAACCGGCAGGTAATGGCGGATGGCTTCGGCGATCACATGGGGCTGTTCCGCGATCTCTTTGGCCATGTAATGTTTGTGCCCGCCCTTATCGACCTGGGATGTGTCAATCTGGATGGTGCGCAAGTTACGATTGGCCAACGCGCCATGCTGATCCCGGATTTCGACCCCGCTCCGGGTGACAATCGCGCGGTCGCCCTCTTCCAGATAGGTGATGCGGTCGGTCAGAGGCGCCAGCGCAATGGCATCGCTGCCCACATACATTTCGCCATCTCCATGGCCGATGGCCAACGGAGAGCCCTTGCGCGCGGCGACAATCAGGTCTTCTTCACCGTCAAACAAAAACGCCAGCGCAAACGCACCCTCGAGCCGGTCCAGGGCTTTGAAAGCCGCCTCGACCGGGTCCAGTCCGTCGGTGATATAGCGTTCAGTCAGCAACGCCACGGTTTCGGTGTCGGTTTCGGTCTGGAATTCGATCCCGCACTCTGACAACTCGCCGCGCAAGTCGCGATAATTCTCGATGATCCCATTGTGAACCACGGCAACACAGCCCGCGCGGTGCGGGTGGGCATTGGAAACGGTCGGGGCACCATGGGTGGCCCAGCGGGTATGGCCAATTCCGGATTTGCCAGGCAGCGGGTCATGCACCAACAGGTCGTTGAGGTTGACCAGCTTGCCCACGGCACGCCGACGTCCCAGCTTTCCCTTGTTGACGGTCGCGATGCCGGCGCTGTCATAGCCCCGGTATTCCAGCCGTTTGAGAGCTTCGACAAGCGTTGGCGCAGCTTCGTGGTTGCTCAGAATTCCGACAATTCCACACATGGTTACTGCCCCTTTTTCAATCTCAGTTTCTTGGCCTTCAGAATCTGCATCAATTTCCTGGCGCTGCCCGGTTTGTTCACCTGTGGTGTGCGGGCCAACGCCAATGCGCCGTCCTCGACATCCTTGGTGACAACTGTTCCAGTGGCCGTCATGGCGTCGTTGCCAATCTTTACGGGGGCCACGAGGCAAGTGTTGGACCCGATAAACGTATCTGCGCCGATCTGAGTGCGGTGCTTCATCACGCCATCATAGTTGCAGGTGATTGTACCGGCACCGATGTTGGTGCCGGCACCGACGCTGGCATCTCCGATATAGCTGAGGTGATTGACCTTGGCACCGGCCGCTATTTCGGCGTTTTTGATTTCGACGAAATTGCCGATCTTGGCATTCTCGGCCAGTTCGGTTCCCGGGCGCAGTCGGGCGTATGGGCCGACCACGGCCCCCCGGCTGACGTGACAGCCTTCGAGATGTGAAAAAGCGCGGATGGTGGTGCCGGTCTCGACCGTCACGTCAGGACCAAAGACCACATTGGGTTCGATCACCGTATCGCGACCAATCACCGTATCATAGGCCAGATAAACGGTTTCAGGTGCCATCAGCGTGACACCCAGATCCAGAAGTTCGGCGCGGGCGCGCGCCTGGAACACTGCATCTGCGCGGGCCAGGTCCGCACGTGAATTGACACCCAGCGTTTCGGATTCGTCACAGGCGACTGCCGTGACGGCACGTCCCTGCGTCCGGGCCAGTTCCACCACATCGGTGAGATAATATTCACCCGACGCATTTTGATTTCCGACCTTTGAAATCAGCGAGAACAGAACCTGAGCATCACAGGCCAACAGACCTGAATTGCAAAAGGAAATGGCCCGTTCCGTGTCTGATGCGTCCTTGAATTCGACAATGCGTTCCAGGCTGTCACCATCCATCACCAAACGCCCATAGCGGGCGGGATCAGCGGCTTCGAATCCCAGAATGACCAGTTCGGCCTTTTGGCGCGCGGCGATCATACGTTCCAATGTGTCGGCGCTGATGAACGGCGTGTCACCATAGAGAACCACAATATCCCCGGTAAACCCGTCCAACGCGTCGCGGGCCTGATCCACAGCATGTGCGGTGCCCAGCTGTTCGGTCTGCAGCACCACCTGCACTGTCTCGTCGAGATCGTTCACCATGCGCGTCACAGCGTCGGCCCCATGTCCCGCGACAACAACCACGCGTTCGGGGTCCAGCGCAGCCCCGGCCCGCAGGGCATGGGCCAGCATCGGCGCCTGGGCGATGGGGTGAAGAACCTTGGGCAGATCCGAATTCATCCGGGTGCCTTTTCCTGCCGCCAGGATGACCAGTGCTGTGCTCATATTCAAATCTCTTTGCCTTTTGCTCCCAGCCTTTTTATCCATTGGGCGCAGCGGCGCAAGCAAGGGCGGCATCAAACAAGGTTGCGAACTGCAACATCAAAGGGCGGAAATGCGCCGAACGGAGGCAGACATGCGAACAGTGATCTTTGATCTGGACGGAACATTGGCGGATACGTCCGGGGATCTGCTGGCAGCGGCAAATGCCTGTTTCCGCCAAATGGGATTGGGGGATGTATTGACGCATGGACCGGATTCCTGGATTGCGCTGCGCGGCGGTCGGATGATGCTGACAGAGGGGTTGAAGCGGGTCGGGCAGTATGATTTGGCCACGATTGACGCCTATTACCCGGTGCTTCTTGAGGCGTATGGCGGGGCAATAGACCTCCACACGTTCATGTATCCCGGTGCGATGGATACGGTCGAGGCGTTGAAATCCCGTGGTTATGGCGTGGGCATCTGCACCAACAAACCCGAAGCCCTGGCTGAACAGCTGCTGCAGTCCCTTGGGGTGCGCGATGCCTTTGCGTCGATGATCGGGGCAGATACATTGCCGGTGCGCAAACCCAACCCCGAACCCTTGTTCGAAGCCGCGCGCCGGGCCGGAGGACATCCGGACAAATGTGTTCTGATTGGCGACAGCGATACAGACCGCAACACCGCACGCGCGGCCGGTGTGCCGTCTGTTCTGGTGACATTTGGTCCCTCGGGCGACGATATGGCCGCGTTGGAGCCCGAGGCGCTGTTGCACCAGTTCGAAGACCTGCCAGACATCGTGGATCGCCTGTTTGCATGAATTCAGCAGGGGGCACTGCCCGATTTGATTTCTTGAAATTGAGATTTCTGTGTCTTGACCTGCGCAGGGCAGTGACCCAAAACCACTACATGAGCGAGATATTTACCGGCAATTTCACCCAGCAGGAACCGATCCCCGACGCGGCGATCGAGGCTGCTCTGCAGGTTCTGCGTCACGGGCGCCTGCACCGTTATAACACCGCCGAGGGCGAGCTGAGCGAAACCGCACTGCTGGAGCAGGAATTCGCGGCCCAGATGGGGGCAAAATACTGTCTGGCCGTGGCCTCGGGCGGATACGCGATGGCAACGGCCCTGCGGGCTGTTGGGGTCGAACCGGGTGATACGGTATTGACCAATGCCTTTACGCTGGCACCGGTGCCAGGGTCGATTGCGTCGGTCGGGGCGCGTCCGGTCTATGTGGATGTGACCGAAGGTCTGACCATTGATCTGGATGATCTGGCGGCCAAGGTTGGACAGGCCAGGGTGCTGTTGCTGAGCCATATGCGCGGGCATCTGTGTGACATGGACCGCCTGATGCAGATCTGTGATGAGGCAGGTGTCACTGTGATCGAAGATTGTGCCCATACGATGGGCGCATCCTGGAATGGGGTCCTGTCGGGGCGTCACGGGACGGTTGGCTGTTACTCGTGTCAAACCTACAAGCATGTGAACTCGGGCGAGGGGGGGCTGTTCATCACTGATGATGCCGAGATTGCCGCCCGGGCGACGATCCTGTCGGGGTCTTATATGCTGTATGAGCGGCATCTGGCCGCCCCGGCACCGGAGGTGTTCGAGCGGGTCAAATTCGTCACCCCGAACATCTCGGGGCGGATGGACAACCTGCGCGCAGCGATCCTGCGCCCGCAGCTCAGGGATCTGGACCGTCAGGTTGCGCGGTGGAATGAACGGTATCGCGCGATCGAAGATGGCCTGCGTGACACCCCCGGCCTGACCGTGGTCGCGCGGCCCGAGCAGGAGACCTATGTGGGGTCTTCGATCCAGTTCCTGTTGCTGGACTGGTCCGAAGAGTCGGTTCGAGAGGTCGTGCGCCGCTGTGGTGGGCGTGGAGTGGAGCTGAAATGGTTCGGCACCCCGGATCCGGTGGCCTTTACGTCGCGCTATGACAGTTGGCGCTATGCGCAGACGCCGCGCCTGCCCAAGAGCGACCGCGTTCTGGCAGGAATTCTGGATATCCGGGTGCCGCTGACGTTCAGTGTCGAGGATTGTTCCCAAATTGCCCGGATTATCCGATCCGAAGTGGCGACGGTGTTTCAGGCCGGGTAACGGGGGGCTCCCGCCCGCCGTTGACGCCCAGCGGGGCGTCGCCGCCCGTTGGGCGTGGCAGCGCGGCAAGCCGCGCTGCGGGTGCGCAAGCCCCCATGTTTTGTTCGAGCGTCAGGGGGCAGGGGGTCAGACCGCCATCGAAAGAAGTGGCTTGCGGTTCTTTGCCATGCGGCGAATCAGGCTTTTTTGGCGGGCTCTTGGCGGGATGACCACAGCGTCCGGCAGGGGGGCGAAAGCGGGGCCTTGCAAGTCGGGAAACAGGGCAAAGAGTTCTTTGCGGCCGTCGGAAGACAGACTGGCCAGCGAGTTCCGGGTGATGCGGAAGCTTTCGGTCGGCGCGCCTTCGGCATAGATGACCTGGTGGCGGTGCAGAGCCAGGTGGTAATAGGTGACAGCTTTGGGGATTTCGTCAAGCGACACGCCGGGCAACCCCACCAAACGGATCGCGGCGACCAGGACCGAGGGTTCATTGAACATGGTTGAAACAATCCGGTTGCTGCACAGCATGCGATGCTGGCGCGACACACGCAGATCGCGCGCAGGCAGGCCAGCACCCAAAGCGCCTGCTGAGATCCGAACCGGGTGCAGACTGGGGTTGCTGGCCCGATCTGTGGCGCTCACGTGACGTTTGCCGATCCAGCGCAGAACGTCCGGTCCTTGTTGTGTCAGAATCGTTTCCCCGACACGCAGGCTTTCGACCGGGCGCGGCCCGCCCGGTGTGGAAATCATCGTACCGTTGCAGAAACAGACCATGAGTTCCACATTGTCGATGATCGCGCCCAGGCTGTTATTGGGCCCCAGTTCCGTCATCCGCAGGGTATACGTGCCTGATGACGGAAAGAGCACATCCATCGAATAAGTCGAGAAACTGTTTACCGTGGGCAGGATCGTCATCGACCCGACAATCCCGCCGGAACTGTCCAGGATTTCAACAGTGAAGCCTTCTTGTCCGGCCTGCCCCAACGACGCTGTCCGCAGGGCGCTGTCGATGTTGAAGGTGGCAGAGACCTCTCCGTTGCCTGTCACGGCAAAGCTCTGTTCCATCACCGTGACCTGGCCAGACCGGCCATCCATTTCGGCCACGCGGTTGGAGGACCCGTTCCCCAGATAAGCGGATTCCCGATAACTGGTTTCCAGATCCGTTCCGCTCCAGCCGGTGGAGCCGGAGTTGAAAGTTCCGTTGACGATCAGATTTGTGGGCATGGCAGTCAGGCAAGTCTTTGTTGTTCAATGGTGCCTGCAGATTTGGCGGGTGCGCGTGGCCGGAATGTGGCGCGAAGGCGGATTTGTCTGGGCGATCATCCGCGGCTTTTACCCAAAATCTCCCGAAGTGGCGCAAACGCTGCGGCATTCGCCGGGATGTGACAGTTGCCACAGTTGACGCGAATCATTCTGCTGCGTATGAAATGAACAAGTGTTCAAATAATTTGCCGACGACCGTCACGAGGAGGGCGCTATGTTCAACGAGACGATGCAATTCGACCTGGGGGATGACGTCAACGCGCTGCGCGACATGGTGCACCGCTGGGCGCAGGAGCGGGTCAAACCGCTGGCCGCCGAGATTGACCAGACCAATGAGTTCCCGGCTGAGCTGTGGAAAGAGATGGGGGAGCTGGGCCTGTTGGGCATCACTGTGCCCGAAGAATTTGGTGGTGCAGGGATGTCTTATCTGGCCCACACCGTTGCAGTCGAAGAGATCGCCCGAGCCAGCGCCTCTGTGTCGCTCAGCTATGGCGCGCATTCGAACCTATGTGTGAACCAGATCAAACTGAATGGATCGCAGGAGCAGAAAGAGAAATACCTCCCCGGTCTGATTTCTGGCGAAAACGTGGGCGCGCTTGCCATGTCCGAAGCGGGTGCGGGGTCGGACGTTGTCTCGATGTCGCTGCGCGCCGAAAAACGCAATGATCACTATCGCCTGAACGGGAACAAATACTGGATCACCAATGGTCCCGATGCCGACACGTTGGTGGTGTATGCCAAAACCGACCCGGATGCGGGATCCAAGGGGATGACAGCCTTTATCGTTGAAAAAGAATTCAAAGGGTTCTCGACATCGCCGCATTTCGACAAATTGGGCATGCGCGGGTCGAACACCGGTGAATTGATCTTTGACGATTGCGAAGTGCCGTTTGAAAACGTGCTGGGCGAAGAGGGCAAAGGCGTCAAGGTACTGATGTCCGGGCTCGACTATGAACGTGTCGTGTTGGCAGGGATCGGTTCCGGGATCATCGCGGCCTGTATGGACGAAATGATGCCCTACATGAAAGAGCGCAAACAGTTCGGCCAACCGATCGGGAATTTTCAGCTGATGCAGGCCAAGATTGCCGACATGTACACGGCAATGAATTCGTCGCGTGCCTATATCTACGAAGTCGCCAAATCCTGTGACAAGGGCACCGTGACCCGCCAGGACGCCGCTGCATGTTGTCTTTATGCTTCCGAAGTGGCGATGACCCAGGCGCATCAGGCGGTGCAGGCCTTTGGCGGTGCTGGGTATCTGAGCGACAACCCGGTGGGCCGGATTTTCCGCGATGCCAAGCTGATGGAAATCGGCGCGGGTACCAGCGAAATTCGCCGGATGCTGATCGGGCGCGAGCTGATGACAAAGATGTAAGACAAAACAGCCCGCCTGACCGAGGGAGGACAGGCGGGCCATTTGAAATTGGCGAGGCCGTGGGGCCCCGCCAAAGATCACAAAGGATCAGAAACGGTGCACGTAGGACAGGCCAACAACGACCGGATCAATATCGGCTGTGCCGATGGATGCGCCGTTCAGGGTCGCGTCCGAACTGATGTCGATCCAGCGCACGTCCAGGCGGATCGCGCCATTGTCCGAGATCTGATAGTCGGCCCCGGCGTGCAGCGCTACACCAAAGCTGTCGTCCAGTTCGAGGTTGCCCAGCGGCGTGGTCTCTTCAAAGAAGGTTGTATAGTTCAGGCCAACCCCGAGAAACGGTTTGAACGCGGTTTGGGTCGGGAAGTGATAGTTCACCGACAGGGTGGGCGGCAGGTGCTTGGTCGATCCGATGTTGGTTCCGCCCAAAGCAATGTCATGATCGAACGGGGTTGCCGCCAGCAGTTCGATGCCCAGGTTGTCGCGGATGAAATATTCCACGGTAAAGATCGGACGCGTGTCGTCGCCGATCGAGGCCGCAGAGCCAGCCAGCGTGCCATTGTTGGATTTGGGGTTAACATTGCCGACACCGATACCAACAGTCCAATCGCCCTGCGATTGCGCGGCAACAGGTCCGGCAATGGTTGCGATGGCAGTGGTCAGCGTCAAGGCTATGAGTGTGCGTTTCATGGTTTTATTACCTTTGGTCTTGAACGTGCGCAAACATTGGCGCGCGCGGCGAACACATTCCATGATCTGCATCAAAAAGACGTCGGCCTTCCCTTTGAAAATATTGAAGTAATCGACATGTCGGCTATGCAGCGGAGGCATGGCTGATGGCCGCTGTGACCCAAACTTTCGGCTTGATGCCAGATCACTCCTGGGATCTTCCCGACAGGCTGAACATGGCCCACCAGGCGTTGTCCGGGTTACCCGATGACGTGGCGATTGTTGATATGACCGGTGGGGGGCGACGGGATATCACGTTTGGCCAACTGGCGCAGATGGTTGATGGGCTGGCGCGATATTTGCGCACCCGAATCTCTGCGGGAGATCGGGTCGGTGTGCTGCTGTCCCAATCCCCCTGGTGTGCCGCTGCGCATCTGGCAATCTGGAAGGTGGGCGCAATTTCCGTGCCACTGTTCAAACTGTTCAAACATGATGCGCTGGCCTCGCGTGCGGGGGATGCGGGGGTGCGGTTTGTCTTTACCGATCCCGAAGGCGCGACATTGCTGGGCGATCTGGCCGAGGCCGTTTTGGTCGCGCAGGCCGGGATACCGGGAGAGTCGGTTCCATTTGCTGATACCACCCCCGACACGCCTGCGGTTCTGATATATACGTCCGGCACCACGGGCAGCCCCAAGGGTGCGCTGCATGGACATCGGGTTCTGACCGGGCACCTGCCGGGCGTGGCGATCAGCCATGACCATCTGGGCCAGCCGGACGATTGCCTGTGGACCCCGGCGGATTGGGCCTGGATTGGTGGATTGTTCGATGTGTTGATGCCGGGACTGGCGCTGGGCGTGCCGGTGGTGGCTGCGCGTCTGGACAAATTCAGCGCCCAAGGCTGTGCCGATCTGATCAGCGGGGCAGGGGTGCGCAATGTGTTTTTTCCACCCACGGCGCTGCGGATGCTCAAGGCCGCCGGTCACAGCCTGCCGGGACTGCGATCGGTCGCGTCCGGTGGTGAACCTCTGGGGGCCGAAATGCTGGCCTGGGGTCGCGAGGCCTTTGGGCTCGTGATCAACGAATTCTACGGTCAGACCGAATGCAATGTGACCGTGTCCTCCTGCGCGGTCGATTTTCCGGCGCGCCCCGGCTGTATTGGTAAACCGGTGCCGGGTCACGCAGTCGCCGTGATCGACGATCAGGGCCAGCCCACGGAACAAGAGGGTGATGTCGCCGTGCGCCGGGGATCGGCTTCGATGATGTTGGAATACTGGAACCGTCCGGATGCTACGGCAGAAAAGTTCCAAGGCGATTGGCTGATCACCGGTGACCGCGGTATCTGGGAGGGCGACTATCTGCGCTTCGTCGGCCGTGAAGACGATGTGATCACGTCGGCTGGCTACCGCATTGGCCCGGCCGAGATCGAGGATTGCCTGCTAACCCACCCATCTGTGGCGACCGTTGGCGTGGTCGGCAAACCCGACGCGCTGCGGACCGAGATCGTCAAGGCCTATGTGGTGTTGAAGGACGGGACCGAGGCCACAGCGGACGAGTTGCAGAATTGGGTCAAGACCCGCCTTGCTCATTACTCCTATCCCCGCGAAATCGACTTTCTCGACGCGCTGCCCATGACTGTGACCGGCAAGGTGATCCGCAAGGCGCTGAAGGCGCGGGCACAGGGGGAGGTCAAATGATGGCGGACAGTCATACGCAACCGGTTTGGCACAGGTCCGTTTTTGCATTCGTCTCTTTGTTCCTGACGACGTGGGCGAGCTTGGGCACTGCGGATACGGGGAACTCTATCTTTCTGCCCTATGATGCTATGCGTGCGGATGTTGCAGCCTGCATGGCAAGTCCCGATTTCCAAAACAATCCAGAAGCATGCACCAGAATTTCCTTCGACACCTGCATGTCGGATTGGGATCAACCTGATGATCGTGTCAAACAGTCGAATTGCAATCACCATGCGTTTCTCATTTGGCGTGATGTCTATCAGGACGAGCTTTTGGAATTGCTGCAACGGGCCACAGTGCGGGATCGTTCGGCTGCTGCGGATCGAGAACCCGATATTTCCGCATTTGAACTGGTAATGACGCGCTCTGTTGCTTGGCGGCAATTCCGCGAAGAGGAGTGCAGATTTGAACAGAGCGAATATGGGCAAAGCTCGGCGGCGGGAACAGCTTATTCGATCTGCCTGAGCCGGGAAACTAGTAAACGAATCAACATATTGCGAAGCCGGAGATAAAAATGAAACTCACATCCAAGGCGATGCCTTCCTCCGAAGGCTTCAAAAACAACCGCGCGGCGCATCTGGATGCGCTGGCCCAGATTTCCGAAGCGGCCGAGGCCGCGCGCTTGGGAGGGGGTGAAAAATCCCGCGCCCGTCATGAAAGCCGGGGCAAGATGTTGCCGCGTCGCCGGGTCGCGAACCTGCTGGATCCTGGCTCGCCTTTCCTCGAAATTGGTGCCACGGCGGCCCATGACATGTATGGCAATGCGGCCCCCGCGGCCGGCGTGGTTGCGGGCATCGGTCGCGTCCATGGTCAGGACGTCATGGTGGTTTGCAACGATGCGACCGTAAAGGGCGGCACCTATTTCCCCATGACAGTGAAAAAACACCTGCGCGCCCAGGAGATCGCCGAGGAAAACCATCTGCCCTGTATCTATCTGGTCGACAGCGGTGGTGCCAATCTGCCGCAGCAGGACGAAGTGTTCCCGGATCGCGACCACTTTGGCCGCATCTTCTATAATCAGGCGCGGATGTCGTCCAAGGGCATTCCGCAGATTGCTGTGGTGATGGGGTCCTGCACCGCCGGTGGGGCCTATGTGCCTGCCATGTCCGATGTCACTATCATCGTGAAAGAACAGGGCACCATCTTTTTGGCTGGTCCGCCGCTGGTCAAGGCGGCGACGGGCGAGATTGTCAGCGCCGAAGATTTGGGCGGTGGTGACGTGCACACCCGCCTGTCCGGGGTTGCAGATTACCTGGCCGAAGACGACGCACATGCGCTGGCCCTGGCGCGGCGCGCGGTGCTCTCGCTGAACATCACCAAACCGCTGACCGTGAACTGGGCCAACCCCGAAGACCCCGCCTATGACCCCGAAGAGATCCTGGGCGTGGTGCCGGGTGATCTGCGCACCCCCTATGATATCCGCGAAGTGATCGCGCGGCTGGTGGATGGCTCTCGTTTTGACGAATTCAAACCCCGGTTCGGCGAAACTCTCGTGACCGGGTTTGCCCATGTCAAAGGGTGCCCCGTTGGCATTGTCGCCAACAATGGCGTGCTGTTCTCAGAGGCGGCGCAAAAGGGCGCGCATTTCGTCGAACTGTGCTCCCAGCGCAAGATCCCGCTGGTGTTCCTGCAAAACATCACCGGCTTCATGGTGGGGCGCAAATACGAAAACGAAGGCATCGCGCGTCATGGTGCCAAGATGGTGACGGCTGTGGCCTCGACCAATGTGCCCAAGGTGACCATGCTGGTCGGTGGCTCATTCGGGGCTGGCAATTACGGCATGGCCGGGCGTGCCTATCAGCCGCGCTTCCTGTGGACCTGGCCCAACAGCCGCATTTCGGTGATGGGCGGCGAACAGGCCGCTGGTGTGTTGGCGACGGTGAAACGCGATGCCATCGAACGCCAGGGCGGGCAATGGTCGGCCGAGGACGAAGCCGAATTCAAACGCCCCACCATCGAGATGTTCGAGGAGCAATCCCACCCGCTCTACGCCTCTGCCCGCCTGTGGGATGACGGCATCATCGACCCACGCAAATCCCGCGACGTGTTGGCCTTGTCCCTCAGCGCCGCGTTGAATGCACCGATTGCCGATACGAAGTTCGGCGTGTTCCGGATGTAGGCCCGCTCCTTCATCTTGCTCAAAAACTCCGGGGGTCCGGGGGCAGCGCCCCCGGTCCGACGTCTAAACACAAGGACCAACCCCATGTTCGATAAAATTCTTATTGCCAACCGTGGCGAAATCGCCTGCCGCGTGATGGAAACCGCCCGTGCGATGGGTGTGAAAACCGTTGCTGTTTATTCCGACGCGGATGCCAGCGCCAAACATGTCGCGATGGCAGATGAGGCCGTGCATATCGGTGGCCCGGCGCCCGCAGACAGTTATCTCAAAGGCGCAGAAATCATTCGCATGGCGCAACAAACCGGCGCGCAGGCGATCCATCCGGGCTATGGTTTCCTGTCCGAAAACCCCGGGTTTGTGGATGCGGTCGAAGCCGCGGGCCTGACCTTTATCGGTCCCTCGGCGGATGCGATCCGCAAAATGGGGCTCAAGGACGCGGCCAAGGCGCTGATGGAAGAGGCGGGTGTGCCCGTTGTGCCCGGCTATCACGGAGCCAACCAGGACCCCGAACATCTGTTTGGCGCTGCTGACGCCATCGGTTATCCGGTCCTGATCAAGGCGGTCGCCGGTGGCGGGGGCAAGGGCATGCGTCTGGTCGAACAACCGGGTGATTTCATGGATGCGCTGGAGAGCGCCAAGGGCGAGGCGACGACCGCCTTTGGCAACCCGGACGTCTTGATCGAAAAATATATCCAGCAACCGCGCCACATCGAAGTGCAGGTCTTTGGGGACGGCACCCAAGCTGTGCATCTGTTTGAGCGCGATTGTTCGCTTCAGCGCCGCCACCAGAAGGTGATCGAAGAAGCCCCCGCGCCCGATATGCCTGCCGAAGTGCGCGCGGCCATGGGCCAGGCGGGGGTCCGCGCCGCCGAAGCGATCGGATACAAGGGCGCAGGTACCGTGGAATTCATCGTGGATGGCTCCAATGGTCTGCGGGTTGACGGGTTTTGGTTCATGGAAATGAACACCCGCCTGCAGGTGGAACATCCGGTGACTGAGCTGATCACTGGCGTTGATCTGGTGGAATGGCAACTGCGGGTGGCCGCTGGCGAAAGCCTGCCGGCCGCGCAGGCGGACCTGACCATCACCGGCCACGCGTTCGAAGCGCGCCTTTATGCCGAGGATGTGCCAAAAGGGTTCCTGCCTGCCACCGGGACGTTGACACATCTGCAATTTCCGTCCGAATGCCGCGCCGACAGCGGCGTGCGCGCCGGGGACACGATCAGCCCGTGGTATGACCCGATGATCTCCAAGGTCATCGTGCACGGGCCCACCCGCCGGGTTGCCCTATCGCGCCTGTCGCGCGCTTTGGAAGAGACCCAGGTGGGGGGCACAGTCACCAATCTCGCGTTCCTGGGGGCGCTGGCCGGGCATGAGGGGTTCGGCAATGGCGAGGTCGATACCGGGCTGATCGCACGGGATCTGGACGATCTTGTGGCGCAGCCTGCAACCGGACTGCACCACAAGGTCGCCGCGGCCATGGTCGCGCTGGATCTGGTCGAGGGCCAGGGCGAGAGTGGCTTTACGCTTTGGGCGCCTTTGCACCGGGCCGTGACCCTGTCACATCAGGACGAGGTTTTTGAGGTCGACGTACAGGTCGAAGGTCCGGATCGCCAGCTGTGGAACCTGGGCGGCGATCGTCTGGTGGCCGAACGCCACGGCGGCATCTGGCAACTGGGCGGTGTGCGGATGCCGGATGTGGCCCGGGCCGGAGCGACGATTACGGTTTTTGATTCCTATGGTTTGGTCTTTGACGTGATAGATCCGCTGGACAGGGATGCCAGCGCGGGGGGAGACACCAATGTGATTGAGGCACCGATGCCGGGGCTGGTCAAGGCGGTGTTTGCCGAGGCCGGGCAGACAGTACAGGAGGGCGACCGTTTGGCCATTCTGGAAGCGATGAAAATGGAGCATTCGCTGCTGGCAGCGCGTGACGGCGTCGTGGCCGAAGTACTCGCCGCAGCGGGCGATCAAGTCGAGGCCGGTGCGGCGCTGGTGCGGTTGGAAGAAGAAGATGGCTGACACATTGCCTGTGGCCCCCGTGGTGCAGAGGTATTTTTGACCAGAAAGAAGCAGGAGGGTTCCCCCATGGGAGACCGAGTCGAGATTTTCGAAATGGGGCCCCGCGACGGGCTTCAGAACGAAAAACGCGCCATTCCGGTGGCAGAGAAAATTGCGCTGGTGGATTGTCTGAGCCGTGCCGGGTTTTCCCGGATCGAAGTGGCCAGTTTCGTGTCGCCCAAATGGGTGCCGCAAATGGCCGGATCGGCCGAGGTTCTTGCCGGGATCGCCCGCGCGCCGGGGGTGCGCTATGCAGCGCTGACGCCGAATATGCGCGGCTATGAAGATGCGCGCGCCGCGCGTGCCGATGAGATTGCGGTGTTTGCTTCGGCGTCCGAGGGGTTCTCCAAGGCCAATATCAACGCCACTGTCGAAGAGAGCATTGCCCGGTTCGAACCCATTCTGGACGCGGCGCGCCATATTGATTTGCCGGTGCGGGGCTATGTATCCTGTGTGACCGATTGCCCGTTTGATGGGCCCACGCCACCCGAACAGGTGGCGGCCGTGGCGGACCGGTTGTTTGCCATGGGGTGTTATGAGGTGTCATTGGGCGATACCATCGGGCAGGGCACGCCCGAGGCCATTGCCAAGATGCTTCTGGCTGTGCGCGACCGCGTTCCGGTGACCCGATTGGCCGGCCATTATCATGACACGGCCGGGCGGGCGTTGGCCAATATTGATGCATCGCTGTCGCTGGGGGTGCGGGTGTTTGATGCCGCGGTGGGCGGATTGGGGGGATGCCCCTATGCGCCGGGTGCGGCTGGGAATGTCGCGACCGAGGCCGTGTATGACCATCTGCACCGGTTGGGATATGATACTGGATTGGATCGGGACGTTTTGAATGAAGCCGCAGAAATGGCCCGGGCGATGCGCTCAGGTGCGCAGGAATAAGGAGACTGGGATGTATGAGACTCTGACCCTGGAAACGGATGCGCGCGGTGTTGCCACGCTGACGCTGAACCGTCCCGAAAAACACAACGCGATGTCGGCGCAGATGCTGGCAGATCTGACACGGGCTGCGGCGGATATTTCTGACGACGACGGCATCCGCGTGGTGATCCTGACCGGTGCGGGCAAAAGCTTTTGTGCGGGCGGTGATCTGGCCTGGATGCAGGCCCAGATGGCGGCGGATTCCGAAACCCGATTTGTCGAGGCGCGCAAGCTGGCCGAGATGTTGCAGGCGCTCAATACGTTGCCCAAGCCGGTGATCGGCGCACTGCAGGGCAATGCCTTTGGTGGTGGGGTCGGCATGGCGTCGGTCTGTGATATTGCGATTGGGGTAGATCATCTGAAAATGGGCCTGACCGAAACCCGGCTGGGCATCATCCCGGCCACCATCGGCCCTTATGTGTTGTCTCGTATGGGCGAGGCGATGGCCCGCCGGGTGTTCATGTCGGCCCGTCTGTTTGGCGCGTCCGAGGCGGTGGAACTGGGTCTGTTGGCCAAGGCAGTGCCCGCCGATCAGTTGGCGGAGGCGGTCGAAGCCGAAGTGGCCCCGTATTTGAATTGCGCGCCTGGGGCCGTGGCCTCGGCGAAACAGTTGGCGCGTGCGCTGGGACCGCGCATTGATGATGAAGTGATTGATCATACGATCCGCGCTTTGGTTGAACGTTGGGAAACACAGGAAGCCCAAGAAGGGATCGCGGCGTTCTTTGACAAACGCAAACCGGGCTGGGTGTCCTGACACCAGGAAATACGGGGAGATATCTGAAAGAAACCTGACAAGGCGAGATCATATTATCAGGTGTTTCTGGCCAATTTGCTGATAGGGTGGCACGCATTGAGCGGGCCGCCTTTTGGAGGCGGCATGAAAATTCTCGAAGTGTGAACCCTTGAGGGTGTTTGAGGAGGCACGTGCTACATTTGAAACTTTCCCCAGTCCTGCAGGAATTTGATTCGCTTGCGGCATCGGTACAGGCCCGGCTCGGATGTGCCGATTGTTTGATCAGTGTCCCGGATGAAGATGCGTTATACGCATTGGGTTCATCTGCTTCGGAAGGTGGCGCAGAGCAGCGCAGTGTTCTGGCTGTGGACACAATTTGTCAGCACACGATGGTGCTGCAACATCCTGTCAAAATCGAAGACGTCGCATCGACGCCCTGGTTGAATGACGTTCCCACCGTCCGGGCCTTTTCCATTGGGGCCTATCTGGGCGCGCCGCTGGTTCTGGCCGATGGGCGAGTGGTCGGGGCAATTTGTGCGCTCTCTGCCCAAATGCGCGACTGGAGCGATGAAGACGTGAATTATCTGGTCGAGATGGCGGATCTGGTGGCCAGCAGGATTGATCTGCGTCTGCTTCAGGCACAGGAAAACGATTTGGCCTCCTGTCTGGACGAAACGGATCGGATCATTGCCGCGCTTGCGCAATCGGACAGTTGCGCGCTGAGCGTGCACACCCGTGATGGCGAGCTTCTGTTTGCCAACCGCGGCATGCAGGTGCAGCTGGGGCTGACCGGGAAGGATCTGTTGAACCTGCCCATGCAGGACATTCTGGATGCCAGTAAAACCGGTTCGATGCCGGCGGCGCGGGTCGGGGCACAGGAGAGCGGCGCGCAAACGGATGGTGCCCGGAGCGGTATGCGGGTCAGGGTTGATTTCCCGGATCATGGCAAAACGTGGTTGCATGTGGGATGGTCCCAAACCCTGGGGGGGCTGATGTTGTGTGATTGGACACCCGGCGAGGAGAAATTGGACAAACAGGGCCGCTGACTGCGCCCATCGCGCCGACATCCGACACCATACGAACGGCTTGCGACTCAACCCGCGAATTTGGCTGTGAACCTGCGGGTTTGCGGGGTCAGAAATCCGCCTGAAAAAAGATGTGTTTTCCCCGCAGGAATATCAAAGGCCCCGATCACGCGAAATCGGTGGTTTTTTTGCATCTCAACAGCCCCGAACAGTGAGACACAAAGTCTTTATCTGGTTCCGCTTGGTTGACCCTGCCCAAGTGCACGGATAAACCCGGTCAAAATAAAGCAGCCATCCCGCTGCGCGCTGTTGCGCGTTTGAAAGGAGCCACTCGTGGAAGACATGCTTAGGGAATATCTCCCTATCCTCGTGTTCCTGGCCGTAGCTGTCGGCCTCGGACTAGTCCTGATTCTTGCTGCCGTAGTACTTGCGGTCCGTAACCCGGATCCGGAAAAAGTATCGGCATATGAATGCGGATTTAACGCTTTTGATGATGCGCGAATGAAATTCGATGTCCGGTTTTATCTGGTGTCGATCCTGTTCATCATCTTCGACCTTGAAATTGCTTTCCTGTTTCCCTGGGCCGTCGGGTTCAAGGACATCAGCGATCTGGCTTTCTGGTCGATGATGGTTTTCCTGGGCGTTCTGACCATCGGCTTTGCCTATGAGTGGAAGAAAGGGGCCCTGGAATGGGAGTGATGACCGGAGCCAATACCGCTGGTGTGGACAAGGAAATGGTCACGCAGGCGTTGAATGCCGAATTGCAGGACAAAGGGTTCCTGCTGACCTCGGCCGAAGACATCATCAACTGGGCCCGCACCGGGTCGCTGCACTGGATGACCTTTGGTCTGGCCTGCTGTGCGGTTGAAATGATGCACACGTCGATGCCGCGGTATGACGCGGAACGCTTTGGGATCGCGCCGCGCGCCTCTCCGCGTCAGTCCGACGTGATGATCGTCGCGGGTACGCTGACCAACAAGATGGCCCCGGCGCTGCGCAAGGTGTACGACCAGATGCCCGAGCCGCGGTATGTGATCTCGATGGGATCCTGCGCAAATGGCGGTGGGTATTACCATTATTCCTATTCGGTTGTGCGTGGCTGTGACCGCGTGGTGCCTGTGGACATCTATGTTCCCGGCTGCCCCCCGACCGCCGAAGCGCTGCTGTATGGTTTGATGCAGCTGCAACGCAAGATCCGCCGCACCGGCACCCTGGTCCGCTGATCGGCTTTGGTTGGAGAACATACGAATGACTGAAGCACTGAACGAACTGGGCACCTTGCTGGAAGCGAAACGCCCCGACTGCGTGATCGGCTGGGATGTGTCCTTTGACGAGCTGAACGTGGATGTGACCCCGTCCAATATCGTCGGATTTGTCGAATTCCTGAAAACCGATCAGAACTGCAAGTTCTCGTCACTGGTGGATATCACGGCCGTTGACTACCCGGATCGGGCCAAACGGTTCGACGTGGTGTATCATTTCCTGTCGATGTATCAGAACCAGCGTATCCGCCTGCGGGTGTCGATCCGCGAGGACGAGATGGTGCCATCGATCGTGGATGTACATCCGTCGGCCAATTGGTTCGAACGCGAAGTCTTTGACATGTTCGGCGTGCTATTCTCGGGTCACCCGGACCTGCGTCGCATTCTGACCGACTATGGCTTTCGCGGGTATCCGCTGCGCAAGGATTTCCCGACAACCGGTTATACCGAAGTTCGCTATGACGAGGCGCAAAAGCGCGTGGTCTATGAACCTGTAAGCCTGGTTCAGGAATATCGCCAGTTCGACTTCATGTCGCCATGGGAAGGTGCAGAATACATCCTGCCCGGTGATGAAAAAGAGGGGGCAAACTGATGGATGGCTCCAAGTTTGACGACGCCCTGACCGGCGAACAGAAAATCCGCAATTTCAACATCAACTTTGGACCCCAGCACCCGGCTGCGCACGGCGTTCTGCGCCTGGTTCTGGAGCTGGATGGCGAAATCGTGGAACGATGCGACCCGCATATCGGCTTGCTGCACCGCGGCACGGAAAAGCTGATGGAGAGCCGCACCTACCTGCAATCGCTGCCCTATTTCGACCGGCTGGATTACGTGGCTCCGATGAACCAGGAACATGCCTGGTGTCTGGCCATCGAAAAGCTGACCGGCACTGTGGTGCCGCGTCGTGGGTCGTTGATCCGCGTTCTCTACAGCGAAATTGGCCGGATTCTGAACCACCTGCTGAACGTCACCACCCAAGCGATGGACGTTGGCGCGCTGACTCCGCCGCTGTGGGGGTTCGAAGAGCGTGAAAAGCTGATGATCTTTTACGAACGCGCCTGTGGTGCGCGTTTGCACGCGGCCTATTTCCGTCCCGGTGGTGTGCATCAGGATCTGCCTGATGATCTGTTGGACGATATCATGGCCTGGACGCATACGTTCCCGGCTGTGCTGGCAGACATTGATGGCCTGCTGACCGAAAACCGCATTTTCAAACAGCGCAATGCCGATATTGGCGTCGTGACCGAAGAAGACATTCAGAAATTTGGCTTCTCGGGCGTCATGGTGCGGGGATCCGGTCTGGCATGGGATTTGCGTCGGTCGCAGCCTTATGAATGCTACGATGAATTCGACTTTCAGATCCCGGTTGGCAAAAACGGCGATTGTTATGATCGCTATCTTGTCCGCATGGAAGAGATGCGCCAATCGCTGTCGATCATCCGTCAGGCCATTGCCAAGCTGAAAGAAGCCACTGGCGACGTTATGGCCCGGGGCAAACTGTCTCCGCCGAAACGCGGGGAAATGAAAACCTCGATGGAAAGCCTGATCCACCATTTCAAGCTGTACACCGAAGGGTTTCACGTGCCTGCGGGAGAAGTTTACGCCGCCGTCGAGGCGCCCAAGGGCGAATTCGGTGTCTATCTGGTGGCCGATGGATCCAACAAACCTTACCGCTCGAAAATTCGGGCACCGGGATTCCTGCACCTGCAAGCCATGGACCACGTTGCTGGTGGTCACCAACTGGCTGACGTTGCCGCCATCATCGGTACCATGGATGTCGTTTTTGGAGAGATTGACCGCTAATGCTACGCCGTCTCCACGCAGAACAACCCGCAAGCTTTGCCTTCACCGCCGCCAACCTGGCCTGGGCCGAAGGGCAGATCACCAAATACCCCGCAGGGCGTGAGGCTTCGGCCGTGATCCCGCTGTTGTGGCGTGCTCAGGAGCAGGAAGGCTGGCTGACCAAGCCGGCAATCGAACTGGTCGCCGACATGTTGGGGATGGCCTATATCCGCGTGCTCGAGGTGGCCTCGTTCTATTTCATGTTCCAACTGCAGCCGACCGGCTCTGTTGCCCACATCCAGATCTGCGGGACAACGTCCTGTATGATCTGCGGGGCCGAAGATCTGGTGGCAATCTGCCGCGACAAGATCAACGACAAGCCGCATGTTTTGTCGGCGGACGGCAAATTCACCTGGGAAGAGGTGGAATGCCTGGGGTCGTGCACCAACGCGCCCATGGCCCAGATCGGCAAGGATTACTATGAAGATCTGACCGTCGCGCGGTTCTCGGAGATTTTGGACGAACTGGCTGCGGGTCAGGTTCCGGTTCCCGGGCCGCAGAACGGCCGTTACGGATCTGAACCCAAATCCGGTCTGACGTCGCTGACCGAATACGAAAGCGGCAAGACGCAGTATAACGCTTCGGCACAGCTGGCGACGGATATCGGCGACACCGTCAAACGCATCGACGGCACCGAAGTGCCATTGCTGACCCCCTGGGTGGGCAAGGATGGCACCGTGGCCAGTCGCGCAGGCGAACAGCCCCCGGCACCAAAACCAACCCCGAAACCGGCCGTTCATCAGAGCAAACCTGCAAAAGCCGCAGAGGCCCTAAAAGCAGAGGCTCCAAAAGTGGTGCCATCCAAGGATCTGCCCGGGCAATCTGAGCTGGCCGAGAAAAAGGGTGAGTGGAAATACGAAGCCCCCACGGCCGAGGCCGCCGCACCTGTTGCCGCAGGTAAGGATGACCTCAAGCTGCTCAAGGGTGTTGGACCCAAGCTGGAAGAAAAGCTGAACGAAGCGGGCGTCACCTCATTCGCGCAGGTTGCGGCCTGGGGACCCGAGGACATCGAACGCATGGATGATCTGCTGTCCTTCAAAGGTCGCATCGAACGTGACGGCTGGGTCGAACAGGCCAAACAGCTGGCGGCCGGGGAAGAGACCGAATTTGCCAAACGTGCCAAAAAAGACGGCATCTACGACGACGAATAAACCGATACTGCGCCGGGCAGGGGCCGGGCGCGGGTCAGATGAACACGAGACCAGATGAGCAACGACAAAGACACAGCCATCGCAGCCAAAGGTCGGCATATCGCATTGGTGATAGCCGGTACCATGGTTGCATGGTTGGTTTTGTCGCTCTTTATCGGACCGATGCTGGGACTGCCGGGGCGTTATGCTCTGCTGTTTGATCTCCTTGCACTTGCAGGTCTGATCTATGCACTGGTCAACATATTTCAACTCTGGCGCATGCGTCAGGATAGCCAAGGGTAGGCAGACATGCTGAAGGACCAGGACCGGATCTTTACCAACCTCTACGGGATGCATGACCGCACGCTGAAAGGCGCGCAGGCGCGCGGCCATTGGGACGGCACCGCCGACCTGATCGGCAAGGGCCGGGATTGGATCATTCAGACCATGAAAGACAGTGGTCTGCGTGGTCGCGGAGGTGCGGGTTTCCCCACCGGCCTGAAATGGTCCTTCATGCCCAAGGAAAGCGACGGTCGTCCGGCCTATCTGGTGATCAACGCCGATGAATCCGAACCCGGCACCTGCAAAGACCGCGAGATCATGCGCCATGATCCGCATACATTGATCGAAGGGGCGTTGATCGCCTCATTCGCGATGAATGCCCATGCCTGCTATATCTACATTCGTGGTGAATACATCCGCGAAAAGGAAGCCCTGCAGGCCGCGATTGACGAAGCCTATGACAAAGGGATGCTGGGCAAGAATGCTGCGGGTTCCGGTTGGGATTTCGATCTGTTCCTGGCGCATGGTGCCGGCGCCTATATCTGTGGTGAAGAAACCGCGCTGATCGAAAGCCTCGAAGGCAAAAAGGGCATGCCGCGGATGAAACCGCCGTTCCCGGCCGGGGCGGGGCTGTATGGCTGCCCGACCACCGTGAACAACGTGGAATCCATTGCCGTCGTACCGACCATCCTGCGCCGCGGTGCCGATTGGTTCGCCGGATTTGGGCGCCCCAACAATGCGGGTACCAAATTGTTCGGCATCTCGGGCCATGTGAACAACCCCTGCGTCGTCGAAGAAGCCATGTCGATTTCGTTCGAAGAGCTGATCGAAAAGCACTGTGGTGGTATTCGCGGTGGCTGGGACAACCTGCTGGCGGTTATTCCGGGCGGGTCGTCCGTGCCCTGTGTGCGCGGTGAAAACATGCGCGACGCGATTATGGATTTTGATTACCTGCGCGGCGAATTGGGTTCGGGGCTGGGGACTGCGGCTGTGATCGTGATGGACAAGCAGACCGACATCGTCAAAGCGATCTGGCGCCTGTCCAAATTCTACAAACATGAAAGCTGTGGTCAGTGCACGCCGTGCCGTGAAGGCACCGGTTGGATGATGCGCGTCATGGACCGTCTGGTGCGCGGCGAGGCCGAGCTGGAAGAGATCGACATGTTGTGGGACGTGACCAAACAGGTCGAAGGCCACACCATCTGTGCACTGGGGGATGCGGCTGCCTGGCCGATCCAGGGCCTGATCCGCAATTTCCGCGAGGAAATAGAAGACCGGATCAAGGCGCAGAAAACCGGACGCATGGGCGCAATGGCAGCGGAATAAGACGTATCGTTTCGACGTATCTGAACAACGACGGCAACACGGAAAATGACCATGAGTGCAACACAGACACATTCGACCGGAGGCCCGACACGGTTTGCCTGCGCGGCAGCGGCTGTTCTGGTTGGCACTTTTGTCCTGTCCAGCTGTGGCACCTTTAAGAACGAAAACCGTCGCCAGCGCTATGACGGGTTCATTTTCTCGGCCAAAAGCAAACCGGTCGACAAGAAAACAGATCTGGAAAACTTTACCGTCGAGGTGAAACGCGCGTCTCAGTCCAGAACTGGGGCTGGCAAGGCTGGGCACCACGAAGGCACCAAATACTGCATCGAGAACTTTGGACCGCACAAGATTGAATGGGCGGTACATCCGTTGGATCAGGTGGATGACTTGCAGATCGTCAATGACGTGTTGAGCCTGCGCGGAACCTGTGTGTCATGAGCGGAATTCCGGCATATCCCGGGCCTGTCGGGGCTTTGCTATTGAATAGCAACGGCTGTGAGGCTGGTGATTGGCTCTCCCGAACCAAGGAGAGTGTGATGTTGCGTCTTATTGCCCTGATGGCGGCCCTGATGGCGGTCAGCCCGATGTCCGCTGCGGCAAAACCACCGCTCAGCGACGTGCCTGAAATCGAAGATCCCCTGTTTGCCATCGCCATGGCCAAGGAGGTCGCCGATCACTGTGACAGCATCAGTGCCCGCCTGTTCAAGGGGATTGGCGAACTGCGTCGCCTGCGGTCGCGGGCCAATGCGTTGGGATATGCGGACGCGGAAATCCGCGCCTACATCGAATCTGATACTGAAAAGGCCCGGATGCGGGCCAAGGGAGAGACGCTGCTGCGCAACAGCGGCGTGTCCTATGAAAACCCGGAAACCTTCTGTGCGTTCGGACGTACGGAAATCGAAAAAAACAGCGCGATCGGCGTGTTACTGAGGGCGAAATAGACCATGTCTGACCTCCGCAAGATCAATATTGACGGAACCGAGATCGAAGTGGACGGGGCAATGACCCTGATCCAGGCGTGTGAAGAAGCAGGCGTGGAAATTCCGCGTTTCTGTTATCACGAGCGTTTGTCGATTGCTGGCAACTGCCGGATGTGTCTGGTCGAAGTCGTGGGCGGCCCGCCCAAACCCGCCGCCTCCTGTGCCATGCAGGTGCGTGACCTGCGCCCCGGTCCCGAAGGTCAGGCGCCGGTGGTCAAAACCAATTCGCCCATGGTCAAAAAGGCCCGCGAAGGCGTGATGGAATTCATGCTGATCAACCACCCGCTGGATTGCCCGATCTGCGACCAGGGCGGCGAATGCGACCTTCAGGATCAGGCAATGGCCTATGGCCTGTCCGGGTCCCGGTTCAAGGAACACAAACGCGCGGTGGACGATCTGGACCTGGGTCCGCTGGTGTCGACCGCCATGACGCGCTGTATCAGCTGCACCCGCTGTGTCCGCTTCACCTCCGAAGTGGCCGGGATCAACCAGATGGGCCAGACCGGTCGTGGCGAAGACGCGGAAATCACCAGCTATCTGAACCAGACGCTGAATTCCAACATGCAGGGCAACATCATTGACCTGTGCCCGGTTGGCGCGCTGACGTCCAAACCCTATGCCTTTACCGCGCGCCCGTGGGAATTGACCAAGACCGAAACCATCGACGTGATGGACGCGCTTGGCTCCAACATCCGGGTCGATACCAAAGGCCGCGAAGTCAAACGCATCCTGCCGCGCAACCATGACGGCGTGAATGAAGAGTGGATTTCAGACAAAACCCGTTTTGTCTGGGATGGGCTGCGGCGCCAACGTCTGGACCGTCCCTATGTGCGGGTCGATGGGAAGTTGAAGCCAGCGAGCTGGGGCGAAGCGCTGTCCGCCGCCGCGGCCGCCATGAAGGGCAAGAAGATCGCCGGTTTGATCGGGGACCTGGTCCCGACCGAGGCCGCATATGCGCTGAAACAACTGGTCGAAGGACTGGACGGCAAGGTCGAATGCCGCACTGACAAGGCGCGTCTGCCGCTGGACAACCGCGCCGCCTATGTCGGCACGGCGTCCATCGAAGACATCGACAGTGCCAAGGCGATCATGCTGATCGGCACCAACCCGCGTGACGAGGCACCCGTGTTGAATTCACGCCTTCGCCGGGCCTGGGTGAATGGGGCCAACATTGGGCTGGTCGGTCAGCCGGTTGACCTGACCTATGACTATGCGCATCTGGGCACCGACCGTGCCGCTCTTGAGGCGCTGCACAGCGGCGATCATTCCGGCGCGATTGGCAAAGAGACATTGGTCATTGTGGGGCAGGGTGCCCTGCGCGAGGCCGACGGTCTGGCGGTTCTGGCACACGCTCAAAAATTTGCCGCTGACACGGAATCCAAACTGCTGGTGCTGCACACTGCAGCGGGCCGTGTCGGTGCGATGGACGTCGGTGCCGTGACCGAAGGCGGCGTAGAGGCCGCCATCGACGGGGCCGAGGTTGTTTACAACCTGGGCGCGGATGAAGTCGAAATCGGCGATGGTGCATTCGTGATCTATCAGGGCAGCCATGGGGACCGCGGGGCACACCGTGCCGACGTGATCCTGCCGGGGGCCGCCTATACCGAAGAAAACGGGTTGTTCGTCAACACCGAAGGACGTCCGCAATTGGCCATGCGCGCCGGGTTCGCCCCGGGCGAGGCCAAGGAAAACTGGGCGATCCTGCGCGCCCTCAGCGCCGAACTGGGCGCGACCCTGCCGTTTGACTCGCTGGCGCAGCTGCGCACGGCTTTGATCGAAGCGGTGCCGCATCTGGCCCAAATCGATCAGGTGCCAACCAACGACGGCGACGCGCTGGAGCTGGAGCCTTTGGGCAAGGCGGACTTTGTGAACGCGGTCCGGGATTTCTATCTGACCAACCCGATTGCGCGGGCCTCTGAACTGATGGCCGAGCTGTCGGCCGGAGCGAAAGCCCGCAACAACGAAAAGATCGCTGCCGAATAATGATCCGGGCAGCGATCATATCGCCCTTGCTGTTGGCGGCCTGCGAACCAGGTCCGTCAGATCAGGTGACGCGGTTCTCTCCCAACTATCAGGGAGTTGAAACCAGCCTGCTGGAGGGTGATCTGGTACAGTTTCATGTGTCGATGACGGACATAAATTCTCCCGTCGATGTAGATAACTATGCTGAATGCGCAGCCGCGCAATACGCGTTGATCCGAGGTTACGGATTTGCGCGGCATTTGCGCACAAATTTGAATGAAGAGGGTGGCGTTTGGACCGCTGATGCTGTCTACACCATCTCGCCCTCCCTGCCGCGCGGTTTGCGCACCATCGACGCCGAAGTCGTGGTCGCGGACTGCGAGGAAAACGGAATACCTACGGTGTGAGGACCTATGGCTGATTTCTTTAACACCCCAGGCGGCATCGCCATTTTGATACTGGCGCAAGTGCTTGCTGTTGTTGCCTTTGTCATGATTTCGCTGCTGTTTCTTGTCTATGGCGACCGCAAGATCTGGGCCGCTGTTCAAATGCGGCGCGGCCCCAATGTTGTGGGGGTCTTTGGCATCCTGCAATCGGTGGCGGACGCGCTGAAATATGTGGTCAAAGAGGTGGTTATTCCCGCCGGTGCCGACCGCTCTGTGTTCATTCTTGCGCCATTGACCAGCTTTGTGCTGGCCATGATCGCCTGGGCGGTGATCCCGTTCAACGACGGCTGGGTGCTGTCGGATATCAACGTTGCGATCCTCTATGTTTTTGCGGTTTCCTCGCTCGAGGTATACGGCGTGATCATGGGCGGTTGGGCGTCGAACTCGAAATATCCGTTCCTTGGTTCGTTGCGATCTGCGGCTCAGATGATCTCGTATGAGGTCTCGATCGGTTTGATCATTGTTGGGGTAATCATCTCTACGGGCTCGATGAACTTTGGTGACATCGTGCGTGCGCAGGACGGTAACCTGGGTCTGCTGAACTGGTACTGGATCCCGCATTTCCCGATGGTGTTCCTGTTTTTCATCTCGGCGCTGGCCGAAACCAATCGCCCACCGTTCGACCTTCCCGAAGCGGAATCCGAACTGGTCGCGGGCTACCAGGTGGAATATTCCGCTACCATGTTCCTGCTGTTCATGGCTGGTGAATACATCGCGATCTTCCTGATGTGCGCGCTGATCTCGCTGCTGTTCTTTGGTGGTTGGCTGTCGCCGATCCCGGGTCTGCCTGATGGCGTCCTGTGGATGGTGGGCAAGATGGCGTTCTTCTTCTTCCTCTTCGCAATGGTCAAGGCGATCACGCCGCGGTACCGCTATGACCAGCTGATGCGTCTGGGGTGGAAAGTATTCCTGCCGTTCTCGCTGTTCTGGGTCGTGTTCGTATCCTTTGCTGCAAAATTTGACTGGTTCTGGGGCATCTTCGCCCGCTGGACCGTGGGGGGCTGATCAATGGCGAACATCGACTATACCCGCGCCGCCAAATATTTCCTGCTTCAGGATTTTTGGGTCGGCATGAAATTGGGGCTGAAGTACTTCTTTGCCCCCAAGGCAACGCTGAATTATCCGCATGAAAAGGGGCCGTTGTCGCCCCGGTTCCGCGGTGAACACGCGCTGCGCCGCTATCCCAATGGCGAAGAACGCTGCATTGCCTGCAAACTGTGCGAAGCGATCTGCCCGGCGCAGGCAATCACCATCGACGCGGAACCCCGTGATGATGGCAGCCGCCGCACCACGCGCTATGACATCGACATGACCAAATGCATCTACTGTGGCTTCTGTCAGGAAGCCTGCCCGGTGGATGCGATTGTCGAGGGGCCGAATTTCGAATTTGCCACCGAAACGCGCGAAGAGCTGTTTTACGACAAGGACAAGCTGTTGGCCAACGGCGACCGCTGGGAAGCCGAGATTGCCCGCAATCTGGAAATAGACGCGCCGTACCGATGACAGATCCGCGTAACCCATTCGAGGCCATGATGGCCCAGGCCCAGGAGATGGCCAAAGCCATGAACCCGGCGATGGAGAAATTCTCTCCCACCGACGCGTTCAAGGGGTTTGAGGCGCTCTGGCCGACCATGCCCAAAGAGGTCATGGAAATGATGTTCGGCAAGACCGTCAACAAGGACGGTCTGGATGCCAAGACCCGCCTGTTGCTGACGCTGGCGGGGCTGACCATGCAGGGCGCGCAGGCCGACACGGCCGTGCGTCAGACCGTGCGCCACGCTGTCGAGGCCGGTGCCAAGAAACAAGAGATCGTGGAAGCGATCGGACAGATGTCGGTGTTTGCCGGCATCCCGGCCATGACCCGGGCGCTGGAATTGGCGCAGGAGGCCATGGGCGAAAAAGGGGACGATGAGACATGAGCGTATTTGCCTTTTACCTCTTCGCCATCAGCGCCATCACCGGCGGGCTGTTCACCGTGATCAGCCGTCAGCCTGTGCATTCGGTGCTGTGGCTGATCCTGAGCTTTATCTCTGCGGCGGGGCTGTTTGTTCTGCTGGGAGCGGAATTCGTCGCCATGCTGCTGGTCATCGTTTACGTTGGCGCGGTCGCGGTGCTGTTCCTGTTTGTGGTGATGATGCTGGACGTGGACTTTGCCGAGCTGAAGGCCGAGATGGCCCGCTATATGCCATTGGCGCTGCTCATCGGTCTGGTGATCCTGATGCAGTTCGTCATGGCATTTGGTGCCTGGGAGAGCGCGCATGGTGCTGCCGAGCAACTGGCCCAGCCGGTTCCCGTCGACCGTCACAACACCGAGGCGCTTGGCCTCATCATTTACGACCAATATTTCCTTCTGTTCCAACTGGCGGGTCTGATCCTGCTGGTCGCCATGATCGGCGCCATCGTGCTGACCCTGCGCCATCGCACCGACATCAAACGTCAGGATATCATCGCCCAGATGATGCGTGACCCGGCGACCGCGATGGAACTCAAGGACGTGAAACCGGGGCAGGGGCTTTGAGGCAATGATCGGACTTGAACATTATCTAACCGTCGCGGCGACTTTGTTCGTCATCGGCATCTTCGGTCTCTTCCTGAACCGCAAGAACGTGATCATCCTGCTGATGAGCATCGAATTGATGCTGCTCGCAGTGAACATCAACCTCGTCGCCTTTTCGTCCTTTTTGGGCGATCTGGTGGGGCAGGTCTTTACGCTCTTTGTTCTGACCGTGGCCGCGGCCGAGGCCGCCATTGGCCTGGCCATTCTGGTCTGTTTCTTCCGGAACCGCGGAACGATCGCGGTCGAAGACATCAACGTGATGAAGGGGTAAGGACATCATGGAAACCACACTCCTCTTTGCCCCTCTGGTGGGCTCGCTTCTGTGCGGGTTCGGCTGGAAGTTCATCGGCGAAAAGGCCGCCATGTGGACCGCCACCGGTCTGCTGTTCCTGTCGGCTTTGCTCAGCTGGGTCGTGTTCCTGACCTTTGACGGGCACACGCAGACGATCGAAATCCTGCGCTGGATCGAAAGCGGGTCGTTGTCGACCTCCTGGTCGATCCGTCTGGACCGCCTGACGGCGATCATGCTGATCGTGATCACCACGGTATCGTCGCTGGTTCACCTGTATTCGTTTGGCTATATGGCCGACGATCCACAGTGGCGTCCGGGCGAAAGCTATAAGCCGCGCTTCTTTGCGTATCTGTCGTTCTTTACCTTTGCCATGCTGATGCTGGTCACCTCGGACAATCTGGTTCAGATGTTCTTTGGCTGGGAAGGTGTGGGCGTTGCGTCATATCTGCTGATCGGGTTCTACTATCGCAAGCCGACGGCCAACGCTGCCGCGATGAAAGCGTTCATCGTCAACCGGGTTGGTGACTTTGGCTTTGCGCTGGGGATCTTTGCCCTGTTCTTCCTGACTGACAGCATCAACCTGAGCGACATTTTTGCCGCTGCTCCGGTGCTGGACGAGACGGTTGTCAACTTCCTGTGGACCGACTGGAACGCAGCTGATCTGGTTTGCATCCTGCTGTTCATCGGCGCGATGGGTAAATCGGCTCAGCTGATCCTGCACACCTGGTTGCCGGACGCGATGGAAGGTCCGACGCCTGTGTCGGCGCTGATCCACGCCGCGACCATGGTGACCGCGGGTGTATTCCTGGTCTGCCGCATGTCGCCGCTGATGGAATACGCCGAAACGGCCACTGCGTTCATCACTGTGCTTGGCGCAACCACGGCATTCTTTGCCGCCACTGTCGGCCTGGTGCAGAACGACATCAAACGCGTGATCGCCTATTCGACCTGTTCGCAGCTGGGCTATATGTTCGTTGCTGCCGGTGTCGGCATGTATAGCGCGGCCATGTTCCACCTGTTCACGCACGCCTTTTTCAAGGCGATGTTGTTCCTGGGGGCCGGGTCGGTCATCCACGCGATGCATCACGAACAGGACATGCGCAACTATGGCGGTCTGCGTTCGAAAATTCCTTATACCTATTGGGCGATGATGATCGGCACGCTGGCCATCACGGGCGTTGGTATTCCGATGACCACCATTGGGTTTGCCGGTTTCCTGTCCAAGGACGCGATTATCGAAAGCGCCTATGCGGGCGGATCCTCCTATGGCTTCTGGCTGTTGGTGACAGCTGCTGCATTCACGTCCTTCTACAGCTGGCGTTTGATCTTCATGACCTTCTTTGGCACACCGCGCGGCGACAAGCACACGCATGATCACGCGCATGAAAGCCCGATGACCATGTTGATCCCGCTGGGGGTTCTGGCGCTGGGGGCAATCTTCTCGGGGATGCTGTGGTACGGCTCGTTCTTTGGTCACGCCGACCAAGTGGGCAAGTTCTATGGAATTCCGGTTGCCGAAGCAGGGGCCGAAGGCCACGGTACGGACACCGGGCATGGCGAAGAAGCAACAACAGATGATGGCCACGGCGGCGGCGGTGACGTTGCAGCAGCCGGTGATCATCACATGGTGTTTGCGGGCAAGCCGGGTGAAGGTGCGCTGTATTTTGCTCCCGACAACCATGTTCTGGACGACGCGCACGCGGCTCCGGCTTGGGTCAAGGTGTCGCCGTTTGTTGCGATGCTGGGCGGTCTGATCATGGCCATGTGGTTCTATATCTGGAACCCGTCGCTGCCGCATCGGTTGGCCACCAACTTCCAGCCGCTCTATCAGTTCCTTTTGAACAAATGGTACTTTGACGAGCTGTATGACGCGATCTTTGTCAAACCCGCTTTGGCCATTGGCCGCTTCCTGTGGAAGCGCGGTGACGGCAATACCATCGACGGCTTCCTGAATGGGGTCGCGATGGGGATCGTTCCCTTCTTTACCCGCCTCGCCGGTCGCGCACAGTCGGGTTTCATCTTCACATATGCCTTCTGGATGGTGCTGGGTATTGCTGCCCTGGTCACCTGGATGTCGATCGGCGGAGGAGCGCACTGATGGACAATCTCCTTTCTATTGTCACTTTCATCCCGGCGCTTGCGGCGGCCATTCTGGCCCTGTTCCTGCGCGGCGAGGATGAGGCGGCACAACGCAACGCCAAATGGGCCGCGCTCTTTGCCACCACGATCACCTTTTTGGTGTCGATCGGCATCTATACCGGGTTCGACCCGGCCAATACCGGCTTTCAGATGGTTGAAGAAACCGAATGGCTGCTGGGCCTGAAATACAAGATGGGCGTCGACGGGATTTCGGTTCTGTTCGTGATGCTGACTACCTTCATCATGCCGCTGACCATTCTGGCCAGCTGGAATGTGACCAGCCGCGTCAAGGAATACATGATTGCATTCCTGCTGCTGGAAACCCTGATGTTGGGCGTTTTCATGGCGCTGGATCTGGTGCTGTTCTACCTGTTCTTTGAAGCGGGCCTGATCCCAATGTTCCTGATCATCGGCATCTGGGGCGGTGCAAACCGGATCTATGCATCGTTCAAATTCTTCCTCTATACCTTCCTCGGCTCGGTGCTGATGCTGGTGGCGATGGTTGCCATGTTCTCGGACGCGGGCACCACCGACATCGAAAGCCTGCTGACCCATCAGTTTGCCTTTGATGACTTCTCGATCCTGGGGATCCAGATCGTGGGCGGCATGCAGACGCTGCTGTTCCTGGCCTTCTTTGCCAGCTTTGCGGTGAAAATGCCGATGTGGCCGGTGCACACCTGGTTGCCGGACGCACACGTGCAGGCACCGACTGCCGGCTCCGTCGTGCTGGCTGCGATCCTGTTGAAGATGGGGGGGTATGGCTTCCTGCGGTTCAGTCTGCCGATGTTCCCTGTCGGGGCCGAAGTGATGACCGATCTGGTCCTGTGGATGTCGGCAATTGCCATCGTCTATACGTCCTTGGTCGCGATCGTTCAGGAAGACATGAAGAAGCTGATCGCCTATTCGTCGGTCGCGCATATGGGGTTTGTCACCATGGGGATCTTTGCTGCAAACCAGCAGGGGATCGATGGGGCCATCTTTCAGATGCTCAGCCACGGGTTCATTTCCGCCGCGCTCTTCTTGGCGGTTGGGGTGATCTATGACCGGATGCACACCCGCGACATCGACGCCTATGGTGGTCTGGTGATCCGGATGCCTGCCTATGCGCTGGTGTTCATGTTCTTTACCATGGGCAACGTCGGTCTGCCGGGCACCTCCGGGTTCGTCGGTGAATTCCTGACACTGATGGGCACGTTCCAGAAAAACACCTGGGTGGCTGCTGTTGCAACGACTGGCGTGATCTTCTCGGCGGGCTATGCGCTGTGGCTGTATCGCCGGGTTGTCTTTGGCGATCTGATCAAGGAAAGCCTGAAGGGCATTCTGGATCTGAGCACCCGCGAACGGTTGATCTTTGCGCCGCTGATCGTGATGACCATCCTGTTGGGTGTGTACCCCGCAGTCGTCACCGACATCATCAGCCCATCGACCACCGCGCTGATTTCGAACTTTGACGCATCACTGGCAGCAGCAGCAGATCACGCTGCGCCCGCCGTTGCTGCCTCGCATTAAGGAGCCAGGAAGAAATGATCCAAGCTGATCTTTCCGTAATCCTGCCAGAGGTCATTCTGGCCGTTTACGCCATGCTGGCGCTGATCGCGGCCGTTTACACCGGCAAGGACAAACTGGGCCCGCTGCTGGTCTGGACCACCGGGGGCCTGATGGCCGCGCTGGCGTTGTGGATTGCCACAAATGGCAATGGCACCCACGAGGCCTTTGGCGGCATGTTCGTCGATGACGGGTTCGCCCGCTTTGCCAAGGTGACCATCCTGCTGTCGGCCGCTGCTGTGCTGGTCATGAGCCAGGAATACATGTCGCGTCGCGATCTGCTGCGGTTTGAATATCCGCTGCTGGTGGCGTTGGCTGCTGTCGGCATGATGATGATGGTGTCGGCCGGCGATTTGATGTCGCTGTACATGGGGCTGGAGCTGCAATCGCTGGCGTTGTATGTCGTCGCTGCCCTGCGCCGGGACAGCGTCAAATCGACCGAGGCCGGGCTCAAATACTTTGTGCTGGGGGCTTTGTCCTCTGGTCTGCTGTTGTATGGTGCGTCGCTGGTCTATGGCTTTGCCGGGACAACCAAGTTCACCGGTATCATCCAGGTTGCCCAGCACGGCGAAGTTACCATTGGCTTGCTGTTTGGCCTCGTCTTCCTGATCTCGGGGCTGGCGTTCAAAGTGTCGGCAGTGCCGTTCCACATGTGGACCCCGGACGTTTACGAAGGCTCGCCCACTCCGGTGACGGCCTTCTTTGCCACCGCGCCAAAAATGGCCGCCATGGGTCTGTTCGCCCGTGTCATGCATGATGCGTTCGGATTGGCCGTGGCCGACTGGAGCCAGGTGATCGCGCTGTTGTCGCTGTTGTCGATGTTCCTGGGGGCCGTCGCGGCGATCGGACAGCGTGATATCAAACGGCTGATGGCGTTTTCGTCGATTGCTCATATGGGGTATGCCCTGATGGGGCTGGCCGCCGGAACCGCCTTTGGCGTGCAGGCGCTGCTGGTCTATATGGCGATCTATGTGACCATGAACGTCGGCACCTTTGCCTTTATTCTGATGCTGGAAAAAGATGGCAAACCGATCACCGACATCACCGCCCTGAATTCCTATGCCAAGCGTGAGCCGGGCAAGGCGTTGGCGATGCTGATCCTGTTGTTTTCGCTGGCCGGTGTTCCGCCGATGCTGGGGTTCTTTGGCAAATTGTATGTGCTGCGTGCGGCCTATGACGCGGGTCTGGCCTGGCTGGCGGTTGCCGGTGTTGTGGCCTCCGTGATTGGGGCGTTCTATTATCTGCGCATTGTCTACTACATGTACTTTGGCGAAGAGAGCGACGAACTGGATCGCAACGCATCGCCTGTGCTGTGGGTGTTCCTGATGGGGTCGGCAGCGGTCATGCTGTTGGGGATCGTCAACATGTTTGGTGTCGAAGGAGCTGCGGCTTCTGCGGCGGCAACGCTTGTCAACTGATCAAGCGATCAGTCAAACTGCAAGGGCCCGGTCAGGCGACCGGGCCTTTTGCCGTAGGAGGGACATGAAATGAGCTGGCCGCAGGGGTATGGCAAACGGGTGTTGACTGAAGTCGACAGCACGTTGGATGAGGCCGCGCGCATTGCGCCCACGCTGGCCGGACCGGAATGGATTCTGGCGCTGCGCCAGACCAAGGGACGCGGCCGACGGGGCCGGGCCTGGAACGATCCAACCGGAAATTTGGCCGCCACGCTGGTGCTGCGCCCCCAAGAGCCCCCCGAACAGGTGGCCCTGCGCAGCTTTGTTGCGGCGCTTGCGCTGTATGATGCCTGTGTGACGGTCACAGGACGCAGCGAAGGGCTGGCGTTGAAATGGCCCAATGACGTGCTGCTGAATGGTGGCAAGCTGGCTGGTATACTGCTGGAAAGCGCGGGCCATGGGGGTGGTGTCACCCATCTTGCGATCGGGATCGGCGTCAATCTGGTCCAGACCCCGCCCAGCGACTGGCTGGAACCCGGATCGGTGTGGCCGGTGTCATTGATGTCGGAGACTGGTGTTCAGGTCGATCCAGAAAGCTTTCTGGACGCTCTGGCGGACGCCTATGACCATTACGAAACCCAATTCACGACCTATGGGTTTGCCCCGATCCGGACCGCCTGGTTGGCCCGTGCGGCGAAGTTGGGCGAAGTGATTTCGGCCCGCACCGCCACGTCAGAAACGGTTGGGACATTTGAGACGGTGGACGGTGCTGGCAACCTTGTCCTAAACACGGCCAAAGGTCGGGTCACTATCCCGGCGGCGGATGTGTATTTTTAAGAGGGGGCAAGGGATGCTTCTGGCAATCGACTGTGGCAACACCAATACCGTTTTCTCGATCTGGGATGGCGAAACATTCCTGTGCACCCTGCGCACGTCGACCCACCACGCCCGCACGGCAGATGCCTATTTCACCTGGTTTTCGACGCTGATCAACCATTATGGGATCAAGACGGATATCACCGAGGTCATCATCTCGTCGACCGTGCCCCGTGTCGTGTGGAACCTGCGGGTGTTTGCGGACCGGTTCTTTGATTGCCGACCGATGGTTGTGGGCAAGCCGGAATGCCTGTTGCCGCATTTGCCCCGGGTGGATGCCGGAACACAGGTTGGCCCTGACCGGCTGGTCAATACGGCGGGGGCCTTTGATCGCCATGGCGGTGATCTGATCGTGGTGGATTTTGGCACCGCAACCACGTTTGACGTTGTCGCCCATGATGGGGCCTATATCGGCGGGGTGATTGCCCCGGGTGTAAACCTCAGTCTGGAGGCGTTGCATTTGGCGGCCGCCGCGCTACCTCATGTTGATATTTCTCAACCCCAAAAGGTGATCGGGACCAACACGGTGGAATGCATGCAATCGGGTGTGTTCTGGGGGTATGTCGGGCTGGTGCGGGAAATCTGCGCGCGGATCCGGGCCGAACATGACCGCCCGATGCAGGTGATCGCCACCGGCGGGTTGGCGCCTTTGTTTGAACAGGCGGCAAATCTTTTTGACGTCTTTGAAGAAGATCTGACGATGCACGGGCTGACCGTGATCCATCGCTATAACAAGGATAACAGCTGAGTATGAGCAGCGAACGATTGATTTATCTGCCCTTGGGCGGCGCCGGCGAGATCGGCATGAACGCCTATGTTTATGGGTATGGTAAACCGGGCAAAGAACGCCTGATCCTAGTGGATCTTGGCGTGGCTTTTCCGGATATGGACACAACACCCGGTGTGGATCTGATCTTTGCCGATATGACGTGGCTAAAGGAACGCGCCGACCGGTTGGACGCGGTGTTCATCACCCACGCCCATGAGGACCACGTCGGGGCCCTGGGATTGCTGTACAGCGCGTTGAACGTGCCGGTGCACGCCCGCGCCTTTACCGCCAATATCGCCCGGCGCAAGTTGGAGGACAAAGGCCAGGTCGCCGACGCGGTGGTGACGGCGTCGCCCTGGCCGGAAACCGTGCAGGCGGGCCCGTTCAAGGTCGGCTTTGTGCCGATTTCACATTCGATCCCAGAAAGCTCGGCTCTGGTGATCGACACGCCCGCAGGACGGATCCTGCATTCGGGTGATTTCAAGATCGACACCGACCCCGGAGTGGGGGAAGCGTTTGATGCAGATCTGTTTGCGGACCTGGGCGAAACCGGGGTCAAGGCGTTGATCTGTGATTCGACCAATGTGTTCTCGCGCGCGCCAGGGCGGTCCGAGGCCGAATTGCCCGGCGAGATCACCCGCCTTGTGGGTGAGGCCAAGGGTATGGTGGTCGCGACCACATTTGCGTCCAACGTGGCACGGGTGCGCACATTGGCGCGGGCAGGCGAGCGGGCCGGGCGATCCGTTGTTCTGCTGGGCCGCGCAATGCGCCGGATGATCGAAGCATCAGAGGCCACTGGGGTTCTGTCGGATTTCCCCAAAGTGATCAGCCCCGAAGAGGCACAGGACATTCCGCGCAACAACGTCATGCTGATCGTGACTGGGAGCCAGGGCGAACGTCGCGCGGCGTCGGCGCAATTGGCCCGCGGCAAATACCGTGGTCTGGAGATGAAGGAGGGGGATTTGTTCCTGTTCTCGTCAAAAACCATTCCGGGCAACGAAAAAGGCGTGATCCGGATCATGAACCAGCTCAGCGAAAAGGGCGTCGATGTCGTGGATGACAGTTCAGGGCTGTATCACGTGTCGGGCCATGCCAATCGCCCGGATCTGGAGCAGATGCACGAGCTGGTGAAGCCCGAGATGCTGATCCCGATGCACGGCGAACACCGGCATCTGCGTGAACATGCGCGTTTGGGCGAGTCCAAGGGGCTGACCAGCGCGGTCGTGGTCAATGGCATGATGATGGATCTGACAGCGGATGGCCCTGTGGTCGCCGAATATATCGACACCGGGCGCACCTATCTGGATGGAAGCGTGCAGATCGGGGCCATGGATGGGGTCGTGCGCGATCGGATCCGCATGGCGCTGAACGGTCATGTGCTGGTAACTGTGATCCTGGATGAATCGGATGAACCTTTGGGCGAGCCTTGGTGTGATATCAAGGGGGTGCCGGAAACCGGAAGTTCAAAGGCTGCGGTGGTGGAAATTCTGGAGGAGGACCTGAATCAATTCTTGTTGCGGGCCGGTTCCAAGACGCTGAGCGATGACGACAAGCTGGAAGAGGCGCTGCGCCGCATTGTGCGCCAGAGCGCCCAGAATGAAATCGGGCGCAAGCCCGAAGTCACTGTGGTGATCAGCCGGATGCGTTGACATTGGCCGGGCGGGGGGCTCCCGCCCGGCAACCACGGCATCTGGCGATGCCGCATTGCCCGTTGGGCCGGGCGCCGCATGATGTGCGGCGCGGCGGCGGGTCCTGGTCGATCTAGTGCAGCGGACGTGCGCACCGGGGCGACAGGCTGAACCCACGCGGAGCCAGAGATTTCACGGCGGAAAAGAGTTTACGCAGGGCGTTGCCAAAGGCGATGCTGCGCAGGCGCGCGGCTTCGTGTTGGATGGCCTGGATTTCGGCGGCAGTGGGGGCGTGGAAGGTAACTTCGGTCATGACAGGGGCTCGCATATGTCAGGAGGAGGCAGTGTGTTGCTGCCCACATAGTCCCTGAAGCGATGCCGTGTCATCGGACAAAGATGAAACCCCGCCATGTTGAAAACGCAAGGGCCGCCCGCCGCGCATCATATGCATCATATCCTGTGCATCATATCCCGTTTGAGCTGCTGGCGAGATGCAGACAAAGAAAAGGGCACGCCCCATGTTTTGGGGAGTGCCCGGATCTGTTGCAGTGTTGCAGATACCTGCGTCAGTCAGAGGATCAGCCGGCGCGGCGTTCCTCAAAGCTGAGAGCGATGAAGCTGGGCAGGTGATCGCCCATGCCGACAACGGCTTTGTTGTCGTCCCGGCGTGACCGGCCGCGGCTTTGGTTCTGGCTTTGGCTCTGGCTTTGGCTCTGGCTTTGAGGCCGTTCCTGACGCTCGGGAAGGTCGGCGGGTTTGGCGGCCGGTTTTCCGCGGCGCGTCGAGGCCGGTTTCTTGTCGGCGGACCGGGACGCGGGTTGGCGGGGTTCGGATTTGCTGTCTGTTGCGGCAGGGCGCGGATCCGGGGTCGCCTTTTTCACCGGGTTTTCCATGCGGGTGATTTGCTTCTGAATCAGGCTTTCCACAGCGTCCAGCGCCTTTTCATCACGGGACGAGCAGATGGTGATGGCTTTGCCTTCCCGTCCGGCGCGTCCCGTGCGCCCGATCCGGTGCACATAATCTTCGGGGTGGCCGGGGACATCGAAATTGATCACATGGCTGACGGCTGGCACGTCAAGCCCGCGCGCGGCAACATCAGAGGCGATCAGCAGGCGGACCGTACCATCGCGGAACCCGTCGAGCGTCTTGGTGCGTTGCGATTGGTCCAGATCGCCATGGATAGGCGAGGCGTTATACCCATATTTCTTGAGCGATTTCGCGCAGATATCGACATCAGTCTTGCGATTGCAGAAGATGATCGCATTGGTGCATTTGTCGCCTTCGCCATCAATGATCGCGCGCAGGACGCTGCGCTTTTCGCTGCCTTCGCGGTCGCGGCGGCTGGGTTTGAACATCACCACGCTCTGTTCGATGGTCTCGGAGGCGGTGGCCTGACGGGCGACTTCGACCCGGGCCGGGGCCGACAGGAAGGTGTTGGTGATCCGTTCGATTTCCGGTGCCATCGTTGCCGAGAAGAACAGCGTCTGGCGGGTGAACGGGGTCAGCGAAAAGATCCGTTCGATGTCAGGGATGAACCCCATGTCCAACATCCGGTCGGCTTCGTCGACAACCATGATCTGCACGCCGGTGAGCAACAGTTTGCCACGTTCGAAATGGTCCAGAAGACGGCCAGGTGTGGCGATCAGCACGTCGACGCCACGGTCGATCAGCAGATCCTGTTCCTTGAACGAAACGCCACCGATCAACAGCGCCTTGGTCAGCTTGAGGTGTTTGGCATAGGTGTCAAAGTTCTCGGCGACCTGAGCGGCCAATTCCCGTGTGGGGCACAGCACCAGGCTGCGAGGCATCCGCGCCCGAGCCCGGCCACGGGCCAGCATCGTGATCATCGGCAGCGTGAAGCTGGCCGTCTTGCCGGTACCGGTCTGGGCAATGCCCAGCACGTCCCTGCCTTCGAGCGCGGAGGGAATCGCTCCGGCCTGAATTGGGGTCGGTGTTTCGTACCCGGCTTCGTCAATGGCTTTGAGAACCTTGGGGTTCAGGTTTAGGTCAGAAAATTTCGTCATGTGTTTCCGCATCTTGCGGACATTAGACCCAGCCCGCGCATCATCATCAGCCAGACCCTAGCGGTCCTGCGCACACGCGCATGTCGGCTCGGGCGGGGAATAGCAAAATACCGGTGTGACGTCAAATCTTGTCGTTGTATCGCAGGGAATAGGGGCCGTTTGCGATGTATTTGAAACAATTCAACTAAAATCGGGAAATTGTTTCTGTCGTTTTTCAGCCAGGCGCAGGGGGCGAATCCTCAGCAATCCCTCGGCGTCCAACCGGGCTCTCAGGTCGGGGGTGTCGGCGCACAACTCGTCATAAAAGGCGCGCAGACCGGCTTCTCCCTGATCGTCTTCGATCAGCTTCAGCAGCGCGTTGAGAGTCATCCCGCCCAGTTCCGGATCCCGCGCCGGAGCCAGTTCGGACCTATAAGAGCCCTTGGACAGTCGGTATTTATAGTGGGACAGCCAATCGTCCCAATCACGGGCGTGTTGATGGCACAGATCGACCTGAGCCAGTTCGGCCGCATCGGGGTTCATGGTGTCGTCCTGTTGGATATTGTGGATCTTGACCGTGACATCCGGCAGGCCGGTCCGCACCAGTAGCTTGCCTTCGACGTGGCTGAGAAAGCCGCATCTCACCTGACGTCCAAAGTTCGGGTAAATCCGGTGTGTGATGGCATTGCGACGTCCATCCGGGGGCATGAATGCTTTGTACACGCTGCCGTCCCCGGCCAGCGATTCGATGGGACGGACGCGGGCGCATTTGATTTCGGGTCCGAGCGTGGCCAGATGGTGTGCCAGAGTGGTTTCATTGGGCCACAGGAACTCATCCACATCCATGTGGATCAGCCAATCGACCTCGACCTTGCGGCGATAGGCATGAGTGGCATTCAGGCTCTGGCGGGCCTGATGTTTGGGGGGAACCCTGCCTTTTTTGTTGATCCAGAACGCGTCGTCGCGCAGCTGGACCCGGATCTTTGGATGGGCCTTGAGCAGGGCAAAGGCCCGGTCATCAGGGGCATCCAGATAGAGGTACAGCCGGTGTGCGCCCAAATCGAGGTGGTGGGCTGCGAAATTCAGAATGTCGACCGTGTCGGCCTTGATGGTGGCGCTCAGGCCCCAGAGGGGCAGATCGGGGTCAGCCATCGGATTTGGTCCGCCTGTATCGTTGAACCCGGGAGAACACCGAGCGTTTGTCGGTCATCACCATGCGCAACATGCGAAACCCGAGGGGACGCAGGGTGGCGTCCTGTTCCGCCAGTCGCCACAGCCGGGCCAGCATGATCCGGTCCAGATCGCCATTGGGCAGGGAATACCCGGCCATGTCAAAGGCCAGCGGGTGGTTGCGGGGTTTGGATTTGAGCCGGGGAAAGGCCGCATCATTGGGGCGCCCGGACACACGGCGTTCGCTGTCATGCAGTTTGATCAGGTCGAACAGCACGGACAGCCCCATGCCACCGCTGCGCTGTTCAAATGTGTCCCCATGATCGGCAAAGGTCGTGGCCGAGGAAATCAACCAGCGCACGGGCAGGCCGTCGGCCAGCTCCTTGCCCTTTTCCCGCCAGATCCGCAGGAACAATTGGCGCACGAATTCAGGCGGGTTGCGACGGCGCAGGACGGCGATCGCCATGGCATGGACGGCCCATAATTCGCTGCATCCGTCAAATTCCACCAGCAGCGTCTGATATTTGCGAGCGGCGTCCTGACGGTCGAATTCGTGGTCCGGCACCGGGTCGGCCTGAATCACTGACGCCGCCAGCGCGTCAAGGTCGCAATCCGGCGGCGGAAACAGGTCGGCCACGTTTTCATAGGGCACTTCCTTGCGATCAAGAAAGCCCAGTAAGCTGTAGAAACTGCCGGGATAAATCGAGTGTTCCAAATCCATGATGGCGACAGATTACAGTTTTTCCCCCGTCACACCATCATTTCCTTGGTCGCTGTCAAGTTCACGTCCGGATAGTCGCGCACAACCCGGTCGATGTCCCATTGCAGGCGGGTCAGATACACAATGTCGCCATCGTGATCATTGGCGATATGCTGTTTGTTGGCATTGACCAATTTGTCCACGGCCGCCTTGTCGCCGCTGACCCAACGGGCGCTGGTGAACTGTGACGCCTCAAAACGGACGGGCAGGCCGTATTCCATTTCGATCCGGCTGGCCAGCACTTCGAATTGCAACGCGCCAACAACCCCGACGATAAAGCCGGAGCCGATGGACGGTTTGAACACTTTGGCCGCGCCTTCTTCGGCAAATTGCATCAGCGCCTTTTCCAGGTGCTTGGACTTCATCGGGTCACCGGCGCGGACACCTTGCAGCAGCTCGGGCGCAAAGCTGGGAATACCAGTAACACGTAAAGGTTCCCCTTCGGTTAACGTATCGCCAATGCGCAGCTGGCCGTGGTTGGGAATGCCGATGATGTCACCGGCCCAGGCCTCTTCGGCCAGTTCCCGGTCCGAGGCCAGAAACAGCACCGGATTCGAGATCGCCATGGGTTTTTTGGTGCGCACATGGTTCAATTTCATGCCGCGTTTGAAATGCCCCGAGGCAAGGCGGACAAAGGCCACCCGGTCGCGGTGTTTGGGGTCCATGTTGGCCTGAACCTTGAACACAAAACCTGCGACCTTTTTCTCTTCAGGTGCGATGCTGCGGGGCTGCGCAGATTGGACCTGGGGCAGGGGGCCGTAGTTGCCGATGCCGTCCATCAACTCTTTGACACCAAAGGAATTGATCGCCGAACCGAACCAGATCGGGGTCATATGCCCTTCGAGCACCGCCTGCGGGTCCAGCTTTGGCAGCAGTTCGCGCGCCATTTCCAGGTCTTCGACCAGTTTGTCCAGCAGGTGTTCGGGCACGTATTTGGCCAGGTTGGGATCGTCCAACCCGTTGATTTCGATGGATTCCGCGACCTTGTTCCGGTCGGCGCGGTCCATGAGCTCAAGCCGGTCGCGCAGGATGTCATAACAGCCGACAAAATCGCGTCCGACCCCGATGGGCCAGCTGGCCGGGGTCACGTCGATGGCCAGCATCTCCTGAATTTCGTCAATGATTTCAAAAACGTCCCGGCTTTCACGGTCCATCTTGTTACAGAACGTCAGGATCGGCAGGTCGCGCAGCCGGCAGACTTCGAACAGCTTCTGGGTCTGGCTTTCCACACCTTTGGCCCCGTCGATCACCATGATGGCCGCATCCACGGCCGTCAGGGTGCGATAGGTGTCTTCGGAGAAGTCGCTGTGACCGGGTGTGTCCACCAGGTTAAACCGCAAATCATTGTAATCAAACGACATTGCCGAGGCGGAAACCGAAATCCCGCGGTCTTTTTCCATCTGCATGAAGTCAGAGCGTGTGCGGCGGGCTTCGCCTTTGGCGCGCACCTGACCGGCCATCTGGATGGCCCCCCCGTAAAGCAGGAATTTTTCGGTCAATGTGGTCTTGCCCGCGTCCGGGTGCGAGATGATCGCAAAGGTACGGCGGCGCGCAATCTCGGGCGGCAATTCGGGGCGGTTTGAGGCGGTGTCCAACATGAGCGCGCGTATAGGTAAGTTTTGGCGGCGGAGCAAGGAAAACGGGGGGTGACATGCGTGCACCCCACGTGCACCGGGCGTGCAGCGGGCTGTGCGGTGGCGCGGCGTTAACCAATTGCGGGCAAAGTTAAGCGGTGATGAACAAGAGAGGTGATGCCATGGTCAACCGCAAACAGGCCCGAAACGACATGCTGCACGAGCTGGAAGCGCTGCAACAGGGGCTGGCCAGCGATTGGTTGGACAAAAGTCTGCCGGATGAATGGCACGGGCTGGACACAAGACATGGGGCGCTGCGCGACAGAACCCGGGTGACCATCCGGCTGGACACGGACATGGTGCGCTGGTTCCGCAAGCTGGGACCGGGGTATGGCGCGCGGATCAACCAGGTGCTGCGGATCTATTGGACGGCGTTGATGTGCGGCCATATCCAGGCCCATCAATACGACGACACGCTGCCCCGGCTGATGGCCGAGGCCCAGCGGGCGCTGCGCGGCGTCGGGCGTTAGAGTATTACCGCGTCGAGGCGCGGCGCAGCAGGTCGATGGCGTCGGGGCGGTCGAGCAGGTTTTTTTGCACGTCGATCCCGTGGTCATCGCGTCGGCCGTGGCGGGTCGTGGCGAGCTTTTTCAGCAGTTCGCCGGGGACGGCGGGTTTGGTCGAGGGGTCCAGCAGCAGGGATTCTGCGGCGATGCCTTCGGCGTAGATGATGTGGTGACGATCAAACAGCAGCTGGAAATAATCGACAAAGCCGCCTTCGACGCGGACAACGGACTCGCCGTTGATCAGGTGGCGGGCAGTGACCAGGATTTCGGAATGGCCCGCACCGATGCGGTCGCTGCGTTGATAGACGAACAATCGGTGGTCGGGGCTGACCAACAGGTCACCGGCGTTGTTCAGCGCGCCGGCCCGGATCAGAACCGGGGCCATGGCACCGGTCGCGCGCACCGTGTTCTGGCCGATCCAGCGGATCGGTTGCACGCCATCGTCGCGGGTCAGCACGCGGTCGCCGACGGTCAGCTCTTCGATCGGGATCTGGGCCCCTGAGGCCAACGTGATGCGGGTGCCGCGGGTAAAGGACACCGAAGCCAGTTCGGCAAATTTGCGCCGCGCCGATTCGCGGCTGGTTTTCAGCAATGTGTATTCGGTCTGGGCCACCAGCGGCACCAGCGGCAGCAGGTGCAGGCCCACGATCAGCCCGTCCAGATCGACTTCGACCAGCAGCAGGATGTCGGTGGTCGACCCGTCCGGCGACATGAAGGACAGGGTGCAATCCAGGTGCAGCGCGTTGCCTGCGGTGCCGGCTTCGCTGTCGGCGGCGATGCCAAAGCTGTTGTCGAGCCGGGCCATCAGCGACAGGCGGTCGGCGCTGATGCCGGATCTGAGCTGGTAGATATCGTCCAGGTCCAGCTCATCCATGAGCCCGACACCATCGCCAAGATTGGCCCCGGCAACAACGCGCAGGCCATCAGCCGGGTAGACGGGATAGGATTGAACGGAACCGTTTTCAGAAAACACGAAACACACCTGCCTTGATTGAGCTGATCCAAAATCCCGGGGCAATGCCGGGGCTGTGGACAGGGTCGCCCCAGAATATGGCCATAGTCGGTCAAATCCCAGAAGTTTTTGAGCCCTTTCTGTCTGTGGAATTGGGGATGGTGTTTGCGCTGGTCAACCCCCGCGACCGGGTGTTAGTCGTTTTGCCAACGAGGATAGCCAAGGGAGAGGGCTGATGGATCTGGGAATTTCCGGGAAACGGGCGCTGGTCTGTGCGTCCAGCAAGGGGCTGGGGCTGGGCTGTGCCGAGGCGCTGGCCGATGCGGGCGTGGATCTGGTGATGAATGCGCGGGGCAGCGCGGCGCTGGAGGAATCGGCGCAGAAGATTCGCGACACCTATGGGGTCGACGTGGTGACGGTGGCCGCCGATGTGACCACACCCGACGGGCAGGCCAGGGTGCTGGAGGCCGCCAAAGACGTGGACATTCTGGTGACCAATGCGGGCGGGCCGCCTCCGGGGATGTGGACCGATTGGGACCGCGACGATTTCATTCAGGCGCTGGATGCCAACATGCTGGCCCCGATTGCGTTGATCAAGGCATTGGTGCCGGGCATGATGGCACGTGGCTGGGGCCGGGTGGTCAATATCACTTCGGTGTCGGTCAAGGCCCCCATCGGGGTGCTGGGCCTGTCCAATTCGGCCCGCGCCGGGTTGACCGGCTATGTTGCGGGCACCGCGCGCCAGGTCGCCGGATCCGGCGTGACGATCAACAACCTGCAACCGGGCATCCATGCCACGGATCGGGCGGTGTCGCTGGATGGCGGCGCAGCACAGGCCCAGGGGATTTCAATCGAACAGGCCAAGGTGAACCGCTGTGCCACCATTCCGGCGGGCCGCTATGGCACCCGCGAGGAATTTGGCGCGACCTGTGCATTCATGTGTTCCCAGCTTGCTGGATTCATGGTCGGGCAAAACATCCTGTTGGATGGCGGCGCCACCAATTCGACAATGTAATCCATGGCGTCGGGATTTTCGCTGAAGGACCAGTTGTTCAACGTTGAAAAGGTCCGCTATCTTGCGGGCCTTTTTTCTGCGGCCGATGCCGGGTTTGATGGCGATGCCTTTGAAGCCCGTGTGATGTCGCGGTTGAGCGATCTGGAATTAAAGGAGCGCATCACCTGGATCGCGCAGGTGATGGGCGACGTGGTGCCGGGGGATCTGCCCGAGGTGGCCCCTGTTCTGATGGCGGCGCTGCCGCCGCCGTTGGACCCCGATCTGACGGATGATGATTTTGGCGATTTCATCTTTGCCCCGTTGGGGGAATGGGTGGTGCAGCGCGGTGTCGCGGCGCATCCCGACCTGTCGCTGGATCTGATTGCGGCGCTGACCCAGCGGTTTTCGATGGAATGGGCGATCCGCCCGTTTCTGAATCGCTGGCCACAGGAGGTTCTGGCCCGGATGGAGAGCTGGGCAGATCACGACAGCTATCATGTGCGCCGTCTGGTCAGCGAAGGCACCCGGCCGCGTCTGCCTTGGGGGCAGGCGGTGAGCCTGGCGCTGGAGGAGCCGTTGCCGTTGTTGGATCGGCTGCATTGCGACCCCACCCGCTATGTCACCCGGTCTGTGGCCAACCATCTGAACGATATAACCAAAAAGAACCCGGATCTGGTGATCGACCGGTTGACGCGCTGGCATGCGCAGGGGCGTCAGCGGCCGGAGGAATTGCGTTGGATGACGTCGCATGCGTTGCGCGGGCTGATCAAGGCGGGCCATCCCGACGCGATGGCGATGTTGGGATATGACCCGCAGGCGCCGGTGACGGCCCGGTTGGAGATGACGACACCGGTGGCGCGGATCGGGGAGGCTGTCACATTCGCCTGCCATCTGTCCGGCCCCGAGGGGACGCCGGTTCTGGTCGATTATCGGATGCATTTTCTGCGCCCCAGCGGGGCGGTGTCGGTCAAGGTGTTCAAATGGAAGCAGGCCCGGTTGGGAGCCGGGGGGCTGGCGCTGACAAAGCGGCACAGGCTCAAGGCGGATGCCACCACATTCCAGCTGATGCCGGGGGCGCATCGCATCGAGGTCATGGTGAACGGCACGCTGCATGATGGCGTGGATTTTGATCTTGGGCCTGCGTGAGTCCGGTTGGCCAACAGCCGACTTGCACCCGCTGGGCGGGGTTGCTATCTGCATGTTATATCCGATGATTTTGATCGGAAACCTGAACGAGGCCGCATGACCCCACATTCTCTTTCGCAGCCTGTGCCGGCCCCGCGGTTGGAAATCCGCAATCTGGTGCGCCATTTCGAAGGGCGTGCGGTTGTGGATGACGTGTCATTGCGCATTCAGGCCGGGCAGGTGACCTGTCTGCTGGGGCCGTCAGGATGCGGGAAATCCACCACATTGCGGATGATTGCCGGCGTCGAAATGCAGGATTCCGGCGAAATTTATGTGGATGGCAAGCTGATCTGCGACACGGTGTTCCGGGTGCCGCCCGAACGGCGCGAGATCGGGTTGATGTTCCAGGATTTTGCCTTGTTTCCGCATCTGAGCGTGGCCGAAAATGTGGCCTTTGGGCTGAACGGTCCGCGCGAGGAGAAACGCGCCCGGGTTGAGGAGCTGTTGGAGCGGGTGCATCTGACCCGGTTCATCGATGGCTATCCGCACCAATTGTCGGGCGGCGAACAACAGCGGGTGGCATTGGCGCGGGCGCTGGCACCGCGGCCGCGGATCATGTTGATGGATGAACCGTTTTCGGGGCTGGACAACCGGCTGCGGGACGGGGTGCGCGACGAAACTCTGAGCCTGCTCAAGGAAGAAGACACCGCGGTTCTGCTGGTCACGCATGAACCCGAAGAGGCCATGCGCATGGCCGATGAAATCGCGCTGATGCGCGGCGGCAAGATCGTGCAGCAGGGCGCGCCCTATAATGTCTATACCCGTCCCGTTGATCGCGCGGCGGTGGCTTTTTTCAGTGATACCAACGTGTTGCGATCGACAGTTCAAGGGGCTTTGGCGCAGACCCCCTTTGGTCAGTTTCTGGCACCCGGCGTGCCGGATGGCACCGAGGTGGACATCGTGTTTCGCCCCCAGCATGTGCGCCTGGATTTCGACCGCCAGGGCGGCGGCCCGCTGCCCACGCCCAGCGATGGGGTTGCGGCGCGCGGCGTGGTGACACGGGCGCGGTTTCTGGGACATGAGAGCCTGGTTGAATTTCGCATGGATCACGACGGATCGGTGCTGAAGGCGACGGTTCCCAATGTGTTTTTGCCCGAAGAGGGGCGTGTGATGTGGTTGACCGTGCGGCGCAATCGCTGCTTTGTCTTCCCGGCCTGAGTGTGCGACTGTGCGGTCGAAAAGGACCGGGCAGGAATGACTGGGTGGGCAGGACACAACCAATGACAGACAATTTCGACATTCGGGTGATGGGCATCCGCGAAGTGGCGCGCGCCGTGGATTGGGCGGCGGCCGAAGGCTGGAATCCGGGCCATCAGGATGCCGCCTGTTTCGCCTGGGTGGATCGGGCCGGGTTTTGGGGCGGCTGGATCGGGGACGAGATGGTCGCCGCGATTTCGGTGGTCAATTATGACGACGGGTTTGCCTTTCTCGGGTTCTACATGGTTGCGCCGCAGTGGCGCGGGCGCGGATTGGGCCTGCGGCTGTGGCAGGCGGCGCTGGACCATGCGGGCGGTCGGGTGGTCGGGCTGGACGGTGTCGTGGATCAGCAGGACAATTATGCGCGCTCCGGCTTTGATCTGGCGTGGCGCAATATCCGCTATGGTGGGGTGCCACGGGCGCTGAATGCCGGGGCGGAGGAATTGACGTTGGAGATCGTGGCGGCGCCCGATGCGGCGTTGGAAGCGTTGGATCGCAGCGTGTTTCCGGCGGACCGTCAGGGGTTCTGGCGGGATTGGCTGGGCGCGCCGGGGCATCTGTCGATCCGGGCGCGGCGCGGGCCGGAAACGGTGGCGTTTGGCACCCAGCGCCCCTGTCGGAATGGGTATAAGATCGGGCCGCTGGTGGCGACATCGCACGATGCAGCGCAAACCGTGCTGGCGCGGCTGTTGCAGGATCTGCCCGCCGGGCAGGAGGTGTTTCTGGATGTGCCGGAACCCAATGCGCAGGCGGTGGCGCTGGCACACTCGTTGGGGTTGGAGCCGGTGTTTGAAACCGCGCGCATGTATCGCGGTGCCGCGCCGGATCTGGATGTGACCCGGATATTCGGGGTGACGTCGTTCGAATTGGGCTGAGCGTCGGGGTCAGCCGTGACCCGGTTCATAGTCGATGAGCCGTTTGCCCGGTTCATCCACGAACAGTTCCGGCAGCGCGTCGGCCTGTTCGATCAGATCGACGCGGAAGACGCGGAAATCATTGCGGGATTCGCACCAGGCGGTCAGCGTCCAGACCCGCCCCCAATATTCCATATGCAGCGGACGGATGGTGCGGCTGGTCAGGGTGCCGTCGATGCGGCGATAGTTAAGGCGCAGTTTCTGACGGGATTTGATCGCCGCGCGCAGGGTCGCCATATGGGCAAAGCCGCGCGCCGCATCGGCAAAGGGGTAGACGGCGAATTTCCACGCATCCGCTTCGGCGATGGTCTGGGTCGGCAAGACGGCGTCGATCTTGTCGCTGAGCGACAGGGCGGCGGATTTGAGATCAGGATCGGCGGCCTCGGCGACGATGGCCATGCCCAGATTCAGCGCCTCCAGCTCTTCGGGGGTCAGGTTCAGCGGTGGCAGGGTGATCTGTTCGCGCACCATATAACCGACACCACGTTCGCCTTCGACCGGCACGCCCGAGGCGACCAGTGTGTCCATGTCACGATAGATGGTGCGCACTGACACTTCGAGCCGCGCGGCGATATCCTTGGCCCGGTGCAACTGTCCGTCGCGCAGGATCTGGATGATGTCAAAAAGGCGGTCGGTGCGGCGCATGGGATCAAGGTTTGGGGCAGGGCGGCGGGGGCGTCAAGTGGACCTGGGCCAACACCGTGCCCCAGGCAATGCCCCAGTCCATTTCCCGGTCAGTCGAATTTCAACCACAGCTGACCCGCCCGGTATCCCCCCTGGATCAGCAACCCCGGCTTTTGGACTTCGGGAAATTGTTGGGCCCAGTCGCGAAACCGGTCGTTGGTCACAATCGGGGCCTGCATGTCGCGGGCGGCGGTCAGGATAAAGGGGTCCGCCGGGGTGCCCTTGGGCACCACCATCACCCGGTCGACGGGCAGTTTGAGCCGTTTGCCCAGAGCGCTGTCGTGTTGGTATTTCCCTGCGATCAGATAGCCGGCATTGGCGTCAAAAACCACTCCGGGCGCATAGCCCAGGGATTCGAGATGGCGGATGACCTGGCGCAGCGGCTGGATCTGGGGGGTGCCGTCCTTCCAATGCATGATGTTGGAACCATCCAGAACAATCCATTTTGGGCGGTTGCGCCTGCGCGCCCACAGTAGTGCACCGGCGACGATCAGACCCAGGGTGGCGGCAACGATCAGAAGCAGGGGGGTGTCGGTCAGCGACGGCGGGTCGGCGAGCAGGTTGGAGAGGGAGACAAACGGTGTCGTCATTCAAAACCACATTCGGAAAAACAGTCATATCAGATGGCGACTGTTGCCGGGTTTGGCACCGGGGACAAGGGGCGAAATCGGCGCAATTTGGCGCGATCTGCCCCCCGATCAGGGGACGGGGGACAGATCTTTGGCGGGCAAGATGTGGTCAGATCGCCCAATGCACCGTTTCGTGGCGCATGGTGACGCTGTCGGGGACGATGGCCGCCATCAGGGCCGGGGCGAACTCCTGTTCGGTAAAGGTTTCGGCCACGGCCCGGGCCGTGTCCATATCGGACCAGATGACATAGTCGGTCCAGGTGCCATCGTCGCCACGGCTGAGCTGGCGATGACGAAAGCCGGGATTCTGGCGGCAGAAGGCCTCAGACTTTTGGCTGAGCGCGACATAATCCGGGATACTGACATTTGGGGCCAGTTTGAAAGTCACGATTTCTGCGACGTGATTGGTCATTTTTCCATCTCCTTGGAGTGATTGGTGGTTTGGATGGGGTGGATTTACTCCATGGCAACTGACATAAACCTGTCAGTTGGATGCGCGTGTTCAAAAATTTCTGCGGATTCCGACCCGTATCCCCATGGTTTTGATCCCCTGCGGGTTTGCGCGGCACCGGGGGGGGGCGTAGAACCAACCCCACACATACATATGACCGGCACCGGGGATGGTGCCGATGACATCAAGGAGAATACACATGCTTAACAATATCGGTCTTCCCGGCATCCTGCTGATTGCTGTTGTGGTTCTGGTCCTGTTCGGACGGGGCAAGATCAGCTCGCTCATGGGCGAAGTCGGCAAAGGCATCACATCGTTCAAGAAGGGCATCAACGAAGGCTCCAAGGAGCTGGAAGAAGAGATGACCGAAGAGGTCAAAGACGTGACTTCGGAAACCGACCCCGAATCTGGCAAAGACAAGGCATAACCCCGCATGTTCGATCTTGGATGGACCGAACTGTTGGTCATTGGCGTCGTGGCGCTGATCGTTGTGGGCCCCAAGGACCTGCCGGTCCTGTTCCGCAATGTCGGCCGCTGGGTCGGCAAGGCGCGCGGCATGGCCCGCGAATTCAGCAAGGCCATGAACGACGCCGCTGACGAAGCAGGGGTGGGCGATTTGCAAAAGGGGCTCAAGGCGGCCACCAACCCGTTGGACACCGCGTTGGACGGGGTGAAATCGGCGACAAAGGATCTGACAAGCTCGATTGATCCGACCAAGTTCGACCCCACCAGCGAAACCGGTAAGCTGGCCGCGCAACGCGCCGAGGATGTCAAGAAGATCCAGGCATCGACAGCCCGCGCGGCTGCGGAACGCAAGGCCCGCGAAGCCGAAGAGGCGTTGGCCAAGGCGGATGAGGCCGAAGCGGCGCTGAAGCCGCAAGACGGGCTGCAAGACGGGCCGCAAGATGAGGCGAAATCATGAGTCAGACAGACAACATCGACGATTCATCGGCCCCGTTGATCGAACATCTGACCGAACTGCGGTCCCGTTTGATTCATTCGGTGGTGGCGTTTCTGATCGGGATGATCATCTGTTTCACTGTCGCGACCCCGATTTTCAATTTCCTGACCGCGCCGCTGTGTCAGGTGTTGTCCGAACGGGGCCAGGATTGCGACCTGATCTTTATCTCGCCGCAAGAGGGCTTCTTTGTTGCGATCAAGGTCTCGTTGCTGGGCGGGTTGATCCTGTCGTTTCCCTATATTGGGTTGCAGATGTGGCGGTTTGTGGCGCCGGGGCTGTATAATTCGGAAAAAGGCGCGTTTCTGCCGTTCCTGATCGCGTCGCCGTTCATGTTCCTGCTGGGGTCCAGTTTTGCGTTCTATGTGGTGACACCGCTGGCCTATGATTTCTTCCTGGGGTTCCAGCAGTTTGGGGCCGAGGGCGAAGCCGTTGCCGAAGGCGCCGCCGCGCCGCTGAGCGTGGTGTTCCAAGGCTCGGCCCAGGAATACCTGAACCTGACGATCAAATTCATCGTGGCGTTTGGCATGTGTTTCCAGCTGCCGGTGCTGTTGACCCTGATGGGCAAGGCCGGTCTGGTCAGCGCCGAAGGATTGGGCGCGGTGCGCAAATATGCCGTGGTTGCGATCCTGGTGTTGGCCGCATTGGTCACCCCGCCGGATGTGATCACCCAGGTGATCCTGTTCGTGGTGGTCTATGGTCTGTACGAAATCTCGATCTTCCTGGTGCGTCGGGTTGAAACCAAACGCGAAGCAAAACTGCGCGCCGAAGGGTATTACGACGACGAGGACGACGAACATTTCGACGATCCGCTGATGGCCGAGTTCGACGAGGATGACAAAGCCGACAAGTAACGGCTGAATCTGGGCACATGAGAGAAAGGCGCACCCGCAATGGTGCGCCTTTTTTGGTTGTGGGTCACCAATTGTTGCCGGAGCTAAGACTGTTGCCTTGTGCCTGATTTGGGGTTTTGTTTGTCCCAAAGGTTCTTTTGTTCGGGTGTGAGGGTGAGATGCTGAAAGACAGATACGGAAGTGATGTGACAACGCAATCGCAGAGCGCGCGCGATGCTTATGTTGACGGGGTGGACCGGCTGCTTGCGGCCAGTGACGATGTCGAGGGTGCGTTTCGCGCGGCCATTGCTGCCGACGACGGGTTTGCCATGGCCCGGATCGGATTGGCGCGGTATTTCCAGCTGTGCGGTCGCGGGGCCGAAGCCCGCGCTGCGCTGGCCGAGGCACGGGATCGAGTGGGCGGTGTCACCACCCGCGAAGCCGCCCAGATTGATATTTTGGGCGATATGATCGAGGGGCGCGTTGCACAGGCGTATGGCCGGGTGCGGGCCCATGTGGCAGACCACCCAAGAGATGTCCTGTTGGCGCAGAGCTGTACCAGCGTCTTTGGGTTGATCGGATTTTCCGGCCAACCCGGGCGCGAGGCCGAACAACTGGCCTATACCACCGTGTTGGCCCCACAGTACGGCGAGGATTGGTGGTTTCTGTGCCAGCACGCCTTTGCCCAGATGGAGGCCGGGCAGACAGGCCCGGCGGCGGATAATATCGAACGCGCATTGGCGCTGAAGCCGGACAGCGCGCACAGTGCCCATGTGCGGGCGCATCTGTATTATGAAAACGGCGAGACCGAAGCCGGGTTCGACTATATCCACGGGTTCTGGTCCGAGTATCCCGAGACGGCCTATTTGCATTGTCACATGAGCTGGCATGTCGCCCTATGGGCGTTGGCACGGGGAGAGGTGGCACAGATGTGGTCGGTGTTCGACAGGTCCGTCGGCCCACAGCGTTCGGCGGCCCCGCCGTTGAATGTGCTGACCGACAGCGCCGCGCTTTTGTATCGGGCCGCGGCCGCGGGGGTGGAGGTTGCGCCTGAGCGTTGGCGTCAGGTCAGCGATTATGCAGCGCGCATGTTTCCCAAACCGGGGTTGGCCTTTGCCGATGTTCACGCGGCCCTGGCCCATGCCATGTCCGGCCAGACCGAGCGATTGGAAACGGTGATTGATGGGGCCAAGGGACCGGCCGCCCCGGTGGTGTCGGCTCTGGCACAGAGTTTCCGGGCGCTTGCCGCGCAGGATCCGGGGCAGGCGGTGCAGCTGATGACCGGGGTGATGAGCGAACACGAACGCATCGGTGGCAGCCGGGCGCAGCGGGACGTTCTGGAAATCGCATTGGTCAGCGCCTTGTTGGGCGCGGGCTGTGTCGAGGAAGCGCGGCGATGTCTGGATCTGCGCCGCCCCCATACTGCGCATGACCATGCGGTTGCGGGATTGCAGCACTGACCGCGACCGGTGCGGAGCGCCCTGTACGCAGCCCCGTTTGCCTGACCACAGGGCGCGTCTGTCCGGCTCCCGCAGGGGTGACATGTGCAATTGCGGCGGCAATGCGCTAGGATGACCCATGGTTTCAGTGCCGCAAACCGCAATCAGGAACAGCAGACATGGGATGGTCCGGGCGGAAAGTCGCAGCTTTTGTGCTGATCGGGCTGTGTGCAGCCGGCACCGTGGCCGTCTGGCAGGCCAGGGCCGAGATCCCCAGCCCGGAAGACATGGCGCTGTATCTGGGCAGGTTTGGATATTGGGCCCCGATGGTCGTGATCGGGTTGATGATCCTGCACAGTTTTGTCCCGTTTCCCGCCGAGCTGTTGGCGCTGTGTGCGGGGGCGGTTTTTGGCACGCTGCTGGGCACGGCGGTGATCTGGATCGGCGCCATGATCGGGGCCTTTGTCGCATTCTTTCTGGCGCGCTGGCTGGGCCGGGAGCTGGTGCTGAGCTGGCTGCCCGAAGGCCAGGCCGGGCGGGTGGACGGCTGGACGCGGGACCGGGGGGCGTTGGCGTTGCTGTTGTGCCGGTTCATCCCGGTGATCGCCTTTAATCTGATCAACTATGCGGCCGGGTTCACGCGGGTCCGGGTCTGGACCTTTGGCTGGACAACCGGTGTTGGAATCCTGCCGGTGACGGTGCTGTGTGCCTATCTGGGCGCGCAGATGAAGGCGTTGGAGTGGGCGACCCTGTTGGGGCTGTCGGTGGTCTGTATTGCCATCGTCATGTTGGTGCATGTCCTGATCCGGCGGCTGGGGTGGACCGGGGGCTGGTGATGTCTTGCTGTCTAGGACAGAACATGGTTTCTACCCATTCAGGACGCACAAGGGGTGAGCACACCATGGATGAAACCGCATTGACCCGCATCGCGCAGGCCCTGGAACGGATGGCACCGGCCCCGTTGGCCGCGCCGGATTTTGCCGCGGCGTCGGCCTTTGTCTGGCATGTGGACCCGGACCGGTTGGAGCCGGTGGCCCAGGTCAACCGGGTGGATCTGGACCTGCTGGTCGGGATCAACCGGTCCCGCGATACGCTGGTGGACAACACCCGCCGGTTTGCCCAGGCCTTTAAGGCGAACAACGCGTTGTTGTGGGGCGCGCGCGGGATGGGAAAGTCAAGTCTGGTCAAGGCGATACACGGAACACTTCATCCTGAATTTCCCGATTTGAAACTGGTCGAACTGCAACGCGAAGACATGGGGTCGGTGGCGCGGCTGCTGAACCACCTGCGCAGCGCGCCCTATCGCTTTATCCTGTTTTGTGACGATCTGTCGTTCAGCCATGATGACCAGCATTACAAGAGCCTCAAGGCGGTGCTGGATGGCGGCATCGAAGGGCGCCCGGAAAACGTGGTGTTCTATGCCACGTCGAACCGGCGTCATCTGATGCCACGGGACATGATCGAAAACGAACGCTCCAGCGCCATCAACCCCTCAGAAGCGGTCGAGGAAAAGGTGTCGCTGAGCGACCGCTTTGGTCTGTGGCTGGGCTTTCATCCCTGTACCCAGGATGAATATCTGGCCATGATCGACGGCTATTGCGCGGCGCATGGGGTCCGCGTGGATTCCGACACCTTGCGCGCCGAGGCGATCGAATGGCAGGCGACCCGCGGGTCGCGTTCGGGGCGTGTGGCCTGGCAGTTCTTTGTCGATCTGGCCGGGCGCAACGGCGTGCATCTCTAGGCGGTGCCGCGGGATTGGGTGCCCTGTCAGGGCAGGGACAAGTGGCAGCTGTCCACCTGGCACCCAAGCAAGGTCAAACAGGGAGGAGCCAATGCACGGGGTTTCGACGTCGACGCTGAGAGTTCTGGAACCGGCCGAGGGGGTGCTGGCCTTTTACGATGGGCGCGTGCCCGGTCGCAGGTTGGTGTCGCCGTCGTGGAATTGGCTGGACGATGCGGCCTATGAGCTTGGCATTGCCAGCTATGCCCTGATCAGCGACGGCGAAGCGTTGGTCTATGACACCAGCATATCGCTGGCCCATGCCGGGGTGATCCGCAGGGAGTTGGAACATCGCGGGGCCCGCTCGATCCGGGTGGCGCTGAGCCATCATCACCGCGATCATGTGGCCGGAACAGAGGTGTTTGCGGATTGTCCGATCCTGTCCAGCCGAAAGACTGCACAGGCGTTGGCGGAAAAACGCGACAGCTATGCCCGGTCCACCCCGCCGATATCTCCGCTGGTGATGCCGACCCAGGTGTTCGATGGCACCCTGACGGTGCAGGTCGGGTCCATGACGGCACAATTGCGCCCGCTGGATATTCACAGCTTTGACGGCACGGCGCTGTATCTGCCGCAGACCCGTCTGCTGTTTGCCGGTGATGCGCTCGAAGATTGCGCGACCTATGTGGCCGAACCGGAACGTCTGTCACGGCATCTGGCGGAATTGGAGCGCCTGCAGACCTGGGATGTGGACGCTGTTTTCCCCTGTCACGGTGATCCCGACCGCATTGCGGCAGGCGGCTATGCGACATCGCTCATACCTGCGACACACAGCTATGTGTCTCGGCTTTTGCGCTGTCGTCAGGCCCCTGATCTGGCGGATCTGACGTTGCAGGCCTTTGCGGCCGACAGCTTTCGCACGGGCGCGCTGATCTATCATGACGCCTATGAAGACGTGCATCAGGACAATCTGCGCGCGGTCCTGGAGGCGGACAGCTCCGTGTAAAAGGATACGCAGGCCCGGTTGCCCAGGACGTGATCTGTGTCAGACAGAGGATCGGACCCTAAGGCAGTGGCGCGCGCGCTGCTTCTTTCTGGGTCCAAATACCTCCGCCGGAGGCAAGACGCGTCAGCGTCTATCTGCGGATCAGTTCAGATAGGGCTGCGGATCGACGGAATCAAAGCCGTTGCGCACTTCGAAATGCAAATAGGCGTCGCTGCCGCCGCGCAGGCTGGCGATCTTCTGGCCGCGGGTGACGCGGTCGCCCTTCTTGACCTTGATCTGATCGACATTGGCATAGACGGTCAGCAGCTGGGCGTCGTGGCGCACCACGATGATCGGCACCTGATTGGCATCGGCGGTGATCGCGGCCACGGTGCCGGCATTGGCGGCCTTGACCGCTGTTCCGGGCGCGGCGGCAATATCAATGCCGTCATTCTTGCCCTTGGCGTAGGTCCGGATGATCTTGCCCTGAACCGGATAGACCATTTCGGCCTGGCTGGTGCGGGTGGGGGGCGCGACCTTGACGTCCGGGGTTTCGACCGGCTTGGTCGAGACCTTTTCATCCGGCAGCGGTTTTGTGGCGCTGGGCGGGGTTGGGGTTGATGAGCCCTGGCCCGGGTCCGTCGTGGCCACGGCGGCGCTGCGCGGCACCGGCTGGTCCTTGACCGGGATCAACAGGAACTGGCCTTCGCGGATGGCAAAATCTGCGTCCAGGCCATTCCATTCGGCCAGGGCCTTGACCGGAACCTGATAGAGCCGCGAGATGGTATAGGCGGTTTCACCGCGTTCGACCTTGTGGCGGACCGGTTCGGGGCCGGGCTGGACCTTGGTCACCAGTGGCGTGGCCGGGGTCGGATCCAGCGTCGAGGTCGCGACCGAGCCCGGTGCAGGTGTGGTGTCCGGGGCGCTGTCGATGGCATCCCCGGCCAGAGAGGCGATATCCACGCCGCCCGGTGCGGCGCTGGACCCCGGAGCGCTGCGCGGCAGGATCAGGACTTCGTCGGCGCGCAGCGCGTCGTCGGGTTTGACCCCGTTGAGCCTGGCGATTTCGCTGACCGGCAGGCCGACCCGGGTTGCCACGTCGTTGACGGTGTCGCCGCGCCGCGCCACGGCGACCTGATAGTTGGGGTAGGTGATCAGCCCGCGGGCATCCGGGGCCGGGCGTTTTGCGGTGGCGGCCTGGGCGGCTTCGGTGGTGTTGAACGCACCAATCTGACCGCGCAGGTCGAAATCCAGAGGGGCATCACAGGCCGCCAGCAGCCCGACAATGGGCAGGGCAGTCAGGATGAAACGGGGGCGGCGGGCTGTCACACTCATCACGGAATCCTCGATACGGGCCTCAAATGGAACCCCTTCTGTGCGGGGGCTGATACACTTAAATCTTGTCGGGCACACGGGCCCGTTTCAGCTTTCTTTCCCCAGACCTTCCAGCAGGGGTACAAACCGGACAGCCCGCAGTTCGTCATAGTCGAACCCCTGTTCGGTGCGATGCACCCGGATCAGGGTCTGGACGGCGTCGGACTGGCCGACCGGCACCACCATGATACCCCCGATCTTGAGCTGCGCCAAGAGCGGGCCGGGGGGGTCTTCGGCGGCGGCGGTCACCAGAATGCGATCAAACGGGGCCTGGTCGGGCAAACCATGGCTGCCATCGCCGATCAGGGTGGTGATATTGACCAGGTTTTCGGCCTCAAAGATCTGGCGGGCTTCGCGCACCAGACGGGCGTGGCGGTCCACGGTATAGACCCGGCGGGCCAGTTTCGACAGGATGGCCGCCTGATAGCCGGAACCGGTCCCCACCTCGAGCACCTTGTCGCGCGGGGCCACCTGCAGCGCCTGGGTCATGATGCCCACGACCGAGGGCTGCGAGATGGTCTGGCCACAGGCGATCGGCAGCGGCATGTCCTCGTAGGCGCGTTCGGCAAAGATGCCGCGGACAAAGGGTCCGCGGTCGATCTCTTCCATAGCGTTCAGCACCCGGGCGTCGGTGACCCCCTTGGAGCGCAGCGCAAACAGGAACTGCATCTTGGTTTCGGCACCGGGTCCGGTCATTCGATTCCCTTCAGGGCCTCCAGCGTGTCATGGGCGGTCAGATCCGCGCGCATGGGCGTGACCGAGATATAGCCGTCCAGATTGACGGCGGCATCGGTGCCGGGTTCGGTCATGATCTGTTGGTTGCCGCCCTTGATCCAGACAAAGCGTTTGCCCGAGGGCGAAAAATGCGGCTCGACCGAAAAATTGCTGCCACGCCGGAACCCTTGGGTCACGACGCGGGTGCCTTTGACATCGTCGGGCAGGACCGGAGGGAAATTGATGTTGTAAAACAGGCGGTAGTCGGCCTGTTCGGTCGGGGTGGCTGCCAGGATTTTACGCACGAGGGCGGGCGCATGACGGGTTGCGGTATCAAAGGGGGCGTCGGATTTGTAATTGGCAGGGCCAAAATACTGCGACAGGGCCATGGCGGGCACGCCCTGCAGCGCGGCCTCCATCGCGGCACCCAATGTGCCCGAATAGAGCGCGTTTTCGGCTGAGTTGTTGCCCCGGTTCACCCCGGAGAGGATCAGGTCCGGCGGCGTGTCCTTGAGCACTTCGTGCAGGCCAACCAGGACACAATCCGCAGGCGAGCCTTCGGCGGCGTAGCGGCGCGGGCCCAGTTGCGAGAACATCATCGGATGGGTGTAGCTGATGCAATGGCCGACGCCGGATTGTTCGAACGCGGGGGCAACGGTCCAGACTTCGCCGTCTGCACCGGCAAGATCCGTTGCGATGTCCTGCAAGGCGATCAGCCCTGGCGCATTGATGCCGTCGTCGTTGGTGATGAGAATACGCATGTGAATGCCCCGTTTGCCTGCAATAATCCTTGCATAAGGTGGGGATGCAGCCGGGGCAAGCATTTGGCAGCGGGGCGGGGCGAAAACATGGATGTCGCCACGTTACCGCCGCGGATGCCAGGGGTGCGTGCAAGCACACACCCTACACCCGAAGCGCTGACCCCGTAGGGTGTGTGCTTGCACGCACCCGGCGACAGGTGGGGGGCGGGAGGCCCGTCAGTCTGCCAGGATCTCGGGCAGAAGCCGGGCGGCTTCCTCTTGAATCGTGGCGAGTGCCGCGCGGTCTTCGCCGGGAAAGAACCGGGCCCGGATGGCGGTGGCCATTGGTTTGGGAGTCAGGACCCGGACCTGGGGGCCTGTCTTGACGGTTTCGGCAGCCCAGGACCGGGCCAGCGCCATCTGCGCGCCCTTGGTGGCCCCATAGGTGCCAAAGAACTTGGCACCTGCGCGCGGGTCGTCAAAAAACACGGCGCGGCCCTGTTGGCCCAACAATGGTGCAACATAGGGGATCAGCACCGAGGTCGCCGTGGCATTCACGGCCAGCGACTTGTCCCAATCCTTGGCCGCGACAAAATTCGCCGGGCTCAGCGGGGCGGCGTGGATCGCGGTATGCACCCACAGATGCAGCGGCCCCCAGCGGTCGTGAATACCGCGGCACAGGGTGGCCATGGCTTTGGGGTCCGTGATGTCCATCGGTGCCAATGTGGCGCTGCCGCCAGCGGCCTGGATCCGGTCGTCCAATTCTTCGAGCGCGCCAGTGGTCCGGGCCACGGCCACGATGTGGTGAGTGGGTGCCAGAGCTTCGGCAAGCGCTGCGCCAAGCCCGCGGGAGGCACCGGTGATCAGGGCAATCTGTGTCATGGCTGCCTTGTGATCCTGTCCGGCGTCTGGGTCAAGAGGCGGATCACTCCGAGGGCATGGCAATGCGTCGCGTTTGGCCGCGTTTTTGCAGGATCACCCCGGTTTCGTCGATCGCGGCAACGGTTTCACCGGAGAGGCGGCTTCCACGGGCAACCTGGATCACGCGCCCGCCGGGCAGGCGGACCAGGGCGCGCATGTCCTGCGCGGGGCCAAACAGACCCAGCAGGTTCAGCGCATTGCGGTTCAGGACCGAGATTTCGGTTGCATGGGCGGCAACCGGACCGGTCGAGGATGTATTTGTCATGTGATGTCTTTCGGGCGCCGAGGCGTGTTCAGTGTCGTCATAGGTCACAAGCGTGAAGCGGCGGCCTAGCATCTGTGATCAGGAGGCGACAGCGCCGGTGAGGGCGTGGACGGCGGGAAACCGCAGATTGGAGCAGGCGTCGGCGCAAACCCGCACCTGAGCGATGCACCCGTTGCATGGCTGTTATGCCGGGGTTGACCCACAGCTCCACAGACCAGAGCCCAAGGACCCGACACCATAGACGAGGGGCAGACGAAGGGGGCTCAGGGTCAAGAGTCGTGCACCAGCGAGGCCAGATCATGCCCATAGTCATGCAGGATCTGCAACAGATCCATCAGATCCAGCCCGGTTTCCTGCAGCATCTTCAGCTCATTCCCGCGTTCGGTGATTTCCACCTCGGGACGCTGATCGTCGGGCTGCATGTGCAGCACACAGGACATCGGGATTTCGCTGCCCGGTGGGACCGCGCTGGACAGCCAACCGGGAATCGACCCCAGATCGGTGGTTTCCTGACCGTCGAACAGATCGACATAGGCATCAAAGTGATCAATGCTGACCGCGCACCAGACGCCCAGCACCATTTCGTTGGGCCCATCACCCAGCTGCAGCACCAGAACCGAACGGAGAAACCGGTAATCGTCCACCCGGCAGAAGTCTTCGGTCAGAACGTCTCCGCGCTCCATCAGCAATGCGGAATTGTCCAGCTTGGGCAAATCCGGCGGGCAGGGATCGGGGCGGTCGTACTCCAGGCTCAGCAGCTGGGCAAAACTCGCACCACAACACCGGCATTTGCGCCGGGAATTCATCAATCGTGCGAGATCCCTGTCCATGCCAGCAGATGTCCTTTGCAAAGAAACAGCGCTGGCCAAGAAAATGACCAGCGCGTGCGTGTAAATGAGCGGCTTACTTATCCGGCAGCGACCGCGAGTGCAATCCGGTCGCGTCTCGAACTCAGGCCAGTTTGGCGGCGTTCCAGGAGGTGCCGGGAACCGGCATGTCCTTGATCTTCTGGCTGACCCGGCTGCTGCTTTCCAGGCTTTGCAGATACCCGTCGCTCAGCCCGGTGACATAATTGCCGTCAAAGCAGGAACAGTCGAACTGGTCGATGTCGGGGTTGCCTTCCTTGGCGGCCCAGATCAGATCGTCGAGGTCCTGATAGAACAACGCATCTGCGCCCAATTCGTCGCGGATTTCCTCGATGCTTTGTTCGCTGGCGATCAGTTCATGTTTGGTCGGCATGTCGATGCCGTAAACATTGGGGAATTTCACCGGCGGCGAGGCAGAGGCGATATAGACCTTTTTGGCACCGGCTTCGCGGCACATCTGCACGATCTTCTTGATGGTGTTGCCGCGCACGATGGAATCGTCGATCAGCAGGACATTGTGGCCGTCGAATTCCAGCGGGATGGCGTTCAGCTTGCGACGTACGGATTTTTGCCGTTCGGCCTGACCGGGCATGATAAAGGTCCGGCCCACATAGCGGTTTTTCACCAATCCTTCGCGGTAGGGAATGCCGGTGGCCTTGGCCACTTCGAGCGCCACGGGGCGGGCGCTGTCGGGGACCGGGATGATGCGGTCGATGTCGAGCCCTGCGGCTTCGATCTGTTTGGCCAGCGTCTGGCCCATGCGCATCTGGGTCTTGTAGACCGAAATCCCGTCCAGCATGGAATCGGGGCGTGCCAGATAGACATATTCAAAGATACAGGGGGTCAGGTTGCCTTCGACCGCCTGGAATTCATGCATGTTTCCGTCCAGGTCGATCAGGATCGCTTCACCCGGTTTCACATCGCGCAGCTTCTTAAAGCCGTTGATGCCAAAGGCCACGTCTTCGGACGCAAAGGCGAAATCATCGCCAGTGCCAGTGCCGTCGCTATCGCCGTCGGCGTCGCGTTTGGCGACCGACAGGGGGCGGATGCCGTGGGGGTCACGAAAGGCCAACATGCCAACGCCGGCGATCAGGCAGATCACCGAATACGCCCCCTGGATGCGTTCCATGGTCATCTTGACCCCGGCAAACAGGTTGCGGATCGGGTCGGCGTTGCCGTTGACCTTGATGGCGTCAGCGACCTTGTCGGCCAGCACATTGAGCAGGATTTCGGAATCCGACGTGGTGCGCAGGTGGCGGCTGTATTTGGCGGTGACCTTTTCGCGCTGTTGTTCGGTGTTGGTGATATTGCCGTTGTGCACCAGATAGATGCCATAGGGCGCATTGACGAAAAACGGCTGCGCCTCGGACGCGGATAGCGATCCGGCGGTGGGATAGCGCACATGGCCCATGCCGACCTTGCCGGTCAGGGTTTCGCTGTCGCTGGCGCTGAACACGTCCTTGACCAGGCCGTTGGCCTTGCGTTCGCGAAAGACCTCGCCGGTATAGGTGACGATCCCCGAGGCATCCTGGCCCCGGTGCTGGAGCATCAGCAGACCGTCATAGATTTCCGCAAAGACGTCCTGATTGCGGCTTGCGATCCCCAAAATCCCACACATGTAAGGGCTCCAATTCGTGAGTGTTCAGCCGATGCCGACGGGTGTGGCACCGGGGTTCCAGCGGGCGTCATGTAACGTGTCCGAGGGAAGGAAGACAGATGAAAAAGCGACTTTGTGATGCGTCTTTTTTGCGCTGAACAGGACGCGGCCAAATCGGGGGCTGCGTGCGGCGTCCAAAGAGGCGTCAGGGCCGTTTTGCGGAAAGAACCGGTCACGATTCGCGTTGTCCGAGCAGGCGCAGCAAATGCGGCGCGGGCTGGGCGGAACAAGGCTTGGGCAGCGTCGGCAAAGGGCGATTCCGAATCCGTGGCAGATCTTATGCCCTCACATAGAGGGTTGCAGGCCACATGTCACGAAAGGATCACATTCGGGGAGGGGGAAACCAGCCGCAAGGGGTGGGGGCAGGAGTCGGATTGCAGAGTGCGGGGCTGGGCGGTCATCGTGATGTCAGCGCGTGGTGCCCCCAAGGTAGGCATATCGGTATGCCAATGCGACACCGCCGGCTCCGCCCACAATGTTTCCCAAGGTGACCCAGACCAAATTGGTCAAAGCCTCTTTGGCGGTCACATCGGACCCAGCCAGCCACCCCTGAGGAAAGAAGTAAATGTTCGCAACAGAATGCTCGAGGCCAAGCAGAACAAACGCGCTAATTGGCCAGAGAATTGCCAGCACTTTTCCCGAAACGGTTCGGGCCGCAAAGCTGAGCCAAATTGCGAGACACACAAGCGCGTTGCACAATGCGCCGCGAACGAAGGCGTCCAATGGGGCCAGCGCGGCTTTGCCCTGCACGATCGATGCTGCCGTAACGTCCAATGGACCCTGCAAAATGCCGGAAAACCCAAAGGCCAACGCAAGTCCCGATGCGCCTGCAAGATTCCCAAGATACACAACCGCCCAGCTTCGCAACAATTGGCGCGCAGAAATTTTTCGGTCGACAGCCGCCATGACCATCAAAGCATTGCCGGTAAACAATTCTGCGCCCCCGACAATGACCAGAATGAGACCGAGCGAGAACACCAAACCCCCAAGCAGTCTTGCCGGACCAAAGGATGGATCTACTCCGGTCATGACGGCTGTGTAAGCCACACCGCCGAACCCAATGAAGGCCCCTGCAAGGACGGCGAGCACAAACATCTGAAACAGCGGCAGCTTTGCCTTACTTACACCGGCGCTTTCCACCAGAATGGCGATCTTTTGGGGTTTGTAAGCACTAAAGATGTCATCATCATTCATGCCGCCAACGATAAACTATCGGCACGAGAACGAAAGACTGAATAGGGCGCACAGCTGGGATGTGTTGGCCGGTGGTGAGCGGGGAGAGCCGTGAACGGCGGGGGGCTGTTGACCGGAAGCCTGTGCCGAACATGAAAAAAGGGTGCCGGCTGGCACCCTTGGGTCGTTTGGATTGTTCGAAGATTATTTGGCGCAGTGACCCACCAGGTTTTCATACTGAACGGTGATCCAACCCATGGCCTGTTGCGGATCGCGGTCTTCGATCTTGCCGATGAAGCGTTGGAAGACTTCGGCCGAGCGGCTTTCGTCGACCATGGTAAAGCTTTGTCCGGTCATCACCACGTCATAGAGGAAAAACGCGATTGCCACGAGCAGAACGCCGCGCGCCACCCCAAAGAAGAAACCGATCCCCTGATCGACCCCCCCCAAGGCAGAGCGCTGCACCAGCGAGGAAAACAGCGGGGTAAAAAAGCTGACGAGAATGAGCGCCAGCGCAAACACCGCAGCAAAGGCGGCAATGATCGACAATTCACAGCTGTCGGCCAGGAACTCGCCCACAACCGGGATCTCGGTCATCAGCGGTTCGACCTTGGGTGCAAACAGAAACGCCAGAATCGCCGCGGCGATCCAGCCTGCGATGGCCATGGCTTCGCGAACAAAGCCGCGTGCATAGGCCAGCAGGGCCGACACTACGATGATCAGGGCAACTGCCCCGTCGATGATGGTGAAACCTTCCATGTTCCTCGCCTGTCCGCCTGTTGTTTTGTCGCGACCTTAACCCGCCCCAAAGAATTCGCCAACAAATCCTGTGAGATCGGGGGCCTTGCGCAAGGAAAGGCCCGAGACCGAAATGGATTTGCCGCCCGATGGAGCTATGGCGCTGGTGAAACCAAGTTTTTGCGCCTCTTTCAACCGGTTTTCTGTCTGAGGTGCCGGTCTGAGGGCCCCGGAGAGCGAAATTTCACCAAAGACGACCGTATCCGCAGGCAATGCCACGTCTTCGCGCGCGCTGAGCAGGGCGGCGGCCACGGCCAGATCGGCGGCCGGTTCGGAAATCTTCATGCCGCCGGCCACGTTCAGATACACATCGAGCCCGGTAAAGGGGATGCCACAGCGGGCCTCGAGCACGGCGAGAATCATCGCCAGCCGCCCACCGTCCCAGCCCACAACCGTGCGCCGGGGTTGGCTGTGCGGCGAGGGGGCCACCAGCGCCTGGAGTTCGACCAGCACGGGCCGGGTGCCTTCGATGCCTGCAAAAACCACCGATCCGGCGCTGGGTTCGCCGCGTTCGGACAGAAACAGCGCCGATGGGTTGGTGACTTCGGCCAATCCACCGCCGGTCATTTCAAAGACACCAATTTCATCCGCCGCGCCAAAGCGGTTTTTCACCGCGCGCAGAATGCGGAACTGGTGACCGCGTTCGCCTTCGAAATAGAGCACCGTGTCGACCATATGTTCGACCACGCGGGGGCCGGCGATCTGACCGTCCTTGGTCACGTGACCAACCATGATCACCGAGATGCCCTTGCGTTTGGCGAAATTGGTCAGCTCGTGCGCGGCGGCGCGCACCTGGGACACAGATCCCGGCGCGCTGTCCACATTGTCCGCCCACATGGTCTGAATCGAATCGATGATCGCCAGTTGCGGCTTTTCCGATTCGAGCGTGGTCAGGATATCGCGCAGATTGGTTTCCGCAGCCAGTTTCACCGGCGCGTCCGACAGCCCCAGCCGTTGCGCCCGCATCCGCACCTGGGCCGGGGCCTCTTCGCCGCTGACGTAGATGGTTTTGAGCCCGGACAGGGCAAACCGCGCGGCCGCCTGAAGCAGCAGGGTGGATTTGCCGATGCCGGGATCACCGCCAACCAGAATGGCCGAAGCAGGCACCAGCCCGCCGCCCAGCACCCGGTCGAGTTCACCCATGCCGCAACAGGTGCGGGGAGGGGGTGTTTCTTCGGTCGACAGATCCGACAACTGGATCGGCGTGCCGCGTTTCTGGCCCAGCGATTTGCTGGCCGGACCCGCGGACAGCCCCGCGTCCTGGGCGATGGTGTTCCATTCGCCGCAACCTTCGCAGCGGCCGGACCATTTTGAGAAACTGGCTCCGCAGGCGGAGCAGGAGAAGGTTTTCTTTGCCATGCGTGTTCAGTGGCAGATGTTTCCGGTTTGTTCAAGAGGGGCGCGTGCGGCGCGTGAGGGAGCGAGGCTCTGCCTCGCGCTCCGGAGTTTTTTGGCGAGATGAAGGGGCGCGGTTCGCCAAGCGCCTTTATTCGGTGCCGCGCGGTTTGGGTTTGGAGATCGGCACCACGCTGTCGCCGCCGTCGTCGCCGGGTTGTTGGGCAGAGAGTTCGGGGAGCAGGTCAAAGAATTCCGCCCGCAGGCGTTGGACCTGAGAGCGGGCCATGGATTCTTCGATGTCGACATCCCGCGTCCACTGGCGCAGTTCGTGCAGGATGATCTTGGCGTCTTCGAGCCGGGACTTGAAGGTTTCGACCTCCTGTTGCCGTTGTGTCAGAAAGGTGCGGGCACGTTCAACCTTGGCATCAGAGTAGGTTTCGGCCAGCTCATGCGACACCTGGCTCATCTGGGCCGCGACCTCCAGAACTTCGGGTTCCAGGTCTCGCAGGTCGGGATGGTCGCGCAGAAATTCCATCCGGTCCTTGATGGCGTCAAATTCCGAGGCCATGGTGAATTGACCGGCCCGATCCGCTGCATGGGCGGTCTGATAGGCGCGCACCACGTCCTCCATCTGCATGCCGAATTTGCGGTGCGCGCTTTCGAGCGCCAGCATGCGGGAGTGGGCCGGCAGGTAGAACAACAGCATCACCGAGAGCGCGGTTATGCCGATCTGCACATACAGCCCGGCGTTTTCGACCATGGTGTCGCCAAAGCGCAGATCGAACTGCACCCACGGCAGATAGCCGACCGCAGAGGCCAGGGTGACGGCAACAGAACCCAAGGCCATCAGGCAAATGAGAAGCAGGCTGAGTTGTAACAAAAGTGCTTGAGAAAGCTTGATAATTGAACGAATGACGGACATGATTTTCCTTTCCGACCAAATGGCGGAAACACGGAAAAACCGGCGTCGTTTATGTGCCGCAGGTCACCCCGGTCCCACCCGAATGAATGCATGTCGCTGCCCGATAATGTTAACAACGATACACATCTGGGGGGATCCAGACAATTATTCCTTGAATTCAGGCTTTTGCCGGTCGGTCACAATCCCGAGACCAAGCCCGGCCAGCACACAGCCGGAAAACAAATACAGCCCCCAGCCGGTTTCGATGGTGGCATAGGAAATGCCTTTGGCCAGGGTGATGTAGAGCGCGATCAGAAAGATGTCGGCCATCGCCAGTTTGCCCAGCACATGCAGCACCGGCAGCGCGCGCCGATCCAGCAGATGCCATTGCACCAGCACCAACCCGATGGTTTTCAGATAGGGCGCAAAGATCGCAAACACCGTGACCAGAAGCGCCAACGCGATGTCGGAGGCCCAGAGCGACTGCAACCCGGTCACCACGCTGATTTCGCTGAGGCCAAAGATCGGCAACAGCCCGGCGTGCATCAAGGGCGCGAACCAGGCGATGGGGTAGAGGATCAGCAGGGAGAGGGTCAGGAGGCGGAGGGTCATGGCGGCTCAGATTATGGTTGCTTCGCTAGACTTGTGCCTTTGGCGGCGGAATTAAAAGGGGGAATAGAGCGTGGGGTTCGCCCTGCCGGGTCGCTTGCGGCCCGGCCAGCGCCCGTCCGCCCCCATGGGCGGGCGCTTTGCTTCCGCCCGCGAACGGGCGATGGCCTGATGGTTTTGGGTGCGGGGAATTGCGCGTGGTCATCCGAATGGGAACGCCGAGCGGTACATCAGGTGCCTCTGAACGTACAAGGCCCTGCAAATGCTGAATAAGTGCTGCATTTTGAGGTGTTTACATCACCAAAGTTTACCGAACCGCCTCGATCGGCCCCTCGGCGCGGCCATGAATGAACTGTTCCAGATAGGGATCGCCTGATGCGTCCATGTCCGCCACCGGACCGGTCCATTGGATGACGCCGTCGTGCAGCATGGCGACGTTGTCGGCGATGGCGCGCACGGAGGACATGTCGTGGGTGATGGTCATGGCGGTGGCGCCCATTTCCACGACAATCTCGCGGATCAGATCGTTGATGACGCCGGACATGATCGGGTCGAGCCCGGTGGTGGGTTCATCAAAAAAGATGATCTCGGGCTCGGCGGCGATGGCGCGGGCCAGGCCGACACGTTTTTGCATGCCGCCCGAGAGTTCGGCGGGCAGGCGGTCGGCGACATCGGATTTGAGGCCCACACGGCGCAGTTTCTCGATGGCGATCTCGCGGGCCTCGTCCACCGGGCGTTTCAGCGATCCGCGCAGCAGGCGAAAGGCGACATTCTGCCAGACGGTGAGGCTGTCAAACAGGGCGCCGCCCTGAAACAACATGCCGAATTTGGCCAGGAATTTATCCCGGTCCCCGCGGTCGGCCGGTTTGCCATCGACCAGAATGGTGCCGCTGTCGGGTTTGATCAGCCCCAAAACACATTTCAGCGCCACGGATTTGCCGGTCCCGGACCCGCCAATGATCACCAACGATGTGCCTTTGGGGATATTCAGATCAACACCGCGCAATACGTGGTTGTCTCCGAACGATTTTTTGACGCCCTGCATGTTGATCATATCGAGAAGAACACCCCTGTGAGGACAAAGTTGGCGGCGAGGATCAAAACGGCGGCGGCCTCGACCGAACCTTTGGTGGCGCGGCCCACGCCCTGAGCACCGCGGCCCGATTGCATGCCGTAGTAACAGCCCATCATCGCGGCGATGCCACCAAAAACACAGCCTTTGACCAAGCTTGAGATAACGTCTCTAACTTCCAGAAAATCAACGGTATTTTTAAGATAAGCAGCGGGGTTGAAGCCGAGGTTCTGCACCGCGACCGTATAGCCGCCCATGATGCCGATGATATCACCGACCCCGACCAGAATAGGCACGGTCAGCAGCGCGGCCAGCACACGGGGTGCGACCAGATATTTCATCGGGTGCGTGGACAGGGTCACCAGCGCGTCGATCTGTTCAGTGACCTTCATCGTGGCGATTTCGGCGGCGATGGAGGAGGTGACACGCGCAGCGATCATCAACCCGACCAGAACCGGTCCCAATTCACGCACCATGCCGATGGCGACGATCTGGGGCACCACGGCTTCGGCATTGAAGCGGGCGCCGCCGGCATAGATCTGGAGCGCCAGCGCGCCACCAGTAAAGATCGCGGTGAGCCCGACAACCGGCAGCGACAGCCAGCCGATCTGCAACAGCGCGTTGCCAAATTCACGCGGATAAAACGGGGGGCGCAGCATGTGGCTGATGGCATCAAGCGCAAACAGCGACACCCGGCCAATGGCGGCCAGCATCAACAGAACCGCGCGCCCCAGCCGTGCCAAGAGCGCGAAAGGGTTCAGATGGGTGTTCATCCGATGTACCGGCGTTTGTACCGCCCCCCCAGAGAGGTGAGGATTTCATACCCGATGGTACCGGCGGCATCGGCCAGATCATCCACGGTCTGACGGTCGTTCAGCAGGGTCAGATGGGTGGGGTCGGCGGTCAGGTCAGTGACATCGACGGTGATCAGATCCATCGACACCCGGCCCACGATCGGGCAGACGTCGTCGCCGGCAAAGGTGACGGCACGTGCGCCCATGGCCCGGATCAATCCGTCGGCATACCCGGCGGCCACAGTGGCGATGCGCGACGGGCGTTGCGCGGTCCAGGTGTTGGAATAGCCCACGGTTTCGCCCGCATCGACATCGCGGATCTGAATGACTGGCAGATCCAGATGCACAACCGCCTGGGCGTCTTCGAAGGGGGACCCACCGTACAGGCCGACACCGGGGCGGCACAGGTCGAAATGATAGGCCGCGCCCAACAGGGTTCCCCCGGTCGCCGCGAGCGATCGGGGCACATCAAGCCCGTCTGTCATCTCTTTGAAAACGCGCAACTGCTGGGCGTTCATCGGATGATCGGCTTCGTCGGCGCAGGCCAGATGCGACATGATCAGAACCGGCGATTGCGCCAGCGCGATGTCGCGCAGCGCCGCCCATTCGGCGGGCTCCATGCCCAGCCGGTTCATGCCGCTGTCCAATTGCACGCCAAAGGGATGGCCAGGCAGCGATTCCACATGGCGCAGCATCTGGTCGATGGAATTCAGCATCGGAACCAGGTCGTGATCGCGGATCATGGCGGTGTCGCCGTCGCAGTGGCCCGAGAAAATGGAAATTTCGGGACCGGGGCCCAGGGCCCGGCGCAATATCACGCCCTCTTCGGCGACGGCGACGAAAAACCGTCGCGCTCCCGCCATGGCAAGCGCGCGGCCCGCCTGTCCAGCGTCCAGCCCATATCCGTTGGCCTTGACCACCGCGCCGGTTTCAACGCGGGTCAGGGAATCCAGGGCGCGCCAGTTCTGGGCCAACGCGCCGAGGTCGATTGTCAATCTTGCGGTGCTCATGGGGCTTTCATGACATGGGCACGCTGTGGGTCAAGCGGAATTATTCCCACTTTGCGCAGGTTTATGCGCATCATAGGCCGCTTCGAGTTCGCCACGCAGGAAATCGGCGAATTTCAGCGGTTCGAACTGCGGTTCTCCGGTGCCGGGAAGCGGCGCGATGTCGGTGTTCACATGCGGATCAAAGAAGAACGGCACCGAATAGCGTTCACGCCCGGACCGGTTGATCACCCGATGTGGCGTCGAGAGCAGCCGCCCGTTGGACATCCGGTTCAGCATGTCGCCCACATTCACCACCAAGGCGTCGGGACGCCAGGGGGCATCGACCCAATGACCCGCCGGGGTGCGCACCTGCAAGCCGCCGACTTCGTCCTGGGCCAGCAGTGTCAGACAGCCGAAATCATTGTGCGGAGCCGAGCCGAACAGATCATCGGGGCTGGTATCGGGTTGGGGCGGGTAATGCAGCAGGCGCAGCCAGATCGTCGGCGTGTCAAAAGCTCCCAGGATCGACGTATCGGTGACTTCGGCCGCGAGCAGCGCCACCCGCATCAGCCGTCGGCCCAGATCGGACATGGCGGTGACATAGGCGTTCAGCGTGTCGCGGAATCCGTCCAGGTCGGGCCATTGATTGGCGCCGGACAAATAGACGTCGGGGTCGGCCCGGTCGTCTTCGCGCATCATCATGAAGCTGGCGGATTGGTTGGGTTTTTTCACATCGGCCAGGGTAGAGTTCACATCGGTCGAGGTGTTGATCGGGATGTAACCGCGATGGGATGTGTTGACCTGGATCTTGAGCTTTTGCTCCAGCGGCAAGGCATGGAACCGGGCCGAGGCGTCAAAAACAGCAGCGCGCAGGGCGGGGTCGATGCCGTGGTCTTCGATATAGCCAAAGCCGGTCAGCCCATAGGCGGCGCGGAATTCTGCGGCCAGATCGGCGTCAGAGCGATCCCCCAGTCGGATGACGGGGATTTCAGAAAATTCGGTCATGGAGATGAACCCTTTGTGTTTCGCAAACTATGGATAGGGGAGCAGGGGCAGGCGCCCCCGCGCTATCCGGCGAAACGCTTGCGGCGGTGGCCATAGTGGCGCGGCAGGATTTCCCGCGGGGCCAAAGGGGTCAGGGTCAAAGTCATGGCGTTATTCTGTGGGCGACGAAATCGGTGACGTCAAGAGGCTAGCCAGCCCAATTTCAGCAGCTAGGGTGCCGGGATGGATATTTTGTCTCTCTCGTCTGTGGTGCTGTTGTTTGGCGCGGGCTGTCTGGCCGGGGCGCTGAATGCGGTGGCCGGAGGGGCGACGTTCTTTACCTTTCCGGTGCTGATCGCCTCCGGGCTGCCGCCGATGGTGGCCAATGCCACAAATTTCGTCGCCTTGGTGCCGTCCAATATCGCGGCATTGCCAGCGTTTCGCGATGAGCTGCGCGCGGTCGGGCGCGGGTTGATCCCGTTGCTGGCGGTCTGCGGCGCGGGAGGCGTGCTGGGGGCGCTTTTGTTGTTGTGGATGGGGGCGGGCGTGTTCGCCGATCTGGTGCCCTGGCTGATGGGGACGGCGACGGCGTTGTTTGCCTTTGCCCCGTGGTTGCGCCAGCAGATGGTGCGATTTTCGCTGGCACAGGCGGCGATCTGGCCGCTGTTGTTCCTGTTTTCCGTCTATGGCGGGTATTTTGGGGCCGGGTTGGGGCAGATCATGTTGGCGGCATTGATCCTGTGCGGATACGAGCGGTTTCACACCGCCAATGCGCTGAAAAACGCCGTGATCGGCTGGATCAGCCTGTTGGCGGTGGTGATCTATGGCTTTGGCGCGGCGGTGGCCTGGCCCCAGGCGTTGATCATGATGGCGGGCGCGACGGTGGGCGGCTATGGCGGCGGGGCGTTGTCGCATCTGGTGCCACAACGCGGGTTGCGCCTGGCAATGATCGGATTTGGAGTGGTGTTGACCACCTATTATTTTGTCACGATCTGATTGGCCCTAGGTCGGCATTGTGGCGTTGGAGTGCCACCAGATCCGCACACAGGTCGCCAGACCGTCGGCGTCAAATTCCGCCACTAAGGTCCCATCCAGTTCCATCCGGGGCAGAGGGTCACCGGGTTGCCGGTCGGGCAGGCCGGTTCCCGTGGATTTGGCCCAGATCTGAAACAGCTCTTCGCTGGCGACCTGATAGGTGACATTCCAATGACCGACGCCACCCGTTTCGGTTTCGGCCAGCACCCTGGGGGTCAGGGTAATATCCTGCTGCAGTTTGATCCGGTCCCAATAGCGGGCCAATTCGGTGGGACCGGTCTGGACCTGAAACGGGGTGTTCCAATATTGCCCGTCTGGTGTGAACAGGGCAGCAAAGCCTTGGGAATCCTGCGCCTCCCAGACCCGCTGATAGGCCTGCATGAAATCCTGTATGCTCATTGGAAATCCTTTGAAGTGACCGGTCTTTGTCGTTTTCAAAGGAATTCAAGCCCCCGGAGGAGCTTGGAATCAAGGGTGACAGTGCGTCACATTCGGTGTGGAGCCTCCCGGCCGTCCGAGGCGGATCAATACCCGCCGTCTTCGCCCTGCTGCCAGGGTTTGGCAAGGTTGCCAAAGCGGGTGAACTGCGCTTCGAACGACAGCTCGACGGTGCCGATGGGACCGTGACGCTGTTTGCCAACGATGACCTCGGCCTTGCCGTGCAGGCGTTCCATGGCCTGGATCCATTCTTCGGTCTTTTCGACCTCGTGATCACCGGGTTTTTCGCGTTCCTTGTAATATTCTTCGCGGAACACGAACATCACGACGTCGGCGTCCTGTTCGATCGACCCCGATTCCCGCAGATCCGACAGCTGCGGGCGTTTGTCGTCGCGGTTCTCCACCTGGCGCGACAGCTGGGACAGGGCGATGACCGGGATGTTCAGTTCCTTGGCGATCGCTTTCATGCCCATGGAAATCTCGGCGATTTCGTTGACGCGGTTTTCGGCCATGCCCCGGCACAGCTGAAGATAGTCGATCACCAGCAGATCCAGCCCATGGGTCCGTTTCAGGCGTCGCGCCCGCGCCGCAAGTTGCGAAATCGGAATGGCGGGGGTGTCGTCGATGAACAAAGGACAGGCTTCGAGATCCTTGGCGGCCTGAACAAAGCGGCGGAATTCGCCTTCGGTCATGTCACCCTGGCGGATCTTGTGGCTGGAAATTTCCGAGGCTTCGGCCAGAATCCGGCCCGCCAACTGTTCGGCGCTCATCTCGAGCGAGAAGAACCCGACCACGCCGCCATCCACCGCGCCTTCGGAGCCATCGGATTTGGCCCCACGTTTATAGGCCTTGGCCACGTTAAAGGCGATGTTGGTGGCGAGCGAGGTTTTCCCCATCGACGGACGGCCGGCCAGGATCAACAGATCCGAGGGGTGCAAGCCACCCAGCTGTTTGTCGAGATCGGCCAGACCGGTGGAAATCCCGGCCATGCCGCCACCACGTTGATAGGCCTCGTTGGTGACATTGACCGCTTCGGTGACGGCCTTGAGGAACGATTTGAACCCGCTTTCGGTCTGACCCTGTTCGGCCAGCTGATACAGCGCCTGTTCGGCCTCGACGATCTGTTCGCGTGGCTCGGATGCCACGTCGACCTTGCGCGCTTTGCCGGAAATCTCCTGGCCCAGACCGATCAATTCGCGTCGGATCGCCAGATCATAGATCATCTGGGCATAGTCGCGCACCGCAAAGGCGCTTATCGAGGCACCGGCCAGTTTGGCCAGATAGGCGGGACCACCCAGTTCCTTGAGACCCTCGTCGTCTTCCATGAACGCCTTGAGCGTGACCGGCGAGGCCAGCGCGTTCTTGGAAATCCGCGCGGCGGCAATTTCATAGATCCGCGCGTGAACCGGGTCATAGAAATGGCCCGAATTGATGATCGAGGCGACGCGGTCATAGACGTCATTGTTGGTCAGAATCGCGCCCAGCAGCTGTTGTTCCGCCTCGACCGAATGGGGCAGGGTCGCGGCTTCGGTGCTTTCTGCGGGCAGAGGTGGCTGGTTGCCGTCGAAACTGGTGATCTCGTTCATTGCTGCTCTCTTTGCCCCCGTTAACCCATCCCGCATAGGCCGCTGTCTTAGCTCAATCGACGGGCCACGGGCAAATTGTATGTTTTCTGGGGACAGGCTGTGAATAACGTCCGTCCAACATGATATTGACGCCCAAAGGTGTCTGGCGTCAATATCTTGTTGTGATGTTCGGGTTTGACCGGTCGGAGCGAAAAGGCTTCCGTTAGGTCAACGGCTGGGGTCAGGCCGGTTTGTTGGCGTCCTGCCAGGCACGGGGATCGCGCAGGAATTTTTCGACCTCGTCCAGCGTGTCAACGCTGAATGCCGCTTGGGCGCGGGCTTCGGCCAGGACATCCCACCAGGTGCACAAGTAATGCAGTTCGACGCCATGGTCGCCCAGGGTCTTGGTGGTTTCAGGGAAGATGTCGTAATAGAAAATCACCGCCGTGTGTCCGCAGGTGGCGCCGGTTTCACGGATCGCATCGACAAAGGACAGTTTCGATCCGCCATCGGTGGTCAGATCTTCGACCAGCAGCACCCGTTCGCCTTCGCTCATTGCGCCCTCGATCCGGGCGTTGCGGCCGTATCCTTTGGGCTTCTTGCGCACATAGGTCATGGGCAGCGCCATGCGTTCGGCAACCAGGGCGGCAAAAGGGATGCCCGCAGTTTCGCCACCGGCGATATTGTCAAACGCCTCGAACCCGGCATTGCGCATCACGGTGACGGTCATGAAATCCATCAGCGTGCTGCGAATGCGCGGATAGGAGATCAGCTTGCGGCAGTCGATATAGCTGGGCGATGGCAGGCCCGACGCCAGAATATAGGGCGTGTCCGTGTTGAAATTCACGGCACCGATTTCCAGCAACATCCGGGCGGACAGGCGGGCGATTTCTTCGCGGGACGGGTAGGAGGAGGGGATCATGGGGCTATCCTTTGCTCGGGTCTTTGCGTGGACCGGTGTCGGGGGCCAAGGCTTTTATCTAAAAGCCTTGGTAAAATTCTTTGCAAGAATTTTCCACCGTCAGGCGGTGACGTGCCAATGCACAGGGAAGCCAGGGTCAAAGACAGTGACCGGGCCGTCCCCCGTTTCGATTTTTTCGGGCACATGCACCGGGTGTTCAGTCCGGGTCAGGGACAGGGTGCCTTGGTTCACTGGCAGGCCGTAGAAGGCTGGACCGTTGAGCGATGCGAACGCCTCGAGCTGATCCAGTGCGCCGTCTTCGTCAAACACATGTGCCAACAACGACATGGTGTTGGTCGCGGTGAAACAGCCGGCGCAGCCACAGGCGCTTTCCTTGTTCGGATCCGTGTGCGGCGCCGAGTCGGTGCCCAGGAAAAACCGTGCGTCCCCGGAGGTGGCAGCGGCGCGCAACGCCAGGCGGTGTTCTTCGCGTTTGGCAACGGGCAGGCAATAGTAATGTGGTTTGATCCCGCCAACCAGAATGTGGTTGCGGTTGATGATCAGGTGGTGCGTGGTGATGGTCGCGCCCAGATCGGCGGCGTTGGATTTCACATAGTCCACACCGTTGGCTGTGGTGATATGTTCCATGACCACGCGCAGACCCGGGGTGGCACGGCGCAGTGGATCCAGAATGCGGTCGATGAACACGGCTTCGCGGTCAAAGATATCGATCTCGGCGTCGGTGACTTCGCCATGCACGCACAGGGGCAGACCGATTTCGGCCATGGTTTCCAGAACGCCGCGGACCTTGTCGAAATTGGCCACGCCCGAGGATGAATTGGTGGTGGCCCCGGCCGGGTACAGCTTGACCGCCTTGATCAGCCCGCTGGCATGGGCTGCGGCCACATCCGCCGGGTCTGTGTTTTCGGTCAGATACAGCGTCATCAGCGGTTCGAACTGCATGGTGTCAGGCAGCGCCGCCAGGATGCGGTCACGGTACGCGCTCGCATCCGCGCCGGTGACCACGGGGGGCACCAGGTTCGGCATGATGATGGCGCGCCCGAAATGGCGGGCGGTTTCGGGCAGAACGGCCTGCAACATCGCGCCATCGCGCAAGTGCAGATGCCAGTCGTCGGGGCGGCGGATTGTCAGGGTCTGGGTCATGCGCTGCCCCTAGCATGGACCGTGCTGCCGGAAAAGAGGGGATGCGGGCCCCGGCGGTCTCCTGCCCGGCAAATTTTGCCCCCGGCCGGGAAAATTTTGCCCCCGGCACGGCAAGTTTTGCATCGGGCGAGGCAAAATGCGCGGTTTCGTCCGGCGGATCGAGAGGGCAGGTTGCAAGGGCGAGGAAAAACATGCCCAGGACCCTGACATTCGAACACAGATATCCGGTTGATCCCGACCGCCTGTTTGCGCTGGTGACGGATCTGGACACGCTGGATGCGGTGACCAAACCCTGGGTTCAGTTCGATCATCTGCCGTCGGGGCCGGTGCAGGCCGGGCAGGTCATCGACGTGGCGATTTCCGTATTCGGGATTTTCCCCCGGATGCCCTATCGCATGCGGGTGGTGTCCTGTGATCCCAAAACACGCTGCATGACATCTGACGAGGATGGTTTTGGGGTGCACCGGCTGGTTCACAGTCTCCAGGTGCATCCAGATCCCTTGGGGTCCCGATTGCTGGATCGGATCGAGATTGACGCAGGGTGGTCGACGCCTTTGGTCGCAGCCTGGGCGTGGGTCATCTATCGCTGGCGTCACCATGTCCGTCTCAGGCTGCTCCAGACCGGCTGAGACTCTCCGGCGATCTCCAGAGGGCTGTGATGGCGTCTCTCTCTGTGGTCAGCTGACTTGAGGCGGTGGGGTGAAATCACCTGCCTCTGCCTGTTGGGTCAGCTCGACCAGGCGACGACGGAACCGGCGCGCCCGCATGCGCGAGGTCACATTGCGACACAGCAACATGTTCAGATAGGGGCGTTCATTGCCGTCCAGCACCGACATCAGCCCGCGCAGATAGTCCAGATTGTCACGACGGGTGCGATATAATTTGTAAAAGGCCGTGCGGGTCAGCCGCCCCGACCCTGCAAGCGACAACACCCGATAAAGGATCTGCATGTCGATCAACCGGGTCTGGAGGGTCGCGCCCATGTTGGGCATGCGCAGGCGTTCGACGTTGGGGCGGTCAAACAGGGCCGAATGCATCGCGTCCAGATCCTGGCGCGGATCATACAGGATAAAGGCCCGGTCCGCCGCGTCCAGCATGTCGGGGGCATAGCCGAACCGGCTGGTGAAATCGGTGCGGCGCATTTCGATGAACCGGTCATCCCATTCGGTCATGCGCGGGTCCAGCGTGGCCTGGGGCTGAATGGCAACAACCGTGGCACCGGGGGCGGCCACGGAAAACGCGGCCGCAGCATAGCCACAGGGGCCAGCTCCATAAAACACAACATTGTCAAAGTCTTCAAAGAAGCCATCGTCGATCAGCTGGTCAAAAAAGCCATAGATCCGATTGTCCCGAAACCAGGTATCGCCGTCCGATACGAAACACAGATGGGACCAGCCTCTGGTCTTGACCAGATCAAACCCCAATGGCTGGGCCAGCTCCGACAGATTGCGGATTCCCTGGACCGTTTCAAAGGTCACGAGCAGCGTGTTGTTCTGGTCAATGAAGCTGGCAAAATGCTTGTCGCCCAAAGATTGAAACATGCCGTGTTCTTCGGCAAGCTCCGCCATACGGGCTTTCCACTCGCTGACACTCAGGTCGGCAAGCGATTCATCCAAGGCGTTCAATCCATCCTGCATCGTTTCAATCCTCAAAGGCTCCAACCACTGGACGGGCTGGTTGCTGGGATCAGATCTAAATCCAGAATGAGGCCAAAATGGGAAAGAAATGGTTCCGGTTTCGGGCTTTTACCGGCAGCAACATGGGCAAGCGACACGGGCAAGGGGAGGGGGCAGCGACATCGGCCAGGGGAAAGGACGGTGGAGGGACCGATAGAGGAACCGGGGCGGGGGCGTATCGGACTGCTGCCCCCGAATGGATCGCCGATCAGAGTGTTGTAAAAGATCGCCGAACAGATGCTGCCCCGGCGTGTCTCTGGGGTCGGGCCGGCCTCTGGTGATGCGCCCGCATCGCGCAGGCTGGCCTGTGCGATGCCACGCCCAACGGCCCGGCCGGCATCTGTGATGCAGGCCGGGCGGGCGGGAGCCCATCGATCAGGAGCATTTTGGTGCGGGATACATCAGGTGGGACACATCAGGCGGGAGATATCAGGCGCGGTAACGGCCGCGGATCAGCTGTTGTTGGCCTTGCGCCGTCCCAGGTTGGCAAAACCGGTCAGGGTCTGGGCCGTGGCTGCATTGATGGGCCGCGACGGGGGGGTCATCATCAATCGGGCAAACAGGGCGCGATAGGGTTCCTGCTCCATCAGCGCCAGAAACCGGGCCTGGCGCCAGGCCACGGCTGCGGTGTGCAGGCGGGACAGCTCCGGGTCGGACATCAGCTGAGCAACACCTGCGCGACGGGCATCGTCGTAGCGGGTGATGCTGGTGTCGGTATCGCCGTTGAAATTGCGTTCGACCCAATAATCCACATCCAGCAGATGGTCCGAATGCACCGCCCGCCCGCGATCGGCCTTGAGCACGTAACTTTCCATTGATCCCAGCGGGTAGTGGTTCAGTTGGGCGAGGTCAAAATTGGGGCGGCCATAGTTGGAGAAGATCCGTTTGGTGCGGAATTGCTGGTCCAGTTCGCGCCCGGCGCAGTCGAACCAGCGACAGGTTTCCAGACGGTCCTGATCCGGTGATCGGGGCCGGTGCACGCCCAGTTTGCCATAGGTTCCATCATTGCGATACAGCGTCTTGAACATCGCCGCCCGCCACGGCCAATACAGGATCTCGGGGGCGCATTTGGTGAATTGCGCGGTGATGGGGCGATCCACAAAGCGCAGCACATCCGCATTGCCGAACAATCGCCAGGTCAACGTGATCGCATCCGCATCCGGAAGGGCCGCCAGCAGCGCCTGGACGGTGCCGTCACCTGTATGGATATTGACGAATTCATCCACGTCCAGCGGCAGGATCCAGTCGGCGTGTTTCACCGGTTTCATCCGAGAGGCCCGTTTCAGCGCGGTGAACTGGATGCCGCCCTGTTCATAGGGACCGTCATTGCGCACATGGGTCAGATGACCCAGGCTTTGCAATTGGTCCAGCATCACATCGGTGCCATCCTGGCAATCATTTGAAAACACCAGGAAATTCGTGAACCCGACGGCCTGATGATGCGCCAGCCATTCCAGCAGGAACGCCGCTTCGTTGCGTACGGTCAGAACGGCAAGGATGTTCACGGGCTTACCAATCTCTTCTAAATACTACGACCTTGGCGTGTGACCATTTCGGGAAATACACCAGCCCGGCCGCCATCATTGTCTGAAAGACCGCTGCCACACCTTTTGACCCGATCCATTGGGGATGCAGTTCCAGAATTGCGACCCGGACGCTGGACAGGTCCATATCCGGAATGACAAATTGTTCGGCCCCTTCGATGTCGCAGATCAACACATCGGGGCGGATCTCCTGTGAGGTCGCCCGGGTTTCGCGGATTTCAATGGTTTCTTCGGCGATCACGCCGTCGGCGTCCTCTCGCGTCAGGGAGGAGGACAGGAAGTTCTGGCGCACAAAAAAGGTCGCCGTGCCTTTTTCCGGCCCCAGAATGGCATTGTGGATATGGGCGTTGGTGATGTTGTTTTCAGCATAGACGCTTTTGATATAGGGGATCAGCTGCGGGTTTGCCTCAAAGGCGTGGACTGCCTTGACGTTTTTGTGGATGGCAACCAGGGACGAAATAAAGCCGACGCCGGCCCCCAGCTCCATGACGGTATCACCGTCCTGCACGGCCTTGAGCACGGCGGCTGCCTCTTTGGCCTCATATTCGCCAGACCGGAGCGACCCGCGGATCCGGCCGGTGATGAACACCCCGTCTTTGGGAAAGCGAATGCCCCGGGATTCGATATAGGATTTGTCACGAAAAGTGGGGGTCTTGGTGCTGGTGTCAGGCAAAAGTCAGCTCTCCAGGTCAAGCGCGAGCGCGTAGGCCACACGTTCGGTTTCGGTCAGGTCGATTTTGAGCGCCTGTTCGTACAGCTCGCGGAATTCCTCCATCCCGTGCAGCTCATCGGCTTTGCTCCGGTGCCAGGCCAGGCCCTTGTTGTGCCAATACCGCAGCTGATCATCGGCCATCAACCGATCATATTCGGCCCGCAGGCGCGGCAGGTTGCGTTTGATGGTGATGTCGCGCCAGTCCGACCAATCCATGCGGATCCAGTAATTGATCCCGATCGAACGATCCACATGCAGCGCGCGACCGCGTTGGCGTTTGATCAGGAAACTTTCGGCACTGCGCAGGGCATAGTGGTTCAGTTGCAGCAAATCATAGCCAATGGATTTCTTGGAACTGCGCCAGCCGTTTTCTGCGGCTTCCCCGGTCATGTCGCGCCCGGATCCGTTGACCCATTTCACCTTGTTCTTGAACCCTTGGTCCAGCTTGTTGGGGCGGTGGCAGCTGATCTTTTCATAGGCACCGATATTGCGGAACATGGTCTTGAACCCCCAGACTGTATGCGGTTTGGGGCAGAACTTTGGGGCGCAGGTGTCGAATTGGTCGATGACAAATTCGTCCGCCAGCCGGGTGACGCCATTGTGGCCGAACAGCCGCCAGGTCATCGCCACATTGGTGGCGTCGGGCACCGCATCAAAGAAATCCTGAAGCGTGCCATTGCCGCAGCGCACGTTCATGAATTCATCCACGTCGATATGGATGATCCAGTCGGCGTTTTTGATCACCGGTTCCTTGAGCGCCTGATTGAGCGCGTATTGCTGGGGCGAATTGCCCTTCCAATTGTCGTTGTTGCGATGTTGCAGGATGCCCATGTCCTGCAGGCGGTCCAGAATTTCGCTGGTGCCGTCCGTGCAGTCATTGGTGTAGATCAGGAAATTGTCGACGCCCATGGCCCGGTGATAGGCGATCCATTCGACGATATAGGGGGCTTCGTTTTTCATGCAGCCGACAATGACATTGCCGCTGTGCCCGTCGGGCAGGGTGCGCATCGGCACGGCGTCATAGGCGGCGGCCAGTTCTTCTTCGTTCACAGCGCCCAGTTTGTTGTGCGGTTTGAACGACGAAGTTTGCAGCATCTCGAAATTCTTGACGGCCAAAGGCGGCAGGATCTTTTGGGCGGCTGGCGACAGGGTGTTGGGGGCGCGGTGTCTTTCCGGCGGGGGTGGGGCCGGTTGAGCCGATTTCTCAGCGCGGATGGGAGGCTGCATCCTGGCCAGATCAGCGCCCTTGGTCTTGCGTTCCTCGCGAGTGGCCTTTTGGATGCGAAACAGAAACGCCAGCAGATACTGCGAGGCCCGATACCCCATGCCGGGATCACATTCGGTCCAGGGATCCGCGCCCGGGTCAGCCGCAAACACAGAGGGAGCGAGCGTCGGGTGGTCCGCGATCAGATCGGCGTTGATGTCAGCGAAATGATCGCTCACCACGCGCAGCGCGCCGGCGTCGATGGCCGGACCGTCCAGCGAAATTTCGTTCAGAAAGCTGCGCCACAGAGGGCGGGGCAGAATGTATTTGCGCCCGGCCAGCACCGTGAGCAGCAGGTCATTCAATTGCCGCCCTCGGGCCACCCAGGCGGCCGGGAAATCGGTGGGACGGCGGGCCGGAACGGCGCGCCCAATGGTGTCGGAAATGTCAAACATCTCGCGCAGCTCTTCGGTGGCCTCTGCGCCATAAAACCGGTCCGCATCATAGGGGCGCAGGGTCACCGTACCGGAGCCAAAGACGCTCTCCCAGTGGCGGACCAAGGCCGGGTAATCCAGCCAATAGGGCGCGCCCTGGGTTTCTTCGAACAGACCCGCCGCGGGGTCGATGGGACCACAGGTGTCCAGGCAGGCCTCCCACCAATTGTCATCACCGGCCAAAGCGAGATCGCGCGTCAGCGGCGCGGCGCGCCCCTCCATGACCTGAGCGCCATAATGGCGCGCCAGCAGCCGGGCCTGTTCGTCGACATGGGCAATGATGCGAATGTCAGGGGACAGTGGTTCCAGCAGGTCGTGCAGCTGTTCCAGCTCGCTTTCGCGGTGCAGCGTGCACAATTGCGAGGTCGACAGGATCAGCGTGTCGGGTTTGTATTGCGCCACATCGCGCGCCAGATCTTCGGCCAGCTTTTCACGCAACATTTTCTGTTTGTCGGCGGCAATGAAGCCGCGATTGAACCGCAGGGGATCGACATGGTCCGGGTCGGTGACCGCCATATAAAGACGTGTGTGGTTCTTGGCCCCCGGCGCGCGGGGGAACAGAATGCCCTTGCCACGCAATTGCTCGCGCTTGTCATCCAGCACTTTTTGCAGCCAGTCCGCGCCCACCTGTTCCAGACCGATATGAAGGTAAATCCGCATGGGTTATGACACGCCTTCTTGTGAGCTGGCCTGTGAACTGGCCTGTGAACTGGCCTGTGCGCTGTCCTGTGAACGGGCCGGGTCGCTGTCTGTGGTCAGGATCGGATTGGCGTTCAATTTGCCCCACCAGGGCAGGTCGCGTCCCAGAAACGCGCCGATCTGGTGGGGTGCGTCGGGGTCTGAAATCTCGAATTCCAAAAAGTCGTCTCGCCCGGCAAAAAACGCTGCCAGCGCGGTGTAATGCCCGTCAATCCACTGCATCCGTTCCTTGGTCGTCTGACCATATCCCGCTGGCAGCCCCGGGATCTGGGCCATCGGCAGGCGCGTGGTGCCCAGGTTGGACCAGGCCAGCATGGATTTGGACATTGCGAATGCATCGCGACGCGAGGCCAGGAATTTCACGTTCGGATGATGCGCCTTGATTGCCAGGATCAGGGCGAAATCCATCTGTGGCCACAGGGAACTGTCGCCGCGCAGCATCGACATTTCGGAAATGGCCTCGACGCCGATCAGCCGCGCCATCGGATCGCCGGTTTCGAAATAGCCCTGATAGATGCGCTCCGCGACAAAGGCCATGCGCAGCGTCGGATGCGGCAGCGCCTTGCGGCCAAAGCGATGATCGGCCACCTCGTATCCCGCCTCGCGCAGAGCGCGGGCCAAGGTGGTGGTGCCCGATTTCGGCAAACCCAGATTGACCACCTGAATGCTCATGCCGGGGCTGCCTCGTCCATCAGGCCCAAATCGCGTAACAGGGCTTCTTCCTGCGGGGGCATCTTGGAGGCATGCTTCAGCTGTCTGCGCATCTCCTGATAGGTCGGCTGTGCCATCAGTTCGTCCCGTTTGGCCAGATGCAGCTGCACGGCCTCTGTATGGCAGGCGGCAATCTCGGGGTCGGATTTCAGCCTGGCCAATTCGGCCTCCAATGCGGGCAGCATCCGCTGGATCGACGGATCCTGCCAGGCGGGGTCGTTGCGTTCGCGCCAATAGGTGTCGTCAAAGGCGCGGTTTTCCCGGTTCACGTCGCCGCGGTCGTTTTTGACCAGATAGCTGTCGAGCGAGCGCAACGCATAGTGGTTCAACGTCGCAAACGCACGACTGCCACGGGCGGGAAATTTGCGGATCCGGCGCGGATTGGCCGCCACCAGAAAGCGATGCGGGACATCGCGCCCTGAGGCATCCGACCAGCTGGGGTGTTTCTTCTTGGCCAGGTTGCCTTTGAAAAACGGCCGGTGCGCCCCATAATATTGCAGCGGAAAATCCTGGCGGACCAGGGATTTGACTTCGACCGCGGATTCGCCACACCACAAGTCCGGATTGTGACAGCGGGTGAATTGGGCAATCACCGGTTCATCGACAAACGCGTCGATGTCGTCATTGGCAAAAAACTGGAAATTCACCGAAATGGCCTGGCGTTCGGCCCCGCAGGCGGCGATCAGGGCCGGGATAGTGTGATCGCCCGCATGAATGTTCAGGAACTCATCCACATCCGCAATCCACACCCAATCGGCGTTCGCCACCACGTTGTGCTTGCGCGCGTCCTTCAGCGCCTCCATCTGGTAATTGCGCCCTTGGGCCGGGTTGGGCAGATGCTGAACCAGACCACGGTCGGCCAGCGTGTCCAACAGACGGTCTGTCCCGTCCGAACAATCATTGGAATAAAACAGGAAATCGGTGACCCCGATCACGCGGTTATAGGCGATCCACTCCAACAGGAACGGCCCTTCGTTCTTGACACATGTTACCGCGGTGATGCGCATGCCGCACCTCCAAACCATTTCCTGCCCGTGCGGGCCGTCAATCTGGGCATTGCTCGTTCCGCCTTGTGGCCCCACCCGTTCACAGCGGTGGATACCTGATTATTGTTTCCCAATTCATTACATTTTCGGCGGATTCCGTCAATCTTTAGGCAGATTGTTTCATTGCTGGTGGGACAACGGGTCCTGTCTGACCGGGATGTGCGCAAGTGACGTGATGACCCGGCTTGACGTTGCGGGGTGTGCATGGGCTGATACGGCAACCGGGACGGAGGGCACATGCAGCTACCACAATCCATCGACGCCGTGCAGCAGATGCTGGACGAACAGAATTATGTCTGTGGCCGGGCGCTGGCCACGGTCGTGTTCCTGTCGCTCAAACTGGGGCGGCCGCTGTTTCTGGAGGGCGAAGCGGGCGTGGGCAAGACCGAGATCGCCAAGGCGCTGGCCGCCGGGTTGGACCGCCGCCTGATCCGGTTGCAATGCTATGAGGGGCTGGATGCGTCGTCGGCTGTCTATGAATGGAATTTTGCGGCTCAGATGATCGCCATCCGCACCGCCGAGGCGGCAGGCGGCGCGGACCGGGCCGCGTTGCAGGCCGAATTGTTCAGCGATGATTTTCTGGTGCGCCGCCCGTTGTTGCAGGCCATGCAGCCGGACGAACAGGGACGTGCGCCGGTGCTGCTGATCGACGAGCTCGATCGTACGGATGAACCGTTCGAGGCGTTCCTGCTCGAAGCGCTGAGCGATTTTCAGGTGACCATCCCGGAGCTGGGCACGATCAAGGCCGCCGAACCGCCGATTGTCATCCTAACCTCGAACCGCACCCGCGAGGTGCATGACGCATTGAAACGGCGCTGTCTGTATCATTGGGTGGATTATCCCGATTTCGCGCGCGAAGTGGACATTCTGAACGCCCGCGCGCCAGCGGCCTCGGACCAGCTGAGCCGCGAGGTGGTGGCTTTTGTCCAATCCCTGCGCACCGAAGACCTGTTCAAGAAACCGGGAGTGGCCGAAACCATCGACTGGGCCAATTGCCTGTTGGCGCTGGATGTGGTGACGCTCAGCCCGGAGGTGATCGCCGACACATTGGGCGCGATCCTGAAATACCAGGATGACATTGCCCGCCTGCAAGGGTCCGAGGCCAAACGTATTCTGGATCAGGCCAAAGCGTCGCTGGAACCGGTCTGATGTTTGCTCTTGCCGGAAACATCCCCGGGGGATGCGGGCAGAGCCCCCATGAGGCGTCCGATGCCTGAATACCCCGAACTGACCCTGCCGGATGAGCCCAAGCTGGCCCAGAATATCACCCATTTCGCCCGCGCGCTGCGCAAGGCGGGACTGCCCATTGGGCCGGGTCGGGTGATCGACGCGATCGGGGCCGTGGCCGCCGCCGGGTTCACCTCTCGGGATGATTTTTATTGGGCGCTGCACGCCTGTTTCGTGTCCAAACCCGAGCATCGCACGGTCTTTGCGCAGGTGTTTCGGCTGTATTGGCGCAACCCGCAGTATCTGGAACATATGATGGCGGCGATGTTGCCCGCCATTCGCGGGGTGCAGGAAGAGCGCGCCGCTGATCCCGGCGAAAAACGGGCCGCCGAGGCGCTGTTGGATGGCATCCGCCCCGAGGAGGCCCCGGCAGGCGAGGAAGAGGAAGACGGAACCGAGATCGAAGTGGATGCTTCGATGACCATTTCGGCCGAAGAGCGTCTGCGCAGTCTCGATTTCGAACAGATGAGCACCGAAGAGGTTGCCCGCGCCAAGCGGATGCTGGCGCAGCTGCAGTTGCCGGTGAAGCCGATCAAATCGCGCCGGCGTCAGGTGGCCCTGCTGGGGCAACATCCGGATTGGCACCGGACCCTGCGCCAGTCCCTGCGCCAGGGCGGTGAATTGCGCGACATGGCCCGTGCCACCCCGCGAGAACGTTGGCCCAATCTGGTTGTTCTTTGCGATATCTCCGGATCGATGAGCCAATATAGCCGGGTGATACTGCATTTTCTCCATGCCGTTTCGAACGCCAAAGGTGCCGGTTGGGCCAAGGTCCATGCGTTTACCTTTGGCACACGGCTGACCAATATCACCCGCCACCTGCGTCAGAGGGATGTGGATGCCGCATTGGCCGCCGCCGGAGCAGAAGCACAGGATTGGGAAGGCGGCACACGGATCGGGCAATGCCTGCACAGCTTTAACCGCGACTGGTCGCGCCGGGTGATGGGGCGGGGGGCGGTTGTGCTGTTGATCACCGACGGGCTGGACCGCGATGACCCTGACGCGCTGAGCCGGGAAATGCAGCGTCTGACCCTGTCGGCGCGGCGTCTGATCTGGCTGAATCCGCTGTTGCGCTGGGACGGGTTTGCCCCCAAAGCCCAGGGCATTCGCGCCATGCTGCCACATGTGGACAGTTTTCGCGCGGGTCATTCCATCGCCTCGCTCGAAGAGTTGGCCGAGGTGATATCGCGTTCCGATGACGTGGGCGAAAAGGCGCGGCTGTTGCGGATGATGTCCTAGGGGGCAATCGTGGCTGAGCCAGGGCTGAGCCAGGGTTGATCGCCGGGGGCGCTGCCCCCAGAGACCCCTCCGCCCCCCCCACCGGACCCCCGAGGTATTTTTCACCAGAAAGAAGCACAAGACGTAGCGTCGGTGCCGGGATTTTTGGAGTTTGATCTATATCATTCTAAATTTGGAATGTGTTATATATTCTGAATAAGGAATGTAACTCTTGCAAAGGAAATCTCATGCCGCTCAACTGGAAAGCAGGGGGTCTGCTGCTGGGGCTGGTCTTTTTCCTGGCCGTGCTGCTGGTGAAACCGATTGGTGTGTCGACCCAATTTGTCATTTTGAATGGAATTCTGGGGGATGCCGTGAACCCGGATATGGTGACCCAGGTGGAGGACGGATACACCTCCTCGAATGCCTATCTGGCCAAATCGGGTGGCAAATACGCCAAGAACGTCGCCAATCCGCTGAACTACAGCTTTGTCTTTGTGGTTGCCATGGCGGTGGGCGGGTTCCTGTCGGTGATGGCGCGTGGTGGGCTGGACGCCGCGGAACGGAGCATGCCCGCGCTGTGGCGGGCCAATTTTGGCGACAGTCGGATCAAACGCAATATGGCCGCGTTTCTGGGCGGGTTCATCGTGCTGTATGGCGCGCGGCTGGCCGGGGGGTGCACTTCGGGTCACATGATGTCGGGGATGATGCAGACGTCGATGTCGGGGTATCTTTTTGCGCTGGGCGCCTTTGGCGCGGCGGTGCCGGTATCGCTCATTCTGTTCAAACGGGAGGTGTAAGTCATGAGTTCAATTCTTCTCGCGATCGTTTTGGGGTTGGCCTTTGGTGCGGCGCTGGACCGGGTGGGGGCGTCGAACCCGACCTTGATCGGCAAGATGCTGAACCTGACCAACCTGAATTTGGCGAAATCCATCCTGTTGGCGATTGGCACCGGGTCGGTGTTGATGTTTGGTGGTCAGATGCTGGGGCTGGTCGATGTGGGCCACATGTCGGTCAAAACCGCCTATGTCGGCGTGTTTCTGGGCGGTTTGATGTTGGGCGCGGGCTGGGCCGTATCGGGATTTTGCCCGGGCACTGGCGTGGTTGCTGCGGCATCCGGGCGCAAGGACGCGCTGTTTTTCATTGCCGGCGGATTGCTGGGGGCGGCAGCCTATATGGTGACCTATCCCAGCTGGAAGGCCAGCGGCCTTCTGGACAAAATCTGGGGTGGCAAGGTGACATTGGGCACCGTCCCGGGGTCCAAATTTGACGGTGTGACCGCCTTGCCCGGCGATGTTCTGGGACTGGTGCTGGGATTGGGGTTTGTGGCTCTGGCCTTTGCCTTGCCAGAGCGGTTGACAGGGCAAAAGGCCGGGGCGCAACCGGCCGAATAATCCCATCAGATCGGAGAGCGGCAACTCTCCGTCATGGCCCGGGCGTGCGGGCCATGCAGCAGCGACCCGGCGTTTTCGTGTTCCCGCCGGGTCGCTTTGCGGCTTGAAACCCGGCGCGATTGCGACAAGTTTTGTCAGATGCTCTGTTGGCGAAAAAAGAGAACACGCAATGACCCAAGCCCGATTTGAAAATGCCCCTGAAATTGCGCTGGACTGGCATCGCGCGGGAACCAAGGCGGCGCTGGCCACGGTGGTTCAGACCTGGGGCAGCGCGCCGCGCCGGGTCGGATCGCAATTGGTGGTGGGCGGTGATGGGCGGATCGAAGGATCGGTGTCGGGTGGATGTGTCGAGGGCGCGGTGGTGGTCGAGGCGCTGGAGGCGCTGGAAGACGGTGAACATCGGATGCTGGAATTCGGGGTCAGCGACGAAGATGCCTTTGCTGTGGGGTTGGCCTGTGGTGGCACCATTCGGGTGTTGGTCGAACCGGTTGGCAGCGCCATGCCGTTGGATTTGTTGGAAGAACTGGTAACCGCCCGCGCGGCGCGCACGCCGTTGGCCTATGAGGTGAACCTGCGCGATGGCACCCGGCGTCTGTTGCATGGGGCCCATACGGACCGGATGCGCATGGACCGGTCGGGCATGGAGGACGACGACGAGACATTTGTCGCGGTGCATAACCCGCCGCTGCGCCTGATCGTGGTGGGGGCGGTGCATATCGCGCAGGCATTGGTGCCGATGGCGCGGATTGCGGGCTATGATCCGGTACTGATCGACCCGCGCGAGGCGTTTGGATCCTCCGATCGGTTCCCGGGTGAAACCATCCTGCTGGATTGGCCGGATGACGCCGTGGCACAGGTGGGGTTGGATGCCCGCACTGCGATCGTGTTGCTGACCCATGACCCAAAGCTGGACGATCCGGCGCTGGAGGCGGGGTTGGGGTCTGACTGTTTTTATATCGGTGCGCTGGGGTCCAAGCGCACCCATGCCAAACGCGTCACCCGGATGCAGGACGCCGGGTTTTCGCAGGCGCAGATTGACCGCATACACGGTCCTGTCGGTCTGGATATCGGTGCCGCAGGCCCGGCGGAAATCGCCCTGTCCATATTGGGCGAGATGACAGCGGTTTTGCGCGGGAAAGTCACATGAAATTTGGCGCGGTTCCAACCAGCGAAGCTGTGGGAGCGGTTCTGGCCCATTCGATGCAGGCCAGCCGGTCCGGTGAGGAAGGCGCGTATCGCATACCCAAGGGGACGGTTCTGGATGCGGCCCATGTGGTGGATCTGGCGGCTCATGGCCATGCACGGATCACGGTGGCACGGTTGGAAGACGGTGATCTGGCAGAAAATCAGGCCGCCGAAATCCTGGCCCGCGCATTGGTGCCGGAGCCGGCGGCACAGAACATCCGGATTTCGCGGGCAGGGACGGGCCGGGTCAACCTGTTTGCTGACCGATGTGGGGTGGTCCAGCTGGATCGGGCGCGCCTGGAGGCCGTCAATGCAGTGGACCCGATGATCACCATCGCCACAGTGCCAAACTACCATCGCGTCGATGCGGGGGGGATGATCGCGACAATCAAGATCATTTCCTATGCGGTTCCGGGCGATGCGCTGCGGCGGGCCAAGGCCGGAGCAGAGGGTGCAATTGGCGTGATTGCGCCGGTTTTTGCCAACGCAACGCTGATTGAAACCGTGACCTCGTCTGAGCCTCCGTCGGACAAGGGACGCAAGGCCATGGCCGGACGGTTGCATCGTATGGGAATGACGCTGAGCGATCGGGTCGTCGTGCGACACGCACAAGATGTGCTGGCAGAGGCCGTGCAGCAAGCACCGGGCGAGGTGATCCTGATTCTTACCGGATCGGCGACCTCGGATCCTTTGGATGTGGCGCCGCAAGCTGTGCGTTTGGCGGGGGGCACCGTGACACGGTTCGGAATGCCGGTGGACCCGGGCAATTTGCTGTTTCTGGGACATCTGGGCGACCGGCCGGTGATTGGCCTGCCGGGCTGTGCGCGCTCGCCTGCGCTGAATGGCGCGGATTGGGTGCTGGAGCGGGTGGTGTGTGGGGTCGACGTCACGGGCGCAGATATCGCGGCGATGGGGGTCGGTGGATTGCTCAAGGAAATCCCGACCCGCCCCCAGCCGCGAGATGCAACCGGATGATCTTTGGCTTTGGTCGGTGACGGCTGGCCAGCCCGGGACTGTGGTTGGATTTCCGGGCGCGCAAGGCTGAGAAACAGACGTCACGTCGCCGATATGTTCTGTTGGGTTGCAGCATGGCGGGAGGCGGGCTTTTGTTGAATTTTATCAAAGAATTATGTGAAAATCTGAGATCGAGTTTCCGCATTGCAGCAGAAAGCTGTGCGATTGCAGCACATTATGGCGGTTCTCAAGCTTGGGACCGCGTGCTTAACTTCCTTCTGATAATAAAGAAACCCAAGGGGAGGATCTCATGACTCAGGTCTCAATGACCGTGAACGGAAAGCCTGCGCAGGGAGATGTTGAAGGGCGCACGTTGCTGTCGTCGTTTCTGCGCGACGCGCTGGGTTTGACCGGAACGCATGTGGGCTGTGACACGAGCCAATGTGGTGCTTGCGTGGTGCATGTGAACGGCGAAGCGGTGAAAAGCTGTACCATGCTGGCCGCGGAAGCCGACGGTGCGGATGTGGCCACCATCGAAGGGCAAAGCGCTGCGGATGGAACGCTGAACACCATTCAGCAGGCATTTCAGGATCATCATGGTCTGCAATGCGGGTTCTGTACGCCGGGGATGGTGATGAGCGCGGCTGCGCTGCTCAAGGATAACCCCAAGCCGTCCGAAGCGGAAATCCGGGATTACCTGGAAGGCAATCTGTGTCGCTGTACCGGCTACCACAATATCGTCAAGGCGATCATGGCCGCATCAGGTCAGGATGTCAGCGCGCTCGCAGCTGAGTGATCTGCAATGGTGCGTGCCAGCACGCACCCTACGGTGACGCACGGGAGTGGCGCGTACCGGATTTGAATACTCAGGTAGATTGTAGGGTGTGTGCTTGCACGCACCGCACCCAGGGAGGAGAATAACATGCCCAAGGACAGTGGCATCGGCGCCAGCCCGAAGCGGCGCGAGGACGTCCGGTTTTTGACCGGAGAAGGTAATTACACAGACGACATTAACGTAAACGGCCAGGCCTATGCGTATTTCCTGCGCTCGGATGTGGCGCATGCGACGATCAACGGGGTTGATACAGCGGCAGCCGCCGCCATGCCCGGTGTGGTCAAGATCCTGACCGGCGCCGATTTCGAAGGGGTGGGTGGCATCCCCTGTGGTTGGCAGGTGACCGACCGCAATGGCGAGGTCATGCAGGAACCGGCCCATCCGATCCTGGCCCAGGGCAAGGTGCGCCATGTGGGCGATCCGATTGCCATGGTCATTGCCGACAGCCTGGAGCAGGCCCGCGATGCGGCCGAGGCCATCGACCTGGATCTGGACGAATTGCCGGCCGTGGTCAATATGGCCGCTGCGCTGGCCGATGGTGCCACCAAGGTGCACGACGATCTGACCTCGAACCTGTGTTATGATTGGGTGCTGGGGGAGACCGACAATGACGTGGTGCAAAAGGCGTTTGACGATGCGGCCCATGTCACCACGCTGGAGCTGGTGAACCAGCGCCTTGTGGCCAACCCGATGGAGCCGCGGGTGGCCGTTGGCGATTACAGTCGGGGCACGGACGAACATACACTTTATACCACCAGCCAGAACCCGCATGTGATCCGGTTGCTGATGTGCGCCTTTGTCCTCGGGCTGCCCGAACACAAGGTGCGTGTCGTGGCTCCGGATGTGGGCGGTGGTTTTGGCACCAAAATCTTCCACTATGCCGAAGAAGCGGCGGTGACCTTTGCCGCCAAGGCGATCAACCGCCCCGTCAAATGGACCGCGTCGCGCTCTGAGGCCTTTATGTCGGATGCGCAGGGGCGCGATCACGTGACCAAGATCCAACTGGCGCTGGACGCGGACAACAACTTTACCGCGCTGCGCACGGATACAATGGCCAATATGGGGGCCTATCTGTCGACGTTCTCGTCTTCGGTGCCGACATGGCTGCATGGCACGTTGATGGCAGGGAACTATACAACCCCCTGCGTTCAGGTGAACGTCAAGGCGGTGTTCACCACCACGGTGCCGGTTGATGCCTATCGTGGTGCCGGACGCCCCGAGGCGACGTTCCAGATTGAACGGCTGATCGACAAGGCCGCACGCGAACTGGGAGCGGATCCGGTGGCGCTGCGGCGGCAGAATTTTGTCACCCAGTTCCCCTATGACACGCCCGTTGCGCTGACCTATGACACTGGCGATTACAATGGCACCATGGACAAGCTGGAAGTGGCAGCCGATTTTGCCGGGTTCGATGCGCGTCGCGCCGCGAGCGCCAAAAACGGCAAGCTGCGGGGCCTGGGCATCAATTGCTATATCGAAGCCTGCGGTATCGCGCCGTCCAACATCGTTGGTATGCTGGGCGCACGGGCGGGGCTGTATGATGCGGCAACGGTGCGGGTGAACGCCACCGGATCGATCAGCGTCATGGTCGGGGCCCACAGCCACGGGCAGGGGCATGAGACTACATTCCCCCAGGTGGTGGCCGAAATGATCGGCATTGACGAAAGCCAGATCGAGATCGTCCATGGCGACACGTCAAAAATCCCGTTTGGCATGGGCACTTATGGATCGCGCTCGCTTGCGGTCTGTGGATCGGCCATGGTGCGGGCAACCGAAAAGATCATCAACAAGGCCAAGAAGATCGCCGCGCATCTGCTGGAAGCGTCCGACGCGGACATCGAGCTGAAGGATGGTCAGTTCACCGTTGCGGGCACCGATAAATCGGTGGCCTGGGGGGATGTCACCCTGACCGCTTATGTGCCGCATAACTTCCCGTTGGAAGATATCGAACCGGGGCTGGAGGAGACCGCGTTTTATGACCCGGCCAACTTTACCTTCCCCGCCGGGGCCTATGCCTGCGAGGTCGAAGTGGACCCCGATACCGGCAAGGTGACGGTGGAACGGTTTGCGGCAGCGGATGATTTTGGCAATATCATCAACCCGATGGTCGTCGACGGCCAGGTGCATGGTGGCATTGGCCAGGGGATTGGTCAGGCGTTGTTGGAAAACTGTGTCTATGACGAAAACGGTCAACTGCTGAGCGCCTCCTACATGGATTACGCGATGCCGCGGGCCGATGATGTGCCATTCTATACGGTGGATCATTCCAGCCAGACGCCGTGCACCCACAATCCCTTGGGCGTCAAGGGCTGTGGCGAGGCCGGGGCCATCGGATCGCCGCCTGCGGTGGTCAATGCGGTGATCGATGCCTTGCAGTCGGGCGGTCACAAGGTGGACCACATCGATATGCCGATGTCGCCGGGCCGTGTTTGGGAGGCTATGCAGGGCTGAGTTGAGGGGGGCAGGGCGTTGCCCCGCCCAATCCAAGGCTGGGGGACCAGTCCCCCAGACCCCCTGGGATATTTTTGGCCAGATGAAGAGGCGGACCCGTTCTCTTCGGAAGGAAAGGAAGGACGAAATGTATAATTTCGAGTTTGAGAAACCCGCCACTATCGCCGATGCGGTGGCCGCGCTGGGCAGTGAGGACGCGCAGGCGCTGGGCGGGGGACAGACATTGATCCCCACCCTGAAGCAGCGGCTGGCCAGCCCGGCAAAGCTGGTGTCGCTGAGCGGAATTGACGAGATGAAAGGCGTGGCCCATCGCGGTGGGTCGGTTGTCATCGGGGGAGCAACCCCTCATGCGGTCGTTGCGGCCGAGGCCGGGGCGCAATATGCGGCACTTGCCGATCTGGCGGGCAATATCGGGGATCCGGCCGTGCGCAACCGTGGCACCATTGGCGGATCGCTGGCCAACAATGACCCGTCGGCCTGTTATCCGGCGGCGGCGCTGGCATCCGGGGCAACCATTGTCACCAATGCGCGGGAAATTGCAGCGGATGACTATTTTCGGGGTCTGTTTGAAACCGCGCTGGAAGAGGGAGAGATTGTGACGTCTGTCAGTTTCCCGGTTCCTGAGGCTGCGAATTATCAGAAGTTCGAACAGCCCGCGTCCCGATTTGCGCTGGTTGGTGTGTTTGTGGCCAGATATGGGGACGGTGTGCGGGTTGCGGTCACCGGTGCATCCGAAGATGGGGTCTTTCGTTGGGGCGAGGCCGAAGCGGCGCTGAGCGCCAATTTCTCGGCGGATGCTTTGGATGGGTTGTCAGTGGACAGTGATGCCATGATCGGGGATCTGCATGGGTCCAAAGCGTATCGCGCGCATCTGGTTGCGGTGCTGACCAAACGCGCGGTCGCTGCTGCAGGGTAATCCCGGTTACGCACCGAGAGGCTCAGACACAGGTTCAGACACAGGCCCCGACACAGGCCCCGACACAGGTTCCAGTATCCTGCGTCGGGGCCTGTGCGTGTGTGTCGAGAGATCGGTCGGGTCGCCTGCACTGTCAGGGATCAGGGATGTCGCAAGGTCGTGGCGTGACCGGCCAAAAGACGCTGTGCGACACAGAGGGTGGGGTATCCGAAGATCATTGGCGTCCTATTTGGATCGTGATCGGCACATCTGTGATGCAGGCATGTGAGGCGGGCACAGCAGGGCCAAATGCGGCGGCGTCGCGCACCATCGGCTGCGCCACACCACCCGCAGAAAGCCAGGTCAAACGCCCCCGGATCATCCATAGGCCCGTGGCCGTCAGGATCAGCGGTACAGTTGGGCGAGCCTGGTGGCGTCAGCCCGGTTTTTGGGCGACCAGGTCAATCAGGGCTGACATGCCGGAATGGCCGCGCCCTTCCTGAACTTCGCGTTCATAGGCGCGGCATTCGAGGATCTCCCAGTCGCTGAAATCTGCGCGCAGTTGGTCTTCGGTGTACATGTTTTCGCCAAACGGGGGGCCGCCTGTGCCAAATTCGAGCTGTTTGGGCGTATAGCCGTGCAGAAGGATCAAACCGCCGGGTTTGGTGCTGTGTTTCATGCCGTCAAACTGGGTCTTGCGATCATCGGGGCCGACGAACTGGATAAAGACGCCAACCACCAGATCATAGGCGTCCGCCTCCCAATCGCGCCGCAGGATGTCGGACTGCTGAAAATCGACAGAGACATTGCGCTCGGCGGCCAGGGTGCGGGCGCGGGCGATGGCGGTCGGGGCGAATTCCAATGCGGTGACGGTCAGCCCCCGTTCGGCCATATAGACCGAATTTCGCCCCTCGCCGTCAGCAACGGCCAGGGCCGACAGGCCGGGTTTCAAATAGTCTGCATGATCCGTGAGAAACAGGGCAGGAGCCGTTCCAAAAACATAATCTTCCGCGGCCGAATACCGTTCTTCCCACATAGGACCAATCCCTCTTTCCTGCGTCAACCAACTGGCATCAAAATAACTACGCCCCCACCGCAATCAAGCGGAGGGGGCGCAAATAGTCAGCCCCAAAGCGGGCACCGGGTTATTTTGCCGGCAGCGGGCCGATCATCATAATCATCTGACGGCCTTCCATTTTGGGCATGTTTTCGATCTTGCCGATTTCCTTGATGTCTTCGGCAACCCGTTCCAACAGCTCGCGACCCAGGTTCTGGTGCGCCATTTCGCGCCCCCGGAACCGCAGAGTGACCTTCACCTTGTCCCCGCCTTCAAGGAATTTGAAGACGTTGCGCATCTTGACTTCGTAGTCGTGCGTATCGGTATTGGGCCGGAATTTGACTTCCTTGACCTCGATGATCTTCTGCTTTTTACGTGCTTCGCTCTCGCGCTTTTGTTGTTCATATTTGAACTTGCCATAGTCCATGATCTTGCACACGGGCGGGTTGGCATTGGGCGAGATTTCAACCAGATCCAGTCCGGCCTCTTCGGCCAGTTGCATAGCTTTAGCGGGGTGAACAACTCCGACGTTGTCTCCGTCCGCACCAATCAGGCGGATTTCGGAGGCGCGGATTTTTTCGTTCGTGCGCGGGCCGGTGTCGCGTTGCGGCGGCGCATTGTGAGGTCTGCGGGCTATGACTGTTATCCTTCTGTCATTACATGAAAGTGCCCGGAAGGTATCGCCCCCGGACAGGTGATTCAAGTGATATAGCGGGTATGGAGCCCCGAGTTGGGTAATTCAAGCAGACATATTGCCCAAAGCCCCGTATTTGCGCGCCGAAGCGGTGTCGGGAGCGCGAATTCATCCCAGTGGGCGGGGCAAGCGTCAAAGCGCCCGGAACCAAAACAAAAAGCCGCGCTTTGGACAAAGCGCGGCCTGGTGTGGTGGGATGTGATCGGGATCAGTCCAGAAACGCCTTTTCCACAACATATTGCGCGGGTTTGGAATTGGCACCTTCTTCGAGACCGGCAGCTTCGAGCATGGCCTTGAGTTCGAGATTGAACGCCAGGTTGCCACAGATCATGGCGCGATCATTGTCGGGGCACAGCGGGGCCACGCCCAGATCCTTGTAGGCTTCGCCCGAGTTGATCAGATCGGTGATCCGGCCCATCTTGGGGCTCTCTTCGCGGGTGGTGGTGGGATAGTATTTGATCTTCTTCCAGAAGCCTTCGCCGATGACTTCGTTCAGCAGCTCGTCTTCCTTCAGCCCTTCGATCAGCTCGCGGCCATAGGTCAGCTCGCCCACGGTGCGGCAGGTGTGGGTGATGATGACCTCGTCGTAATCCTCGTAGGTCTGCGGTTCGCGCAGCAGCGAGGCAAAGGGGGCAAAGCCGGTGCCGGTGGCAAAGAACCACAGACGTTTGCCCGGGATCAGCGCGTCATGCACCAGGGTGCCGACAGGTTTGGGGCGCAGGATGACTTCGTCGCCGACCTTGATGTGCTGCAATTTCGAGGTCAGCGGGCCGTCTTCGACCTTGATCGAATAGAACTCCATTTCCTCGTCCCAGCTGGGCGAGGCGATGGAATAGGCGCGCAGCAGCGGTTTTTGCTTGCCTGTTTTCGGGTCGGGGTCGCCCATCAGGCCGATCATCACGAATTCACCGGACCGAAAACGCAGCGACGCAGGCCGCGTGCAGCGAAACCGGAACAGCCGGTCCGTGTAATGCTGTACCTCTGTCACGGTCTGTGCATCGGGCAGGGTGGGAACGGCTTTGACGGGTTTGACGTCTGTTGCGGCTTCGGTCACGGGCGTAATCTCGTTCATCGGTTGCATCTGCCAGTCTGAATAACCGGCACCTCAGATTAATCTTTGACATAGGTCAGGGAAAGCACCAATTGCGCAAACCCGGTTCCCTACTGACGCAGGGGAACCAGGTTTGCGCGGGGGGAGTGGGCAAGTCCCGGTGAGCGGTGGTCTATTTGGCGGCGCGGCCGCGCAGGCGCGCCTGATAGTTGTGGTCCTGCCAATTGGCGCGCGCCAGCCACTGATCTTCGGGCTGGCGGGTGGCCAGATCATCGCTGATCTCGACTTCGTCAAAGCCGGAGCGGCGCGCCATGGCATATTGATCGGAAATCACGTGGCCCTGGGCACGCAGGCGACCCTGATAGCCAGCCAGGCGCAGCTGGCGCGCGATGGTAAAACCGCGGCCATCGGCAAACGACGGAAAGGCCACTCGGACCATATCGACGCCATCCAGCTGGCCGACAACCTGGGCCGGGTCTGCATCCGAGGTCAGGTCCAGCGCGTTGGCGGCGTCAAAGTCACCTTTCCAGGTATCCGGGCCAAAGCCCGTATCAGTTACGAGTACAGTCATTGATCTGCTCCTGTGCGGACGGGTTTGCCATTCACGAAATGAATGCCGCATTCGACCTTGTTCTGGTTGCGCCAACGCCCGGCGCGGGGGTCTTCGCCTTCCTTGACCGGAGATGTGCAGGGGGCACAGCCGATCGAGGGATACCCCTGGGCCACCAGAGGGTGACGGGGCAGGCGGTTTTCTTCCATATAGGCACGCACGTCTTCGGGGGCCCAATGGGCCAGCGGGTTGACCTTGATCCGGCCAGTGTTGCCTTCTTCGACCTCAAAGAAGTCCAGCGTGGCGCGGGTGCCGGCCTGAAACCGTTTGCGTCCGGTGATCCAGCCGTCAAACCCGTTCAGCGCGTTTTGCAGCGGCGCGGTCTTGCGCAGGGCACAGCAGGCGTCGGTATCGCTGAGCCGCAATGCCCCATAAGGGTCCTTTTGGGCGATATCGTCGGCGGTGATGACCTGAACGTTCCGCAACCCCAGACGTTCGCTGACGTCCTGTTGGTAGATCAGCGTTTCGGTGAACAGCAACTGGGTGTCGATGAACAGGACCGGGGTCATCTGGTCAACGACCGCTGCCATATGCAACAGCACCACCGATTCCGCCCCAAAGCTGGACACCAGCGCCACATGGCCCGCATGTTCCAACGCCCCCTGCATCACCGAGGTGGCGGAATGGTGGCGGAACCTGTCGTTCAGCTCGGCCACCTTCTGGACCAGCGCCGGATCGTCCGGGCGCTGCGGATCGGGCGCTGCGATGTGATCCTGGATCAATACCATCGTGTTCACGCCACTTTCTTCTGGGTTTCTGGATAGAGGGCTGTCTTGAACGGATCCATCCCAACGCGGGTATAGGTTTCCAGAAAGGTTTCGTCGGCGTTGTCGCGCAGATCCAGATAGGCATAGACGATGCGTTCGATCGCCGGAACGATCTGATCATAGGCAAAGCCGGGACCGGTGCGCGTGCCAATGGCCGCGTTTTCGGTGGCGTCGCCGCCCAGGGTGATCTGGTAGTTTTCCACGCCGGCGCGATCCAGCCCCAGAATGCCGATGTGGCCTACATGGTGGTGACCACAGGCGTTGATGCAGCCCGAGATCTTGATCTGGAGATGCCCGATGTCATGCTCGAGCTTCAATTCGTCAAACCGGAGCGCGATCTGCTGGGCCACGGGAATGGCGCGTGCGGTTGCCAGGGCACAGTAGTCCATGCCGGGGCAGGCGATGATGTCGCTGATCAGGCCGATGTTGGCCGTGCCCAGCCCGTGTTCTTTGAGCGTGGCATGAATCGCCGGCAGGTCCGATTTATGCACATGCGGCAGGATCACGTTCTGTTCGTGGCTGATGCGCAATTCGTCATAGCCGTATTGTTCGGCCAGATCGGCCATCACCCGCATCTGATCGGCGGATGCATCACCCGGAGTCTGACCGTGGGCCTTGATCGAAATGGTGACGATCGCATGATCGGCGTCGCGGTGCTCGCTTAGGTTGGTGTCCGCCCAGGACCGGAACACCGGATCGGCGTCATAGGCCCAGGAATAGGCATCGGTTGACCCCTTGCGGAATTCCGGCGGTGTGAAATGCGCGCTGATTTCAGCAAACAGCTCTTGGTCCGCGCCACTATAGGTGGGCAGGATCAGCGCAAAGCGTTCTTCGACCTTGGCGCGGATGGTTTCGAGACCCAATTCGTGCACGGTGATCTTGATCCGGGCCTTGTATTTGTTGTCGCGCCGCCCGATTTGGTTCCAGACCGAAACCACGGTTTCGATATAGGGCAGCAGCTGTTCGCGCGGCAGGAAGTCGCGCAGCACCTGACCGATCATCGGGGTACGACCCAACCCGCCACCGATCAGGATCTGATAGCCGATTTCACCGGCGTCATTGCGCACAACGCGCACCGCCAGGTCGTGCGCCTTGGTCACGGCGCGGTCCTTTTCACCACCGGAGACGGCGATTTTGAACTTGCGCCCCATGAACTGATATTCCGGGTGGTCGGTGGACCACTGGCGGATCAGCTCGGCAATCGGGCGGGGGTCTTCGATTTCATCGGCAGCAGCCCCGGCGAAATGATCGGCAGTGGTGTTGCGGATCGTGTTGCCCGACGTCTGGATGGCGTGCAGTTCGACGTCGGCCAGCGCGTCCAGCATGTCCGGGACATCTGTCAGTTTGGGCCAGTTGTACTGGATGTTCTGACGGGTGGTGAAATGGCCATACCCCTTGTCCCATTTTTCGGCCAGCAGCGCCAGCTGGCGCATCTGGGCCGAATTCAGGGTGCCATAGGGGATCGCGACCCGCAGCATGTAGGCGTGCAGCTGCAGATACAGGCCGTTCATCAGGCGCAGGGGTTTGAATTCGTCCTCGGTGAGCGAGCCGTCGATGCGGCGTGCGACCTGGGCCCGGAACTGAGCGTTGCGTTCGGCCAGAAAGGCGCTGTCAAAGTCGTTGTACTTATACATTGGCTTGCGCCTCCTGCTTGCCGTGGGCGTAGTTCGAAGGGCCGGTGCGGCGGAAATCTTCGCGGAAGTGGGTGGGTTCCGGGCCGTTCAGCCCCGGTTTGGCATCGGCCAGATAGGCACCAACGACGCGCACGGCCTGACGTTGCGCGTCCAGCAGACGGATCTGTGCATCGGCTTCGTCAGTGATCAATTCGGCCTCGGCCAGATTGCGGGTCCAGCTGTCATCGGCCGTCATATAGATCACATCGCCTTCGATCAGATCGTTGGCGGTGACGACTTTTGGGGTGAATGCGCGGGCCATTATGCAAGCTCCATCTTGAGATCGGTGAGGGCGGCGACGCTTGCGCGTGGGGCCAGTCCCAGAAAAGTGAGCGCCGGACCGTCAAAGCGGGCCTCGGCGAGATCGTTGGCCAGATGGCCCAGGGTTGTCTCGAGCACCCGCTGATCGCGGCGAGATGCGTTTTCGATCACGGTCACAGGCGTGGTGCGATCACCGCCATGCATGATCAGGCGGCCCTGAACGAAGCGGGCGGATTTCTTGCCCATGTAGATGGCGGCAACTGCGCCCGGACGCGCCAGCGCGACCCAATCGTGATCGGCAAAGCCCTGGACATCATGGCCGGTCAGGAACCGCACGGATGAATTGCGCCCACGTTGGGTCAGGCTTTGACCAATCCCGGCCACGGCAGCCGATGCGGCGGTGATGCCGGGCACGATCGTGAACCCGATCCCGGCGGCTTCGACCGCGGTGAGCTCTTCGTCCAGACGGCCAAAGATGGTGGGGTCGCCCGACTTCAGACGCACGACCTTTTTGCCGGCCAGGGCATGAACCACCAGGCGGGCACAGATGTCGTCCTGGCTGATCTGGGGGCCAAACCCCTCCTTGCCGACATTTTCCAACGCCGCGTCCGGTCCGGCCAGGGCCAGGATCTCGTCGCTGACCAGACGATCAAACAGGATCACATCCGCGTCCTGAAGCGCGCGCAGCGCCTTGACGGTCAGCAGATCCGGATCACCGGGGCCAGAGCCGACAAACGCGACCTGACCGGCACACAGACAGGACAATCCGGCCCGGGTCGGCGCGGTTGTCGAAATGTCTGTTCCTGTGGCGGTCATGGCCATGCTCCGATTCCTGTGTTTGACTTGCGGTACTATATAGGAAATATTCCCACCAAATCGCTATATGCCGATCCAAATAAGGATGATTGTTCCAGGTGATTGGAAAATCGGATGGGTTGGTCCTGAAAACTGAGGAATACGAGAATGACGGTACGGATCGACGCCACGGATCGGAAAATTTTGGCGGAGCTGCAACGCGATGCGGGGCAATCGCTGGACGAAATCGCCAAACAGGTGGGGTCTTCCAAGACCCCGGTGTGGAACAGAATCCGCAAATTGCGCGATGGCGGGGTGATTGGACAGCAGACTGTGGTGCTGGATGCCGAGGCGTTGGGATTCGAGGCCTGTTTCTTTGTTCTGATCCGAACATCGGAACATGAGGCGGATTGGCAGTCGCGGTTTCTCAAAGCGTTGCGTGACCGACCCGAGGTCCAGGAAGCACACCGGTTGGCGGGGGATATCGACTATATCCTCAAGGTGCGGGTGCAGAACGCGCGGGCCTATGACAAATTCTATCAGGCGCTGATTTCCGAGGTGCGGGTGCATAATGTCACCGCGTTGTTGTCGATGGAGGAAATCAAATCCACAACCATGCTGCCCATCGAAGCCTGACCCTGCCGAGGCTGCCCCGAGACCCAAGAGGCGGGCGCGACCCAGCGGTGTGCTTGCGCATGCTGTTGTTCAAGCTGCACCGAGGCACCGCCCAAGAATTATGTGGTTGAAACCATCAGCCGGGACAGTCCGTGAAAGTGATAGGTGTTGCTGTAACGGGGGGCGGCGGCGAGACGCAGACCGGGGCAGCGGTCAAACAGGATCGGCAGGGCGACCTGCAGTTCGAGACGGGCCAGCGGTGCCCCGACACAAAAATGCAATCCGCCACCAAAGGCAACATTGGTTTTGGCGCGGCGGGTCGGGTCAAAGTCATCCGGATCGTCGCAGACGGCCGGGTCGCGATTGGCCGCGCCCAGCAGCAGAGCCACCTGATCGCCGCGTTTCAACGTGTGGCCAAAGATGTCGACGTCCTCATAGGCATAGCGGGTGAACATATGCAGGGGCGGATCAAAGCGCAGGATTTCCTCGACCGTGTTCTCTATTGCTTCGGGGGTCAGCCAGACCGGGTCCGGACCATGTTCCAGAAGGGTTTTGACGCCATTGCCCAAGCCATGAACCGACGCCTCGTGCCCGGCATTCAGCAGCAGGATGCAGGTCGAGATCAATTCGTCCGTGGACAACCGGTCACCGTCTTCTGTGGCTGCGATCAGGCGGGTGATCAGGTCATCGCGCGGGTCTGTGCGACGCTGTTCAATATAGTCGCGCAAATAGCCGGAAAATGCCGCTGCCGCCTGTCCGGCCTGGTGTTCGATCGCCTCAGAGCGGCGCGCCTGATACATCGCCACCATGGCGTGCGACCACTCCAGAACCTGCGGGGCCATGGTTTCGGGCACGCCCAAGAGGCGGCAGACGGCGATGACGGGGATCTGAACGCAATAGGCATCCAGCAGATCAAAGGGGGCATCAGAAAATTGATCTATCAACTGGTGGCACAGGGATTCGAGCCCCGGCTTCAGCGCTTCGACTTCGCGCGAGGTAAAGGCACGCAGCACCAGTTTGCGCAATCGTGTGTGGCTGGGAGGCTCCAGTTCGAGCATCGAGTGGTCTTCGACGTCATAGAACGGTTTGAGGTGATCGGGGGCAGCTTGTCTGAGTTCGGGCGGAACTTCGCGCCCCAGCCGCCGGTCCCGCAACAAAACATGCACGGCGGCATGTTTGAAGGCGGCCGGCATCCCGTAATCTTCCCAAAACTGCAGTCCCCCCTGCGCCCGTGTCGCCGCATAGAACGGATAGGGATTCTGGACGAATTCAGGATCAAGCGGGGATTGGCGTATGGTTTTCATGGCGCGACATTTGCGCGGACGCACTGGTCAATGCAAGGGCGGCTTTGGTACGGTTCGATCCATGACTGATTTTCGATGGCATAGACGATGGATCGTTCTGGGGTTCGCCCTGATCATGGCGGGCATAACCGGCGCTGTCTGGTCCTATGGGTATCGCCAGGCGCTGGATCAACTGGCGTTGCAGGCCGAGGCGGATCTGGCGCTGGCCAGTGACCGGTTGTCGACCCAGTTGCAGGTGTATCAGGAACTGGCCGTTTTGATGGCGGATCATCCGGGCCTGCAAGGCCTGCAAGACGATGTGGCCCGGCGTGCAACGGCGCAGGCCCTGTTGGTGGAAGTTGCGGACAAGACCGGCGCGCTGGATGTGGCGTTTGCCAACGCGCAGGGGCGGGTTCTGGTCGCCGCGCAACAGGTGTCAGGGGCGGATGTGTCGCGATCCATTGCGTTCCAACGGGCGATGCACGGGGCACTGGGGAGCGAACACGGGATCTTTGGGTCGCCGGGTCGGCGCGCCTATGTCTATGCGTCGCCGGTGTTTGAACCGGACGGCGCGGTGCGCGGCGTTGTGGTTGTGACGGCGGATGTCGAAGACGTGGAACAGACATGGCGTGGGTCGTTGCCTGCCGTGTTTTTTACCGATGACCGGAACGAAGTGTTCATCTCGAACCGGTCGGAATTGCTGTTTTGGCACCGCCCGCAGGCAGGAGGGGGATTGGTTCCCGGTGATGGTGAGCCCCCGGAATTTCGCGCTTGGCGTGTTGGAGGGCATGAGATCTGGCAGCTCGGGTGGGGACCCTATCTGCCCCGGACCGGGTTGCATCAGGCGGTCGATCTGCCGGTGATCGGCATGGTGGGCGAAATCCTGGTCGATGTTGCGCCGGCGCGTCGGATCGCCTGGTTGCAGGCTGCCGCGCTGGGCGCTGTGTTTCTGGCCTTTGGTGCGATGTTATACATGACCACGGAGCGACGCCGGGCATTGGCCGAGGTCAATGCCGCGCTGGAGGGGAGAGTGCATGAGCGCACACGGGCCCTGTCGGTGGCCAACGAACAGCTGCGCCGCGAGATTGGCGAACGCAGGGAGGCCGAAGCCGCCCTGAAACAGGCCCAGGCCGAATTGGTCCAGGCGGGCAAATTGAGCGCGTTGGGTCAAATGTCGGCCGGGATCAGCCATGAGCTGAACCAGCCGTTGATGGCAATTCAACAGTTTGCAGACAATGGCATGGCGTTCATGCAGCGGGGCAAGACCGGCAAGGCAGGCGAAAATCTGGGGCGGATATCCGAAATGGCCGCACGGATGGCGCGGATTATTAAAAACCTGCGTGCCTTTGCCCGAAATGAAAGCGAACCCATGGGCAAGGTGGATCTGGTGCAGGTGATTGCCACAGCCACGGAATTGACCGAAGCGCGGCTGCGCAGTGACGCGGTGACGCTGGAGTGGACACCGCCAATGGGCCCGGTGTTTGCCTGGGGCGGCGATGTGCGTCTGGTGCAGGTGTTTGTCAATCTGATCAACAATGCCGCCGACGCCATGGTGGGGCGGGCGGACAAACGCATCAGCGTGACACTGGACACGGGTGACCGGCTGAGCGTGACCGTGCGCGACACGGGTCCCGGTATTGCCGATCCGGAGAAGATCTTTGAGCCGTTCTATACGACGCGGGCGGTGGGATCATCGGAAGGCATGGGTTTGGGGCTGTCGATCTCTTATGGGTTGGTGCAAAGCTTTGGCGGCAAGATTGGCGGCGTAAACGCGCCCGGAGGCGGGGCGGTGTTCACCGTCGAATTGGAATACTGGTCCGAGGAGAAAGCCGCATGACGCGCAAGGTTCTGGTGGTGGATGATGACGCCGATATCCGCGAGGCATTGGGCCAGACGCTGGAATTGGCCGATCTGGAAGCGATCACCAGCGGGTCGTTTGTGGCGGCCAAGGATTTGATCACGTCGGGGTTTGACGGGGTGATCGTGTCCGATATCCGGATGCCGGGGCGGGACGGGTTCCATTTGCTGGAGTATGCCCATGCTCAGGATGCAGAGCTGCCGGTGATCCTGTTGACCGGCGAGGGCGACATTCCGATGGCGGTGCGGGCCATGGGGCAGGGGGCGTTTGATTTTCTGGAAAAACCCTGCGCGTCTGCGGATCTGTTGGCGGTTCTGGAACGCGCGCTCAAGACCCGGTCGCTGGTGTTGGAAAACCGCCAGTTGAAACGTCAGCTGGAAAGCGGGGATCCGGCGGCGCGGCTGTTGTTCGGGGTTTCGCAACAGGCCGATGACCTGCGGGCGCGGGTGCGCAGCGTCGCCCCGACCGGGGCAGAGGTTTTGGTGATCGGCCCCTCGGGCAGCGGTATTTCAAAGGTGGCAGAGGTGGTTCATCTGATGTCGCCCGTGGGGCAGGGGCCGTTTGTCAAACGCTCTGCGGCAGGGATGACGGACAAGGGGTTTGCCGCCCTGTGTGAGGAAGGCGCGGGCGGGTCGGTGTTTCTGGACGATGTTTCGGCAATGCCAACGGCGACGCAATACACGGTGTTGGAGCGACTGGAGCGGGGGGCGGGCACCCGGGTTATTGCCGGTACCACCACGGATCTGTCCGAGCTGGTTGCACAGGGCGGTTTTCATGCCGAGCTGTTTTATCGGCTGGATGTGATGCGGGTGCGGATCCCGTCGCTGGCAGAGCGGCGCGAGGATATCCCGGTGATTTTTCGCCACTATGTGGCGCAGGCCGCCGAACAGGCAGGGATTGATACACCAGAAGTCACACCCGACCATCTGGTCGCTTTGATGGCGCAGGAGTGGCCGGGCAATGCACGGTCGCTGATGTCGGCAGCGATGCGGTTTGTGCTGGGGATGCCCGAGGAAGTCGGACAGGCGCAGGATCTGGGGCTGTCGGAACAGATGGCCCAGGTGGAACGCTCGTTGTTGATCGCGGCTCTGGGGCGCCAGAATGGTCGGGCGACTGCGGCCGCCGAGGCGCTGAAACTGCCGCGCAAGACCTTTTATGACAAGCTGGCCCGGTATGGCATTCGCCCCGAGGACTATCGGCGCTGACGCGGCAGGTCGCCGGGGCCTCCGGCACCCCGACGCCGCATCAACAGATGCGGCCCCATGGGCCTTGGGCCTGGCGGCCCGTGGCCAAGGACAGCCAGGCCAAAGGCGAGATGTGGTGATTCTGACAGACCGGGGGCAGGAAGTGGCCTGTGCGAAAATCCGCACAAGCTGCAAAACACCTGTGCGGATTTTCACACAGGCCCGGTATCATGCATGTGCCCCGCTTCTTTCGGATTCCGGTAGATCGCTGTAAATAAATGGTTTTCCATCCATTTCGGGATAATGCGGATCGAAGCTTGAGCGGTTCTCGCTAAATCGTGATTTTGGTGGCGAGGCCCTTTGCCGCCTGGCAAGGGGACGACCATGACACTTCTGGGAGGAGCAACCATGAAATTTCTTACTGCTACGGCTATCGCAACCGCATTGACCATCACTGCAGGCACCGCACAGGCCGCCTGTGATGACGGCGAGATCGTGATCAAGTTCAGCCACGTTACCAACACAGACAAACACCCCAAAGGGATCGCAGCATCGCTGTTGGAGACCCGCATCAACGAAGAGATGAACGGCACCGCCTGTATGGAGGTGTTCCCGAACTCGACGTTGTACAATGATAACAAGGTGCTCGAAGCCATGTTGCAGGGCGATGTGCAACTGGCCGCGCCCAGCCTGTCGAAATTCGAGAAATTCACCAAGCAGTTCCGTCTGTTCGATCTGCCATTCATGTTCAAGAACGTCGATGCCGTCGATGCCTTTCAGGCGTCGGACAGCGGGCAGGCCCTGCTGGACAGCATGCAGCGCCGTGGCCTGCAGGGTCTGGCCTATTGGCACAATGGCATGAAACAGATGTCGGCCAACAAGCCGCTGGTGTCTCCGTCGGATGCCAATGGATTGAAATTCCGGGTCCAATCGTCTGATGTGCTGGTTGCACAGATGGAAGCCATCGGGGGCAGCCCGCAGAAAATGGCGTTTTCCGAAGTCTATGGTGCCCTGCAGCAGGGCGTTGTCGATGGACAGGAAAACACCTGGTCCAACATCTACGGCAAGAAGTTCTTTGAAGTGCAGGACGGCGTGACCGAAACCAACCACGGCATCATTGATTACCTAGTGGTGACCAGCGTTGACTGGCTCGACAGCCTGGATCCGGCCGTACGTGACCAGTTCCTGACCATTCTGGGCGAAGTCACCCAGGTGCGGAATGCCGAATCCACTGCTGTGAACGAAGCCGCCAAACAGTCGATCGTCGAAGCCGGTGGTGAAATCCGTCAACTGAACGGCGAGCAGCGCCAGGAATGGGTCGATACCATGCGCCCGGTCTGGGAGCAGTTCTCGGGCGATGTCGGCCAGGACAATATCGACGCCGCTCAGGCCATCAACGCGGGCCTCTGAACCCGCCGATGACACAGAGCGCGCAACTTGGGCGCGCTCTGTGCACTTTGGCACCTGCGACAGGTGCCACCTTTTCCAGACAATCAACAAGCGGGGACACGTGCGATGTCGGGGGCAAAAACCGGCCCGTCCGGGTTTATTAATCATATCGAAGAGACGGTGATCGCCGGGCTGATCGGCCTGATGACAATTATCACATTCGCCAATGTCGTGGCGCGTTTCGCCTTCAATTCAAACATTCTGTGGGCCCTGGAACTGACCGTGTTCCTGTTTGCCTGGCTGGTGCTTTTGGGCGCATCCTATGCGGTCAAGACCCATGCCCATCTGGGGGTCGATGCGATCCTGAACATGTTGACACCAGGACCGCGCCGGGTATTGGCGTTGATTTCAGTCACCTGCTGTCTGGTGTTTTCGCTGCTGTTGCTGAAAGGGGCCTATGACTATTGGGCGGTGTTTGCAGACCTGCCGCCCACCTCGGGGCGCTGGTTCCCGACTGGACTGGATCTCAAGGCCCGCAGCCAGAGTTTTTACGAGGTGCAGGACGTGCCCATGGTTGGTTTCCTGCGGTTTCTCGAAGATCTGATCAACTATGGCGACGCCTATGAAAAGCTGCCCAAGGTGGTGCCGTATCTGGTGCTGCCGGTGTCGATGCTGCTGTTGGTGTTCCGCTTTGGCCAGGTGGCCCTGCAGATCCTGCGCGGCGAAACGGATCGCATGGTGGCCAGCCACGAAGTCGAAGATGAACTGGAGGAAATCCGGTCCCAGAATGAGGGGAAAAACTGATGGATGTCGTCCTCCTATTTTCAATGGTGATTGGCCTCCTGCTGATCGGGGTGCCGATCGCTGTGGCTCTGGGGCTCAGTTCGACCCTGTTTCTGCTGATCTATTCGGACAGTTCGTTGGCCTCGGTCGCGGGAACATTGTTCGAAGCATTCGAGGGCCACTTTACCCTCCTGGCGATCCCGTTCTTTATCCTTGCCTCTTCGTTCATGACCACTGGTGGTGTGGCACGGCGGATCATCCGGTTCTCCATCGCCTGTGTCGGGCATCTGCCCGGCGGTCTGGCCATTGCAGGGGTCTTTGCCTGCATGATGTTCGCGGCGCTGTCCGGGTCGTCCCCGGCAACCGTGGTGGCCATCGGGTCAATCGTGATCGCGGGCATGCGTCAGGTCGGGTATTCCAAGGAATTTGCCGCTGGTGTCATCTGTAACGCGGGCACATTGGGCATCCTGATCCCGCCATCGATCGTGATGGTTGTTTACGCGGCTGCGGTCGAAGTGTCAGTGGGCCGGATGTTCCTGGCAGGCGTGATCCCCGGTCTGCTTGCAGGTGTCATGTTGATGGTGACCATCTTTATCATGGCCAAGGTCAAGAATCTGCCGAAAGGCGAATGGTTGGGCTGGGGAGAAATCTTCACCTCGGCGCGTGAAGCCGGTTGGGGATTGTTCCTGATCGTGATCATCCTGGGCGGGATCTATGGGGGCATCTTTACCCCGACCGAAGCCGCGGCTGTGGCGGCTGTCTATTCCTTTGTGATCGCGTGTTTCGTCTACAAGGACATGGGGCCGCTTTCGAATGGTGAAGGTCAGCCCAAGATCCCGCTGATCAAGAAGCCCAAAGCGCTGATCACTGCATTTTTTGACCCCGACACCAAACACACGCTGTTTGAGGCGGGCAAGCTGACGGTGACCTTGTTGTTTGTCATCGCCAACGCGCTGATCCTGAAGCATGTTCTGACCGATGAACAGGTGCCGCAGACCATTGCCAATGCGATGTTGTCAGCGGGCTTTGGTCCGGTGATGTTCCTGGTGATTGTCAATGTGATCCTGTTGATCGGTGGTCAGTTCATGGAACCGTCGGGATTGTTGGTCATTGTCGCACCGTTGGTGTTTCCGATCGCCATTGAATTGGGCATTGATCCCATTCACCTGGGCATCATCATGGTGGTGAACATGGAGATCGGAATGATCACACCGCCGGTTGGTTTGAACCTGTTCGTGACGTCGGGGGTCGCAGGGATGCCGATGATGAGTGTTGTGCGCGCAGCTTTGCCGTTCCTGGCGGTGCTGTTTGTCTTCCTGATCCTGGTGACCTATGTGCCTTGGCTATCCACAGTGTTGCCCAACGCCGTGATGGGGCCTGAGATCATAACCCATTGATCAAAGGCGAGGTCAAAAAGAAAACCGCTGTCCGGGTCTCCCGGGCAGCGGTTTTCTTTTGGTGGTGCAAATTTCTTGGAAAGAAATTTGACAAGAAAATTATCTAATTTTCTTGTGCCCCTGGCCTTCGAAGGGGTCAGGCACCGATGGTTTCAAGGGCCTGAATGATTGGGGAAAAATCTCCGGCCTTCAAACTGGCGCCACCGACCAAGGCACCGTCCACATTGGAAACGGCAAATATATCGGCAGCATTTCCAGGCTTGACCGACCCGCCATAGAGCAGACGCACGGACCGCCCAACTCCGGTACCGAACCGGCGTTCCAGACGGGCGCGGATGAAATCGTGCACTTCGCCGATCTGTTCCAATGTAGGCACCTTGCCAGTGCCAATGGCCCAGATCGGTTCATAGGCAATGACCAGGTTTTCGCCCGTGACGATATCTGGGATGGATCCAGCCAATTGACCGGCAATAATGTCGAGCGTATTGGCTGCCTCTCGTTCGGCCAGGCTCTCACCAACACAGATGATTGCGAGCAGACCGGCGTCTATCGCAGCTCGGGCTTTGGCTCGTACGTGTTCATCGCCTTCATCATGATTTTCGCGGCGTTCCGAATGCCCGACAATGACAGCTGTTGCACCGGCATCCAGCAACATATCGGCACTGATGTCACCGGTATGCGCTCCGGACTGGGCGGGGTGGCAATCCTGTCCGCCAATTGCGATCGCACTGTCCGAAACGGTTTGGGCGGCACGATGCAACAAGGTCGCGGGCGGGCAAATCAGGATATCCACGCCTGGTGCCGAGTGGGCGGTGGCCAGTTTTTCGAGCTCGCCCAAGGCCGTGCTCTCGCCATTCATCTTCCAATTTCCAGCCGCCAGTTTACGCCGCATATCCTGCCTCTTTCTGAAGTCCTGATGTCTGGTAACATTCGATGCGCGCACGCGCAATTGCATGTCGCAGGCGCGGTGTTCGAAACGCTCCCGGGATGCTGCGATGCATTGGCTGTCGCCAATGCCCCTTGCATCTGTGGGCGTGGCGCTGCGCAAGATGCGCAGCGCCACGCCCAACGGGAGGAAAGCCTCCTTTGGGAGGCTGGACGACGGGCGGGAGTACCGCCTGCGCGGATATGGGAATGGAGCGGGGAGCAGGAGCGGAGATGGGCAGCGGCATCAGCCCTGCGCGACATCCTTGAAACTGATCGATTCCCCGCATCCGCAGGCATCTGCGACATTGGGGTTGTTGAACTTGAACCCGGCCTCCAGCAACGAGACTTCATAGTCGATTTCTGTACCGAACAGGAACATTTGTGCCATCGGTGCAATCATGACCCGCGCGTCGTCCTGTTCCACGATCTCATCGTGCGGATCTGGCTGGTCGACATATTCCATGGTGTATTCCATGCCGGCACAGCCGCCTTTTTTCACACCAATGCGCAGCCCGGCATGGCCGCCCTTGGTCATCAGCTTGCAGATCTGGGCTGCCGCGCGCGGCGTGATGGTGACGGCTTGTTTGCCGGGAATGCCAAACATGTTGATCTCCTGTTCAGGATCAATTTAGGAGCCCAAGGGGGCAGGCTCAAGTCCCAGTGACGCGCCGCAGCAAAATATACATGCCAGATACGGATTTCCGTGGCCGGTTTGTCACCAGTTTGTCACCGGTATGACGCTGGCGTGCGGGATCCGATCCATCCGATCACATGAATCCCAGTTCCAGGCGGGCTTCGTCGGACATCATTTCCATGCCCCAGGGCGGTTCCCAAACCAAAGCGATATCCACTGATTTCACACCAGCGACAGGCTCGATCGCGTCCTGAATCCAGCCCGGCATTTCCCCAGCAACCGGACATCCCGGCGCGGTCAGGGTCATCACGACGTTGACGTCATTTTCATCATTGATCTCAATCGTATAGATCAGACCCAGCTCAAAGATGTTGACCGGGATTTCCGGGTCATACACCGTGCGGCAGGCCTCGACCACCTGTTCATACAGCGGGTGGTGCACAGAAGACGGCGCAATCAGCGGCGTCCCTTCGAGCGGTTCGGGGGAGTTGGTCATTCGGGCCTCGGACTCACGTTTCCTGAGCGTTTATATAGGGAAATGGTTGGGGGACGTCCAGACATCAGTCGTTAATGTCGCGATCAAAGGATTTGACCTGACCCTTTTTCAGCGAAAACAGGCGTCTCATGACCAGCCAGGCAATCAGCGACAGAATGGCAAAGATCAGCAACAGGATCGGCAGGCCAACCTGAAGGCCAACTGCCAGAAGCATCACGCAGACTGCCAAGGCCCCGGCCGCAAACCCCAGAAAAATATAGCCCGGGGCGAGGATCTCGAGAATGCCCAGCACTAGCGCAGCGCTCCCCCACAGCCACCATTCGGACCACAATGGTACATCCATCATTTGTTTCCTTTCAGCATGCGAAAGGCGTCACCAAAGGCTTCCAGGGCATTGGCCGGGACCAATATGGTCTGCGACCCGCTTCCCTCTCCCAACGTGTTCAGCGCTTCGACCTGTTTCAGGGCGACCTGATATTGGGCGGCCTCGATTCCGTGTTCGCTGATCGCCCTGGCAACAACCTGGGTGGCATAGGCTTCGGCGTCTGCCTGAATGCGGCGGGCTTTGGCGGTTTGCTCGGCCGCATATAATTCGGCATCTGCGTTCAGTTCGACCGACCGTTTTGCGCCCTCGGCTTCGGTGACCTGGGCGCGTCGGGCGCGTTCGGCATTCAGCTGTTGCAGCATCGCCTGGCGGGTGGCCTGATCCAGGTTGACGTCCAGAATCTCAGCCCGTGTGACTTCGATCCCCCAATCATCGACGGCATCTTCGACCAGGGACTTGATGGTCGAAATCAACTGAGAGCGGTTGGACTGCACTTCATCCAGATCCATCTTGCCGATTTCGGCCCGCACGATCCCGGCCACGGTTGTCTTGATGGCGGCATCCACGTCCCGGATTCGGTAGACGGTCTTTTCAGGTTCGGTGATGCGATAGAATACCGACGTATCGACCTGAACCAGAACGTTGTCGCGGGTGATGGCGTCCTGGCTGGCTGTGGGCAGCTGTCGTTCGAGAATGGAAATCTTATGCGCGGCCTTGTCCAGCAAAGGCACGATGAAATTGATCCCCGGCCCCAATACGGAATGCAGGCGTCCCAGCCGCTGAATGACGTATTTTTCGGACTGTGGGACGATTTTCACCCCGGCCAGAACCAGAACAATCACAAACACTGCGCCCAGCAGGTAAATGGCGTTTTGTGAAACGAGCGCGATCAGCTGCTCTTCGGTCATGAGGGGCTCCAAAAATAAACACGTAATGCCATATACTTGGTGGGGAATGCCCGGATGTTCAAGGCTGATGTGCGGTCGGGGGGCTGGGAAACGGTGTTTGCGTCGCATGGCTTGCAATGTGTGGCTCTTTGCGGCAAACCCGCGCGGTCCGAAGCTCCGGAGACACCAGCATGACCAATCGTTTTTCTTTTGACCTCAAGGCCACTGATGGCAAGGCCCGCACCGGGGTCATCCATACACCGCGTGGCGACATCCGCACACCGGCCTTCATGCCGGTCGGCACGGCAGCGACGGTCAAGGCGATGATGCCCGAGAGCGTGCGGTCGACCGGGGCCGATATTCTGTTGGGCAATACCTATCATCTGATGTTGCGCCCAACGGCCGAACGCATCGACCGTCTGGGCGGGTTGCACAAATTCATGAATTGGGACCGCCCGATTCTGACCGACAGCGGCGGGTTCCAGGTGATGTCGCTGGCCGGGTTGCGCAAGCTGACCGAACAGGGGGTCACCTTTAAATCCCATATTGATGGATCCAAACACGAACTGTCGCCGGAACGGTCAATGGAAATTCAACGACTGTTGGGCAGCGATATCGTCATGTGTTTCGACGAATGCCCCGCGCTGCCGGCGGATCGTGACCGCATCGTCGAAAGCATGCGCCTGTCGATGCGGTGGGCCGAGCGGTCCCGCGCGGCATTCGGGGAGCGTCCGGGGCACGCGCTGTTCGGCATCATGCAGGGCGGGTTGGAGCGGGACCTGCGCGAAGAAAGTGCCAAGGCGCTGACCGACATCGGATTCGAAGGGTATGCCATTGGCGGGCTGGCGGTCGGAGAAGGGCAGGAGGCCATGTTTGAATGCCTGGATTACGCCCCCGACTTTTTGCCACAGGACAAGCCGCGCTATTTGATGGGCGTGGGCAAGCCTGATGACATCGTGGGGGCGGTTGCGCGCGGAGTCGACATGATGGACTGTGTCCTGCCCAGCCGGTCAGGCCGGACAGGACAAGTGTTCACCCGTCGCGGTGTGGTCAACATCAAGAATGCGCGCCACATGGATGACCCGCGCCCATTGGACGAAAACTGTAGCTGCCCGGCCTGTCAGAACTATTCCCGCGCCTATCTGAATCATGTGTTCCGCAGCAATGAAATGATCAGCGGTATGTTGTTGACCTGGCATAACCTGCAATATTTTCAGGATATTATGGCCGGAATGCGTGATGCAATTGCGGCCGGAACCTTTGAGGCGTGGCAAGCAGAGTTTCATGCGGGGCGTGCGCAGGGCGATATAGACCCTGTCTGAGCGGTCGCCGGGGGCCATGCGCCGTCTGACCGCAGGCCTGCAACGCCACAGGTTCAGGGGGCCAAAGGTGCGTGGGGTTCACCAGTGGGACCCGTCCCGGTGCGGGCGTGGCGGACCTGTCCACGTTTTCGTGCCTGACAGGGGGGATGAACCGGGAAAGGTGAAACCGTACCCATGTGCCAAACACGGGTGCTGTTGCGATTTCATCCCTTGTGATCATCTGCATCACACGTCAATGTGGGTGCCGACCCAAGGGAGCCCGGTTGAAACCTGCCGGAAACACCCCAGATAAAAAGTTCCAAAATGGGGACGAACCAGGTTGCCGCACATGTGGGGCCGGATCGTTCTGCCAAAGACAAGGACCGAGTATGCAAGAGACACTCAACGCCTCCTATCCCGTGCTGCCGCTGCGCGACATCGTCGTGTTCCCGCACATGATCGTGCCGCTTTTTGTGGGCCGGGAAAAATCGGTGCGTGCATTGGAAGAAGTAATGGCCGATGACAAGCAGATCCTGCTGTCCAGCCAGATTGACCCCTCCGAAGATGATCCCACAGCCGACGGGATTTACCGGATCGGGGTTTTGGCCAATGTGCTGCAACTGTTGAAACTGCCCGATGGCACGGTCAAGGTTCTGGTCGAAGGCCAGGCCCGGGTCGAAATCACCGAATTCCTGGAAAATGACGGATTCTTTGAAGCACGTGCGGAATTTCTGAGCGAAATGCCGGGTGATGTCACCACGACCGAAGCGTTGCTGCGCACGGTTGCAGATGAATTCGAACGCTATGCCAAGGTGCGCAAGAACATCCCCGAAGAGGCATTGGCCGCTGTCGGGGAATCCACAGAACCGGCCAAGCTGGCCGATCTGGTGGCAGGGCATATTGGTATCGAAGTCGACCGCAAGCAGGAATTGCTGGAAACCCTGAGCATCAGCGAACGGCTGGAAAAGGTCTATGGCCTGATGCAGGGCGAAATGTCGGTTCTGCAGGTCGAGAAAAAGATCAAGACCCGTGTCAAGACGCAGATGGAAAAGACCCAGCGTGAATATTACCTGAATGAGCAGATGAAGGCCATTCAGAAGGAGCTGGGTGATGGCGAAGAGGGCGGCAACGAAGTTGCAGAACTTGAAGCCAAGATTGCCGAGACCAAGCTGAGCAAGGAGGCCCGCGAAAAGGCCGAAGGCGAGCTGAAAAAGCTCAAGAACATGAGCCCGATGAGCGCCGAGGCCACTGTTGTTCGCAACTATCTGGACTGGATGCTGTCGATCCCATGGGGCACCAAATCCCGCGTGAAAAAGGACCTGAACAAGGCCCAGGAGATCCTGGATGCCGATCACTATGGTCTGGAAAAGGTCAAGGAACGCATCGTCGAATATCTGGCCGTTCAGCAGCGCTCGAAGAAGCTCAAGGGACCGATCCTGTGTCTCGTGGGCCCTCCCGGTGTGGGCAAGACCAGTTTGGGCAAATCCGTGGCGCGTGCCACGGGGCGTGAATTCATCCGCATTTCGTTGGGTGGAGTGCGTGACGAATCCGAAATTCGCGGTCACCGTCGGACCTATATCGGGTCGATGCCGGGCAAGATCATCCAGGCGCTGAAAAAGGCCAAAACCACGAACCCGCTGATCCTGCTCGATGAGATTGACAAGATGGGTCAGGATTTCCGCGGCGATCCGTCGTCGGCCATGCTCGAGGTGCTGGATCCGGAACAGAACAACACGTTCATGGATCACTATCTGGAGGTCGAATATGACCTGTCCAATGTGATGTTCCTGACCACGTCGAACAGCTATAACATGCCTGGCCCGTTGCTGGACCGGATGGAGATCATCCCGCTGGCTGGGTATACCGAGGACGAAAAGCGCGAGATCGCCAAACAGCACCTGATTTCCAAACAGGTCAAAAACCACGGGCTGAAGTCCAAGGAATTTGAACTGACCGAAGAGGCGCTGTCCGAGATGATCCGCACCTATACCCGCGAGGCGGGCGTGCGGAATCTGGAACGCGAAATCGCCAAGGTGGCGCGTAAATCGCTGACCAAGATCATCAAGAAAGAGACGGACGCGGTCACCGTGACGCCGGACAATCTGGATGAATTCCTGGGCGTCAAAAAGTTCCGGTATGGATTGGCCGAAAAGGAAGATCAGGTCGGTGTTGTGACCGGTCTGGCCTATACCAGCGTGGGTGGCGAATTGCTGAGCATCGAAGCCCTGCGCCTGCCGGGCAAGGGTCGGATGAAGACCACCGGCAAGCTGGGCGATGTGATGAAGGAGTCGATCGAGGCAGCATCCTCTTATGTCCGGTCGATTTCACCCCAGATCGGGGTCAAACCGCCCAAGTTCGACAAGCTGGACATTCACGTGCATGTGCCCGATGGGGCCACGCCCAAGGATGGGCCGTCGGCTGGCTTGGCCATGGTGACGGCGATCGTGTCGGTGCTGACCGGCATTCCGGTGCGCAAGGATATCGCCATGACCGGCGAGGTTACCCTGCGTGGCAATGCCAGCGCCATTGGCGGGCTCAAGGAAAAACTGCTGGCCGCGTTGCGGGGGGGGATCAAGACCGTTCTGATCCCGGCAGAGAACGAAAAGGATCTCCCCGAGATCCCGGACAATGTAAAGGAAGGGCTGGAGATCATCCCTGTCTCGCATGTGTCCGAGGTTCTCAAGCACGCTTTGACCCAAACGCCCGAACCCATCGAATGGGATGAACTGGCCGAGGAAGAAGCGGCCGCAGCCAAAGCGTCTCTGGAAGGTGGCACCAAAGGTGCCGGGGCAACGGCACACTGATATTTCGGCTGCCTTGGCTGATTGAAATATGAACGGCGGGCGACCAGATCTGGTCGCCCGTTTTTCGTTGGCACCCGGATGTTGTGAAACGCCATTGGACTTGAGAGCGGAATTTGGGTAGGCTGTTTCAAAAATAGAAACTATCAAAAAACTTGAGGAGCAGGCATGACGACCACAAGCAAAAAGCGCGCTGCACCGCGTAAAACAGCCACTACAAAGGCCCCAAAGGCGGCCGTAGCTGCCAGTACCGTACCCAAGGCCGCGCCAGAAATTGAACCCAAAGTTGTCAAGCTGGTCGATCCGATCGTCAGCGACCCGGACATGAAAAAGAAGGAATTGGTCGACCTGGCTGTCGAGCGCTCCGGCGTGAAGAAACGGGATGCCAAACCGGCCATCGAAGCCGCACTGGCAATCCTGGGCGAAACATTGGCCGATGGGCGGGAATTGAACCTGCCGCCGCTGGGCAAAGTCAAGATCAACCGCACCGCCGACAATGGCAAGACCAAGGTCATCATTTGCAAAGTCCGTCAAAGCACGGGTTCCGAAGAAATTCTTTCAAACGGCCCCCTTGCGGACGATGGGGAGTAACGGTATTAGCCCTGTCAACGGGTGATTAGCTCAGTGGTAGAGCGCTTCGTTCACATCGAAGATGTCAGGAGTTCAAATCTCTTATCACCCACCATTTCTTCCTTTTGAAAATATGAGTTTTTCTGGAAGGCCGTATGGTGTTTTGAAGTGCCCCCTGGTTCCGTAAACCCAATCGCCGCCTTTCTCCGGGGCTCGAATCTGCGTGAAGTCGACCACATGGCGGCTTTGCGCTATTGGTCTGGGAAAAACGTGCCTAAGGCGCGGCGGGACTCTCGTGGCCTGGTCCAATGACGGGCATTCGAACCTCAGAAACCTGATTCCCGTTCAAGATGCTACGGGTATTTTCCAGTTCCGATTGCAAAATGGGCAGGGCGTCACCGGGACACCCCCTCACACACCTTACCCGTTGAGACGCCCAATTATATCGGGAAACCACTCTGGATCGTCACCGCGCTTGCCGCTGGCAATACGTCTTCCATGGTCAAAGCCCTGACTTGGAGTGCGGGTGAAGGGCATTCAGCCGCCATGCCTTTCTGGCAGGGCGAAAGTTTGCTGAGAGCCCAGTCCAGACATCACCCTTGTGTCAGGTCACCCCAACCCGTCGGGCGATCTCCTGCGCTCTCGACGCGCTGCTGTCCTTTGAGATAAGCTCGTTGCAACGGAGATCAGTGTATTGGATGAAGACCATCAAGAACGCAAACTGACGACGATCCTTTCAGCTGATGTTGTTGGATACGCCCAACTCATGAGCAAGGACGAGAGCGGAACGCTGACGAGGCTCAAAGAACTTCGTCGGAGTTTGATCGACCCGCGAATCAAAGCCCACCATGGTCGCACCATCAAGCTAATGGGAGACGGGAGTCTTGTTGAGTTTGCGAGTGTGGTTGATGCTGTAAGCTTCGCTGTAGACGTCCAGATCGCGCTTGCCGCTTCACAAGAAAATGAACCTGAACACGAGCGCCTTCGATTCCGCGTCGGGATCAATGTCGGCGATGTCATGGTCGATGGGGATGACATTTATGGCGATGGCGTCAATGTTGCTGCGCGGATCGAAGGACTGGCTGAACCGGGTGGAATTTGCGTATCTCAAACCGTTTTTGATCACGTGACAGGCAAGCTCGATCTGGGTTTCGAGCCAATGGGGGCGCAGCAGTTAAAAAATATTCCGGTCCCAGTGGATGTTTTCAAGGTGGAACTAGACGAACGGTCTCAGTCGCTGGCCACAGATACTGCTGCGTCAGCCACACCGCCATCAAGGAAACCGCGACTGGAAAGAATGACAATTTGGACGCTGCTCGCTGGGGCAATTGTGATTGGTTTGGTTGTTTTAGCGCTCCAATTCCGGTCAAGCGATGCAACGCCCCCGGTGATCGCGGTGCTTCCGTTCGAAGACTTTAGTGCCCCACCGCACCAGGGCTATCTGAGTGACGCGGTCAGTGGGAATATCATCACATCGTTGGCTCGATACCCGCAACTATCGGTGATTTCACAGCGCTCAAGCTTCCAGTTCCGCGACTCCGGACTTGGCATATCCGAAATTGCCGACAAGCTTGGGGCTGACTTTATTCTGGAAGGCAGCCAGCAATATGACGGGACGCGATTGCGAACGACGGCCCAATTGATTGACGGATCCACAGAGGCGCATATCTGGGCCGACGAATTCGACGTTCCGCTTGACGCGTTGCTGAAGACAAACAGTTTGATCAGCCGGAAAATCGCTAATGCGGTTGGGGCCAGAGTCGTCGATTTGGCCGAAGCACGGATGACCGCAGGCGACGTCAGCGCGTTGATGATCGCGAACGCCGCACAAAGCCGGATCGTGCGGAACTTCAACCGCGAGAACCTTTTGATAAACATCGAGGAACAGGAACAATCTTTAAGGGATTATCCTGACTCTGCCTGGGGCTATCTCGGTCAGGCACTCTCACTTCGAATCGGATTACGCTTTGGTTGGATAGAAGGCGATGAAGAGGCGACTCGAAAGAGGATGTACGATCTTGCGCGCCGGGGCGTTGAAATCGACCCAAACAACTTCATGGCCTATCACGCATTGGGTCGGGCCCTGATGTTCAACCGCGATGTCGAGGCCGCGGCCGTCGCATTCCGTCGCGCAGTCGAATTGAACCCGTCGGCCTTCTTTTCGCGCAACGCGCTGGCGCAGGCACTGAACTATGTCGGAGAAACGGAGGAGGCCCTGGCGGTGATCGCTGAATCAGAGCGCATTGACCCGCTATATGGGCATGACGTTCAGTGGGAGAAATCCAAGATCCAATGGCAGATGGAGAACTGCGATCAGGCGCTTGCGACATTCCAGTCGGCACCGACGATGCCGGTTGCTGCCAATAAAACGCTTGCGGCCATTCATCATTGCCTTGGGAATCAGGACAAGGCGGTTCAGTCAATGGCTGACTTCGTTGCAGAAAACCCGAACTGGACCGTGTCGCGGGAAAGGGGGATCATCACAGGCATGTGGACAGCCCCGGGTGCTGCGGACCGCTGGCTCGAGGCCATGGAAGCTGCCGGTATGCCCTTGTGACACGTCAGGTGCGAATGACCGCGCCGTTCGCCATGGCTGGTTGCCGGGGGTCGCATCAAATGCGGTGCAAGACAGCCTGGAGCCCGACGCGGGCATTCTGATCTGGGAGTATTGGTTTACCTACTTTGTAGCCTCAGTTGTTCCCCAGATGGCCAGCAATCGCTTCGAACGCAGCCAAACGGGGGCGATTGGTTTCCCGCATCGCATTGGATGCGCTCAGCGCGGATGAGAAGGTCGCGATCACCAGATCTTGCTCTTGGTTGATGTAGAGATGCTGTCCAAAGACACCGCGGTAGGTGGCGATCTTTTTCTCGCTGTCATGGACCCAGAGGTAGTTTTTATAGCCTTCAAACCACTCGTCATAGGACGCCGAATTGGGATCATCGCGGTAGCTGCTGCGCGCGCCATGGAGTTTTTCTTCCTCGCTCAGCGTGAATGTGTCTTTGACCCAAGCCTCAGAGAAAACCTGCGCGCCGTTGTATTTGCCGTTGTTCACCATAGCGAGGCCTACTCGGGCAAAATCGCGCAATGTGGTGTTGAAGCCACCGGTGGCGATGGGGGTAAATGTCATGTCGGCCATCATCATGGCATCATGTTCAACACCCAGCTTGCTCCAGAAATTATCTGCAATAAAGGTTTGCAGCGGCACTCCGGACACCCGATTGATGATCCAGCCAACGACATCCACGTTCGGGGAGTGGTATTCGAATTTGTACGAAGGTTCGAGATCCGGGTTTTGAACAAACAGCGGGGCAAATTCCAGCAATCCGCGCGGTGTATCATCCTTGGTCGGATCAATCGCCATCAGATCATAGGCGGGAATGAATCCCATGCGGCGGAAATATTCGGTGCTGACCGCTCCGGGCACCATGTTCACATAGTCTTCGGTATAATTCAGGGCGGTCACCATATTCAGCACTTCGCGCACGGTACGCGCGCCAAAAAGCGTTCCCTCGAGTTCTGGAATATAGCTTTCCGTTTTGGCGTTGACGTCCACCTTGCCCTGTTCAACCAGCAATCCCATGGCCTGACCGACCAGTGATTTGGTGCTGGAGGCCCACATATGATGGTCGCGTTGCGTGAATCCGTTGAAATACTCTTCGTGCAGGACCTTGCCGCCATGAAGCACGATGTAGCCATCAGTGTTGTCGCCGGTCATGGCATCCCGGACGGTGTAACGCTGCCCGCCATAGTCGAACTCAATCTCGGCAATGCTGGGGTTCAGCGCTTCGGGGATGGGGACAATTGCGCCGGAGCGCGGCACCATCAAACTTGGGTGAAGACCCATGTTGCGAAAGGCCCATTCGTTGAATGGCGGAGTTGTCCAGTTGCCCTTGGTCACCTGGGCCTGCGCCGGCACAGGTATGTTGTCCATTGCCACTCTTGGCAGATCTTTGTCCTCCGCGAAGGCGTGAACAGGACAAAGGCTCAGGGCGCCAGAGCGCCGATCAACGGGGTTTTCATGTCTCGGTTCCTTTCAAACAGGGAATAATATCGTCAAAATCTAATGTAGCGTGGATGTGTTTCTCTATGGTGTTTGGGGTTCAGCGCATTCGTAAAATACAAACTCTCAACGACCACTTCCAATCGCATGCTCAAGGAACGCTGCAATCCGCCCTTCCACGGACATGCTTACTGCATCCCCCCTAAACTGGCAGAGCCAGCGGGATAGAAATGGCCGAAACCTGGCACCCATGCGAATTCGTGCTCAACGCCGACCTCTGTGTAGTGGGCCAATAGTGAGGGCACCGTGGTCAACGCACCGGGAAGATCATACTGCCCCATGAACATGAGGATCGGTGGTCTCTGGGACGAGGCCGTAACAGTTTTCTTGACGTCGAAACCGGCGTCGGATCCGGACAGCAATAAAGACACCAGAGACAGGAACACCCATGCCATGCGCAACGTTCCAAGATGTTACCGCGCCCGCCGAAAAACCGCCAAGCACGATGCGTTCCGGGTCGATTTCATACCGCGCAGCGAAGTCGCGGATATGAAGGACAGCCAGCCGCAAATCCTCAGCGGCCGCGATCACGCCGTCAACGATTGCCTTCCTTTGTTCGGGAATGTCGAAATCGATTGGCGGCAGGTTCATCGTCTGCCGAATATGGTTGGCTTGGGGCAGGAGCGGCAACAGGCTGTTGGCGTCTATCCAGTCGTCTTGATAGCCCTCTCCTGACAGCACAGGAGCTTCGGGGGTTAGCCGGTATTAAATTGCGAAACACGTATAGCCTCTCGCGGCAAATCGGCGGCAGTAATTGCCCATGGATGTGTCCTGAGCACCCCCGGACTGAAAGGTAATGCGTGGACTGCCGCGATGAAATGCGCCGCCAAAGGTGAGGATGACCGCCGGGCGCGGCTCAGATGACGTCTCCACCGGAGAGTAGACATCCATCCACAGATCGCGGGAGACCTGTTTTCCTTCCTTCGTTACCAGGCCCTTGCCATAGACCACACCCGCCTCGAGCCCGTAGGTGATCGGTGGTGCTTCCTGTGAGGCGAGCGGTGCCGGGACCAATGTGCAAGACAGGCCCGCGATGACCAAGGCGGCAAAGTTGAGGTAACGAAACTTGTTCATATGATATCTCGCGCGTGTTTCGGGGAGTATCAGGTCTTGAATGGGGTTTGAGAGATTATGGTTGGAAGCTTAGAGAACAAACGTCGGGTTTCCAATTCTTGAATCTCCCGCGTGTTCGCCGGCATTGCCCATTCGCCGCGAACCGGTGAGCCCCCCATAGCCTATGCAGCGTGGTGCAAGACCGTCTGGCGAAGAAGGTTTGAAGACATCAATTCTGGATCAAGGCGCTTTCCCATTCGGACAGAAACTTGTTTCGCTTTAGCGTATCAAGAAATGTCATCAGGGCAGGGTCCAGCGCGATCGTCGCCCGATCGACACCACTTTTTCCGTCGTTGAGCGGGGGCAGCGTTCGCACGCCTTCGATCGGATTTGATTGATAGGTGACCAGGAACTGGATGAAACGCTCGGCGGCCAGCCATTCCCCAGAGGCCCGCGACACCAACGCAGTCCGCATCATCGTCGTGGGGAAGTCAGATGGCAGAACAATCTCCAGGACGTCCTGACTGTCGGCGTGCGCCTTGGCATAGCTGCCAAGGACGTTGTAGGCGACCACGATTGTCCCATCGCTCAGGTCGTCGATCATATCACCTGAACAGCAATAGAGGCGAACGCCCAGGCTTCCCATGACTTCCATCAGCCGCCAAAAGGTCTCGGACGACCGCGCGTCCTGCGTGGCAAAGAGATAGCCAAGCCCCGATTGATGCACGTCATAGGTTCCGACGCGGTTGCGGAAAAAGTCCGGGCGCGCGCGGAGAGCTTCGATGAGGTCCTGGCGTGATTGCGGGATTGGCCGACCTTCGAAAGCGGCGCGGTTGATGACAATCGCCGCCGGTTCGGACGTAAAGGCAAACAGGCTTTGGCGCCATTGGGCCCACCGTGGGTATGAAATATCGTCCAGGGTCCGTGCATAGCCATCATTGGCCAGCTTGAACTGCAAGTCCATGGCGCTTGAAATCGCGATATCAAAGGCGTTGGGTGTCTGGCGAAAACGCTTGTCGATATCCGCTGTGCCCGTGACCAGATACTCTATCGCAATATCCTGATTTTGCGCGATAAAGGCCCGGACCAAAGGGGCAAACAGGTCGGTATCCGTGCTCGAAATGATCGTTAGGGTGGTCGTGGCTTGCGTGCCGGAAAACGTTTCCTGGTCTTCCCAGTCCTGGGCCCAACCGGCATGGCACAGGAAAACAAAGATTAAAGAGAGATAAATACGCACGCGCCGCCCTCCGGCTTGTTCTTCAATGTGACCGTGCCTCCATGTGCCAAGGCAACATCGCGCGCGATGGTCAGCCCCAGCCCGGATCCGATGGTATCCGTCGCATTTGCGCCGCGCTGAAACCGCGTGGTCAGGGACGCCATTTCCGATTCCGGAAAACCGGGTCCGCAATCGCAGACGATGATCTGTGGTCTGGGGATTGCCGAGACAGAAATGTCGATCGCACTTTCGGCAGGACCGTATTTCATTGCGTTATCTATCAGGTTGCGCACGGCATTCTGCAGCAGGATTGGATCCCCCGAAAACGGAACCCTTGGATCTCCGCGCAGCACCAATACCATATCCTTCATTTCTGCAATGGGTGTCATCCGCTGCACCAAATCACCCACCAAATCGACAAGGTCGATGTTCTCCCGCTCCAGATGATCCGCGCGGAAGGTGATCATCGCATGATCCAGAAGCTGCCCTGCTGCGCGCGAACTTTCGTCGATGGCCTTGACCATTGAACGCATGGCCTCGCGGTTTTCCGGTTTGTCGACCCGCTGCAATGTGGCCTCGGCATAGGAGCGAACGGTAGCAAGCGGGGTGCGGACCCGATGCGCAGCCTCGGCGATAAAGTCTTCTGACTGGCTCAATGAATGATCGAGTCTTCCCATCAAGGAATTCAGCGACGTGACCAAAGGAGCCATTTCGCGCGGGACCGGTTTGGTGAACGGGCTGAGATCCTGCGGCCCCCGACGCGTGACGGATGTTGTCAACTTGGCCAACTGACCGATCGTGGCCGAGGTCGCCCAAAAGGACAGCGCGGCCGTTAGGACAAAAAAGCTTAGGCCCAGCATGGCCGCATTGCGCGAAATCTGGCTGAGCGTTTCGGAGAGCGAGTCCTGCGTTTGAGCAAGGACAATCTGGATGTCCGTGCGACGGCCCTCTCCAATCAAGGTGCGCGCTGCGCTGACCATGCGCACGTGAGATCCCCGCATCTGGCCGAATTGAAAGGGAGCCGTGTGCGAGAACGCGAGGTCTTCGTAACCGGACAGGAAACTTCCATCCTGATAAACCGCATAAAACACCCGGTCGTCCGCAGCTGTCCCTAGCATCGAAAACGCTGAATACGGTAGATCGAGCTGGACTTTGCCATCCCGAAAGGCAGCCGCATCCAGCATCGATGTGACCGAGGCCTGCAGAATGCTGTCCTGACCTTGCTGTGCGACCTGCACAGCATAACTGCGCACCGCAAAGAACAAGAGCAGGGCGAGGGCGGCTGCCCCGCCGATCAACGCCAGCATCAGTCGGTTTCTGAGCGATCCTGAAACTGCGGTGCTATCCGTCATGGTCCAGCCGATACCCCAGGCCACGCAATGTCGTGATCTCAATGTCCGACGCTGACAGAAGTTTGCGCAGGCGACCGATATAAACCTCTATCGCATTCTCAGAGACATCGTCATCATAGGAAAACAGTCGATCGGCGAGCTTGCTCTTGGAAAAAATTTGTCCGGGCGCATTCAGGAATATCTCGAGCAGACGCAGCTCGCGGTTGCGCAAGTTCACCAGCATGCCTGCGACGGTCAAACGGCCCGCAACTGGATCAAAGACGATCCCGCCCATCTCGATTGTGGTCTTTGCATTGCCGGTCCTGCGGCGCAAAACAGCACGGCAACGGGCCTCGAGCTCGGCATGATCGAAAGGTTTGGTGACATAGTCGTCCGCCCCAAGATCAAGCGACCCGATTCGGTCTGACACCTGACTTCGCGCAGTCAAAACGATGACCGGCGTATCAAGATCACTTGCCCTGTGGCGTTTGAGAAAGTCCCGCCCATCGCCATCAGGGAGCATGATATCCAGCAGGATAAGGTCATATTCTCCTGCGGCAACAAACCCCGACGCATCATCCAAATTCGCCGCGTGATCAACAACATGACCATCAAGGCGCATGCGAGAACTGACAGCATTGGCCAGCTCTTGGTTGTCTTCGATCAGCAGGAACTTCATTCGACTGCGTGGCTCTTTTCCGGCGTGTGACAGGTTTGTGTCAGGTTGGCGTGTTTTAGTCTCTTCAACTGACCCGCGATGCGGAGAGTTGTCAATTGGGAGGACAATATGTCGAATTTTGAAATAGGTCGCCGCACCTTTATCGCGGCAGTAGCAGCGCTTGGTCTGGCCGGTCCTGGGCTGGCTGACGGGCACAAGGTTGTTGACAGCATCCATTTTCTGATCCCCGGCGGTGCCGGCGGTGGTTGGGACGGAACCGCACGCGGAACGGGTGAAGCGCTCACCAAAGCGGGTCTTGTCGGCAACGCCACCTACGAAAACATGTCCGGCGGCGGTGGCGGAAAGGCCATCGGCTATATGATCGAAAACGCAGACAGCAATCACGGCACCTTGATGGTCAACTCGACGCCGATCGTGATCCGCTCGCTGACCGGCGTCTTCCCTCACAACTTTCGGGATCTGACGCTGGTTGCGGGTACGATTGGCGATTATGCCGCCATCGTTGTTGGCAAGGACAGCCCAATCAATTCGATGGCAGATCTGCTCGCTGCCTATGATGCCGATCCATCGAAAACGGCCATCGGTGGCGGTTCTGTTCCGGGGGGGATGGACCACCTGGTCGCCGCCATGGTGATGGAAGCGGCAGGCAAAGATGCGCTTGGCGTCAAATACATCCCCTATGACGCGGGCGGCAAGGCGATGGCTGCGCTTTTGTCAGGCGAGATTGCCGCGCTGTCCACTGGATTTTCCGAAGCGGTCGATCTGTCCAACGCAGGTGAGGTCAAGATCATCGGTGTAACATCCGCCGAACGGGTTGACGCCGCGCCGGACGCCATGACCATGAAAGAACAGGGGATCGACACCGAATTTGTGAATTGGCGCGGTTTCTTTGGGGCTCCCGGATTGCCTGCTGACACGCTGGCGATATATCAGGATGCGCTCACCAAGATGTATGACACAGCTGAGTGGGAAGAGGTCCGCGGCCGCAATGGCTGGGTGAACATCCACAATTCGGGTGATGACTTCCTGACGTTCCTGGAAGCGCAGGAAAAGGCCATTGGTGACCTGATGAAGAAGCTCGGCTTCCTCTGATCAAATCATGCAGCAAAGCAGCCAACGCTTTGCTGCACTTGAAGACGTTTCCGGGAGGGAAAATTATGGCTTTGGATCGTTGGGTCGCGCTCGTGTTGCTGGGTATATGTCTGGCCTATGGCTATGCTGCCTGGTTCACGATGGATGGCAATCTTGCCCCCTTCATGCGGCGCAATCCGATCTGGCCCAGCACCTTCCCGAAAGTTCTGTCCGTTCTCGGCATATTCGCAACGTTGATCATCCTTTTGGGTATCGAGAAAGCTGCGCCCAAGGACGCCGAGATCGATTACCGGCGCTTGCATGAATATCATCTTGGTCAGGCGCTGTTGCTCCTTGCTCTCATGGTGGCCTATGCGCTGTGCCTGCGCCCATTGGGCTTTCTGTTTTCCACCTCGGCCTTTCTCATACTTGGTTCGCTCACCTTGGGTGAGCGCAAATGGCACATCATGGTGCCCGTGGCCGTGAGTGCCACGTTTGGCGTCTGGTACCTGGTACAGGAAGTGTTGGGCATCTACATGCGCCCGTTGCCGGGCTTTATCGGAGGCTGACATGCTTGAAGGATTGCTTATTGGCCTGCAAACGGCGCTTTCGTTTCAAAACCTGCTGATGGTGATCGGCGGCTGTCTGATCGGAACGTTCATCGGTATGTTGCCCGGTCTGGGGCCGATGTCGATTATTGCGATCATGATCCCTGTCGCCATCTCGATGGGGGATCCTGCGGCTGCTCTGATCCTGCTTGCAGGGGTCTATTACGGTGCAATTTTTGGCGGTTCGACCTCGTCGATCCTGCTCAATGCGCCCGGCGTCGCGGGCACCGTGGCGTCGAGTTTTGACGGTTACCCCATGGCTCAGCAGGGCAAGGCGGGCAAAGCGCTGACGATTGCTGCCATTTCCAGTTTTGCAGGGGGCTCGATCGGGGCGCTTTTGTTGATGGTATTTGCGCCGGCACTGTCGTCTGTGGCGCTCCTCTTTCATTCGGCTGAGTATTTTGCGCTGATGGTTGTCGGGCTCTCGGCCATCGCGGCCTTTGCCGGCACCGGACAGGTGGCCAAGGCGATGATCATGACCCTTCTGGGCCTGATCATGGCCACGGTGGGCGAAGGTGCTCTGTTCAATTTGCCACGTTTCACCATGGGCATCATGGATCTGCAATCCGGCTTTGGCTTTATCACCCTGGCCATGGCCATGTTTGCTCTGCCCGAGGCCCTGTTTCTGGTGCTGAAGCCCAAAAACCTGCAGGGCGATGATGGGGAAATCACAGATTTACGCATCACCGGCGCGGAAGCAAAAGCCATTGCTCCCGTGATCGGGCGGCAATCTCTTCAGGGGTTTTTCATCGGTGTCCTGCCGGGAGCCGGTGCAACGATTGCCAGCTTTCTGGGCTATGCGGTTGAACGCAATATCGCACCAAAACATGAACAGGACGAATTTGGCAAAGGGTCGATCAAAGGCCTTGCTGCACCGGAAACCGCCAATAACGCGGCCTGCACCGGCTCTTTTGTTCCGCTGCTGACATTGGGCATTCCGGGCTCCGGGACCACGGCTATTCTGTTGGGGGCGCTGATCGCGCTCAACGTCACCCCCGGCCCACGCCTGATGATTGACAACCCCCAGATTTTTTGGGCGGTCATCATGTCGATGTTTATCGGCAACCTTGTGCTGTTGATCCTCAACTTGCCGCTCATTCCCTATATCGCCAAAGTGCTTTCGGTTCCTCGCACTTATCTGATCCCATTCATTCTGTTTTTCACACTGATGGGGGCCTATATCGGTCAGAACAACGCAACCGAGCTTTTGCTGCTGGTGGGCTTTGGTATCTGTGCCACAGCGCTGAAATTTGCCGACTACCCGCTCGCACCGTTGTTGATCGGCTTTATTCTGGGCGGCATGATGGAAGACAACTTTTCCCGGTCCATGCAGCTGTATGACGGTATTGGCTTCATCTGGGAGCGGCCGATGACGCTGGCGCTTCTGGTTGTTGCAGCACTTCTGATCGTCTTGCCAAGCTATCGCGCCAGACGTGCGAAAGCCCGCGCCGAAGGCGTGGCCGAAGGCGACTGAGCATCATCCACGTCATTCAGAGGCAATTTCGGCGCGTGTGTCAAACTCTGCGCTCCGCGCTTCGCATCCTGACTGGGGCAGTGCCGTGCCCTCCCGCGCCCTGAGCCGGACGGGTCGGGTAGTTCTGGTGCCAGTGTTGGTGCCCGTGGCTGTGTCAGTGCCAGTGTTGGTGCGACAGCGATGTCGTGAACAGGAGAGCATGACGTTTTTAGTCTCTTAGGCTGACCGCTGAACCTTTGCGAACGGATGGCCTGATGACCGAGATAATCCAAGGATCGACCCCCTTGCAGGGGCGCGGCCATGGGGTGCTGTTTGTCTTTGCTGCGGGTGTGCTGTGGTCGACGGTGGGCCTGGGCATTCGGCTGATAGATGACGCGGTGGTCTGGCAGATTCTGTTGTATCGTTCGATCAGCCTGAGTGTGTTCCTGTACATCGTGATCCGTCTCCGATCTGGCGAGAGCGCTTTTGTCCAATTGCGTCGTGCCGGGTTTCCGTCGGTGATTGCCGGACTGTCATTGGTCGCCGCGTATTCCGGTGGGATCTACGCGATTCAGGTCACGTCAGTTGCCAATGCCATGCTGTTGTTTGCCACGGCTCCGTTCCTGGCTGCGGTGCTGGGGTGGATGGTGTTGCGCGAACCCGTGCGGCTGGCGACCTGGGGGGCAATAACCGTGGCGCTGATCGGCATTGCCATTATGGTAGGTGATCAATCCGGCGCGGTGGCCATAAAGGGCAGCCTTGCGGCATTGGGATCGGCGTTGGGGTTCGCGGTGTTCACGGTGGCCCTGCGGTGGGGAAAGTCCGGAGAAATGTTGCCGTCAGTATTCCTTTCGGGGATCTTTGCCATCGCGATCACATTGGCTATCTGCGTGGCCTTGGGATTGCCCGTGGCCCTGTCGATCCGGGACGGCAGTATCGCAATGGGAATGGGCGTGTTTCAAGTTGGAGCCGGTCTGATCCTGTATACGTTGGGATCGCGCAGCCTGCCGGCGGCAGAGCTGACTCTGCTGTCCCTGGCCGAAGTTCTGTTGGGGCCGCTTTGGGTTTGGCTGTTTCTGGGGGAGATCGCCACAGTCAATACATTGATCGGGGGGGCAATTCTGTTGCTGGCGATCGTCGGCAATGCGATTTCGGGCAAACGGCGCAAGCCGCCGCCGATCACCGCGCCCTGATCCCTGTGCCCTGATCTCCGCGTCCGGGGCGTGCGGGCCTATCCGGGCTGATGATCCAACAGGGTCAAGATCTCTGAACAGTTTTCGACCTGTCCGCCACAACAGTCCGACAACATGAAAGACACCAATGCATTCATCGTTGCCAGGTTCGCGGCATAGTGAATTTCGCGTGACTGTCGGGTGGCGGACAACAACCCGGCGCGTTTCAGAACCGCCAGATGACCGGACAGGGTCGAGGGCACGATCTCTTGGCGTTTGGAAATTGCTGTGGCGGTCAACCCTTGGGGGCCCACATTGACCAGCATGCGGTAGATCGCCAATCGTGATGGCTGGGCGAGGGCGGCAAAGATATCGATGGCTGTGTCCTGGTTCATATTTCGGTGCTAGCCGAATTAACGAATCTTGACAAGCGTTGCCGCGCTCTCGTATGTCGCATTCAATTCGGTAATTGCCGAAGTGTGGAAGTCTGGATTGTAACCGACTGATCGGTGGTACCGATCGGTCGGACAGGGGGCACCACAACGGGGCACTATCACTGGGCGCACAGCCAAAAGGGACCAACACCATGTCTGACCTCTCGACGTCGCCTGAAAACGCCATCGGCTTTTTCGAACGCTACCTGACGATCTGGGTGGCGCTGGCCATGATTGCGGGCGTGGCAATTGGTGTCTTTGCACCCGGGTTGGTCAATGCGGTGGCCGCCGCCGAAGTCGCCTCGATCAACCTGGTGGTCGCCGTTCTGATTTGGGCCATGGTCTATCCGATGATGGTGGGCGTCGATTTTGGCGCTGTGGCGGGTGTCGCGCGCCAGCCCAGGGGGCTGCTGGTGACATTGACGGTCAACTGGTTGATCAAGCCCTTTACCATGGCTTTGCTGGCCGTGCTGTTCTTTGACTATGTGTTTGCGCCCTGGATCGCGCCTGAGGATGCGGCGCAATATACTGCCGGTCTGATTTTGCTGGGCGCAGCGCCCTGTACAGCGATGGTGTTTGTCTGGTCACAGCTGACCCGGGGGGACGCGACCTATACGCTGGTGCAGGTGTCCGTGAACGACCTGATCATGGTGGTGGCCTTTGCTCCGATCGTTGCCTTTCTGCTGGGCGTGACCGAGATTTCGGTGCCCTGGGAAACCCTGGTTCTGGCCACAGTGCTCTATGTGGTTCTGCCGTTGCTGGCCGGATTGCTCACCCGACGTATTCTAGGATCTCCCGAGGCCATCGACGCCTTTACCGCGCGGGTCAAACCCTGGTCGGTCATCGGATTGATTGCCACCGTTGTCATTCTGTTTGGCCTGCAAGGCGAGGTGATCCTGTCCCGACCGCTGGTGATCGTGCTGATTGCTGTGCCGATCCTGATCCAGAGCTACGGCATCTTTGCTGTGGCCTATGGGGCGGCGTATGTGCTGAAGGTGCCTCACAAGATCGCCGCACCCTGTGCCATGATCGGGACCTCGAACTTCTTTGAGCTGGCCGTCGCGGTGGCGATCAGCCTGTTCGGCCTGCATTCCGGCGCGGCGCTGGCCACTGTGGTCGGCGTTCTGGTCGAAGTTCCAGTGATGCTGTCACTGGTGGCCTTTGCCAACCGGACGCGCGCCAGATTTGCCGCGCCGGGCTGAGGGGCAACCGGCTGCTGAAGCCATCGCCATGCGGGTGGTTGGTTTCTCCACTGATACCGCACCGCAGGCATTCCAACAGATAGACTTCGCGGTGTTCCACATTGGCCAGATTCACATGGGTGCCAAGCGTCGCGACCATCTGCAAAGCCATCTTGTGTTTCATCGATGCGGTGAACCCGGGCCGGATATCAACCGGCAATTCCCCGGGCCGGATATCAACCGGCAATTCATAGATCAGAGATTCGGCCGGGAAGGCGGCATTGATCTTGGCCTTGTCCACCAGATGCCCCTGAGCCTGGAGGGTATCGCGTTTCTGGGCCAGCGGAATGCCTCAGTCGATCATCATGGTGGGACCCTTTGTGCGGGGCTTGGCGTCGCGGGTGGGAACGGCGATATCGGCAAAGGCAACGGTCATGATTTTGCTTTCGGTTTGCGGGCAGAGTAAAGAATGACGAGAACCGAAAGCAGGATGAATGCTGCGGCCACGGGGCGATTGATCAGAAACCAGGGATCGCTGCCCGTGGCGGCAAAGGCCTGACGGGCGGTTTCTTCCAGCTTGCCCCCCAGAATGAAGGCGATGACAAAGGGCAGCGGTGAAATCGCGACCACGCGCATCAGGTATCCCAGAACCCCGAACCCCAGCGCAAACCAGATCACCTCCATCCGGGTTTCCTGAACGTAGATGGCGGTCAGGGTCAGCAATAGCACGCAGGGCAGCAGAATGTGCTTTGGGATGTGGATCATGATCCCCATGGATCGCATGAACAGCCCACCAATGGTCCAGTTCAGCACATTGGCAATCATCATTGCAGTGAACAGGCCAAAGGCGATGACCAGTTCGGGGTTCACCGCGTCGGCGGTAAAGCGGAAAACGGACGGGCCGGGATTGAAACCACCGATGCTTTCAGCAGCGAGGATCAGGAACACGGCGGCTGCATTGCCAGGGATACCGAGGCTGAGCACCGGGATCAGGTTGGCACCCGAAACCGAAGAATTGGCGGCCTCGGTCGCCGCAATGCCTTCGGCTGCGCCTTTGCCGAATTCCGGTGCGTCAGGACGTTTGACACGCGCATGGTGCGCCCGGCCGACAGAATACCCCAACGTCGCCGCCAGCGTCGAACCGATGCCGGGCAGGGCACCGATGCAGGTTCCAATCAGCGCCGACCGGCCGATAACCGGAAGGAGCCGCCGGATGTCGGCCCAATGCAGCCGCTGGTCGCCCGTATCGCGATGTGGGGCGATGGTGCCGCGTGCCTGTTTTGTGCGCCACAGGTCTTCGAGCTCTTTCAGCACCGCGCCGATGATCAGAACGCCCAGAACGGCGGTGGTGATCGGAAACCCCTGGGCCAACATCGGGCTGTCCAGGGACAAGCGGGGATAAAAATCCTCCCCGGTGCCGACATAGGCCGCGAGCAGCCCCAGCCCGGTCGAAATCAGCCCCTTGGCAGCGGATCCCCCAATCACGGCCGCGATAAAGCTGAGCGACAGGATCAGCAGCGCAGTTTTTTCCGGAAGATCCAGATAGGCCTCGACCATGATTGCCAGAAAGGGGGCGCAGACAAACAGCACGATGTCCGAAAACGTATCCCCGGAAGCCGAGGAAAAATGAGCCACCCGCAGCGCCTTTTGGGCTTTGCCGCGTTTTGTCATGGGATAGCCATCCAGCGTGGTCATGAAGGCATCCGGGGTGCCGGGTGTGTTGAACAAGATCGCCGGCACCGCTCCGCCAATGGTTGCCCCTTTCATCACGCCGATCAAAAAGCCCATGACCGGCAACAGGGCATCCGGGGTATATCCGAACACGGAAATCAGAATCGGCAAGGCGATTGCCATCGCGATGGGACCGGCAAGGCCGGGTGTGGCACCGACGGCAATCCCCACCAGAAACCCGGCCAGGATCATGAGCAATGTCGCCGAAACCGGCAGGCCAAAGAGCGAAAACAGCTCGGGTCCCTGAAAGACGGCCAGAACACCCATCCAGATGTAGTCAAGCGTTCCCATCATACGTCCCCATTCGGAGGCAACAGCAGGTCTTTGAATGGCAGATCATAGAGCGCGATCATGATCAGAACGGCGAGCAACGCCACCAGAACGGCGCGGATGCGAATGCGTCCTTCGACCAGGGCAATCATGCCGGAAATCATCAGGGTTCCGCCCAGGAGATACCCGATGTATTTCCAGGGCGCGCTGTCGCGCAGCAGGCGATATTCCAGGGTATCGCCGTGCAGGGTATTGATGAGCCACACACTCAGAGGTCCGGCATGGCGCATCACCACCAGGCTGATACAGATCACGGCGATCAATGACGCCGTGAACCCCAATCCACGCAGGGACGGTTTGGGCTGGCCGTCAGCCGTGCGATCAACAACAACCAGCAGCCCGCCGCCGACCAACAGGAACAGCGCCGCAACCGTGGGGGCAAGCGCGTCACCGATCACCACCTGACGGCGGATCTTTTCAATCAGCCCTGTCTGGGTGTCCAGCGGGATCCACAGGCTCAACAGGATTGCGGCAAATATCACCATGACCAGCCCGAGGATCAGATTGCTTTTGGGTGCGCGTATCATCATGACTCCCGACACAGGCCAAATGAGACCGGGGTTTCACCATCTGGGATGAGACCCCGGCCAGGGGGGAGTGTTCAGTCTGAAGCTGCGTCCATCAAGGCCTCAGCTTCTGAAAAATCCTTGGCCAGCAGGGCGGTCAGGTCGTCACCTGTAATTGTGGCGGCCCCGCCAAAGACCTTTTTGATCAGTCCGCCCGCCTTTGTGGTATCATCGGACACCACATCGGCAATCGCCTGGGAAATGGCGCTGCGGGCGTCATCTGGCATGTCTGCAGGGCCGACAAAGACAAAATGGCCGTCGGCGGCAAAACCGACCCCAAGATCAGCAAATGTGGGGGCATCAGGTGATTGGGTCAACGGGGTCGTCATGGCCGAGGCCAGGTTCACCAGATCCCCGGAGTCGACGCCCTTGGCCTGGATGCCTGCCATGAAGCCGACGTCCAGATCCCCGGCGTTGACGCCATTCATCACACCTTTGCCGCCCTTGACGCTGACGATGTTGAAGTCGACGCCCTGTGCCTTGCCCAGCAAATAGGCCAGATCCGCCAGCTTGGGGCTCATCACGCCAAAGCGGATGTCCTGGCCGCCCTTGGCGGCAGCGACCATCTCGTCAAAGGATGTCCAGCCTTTGGCGGTTTGGGCCACCACGCCCATCTGGAATCCGGCGGTGGTTGTCAGGCCGGTGAAATCATCCGGCGTCATGCCCGCATTGGCAGCGGCCATGTTGTAGCCAAAGGTTTCGGTCACAGCCAGCCCGATCGCGGTGCCGTCGTTTGGCGCATTCTTTAGCGTGTTGGCCAGGTTCAGACCGCCCTTGCCGGTGACCTGTTCGGGGATGAATTTCCACCCCAATCTGGCTTCCAGCTCTTCTGCGATCAGCCGGGCCTGGGTGTCAGCGCCACCGCCGGCCCTGAACCCGATCATCAGTTTGATGGGGCCGGGTGGGGTCCAGTCAGCCGCCCAGGCACCGGTTGCCATCACAGCCACACTGAGCGCGGCAATCCCTGATTTGATCATGCGTTTCATGTCGTCCTCCCTGAACGCGACGGTTTATCAAGCCTGCGACGAATTTAGTTGACCAGTCAACAAAAAAGTTGACCTGTCCACTTTATCCCGCCACACTGAAGTCAGCCAAAGGGAGTGTGAACCGTGACACAGGATGAGTTGGACAACGCCGTATTGGACATCCCCTTGCAGGAGATGGTGACCTTTCGCATCTCGCGCACCCATGCTCGGTTGAGCGCGCAAGCCGCTCAGCTGCTTAAGAAAACATCGGGGATCTCGCTGATGCAGTGGCGGGTGTTTGTCATGCTGGAGGTCGAAGGCCGGATTACACCTGCCGAGATCGTGCGTCGGACAGACCTGGATAAATCCCAGTTGAGCCGCACGATCAAAAGCATGGTGGCCGATGGCCTGCTAACCAGCGAACCCAGCGAATCGGATCAGCGCGCCCATGTGCTGGAATTCACCGCCAAAGGGTTCGAGGTCTTTCAACAGGCCCGCCCACACATGCGCCATCGTCAGGCGCGGTTGTTGAATTCATTGACCGATGATGAACGCGGGGCGCTGTTTGACGCTCTGGCCAAGCTGGATTCGGCAGTTGAGGACCTGGAGAACGACATATGACATCGAACCTGTTGATCCTCATGTCCGACGAACATCAGGCCCGTGCGTTGGGCTGTGCCGGACATCCGCTTGTGCAGACGCCGCATCTGGATGCCTTGGCTGGCCGGGGCACCCGGTTCACCAATGCCTATACCCCATCTCCGATCTGTGTGCCTGCGCGGGCCAGCTTTGCCACGGGCCGCTATGCGCATCAGACGCGACTGTGGGACAATGCCATGCCCTATGACGGGGCGATTCCGGGGTGGGGACATGCGCTGCAAGGGCAGGGGGTACCGGTCGAAAGCATCGGTAAACTGCACTATCGCAGCGCCGAGGATCCGGCCGGATTCGATGTTGAACACCTTCCGATGATGGTGGCCGATGGCGTCGGTATGGTCTGGGCCTCGATCCGCAAGGAAGACGAGCGCATCATCGGAAAGGGCCGAATGCTGGGCGACCATATCGGGCCGGGTCAAAGCAAATACACCGAGTATGATGCCGCGGTAACGGCCCGCACACGACAGTGGTTTCAGGATCGGGCGGCCAGCGGCGATGATCGGCCGTGGTGTCTGTACGTCGGGTTGGTGGCCCCCCATTTTCCGCTGGTCGTGCCACAGGAATTCTATGATCTCTATGCGCTGGACAGGCTGCCTCCGTCCAAGCTGCACCCGCGCGACGGGCACCAGCGCCACCCCTGGGTGGAAAAGCAGAACGCCTTTATGGACAGCGAGGCCAAATTCACCAGCGAAGACGAGCGCAAGGTGGCGATCGCCAGCTATCTGGGATTATGTTCCTGGCTGGATCACAATGTCGGGGAAATCCTGGCGGCGCTGGGCGCGGCCGGATACGGGGACAATACAACGATTGTTTATACCTCGGACCATGGGGACAATCTGGGTGCGCGTGGATTGTGGGGCAAATCCAATCTTTATCGCGAAAGCGTAGAAGTTCCATTGATCCTGGCAGGTCCGGATGTGCCCCGGGGCATCTGTGACACGCCGGTCAGCCTGGTTGATCTGTCACATACGATCGGCACACATTTCGGGGCGGACATAGACGGAACTACAGGGCTGCGTTCCCTAGCCGATGTCATAGCCGAACCTCCCGATCCTGACCGGCCGATTTTTTCGGAATACCACGCTGCAGGCGCGGTGTCTGGCGCGTTCATGCTGCGACAGGGGCGTTGGAAATACCATCATTACATCGGCTTCGCGCCTGAACTGTTCGATCTGGAAACCGACCCCGAAGAAACCACTGATCTGGCGTCTGATCCGGGTCATGCGCCGGTTGTGGCGATGATGGAACAGGCCCTGCGGGCCATTTGTGATCCGGACCAGACCGACGCCCAGGCCTTTGCTGATCAGGCCGATCTTATCACGCGACATGGTGGACGAGAGGCTGCGCTGGCGCTTGGCGCTCCTGGTGCGACGCCGCCCCCAGTATTGGAAACTGACTCATGAAATTGACCATCCTCGGATCGGGTTCGCCCGAAGCATATGCGCGACGCGCCTCGACCGGCTATCTGCTGGAAATCGGTGACGACAAAATCCTGTTTGATTGCGGAGGCGGGGTGTTTGACAACCTGGTGCGCTCGGGGCGGTTGCCCAGCGACATCACGCATCTGTTCTTTACCCACCTGCACACGGATCACATGATGGATTATGCCCGTCTGGTGCATGCGGCATGGGACGAAGGAGCCCCACCGCTCAAGGTGTGGGGGCCCGCACCGATTGCCCGTCAGACCGAACTTCTGTTTGGCCGCGACGGGGTGCTGTCGCCGGATCTGATTGCGCGCACCGAACTGGCCCCCAGCCAACAGGTCTGGGTTGCCCGTGGCGGATCACTGCCGCGCGCCTGGCCCGCGCCGGATGTCACCGAGGTCAAGCCGGGGTTTACCGTGGAAGGGGACGGCTGGGTGCTCAATAGCTGTGAGGTGCCCCACGCGCAGCCCGCGTTTGATTGCATGGCCTTTTCGGTCGTATCTCGGGGCAAGAAATTCGTCTATTCCGGGGATGCCGGGATCTGTCCGAAACTGTCGGCGTTGCAGCGCGATGCCGACCTGTTGATCCATTGGTGTTATCGGCTGTCCATCGACAGCGTTCATCCCGCCATTGCCGAGTTTTCGCCCACCCCTGCGGAAATTGCAAAGGCGGCGCAGGCGGCGCGGGTAAAGCGTTTGCTGATCACCCATTTCCGGATCCACATGGACAGTGCAGAGGGGCATGCCAGCGCCAACGCCGAGCTGGCCGAGCATTTCAAAGGCCCCGCGGGGATCGTCGAGGATCTGGAGGTGTACGCGATCTGATTGCCGGTTTTGCTCAGCTGAATGCCGTCGCTGAATCGGGACATCGGCACGGGGGATTCCGGGCTGGACACCGGCGGGTTTGCGGCTGGACATTGGCCAGGCTTCGCGACAGGGTGAGCCGACCAAAACGAGGGTGGTTAGAGCATGGTTGGCTTTCCGAAAATCTGGCTGCTGCGGCACGGTGAAACCCATTGGAACGCCCAAGGGCGCATTCAGGGGCAGTTGGAATCTGACCTGACGGCGTTGGGCAAAGAGCAGGCCCAGGCTCAGGCCCGGATCATGGCTCCTGTGCTCGCCGCCAATCCCGCCTGTTTTGTGTCTCCGTTGGGGCGCGCCCAGCAAACCGCACAGATCGCCCTGGGTGGGCGCAGTTTTACGACCGATCAACGGTTGGCCGAAGCCTATGCCGGGGCACTTCAGGGGCTGACCCGGCCCGAGGCCGATTCCCGATGGCCGGGGATCATTGCCGCCAATCCCAATTCTCTGGATTTATTCTGTGAGGCACCGGATGGCGAAGGGTATGCCAGTTTTCTTGCCCGTATCAGTGATTTCATGACGCACCTTCGCGGGCCATCGGTGGTGGTTGCACATGGGTTGCTGGGGCAGGTCATTCGTGGCCTCGTTCTGGGGTTGGAACGCAGGGACATGGCTGTTTTGCCGAATGAACAGGGCTGTGTCTATCTGCTGGAAAACGGAACCGAAACCGTTTTGCGCTGACGGTTTCGGCCGTGGGTCTCAGGTCCGTCCAACATTGGTCGCAGTCCGGGTGGTCCGCGGTCGCCGTCAAACAGACCCTATGGCGATGTGATCGCATACGACACCACCGGCGCTTTGATCTTTGAACCCAGTCGTGTGGATCGGGGACGAAAAAAAATCATTCAGAAGGAAAAAATGCTCAACAAGCCTCTTGCGCGTGGGCTCAGCTTTGGCTAAATCCACCAGCGCGGGTGATTAGCTCAGTTGGTAGAGCGCTTCGTTTACACCGAAGATGTCGGGAGTTCGAGCCTCTCATCACCCACCATCCATCTCTTTGAAAATAATTCGCTTTTGAAATAAGAGATGCGATGTTTTGAAGTGTCCCCTGGTTCCGTGATCCTAAGTGTTCGCTTTCCTCACAACTCGAATCTGCGGGACGTCGACAGCATCGGCGGCCGTGCGCTGGTCGTCTGGGGAACAACGTGGATAACCGTTGGTAACGCAAAGCCCATGTTTGACGTGATTAAAAGGCGCTTTCAGTCCAAAGAAGGCAGGATCGGTTAACGCAGAGCGGCGGATGCCAGTCCTTCGCCGAGGTCGCTTCTGATGACAACTCTGCCCAGGAGGTGGGCTCCCGCAAGAGGACACATAGCTTGCCGAAACGAGCTGCTCTGCAAGTTCCCCATTAAGGTTGTATTATAAAAAGTATGATGCACGTATAGGGTTTTATTGACGCTGATTTGGGTGTAGTGCGTCGAATAATAGGCAAGACCAACGGAGTGCGTTCTGAAAAAAGTGTTCCGTTGCGTTCATAGGGTGATACCTCATTTAATATCGCGCTTATTGCGCCCAAGTAAGTGGACGAATTTGACATGATACCGGCCCCCAGCACTGATCTGAGCTCTTACTTCTATGTCGATGAACATGGCCAACTGGGAGACATAAGCAACAACGGTCGGGTCCCTGACGAAATTGTGGACTGGGACACAAGCGCTGTCACCGATATGTCAGAGATGTTTGGTGCCTATTTTGGGTTTTCAAACCCGATGAACCTGAACATTGGCAACTGGAACACCCAGAACGTAACAGACATGAGCGACATGTTCCTAAACGCGACCGTGTTCAATCAGGACATTGGCGGGTGGGACACCGGCAGCGTCACCAATATGCATCAGATGTTCAGAAACGCCGCGGCGTTCAATCAGGATATCGGGGATTGGAATACCGGAAATGTCACGGATATGAGCCGGATGTTCTATGATGCCGCGGCGTTCAATCAGGATATCGGGGCGTGGGACACCGGAAAAGTGACGCACATGAGCTGGATGTTCTATGACGTCCCTGCGTTCAATCAGGATATTGGCGGGTGGGATACCGGAAATGTGACGGACATGTCGCATATGTTTTCCGACGCACTTGCATTTGACCAAAACATTGGAACTTGGGATACTGGCAGCGTCATCACTTTTGGAGGCATGTTCCGGAGTGCTTCGGCCTTCAATCAAGACCTGAGTTCCTGGGACACCAGCAGCTCCACCTCCTTCAGCAGCATGTTTTACAACGCTTCATCATTCAATCAGGACTTGAGCTCCTGGGATACCAGCAATGTCACGAACTTCGGGCGCATGTTCCAAAATGCCGTTTCCTTTGACCAGGACCTGGGTTCCTGGGATACCAGCAATGTCACGAACTTCGGGCGCATGTTCCAAGATGCCGTTTCCTTTGACCAGGACCTGAGCGCCTGGAATACCAGCAATGTCACGAGCTTCGGGCGCATGTTCCAAAATGCCGCCTCCTTTGACCAGAACCTGGGCGCTTGGGATATCTCCTCTTTAACTAGGGCCTTCGACATGTTCTCCGGCTCGGGCATGAGCATGGAAAATTTCGACGCCACACTGGCTGGTTGGGCACGTCTTGATCCCGGTGAGGTTCGCATTCCAACTGGTATTAGACTTGGGGCGGAGGGCCTTTTTTACTCGGATCAAAAGGTCGTCAACACGCTACAGAATGATTTTGGTTGGGACATTCATAGAGGCAATTATTACCTGTTCGGAACCGAAGCGAACGACGTTCTGGATGACACGGCAGGTACTGCTGGCAATCGTTTTGACGGGCTTGAAGGTGACGATCATATCACCGGCAGCCGCTATAATGACACGCTCTCGGGCGATGCCGGAGGCGACACGCTGATAGGCGGGTTGGGCCTTGATGCGCTGATTGGCGGCGAAGGCGACGATGTTATCTACGGTGGTCTGATGGACGGCCCGTCCGAGGGTGATCTGGCCGACCGCATTCTGGCCGGATACGGCAATGACTATGCCGATGGCGGTTTCGGCAATGACGAGCTGTGGGGTCAGACCGGCAATGACACTCTGCTGGGCGGGTTTGGTGCCGATACGCTGATCGGTGGCGAAGGCCATGATGTTCTGACCGGCTCGGCGCTGAGTGACGTGATTTTTGGCAATTCTGGCGCGGATTTTATCAACGGCGGGTTTGGTCATGACCGGCTGAATGGTGGATACGGCGCGGATCGGTTCTTTCATGCCGGGGCCGAAGGTCATGGTTCGGACTGGATTCAGGATTACACGGCGGCAGACGGCGATGTTCTGCTCTGGGGTGGTGGCCCCGCGATGGCGGACGATTTCCAGGTCAATTTTGCCCATGCGTCGTATGCATCAGGGGACCGTTCCGGCGAAGATACAATCAGGGAGGGATTTGTGATCTACAAACCGACGGGGCAAATCATTTGGGCGCTGGTCGATGGTGAAGATCAATCCGAAATTAATATTCAAATTGGCGGTGAAGCATTCGATCTTCTCGCATAAATTCGCAATCACAATTCATAACCTAGACTTCCCTCGAATATTCAGCATGTATCGTTTTGATAAAAACTCACCAAGGTAATATCGAGGGGCGTGTAATGAATCAGATGTCGAAAACGATCGTGTGAATTCATGAGCATCAGAAACACAAATAGGAATGGCACACCTAGCGGAGCAAACTCCAGCGATGCCATTTATGGCGCGCCCGGAGATGACCTGTTCTTTGTCGGATCTGATAACAAGGCTGTTGCGCAAAGCGCTCCTTGGCGTGAGTTGGCCGTTTCGCGTTTGAGTTCGGGTGACGGCCTTGATCACGGCCCTGCTTGGAGCATGGTAGAGCGCCGATTGTTCCACAGCGCCCGACCCAGGGGCCGGGGTGCCCGCAGGGTTTTGTTCCACGCGACGGCAGCTGCACAGTCTGTTTGCCGGGCGCGGCCGTTGTGGCGGATCGGGGGCACCGCATCAGCGCCTCGTGCAATGATCGCCCATGGCACCGTCTGGATGTCGTTGCAGCCGAGGCAGATCCGAGTTCAAGCCAGCCTCCTGGCTACTCAGTGACTCTGGGGTGAATCGGTCTATTCTTTGGGTTGAGCGCAGTTTTCAAAGGACGAACACATGCTGGCACGTATTCAATGCCTGATCCTGATTGGGGCCACCTTGGGCCTTACAGCTTGTGTGCCGGAGCCCGGCACTCAAGCCTACCAAGACTATCAGACTCACAAGGCAAATCGTAATGCGGTGATGGGACAGGGTGGCCGCTGAGCAATGATCGTGTGAATGCCTGCGTGTTGGGGAGACCCTGTTGCGGGCCGGGAGCCACTGGGCACCGGATTTGGGTATGAAGAGACCGCAGGCAGCCTGACGCATGGATTACTCAGGAAGCCCAGCCGCACGCAGCCCCTCTTTAAAACGTGTCTGACCAATAGGATCAGTGATCTGGATGAAGCTTGTGGAAATGCTCGCATTGGGCATACGTTCTATGATGGCTTTGACCGTCTGACTTGCTTTGGTGTCGTCGCCAAGTTGTCCATAAGCAGCAGCGCGCCACCACAGATTTCCAATAAAGCGCGGGTTCTTTGAGCGCGCAGTCTCAAGATGTTCCAGTGCTTCGCCATATCGACCCTGAAGATAGATTGCCTGACCCAGCAACTGGTCGGCGAGCCAATTGTGAAATGGGTTCAACCGAACCGAAAGGCGCAGCAATTCCTCGGCCTCAGACCCGCGGCCAAGAAAGATCAGCGCCAATGCTGACCGGGTCAGCAGATTCGGATGGGCGGGTTCGAGCTCCATTGCACGCCTGAACTCGTCAAGCGCGCCTTCGTAGTCGCGCAAATTCAGAAGCGATTGTGCAAGAACCTGACGTGAATACCAGTCATCCGGTTCGAGACGCACGACCTCTCGTGCAATTTCAAGACCATTTTCAAGCGCAAGTCTGGGATCGTTCGCAACCCGGAAATAGCCGGTCTGGGTTTCGACAAATCCGAGCAACGCCGTGGCTCTCACGAATTCGGGATCCAGCGCCAACGCCTCTTGCGCCAGTACGCGCGCGCGCTGGTAGGAGATGGGAGTATTCACCCAGCTTGCCTCGTCCGCACGCGCCCACAGCAGAAAGGCCTCTGGGTTCTCTGTGAAGCGATGCCGGTCCTGCACGCGCTCCAAATCTTCGGAAAACTGCTGCGCGAGATGGGTGACAAGCGAGTCCTGCAATTCAAACACGTCCTTGGACGCACGTTCGATACGGTCGCTCCAAATTATGCGTCCTGACAGTGTTTCGATCAGCTCGGTGTCGACGCGCACTTGTTCGCCAGACCGCCGCAATGTGCCTCGCACGATATGAGCCACGCCCAGCTCTTCTGCCACCTTTGCGGGGCTCACCCTCTGGTCGCGGTATCGTTCCGTCGAACTGCTCGCAATGACGAACAGGCCATCGACTCGCGCCAGGCTGCGCGTGAGATCTTCGCCCACGGCCCTTGCCAGCAGTGCTTCTTCCTGGGTGCCGGACTGTGTCTTGAACGGGAGCACCGCGACGGAGGGCTTGTCTGGCAACGCCAGTTGCATCCTCGCAAGAGATGCGGCTTCCACGTCCTGGGGACGCAAACGGTCCCAGGCCAGCATGCCAACAAATGCCAACACCAGCAGCGCCACGCCCGCCGCACCAAATTTCCAAACGAACGTTTGGGGCCGTGACGTCGTCGCCGCATCAGAAGGTATACTCGGGTCGACCACATTGAACACACGCACTGGGCGGGCGATATTCTTGACCTGGATTTCGCCAAGGTCATGCAGAGTCACGTTCAACTTGTCCCGGATCTGATCGCGCGCCGACCGCGAGATTGCGATGCCACCGGGGTCCGCCAATGCCTCGATCCGCGCTGCAACATTTATGCCATCTCCATGGAGATCATCGCCTTCGACGATGACGTCACCCAAGTTTATCCCGATCCGCAAGGTCAGCGTGCTGTGGTCAGCAAGGTTCTTTTGGATGGCGGCTGCGCATTCGACAGCTTCGACGACGGAGGCAAATTCGGCCAAATACCCATCACCCATCGTCTTGAACAATCGCCCGCGATGGCGTTCAAGGGCCGGGGCGATGATCTCGTCGAATGCCGCGTTCAAAAGCGCGCGGGTGCCAGTTTCATCATTCTCGATCAATGAGGAATAGCCCACCACGTCGGCGGCGAGAATCGCTGCAAGTCGACGTTCTACTCTATTCTCAGTCAAGACAGGTCTCCCGAGCAGTCATAAAGAACAATTGCCGAAACGAGCTCAGATTGCACGATTATTCATGGAAACGTCCGTCGGTGATGCCAGCGCCGTCCAGGGGCGGGCGAAAACTATGCCCGGTGTTCTTTCAGCTTCACATTTTTGGCTGCGACTTCAGATCTGCTGTTGTTTCGTGTTCTCGGGCCCCTCGGAAATGAGGGAAGTGGTCCGAAACGTTCTTGCGGCGACGAAGGCCTGCGTCTGTTCCGACTTTCCAGGGCATATTGGAGCGCGAAACCAGCAGGCAGATTTCCTGTAACCGTGATAGATGGGGGCTCAAATCTGCCAATGCGTGGCGGATCGCACATTGGCGTGCCTGTCCGCTGGCTTGCCGGTGTCGGGCGGGCAGCGCCGGGAATGCGCCGACGGGTGAAGGATCGTGACGAAGCCTTGTCTCACAAGGGGTTAGTTGGGAAACCAAAAATAATTCCCACCAAACAGCAGAAAAACGCGAAACACTGCTTGACGATATCGGGGCTGGGCCATAATACACCCAAACGTTCAGCAAGACACGCTGAACAGACAGCGGGCGGTTGTAGCTCAGTTGGTTAGAGTACCGGCCTGTCACGCCGGGGGTCGCGGGTTCGAGCCCCGTCAACCGCGCCACTGCTGTCAGCCCCGACCCGGGGTCCAGAAATGGAAAATGGGTCCGGCCCGGATGGGCAACATAGGCCGAAAAGGTCATGCGCGGTTGTAGCTCAGTTGGTTAGAGTACCGGCCTGTCACGCCGGGGGTCGCGGGTTCGAGCCCCGTCAACCGCGCCACTTTTCTCAAAACAATCAATCTTATTCAGCGTTTCGACGTGAGGATAGCTGGTGGCACCCTTCCCACCTGCCGCGGTCTGTGGTTGCGTTCTGACAGGGCGGGGATCGGGATGGATGGCGCGTTTCCGGGGCTTTCAGTAGTCATAGCCAAGACGACGTTCCAGAGCGCAATCCAATCGTGCCCTGAGGAATTCGAGATCCGGCTGGCTCAGGATTTCTGGCGTGGGGGGGCGCGGACCGACGCGGCTTTTGAATTTTGAGCCGACGCGCCGGTGAACGCCTCGAAACATGTCGGGACGAGCAAAGGACAACGCATCCAGGAGCGCATGGGTCGCAGCCATTGGATCGGCTTGCACGACTTCGGCCCGGATCAGGATGAAATTGCAGTTGCGTTCGAAATAGCTCAGCAGCGCCTGAAGCTTGGCTGTGCGCATATCGAGAACCGTTTCAAAATGGCGGCCGGTAAGCGGATGGCGATCATGTTGCAGCGCCTGTCCGACAACACCCAAAGGGCCTGAGTTTTTGAAGTAATCCTCGCGGTCGATCTCGCTGTGCCAGGGCGTGCGCAGAAACTCGGAAAAGGTCAGCCTCTGAATGTCGGGGGTCGAATGCCAGGGTTTGGCGTGCAATGACCGAACCCAGGATGTCGCGTCGCGGACCAGACCGACAACCACAAGATCATCCGGGATCGCCATTGCATGGGGAAACCCGTGTTTCCAGCCCAGGACATCCGATGATTTCATCGGGGAATTTCGCCCCAAAAGCCGGTTGGTCAGGTTGGTACCCGAGGCCCGCTCTCCGATAACTTGAAACCGGGTTAAGGTGGTTGCCGGTTTCAGGTGGATTGCGATGCCGGTTTCGGCAAAATCTGTGGGAAGGGCATCAAAAGGGGGCATGGGCGCTCGATTTTATGATTCTCTTGTCGGCATATGTTCGCTAAGAATGGAGCAAAGAAAAAGGCGAGGGCAGGGCAGATCATGCAAACAGTTGCTGCATTGACGATGGTGCGGGACGATGCGTTCTTTCTCGAGGCCTGGTTGCGCCACTATGGCGAGATGCTGGGGCGCGAAAACTGTTATGTGGTCAACCACGGGCGTGGCACCGAGGTCGCCGATCTTGCCCAGGGCTGCAACATCATTGGCATCCCCGGAGACCCGCACAAGAGTTTCGACATGAAACGATGGCGGATGCTGAACAATTTCGTCATGGCGCTGCGGTGTTATTACAACCATGTCATCGTCGGCGATGTGGACGAACTGGTCGTGGTGGATCCGGCAACGGGTATGGATCTGCGGCAATGGTTGGAAACGGTCCCGGCCAACAGGGTTCTGACGCCGCTGGGGTTGGAAGTGATCCACCGGATTGACATGGAACACGAGACGATCGCCGGACCTATCCTGGGGCCACGGCGTCATGTGCGACCGGCCCCACATTATTCCAAGCCCTGCATTATCTCGACCGGGACCAAGATTGCCCGGGGTGGGCATTTCACCCAATACGGCAAACTGCACGCGCCGGATGAGCTGTTTCTGTTTCATCTGAAATACTGTGATCTGGGCAATTACGCCGCGACCATGGATCGCCGCAACCATGTGTCGGCAGCCACTGGAGCCACAATCAAGGAAGCTGCGATCGGGCGTCACTGGTTTGCTGAAGCACGCGGTGAAGACCGTGCGGTTTTTGAAGCCTTTGAGGGGTTGGAGATGCAGGAGGAGTTCAATCTGGAACCGCTGCGTCGCAAGATGCGCCGCACATTCCGGGCGCGGGGGGAAACCGGTTTTTTCGAGTTCGATCGCCCTGAGTATCACACGCAATATTTGCTGCCTGAGCGATTCTCCGGGTTGCTTTGACCGCCCGGTTGGGCGGAGGGCTGGATTAACGGCTGTGTTCGCGCCCGTCGCATCGGGGTCTCATCGCAAACTTTCTTGCTTATTGGGGCTCTGCCGCTCCTAACCATTGGGGCTCTGCCCCAAACCCCGAGGTATTTCGGACCAGAAAGAAGCAGGGCGCACCGACACGTGGAGCAGGCGGTCCCTGTGGTCTGGGGGATGTCGACGAGGGGCAGGCCATCAAATCGGAGCCATTGGGATGGGACGAGGGAGATCTGCCAGGCGCGGCAGCGCGTACCGGGTGCCTGTTGACCCGAGAGCCAAGCGGGGGCGCGGCCGAACCCTGACAAAAGCCTCAGGGGCGATGCATCGGATGATTTTCCCAAGGTGTACCGCTTCGGTTAGGTGAGCGTGACCATCTTTATGGACCTTGTAGACAACAATTGGTCGGCAAAGGATCCTGTGTTTGGCCTGTGGTCTGGGCGTGACCGGCGGGCAGCGCCCGAAGAGCGTGCGCTCCTTGGGGTGTTCAGGTGCGGGTCAGGGCATCGAGGATGCGCGCCCAGGAGCGGATGCCTTTGTGGAGTGAGACCCGTCCAGGAAACGCTCCGGGGGAGCGTTTCAGGGTTGAACGGGCGGAGCCCGAAGAGCGTGCGCTCCTTGGGGTGTTCAGGTGCGGGTCAGGGCATCGAGGATGCGCGCCCAGGAGCGGATGCCTTTGTGGAGTGAGACCCGTCCAGGAAACGCTCCGGGGGAGCGTTTCAGGGTTGAACGGGCGGAGCCCGAAGAGCGTGCGCTCCTTGGGGTGTTCAGGTGCGGGTCAGGGCATCGAGGATGCGCGCCCAGGAGCGGATGCCTTTGTGGAGTGAGACCCGTCCAGGAAACGCTCCGGGGGAGCGTTTCAGGGTTGAACGGGCGGAGCCCGAAGAGCGTGCGCTCCTTGGGGTGTTCAGGTGCGGGTCAGGGCATCGAGGATGCGCGCCCAGGAGCGGATGCCTTTGTGAAAGCTCTTCACGTCATATTTTTCATTTGGGGAGTGAATCGCGTCATCGTCATTGGCATAGCCGACCAGCATCGCATCCATGTCCAGCACAGATTTGAAGAACCCGGCAATTGGGATTGACCCGCCCATGCCGGTAAACACGGCCTCGCGGTCCCATTCGTCCGACAGCGCGCCGCGGGCGGCTTCGAATTCAGGGCGTGCGATGTTCATCACCGGTGCGGGCGAGCCTTCGAGGTCATTGTCCCAGGTGACGGTGGCGTCAGGGGACAGGCGCTGTTGCACATGGGCGCGGATCTTGTCGCGCAGCGCGTCGGGATCCATGTCCCCCACCAAACGGCAGGTGATCTTGCAGTGGGCCTCAGACGGGATCACGGTTTTGGACCCGGCCCCGTTGTAGCCGCCCCACAATCCGTTGATCTCCAACGTTGGGCGGGCCCATTGCTGTTCCAGGGTCGAATAGGCCTTTTCCCCGTGGGGTTGGCTGTATCCAACCGAGTTCAAATATTCAGCTTCGTCAAATCCGCAATTCTGCCACTGGCGCAGCTGTTCGGCGGAGACTTCGTGCACGCCTTCGTAGAAGCCATCCACTGTGACCGCGCCGGTGTCTTCGTCATGGAAAGAGGCGATGATTTTCGACATTTCCCGCAGCGGGTTCAGGCCGGGACCACCGTAATGGCCGGAATGCAGGTCGATCCGGGGGCCGGTGATTGTGAATTCATCCTTGAGCATGCCGCGCAGCTGCGAGGCAATCGACGGCACCCCGCGCGACACCATCGAAGTGTCACAAATCAACGCCAGATCGGCCTTCAGCTCGTCCGCGTTGTCCTGCATGAAGGGGATCAGCGAGGGCGAGCCGGATTCCTCTTCGCCCTCAAAGAAGAAGGTGATGCGGCAGGGCAGGGATCCGTGGACCTCTTTCCAGGCGCGGCAGGCTTCGACAAAGGTCATCAGCTGTCCCTTGTCATCCGACGCGCCGCGGCCCCGGATTACCTGTCCATTGGGGGTATCTTCGATCTGAGGCTCGAACGGTGGGGTGTTCCACAGGTTCAGCGGGTCGACGGGCTGGACGTCATAATGGCCATAAAACAGAACGTGGGGCACATCATCGCCCAGATCCTGGCCCACATGGCCAACCACCATGGGGTGACCGGGCGTGGGGCGTTTTTCGGCCGTGATCCCCATGCTGTTCAGGTCAGACACCAGCCAATCGGCGGCTTTATCACAATCGGATTTGAACGCGGGGTCGGTGGAAATCGACTGGATTCGCAGCAGATCCATCAACCGCTCCATCGCGGCGGGCAGGTCGGTGTCAATTCGGGCGAGAACGTCATCAAGCGACATCATCTGTTCCTTTGTCGAGGGTCATCTTTGGCGCGGAGCCTAGTGTGCATTGCGCCGGGGGGAAACTGCTTTTGTGCCCGATGCGGTGCTAACCGGCGGCGCGGGCCCGGACACAGATCCAGGGTCCTGATGTGGCGTTTTCGTATCCGCCACCTGAATAGGAGGTAACGGACAGATCCTGCCATGCGGCGGCGGTCTGATAGCGATGGTGGGCGTCATCCACGGTTAGATGATTGAAATAGCGCCCCGCGGAATCACGACCCTCTGTGCCTTGGGCCTTGTAGGTTGCCAGATGCCATCCCCCCGGACGCAGGGCGCGATGCACACGGGTCAGAATCTGAGTCAGCGCAGGGCGGGGGACATGCAGCAGGCTGGCGCTGGCCCAGATGGCATCAAATGTCTGGTCAAATGCGAGATCCTGAAACCGCAGCACCTGTACAGTCTGTCCGATCCGGCTTTCGGCCTGGCGGGCAATGGTGGTGGATCCATCACAGGCGGTGACATCAAACCCGCGACGGATCATTTCACCGCTGTCATGTCCGCCACCACACCCCAGATCCAGAATCCTGGCACCGGGCGGCAGATGATCAAGAAAGTCTTTCAAAAATCGATTGGTACCCTCTGGGCCGCTTCCCAGGTATACGGGCGCGGCTGTCTGGTAATAGGAGAGGGTGTCGAAATCGGTCAGTTTGGACAGCGTCATATGGCGACTGCTACAATGTTTCCGACTCTCGGACCACTGTCAGCGGACCACAAAACAGCGGCGAGAGGCGTTATCAAAGTGATGCTACATTGCGCGCGGATCGTCCTTTATCAGAAACATGGATGCCAAAACGTGATGATCTGTGCCGTTTTCACGCGCTTTCAGGCCGCTCTGCCTCTTGTTCGGATTTTGTGCTGAGGCTATTGACCCATGTCAAAGCTGCGACATCAGGCCCGGATGTAGGCAGTTGATCGAAAGATGCGAGACAGATATTCATTCACGGATGTGAATATCTCGTGTCATGCGAAACTAGGCCCTATCCGGGGTCGGACGATGAATTGGAGACCTCGGTGGACTATACCGCGAAACTCGACGCAGCCATTGAAAAGCTACACGAAGAGGGGCGTTACCGGACCTTCATCGATATCGAACGGCGCAAGGGACATTTCCCGCATGCGGTCTGGACCCGTCCGGATGGCAGCGAAACAGACATCACCGTCTGGTGTGGCAATGATTATCTGGGCATGGGGCAGCACCCCGTTGTTCTGGACGCGATGCAGGAAGCGATTGAATCGACCGGCGCCGGATCGGGCGGGACCCGCAATATTTCGGGTACCACGGTCTATCACAAACGGCTCGAGGCCGAGCTGGCCGATCTGCACGGCAAGGAAGCATCCCTGCTGTTCACCAGCGCCTATATCGCCAATGACGCGACGCTGAGCACGCTGCCGAAACTGTTTCCAGGTCTGATCATCTATTCGGATGCATTGAACCACGCCTCGATGATCGAAGGCGTGCGTCGCAATGGCGGGGCCAAACGGATTTTCCGTCACAATGATGTGGCGCATCTGCGCGAGCTGCTCGAAGCTGATGACCCGGCTGCGCCCAAGTTGATCGCCTTTGAATCGGTTTATTCGATGGACGGCGATTTTGGCCCGATCAAAGAGCTCTGCGATCTGGCCGACGAATTCGGCGCGCTGACCTATATCGACGAAGTCCACGCTGTGGGCATGTATGGTCCGCGCGGTGGCGGGGTCACCGAGCGTGACAACCTGGCCCATCGCATCGACATCATCAACGGCACGCTGGCCAAGGCCTATGGCGTGATGGGTGGATATATCGCCGCCAGCGCAAAAATGTGTGATGCCATCCGCTCTTATGCGCCGGGCTTCATCTTTACCACGTCGCTGCCGCCTGCAGTTGCCGCCGGTGCAGCCGCGTCTGTGGCGCATCTGAAAACGGCGCAGGACCTGCGCGACACGCATCATGACCGGGCCAAGGTTCTGAAACTGCGGCTCAAGGGGTTGGGTCTGCCGATTATTGATCATGGCAGCCACATCGTGCCCGTGATCGTGGGTGACCCGGTCCACACCAAAAAGTTGAGCGACATGCTGTTGGAAGACCACGGCATCTATGTCCAGCCGATCAATTACCCGACCGTCCCACGCGGCACCGAACGCCTGCGGTTCACCCCGTCTCCGGTACACGGTCCGTCTGAAATCGATGCACTGGTGCGTGCAATGGACGCTCTTTGGTCCCATTGTGCGCTGAATCGTGCCGAATTAGCAGGTTAACCTTCATACCCGTGCAATAATTCTTCGGGTATGCTACGGTTCTGTTAATGAAAAGGTGCCATCGAATCGTTGCAGGGATTCATCGGTATCTTGGGGCGAATGCGGCAGGCAGAACGTAGGACGGCAAGAATGATTGGGCGCATCAGACAGCGCAGGGCCAAGACCGAAGAGGTTGTAGAACCCAAAGGGTTTGACGACTTTGAGTTGCGTCTTGGAGATGTCATGCGGGGCGAGCGGGCCACGATGGGGAAATCGTTGCTTGACGTGCAACGAGAGCTCAAGATCAAAGCCAGCTACATTGCCGCCATCGAAAACTCAGATCCCTCCGTCTTTGATACACCTGGCTTCATTGCCGGGTATGTTCGCTCTTATGCCCGTTATCTGAACATGGACCCTGATCAGGCCTATGGCACTTTCTGTTCCGAAAGTGGCTTTGCCGTCGCCCATGGGATGTCCGAACAGGCTTCCAGCCAAAAGAAAGACGCCCCCGGAATCGTTTCAGGGGCTCCGCGGGCGCGCGATCCATTTGCCTCGCCGAACATGCCGTTTGCGCCTGTGAACGAAAGTGTCTTCAGCCATATTGAACCGCGGGCCATTGGATCAACCTTTGTTCTATTGGCCCTGATCGGTGGCATTGGCTATGGCGGCTGGTCGGTTCTGAAGGAAGTCCAGCAGGTGCAGTTTGCGCCGGTGGAACAGACGCCGACCGTTCTGTCGGATCTGGACCCGTTGGACGGTGCGTCCCGCAGTGTCGAAGCCACGACAACGGACGCGCTGGACCGGCTTTATCGCCCGCAGGCGCTGGATGTGCCGGTTCTGGTTGCGCGTGATGCGCCGATTTCGACCTTGGATCCGCGCAGTGTTGGGAGCTTTAGGGCACCGTCGCTGCCACAGGTTCAATTGGCCGGAGCGACCGGACCGCTGGGATTGCAGCAATCAGTGGACAATGCCATCGCACAGGCGATCCCGCAGGTGCTCGAACCGGTGTCCGAGAACATGGTGATGGTTGCCGTTCGGACGTCGTGGGTCAGGGTGCGGGCGGCTGATGGCTCGGTCATCTACGAGGCGACAATGGCGCCCGGCGATACCTACGAGATTCCGCTGACCGAAGAGCCGCCAGTTTTGCGGGCCGGCGAATCCGGTGCGATATATTTTGCAATGGATGGCCAGCACTACGGCCCTCTTGGCGGGCGAGGACGGGTCACCAAGAATTTTGCGATGTCAAAAGACCTGATCTCGGATCAATTCGCCGTTGCCGATCTGGAGCAGGACAGCAACATTGAGTTGAAGCGCTATGTTGAGGCCAAATCCTTGGCTGTGCCGACTACGGGCGCAACAACCGACTGATCCCAAATCTGATGTGCGGTTAATCCGTAGACGATGGCGGGGTGGCATTGTCACGGACCCATGACCGGCTTATCTATGCGCTATAGTCTTAGCCACAGCCGGAATCCCGATCCCATGTCTCACAATCCCATCCGTCCATGGCGTGATATCGCGCGTCGCAAAAGCCGCCAGATCATGGTGGGTAATGTGCCTGTTGGTGGGGATGCGCCGATTGCCGTGCAGACCATGACCAACACGCTGACCACCGATGTGGCCGCCACAATTGCACAGGTTCAGGCGGCAGCCGAGGCCGGCGCCGATCTGGTGCGGGTTTCGGTTCCGGACGAAGCGTCCGCCAAAGCGCTGAAGGAGATCGTCGCCGAGAGCCCGGTGCCGATCATCGCCGACATTCATTTCCATTACCGCCGCGGGATCGAGGCCGCCGAGGCAGGGGCCGCCTGTCTGCGCATCAATCCGGGCAACATCGGCAGCAAAGAGCGGGTGCGCGAAGTCATTTCCGCTGCGCGCGATCACGGCTGTTCCATGCGCATCGGGGTGAATGCCGGGTCGCTGGAAAAGCACCTGTTGGAGAAATACGGCGAACCCTGCCCGGACGCGATGGTGGAAAGCGGGTTGGAACATATCCGTATTCTGCAAGACCATGATTTTCACGACTATAAAATCAGCGTCAAGGCGTCGGATGTATTCATGTCGGCCGCCGCGTATCAGATGCTGGCCGAAGCCACCGACGCGCCCATCCACCTGGGCATCACCGAAGCGGGTGGGTTTGTGTCCGGCACCATCAAATCAGCGATTGGGCTGGGACAGCTGCTGTGGATGGGCATTGGTGACACGATCCGGGTGTCGCTGTCTGCCGATCCGGTTGAAGAGGTCAAAGTTGGCTTTGAAATCCTGAAATCGCTGGGTCTGCGCCACCGCGGCGTCAATATCATCTCTTGCCCGTCCTGTGCGCGCCAGGGGTTCAACGTGATCAAGACCGTTGAACAGCTGGAAGAGCGTCTGGCCCATATTCACACCCCTATGAGCCTGTCGATCATTGGCTGCGTGGTGAATGGCCCCGGCGAGGCGCTGATGACCGATGTCGGGTTTACCGGCGGCGGGGCAGGGTCCGGTATGGTCTATCTGGCGGGCAAGTCCAGCCACAAGCTCGACAATGATCAGATGGTGGACCACATCGTCGAACAGGTCGAACGCAAGGCCGCCGAACTGGAAGCGGCCCATGCCCAAGGCGACGACATTTCAAAGTAATGCGGTAATCTAAGAGCGGACAAAGGGCGGGGAATTCCCCGCCCTTTGTTTATTTGAAGCGACAAAGCGATGAGGGCCGATGGTGTGGCTATCCCATCCGCGTCACGGTCTGATCAGCCGCGTTGTTCGGCGACAACCAAGGCCATCTGGTCAGCAGGCAGGAAGCCGCGCAGCAGTTCATCTTCGACGACAAAGGTCGGCGTGCCCGAAATCTTGAGACGCTGTGCCAGGGCCCGGGTCTGTTGGAGCTCCTGAGACACCTCGGGGGCGTTCATGCCGTCCATGACGGCATCCGCGTCCAGTCCCAGACCTTCGGCCAACCGACGCAATGACACTTCGTTGGGTTCGCCGCTGAATTCGATCAGGGCATCATGAACCTGCTTGTAAGCGTCATTGCCCGCAACATGTTTGACGGCCACGGCAAAGCGGGAGGACAGAACCGACGCTTCGCCCAATATCGGGAATTCCTTGATCACCAGACGGATATTACCATCCTGCTTCAACAGCTGTGCGATTTCGGGAACGGCGCGGCGGCAATAGCCACAGCGGTAATCCATGAATTCGACCACGGTGATGTCTCCGTCAGGGTTGCCACCCACCCAGGAATACCCGTCGTTGACCAACTCCTGTTTGTTCTCGGCAACCAGCTCAACATCCGCCTGGGCCTCGGCCTGGGCTTGACGCTGTTCCAGAAGTTCGACGGCTTCCAGGATCACCTGGGGGTTGTCCAACAGGTAGGCACGGATTTCGGCGCGAAAGGCAGCGCGGTCTTCATCGGACATGGCCTGGAGGTCCAGGGCGGTTGCCGGAGCGGCCAAAAGGGTCAGTGCGGCGGCTGCGGCCCGCACGGTCCGCAGGGAATGTGTCAGTCGGATCATCGTTTCTTTTTTCCTTTTGCGAAACGTTCGGAGGCTATCAGCACGTCTTGTGCCCGACGCCAGGCAGCAGACCCACGCGGCAAGAGCGCGCTGGCCCGTTTGGCGTGCAGACCCGCGTCATTCAGGCGGCCCTGCAAGGCGTATCTTTCGGCGGTTACCACGGCGGCCATACCAGATTGCCCGGTCTTGGCATAGGCGACGGACATATCCCGCAGCAGGCGCGCATCCCGCCAATCCCGCGATCGTGCCTTTTCAAGGGTTTGAATGGCGGATTTGGGCTGACCGGCGGCCAATTGGGCCCGGCCATAACCGCTGAGGATCTGGGCGTTTTGGGGGGCCTGGCTGACCGCCTGTCCATAGGCGTTCAGCGCCTCGTTCCAACGCCGGTTCTCCATATAGATCTGGCCTTTGAGCTCGAGATAGAAGGGATCGCTGGGACGCAGCGCCAATGCTTTGTTCAGCGCGCTTATACTTTTCTCGAATTTGCCTTGGCGGTGATGCGCAATCGCTTCGCGCATCAGGCGCACGTCCTTGTATTTCTCTTCGGCCACCCGACGCAGGGTCCATTTTGGGGACCGGGTAAAGGCCGAAACCTTGCCACGCGCCCGTGCGAACCAATAGGCGGTATCGGGGTTGGCGGTTTCCTTGCCACCGTGGGCTGCGACATAGGCCTGGGCGGCGCGCAGCCGGTCGCGGGTCAGCGGGTGGGACCGGGTATAGGGATCCTGACGACTGACGCTCAGCACTTCCTGTCCGGCAAAGGCCTGGTGCAGATCGACAAGCGCCTGTGGCGATACGCCAGCCGACGTCAGATAGGAGGCAGCAGATCGATCCGCTGACGCCTCTTCGGCGCGGGTGTGGGACAAAAATACCCGCTGGGCGGCGCTTTGTGTGCCGATGGCGATGCCGCCGGCTGCCTCGCCTCCACCTGCTGCTGCGGCCAACGCGGCCAGCGCCAGACCCAATCCGGCAGCGGTACGGGCCGATTGCAGATTGGCAGTCCGGCGGGCCAGATGCCCATTGGTGATATGGGCAGCCTCATGGGCAATCACCGCCTGCAACATTCCGGCGCTATCGACCTTGAGGATCAACCCGTAGTTCAGAAAAATGGCCTGATTGTCGAGAACAAAGGCGTTGAAGGCCGGGTCGTCCACCAGCAGAATATGGGTCCGCGACTGGCTCAGGCCCGAGGCCCGCAGAACCGGAGAGGCGATCTGACGCAGCGCGTGTTCGATATCGGGGTCGCGCAGCAGCGATACGGCCGCGGCAGGCAGCGCAGAGACCACCGTCAACACTGCCGTCAGCACCATTGCCGGGATTGACGCCACACGAGATACACGTTCAAAAGCCATGCGCGCACCATGGGAGAAGCACATGCGAAACTCAACCCGGTCACAGGTCGATCCCTTTATTGTGATGGATGTTATGGAAGCCGCCCGCCAGGCCGAAGAGGACGGGCGTCATATTATCCATATGGAAGTCGGCCAGCCTGGAACAGGAGCACCCAAACAGGCGACGCAGGCGCTGTCGCAGGTTCTGGAGACCGAGGCTTTGGGCTATACCGTGGCGCTTGGGTTGCCTGCATTGCGCCAACGGATCGCGAAACTCTATGGAGAGTGGTATGATGTGGACCTGAACCCGGATCGGGTGATTGTCACGCCGGGGTCCTCGGGGGCGTTTCTGCTGGCCTTTACAGCCCTGTTTGACAGCGGTGACCGGGTTGGCATCGGGGCACCCGGATATCCGTCGTACCGTCAGATCCTGAGCGCATTGGGGCTGGTGCCGGTGGACATTCAGACAGCGGCGGAAAATCGCCTGCAACCGGTGGCGGCTGACCTGGGGGGATTGGATCTGGCAGGGCTGATGGTGGCCTCGCCTGCGAATCCAACGGGTACGATGCTGGATCGCGATTCTATGGCGTCCTTGGTGGATGCAGCCGCTGCACAAAATGCCAGCTTTATAAGCGACGAGATTTATCATGGGCTGGAGTATGAGGCCAAGGCCGTCACGGCGCTGGAGGTGACGGACGAATGCTATGTCATCAATTCCTTCTCCAAGTACTTCTCGATGACGGGTTGGCGCGTTGGCTGGATGGTGGTTCCCGAAGATCAGGTTCGTGTGGTCGAACGGATTGCGCAGAACATGTTTATCTGTGCGCCACATGCCAGCCAGGTTGCCGCCCTGGCCGCAATGGAATGTGACGCGGAATTGCAGGCCAATCTGGATGTTTACAAGGCAAACCGCGCACTGATGCTTGATGGGTTGCCCAAAGCCGGGTTCAGCAAAATCGCGCCGCCGGATGGGGCGTTTTATGTCTATGCCGATGTGTCCGATCTGACCCAGGACAGCCGTGCCTTTGCCGCCGAGATCCTGGAAAAGGCCGGGGTCGCCGTTACGCCGGGGTTGGATTTTGATCCGGTCCGCGGCGCGACGACCTTGCGGTTTTCCTATGCACGCGCAACGGCGGACATTCGCGAAGGTCTGTCGCGGCTCGCGACCTTCATGGCGAACCGAAGCTGAGCCCAGCGTGAAAAACGCGCAGGATCAGGCACGGGCGGTTTGCAACACATCGCCTGATGCGTATCCTGCGCGCAAACGGTATGACCCGGATGACAGGATAAGAGTGATGAGCAGGTTCCTTTCTGTGTGGGCGGCCGCGATCTGGCTGGTGGTTTTGGTGCCTGCCGGCTGGGCTCAGGATTTTAGTGCCTTGGCCCGGATTCTTCCGCAGGACAGTCGGATCACGGACCACGGGCGCGACGGGGTTTCCATCCAGCTGTCGCTGAGCCAGGGCGTGCCTTTTCGGCTGTTTACCTTGGCAGACCCCGAACGTCTGGTCCTGGACTTCCAGGAAGTCGATTGGACCGGGCTGGATGCGGACACATTGGTGGGGACTGATCGCATCGCGCAGGTCAAATTTGGCACCTATGTACCAGGATGGACCCGGATGGTTGTACAGCTGAACGGGCCGATGCAGGTTGGACAGGCAGCCATGCAGGTGGATGACGTTACGGCCGGAGCCCAATTGACCTTGACCCTGCACCCCGTCGAAATGGACGTGTTCGACGCACAGGCAGGCCCGCCACATGACCCCCGCTGGGACTTGCCCGCAGCTGAGGATCTGGTCGGGGGTGTTGACCGCGATCCTGATGCACCCTTGCGCGTGGTCCTGGACGCGGGACATGGTGGTATCGACCCAGGGGCAGAAGTCGGTCAGGTGATTGAAAAACACCTGATGCTGCGGTTTGCCCGCGAATTGCGCGATGTGCTGGTGCGGGCGGGCGGGTTTGACGTTCTGCTGCTGCGTGACGGGGACCATTTCGTGTCGTTGGAGCGCCGGGTGGCTTTGGCGCATCAGGCGCAGGCGGATGTGTTTCTTTCGTTGCACGCCGATGCGCTCTCCGAAGGTCTGGCCCATGGAGCGACGGTGTACATGCTGTCGGACGAAGCGTCGGATGTGGCGTCGGCCAAACTGGCGGAACGCCACGACCGCGAGGATCTGTTGGCGGGAGCGGACCTGAGCACGGTGGATGATCAGGTGACGGATGTGTTGCTGGATCTGGCGCGTCAGGAAACCCGCCCGCGCACCTATGCGCTGGCGTCGGCGCTGGTCGAGGCCATGGCGCAGACGGGGGGACCCATGAACCGGCGCCCGCTGCGCAAGGCCGGGTTTTCTGTGCTGAAGTCTGCCGATATTCCGTCGGTGTTGATCGAGCTTGGATTTTTGTCGAGCCCTCGGGATCTCAAGAATCTGACCGATCCAGCGTGGCGCGCAGCGATGGCGGGTGCCATTCGCAGCGGATTGCAGGAGTGGCGCGATGCTGACGCGGCGCGACGGGCTTTGGTGCGCCAATAGAGAGTGTTTGCTGGCTGCGGCGCGGTCAGGAGCGAGGGGCCAGCCCCTCGCACTCCCCGGAGTTTTTCGGGCAAGATGAAGGAGCAGAAGCTTGGCCAAATTAATCTGGATGACGGATCTGCATTTTGCCCGCCGCGGATTGGTGGTGGGACATGACCCACGTGTGCGGGTTCAACAGGCGATCAGGTTTGTCTGTGATCACCTGGCAGATGGCGACCTGTGCCTGATTTCCGGAGATATGGTCGAGCTGGCACAGCCAGACGAATACCAGGCCCTAAGGACGCTATTGGCCGAATTGCCGATGCCGGTCTGTCCGATGGTTGGCAATCATGATGACCGATCAATGTTGCGCGCTGCGTTTGCGTTGCCGGGGCAGGTCATGGACGCGTTCGTGCAATATGCGGTTGAGGTCGGAGATGTAGTGCTGATCTGCCTGGACACACTGATCCCGGGAGAGGCGGCCGGATTTTTGTGTGACGCCCGTCTGGCGTGGCTGGAGGCGCAATTGCACAGGGCGGCGGGGCGTCCTGTGGTTGTTGCGATGCATCATCCGCCCCTGGCGCTGGGGCTGGACATGCTGGATCCCGACAATTTGAAGAACGGCATCCAGTTGTTGGATTTGCTGGAAAAATTCCCCAACGTTGTGCAGATCCTGGCAGGGCATGTGCACAGGCCGATTTCTGGTGTCGTGCGCGGGATCGGGTTTCGGACCCAGCGCGCAGTTCTGTATCAGGCCCCAGCCCCTGTGCCGCGTTGGGACTGGGATAGCTTCACACCACCGGCCGAGGCACCCGGTTTGGGGGTTGTGTCTGTCGAAACCGGCCAAGTGACGGTGCAGGATTTGCAGTTCTGTCCCTATGAAACCGGTGGTGCCGCAATACAGCCGTGAATTTCTGCTCTGATCCGGCATATATCCGCCGTATCTGGTTTTGACCCCATGCGCTTGCGCCCCTATATAAACGCTACCGCTCAAAAGAGGCCTCACTGTGCTCAGGTTCATTCTATCTTTCTTCGGCTCGATCTTCAGCACTGTGACGCTGGGCATTGCCATGGTGGCCATAACCATCGGTGGTATTTTCTGGATGTATGGGCGCGATCTGCCCAGCCATGAATCCTTGGCGCAGTATCAACCCCCCACCATCAGCCGAATCTATTCCGGCAAGGGGACTTTGATTGACGAATTCGCCAAAGAGCGGCGATTGTTCACCCCGTCCGAGGATATCCCGGACATGATCAAACAGGCGTTCATCAGCGCCGAGGACAAGAATTTTTATCACCACAAGGGGTATGACACCCGCGGGATCGCAGCCGCCGCGTTTGAGGCCGTACAGTCGCGCGGGGCCAATGTGCGGGGGGCATCGACCATCACCCAGCAGGTGATGAAGAACTTTTTGCTGTCGGGGGACCGCAAGGCCGAGCGCAAGATCAAGGAAATAATCCTGGCGTCGCGGCTCGAAGAGACGCTGGACAAGGAAGCGATCCTCGAACTGTACCTGAACGAGATCTTTCTGGGTCAAAACTCATATGGTGTGACGGCGGCTGCGCAGACCTATTTCAACAAGACGCTGAGTGAACTGGCCCCGCATGAGGCGGCCTTCCTGGCGTCGCTGCCCAAGGCACCGTCCGATTATCATCCTGTACGACGCAAGGATCGCCTGCTGGCGCGGCGTAATTTTGTGCTCAAGGAAATGATGGAAAATGGCTATATCGATCAGGCGACATACGACGTTGAAGTCGATTTGCCGTTGCGGTCCGTTCAGAATGGCGATTTCGCCAGCTTCCGCACAGCGCTGCCACCCCGGGATTATTTCACCGATGAAATCAGGCGTCAGTTGAGCCGCGATTTTGGCGAGGGCGAGTTTTTTACCGGGGGCTTTGCAGTCCGCGCCACCATCGACGAGGAAATGCAGGTCGAGGCGGCAAATGCGCTGCGTAATGCCTTGGAAAAATATGACCGGTCTCGACAGAGATGGCGGGGCACCGGCGTGAAACTCCCGCCCGAAGCGCTGGCCACCGAAGAGGACTGGCGCGCGGCGCTGGGAAATGCGGATGTGTCGCGTGACGTTGATTTCGGCGGCAAATGGCGTCCGGCTGTTGTGCTGGGAATCGCAGACAAGGCTTTGACAGTCGGTATTGAAAACACCGAAGGGACCGGCACGGTTCCGCGTTCGGACATCAAATGGATGAAGGGCAACTTCAGCGATAATTTTGCCGTTGGGGATGTGGTTCTGGTTCGGGCTGGCGAAGACGCCGGGCAATGGTCGCTGCGCCAGGTTCCCGAAGTGCAGGGCGGTTTTGTTGCAATGGATGTCAATACCGGTCGCGTCATTGCGATGCAGGGTGGATTTTCCTATCAGGATTCTGTGTTCAACAGGGCAACGCAGGCCCAGCGTCAGCCGGGTTCCAGCTTTAAGCCTTTTGTCTATGCAGCGGCGTTGGACAGCGGGTATAGCCCGGCAACCATCGTGGTGGACGCCCCGATTGAAATCAACACACCGCAGGGGCTGTGGCGGCCCAAGAACGCGTCGCATAAATTCTATGGGCCAACACCGTTGCGCACCGGGATTGAACGGTCTCGGAACCTGATGACGATCCGTCTGGCCCAGGAGATCGGGATGCCGGTGGTGGCATCCTATGCGGAACGGTTTGGCGTGTACGAGGATATGGGGCCGTATCTGGCCAATTCTCTGGGATCCGAGGAAACCACGTTGTTCAAGATGGTGACCGCCTATGCGATGTTCGCCAACGGTGGGGAGCGTATCGAACCGACCTTGGTCGATCGGATTCAGGACCGCAAGGGGAAGACCATCTACCGACATGACGATCGTGATTGCATAGACTGCGCGATCCCGAACCTGCGCGACGGGGCAGCGCCGCAGATCGTGACCAGTCGGGCCCAGGTCATGGACCCGATCACGGCCTATCAGCTGACTTCAATGATGCGTGGCGTCGTCGAACGCGGTACGGCCTCGGGCCGTGTGAAACTGGGGGTGCCGACCGCTGGCAAGACCGGGACCACGAACGAAGCCCGGGATGTCTGGTTCATCGGGTTTACGTCGAACATCGTGGCCGGATGCTATATCGGATACGATCAACCGCGTCCTCTGGGGCGGGGGGCGTCGGGGGGCGGCATGTGCGGGCCGGTGTTCCAACAATTCATGACCAAGGCGACCGAGAAATTCGGCGGCGGTCGATTTGCAGTCCCTCCCGGTGGGCATTTCATCAAGATCGATCGCTTTACCGGGGCGCGACTGGCGGACAATGCCAGCGGCGAATATGTGGTGGCCGAATACTTCCGGGATGGAGCCGAGCCGATTTTTGGCCTGACCTATGATGGCGGATTTGCTCTGGGGTCGAACCTTCCGCTGTTTGAAGAAGTGTCCCAAAGCGGACGCCAGGTCACCACCTCGACCGGCGAAACCGCCGTGGTTGGTCCCAAGGCAAGTTCGGGGACGATCAGTTCGGGGGGATTGTATTGATCTGCTTTCAGGTGGCGCTGTTGCCACCTGAGATGCCGTTGGTCGATTTGAACTGCGATGGCGCAGTTTTTTCAGTGCGAACGCCAACTCAATGCAATCAACCGCCCCGGTCAGCTTGAGAAGTTCGCCAGCCCTTGCTATCAGGCAAGTCGCAACAGTTGTCAGGAAATTCCAATGCGCGCCGAGACCCAGAACATCGTGGCCGAGATCGAAAAGTCGCTTGAGCTTTTAGCTCAGCGGTTGGACTGGGAAACCGCGCCGCATCGGCTCGAGGAATTTGATGCGCGTGTCGAAGACCCGAACCTGTGGGATGACCCCGAGGCGGCCCAGAAGTTGATGCGCGAACGTCAGAACCTGGTTGATGCCATGGGAACTTACACCGGGATCAAACAGGATCTGTCGGACAATATCGAGCTCATTGAACTGGGTGAGATGGAAGAGGACGAAGAGGTTATCAAAGACGCCGAAGAGGCGATCAAGACGCTCAAGATCAAGGCCGGTGAAAAGGAACTGGAGGCGCTGCTGGACGGTGAAGCCGACGGCAACGACACCTTTCTGGAGATCAACTCGGGTGCGGGTGGAACCGAAAGCTGTGACTGGGCGTCGATGCTGGCGCGGATGTACATCCGATGGGCCGAAAAAAAGGGCTATAAGGTGGAATTGCAGTCCGAAAGTGCCGGGGAAGAAGCCGGGATCAAATCCGCCGCTTACAAGATTTCCGGCCACAACGCCTATGGGTGGTTAAAATCGGAAAGCGGTGTGCACCGGCTGGTGCGGATTTCGCCCTTTGACAGCGCGGCCAAACGCCATACGTCTTTCACTTCGGTCAAAGTGTACCCGGTGGTGGATGACAATATCGAAATCGAGGTGAACCCGGCCGATATTCGTATCGACACCTACCGGTCGTCGGGGGCAGGCGGTCAGCACGTCAACACCACCGACTCCGCCGTGCGGATCACCCACCATCCCACTGGGATCGTTGTGACCTCTTCGGAAAAGTCGCAGCACCAGAACCGGGATATCGCGATGAAGGCCCTGAAATCACGGCTGTATCAGATGGAGCTGGACAAGCGGTCTGCGCTGGTCAACGAGGCGCATGAAAACGCCGGGGATGCGGGGTGGGGCAACCAGATCCGGTCTTACGTGCTGCAACCTTACCAGATGGTCAAGGACCTGCGCACCAACCATGAAACCTCGGACACCAAAGGTGTGCTGGATGGTGATCTGGACGGTTTCATGGCGGCGACGTTGGCATTGAATGTGTCTGGCAAGAGCCGCTCTGAGGCGCAGGGCGACTAACCGGTGCCCAAACCAATGGATTGATTGTGCAAGGCCGGATTTGTCCGGCCTTTTTCATGTCTGCAAAGATGCCCAGGTTCAATGTGCTCGCGCCAGGTCCGCTGATCCATGCGGTCGTCATATTTGTGGACCGCGCCATCGCAGGCAAGCCCGCGTTATTTTTTGACGGTTTGGATAAGATGTTTTTCATCTGTGGGTTTTTTTACAAAATTCCCCCGGTTAGGCTGATCAAAAGATACATCGGGATATTTGAACATGTCGCAGCCTATGCGAAGCGCTACTGAAATTCTGACGGATCTGTCAGCAGGTCGGTTGACCGCTGAGGACGTGATGCGCCAGACGCTGGACCGGATTGCACAGGTTAATGGCGCGGTGAATGCCATTGTGGGTCTGCGGGACGAAGAGGAATTGATGCAGGAGGCACGGGCGGCGGATAAAAATGCCCCGCGTGGACCGCTGCACGGGCTGCCGATGGCGGTCAAGGATCTGGTCAACGTGCGCGGTGTCCGGTCAACCGGTGGGGTGCTGATCAAAAAGGACTTTGTCCCCACCGAAGATGATCTGTTGGCCGCTCGGCTGCGCGCGGCCGGGGCGATCCTGATCGGCAAGACCAACGTGCCGGAAATGGGGCTGGGGTCGCACACGTTCAACCGCGTCTACGGCGCGACTGCAAATCCCTATGACATGTCGCGCAGTTGCGGGGGGTCGTCCGGCGGCGCTGCGGTGGCTCTGGCGACTGGAATGGTGGCGCTGGCGGATGGATCCGACATGATGGGCAGCCTGCGCAACCCGGCGGCCTGGAACAATGTCTATGGTTTCCGCCCCAGCTGGGGGCGGGTGCCTTCCGGTGCGAGCGGCGACATGTACCTGCATCAGCTGTCCACGCTGGGCCCGATGGCCCGATCACCCGAGGACATTGCCTTGTTGCTGGATGTTCTGGCCGGGCCGCACCCGCAGATCCCATTGGCCTTGCCTCGGGAAGAGATGGCACCGCTGCCCGCAACCGAATGTTCGGGGATGCGCATTGGTTGGCTGGGGGATTGGGGCGGGGCGTTCCCGATGGAAAACGGCATCATGGCACTGTGCGAACGTGCGCTGGGTGCGTTTTCGGACATGGGCTGTCACGTCGATCATCTGCCAGCGCCCTTTCCCCGGGAAAAAATATGGGAGAGCTGGGTCACCCTTCGATCCTGGGCCGTCGCGGGCGAGTTGTTTGATCTGCAACAGCAGGGGGCCGAGCTCAAGGACACGGCGGTCTGGGAAATGGAACGGGGGATGGCGCTGACTGCGGCACAGATCCAAATCGCCTCCGAGTTCCGTTCCGAGTGGTTTCGGGCTTGCGCGCAGTTGTTTGAAACCTATGACGCGTTGATTCTGCCGTCGGCGCAGGTCTGGCCGTTCCCGATCGAACAGCCCTATCCCAAACAAATCGCCGGCCAGGAAATGGACACCTATCACCGCTGGATGGAAGTGGTCATACCGGTCAGCCTGTTGGGGCTGCCCAGCCTGGCGGTTCCGGCTGGATTTGGTGCCGATGGGCTACCGATGGGGGTGCAGATATTCGGCAGGCTTGGAGGAGACCGCCGGATTCTTTCATTGGGTGCGGCATATCACGCACATACCCAATGGCCGCAAAAGGCCCCCCCGACCGATCCGGTCTGAGACAAGAACAACAAGAGGGAGGAGAACACGAGTATGGAGAAAGCATTTGGGGTGCCCGCATTTCGCCCCATGACCCCCGCCATTCTACGCCAGGCACTGCGCCAGGGAATGGCCGATTTCCGCGCAGCCCCGCTGTACGGTCTGATTTTTGCCGGGTTTTACATTCTGGTCGGATGGTTGATGCTGTGGGTCACGGCCAGCACGGGCACCACCTTTTGGCTGGTCCTTGCTGCTATCGGGTTTCCATTGATCGGCCCGTTTGCAGCAGTTGGATGTTACGAGGTCTCGCACAGGCTCAGCCAGGGCGAGCCGCTGGATTTGCCGGCGATTTTTGGCGTGGTTCTGTATCAGGGGCGGCGCCAGCTGCCGTCGATCTGCGCCATTATCGTTGTGGTGTTTCTGTTCTGGTTTTTCCTGGGGCACATGATCTTTGCTTTGTTTCTGGGCCTGTCGACCATGACCAATATCTCGTCCTCCGTCGAAGTGTTCCTAAGCCTGAACGGGGTAACCATGCTGGCCGTCGGATCCGCCGTGGGGGCGCTGTTTGCGCTGCTGCTGTATATGATCACGGTGATTGCATTGCCGCTGTTGCTGGATCGTGAAGTCGACTTTGTCACCGCGATGATTGCCAGCTTTCAATACGTGCTTGGGAACCCGGTGCCGATGCTGGCCTGGGCCGTGTTTATCGCGGCGCTGACCTTTGCCGCGCTGCTTCCGGGTTTCTTGGGGTTGTTTGTGGTGTTGCCGTTGATGGGGCACACCAGCTGGCATGTCTACCAACTGGTTGCGATCAAAGAGAACGAAGACGGGGTGATCCTGCATCAAGGTGTGGATCCCGCGTAGCTCCATGAACAGGGCCGCGCATGTCGCGGCCCTGTTCAGAATGACTATGTGCTCTCGCGCCCTCCAGCCACCAAACGGGCCCTGAGCGGCTCGAGATCCGGGTGGTTCTGTTCCAACGCGAATACATAGGCCTGGGTCAGAAAGAACCACGCTGCATCTTCGTCTGTCGCAGAGTCCGCCGCTTCGCAATAGAGGCGGACCAGCGCCCATTCATCCTTTGCGGCATGGGCGTCCAGCAATCGTGCATCTAGGTTGCTCATTCGGCGGCTAGGGCGGCCTCACCCTCTTGCAGTTTGCGCGCAACCCAGTCGTGGAACAGATGCGTGGGGCCATCCATCGCAGGCGAAAACCGACCGCCGTCAAACCCGGGCGCAAAGCGGCCCCGCTGCATGCCTTCGACGACAAAAACGTCCTCCTTGAACACCTCCTGCCATAGGGCTGTATTCTTGGCGCGCATCTGGTCGCTTGTTTCAGGGCTCGCATAGTACAGGTGGATGTGTTCGACTGTCTTGTCGGTGGCCTGCGGGAGTAGAATGATGGCAAAGGCATGGTCCCGGTGGACGCCCAGTAGAACATTGGGAAAGGCGGCGATGTATTCCGCGGCTTCGTCCCATTTTTGGTTCAGCCCGTCGAAATCGGGGAAAACGTCGCCATTGTCCCCTTTGAGCTGGCGATAGACCAATGTGCCCTGACCCGAGTATTTGCCGGGTTCTTCGATGTGGTAATGGTCTTCGAGGCGGGAATAGCTGTTGAGGCCAGGGTGGACCCAGGGCAGGTGATAGCTCTCGCAGTAATTTTCGACTGCCAGCTTCCAGTTGCAATTCACCGTCAGGTCGAACCGGCTGTCTTCTCCACCGTGGTACAGGGGCTGGTCGAACTCGGCCCAGCGGGCCATGACATCCCCCATGGCTTCGGTGAAGTCCGGAGCCGTGCCCGAGACGTTGATCCAGATGACATCCCGCCAGATGTGCGACCTGACTTCGATCAGACCCAAAAGGCTCTTGTCCACGTCTTCATGGGTGTTCTGACCAGGGCCGCCCACATGCGGTGTCGAAACCAGGCGTCCGTCCGTGCCGTAACACCAGCTGTGATAGGCACAGCGGATGGCACCTTCGATCTTGCGGGGTTCTTCGACCAGAATCATGCCACGATGGCGACAGGTGTTCTGAAAGACCCGCACGGTTCCCGCCCGGTCGCGGACCAGCAACAGGGGGATCTGCAAAAAGGTGATCGGTTTGGCATCGCCCACATCGGGGACATCCGCCGTAACGGCCAAACCGGCCCATTGGTTCAGCAGGACATGTTTGTTCTCTTCGGCGTGTACGTGCGGATCGATGTAATGGGCATTGGACAACCCATTGGCCCGGGTGATCGGCTGGCGTACGGCGTTGAGTTCCTCGGATACAAATGTCATGGCGCGCTCCTTGTTCGTTGCGTCAAGATTTACTCGACACATGTGTCGATACTTGTCGGATTCCGACGAAGATCGCCAGCCAGCGACATACGGACAGCGCATTTCAAACAGCGGATCACGGGGTACAAAAAAACCGCGCTCTCAGGCGCGGTTTTTTCACGTTTTTGTCGATGCGTTAACTTTGATGTCTGCCGATGTGCAGCAAAGCGGTTAACGGAATGGATCGCCGATTTGCAAAAGACGCCGGTGAAATGGCATCAGCTCGTCTTCGGTCTTGAACCCCTGTGTGCGGGCTGCTTCCCAAACACCGGCCTTATCGCGCCCCAGATGTTCATAGACCATGCGGGCGGCACGGGTTCCGCTGGCGCTTTCACGCACAGTCCGGGTGACATACCCCACCCAAAAGTTGTTTTCGAACGAGGCAACCTGGGCCAGATAGTTGAACGAGCAGGTCATGGAGTTGCGCCGAGAGATCACCAGGGCGACGCCATCTTCCTGCCGGGTGACATAGCCGCGGAATTCACGGGTTTTGACGTCTACAGGCAGGCCTTGCTGGCGCATGGCTTCCTTGGCTTCGAACCCGCGCACATAGGCGTTGTCGCTGTCGCGGAACACATAAACGATGCCGACGATATACAGTTCATCGCTGACAAAGCTGCGGCGGGAGAAGCGGTAGAACCCTGACGGAAAGACGTCTTCGGGCAAATTGTTGACGCCCCTCCCCAGAAAATCAGACAGGATTGGCCCGGTCAGGATCTGACCACGTTCGGTCAGATTATCGACGGGTTCGAGCAGGATGCGGGCATCCATTTCGAAAAAGTCGCAAATTCGATCCAGCACATCGGGTCGCGGGAAGCTTTCTCCCGACAAATATCTATTGAATTGTGTCCGGTTGATGCCAAGCCGACGCGATAGATCCGATATGGACGGATACTTTCGGGCGAGGATTCGCAGATTTGAGCCGAACATGTTGCGAAGTTCGGCCGGTGAGCGCGTAGGTTTGGACATTTTTGCCCCAGTGTTGATGTTCCTTTGTCGTGAACCTGTAGCCGGAAAAGAGATCTCTGATCGGAATCCCGGCTTGCTTTACTCAAACTGATACTGGTTGGCGTCAACGCTGACGCTCAAGTAGATCAGGAGGCTACCGTCTCAGACACAAATTGCAAGCCCAAGACGCGCAATTTACCATGTTTGAATGCCCCAATTTATCACACAGTTAACACATAGGGAAAAACGGGACAGAAGATGTTTGGCGTAGTACTTTGGAGCGACACTGACGAACGCAAGGCCGTCATTTGGTGCGAGGACCATGGGGATCTCGCGTTTTACAAACAGAATGATCAGGAACCCGAACTGCCTTTGGACGCGGGAGATTGGGTGCAATTCGATCTGACGATGGAACGTCACATGCGGTATGCGCACAACCCACGGCTGGTGTCAGAGGGGTTATGCTCTGGATTGGCGGATGTTCTGGGGGCCGAACAGGAGCTTGCTCCGGTTCAACCTGCAGCGCAGGAATTGGAAACAGGATCGGCAAAAATCATCCCGTTTGCGGCTGCGCAGAAACGACGCAACGCCACCGATAGCAGCGTTGCCAGAATTCTCGCCTGACTGAGGTGAACGCGTGATCAATCGCCGCGCAACAGTGCGGCGACACCGGTACGTGCAATTTCAACCAGACCCAACGGGCGCATCAGATCGGCAAAGGCGTCGATTTTTTCCGGCGCGCCAGTGATCTCAAAGATAAAGCTGCTCAGGGTGCTGTCGACCACATTGGCCCGAAAGATATCGGCCAGGCGCAGGGCTTCGACCCGCTTTTCCCCATCTCCAACAACCTTCATGATGGCCAATTCCCGCTCGACAGCGGGGCCTTCGACGGTCAGATCGTGGACTTCGTGCACCGGAACAATCCGACCCAGCTGGGTTTTGATCTGTTCGATGACCTGAGGGGTCCCGGTGGTCACGATGGTAATGCGTGACAAATGGCCTGTGTGATCGACTTCGGCCACGGTCAGGCTTTCGATGTTGTACCCACGCCCGGAAAACAGTCCAATCACCCGTGCCAGAACACCAGGTTCGTTTTCGACCAGCAGGGCAATGGTATGGCGTTCGGACACGTCCGAGAAATTTGGACGCAGGTTATAGGCGGAATGGCTGGTGGAGCCTTTTTTGATGTGTAGTGCAGACATTGTCGTTGCCTTCCTCACGGGTTTTCCGTTGCCGGAAAATTTGGAAATTTCCGGCCCGAGATGTTCCAGGACGCTCGGGCCGTTTTCTGTTCAGGAAAACGCGGTCGTCAAACCATAACCGCACCGCTGGATTGGATGACACCCTGGGTTTCGGCCTCGCCCAGAAGCATTTCGTTATGGGCCTTGCCCGACGGGATCATCGGAAAGCAGTTTTCGTGCTTTTCGACCAGGCAATCAAAGATTACCGGACCATCATATTCGATCATCTCCATGATCGCGTCGTCCAGATCCTTGGGGTCGGTGCACAGGATACCCTTGGCACCAAAGGCTTCGGCGAGCTTTACGAAATCGGGCAGGGCCTCGGACCAGCTGTGCGAATACCGCTCCCCATGGAGCAGCTCCTGCCATTGGCGCACCATGCCAAGACGTTCGTTGTTCAGGATGAACTGTTTCACGGGCAGGCGGTACTGAATAGCGGTGCCCATTTCCTGCATGTTCATCAGCCAGGATGCTTCGCCTGCAACATTGATCACCAGAGAATCCGGATGCGCCATTTGCGCACCGATCGACGCCGGGAACCCATAGCCCATTGTGCCCAGTCCGCCGGATGTCATCCAACGGTTCGGGTCGTCAAAATTCAGAAACTGCGCCGCCCACATCTGGTGCTGGCCCACTTCGGTGGTGATGTAGCGGTCATGCCCCTTGGTCAGCTCTTCGAGCCGCTGCAGCGCATATTGCGGTTTGATGGTGCTTTCCGAGTTGGTGTAGGCCAAGCAGTTGATCTTGCGCCATTCTCCAACCTGGGCCTGCCATTTGACCAATGCTTCCTTGTTGGTTTTGCGGCCGCGCGATTTCCAGATCTTGAGCATATCTTCGAGCACATGGCCCACATCACCCACAATCGGAATATCGACCGGGATCACCTTGTTGATCGACGATGGGTCAATGTCGATATGCGCCTTTTTCGAATTCGGCGAGAATGCCGAAATCAATCCGGTGATCCGGTCGTCAAAGCGGGCACCGATGTTGATCATCAGGTCACAGTCATGCATGGCCATGTTGGCCTCGTACAGACCATGCATTCCCAACATGCCCAGCCAATGTTTGCCGGACGCCGGATAGGCACCCAGGCCCATCAGCGTGGAGGTGATCGGAATGCCAGTTGCTTCGACCAGTTCGCGCAGCAGTTGGCTGGCTGCCGGGCCGGAATTGATCACGCCGCCGCCGGTATAGAATACCGGACGTTCCGCGGTTTCGATTGCGGCCACCAGTTCGGTGATTTCCTCCAGGTCGCCTTTGACCCGGGGCTGGTAATGGGACACGGACGGTTTGGGGCTCTGGTAATCACCCGTTGCAAATTGCACGTCCTTGGGGATGTCCACCAGAACCGGACCCGGACGGCCCGACATGGCAACGTGGAATGCTTCGTGCAGCGTGCTGGCCAGCTTGTCGGTGTCTTTGACCAGCCAATTGTGTTTGGTGCAGGGGCGGGTGATACCCACGGTATCCGCCTCCTGGAACGCATCCGAGCCGATCATAAAGGTCGGAACCTGACCTGTCAGAACCACCAATGGGATCGAATCCAGCAGTGCGTCGGTCAACCCGGTTACCGCATTGGTCGCACCAGGGCCGGATGTCACCAGCACAACACCGGGTTTGCCGGTCGAACGCGCATACCCTTCGGCGGCGTGGACCGCGCCCTGTTCGTGACGCACCAGAATGTGGCGGATGTCATTTTGCAGAAAGATTTCGTCATAAATCGGCAGTACGGCGCCGCCGGGATACCCGAATACGGTGTCCACACCCTGGTCCTTGAGGGCCTGGACGATCATCTTTGCGCCGGTCATTTCACGTGTCATCTGCTTGCTCCATCCGCGACATCGTCTTGTGCATAAAAAAAGCCCCCGATTTTGATCGGAGGCGCATGGGTTCGATTATGGTGTACCGTTACCGGCCCATGCGCATTGTTCCTACGATTACGACTAGGCTCATCATGGCCTTAGGCTCCTTTATGCTTGGGCGGGACATTATGGGCGACAGGCAGAGGCGTCAACCGCCAATCGGTGCGAAATTGGGGCGGTTTGGGACATTTTCTTGCGTGCATAGGGGGGTGCGACGAAATTTCCGCGAAATTGAGCCGGGAAAATCTTTGAGTTTGGTCAAAAACCGCCATGGCGATGTCTGAAATGGCACAGAAGCTGGTGAAAATCATGCTCACCATGACCTCTGTAATAGGCGACGAAAGAGGGTGGGGGATGAGCCAGATTTGTGATCTTGTCGATTTGGGTCGCTATCCGATGGATCGCCCGGGATCTCCGGCATATCAGCGCATGATAGCAGATGTGCGGCGCGACCTGGAGGAGGACGGCTGTGCCGTGCTGCCGGGGTTCGTTCATGACCAAGGGACCACCCATCTGGTCGCCGAAGCCGATCAAGTGGCCCCGATGGGGCATCGCTCCTTTACCCGCACCAATGCCTATTTCGGGACGGAAGACCCCAATCTGCCCCTGGATCATCCGGCGCGCCAATTCTACGACCGGTCCAACGCCTTTATTCCCGCGGATAATTTTGGAGCCGACAGCCCGCTGCGGCGGATCTATGAATTTCCCCATTTCATGGCGTTCATCCGCGATGCTCTGGACGAACCCCAGGATCGGTTTTTTCGCTATGACGACCCTTTGGCAGATGTGATCATCAATATGGTCGAAACCGGCGATGGGTTTCCTTGGCATTTCGACACCAACAATTTCACTGTGACCCTGGCGATTCAAAATGCCGAAGAGGGCGGGCAGTTTGAATACGCCCCAATGGTGCGCAGCCCGACCAACGAAAACTATGATGCGGTGGCGCGGGTTTTGGCAGGTAACAATGCTCAGGTGCGTCAGTTGGAATTGCAGCCCGGAGATCTACAGATCTTTCGGGGGCGCTATTCTTTGCATCGTGTGACGCCGGTTCGTGGTGCGCGCAAACGCTATGTCGGGATATTCTCCTTTGCTGAAACGGCGAACATGTGCGGCAGCGTGGAACGCACCCGGCAGCTATACGGCAGGGTGTTGCCGCATCATCTGGAACGGGCAGGGCTGCGGGTCGATACGCTGCGCGATTGATCCAGGATGGGCGTGCAAATCTTGGGTTTGAAACTCTGTGGATGGGCTTCCGCATCAAGTAGGGTGATTTTCTTTATGAGATAAATATTTACCCTCAGTTGATCTGGATCATGTTCAACAAGAGACGCTGGACCCAAATCTGGCTCAGATTTTGCGGGCAACCCCGCGCGCCTTTTGCATTCCCAAAGACCAAACGAGGAGGAGAACCGTATGATCCCTGTGCAGAAACAGCTCGCCGAGAAATACGAACAGCATTCGGAACTGATGCAATCCATGGCCAACTCTATCGGGGTGGATATGGGCAAGGCTGTTCTCAGGGATGAACTGCGGTTCTTCCCGTACCGGGACTTGGTGTTCCGCTGTACCCGGTGCACCCAGGTTGAAGCCTGCAAAGGCTGGGTCGCCGCACAGGACGGCACCGCGACACAAACACCTGACTATTGTCGCAACAAGGGAATCCTGGACACTCTGCGATCCGCTGTCTGACCGTGAACGCTTTGAGGTCGATCCCACAGCACCCGCAGCCAATGGCTGCGGGTGCTGCCTGGCCCAACGGGCAGAGCCGCTTTTGAAAAAAGCTGTGATGCCGGGCGGGAGCCCTGCTGTGCGGGGGGCAGGCCGAAAGTTGACGCTATAACCCGACACCGGTACCTTGCAGAACCCCATGTTCCAACGCATAGCGGGTCAGCCCGGCGGTCGATGATATCCCCAGCTTTCGCTTGATATTCTTGCGGTGGGTTTCAACAGTACGCACCGAAATATCCAGAGTCTGTGCCACTTCCTTGTTGGATTTGCCTTGGGCCAGCTCCAGCAGGATGGTCTGTTCTCGCCCGGTCAGCGCTTCGCGCGTCTCTCCGGCCTTGGGTTTCAGCGACCCTTTGGCACCGGTGCACAGGTATTGTTCGCCGCGCATCACCGTATCAATGGCCAGCTTGATTTCATCCGTGGGAACATCTTTCAGAACATAGCCCATGGCCCCATGGCTGAGCGCAGTCGAGATATATTCAGGGCTGTCATGCATCGACAGGATCAGGATCCGCAGCGCAGGGAGGCGTTCCAGCAGGATTTCCGTGGCGCTCAAACCACCCAACCCCGGCATGTTCAGATCCATCAATACAACATCCGGTGCCAATGCCGCTGCCTGATCCACCGCTGCCTGTCCATCGCTCAGCGTGCCAACGACCATGATGTCGTCATAGCTCTCCAGGATCGACTGGATTCCTTCGGCGACCATCGGGTGGTCATCCACGATCAGGATACGTATCGGGCTCGACATGCCGTTTCCCTTTCCTCTCACGAGACCCGTTTCGAACCGGCCTCGTCACCTGGGGGCAGCAGATGGCTGAGCGGCAGCCGGACTTCGATGACCGTGCCGCTTTGTGCCCCGCGTGATGCCAGAATTCGCAAGTCTCCGTCAAGCTGTTCGATCCGCTCCTGCATGTTGCGCAGACCCAGCCCGGTCCCGGTCGGAGAGGCAGATTTCCTGAGCCCGCTGCCATTGTCCGCGATCCGCATGGTTGCGCCCTTGGCATGACCGCGCAGGTCGATGGTGACCCGTGTGGCACCAGAGTGGCGTTCGATATTGGTCAATGCCTCCTGCGCGATCCGATACAACGCGATCTTGCTGTCCTGATCCAACCGGTTGCGGAACACCACGGTATTGAATTCGGTTTCGATACCGGTGCGGTCGGCAAAATCATCCGTCAGCGCCTTGAGCGCCGGGCCCAGCCCCAGATCGTCCAGCACCCCGGGGCGCAGGTCGCGGCTGATCCGGCGGACCTCGGTAATGGCGGTGCCCAGGTTGTCGATCCCCTTATCCAGGGGGGCCTGGGCTGCGTCACGTTCGCCCCGGCTCAACCGTCGCCGGGCATTGTCCAGCGCATACCGTACCCCCACCAGGATCTGGCTGATGCCATCATGCAATTCGCGCGCCACACGTCCGCGTTCTTCCTCTTGGGCGTCAAATACCCGTTGTGTCAGTTCCTTGAGCTTGGCATCCGCCAGACGGCGTTCGCGCAGGTTCAGAAACATCCCCGACCCGAACACCACCAACAACGCCACCAACGCAATCGCACCGATATAGACAAATGTCCGTTGAACACGGGCTTCGACTTCGGCCCGCGCCGCCGCAACCGAGCCCAGCACATCGTCAATGAATACACCGGTTCCCACGGCCCATCGCCAATCCTGAAGCCCCACAACATAGGCCACCATCTGCGCCTCCTGTCCGGTTGATGGCTTTTCCCACATAAAGGAGTGCCACCCGGCACCTTGGCGGGCCAGATTGATGAATTCATCGACCACCGGCGTGCCGCTGCTGTCGGTTAACCCTTCCCAATTGCGGTTGATAAATTCGGTCTGACGCGGGCTGACCAGATTGGTGCCGTCATAGTCATAGACAAAAAAGAACCCGTCCTGGCCATAGATCATCGCGGCCAGAATTTGGGTGACCTTGTCTTTGGCGGACTGATCATCAGGCGCGGCGCGACCGTAGATATGGGAAAACCCGTTGCGTGCCTGGGTGACGTAGTTGCGCAGCTCGGCCTTTTTGGCGGCCAGCAACTGCTGCTCCAGTGCCTGTATCTCGCGCTCAGCCAAAGCACGGGACTGATAAGCCACCAGAACTGCAATCGCTGCAACCGCCACGATCAACGGCAGCGTTGCCAGCAGAGACATCATTTGCCCATAGGTTGGGCGAAAAACACGGTTGAACACGGACATGTGGCGAATCGTTACGCAATCGAGACCCGAAAATCAAAGCCTGCGGTCCAGATTGGGCAAAATGACCTGTTACAATCCTCCCTGTGAACTCGAAATTACGCAACATCACTTTTGAATAGGTCAAAAAACGCGGTTTCTACGTAGTACTAGGTATTCACAACATTTCCTCCGTCGCTAGGCTAACGCCACTTGCAACGATCCGCTTGGGCGAAAGTTCAGGCTGTACGCAATAATAGGGGAGGAAATACTCTGATGGATCGTCGTTCTTTTTTGAAGACTTCTGCACTGGGCGGCACAGCCGCTGCTGCAACCACGCTGGCCGCGCCGGCCTATGCACAGGGCAAGCGGACCTTGACCATGGTAACCACATGGGGCCGTGGCCTGGCCGGTGTGTTCGACGCAGCACAGCGTGTTGCCGATAATATCGGCGCAATGTCGGGTGGCGAACTGACAGTGGACATCAAGGCCGCCGGGGAACTGGTGGGTGCGTTTGAAGTGTTTGACGCTGTGTCTTCGGGCCAGGCGGACATGTATCACGGTGCCGACTACTACTTTGTTGGCCAGCACCCGGGCTATGCCTTCTTTACGGCTGTGCCATTTGGCATGACAGCGCAGGAACTGGTGAACTGGTATTACCATGGCGATGGCATGGCGATGCATGACGAACTGGGTCAGATCTTTGGCCTGAAATCGTTCCTGGCCGGCAACACCGGCGCGCAGGCGGGCGGTTGGTTCTCCAAGGAAATCAATGGCCCCGAAGATTTCAACGGTCTGAAATTCCGTATGCCGGGTCTGGGTGGCAAGGCGCTGGGTAAACTGGGCGCTTCGGTTCAGAATATTCCGGGATCGGAAGTGTATCAGGCGTTGGCGTCGGGTGCGATCGACGGCACCGAATGGATCGGTCCCTGGGCGGATGAAAAGGCTGGTTTCCAGGAAATCACCAAGACCTATTATACTGCGGGCTTCCACGAGCCTGGTGCAGGTCTGTCGGTTGCGACCAACCGGGACGTTTTTGATAGCCTGAGCCCCGCGCATCAGAAGATTATCGAAATCGCTTCGGCAGAAGCGCACCAGTGGAACCTGGCACAATTCCTGAACAACAACGGTGCAGCACTGCAGCGTCTGCAGTCAGGTGGCGTCAAGGTCATGGAATTCCCTGACAGTGTCTGGGATGCATTCGGCAAGGCATCCAAGGAAACCTTGGACGAAAACATGGGCGACGAATTGTTTGCGCGTATCCGCAACAGCGTCGAAGCTTCCATGGCGGCGTCCTCCGGTTGGCTGGTCAAATCCGAAGGCGTTTATCGCGCACAGCGTGATCGCGTTCTGGGCTGATCTGTCCAAGACCATCACATTGGGATCCTCCACCGGGTGGGTGGGGGATCCATTTCCAATTGCAGCAACGGAGCGCGCCAGGGCGCTGACCATATGACTGCAAGGACATACCGGGGGATTGAATGCAGGAAGAACGTGGTCTTTCCTTTGCCGATACGATCGGTGCCCTGACCGAAGGGCTGGGATGGATGTTCCAGAATATCGGTCTTGCCTTTTACAATTTGGGCTATGCGGTCGCCAATCCTCAGCTGTGGCTGGATTGGTCGGACAAACAGTCGATCATGCGGTTCGTCTATTATGGTGGATCGGTCGAGTTTTTCTTTGTCGTCTTTACCGCCTTTCTGATTGTGACCATCGTGGGGATGATGCGTCATCAGATCATGTGGGCAGTGGTGCGCGGGCTCGAAGGGTTTGCCAATACAGTCGGGCGGTTTTTTGCATGGGCCGGGTTGCTGATGGTGATCCAGCAGATCGTGATCGTGTTTATTCAGCGCGTCTTTGCCCGGCCGGACATGTCGTTCGGCTTTGGCATCCCGTTGCAGATGGACATCAGCTGGTTCGCCGAAGAGCTGAAGCTGTATAATGCCATGGTCGTCTGCCTGTGTGCCACCTACACCTTTGTGCAGGGCGGGCATGTGCGGGTGGACCTGATCTATTCCGGTGTCAGTTTCCGCACAAAGAAAGTGATCGACATGTTCGGGTCGCTGTTCTTCATGATGCCGGCTGCTGTCCTGATCTGGATGTATGGCTGGTTCTTCATGTGGCGTCATCTGATCGTGCCGAAACCCTCGGCCAGTGACACCATTGAACGGTTGGTCATGAAATCGCGCGCGCTGCGTTGGAACGTGGAAACCATCGGGTTCAGTCCAAATGGGTTCAACGGCTATTTCCTGTTCAAAATCCTGCTGATCTGTTTTGCTGGCATGGTTTTCCTGCACGCCATCGCATTCTTCTATCGCTCCTTTCTGGAGTTCGTCGAAGGCGAAGGAAGTGAAAACAAATACCTCGACAAGGATAGTCTTGGCGAAGGTGAAGAAGCCTATGAAGGCACCCATTAAGAACGAGGACTATGACTATGCTATTCGGTCTTGATGGCGTCGAAATCGGCCTGCTGATCGTGTTTTTCTGTCTCTTCGGAGGCATTTTGTCGGGCTTTCCCGTGGCGTTTGCCATCGGGGGGGCGGGCATCATCTCGTTTGGTATCATTGCATCGTTGGACAGCGCCGGGTTGCTGATCCACCAGGCGATAGATACTTCATCGCAAACTTATCGGGATCTGGTGAATTCCGGCATCAAACCGGATGTGATTTCGGTGTTTCGATACCCGGAATTGCCACGGATTGCCGAACCTGTTTTTCCACGCGGCTGGGAAGTCGCGCTGGATCGCAACGTGTCGTTCATCGTCAACCGCATGAATGAACGGGTTCTGGCGGGCCAGTCAATCGAAACCCTGTTGGCGGTGCTGATGTTCGTTCTGATGGGGATCACCCTGGAACGTTCGAAAATTGCCAACGATCTGCTGACTACCATGGCGCGCGTGTTTGGCCCGCTGCCCGGCGGTCTGGCCGTGTCTATCGTTGTGGTGGGGGCATTCCTGGCGGCATCGACGGGCATCGTGGGGGCCACAGTGGTCACCATGGGTCTGCTGGCATTGCCGACCATGCTGCGCAACAATTATTCGCCCGAGCTGGCCACAGGGGTTATTGCGGCATCAGGTACTTTGGGGCAGATCATTCCGCCGTCCATCGTGATCGTTTTGCTGGGGACCCTGGCCGGGGACCTGTATTCCACGGCCCAGGAAAACCGCGCTCAAGAAGCCGGGTGTTCGGACGCGTTGACCTATTTGGGCGAACCGGCCGTGGTTTCGGTTGGTACCCTGTTTCAGGCGGCGCTGCTGCCGGGGATCATGCTGGCGGTGCTCTATGCGGTTTATGCCTTTGTCTATGCGTTGCTGAATCCGGACAAGGCCCCGGCCGTCCCACCAGAACCAACCGACAATGAACCCATCACCCGTGGCGAAGGTCTGACCTGGTTCCTGTTTGCCCCCGCCGCGCTGTTGGTCGGTGTGTTCATGATGGGCAGCATTGGCGTGATTGGCAGCCAGAATATTGATGTCTCGGCCTTTTCGGACAGTTCCAAATCGGCCAGCCTGCGAACCAATGTGGGGGACGAGTGCCGCGCCTCGATGATTGAGTTGCACGGCCAATTGGCATGGGACGAAGCCATCGCCGAACAGGAGGCAATCGACGCCGCCGGCGGTGTCACTCAGGCTGCGAAACTGACCGAAGACGAACTGGTCGCGGCCCGCACGGCCAAGATCGCTGCCGCGGCTCCGATTGGTGTTGGGGTTTCGGTGATCATGGTGTTGCTGGGGCTAACCCTGATGCTGGGTCGGGGGATCTCGCCTTCGGGTGATCCCAAGCCGCTGATTATCGGCGCAGCCGGTGTGGGTCTGATGGCGTTGGTCGATGCGTTTCTGGTTGCACCGACCACCTCGCCGGGGGGCACTGTTTTGATGCTGGCCTTGCCGGCGGCATTGGCGATCTATGGCTGCAAGGAAGCGGCCCTGCGCGCAACCAAGAATGACCTGATCCGGGTGGTTTTCCCGCCTTTGGTTCTGATCATCGCCGTTCTTGGATCAATCCTGGGAGGTATCACCAACCCGACGCCTGCTGCGGCGCTGGGGGCTGGTGGGGCCATCATGCTTGCAGCCTATCGCAAGCTTCAGGACGAAGGCAGATCCGGTCAGGTGATCATCATGACCACATTTGCCGTGATCATCTGTATCCTGATCGGTGTGAACTTTGACCTGCGGATCAACCAGGGTGGCGTCAGCGTCGAAAGCTGGATCGCGTTCCTGGGTGCCTATGGTGCCTATCTCTATGCGCTGTTTGGTTTGCTGTATGGCTGCTGGGTGCTGTTCTCGGGCGGAGTTCTGAGCCCGGTGGTCCGCGAAACGGCCAAGGTAACGTCGATGGTCTTTACCATTCTGATCGGGTCGCAATTGCTGAACCTGGTGGTGATCTCCTTTGGCGGCGAACACTATATCCAGCAGTTCCTCAAGAGCTTCGACAATGAACTCACGGTCTTCTTGATCGTGATGCTGGTACTCTTTGTGCTGGGCTTTGTGCTCGATTTCCTGGAAATCATCTACATCGTGATTCCCATTGTGGGCCCGGTGATCTATGGCGGGTCGTTTGATCCGAAATGGGTGACCATCATGGTGGCTGTGAACTTGCAGACCTCGTTCCTGACGCCGCCCTTTGGATTTGCTCTGTTCTATCTGCGCGGCGTGGCACCCAAGGAAGTCACGACAGGTCACATCTATCGTGGGATTTTGCCATTTGTGTTGATTCAGGTCGGGGGGCTGGCGTTGTTGTGGCTGTTCCCGTCGATCGTCACCATCGTGCCGGATTTGATCCCGAATTGATCCTGAGATCGCAGACAAAGCAAAAAAGGGGGCCAATCGGCCCCCTTTTTCATGTGCAGCCCCTCGTGCGAGGGGGTGGCTCACTCTGGTACTGCGCCGCGAAAGATTATGGTGGTGCTTTGGCAGGGGCCATGTCCGTTGTCATGAACCGCTGGTGCAACATGCATTCCCCCTGAGAGCGGCCAGTCGCCGATTATGTTAACGGCGAGAGATTTGACGTTGCAACCATCCTGGCCGACTGAAATCGGCAGGACGCGCTTGGCGTATCTACGATGGGTACTTCAGCTCTTGGTTATGCGCCGGTCGGGCAATTGGATATTTGCAACCTGTTCGGCAATCGGATCGGCGGTCAGCGTTTTTGCCGCCGATGCAAAAGCGGCTGGGTCCGTCATTGGTTGCCATTTGCGCCCATGATAGATCTCCAGCCCGGAGAATCCCGCCTTGTAGCCCATTTTGGAACTGCCGGGCACCCAATAGCCCAGATAGACATATGGCAGCCCGGCCTCGCGGGCGATGTCGATGTGATCCAGAATCATATGCGTGCCCAACGATTGCTGGGGCAGATCAGGGGCATAAAAGGAATAGACCATGCTCAGCCCATCATCGAGCACATCCGTCAGCGATGCCGCGGTCAGCCCGCCGGTGTCGCGGTCCACATATTCCACCACACGGCTGCGGATCGGCGTTTCTTCAATCATGGCGGCGAATTCAAAGACGTCCATGTCGGCCATGCCCCCATCTGCGTGACGGGTGTCCAAATAGCGTCGAAACAGGGCAAACTGATCTTCGGTGGCCCAGGGGGATGTGGCACGCCGGTTCAGATGCGCGTTACGTTTCATCGTGCGCTTCTGGCTGCGGGTGATTTTGAACTGGGCAACATTGATACGGGCCGACAGACAGGCGCTGCATTCGGCACAGGATGGGCGATACAGGACATTCTGCGAGCGCCGAAATCCCTGTTGTGACAAGCTGTTGTTCAATTGTTCGGCATTGTCCCCCTGAAGAGCCGTGAACAACTTCCGCTCCATCCTGCCCTCGAGATAAGGACAAGGCTGCGGAGCGGTGACATAGAATTGCGGCGCGATCGGCAGCGTGTGACGCATACGGGGCTCATGGGTTGTTCATTCGGGTTAGGGGATGATAGCAACCGCTGTTTGAGCCGCCAAGTGGCATTGGCAGCTCATGGTTTGAGAGGCGTGAATTTGGGCCTTTTTGACGTCACGCCCTGCGGTTCAGCGCGACAGTGCCCAGAAAGGCATCGGTCAGGCCCTGGCCTCTGGCACCGGTCAGCATCATTATGATCGACACCACCTGAATCAGCGGAAAGGCCAACGAGATCGTATAGCCCGCAGTATGAAACAGGGCCATCGACCCGTCCAGACGGTCGCCTTGCGCATCGCGCAGTTCGACACCGGCCACCCGCATCCCCCAGGTTGCAGACCCGTTTGACAGGGTCACGACCCGATAGGCGAATCCGACCACCAGATACAGCAACGGCCAGATAAAGAGGCCGATAAAGGCCGTGAACAAAACGACCACAAAGGAGATGGCCAAAATCACCAACGAATCAACGACCCAGGCAAACAGGCGTTTGGCAGGGACCGAGTCGTAGAACTGCGGGTGGCTGTGTGGGTCGGGCAAGGCGGTCATCATCTGGTCCTGTAATTGGAAAAGGGTGCCGCCCCCAATGTGGGGGCGACGGGAGGGATCGGTTTATTTTTCGCCGTCGGCACCGGCAGCGCGGGCGCGTTCGTCCATAAAGTCGTCAAATTCGGATTTGTCCTTGGCTTCGCGCAGACGTTCCAGAAAGGCTTCAAAATCGCGCTGTTCCTGTTCCAGACGCTGCAGGGTATCCGCCTTGTAGCTGTCAAAGGCGCTGTTGCCGGTTGTGGACATCGCGGACATACCATGGCGAGACCAGGATTTCCGTGTGGTGCAGGATTTCGAAAACATGCGTTTGCTCCAGATCATGTAAAACAGAAGGGCCAGGCCAACCGGCCAGAAGAACACAAAGCCCAGAACCATCGCGGCAATCCAGGCACCTTTGCCCTTGCTGTCCAGCCAGGCTTCGCTGCGTGCAAACCAACCAGCGTTGGTCTGTACAGGGTGGGTGTCGGTCAGGGTGTTCATTTCGCTTTCTCCGGGTTGGGTATGTAAATGTCTTTCACATTACTCATATTGGGTTCCGGTCCCGGTCCTGCAAGGGGCGATGTGAAAGTTTTTTACATTACCCGTTATAGGCGATTTTCAGCCACTGGGATGCGTCGTTAAGGTTCTGTAAACACTTTTTCGATTTTCTAGGCTAAACCCCGGGACATGAGAGGGAACCATGAACCCGCAGTCAGGCAGCAGCGAAATGGTACAATTTACGGATGGATGGTGGATCTTGCCCGGCGTGGCGGCGGGTGTCCTGTTATGGGTCCCGATCCTGCGGGCCGGTTGGCAATTTCTGGGTGGCTGATACCCAGTTGAAACGCCTTTGATGCCTCGAAACGTACCTAAGGACGTGTCAAAACGCATCAGGATGGTGCGCTCGCCACATTTTTGGGACGTGTGTGTCTTAGCCGTTCATCACGAAATTCGCCAAGACCGCACCGCTTGATGTCCGGATTTCGTCCGGCGCGGCGGAAAACACATGTCGCGGCGTACCTGCTGCAGCCCATATGGTGGAAAAATCATTCAGCCGTGGGTCCATAAAGACACGGATCGGGTTCAGATGTCCGATCGGTGAGACCCCGCCAATCGCAAACCCGGTCTGACTGCGGATCAACGCAGCATCCGCCTTGACCAGAGGCTCCCCGGCCAACGCCGTCGCCTTGGCCGCATCAATTTGATTGCCACCGGCAGTCAGGAACAGGATGGCCTGCTGGCTGGTTTCTCCCTTGAACACGATGGATTTGACGATTTGATCCACCTCGCAATCCACGGAGTGTGCGGCCTCGACGGCAGTGCGCGATTGCCGAGTTTCAACAATCGTGGGGGTCAGGCCCGCGGTGTCCAGCGCGGCGCGCACCCGTTTCAGGCTTTTGCTCATGATGGTGTCACCTGTTCCGTGTTGATCCGTGCCTCAGTCAATCCCAATTTGTACCGAGGCACCAACAATTTTTGCGGGATATCCGTTGTTGTACACGGGATGCCGCATTGACGCCCCCGGGTACAAGGCACAGTCTGCGCCCATGTCGAACACGTTTGAAATCACCCGCTTGCCCCGCCCATTTGATGTCGATCTGGGGGCGGATGCCGCGGCCAAAGTGCCGGGGCTGTCGACCGATTTGACGGCTCTGATTGCCGGAGCGGCCGGGAGCAGCCCCTATTTGGGTGAACTGATCACCCACGAAGCGGCCTGGATCGCGCCTGCTTTTGACGATCCGGATGCTGCACTGAGTCAGGTGTTTGCTGAAGCTCGCGCATTGCCCCCCGATCGGATCAAACCTGGCCTGCGACAGGCCAAACGGCGCCTGGCTCTGTTGACGGCTTTGGCCGATATCGCCGGTGTCTGGTCGCTGGAGAAAGTGACGGGCGCGTTAACCGATTTCGGAGCCCTGGCCGCTGACGTGGCAATCAAAGCCGAGATCGCCACCCTGATCCGGCGTAAAAAGCTGCCCGGCTTGACCCCGGATGACGTCGAAACAGCCGGCGGCATGACCATCCTGGCGATGGGCAAGATGGGTGCCTATGAGCTGAACTACAGTTCGGATATCGACCTGATTTGTCTGTTTGATGAAACCAGGTTTGACCCGGATGATTTTTACGAAGCCCGTCAGGGCATGGTGCGGGCCACTCGAAACATGTGCAGCGCGCTGAGCGAGAAAACCGCCGACGGCTATGTATTCCGGACGGATTTGCGCCTGCGCCCCGATCCGGCGGTCACGCCGGTGGCCATGGCGATGGAGGCTGCGGAACGCTATTACGAAAGCCTAGGGCGGACCTGGGAACGCGCCGCCTATATCAAGGCACGCCCCTGCGCCGGAGATCTGCAAGCTGGCGAGAAATTTCTCAAAACCCTGCGCCCCTTTGTCTGGCGGCGGCATCTGGATTTTGCTGCTATTCAGGATGCCCACGACATGCGCCTGCGCATTCGCGAGAACAAGGGCACCGGCGGTGCCATCAGGGTGCCGGGTCACGACATGAAACTGGGCCGTGGTGGCATTCGTGAGATCGAGTTTTTTACCCAGACCCGACAGTTGATCGCAGGTGGGCGCGATGCGGCATTGCGTGTGCGTGGAACTGTGGATGGTCTGGCGGCGCTGGCGGCCAAAAACTGGGTTCCCCCCGAAGTTGCTGAAAAGCTGACCGGTCACTATCGCGCGCACCGCGAGGTCGAACATCGGATTCAGATGATTCACGACGCCCAGACCCATCGCATGCCAAAATCCGACGATGGGTTGGAACGGATTGCCTGTTTGATGGGGGTTGATACCGTGCAGATGCAGTCGGACATTCGTGATCGACTGGACGAGGTCCATGAACTGACCGAAGGCTTTTTTGCGCCCGATGCACAGGCGCGTCCCCAGGTCGAAGTGCCCCAAGAACTGGATGCGTCCATTCTGGCACGCTGGCCCACCTATCCCGCCTTGCGCTCGGCGCGGGGGGCGCAGGTGTTTGAACGTCTCAAGCCAGAGCTGTTGTCGCGCATCGCCCGGATGGCGAATCCGGCCCAGGCCCTGACCGCATTGGATGGGTTCCTGGCGGGTCTGCCTGCAGGGGTACAGTTGTTTTCCCTGTTCGAGGCCAACCCCCATCTCATTGATCTGTTGGTCGATGTGGTTGGAACTTCGCGCGCATTGGGAGAACATCTGTCGCGCAATTCGGCTGTATTTGATGCTGTGATCGGTGGGTCTTTCTTTGCGCAGTGGCCGGGACGCGAAATTCTGAGGCATGAACTGGAAAGCTTGCTGGAGGCAGAAGCCGACTATGAAACGCGCCTGGATGCCTGCCGACGCTGGTGCAAGGAGTGGCATTTCCGGATCGGTGTGCATCATTTGCGCGGGCTCATTGATGCCGAAGATGCAGGGCGCCAGTATGCGGAACTGGCCGATGCAGTCATTGTGGCCCTGATGCCCTATGTCGTTGGGCAGTTCACGGCCAAACACGGCCCGATGCCTGGTCGCGGAGCCGCAGTTCTGGGCATGGGGTCGTTGGGGTCCGAACGGTTGAACGCGACATCCGATTTGGACCTGATCGTGATCTATGATCCGCTGGATGCAGAAATGTCTGACGGCAAACGCCCGCTTTTGGTGCGGCCCTATTATGCGCGCCTGACGCAGGCTTTGGTCACGGCCTTGACGGCTCCTATGGCGCAGGGGCGGTTGTATGAGGTCGATATGCGGTTGCGCCCATCGGGAACACAGGGACCGGTTGCGACCAGTTGGGCCAGCTTTACCCACTATCAGGAGAACGAGGCCTGGGTGTGGGAACATTTGGCGCTGACCCGCGCCAGGGTTGTCGCAGGCAGCCCCGATCTGTGTGCTGATATCGAAACCTTCCGATCGAATTTCCTGTCCAGGCCACGAGAGCGGGGGCTGGTGCTGAAAGAGATGTCAGAAATGCGCAACAGGCTGTCAGCGGCCAAAAGCCCGGCCGGGGTCTGGGACGCCAAACCGGGGGCGGGACGGATGATGGATGTTGAGCTGGTGGCGCAGACCGGTGCGCTTTTGGCAGGTCTCAGCGCGCGCGATGTACCGGCGGGGCTGGCCGGAGCGGTCGCTACTGGATGGCTGAATGTCGCGGAACGCAAGGCGTTGACCGACAGCTACAACCTATTCTGGTCCGTACAGGCCGCAGCGCGGCTGTTGTCCGGGCGCGCCATTGATGCGGCGCATCTGGGTGAGGGAGGGGCTGCTTTCCTGTGTCGCAGCACTGGCCATCACACGTTGGAGGCGCTGCAGGCCGAACTGGAGGGGCGCTATGCCCAATGTGCGGCTCTGATCAACGGGGCCCTGAAACGGGAGTTGGGTGATGAAATACGGTGATCCACTGGACCCAAAAGGGTTGATGCAGGATTCCTATACTATCGAAGGGATCAGCGATGCCCAATGTCGCTCGATCTTTCTGGATTGGGCGCTCAGCCTGCCTGCCGGACACGACAGCCGTGACGCCATCGAAATGTATCTGGAGCGCTATGGTACGCAGGCCCCTGACCATCCGATGACGGCCGTTCTGCGTCAGGGCATGGAAACCATGGCCAAACCCAAACGCCGCGGTGGTTGGCGCAGCCGTGAACGGGATTGGACCTGACCGCAGGTCTTAGGTTTGGGGGCTGGCTATGCCTCTAGGCTGGCAATCACCCGGATTTCTACCATCGCACCCGGACGGCGCAACCCGGCGACCTCAACTGCGGTCCAGGCAGGAAATGGGTCGCTCACATAGTCGGCCCGAATGTCGTTGAACAGATCAAAATGCGTGTCGAGCCCCACGTGATAGGTGGTCATTTCAACAATTGACGCATGGGTCAGGCCGACCTCAGCCAAGACCGTGCCAATTTTGTCAAACGCGCTTCGGAACTGTGCTGATGCATCTGATGGCATGGTTCCGTCGGGACGACTTCCGGTCATACCTGTTAGGAAAACGTGGTTTCCCGAGACAATCCCAGGCGAAAGCTTGATTTGTTTCGAAATTTGATGGGATCCCGGTGGGAAAATGGCGTATTTGGTCATTATTCTTCCTATTCTACTGAATTACTGTACCAATATAGGCCGATTGGGTTGGTCGCAATTTTTAGGCGAACTATACCCAATTACCGCGAATTCGAACAATTTTTGTCTAAATTGCGCCTCAATTCAGGGGCATCTCTTGGTTTGAGAAATCAGGCCTCCTGGCGGCAGATGTCAGGGGCAACCAAGGAGAGAGACGATGAAAATTGTACGCACCATGCTGCTGATCGGGTTGGGACTCGGCGTTTCGGCCTGTGCTGCAGTCGACGTCCCCACGCGGAACGCTCCATTTGAACAATTGCCAAGCACGGTTCTGGACACCCCCGATGGATATCAGGCCCAGCCGCTGGCGATGAACTATCCGCCCGCAGAATCAGTCGCCAAGGCCCTGCATCAGGATCTGGCCGTCGTCGGGGAACCGTCGCAGTCGCCCCTGATCACCGCCGGTCAGTCGCCGGTTTCGGTGGCCAATGTCGTGGTGCGTGTGCCGCGGTCGTTGAAAGTGTCCGAGCGCAACAGCTATTTGCCCCGCGGCGACATCGTGTGGCGCGGTGACCCAATCGGGGACCGTCACGCACAAGTGCAAAAGATCGTTCAGGATTCGATTATCCGGGGTGTCACGCCTCTGGCAGGACCGGTCAACGTCAATGTCGATGTTCTGGTGACCCGTTTCCATGCTTTGACCGAAAAGGCCCGGTACACCACAGGTGGTGTTCATTCGATCACCTTTGATCTGAAAATCACCCAGGCCGAAACCGGCCAGTTGATCGTCCCGGTCCGCACTGTTCGCGCCGATCTGGATGCCTTTGGTGGCCAGCAGGCCATTCTGGCCGAAGCGCGCGGTCTGACCCAAAAGGTGCGGATCACCAACCATCTGGCCGAGGTCATTCGTCAGGAGCTGACCAACAAGGAAGGCTATAGGAACGCACAATTGGGGATCTATCAGCTGATGAATAATCTCTGAGCCTTCCCCCCGGATCGGAATGCAAGTATCAGGGCGCTGAAACCAGCGCCCTTTTTCTTTTGTCCGGATCCCCAAAATGACTGATCGTCCTGTTGTACGCATGAAACCCAAGGCCAACGCCCGTGCCATCCGGCATGGCTTTCCCTGGGCCTATGACAACGAAATAGTGACAGACCGGCGCACCAAAAAGCTGGCTCCAGGTGCATTGGCGGTGTTGCAGGACGAGGCGCTGACGCCCATGGGCCTGGTCACGGTCAATCCGGGGTCCAGGATTTTTTGCCGGATGTTGGATCGCAATCCCGAAGCGGTTTTGGACAAGGCATGGTTTGTGGACCGCCTGTCCCGTGCATTGCAGTTGCGGGACCGGCTGTATGATGCGCCATTCTATCGCCTGGTCCATGCCGAAGCTGACGCGCTGCCCGGAATTGTGATCGATCGCTTTGGTGCGATTTGCGTGGTGCAACCCAACGCCGCCTGGGCCGAGGCGCATCTGGACCTTCTGACCCAGGCTCTGGTCGAAGTCACCGGCGTTGACACCGTGCTCAAGAACGCATCGGGTCGAACCCGCAACCTGGAAGGGTTGGACGATGTGAGCGGGGTGTTGCATGGAACCGCCCCTGACGCCCCGGTGCAGGTGCCGATGAATGGTGCCACCTATATGGCGGATCTGACCGGTGGGCAGAAAACCGGCCTGTTTTATGACCAACGTCCCAACCATGCCTTTGCTGCGCAACTGGCCGCTCCGGGAACCGAAGTTCTGGACGTGTTTTCGCATGTGGGCGGGTTCTCGCTGGCGATGCTGGCAGCAGGTGCGGGCCGGGCGGTGTCGGTTGATGGGTCGGCGGCCGCATTGGCGCTGGCAGAACAGGGGGCGGCGGCCTCGGGGGTGGCAGATCGGTTTGAAACCCGTCAGGGCGATGCCTTTGACGTGCTGGCGGCCCTCGCCGAAGAAGGGGCCCAATTTGACGTGGTGATTTGTGACCCACCGGCCTTTGCTCCGTCGAAACCAGCACTGGAGGCTGGCCTGCGGGCCTATGAACGGATTGCCCGGCTGGCTGCACCGCTGGTCAAACCTGGTGGATATCTGGGGCTGTGTTCCTGTTCCCATGCGGCGGATCTGTCCCGATTCCGGGGGGCATCGGCGCGCGGGATTGGACGGGCAGGGCGGTCCGGGCAATTGCTGTACACCGGTTATGCCGGGCCAGATCACCCACAACTGCCACAACTGGCCGAAAGCGGATATCTGAAATCCGTATTCTTCCGGCTGTGATCGCTGGATCGGTGAAACTGGTTCTTGATACCTGCGTTCTGTATCCCACCGTGATGCGGGAGATGCTGTTGGGCGCGGCGCGGCTGGGACATTTCCAGCCGCTGTGGTCGGCGCGCATCCTCGAGGAATGGTCCAGAGCTGCGGTCAAACTGGGCCCTGAAGGCGCAGCACAGGCGCAATCCGAAATCGCACTGCTGGGGGTCGCATGGCCCCAGTCCCAGGTTGCCGCCAGCCCGGGCATCGAGTCGCGGTTGTGGTTGCCGGATGCTGCCGATGTGCATGTTCTGGCAGCTGCGGTTGCCGGTTCGGCGGATGGCATTGTGACCGTGAACCGCAAGGATTTCCCAAAACACCTGCTGGCCGAAGAGGGGCTGAATCGTTTGGACCCGGATGGATTACTCTATGACCTGTGGCTGCGCGATCCAAAAGGTCTGCAAAAGGTTGGGGAGGATGTGCTGAACACGGCCAACCGTCTGGCCGGGGGCGGCTGGGCCATGCGGCCGCTGCTAAAAAAGGCGCGCCTGCCGCGTTTGGCCAAGGCGTTGTCCTGAACGCTCAGGCGTTCTGCCAGCGTTTTTCCAGTTTTTCCAGCGCGACGATACGCTCTTCGGTCTTGGGGTGGCTCATCAACCAGGCTGGCGCTGCGCCAGCACGGGCCTGAGTCAGCTCTTCGAGTTTCAAAAACAGTGATTTTTGCGGACCGATGCCAATTCCGGCTTTTGTCAGCAATGCGGCGGCATATTCGTCGGCTTCGTATTCGTCATTGCGTGACAGACGGGCAGCCAACAGCGTGGTCAGCCCGTTGGCAATCCACACTCCCACACCCGGAATGATCCGGCTGAGCACGAGTGCGAGAACCGTACGCAGGGCATTCTGCCCCGAAAAATCAATCATGCGCTTGCGCGCGTGCCCCAGGGCCACATGACCCAATTCATGCGCGATGACAGATGAAATTTCCTCGCCCGAGACCTCGCCGGTTTGAAATTTGCGGTAAAACCCACGGGTGATGAAAATGCGCCCGTCCGGTGCCGCCAATCCATTGACCGGGTCGATTTCGTAAATGAACACTTTGATCCGGGGCAGATCCAAAGCGGCCGCCAATTTGTCGGTCAGCCGCTTGAGCTTGGGGTCAACCAGTTCTGTCGAGCGCGTATCAAGATCGCGGTGGGTTCGCCACACCGAGAAGCGGTACATAATGACGGCATACAGAACGGCCAGCAGGATGGGGGTTAATCTGAGCATGACTCTGATATGGTATGGCTGGCCCCAAGAGGCAAGCCATCCGCCTCTGCCGGGTGCGCTGACTGAAAAGGGGCGGGAATGTGGCGACAGGCCCCGACGCGTCAAATTTGAGAATGATTCGAAGCAACAACGGCTCTATTTCGCGACAATTGATTTACAATCTTTCGAAAATTGCGAAATTGGTTCCAGATTGTTCATCAATTTTGTCGTGATTATGACCTCAATGTGCCGGCTGGCCCGCTTTGCCGCCCTGTTTGCCAGTGTTCTCTGTTTGGAAACAATGGATTGTGCGGGGTGGGCAAATTCCCCCAATAAATAGGGGAAATTAGTAAAATTTTAACTTTTTGCCGGGCGCAAAACCTGGCCATCCAGAAACAATATATCCGCGGAATATGCAGGTTTACGGAAAATCGCGGGCGCGGGGGCCAGGCGGGATGATCACAAAATCCGGTTTTTTCCTTTGTGGCTATCCCGCGCTCCGGTATCAATAAGACAGCCCAACTGGGGGGCGATGTCTGTTGGTCACGGGGGCGACCGCACTTGTTGCATCCAAAACGATGCAAGTGAGAGCGTGTCGCGTGGTGGTGTCTTGCACTGCTGGTGACATGAAATAGTACGGATCATTTGGTCTGTGCACGGTGCCCGTTTCTGCAACGGTGCGCTGCCTTCTCTCCCTTGCTTGTTACTTGGCTGTTGCCGTGTCGGTCGCCGGAACCGGTCGACATCGGTCTGTAGGGTTGCATTTTGTATCCGCTGTTTGCGGGTTTGGCATTCTGGAAGTGCCGATGAGGAGAAAGTTATGGCGAGAAACTTTGACAACCTGTATGAGGCAAAAGTCATTGGTTTGTGGGACTTCCGGGATGGTTTTGAAGAAAACGATACGGGTCTAGGGGATGGCGTAGCGCAAGATGGGACATCCGTCGGTGGGCCCGTTTTCGGCGCAGGCTGGATGAACCTGGATGGCTCGGGCCAACAGATGAATGTCGATGATGGCAACGACGGGGCCTTTGACCTCACCGAGGGAACCATCGAAACCGAATTTCGCGCCTACGTTCCGGCAGGTGGTGGAACCAACACGGTCGTTAGCCGCGGTGTGTTTGAATCAGCTGGGGCCGACGGTGGAGCCGAGGGATCCTCTGACACCGGTTACTTTGAGGTGCGCGTCACCGAAAACGGGACGGTTCAGGTCTATCACACAGATGATGGCAATACTGTCGAACTGAGCACATCCGAAGGCTTTGCCGGAACAAATGATACCATCCGCGTCACCTACTCCTGGGAGGAAGATGGCGTCGTGATGAAGGTGGTCAATGATACCACCGGTACGACCGAAATCGCGTCGAGCGACCAGTCGGGAATGACGCTGAACATCACCGAAAGCGGTGAACAGAGTTTTGCCATTGGTGCCCGCGAGGCGACCGATGATGATTTTGACCAGCATTTTGCCGGTGCCGTGGATTATGTTGCGGTTCTGGACAAGCCGGTTCTGGGGCAGGGCAATGGCATTGTTGATGGTACCCCTGGCGACGATGAAATTGATCTGGCTTATACCGGTGACCCCGAAGGGGACATGATCGACAACGATGATGCGATCCTGCCGGGGCAGGCCCCCAATGATGATATCGTGGATGCAGGCGATGGTGATGACACCGTCTATGCCGGAGTTGGCGATGACGAAGTTTATGGCGGCGGCGGCAGTGACGAGCTGCACGGCGAAGAAGGCGACGACGCGCTGTATGGAGACCAGAGTGCCCCCGGTGGCGGTGCCGGTGGTTCCGTTCGCGAAGCGCTGTTGTGGAACGAAGGTACAACGCAGGGCGATGCCACGGTCTATAGCGAAGGCGACGACCTGGGCGGTGGTCTGACACAGGATACCGGTTCGGTAAACGTGACCTATACCAATACGGTTGCACCGACGGGATCTGATGCGACGTTCACGACCGAAGAGCAGGCCACTGGCAATATTGATACCGGCGGTGCCCCGGCCAATTCCGGCAGCGCGATGGCATCCTATCTGAACAATGACGGCGACGAAGCCGTGCATTGTCTGGAATTCTCCGAGTCTGTTTCCAATGTGTCGTTCCGTATCAATGACATTGACGGGCATGGACAGGTGAGCGTCCGCGCCTTTGACGAGGCCGGTGATCCGATCACAGTTGTTCTGGGGAATGGCCCCCGCGTCACGCTCAGCGATGATGATGCAGTGCCGGGCGACGATACAGGCACCAGCCAAGGGGGATATGCTGGCGCGAGCTTGCCGGATTATTCGTTGCTGGTGACAATTTCCGGGCCGGTGTCCAAAATCGAAATCGACCACGCTCAGGTGGGTGTGGAACCCACGATCATCACGGTCACCGATGTATTCTTTGATGTCGCAACACCCAGCACCGGCGTCGACGGCGATGACACGATTGATGGCGGCGATGGCGATGACACCATTGTCGGCAATGGCGGTGATGATGACCTGATCGGTGGCGACGGGTCTGACAGCGTTGATGGCGGCGACGGCGACGACATGATCGATACGCGGGGCAATGAACCAGTGCCGCTGCCCGACCGCGGATTTGCCGGTTATGCCGGCACGACGCCGAACATTCCGTTCGTCCCGGCCGACGGTGACATTTTTGACGACCGTGACACTGTCAGCGGTGGCGACGGAAATGACACCATTCTGACCGGTGACGATAACGATGTGATCGACGGCGGGGCAGGCAATGACTCGATTGATGGTGGGATCGACGACGACCTCATTGATGGCGGTGCAGATGATGACGTCATCATTGGCGGCGAAGGGGCTGATACCATCGACGGCGGAACCGGTGCCGATACCATCTATGGTGGTCTGGACCCGGTGTTCCCGGATGCCCTGAACATCGTCGATGACCTGCCCGGAGCGCTGGCGGATCCAGATCCAACCAATGGTATGGACGTGATTGACGGCGGAGACGGCGATGACGTCATCTTTGGTCAGGACGACGACGATGTCCTGTCTGGTGGTGCTGGCAATGACTACGTAGACGGTGGCATCGACGAAGACGAAATCCACGGTGATGCAGGCGACGACCTGCTGCTGGGACGTCAGGGCAATGATACCATTGACGGCGGGACCGGCGATGACACCCTGCTGGGTGGCGAAGGCGCGGATACCCTGGACGGGGGCGATGACCGCGACATCATCGGTGCTGGCATTGGGGATGTGATCATCGGCGGCGAAGGCGGCGATGACCTCGACACAATGATCGCCCAAGGGCTTGCTACGATTGCATATACCGATGACGATCCATCGACGGAATCCGGGATCGTAACCTTTTATAATGACGATCTGACTGTCGCCGGAACGGCCGAATTCAGCGAGATTGAAAATGCGCTGGTTATCGGGACTGCTACGACGACTACACCGGGCGGGCCAGGCGCTCCAGGTGGTCCCGGGACCACGGCGATTGATGGTGTGGTTGAAGGCACATCTGGCGATGACGATATCGACCTGGGGTATCTGGGTGATCCGGAACTGGACCGCGTCGACAATGACGATGCCGTGCCCCCGCTGGTTGATGAACAGGACGTTATCGTTGCTGGTGACGGTGACGACACCGTGCATGGCCGCGATGATACCGATGTCATCTTTGGTGGCGAAGGCAACGACGAGCTGTATGGCGACGGCGGCGGCGACGCGATTGATGGTGGCGCTGGCGATGACACCATCGATGGTGGTGCAGGTCGCGACATTCTGTTCGGCGGTGAAGGTGACGATGTCATTTCGGGTGGCAATGACGACCCCGATGACGGCGGCGACCTGTTGCTGGGGGGACTGGGTGACGACACGTTCAACAACGTCGGTCAGGGCGAAGTCATTGCAGGCGGCGAAGATGCCGACGGTCTGGACATTGATACGCTGGACCTGACCGGTGCTGCCGAGGCAGCCAATCCGGGCGGCTCGTTGACGGTTGAATACGACCCGACCGATCCCGAAGCCGGGACAGTCCGTTTCTTTGACTCATCGGGCGCAGAAACAGGGAGCACTGTCTTTACAGAAATCGAGGATGTTTTCGATCCTGTCCCACCACCACCACCACCACCACCACCACCTGTTCCCTGCTTCACACCTGGAACCTTGATTGCGACCCCCAAAGGGGAACGGCGTGTCGAGGACCTTCAGATCGGTGATCGCGTCATCACCCGCGACAATGGTATCCAGGCAATTCGTTGGTTGGGGTCGCGGACGATGCAAGGCAAAGAGCTGGCACGTGCGGAACACCTGAACCCGGTTCTGATCCGCGAAGGAGCCTTGGGCAATGGTCTGCCGGAACGTGACATGATGGTCAGCCCCAACCACCGGGTTCTGGTGGCCAACGACAAGACGACGCTGTATTTCGAAGAGCGCGAAGTTCTGGTCGCGGCCAAACATCTGACCGGTCTCGAAGGGGTCGATGTGGTCGAGGTTTCGACAGTGACCTACATCCACTTCATGTTCGACCAGCACGAAGTGGTGTTGTCGGATGGGGCCTGGACCGAAAGCTTCCAGCCGGGTGATCAGACCATGGACGGTCTGGGAAACGCACAGCGCAACGAGATCTTTGAGCTGTTCCCAGAGCTGCGTACCCGCGAAGGGCTGGAATCCTATCAGTCTGCGCGCCGGTCGCTGAAGAAACACGAAGCACATCTGCTGACCCATTAACCTGGGTCTGCGGGTTTCCCCGGGCGGGGCAGCTACATTCGTGTGACTCCGGGGCATACGGTTAAAGGCAGGGCGGTCTAGCCCTGCCTTTTTCATTATAAAACAGATGGTTGTGGGCGCATGTTGTCGCCAGAACGCGTTTCCGTGTCAGGAAGATGGTCAGGCGGATTTGCGATCGCTTTCCTCTTCGGCCAACTGCAACAGGGCAGTTTCCAGATCCCGTTCCAGTTCGTTGGATCGCGCAATATAGGCCGGGTTGTCGCGGGCATGAACCCCGGGTTGCCAAAGCTGTGCAAGCTCTCGCATGGTTCTGCGGTCATGGGCGTAAAACGTCTGTTCGGCGCGGGCGGCCTCATATTCGCTTAGTCCGGCATTTTCCAGCACATAGCGTCCCGCGCGCAGCGAGCTGTCAAACATCTCTCGCACGATGTCATCCGCTCCGGCCTTGTACAATTCGTATACGTGATTGCGGTCAAAAGCGCGGGCGATGATGTGAATATCGGGACGCTGCCGGCGCGCATAGGCGACCAGCTTTGTGACCTCCTCCGCCTGATCCATGGCGGCGACCAGCACTTTGGCCTTGCTCAAACCTGCGGCGCGCAACAGCTCGGGGCGGGTGGGATCTCCCAGAAAACCTTTTACACCAAACCGCCGCATCAATTGTATGGCTTCCATATTGTTGTCCAAAACAATGGTTTGAAACCCGCTGGCGCGGACCAGGCGGTTGACGATCTGCCCAAATCGACCAATGCCTGCAATGATCACTGGACCCTGTTCGTCGATTTCGTCCGGTTCCTGTTCCGGTTTCTGATCGGAGATCCGTTTGGACATGAGATCATACAGGATGAACAACAGCGGCGTGATCAGCATCGACAGGGCTACGATCAGCAACAGTTTTTCAGAAAGAACTTGAGGAAGTACATTAAGTTGAACCGAGAAGGCCAGGAGAACAAAGCCAAATTCTCCAGACTGGGCCAGGCTGAGCGTGAACAACCATTGGGCCCGCCGCCGCAACCCAAAGGCACGACCAACAAAATATAGCACGGTTCCTTTGGCCACGATAATCAGCAGGGCCAATCCGATCATGTCGCCTGGATCTTCCAGAAACGCCTTGTAGTTGATGCCTGCCCCGACTGTGATGAAAAACAGACCCAGCAATAACCCTTTGAAGGGCGTGAGGTCGCTTTCCAATTCGTGCCGGAATTCGCTGTTGGCCAGAACCACGCCGGCCAGAAACGCCCCCAGGGCCGGGGATAGCCCCACCAATGTCATCAGGAAGGAGATGCCCACAACTATCAACAGCGCCAGCGCGGTATACATCTCGCGCAGGTTGGCCGCATGGATATATCGAAACAGCGGTCGGGTCAGATAGATTCCAGCCAGAATGATAAAGGCGACCGCGCCGATGGTGACAAGCGTCACCGCCCATCCCGGCAATCCCGCGACCAAGGACAGACCGCCGCCATGGCCAGAACCGTGCTGCGCCGCGCCATCGACTGCGCGCTGAATGGATCCATCGGTGGTAAACTGCAAGTCCGGGGCAACCGCCAACAGCGGCAAGAAGGCCAGGATCGGGATCACCGCAATATCCTGGGTCAACAGAACCGAAAACGCGGATCGTCCGCCGCTGGTTTGCATCAACCCCTTTTCCGACAGGGTTTGCAGCACAATCGCGGTTGACGACAAAGACAGCGCCAGGCCAATCGCCAGGGACGCCTGCCAGGGCTGCCCGGTTGCCATCGCCGCCCCCATCAGAGCCAGCGTACTGAACAGGATTTGCAAACCGCCCAGCCCGATCAGTCGGTGTCGCATATCCCAGAGCGCGCGCGGCTCCAGCTCCAACCCGATCAGGAACAACATCATCACCACGCCAAACTCGGCAAAATGCTGCAAATCTTCGGTTTCGGCACCGACCATGCCCAGAACCGGGCCAATGATGATCCCGGCCGCCAGATATCCCAGAACGGACCCCAAACCCAATCGCGACGCAAACGGGACTGCAATCACTGCCGCAGCGAGGTAAATTGAAGCCTGATAAAGGAATTCATCCATGAGGGGTCCAGTTGGTGTTCGCCAGTTTCGGTCTGATCATCCGATGCAATGCGTCGGAAACTCAACCGATAATACAGGAATTATTGCGTCTGTAGGGATTCGTGATGCAGGTGGTCTATTGTGGTCCTTACATATGCATGGAATGTGAAAATTCACGCCCGTTTGGCGCAGGAAATCGACCCACTGCCATTATTTCCCCCCAGACAGCTCAGGTCGGTAGCGGCGCGTCGCGTTTCAATTGGTCCATGACGATCTGGCTTTGCACCCGGGCGACCGCAGGGTGGGGGAGCAGGACTTCGTGCAGCAGCCGATTCAGCCCGGGCAGATCGGCGCAATAGACCCGCAACAGGTAATCGGCGTCGCCTGTCATGGTCCAGGCGCTGGTGATTTCTGACCGGGTGCTCACCAGTCGGGCAAAGCTGGCCGATTGTTCCGGGCCATGGCTGTTCAGATGTACCTGCACAAACCCCTGCACATGCAAGCCCAACTTGGACGGATCCAAGCGGGCGGAATACCCTTGAATATAGCCTTCGGTTTCCAATCGTTGCCGTCGTCTCCCGGCCTGACTGGCCGAAAGGTTCAGCCTCTCTCCCAGCTCGTGCGCGGTGAGATGTGCATTTTTCTGCAAAGCTGCGAGAAGTTTGGTATCTGTAGCGTCCAGCATGCGTAATCTCCGCAGTTTCTGATGATATATCACAAAAACTCCGCACATTGGTAATGAAACATGCGTCACTTTGCGCAAAACCTGCATCGAGAATGGGGTATTTTTGAGTCAGATAATCGAAATGTCCAATTAGGAGACCGCGCCCATGGGTCCTTTCCCGCATACCGCACCGAAATCTGTCATTTCCGCCGAAAATCCGGCTGGTACGGATGGGTTTGAATTCGTCGAATTTGCCCACCCGGAACCACAGGAATTGCGCGATCTCTTTACCCGCATGGGGTTTGCGCTGACGGGTCGTCACAAATCCAAGAATGTCGAGCTGTGGCAGCAGGGAGATGTGACATATATCCTGAATGCCGATACCGACAGCTTTGCCGCGCGATTTGTCCAAGAGCACGGCCCCTGCGCGCCTGCGATGGGGTGGCGTGTTGTGGATGCCCAGGCGGCTTATGATCATGCGGTGTCCAAGGGGGCGGAACCCTATGACGCGGCCGACAAGACAATGAACGTGCCAGCGATCAAGGGCATCGGCGGCTCGCTGCTGTATTTCGTCGACCAATACTCAGATACTTCGCCCTACAATGAAGAATTCGAATGGCTGACCCAGTCAAAGCCTGCAGGGGACGGGTTCTATTATCTCGACCATCTGACCCACAATGTGTTCAAGGGCAACATGGACAAGTGGTTCAATTTCTACGAGTCCCTGTTCAACTTCAAGGAAATCCGTTTCTTTGATATTCAGGGTAAATTCACCGGGCTGTTCAGCCGTGCGCTGACGTCGCCCTGTGGCCGCATTCGCATTCCGATCAACGAAGATCGCGGCGAGACCGGCCAGATTGTTGCCTATTTGAAGAAATACAACGGCGAAGGCATCCAGCATATCGCGGTCGGTAGCGATGACATCTATTCGGCAACCGATGCAATCGCCGAAAAAGGGCTCAAATTCATGCCCGGCCCGAACGAGGCCTATTATGACATGTCCTATGACCGGGTGTCGGGTCACGACGAACCCAAAGACAAGCTGATGAAACACGGCATCCTGATTGATGGCGAGGGCGTTGTGGATGGTGGAGAAACCCGGATCCTGTTGCAGATCTTTTCGAAAACCGTAATCGGCCCGATCTTTTTCGAATTCATCCAGCGCAAGGGTGATGACGGATTTGGCGAAGGCAACTTCAAGGCGCTGTTCGAATCCATCGAACGGGAACAGATCGAAAGCGGCGAGATCGAAGCTGCGTAATCTGGGCAAGACTGCTGACGAAATGAAGCCACCGCAAGCGCGATCTTGCGGTGGTTTTTTCTGTCCGGACGAGGGCCGGGCGACAGGATCAGATTATGCGCAGATCACCCGTTGGGGATGCGCAATGTCAGGTTTCGGCCGCGTTTTTGGTATCGCAGTTCGCTGTCTCCGATGGCGACGACCTTGCCCCCGTCCACATTGTCACCCACCTTGACCTTTTTGTAGCGGCCGCTGGGCAACCGCACCAGAGCCCGGCGATCAGACGGGGAACCGTAGACGCCGATCAAATTGACCTGTTTCAGGTTGAGCGCGTTTTGAAAGGTGGCTTGGCGCGCCACCGAGGCCGAAGATGGAATCTTGGGCGAGACGGTGGCCGGGGCAATTGTGGCGGCTTGTGACTGGTCGTTGCGGCTGGCCTTTTTGACCAAAGCAGCCATATTCGATGGGCGTGTTCTGGGCTTGACGGTCGCAGCCACAGCCAACTTTGTGCCAACGATTTCGGTTGCTTCTTCGGGCGTGGCGGGGGTTTCGGGTTCGGGCTGAGTCTGTGCCAATGCTTCAGCCTGCCGCTGAATGCTTTCGGGACGCAGCTTAGGACGTACACCGGCCAGCTCGGACCGGCTGAGCCCGCCCAGCTGTGCGCGTTCGGCTTGTTCGGTCAGGTCTTCGGGACGCAGTTGGGGGCGCAAACCGGCAAGGCGCTCCCGGTTCGCATCAGTTTCGGGTTCCTCTTCGAAACGGGTCGGGGTTTGCGGTGGGCGAACAGGCGGGGTTCCCAGAAACACCAGAACCCCATCCGGGCTCAGCGTCCCTTCGGGCGTGGGATCCACCAACCCTTGATCGTTCAATCTGAAGCTGGTTCCTTGGGCTGCCGGTGATCCGACCGAAGCCAGGGAAATATCCGTATTCAGGCTGGCCGCGTCAGGCAAGGCGACCGAATCCTGTGACAGATCCGTGCGGTCGATGGACGCGATGAACAGATCATCCAACCCAATCACCGAAGGGGTTTCGGGCTGCGTCGGCGCGTCGGCCCAGATGCCGGTGGCTGCATACCGTGCCACATTGGCAGACGGCTGGAACGGTTGCTCGGTGGTGGTAGTTTCGTCCAGTGTTTCGCCCAGTGTTTCGTCCGGTGTTTCTTTCTGTGCGTCCTGTTCCGGATCGCTCAGCGCATCCAGAACGGCCGTGTCAGTGTCTGTCAGCCCGGGCAAGGGCACTTCGGTCGGAGCCGGCAGATTGGCGATATCAGGCAGCGCTGGCGCGGGTGCCGCAACGGGCTCTGTGGGTTCACCCAGTGGCGCAATCGCCGGCTCAACCGGGGCCGTCTCGGTGGGATCCGGTGTGACCTGTGGCGGTGACTGTGTGGCCGGATCAGGCTGGGCTTCAAACAATTCACCCAAGCGACCTGTGGAAAAGAACGTGGCCCATGCGGCGATTACGGCCAGAAACAGCACAAGAACAGCGGTCAGGACCAGTCCAAGGTATTTCGGTTTGCCGCCAACCCTGATCTGATCGCGTGCCCCGAACAGGGTCATGCGTTCGGTTTCGCTGGTTGCCTCCTGGCGCGGTGTGGCCCCGGGAGGGGCGTCGGCGACCGGATAGGCTTTGGGTTGGTTGTCCTGAGCGGGCAACATGTCGACAGGGGTGTTGCGCCGACTGTGGAACCCGGACAGATTTTGTGCCGGGGCATCGGATTTGGGATCAACTTCGGGCGGGACATCCAGATCGGGTGATGAAATTCCGACGCTGGGTGGTGTTACAGGTGGTGGTGTCGGGGCAGGGCGCAGAGCCGGTTTCTCGGGTGGAGCAACGGGCGGAGCAACCGGTTGCGCCACAGTGGGGGCGGGAGCCGCCGAAGTGCGCGCGACGCCTTGCAGCGATGGTGCCGCGCCTTGATCCGGCTTCTTGCGACGGCTGGTAAAGCCCACCGCAGGCGCGGAAGCGGGTTCATCTGTGGCCGGTTGTGCCGGTGTCGTCTGAGCGCTGTCCAGCGCAGGGGCTGGTGACTCTGCAACCGGGGCAGGTGACCCGGCATCAGATTGGGTGTCGATTTTCGGCAGCTCGGTTTCGTCGTTCTCCGGCGGATCCTGGGGATAGATGGCCGGTCCAATAACCACGACGGCAATTCCATCAGGATCGACTTGATGGCTGCCGACATGTTGGGACGACCCAAAATGCGGTTCGCCCAGATACGAATTCTCTGCGGGCACGGCAACAAAGGACGTCGGGTTGAACCCGTGCTCGACAGCAAAAGCTTCGGCCTCGTCCAGGGTTTCACGGGCGACGGCAGCCACATGGGTCTGATCGCCATCCTGAGACAAATCAAACGCCAGATCGGAAACGGCATAGGGGGTTGCCCCTTCGAGCGCTGCCAAAACCATGTCTTCGCGCGCAGACCGGTCCAGATCCCCAGTGGGCACCGACAGGTATTTGATCTGCTCGTTGGGGATGATGACCTTGCAGGTAATACGCCCCGGTTCCAGCCGCTCGGCATCTGTGCGCAATTGCGCCAGATCGTTGGCCAGATCCTCAGTGTCCAGCCCGACCTCGCCAACCAAGCGCCATCCGCCTGCCGCCCGATGCAGCAACGAAATCCCGTCAAAGGAAAGCGACAGGGCAAAACCCGGTCTCATGTTATGATCCAAACCGTCCAAACCAGCTTATCCAATCGGTTTTTGCAAACCAGTGTCACCTGTTGCGCAATCATAAAGCAGGAGTTTGCCGAGGAAAAGGAAAACACGGTCGCAACTCTTGCCGAAGGCGGGGGACCGCCCCCATGTGTTGAAGGCACAACAGGAGATTGATCCAAGTGATACAGAAAACATTGATGGCAACGGCTCTGACCGGAGCTTTGACTGCGGCTCTGACTGCGGCAGCAATGACACCAGCGATGGCAGGCGACAGCCCCCGCGTGATCACCGTTTCGGGTCAGGGCCAGGTCGAAGCTGCTCCGGATATGGCCACCATTACTCTGGGCGTGACCCACGATCATCAGGACGCCGGACAGGCGATGGCTGAGGTTTCGGCTGCCATGGGTGAGATGTTGCAACAGCTGCAGGATCTGGGGCTTGAGCCGCGTCAGATACAGACCAGCCGGGTGACGCTGCACCCGATCTGGTCCAACCAACGCCGCGACACTGACAGCCCGCCCGAGATCACCGGGTTTGCCGCCTCAAACGCGGTATCTGTCCGAGTTCTGGATCTGGAGCGGTTGGGGCCGGTTCTGGATGCGGTTGTCGGCTCGGGTGCAAATGAATTCAATGGGTTGCAGTTCGGAATTCAAGACCCAGGACCGCTGGAATCGCAGGCCCGTGCTTTGGCCGTGCGGGATGCACAGGTCAAGGCACGGGAACTGGCCGAGGCCTCTGGGGTTGCGCTGGGATTGGTTTCGTCAATCACCGAAGGCTTTGACGGGCGTGTCCTGCCAATGCAGGCAGCCATGTCAGCCCGCAAAGCTGGCACCGCCATCGCTGCAGGTGAAATGTCTGTCAGCGTCAGCGTCAATATGGTGTTCGACATTCTGGATCTGGAATGACCCTGTCCCCGGATCTAACCAAAAAGGCCGACCACCATGCTGGCGTATTCCGGCTGGTGGGACGCACAGCATAAAGGCCACCCAGGCAATGAGTGGCCGCGATGAGTTTCATCGCAGCCACTCTTGTGATGTGAAATACGCGCCGTACAACAAGATGAGTTCTGGCGGGATCGGGTTTGACCCGGCTCCGGCTCCTGATTGGATTGCAAGTTGTGCGGTACGATCAATATATCGGGAATCGCGACGACTTCCGGGGGCGGGGCGACGATTTCCAATTGATCCGTCGATGGGATTTCCGCTTTGCTTGCGGGCGTGCGGGTCTGCGGTGAACGTCGTGCAAGACGCGGTATCTGGATACACTCGACTGTTCCCGGGAAGCGGAGGGAGCGCGGCATCAGTTTTGCAGCTTTCCCAATGTTGTCGATTTCATTGTATGGCACCGTAGATCCTCTTCGGTTCGAAGACGTTGTGGTTGATCCGGAAGATGTTGAGGATCGAGATCAACATCGCGGGATTGAACAGAGCTCCCTGAACCCAACCCGGGTGCCTCTGCTACCAGCTCTGACCGCCCGGCCGAGGCGGTCCCATGGCACGTGCATGAAGGTGCGCGCCGGTTGTCCGAGGTGGTTTTTTGCCCGGCGTGTAAAAGCGAGATCGAAGATCGGGCACCTTTCTTGCCCTTGCAAGGCGTGTGCAGGGCGCGGACGGTGCCGGTGTTGCCTTCTTCCCGGTGGCCTTGCCTTTGCTGTCCCGGGTCCGCTGATGTGTGCCATTCGGCGAGACCTCGTTCGGAGCCGCAAGAAAGCGCGTGCCACAGGCACCACAGGCGGGGCCGCCGAGAATACCAGCATCATCGCCCGCGCCGCTCGACCTCCTGATCGAGAGGCGCGGGCGATACGGGCGAGAAATCGCTCTCGCATACCTTCCCTCGCGGGTATGCACCTGGACGATACTTGGCGGCGGTCACCATCTGGTCCGGCGCGAGGTCTGGGTGTTTTTCTTTGGGCTGAATGCTGCCTGATGCGTACGAAACTATTTCCGCGCCCTTGTTTCAAATGCAGTAATCCGGGGGCGACTAAATCTCATAATAAATCAACAGCCTGCCGCGTTTCCGCGGCAGGCATGATGGTGGATGTGTTCCACTGGTCGGCATGCGTCAGCACCCAGCCCGGCCTTTTCAATCAAGTCAGGGACCAGATCAGCTGCAGGCTTGGGTCAATGCCTGATCCAGATCCGCGATCAGATCTTCGGCGTTTTCGATCCCGATCGACACCCGCACCACATTGGCACCTGCGCCGGCGGCCTCCTGCTGTTCCGGGGTCAGTTGCCGGTGCGTGGTCGATGCCGAATGGATGATCAATGACCGCGTGTCGCCCAGGTTGGCCACGTGGCTAAAGATCTCCAGCGCATTGACCAGTTTGACACAGGCGTCATAACCGCCCTTGACCGCAAAAGTGAACAATCCCCCGGTGCCTTTGGGATAACAGGTCTTGGCACGCTCGGCGTAGGGCGAAGAGTCCAGCCCGGCATAGGTGACATAGTCGACCCGGTCATCGGCTTCCAACCAGGAGGCGACCGTTTTGGCGTTTTCACAATGGCGCTGCATCCGCAACGACAGGGTTTCAATCCCCATCAATGTATAATGCGCTGCCTGGGGGTTCATGGTCATGCCCAGATCGCGCAACCCGATGGCAATACCGTGAAAGGTGAACGCCAAACCGCCAAAGGTTTCGTGAAACTTCAACCCGTGATAGGCCGGTTCCGGCGCGCTCAGCGACGGGAACTTGTCGTTGGCCGACCAGTCAAAGTTGCCAGAATCCACCACACAGCCCCCGGTGACTGTGCCGTTTCCGGTCAGATATTTGGTGGTCGAATGCACCACCAGGGTGGCGCCCTGTTCGATCGGGCGGCACAGATAGGGTGTGGCCGACGTGTTGTCGACGATCAGCGGAATGCCTGCTGCGTCCGTTACATCAGCCACCGCGCGAATGTCGGTCACATACCCACCCGGGTTGGCGATGGATTCACAGAACACAGCGCGTGTGTTTTCATCGATGGCATCGCGCACCGCGTCCAGATCATCGGTATCGACGAATTTCGCCGACCAGCCGAACCGCTTGATCGTCTGGCTCAGCTGCGTGACGGTGCCACCATACAGACGGGTCGAGGCCACGACGTTGCAGCCGGGCTGCATCAGCGGAAACAGCGCCATGATCTGCGCCGCATGACCTGATGAACAGCAGACAGCACCAACACCACCTTCCAGGGTGGCAATCCGTTCCTGCAAAACCGCCACGGTCGGGTTGGTCAGGCGGGAATAGATGAACCCGACTTCCTGAAGGTTGAACAACGCCGCCGCATGATCGGCATCCCGGAACACATAGGCTGTGGTCTGATAGATGGGTGTCTGGCGGGCACCGGTGGCCGGGTCAGGGCGGGCCCCGGCGTGAATTTGCAATGTATCAAAACCGTGGGTGGGTCCGTCGGTCATGCGAAGTATCTCCCTATGAAAATGGTGAATTCGGTGTAGGACACCCGATTTTCGGACACAACACAATCAGTGCAAACAGGAATATTTGTCTGACATCACAGCTGCATTGGGAACATTCGTTTTTCGTGCTGTGGGGATCTGCTTCTTTCTGGTTGAAATACCTCGGGGGGAGACACAGCCGCAGGCTGTGTCGGGGGGCAGAGCCCCCGATTTCATCGCATCCAGAATCCGTTGGATTTGATCCTGTTGCGAATGGCCTGTTCCCGTCGGGGCAGATTGTCCTGATCGAACATCGCCCGGACCTTGTGGCCGCGCCCCTGAAAGATCATGCGTTTGATCGGGTCATAGGATTTGAGCACCTTCTTGATCCGATTGGGCGCCGTAATGGTTTCCAGCACGTCGACAACATGATCGCTCTCGCGCGCATAAAGCAGCGGTAGATGCCGGTAATGACAACTCACGGTGCCATCCAAATACCCATCAGGCAATGCGTCGCGCCCGCCACCAAAGGAGTGAATGACCAGCGGCAGCGCCACCTGATCCAACCAGGGGTCCAACGTTTGCCCCACCAGTTCGATCGGGGGGGTGGTCAGGATCGATTGGGCATACACCAGAAATCGTTTGCCAAACGCGCGCGGGCAGGCCCCGAAGAAATAGCCCGCATTGAAATACAGGTACCGTCGCCAATATTCATCCGGTTGGCTCAGATCGAGGCTGGATTCGAAATCCAGCCCAAAACGCTGATACAGCGACTGCCAGATGCCGTGGTATCCTGGACCATAAAGCGTCGGCTTGGGCCAGGTGCCTTCGCGGCGCAGCGAGGCTCCCGGGCGTTTGAAGTCAAAGGGCACGTCGCTCAGCTCGCCGGTGATCAGCGTGTCGGTGTCAAAGAACACGAAGGGTTCGCGTTCTGGCATCGACATCAGCGCTTCGATCTTGTTGCCATTGGGATAGGGTTTGCCAAAAACCTTGTTCTTGAACGGCAGAATCTCGGCCCCCAGAGCCTCCAAAATCCCCAACACCTCTTTGCTGCGGATTGACGGGTCAGTGTCCCACAGGGGGCCAGGTTGTGGGACAGCCACAAACAACCGGCCCTGAAAGCCCGGGGAATACTGGCGCAACGAGGCTGCAAACAGGATGGCTTCATATTGTAGCCGCCCGGATTGCCCGACAATCAGGATATTGAAGGATTGGCGCGTAGCCTGTTTTCTTGCCATACTGATTACCAGCCGCTGTTTTGCGATGCGGTCCCTGCTCTGGCAGGCAGTATAAGACGGGAGTGCGCAGTCCAAAACCCCGCGTAGCCCCGGATGTGAATTTTTTGGGGATACCCCGGACAAGGCTCCGGCCGGAGCAGGAGGATTGGGATCATGTTTGAATTTCTGGCGTTTGTCGTCGCGGTCATCGTGCAATCGGTACCTGTAGGCGATTCTGGGGCCGGCACGCAGGTTGCCGGAGATCAGGACACAATGGTGACGGCGCAGGCTGAAGCTGAGGTTGCCGCCACTCCCATGTTCCTGGCACCCGCGCAATCGGGCGACCAATCCCAGGCCGAACAGCCGGCGACGCCATCGTTTCTGGGCAGCGCGCCAGCAGCACCTGCCGGTGAACCGGCTCCGGCCACGGCCTTTCTGGGCAGTGCAGCATCCGGTACGGCATCTGGCGCAGCATCTGGTGCGGCACCCGCAGCTTTGCAGGCCGAACCACAGGTGCCCAGCGGGCGGTTTACCACCGCGGTAGAAGTCAAACCGATCCTGTCCATGACCAAGGCAAACTGGATTTCGGTGCGGGAATTCAACGGTGAAGACCTGTTGTATGTGACCCATCTGTGGTCCTGGCGCTGTGGATTGCTGGAGGTCAAGGTGGGCGTGAACGGCGACTCCCCACAGCCCTGGCCATTGCCCCCCTGTCATCTGAATGACCCAACACCAAATGCGATCAAGGAAAGCGACGGGTTGCCGTACCGCAATTTTGGGTTGGGGCAGGTGGCTCTGGTCGAAGTGCATGTGACCTATGACGACCTCAGTACCGAAAACGTCAAATTCAACCGTCAGGGACTTCCGCTGCAATAATTGCTCCGGCGCGGGTCAGACACCCAGCCGGTTCAGCCGCGTTTCGACCATGGGACGATAGCCGGACCCGAATAGGCGCAGATGCACCAGCGCGGGCCACAGCTGATAGATCGCTTCACGTCTAGCATACCCCGGAGCAAGGGGGCCATAGGCCACAAAAAAGGCAGGGTCCGGTTTGGCAAACAACGACAACATGGCCAGATCGACTTCGGCGTGCCCATGATAGCAGGCCGGGTCAATTAACCACGCAGATGGTCCTGTCGAAAAGAGGATGTTTCCCACCCAAAGGTCCCCGTGCAACAGGGACACAGGCGGCGACTCAGGCAGATGATCAACGAGCTGGTGTGCCAGGTGTTCCACGCGGCGGCTTAGGTCCAGGGGCAGGGTGTCCAACCCGGCCAGCAGGCGATTTTCACACCAGAACCGGGGCCAATTCGTAGTTTGTGTATTCGCGATGGTGACGGGGCCAAAGGCATAGTCGTATTGCCAGCCAAAGGCGCGCTGTCGAGGCGTATGCAGGTGACGTAGCATATGCCCCAAATCCTGCCAGCCCAAAGAATTGGCAGGAATTTCTTCCAGCCGCTCCATGAGGATCAGCCCTGGTGACACCTTCAACACTTGTGGCACCCGCGCACCGGCTGCCGCCATAGCATCCAACATTCGGGCCTCGCGATCCACAAGAGTGCCGGTTTTGGCAACGATGTGCCTGCCATCGCCCAGCTCGACCTCGGTGACGATCGACAGATTACCCCCGTGCAGGGGACGTAGGCCCGTCACCTTGGTGTCGAGCAGTGTTTCAACTGTCAGTCGCAGATCGCCGTGGGTCACGCGTCCGGCAAGTCGATCCGGGCATCCCCTGCCGTCATGCCGGGTCGGGCCCGGTCAAACCGCAGATATGCAATCCCGACCGTGTCTGTGTGGGTGAACAATGTGCCTGCGACTTTGCCCTCTGACAGGATTTCGGTTCCAACATCGGCGTCGCCCTGAATGCGAATCTGGCGCAGGCCCTTGCGCAATTCGGTTTTGTGCTTCATCCGGGCGGTGACCTCTTGGCCGACATAACAGCCCTTGCGGAAATCAACCCCGTTCAAGCGTTCAAAGCCCGCTTCCAGGATATAGCTGTCCGCAGTCAGTTCAATGCCGGTTTCAGGGATGCAATGGGCCACCCGGATGGCGTCCCAATCGCTGTCATCGGTCCCCGTTGCACTGCCATACAGGCGCCAGCCCAGATCCGTGTGGCGCGGATCGGCAAAAGCAGATTGGGGTGCCGGCCCGGTGCCGCGTGTCACCCCCAGGTCGGTCACCTCGATCTGAACATCGGCCCGCAGCCGGTACATGCTCAACCGCTTGACCAGGCCATCGGCCAGATCCGTGGCCACATCCAGCAATACCGCATCGCCATCCGGCACCAGAAAGAAGTCCGCCAGATATTTGCCCTGTGGTGTCAACAACGCCGCATAGACCAATCCGTCGTTCAGCTTGGTGACGTCATTGGTGACAAGCCCTTGCAGGAAGTCCCTGGTGTCTGTTCCGGTCAGACGCAGAATGCGGCGCGTGGTCATGAGTACCCTCGGTTTCGATGGTCAGCTGTGTCTAGGTGATATAGGAACACAGGTGCAAAAGAACAGGACAAACCACCCCCATGCCTGCTGAGATTTCGGTGATCATCCCAACCTTGAATGCCGAGGCGGAACTGCCGGGCTGCCTCGAGGCCTTGATGGAGGGGCTGCATGCGGGGTTGATCCACGACGTGATCATAACGGATGGCGGGTCGCGGGATGCGACATTGACCATTGCAGAAGAGGTCGGAGCCAAGATTGTTGGCGGCCCAGCATCGCGTGGCGGGCAACTGCGCCGCGGCTGCGCGCGCGCCCGGCGGCCGTGGCTGTTGATTTTGCATGCGGATACGCGGTTGGAGGACGGATGGTCCGTTTCGGTTGCCGAACATCTGAACCGCGGTGCAAGTGAGCCGGCCTGTTTCCGGCTGCGATTTCGCGCCACCGGTTTTGGTGCAGCCTGGGTCGCGGGGTGGGCGAATATACGCACCAGAGTGTTCGGGTTGCCCTATGGCGACCAGGGGCTGCTGGTCTCTCGCGAGGTCTACGAGAAAGCTGGTGGCTACCCGGATCAGCCATTGATGGAAGATGTTGCGCTGATCCGAAACCTGCCGCGAGCGATCATGCTCCCGTTCGCCGCCTGCACGGGTGCCCAGCGGTATCAGGCCGCCGGCTGGTTCAAACGGGGGGGACGCAACCTGTGGACCCTGATCCGGTATCTCTGCGGCGCTGACCCGCAGGTGTTGGCAGACAGCTACCGCAAACCATGACTCAGGGCTCCCGCCCGGCATCAGTGCATTTCATGCCCCTTGCCCGTTGGGCCGGGCAGTGCGCTTTGCGCACTGCGGTGCGTCGATGCCCACGCGACTCGCACAGGCTGGCCAAGCTTTTGCAATCTTTTTGGATGTCTTGGGGCAGCTTGGTTCGGGCCTGGGGGGGGGGGGGGGGGCGCACCCGCTTTGAACCGGCCTGAATAATACGGGACGGGACAGTTTGGGACGGCAGTGCGCAGCACTGCCCGGCCCAACGGCTGTGTCTGCATCTTTGATGCTGGCACAGCGGGCGGGAGCACTCCGGCGGTTTTGGTGCCGCAGGTGTCAGATGCCGAACATCCGCGTGGTCAGGCGTCGCAGCCAGTGGCTTCTTGGCCGGGCCTCTGCAGGATCGTCGCGGATCTGGGCGGCGACGCCTTCCGGGTCCACCAGCGTCTTGCCGTCCTGGAACTGCAACCGATAGAGGTCGGCATAGATACCACCTCGGGCCAACAGTTCGTCATGCGTGCCCTGGTCGACCACCTCACCGCGTTCCATGACGACGATCAGATCTGCGGACCGGATCGTCGACAGGCGGTGTGCAATGACCAATGTGGTGCGCCCACCGGACAGCCGGTCCAGGGCTTCCTGCACCACCTTCTCAGATTGCGCGTCCAAAGCCGAAGTCGCTTCATCCAACAGCAAGATCGGCGTGTCCCGCAAAAGCGCGCGTGCAATCACCACCCGCTGACGTTGCCCCCCCGAAAGGGCGGACCCGCGCGGGCCGACTTGGGTGTCCAACCCATCGGCCAGCTTGGGGAGGAAATCACTGACATGGGCGGCGTCCAGCACCTTTTTTAACGTCGCATCGCTGACGTCCGTGCGTCCCAACAGAATATTTTCGCGCAGAGTTTCGTCAAACAATAGCGCCTCCTGCGTGACCACTGAATAGAGGTTGCGCAGCTCTCCCAGATCCATGTCCGCCACGGCCACACCGCCAACGCTCACGCGGCCTTCCTGTGGATCGACAAGACGTGTCAACAGGTTGAAAATCGTCGATTTACCGGCACCGGATGCGCCAACCAACGCGACCGTTTTTCCCGGCTCCGCGGTCAGGCTCAAATTGTTCAGTACTGTTGAGTCACCGTATTTCAGGGTCACATTGTCCAACCGGATGTCGGGCAGGCCAGTCGGGGCCGCAACGGGATTTTCCGGAGAGGTCAGCGTGATTGGCGCATCCATAAGCTCCTTGATCCGTTCCAGCGCCGCGGCGGCGACCTGCCAGGTGCCGCTGACCGAGGCGAGCCGACGCATGGGATCAAAGGCCAGACCAATGGCGGTGAAAAAACTCATGAACTGGCCAACTGATTTTTCGCCCTGAATGATTTCTGAGCCGCCATACAGCAGCACCCCCATGAACCCGAGCCCGGCCATGAAATCAATCATCGCTGTGAGAGACGCCGCTCCAAAGATCACCCGCACTTCCGAGCGGACAAACCCATTCATGTGGGTGTTGAACCGTCCGGCTTGATATTCTTCCAGATTGTTCAGCTTGACCGGGACAATCCCATGAAAGATCTCGTCCAACCGGGTGGCCAGCGTGGCTCCCAGATCGCGGGCCTGAGCCGCCTTTTTGCGTACATACCGCTGGGCGACGGCAATCGGCAGCAGCAGCAACGGCAAACCGCCCATCATCACCGCGGTCCAGGCCCAGTCCACATTGATCGCAACGGCCATCAGAACGACCAGAGACACAGCATCGCGACCGGCACCGGTGATGATCACTTGCCAGACCTGGTTCACGGCAGACACATCGCTTTGGATTCGTTGAATCAAAAAGCCCGGCGGGTGGGTCTGGTGAAACGACGGGTCCTGGCGGATCGTGCGATTCAGAATATCCATGCGCAGATGGGCAGCGGTTTCCTGGGAAATCCGGGCCAGAAGCACTTTTTGACCACCACCAGCCAGCCCCCGCAGGGTGAAGATGATCAGAAACGCCAGGCTGACCCAACCCAGAGATCCGGTGTTTCCCTTGACGAAAATCTCGTCAAACATCGGCTGCATCATATAGCTGACGGCCCCGACCATGCTGCCTTCGAGCAGCATGAACATGAGCGCAACACCCAGAAGTCCCAGATGGCGATGCAGGTACCCGGTCCAGACCCAGCGCATCAACCCGGCAGAGGAGGCAGGTTTACGGCTCATATAGATGGCTCCATCTGTTGGGAAGAGGGCAAGCGCCGCACTATGCGGTGACCTCGGGTTTTATGCCCGGGCCATTTAAGCAGCTGTGTCGGCGGGTGCAAGCTTTGCCCGGGGGGGGAGGGTCAGGCGCGTTCGTGATGCTTTGTGAAACATCCCAGATTGACGCTGGTCGGCGCGCCGCTAAGGTGGCCCAAAATTACGGAATTTCATCCGGATGAACGCGGGGTGATCGCGGTGTGATCAAGACCGTGTTCGTTCGGGTTCAGGAGAGGCTGTCATGGCAGGCAAACAGGCAAGAACCCTCGCGCAGGGGCGCAGTTATCTGGCGATCCCGGGCCCATCGGTAATGCCGGATGCGGTTTTGCGGGCGATGCATCGGGCGTCGCCCAATATCTACAACGGCGAACTCGTCGAGATGACCCATGGGTTGATCCCGGATCTGTGCAAAGTGGCACGCACCAGACATCAGGCCGCGATCTACATCGGGAATGGACATGCTGCCTGGGAAGCCGCGCTGTCCAACACTGTGGCACCCGGCGAAACGGTTCTGGTTCCTGCCTCTGGTCGCTTTGCAATGGGGTGGGCGGAAATGGCCGAGGGGATCGGGGCACAGGCCCGAATTCTGGATTTTGGACGCACGAACGGTTGGGATATTGCCCGGATCGCTGATGTGCTGCATGCCGATACAGCGCATCAGATCAAAGCGGTGTTGGCCGTTCACGTTGATACCTCCAGTTCGATCCGCAATGACATTCGGGCACTGCGGGCGGTTCTGGATGAGCTGGACCATCCGGCCCTGTTGATGGCCGATTGCATTGCGTCGATGGGGTGCGACCGGTTTGAAATGGATGCCTGGGGTGTGGATGTGGCGGTTACAGCCAGCCAAAAGGGTTTGATGGTTCCGCCCGGTCTGGGCTTTGTGTTTTTCAACCCCAAGGCCGAAGACAGGCGGCGCAGTTTGCCCCGTGTGTCTCGGTATTGGGACTGGGCCCCACGGGCGAATCCAGAAGCTTATTTTCAGTATTTTGCCGGCACCGCGCCGACGCATCATCTTTATGGCCTGCGGGTCGCGCTGGACATGATCCTGGAAGAAGGCATGGAGCACGTCTGGGCGCGTCACGCGGTCTTGGCACAGGCGATCTGGGCGGCGAGCGAAGCCTGGGGGCAGGGTGGGTCGTTTGCGCTGAACGTTTCCCGACCAGAGCTACGATCGCATGCGGTGACGGCGTTAAAGCTGGACTCCCCGGATGGCACCCGGTTGCGATCCTGGGTGGAGCGTCATCTGGGATTGACGTTGGGTATCGGTTTGGGAATGGCCTCGGACGGCGACCCCGCGGGCGACGGCGTGTTCCGGTTCGGGCATATGGGACATGTGAACGGGCAGATGATCATGGGGTTGCTCGGAGGTGTTCAAACTGGGTTAACGGCGTTGGATATTCCACATGGGGGCGGAGCGATCGAAGCGGCTGCAAGAGTTCTGGCCCAGCACGATTCCACTGATTGAGGATGTTTCGTCATCAGGTGTTCCACGAAGGGAGTCCAGCGACGAGGATAGGCGTCCCCTGGGGGCTGGTCATCGCACCCGTTGGTGGCGTTCGCCGGGCGACAAATGGCTTGGGGCAAACTCGGCCTTAGGGGGCTCATCAATACCGGGGCGCAAATTTCCGGGACAGGTTTAACGGGGCACGTTGAAGGCACATCCACGATCTGGTGCATCCAAGTCGACGGAACACGTGTCGAATCGCGCTGTGATGATCGCTGGTATATGTGGCAACGGGTACTCCGCCACATGCGAAATGCGCCACCCGCTCACCGAACGTGTGGGATGACCATCCATGATGGACTTCCGGGCTGGTTCAGTTTCGAACCGCCGCGTACCGGTCAATGCCGTGGTTGATCAGAAGCGCCAACAACAGAACCGGGACGACGCCAAACAGCACCCAGATCACAAAAAAGATCCACATCAGATTCACACCCAGCATTGTAATGGCTGCATTGGTGTAGTCAGGGGCCCTTGGTCGTTCATGACTGTCCGACATTTTGCCATACCTCCTGAGCGAAAAGTATAGCGCACAGGTGGTGAATGTCTGGTAAATCTATTGCGAGCGTCAGCCTCTGGCGTCTTTCAGCGCTGCGGGCAGGGCTGCGGCAAAAGCATCCAACATGATTTCTGGTCCACAGCTGATCCGGATGCATCGGTTCTGCGGAGCAGCAAAAGGCATCCGGGCAAAGATACCCCGCGCGATCAATCCGTCCAGAACCGATTTGGCGAATTCGCCGTCTTTCCCGCAATCAATGGCCACGAAATTGGTGGCCGAGGCAAGCGCAGACAATCCGTTTTCTGCCGCGATTTCCGCGATCCGGGTCCGGGCCGTGTCGACTTCGCGCAGAACATGGGTCAGCCACTCTGTGTCCTGCAATGCTGCAAGAGCACCGGCCTGAGCCATGCGGTTCATCCCAAAATGGTTGCGCACCTTGTGAAAGGCCTGAATCAGATCCGGATGCGCCAGCGCATACCCAACGCGGGCCCCCGCCATGCCATACGCCTTGGAAAACGTGCGCATTCGAATGACACGGGGATCATCTGCCGCGACAGGTGCCGCGGTCCCCGGAGGGGCGCATTCCACATAAGCTTCGTCCAGCAACAACAGCGTGCCGTCGGGGAGATCCGACAGCGAAGCGACAATGTCAGCCCCGGAATGCCAACTGCCCATCGGGTTGTCGGGATTGGCCAAATACACAATCTTGGCATCGACCTCGGCGGCCTTGGCAAACAAAGCGGCCGGGTCTTCGTGGTCTTTGGTATAGGGGACCGTGTGCACTTGGCCACCAAACCCAGCCACATGATAGTTGAACGTAGGATAAGCACCCTGTGACGTGACCACGCTATCGCCGGGGGCCACCAGCAATCGGGCGAGGTACCCCAGCAATCCGTCGATGCCTTCACCTACCATGATGTTGTCGGCACGCACGCCGTGATGGGCGGCCAAAGCCTGACGTAGGTCATGATTTTCGGGGTCGCCGTACATCCAGACGTCCCCAGCTGTTGCTTGCATTGCGGCAATTGCTCTTGGTGAGGGGCCAAAAACATTCTCATTGGCACCTAGCCGGGCCTCAAAAACCGACCCGCGCGCCCTTTCCTGGGTTTCGGGTCCGACAAACGGAACGGTCGAGGGCAGAGAGGCGGCGAGGGGCGTGAAACGAGTATGGGTCATGAGGGCAGATAAACAGGCTCGGCCCGGTGCCGCAAGAGGGGAGAAGGCCTCCGATGGCGGTGGAAAATTCTTAGCAAGAATTTTGCCAAGAATTTTTTAAAATTCTTGCCTGTGGCGCAGGCAGTGCCTCGGGGGCAGGGTTCCGCCACGTTGCAGTGGCATGCCAAGCGGGATCAGGGCAATCTTTGGAGAAACCGGGACAAGGAGATCTGCGATGGCACGGGTATCAGTGACATATGCTGACAATATCGCTCATGTGACCCTCACACGAGGCGACAAGGTGAATGCGCTGGATGATGCCATGGTCAAGGCAATCCTTGCTGCAGGCCAGGAGGTCGCGGCTTCGGATGCGCGTGCAGTCGTCCTGTCGGGAGAGGGCAAGGGGTTCTGTGCCGGTCTGGATCTGATGAGCTTTGCCCAGATGGGGAAGATCGATCCCAAGGCCTGGTTGATGGAGCGCAGCCACGAAGACGCCAACGAAATGCAGGAAGTGGCAATGGTCTGGCGTCGGGTGCCTGTTCCGGTGATCGCGGCCCTGCATGGGGTGGTGTATGGCGGTGGTCTGCAACTGGCGCTGGGGGCCGATATCCGGATTGCCGGGCCGGATGCAAAGCTGGCGGTTATGGAAATGAAATGGGGTATCGTGCCGGACATGGGGGGCATGGCCTTGTTGCCACAGCTGGTACGCTCGGACGTTTTGCGCCAGCTAACCTATACTGCCCGCCCCATCACGGCGGATCAGGCCGAACGCTGGGGATTGGTAACCCAGGTCTGTGAAAATCCGCTGCGCGCTGCGCAGGACCTGGCAGCCGAGATCGCCGACAAGGGGCCCAACGCCATCCGCGCGGCAAAGCGTCTGATTGGGTTCGCCGAAGCGGGGGCGTCCCAGGCGGATGTTCTATTGCAGGAAAGCCGGGAACAGGTGGACCTGATCGGCAAGCCTGAACAGATGGAAGTGATTGCGGCGCAGATGCAAGGTCGCAAACCGGTCTTTAAATAGGCACATGAACCACCGCGACGGGGCCGTCGTGCCTGTCCGGTCACTGTTCAGTTCAATGAGGGAAGCCGTGCACCGACTGCCATTGCTGTTTCACCACAATTCTATCCCACCGATGATTGCCGCTGTTGCGTTGGGGGTGGGGGTCCTAATCTGGCAGGGCGCGACATGGCAGTGGACGCTGATCCTGTTGGGGATCCCGGCGCAGATGCTGAATGAATACGGATTGCACAGGCATGTGTTTCACCTGAACCCACCGCGCAGCCAATGGGCATTCAACCTTTTGTATCAGGCGCATTATGGGCACCATGATTTTCCGACCAAACCCAAGCTGTTCTTTGCCCCGATCTGGGTGTCCCTGCCCATGCTGGTTGTCAATTTTGGGCTGGTTTGGGGGGCGGCGCGTGTTGTTCTACCTGCAGATGCGATGATGATTGCCGCCGCTGTAGTGCTGGTTGGGGGTGTTTCGACCTTTTTGGGGTACGAATGGTTTCACATGACCGCACATTTGCCGGTACGTAAAACACGGGTCGAACGTCATGTCACCACCTTGCACAACCAGCATCATTTCCGGGATTTTTCCAAATGGTTCCATGTGTCACCCGGGGGCGAGGTGATCGACCGGGCAATGGGGACCGCAATTGCGCGGGATGCCCTGCGCGATCAGCAACGCATTGAATTTATCCGTACACTGGGATTGAAACCAGATGATCCACGCCTGATGTCGGCCCGCGAAACATTTACCCAGAAATACGATCTATCCTCCCAGGAGATCGAACAGGCAGCGCGGGTTTAAAGCCCCCTGACCCTAGCACCGGTTTGCCCGGGATTTGCGTGTTGCCGATGGTAATTCACCAAAATGGCGACGGTATTGATTTGAGAAACGGCTCCAATCCCAGAACCCATGCCGGGCCGCGATATCCCCGATCGAATGATCCCGAAACGACGGGTCCAGCATCGTGCGTCGCACATCATGCAGCCTGACCACCCGCATATATGTCAACGGCCCCATCGATACGTTGTCGGAAAACGATTGCTCCACAGATCGCCGCGAGCTTTTGGCAAATTGAGCGATGTCATCCGTGGTGATCCGTGTGGCGTCACGAGACCGAAGCCAAAACCGGCAATGATCGAACCGATTGAATACCGGGGTTGCACCATCTGCGCGCCTTCCGGCTGTAGTGCTCCACTCCAACGCCAGTTTGGACATGATGCCCGCGATCAGGGCCTGCCCGATTAATGCCGAGGACGCCGACCCGTTGTCTTGTGCCAGCCCTTCGACCGCGGAAATTGCGTCTTCGCGCATTCGATAGGCAAATCTGGGTGCGCGGAGGATGCCGATGTCATCCTCCAGCGCCATGACCCATTCCATGATCTCGGGTGACAGCACGGGATGTTTGAGAAAAGCGTCACTCCGGATCGCGATTGCCATCACGACCCCGTGGTTGGGGCTGATCACATGCAGGTTCCCGGACGGCGGCAGCAGAAAGAAATGATCCTCCGACAGGGGGCGGCCCTTGCTCGTGAACCCGGTCGCCGCATCAAGGGTCACACCAAAGGTGAAATGGTCGGGCGACCCGATGACTTCCTGTTCAAGCGCCTGATTGCAGTATTCCAGATGAATGGAAACATCCGGCCCAAAAAAGGCTGACAAAAACCGCCCATGAAAGGCCCCCGGCGTCAGTTGTAGGTAACTCTGATCGTGTCCGGCCAGCTGCTCTGCCTGCTGATCGAAATCCGTGAACACGTTGTCAAATAGTCCGGATTGACCTTCGCAAAACCCGTATGCGGGAAACCAGCGCGTTGATATCGCTCTGTTTTTCAAGGATACGCTCCTGCTGAAATCTGCGTTTGCTGCATAACGGTCTTGGCCGGTTTCTCACTAGACTTGGGGCAGGTCCATTAGGGCACACAATAAAAGGGAGAGCAAAATGTTTGCAAAAATTCTCGCTGCTGCGGCGATTTTCACGGCCACTGCGGTTCAGGCCGATGACCGTTGGATGTCGATTCCAGATACTCCGGCAATGCCCCAAGCCGCATCCTCGGGCACCGTGTCGGTCAATGGGATCGAGATGTATCACGCCACTTATGGGGCGGACGATGGTACCCCGATCCTGATGATCCACGGAGGGTTGGCCCATGGTGACATCTGGGGGGCTCAGGTTGCTGATCTGATGCGAGATCACAAGGTCATCGTCGCCGACACCCGCGGACATGGCCGGTCCACAAATGATGGCAGCGACTATAGTTATGGGTTGTTGGCCGCCGATTATCTGGCGCTCTTGGATCATCTGGGCGTCGACAAGGTGCATCTGGTGGGATGGTCCGATGGTGCCAATATCGGATACGCGATTTCACAGACTCACCCGGATCGGCTCGCCAGCCATTTTGCGCATGCTGGTAACGTCACTTTGGATGGGGTTGATCCAACAGTCGAAACCAATGAACTGTTTGGTGGTTATGTCGGGTTGATGGCTGCGGATTATGCTGCGATGTCGCCAACACCCGATGGATTTGAGGCTTTTCTGGGTGGTGTTGTGACCATGTGGGGCACCTCAAAACCCGGCGGGACAGAGGCGTTGAAATCAGTGACTGTGCCAACGTTGGTCGTGCAGAGCGAATTTGACGAAGCAATCCTGATGGATCATTCCAAAATGATTGCTGATCTCATTCCATCCGCCGAATTCCTGATCCTTGAGAAGACCAGCCATTTTGCGTCTTTTCAGGCCCCTGATGAATACACCGCAGCGATCCGGGCATTTATCAAGTAAGGCAGCCCGCATCATCTGTTGCGATAGGCGCTGCCTCTGATCAATAAGAAACGCCTACCGCAGAATTTCTGCGGTAGGCGAAGATTGTATATCCTGACACATTCCTGTCGCTGGCGTTTTTACCAGCGACAGGAATATGTGGTCTCACAAAGACGCTTGATAAATCTTGTCGATGTTTGATCCCAAAGCGGCGTTGTATTCATCCGCGCTCATCGCGACATTCAGACCTTCGGTCAACGCGCGAGAGAACGATGCGATCATCTTGGTGTTCTGCGCCAACTTCTCACAAGCATCATCGGTGGAATAGCCACCCGACAGGGCCACGACGCGCACAACATTGGGGTGATCGGCCAGGTCACCATACAAACCCGCCTGGTTTGGAATGGTCAGCTTCAACGCGACCTTGCTGTCGGCGGGCAGGGCGTTCAGCGCGGTCAGGATTTCACCCTTCAGGATGTCCTCGGCTTCGGCCTTGGTGGCGGAATGGATGTCAACTTCGGGCTCGATGATCGGCACCAGACCGGCATTGACGATCTGCTGGCCCACTTCGAACTGCTGGGCGACAACCGCCTTGATCCCGTCGGCATTGGCCTCTTTGACGACCGAACGCATTTTGGTGCCAAAAATTCCGGCCTCATTGGCGCGTGCCAACAGGGCGTCCAGATCGGGCATCGGTTTCATCACTTGGGCACCGTTGGCCTCATCCGCCAGACCTTTGTCGACCTTCAGGAACGGCACAACACCGCATTTTTCCCACAGGTAGACCGGAACCTGGATACCGTCGATGGCGTTGTCCATGGTTTTTTCGAACAGGATGGCCCCCAGGATCTTGTCGCTGCCGAAATCGGGCGCGGTGATGATGCGGGCGCGCATCTTCTGGATTTCCCCGAACATTTCGTCATCATTGGAATAGGCGTCTTCCATCACACCATAAAGCGCCAGCGCCTTGGGGGTGGAGCCGCCGGATTGGTCCAAGGCGGCGATAAAGCCTTTGCCACTGGCGATGCGGTCGAATTGCTGCTGCTGGATGGAAGCGTCTTTTGCCATAATGCGTCACTCTCCGAAGAATATGGATGTCTTGGAGGTGTCTATAGCGTGAATCGAACCGGAAACAACACGGGTGTTGCGCTAACGGACGAAGGATTTGCCCGCATTCCGCGCCATATTGTAGCGCATGTCCAGATCCGCCGCGCGAGCCATGGCAAATTCGCGCGGGTTCAAAGCGCCCAATCGCGCCAGTTTGCCATGCGCAACCGCCCGCGTTTCGTCGATCACGACCTCTTGGTTCATGACCTCCTGCATTTTGTCACCAGCCCGGGGACCAGGATCCAAATGCCTGTTGCCACGCCCGGACCAATCCTCTGGTCCTTAAGCGAAACGATCAGGTGTCAAAAAGCCAGTTACTCTGCCCCGTACCGCGGGATCTCATTTCCGTCGGGGGCGCAATAACCGCAACAGCAATTGGACTGCGCCCCGTCGAAATTCGGGCTGGGATGTCGTGATCCCATGCAAAAGCACCCGAGATTCCCTTGTTCATCTGGCCAAAAATATCCCGGAGCGCGAGGCAGAGCCTCGCTACAGCCCCCGCCCGTGGCGGACGGGGGCTGTTCTGGTCAGGCGATTTCGGCCAGGCGGGCCAATGCTTCGTCGATCCGACTGTCTTCCTCTTCGCGGGTGGCCAGATTGGCCTTGGCCTCTGCGACCACGTCGTCCGGTGCCGAGGCGATGAATTTGGGATTGTTCAACCGACCACGCAGGCCACCCAATTCCTTGGCCAACTTGCCCTTGGCTTTTTCCAGACGTGCCTTTTCGGCGTCCACGTCGATGATGTCCGCCAGCGGCAGGCCAAAGGCCGCGCCGGGGGCAGAGATCGAAATGGTGCCCTTTGGCAAAGCGTCAATCTGGGTCAGGCTCTCGATTCGCGCCAGACGTTTGATCAGCGCCTGGTTGCGGTCCCAGGCGGCTTGCCCATGGGCGTCGATTTCACTGACCAGCATCGGCACATACAGCCCTGCCGGCACCCGCATCTGCGAGCGCGCCGAGCGGGTGTTTTCGATCACTGAAATCACCCAGTTCATTTCGCGATCCGCATCTGAATCACCCAATTCAGCAGCCGTATAGGTCGGCCAGTCGGCGTGCACCAACATTTTGGCACGTGCGTCGTCCAACCCCCACAGCTCTTCGGTGATAAACGGCGTGATCGGGTGCATCAGGATCAGGCACTGGTCCAACACCCAGCGCAACGTGGCCTGGGTTTCCGCCTTGGCGGCTTCGTCTTCGCCCTGCAGGATCGGTTTGGAGAATTCCAGATACCAGTCACAGACCTTGCCCCAGACAAAGGCATAAAGCCCGTTGGCGGCATCGTTGAACCGATAGCTTTCCAGCGCAGCGTCCACCTCTTCGCGCACGCGGGCGGTTTCGCCGATGATCCATTTGTTCAGGGTCAACGTCGGCGTCGGTCGTTCGCTGCCGCTGGCATAGGGGATCTCGTAATGCTCGGCAAAGCTGAAGGCGTTCCACAGTTTGGTGCCAAAATTGCGCGCGCCGGTGATGCGGTCCTTGGACAGTTTCAACACGCCGCCGATCGCCGCCATCGACGCATTGGTAAACCGCAGCGCGTCGGCACCGAATTCGTCCACGATCTCCAGCGGGTCAATGACGTTGCCGGTGGTCTTGGACATCTTTTTGCCCTTCTCGTCGCGCACCAGCTGATGCAGATAGACGGTGTGGAAGGGGATGTTGTCGACCACCGCCAGCTGCATCATCATCATCCGCGCCACCCAGAAGAACAGGATGTCGAAACCGGTGATCAACACATCGGTGGGGAAGTAACGCTGCATTTCCTCGGTGTCCGCAGGCCAGCCGAGCGTGCCGATGGGCCAGAGGCCGGAGGAAAACCAGGTGTCCAGCACATCGGGGTCGCGCCACACCGGAAAGATCAGCTTGGTCGGATCCTGATCCAAGGCGTATTGCGCGAGGCTTTCGGCGAATTTGTGGATCGCGTCGTGTTTGTCTTCGGCCTCGACAATGGTGGCGTGGCTCAGCGGGCTGGGGATATTGGCGTTGTCATCCAGGAAGCGGTTTTGCACGTCCTCAAACGAGGCGGCGCAATGGTGCACATCGCCCCGGTGCAACATGCCGCCTGCGTTCAGTAACTGCCCCAGTTCAACCAGATCCAGCGCGCCGGTGTCTGCATCCGATTTGAAATCCTCCGCCGACAGGTTCAGACCGTACCAGACCGGGATCTGGTGGCCCCACCACAGCTGACGCGAGATGCACCAGGGTTCGATGTTCTCCAGCCAGTGGTAATAGGTCTTCTCGCCGCTCTCGGGGATGATCTTGACCGTGCCGTCCTTGACCGCATCCAACGCCGGGCCAACAACCTTTTCGGCGTCCACAAACCACTGGTCGGTGAACATCGGTTCAATGACCACTTTCGAACGGTCGCCAAAAGGCTGCATGATCGGCTTGGCCTCGACCAGCGGGACCAGGGCACCCGCGTCATCGTCTTCGCCCAGCTTGGTGCCCAGAGCCGGGTTATCGGCGCGGGTCATCACGGCCAGACCGTCGGCGGTAATCTCTTCGACCACGCGGGCGCGCGCTTCGAACCGGTCCAGACCGCGCAGGTGATCAGGGATCAGGTTGATGGCGTCGATTTCGGTTTCGGTGAAGGCTTTGCCGCGCGCGTATTCCTGCGCTTTGCCTGCCTCTTCGGCGTAGGGCGCGCCATCGGCCCGCATCGCGCCGCGGGTGTCCATCAGGCGGTACATCGGGATGCCGCCGCGTTTGGCCACCATGTTGTCGTTGAAATCATGCGCGCCGGTGATCTTCACGGCACCCGAGCCAAAATCCTTGTCCGGATATTCGTCTGTGATGATCGGGATCTGGCGGCGGTGTTCCTTGGGGCCGACCGGGATTTCACACAGCTGGCCAACAATGGGCGCATAACGTTCGTCCGAGGGGTGCACCGCAACCGCGCCGTCGCCCAGCATGGTTTCCGGGCGGGTGGTGGCGATGGAGATATAGTCGCGTTCTTCGGTCAGAGTGACGTTGCCGTCCTCGTCCTTTTCCACATAGGTGTAGGTCGCGCCATTCGCCAGCGGGTATTTGAAGTGCCACATGTGGCCCGGAGTCTCGATGTTTTCGACCTCGAGATCGGAGATGGCGGTCTCAAAATGCGGGTCCCAATTCACCAGTCGCTTGCCGCGATAAATCAGGCCCTTGTTGTACATCTCAACAAAGACCTTGATCACCGCATCATGGAAATTGGGCGAGTTTTCGTGGCCCACGCGGGGATCACCCGCGGCACCGGCCATGGTAAAGGCGTTGCGGTCCCAGTCACAGCTGCTGCCCAGACGTTTCAGCTGTTCAACAATGGTACCGCCGTATTCGCCCTTCCATTCCCAGACCTTTTCCAGGAATTTCTCGCGGCCCAACTCGCGGCGGCCAGGTTGCTGCGTGTTGGCCAGCATCTTTTCCACCTGCATCTGGGTGGCGATACCTGCGTGGTCCTGACCGGGCTGCCACAGGGTGTCAAAGCCGCGCATGCGGTGCCAGCGGATCAGGATGTCCTGCAGGGTGTTGTTGAACGCATGCCCCACGTGCAGCGCGCCGGTGACGTTGGGCGGCGGGATCATGATGGTAAAACTTTCGTCGCGCGACCGGTTCGCGCCGGCCTTGAACGCGCCTGCGTCTTCCCAGGCTTTGTAGATACGGGCCTCGGCCTGGGCCGCGTTGAACGTCTTTTCCATCGCCATGCGTCTTGATCCCTCATGCAGTTGCCGGATCAATTACCCAATGGCGACGCCAAGGGGAAGGCGGCAATGGGGATTTCTTGCCATTCCACCGCTTGCGCGGGCGGAACAGGCGGGTTTCAGGTATTTTTAACCAGAAAGAAGCGGAAAGGATTCGTTAACCAGAATCGCGGCACTCTGTTGAGGCGGTACAGGCTGAGGAGCCGATGACCGCACCAGGAAGAAGCTGCCCTTGGGGTTTGCGCAGGAGTGTTCCTTGCGAGAATGGACGGCCCAAGCGTCAGGGGCGCTTCGCTGCTGCTTCTTTCTGGTCCGAAACACCTTGGGGGAGCAGCCAGCGGCTGCGGGGGCAACGCCCCCATTGAAACGCCTAGAGCTTGTCGAGCGCCTCGTGCAGTTTGTCCAACTCTCCGTCATGCATGGATATCGACTGATCCGGGTAAGGAAACGCTTTGGCGCGGACTTCGGATTGGAAGGCTTGCAGCGCGGAAACCCGTTCGCAATACATCTGTCTGTGCAGCCGACCCAGATCACCAAAGGCATGGGCATGACGTGGTGGGGCATCTGCCTCGCCGCAGATATCGGCCATGAACAGAAATATCACGTCGCCTGCATTGCCGGACCCCAGCGAAATGGTGACGATTGATGTGCGATCATTCAACAGCCGCAGAGTGTCTTCGGCGACGCATTCGATTTCACAGGCAAAGGCACCGGCGTTCTCATAGCGTTTGAAGGTATCAAAGATCTGCATCGCCTCTTGTGCGCTGCGGCCAAAGGCACGCAGGCCGCCGGACCAATGGCTGAGCGAGGGCACGAGCCCCATATGCACCTGCACAGGGATACTTTCGCGCGCCAACATTTCCACCACCTCAAATGAGCGGTTGGTGAAATACATATCCGCGCCATTTTCCATGCAATCGATCGCGTGGCGCATGATCTCGTCATTGGTGGCAAATTGCCCCCAGTTCATTGCGGTTCCCGCGAAATGGGTGGGGGCGATTTCGCGGGCCATGTCCAGATGCACGTCCCATAGGGTCAGCAAGTCGATGCCCGCATCAACACAGGCCTGGATTTCCGCCTCGTTGGCCGGGTTGCACATCGTCAAACGTTCACCGGTCTGTTTCAGGTTAAGCAGGTCGCGAACGGTATAGTTGCGCTGGGCCGGGCGACGGCCGAATGTGTAGATGTTTTTCATGGCGTTTCCTTGCAAAAGCGCGTGCCGGGCCGCAATGGGCCCGGCGGGTTGGGGGAGGCTGGGAACTTACTCGGCGGCCCAAATCTTGCGGCGGCGTTCTTTGACCATTTCATTGCCTTCGTCGGTGCCGTCGTGAAAGGTGTTGAACCATTCGTCCCAGGGTGTTTCCCAGGTGCCATAATTGCAGTCAAAGAACCTGTGATGCAGTTGGTGAAAGAAGTCGCCGACCAAGAATCTGCCCGACTTCCCGAGTTTCAGGTGCTCGAACCCGGCGTGCGATGTGGGCGCGCCGATGCCGTGGTGGAACAGCAGGAACAGGGCATGCACTGGATGGGACGGCAGCAGGAAGAAGATCATCGTGTCAAACATCAGGAAAAAGCTTTCGACCGGATGCATCGCCAACCCGGACCAGGGGCCGGTGTTGATGTTGCGGTGATGCCAGGCGTGCACTTTGGTGTAGAACGGACCCACATGCAGCAGCCGATGCAGCCAGTAGAAATGAAACCCGGCCCAGATCGGGATGAACACGGTCATGACGATGAACCAGACTGGATTGCTGTCCAGCGTGATCATCCGCACCCAGCCATTGGCATAGGCAAACAGGATAAAGCTCTCCCAGAAGGTCCAGAAGGTCAGGGCGGGACCCAAGCTCCAAAACATGTTGTCCCAGACCTGGTTCTTGAATGTAAAGACCTTGGCCCCCTTCATCATGGGGCGCATGTCATAGCGGTAATCGTCGTTCTGGGTGCGGAATTTCCACAGGGCCAGATGCAACCCACCGGCCACGACCAACAGGATGCATAGGTTGCGGACCCAGATTTCGAACACCCAATCCCAGCTGAATGTGGCAACCCGCTCCAGCGATGGGGTAAGGAACGTCCATGTGAAGATCGCAAAGCCCAGCAGCAAAGCGCGCAGCGCCAGCGGGTTCCAGCTGCGCAGCAGATAACGCAGCGCGGCCAGCGGGCGCATTGGCCATCTCCAATAGGGGGCGGTCTGGATCGGCAGCTCAGGGGTGAAATTCCAGATTTTGCGTTTGGGGCGCGGGGACTGGGTGGGGGCGGGACTGGTCATGTCTCGTCTCTCATCTGATTGGGGACCGCATGGGGCGGATGATGTGTTCGCAAGGGACAAGGTACAGTGGGGTGAAAAGAATTCAGAACGGTAAGACTTGCCGGATAGGCTAAGCTATGCTTAGCCTTCGGAATGGTTACCCGTCTTCCCTCTCTCAATTGGTTGCGTGTGTTCGAGGCCGCGGCCCGCACCGAGAGCTTTGCCCGTGCGGCGGCCCAGCTGAACATGTCTGCGGCTGCCGTCAGCCAGCAGGTCAAAGCTCTGGAAACCCAATTGGGTACTCCGTTGTTTCATCGACATGCCCATGCAGTGACATTGACCGAGGCCGGGCGCGCTTATCTGCCGTCAGTCCGGCAATCTCTTTTGCGATTGGAGACGGCAACCACGGGACTGTTCGGTAAAAGCCGGGAACAGCGGCTGTTCGTGCAGTCGGTGCTGCTGTTTGCCCATGGTTTGCTGGCGCGCGGGGTGCCCGCGTTTCAGGCGGCACACCCACAAATTAACCTGGCGCTCAGCACCGGTAATATGGTCGCGGATTTCGCCAATCAGTTTACGGATTTGCAGATTGTCTTTGGCAATCCGGCGCTGTTCGGGGCCGAAGGGGACCGGTTGATGGGCGAGGTCCTGTATCCTGTGGCCACACCCGAAATCGCCGCACAGATCACGGCGGTCTCGGACCTGCTGGATTATACGCTGATTGAGGTCTCGACCCACCGCGCCAGTTGGCCGCATCTGTTTGAACACCTGCGGCTGCCGCATGGTCAGGCGCGGTATTTCTTTGCGGATAATTCGCTGTTGGCGGCTGAATTGGCCGCACAGGGGGGGGGGATTGCCTTGGCCCGTGCCCCGGCCAGCGATCTGGCGATGTGCCGGGCCGGGTTGGTGCCCTGTCTGCCGGACATTCGCGTGCCGGGGCAGGAGGCGTATCATCTGGTTTACCCGGATCGGGGTGCCTTGCGCCCGGCGGCGCGTGCGTTTCGGACCTGGGTCATGGATTTTGTCGGCGATGACGTGGTTGCCCAGCAGCCCACCTGAACTCAGTGCGACTTGCCTGATGTCGCGCGAAGGCGCAGGTTGGGCACGTTGAGACAGGGCAGTTTTCGCCGACGCGGGGTTTGGGATTCAATGTCTGCAAACTTCCCCTGCACAATTTAAGCGGATTTTGATAGATTGGTTGCATTGCCACATTTGTGGATATCAGCGGCCGCGCGTGCCAGACAATTTCTTACACGGTCTGGCGAGATCGGATTTTTGTACTTGAAGAGCTGATTTTCACGGGAACTGCCAGGATTGGCGGTTTGGGATATTTTGTATGGAGGAAATAGATCATGAGTTTTGGCTTATTGCGGCGCGCAGGCGTGGTGCTGGCTTTTGCCGCAACCAGCGCTGTCGCGCTTTCGACCGGGGCCACAGCACAAGAGGATCGACCAAACGTTCTGGTGATCTGGGGCGATGACATCGGCATGTGGAACGTCAGTGCGTATAATCAGGGCATGATGGGGTATGAAACACCCAATATCGACCGGATTGCCCAGGAAGGCATGTTGTTCACGCATGGCTATGGCGAACAATCCTGTACGGCCGGGCGTGCCTCGTTCGTCATGGGGCAATCGGGTTTCCGGACCGGGTTGCTAAAGGTGGGGCTGCCGGGTGCCAAGGAAGGCATGAACGTCAAGGATCCGACCATTGCCGAATACATGAAGTCCAAAGGGTACATGACGGGACAATACGGCAAGAACCATCTGGGTGATCTCGACAGCATGTTGCCGACCAATCACGGGTTTGATGAATTTTTCGGCAATCTGTACCATCTCAATGCCGAAGAAGAGCCCGAGAATGTCGATTACCCCAAGAACCCGGAATTCCGCGAGAAATTTGGCCCACGCGGGGTGATCCGATCGTCGTCGGATGGTCAGGTCGAAGACACCGGACCGCTGACCAAAAAGCGTATGGAAACCATTGACGAAGAGGTTACTGCCGGAGCGCTTGATTTCATCGACCGTGCGGTAGAGCAGGAAAAACCATTCTTTCTGTGGTACAACTCGACGCGGATGCATATCAACACGCACCTCAAACCCGAAAGCCAGGGGGTGACGGGGCTGGGAGTGTATCCCGATGGCATGGTCGAACATGATGGCATGGTGGGGCAGCTGCTCGACAAGCTGGACGACCTGGGCATCGCCGACAATACAGTGGTGATGTATTCCACCGATAACGGTGCCGAAGTGTTCACCTGGCCTGATGGCGGTACCACACCGTTCAAGGGCGAAAAGAACGACAACTGGGAAGGCGGCTATCGCGTTCCGATGATGATCAAATGGCCGGGTGTGATTGAACCGGGGCGCAAGTCCCACCAGATCATCAGCCATCTGGATTGGTTCCCGACGTTCATGTCGGCGCTGGGCGATCCGGACATGAAGGAGCGGATGCTGACCGAGGCTCCGTTCGGCGAGGAGAACGAGCCGGTCCATCTGGATGGGTATGATTTCATGCCTTATTTCCGCGGCGACACCGACGAAGGACCGCGCAAGGAGTTCCTGTATTTCTCGGATGGGGGCGATTTGCTGAATTTGCGGTATGGCCGTTGGAAAGTCGTGTTTGCCGAACAGCGCGCAGAAGGGTTCGATGTCTGGGAGGAACCCTTTACGTTCCTGCGTCTGCCAAAGATCATGGATCTGTACAGCGACCCGTTCGAGCGGGCCCAGCACGAGGCGATGAACTATGGCCAGTGGCGCATTGAGCGGACCTATCTTCTGGTACCGGCGCAGGCATTTGTTGCCCAGTTCCTGGCAACCTTCAAGGACTACCCGCCGCGCTCCAAACCAGCGAGCTTCTCGATTGACCAGGTGCTCGAGAGCCTGCAGCGCAATCAGGGCGGCTGACCCGCGGGGCGCACAACAAGTCACTAAGAAAAAAGGGCGTCTCTTTGCGGGGTGCCCTTTTGCTGTGCCGGGGCGTGGTGTCAGGATTATTGCGCCGCCCCCTAGACATCCATTGACCGAAGACTAACGTCCCATGCGACGGTTTCCCGCAATCAGGAGCGCAGCATGGAAAAATTCGGCAAGAGCCAGCCGGTCACACGGGTCGAAGACACGCGGTTTCTGACTGGGCAGGGGCGCTATGTGGATGATGTTGCTCCGGCAAAGGCGTTATATGCCCATGTGCTGCGCAGCCCCGTGGCACATGGGGTGATTACCGCACTGGATTTGGACGATGCCCGGCAGGCCGATGGCGTTCAGATGATCCTGACCCTCGCAGATCTGGAGGCGGCGGGGATTGACGTGGGGATGAGCGGCACAACGGTCAAGAACCGGGATGGATCAAAGGGCGCGGCACCGGAACGGCCGATGCTGGCGCGGGATCGGGTGCGTTATGTCGGGGAACCCATCGTGATGGTCATCGCCGAGACCCTGGACCAGGCGCGGGATGCGGCCGAGCTGATCTGGCTGGACATAGAGGATCTGCCGGTCAAGCTGGACCTGATGGGCGGCGGCGACGTCATTCATCCCGAAGCGCCCGGCAATATCGCCTTTGACTGGGGGTTGGGAGACGAAGGGGCCACGCAGGCTGCCTTTGATATGGCCACGCATCGGGTTGCGTTGGAGGTCGGGGACAACAGGATCATCGTAAACGCAATGGAGCCGCGCGGCTGTTTTGCTGATTGGGATGGGGACCGGCTGCACTTTACGTATGGCGGGCAAGGCGTCTGGGGAATGAAGACGCAACTGTCCGAGAAATTGGGGCTGAAGCCCGAGGCTCTGCATGTCATGACGCCCGATGTGGGGGGCGGCTTTGGCATGAAGGCGATGCCCTATCCTGAATACTTCTGTGTCGCTCATGCTGCCCGCGCGCTGGGCAGGCCGGTACGCTGGATGTCGGATCGCTCCGAAGCGATGCTCAGCGACAATGGTGGACGTGATCTGGTGTCGTTGGCCGAACTGGCCTTTGATGCGGATCTGAAGATCACCGCCTATCGGGTTAGTACAAGGGCCAATATGGGAGCCTATAATTCGCATTTTGCCCAGGCCATACAGACCCAGCTGTTCAGCCGGGTTCTGACCGGGGTCTATGACATTCAGACCACATGGATGCAGGTAAGCGGTATCTACACCAACACCACACAGGTGGACGCCTATCGCGGCGCTGGGCGGCCCGAAGCGATCTATGTGCTGGAACGCGCAATGGACCGGGCTGCGCGTGAATTGGGGATTGATCCCTGGGAGCTGAGGCAGCGCAATTTCATCCGCCCCGAGGCGTTCCCCTATGCCACAGCCACGGGAGAGAGCTATGACGTGGGTGATTTTGATCGGCTGGTGACACGGATCACCGACACGGCCGACCTGGCAGGGTTTGCCGCGCGGCGGGACGCCGATGCAGACCGTGGCCTGATGCGGGGGATTGGCAGCTGTTACTATATTGAAAGTATTCTGGGCGATCCTTCGGAAGGCGCGACCGTCGAATTTCACGAGGATGGCACAGTGAGCATCTATGTTGGGACCCAAAGCAACGGACAGGGGCATGAAACAGTCTATGCCCAGTTCCTGAGCGACCAGACCGGCATCCCCGCCCACCTGATCCACGTGGTTCAGGGCGACAGTGACCGGATTGAACAGGGCGGCGGCACCGGTGGATCGCGGTCAGTCACGGTTCAGACCCATGCGACATTGGCGGCGGTGGATGTGATGATTGCCGCCTTTACCCCGTTTCTGGCTGACGAGATGGGGGTCGCGGACAGCGAGATCCGTTTTGATGGCGAAACATTCCGGGCACCGGGGTCGAATCTGACCCCCACACTGATCGAGGCCGCCGACCTGGCCCGTACACGGGGACGCAGCGATCTGTTGTCCCATGCGGCGCGGGCCAAGCTGCCCGGGCGCTCTTATCCCAACGGTGCCCACATCACAGAGGTTGTGATTGATCCCGAAACTGGACATTCCCGTGTGGATCGGTATACTGTGGTTGATGATTTTGGTAATCTTATCAACCCGTTGCTTGCCGAGGGGCAGGTGCACGGCGGGGTTGTTCAGGGGCTGGGTCAGGCGATGATGGAGCATGTGGTCTTCGATGAGACGGGACAATTGCTCACGGCATCGTTCATGGACTATGCCTTGCCGCGTGCGAGCGACGCCCCCATGATTGATTTTATATCCGAACCGGTGCCCTCGACCACCAATCCGATGGGCATGAAAGGCTGCGGCGAAGCCGGGACAGTTGGCGCGCTGGCTGCTGTCGCCAACGCGGTTCAGGATGCTCTTTGGACCCGCGGGGTCCGGCAGGCCGATATGCCGTTCACTCCGCTCAGAGTTTGGGAATTGTTGAGGGATGCAGATACCGCGGCTGGCTAAACGTTTTCTGGGATGGCTTGGGCGACCGTTGCGGTCCGAACATTCCCCCGAAGTCAAAGTGCGCGGGCCGCTGACCCATGTGATCATATTGGATGGGACCATGTCGACGCTGGAGCCCGGGCATGAAACCCACGCCGGGCAGACCTATCGACTGCTGTGCGAAATGGGACCGCAGGTGTCAGTGTTTTACGAGGCCGGGATCCAATGGACCGACTGGCGCTCGACGCTGGATGTGTTGATGGGGCGCGGATTGAACCGACAGATCCGCCGCGCCTATGGTTACCTTGCATCTCGGTATCGGCCCGGCGACAGAATCTACCTAATGGGGTATTCGCGGGGTGCCTATGCGGTGCGATCTCTGGCTGGGGTGATCGACATGGTGGGGCTGGTACGCGCGGAACATGCAACCGTGCGCAACATCCGCACGGCTTACCGCCATTACGAATGCGCACCCGAAGGGCACTATGCCCGTGAATTTGCGCAAGCATATTGCCACGACCAGATCGAGATCGAAATGATCGGGGTCTGGGATACGGTCAAGGCGCTGGGCCTGCGGCTTCCGGTGCTGTGGCGCTGGGCCGAACTGCGACACGCTTTTCACAATCACATGCTGGGCCCGTCGATCAAGGCGGGATATCACGCATTGGCCTTGGATGAGACGCGCGAAGTGTTCGATCCGGTCCTGTGGGATTGCCCCGAAGGTTGGGTCGGGCGTGTTGAACAAATGTGGTTCCCCGGCGCGCATGGCGATGTTGGCGGTCAGCTGAGCGGGTTTGAAGCGGCCCGGCCCTTGTCGAACGTCTCATTGGTTTGGATGCTGGACAAGGCGGAAACCTGCGGCCTGCCGTTGCCCACGGGGTGGCGGGACCGCTATGCCGTAGATCCAAAGGCACCGTCTGTCGGCACATGGCAGGGATGGGGCAAGATCTTTTTGATGCGCAAAAAGCGAAAGGTTGGTGCAACACCAAGCGAGTGTTTTCATGACACGGTTCCGGAACCGGCCGAAAGCAAAAGCTGGTCCTTGCCGTTTGCCAGATCAAATGGTGCCTGAAACGACCCTGTCATGGTCGGTGTTCGCTGCGACGGGGACCGCGGTACCCCCCGACCCGGTACATGTTTCGCAAAGCGAAATCGCACCCAGGATCGACTGGCTTACAAGCCAACGATCAGCCTTAACCGGGTGGGAGGTCTGAGCAGATGACAAACAAAAGGGCGCAACCGTTTGGTGCGCCCTGTTCAGTTTTCGGGATGAAAAAGCTGTCAGCCGCGAATGATCTTGGCGAAGGTTTCAAAAACCGGTTCGTTGGCGCAGATCACTTCGCCATCCGTGAGAATGTCGCCATTGGTATCCAACGGCTGAACCAGACCACCGGCTTCGCGCACGATGATGACCCCGGCCGCCAGATCCCAGGAATTCAGGCGGCGTTCCCAGAAACCTTCGTAACGACCAGCCGCCACATAAGCCATGTCCAGCGCCGCAGAGCCCCAGCGACGCACACCGGCACAGGCGGGCATCAAACGGGCCAGATCCTGGAGCGTCAACGGCAGATCGGCACGTCCGGCAAAGGGCAGACCGGTTGCAAAAATGCTCTCGATCATCCGGTGGCGACCTGAAACCCGGATCCGGGATTCGTTCATCCAGGCACCAGCGCCCTTTTCGGCAAAATACATTTCGTCCTTGGCCGCGTCAAAAACCACACCGGCCACGATCTGGCCCTTGTGTTCCAACGCGATGGACACCGCCCAATGGGGCAGCCCGTGCAGGAAATTGGTGGTGCCATCCAGCGGATCAACGATCCAGCGCCGGGTCGGGTCCTTGCCCGCGATCTCGCCACCTTCCTCGGCAATCCAGCCATAGGTCGGGCGCGCGTTCAACAATTCGTCGCGCAGGATTTTTTCCGCGGCAATATCGGCTTTTGTGACAAAGTCGCCAGCCCCCTTGGTCGACACCTGCAGATTTTCCACTTCGCGGAAATCTTTGACCAGGGACCGGCCTGCTTTGCGGGCGGCCTTGATCATGATGTTGAGATTCGCACTGCCAATCATTTGGGGGCTCCTGTTCGGTCAAGGGGCGCATATACGCCGCACTCTCGCGCTTGCCAAGGGGGGTTGTGTCAGACTGTGCCGGGGGTCGTGCCGTTTGGTCACTCTGGCCTTGCTCTTGCCAAAGCGACAACTGAACTACACAGTTCAGATTGAGTTGGAAAAGAACCCGTTGATCAAAGTCGCGAATGGAGAACCTGATGAGTGAACAGATGCAGCACATTGTTCTGGCGAGCCGCCCGGATGGGGCACCGGTGGCCGAGAACTTTCGTCTAGAACAGGTGGCGATGCCGACACCGGCAGACGGCGAGGTTCTGGTAAAAGTGCATTATATGTCGCTGGATCCCTATATGCGCGGCCGGATGGATGATGCCAAATCCTATGCTGCACCCGTGCCGGTCGGGGGGCCAATGGAAGGCGGGGCAGTGGGCCAGGTGATCGCGTCAAAGAGCTCTGCCTTTGAACCGGGTGATTTTGCCTTTGGTATGTTCGGCTGGGCCTCTCATGGGGTTCTGCCGGCCAACCAGTTGCAAAAGCTGGATCCAAAAATGGGGCCCATTACTGCTGCGCTCGGCGTTATGGGCATGCCGGGGTTTACCGGGTGGCATGGCTTGAACGCGTATGGCCGACCCAAGGCGGGTGAAACGCTGGTGGTCGCTGCCGCAACGGGCCCGGTTGGGTCGATGGTCGGGCAGTTGGCGAAACACGCAGGATTGCGCGTTGTCGGTATCGCCGGGGGCGCAGAAAAATGTGCGTTGGCGGTTGAGACATTCGGGTTTGATGCCTGTCTTGATCACAGGGCCTATGACACGGCGCGGGATCTGCGGGTTGCCCTCAAGGATGCCTGCCCGGATGGGATCGACATCTATTTTGAAAATGTTGGCGGCAAGGTTCTGGAGGCGATCATGCCGCTGATGAACCCATTTGGTCGGATTCCGATTTGTGGCATGATCAGCTGGTATAACGCCGGCGGGCTGGGTGCCGATGCCACCGACGGGGTGATGCCGGCCCCCGCGATTTGGCGCAACATTCTGGTGAAATACCTCTCGGTGAACGGATTCATCATCTCGAACCACTTTGACCGCTATCCGGAGTTTCTGAAAGAGGTCGGGCCGATGGTCGCAAAGGGCGAAGTTCGGTTCCTGGAGGATATTGCGGAGGGCCTGGAGAATGCGCCTGCGGCCTTCATGTCGATGTTGACCGGTGGCAATACCGGCAAACAGATCGTCAAGCTTGTCTAAACGCTAGCCGGTTGGGTGGTGGGGACAAGCACCCACCACCCGCCTTGCATGTTTCAAAACGGACGAGCCGGTCCACATGCAGTAGAGGGGGTGGGGGCACCTACCATTGTGAGATCCGACTTTACTTTTTTTGCAGTTTGCGCGCTTCGATCTTGGCCAGTCGCATCAATTCTTGCATGTAAGGCTTTTCCAGATCGTCGGACCTGATCGCCGCATAGAGACGCCGGGTGATCCCGGTTTCGGTGAGCGGTCGGGTGACATAATCAGAGCTGTATTTGATCTCGCGCACCACCCAGTCCGGCAACACGGACACACCACGGTTGGAGGCCACCAGCAGCAGGATCACCGCTGTCAGTTCCACCTGCCGGATTGCACCCGGCTCGACCCCTGCCGGGGTCAGCAACTGACTGAAGACATCCAGCCGGCTCTTTTCCACGGGGTAAGTGATCAGTGTTTCCCCGGCAAAGTCAGCCGCATCAACATAGGGTTTGGCGGCCAGCGGGTGCTGTGACGCCGCCACAAAAACCGGCGCATAGTCAAAGAGTTCAATAAAGGAAACACCCGGGAGGTCGATTGGATCGGAGGAAACGACCAGATCCACTTCCTCTTTCTGAAGCGCTGGCAGCGCGTCAAAGGCCAGGCCGGGGCGGATGTCCACATCCACATCGATCCAATTCTTGCGAAAGGCCTCGAGCACGGGGAACAGCCATTCGAAACAGGCATGGCATTCGATGGCAATATGCATCCGACCCGTGTTGCCATCGCGCAGCGACGTGAATTCGGCTTGCATGGCTTCGACCTGGGGCAACACCTGATCTGCCAGTCGCAACAGCCGCAACCCGGCTGGTGACAGTTTCATCGGTTTGGAGCGACGCAGGAACAATTCCACACCTGCCTGATCTTCCAGCCCTTTGATCTGATGGCTCAACGCGCTTTGGGTGATGTTCAGCTGATCTGCCGCCCGGGCCAGACCACCGGCTTCGTGAATGGCCTTGATCGTCCGGAGGTGACGGAATTCGATATGCATCCTTTAGGTTCGCTCATGTTGTTCTTGAATATTATGAAATTGTTTCACAATGCTGCGTGTGCAACAAGGGCTGAAATCTAATCAGGAGATCCATCCGATGCGTACGCCGCAGATTTCGTTCGAGTTCTTTCCGCCGCAAAACCTGGAAGCGTCGTTCCGCCTGTGGGACACGGTACAGGTTCTGGCGCCGATGGATCCGCGGTTTGTGTCGGTCACGTATGGGGCAGGCGGCACCACGCGGGATCTGACTCGTGATGCGGTGGCGACACTGCATAAGTCATCGGGGTTGAATGTTGCGGCACATCTGACCTGTGTGAATGCGTCCAAGGCCGAAACCTTGGCCATCGCAGATCAATTTGCTCAGGCTGGCGTGAGCGACATTGTCGCTTTGCGCGGTGATCCACCCAAGGGGCAGGGGGCCTTTCAGCCGCATCCCGAGGGGTTCGCCAATTCGGTCGCGCTGATCGAGGCTCTGGCCGCAACCGGACGCTTCAATATCAAGGTTGGTGCGTATCCGGATCGCCACCCCGAGGCCGCCAGCCAGAGCGCGGATGTCGATTGGCTGAAACGCAAGATTGATGCTGGGGCGACCGAGGCTTTGACCCAGTTCTTTTTCGAAGCCGAGACCTATTTCCGGTTCCGCGACAAATGTGCCAAGGCCGGGATTGATCATGCGATAACGCCGGGCATTCTGCCGATCGAAAACTGGAAGGGGGCGCGCAATTTTGCGATCCGCTGCGGGACAGTCATTCCGTCCTGGGTCGAAGAAGCCTTTGGCAAGGCGGTCCGCGACAATCGCGAAGATCTGTTGGCGACGGCGTTGTGCACGGAATTGTGCAGTGACCTGATCGAAGGGGGCGTCGACAAGTTGCATTTTTATACGTTGAACCGGCCCGAACTGACCCGCGATGTCTGTCATGCGCTGGGTGTGGTGCCTCAGGTTTCTCTCGAGAACGTGGCGTAAGGCTTGTTCCGGTTCCGAGCGGTTTTTACGGTCCCTTTGAATTGATCTCAAAGGGACTGACCTATGCTGGACGCCAAATCACCTGATGACCTTCTCAAGATGGACGATGTCCTGAAACTGTCGGGGTTGGAATTCATGCAGGGAATTCTGGAGGGGCGGCTGCCGGCCCCGCCGATTTCGCGGGTCATGGGATATCGTTTGCATGCGGTTGACGCGGGGCGGGTGGTGTTCCGAGGCACCCCGGAATTTGATGTGACGAACCCGATGGGCACGGTTCACGGCGGTTGGTATGGAACGCTGTTGGATAGCGCCATGGCCTGTGCTGTGATGACCGGTGTTCCCCGAGGATCGGCCTATACGACATTGGAATACAAGATTAATATCCTGCGTTCGATCCCGCTTGGGACTGAAATAGACTGTGTCGGTGTGGTCGATCACGTGGGGCGATCAACCGGCGTGGCCCATGGCGAAATCCGCGGAGTGTCGGATGGCAAGCTGTATGCAACCGGGTCGACCACCTGCATGGTGATGAACCTCGCAACCAAATCCTGATGGCTGCACTTGCATCTATCGCCCCCAGGGACCTGGCTTGCGTTCGGATCTGCGCCCTATCCGGGGAATACGTGTCGCGTTGAGCCGATAGTTGGGTTCGGGGTGGGGCGGATGCCCGTGGGTCTCGCTCCAAAAAGCGGGGCCGCCGCGTTTCAGCCACAGGGGAACGGTCAGGATCAGCCCGACCGCAAATCCACCGGCATGGGCCCAATAGGCAACGCCACCCGTATCCGGGTCCGAGCCCAGCCCGCCAATGAACTGCATCCCCAACCATAGCCCCAACATGACCCAAGCCGGGATTGGAATGATGCGAAAGAAGACGATCAGGATGATCAGAATATCGACTTTGGCCTTGGGGAACAGCAACAGATAGCCCCCCATCACACCGGCTATCGCGCCCGAGGCTCCGACTGTTGGTACTGTCGATAATGGGGCAGCTGCGACATGCAGTAATCCGGCCCCCAGACCGGAGACCAGGTAAAAGACAAGAAAGGGCACATGTCCCATCTCGTCTTCCATATTATCGCCAAAGATCCACAGAAACAGCATGTTCCCTGCCAGATGCATGATCCCGCCGTGGATAAAGACCGACGTAAAGAGGGTTTCGAACCCGCCACCATCCGTGATGCGGGCAGGAATGATGGCATAGTCGAAATAGAACTGGTTCAGCAGACGGGCATCGTCGGACAGCCCAAAATAGCCGACAAAGGCCAGAATATTGGCCGCCATCAGGGTGTAGACAACATAGGGCGTTCGCCCGGACGGGTTGTGATCGCGAATTGGAAACATGCCCCGACGCTGATCTGATTTCTGAAGGAGGTCAAGAGGACAACCGCCGCGCGCAGGTATACCTGCGCGCGGCGTGGCCCAACGGGCGAGCGGGCTTTTTCAAAGCCGGTTCGACGGGCGGGAGTGCCCCGATTCTGTCAGTCCAAACCGCCCAACAGCGCGGCATTGCCACCGGCCGCGGTGGTATCGACGCAGGTATGGCGTTCTGCCAGGACACGTGCCCGGTCCGGTAGACCGGGGATCATCGGAAGGATCGGCCCGGGACGCCGGGCCAAAATCTGTTCGATTTCACGCCCTGTCGCTGCGTCTCCCCACCACAGGACGCCAGAGATGCCCTGGATATGCTCCAACCGGTGCAGATCAAACATCCCCGCCGCCTGAATGGCGGTGCCGCCGTGGCCCAGCACCGCATGGGCCTGGGCACTGACAGCTTTGGGGCCAGGGCCAAGGCATAACAGCGGTGCGCGGGGTGACACAGTCAGACGGTTGGATTCGCCTGTTGGTCCGGGCAGCGATTGGGTGTGCGGCCGGGCCGGAGTGCCGGTTTCGCCTGGCAGTTCGGCAAGGGCACCGGCCCAATCCTCGTCTGCTTTTTGCCGATCCGGGGCGCAGAAACGGGCCAGATAATTGGGTCCGCCGGCCTTTGGTCCAGTACCGGAAAGCCCCTCTCCGCCAAAAGGTTGAGATCCGACAATGGCACCAATCTGGTTGCGGTTCACATAGAGGTTCCCTGCATGCACGGCCTCGGTTACATGTTGGACCCGATCATCGATCCGGGTGTGCAAACCAAAGGTCAGCCCATAGCCGGTGGCATTGATGTCGGCGATCACCTGATCCAGTTCGTGCGACTTGAAACGGGCCACATGCAGCACCGGACCAAAGATTTCACGGTCCAGCGCGGTGATGCCGGGAACTCCGATCAGGGTTGGTGCAACAAAGGTCCCGGTCTCTGGGATGGCCATCTGCTTTAACAGGCGTCCATCGGCGCGGGCAGCATCGATATGGGCGGCGATGCCTGCGCGCGCAGCTTCATCAATCACCGGCCCCACATCCGTCGACAGATGCCAGGGATCGCCAATGACCAGCGCATCCATGGCACCCTGGAGCATTTCCAGAACGTCTTCGGCGATGTCTTCCTGAAGATAGAGACAGCGCAGCGCTGAACAGCGCTGGCCAGCGGATTGAAAGGCGCTTTCCACGATGGATTGCACAGCCTGTTCGGGCAGCGCCGTGGAATCGACGATCATCGCGTTGAGCCCGCCAGTCTCGGCAATCAGCGGTGAGCCGGGGCGCAGATTTTCAGCCATGGCGGCCCGGATTTTCATTGCTGTGGCAGTGGAGCCGGTAAAGGCAACGCCATTCACACGCGAATCCGACGTCAGCGCGGCACCCACTTGTGGTCCGCCGGGCAGCAGCTGCAAGGCGTCACGCGGGACACCGGCCTGATGCAGTAGCGAGATGGCAAAATCGGCAATCAGCGGCGTTTGCGGCGCGGGTTTGGCCAGCACTGCATTGCCTGTGGCCAGCGCAGCAGCGATCTGACCCGAAAAGATTGCCAAAGGGAAATTCCAGGGGGAAATGCAGGTGAACACGCCCGCTGGATTGGCATCCGGGATGCGGGCCGCGTAGTAGCGGAGAAAATCCACCGCTTCGCGCAGCTCGGCTACGGCGTCCATCTGGGATTTTCCGGCCTCGCGCGCCAACAGGGCAAAGATCTGGCCAAAGTTCTCCTCGTAGAGGTCGGCCGCGCGGTTCAAGGCAGCGGCGCGTTCGGACGCTGGTGCGTCCCAGGGTTGGGCCGACGCCAGCGCGACTTCGACATCGGCAAGGCTCGCCTGGGCGGCCTGGCCCACGAGGGTGCCGTCAGCTGGGTTGCTCACGACCACCGCAGCCTCGGGCGAGGCGGCCTCGGCCAACCGTGGAGAGGCCTGCCAGATGTCGGTCCGCCATGGGGTCCGGGCGGAGTCAATCGTTTCGAGCGTGGGCGTGTGCTTAAGGTCAAAGCCTTTGGAGTTGGGGCGTTCCGGAGCAAACAGGTCGGTGCCTGTCGGTATCTCGGGGGCGGGGGCCAGCGCCGTGACAAAGGGATCGGCCGCGACGATCTGGGGCGAGACATCTTCGTCGACAATCTGGTTCACAAACGAACTGTTGGCACCATTTTCCAGCAGGCGACGCACCAGATAGGCCAGCAGGTCACGATGAGCGCCAACAGGGGCATAGATCCGACAGCGCGTCTTGTTGCGCTCCAGCACCATCTGGTGCAGCGTTTCCCCCATTCCATGCAGGCGCTGGAATTCAAAGGGTTGCCCGTCCTTGGCCATATGCAGGATGGCGCTGACGGTGTGGGCGTTATGCGTTGCGAATTGGGGGTAAATCCGGTCGGTTCGGTCCAGCAACTTGCGCGCGTTGGCGATATAGGACACGTCTGTTACCGCCTTGGAGGTAAAGACGGGAAAGGCATCCATGCCTTCGACCTGAGCGCGTTTGATTTCGGTGTCCCAATAGGCTCCTTTGACCAGTCGCACCATGATCTTGCGATCAAACCGTGTGGCCATGTCATACAGCGCATCAATCGTCAGCCCGGCGCGGGGCCCATAGGCCTGAACCACTACGCCCAATCCGTCCCACCCTTTCAGCGCGGGATCTCCGATGACGGCATTGATCACATCCAGCGACAGCGACAGGCGATCTGCCTCTTCGGCATCGATGTTCAACCCCATGCCCGCCGCTTTGGCCAGCAATGCCAGCGCGCGCAACCGCGGGACCAGTTCGTCCATGACCCGGGCCTCTTGTGCCAGCTCATATCGCGGATGCAATGCCGAGAGTTTTACGGAAATACCGGGGTTTGCACGAATATCTTTATGTACACAGCCATCGGCAATCGACGAAATCGCGCGGGAATAGGACAGGTGATAGCGGGCGGCGTCGGCTTCGGTGCGGGCGGCTTCGCCCAGCATGTCGTAGGAATAGGTATAGCCTTTGGCCTCCATCCCCTTGGCGCGCGTCATCGCTGCGGTAATGGTTTCCCCCAGAACGAACTGGCGACCCATTTCCTTCATTGCGCGGCTGACGGCGGTACGGATCACAGGTTCACCCACCCGTTTGATGGCGTTGCGCAGGGCGCTGACCGGTGACGGTTTTGCTTCATCCAGAACCTTGCCGGTCAGCATCAACGCCCAGGTCGAGGCATTGACCAACGAAGAGGAGGAATGTCCCAGATGTTTGCCCCAATCCGACGGGGCGATCTTGTCTTCGATCAGCGCGTCGATCGTATCGGCATCGGGCACCCGCAGCAGCGCTTCGGCCAGGCACATCAGGGCAATGCCCTCGTCGGTCGACAGGCCATATTCGGCCAGGAACACCTCCATCATGCCCGGGGCGGTGTGATCGCGAATGTCGCGCACCAGCGCGGCCGCGGCGCTACAAATTGTGCCGCGGTCGTTGTCAGACAGATTAGCGGTTGCGATCAGCTGGGCCAGCAGCGTGCTTTGGTCCCCATAGGTTCCGGCGTCAATCCGGTGGCGCAATGTGTCGGTCATCTGAGGTCGTCCTTGCAGGATGCGTGTTTTGAGAAGAATACCGGGAAAATCTCGGGACAATCGGCCAAAAGAAGCGTAATCTCGGGACAATCGACCGAAGTTTTTGCAATTTGGAGGCCAAATGGGCATTTCTGATCTGGACCGTTTTGATCGTGCGATTCTGGAGATTCTGGCCGAGGACGGGCGAATTTCGATTGCCGATCTGGCACGGCGCATTGGTCTTTCAAAATCCCCGACCCAAACCCGGTTGCGCCGCCTTGAGGCTGATGGCGTGATCACGGGATATCGGGCGTTGATTGATCCGATCCGAATGGGGCTGGATCACGTGGCCTTTGTCGAGGTCAAGCTGGACGACACCCGCGAAGCCGCGTTGTCGGCGTTCAATGCGGCGATCATCAAGGTGCCAGAGATCGAGCAAGCCCATATGATTGCATCGAATTTCGACTATCTGCTCAAGGTACGGACCCGGTCGATGGCGGCCTATCGCGCGGTATTGGCCGAACGGATTTCATCGCTGCCACATGTTGCATCAACGTCGACATTTGTGGCGATGCAGGCGGTCAAGGAAGATGGGGCGCTGGGGGCGCTCGAAAACGTGATTTGATTACTGTGCCATATGGCACAGGATCGGGGTATGGCCTGGTTTCGTTTTGCATATGCCCCGCTCATCCTGTCTGCCGTTTCGGCGTCCGTCGTGGAGGCCGAGACCTGTCCGCCGCCCCCGGATCACAGCCAATCCGTTCAGGGGTTGATTGAACAGGTTCAGGCGGCCGACAACGAAGGCGATGCGCGCGTGATCTCTAATCAGATGTGGGAATTCTGGGCCGATGCACCCAATGAACAGGCCCAGGCCATTCTGGATCGCGGGATGCAGAAACGGGCAGCATTTGATTTGGCTGGGGCCTTGCAGGAGTTCGATATCCTCGTTGATTACTGCCCAGAATACGCCGAAGGGTACAATCAGCGGGCCTTTGTAAATTACCTGCGACAGGATTTCAGGACAGCTGTGGTGGATTTGGATCGCGCACTGCAATTGTCGCCGGATCACATCGCGGCGCTCAGTGGCAAGGCACTCTCGCTCTATGCGCTTGGGCAATTGGATGCAGCCCGTGATGCGTTGGGACGCGCATTGGAGATGAACCCCTGGCTCCCCGAGCGGGGCTTGGCTGCGCCAGGCGGTCCACTGGCCCCCAAGGGCACGGATCTGTGACCCAGGCCACATTGGGTTCGTGTCGCGGACCCCGGTCGCAGTGGTGTTTGTTTTCCCCGGAAAATTCGGATTTCTGCTTGCAGCCAGACGCGGGCTCCGTATACGTGAAACCAGTGTGCGGGCGTGGCGGAACGGTAGACGCATCGGACTTAGATCATTGAGTGCGCCGGGGGAAACGCCGGACGTAGAACTGCTCAAATTCGGGGAAACCTGTCAAATGGCAATCCCGAGCCAAGCCCCAACCGGGGAAGGTGTAGAGACTAGACGGGCAGCACCTAAAACCGGACGTATCCGGTGATGGTGAAGGGATAGTCCAGACCCCAAACGCCCCAAACCGGGGTGGCGGTGAAAACCGTAGCGGGTAAGAAAATCCGTGGGGCGAAAGCCCGTGTGGGTTCGATTCCCACCGCCCGTACCAAAATTCATTGCGTCGCCGGACAGGATTGCGTTTCCCAGAGTGGAACGCCCTGCGATCGGCAGTTCGGCCGTCCCAATCCGGGTCCGGCCGACCTGCTTCGGTTCCTGATCCACGCGCTCCGCGTGGTCTGCGTCATTCCCGGTACCACCCGCCACAGTATCGACGCCTCGGCCGCCGTCTATTGTGTCGTTTCCGTCCCCGCCAAGAACCAAGTCATTGCCATAGCCGCCCCGAAGAATGTCATTCCCAGCCTGGCCATGAATCTCGTCGTGCAGATCATCAGGCGACCTGCCGCCGGTCAAAACGTCATTGCCGTCGCCACCGTACAATGTATCGACGCCATCGCGGCCATTCAGGGTGTCATCACCTGCCAGCCCGGACAGAAGGTTGTTCCCGCTGGTCCCATGAAATGTATCATCTGCGTCGGTCCCGGAAAACGCTGTGCCAAATTGGGTCACGAAATCTGAAACTTCGACGTCCATGTCGGAGAAAACGATACGTTCGATCCCTGACAGCCTGTCCGTTCCGTCACCAGACGCGGCACCGGTGCCGGAAATATAGACCAGTTCATCTTCTGCCAATACATCGTAGTCCTGCCAGCCTCCCTGGTAAAACGCGGTATCGGCGGCACCGTCGCCGCCAATCAACATATCGTTGCCTGCATCGCCACGCATGAGATCATCGCCTGCGCCGCCCATCAGAACGTCGTCTCCGTCAGACCCCAACAGCCTGTCGACACCGTCGCTGCCCAGGATGACATCATTGCCCGCGCCACCATCAACGGCCTCGGGTGATGACAGGAATTCCAGATCTGCCTCGTCCGTCAAACTGCGCGGAATGATAATCTCGAACGCGGCATACCCCCCGGTAAACTCCTGATCAGTGCTGTCAGCTGTCCGGCTGTTCCATCGGACCCAAAAATCACCACCTTTGCCAAGGGCCATTTGTGACATGGACGACCCCGACGGATAACCAAGATCGATTGCCAATCCGTCGGGGCGGCCATCTGCGGTGTAGTTCTGCAGTATGGATCCGCTGAGGGCGACATATCCACCATCTGGGCGGAAAACCCGACTTGAATTGTTGCTGATTTGATGTGCCGATGGATCGTCTTTCGGGGCATAAACAAGCGCGTTGGATATCAGCGCCCCACTGGTATCCACGACATATTCGATCAATCTGGCAGACGGGCTGGACCGCAAAATCACGATATTGCCGTCCTCGTCGACCCTGGCACCATGGGTGTTGCCCCGCGGGAGCCCCCCCGCAGGGCTGACCGCATCCCCAATCGGCTCGCCATCAGCATCAAAAACCTGCATCTCCAAGGCAAAATCCCACGAGTCAAAAAATAGGTCCGGTTGCGGAAATGCCAGCCGAACACTTGTTCCATCACTCAAGGGCATATCTGTCCCAATTCGGCTGAATTCAGCCCTGGGGTCTACGGGATCACTAACTTCACCTGTGGATGAAATTGAAAATATGTTTATTTCAGAACCGTAAGAGTCATCACCGACTCGAAAACCCAAAAGTCTGTCCATATTTGCGTAAATGTACGGGTTTCCATTCGCATCCAATTGAAACTGTAAGAACGGGGAGGGTCTGGTTATGTCAGTGCCTGACTCTACATGCGTCATCAGCACCGTTTCTGAGATCAAGGATCCGTCGGTGCCGATATGGCGGGCTTGATATTCCAACATGGGGAAAGGAAATGATCCGCTTAACCCCTGAAAAACAGCTGCAATCCCGCTGGCGTAATCCAGGCTCAGCATGGAGCCGTCATCCATAACCAAAATGCTGCTTTCCTGCACGCTTGCTCGGGAGCTCTCAGTTTCCGGAGAGAACTCCGGAGCATCCGTTGCGTCCAGCGTTTGGGTGATCAGCAATTGATTGGTCATGTTTTTCGTGCCCTAAGAATTGGTTGTAAAATACAGTCTTTGTATTGGTCCTGCGGTTTATATTTAATACACGCCAAGGAGGAAGTGAAGGATCAGTGTTTAAAAACGCCTGATCGGTTTCGAGTGTGTTACGCAGGGATGAAAATTGATCCAGAGGATTGGCTCGGCTCTGCACAGAAACGCGAGAACGCATAGGAAAACAAGGATATCGCGAGCGCATCTAATCACCAATGCCAAACGCACAGACCAAAATCCCGGGCCACACACCCAGATCAAACGCCTGGACGCGTAGACGGTCTTTGCGGACCCGACATTCAACGACGCGTGACGGTTGGCGATGTGGCAGCTGGCCTTGCACGAAGGCTTGGGCGGTCTGGCCACCGGGCAGTCCCTGCCTTGAGGCCGAGGGTCAGGCGATTGACGCGCTGAAAGGGCCGCATCTGACGGTCGCGGACGACCCGCCAGAGAGTGCTATGAGCGGTCGTACAGCGGGCAACTAGAGTTGGATGGGTGCATAAAGTGTGTGTCTTTATTCTACTTTGCCGGTCATGGTGTCTTGGTTTTTGGTCAGGGTGAATACTTCGACGGGCTCGGCAAAGCCTTTCAACCTGCTGTGTCCTGCCGACTGGAACTCAAACCGCCCGGCACAGACTTTGGCCAGTTGGGTGCTGACCAATATGTCGGTTTTCAGATCCCGGTTCAGCCCTTCCAAACGCGCCGCAAGATTCACGGTGGCTCCGAATGCCGTATAGTTCATCCTGTCCGAGCTGCCGACATTGCCCACGGTCGCGGGGCCTGTGTGGACTCCGATCCGGGTGCGCACGGGCATTTCAATGTCTTGCCAGCTGTTTGTTACCTGCGCAGCGGCCTCCTTGACCGCGAGCGCGGCCTGACAGGCAAGAGCCGCATGGTCGGGTGTGTCCTCGGGCGCGTTCCAGAAGGCCATGACCGCATCCCCGATGTATTTGTCGATGGTTGCCCCATGCGCCAACAGAACTTGCGTGACGGCTTCGAAGTAATGCGACATCCGGTTCATGACGTCGTCAGGGTCTAGGTCCGCGGACATTGCGGTGAAATTTTCCATATCCATGAACAGCACGGTTAGCTCGCGACGGGTGCCGCCCAGATGCGGGATTTCATTCTGCTGAATCAGCTTTTGTACTAGCGCCTTGGGGACATATTGGCCAAAAACACCCAGGCTGGTGCGCATGCGGTCCATTGCCGATTGGAGTTGAAAGATCTCTTCGACAACCGACGTGCCGGAGCGCGGGGCATCCAGATCGAACCGGCGGATGGCGTCGGCATCTGTCGCCAGGCCGATCAGCGGCCGTGACAGGCCGCGCGATACCAGCCAGACGATCGGGATGCTGGACAACAGGATCAGGGCCGAAACCAAAAAGGTATTGCGTGTTACCCGGTTGACCGGCGCGGCAATGGTGGACACCGGCATGGCCAGTGCGAGTATTTCATCGGCTTCGAACCGAGAGGATGCCTTGACCACATGGGCCACCCAGGGATCGCCTTGGGCGTCGATCAACCCAGCACGAAATCCCGGTTCTTGCTGGATCCTCATAATCAGGTCGGTCTGGACCAGTTCGTCTTCGGCATCGTGGGCGGTGCTGGCCAGGACGGTCCCGTCAGAGCCAAAGATCGTAAGCAGGCCGCTTTCGGCCTGAGGCTCGGACCCCAGGAATTCTTCGATTTGAGCCAATGTGACATCAACGCCCACTGTGCCGCCAGGATGGCGGCGACTGATGGTCAGGCCGGGCAGGCCGGTGCCGGTGAATTTGTACAATTTGGTCCGGCTGACGCTTTTGTCGTCGGTTGCTGATTTGAACCACGGGCGCACCCTGGGATCGTATTCCGGGTCCAATGTTTGCGATGCAGCCAACAACTCGCCCTGATGGTCCAGAAACCGGCGCACCGAGACCCTGTGTCCGGATGCGTTGCGAAAGATTGATTGCGTCAGGAAAACCGTTCCTTCTGGCGCTGCCAATTCGACCAGGCGTTCGGGGGGGCGGGACGCTGCAAGCCCGATCAGGTAAAAGGAACCATCATCGAACCCGATGTTGATCGAGGCCAGATAAGGCAAGCGGGTCAATTGCCTGCTGAGGAAAAGCTCGGCTGAATGGCCCTCTTCGTGGGGCAGGTGTCCGACGTTGGGCCAGATCGCCAACACCTGGGCCACGGCTTCCGCCGGTTTGATCAGATCGTCAATCTTGAGCCGCAGAATGTCGGCAGACCGCTCCATGATCTCGCTGGCAGTGATCATGGTCGAATTCTTGTGGGTGACATGCGAGTAAATCGCCAATGGCACTGCCAGCACCAGGGCCACACCCAGAATGACGGCAAACAGGCTAAAGGTGATCGGGAACCTCGTGATCCTTTTGCGCATCTTTCCCCCTGGTCTTTTGTTGTTTTTCAATGTTTTGCGACGTGTTTTTGATCTTTTGTTCCGGCGATGCTGCATCGCCGGAACAAAAATACCGCGTTCTGGGACTCTTGAGCACCCAAGCAGGCAAGGTCAAGGCCGGTGCATGACAGCGAAACACGGCCTCAGATCCTGGGTCTGGTCAGGAAAACAGGAAATCGGGGCGACCTCGTCTGGTGTGCCCTGGAGGCTTCTGCAATACTCTGCCAGATGACAGAGTCAGAGTGCAGCATTTCACGCTGTTGGGTGGCAGGTTTCCGAGGAATGTGATGACTGAATTTCGTTTGATTCATACGTCTGACCTGCACTTGGGAAAGGGCTTTGGCACCCTGCCGGATTCGCTGCGGGGGCGGTTGATCGAAGCACGCCACGAAGTGATTGGACGTTTGGCCGATGCGGCCCGCACGCACCGCGCGGCGCATGTGCTGGTAGCAGGAGATATGTTTGACACAATCGGGCCGTCGTCCGAAGTGCGCAGACAGGCTGCTACCGCAATGAGCGCGGCGCAGGATATCCAATGGTGGATCATACCTGGCAATCACGATTCCCTGCGCGCCGAGGAGCTGTGGCGCGCGTTCGACCAGGAAACAGGTGAAAATGTGCATCTTTTGCGCGACCCCTCGCCAGTGGAAATGGCCCAAGGGGTGCAATTGTTGCCTGCTCCGTTGCCACGTCAGTTTCCGGGGAGCGATCTGACGGGTTGGATGGTTGGGGCCGAAACGCCCCCGGATGCGCTGAGGATCGGGTTGGCGCATGGGGGCGTCGTGTCTTTTGGAGAGAATTTTGATGGATCGGCGGTGATTGCACCGGATCGGGCCGAGACTGCCGGGCTGGACTATTTGGCGATGGGGGATTGGCATGGCCAGCTCAGGGTGACGGATCGCACCTGGTATTGTGGTACGCCTGAACGGGACAGGTTCAAACACGACGGGCGCGGTGTCTGTTTGGCCGTCACATTGAACGGTCCGGGTGCGGTACCTGACGTTACCCCGTTGGATGTCGGGCGATTTGAATGGCGCGCACCCGATCTGAGGCTGAGCCCGGGCATGGACATCGCGGCAGAATGCGCGCGGATCCTGACTGCCGACCGCGCGGCACGCCGGGACATTCTGTTGCAGGTGCGGGTCAGTGGGTTTTTGCGGATGGCCGAACGGGGGCAGCTGGATGAAGAGATCGCCAAGGCCCGACCGGATTATGCCCATTTGGGGCTGCGTGACGGCGATCTGTCCACCGAGTACGAGACCGAGGATCTGGATCTGATCGCCACGGGTGGTGCCTTGCGCGCTGCTGCCGAAGAATTGCATCTCGAGGCCCAGGGGCAGGGTGGGTCATCTGACGACATGCGGGTGGCACAGGCGGCTTTGAACCGGTTGTGGTCGCTGGTCCGGGAGGGGTAAGAGATGAAGATTACCTCGGTCCAGTTGAAGAATGTACGCCGGTTTGTTGACCCGGTCGCGATCACCGGAATTGGCCCCGGTCTGAATGTTCTGAGCGCCCCCAATGAACATGGTAAATCCACCTTCTTTGATGCGTTGCACGCGGTGTTCTTTGTCAGCCATCGTTCGTTTGACAAGACTGTGAAACCGCTGGTGCCCCGGGTCGGTGGTGATCCCGAAGTCACGGTTGGGTTCGACATCGACGGGACGCATTGGCGGCTGAGCAAATGCTGGAGCTCCAGCGCCAGCCGCAAGGATGCCAAACTGTGGCGCGATGGGGTTCTGACTGCGCAAAAGGCCGAGGCCGAAGCCCTGTTGTCGACGTTGCTCAAGGCCCCTGCGGACGGGGGACCTGCGGGGTTGCTGTGGGTGCGTCAGGGGGTCACCGAACTGCAAAGCGGTGGTGAAGAGCAGCAGGCCCGCCGCGATATCATGACCTCTGTCGCAGGCGAGGTCGAGGCCATGACCGGGGGACGGCGCATGGAAACCGCGCGTCAGGCGTGTCGGGCGTTTCTGGATCTGCACCTGACCGGGACCGGGCGGACCAGGGTTGGCGGCGGGTTGGGTAAAATCGAGACAGAAGTCGCCCATCTGCAACAGGAACGTGACCGGTTGGCCGACGAGGCACGACGCCTGCAGGATGACCTGGATCGGCGTCGCCAGGTACGGCGCGAACTGGGCGAACTGGAATCTCCGGGCGCACATCAGGACCGGGCCGATCTGCGGCGCAATGCAGAGGCGGGGCTGGCTTTGGCCAGGGCCCATGATCAGAAAGTGCAGCTGGCCAATGGTCAGGTCGCCCGGCTGGTGGCACAAGCCGAAAGATGTGCGGCACAGATGGATGCGTTGCAGGATGCGGTCGCCGAACAGGGACAGGCGCAATCTTCGATGGCGGCGGCTCAGGCCGATGTGGAGACGGGGCGGGCGCTTTGCGAGGAGGCCCGGCAGGCGTTTGATGCGGCCAGCCAGTCCCATAAATCGGCCGCTGCGACAGCGGATCTGAGCGCCCAAACCACACGGCTGGCACTGCGGGCCGAACAGGCACAGGCGGCGAAAATCCGACGCAAGGAGTTGCAGTCCCGGCTGGCCAGTGCCGAAACACTGCGGCACCGGATCGAAGGCCTTGCGGCTGAAATCGCGATTGAAGTTTCGTCAGCGGATATGAAGGCCCTGGATCGGTTGGTTGCGGACCTGGTTCTGGCGCAACGCAGCCGCGACAATGCCGCCGCGTCATTTTCTGTGACCTACGCCGCAGGCGGAGCTGGCAAGGTTCTGCGCGATGGAACGCCGATCTCGGGTGACGAACGCCACGCGGTGCCCGATGGCGTTCATCTGGACATAGCAGGGGTTGGGCAATTGTCCATTTACCCGGCCGAAGCCGAGAACGATACCGGCGTTGAACAGGCCAAAACCGCCGTGGCTGCTGCATTGAACCAACTGGGGCAGGAGACGGTGGACAGTGCGCGGTGTTCGGATGCGGCGCGGGCCTTGGCAGAGGCCGGGCTGCGCGAGGCGCAGGCCGACCTCAAAGCCTTGGCCCCCAAGGGGCTGGCAGAGTTGCGCGCCGAAATCGCCGGTCTGCCTGCACCGGTCGATCCCGATCAGGAAATCCCGGATGCCGCCACTGCCGAAGCTGAGGAGCAAGCAGCCCGTCGGGCCCGCGACACGGCAGCCGAAGCGCTGGAAGCCGCGCGAAGCCTGGATCAAACCCGGCGCGAGACGCTGAACCGCAGCGAAGGGGTGCTGCAAACGGCACAGGAACGGCTGTTGCGTGCCGAGACAGCGCTGGCAGGTATCGACGCCCCCGAGGCACAGCTGGCCCATTTGCAGCAAGCGGCCACAAAGGCGGTGCAAGAGACCGCGGCGGCCCACGCGGCGTTGGCCGAGTTGCAAAAGGACGCCCCGGATCTGGCCGGGGCCGAAGCAACGATGAAACGGGCGCAATCCGTGGCCGATGCCGCCGCTACGACGATTGCCCGTCTGAGAGAAGAACGGGCGGCGCTCGACACTCGGATTTCGGTGCTGTCATCGGCCGCTGTCGAAGAAGAGCTGGCCCTGACCCACGAACAGCTGACCCAGGCCCAGAGCCGTCTGGACCAAGTCCAGTTCGAAATTGCGGTCAATCAACGGCTGGACCAGGCGCTGAAGACAGCCCAAGACAGGTCGCGCGAAAATTATGTCGCTGCAGTACATCGGGAATTGCTGCCACTGTTGCGGATGATCTGGCCGGATGCGGATCCGGTGATTGATGCCGAAACCGGGCTGATCACCCACCTGACCCGACGTGAAATCGCCGAGGATTTCGACGTTCTGTCCGGCGGCACACAAGAGCAGATTTCTCTGCTGGTGCGTCTGGCCTTTGCCAAAATTCTGGCGGCTGACGGTCGCCCGGCTCCCGTGGTGCTGGATGATGCGATTGTCTATACGGATGATGACCGGATCGAACAGATGTTCAATGCTTTGACCCGTCAGGCCCAAGATCTTCAGATTATTGTGTTTTCCTGCCGACAGCGTGCGTTTCGGGCCTTGGGCGGCGAAGTGTTGAGCATTGGGCGCGTGACAGAACCCGCGTGACGCTGCCTGTCGTATCTTTGATGGGGACGATTGGGTGACGGGTGTGGCAAGCGTCAATTGTTCACATGAGCAGAGCAGCTGAGTTTTGGTATGGTGCAGGGGGCTCTGTTCCAATTGACAGAGAACCGGCACGGGTGGCCCCCGGTCGCCCCAAATTGCATAGAAGAACTTTTTGAACAGATGCCACATGGGAGAACCCGGATATGCACGCACAGATCAAATTGACATGTTCATTTGAAGACGCTTTGGACAAGGTGACAGCGTCGCTGGCTGAACAGGGGTTCGGCGTCATAACCCGCATCGACATGCATAAAACGTTGGCCGAGAAACTGGGAGTGGAATTCAGGAACTATACCATATTGGGGGCCTGTAACCCGGTTCTGGCCCATCAGGCGTTGCTGGCGAACCCGGAGATCGGGCTTCTTCTTCCGTGCAACGTGGTTGTCGAAAACACCACGTCCGGCGCGCTGGTGCGTCTTCCGGATGCGGCAGAGTTGATGCACGGTGGGACGGGGAATGCCGACCCTGCGCTTGCCGGGCTGGTTGTCGATGCAAACGATCGGCTTGCACGTGTGGCACAGGCATTGACGGATTGAGCCCCTTGGGCCCTTTGGGCCCATGTGAGGACAGCGGGTTGAGACATCCGGTGTCACTGATGGGTTGGTTACCGAAAAACATTGGCAACGGATCATGTTGAGCTGGCCGTGATGTTGCAGGGGTCGCAAATCGGCAAGTATGCCTCGGCATTCTGGTCTTGGATCGGAAGATGACGGACATCGAAATTGGGATAAATGACCATGCCACAGGCTAAACTGGAAGACCTCGTCCACCAGATTCGGGAAGCCGCCGGATCCCCTGAGCGTTCTTTGGCGTTGCGTGAACTCTTGACCGACAGTCAAAGCCGCAAACAGGATCTGGCCGATGCCATCGCGGATCTGGAGGAAGACGAAGTGATGATGTTCGAGGACGAGACCTGTTCGATCTGGACCTGTCGCTACGCACCGGACATCGTTTTTGCGCCGCATGAACATTGTATGAGCGTTCATATCGCCGTTTATCGCGGCACCGAGGTCGAAGTTCTCTATAAACGCGAGCCTGGTCAGCTGCGCCATGGCGGCAATACCTTGGTACAGGCGGGGGATGTCGTGCGTCTTGGGCCCGAGGCGATCCATGCGATAACGGCGGACGGGGATGAACAAAGTTGCGCGATCCATGTCTATGAAGGACCGCTGACACGGATCAAACGGTCTTTGTTTGACTGGACCTCTGGCGAACAGGTGGAATTCAGCATGGAAAACTTCCACGCCATGGCACGGCGCAAGGTGGATATGGATGAATTCCGGGCCTGAGCGCACGGCCTTGCCATTGACCTCTTGCACTGACTTCCTGCACTGACTTGGCGGAAGGCCCCGTGGTTTCCGGGGCTGTGGTCGCTGTACTGGACCATGGCATCAACACAGGGTGTGCCGCGTTCCTGTGACATTACCCGCGGGCGGTTCGATTTTGTGTTCCACGACGGTGCCATTTGTGGGTACGTTTGGGCATGACCGTTATGTAACAAGCTGGGAGGGGCCTCATTGGAACGCAGACTCGCAGCAATCCTTGCCGCTGATCTGGTGGGCTATTCGACGCTCATGGAACGTGACGAGACCAAAACGCTTTTGGCGGTCTCCAGCCTGATAGAAACCACGCTGCGCCCTCTGGTTGCCGAGCATCATGGCCGGATCGTGAAGCTGATGGGCGACGGCATTCTGGCAGAATTCGCAAGCGTTGTGGATGCGGTCAGCTGTGCGACGGCATGGCAGACACTGCTGCTTGACCACAGCGGTGGATTTCAGTTTCGTATCGGCGTCAATCTTGGCGACATCATCATCCAGAACGATGATATCTTTGGGAATGGCGTAAACATGGCCGCGCGGCTCGAAGGTCTTGCCGAACCGGGTGGTGTCTGTGTTTCCGAAGGGGTGTATCGTGAAGTCCACAATGTCCTGCCGCTTGTGTGGGAGGACCTAGGTGAGCAGACCGTCAAAAACATCTCTGAGCCAGTTCACGCCTTTCGTATTCTGTCCGAACGCGAACAATATCAAAAAACACCCAAGGCATTCGCGGAATCCATCGGATTGGATTTCACCATTCCCGAACTGCCCTCAATTGCGGTTTTGCCTTTCACTGTCATGAGCTCCGATCCGGAACAGGATCATTTTGCCGACGGCATCACAGAGGACATAATCACAGCGCTGTCCAAGATCAGCAGATTGCTGGTTGTCGCGCGCAATTCGACCTTTGTTTACAAAGGATGCGCGGTCGATGTGAAGCAGGTCAGCCGCGAACAGGGAGTGCGCTATGTGTTGGAAGGCAGCGTGCGCAGTTCGGCAGGGCGTGTGCGGGTCACAGCCCAGCTCATAGATGCAACCAGCGGGCTCCATCTGTGGGCCGAACGATATGATCGGAAAATGCAGGACATCTTTGCCGTGCAGGACGACATCACCCGCGAGATTGTCGTGGCCATGGATGTGGAGTTGCGAGAAGGCGAGCAGCATCGCATCTGGTCCAGGGGTACAGACAATCTCGAGGCGTGGGAATGCACACGTTTGGCCACAGACGCTGTTCTGAGCGGATCTGTTCAGGACCGCCCCAAGGCCATTGAACGTATAGATCGGGCTTTGACCCTGGATCCAGACTATGCGTTTGCCTGGTGTATGCGTGCATGGCTTTATTTCGGAGAGGCCGATGTGGGGGGCGGCATTGTCGACAGGAAAAGGTTCGACGAGGCCCAGGCATTGACCTTTGACTGTGCGCATCGGGCACTTGCCTTGGATCGCGATTGCGCCGAAGCCCACGCCATTCTTGCGCTGGCCCATCTGAACGCTGGCGATCATGATAAGGCGATGGAGTTGACCGAAACAGCGATTGCTTTGGCCCCCAACAATGCCGAAATCCTGGGCGGGGTCGCCTCGGCCGTAATGCGAAAATCGGGATACCCTGAACGCGGTGCCGAATTGGTCCGCAAAGCCATGCGTCTGTCGCCTGTTTACAGACCCGGGTTGCTGCGCGCCCTTGGGAACAACTATCGGCTTGCTGGCCGGCTCGAAGAAGCGGTCAGCTGTTACCGCGAGTCTTTGCAGCGCGAAAGCGGATATCTCGCACCCTATGTCAATCTCGTTTCGGCCCTGGGCGAATTGGGGCGACCAGCGGATGCCGCGGACGCGATAGCCCGGATCTTTGAATTCGAGCCCAAGTTCTCTGTCGAGGCGTATGTCAACGGTCTGTCGTATCGCAGATCGGCGGATCGCGACCGTATCAGACAGGGGCTTCTGAAGGCGGGGATGCCCGCCGAGGCCGCGCGCGCCCCGGTCTACGCGACGCGGGACAAACCCTCTGTGGCGGTTCTCCCCTTTACCAACATGAGCGGCGACCCTGAGCAGGATTATTTCAGTGACGGGATTTCAGAAGATATCATTACCGGGCTGTCCAGATTTCGGACGCTGTTTATCGTGGCGCGCAATTCGTCCTTCAGTTTCAAGGGGCAGAACCTGGAAACCAGCGAAATCGGATCAAAATTGGGGGTTCAGTATTTGTTGGAAGGCAGCGTGCGCAAGTCCGGCAACCGGGTCCGCATCTCGGCGCAGCTGATCGATTCCGACACCGGGAAACACATCTGGGCCGATCGCTATGATCGTGAACTTGAGGATATTTTTGCAGTTCAGGACGAAGTCGCCCGGGCCATTATTGCGGTGCTGCCGGGGCGGGTTCAACACGATGTGGCCGATCGCATCGCCCAAAAGCCAACCGAAAACATGAAGGCGTATGAACTCCTCCTGCAAGGCAAGGCGCTGCGGGATGGTTTGAATGCGACCGACACGGCCAAGGCCCGGATTCTGTTCCAAAAGGCGTTGGAGTTGGATCCAAACTATGCACGGGTCTACATGTATCTGGCAGATACATATGTGGTGGATTTGTGGTTGGGGCTGGCCGACGATGATGCCCCCAAACATGCATTGACCATAGCCCGCAAGGGCGCGTCACTGGATAACAATGACGTCTTTATTCAGGACCAGCTTGGCTATGCCTATCTGTGCGCCGGTTTGTGGTGTGAAGCCGATGTGCAGTTCCAAAAGACGCTGTCCCAAATCGTCAACGAAGCGGAATCCATGGCCTGGTGTGGGTATGGCTTTCTCTTGTTGGGACAACCTCAGAAGGCACAGGAGGTCGTCGATGAAGCCGTTCGCCTTGATCCGCTGCACCCGCCAGCGCTGGACTGGATCCTCGGACAAATACATTTCCACCTGGGTCACTATGATCAGGCCGTTGGGTTTCTGATTGGTGAAGCTCTCTTGAATTCGCTGGCCCATGCTTTTCTGGTGGCTGCCTATGCCCATTCAGGTCGCGAAAATGATGCCAGGGAGGCGTTGAAATTGTTCATTTCCCATCGTCGTCAGGAATTGCTTGGCCGTGGCATAGTCGTGGAAAGGGACAGTGTTGCGTCGCTGGCAGGCGGGTTCAAAAGGATGTGGCGGTGCGCCGATGATTGGCAGCGTATCGCTTCGGGCCTCGAGATTGCCGGGCTGCCCACCACCTAGCGCTCCACTTCGGTCTGAACCCTTCCAACGTCCCAGCGCGGCTTGGGTCTTGGTCAGAAGCGGGTGCCCCTCTGTGATCACGCTGGGTTTGACCGACCTTTGATGTTTGATGCGACACTCCATAAAGTCATCATATCGGTGGGGACTCCTTCGGGCGCGGCGGTTGCCACAACTGGGAAGATGCGCGTCACGGGGCAAGTGGGACCTGGTTCAGCCCAGTTTCCCAATTCCCTATCTTGAGCTGACTTCTAAGCCAAACCGGTGTCAGGAAACATTTACCTCACCAGTCATTCGTGTCTTTTCGAGCAGAAAATCCCGTACAGTTGGCGTGATGAAACGATGTTCCATCGGATATATCCCGCATTTGGAGAGCGAGCTGCGGAGAGACTGTGACGCCTCGATCCGTTTCCAAATGGATCTGGATGCATAGGGAGAGCGGCGCGGTCGCCAAGCAAGCCCCAGCGTCATGCCACGCAAATAGGTGCGTTGCTGGCGATGCGCCGGATAAAGCACTGTCTCGGTGATTGACCCTTCCTGATCGCTTTCAAATTCCATTACAAAAATGCGCCCCCCCAGATAGCTCGACTTGCCGTTATATCGCGTCCGGTTGATGGTGCCGTGTTCCGGGTTTTTTCCGCGTTCAACAGTTCTGGCCAACACTTGCCCACTCTGTTCGTACAGTTCCGTGAACCCCACCATGACGTTGCCCGGCCACGAAGGCGTGAAAAAATGAATGTGGTAGCTCCCGATATATTTTCGCAACCGGGCGATGTCCCCCGGAAAGGCGTGGGCAAAAGGGTCCTGGGAAACGGGCGAAGCATTCCGGGTCGCTTCGCGTCGTTGCGCCATGAATTCAACCGGGTCCGTAAAAAGATGCTGCTCCTGCAAACCAAAGTTCAGGCAGATTTTGCGCAGATTATGCGCAGAAGGCATGCCGGCACCATTCAGATATCGGCTGAATTGCTGCTGGTTGATTCCTATGTCCCGACAAATCTGCGCAATCGAGACCCGTTCGGCGCAGAGGTGTTTTAGATTTTTCGAAAAAATTTCATTTCGGGACATCGGACGTTATCACCTTTTTGCACCTTAGCTAAAAGTAGCTAAAGGAACACAATACTCGCTAACTTGTTTGGGGCAAGTGCTTTGTCCATGTTCGCGCCATGGCTGATCAAATCGAAATAATAGAAAACCAATGGATCCCTCTCTCAGACGGGCGAAGGCTGGCTGCGCGACTCTGGATGCCCAAGGGGGACGGGCCGTTCCCCTCCATTTTGGAGTATCTTCCGTATCGCAAACGCGATGGCACGGCACCGCGGGATGAAACCACCCATCCGGTTTTTGCCCGCGCGGGATATGTTTGTGTTCGGGTGGATATTTCCGGAACCGGCGATAGCGATGGGGTGTTCGATGATGAATATTCCGAGCAAGAGCTAAGCGATGGTGAAGACGTTCTAGCGTGGATCGCGGATCAGGGCTGGAGCGATGGCAATGTTGGCATCATTGGCATTTCCTGGGGCGGTTTCAACGGGTTGCAGCTGGCAAGCCGTCAGCCCGAAGCCTTGAAGGCTGTGATCAGCGTTGCCTCGACTGTGGATCGATACGCGGACGACATTCACTTTATGGGGGGCTGTCTGCTCAGCGACAATATCAATTGGTCAAGCCAGATGTTTGCCTATCAAACACGCCCGCTTGATCCGCTTCTGCGCCCCGACTGGCGGGAAGAGTGGATCGAAAGGCTCGACAAGTCTCCTTTTCTGGCCGCCGATTGGTTGGCCCATCCGACCCGAGACGCGTTCTGGAAACATGGATCGGTCTGCGAAGATTGGTCTGCGATCAAAATACCTGTCCTGGGGATGACGGGCTGGGCAGACGCATATGTCAATGCACCGACGGCTCTGGTCGCGAACCTGAATTCCGCCTCCAAGGCGATGATTGGGCCCTGGGAGCATCGCTATGCGCATATTTCCAAATTGGCACCCGCGGATTTCCATTCCGAGGTGATCGGCTGGTTTGATCGCTGGCTAAAGGGCGAGCTCAACGGCGCTGAAGATCTGCCTGATTATCGTGCGTTCATGCAGGAGCATTTTCCGCCGACTGAACACAACAGCCCCCGCCAAGGCCGATGGATCGCAGAACAGAATTGGCCGTCACCGAATATTTCTGTTCGCAACATGTATTTGGACACGGGCGCGTTGGTCGAGGAGCCTCAGGCGGGGCAGGTGACAGTCTCTACGTTGGCGCACATTGGCCAGGCCAGCGGTTATTTCTGCCCCGGCATGCGCAATGACAACGAATTGGCCGGTGATCAGCAAGAAGATGATGCGCTGTCTGTCTGTTTCGACACAGCCCCTTTGCAAGATCCTCTTGAGCTTCTTGGCCGCGCCGTATTCGAATTTTCCTTCACTGTTGATCGCCCCGTTGCACAGCTGGTTGTGCGGTTGTGTGACGTTGCACCTGACGGGCAATCGTTCCGTATCAGCTATCGGCCGTTGAACCTGAGTGCCCATGAGAGTTTCGAGACCCCAGAGGCGCTCGTGCCGGGGAAAACGTATACTGCGCAGATAGAGCTGAACGAATGTGCGCATCACTTGCGGGTCGGGCAGCGGCTGCGGCTTGCCTTGTCCAGCAGCTATTGGCCGCTTGTCTGGCCTGCGCCAAAACAGGCCGCGATCACGCTGGATCTGGCAAAAACCACGCTGAAACTACCTGTGCGGCAGGTCGCGACAGAGATCACCCCAGCCAACCCCGGACCTGTACAAGAGTTTCCACAGCTCGAGACCCAAGAGCTTCGTGCCCCAACCAGCACGTCCGAGCGGTTTATCCGAGAGGACGGCGTGGTTGTGCGCGAGACCCGGGATGACTTTGGCAAAACCCGCGACCCGCATCACGGCCTGGCCGTCGGCAGCGATGTCTCACTGCAGGTTTCCATTCATCCTGATGACCCGGCCACGGCCTGCTTTTGGGAAAAGTGGAATTTCACATTTGAGCGCGGCGATTGGCAGGTCGAAATCGACACCGAGAACGCCATGACGTGCGATGCGGCAAATTTCTATCTGCACAGAAAAGTCTGCGCCACCGAAGGCGCGAACAAAACCGAAATTCTGTCACGGGACTGGTCAAAGACCATCCCGCGCGGACTTCTTTGAACCAATCCACGGGAGGATAACATGAAAATCGAATGGACAAAGGCCCCTATGGGGCGGCGGAACTTTCTGCGAGGGGCGACGGCTTTGGGCGCGGTCACGGCGGTACCGATGGGCTTTGGATCACGGGCGGCTGCGGGCACAGATGGTGTTCTGCGCATACGGGCTTATGGCGACACGCAGACCATGGATCCTGCAAAAATCCTGTCAGTGAACGAAGAAGAGGTCATGGCGGCCACTTATAACAAGCTGATCCAGTACAAACCGGGCAGGGAATGGGGGTGGCAATTGGATGCCGCCAGCATGATTGAACAGGTCGACCCGACCCACATCAAATTTGCGCTGCGTGATGACATCGGTTTTACCAACGGGTTTGGCGCGATGACGGCCGAAGACGTGAAATTCTCGTTTGAACGGGTGATTGATCCCGCGACAGAAGCAACCAACAAACCGGATATGGGCACGCTGAGCCATGTCGAGGTGACTGGCGAGCGTGAAGGCACCATTGTTCTGAAAGATCCCTTTGCCCCGCTCTGGAGCATCGCGTTGCCATATCAGACCGGCAATATCGTTTCGAAAAAGGCCGTGGAAGCGGCAGGTGGTATCATTGGGACGGACCCGGTTGCCGAATCCGGCCCATACCTTCGTGACAGCTGGAGCCCAAAGTCAAAAACCGTGTTGAAGCGGAACCCAGACTGGAAGGGAGCTGCGCCAGCTTGGGACACAATCGAAATCCTGCCGATTGATGATGAAAACACGGCCGAGATTGCTTTTGAAGCAGGTGAGATCGACTTTACCCGTGTCTCTTTGGGCTCGGTTGAACGGTATCGCGGCGGTGTCCCCAATGGCGGTACACTGATCGAAAACCCATCGCTGTATTATGTCTGGCTGGGCATGAACATGGATCATCCCAAACTGCAAAACAAGAAACTGCGCCAGGCGATCCAACACGCCATTGATGTTCCAAGCATCCTCCAGGCGGCGTATTTTGGCGCTGTCGAACCATCGACAGGCATAATCGCTCCGGGATTGGCTGGCAATCGAAAAACCGGAATGATCCCGCCCGAGGCGAATTTTGAAAAGGCGGCAGCGTTGTTGGCCGAAAGTGGAGAGACCAATGTGTCGCTCACACTGGATGTCCTGAACAAAACCACCTTTGCGACCACTGCACAGATCATTCAGGCCACGCTGGCGCAGATTGGTATCTCGGTCGAGATCAACCTGTTGGAGTCCGGTGCGTTTTGGGCCAGCGGTGACAATGAGAACCTGCAGCTGGTGCTCAACCGCTATTCCATGACCCCGGACCCCTATTACGCGACCTCGTGGTTCACCACCGAGCAGGCCGGTATCTGGAACTGGGAGCGCCACAAGAATCCCGAGTATGACGCTCTGCACGAGGCAGCGTTCCGCGAAACCGATACCGCCAAGCGGGACGAAATGTACCAGCAGGCGCAGAGCATCATGGAAGAAAGTGGAGCCTATCGGTTCATCACCCATGAGGCGACGCCCGTGATCCACTCGGCCGATGTGGTGCCGGCGCTGCGGCCGGATGGCCTGTCGCTCCTGCGGTATTTTGACAAAGCCTGATCTCCTCTCAGGCGCGGCGTGACCATCCCTAGTCAGGTGATCACGCCGCACTGACTATCAAATCAAAGGTGGCTGCACATGTTGTCTTACACCCTCAAACGCTTCGCGCTTGCGGCGTTGATTTTGGTCGTGGCGGTTACTGTCATGTTCCTGATGATCCGTGCTGTGCCGGGCAACCCTGTAGAGATTATGCTGGGACCGCGCGCCACACCGGAATTGCAGGCCAAATTGACGTCCGAACTGGCTCTGGATCAACCGATGTGGCGGCAGCTGGCTCTGTTCTATGGTGGATTGCTGCGCGGCGACCTGGGCGTTGATGTCTTTTCCGGGCGCTCCGTTACCGATATTGTCTTCGAACAGCTGCCCTACACACTTCACTTGATCTTCCTGTCCATCGGTTGGTCGGCCATTTTGGGTGTTGCGATTGGTGCCTATGCGGCTGCGCATCCCAACACACTGGCAGATCGCGTTGTGGCAACTTTATCGGTCAGTTTCGTGGCTGCTCCTGCCTTTGTTGTTGCCCTGTTGTCGTTGCTTTTGTTCGCCGTTTATCTTCGCTGGTTTCCTGCAATTGGCGCTGGCGAAGGGTTCTGGGATGTTCTCTATCATCTGGTATTGCCCGCTTTTGCGATGGGGTTGTCCTGGGTCGGCTATGTGGCGCGTCTGGTTCGGGCTTCGATGCTGGAAGTTCTGGGCGAAAGCCACATCCGAACCGCCCGCGCCTTTGGTCTGAGCGAACGGCGTATCATTGGAGCCTACGCGCTGCGGATAGCCATCTTGCCGGTTGTCACCGTGATTGGTGTTGGCATGGGCTTCCTTCTGAGCGGCGCTGTCTTCACCGAGATCGTGTTTGCACGTCCGGGATTGGGCAAACTTGTCATCGATAGCATCACCACCCGCAACTATCCCATCGTGATGGGGGCGGTGTTGGTCTCGACCGGTTTGTTTGTTGTTTCAACCGCACTGGCGGACATCATCAACGCGGTGCTTGATCCGCGTGCCCGCACCGAAAACTGAGGGAGGGGACCATGGCTTATATTACTTCGACACCCCAAAAACCACGCTCTGAATTGATGAATATCATAACTGGCGTCGCACGAGAGCCGCTGGGTCTGATGGGGTTGATCATCGTTGGGGCCATTGTTTTGGCCGCGTTGTTCGCACCTTGGATTGTGCCCTATGATCCTATTGCGATGAATATCCCGGACCGGATGCAGGGGCCGTCCTGGGCGCATTTTCTGGGCACCGATCAGCTAGGGCGCGATACATTTTCGCGTGTTGTGATGGGTGGCAGGGTCGCATTGAAGGTTGCACTGCCCGCGGTGTTTGGCGCAATGGCCATTGGCCTCACGCTGGGGATGATCGCGGGCTATGGGCCAAAATGGCTGGATAACCTGTTGATGCTGTTTTTTGACACCATCCGGTCCTTTCCAACCGTGATGTTCGCCCTGGCCGTTGTGGCGCTGGTGGGGCCAAGCCTGCAAACCGTGGTGTTTGTGGTCATGGCAACGTCGATCCCGACCTATGGGCGGGTGGCCCGTACCCAAACTCTGACTCTGCGCAATTCGGAATTCATACTGGCCGAACGGGCCATGGGGGCCACCATGAAGCGCATTCTCGGGGTGCATATGCTGCCCAATATCATTGGCGTTCTGGCGGTGTTGGCGGCAATGGATATCCCGACTGTGATCGCGCTTGAGGCCGGGCTGTCGTTTCTCGGCCTTGGTGTGAAACCTCCGACGCCAAGCTGGGGTGCCTTGTTGAAAGATGGCTATGCGCTGATCCGGCAAACCCCGTGGTTGGTGATTGGTGGTGGCCTGCCGATCATTCTGGCGACCCTTGGTTTTACCTTTCTGGGGGAAAGCCTGCGCGACGTGGTCGATCCCAAACTGAGGAAACAGCGATGACTGACGTACTTTTGGAGATTGACGACCTGAGTGTGGATTATGAAACCGCACGTGGGGATCTCAAGGCGCTGCGAAATATCAGTTTTGATGTGCGCAAAGGCGAAATTGTTGGGATTGTCGGTGAAAGTGGGTGTGGCAAATCCACGCTGATTTCGTCGATCCTGCGGTTAACCGCGCCGAACACCCGGTTTCGCAAGGGCGAGGTGCGCTTTCATGGGAAAGACCTGTTAACACAGTCGGAACGTCAGATGCGTGATCTGCGCGGCTCGGACATCTCGATCGTGTTCCAAGACCCGATGCAGACCCTCAATCCCGTGATCTCGATCGGGCAACAGATGGTGGATATCCAGCATCGTGCAAAGATCTCGAAACAGGAAAAAATTGCGTTGGCGGCAAAAATGCTGGGGGCTGTTGGCATACCCGATCCAGAGGCGCGGCTAAAGCAATTCCCGCACGAGTTTTCCGGCGGGATGCGCCAGCGGATTGCCATTGCAATGGCGTTGATGAGCGAGCCTGATCTGTTGATCGCGGATGAGCCGACCACAGCATTGGACGCCACGCTGGAAGTTCAAATCATTGAACGCCTGCAAGATCTGCAAAAGGACTTCGGCTGTTCGATCCTGTTCATCTCGCACCACCTGGGTGTGATTGCCGAACTATGTGACCGGGTGGTGGTGATGTATGCGGGTGCCGTTGTGGAAAGCGGCGATGTGCGCGAGATCTTTCATCACCCAAGGCATCCTTACACCCGTCGTTTGATCGAATGTGATCCCGGACACATCAAAGCCCGTGCCCGTGTGTTGCCCACCATTCCCGGTGAAGTGCCCGATCTGGCCAATCTGCCGACTGGCTGCATCTTTCGTGATCGTTGCGAACAGGCCAATGAACGCTGTGCACAAGTACCTGCGTTGACCAAACTCAAAGAGGGGCACTTTGCGGCCTGCTGGTTGAACCATGAGGAGGCAGTCGCATGAGCCCGATCCTGGAGGTCAAGGACCTGAAAACCAATTTCGGCCCCGTCAATGTTCTGGCCGGTGTCAGCTTTAACGTCGAGGCCGGTCAGACCTATGCAATGGTTGGCGAAAGCGGGTCGGGCAAGACCACGGTGATCCGGGCCATTGCCGGGCTGGCCCCGGCGCAATCCGGATCGGTCAAATTCATGGGGCAGGAAATTCGCGGCATTTCGGAACGTGCTTTTCGCCCTCTGCGCAAGGATATTGCGATGATGTTTCAGGATCCGGTCGGATCACTGTCGCCGCGCCTGACCATTCGCAACCTGATCACCGAACCCTATCGCATTCAGGGGATGAAGGATCGTGATCTGGATGCCGAAGCCAAACGGTTGCTGGAGCTGGTCAACCTGCCGTCGCATTTTGCGGATCGCTATCCTTATCAGCTGTCGGGGGGACAGGCGCGTCGTGTTGGCGTTGCGCGGGCACTGGCGTTGGAGCCAAAACTGATCCTGGCTGATGAACCCACAGCCGGGTTGGATGTGTCGGTGCAGGGTGAGCTTTTGAACCTGCTCAATGATCTGCGTGAACGGCTTGGTCTGTCGATGGTGATCATCACCCATAACTTGAATGTGGTACGCCATGTGGCTGATCGGATGGGGATTCTCTACCTTGGAAGGCTGGTCGAAGAAGGCCCGTCCGAGACGGTTTTCGCCGATCCGCGCCACCCATACACGCATTGTCTGCTCAGCGCGAACCCCGAACCCGACCCGGATGCGCGACTGGAGCGTATCGCGTTGAAGGGCGAGCCTCCGAGCCTGATCAAACGGCCGTCGGGATGCGAGTTCCGCGAACGCTGCCCAATGGCCTCTGAAGTCTGCACGCAGGTTCCCCAATGGGAGGTCGAAAATGGCCACGGCATCCGGTGTTTGACCCCCCGCATCGTGGGGGCAGCAGCTTGAAGACCCATGAACCAAAAATGGTGCCGATTATTGGCACTGCTTTAGAAGATTACCGGATGCAACGGAACGCATCGGGCGCAACATGGAACCGTCCGCGGCGACTATACGGTTTCACAAGGGTAATTTGAGATGAACCAAACACTGTATTTCAATGGTCCTATCCTGACGATGGATGATAAAAACAACGTTGTCGAAGCCGTTTTGACCGAGGCGGATACCATCGTTGCGGCAGGTGCCGAAACCGACCTGCGCGCACAGCTGTCATCGAGTGCGACCGAGGTCGATTTGCAGGGCAAGACCATGTTGCCGGCCTTTATCGACCCGCACGGGCATTTTCCCGATCCCGGATTCATTCGGTTGTTCCGGGTTGATCTGGCCTCTGCGCCGCGCGGAGATTGTCCAGGCATGGCCACCGCATTGGAGCGAATGCGGGCGAAAACGGCCGAAACTCCGCCGGGAGATTGGGTGATGGGGGTGTCGTTTGACAATACGGCCATCGCGGAGCAGCGGATGCCAACCCGCGCAGAGTTGGATTCTGTGTCTACAGATCATCCGATTTGGGTGCTTCATGCTTCGGGCCATAATGGTACTGCCAATTCGATGGCGCTCGAACGTCATGGGGTCAATCGAGACACGCCTGATCCGGTGGGCGGGCGATTTGGCCGGGATCCAGAAACTGGGGCGCTGACAGGGGTGATCGAAGGTATCTCTGCAATGGGCGCAATGGGAGATACCAATTTCCTGATCGACCGGGATCGTTTCTGGCAGGGGTTTGACGCATGCCGTGACGAATATCTTGAACATGGCGTCACCTATGCACAAAACGCCTGGTCCTCGCCCGATATGATCGCGCATTTTGCGTCCCTTCCGGCAAATGTCGATCCGGGTATCGACATAGAAATCCTGCCCGTCGGAGAGATGGAACCACAGTTCAGCCAGAACCTGGGCGCGGCGCAATGGCCGGGCAATCCTCACTTCACCCTGGGCCCGCGCAAACTGTTCACCGACGGGGCCTTTCAGCTGCAAACGGCGTATTTGTCCGAGCCATACCATAAGCCCGCCAATCCGGGTGCGCCCTGTGGGATGACCTATGTCGATGCCGACGAGCATCACGCTCAGGTGAAGAAACTGCATGACATGGGGTTTCAAATACACTGCCACTGCAATGGCGACGCCGGGTTGGATCTGTTTCTGGATGCTGTCGAGGCCGCGCAAACGGCAAATCCACGAAGCGATCACCGACATACAGTGATCCATGGCCAGACCACGCGCGATGACCAATTGGAGCGCATGGTCCGTCTGGGGGTCACGATCAGCTTCTTTTCGGCCCATATCCATTTCTGGGGCGACCGCCACTATGACACGTTTCTGGGCCCCGAGCGTGCGATGCGAATTTCTCCGGCAGCGTCCGCAGAAAAATACGGGGTGCGGTATACGATCCACAATGACGCATCGGTGACACCCACGCGGCCCATTCATTTGGCACACTGCGCGGTCAATCGGCTGACTGCGTCGGGGCGTCAACTGGGTGCGGACCAGAAAGTCTCGGTCCTGTCTGCATTGCGTGCACAGACAATTGATGCCGCCTGGCAGGTGTTTCAGGAAGACAGGCGCGGTTCGATCGAGGTCGGTAAACTTGCTGATTTTGCCATCCTGTCCCGCAATCCTTTGACCGCACCGGAACAATTGGCTGACACAAAATTGGTTCAAACAATCCGTCGTGGCCAGTTGGTTTTCCAGACATCTCAAATATCCGATCAGAAAGTCAGCGCATGACCAGGGCCAAGATTGCGATTGCCGGTTTTCAACATGAAACCAACACGTTCAACCCAAATCTTACACCAGTTTCCGAGTTTGAACGCGCCGATGGCTGGCCAGCTGCAACCCGTGGGCAGGACATTTTAGAGGTATTCCCTGGTCTGAATATTGGAATCGGCGGCTTCATTCAGGAGGGGCAGGATTTTGATCTCCGCCCCATTCTATGGTGTGCCGCTGAACCTGCTGGACATGTTTGCAGGGACGCTTTTGACACGTACTGTGGTGAAATCTGCGCCGGGTTGAAACAGCACGCACCACTGGATGGCGTGCTGCTGGATCTGCACGGTGCAATGGTTACCGAAGATCATTTTGACGGTGAACTTGAAATCCTGCGCCGCGTGCGTGCGGTGGTCGGGGATATCCCGGTGGTGGTGGCCCTCGACTTTCACGCCAATATCTCTCCTGCTTTTGTCGCACTCTGCGATGCCATTGCGATCTATCGGGAATATCCGCATCTCGACATGGCGCAAACTGGTGTTCGGGCCGCGCGTCTGATGCGCCAGCGCCTGATTCTGGGCCACCCCTTTTCAAGAGCGTTCTTGCAGGTGCCATTTCTTATTCCGCTCTCGGATCAGGCAACCGGTCAGGAACCGTTCGCACATATTTTTTCCGGGTTTGATGATCTGCCGGTTCCCGGTCTGATCAGCGCTGATGCCGCATCCGGGTTTCCGGCCGCTGACATTCCCAACTGCGGTCCATCTGTTTTGGCCTATTGCACCAAAGAACCCGCAGCCCAGCAGGCCGCAGACATTCTTTTGGGCCGGTTTCTTGAAGCAGAGCAGCAACTGACCAAAAGCTTGCTTTCGGAACGCCAGGCGATCCAGAAAGGGGTCGAATTGTTGCAGACATCCGCACGCCCGGTGGTGCTGGCCGACGTCCAAGACAACCCAGGCGCAGGCGGGACCAGCGACACAACCGGCCTGTTGCAGGCGCTGATTGAACTGGATCTTGCTCCGGCTGTCATGGGTATTTTTGCCGATCTGGCCTGTATCCAAAAGGCTTGGTCAGCTGGAGTTGGAGACCACTTTGACCATGTTGTTGGTCAAAATACTCAAATTCCGGGACTGACCCGCAAGACAGCAACCTTCGAGGTTGTACGTTTGTGTGATGTTCCCATCCTTTGCACAGGTGAAATGTACAAGGGAATTGCCGTCGACATCGGACGTACGGCGCTGTTGAAAATTGTCGGACCTTCCAATGCGATTTTTGTAGTCGTCTCCGAACAAAGGTTTCAATGTCTTGACTGCGCATTGCTCGAACACTTTGGGCTGGATTTATCGGACGCACGTCTGATCGTCGTAAAAAGCACGGCTCATTTTCGCGCCGATTTCGACCCTATCGCACAGGCGACGCTTCTGGTTGCGTCACCGGGCCTTCACCCGTGTCGGTTGGATCAAGTGTCATACGAAAACCTCCGTGAACAGGTGTCGTTGATCAAGGCAAGCCCAGGTCGCGATGTTTTCGCACAGACGTGATGAGGCTGTCCCACAGTGCTGCGTTGCGCGCAATCGGCCGGTTTGGCGAACAGCGACGCCGCACGCCGGAACGGTCCCAACACCCGCAATTGGCGCAGCCATATAGGTATCTGCGCCAACGGGCGGACAGACCCATTCACAGTTCGTCGCCATCGCTGGCAAATGCCAGAGGCAGGGAGGTTCAAAAATCTCTCAGATCCCGACATGAGAGTCCGACCGCATGCGCCAATGAGATCGCCTGGCAGGCGGGCAGGATGGTCGCATCTCGGACGTGGTGCCCAGGCTGTCGTACAGCGATGACACCCAACGCTATCTGCACCAGATAAATCGTGCGCGCGCAGCTTGGGCTGCAAGCCGCAGAATGTCCGAGAAATGCCAATTTAGGCGCAGGTGTCAGTCGGCCCCAGAAACATGGCGCACCGCCCCAAGAGCAGCTCTACAGAATTATAACAATCAGGGGAGAAGTGGCAGCCCGTAGGGGAATCGAACCCCTCTTTCCAGGTTGAAAACCTGGCGTCCTAACCGATAGACGAACGGGCCACTGTGTGTGCGGTTCTTTAGGCAATCCAAGTCTGTGCCGCAAGGCAAAAAGTGAGTTTGGATCCAAATAATTTGAAAGCGGTCCGCATCAGGCCGGTGCCGCATCATCCAGCCGCAGTTGCACGGTTTGACGCCCCCCCCAAGTGTTGATTTCCATGCGCCCGGCAAAATGAAACCGGGCACCACCATGGTCGATGAGCCGTGGACCCAACGCTGTGTCAAAGGCACCGAACGCAATGGCATCAATCCCGCCGCCTGTCCCGTCTGCGAGGCTGAGCTTGAGATGGCTTTCGCCCACACGCCTGGCAAAACGCACCGACAACGAAGGCAACGCATAGCGCGGCGCAGGTGCCCCGGCACCAAAAGGGCCTGCCTGTTCGATCTGTTCGATCAGATCAATTGTGGCAGCACGGGGCATGATCACCCCGTCCAGCTTCAGATCAGCAGCGCCCAATGTATCTGCGCCCTGTTTGGCCAGCAATTCCGTCAGGCGCGCCATCGCCGGTTCCAATTGGTCGCGTGCCACGGTCAACCCTGCGGCCATCTTGTGACCGCCTCCCTTTAGCAACAGACCGTCGTTGGCCATGCGTTGGATGGCAGCCCCCAGGTCGATGCCGCTGACCGAACGTCCGGACCCTTTGCCTTCGGTCCCATCCAGACCGATGACGATGGCGGGGCGGTTGGCGGCTTCCTTGAGCCGCGAGGCTACGATGCCGACAACGCCAGGGTGCCAACCTTCGCCAGCAGCCCAGACCAAAGGGGCGTCCAGACCGCGCTCTTCGGCCTGTTCCATAGCGGCGGCGCGCACTGCGTTTTCGATCTCGCGCCGTTCGGTGTTCAGCTGGTCCAGCCGTTCCGCCATGGCGGCGGCTTCATGCGGGTTGTCACAGGCCAGCAATCGCGCGCCCAGATCGGCCTTGCCGATGCGCCCGCCGGCGTTCACCCGAGGGCCCAGCAGGAACCCGAGATGATAGGGGCTGGGGCTGGAATCCATGCGCGACACATCCGCCAGCGCCACCAGACCAGGTCGTTGCCGGGCAGCCATCACTTTCAGCCCCTGACGGACCAGCGCCCGGTTGGCCCCAATCAAAGGGGCCACATCGGCCACCGTGGCCAACGCCACCAGATCCAACAGCGCCATCAGGTCCGGACCAGTGCCCAAGCCTGCTTCGCGCATCTGACGCCGAACCTCGACCAACATCAGGAACACCACGCCCGCAGCGCAGAAATAGCCAAGATCGCCATCTTCGTCCTGACGGTTGGGGTTCACCACCGCAACACAAACGGGCAGGGTTTCTCCCCCCAGGTGGTGGTCCAACACCACCACATCCGCGCCTGTGGCGGCGGCGATAGGCCCGTGGCTCAAGGTGCCGCAATCGACACAGACGATCAGGTCGTGATCGCGCGCCAGAGCCTGCATTGCGACCTCGTTGGGTCCGTACCCTTCGTCGATCCGATCCGGCACATACAGTGTTGCGGAATGGCCCATGTCGCGCAGCCACACCAGCAACAACGCTGCCGAGCTGCCGCCATCCACGTCATAATCGGCAAAGACCGCAATGCGCTCGCGCCGCTGCACCGCCTGTACGAACCGCGCGGCGGCCTTGTCCATGTCTTTCATCCGACGTGGGTCGGGCAGCAGCTCCTTGAGCTGCGGGGTCAGGAACCCCTGGGCTTCCATCGCAGGCACGCCGCGACGCGCCAGCACCTGGCACACCGCCTGAGGCAGGGTGGTCTGCTGTACCATGGCTTCGGCCGCCCGTTCGACATCCACGCCCGGTCCCACCCATCGCCGTCCACTCAGCGATTGCTCCACACCTAGAAAACTCATGCCTGCTCCCCCATCCGCATCGTAAAAAGGCCGGACCCTCTCGCGGATCCGACCCTTCATCTGGCCAAAAATATCCCTGCCAGAGGCAGCGGCGCAAGCCGCTTTCCCGCGTGATCAGGGATCAAACCGGTGTGCGATAGCTCATGCGACGCACGGATCCGGTTTTTGAACGCATCAGCAATGTGGTGGTTTCCACCCATCCGGGTTCGCGTTTGATGCCAGGCACCAAGGTACCGCCGGTGACACCGGTCGCGGCAAAGATCACATCTTGGGTGACCATTTCGTCGCGCGAATAAATCCGGTCCAGGTCGGTGATCCCGGCCTTGGCGGCACGGCCGCGTTCGTCGTCATTGCGGAACACCAGGCGGCAATAGATCTGCCCGCCCATGCATTTCAGCGCTGCCGCGGCCAGAACACCTTCAGGTGCGCCGCCTTGGCCCATGTACATGTCGATGCCGGTCACATCGCTTTCGGCGCAGTGCATGACGCCTGCGACGTCGCCATCGGTGATCAGGCGGATTGCGGCACCCGTAGAGCGCACTTCGGCGATCATTTCTTCGTGGCGGGGGCGTTCCAGAATACAGACGGTGATGTCCGAGGCGTCACAACCCTTGGCAGCCGCCAGCGCCTGAACCCGTTCGGCGGGCGTCATGTCCAGGGATACGACGCCGTCGGCATAACCGGGGCCGATGGCCAGTTTGTCCATATAGGTGTCCGGCGCGTGCAACATCGACCCGCGTGGGCCCATGGCGATGACGGTCAGCGCATTGGGCATGTCCTTGGCGGTCAGCGTGGTGCCTTCCAACGGGTCCAGGGCGATATCGACGCCGGGACCGTTGCCGGTGCCCACTTCTTCGCCGATGAACAGCATCGGTGCTTCGTCCCGTTCGCCTTCGCCGATGACCACGACTCCTGCGATGTCCAGCAGGTTCAACTGTTCGCGCATGGCGTTGACCGCGGCCTGATCGGCGGCTTTCTCGTCTCCACGCCCCACCAGTTTGGCAGATGCCAGGGCAGCCTGTTCAGCCACACGGGCCAGGCCAAGGGAAAGCATGCGGTCATGAAATTCGGCTTGGGGAGACATAGAAAAGTCCTTGCAGATTGGGTTCCAGCCCCTCTAGCGCAAGCGGGCCGGGATTCTCAAGCATGTTTGCGCAAAACTGATGGTTCACGCGGTGAAATGACGGTTCCTGTGGCAGAAACCAGCCTGCCACAGGGAATATTGCGCGGTCAGACGGTTTCGATCCGCAGGGCCACAGGGTCCCCGGCCATGACGCCGGTGCCGTGCATGGCTTCCAGCGCCGCGTCCAGATCGCGACGTTGGGTCTTGTGGGTGACGATGATCACAGGGGCCTGCTGGTCGTCGTGTTGGGTCTGACGCATCCGGTCGATGCTGACACCTGCATCCCCCAGGGCGGTGGCGACTTTGGCCATGGCACCGGGGCGATCTTCGAGCAGCAGACGGACATAATAGGGAGCAGGGGAGTTCGAACTGGCAGCTTCGATGTCCTTGAGCGTTTCGGCGGGCTGACCAAAGGTCGCGACCCGAAACCCGCGCGCAAGGTCGCAGATGTCACCCATCACGGCGCTGGCCGTGGGGCCCTCGCCGGCACCGGGTCCGCGTAGAACAATCTGTTCCACTGCGTCGCCTTCGATCACCACCATGTTGGTGCCGCCCTTCAGCTGACCCAGTGGGCTGTCGGCGGGCACCAGACATGGCGACATGCGCTGTTCCAGGCCACGGCCCGACAACTGCGCCACGCCCAGCAGTTTGATCTTGAAACCCATGCTGGCAGCCTGGTCGATGTCTTCGATCGAAATCCTCTGGATGCCTTCCAGCTCGACCCCGTCAAAGTTCACCTTGGCACCAAATGCGATCGACGATAGCAGCGACAGCTTGTGCCCTGCGTCAATGCCGCCAACGTCCAGTGTCGGATCGGCTTCGAGATAGCCCAGTTGGTTGGCTTCTTCGAATACGTCGTCATAGGGCAGCCCCGCGTCCTGCATCCGGGTGAGGATATAGTTGCAGGTGCCATTCATCACGCCCATGACGCGGGTTATTTCGTTCCCTGCCAGCCCTTCGGTCAGGGATTTGATCACAGGGATGCCACCGGCGACGGCGGCTTCGAACCGGATCACCCGGCCAGCAGCTTCGGCCTGTTCGGCCAACGCCTGGCCATGATGGGCCAGCAACGCCTTGTTGGCGGTGACCACATCCTTGCCAGTTGCCAATGCGGCCTCGGTCGCGTCCTTGGCCGCGCCTTCGTGGCCCCCCATCAGTTCGACGAACACGTCGATGTCATCACGTTTGGCCAGTGCGACCGGGTCGGTTTCCCAGGCATATCCGCCCAGACCCACACCGCGGTCCTTGGAGGCGTCGCGGGCGCTCACCGCCACAATTTGAACGGACCGGCCAGTTCGGGCCTCCAGCATGGCAGCCTGACGGCGGACAATCTTGACGACGCCGACGCCGACCGTGCCCAAACCTGCAATACCAAGACGAAGGGGCTGAGACATGGTGGAAAGTCCTTATGAGTAGTTGATTAGGGGACCGTATTCGGCCTGAACCGGGTCTTGGAACCGCCTTAGCGGGTTCGACGCATGGGTGCAACGTCGCGGGTCGGGGCAGGGGGTGGGAAACCGCGATTTTTCAGCAACCGTGGCCATAAGAAGTCAACGGGAGATCATCAGGCGTTTATTGGGTCGTGCTGCGCAGCTGATCGGCGCGTCGCTGTAATCGGGCACTGCGTGCCGCTAGAGCCTGTTCCAATTCCTGCCCGGCCTGATTTGGGCGCGGAAGCGTTTCCAGCGCGCTGTCCAGTGTCACCAATTCAGGATAATCGGCATTTCTCATGTCGTCGGAAACCCGTTCTTCGATTTCGGGCACGCGGGTGCATCCGATCATGGCAACAGTGCAGGCAAGCACCAAAGTGGCGGGCAGGCGACCAGAATGCATGACGTTTGTTTCCTCGTTTCTCGGGATCTTGATGCCCTTTTGAGACAAAAGGCGCAAGCAGGGGTTTTTTCTGAACATCTGTTCAGATAGCGTGACGCCATGGCACGTACCCAAGGTTCCCATTCCGATATCACCGGACCGCGTATCCAGACAGCGGCGCTCAGGTTGTTTGCTCAGCATGGCTATGCTGCGGTATCCATGCGCCAGATCGCCAAAGAGGTCGGTGTGCAAGCGGGCGCGTTGTACAATTACACGCCCGACAAACAAAGCATGTTGTTTGGGCTGATGCGGGGCCACATGCAGGACCTTCTTGCCACGTGGCGCGGTCAGGATCTGCCGGTAGATGCGATGGAGCAACTGCGCGTGTTCACGGGGTTTCACATCCGGTTCCATTTGGAACGCGCCGATGCGGTGTTCATCGCCTATATGGAGCTGCGCAACCTGTCGCCGGAGAATTTCACAGAAATCGAAACCCTGCGTGGTCAATATGAAGACGCGCTGGAGATGATCCTGAAGGCGGGGGTCGATCAGGGTGTGTTCCATGTGCCCGACACAAAAATCGCCACCTTGGCGGTGATCGCGATGCTGAACGGGGTCAATACCTGGTATCGGGCGGGCGGGCGTTTGTCGCTGGATCAGGTCGAAGCGATCTATTGGGACATGGTGCACAAGGTGGTCGCCCCGAACTGAACGTCCGGGGCGCACCTGGGTTCAGTGAGCAGCCTTGATAAAAGTCCCATTGCGCAAGTCCTGCATGGCAGTCTTCAATTCGTCGCGGGTGTTCATCACGATGGGGCCGTGCCAGGCCACAGGTTCCTGGATCGGGGCACCGGTGATCAGCAGAAACCGCACCCCCTCTGGTCCGGCCTGAACAGTGATCTCATCCCCGCTGCCAAATCGCACCAATGTGCGGTTCCCGGACATGTCTCGGATGTTGAGCTCTTGCCCCAGGACTTCCTTTTCCAACAACACACCGGTCGGGCGTGCGGCATCGACAAAGGCACCGGCCCCTTCGAACACATAGGCAAAAGCGCGGCGATAGGTGTCGATGGGCAGCGTCTTGCGCACCCCTGCCGGGATGGTCACGTCCAAATATTGTGGATCGGCCGCGATTCCGTCGACCGGGCCAGTCTTGCCCCAGAAGGATCCCACGATGATTTTGACCAATGTACCGTCGTCATCAATGACATGCGGAATCTCTTTGGCCTGGACGTCCTGATACCGCGGGTCGGTCATTTTTTGCGCTGCGGGTAAATTGCCCCAGAGCTGAAAGCCATGCATCTGGCCGGTCGCGCTGGCCGTTGGCATTTCCTGGTGCATGATTCCGGAACCAGCAGTCATCCACTGAACGTCTCCTGCACCCAGGGCTCCGGTGTTGCCTAGAGAATCCTCATGGGTGACGCTGCCTGACAACACATATGTGATCGTTTCAATGCCGCGATGGGGGTGCCACGGAAAGCCTTTGGCAAAATCCTCGGGGCGGTCATTGCGAAAATCGTCAAACAACAGGAAGGGATCCAATTCGGTCGGATCCTGAAAGCCGAACGCGCGGTGCAGCTTGACGCCAGCCCCTTCGAGCGTGGGGTGGGCCGGGCGTGTTTCCAGAACGGGGCGGATGGACATGGTGGTGTCTCCTGTGACTGTGGTTGTTCTATACGTATCGCTGCGTTGGTCCGAAACAACAGTCCCGCGGGCAGGGGCTGTGTGCAGGTTTGCACAGGTCCCTTGTCGGGTTGGATGACATCAGGGTATCCTGGAGGCATGACCCGTTCATCGGAAATTCTGGCCAGTTTGCCGTCTGACACGTTGGTGGCAGCCTTGGAGTTGATTGATTTCATGCTGGGCGAAGCCCTGCTCCTGGCAGATGCCGATGATGTGCTGATTGCCATGTCCGAACGCATCCGCGCCGCAGGGGTTCCGTTGGAACGAGCCACGTCCATTGTGTCGCTCCTGCATGCCGAAGCCGTGGCAAGCGCCCGGTTCTGGGAGCTGGGCAAGGGGACACGCAGTTTTCTGTTTCCATACTCAGACGATAGCGGCGAAGGCTATGCGCATTCTCCGGCCGCAGACGTGCACCGCACAGGCCAATGGGTCGATTTGTGGCTGCCGGAAACGCCAGATGATAGATATGGGATCGTGGCCGAACTGAAACAGGACGGGTACACCCAATATGTGATGGCCCCTGTCTTTATGAAGATGGGGCGCAACGGCACTTTCAGTTTTGCCACCCGTGCACCTGAGGGATTTTCAAAAACGGATCTGGCCTTCTTGCGCGCGGTTTTCCCGGCGCTGGCGGCCTGTCAGGATATTCTGGCGACCTCACGCTCCATGCAAGAGGTGTTGCGGATCTATGTAGGGGAGGAACCGCACAGGCGCATCCTGTCTGGCGACGTGCATCGCGGCGACGTCATGCACATCCGTGCGGTGATCCTGTTGGCCGACATGCGCAGGTTTACAGAACTGACGGCCGAGATGAGCGCCCGCGCGGCCACCGATCTGTTGAACGCCTATTTTGATTGTGTTGTGCCACCTGTCGAAGAGGCGGGCGGTGAGGTCTTGAAATTCATGGGGGACGGTGTGCTGGCCATTTTTCGGGTCCAGGACGGCGAAGAGGATGCCTGTGAACGTGCGCTGGTCGCGGCCCGGGAAGTATTGGCCCGAGTGAGACAGCGCAGCGGAGAACCCACCTTCGACGTCGGAATCGCCCTTCATGCTGGCGAGGTGGCCTTTGGAAATGTCGGGGCCGGAATGCGGCTGGATTACACGGTGATTGGCCGGGACGTGAATTTGGTCGCACGATTGGCAGGGCTTTGCAGCAGCCTGGACGAACCTTTGCTGGTGTTTTCGCAGTTCAGAACCCGGTTGCGGATACCCGGACGAAGCTGTGGGGCCCATCGGTTAAAGGGGCTGAGCCAGCTTGAAATTGTCTATGCGGTTTGATCCGTCGCGCCTTCGGTCGTCCCAGGCGCAAATTTCTTATCTAAGAAATTTGCCAAGAGTTTTTTCTAAAACTCTTGGTCGCGTTTTGGGGAGCGGTTGGCCGGAGCCCACCAGTCTCCCGGTTTGGTCCGGGCTCCATGCCCTTTGCTCAACCGCAGCGCCAGCTTGCGCAGCGGAGACAAGGCCAGCTTCAACCATAATCTATCCCGCAGGCGGTCATAGTCCCGGTTAAAAGGGCAAACCCGCATGCAGATTGCGCAATCCGAGGCCATTTTGGCCCAAAAGGAGAAGCACTTTTCAGCGTCCGACGTCCATTTTCGGACGCCTTTGATGGCTGACACATTGTGCCCGCCCACCTCTGGGGGACCAAAGGGCAACGCCTTGACCGGGCAGGCGTCTGCGCATTTGGTGCAGATGTCACAAAAGGACTTTACGCCACGCGGTTGAGCAACATCATGAGAAAGCGGCAGATTGGTGAAGATTTTTGAAAACCGCAACCGAGGTCCGAATTCGGGTGTTATCACCATCTGGTTGCGGGCGTATTCCCCTAGACCCGCCTTGACCGCATAGGGAATCACCAGGCCGGTGTCGTTCATCGAGGGCACCGCTTCGTAGCCGAGGTTTCGAATGTAGGCAGCAAGCTGCATCACGATCGCAGCTTCGTGACTGTATTCCCGACCGGTTGCCGCTCCTGCCAGGGCGGATGGGTAGGTGGCCACCAGATCCTTGTCCATTTCGTGGCCCAGCACGATGACGGAATTCAATCCTTGGGGCAGTTCATGCGGCGCTTCGGAGAAATCGCGTGCGTCAACCCGGGCGCTGTAGAGCCAGCGTTCATCAAAGTCTGTAATGCCACAGAGGTCGGCACCAAAGAATTTGGAAATCCGTTTGATTTCCACCGACATCTTGGCCGGATCGTCGATCTCCAGCGCGTCCGAGGCCACCGGAGTGTCGGGTTGGATCGGTGCCTGAAACCCTTCGCGCAGCCCCTCGGATGCTTTGCGATTGGAAACAATGTCTGAAATCAGCCAAGCGGCATTGCGCAGGGCAAAGTCGCGTTGGGTGAACCCGTCACCGCGGCGTGGCGCGGCTTCCATCCGGTAGGAAGAAAAGAATTTTTTGGTGTGTTTGGATTTTACCCGATCATCCCAGAACGCCCGGGTAAAAACGTCGTTGCGTTGAGAAAATCGTTCGAAATCATCGGTGACGTCGATCCCGGCGCGGGCATCGTCATCGCGGTGTGGAGGAGTGTTCTGGGGCCATGCCATGTGGTGACCGTATCGGGGGAAAATACTGGGCGCAAGAGATGTATTTCATGCTTCAAAGACCGACGTGATCCAATCCCTTACAAGGGTGACTTCGTTGGTTTTTGGTCTCTCGCCAACGGTGGGCATCAGATAATGCCCCTGACCCATGGGGATCTCAGCCGCTCCGACCTGTGCCAGCCGGTTTTGCGCAAACGGCATTTCTGCGTATCGCCGCATGACCATTGCTGCGCCTGCTCCTGATGCAGCCAGCTCGATCGCGGCCAGTGTCGTGTCGACAAAAAGCGCGGTTTTCCGGTCCTCCAAGGGTATGTTCTGGTGTTTGGACAGGCGCAACCAGTGATCCTGGTTGCCATGTATGTGAATCAGGGTTTGCGAAAACAGGTCTGTCAGTCGAGTCAGCTGTGGGGCCTGGGTGGGGCTGGCCACCGGGATGACGGTTTCGGTCGACAGCAGATGCGCCCGACGATCAAACCAGCTGGATGGTCCCAATCGCACGTCAATATCCACCTCGGTATCGGATGTGCTGTCGGCCCAGACGGCCGAGACCAGCCGGACCCGTATGTTGGGATGCGTCGCGTGAAAAGCGCCCAATCGCGGCGCAACACACAAAACAGCCGTCGAAATCGGCACCCGCAAGGTAACGGCCGGCGCGGATCCGGGACCAATCAGCCCGCGCGTTGAATAGGCAATGTCATCCAAGGCCTGGGAAATGGATGGGTAATACGCGTGGCCGATTTCGGTCAGTTCCAGATGCCGGGCCCGCCGGATGAAAAGAGTCACGCCAAAGTTCTTTTCGAGACTGCGGATCTGGTGGCTGACGGCGGCCTGGGTCAGGCCCAGCTCATCAGCTGCGGCGGTAAAACTGCGCAACCGGGCCGAAGCTTCGAAGGCACGCAGCCAGATAAGATTGGGAAGATCGGACATATGTCACAAATAATTTAGGGGTCAGATCGCTTTATTATTCGTTTTTCTTTTAACGAAGGTCAAGTTAGCCCGGTGTAATAAAGAAATCCCGCGGATATGAGGAGAACGCGATGGGTACCGATCTGAAAGTTGGCTTCATCGGCCTGGGCAATGTAGGCGGCAAGCTCTCTGGATCGCTGTTGCGCAATGGCGTGGATCTATGTGTCCACGATTTGGATGCGGACCTGGTGCAGAGCTTTGTTGATCGGGGGGCCAAGGCCGGAGGAAGCCCGGCACAGATGATGCGCGACTGTGATGCGGTCATCACATGCCTGCCGTCGCCTGCGGCGTCGGATGCAGTGGTGCAGGAGATGCTGCCGGAAGTCACGGCGGGCAAAATCTGGATGGAGATGTCGACCACGGATGTGGCCGAGGTCAAACGTCTTGGTGCGTTGGTCACTGAACGGGGCGGTCATCCGGTGGACTGTCCGGTGTCAGGGGGATGCCACCGAGCAGATACAGGAAATATCTCGATCTATGCCGGGTGCGAACGCGAAACCTTTGACCGGATCCTGCCGCTGCTGACCAAGATGGGTCGCCGGATTCTGCATGTGGGTGAGATTGGGAATTCCAGCATTCTCAAGGTGATGACCAACTATCTGGCCAATATTAACCTGTTGTCGGTCTGCGAGGCGCTGACGGTAATGAAGGCCTGCGGCATGGATCTGGGAATGACCTACGAAGCGATTGCCATGTCGTCAGGGAATTCATTCGCGCATGAGACCGAAAGCCAGCTGATCCTGTCCGGATCGCGGGATGTGAATTTCACCATGGATCTGGTGATGAAGGACATTGGCCTGTTCCAGACCCTGGCGGATCGCAACAACGTACCGCTGGAATTGTCTCCGGTGATGATCGAGATGATGAAGGACGGCCAACGTCGCTATGGCGAGCGCGCCCAATCCGATCGGATGATCGAACGGCTGGAGGAGGCCACGGGCCTGTCGATTACCGCGCCGGGGTTTCCGACGGAACTGATTGACGATGAACCAGAAGAGCCGGGATACGAGGTCAAGATCCGGCGTGCGGCGGCCGAATAGGCACCCGCGTCTGTCGGGCATTCCTGCGGGACTGCCCCAATGGATCCTGCGCCGGGGCTGTTCGTCCCGGCGGTTTCGCGGTATGGCCCCGGTATGTGACAACAGAATATGACCGGGAGCAGGGACATGTCGGACGAAATACTGGCAACAATGAAAGCATCTGCGCCGCGCCGGATCATGGGGGTCGGGATGCTGGGGTCGGTGGGCAGCGCCGTGCTTTATGTGGCGCTTTCCTCGCCGCCTGAACCCGAATGGCTGGTGTTTCTGCTGGTGGTCGGGGTTGGTGCGCTGTGGAGCGCGGTCCGGATGTGGCAGGCGACGGAACATTCCATCGAGCTGACGCACACGCAATTGCGCTGCTCGGACGGAACCCTGATTGCCGAGATTGAGGATATCGACGGGATTGATCGCGGGTTCTTTGCGTTCAAACCATCGCATGGGTTTTTGGTGCGGACCCGATCATCGAACGGTCGTGTCTGGCAACCCGGGTTGTGGTGGCGTATGGGGCGACGGATCGGCGTCGGTGGGGTGACGCCGGGTGCCCAGGGCAAGGCCATGGCCGAAATTCTCGCGGCGATACTGTATCAAAAAGAAAACGGGCCACTGCCAAGGTGACCCGCCGTCGTATCGGTTTCGGGTGACGTCAAACGTCCCCGCCGGTCAAATCATCGTGGTCATCGCCGCCTGACAATGGTCCGTCAAAGTCCAGCTTGGGGGCAAATCTGGGGCGTGAAAAGACAAAGTTATCCAGGTTCTTGTCTTCCATGCCGACATTGAACAATGGCACAAAGACATTGCGGGTTTCGACCAGAATGACCCGTTCGTTGTCTGGCATGATTGGCAGATCGTCTTCAAAGCCGCTGATTGTGGCATTGGTCAGAACGGTTTCATAGCCACGCGCTTCGGACCAATCGACATAGTAGCGCGCGTCATCTTCGTCCCAGCGGACGACGGTCACGCGAAGCCTGCTCACGGAACGCGACCGTGTCAGAACCTGCAGCAGCGAATACATGCTGTCGATGTAATCGTCATCCACCGCATTGGTTTCACGCGACAGCAAATCGCTGATCGTATAGGCGGATTTCAGATTCACCGTGCTCTGGCGGTATCCGTCAAAAAAGACATAGACGGCCATAAAGGACCAGAACACCATGGGCATGGCCAGGACGAACTCCACGGACACATTCCCGTCGGTGCGTTGGGCAAAATCCCTGAGCCGTTGTAGGAGCCGTTTCAACATCAGATCACCTCGGTTCCTGAACAAAGGCCGAGGTCGACACCAGAGCGTATTGCCCGGCGGCGTCCTTGACCATGTTCTGACCCAAACCCGTTGTCGGGAAAATTGGATCAATTTTGGCGCAGGCGCGCAAAATCATCAGTTCATTTGACTGGCCGTTGACGAAACTGCGCACCGGAGCCACTTCTTCGGATGCATCGGTACAATCGGCGTCCGTGTCCAACCCGGTCCAGTTGAACGGATCCATCGACACCATTTCCAGCTTCAGGTTCGCACTACAGTTTTCGATGAACCCGGCCCGAACACAGATCAGATCCTTGATCTCATCGTGCTGGGGGGCTGACCCGGTGCCCAGGCGAATGTCCCGCACCGTCATGTCCAGCGCCCGTTCAAGGCTGGCGTGGTGCAAGGTGACAAACCCCAGTTCCACACCCGACAGCAGGAAAAACAGCATCGCCGGAAACGTGATCGCAAATTCAACGGTAGCCGAGCCATCTTCGGCGCGGGCGAACCGCCCGAGCGGGAGGCGTGACAGCAACTTTTTACCAATACTCATTGGGTCAACCTCAACTTGCGGATTGACGATGCGATCGACGAAAAGGCCTCGGAGATCTCCAACCCGTCCACATCAAAGTAATGGGCGTCCGAGCTGGCACAATCTGCCAGCACGGCCTGGCCGGAATAGGGGGCTTCGAAACCGATGGTGAACACGATCGCCCCAGCGTCCTTGGCCGTATCACAGATGTCTTTGGTGCGGGAATTCTTGGTGCTGGAATTCACATAGCGGCGCACATCGTAATACCATTCGTCGCGGGCGTCATAATAGCCCATCCACGGATCCATGATACTTTTCCAGACAAATTGGACCGGTGTACGGGCCCAGAGTTCGGCAAAACTCAACTCATACGATGAACCGCTTTCGGGTTGGTCGTCTTCGGTGTCATAGCATCCATAGTAATAATGATAGCTAGTACATTTGGTATATGTGCCGTTACCATACGGATGGTCTTGCCAATTTGAAACGGCTTCCAGATCTCCGGAGTCGCCTCTGTCCGTTGCGTTTTTCCAGTAGTACAAACCGTTTGCCGGGTTTCTGACGGAATATCTTTGGGCTGTTTCATTCCACCAGACTGTGGAACCGCCCGTGCGATAATCGTCATCCACATAGTATTGCGACGTATTCTGCCCATCTGTCATCAACACGATGATCTTCAGCGTATCCGAGTCGTTAAAGGCGCTGGGACGGGCGGCAAAATCAGAGGGGACAAGGCCGTCACCGATCATCGCATTGGTGGCGCTGCGCACACTGGGATCCAGCAGGGCAGTGCCCCACTTCATCCCCAGGTCGATGGACGTATTGCCACGCGCCGACAGGTTTGTGATGTAATTCTTGAGCTCGTTTCGATCCTTTTGCATGATCAACGCCTCTCGGGCACCGGAGTCTTCGCAGATCGGGTAACTCACTGTGCCGCCATAGGGGCGCCGGTCGTGGCTGCTGTAATTGCCACGTGTCCAGATATCGAAATGCATGGTGCGTTCCAACGCAACGCTGTCGTCAATTTCGGTGGTGTCGAAATCGACAGCGTCAAAATTCACGCAATGGGAATAGCTGTGTTCGGTGGTGACGTTGAACCGGTCCAGGAACTCTGCGGGCAAAGACACCTGGGTGGCATAGGGAACAATGGACATCGACAGCTTGCCGTCTTCGGTGTTGTCGACCATCTGATCAACGAAATCCCGCGCTGCGCTTTTGAGGTTGGTCAGACGGCTGTTCGAATTCATCGACCCGGACACATCCAGTACCAGGGAGATTTCGACGCTGCCGATGCTTTCTTCGGCTGTGCTGGTTGCAGGAGCAGACAGCGTATCGACGCCGGCCATATGCATGAACTGGGTTTTGATGTCGGCCGAGGCGGTGGCGTTCACATTCCGGAATCCCAAACCTTCTGAGACGGTCACGCCAGATAGGTATTCGGACAAACCCGCCTTGGCAAAATAGTCGTTGACCACATCGGTCGGGTCCAATGTCTGATCAAGGTCCGCCGCGGCCAACACCGCGCGGTCCAGCGTATATTGCAGATTGGTGCGGTCACGTTCGAACCGCATCATGTCAATTCCGATGCCGCCCATCATGAGAATCATCAGGAACACATAGACGCCGAAAATCAGCAGAGTTCCGTCTTCTTCACGCGCAAAGCGTTTGCCGTGAGCCGATATTTTGTTGAGAAATCTGGTGCGTGGACGCACAGAATTCCCCTTTTCAAATAGGTAACGGACACACATCGGGACCTCTTCCACCCGCATCGGGCAAGCAAGCAATAGATACACTTAGTCTCCGACTTTTTGCCTGTGGAACATGGCCGAATTTGGGCAAAATCTGTGCGAAATGTGGTGAATTACCGGGTGTTTAATTTACATTCCGCACATCGACAGTCTGCTGTTTCCGGTTCGGGGACAGAAGGGTCGAATCGCTGGTATTCAGCGTCTTGGGAGCGTCCAAAGTCTTACTTTCAGTTTTTGGAATGCCTAAATTGGTCGCACTTCTTAAGAAAGTTGTCATAGTAGGACAGACATTCTGAACAAGGTCCGAGTCGAACAAAATCATTCTGAGAAGAGACCTGCCCCTCAACAACGGAGAATTGCCGAATGCAGCGAGCCAACGAACCGAGTTTCCGCGAGAGCGTGGATTTGATGTTCAATCGGGCGGTTGCCCTGATGGATTTGCCACCAGGTTTGGAAGAGAAAATCCGGGTTTGTAATGCGACCTATACCGTGCGGTTCGGGGTGCGCCTGCGGGGGCAGATCCAGACGTTTACCGGGTATCGATCCGTGCATTCGGAACATATGGAACCGGTCAAGGGCGGAATTCGTTTCGCCCCCTCCGTCAACCAGGACGAGGTCGAAGCGCTGGCGGCGCTGATGACCTATAAATGTTCCCTGGTCGAGGCACCCTTTGGCGGGTCCAAAGGCGGATTGTGCATTGATCCGCGCCAATATGATGAACATGAACTGGAACAGATCACCCGCCGGTTTGCCTATGAGCTGATCAAACGGGATCTCATCCATCCCTCGCAAAACGTGCCTGCACCCGACATGGGGACAGGGGAACGGGAAATGGCGTGGATCTCGGATCAATACATGCGCATGAACACGACGGACATCAACGGGCGCGCCTGTGTCACGGGCAAGCCGATCAATGCCGGCGGGATCCAGGGCCGGACCGAAGCGACAGGGCGCGGGGTGCAATACGCCCTACATGAGTTCTTTCGTGACGCGCGCGACATGGAAAAGGCCGGACTGACCGGCACGCTGGATGGCAAGCGGGTCATTGTTCAGGGGTTGGGCAATGTGGGGTATCACGCCGCCAAATTCCTGAGCGAAGAAGATGGGTGCAGGGTGACCGGCATTATCGAACGCGATGGTGCGTTGTTTAATCCCGATGGGCTGGACGTCGAAGGGGTGCGCAACTGGATCGTCAAACATGGCGGGGTCTCAGGATTCCCGGATGCGACCCATTCCGCCGAAGGCGCGGCCGTTTTGGAGGAAGAATGCGACATTCTGATTCCGGCGGCTCTGGAAGGGGTGATCAATCTGTCCAACGCGGACCGGATCAAGGCCCCCCTGATTATCGAAGCAGCAAATGGCCCGGTGACTGCAGGGGCGGATGATATCCTGCGCCAGAAAGGCACTGTGATCATTCCGGACATGTACGCCAATGCCGGCGGTGTGACGGTGTCCTATTTCGAATGGGTCAAGAACCTCAGCCATATCCGCTTTGGCCGGATGCAGCGCCGCCAGGAAGAGGCGCGTCATCAGTTGGTGGTGGATCAACTGGAGAGCCTGAGCGATGCCATGGGCAAGGCTTGGTCCCCTTCGCCGGATTTCAAACAGAAATACCTTCGCGGCGCAGGAGAGCTGGAGCTGGTGCGCTCCGGGCTCGATGATACGATGCGGATCGCCTATCAATCGATGCGCGAGGTCTGGCACAGCCGGGCCGATGTCACCGACCTGCGCACCGCCGCCTATCTGGTGTCCATCGACAAGGTGGCCAAGAGCTACCGGGCCAAAGGGCTGTAAGCCTGAAAACAACGATAGGAAACCGGCGCGCAGGATTTCTGGTGCGCCGGTTTCGATTTCCAAACTGAAACCTTCTTACGAGCCCGCCCCTGCGGCTTGGGCAATGGTGCTCATGGTATCCTGATTAGGCCCGTCCGATTGGCCGCGGCCAATGCTGCCACATTTCGGGATAGCCTTTTCTCGTCGGGTTTCTGCCATGTTCTTTGCAGATCCTTGAAAAGGTGGCTGACAGAGTTTCGTAGTTAAGAGTTTCGTGATCGGGCGCGCGCAGCCACTGTGATCCTCAAATCTGCCATCTGGCGCGCAAGCGCTGCTGGGACAAAGGAAAAGTGTCCCACAAAAGGAGGCGATCGGCCTGGGGTGTTTCGGCCTGAAGACCACCTGACAAGCCCGATCTTTTTCCTGGTTAAAAGATCATCCACAGATCGCTTACCCACTGCTGCCAACCGCCCATAATGCGCGCGTGGTTCCCAAAACTCGCGGGTCCACCGGTCGCTCCATCATCTTGAATGCCTCCTGCGGGATTGTCTCTTGGCGCGACAGGTCGGAGATGCCCAAGGCTGCCACGGCTCCGGTCCCGCTGCGGGACCATTGCAACACAGGGCGCGTTTTGCACGGACCATTTGGGCGGGATCTTTGTGGTTCAGCTGCGGGGGCTTTGCTGCGCACTTCGGGTGATGTTCGGTCTCTCCCATAACCCAGACGGATTTAGCCTTCGGGCTCAGTGATGGGTATATCAAAATCCGTACCTGCGGTTCAGGACTGCGATGCGGATCTGGATTTCCGCGACCTTCTTTTCAAACCCCCTGGCCATCCTTGATTGGCCAAGGAGTTTCAGACAGTGCATCTTCGGTTCAACGCGGCTGTGGCGGTGGCATCCGCCCCAACGTTGCCACAGCTGCGGCCCGGATATTGCAACGCATTGACCGAGCCATTGCGGGCACAGGTTCCGTCGTCTGTCGGGTTCCAGGTCTGTGCATTCTTAGGCGGCGGGATTTGGTTCAATACATCGGGTCGCCTGGGCGCATCCCCGATTCTGCTGTTGGTGACGAAGCCGGCCCAACCATCCAGCAGTTCCTCATCCATCCAGATGTGCAACTTGCTCCAGATCCGACTACAGCGGCCCGTCTGTTTCCCGAAATTTGTCACCATGATTATTTTGCGACATGCTGTGACGGAATTAGCACTAGACATATGTGGTTAGTTCGTGTGACGTCGACGTCGAAATCTACTTGCTCTGACCGGTATGGGTGGGGGACAACAGGTTGAGGGCGAACCGGGCGCGTCGCGCGCTCTTGGGGGTTCGGGTTCGAAGGGGAGAGTGATCATGCGGTTTTCAGGCTGGCGTGTTTTCAAAGAAGGGTTGACCGGCAACAAGGGGTGGAAACCCCATTGGCGTGATCCGCAGCCCAAGGCGGAATACGACGCAGTGATCATCGGTGGCGGTGGCCATGGTTTGGCCACGGCATATTATCTGGCCAAGGAACACGGGCTGACCAACATCGCGGTCCTGGAAAAAGGGTATCTGGGGGGCGGTAACGTCGGGCGCAACACCACGATTGTGCGGGCCAACTACTTTTTGCCGGGCAATTCCGAATTCTATTCCCATTCCCTGAAGCTGTGGGAAGGGTTGGAACAGGACCTGAACTATAACGCGATGATGTCCCAGCGCGGGATTTTGAACCTGTATCACAATGATGGCCAACGTGACGGGGCGGTGCGCCGCGGCAATGCCATCGTCAACCAAGGCGATGATGCTGAACTGGTCAGCCGCGAACAGCTGCGGGAGATGGTGCCGTTCCTGAATTATGACAACAACCGGTTTCCGATCATGGGTGCGCTTTTGCAGCGCCGGGCTGGCACCGCGCGCCATGATGCGGTGGCCTGGGGTTTTGCCCGTGGTGCCGATCAACGTGGGGTGGACCTGATCCAGAACTGCGAAGTCACCGGCATCGACATTGAAAACGGCAAAGTCGTCGGGGTGCAGACCTCACGCGGGCCGATCCGGGCCAAAAAGGTCGCCATGGCTGCGGCGGGTCGATCCGGTCAGGTGGCGGCCATGGCGGGGATGCGCCTGCCTGTCGAAAGCCATGTGTTGCAGGCGTTTGTGTCTGAGGGGCTGAAACCGATCATCGACCATGTGATCACCTTTGCCGAAGGGCATCTGTATATCAGTCAGTCGGACAAGGGCGGGTTGGTGTTCGGTTCCTACCTGGATTTCTACAGCTCCTATGCGGCGCGGGGCAATTTGCCGATGGTCGAGCACACGATGGAGACCTGTGTTGCCATGGTACCGGCCGTGGCCAAGGCGCGTTTGCTGCGCAGTTGGGGTGGGATCATGGACATGACGCCGGACGGCTCACCGATCATCGACAAAACGCATATCGACGGGCTCTATCTGAACGCCGGCTGGTGTTATGGCGGGTTCAAGGCGACCCCGGCGTCTGGCCATTGCTTTGCCCATCTGATCGCCACGGACCGGCCGCATGACGCGGCCACAAAATTCAAGTTGGACCGGTTCGAGACCGGCTATGACCTGATGGATGAGGAGGGGACCGGTGCACAACATAACCTGCATTGATCGATGTGACGCGACCGGGGCGGGGGGCGCTGCCCCCTCGGCCATGCGGCCTCACTCCCGGAGTTTTTGTGGCGAGATGAAGAAGGAGCGCGGCGCATGAGGGTCACCTGTCCAGTTTGCGGTGAGCGTGATCGCCGCGAGTTCTATTATCAAGGTGCTGCGTTGCAGCGCCCGGCCGCGGATGCACCGATAGAGCAATGGCATGAATATGTGAATCTGCGGGACAATCCGGCGGGCCCGCTCACGGAGCTGTGGTATCACGAGATGGGATGTGGGTCCTGGGTTGTTGTGGAGCGCAATGTCGCGACCCATGAAATGCTGGGGTCGCAATTGGCCCAAGACGCCGATCTGGGAGGTCCGCGATGAGAATTGCAGGCAAGGGGCTGACCGCCGGTGCGGCGAGCGTTTCGTTCCGCTTTGACGGGCGTGATTATATGGGCCTGGAGGGGGACACTCTGGCGTCGGCACTGTTGGCCAATGATGTGCATCTGATGGGGCGGTCGTTCAAATACCACCGCCCGCGCGGTGTGTTGAGTGCGGGGAGCGAAGAGCCCAACGCGTTGGTGACCATTGGATCGGGCACCAATCGCGAGCCCAACATGCGCGCCACGGTGCAGGAGATTTTTGAAGGGTTGGAGGCGTCGAGCCAGAACCGTTGGCCGTCGTTGGATCTGGACGTGATGTCGGTGAATGATCTTGCGGCCCCGTTCTTTGGCGCGGGGTTCTATTACAAGACCTTCATGTGGCCAGCTGCATTCTGGGAGAAAATCTATGAGCCGATGATCCGGCGGGCTGCCGGTCTGGGCGCGCTGTCGGGGGAAGCAGATTCGGATCGCTATGAAAAAGCCTATGCCTTTTGCGATCTGCTGGTGATTGGGGCGGGACCCACGGGGTTGATGGCGGCGCTGGCCGCAGGTCGGGCCGGGGCGGATGTGATTCTGGCAGACGAAGATTCGCGCATGGGCGGGCGGTTGTTGGCAGAGAGCGAAACCGTTGATGACATGGCTGGTTCAGACTGGGCCGAGAGTATCCTGGCCGAATTGCGCAGCATGGACAATGTACGGCTGATGACGCGCACATCCGTTGTGGGTGCTTATGATCAGGGGACGTATGCGGCGCTGGAAAAGGTGACCCACCACAAAGCGCGCACCGGCAAAGCCCCTCTGGAATGCTTTTGGCGGATTGTCGCAAAACGTGCCGTTCTGGCCGCCGGGGCCATCGAGCGCCCGGTGGCTTTTCGCAACAACGACCGGCCGGGGATCATGACCGCCGGGGCCGTGCGAGCCTATTTGAACCGATGGGGCGTGGCACCTGGCAGGCGGGTCACCGTTTTTGCAAACAATGATCAGGCCCATCGCACAGCGCAGGATCTGGTGGCTGCAGGTGTGCATGTGGCCGCTCTGATAGACAGCCGCCATGATGCTCCTCAGTCCAACATGTTCCCGGTGTATCGCGGGGCGCAGGTTTGTGATGCGGGCGGGCGCAAACGGGTTGAATCGATCACGGTGCGTACGGTCAGCGGGACGGAAAAAATCCTCACCGATTGTCTGGCGATGTCTGGCGGATGGAACCCGAATGTGCATCTGACCTGTCACCAGAACGGACGCCCGATATGGCGCGCGGACATTGCTGCCTTTGTGCCCAAGCCCGGGATGATCCCGGGGTTGAGCGCGGCAGGTGCGGCCAACGGCACCTTCAGCACCGCCGCCTGTCTGGGCGAGGGCGTTGCGGCGGCGCGGACCGCCCTGGATGATCTGGGGTATTCGGTGCCCGAGATCACTTTGCCCCGGGCAGAGGACGCGCCCTATGCCATGAGCCCGCTTTGGGCGGTGCCGGGCAAAGGCCGGGCGTGGCTGGATTTTCAGAACGACGTCACGGTCAAGGATGTGAAACAGGCCGCGATGGAAAACTTTCGCTCGGTCGAGCACATGAAGCGCTATACCACGCTGGGTATGGCCACCGATCAGGGGAAGTCTTCGAACATGGGTGCGCTGGCGGTTTTGGCGGATGCCACGGGACGCGCCATTCCCGAAACCGGAACAACCACATTCCGTCCTCCGTTCAACCCGGTGTCGCTCGCGGCGATGGGGGCAGGGGCCGAAGGCAAAGGGTTCAAACCAGAGCGGTTCACCACCTCGCATGCCGCCACCGTTGCCCGTGGTGCGCCGTTCATCGAGGCCGGGCTGTGGTATCGCCCCAGCTATTTTCCGCAATCCGGTGAAGCCACCTGGCAGCAGAGTTGCAATCGCGAAGTCAACATGGTGCGCAACGCCGTCGGGGTCTGTGATGTGTCCACGCTGGGCAAGATCGACATTCAGGGGCCGGACGCGGGCAAGCTGTTGGATTATGCCTATACCAACATGTTCAGTACACTCAAGATCGGGCGCGTGCGCTATGGGCTGATGCTGCGCGAAGACGGGTTTGTCATGGACGATGGCACCACGGCGCGGTTGGGAGAGCATCATTATGTGATGACCACGACCACAGCCGCTGCGGGCGAAGTCATGAAGCACCTGGAGTATATCACCCAGGCGCTGCGACCAGAATGGGATGTGCGGTTCACGTCGGTCACCGAACAATGGGCGCAGTTTGCTGTTGCCGGGCCCAAGGCGCGCGATGTGTTGAACGATTTGATGGATACGACAATCGACAACGACAGCTTTCCGTACATGTCCTGCGGGGCAGTCGCCATTGGCGGTGTCAACGCGCGGCTGTTCCGAATATCGTTTTCGGGCGAACATGCCTATGAAATCGCGGTGCCGTCCCGGTTTGGTGACAGCCTGTTTCGCGAACTGACATCCCGGGCCGAAGCCATCGGTGGCGGTCCCTACGGGATGGAGGCGCTGAACGTGCTGCGGATCGAAAAAGGATTCATCACCCATGCCGAAATTCACGGGCGCACCACCGCGTTTGACGTCGGCATGCAGGGGATGGTGTCCAAGAAAAAAGAGTGCTTGGGAAAACCGATGGCGCAGCGCCCCGGATTGTCAGAGGCCGACCGCGAACGGTTGGTCGGGCTGAAACCTGTAGAGTCGGGGGGAGAGCTGACCGCCGGAGCACATTTGTTCACCCCCGGTGACACGGTCGAGCGGGTGAATGATCAGGGATATGTGACTTCGGTAGGGCATTCGCCGACCCTGGGTCACATGATTGCGCTGGGGTTCCTGAAAAACGGACCCGAGCGAATGGGCCAGCAGGTCAGGCTGGTCGATCATCTGCGCGGTGTAGATACCCTGTGTGAAGTGGTGAACCCAGTGTTCTTTGACCCTGAAGGAGGGCGGTTGCGTGGTTGAATTGAGTGCAAAAACACCCTGTGACGGGCTGGTCCCGACAACCATCGGGGCGATCACGCTGAGCGAAATGCAGGTTGAGGTGATGACGTCCGTCGCGCCCTATATCGGCAAGGGACAGGCGGTGTCGGATCATTTGCGCGCGGCCCATGGGGTCGGGTTTCCGGACCCAGGTCAGGCACTGTTCGGTGATGGCGGGCAGGTGATCTGGTTTGGGCGCAATCTGGCGGTTTTGTTGGGTGCGGCACCGGATGAAAAATTGTCCACGCTCGCGGCTTTGACAGATCAAGGCGATGCCTGGGCGGTTGTGCGTCTGGCTGGGGTGGGGGCCGAAGAGGTTCTGGCACGCCTGGTGCCGGTGGATCTGCGGCCTGGCCAATTTGATCCGGGACAGACGCTGCGCACCGAATTGGCGCATATGGCAGCCTCCATAACCCGGCTGTCGGATGGGGCGTTTCAGATCATGGTATTCCGATCCATGGCGCAGACTTTGATACATGATCTCAAGTCAGCCATGGAAGCTGTCGCCGCACGGGGGTAAGATCACCGGGACCTGACCTGATTCCGGAGCTGCCCTGATGTTGACCCGCTTGACCCTGATCACCGTTCTCGCCACGGGCCCCGCCTTTGCTCAGCAATTGAGCAAGGAGGAAAGCTGTGGGTATCAGGCGGATGTTGTGGCCGCCGTTCAGCAGGCCCGGCTGGACCGAGTCAGCGAACGCAAGGTTCCCGAAGCCGTGGCGGCGACCAACCCGAGCTGGCCGGAGAGTTTCAACAACGCCGTGCCATTGATCGCGCCTTGGGTGTATGAACAAAAGATGAAAGCCATCCGCACCGAGGACCTGGGCGCGATCTGGCGTGAAATGTGTTTGAAACAGCCCTGATTGCGTGGATTGATCGCATGGTTTGATCTCACCACGCGTCGCGCCCATTATTCGGGATCTCTCTGCTTTTGTTGGCGCGCCTCTTGGCGTCGCCCTGCCACTCTGACACAATCGCCCCATGTCCTTGCCCCCCGGATTTCTTGATGAACTGCGCAACCGAACCAGCCTGTCTCAGGTTGTGGGGCGCAAAGTCATGTGGGATCAGCGCAAATCGAACCAGGGCAAGGGCGACATGTGGGCCCCATGCCCATTCCACCACGAAAAGACCGCCTCCTTCCATGTCGATGACCGCAAAGGCTATTATTACTGCTTTGGCTGTCATCAAAAGGGCGACGCGCTGAGCTTTATTCAAGAGACCGAGAACGTCGGTTTCATGGAAGCGGTTGAGATCCTGGCGCAGGAAGCCGGGATGGAAATGCCCGCACGTGACCCCAAGGCACAACAAAAACAGGACCGCCGCGTGTTGTTGGCCGAGGTCATGGAACAGGCGGTCCAGTTCTTCCGGCTACAGCTGAGCACCGGGGCAGGGCGCGCAGCGCGCGAATACGTGCTGGGGCGTGGTCTGGATCCGCGGGCGCAGGAGCGTTGGGAGATCGGCTTTGCTCCGGAGGGATGGCAGCATTTGTGGGATCATCTGCGGGGCAAAGGCGTTCCCGAAGATCTGATCATGGGGGCCGGGCTGGCCAAACCATCGACCAAGGGCGGCAAACCCTATGACACGTTTCGCAACCGGGTCATGTTCCCCATTCGGGACGCGCGGGGGCGATGCATCGCCTTTGGCGGGCGGGCCATGGATCCGACGGACAATGCAAAATACCTGAATTCGCCCGAGACCGAATTGTTCGACAAGGGGCGCAGCCTGTATAACCACGCACCATCACGGGTCGCGGCGGGCAAGGGGCTGCCGCTGATCGTGGCCGAAGGATACATGGATGTGATTGCCCTGGCCGAGGCCGGGTTCGAGGCATCGGTGGCGCCATTGGGCACGGCCGTCACAGAAAACCAATTGCAACTGATGTGGCGCATCTCGGATGAACCGATCATCGCGTTGGATGGCGACACCGCAGGTTTGCGCGCGGCGATGCGATTGATCGACCTGGCCCTGCCGCTGTTGGAGGCGGGCAAATCCCTGCGCTTTGCTTTGATGCCGGACGGCAAGGATCCCGATGATCTGCTCAAGGCCGAAGGTCCGGCTGCGGTGCAAAAGGTGCTGGATCAGGCGATCCCGATGGTGCGCCTGTTGTGGCAACGTGAAACTGCGGGCAAGGTCTTTGACAGCCCGGAACGCAAGGCCGCGCTCGACAAGGTGCTGCGCAACAAGATCAAACTGATTCGCGATCCGTCGATTCGGACCCACTATGGCGAAGACATCAAGGAGATGCGCTGGGAGCTGTTTCGTCAGGGACGGCGCCCACAATCGCGGTCGAACACCTATGGTGGCGGAAAATCCCAATGGCGCCCGCGTGGGGCACCACCGGTGCCGATGCCCGGAACCAAGAGTTCGCTGCTGGCGGCTGCTGGCGACAAGGCGAGCCAGCAAATGCGCGAAGCGGTCATTCTGGCCATTGCCATCGCCACCCCCCAAGTGATCGCTGACTTTGAAACCAAATTCGATGGGATGATCTGTTCGGATCAGGAATACGCCCAATTGCGTGACATTATTCTGAGCTGTGGGATCAACGCACCAGAACGGCTGGGTGAAGAAATCGAATACAGAATTGGGCCCCAAGCTCTTGAAAACCTGTATGCGCTGCGCCATGTGGCTATTAGCCCCTGCTTGCGCAAACCCGGCGATATCGAAATGGCACGTCTGACGCTGACCGAAGAATTCGCGAAACTCGACGCATTGCGAGGACTGGATGCAGAAATTGCCGAAGCCGAACAGGACCTGACGGATCTGGCGGATGAGGCTTTGACCTGGCGGTTGCGCCAGGCCGCCGAGGCGCGGAACAAGGCTGTGCGCAGCGAGAGTGAGGACAAAGCCGAATACGAAGTTGCCGACAATGGGGTTCAGTTGAACCGCGAAGAACGCAGCCTTTTTGATGCGCTGACCAAGAACATCGACTTTGCCAAGAAACGACGTTGAGTCGTTTTGGTAAGGAAGACCGAAAGAAAATTCGATAAACGGGGTGACGAATCATCAGATCCCGCTAATGATTCGTCCAAACCGAATCGCCCCCAGCACCTGCAGGAGCAATGAATGGCCGCCAAAGACACCGACGACCGCAAGCCTGAAGAACAGGACGCCGAAATCTCGCTGGACATGAGCCAGGCCGCCGTCAAGAAGATGATCGCGGAAGCCCGGGAGAAGGGCTATATCACCTATGACCAGCTGAACCAGGTTTTGCCGCCTGATCAGGTGAGTTCGGAACAGATCGAAGACGTGATGTCGATGCTCTCGGAAATGGGCATCAACATTATCGAAGACGAAGAAGCCGAAGACGACGACGCCCAGAACAAGGGGCCGACCGATCTGGTGACAACCGACGGGCCGCGTGAAGTGACGCTGGCCGGTGCCGCGTCCGAAAAACTGGACCGCACCGACGATCCAGTTCGCATGTACCTGCGCGAAATGGGCAGTGTCGAGCTGTTGAGCCGTGAAGGCGAAATCGCGATTGCCAAACGGATCGAGGCCGGTCGCAACACCATGATCCTGGGGCTGTGCGAAAGCCCGCTGACCTTCCAGGCGATTACCATCTGGCACGACGAACTGTTGTCCGAAGACATTCTTCTGCGCGACGTTATCGATCTGGAAGCCACGTTCGGCAACCAGCTGGATGACGAAGAGGAAGAAGAACCCGTCGTTGATACTTCGGCTGTGGCTGCGACCAAGACCGAAGAAAAAGGTCCCGAACTGGACGCCGATGGCAATCCGATCGCCGCGGATGATGATGACGACGAGGACGAACAGGCCAACATGTCGCTGGCCGCAATGGAAGCCGCGTTGAAAGATCAGGTGCTGACCACACTGGAACGGATCTCGACCGACTTTGCTATGTTGTCGGAAATGCAGGACAGCCGGATTTCGGCAACTCTGAACGAAGACGGCACGTTCAGCGCCAAGGACGAAGCCACCTATCAGTCCCTGCGGTCCGAAATCGTTGAGCTGGTGAACGGCCTGCATCTGCATAACAACCGGATCGAAGCGCTGATCGACCAGCTGTACGGCATCAACAAACGCGTCATGCAGATCGACGGGCAGATGGTGAAACTGGCCGACCAGGCCCGCATCAACCGTCGCGAATTTGTCGAAGCCTATCGTGGGCGCGAACTGGACCCGAACTGGTTGACGGACATGGGCGAAAAGCCCGGTCGTGGCTGGCAGATGTTCTTTGAGCGCTCCTCTGAGAAGGTCGAGGAACTGCGCGCAGACATGGCCCAGGTCGGTACCTATGTGGGTCTGGACATCAGCGAATTCCGCCGCATCGTGCAGCAGGTGCAAAAGGGTGAAAAAGAAGCGCGCCAGGCCAAAAAGGAAATGGTGGAAGCCAACCTGCGTCTGGTGATTTCGATTGCCAAAAAATACACCAACCGCGGCCTACAGTTCCTGGATCTCATTCAGGAAGGGAACATCGGCCTGATGAAGGCGGTCGACAAATTCGAATATCGCCGGGGCTACAAGTTCTCGACCTATGCGACCTGGTGGATCCGTCAGGCGATCACGCGGTCCATCGCGGATCAGGCCCGTACCATCCGAATTCCGGTGCACATGATCGAAACGATCAACAAGCTGGTCCGGACCGGTCGGCAGATGCTGCACGAAATCGGCCGTGAACCGACGCCCGAAGAATTGGCCGAAAAGCTGCAGATGCCGCTGGAAAAGGTTCGCAAGGTGATGAAAATCGCCAAGGAGCCAATTTCGCTCGAAACTCCGATCGGGGACGAAGAAGACAGCCAGTTGGGCGATTTCATCGAGGACAAGAATGCAGTGCTGCCGCTGGACAGTGCCATTCAGGAAAATCTCAAGGAAACAACCACTCGGGTTCTGGCTTCGCTCACACCGCGCGAAGAACGGGTTCTGCGGATGCGTTTTGGCATTGGTATGAACACCGATCATACGCTGGAAGAAGTGGGGCAGCAGTTCAGCGTGACCCGCGAACGGATTCGCCAGATCGAAGCCAAGGCCCTGCGCAAACTGAAGCACCCCAGCAGATCGCGCAAACTGCGCAGCTTCCTGGACCAGTAAGCCACATGAAATTCAGTCTGAGGCGTCCCCATCCGGGGGCGCCTTTTTCACGCCGTCGCACGATACCGCGATATTTGCGCCTGCCTGTTGGAAACGCATTTCGACCAGCTTACATTGATTGAAAAATTGGTTCGGAATGTCGGGCCGCTTAGCCTAATTTGGAGGCCTCAAAAATGATTGCCCAAGTCTTACGTGTTTTCAGTGTTGGTCTGATCGGGATGACCATGGCGACCTCGGCCAGCGCATTTTCGACCCGCGATGGTGCCCGGGTCAACCAGGTGAATGATGTGGTCTTTGAGGTGATCGGGCGCAGCACCGCCTCGTCTGCCCAGCAATTCTGGTGCGCCGCGTCGGAATATGCCCGCCGCGCATTGAATGCCGGATGGACCGATCGCGTATATCTGGTTCAGGGTCGGGGCCAAAGCGTCACGACAAACCGCAGATCCGCGGTTCAGTTCACCATGTCTCCGCAGGCGGCCGGAATAACGCCGATCGAAAACAATTCGGTTCGGTTGAATTCGTTAAAGCCTGGTGAAAGCATGAGCGTTCAGCAGGCCAATCTGTATTGCTCGGCAATTCCGGACAGGTTCTGAAGCCATGCGTATGATGTATAAATTGGCTCTGGCAGCAACTGTGGCGTTGCCTCACATGGGGGCCCCGGCCATGGCGTGGCGCGCAAGCAGTGGTCTCGAAGTTTTTGCGCTGAGCGACGGCACCATCGAAGTGTTGTCCCGTGCGGGGTCGGCCACGACGGATTTCTGGTGCGCGATCGGAGATTATGCGGTGCGCCAAGCCCGGGTCCCGACCAAGGATAGGGTCTATCTGGTCGCCCCGATGGGGCCGTCCGCGACCCGGTCGAATTACAAATCCGTCCGGTTCGGATTTACCAAACCCGCCAATGCCGACACGGGGCAATCCTATTCCCTGTCGATAAAACGTGTGGGGGAAAACCTGAGCGTCGGCATGGCCCGACAGTATTGTTTTGGCAACTACAGGCGGGACCGGTTCTTTTGAGTACCAGCCTCGGGAGAGGTGGGCTTGTCTGAAACCGGTAGATGAAGCAGGGCAGGACAGTACGATGACCCATGAATTCTCTCTGCGCACATCCGGCGCTGGCCTGTATGAATTCACCCAGGATGTGGCGCGTTGGCTGAGCGCTGTGGATGGGCCGCGCGATGGTCTGTTGACGTTGTTCGTGCGGCATACGTCATGTTCGCTGATCATTCAGGAGAATGCCGACCCCGAGGTCCAGAGTGATTTACGGGCATTTTTTGACCGGCTGGTCCCGCCAAGCACCCATGCGTCGATGTCCTATCTGCGCCATACCTATGAGGGTCCCGATGACATGCCCGCCCATATCAAGGCGACACTGATGCCGGTCAGCCTGTCGATACCGGTTGCGCAGGGCCGGATGGTTTTGGGAACCTGGCAGGGCATCTATCTGTTTGAACACCGCACAGCCCCCCACACCCGCCGCGTTGCCGCACATCTGGGCTGACCACCTTTATCTAGCGGTTGCAATTCCCCTCTACCCAAAGGGTTGAGGCTAGCCTATAGTTGTGGATAAATGGGCGACAGATCCCACAAATTGCGGCGGTTCAGGAACAAGGGAGACGGCAGATGCGCTGTCCGTTTTGCGGAAATATCGACACTCAGGTCAAGGATTCTCGTCCGGCAGAGGATCATGTTTCGATCCGGCGGCGCCGGTTCTGTCCGGCCTGCGGCGGACGTTTCACCACGTATGAACGGGTCCAGTTGCGCGATCTGGTCGTGGTCAAGACGAACGGCCGTCGGGAAGATTTCGACCGGGACAAGCTGGAACGCTCGATCCGGATATCCATGCAGAAACGCCCCATTGATCCCGAACGCATCGACCAGATGATTTCTGGTATTGTGCGCCGACTGGAAAGTATGGGGGACACCGACATACCGTCAAACCGTATTGGTGAAATCGTGATGGAGGCTCTGGCCCGGATCGACACAGTTGCCTATGTTCGGTTTGCGAGTGTTTACAAGAACTTCCAGGAAGCAGATGATTTCGAAGACTTTGTGCACGAATTGCGTCCGCCTTCCAATCAACCCGAAGAGTAACTTCCTTGGATACACGTTTTATGGCTTTGGCGCTGTCCTTGGGGCGGCGCGGCCAAGGCAATTGTTGGCCTAATCCGGCTGTTGGTTGCGTCATTGTTAAAGATGGCTGCATTGTTGGGCGGGGCTGGACCCAACCCGGCGGACGCCCACATGCCGAACCAATGGCGCTGGCCCAGGCCGGGGAACAAGCGCGTGGGGCGACTGTCTATGTCACATTGGAACCCTGTTCGCACCAGGGACAGACACCCCCCTGTGTGCAGGCTTTGATTGAAGCAGGGGTGGCCCGCGTCGTGGCCGCCATCGAAGACAGTGATCCGCGCGTTGCTGGTCAGGGATTCGAGATGCTGCGCAGGCATGGGATCGAGGTCAATGCAGGTGTAATGGCGGATCAGGCCGCGCGGGATCACGCCGGATTTTTCTTCAAGACAGAACAAGGCCGCCCGTTGGTCACGCTCAAGCTCGCAACCAGCTTTGATGGTCGGATCGCGACCGGAACCGGAGAAAGCAAATGGATCACCGGACCACAGGCCCGGCGCACGGTTCACGCCATGCGGGCCCGCCATGATGCGGTGATGGTTGGAGCCGGTACGGTGCGGGCGGATGATCCGTCATTGACCGTGCGGGATATGGGTGTTGATCGCCAACCGCATCGCGTTGTGGTCTCGCGGCATCTGGACTTGCCTCTGATGAGCCAACTGGCCCGGACAGCCCGGGACGTTCCCCTGTGGCTGTGCCATGGGGCAGGGGCCGATGTCGAACGCCTGCGGGCCTGGGAAGGTTTGGGCGCGACTCTGGTGCCCTGCGGTGTGCGGGGCGTACAGCTGAACCCGGTGGATGTGTTGCAACAATTGGGGCAGGTGGGCATGACCCGTGTCTTCTGCGAAGGCGGTGGTGCGTTGGCTGCGTCGCTGCTGGCCAATGATCTGGTTGATGAGTTGATCGGTTTTACCGCCGGTGTCGCCATCGGTGCCGAAGGGCTGCCCGGGATCGGTGCGCTGGGTTTGGGGCGGTTGGCCGAGGCACCGCGGTTTGATCTGGTCGAGACACGGAATTTGGGCGGGGACGTCATGCACCGCTGGACACGCAAGCTGCGCTAAGCGCGGCTGCGCGTCACCGCCAGAGGTGGGCATAGGTCGCGAACAGGCCCTGAAGTTTCGACAGGCTGCGGTTGATCCAACCGGGGTGGGGGATTTTGCCCTGTTGCAGGCGGTCGATGGCGACTTCGACTGTACAGGGCAGGCCGGTCACCGGATCCAAATAGCGCGGATAGTCAATCAATGCAGCGTGTACCAATCCGGCCAGCGTTGGGTGCGCGCGGCGTCTGTCGGGCGTTTCGCTGTAATCCCGCGTCAATCCCCAACCCGCATAGAATGGCACACCCAATGTGGTGACCTTGATCCCGCGCAGCAGCGCTTCGAACCCGATAAGCGACGTCATCGTCCACACTTCGTCGACCTGTTCCAACAGCGAAACCGGGTCGCTGTGTGTGGCAACGACATCTGCCAGGTCCCGGGCATCAATTGCGCCTGTTCTCAACCCGGCTTCGACGTCTGGGTGAGGTTTATAGATCAGAATGGCATCCGGGTTGGCTGTGCGCACGGCTTGGAGCAGCCCCAGATTGGTGCAGATATCCGTGGTTCCGGTTTTGATCGACGCGTCATCTTCGACTTGGCCGGGGACAAGAATGCGATGGCCGGTTGGCAAATCGGGCAGGTCGCCGCCCAGATTGTATTTGCTCAATTGTGCTGAGGTCAGAATGTGGATCAACTGGTCTGCCCGCGCCTGTTGGCTGGCGGACAGAGTGGCGCGCCGGATGATCCAGCGTTCGAGATCGCTGGGACAGGTTGGGTCATAATAGATCCCCTGGGAGTCTGTCACCAGTGACAACGGGGGAACCAGTTCGGCACCCAAACCGCGCGACCGCAAAAAACCGTCTTCGACCTGGACAGTCCCGGTGGGCTGACCATCAGCCTTTCCTGCCCAGACCATATGCGGGATGTCCGTGGTCGTAGGCGGGTTTTCGGTGAACGCTATGCGTTTGTTGCGGCCAAAGAACGTTTGCAGTGGCTTGCGCTTCCACAGGCGCATACCGCTGGCTGTCCATCCCCTGTGGTCCTGTCGCCATGCGCGGGCCTGGCTTTCCAATGCGCCCAGAGCCTGTTCAAAGGTGCCCAACCGGTCATCATGGGGGTCATACCATTGCGGATACAGGATCATCGCGGCTGCGAACAATTGTGCGCGGGTCAGCGATCTTTGGCGTCTGGTCAGGGGGAACTCGTCCTGGGTCAGCCCCCATCCCGCATAAAACGGTTGTCCGAACACCCGGGGCTTGTGGCCGGCCAGAATGGCTTCGAACCCCATTTGTGACGAAACGGTATACACCCCGACTGCGCCGTCCATTAGAGCCCAGGGGCTGATGGGATCGCTGAGGAAGAACACCCGGTCATTTTGGTCCGTGGTTTCAAAATACCCGTGGCGATAGCCCTGTTGGCTTTCGGGGTGGGTTTTGATCACGATCGGGGTACCTGGGTGTTCTTCCTGGGCAAAGACCAGCATTTCCAGAAAACGACCGCGATCCGCCTTGCTGGCGCGCACCGACGCATCGCCAAAAGTCTGGTCAACCACCAGAACATACCCCGGTTCAGGCGCAGGCAGATCGGGATCAAAGCCGGAATACTTGCTCAGATGTGCCTCGCGGATCCGTTCGATTCCGGCCCGCGCGCGATTGAGCAGGACAGCGTCGTCCAGCGGGTGAGAGGCCAGAAGCCGTTCCAGATCCGACGGGTGTGCCGGGTCGAAATGCACCCCGGATGTGTCCAGCAACAGGCCAAGCGGCGGTTCGCCGGCGCGACCGGGATGCAGGGAGCGCAAGAACGCATCTTCGACCCTGAGCAGGGAGGCGTTGCGTTTGGAGGCGACGGCCAATCCGCGATGCGCAGTGGGGCTGTTGCCCCAGATACCGACCAGATCATCCTGTTGGGGCAAACCCAAAGAAATCTTGTAGCCGGACAGGGCGAGGATCCGACGCGCCCGGCGTTGGGTCAAAAAACCGCCGTTATAAACAAAAAGCCGGGAGCCGTGGCGCCCGGCTCCCGGTGTGTCATTTGGCCGACGCATAGGGTCGGTCATGGATCAGCTGCCAGAGAGTGTTGCAACGTTGGACAATGGCGTCAGAGTACCTGTGACAAGCGACAGCGTCTTGGTCCACTGTGCATAGGGCGCTTCGGTCACATACAATGTGTCGTCGTCGCGGATCACAAAATCACGGGCCAGAAACAGGCCATTGGGTTCGGTCAGATTCAGCACATAGATCAGACGTTGTGCCCCCTGAAGGTCATCACGTCCCAACACCTGACCGGCGATTTCTGCGGCTTCGTTGCGAAAGATGAACACGCCCGTCGGATCCGACGACAGCGACAGCAATCCGCCAACCTGTGCGATGGCTTCCAGTGCCGACAGGTCCTGGGATTCAAACGGGACGACCGACTGCGTGCTTGTGGCACCCAGCGAGGTGAACGACCGGGTGTCCTGTTCGACCAAAATCCGGTCACCATTGCGCAAGGCGATGTCGAGTTCCGGGTGATCAAAGAGATCCTGGAACCAGATCTTGCCCTGCTGGTCGCCACGGGTCACGGTGACCTGTGCAATTTCGGGTGCAATCGTCACGCCTCCGGCCTGAGCCAGCATCGTGGCCAAGGTCCGCGTCGGGCGTTCGATTGGCAGGTTGCCTTGTATTCCGATGGCACCTGTCAGGCTGACGGTCGCACCGTCACCGGCAGACCGACGCACTTCGACCTGTGGGTCGGGTGTCTGATCTTCGAGCTTGGTGGTGATCATCTCGCGCAGTTGGTTCGGGGTGTTGCCCGCGGCACGCAGACGCCCGGCGTAGGGCACAAAGATATACCCGGCGTCGTCCACCTGAACTTCCAACACCGAATTGGGAGTTTCGCGGGTCAACAGCCCATCATCGACGTTTTCCCAGATTGTCAGCCCCAGGATGTCGCCGGGGCGGATCAGGTCAGCGGCCAGTCGGCTGGCGCTCTTGAACGAGTCCGAAAACCCCAGCGCCGGGACAACCGCCGTGGCGCGGGTTACGCGATCATTGACGGCAACGACAAATGCGTCGCCTTCCTTTTGTACGGATCCTGCAAAGATCTCGCGTTTGTTCGGGCCAACGCGAGGCAACCCACAAGAGGCCGCGATGCTCAGCGCAGCCAGAAAAGCGATGGGACGCACCCACCGATGTCTAACGGAATTCACTGCTCGGTCTCCTCGACCTGTTATTGTTCTGCCTGTTTTTCAGGTAAGCTAGCTGAAATATCCGGGAAAATCCAGTCTTTGTGCCGGTTCCCTTTAGTTGATCACGCGCAACTGTTGCCGTGGTGCTGCTGTGCCTGATTTCAGCGCATCATAGGGGTCATCATCCGACAGCATCATGTCCACGACCTGGCGCAACAATTGCCGCCGCCCGCTGCGGGAATAGAAACCGCCGGGCACCTGGCTGGTTTCGAGCAAATAGCGGCGGTAATCCTTGTAAGCGCGTGCATCTGGGCGATTGGCACCGGCAAAAAAGTCCCGGAGGGCCTGAGCCGAGACAAATTCGGGCTTGCTGTAAACGGCCGCGCCGAAGGTTTTTAGCGGGATGCCGCGCCACAACACCTGTTGTCCGGCTGTGGAATTGACGGTGACGGCGGTGCGGGCTTCGTTCAACAGGGCTGCCAGCTTGCCGCCACGCACATAGTGGACCCGTCCGACCAGCCCATGCTGACGGGCCAGGCGTTTGACTTCGCTGCGCACCGGCACGCGGCCATCTTCCAGCGGATGTGCCTTGACCACCAGATGATGATGGCGGGGAGCTCCATTGGCAAACCCTTCAAAGATTTCCGCCAGAAAATCGGTCATGGAGGCAAAGGGGGAATGCATCTGAAACGAGCTGTCATGTTCAAGTTGCAACAGCGCCAGATGATAGGGAAACCCGCCATTTCGAATGCGCCACGTCGCCAGCCGGCGGTCGATGGCCTGGGCGGGCATCAGCAGCAACCGTTGCAGGTACAGTTTGAATTCCTTGGTTACGGTCAGCGCACGGTGAGGGCGGAAATTCTTGTAGTCGCCGTTTCGGAACATGACAAACCAATGATACAGAGCCCCATAAAAAACGTGGTGGCGCATATCGCCCCAATGGGACGGGGGCATGGGGGCTTCCATGTCCGAAAGCTCAAGCGCGGTGCGCATTTCATCGACGGACATGCCCATCAGCCGCGAGTTGCCGTTGCTGCCGTCGCGTTCGTAGGTCACCCAATAGGGACGCATGTACCCCTCTTCGAAGACATGAACACGAATGCCGCGCGCGCGGGCGATCTCGATTGCCTGGGCGTGGATGGGCCGGGTGTCGCCATAGAGAACAATATCGGTGACATGGCGTTGATTGTAGAGCTCTGCCACGGTGTGAGGCCAGTCTTCCAGCGTACCGCGATAGGGAATATATGTGGACGGGGTGAACCAAAAGGCCCGATCCCCGGCATTGAAACCCACACGCCAAACCTGACATCCCGCAGCCTGTAACTGTTTGGCCAGACCGTGAAAATACGGTCCGTGGGGGCCTTGCAGGAACAGGAAGACCCGGGAGGTTTGCGATTGGCTGGTCATAGGGTCACTCATAATGAGACAAGTTTACTTGTGATTTTATTAATTCACCAGTTGGGCAAAACTATGACCCGCCCAGGATCGCAGGACGATGTGGGGGGATCGGGCAGCGGGGCTCTGGACGCGATCAGGGCTTGTCGCTGGCGTCGGGGCTGGATACCTGTGGGCAGAAGAGATTTTACGACTGGAAAGGGCGCGACCATGTTCACGGGCATCATCACCGATATCGGTACACTTGTTGAGCTGGAACAGGCCGGCGATCTGCGGGCGCGGATCCAAACCGGATATGACACCAACGGCATTGATTTGGGCGCGTCGATTGCGTCGGACGGTGTTTGTCTGACGGTGATCTCATTGGGGGAGGATTGGTATGATGTGCAGATCAGCGCCGAAACCGTGTCCAAGACCAATCTGAACGACTGGAGTGTTGGCAAGCGGGTCAACCTGGAACGTGCGTTAAAGGTCGGCGACGAGCTGGGCGGTCATATCGTGTCGGGCCACGTGGACGGTGTCGCCGAGGTGGTCGCCATGCGTGACGAAGGCGATAGCACCAGAGTGACCCTGCGCGCGCCCGCCGATCTGGCGCGGTTCATCGCGCCCAAGGGATCGGTGGCCCTGAATGGCACCTCGTTGACGGTGAACGAGGTGGACGGATGTGATTTTGGTATCAATTTCATTCCCCATACCAAGGATGTGACCACCTGGGGGTCCGTGCAGATTGGCGATCGGATCAATCTGGAAATCGACACGCTGGCCCGCTATGTGGCGCGCCTGGCCGAAGCTGGATAACACCGGGCAATCGTCAGGACAGGACCGGCGGGGCTCCCGCCCCAAAACACCGCATCCGAGATGCGGTGTTTTGCGTTGGGCCGCGCGCCTTTGGCGTTGCCCACGCAGAGGCGCGGGCAACGCCAAAGGCGTCACCACATATCCCCAACCGTATAGCCATGGGGAAACGGGTCTGTCGGGTCGAGCGTCCAGTTTGCGGTGCCATGGATCCAGCCCTGACCGGAAAGGGTGGGGACAATGGCCGGGTAGGGGCCCACGTTGGTGGTTTCGACAATACGTCCGGTGAAGGTGGTGCCCAGCGGGCCGGCGTTGACATAGTCCTGACCGACCCCAAGTTGGCCGCGCGCGTGCAGCACCGCCATCTTGGCGCAGGTTCCTGTCCCACAGGGGGACCGGTCGAGAATGCCCGAGGCCTCCTGTGGGCGGGCCGGGTCGAAATCGCCGGTTGAAATGGTGATGGCACCGCGCCCATGTGTGCCGGTCGCCACGGGTGCGCCGTACATATTGGTGATGGTCGGGCCGGTGATATCGGGATTGTCGGGGTGGCGCACGGGCAGTTGTTCGGCCGCAGCATGGCGGATCGCCTCGGATATGCGTACAATTTCGCTACCATTGTTGGCCTCTAGCGACACGCCGATCCGATCCGCATCCGTCAGGACAAAGAACATGCCGCCCCAGGCCACATCGACTGTCACGCTGCCCAGCCCAGGAACCTCGACCACAGCGTCCAGATGCACGGCAAAGGCCGGGACATTGAGAAATTCGACGCGGGTGACCTTGCCGTCCTGACAGGTGGCGCGCACCTTGATCAGCCCGGCGGGAGCTTCGAGCGTCAGGTCTGTCACCGGCTCGATCATCGGCAGCACCCCGGTTTCCAGCAACACGGTCACAACACAGATCGTGTTGGACCCCGACATGGGCGGGTATTCTGTTTGCTCGAATATGATGAACCCCATGTCGGCCTCGGGATGGCAGGGGGGGACGATGGCATTACAGCACAGCCCGGGATTGCCGCGTGGCTCTCGCAGCATTTGCAGGCGGATATCGTCGTGATTTCGCGCCATGTCCTGCATTTTTGCAAAGACGCTGTTGCCGCGCAGATGCGGCATGCCGCCAGTGATGACGCGGCCCGGTTCGCCTTCGGCGTGGGCCTCGACGGCCTGAATCATGCGAGAGATGCGCATGGGTGTTCCTTTCGAACAGGGGTAAAGTGTTGCGCCCAAGTGAGCCATGACTCGAACGCCGCGTCTAGCCCCCCGGGTGCCGTTTGCAGGGCTGGCATTTGCGTGCGGCTTGGTCTATCCCGGCGGGTGAAACTTGCCCCCGCAACCGCTCAGCGAAAGGCTGCCCTCATGAGCTTTGAAACCCCCGGTCCTGTCGAAGCCGGTCTGCGTGCCGAGATCAGCCCCATTGAAGAGGTTATCGAGGACGCCCGCCAAGGTAAGATGTTCATTCTGGTCGATCACGAAGACCGCGAGAATGAAGGCGATCTGGTGATCCCGTCCAGCTGTGCGACACCGGATGCAATCAACTTCATGGCGACCCATGGGCGTGGGCTGATCTGTCTGACCCTGCCGGCGGAACGGATCGAAGAGCTGGGCCTGCCAATGATGGCGATGAACAATTCATCGCGCCATGAAACCGCATTCACCGTGTCGATCGAGGCCCGCGAGGGCGTCAGTACAGGGATTTCCGCCGCTGACCGGGCTCTGACTGTTGCCACCGCCATCAACCCCCAAAACACATCCGCCGATATTGCAACGCCGGGCCATGTGTTCCCGCTGCGCGCCCGTCGTGGCGGTGTTCTGGTCCGGGCCGGTCACACCGAAGCGGGCTGTGATGTGGCGCGTTTGGCCGGGCATTACCCGTCGTCGGTGATTTGCGAGATCATGAAGGAAGACGGCACGATGGCACGTCTGCCGGATCTGCTGGAATATGCAGCCAAACATGACCTGAAAATCGGCACCATCTCTGACCTGATCACCTATCGGTCGCGCAACGACAACCTGGTGGTGGAAACGGGCCGCAGCTCTGTCAATTCCGAATTCGGCGGCGAATGGGAAATGCGGATCTTTACCGATCAGACCCACGGTGTTGAACATGTTGTGCTGGTCAAAGGCGACATCACCACACCAGAACCGGTACTGTGTCGGACCCATGCGCTGCACGAAGCCAGCGATATCTTGGGGCTGGGCCCGAAATCGGCCCGTGAATTGCCCCGGGCAATGGAGTTGATCGGCGCAGAGGGACGCGGCGTGGTCTGTCTGTTCCGTGAACCCCGCCATTCGCTGTATGCGCCGGACGACGAAGGCCCGCGCACCATCAAGCAGACCGGCCTGGGTGCTCAAATCCTGTCCAAGATGGGCCTGCATGAGCTGGAGCTTCTGACTGATTCCCCTGAAACACGCTATCTGGGACTGGACGCCTTTGGGCTGACCATCTCCGGCACGCGTCCCATCCTGTCGGAGGACTAAGACATGGCTGGATCTGAAACCCATTACACGCTGCCACGCGCGGAATTCGACAAACCGGTCAAGCTGTTGATCGTTGTCGCGCCGTATTACAAGGATATCGCAGACAATCTGGTCGCCGGAGCCAAGGCCGAAATCGAAGCGGCAGGCGGAACCTGGGAACTGGTCGAAGTGCCGGGTGCCTTGGAAGTGCCCACCGCGATTTCGATTGCGGATCGGACGTCGAATTTCGACGGGTTTGTTGCCCTTGGCTGTGTCATTCGCGGTGAAACCACCCACTATGACACTGTTTGCAACGACAGCAGCCGCGCCATCCAGTTGATGGGACTGCAAGGCCTGTACATCGGCAACGGCATCCTGACCGTGGAAAACCGGCCTCAGGCCGAAGTGCGCGCAGATCCTGGCGAGATGAACAAAGGTGGCGGCGCGGCTGCTGCGGCCTTGCATCTGATTGCTTTGGGGCGTAAGTGGGGCGCCCAGACCAAGGGTGTTGGTTTCAAGGCACCCAGCGAGGCCATTCAACTGGCCACTTCAGATAACGGACCCACCACCGCATGACCACCTCAGGCAGCCAGAGCGCGCCCCTTTCGGGCAATCAGAAACGCAAGATGAAATCGGCGGCGCGGCTTTATGCCGTGCAGGCCTTGTTCCAGATGGAACAAGGGGGCCAGACCATGGACCGGGTCATTGTCGAGTTTCTGGATCACCGCTTTGGCGCTGTTTACGAGGACGACGAGATGCAGGAAGGCGACGTTGACCTGTTTCGCAAACTGGTGGGCGATGCCGTGAACTATCAGGCGGTTGTTGACCAGATGACCGACCGGGCTCTGGTGGCAAAATGGCCCATCGGGCGCATTGATTCCACCCTGCGCGCGCTGTTTCGCGCTGCGGGGGCGGAATTGACGCAATCTGCAACACCGCCCAAGGTGGTGATTTCGGAGTTCGTGGATATTGCCAGCGCATTTTATCCCGATGGCAAAGAGTCCAAATTTGTCAACGCCGTGCTGGATCACATGGGACGCGAAGCCAAGCCGGACGCCTTTTGATCCGGCTTTTGGCTGCCTGTAATTTGCACCAGCTCTGTCGTATCTGACGCCCCCTGGAACAAGGTGGCCCCTGGTGTATGCAAAGGGCGGTGCTGGCAGCCGCCAATTGGGCACCCAATGGCGCCGGGGGTCTATTCGGAACCGATCTCCAGTTCGAGCGACCGACCGTCGCCCTTGCCATAGCTCATACGCAACCGGTCACCGGCGATTTCGATCAGCAGGCATTTCTGGTCGCTTTTGGTTTCGTTCACGATCAGGCTACGACAGTAATATCCATCCTCCCAGGTCCAGCTGCCGTGATACTGGCCGATGTTCTGCATTTCTCCACGCGTGGTTCCATCCGCCAGAATGCGTGTTTCACCGGTCGACCAGCGCAGGGTCTTCCCAACCACATGGGCGGCAAAATCCGCCGCGGTTTCGATTGTCCGATAATCTTGGGCGACGGCGGCGGTCGGACTCAAAAGGGCCAACGCAACCAGGGCGGTTCTGAGATCTGCAAAATGTGTCATGCTGCGATCCTGCGCTGGAAAGTCACAGGACGCCAGCCCCCCGACTGCATGTCTGTATTGCCCGTTGCACATAGGATGGGCCCGTCGGCAGAAAATGGCGCAAAACATAGTGTTTCCTCTCGGTTGGCACTGGACGCGAGGCCGCAGAGTGCTACCCTTTTGGCAACGATCCTTGGAGACATAAGAAATGCCCGCGTTGATCAAGCTTTATATCCGAAATGTGTTGATTGGTTTTGCCATAGCCGCCGCGTTTGTGGCGATGCTGTTGTGGTTCAATGTGATGAACCTGTGGTCGCTGGTGTCGACCTCTGATCAGGGAGCGCTGGCCGTGTTCATTCTGTGGTTCATGAACGGCATCGTGTTTGCCGGGGTGCAATTCGCCTATGCCATCATGTCGCTGGCCGAAAAGAGCACCGGACCGCGCGGCGGCACACCGATCGCGCATCAGTTTGAACCGATCCCTGTGCAGGCCGAGGCGCATAAATCCGGGCAGGACAGACACCTGAACCGTCGCTGAGACGGGGCATTTTCCACATCGAAACCGCCGACCCTGTGTTGGCGGTTTTTTGTTGCGATAAAGGTGAAATTGACCGCCGGCATTGATCTGAGACCGAATAAGGCAGGGCTGTGCGGCTGGCAGGGTTCGGGTCAGATCTGGCCCAAGCCCAACACACGCGCAGGTTTGCGGTGGTTGGGAGAAAAGTGTGACGGGACCACCAGACAACCGTGCGGTGTTTATCCCCGAGGACCTGTATGTACAGGTGGGCGCCAGGTAACTGGACCAGGATCCAGGCAGAGCCAGCTCCCTCGGAATTGCTTAAGGCCACCGGAATGTACCCGTCCACAAGAAGGGCAGAACCCGTCACTGGTCTTAGTTAGGGGGTGAGACCGTCGGGGGCAAGGGGAGTGCCGGTTTATTTCAAAGTTCGTGCATCCGAAGCAGGAACCCATGCCAGCCCTTGTCGAGCGCAAGCACCAAACCGAATCCATCCGCGCCGGCGGGCAGGCCCGAATGTTCCAGGCTCAGACGGGTTCCGCCAATCGCCGGTTCCAGCCGCCATTCTACCGTGGTCATCACCCCATCCAACGGGCCAACCGTAAAGCTCCAACGCATATAGTGGGTCGGTTGCATGTCTTCGACCCGCCCCCAGCACATGCGGTCCCCGCCGGGTCCATCGGTCAGCGTGAAATCTGCACCCTGGCTCAGATCCTCGGTTGCAGGATGAAACCATTTTCCCATCAATGTGGCCTGGGTCAGGTGGTCCCAGACCGTTTGCGGGTCGGCCTTGAGATAAACGGATTTCTGTAGGATTGGGTCAGTCATCGGAAAGTCCTTTTTGTTCAATGGTGGCTTTCAGGCCGGACAGCTTGTCGTCCCAGAACTGGTCGAACCAGACCAGCCAGTTCAGCACCGGGCGCAACCCTTCGGGGTGCAGGCTGTTGATCCGTTCGCGCCCGCGGGGGTACGAGCGGATCAGCCCGCCTTCCTCGAGAACGACGAGGTGCTTTTTTACCGCCGCCCGGGTCATGTCGAACTGCGCGGATACTTCGGCAACGGTCAGATCCCGGTCGCCCAGCATGTATAGAATGTCCCGCCGGGACGGGTCTGAGAGGGCTCGAAACGCCATTTGCGCCATGTCGGACATGAGGTGCCTCATTTGTGATACCGTTTGGTTTCATGAATAATTAGATACCAAAAGGTATCATGTCAAGAAGCGATTTCCACTTGAAATTTGTTCATGAATTGTTCACCCTATCTGCCATGACCCATATCGCGACCCAACCTGTGCCACAGGGCTTGCAACCTGGACAGAAATTGGCCCGTGGCGTGGCGCGCCACATGCGGGCGCTTGGCTATGCGACGCTCGAGGAATTTGTGCCCGAACGGGGATTGAGGGTGGATGTGATTGCGTTGGGGCCCAAGGGCGACATCTGGATTGTCGAATGCAAATCCAGTCGTGTCGATTTCCAGACAGATTCAAAATGGCAGGGGTATCTGGATTGGTGTGACCGGTTTTTCTGGGCTGTGGATTTGGAATTTCCAACCGAACTGTTGCCCCCGGAAACCGGGCTGATCATTGCGGATGCTTATGACGCAGAACTGATCCGGATGCCGGGCGAAGACAAACTGGCCCCGGCGCGGCGCAAAAAGCTGGTGCATAAATTCGCAACTGATGCTGCGCGCCGGTTGCACAGCCTGCGGGACCCCCGACCGGGGAAGGATGGGGTGTTCTTGTCCGACACAATCGAGGTTACGCAAACACAGAGCTGATCATTCGTTGACCATCCGGGCGGCCATGGCGGCGGCGCGAATTTCGTCAGCAATTTCCTCGGCTTCCTCGGGATCAAAATCCATCGGAATTTCAACACCATCCGCTTCGATGAAGATCCGTACCATGCCCTGATCGGTTGGGCCGATTTGCATGTTGGCCTGGATTTCGCGTTCGGTATTGATGCTCATTTCAGTTCTCCCCTGATATTTCAGGGTGGCTACAGCGCTTGCGGGCGAAAATCAAGCGCAGGGGGATGGCCCTGTTCAGCAAAGTGAAGCTGACTTACGTTGTCAGTATGTCGGAAATCAGCTTTCGCCGATTCGTCCCCACGGATGCGCAATGGGTCGTCGCCCGTCACGCAGACCTTTATGCGCGCGATGAAGGATTCGATGACACCTTTGGCGCTGTCGTCGGGGAAATCATTGCCGACTTCTGTCGGTCGCATGACCCGCTTTGTGAACAGGGATGGATTGCGGAAACACAAGGTCAACGGATCGGCTGTATCTTTTGTGTGCGCCATACCGACACGATTGCCAAGCTGCGCCTGTTCCTGTTGACACCCGAAGCGCGGGGGCGTGGCGTTGGGAAACAGTTGCTACAGCGGTGCATGGCATACGCCAAGACTGCCGGATACAGCGAAATGACGCTCTGGACGCATGAAAGTCATCGGGCTGCCTGTGCGCTTTATGCCGCCTTTGGCTGGCAGCTTGTCGATAGCAGGCCAGTCCATTCATTTGGCGTTGATCTGGTCGAACAAACTTGGAAAGTTCTGTTATAATCCTCTTGCACTCGGTCTTTTGGTTGGCTAAATGAGCCCCAAGTGCCGCCTTAGCTCAGTAGGTTAGAGCGCTGGATTGTGGATCCAGAGGTCCCCTGTTCAAGCCAGGGAGGCGGTACCAAATCACCAGTTTTTGACACGGGAAGTGCCGCCGCTGTTTTCGGGGCAACGCTGCGCGAGCTATGCGTTTGGTTCCGATGGGTCGACCAGTATCGTCGGATTCGTCAACGGGATTTCGCGACACCTGTGTGCGACCCTGCGCGTGTCGGTTCGGTACCCATGTTGGGCGGTGTGTCCCGGTTGATCGCAATATGAGAAACGGGTGGAAGCCTCGGGCCAACGGCTCAGGGGGCAGGCCGACGATGGCGGTTCGGGTGGCTTCCAGTCATCACATCCATCGCGGACCACGTTTCGGGAGCGCCGAGTTCCGGATATCGGGACACCAAGTGCATTAAGTTTCGGCAGTAGGAATTTGAATTCTTTAAATTTATCAGGACATGTCCCCGTGGATCGCAAATTGATCCAACCCGGCAGCCTGGGGTTCGATCACACGAAACGATTCGAGCACCCCGGACGCGGATAATTCCCGCGACACGGTCAACAATGTGTTGGCGTCGTGATCGTCGCATAGATCCAGCATATGCTGGATTTCTTCGGAGGCGACAGGACGGGCCGCATATATGTCTGGCGCGCCATAGTGGGTTACGAAATGTTGGGCCAAAGCATCGGTGATCGTATCAACCTCTTCGGGTTCAATCTGGGTGACAGCCACAAATGTCACACGCCCTGCGGTTTCGATGCCGAGCCAGCCGTTGGAAAAGGACTGGCGGGCCTTGCCGGTCAGATCTTCCTCGGTCCAGTTGGAGAATTCGAACCCACCGGAGATGCACCATTCGCCGGTGCGTGCAGACACCGGGAAGACGCGCGTGTCGCTTTCGTCAAAATGAATGGCGCGGGCCAGTTTCATGACAGATCCTCCAACAATGTGCTTAGCGCAATCAACCGGGTCGTATCGCCCTGGCGCAACAACATTCCAAACCGTTCGTCCACCCCCAGAAAGGTCCCGGACTGTTCGGATTGGGTGATGTCTTCGCCCATACCATAGGCCAGCCCGCGCCATTCACCATGCAGCGGCTTGGCCCCTTCGTCCTCCCAGCGGCTGATCCAGTTCAACGTGTGACGAGCCCAGCTTTCCAGCAGATCCGGGGCTTTGACATCGGCGCAGCCTTCGGAAAAAAGCGCAGTTTCATCAGGCGTTGTGCCGGGATCGTCGCCTGTCGGCCACAGGGGCAGATCAAACCCGACAACCAGCCAGTCGGGGATGTGTGTCGGGTCCTGGGTGTTGGCAGCAATCCGCATGTGACCGCATTTTGCACCATTCACCCGCAGTCCTCCGGCCCATTCCAGATGTACGGCGACCTCGGGTGGGGCCAGGGCCCCCAGCGCATTTTGAAACCCAACAGCGCATAGCGGCAGCATGGTCATCGCGTCCTCCAGCGGGACTTCTGGCGCAAATACAAGCGCGGCACGCAGCACATCGGTCGACAGATTGTAAACCACCAACCCCGCATCACATCCCACGGCGGCCTTCATGCAGGCGGTGACGAACGGGTCGTCGTCGCCCTGAACGGCATAGCCCGACATCAGCGGTGGTAGTACGATCTGGGTCATGCGCTCTCTCATTTGATTGGCCAACATATGTTGGCGCACGGGGGACTGGGGCGGGTGGATACGGGGTCCGCCCTGCCGAACCAGTGTGGGCAATGCCGCCAGTATTGACGACACAAGCCGCGATTTCCTAACATCATCTATGGCTTTCTGGCTTCGCATGTCCATTCTAACCGGCATATTTCTGGTGTTTTCGAACGCCCAATCTGTTGCGAATGAACGACAATTTCGGCTTGCGGTACCAGCAGAGATTGTCGAAAGCGGGCTGTTGAAACATCTGCTGCCCCGATTTTCTCTCAAAACCCAGGTCAAGATCAGCGTGGTTGATGTCGATGCCGTCGCCGAAGTCAGCCTGGGAACGGTTGGTTTTCCGGTGTTCGATGGGGCGGGGGGCAAATGGCGGGCGCTGGTGCATGTGCCAGATCATGTGGGGGTTCAAAAGTTTTCGGACTGGATCACATCCGAAATCGGTCAACGTACCATTGCGTCCTTTGTCGTGGATGGGGTTCAGCAATTCACCTTGCCCGAAGCCGAGACAGTTCAGGAGGTCGCGGTGCAGATGGATGGGGACGCAACCGCCGGCCAGGATATCTCGCGGCAGAAATGCGGACGATGTCATGTGGTCATCGCCAGCGAGCGGATGAATGCCATCGGGTCGACCCCGTCGTTCTTTGCCCTGCGCAGCCTGCCGGATTGGGACGAACGTTTTGCAGCCTTCTATACGCTCAACCCGCATCCCGCCTTCACTCAGGTCGATGAGGTGACGCCGCCCTTTCCCAGCGACCGTCCGTCGCCAATTGTACCTGTCCGCATTACGATCAGCGACCTTGAATCCGTGCTGGCCTATGTGGCATCGCTGGAACCGGCGGATTTGGGGGCACCGTTGGAACATCAGTGATCGCGACGCTTGCTGAGATAGTCTTCGGTGGTGCGCGGACGCGGACGTTCCTTGTCTGCGAACGGATTGTTTTCCGAATGGTATTGGGCGTTTACCCTGCAATCGCTACACATCTGGATCATGCGGGCCGCTTCCGGGGTCTGGAACATGCCATGGTGTCCAGCCAGCTTCTCCGAGATTTTTTCGATGGTGGATTTGACCCCGAACAGGGCCCCACATTCGACGCAGGCAAACGGTTCTTCTTCATTCAGCACCACCTGTGACAGCGCATCATTGCCCAGATTCATTCGGGGGGCATAGGTGATCGCGTTTTCAGGGCAGACGTTGGAGCATAATCCACACTGCAAACAGGCATCTTCCTGAAACAGCAGCTGAGGGCTGTCCGGGTTGTCGCCCAATGCGCCCGAGGGGCACAGCGAAATGCAAGACAAGCACAGCGTACAGCTGTCCGTATCGACCAGAACAGCGCCATAGGGTGCGCCGTCGGGCAGGGGCAGGATCGCGTCGCCACCGTGCAGCGCCTTGACCGCTGTTCGGGTGATCTGGCGTCGGGTGCCCATGGGGCGCACAGGCGTTTCAACGGTCAGGGAGGCCGTGGTGCCATACAGGATGTCCGAGAGGCGATCCGGGTCTGGGGTTTCGATCATGGTGATACATCCACCGACCAGCGCAAGGGCCAGGTTGATTTCGCTGTGCATGACGTCCCGGTCGGTGCCGGGCGTTACCAGAATGCTGACTTTCCCGAACCCTGCCGCCATCGCAGCCACCATTTCTGCGTGTCCGATGGTATTGAGCGCCTCAACCTCCATTGGGATCACGTCTGCCGGCAGGCCGCGCCCATAGCGGGCCGCCATGCCGATTATCTCGCTCCCTTCGGCGTTGACCACCAATAGGCCCGGTGCCTTGCCACCTGCGTCCAGACAGGCCTTGGCCAAGGTCTGGATCCTGCGAAAGGTAAAGTCTGTCGGAGGCGCATCATAGTTGATCGCACCGGACGGGCACAGCGATGCGCAGGCACCGCAACCGGCACAGACCATCGGATCCACCTGTACATGGTCGCCGTTTGGCGAAATGGCCCCGGTCGGGCAGGCGTCCAGACAGCGGGTGCACCCGGTCTGAGTGGCGCGCGAATGAGCGCACAACAGCGGCTCGGTACGCACGTATAGCGGCTTTTCGAATGTGCCGACCATATGCGAGACCTGCAAGACGGCGGCTGCGACCGTTTTGGGGCTGTTCGGATCCGCTTGCACGTAACCGTCCCGCTTTTGCGGGGCGGGAAACAGTGGCATTGTCCCCCGCAGATCCAGGATCACATCACAGTGGGAGATCCCACCATCGCGCGGCGAGCCAAAGGTCATGGCTCCGGGGCCCGCCGGATTGAGCTGGCGCAGGGCGTCGATCCTGACCTTGAATTGACCCAGCGATCCTGTGGCCGATTTCAGGTTTCCCAGCACGACGTCATAGGCGCGGGTCATTGGCGTATCCTGCATGTCGGGCAACAGGACTGTCACGCTTAGGAAATCCTTGAGCATATCAGCGACGTCCAACGCCGTTTCATCGCGCCCCAGGATCAGGCAAATGCCTTCGGACATCACGTCCAGGGATTTGGTCGCGGGAACCTGCAGGCTGGCTTCGGCAACCAATGCGGCCAATTTGGGCAGTTTTGGTCCGGTGTCTGTGCTCCATCCTGCCCGATCGCGCAGGTCCAGATAGGCGGGTGACGGGGTGTTCAGGCTGTCTGCCAGCTCATCAAAAAAGGCGGTTTCCTGAGCGCAGCAAAAAATTGCATCGCCTGCTGCAATGGCTTGGGCAGCCTGTTCTGATTGGGTTGTGCACAGGGCGGAATGCACCTGGGAACAGGCCATCCCAGTTGCCTGGGACAGGGCCTGCGGGTCAATTGGGTTCGAGTTGCAACAGTCACATAAAATCAACGTTTTAGACATCATTACCTCGCGTGGATTTCTGTGTTTCCGGACCCGGGATCATTCCCGGTTCGACTTCAAACTAGGCATGATTCTGATGAGCCGTAAACCGCGTTTTTGGAACGGAACCTGTGTTGGACATGGCGAATCATCGGGCTGATTCGGGCCCATCGTTGGTGTGTGGAATTACCCAATTCTTTTAGTCGGATTAGACATTTAGTCCCTGCGGGTATGCAGTGGTATTCTGGGTTGCCCAAATTGTCCGCAAAGCTGGCTTAGCTGACTGGAGAGCGAGATCAGGCTTGGTCGATGCCGTGGGTTGGGGCACTTTTTTAAGGCAAACAACAAAGGCTCCGCTGCGTGTGATCCGCCACCCTGAAAAATATGAAACTATGCAAATCGGTGTCGTGTTACGGCGTAGCCCGGGGGTGACCCAGTGGGCGCGCTGGTCGTGGCGGGCGGTTGCAGCGCTGCCGGGGGCCGGGTCGGCGGATTGGGTCCTGTTGCGCCAGGATGGCGATGTCAGCGAATTTCATGCAGCGACACACACCATGGAGCTGCATGGGGCGGATACCGAATCCTATCTGCACGGGCTGCACGCGCAATTGCCCTGTCTTTATGTGGTGATGCGCGCGACCGAGGACGACCAGCGCCCCTTTGATGTGGTTCTGGTCACCGCGTCGCCCTATGAGGCGCAGGATTATTGCGACAGCGGCGAGGACGTCGTGGAAAAGATCGTGATGCCGGAGGTGGTAAAAGCGTGGGTGCGCGATTTTGTGACCAGATACCACACCGAAGAGGTCTTCAAGAAACGCAAACGTGACAAGAAGGATGTCACCCGCGTCGAGGACGGGGTGGGGGATCCCCGGATCAAGCAGCTGGTAGATGTCTATCGGTCGCCCGTATCGGCCAAGAAGGAGCGCCTGCAATGACGCGCGATGATTTCTGGTCCCGCCGCCGGGCCGCCGTCGCCGCCGAAGCACAGGCTTCGGAGCGGGCATTGATCGAAGCAGAGACCGCCGAGCGCGACGCCGAATTGGCCGCCCGCCCCGAAGCAGACGTTCTGCAGGACCTGGGGTTGCCGGATCCCGACACACTGGGTGCAGGCGATGATTTCAAGGTTTTCCTGACTGACAAGGTTCCGGGCTATCTGCGCAAACGTGCCCTGCGCCGGTTGTGGATGACGAACCCGGTATTGGCCAATGTTGATGGGCTGGTCGATTACGGCGAGGATTTTACCGACGCTGCCATGGTGCCAGAGATCATCCAGACGGCCTATCAGGTTGGCAAGGGCATGAAGGCCCACGTCGATGAGTTGATCCGGCAGGCACAGGAAGAGGCGACTGAAGTCGCCCAGGACCAACCGGCACAGGACACAGACAGCGACGAAGAGATCCAGGAAGACATCGGCGATGAGAACCAGGAAGAGATCCAATCGGACCTCGCATCCGTGGCCGGGCCGGCGACCCTTCCCTTGGACCAGACCCAGGACCGGGATGCGCCCGAGATAGACCCGCACGCTGCCCTTGTTGTCCCAGTTATGGCGTCCCCGCCTGCTGTTGCGACTGCCGTCGACACAGAGGCCGCGCCAATGTTGCCCCGGCGTATGCGGTTTTCTTTCGTAGATGACGGGCAAGACATATGATCAAGGAGACCCAGATGTCTGCATCAGCAGAACAGATCCCGGCGCAACAGCCCGCCGACGTGCAACCCGAAGATCGCCTGCGGGCGGATCTGTACAATTTCCTGGGGTTGCTGCTGGCTGGTCCTCCGGATGAATTGCTGTTGGCCCAAAGCGCGGGTCTGAGCGGGGATGACAGCCCGTTGGGGGGGGCGATAAATACGCTGGCCAAGATCGCCCAGTTGAGCAAACCCAAAAAGGTCAACAGTGAGTTCAACAAGCTGTTCATTGGATTGGGACGGGGCGAATTGTTGCCCTATGCCAGCTATTACCTCACCGGGTTCCTGAACGAAAAACCACTGGCGGCCTTGCGCCGTGACATGATGGTGCGCGGGATGTCGCGCGCAGAGAATGTCTATGAACCCGAAGACAATATCGCGTCGCTCATGGAAATGATGGGTGCGCTGATTGTCGGTCGGTTTGGTACCGTGTCGGACATGGCAGACCAAAAGGTCTTCTTTAACCGTCATGTCGCGCCCTGGGCGGGGCATTTCTTTTCAGATTTGGAAGCGGCGCAGAACTCGGTCTTTTACGCGGCCGTCGGCAGCGTTGGACGTGCGTTCCTGGAGATCGAGACTGAAGGCTTCCGGATGAGCGCGGAGTAATCCGCATGAAGAGGCGGGAAACCGCCTGTAACCAGAGGGGAGGACTCTCACATGGCAAAGAAAAACGAGGAGGCGCAAAGCCGCCGCGATTTTCTGAAACTGGCTGCGACCACAGCGCCGGTTGCCGCCGTCGCGGTTGCGACGACGGGAACGACGGCCGAGGCCGCAGACCCCGACCTGTCATCGGAAAAGATGCAGGATACAGCGCATACCCGCGCCTATTACGACAGCGCCCGCTTCTGAAGCGGACATTGTCATTTGACCAAAGGCGACTGGTTGCGTGACGCCCGACTGCCTGCGGTTTTCGTTAACCTAGCCAGGCCCACACTTGGGCTGCGAGGGAGGAAAATATGCTTAGGAAAAAGACCAACGGGGTTGCGAGACGCCCCCAGCGGACAAGTATCCTGTCTGAGGTTGCGGAAAAATCCGTCGACCGCCGCGCGTTTTTGCGTGGCAGCGGACTGGCCATTGGGGGCCTGGCCGCGATCAGCGCCACCGGTGGAACGGTGACACAGGCCAACGCAGCATCCGCTGCTGCCGGGGCCGTCGAAGCGATTAAATCGGTCTGCACCCATTGTTCGGTCGGCTGTACCGTGGTCGCCGAAGTTCAAAACGGTGTCTGGATCGGGCAAGAGCCCGGCTGGGACAGCCCGTTCAATCTGGGGGCTCATTGCGCCAAAGGGGCCTCGGTACGCGAGCACGCCCATGGCGAACGCCGCCTGAAATACCCGATGAAGAAAGAAGGCGGGGAATGGAAGCGCATCAGCTGGGAACAGGCGATCAACGAGATCGGCGACGGCATGATGCAGATCCGCGACGAAAGCGGACCTGACAGCGTCTATTGGTTGGGTTCGGCCAAACACAACAACGAACAGGCCTATCTGTTCCGCAAATTCGCTGCCTATTGGGGCACGAACAACGTGGATCACCAGGCCCGGATCTGTCATTCGACCACAGTTGCCGGTGTTGCCAACACCTGGGGCTATGGTGCGATGACCAATTCGTACAATGACATCCACAACTCCAAGGCCATTTTCATCATTGGCGGCAACCCGGCCGAAGCGCACCCGGTTTCGCTGTTGCATGTGCTCAAGGCCAAGGAACAGAACAACGCGCCCTTGATCGTGTGTGACCCTCGGTTCACCCGCACGGCGGCCCATGCCGACGAATACGTGCGGTTCCGTCCGGGTTCGGATGTGGCGCTGGTCTGGGGGATTCTCTACCATATCTTCGAAAACGGCTGGGAGGACAAAGAGTTCATCCGTACGCGCGTATGGGGGATGGATCAGATCCGCGAGGAGGTCCGCAAATGGACTCCCGAAGAGGTCGAACGTGTCACCGGCACACCCGGATCCCAGCTGAAACGTGTGGCCCGCACAATGGCCAACAACCGACCCGGAACCGTGATCTGGTGTATGGGCGGGACCCAGCACACCAATGGCAACAACAACACTCGCGCTTATTGCATCCTGCAGCTTGCTCTGGGCAACATGGGTGCCAGCGGTGGTGGTACCAACATCTTCCGCGGCCATGACAATGTGCAGGGTGCAACTGACCTGGGCGTTCTGTCCCACACCCTGCCAGGGTATTATGGCCTGTCCAAAGGGGCCTGGGCCCATTGGGCGCGCGTCTGGGAGGAAGACCCCGAATGGCTGGCCGGTCAATTCGACAAGATTGTCGACAAGGACGGCAAGGACAAGAGCCTGCAGAATCTGACCGGTATCCCGGTGTCGCGCTGGATTGATGGTGTTCTGGAAGAAAAGGACAACATGGATCAGCCCAACAATGTGCGGGCCATGGTTCTTTGGGGACACGCGCCGAACTCGCAAACGCGCGGGCCAGAGATGAAGACCGCGATGGAAAAATTGGACATGCTGGTCGTGGTTGACCCGTATCCCACCGTTTCCGCCGTTTTGCATGATCGCACGGATGGCTGCTATCTGCTGCCGGCCTGTACCCAGTTCGAAACCCGGGGGTCTGTCACGGCGTCAAACCGGTCGTTCCAGTGGCGCGACAAGGTCGTGGATCCGCTGTTTGAATCCAAAACCGACCACGAGATCATGGGGATGTTCGCCAACAAGTTCGGCTGGGCGGACCGGTTCTTCCGCAATATCGAGATGGAGGATGAAAACACCCCCAATGTTGAGAGTGTAACCCGCGAATTCAACAAAGGATTGTGGACCATCGGTTATACCGGGCAATCGCCGGAGCGGCTGAAACTGCATATGGCGAACCAGCATACCTTTGATCGCACGACCTTGCAGGCCATTGGTGGTCCCGCAGATGGGGATTATTACGGCTTGCCATGGCCTTGCTGGGGCACGGCTGAAATGGGACATCCCGGAACGCCGAACCTCTATGACATGTCCAAACCCGTGTCCGAAGGTGGTCTGACTTTCCGCGCCCGATTTGGTGTGGAACGGGATGGGGACAACCTGTTGGCCGAAGGCGTCTATTCCGCGAATTCGGACATTCAGGATGGTTATCCCGAATTCACCATGCAGATGCTGATGGATCTGGGGTGGGACAGCGACCTGACCGACGCAGAACGCGCGTCGATCGACGCGGTGGCGGGTCCCAAGACCAACTGGAAAACCGACCTGTCCGGCGGCATCCAACGGGTGGCGATTCAGCACGAATGCGCGCCCTTCGGAAATGCCAAAGCCCGGGCCGTGGTGTGGACCTTCCCGGATCCGGTGCCGCTGCATCGCGAACCATTGTACACGCCGCGTCGTGATCTGGTTGAGGATTACCCGACATACGAGGACCGCAAGTTCTATCGTCTGCCGACCATGTATGCCTCGATCCAGAAGAACGATTTCTCCAAGGATTACCCGATCATTCTCACCTCCGGCCGTCTGGTCGAATACGAGGGTGGCGGCGAGGAGAGCCGTTCGAACCCGTGGCTGGCCGAACTGCAACAGGACATGTTTGTCGAAATCAATCCGCGGGACGCCAATAATCTGGGACTGCGGGACGGCGCACAGGTCTGGGTCGAAGGGCCCGAAGGCGGCAAGGTCAAAGTCATGGCGATGGTGACCGAACGGGTCGGCGAAGGCGTGGCCTTTATGCCGTTCCACTTTGGCGGTCATTTCCAGGGCAAGGATCTACGGGACAAATACCCGTCCGGTGCAGATCCATATGTGTTGGGGGAATCTTCGAACACCGCCCAGACCTATGGCTATGACTCTGTCACCCAGATGCAGGAGTCCAAGACGACCCTCTGCAAGATCTCAGCAGCATAAGGAGAAAGAGAAATGGCAAGATCCAAGTTCCTCTGTGACGCCGAACGCTGCATTGAATGCAACGCCTGCGTCACGGCCTGCAAGAACGAGCACGAAGTGCCGTGGGGCATCAACCGCCGTCGTGTGGTGACCCTGAACGACGGCAAACCGGGCGAACGTTCGCTGTCGGTGGCCTGTATGCATTGTTCCGATGCGCCCTGTATGGCGGTGTGTCCGGTCGACTGCTTCTATCAGAACGAAGAAGGCGTTGTCCTGCACTCCAAGGACCTGTGTATCGGCTGTGGCTATTGTTTCTATGCGTGCCCGTTTGGCGCGCCGCAATATCCGCAGGCGGGCAATTTCGGCAGCCGTGGCAAGATGGACAAATGTACCTTCTGTGCCGGTGGCCCCGAAGAAACCCATTCGACCGCCGAGTTCGCCAAATATGGACGCAACCGGATCGCGGAAGGCAAGTTGCCGATTTGTGCCGAGATGTGTTCGACTAAGGCGCTGTTGGCCGGGGATGGAGACGTTGTGTCCGCCATCTACCGCGAACGCGTGGTTGCCCGTGGCTTTGGCTCGGGTGCCTGGGGATGGGGCACCGCCTATGATCAGAAGGGCGGCTGACCGCCTCTGACACTGTACATCACGCGGTGGCCCGGTTTTCGGGCCACCAGCAGACCCCTGATGATCTGAATTAGAATTGGAGGTGGGCCCATGCTTCGCGTGGCACTCGCACTCGCCCTGTCGATCCTGCTTGGCCTGCCAGCACTGTCGCAGGAAACCCCTGATCGCAGCGCCACGGGTGGCGCTCAAACTCTTGAAGATATTTTGGCGCGTCAACGCGGCGAGACTGTTGATGACGGTTTCCGCCGTGAGAATACCGGAGATCCGTCCCGGGCACAGGCTCCGGTTCCGCAACTGGGCACGTTGGGAGGTCTTTCGGATCCCGAAATCTGGCGCGCTGTGCGCTATGGGTCGGCAGAGACCAATGTGTCCGCCGGGGGCACGGTCGCCACTGTCCTGATGCAGGATGGAGGCATGCGTTGGCTGAGTTGGCGTAGCGGTCAGCTGAGCCGGGTCGGGGCCTGGCTGTTGATCGGCACGCTTGGCGCGTTGGCCCTGTTTTTCCTGTTGCGTGGTCGGATCAGGATTGATGGAGACACGACTGGGCGCACTGTGACCCGGTTCAAGACCATTGAACGGTTTGGGCATTGGCTGTTGGCGGGATCGTTCATCCTGCTGGGGGTGACAGGGCTGTTTACCCTGTTTGGCCGAACCCTCATTGCGCCCTTAATGGGCAAGGAATTTAACGCAACGCTGCTGATTGCGTCCAAATGGGTGCACAACAATGTGGCCTGGGCCTTTATTCTGGGGCTGGTCATGATCTTTGTAATGTGGGTGGTTCACAATATTCCCAGCCGGTCAGACATCACATGGCTACGTCAGTTCGGCGGGATCATTGGAAACAGCCATCCTCCGGCGAAAAAGTTCAATGCCGGGCAAAAGCTGATCTTCTGGTCGGTGATCCTTTTTGGCGGCTCTATTGCCGTTTCTGGGGTCTCTTTGTTGTTCCCCTACGAATTGCCGCTGTTTGCCAAGACGTTTTCAGCCCTGAACGGAATGGGGGTCACCTCCTTGCCGGTGCTCGGAGAGCTGCCGGCGCAACTGTCACCGCAGGAAGAGATGCAATATGCCCAAGGATGGCACGCCATCATGGCGTTTCTGCTGATGGCCATCATTCTGGCCCATATCTATATCGGTTCGGTGGGGATGGAAGGTGCCTATGACGCCATGGGCAGTGGTGAGGTGGACGAAGCCTGGGCCGAACAGCATCATTCGATCTGGCTGGCCGAGATGAAGGAAACCGGTGCCAAGGACACGACCAACACCAGCGAGACCGCTCCGGCGGAATAACCGATGCGGTTTGGTCTGGGTCTGATATCTCTTGTCACCTTGATGATTGCGCCAGGCCTGCTGGCGGCCCAGGACTTTACAACTCTCAAGGGGCACGGTGGCCCCATCAAGGGACTGGACGTGGCGCGGGACGGGCAGGTGGCTTCGGCCAGCTTTGACAATTCGGTGGGGCTGTGGGTCGGGCGAAAACCGGTCTGGCTCGACGGACATGACGCGGCCGTAAACACAGTTGCGTTTCTGGACGACGGGCGGTTGGTGTCCGGGGGAGATGACTTTGCCGTGCGATTGTGGGACGGAAAGACCAGCCACCTGCTGGGGCGCCACAAGGGCAAGGTGATGGCGGTCACAGTGTCCCCTGACCAGTCGCTGGTCGCCACGGCCAGCTGGGATGGATCGGTCGGCTTGTGGTCGTTGACTGGGGGGGATGCAGAGGCACTTTACCCACCTGACGCGGGCATCAATGATGTGGTGTTCTCTCCTGACGGGGCGCAGATCTATGTGGCGACGACCAAGGGAGCGGTCCTGCGGTATGACATGTCAGAGCCATCCGCCCCATTTCCGCTGGTGAGACACGGGTTTGGCGTCAACACGCTGATCCTGTCCCCGTCGGGCAATTGGTTGGCCTATGGAGCGGTGGATGGCGGCACCCGGATCGTGAATGCCCACAGCGGCGAAGCCATCGCGGATTTTACGCTGGACCGGAAACCGATCCTTGCCATGGCCCATGATCCGCAGAACGCCGCGTTGGCCGTTGCGGACGGGCATGGCTACATCATGACCGTGAACACCGATGACTGGAAGATCCGGGGCGATTTCCGCGCAACCCGCCAAGGGCCGGTCTGGGCCTTGGCGTTTTCTCCCGATGGCGCGCTGGTCTATGCCGGGGGGCTGGATGATGTGATCTATGCATGGCCCGTGGCGCTGATGAACCAGCTGACCCCGGCCCAGGGCCAGGACCGAACGTTCCTGCGGGACGCCGCAGAGATGAGCAATGGAGAGCGTCAGTTCATGCGAAAATGTTCGATCTGTCATGCGCTGGAGCCCAGCAATTCCCGCAAAGCGGGGCCGACATTGTTCGGCGTGTTGGGGCGCAAGGCCGGAACCGTGCCCGGTTATTCCTATTCCAGAACCTTGTCGGGGTCGAAAATCGTCTGGGATGAAACCACAATTGATCAGCTGTTCCATCAGGGCCCGGACCATTTTGTCCCGGGGTCCAAGATGCCTATGCAGGTGATTGCCAGATCCCGCGACCGTCAGGATCTGATCGACTATCTGAAAGCGCGAACCCATAGCAAGGAACCGTACAAATGAAAGCGATGTTGACCAGCTTTGCAGCAATCGTTCTAATCGCGATAGCAGCCAATTTTGGATTGGAGAGGGCCGGGTTCTCTGCACAGGATGTGCACTCGGGCACCGCGGTCAGGTTGGATTAAGGAACCAGATGCAAACCGCAACGATCAATGAATATGGCGACAGCCTGGCAAATGCTTCGATTCTGGTGGTCGATGACGAACCAGGGATGCGCAATTTTCTATCCAAGATCCTGAGCCCGCGCTGCAAACGGGTTGAACAGGCCGCATCTGCAGCCGAAGCCACCAGCAAGCTGGACGGGGCCTATTTTGACCTGGTGATCCTCGACAATATCATGCCGCGCAAGACAGGGTTGGACTGGTTGCATGAACAGCGCTTTGTCGGGTTGTTTTCCGAAACCATCCTGATGACGGCCTATGCCGACCTGGAAACCGCAATCAAGGCGGTGCAGACCGGGGTGGCCGATTTTGTACTAAAGCCATTTCGCGCCAATCAGATTCTGAACGCTGCGGCGCGGGCGCTGGACCGGCAGAACCTGCGGCGCGAAAACTACCTGCTCAAACATGAACTGGAAGGGGAAGGGGGCCTGGGGCGCGGGCGCCTGTTGGGCAGTTCTGTTGCCATCTGCGAGGTGCGCGACCTTTTGGAGCGGATCGCCCCTCATCCAACACCGGTGTTGTTCACGGGGGCCACCGGCACCGGCAAGGAGGTGGCCGCGCGCACCCTGCATTCGATGTCGGACCGGGCTGGCAAACCGTTTGTCGCGGTCAATTGCGCGACGATTTCGCCGGATCGCATTGCGCATGAGCTGTTCGGTTTGATTGATAATTCGGACAATCGCCGTGATGGGCTGTTCCTGCACGCCGAAGGCGGCACTCTGTTTCTGGATGAAATCGTGCAGATGCCTGAACAAGTCCAGGCCGCATTGTTGCGCGTGCTCGAAGATCACCGGGTCCGCCCGGTTGGTGCCGAACGTGATATTCCGTTGAACCTGAGATTCCTGTTCGCGACCAACGCGAATTTGGAAAAGGTGGTCGCGCAGGGGGAATTCCGGGCGGATCTCTTTCATCGGATCAATGTGTTGACCGTCGATATGCCGCCGCTCAGAACCAGATCCGAAGATATCGTCGAATTGGCGTCATTGTTCATTCAACAGTTTTCGCGAACCCTGGGGTTGCCGGCACTGGAACTGAACGAAGAAGTCCTGATGAAATTCACCCGATATGAATGGCCGGGAAATGTCAGAGAGTTGAAGAACCTGATCGAACGATCTGTAATATTGGGGGAATTTCCGGACAAGTTTTCAGGGGATGGGCAGATCACCGGCAGTCGCGCGGTTGAATCCCTGGACCTGGTCATGCAGCGACACATCATGCACATTTTGGATCAATGCAATGGGAACCGCGCAGAAGCGGCCCGCCGATTGGGTGTATCACGCAAGACTGTGGACCGGAAATGCGCGACCTGGAACGTGTGATACGCCCCGCATAACGGGTTCAGTCCACCAGCACTTCGGGCAGCCAGATTGAAAACGCGGCACCGCCGCTGTTACGGTTGCGGGCGCGGATGTGGCCGCCTTCGCGTCGGATCAGCGTTTGGCTGATCGACAGGCCCAGCCCCGTTCCCTCTGCCGGCTTTGTGGTGAAAAACGGGTCGAACAGATTGTCGAGATTGTCGTCCGGAATACCGGGCCCGGTGTCGCCAATACAGAGACAGGCACCGGCCTGTCCCTTGTCTTCTGTCTGAGACAAAGACACCGACAGCACGCCGTCATTTCCCATGGCCTGTGCCGCGTTGACCAGAAGGTTAACGATGACCTGCTGCAACTCTCCGGGGTTGATCCGGACCAGTGGTGCTTTTTTCAGGTCGGTTTCGACGATGATATTTGTCTGGGACAGAACATGTTCAACCAGAACCAGGCAATCCTTCACCACCAAAGCGATATCGACGCTTTCTTCGTAGGTGCCAAATTCCGTCGGACGGGCGAATTGCAACAGCTTGTCCACGATGGTCGAAATCCGTTGGACCTGGCGATCCACCAGGTTGAGTTCGGTTTCGACGTCGCGGGCGCGTTCGTTTAATGTCAGCCGGATCACGTCCACATTTCCTTGAATGACGGCGACAGGGTTGTTGATTTCATGGGCGACGCCAGCCGTGATTTCTCCGATCGAGGCCAATTTTTCGGACATCACCAGTTGCTTGAATGTCTCTTCCAGTTTTTGATTGGCCTGTTTCAGCTCTGCTGTTCGGTTTTCAACGCGTTCGTTCAGCTCGTCGGCCCAGGCGCGCAGGGCTTGGTCGCGTTCTTGAACCTGATCCAGCAATGTGTCGAGATGGCGGGCGACATGGCCGATCTCGTCTCGGGCCTGTATGTCTCCATTGCGCGCCGCCAGATCGCCACGTTCAACCCGCGACATGGTTTGGATCATCTTTTCCAGCGGCGAAAAGATGCCTTTGGCCATGCGCAGGAAAAACGGGACGGACAGGGCCAACAGGGCCAGAACGGCAATCAGAAGCGCCCAATAGGCTTCGCGCTTGACGGCAACAAAAGGGGCCTCGAGAAATCCGACATACAACATGCCGACCCGATCCCCAAAGCTGTCGGTGATCGGCAGATAGCCCGAGATATACCAATCATTTACCACAAATGCCCGATTCAACCATTTCTGGCCCTGGTCCAGAACCGCACCGCGCACCACCGCAGACACGCGCGTTCCCAACGCGCGGACGTCTTCAAACAGGCGCACATTGGTGGAGACGCGCACATCGTCCAGAAACAGGGTCGCGGTGCCCTGACGGTCACCGCCGGTGGCGGCGTTCAGATAGACAAGTGAGTTGATGGTGTCGATGAAATCGAGGTTCCGGTTCAACAGGATCCCTCCGATCAGAACGCCTAGGCTGCCTGCCGTACCAACCGGGCTGGCCGTATGAACCACCATGCCGCGTTCTTCGATGGTGCGATCCGTGGGCACTGCGGCAACTGTTTCAATCAATGGAACACGGGCACGCAGGGCCAGATCCGCCGAGATAGCCGACAGATCCTGAGGCGAGAACAGATCGATCTCCGAGGCCAGTTTGCCGGTTCGTGCCGATTGCACAACGGGCCATCTGCCGATCGCATCCGGTTGGGCCGTGGGGGACAGGTAATAGAGAAAGTCCAGTTCCAGCGTGTTTTGCTTTTGCTTCAGGAACTGGTCGAACTCTGCCCGGTCGGCGTGCAGCTGATCCAGAAACGCCGCCGAATCCGCCACCCCTTGGACATCCGCGCCGGTGCGCATCAGGATCTGCCCCAGATATTGTTCAGCGATGCGCAGATCGCTTTCGACATTGGCGATCAGGATGTCGTCGTATTCCGCGGTCCAGCGCGTCAGACCCAGCAACAGCATCAGTGGCAAGAGGACCACCAATGGCAGTAGAGCAAGGATCAACAGGCGCAGACGGACTGATTTCAACCGGGGTTCCCAATCAAGCAAGTTGCTGAACACTCCATTATGCATATCAAGTTTCGATTGCATACAGCCCAACGAAAACGCCCGGACCCTGAGGGGCCCGGGCGTTGCCTATCGGGTTGTCGATGGACAGACGGTATCAGCCGTCGGCGCGGGCCATCCGCTTGCGTTCATGCGGGTCCAGATAGCGTTTGCGCAGGCGCACGTTGTTGGGCGTCACTTCGACCAGTTCGTCGTCGTTGATATAGGCAATCGCCTCTTCCAGCGACAGGGTCATTGGTGTGGTCAGGCGCACCGCGTCGTCGGTGCCAGAGGCGCGCACGTTGGTCAGCTTCTTGCCTTTCAACGGGTTCACTTCCAAATCGTTGTTCCGCGAATGTTCGCCGATGATCATACCGGTATAAACGTCGGCCTGGGCACCGATCATCATCTTGCCGCGCTCTTCGAGGTTCCACAATGCAAAGGCAACGGATGTGCCGTTTTCCATCGAGATCAGAACACCCGAACGACGGCCCGGAATGGACCCTTTGTGTGGGGCCCAGCCGTGGAATACGCGGTTCAACACGCCAGTACCGCGGGTATCGGTCAGGAATTCACCGTGATACCCAATCAGGCCGCGCGACGGCACGTGGGCGATAATGCGGGTTTTACCAGCACCGGCCGGTTTCATTTCGACCAGCTCGCCCTTGCGGTGGCCGGTGATCTTTTCGATCACGGCACCAGAGTATTCGTCATCCACGTCAATGGTGGCTTCTTCGATTGGCTCCATACGGACGCCGTTTTCTTCGCGGAACAGAACCTGCGGGCGCGAAATCGACAGTTCGAACCCTTCGCGGCGCATGTTTTCGATCAGAACGCCCATCTGCAATTCGCCGCGACCGGCAACTTCAAACGCGTCACCGCCGGGTGTGTCGGTGATTTTGATTGCGACGTTGGATTCGGCCTCTTTCATCAGGCGGTCACGAATGACGCGGGACTGAACCTTTTTGCCGTCACGACCGGCCAGGGGGCTGTCGTTGATGCCAAAGGTCACTGTGATGGTGGGCGGATCAATTGGCTGGGCGTCCAGCGCGTCGTCAACGGCCAACGCACAGATGGTGTCCGCCACGGTGGCCTTGGACATGCCGGCAATGGATACGATGTCACCGGCCTGTGCTTCTTCGATGTCCTGGGTGCTCAATCCGCGGAACGCCTGGATTTTGGTCACGCGGAACTGTTCGATCTTTTGGCCGATGCGGGACAGGGCCTGCACGGTTGCCCCGACCTTGAGCTTGCCGCTTTCGACGCGGCCGGTCAGGATGCGGCCCACAAACGGGTCGCTGCCCAATGTGGTGGCCAGCATGCGGAAATCGTCATCCTGTTTCTTGATCTGGCGCGGTTCGGGAACATGGTTCACGATCAGGTTGAACAGCGCGTGCAAATCCTTGCGCGGACCATTCAGGTCAGCGTCAGCCCAGCCATTACGACCCGACGCATACATATGCGGGAAATCCAGCTGATCATCATTGGCACCAAGGTTGGCAAACAGGTCAAAACATTCGTCCAGCGCACGATCGGGTTCTGCGTCGGGTTTGTCGACCTTGTTCAGGACCACGATGGGGCGCAGACCCAGAGCCAGAGCCTTGGAGGTCACGAATTTGGTCTGGGGCATCGGGCCTTCGGCTGCGTCCACCAGCAGAACAACACCGTCTACCATCGACAGGATACGTTCGACTTCGCCGCCAAAATCGGCGTGTCCGGGGGTGTCAACGATATTGATCCGGGTGCCTTTCCATTCCACCGACGTCGGTTTGGCGAAAATGGTAATGCCGCGTTCGCGTTCCAGATCGTTGCTGTCCATGGCCCGTTCAGTGGTGGCCTGGTTTTCGCGGTAGGTACCGGATTGTTTCAGCAGTTCGTCAACCAGAGTTGTTTTTCCGTGGTCAACATGAGCGATGATCGCAATATTGCGCAGGTCCATGTGGAAAGCCTTTTCAAGGGAGTTGCCGCGCGCATAGCCCGTTGCTCTGGTGAAGGCCAGAGAAAATGCATCTTTGCGGCATTAATGGCGGATTTTGGGGCTCTAGTGGGTCGAACTGTTGGAAAACAGGTGTATCACCAGAATGCCCAGAACGATCATGACCATGCCCAGAACGGCCGGCAGGTCCAGCTTTTGTCCGAAGACGACAAAACCGATGGCTGCGATCAGGACAATCCCCAGTCCGGACCAGATGGCATAAACAATTCCCACCGGCATCAGTTTGAGCGTCAAACCCATCATATAGAACGAAAACGCATAGGCCACGATGACAATCAGCGATGGCCCCAGCCGAGAGAATTGTTGGCTGGCCTGCAAGGCCGTGGTGCCAATGGTTTCGGCAGCAACAGCAATGAAAAGATACAGGTATTGTACCGGCATGGGCGGCCTCTCCACAATTGAATGGGCCTGTCAGGGGACGGGCGTTGTACCCGAGTAGCGGAAATTTTCCTGTGGCGACAGTCCCAGATGCGTCACCTGTGCGGCATCCGGCGGCCATACTTCTGTAATCACAGTGTACGACGTTGGGTCAGAAAGACAGTTTGCGCCGTTTTGCAGCCCGTGCCTCTCGTTCCAATTGTTCCTGACCCTTGCGGAATGAGTTTTCGACAAAATCCATATGAACGCGGGCAGCAGTTTCCGCCCGGTCCGGATCTCCATTCAGGATCGCATCGGCAATTTCAATATGCTGATCCAGCAGCGCCTTGCCCGTGCCATCCATGGTGCGCAGGAATTCACGGTTATAAAAGACGCCCTGGCGCGTCAGATCATAGATCGAAGCCATCATATGGATGAGCGTGGTGTTCTGGCTGGCATCTACGACCGCGACGTGCAGGCGCAAATCGGCCTCTTGGCTCGCGTCTGAATCATCCTGTTCCCAGGCCACCTGCATGTCGCGAATGATTTCGCGGATCCGGTCCTTGTCGGATTGTGTGGCCCGGTCGGCTGCCATGCGGGCGGCAAAGGCTTCTTGTTCGCGCCGGTATTCGAGATAGTCGTAGAACGCATTGCCATGGCGCGCGTATAGCGACAACAGAGCGGGGGACATGGCCCGACCGGTCAGCTGCGCGACAAAGCTGCCTTCGCCATGGCGCACATGGATCAGCCCGCGTTCCTCCAGGATCTGCAGGGCTTCGCGCAATTTGGGGCGCGACACGCCCATGGCATCGGACAGTTCCCGTTCCGAGGGGAGCTTGCGCCCCTCCTTGAGGATGCCGTCAACGATCATCGATTCGATTTGATCGACCACCGCGATGGCCACTGATTCGTGTCCGACGGGGTCGAATGGGCTGGTGTCGGTCATCGGTTTTGGGCCTTTTGGTTCGCGCGACAATTTTTTTGGTCGTCTTTTTATTTTACCACTGCATAGCTGCATTGCAAGCAGGGAATACCCAGAACTACGTAGAGGTTGGGGTGAACTAATCTTATGTTAAAAAACAAAACTTCCAAAAATCGGGAAATATTTCCTGAAATTTCTGTTCTGAGAATATGCGAGATTTTGATCCAGTGAATGACATTGGTGGTAAATAAAGTTGTTGACCAAAATGCGTGGTCAACAATATTTACCAAGCATGCCACGCAATGTGGTGCCCAAGACGGCCGTGGGGACGGCTGACACGCACTCTGGAGGAGATGACATGAAAAAGACCCTGACCACATTGGCCGTTGCCGCGTCGCTGTTGACCGCACCGGCTGCCATGGCTGCAGACAAGATGCTGCTGAAAACCCCGATCGCGTTTTCCACGTCGCTGCCGGGTCTGGGTTCGCCCATTCCGCGGGTGGCCGAACAGTTGGATCTGATGTCGGGTGGCACACTAAAAATGAAGGTGTATGAACCGGGCAAACTGGTTCCGCCGTTTGAAATCCTGGATGCTGTGTCTTCGGGCAAGATCAACTCGGGCTATACCACTGCCGGATATTGGGCGGGCAAAATCCCGGCCGCACCGCTGTTTTCCGCCGTGCCGTTTGGCCCCGAGGCGGGCGAATACATGGCGTGGCTGTATTACGGCAACGGGATGAGCCTGTATCAGGAGATGTATGATCAGGCCGGGTACAATGTGCATGTTTTGCCCTGTGCCGTGATTGCCCCGGAAACGTCGGGTTGGTTCGCCAAGGAAATCAACAGCCCCGATGACCTGCAGGGCCTGAAAATGCGCTTCTTTGGTCTGGGTGGCAAAGTGATGCAGAAACTGGGCGTGGCCACGTCGCTGCTGCCTGGTGGTGAAATTTTCCCTGCGCTGGAAAAAGGCGCAATTGACGCCACCGAATTCTCGATGCCCGCAATCGACGCGCGTCTGGGCTTTCACAAGCTGGTCAAATTCAACTACTTCCCCGGCTGGCACCAGCAGGCGACCGTGTTTGAACTGCTTGTGAACAAGGACGTTTGGAACGGTGCATCCGAACAGCACCGTGCCATCATCGAAAACGCCTGCAAGGCGTCGATGACCGACAGCTTTGCCGAAGGCGAAGCGATCCAACACGCCGCCCTGATCGACAACGTTGAAAACAACGGTGTGCAGATCAAACAGTGGAACGACGAAATGCTCGCCACGTTCCGCAGCACCTGGGACGACGTTGCCGCCGAAGAGGCCGCCAACAACGAATTCTTTGCCAAGGTTCTGGGTGACATGAATGGCTTCCGCGACGGGTATGCCGTGTGGAAGGAAAACGCCTTCCTCCCGCGCAAGTAATTTCACTTGCGCCCCGGACAGGGGCGGCCAGTCCACCCCGGCTGCTCCTGTCCATTTGCTGATTTTCGACATTTTCCAAATTTGCCGCGGGCACGTTTTCGCCCCCCACGAGCCGCACTGCCAGGACCCTGAGGAGGAGAAAATGGCCGATAATACCCACCCCCGCGACGCTGGACTTGACCGGACGCAGAACCGGGCATCGGACGATCCGATCGAAGTTTACGAACACATTCTTGAACATGACGATCAGGACCGGCAGACCGTTGCCGTCGCGCTGGACAAAACCGTCAAAGGCATCGGCAATGTCGTCATGTGGGCCAATTTGCTGCTGGTGGCGGCCATCGTGTCCCAGGTGTCGATGCGATATCTGTTGAACCAGAACTATCCCAAACTGGACGAAATCCAGTGGCATTTCTACGGGCTGGTCACGATGATCGGCATTTCCTATGCTCTGGTCACGGACAGCCATGTCCGTGTTGACCTGTTGCATATGCAGCTGTCGCGTCGCGCACAGCGGATCATCGAAGTGATCGGAATTCTGGCTCTGATTGTCCCGTTCATCTATCTGATGATTGATCAGGGGTATGACTATTTCTACGAAAGCTGGCGGGTGAACGAACGCTCCAGCAGCCCCACCGGCCTGCCAGCCCGCTGGGCGCTCAAGGCCGTGATCCCGATCAGCTTTGTCTTGCTGGCTTTGGCAGCTTTGGCGCGCTTGATCCATGATGGCCACGCCTTGTTTACCAATCTCGCCGAAGAGCGCGAGGGCAAGGGCCTGCGCCTGATCGTCTGGGCGCTGCTGGGCTTTGGTGTGGTGGCCGTGGCGCTGACCTTCCTGGTGCACAGCACCGAGGAAAAGCTGGTCATTGCGATGTTCCTGACATTCATCGCGTTGTTGTTCACCGGGTTCCCGGTGGCCTGGACGCTGGCCGGTGTTGGGGTCGCCTATTGTGGGCTGGCCTATCTGTTCGACAACGGCATGATGAACTGGACCGGGTTGGAAGAGACGCTGACCGGTCTTGATTACCTGACGCTGGGCGCGGTGGTGAACCGGGTTTATGCCACCATGTCCAATGCGGTTCTGGTGGCGTTGCCGATGTTCATTTTCATGGGGCTGATGCTGGATGAATCCGGAGTGGCCGAACGGTTGATGACGTCGATGCAACGTCTGTTCGGTACGGTGCGTGGCGGTCTGGCGATCACCGTGACCATGATCGGCATCATCCTTGCGGCCTCGACCGGAATCATCGGCGCGTCCGTGGTGCTGTTGGGCGTGCTGTCGCTGCCGTCGATGATGGAACAGAAATATTCGCCATCGCTGGCCGCCGGTGTTGTGTCTGCCTCTGGCACATTGGGTATCCTGATCCCACCGTCGATCATGTTGGTGATCATGGCGGATCAGATGGCGCTGTCCGTTGGTGATCTGTTCATGGCTGCGGTATTCCCGGGGGTCATCATCGGGGCGCTGTATCTGACCTATATCTTTGTTATCGCCCTGATCAAACGCGATGTGGCCCCTGTGCCTGCCGGTGCGAAACGCCCGGATTGGAACGCGGTCAAGGACGTGTTGATCGCGGTGCTGCCGACGCTGGGTCTGATCCTGGCGGTTCTGGGGTCGATCTTTGCCGGTGTGACCACACCGACCGAAGCCTCGGGCGTGGGGGCATTGGGCGCGACGGTCCTGGCGCTGGGGTATCGCAAGCTGACGCTGGCCAAACTGGTCAATGTGCTCAAGGCGACGTTCAACACCACGGCCTATATCTTTGCCATTTTCCTGGGGGCGACGGTGTTCTCCTATGTTCTGCGTGAATTGGGTGGGGATGCGTTGATCGAAGATATGATCGGCGGCACTGGGTTTGGTGCCACGGGCACCGTGATCATGATCCTGTTCATCGTCTTCCTTCTGGGGTTTGTGTTGGACTGGATTGAAATCACTTTGATCGTGCTGCCGTTGATGCGCCCGATCGTGAACGGGTTGGGGTTGGATATTCCCGGTTTTGGTGCCATCGACGAACCCGCGCTGGTGTGGTTTGTAATCCTGGTGGCCGTGACGTTACAGACGTCGTTCCTGACGCCGCCAGTGGGGTTCGCGCTGTTCTATCTCAAGGGCGTCTGTCCACCTGAGATCAGGTTGACCGATATCTACAAAGGCATCATCCCGTTTGTGATCCTGCAGCTGACCGGTCTGGCCTTTGTGTTCCTGTGGCCTGCTCTTGCGACCTGGCTGCCGTCAGTGGCTTACTAAGCCAGAGGAGACAGAGCCCATGACCGATCAGGATCTTGTCCGCCAGCTGCGCAGCATTGTGGGGTCGCGCCACACGCTGACTGGTGCCAAACAGACGCTACGCTTTCGCAAGGGTTTTCGCTCGGGCGAGGGGGAAGCGCTGGCCGTTGTTCAGCCTGCCACACTCACGGAGCAATGGCGCGTGCTGCAGGCCTGTGTCGCGGCGGACAAGATTGTGATCATGCAGGCGGCCAACACCGGCCTGACCGAAGGATCAACGCCCAAAGGCCGCTATGATCGGGATGTGGTGTTGATCAACACACGGCGGATGGATCAGTTGCAGCTGATCAACGAGGGCAAACAGGTGATCGGTTTTCCCGGCTCGACCCTGTTTGCGCTTGAAAAGCTGTTGGCCCCAATCGGGCGGCAACCGCATTCGGTGATCGGGTCCTCTTGTATTGGGGCGTCCATCGTGGGGGGCGTGTGTAATAATTCCGGCGGGTCTTTGGTCGAACGCGGGCCGTCCTATACCGAACTTTCCCTGTTCGCCAGGATCACGACGGACGGCACATTGGAACTGGTCAACCATCTGGGTATCGCCCTGGGCACCACCCCCGAAGAGATCCTGTCTCGGCTGGAGGCGGGCGACTATGGCCCACAGGACATCGAAACCGACAACCGCAAGGCGTCTTCGTCGGACTATGCCCAGCGGGTGCGCGATGTGGATGCACCCAGCCCGGCGCGGTTCAATGCCGACAAGTCGCGTCTGTACGAAGCAGCGGGCTGTGCGGGGAAGTTGGCGGTGTTTGCCGTTCGGCTGGACACCTATCCGGTCAACGAGGACGAGCGCACATTCTATATCGGGACCGGGGATACCGGCGCGCTAAGCGAGCTGCGCCGTCGCATCCTGTCCGGATTTCAGACCCTGCCGGTCAGTGCCGAATACCTGCATCGGGACGTGTTCGACATTTCCGATACCTACGGCAAGGACACAATGGTGATGATCGACAAGCTGGGCACAGACCGGCTGCCGATGTTCTTTGCCATGAAGGGTGCCATGGATGCGCGGCTGGCCGGTATCCCGGGGATGGCCCGGTTTACGGACCGTTTCATGCAGTTCGTGTCTCGGCTGTGGCCCGACATCCTGCCACGCCGGATGCGCCAATATCGTCAGGAGCATCCGCATCATTTGATCCTGAAGATGCGCGATGGCGGCATAGACGAGGCCCGGACTTTGCTGAGTGAATTGGCCGGGCAGGGCGCATTGGCGTTTTTTGAATGCGATGCGCGCGAGGCCAAAATGGCGGGTTTGTTGCGTTTTGCTGCTGCCGGTGCAGCGGTGCGCTATATGGCTGTCCACAAAAAACAGGTCGAGGACATCATTGCTCTGGACATCGCGCTGCGCCGCAATGACCGCGATTGGTTCGAGGATCTGCCAACCGAGATATCCAATCAGCTGGTCGGCAGGCTGTATTATGGCCATTTCATGTGCCATGTGTTGCATCAGGACTATATCGTCAAAAAAGGCTGTGATCCCAAGGCGCTCAAGGCTGCGATGCTCGAGCTGCTGGACAAACGCGGTGCAGAGTATCCGGCCGAACATAATGTCGGTCATCTCTATGCCGCCAAACCCGATCTGGCCGACTTTTACCAGTCCATCGACCCCACCAATTCCATGAACCCCGGCATTGGCAAGATGTCGCGTAACCGAAATTACACCTGACAGCGGCGGTTTCCGGGGCAAAAACACCGCCAGACCCGCCAAAGTGACGCAGACGGGCCGCGACCCGGTGGTTTTTGGGCTTCCCTGATCGCATCAGACGTGGTTTTTCCGAGTATACCCGGAACAAATTTGCGCGCGCGAGGGCAAAAAGACGATGTTGGATCTGTGGGACGGCGTGTCCCAGGCTTTCTTTTTGCTGATATCGCTGGATTCGGATCTGGTCGAAATCACTTTGCGTTCCCTTCAGGTGACGCTGAGCGCGCTGGCCATCGCATCAGCTATTGCCTTGCCGTTTGGTGCATTGTTGGCGGTGCGCCGGTTCCGGTTCCGCCGCACCACGATTGCCGTGCTGAACGCGCTGATGGGGCTGCCGCCGGTCGTTGTCGGGCTGGTGGTTTATGTCTTTCTCAGCCGCTCGGGCCCGTTTGGGGTGTTGGGGTTGTTGTATACGCCAACAGCGATGATCATTGCGCAGGTGATCATTATCGTTCCGTTGATCGCATCAATCGCCCATCAGTCGCTGCGCGAGCTGTGGTCGGACTACCATGACCTGCTGATCTCCATGCACACGACCTATTTCCAACGGATCAAGGCGCTGTTGTGGGATGGGCGTCGTGCTTTGCTGACCGCTTCGCTTGCCGGGTTTGGCCGCGCCATTGGCGAAGTCGGGGCCATCATGGTGGTGGGCGGCAATATTGACCACGTGACCCGGGTGCTGACCACGGCCATTGCGCTGGAAACCGGCAAGGGCGATTTTGGTCTGGCGCTGGCCCTGGGGTTCATCCTGATCGGAATGGCCATTGCGGTGAACCTTGCGATCCATTGGTTGACGCGCACAGAACAGGAGGGCCGGTGGTGAGCGGTCTGTTTCCCCTGATTGCCAAGGACGCGGTGGTGCGTCGCCGGGGCAAGGTTCTGGTCGGTCCCGTTGATCTGACTCTCCAAGCAGAGGGGGTCACGGCAGTGATCGGGCCCAATGGTGCAGGCAAGACCACGTTGTTGCGGATGCTGCACGGTATTGCCCGTTTGTCGGCGGGGTCAGTGCGATGGAATTGCCCTCCAGACGCGGCCCAGCAGAGACAAGCGTTTGTGTTTCAGACCCCGGTAATGATGCGCCGTTCGGTGCGCGACAACATTGCCTATCCATTGCAATTGATCGGTATCCCCAAAAAACAGGCCCGCGCGCGTGCCGAAGAGTGGGCCGAACGGGTCGGTCTGCAGTATGCCATGGCCCGTTCGGCGCTGATGCTGTCAGGGGGAGAGCGTCAGAAGCTGGCGCTGGCGCGGGCGTTGATCCGGGCACCGGAAGTGTTGTTTCTGGACGAACCCTGTGCGGCGCTGGACGGGCGCGCGACGCGCGAGATCGAAGAGATTTTGCTGGGCGCAGCGGCGGCAGGAACGCGGTTGATCATGTCGACGCACAACATGGGGCAGGCACGGCGGCTGGCCAGCGAGGTTGCTTTTGTGCTGAATGGGCGGATCCATGAATTCAGCGCGGCTGGGGATTTCTTTGATGGGCCGCGCAGGCCGCAGGCAGATGCGTTTCTGCGCGGCGATATTGTGGAATGATGTGCGCCATGCCTTCCGTAGGGGCAACGGGGGACGCTGTCCCCCGGACCCCCTGAGGTATTTGGAACTAGAAAGAAACAGACGGGCTCAATCGATATGGCCGTCCGCCTGATCCATCAGCTTGCGAGCCCAACGGCCAAACAGCCAACCTGCGGGAACACCCAGCGGGATGGACCAAACCAGCGCTGTGATCGGATCGATGGCCGCGTAGCCGCTGATATGGCTGATCAACCCGATGAAGTAGAGGTTGATCGCCACGGTGCCAGCGGCAAAGGGGTACATCATGACCGACAATTTCCACACCGGCCAACGCCCTGAGGTGTCATCCTTTTTGGTCAATGGCTGGTTCCTTCGGAAAAGGTGATCTTGTTCCAGACGTTGTATTTCCCGGATGGTTTGCGCATCGGCAGGCGGCGGACCTCTTGCAGGGTTGTGGCGTCATAGATGATCACCGCACCGTCTTCTTCCCAGATCGACACCAAAGCGTATGAACCATCGCGGGTGAATTCCACATGGGCCACGGTTTTGCCCGGTGCCGGGCGCAGGGTCTTGACGATTTCAAGGCTCTGCTTGTCGATCACATGCATGGCGTCCTTGTTGGGGCCAAAGAACACATCAACCCAGACATAGGGGGTTTTTTCGTGGCTGCGCATGAAAAAACCGGGGCCTTCGGTTTCGATCCGTTTGACGGTTTCCCAGGTTTTCATGTCGATCACCGATACCACACCATCGGTCAGATGCGGTGTGGCCATGACGGTGGAGTCGCCGTATTTCCAGGTGATGCCAGATCCCAGGTGCGGCATGCCGGGCAGATCCAGGTCGGCAATCTTGTGGCCGATCACCAAGTCGATGACCTGACCGCCCTTGCCGTCGCGGCTGGCTCCCATGACGTATTCATAGGTCTGATCAAAGAAGAAATCGTCGAGGTAATCCGGTGTTGTGATTTTGCGCACCGGGAAGGGATCGGGATTCTTGATCGGGCCTTCGATGCGGTAATCATGTGCGAACCCAAACTGAGGTGGGTTTTTGCCATAAAAGACCTCCCAGATCTCGGGCACGTCTTTGAGCGCGAGGACGAAGCTTTCGCGGGGGGGGGCCTGATAGACGGCTGAAACGCGGCTCGGGATGCCCTTTTTTCCCTTGATCTCGACAACCTTCGCCACCGACAGGTCGTCGGTCGACAGGATGGTGAGCGTATTGGGCAGATAGTTGGCGATGGCCACCCATTTACCATCGCTGGACATGGCGATATTTCGGCTGTTCAGGCCGGCGCGGATGCGGCCCACCTGCTTCAGGGACCAGATGTCGTATTTCTGTACCCAGCCATCGCGCGACATGATGAAAACATAGCGCCCGGTAGGGTCAAACTTGGGGCCCCCATGCACGGCAAATGGCGTGGCGAAGCGGTCCAGAACTTCAAACGTATCGCCATCCAGAACCGAAACATGGTGATCTCCGGTTTCCACGGCCAGTGTGATGTTCATCGGGTCCGAAGACCAGACTGGCGCGTCCGCGGCGACATAGTCCGCGTCCAGGGTGCGGCTGGCCATGATCTCGGCTTCGCCCCAGGCCGGGACCTGGGCCAGTGGGGTTTTAAGATAGTTGGCCAGTTCAGCCACGGCCACGTCATCCAGGTTTTCGGAGAACCCCGGCATCTGTGTGGCCACGCGGCCGTCCCGGATCACGGCTTCGACCTTGGGGCCGCGCATGCGTTTCAATGTCTGGGGGATCAGGGCTGGCCCGACACCGCCCAAACGGTTGGCACCATGGCAATCAGCGCAGAACTCGGTGTAATGCGCTGATGGGTCGGCCATGGCGCTGTTTGCGACAAAGAACAGCCCGAGCGAGATAGCGGAACCTGCTCTTTTCATCTTGCTCAAGAAACTCCCGCCGGAGGCTCCCTCACGTGCCACTGGCGCAGGTGTTGCAGCTCTATCTACCATCGTATCAAAAGAATTTATGCGCCGGGTCATGGCTTTTTCCTCGAAAGGGGGTCACGATCAGGCGTTCACTGCCTTCAACGCCGATCTCGTCATCGCCGAGATAGCAGGCCGGGTCCTCGGCCCAGGGATCCCCGGTCACCTGCAGGGCACGAATGCGGGTATTGCCTCCGCACACATCCTGCAATTTGCAGACGCCACAGCGCCCTTTGAGCGGGCGGGGACGGGTGCGCAGCATTGCCAGCATCGGATCGTCGCCTGTCCAAAGTTCGGAAAATGGTGTCTGTTTCACGTTGCCGACGGTGTAATCAGACCAATAGGTATCTGGATGTATCCGGCCCAAGTTGTCGATATTGGCCACGCCCAGTCCGCTGGAGTTCCCCCCCCAGGCAGACAGGTGATCGCGCACATGGGCGACTTTGTCTGCGTCAAACCGCTCGGCGGCCCATTGCAGAAAATAACCGGCGTCGGCGTCATTATTGCCGGTGACGATGTCCAACGGTTTGCCACCCGATGCCGCCTCCCAGGCGCGTTCAAGCAGCAGATCCTGACCCCAGCGGGTCATCTGGTGTTCGGCGTCTTCACCGCGGTTCTTGTCGCCGCGCCCGGCATAGACCAGATGCGAGAGATAGAATTTGTCGACCCCTTCGTCATCACACAGTTTCAGAAGATCAGGCAGGCAATGTTTGGTGCCTTCGGTCAGGCAAAAGCGCAAGCCCACCTTGATACCACGTTTTTTGCATTCGCGCACACCGCGCAACGCATCGCCAAAGGCACCATCGACACCGCGGAACCAATCGTTGGTCTCGCCAATACCGTCCAGCGAGATACCTACATAATTGAACCCGATGTCGGCGATCTTGTCGGCGTTTTCACCATGGATCTTGGTGCCATTGGTCGACAGGGCCAGCATCCGAACCAATTTGCGTGCGCGGGTGGCGATGGTGTGCCAATCGTCGCGGTCCAATGGCTCGCCACCCGACAGGATGAGGGCCGGTACCTTGAAGTCTCCCAGATCCTCGAGCGTGGTCATCGCCTGGTCGTGGGACAGTTCGCCGGGGAATTTGACATCTGCCGACACGGTATAACAATGGCGGCATTTCAGATTGCACTGGCGGGTCAGGTTCCAGATGACGACGGGTTTGACAGGGCCGGACCCACGGCGGGTGCGTACCGGGGTCGGATCGACCAGCTGGTGCATGTATTCGGTGAGGCGGAACATAGGTCTCAGCCTTTCTTGCGCAGGCGCAGCCCGGTCTTTTTCAGGATGCGCGTGGAATAAAGAATGTCGCTGCTTGTACAGGCTTCGCCCAGCAGCGCTTTGATCTGCTCCCGTTTTTCTTCGACTTCGGCAGGTGAGCTACCGTGCACCATGGCAAACAGATTATAGGGCCAATCGGGCAGGGCGCGGGGGCGTTCATAACAATGGGTGACAAAGGGCAGGGCCCCGATCTTGGCCCCCAGTTTGGCAATCTGGTCGTCGGCGACATTCCAGACGGTCATGCCGTTTGACGTCATGCCCAGTTTGTAGTGATTGGGTGCTGCGGCGATGCGACGGATAACACCAGATTGCTTCATCGCGTCGATACGGGCGACAAGATCGGCTTCGGGCATGTCCAACCGTCCGGCAATTTCTGCAAAAGGTGCGGACACCAATGGCAGACCGCCCTGGAGCGCTTCGATGATCTCGCGGTCTGAAATTTCCGTTGTCATGCTGCGACCCTGAACCCGATGAAAAATTCCTGAAGTTTGGGGAAACGGAGGACTGGGACCCCCGTTTCCCGTTCGATTGCATCGGCGCTTTCCCCGATCCCCTCGGGCGTTTCGGTTGCCAGGACGAACCACATGTTCAGCCGGTGCGTGCGTTCATAGTTATGCGCCACCTCCGGGTGGGCATTGACTTTGGTCAGGACATCTTCGAACTGATCGGCTGGGACCGCCATGGCACACAGGCAAAACGCGCCCCCCATTGCAGCGGCGTCAAAGAAGGGACCAAACCGGGTAATCACCCGGTTTTCCTTCATTCGGTTGAGCCGAAACAACAGGTCGGCTTCGGTCAGTCCCAGTTCCTGTGCAACGACGGCATAAGGATCTGAAACCAAAGGGAGATCATCTTGCATCCGGTTCAGGATCAAACGGTCGGTGGTATCGATCTGGGTCATGCCGCGACCTCTCGTTGGGTGATCATTGCGCCGGTCTGTTTGAAGCACCGGGTTGAAAACAGAACCTTGTGTTCAACATCCGCCAGTTCGGGCAGCGTGGTGGCATTTTGCAAAGTTGCAAGAGCCTCGGAGCGTGAACGCGCGTGGATCATCGAATACAACCGATAGGGCCAATGCCCCTCGACCGGGCGGCGTTCATAACACAGCGACACGCCAGGATGCGCGGCCAGCGCTGGTCCGGCCAGGTCGATCTGGTCCGGCGACAGGTTCCAGACCACCATGGCATTGGCAGACCAACCCAGCGCCCGATGACGCACAATGACCCCCAAACGCGAGATGATCGCAGCCCGGGTCAGGATGTCGATCCGATGCATCACTTCGGTGACGTCGCGGTTCAGTTGTGCGGCAATTTCTGCAAAAGGTTCAGACGTGATCGGCAATCCCCGGGTCAGCACCTGCAACACTTGTTTGTCACCCGGTTGCATGACGCTGGTATCAGCTGTGCGGGGTTTGGGAACGACGCGGGTGTCGCCGCGCATACAGAACCCCAGATCCACATTGAACGGCCGGACCAACCGCAGGTCCATGACCTTCAACCCGGTGCGTCGTTCAATGCGGGCCAACGTGGCCTCGACATGATCGGTGTCCGGGCCGGTGGCAACAAACCACAGGTTCCAGTGATCTTCGCGCAGGTAATTGTGATTCACTCCGGGCTCCGCGTCGATCAATGCCGCGATCTCTTCGATCTGTTCGGGCGGTGTGGCCACGGCAGCCAGAGTGCTGGCCGAAACGGTTCCGGGCGTGATCGTGGCGCCAACGCGGGTGATGCGTCCGGATTTACGCATCCGCGACAGGCGGGTGATCACTTCGTCCTCGGTGATATCCACCGCGCGGCCCAGCGTGGCAAAGGGACGGTCGACAAGCGGAAAGTCCCGCTGCCAGTCATTCAACAGCGTCTGATCAATCGGGTCGGTTACGTGGTGCATGACTTAGAGCCCTGTTCTGTGCGCGCGCGCGGTAAAGAAGATTCCGGACGGGCTGTCGGCGTCGATTTCGCGCAGCTTCTCAAAGGTTCGGGTGTCATAGATCATGACTTTCCCGGCATCTCGCACGCTCAGCCAGACCTCATGCCCACGTGGTGTGAATTCCATGTGCAACACGGCGGGGCCGGGTTTGAATTCGTGGATGATGTCTTTGCTGACACTGTCGATCACCTGGATCGTATCATTCAGGGGATGGGCAAAATTGACCCAGACCTGCCGCCCATCGGGGCGTGCCATGGCAAAGACGGGCTGGCCATAGGTTTGTGTGCGCCCGGTTTCCTGCAAGGTATCGGCATCGACCCACAGAACCTCGTGATGGCCCACGGCAGGCAACACGAATTCCGACCCGGTCAACGCCCAACCTTCCAGGTGGGGCATCTTGTAGACGGGCATTTCCTGTTGACCGCGGCCATAATTCGGCAACACCCGGATCGGTTCCGGGGTCTCGTCCCACAAATCCAGCGCGGTCAGACCGTCTTCGCCGAACAACCCGGTGATATAAGTGCGCCCATTGGCGGTGATCAGCGCGTCATAGGGACGGTCGCCCATGTCGGTGATCTTGGTGATTTGCATGTCGGGCTGTGACAGATCTGCGATCCAGGTCTCACCCGTGTCCCACATGGTGAATACGAACCGGCGCCCCGGTGCATCAACCAGACCGATGGTTTTGCTGTCGGTGGGGATGTCCGCCACCAGTTTCAGCGTGTCAGCGTCAAAAATCCGCACGCCACCGGGTTCATAGTTAGACACCGCCACCAGTTGGCCATCGTCCGAGATGGCACCGCCGATGGCATTGCCGGCCTGTACGACGCGGTTTGCGATGGTGCGGGTTACGATATCGACTTTGGTCAACCCACCGTCGCGGCCGAACACATAAGCAAACCGTTCGTCCGGCGAATAAACCAACGAGGCATGGGAAAGATCCCCCAGCCCTTCGATGCGGGCCAATGTTGCCCGTTCGGATTGATCCACCAACAGAACGGACCCTTTGGCCCGCTCGATGATCAACCCCAGATCGCCAGTCGCGATCGTATCGGCCTGGAGCGGGCTGGCCGCGACAAACAAGGCGGTGAGGAGAGAGAGGGTGAGGGGTTTCATTCTACCTCCGGTTTCAACAAATAGCGCGCCACCCAGTCTGCCTCTGCGTCCGTCATCAGAGGACGCCAGGGTGGCATCGGGGTGTCCGGGATCCCGTCCAGGATCACGGATTTCAGGGATTCGGGGCTGTGATGTGTCAGGTTTTCGGATCGAAGGTCCGGGCCCAACCCACCTTTGAGCGCAAGCCCATGGCAAGAGCCACAATCCTGATGCACCAGCCGGGTCAACGCATCGGTATCGACCGTTTCACTGGCCTGTGCGATGCCAAGTCCAAGACACAGGGACACCAAACTGGGGGCGATGATCCTAGGCATGACCACCGACCTGCATCAGATCCCTCGCGATTTCCGTGATGGGTTCTTTGGCATAGAGCGACACAACGCGGCCAATGATGAACAGGGTCGGAGCAGAAAGCTCGGCTTTGCGAACATCTGTTGCAATGCTGTCCAACCGTGACACCAGACGGCGTTCGTCGGGGGTGGTGGCGCGGCCCACGGCCATGACCGGTGTCGATCCCGGCAGCTTTTCAGTCATCAGCCCCATGGCAATCTGACCGATATTGGCGACACCCATATAGACAACCAGGGTCGTGTCAGGATTGGCCAGTCGTTTCCAATCCAGATCCAAAACCTTGTCGGCCTGACGATGCCCGGTGACATATTGAACACCGGTGGCCAAACCGCGATGCGTCAACGGCACACCGGTGACACAACTGGCACCCTGCGCAGCCGTGATCCCGGGCGCGTATTCGACTGCAATGCCGCGCGCCACGAGATAGGCGGCCTCTTCGGACCCACGACCAAAGATCATCGGATCCCCCCCTTTGAGGCGGGCAACCTTGCGGCCTTTTCCGGCCTGTTCCACAAGGATGTCGTTGATTTGATCCTGGGTTGCCAAATGACATTTGGGGGCCTTGCCCACAGCAATCATTTCCACGCCATCGGGGGACATTGCCAAAATGTCTTCACTGACCAGACGGTCATAGACGACAACATCCGCATCCTTGAGCATCCGCAAGGCCCGCAGGGTCAGCATCTCGGGGTCTCCAGGGCCTGCGCCGATGAGGTACACTATACCGGTCATGTCAAATCTCGCTCGTCTTGAATCTGGCTGGCAGCCGCCTTTGTCCAAAGATGTGACCCCAAGCGGGCAGTCGCCGCAGGGGCGCAAATCTTCAGAATAGGGGCCGGGTGTTTCATGAAGGCAGAATGGGACGGGCCGGGGCGGGCTGCCTTGACAAAAGGCAAGGCACGTCAAAATTCGCGCAATTGGGTCATCTTTTCCGAACCAGGACGCGGCCGTGACAGGCACCCAGGGTTTATGCGATGTCAGAGACCCGGTCTCGCGGCTCGGGGAACAGCGTCTCATGCCGCGTGGCGTGACACCTCCCTGAAAACTCGGGAGGACTGTCTTCTTTCTGGTTCGAAATACCTCGGGGGAGCAGCCAAGGGCTGCGGGGGCAGAGCCCCCAAATTCGGCCCTTACGGGGTGACGGTGACCATGCCGATCATGTTTTGCGTTTCCCAGTGTGGGCCGCAGAGGTAATTCTGATCGCCCGGGGTCAGAAACGTGAATTCCACATGTTCTTCGGGAAAGGCGCGGTCGGATTCCACCATACCTGCATCGGGAGATAAAACGCTGTGGCTGGTGCGCTTGTCAACATTGACCCAGCGCACGGTTGTGCCGACAGGAACGGTGATCTGCGCCGGGCAGAAGTTGTATTTGTACATGGTGACAACTGTCACGCCTTCGGCCTCGGATGAGGGGGCCGCGAACATCTCGACATAGCGCTCTTCGGCCTCGGCGCACAGGGCGGCCTTGTCGACGTCTTTGGCGGAAACGGAAAACGCTGCCGCACTAGAGATCGCAGCACTCAGTAGAACGGGGGAAAGAAGACGGGGCGGACGCATTGGCGGATCTCCTTGCCAAATAAAATAGGAAGGGCGGCCGGAAGATCCGGCCGCCTGTTTTTTTATGGGCGTTTACTGACCGACCACATTTATCATGGCGTCTGCGCTATCCAATGCAAAGCTGGTGTTCAGCGTTACATGGTGGAAACGGGCAGCAGCATAGTCATCGTGTATGGCAAAGCCGACAGTATAGGTTTTGCCTGCTTCCAGCGGCACATCCCCCACAGCACCAGAGTTCAGAGGACGCGAGAAGACCACGGTCCAGATCCCGGCCGACAGGCTGGCCTGGGCGGCGATTTCACCGTCATTCTGCACCCGGCGGTCCAGCAGATACCCATTGCTGGCGCTGCCATCGGCATAGACACGCAGCAGGTCCATATAGGTCCCATCAGCCAGCAGCTGCTCGAGCTCTTCGGGGGTTTTCAGCTTGTCCCAACCACCCTGGGCCTTACCACGGCGGCCTTTGACTTCGACCTTGGTCCGGCTTTCGGACAGGTATTTGGTGATCGTGTCATTGGCTTGCAGCTGAGCGGCCACATCGCCATTGGCGGCAATCGCCTCTGCACCCGGATCGAACGGCATATAGGTGTTGTCCGCGTGGCAGGTGGCCCAACAGCCGACCTGATCACCCAATTCGATGCCTGTGCCGGTGATCATCATCGCGACCTTGACCTGGTTGTCCGGGTCCATCTTGCCACCTTCGACAAAGGGGGCGGGGAAGTGGCCCGCATCCGGCCATTGCATCCGCACATACAGGTTGTCTGCATCATGAGCGGCCTGAACGGTTGCATTGATGATGCCGCGTTTGCCCGGAATCGGGGTGGGCTCGACTTCATCGTTTTTGCCGCCGCCGCCTGCAACAACCTTGTTGCCGATGGTTTCCAGCTCCTTGGCGTGACAGGTGGTGCATTGATCGCCACCTTTGGTCAACGGACGGGCACCACCGTGCTGTTTACCGTTCTGGACCCATTCAAACGACGCCTGACCGGGGTAGAACAGGGTCAGATCGGTTGCCGCCACAGCGTTCCAGTCCACACCCGGGGCAACATCTGCGCCCGAGGCGCTATCGTCCTTGGCCTCGCCTGCTGCCAATGCGCGTTCTTCTTCGCGCGCGGCATCGACGGCAGCCGCGATCCGGGCCTGAATGGCTTCATTTTCGGTCTGTTTCGCAACTTTGGCGGCTTCGGCTTCGGCGGCTTCCTTGGCTTCCACGCGGGCGAGGCTGTCCAGGTATTCCTGTGGCACTTCCCGCACGAATTTCGGGTCTGGGGCCTCCAACGCTTCGAGGTATTCGTCCTCGGCGCGGTCACGCACATTCTTGTGCGCGATCCCCTTGTGACAGTCGATACAGGTCTGACCGGTCTTCATCGCGTTCATGTGCTGCGCGCGGGCACGGGGGCGTTGGAATTCGGGCATCATCGATTCAAAATCGTGACAATTGCGACATTCCACCGAATCCGTGGCCTTCATTCGTTCCCATTCGTTCATCGCCAGTTGCAGGCGGTGTTTGTCGAATTTCTCGGGGGTGTTGATCTTGCCTGTGATCTTGCCCCAGACTTCCTTGGACGCCTTGATCTTGCGGATCATTTTGTGGGTCCAGTCCTTGGGGACGTGGCAGTCGGAACAGACCGCGCCGACCCCTGACCGGTTCACATCGTGAATCGTGCCCTGGTATTCCTGATAGACGAAATTCTCCATCTCATGGCACGAGATACAGAAGTCCTTGGTGTTTGTGGCTTCCATGGCGGTGTTGAAGCCGCCCCAGAAGATGATGCCGGCAACAAAGGCCCCGGCAATTCCGGCGATCGGCATTCCCCATAGGAAATACCGCTTCCAGATCGGTTTTTTCGGTTCAGCACCGGTGGTCTGGGTCATATCCAGGCTCCATCTTGGCTCTCTATTGGGCGGTGATTTGCGTGACCGCCATGTGTTGGATTGCGCATTGGATTACGTGTTGGATTGCAAGGAGCGGGGGGTGAATTCCGGGTGTTTCTTGACCTGCCCGGGTGTCCCCCGGTCGTCGCAATCCCGACACCGCCATTTGTCATGTCAGTAGCAAAAAGGGGCGGGCGCCTGGCCCGCCCCTCTATTTGGACTATCCGGTCACATCAGGTGACGTGGTTCGAACGGTTGTAGACGTTGAATTTGCCGGTCGGAGCATAAAGCCCTTTGACGCGGCCGATTTCTTCCAGCGTCTTGGCGTCGTAGATCACGATTTCACCATTTGGCTCCAGCGAGTCAGACAGGTTCCATTTGGAGACCCAAACTTCAGTGCCGTCTGCGTTGAACTCAAAGTGCACAGCGGCGCTGCCTTCGACATCGGTAACCTGGATGGTTTTCACGATCTCGCCGGTCTCTTTCGAGATGACCTGAACGGACTGCTGAATTTCCGGCTCCGGGTGTTTGGTCTGGTCAGCCCAAATGTAATCCGAATTCGGGTGTGTCCGCACGAACAGGCCGGGGCCGTCGGTTTCAACTTCGTAGCAAACCTTCCACGCATTGTCGGGATTGTTTGCAGGGTCGTTGCCCCAGACGGTCACAGTCCCGACACCCAGGTGGGTGGTGCCCGCAACAGGGCCACAGTTCGGGTCGATCCAGTTGGCACCAGGGCCAGGGTGCGGCAGAGCTGCGGTGTCGATCATGGCTTCCAGCTTGTGGGTCTGGGTGTCAACGACAACCATTTTGTTCGACGCGTTTGCGGCGATCTGGAAGTACCGTCCTGTTGGGTCAAAGAACCCGTCGTGCAGGAATTTGGCGCTGTCGATCTTGTCGATCTTCAGGTTGTCGAGGTCGGTGTAATCCACCTGCCACAGCTGACCCAGCTCTTTCACGGCAACGATCCATGTGGGTTCGTTGGGTGTGGTATAGATCGCAGCAACACGGGCTTCTTCGACATATTCGCCGTCGACGTTCACACCGCGGGTCGAAACGACTTTGACCGGTTCCATGGTCTGCGCATCAACGATGGCAAAGTGCGGAGGCCAGTAACCGCCACCAATCACGTATTTGCCGTCGCCGGACACGGCCACGTCGCGGGCGTCATAGGCGATTTTGACTTCGGAAACCAACATCTTGTCCGGTGTCTGCCACAGGTCGATCTTGGTCATCTTGCCGTCACGGCCCATGGTGTACCAGAAGCGACCGGGGTTTTCAGGCTCGGTGATCTTGTGGTGCTCGGACGCTTTCAGAACGTGCACCGCATAACCGGTGGGGATGTGAACCAGCACTTCTTTGGTGTCGCCGTCGACAACGGCCACTTTACCGGCGTCACGCTCGATGACGACAAAGAAGTTTTCCCAGTTGCGGCCGTGCATCGGCTCGGTCGGATAGTCGGCTTCTTCGACGTAAACCTTGCGGGTTTCCATCATCTGGGCCAGCGACATTTCTGGCGGTTTAGGTGGGTCCATCATGATGTATGTGGACATGTCTTTGATTTCTTGCTCGGTCATGATGTCCGAGAAGTTGTTCATACCGCCTTCGGTACCCCAGGCGATAATCTTTTCAAGACGTTCCTGGCCCAGCTTCAGCGTGCCACCTTCGGTGACGGTGCCGTCTGCTGCGGTTTTCTTCCAATGCGGTTCCAGGTTTTTACCTGTTGCGCCTTTGCGCAGAACGCCGTGACAGCCCGCACACTGTTCAAAGTACAGCTGTTTGGATGCTTCAAATGCTTCATCGCTCAGGGTGGGTTCATTTGCGAACGCGGGCGCAGCGGCGCTGCCCAGCAGCATCGCAATGCCAACGCCGAGAGCGCGAGAAGTTTTCTTGTAGGTGATTCCAAGTGACATGATCACTCTCCAGTTGGGTGGTGAGGCAGGTGCGAACATGCGCCTGGGCCGCTGGGGTCTCCTTGACAAAAGTCAACGGATCTCGCGATTTCGTGAGGCGGTCCAAAGGGTCGCAGGTGCGCACGCTGTCGGCACAAGGAATAGGCACGCACGCGTGAGAGAATTTGCTGTCAGTTGATTTTTGTTAAGTCCGAGGCGTCCCGCATTCCTTACTCCTACATATAGGATATCGGTGTCCCAGCTTGCTGCCAGGTTGTGCCGATGACCCGGAGCAGGGGCATTCCCTATCCGAACGCAGGCGTCCGTCCGGACGGGCAGGGAGATAATTGATGATGGCGACAGTGAACCGGGTTTTCAGCGAAGGGTTTCGTGTCTTCTTTTTGGCAGCTGGGATTTATGGGATCTTTACCGGTCTGGTTTGGACCCTGTGGCTGGGCGGGGTGATTGACACACCCTCTCAGGCGTTTGCACCCCATCTGTGGCACGCGCACGAAATGATTTTTGGCTATGCCACAGCGGCCATCGGCGGGTTTTTCCTGACAGCAGTGCCCAATTGGACCAACGCACCCGGCGCACGCCAGGGGTATATCGCCGTGGTGTCAGGCTTGTGGTTTGCCGGACGCCTGGCCGTTTGGTATTCGGCGGCATTGCCCCCATTGGCGGTGGCGGGGCTGGATCTGATATTCGTGCCCATTCTGGCGGCCAAGATCCTGAGCCAGCTGCTAAAACGGCCCAAACCACAAAACATGATGTTCATGATCTTCCTGGCGTTGCTGTGGGTGTCTAACCTGATGGTCCATCTGGAATGGATCGGGGTCACGGATGACACGGCCTATGCCGGAATGCGGGGCGGGGTCATTGTCTTGTGTTCTCTGATCGCCATTCTGGGCGGACGGGTGACGCCGGCCTTTACCCGCAATGCCATGAAGCGTGACGGGGTTCCCGAGGCGCGCTGGCCACGCAGTGTACCGGTCATCGAACGCGCGACAATTGTTTTGGCGATCCTGCTCCCGGTGTTGGTGCTGGCGCAGGTGCCCGGGGTCTTTTCCGGGGCAATCGCGATCGTATTCGGGGTGGTCCAGCTGATCCGGCTGTCCAAATGGGGCGGGGGCTGGTGCCTGAAACAACCCATCCTTCTGGCCCTGCATATGGGGTTGGCCATGCTGGCGCTGGGTTTGATCCTGTGGGGGCTGGCCGGGCTGCAGATCGGGGATGAAATCGCGGCACTTCATGTTCTGGGAATCGGCTGTGTCGGAGGCATGACGCTCGCGGTGATGAGCCGGGCAGGGCTGGGCCATTCGGGGCGGCCATTGATCGCGCCAACGCCGATTGCCTTGGGATATTTTGTCATTGCTCTTGCCGCGGCCATGCGATGGGTGGGGCCGATGCTGTCGGACAGCCTGTTCCTGCCGTCGATGATGATCACAGGGTTTCTCTGGGTTCTGGCCTTTGCGCTGTATGTCGTGGCGATGTGGCCTGCGCTGACCCAGCCACGTCTGGGGTCAATGTCCTGAGTTTCAACCGGGTGACCTGAGTTTTGGGCGTGCCCCAGCCGGGGTGCGCCCGTTTTGCGTCTGCCATCAGGGCCGCAAAACCCAATATATTCCAAACAAATATCAGCAACTCACAATAGCTTGACTTTTGTTAAGGCAGATAAGCGGCCCTCCGCCGATAACCGACAGACCGTAAACGCGGCGCAAAGGAGAGCGCAATGCGCGAAGTCATGACCAAAAGCATGGCCCGAAATATATTCTATGGCGGGTCATTGTTCTTCATCATCATCTTTCTGGCTCTATCGTTCCACACGGCACGATACATGGTCACCACTTCGACCAATGTGGAGACGCTGACCCACAGCGTGGCCGCAGGTAAAAAGGTCTGGGAAGATAAAACTTGTATCAACTGCCACTCCCTTCTTGGGGAAGGCGCCTATTTTGCCCCTGAGCTGGCAAATGTGATGGAACGCTGGGGCGTTCTTGAAGATCCTGAAGATGCCTTTGAGACTCTCAAAGGATGGATGGAATCCCAGCCCACCGGCATCGAAGGCCGTCGTCAGATGCCAAACTTCAATCTGAGCGACGAAGAAATCCGCAACCTCAGCGACTTCCTGATCTGGACCAATACGATCGATGCTCAGGGCTGGCCGCCGAATGATGCGGGCTAAGGAGACTTGAGAAAATGAAATACAAATCTCAAAGAGTTGCTCTGGTCTACTTTGCAGTGGCCATGGGCCTGTTCGCAGTCCAGGTGCTGGGCGGTCTGCTCGCCGGCTGGATCTATGTGGCGCCAAACACGCTGTCTGAACTTCTTCCGTTCAACACCGTACGCATGCTGCACACCAATTCATTGATTGTGTGGCTGATTACCGGCTTCTTCGGAGCCGCTTATTTCCTGATCCCCGAAGAGGCGGAACGGGAAATCCATTCAGAGAAAATCGCCTATCTGCAGCTGGCCATTCTGGTCATCGGTACACTGGGCGTGGTTGTCACTTATGTGTTCAACCTGTTCGAAGGTCACTGGCTGCTGGGTAAAGAAGGCCGCGAGTTCATCGAACAACCCAAATGGGTCAAAGCCGGTATTGTGGTTGCTGCCCTTCTGTTCCTTTACAACGTGTCCATGACCGTTCTGAAGGGCAAGAAGACCGCCATCACCAATATCCTGCTTCTGGGGCTCTGGGGTTTGGCGCTGCTGTTCCTGTTCAGCTTCTACAACCCCGAAAACCTGGCACTGGACAAAATGTTCTGGTGGTACATCGTTCACCTGTGGGTGGAAGGCGTCTGGGAACTGATTATGGCCTCGATCCTGGCCTATCTGATGCTGAAACTGACCGGTGTTGACCGTGAGATCGTTGAAAAATGGCTCTATGTCATCGTTGCCGCGGCCCTGTTCTCGGGGATCCTTGGCACCGGACACCACTACTACTGGATCGGTGCGCCTGCGTACTGGCAGTGGATCGGATCCATCTTCAGCTCGCTCGAAGTCATCCCGTTCTTTGCGATGATGTCCTTCGCCTTTGTCATGGTCTGGAAGGGCCGTCGTGATCACCCCAACAAGGCCGCTTTGCTGTGGTCCCTGGGCTGTGCGACACTTGCCTTCTTTGGCGCTGGCATCTGGGGCTTCCTGCACACGCTGCACGGTGTGAACTATTACACCCACGGCACGCAGATCACTGCAGCCCACGGTCACCTGGCGTTCTTTGGGGCCTATGTGGCTCTGAACCTGGCGATCTTCAGCTATGCCATGCCGATCCTGCGGGGACGTGATCCCTATAACCAGGTTCTCAACATGGTATCCTTCTGGATGATGACATCCGGTATGGTGTTCATGACCTTTGTTCTAACCTTTGCAGGGACCATTCAAACCCACCTGCAGCGAGTTCTGGGCGACTACTTCATGGACGTGCAGGATCAATTGGCCATCTTCTACTGGATGCGCTTTGGATCGGGTATCGTGGTTGTTCTTGGGGCTGTGCTCTTCATCTATGCGATGTGGGTCCCGCGCAAGGAAATCATCGAACGCGCTGTCGAAACTCCGGCTGAGTAATGGATATGGACGGAAATATGAACCTCGGAATGGGGGCGGCTGACGCCCCCTTCTACCTCCCGCAGGGCGATGAACGCGAAGTCTTCACCGCCGCGCATGAAAATGGCCTGCCGGTCCTGCTCAAAGGTCCGACTGGCTGCGGCAAAACCCGATTTGTGGCCCACATGGCCGCCAATCTGGGCCGCCCATTGTATACTGTTGCCTGTCACGATGACCTGGCCGCAGCCGACCTGATCGGGCGTTACCTTCTGAAGGGCGGCGAAACCGTCTGGGTCGATGGTCCGTTGACCCGCGCGGTGCGCGAAGGGGCGATCTGTTATCTCGACGAAGTGGTCGAAGCCCGCAAGGACGTCACCGTCGTGCTGCACCCGCTGACCGATGACCGGCGTATCCTGCCGATTGATCGCACCGGTGAAGAACTCGAAGCCGCACCCGGCTTTATGCTCGTGGCCTCTTATAACCCAGGCTATCAGAATATTCTCAAGACGCTGAAACCCTCCACCCGTCAGCGGTTCATCTCGGTCGAATTCGATTTTCCTGCGCAAGAGCTGGAAACCAAGATCGTGGCCGAAGAAAGCGGATTGGACGTTGACCGCTGCAAGGCGCTGGTGCGTCTGGCCGGAAAACTGAGGGGCCTCAAGGGGCAGGACCTGGAAGAAGGGGTTTCGACCCGTCTGGTGGTCTATGCCGCAACCCTGATTGCACAAGGAATGAATACCGATCGCGCCATCCGTGCGGCGATGATCGAACCGTTGACAGACGACGAAGACATAAAGCGCGGGCTCCTCGATCTTGTCACTGCCGTCTTTGGGTGAGGCCGACAGATGGTAAAGATCGACTTTGAGCCATGGGAACCCGAAGAAACTGTCGGGAAACTATGGCACACCCTTGCCAGCCGTCTCGATGCGCCTGAGGCGCATGAGGGAGCCGTTGTCGACCTCAGTGAGGTCGGGGGGCGGCTGGCAGTCCTCTTTCGGGGACTGGGGGGCAGCCCAGCTGTTGAGCTGCGCCCCGTTTCCCCCGAGGTTTCGCACCATCGACTCAGCTGGCGGCGCCGCTTGGGCACCGAAGCCGAGCTGCTGCCGCGCGCCAGTTTTGATGGTGAAATTCTACGCCTGCCGGATCGGCTGGCGGTCTTTCCCACGCGCGAGGCCAATGGCGCGCTCTATGTCTGGCTGGCCGCGACGGCCGCATTTGCCGGAACCCGGATCGAAGAAGAAGACCCCCTGCGTGCGGACCTGCGCGCGCTGGCGGCGGCCCAACATATGGTTGACGATACCCTGGACAACGCACCGGGTATGCGCACGCTTTATGCGGCGCTGTGCGATGGTGTGCTGCACCAACGCCAGGTTTCCAATCTGCCGCCCGTAGAGGCCCAGGTCGAAGCTGTGATCCGCCATATGCTGGGTGCGGATTTGCCCGCCCAGGCCCAACCGTTGTGGCAGGCGATGTCTACGGAGGCGCTGGACAACCTTGAGGCTCCGCGCGGTTATCAACCGTTTCGTCCGGTCCCGCTGTGGCCCGATCTGCGCGAAGTATCCCGCTCTGAACACATGGACGTCGAAAGCCGCGATACCGATGGTCCCCCCGAAGAAAGCGGTGAGAAAACCCACCGTGCCCGACGCCGCAAATCGGATCAGGCAGAACGTAGTGACAGCTTTATCCTGCACAAATTCGAAGCGATCCTCAGCTGGGCCGAGTTCCTGAACCTGAACCGCCGGATTGATGACGACGATCCCGACAACGCCAAAAAGGCCGCCGATGATCAGGATGAAATCGGGCTGGGTCAGATTTCCAAGGCCCCGCCGACCCGGTTAAAGCTGCACCTGGATCTGGCCCCCGAAGACGTGGATCGCGAACGCCTGTCCGGTCGGGTGCTGTATCCGGAATGGGATGTGCGCACCAATGCCTATCTGCCTGATCACGTCAATGTTCTGACCTCGGATGCCGAAATCCGCGAGGACGCATCCGAATTCGCCAAAGACCCGGCCACAGCGCGCCGTATCCGCGCCGTCAAACGCCAGTTCGAAGCGTTGCGACCGGGCCGTGTCATGACCCGCGGGCATCTGGACGGGGATGTGTTGGACATCGAAGCCGCCGTGCGTGCGCAGGTGGACCGCCAGGCAAGCGGCGAGGGCAATGAACGGGTCTGGATGCAATCGCGCCCCGAAGCCCGTGATTTGGCCGTATCAATTCTGCTGGATGTCTCCAGATCCACCGAAAGCGCCGTGGGTGACCGGGCCGTGATCGATGTGGAACGCGAAGCGCTGGCGGCGTTGGCCTGGGGGCTGAATGCCTGCGGCGACGACTTTGCAATCCACGCCTTCAGTTCGCTGAAACGATCGCGTGTATACGTGCAGAAATGCAAAGGTTTTGATGAACCCATGAGCGGCCTGATCGAACAGCGCATCGGGTCCTTGCGTCCCGGTTTCTACACCCGTCTGGGTGCTGCGATCCGCCATACCTCGGCAGATCTGGCCGTCCAGTCGCGCAAACGGCGCCTGTTGTTGGTGATCACCGACGGCAAACCCAACGACCTGGACCACTATGAGGGCCGCCACGGTATCGAAGACACCGCCATGGCCGTGCGCGAGGCCCGCCGTTTGGGCCAGTCGGTCTTTGGTGTGACCATCGACAAACAAGCCAAAAGCTGGTTCGCGCGGATGTTCGGGCAGGGCGGCTTTGCCGTCATTCCCGACCCCGCGCGTCTGACCATGGCCTTGCCCCAGATCTATCGCCAACTGGTGGGGGCATGAACGAACAGACCGTGGAGCAGGGCAGTCTGATTGACGAATTGCCCGGCGAATTGATGATGTGGGTTCTGATCATTTCGGAACTTCTGGTCTTTGGTGCCGGATTGATTGCGTTCATGGGGGTGCGTTTGACTGACCCTGTCGGATTTGCCGAGGCGCAATCCTATCTCGATCGCACAGGCGCGGCGTTGAACACGGTTGTTCTTGTGTCCTCGGGCTATCTGGCGGCGCTGGCGCTGAACTGGCGCCGACAGAGGCATCGTCTGCGGGCGCGCGTGGCCCTGATCGGGGCCGCGGCGTTGGGGGTGGTGTTTCTGGTCATCAAAGGAGCGGAATACGCAGGCAAGGCCGCTCAGGGGATCGGGACCGACACCCACCCCTTCTTCATGTTCTACTATTTGCTGACCGGGTTTCATGCGGCACATGTTCTGGCCGGGGTCGGTATTTTGCTGCTGGTGGCCTGGCGCGACAACCCCCGCAACATCGAGGCCGGAGCCCAATTCTGGCACATGGTGGATCTGGTGTGGATCTTGCTGTTTCCCGTGATCTATCTGCTGGGGTGATCTGTCATGGCCGACCCATCTGAAAATACGCTGGAAACCCGCGCTCTGACCCAGGCCTGGGGCCTTTTGATTGCTCTGAGTCTCAGTTCGGCGGCACTCACGGCATTGGCCCTGCCACCCAGAGTTGTGGGCGGTGCGATCCTGCTGTTGGCTTTGGTGAAATCGCGGATCATCCTGGCGCGGTACCTGGATCTGGCGCATGCGCCGGGCTGGCTGCGCGGTTTCAGCCTCAGCGTGACTCTGTTCACGCTGATCCTGTTTGGGCTGTCGTTGATCTGAGGCCACTGGGGGATGGGCTGCCGGGCCGCCCAGCGGGCGGCGCGGCCTAGCCCAACGGGTTGAGAGGTTTCCGCAGGAAACAGCGAAACCGGGCGGGAGCGCCCCGTGCTCTGGTGCCAATCAGGATCAAAGGCGAAATGCAGCCGCCAGTTCTTCGGGCAGATCAAATTCGTCCAATACCCGCGCGCGCGCATCGTCCGAAATCTTGCGGGCGGTTTTCTCGACAATGCGCTGGATCTTTTCGGGAGAATGTTTGGCGGCAAAGGGTGCAAAATACCATTTCAGGAATACGAAACAGATAACATCTTCCAATTGCTGCGTATCCGCATGACGTTTGATCCCTTCCTTGCGCAACATCCGCCCAACCGTTTCGACCTGCGCGTCTTCATATCCGGTGTCGGCCATGATCCGTCCCGCGACCTGTGCGTGATGCACGGCCAGCTGTTTGCGCCAGGTCAGATAACCGGTCCGCCCCTCGGGGAAGGACGCGCGTGGCAAGGTCCAGCGCTCCACATGCTGGGCGCGCGCGGCAATCTGCAATTCGGGCGCGGCATCGGGAAACAAACGGGCCAACTCCTGGCTCATCCGTTGCCCATACAAAAGCGCCTCTGGCTGGCCTTCGTCCTGTCGCGGGTCATGGCTGTTGGTCGCGTCAATCGCGTCCAGTGTCGCCTGTAAACGATCTGTCATTATCTGCTCCAACTCTCTGCCGGATCACTGTCGGCATAGTCGCGTAACGTATCGACATCGTCGATCACCGCGTGGTTTTTCTTGATCTTGACCCCGGCGGGTTTCAATCTGGCAAAGGCGCGGCTCAGGCTTTCGGGTTTCATCCCCAGACGTCCGGCGATCAGCACCTTGTCGTAGGGGAGGATCACTTCGCAGGGGCCTTCCTGCACGTGACACAGATGCAACAGGAATTCCGCGACCCGCTGCGCTCCGGTCTGGGCCTTCAGCTGTTCCAATTGTTCCACCAGCGAATGCAGATGGGTAAAGGTCGAGGCCAGAATGGTGATGCAGATTTGTGGATCATCTTTCATGATCGACGTCAGGACCGTCGCCGGAATATGCATGACTTCCGCCGCTGTCACGGCTTCGGCCGACACCGGATACGGCGTGGCGCGAAGCGCGACCGCTTCGCCAAAGCTTTCGCCACGTGTAAAGACGCTGACCACGGCTTCGGAGCCATTCGGAGCCATTCGGAACAGCTTTACCCATCCGTCCAGAACCACGTGGATTGCGGTGGCATCTTCGTCCTGCAAAAACAGGGTCTCGCCCCTGTCATAATGTCGCCAATGCGCCTTGCTTAGCAGCGTTTCGATGTGCTGGTCTGGCAAGGACCGTATCAACATCGACTGCCGCGCAATCGCCTTTTCCTTTTCGTGAGCCAATCTTGTCCCCTTTTTGAGATGCGGTGTTGGCCCCGCATCAGTTGCCGCTCTTTTGCGGTCGTTTCCCCAAATTAACGAAGTTTCAATCCGAACGCACCCGTCTTTTCGAAACCGACCTGTCACGTCATGTGCGATTTGGATTTCCGGTCTGGCTCTTGACTATTGTCATGTATGGCGGTGTGCCCGGCTTTTATGGTCTTTCCAACGTATCAGCCCGGGAGACCGTGATGAATTTCGAACGCTTCTTTACCCAGCAACTGGACGACCTGCGCGATGAGGGCAACTATCGTGTGTTCGTCGATTTGCAACGTCGCTGCGGCTCCTTTCCCAGCGCGGCCCAGACCGACGCGGACACCCAAAGAGATGTAACTGTTTGGTGTTCCAATGATTATCTGGGCATGGGTCAGCACCCTTCGGTGCTGGCGGCCATGCATGACGGGCTGGACCGATGCGGTGCCGGTGCGGGGGGCACCCGCAATATTTCAGGTACAACCCACGACCACGTGCTGCTCGAGGCCGAATTGGCCGACCTGCACGGCAAGGAAGCCGCGCTGTTGTTTACCTCTGGCTATGTGTCCAACTGGGCCGCCCTGGGGACATTGGCGTCCAAAATTCCCGGATGCATCGTGTTTTCAGATGCGCTCAACCACGCCTCCATGATCGAAGGTGTGCGCCACTCACGGGCTCAAAAGGTGATCTGGAAACACAATGATCTGGAGGATCTGGAGGCCAAATTGGCCGCTGCCCCGGCGGATGCGCCCAAATTGATTGCATTTGAGTCGGTCTATTCGATGGATGGAGACATCGCCCCGATCAAGGAGATCTGTGATCTCGCCGACACATACGGCGCGATGACCTATCTGGACGAGGTGCATGCCGTGGGATTGTATGGTCCACGCGGCGGCGGGATAGCGGAACGCGAAGGTCTGATGGACCGGCTCACCGTGATCGAAGGCACCCTGGGCAAGGCGTTTGGCGTGGTTGGCGGCTATATCGCGGCCTCGGCGGCGTTGTGCGATTTTGTGCGCAGTTTTGCCAGCGGTTTCATCTTTACCACTGCGTTGCCACCAGCAATTGCGGCCGGGGCGGCAGCCTCGATTCGCCATCTCAAGGAATCGGCAGCTGAACGCGACACCCAAAAGGAGCGGGTGGCACAGGTGCGGGCTCTGCTGGACGCCGAAGGCATCCCGCATATCCCCAACCCCAGCCACATCATTCCGGTGATGGTGGGTGATCCGGTGAAATGCAAATTCATCTCGGACACCCTGTTGGAAGAATATGGGATCTACATCCAGCCGATCAATTATCCGACCGTTCCCAAGGGAACAGAGCGGCTGAGAATTACCCCATCCCCGGTGCATTCGGATGCTGACATTGCCCATCTGATCGGAGCTTTGTCGGCTCTTTGGCAGCGGTGTCAGATCGCGCGCATTCCGATGGCTGCGCAATAAATTCAATGACTTGAATTTGGAGAGGAAAGCGAGAAATTCGGCGATGCCCTGACATATGTCAAGTTTCCACAGGGCCGCGACACCTAAGACTCACACACAACTTACCTAACCGGTCTGAACCATGAACGTGCGTTTCCCTTTGCCTAAATCAGATACACCGGCTGCTTGCCGGCGGTCGGTGCTGGGGCAGGTCTTGACCGGATACCTGGGGGTGCTGGCGCTGATCTTTCAGTTGCTGGTGCCCTCTTTTTCTTTTGCCGCTGAAGGTGAATGGATTGAAATCTGTTCCGATGTCGGCGCGGTTCTGATCGAGATCGACCCTGACACCGGGGCGCCGGTTCAGAACGATCCTTGCCCGGACTGCGACGACTGCGTGATGTGCGCGGTATCCGGGGCAGCAACGATGGTGCAGACCCTGGCTGTGCAAACCGATCCGATTGCCGTTGGCCTAGGCCCGGTTGGCCCGGCTGAAATTTCTGTGTCCAACCCGGCGCAATTCTGGTCCCAATTGCGGGGGCCTCCGGTCGCACCCCAAGACATAATCGAACGCGCCCGGCGCGCGTCCATGGCTTTAACTTCCAATACAGGAGGTGTGCGGTGGACATGACACGCGCCCTCAGATCCTGCCTGACCATTCTTGCATTTATTGTAGCAACTCTGGCCACAGCCCCTGCGAAGGCCGACAGCCTCGCTTCATTTCTGCCCGACATTACCCCGTCCGAGCTGGCCCCAGGCGCTGATGCCTTTGGTCCTGTGCGCGATGACGTCAAGGTCGCCCCGGTTCTCAAGGGTAACAAGACCATTGCCTGGGCTTTTCTGACATCGGATTTCGTGGGCACCACCGGTTATTCCGGCAAACCCATTCATGTGGTTGCGGCGATTGACGCCGACGCGGTGCTGACTGGTGTGAAACTGGTCAAACACTCCGAACCCATTGTTCTGATCGGTATTCCCAATTCGAAAATGGTCAAACTGACCGAAGGCTACGCCGGTCTGGATCTCAAGGCCGAAGCTGCCTCGGGCGGGGATGCGCATGATCTGGACATCATTTCGGGCGCGACCGTGACCATCATGGTCATCGACGACAGTCTGGTGCGCGCCGGGATCAAGGTCTCCCGCGCCATGGGGCTGGGGGGATTGTCGCCGGTGCAGGCCGATGGGCCAAAACGCGAAATCGACATGGCCAAAGAAGACGTGTCCGACTGGCTAACCCTCTCCGGAGACGGATCGGTGCGGCGTCTGACATTGGACATTGGTCAGATCAATGCCGCGTTTGAGGAAACCGGCAACAAACAGGCGATCAAACGTCCCGAACCCGGCGAACCCGGTGACACCTTTATCGACATGCATATGGCCATCGTGTCGGTGCCATCGATCGGGAAATCACTGTTGGGCGCGGCCGAATACAACAACTTGATTGAATGGCTGGAACCAGGTGAACAGGCGCTGTTGGTGTTGGGACGTGGGGCGTACAGTTTCAAGGGCTCGGGCTATGTGCGCGGTGGAATCTTTGATCGGATCCAGCTGATCCAGGGAGACAATGCCGTACGGTTCTTTGATCGTCAGCAACGCCGCCTGGGTGAAGTAGCCGCCGATGGTGCACCGTCATTCGTCGAACTTGATATCTTCAAGATCCCCGCTGACGCCGAATTTGATCCGGCGGAACCCTTCCGTCTGCAACTGCTGGCACAACGTGCTGTTGGTGCCGTTGAGAAGATCTTTCTGACTTTTGATCTGGGCTACAAGCTGCCCGAGAAATACCTGTTGCCTGTTGCCGCCCCGACCGTGATCGAAGACGCCACCAGCGAAGCCGCCGCCAAATCTGCGCTGTGGCAGCGGATCTGGAAGGACAAGACTGTCGAGATCGGCATTCTGGGCGTGATGCTGCTGGTGCTGACAGGCGTGTTTTTCTTCCAGTTCCAGGTGACCATGAATGCACGCGCGTTCTATTGGTTCCGCATCGGGTACCTCAGCTTTACGCTGGTGTTCCTCGGCTGGTACGCCAATGCGCAGCTGTCCGTTGTCAACCTGATGGCGCTGGCAGGGTCTTTGCGCAGCGGGTTTACTTGGGATGCCTTCCTGCTGGATCCGCTGGTGTTTATCCAATGGTTTGCCATTGCTGCCGCTCTGCTGTTCTGGGGGCGGGGAGCGTATTGTGGTTGGCTGTGCCCGTTTGGTGCTCTGCAGGAGCTGTTGAACAAGGCAGCCCGCGCGTTGAAAATCCCACAATGGACGCTGCCTTGGGGTCTGCATGAACGCCTGTGGCCGCTGAAATACATGATCTTTCTGGGTTTGTTCGGCCTATCCATGGTGTCGATCCAGATGGCTGAAACCTATGCCGAAATCGAACCGTTCAAAACCGCGATCATTCTGAAGTTCGTGCGTGAATGGCCGTTTGTGATCTTTGCAGTGTCGCTGCTGGTCGCGGGGTTGTTCGTGGAACGGTTTTACTGCCGCTATCTCTGCCCGCTGGGTGGGGCGCTGGCGATCCCTGCAAGAATTCGCATGTTCGACTGGCTGCGCCGCTACAAGGAATGTGGCTCTCCGTGTCAGACCTGCGCCAACGAATGCCCCGTTCAGGCGATCCACCCCACCGGTGAGATCAACCCGAACGAGTGCGTTGACTGCCTGCACTGTCAGGTTCTCTACCAATCCGAGAGCAAATGCCCGGTCGTGATCAAGCAATTGAAACGCCGTGCCAAGGTGGGTTCCGCCGACCTGAAGATGCCTCTCGGGGAACCCCCGGCGAACCATCCGAACGCCAAATCAAAAGCTTCCTAAAGGAGGAATGAAAATGTCGGAACACGATAAAAACCTAAGCGTGACACGCCGTGGCCTGTTGGGCGCAACTGCAACCGGTGCGGTTGCCGCTGCGGCCGGGTTTGGCTCGACCCTGATGACCGCCAAGGAGGCCTCTGCCGCCGCCAAGGTCAGCATGGAACCCGGTGAGCTGGACGAATATTACGGCTTCTGGTCCTCGGGTCAGACGGGCGAGCTGCGTATTCTGGGCATGCCGTCCATGCGCGAACTGATGCGGGTGCCTGTGTTCAACCGCTGCTCTGCCACCGGCTGGGGTCAGACCAATGAATCGCTGAAAATCCTGACCGAAGGCCTGTTGCCCGAAACCAAGGAATTCCTGGCCGCAAACGGCAAGGTTACCTATGACAACGGCGACCTTCACCACCCGCATATGTCGTTCACCGACGGCACCTATGACGGTCGTTTCCTGTTCATGAACGACAAGGCCAACACCCGTGTGGCCCGTGTGCGTTGTGACGTGATGAAGTGCGACAAGATCATCGAGATCCCCAACGCGCATGACATCCACGGCCTGCGCCCGCAGAAATTCCCGCGCACCGGTTATGTCTTTGCGAACGGCGAACACGAAGCACCGCTGGTCAACGACGGCAAGATCCTGGATGAACCTTCGGAATATGTGAACATTTTCACAGCGATCGACGGCGACTCGATGGAAGTTGCATGGCAGGTGATCGTGTCGGGGAACCTCGACAATACCGACTGTGACTATCAGGGCAAATACGCCTTTTCGACCTCCTACAACTCGGAAATGGGTATGAACCTGACCGAGATGACCGAGAGCGAACTGGACCACGTTGTCGTGTTCAACCTGAAAGAAATCGAAGCAGGGATCGCTGCGGGTGACTATCAGGAACTGAAGGGCGTCAAAGTGATTGATGGCCGTAAAGGTCAGAACAAGAACTACACCCGTTATATCCCGATCCCGAATTCGCCCCACGGCGTGAACGCGGCTCCGGACAAGAAACACATCTGCATCAACGGTAAACTGTCGCCAACCGTTTCGGTGATCGACGTTGAAAAAGTCGATGCCATCTTTGACGGTGCTGACGAACGCTCGGCCGTTGTGGCGGAACCGCAGCTGGGTCTTGGCCCGCTCCACACCGCGTTCGACAACAAGGGCAACGCCTATACCACCCTGTTCCTGGACAGCCAGGTGGTGAAATGGAACATCGCAAAAGCAATCGAAGCCTATGGCGGTGCCGACGTTGATCCGATCCTGGACAAAGTGGACGTGCATTACCAGCCAGGTCACAACTCGACTTCGATGGGTGAAACGGCCGAAGCCGACGGCAAGTGGCTGATTTCGATGAATAAGTTCTCGAAGGACCGCTTCCTGAACGTGGGTCCGCTGAAGCCTGAAAATGAACAGCTGATCGACATCTCGGGTGACAAGATGAAGGTGGTCCACGATGGTCCGACCTTTGCTGAACCCCACGATTCGATTGTTGTGCACCGGTCCAAAGTGAACCCGGTCAACGTTTGGGATCGTCAGGATCCGATGTGGGCAGAAGCGCGCAAACAGGCCGAGGCCGACGGTGTTGACCTGGACGACTATCAGGACACCATCATCCGCGATGGCGACAAGGTTCGCGTGTATATGTCCAGCCAGGCGCCGAACTTCACAATCGAGAAGTTCACCGTCAAACAGGGCGACGAAGTCACCGTGTTTGTGACCAACCTGGATGACGTGGACGACGTGACCCACGGGTTCTGCATGGCCAACTTTGGTGTCGCCATGGAAGTCGGCCCGCAGGCCACCGCTTCGGTCACCTTTATCGCTGAACGTCCAGGCGTGCACTGGTTCTACTGCCAGTGGTTCTGCCACGCGCTGCACATGGAAATGCGCGGCCGGATGCTCGTCGAACCGCGCGGAGCGTAAGATCATGCGTTGGCTCCCGCTCATATCGCTCCTGCTGAGCAGCCCGACCTGGGCGGCTGATTGGGACGTGCCCAACCGGGCGGGAGCCATTGCAGAAACGCTGGCACAGGCGGCGGATGGGGACACTCTCCGCCTGGCGCCCGGAATTTATAACGAAACACTCGTTCTTGACCGACCCATCTCCCTGGACGGGGTTGGTCAGGCGACCTTGGACGGTCAGGGGCAGGGCAGCGTGATTACGGTCACCGGTCCTGATGTGACCGTCCAGGGATTGATTGTTGTCGGGTCCGGGTCCGACCATGGCGAAATCGACAGTGGTATCAAGCTGACCAAAACCGCTGATCGCGCCCAGGTGCTGGACAACCGGGTCGAAGGCAACCTGTATGGCATCGACATTCACGGGGCCAAGGATGCACTGGTCGCGCGCAATGTGATCAAGGGGCGGCTGGACCGCCGGATGAATGAACGCGGCAATGGCATCTATGTCTGGAATGCCCCCGGTACTGTTGTGGACGGAAACGACGTCCAATTTGGCCGTGACGGGGTTTTCGTGAACTCCTCGAAACGCAACAAATTCATCAACAACACCTTCCGTGATCTGCGCTTTGCCGTGCATTACATGTATGCCGATGACTCCGAAGTGTCGGGCAATGTCTCGATCGGCAACGATCTGGGCTATGCGGTGATGTTCACCAGCCGGGTCAAGGTGCTGAACAATGTGTCGATCAATGACCGCGAACATGGCGTCATGCTGAACTATGCCAATCGCAGCGTGATTTCCGGCAATGTGGTGAAAGGGGCACAGGAAAAATGCACCTTCCTCTATAATGCCAACAAAAACGAATTCACCGACAATTGGTTCGAAGGCTGTGGCATCGGTATCCATTTTACTGCCGGGTCCGAAGGCAACCGCATCGTTGGCAATGCCTTTGTCGGCAATCGGACCCAGGTGAAATACGTGTCCACCAAATGGGTGGAGTGGTCTCAGGATGGGCGGGGCAATTACTGGTCCGATTTTGCCGCTTATGACGTGGACGGCAATGGTATTGCTGACACGCCCTATCGCCCAAATGACAGTATGGACCATGTGCTGTGGACCCAACCCGCCGCCAAACTGCTGCTCGGCTCCCCCGCGGTGCAGCTGGTACGGTGGTCTCAATCGGCTTTCCCTGCTTTGCTCCCCGGCGGCGTTATGGACAGCCATCCTCTCATGCAACCCGTTGAACCGGAAGCCAGATCCCTGGCGGTGTTTGACACAAATTAAAAAGGTGCCTCATGACGGATAAGGCCCTGACCATTGAAAACGTGAACAAGGACCGCGGGGCGACCCGTGTTCTGCACGATGTGACCCTGTCGATGCAACCCGGCGAGCGCGTGGCGCTGCTGGGCCATAACGGCGCAGGCAAATCCACCCTGATCAAATCCATCCTTGGGTTGATCCCGATCGAAGGTGGCGCGATCCATATCGGCACTGCCAAACCGGGCAGCGGCGCGGCGCGTCGTGCCACGGCTTTCCTGCCCGAAGCCGTGTCCTTTCATCCCGCCTTGACGGGACGCGAACAATTGACCCTGTTCGCGCGCCTGTCCGGCGAAAAGGCCGACATTCCCGGCCTTCTGGCGCGTGTTGGCCTGTCCGAGGCCATCGACCGCAAGATCGGCGCTTATTCCAAAGGGATGCGCCAGCGGCTGGGGTTGGCCCAGGTGTTGTTGGGACGGCCCAAGGTGGCGCTGCTGGATGAACCCACATCGGGGCTCGATCCGATTTCGCGCCATGATCTCTATGCCATCATTGATGAGCTGGCCGGGCAGGGCACCGCCGTGCTGATCGCCAGCCACGCCTTGACCGAGGTCGAAGCCCGCACCGACCGGATTGCGATCCTGCGCAAGGGCGTTCTGGTGGCCGATGATACATTGGCCAGCCTGTCGGAACGCGCGGGTCTACCGATCAAATTGCGGGTGCAGGCGTCCCAAAACGCCGATGCGCTGGCCGCCGAAATGGGGGGCACACGGATCAACGGGGCCTCTGTTGAAATCCTGTGTTCCCCGGATCAGAAAATGCAGGCGTTGCAACGGATCGCCGCCATGGGCGACGCGATTGCCGATCTGGAAATGACACCACCGCGTCTGGAAGACCTGTATCGCCACTACGCCAAGGAGGACGTTAAATGACCCGTTTTCTGGCAATCGCAACCGCCGAAATGCTGATCCTGCGGCGCAATCGCTGGCTGTTCATGGCCACGCTGATCATGGTTCTGTTCGCCCTGGCCCTGACATTCGCAGGCAGCGCCCCAACCGGCACTCTAGGTGTGGATATGCTGACCATCTCGGTCGCGTCGATGACCACATTGTCGGTCTATTTGGCCCCCTTGCTGGCGTTGATGATTTCGTTTGACGCCATCGCGGGCGAAGCAGATCGCGGCAGCCTGGCCTTGATGCTGACCTATCCGGCGGGGCGCGGCGAAATCCTGCTGGGCAAATTTGCCGCCCACCTGGCCGCGCTGGCATTCGCCATGACCATCGGGTTCGGATCCGCCGGAGCAGTGGCCGCCTGGTTTGGTGGTGCTGGCCCCGACAGTCTGGTTGCGCTGATCCGCCTTATTCTTACGTCGATCCTCTTGGGCGCGGTGTTCCTCGCCCTTGGGTATCTGCTGTCTGCCGTCTCGAGGGGAGCCACGGCAGCGGCAGGTTTGTCAGCCGGGCTTTGGCTCATTTTTGTCGTTCTCTATGACCTGGGATTGCTGGGCGCAGTGGTCATGGACAAAAGCGGCAGCTTCACCCAATCCGTCTTTCCTTGGGTGATGGTGGCCAACCCGGCTGACGCTTTTCGTGTCTGGAATATGGCAAGCTCCGAAGGGGTTGCGATGACATCCGGCATGGCGGGCGCGGCCCAGGCCTTGCCCGAATGGGCGGCACCGCTGTCGCTGATGCTGTGGCCGTTGATCGGGTTCACGCTGGCCCGCTTGGCCTTTCGGAGGGTTGAGCCATGAAGCCGCTGATCCTGATTGCATTGCTGACCCCGCTGGCCCTGGCGGCCTGCAAGGAAGAGCAGGTCCAGGCCCCCGATCCCGTTGACCTGACCGAAGTGGCGCTCAGCTATTTCTGCCAGATGAACGTCTCGGAACATGGCGGTCCAAAGGGGCAGATCCATCTAAAAGGCTACCCGGCACCGATCTTTTTTGCTCAGGTGCGCGATCTGGTGGCCTATGTCAAAAGCCCTGAACGTGACGCCGACATCACCGCTATCTATGTCAGCGATATGAGCGTCGCGCCGACTTGGCAAAACCCCGGCATTTCCAACTGGATTGCCGCGGATGGGGCGACATTCGTCGTCGGTTCCAACGTCGCGGGTGGCATGGGTGCGCCTGAAATCGTCCCCTTTGGTGATGCCGAAGGGGCCGGAGAATTCATAAGCCGATACGGCGGCAACGCCGTGCCTTTGACCGATATCCCCGACGACGCGGCATTGGGCCCTGTCGATCTGGACCTCGCATTGGAGACACCTGCATGAGCAGCCTTTCCCGTCGCCGTTTCCTGACAATTGCCGCAGCCGGGGCCGCGATCCCGACCGGGGCCCTGGCCAATGTGACCGCCCGGTGGCGCGGTGTGGCATTGGGAGCGCAGACTTCGATGCAGATTGCAGGCGTGAGCGAAAGACAGGCTGCGCCAGTGTTTGCCGCTGTTGAGCAGGAATTGAACCGGTTGGAGACCATTTTTAGCCTGTATCGCACCGACTCGGAACTGAGCCGTCTGAATCGCGACGGATCATTGTCAGCGCCCTCGGCAGAGCTGTTGAACGTGCTGTCTGTGTGTTCGACCCTGCACAGGGCCAGCGGAGGCGTTTTTGACCCATCGGTACAGCCGCTCTGGGCCGCCATGGCCCGCGGCGAAACAGGACAGGCATTGGATCAGGCGCGCGCCGCTGTTGGATTTGACGCCGTGCGGTTTGACACGACGATTGTCCGGTTTGTCGGTGACACACCGGGACAGGCATTGACGCTGAACGGGATTGCCCAGGGGGCGATCACCGACCGGATATCGGCGGTGTTGCGCCACCATGGGATGCGGGACGTGTTGGTGAATATGGGCGAAGTAGCGGCCTTGGGCACCAGGGTGGATGGAACGCCGTGGCAGGCCGGAATAGCCGACCCGTCCGGACAGATCCATCAGCGGATCAGCCTGACAGACCGGGCACTGGCCACCTCTGCTCCGTTGGGCATGACTTTGCACAATCACAGCCACATCTTGCATCCCAACGGACAGCCGGCAACGCATTCTCTGGCTTCGGTTTCGGCACCGTCTGCGGCGGTGGCTGATGGGCTGTCGACTGCGTTGTGTCTGGTGGGCCCAGAACAGGCTCAGACCCTGGTCAACCAATTCCCAGGGGCACGCATTGAAGTGCTCGCCTGACCCTATGACGTGATGTCATCCTCCGGGGCGCTGAGCGCCCCGGTTGCATCCCTGTGATCTTCTTGCCAGATTTGAACACAGTTCCACGCAATACCCGTTGCGTGCGCGGAGCTGCGTTCAAGGTCAGGGAGCATTTTCATGGATTTCGAAAACGCTTGGCCAGACCGCGCCCCAGCCCAGCCAAGTGCCGGGGCATCGGTGCCGGATGTCTATCACCTGCGCCAGAAGCGCCCCTGGATCGGCGGTGACCTTCAGACTTTGGCGCATCGGATCGATTTTCGAAGACACCCGATCCCGGGTCCCAGCCGGAGTCTGAAGTTCCCCATGATGGATGGCACCGGGGATGTCATGACCGGAACGTTGCACGACCCTGGCCAAGGCAAGCCATTGGTGGTGTTGATGCACGGCGTGACGGGATGCGAAGACAGTGTCTATCTGTGGGACACCGCCCTGCATCTGGTTCGACAGGGGTGGACGGTTCTGCGATTGAATCATCGCGGGGCCGGGTCGTCGCTGGCATGGTGTTCGCGCACCTATCATTGCATGGGCACCGCTGATGTTGCGGCTGTCCTTAATCTTCTGCCTGGAAAGCTGGTTGATCAGGGTGTTTTTCTGGTCGGCTTTTCGATGGGCGGAACGATCCTGTTGAACCTTTTGGCGTCCCAAATCCGGCTCCCCGGAATTCTGGGTGCGATGACGATCTCGGCTCCGCTGGATCTGGTCGCAAGCGCCGACAGGCTGCATCGTCCGCGTAACTTCGTCTATCAAAGATCGTTGTTGCACAGCCTGATGCGGATGGAAGTTGCCATGCGCAAGAACGGGACATTGTCGCCGGACACACCGTTGCCGCGACCCAATAGCCTCCGGGGGTATGACGACGAGATCACGGCCCCGCGTCATGGATTTTCCGACGGGATGGATTATTACCGGCAAAGTTCGCCCGTCCAGAGGCTGATGGATATCTCAACGCCGGTCACGATGCTGCATGCAAAGGATGATCCGTGGATACCGGCGGATGACTATCACCGACTGTTATCCAGAGCCGGTGGCCCCTTGCAGGTTGTTCTGACCCCACGGGGGGGCCACGTCGGGTTTCATTTTCAGGGGCAAAGCCGCCCATTGTTCACAACAATTCTGGCGCAGAGGTTGAAGGACGCCTGGCCGTCTGGCCAGGGTCGAACGCCAGACGGGTCATAGATCCTTGCACACCCTCAACGCATCGTAGAGTGCTGCGTGGATATTGCGACCGGCCACCGCATCCCCGATCCGTGCCAGATGATAATGTCCATTTGGATTGTGCGCGACAAAGGGAGAGGTCCCGGCGATCATCGCTGTCTGGTCCAATTGGCCGAGGTTACGGGAGCCGGCTTTGAGCGCGTGATACAAGGCGTCATTGGGAACGATCCCGTTCTCTACCACGACATGATCCACCAGCCTGACTTCGGTTTGACCGGTCAAGACATTGCACAGCGTGGCCTGTTTGCGATTGCCGACCAGCGTGATTTCGACGAGATCCTGAAAACAACTGAATGTAACACCTTGCCGGGTCAGATCCCGGAGGACGACAGCCGAATTGGTCGGTCCCAGATCATGGGCAACACTGCGATCGGGCGTGACCAAAGAGACTGTGCACCCCGACCGGGACAGAACGTCGGCGCAGACAAGGGCAGGGTGGTCGCCCATGTCGTCCACCAAAAGCACTGTGCCGGACACCCGGGATTCGCCATTCATTATGTCCCATGTCGATGCTTGCCATTGCTGTCCGGCACACGCCAGCGGCTCGGGCCAGCCTCCGGTGGCGATGATGACAGCATCGGGCGTTTCGGCGAGAATGTCATCCGGCTCGGCCAGCGAGTTGAGCCGAATATCCACCCCCAAGTGACGTGTTTCGGTTATCAGCCAATCGGCCACCCCCCAAATCTGTCGGCGCGTCATCCCCCTGGCGGCCAGGTTGATTTGACCGCCCAACCGGTCGCTGGCTTCGAACAGGACCACATCGTGTCCACGGGTGGCGCAGATACGGGCCGCTTCCAACCCGCCCGGACCACCACCGACCACAACGACCCTGCGGGATCTGGCGGCCGTGCCCAGGACATGGGGCATCGTCGCCTCGCGCCCTGTGGCGGCGTTGTGCCCGCAGACTGCAGGTTTGCCTTGATTGACCCGATCCACGCAATAGCCCAACCCGACGCAGGGTCTGATGCGGTCTTCTTGGTCACGGGACAGTTTGTGCACCAGATACGGATCCGCCATCTGGGCGCGGGTCATGCCAATCAGATCCACACACCCCGCGGTCAACGCGTGCCGTGCGGTTGCAATATCTGCGACGCCGCCCGCATGAATTACCGGGATGTCGACCGCCTCGCGGATCCGGCCAGCAACATTCAAATGCGGTGCAGCTGGCTGCCCCATGGGCGCAACCCACCCGGCCAGGCCCAGATCGTCATAGGGCGCACCGGCCAGAACATTCAAAAAATCGACGTCCCCGGTGTTGGCAAGCCTGCGGGCAATTTCTACGCAGTCATCCGCGTCCATCCCGCCCTGGATCAATTCATCCCCCGTCAGTCGCAGCCCCAGGATCATGTCGGGCCCGACGGCCGCCCGCACCGCGTCAATCACCTGCAGCGTCAGGCGCAGCCGGTTGTCCAATGCGCCGCCATATTCATCGTGGCGCCGGTTGATCAGCGGGGACAGGAATTGTCCCATCAGATGCGAATGCGACAACAGTTCTATGCCGTCAAATCCGCCCTCCTGACACCGTTTCGCGGCCTGTGCAAAGTCCTGGACAACGCGGGTGATGTCTTCGGGTTCCATCGGTTTCACACAGGAGCGATGTGCGCGTTCGCGGGTGCCCGATGGCCCCATGACAGGGAGCCAATGCCCGTCGTCCCATGCGGTGCGCCGCCCCATGTGGGTGATCTGGCACATGATCGCGGCACCGTGAGCGCGTACGCCGGATGTCAGTTTTTGAAACCAGGGAATGATGCTGTCATCACCTGCGTATAATTGTCCAAACACAGATGGGCTGTCTGGAGCAATGTTGGTAGATCCGCCAACGATGGTCAGACCGACGCCGCCCTTGGCCTTTTCTTCATGATACAACCGATACCGGTCCCTGGGATGGCCGTCTTCCTGAAATGATGGCGCATGTGCGGTGCTGATGATGCGATTGCGCAGGGTCAGGTGGCGCAGCTGGAATGGTGTAAGAAGTGGGTCCATGAGTTTTCCTTGAGTGTGACCATGCAAGGTCTCTTGCGACTTACGCGCAGGCATCAGAGCATAGGCTTGCAAGGAAGCGACATATCCTTGCAACAAGCGGCACAGGGATTTGCCTGGGCCATCACCGACCTCCATCATTGCCGTCAGCGTGATAACACCGGTGGCTGGAACAGACGGTACAAGCGTGGCAAGAAAACTTGAGCTTAGCACCGCAAGATATTGAAACTAATTCTAATTCAGAAAAATTTCGTCTGAAATTTTCTTTGCCAAATAATCCGCTATGCGATCTGAGCCAGATGGTGTGGTGTGGATCGCGTCGTAAAAGTCGACTGCATTGTCAAAATCAAGTTCGTTCATCAGATCGAAACAGATTGCGTTGCGCGCCATGCATTCGTCCATGATGATCCGCGCCGTTGCCTGTTCGAACCGAAAAAAATCAACGCCGTTCAAATGCGCGTATTCGGGGGGGAGATGTTTGCGAACACTTTCAAAGAAATCCGGTTCATATTCGGGAATTCCCCAGGGCTTGCCATTCACCCGCAGCCATCGGGCGCTGCGCTGTGTGACAAAAATCGGCACAGCCCCAAAATCCCGTGTCAAACGGTCCAGCTCGCCAATTCGGCGTTGCAGCCCTTGCAGCGAGGCGGCCATGACGGGGGGCAAGGGATCAGAGATCACTGGTTGATCCACAAACGGGCCGTTTTCGGCGATGTTTGTTCGGGTCAGTTCGTGTTGCACGGGTTTGTCGGCCAACAAACCCTGAACAACGCGGTAGAGTTGGTAAAAGATCGAATGTTCCTTGATGAAGCCCTTTAGCATGGCGATGGTGCTGGGCTGCTCCATACGGTCAAAGATGTCTTCCGGGTTGATCTTGAGCATGTCGTTGATGCCCACATAATACAGAATGTAATCGGCCTTTAGGTCTGGGATCTTGTCAAACCAGGACGGGAAATTCTGGATGTGACCAAAGGTGGATTGCCCATCAATTCCGGCGTTTACAACATCGACATCATACCCCTGCACAGCCAATAGATCCTGCAAAATGGCCTGATAGGTCTGGCTGTCATCGACCCAGCGTTGGTCCGTGGTGCTGCCGCCCACCGTCAGAATGTCGACCTCGGACACCGGGCCATCCAATCCACGAAACCCATAGCTATCGCGGGAATAGGTGATCGTCGGTTTGCCGCCGCCAATTTCAGGCGGCAACGGATTGTCCCGGACAATGACCTGATCACGGATCTGGGTGAACTGATACAATGCGTGTTCGCGCGAAAACCAGGTGCCAAAGACCAGCTCGAGTCCGATCAGCACAACGGCCATGATCGCCAGGTTGATCAGGAGAATGCGCGCCATCGGGTGTGTCCTGTCAATCCAATTCGTATTTGTTTTTGTAATCTTCGGCCAGGGCCGGGTCCTGTTGTTCCTTGCGCAGAACCGCATTGCCCACCACCAACCATTCGATATCGGTGCCCATAAAACAATGAAACGCGTCTTCGGGGGTGCAGACGATGGGTTCGCCGCGCACGTTAAAGGACGTGTTGACCACCAGGGGGCAGCCAGTGCGCTGTTTAAAGGCAGAGATCAGTTGATGATAGCGCGGGTTGGTGTCGGCATGAACGGTTTGGATCCGGGCTGAGTAATCAATATGGGTGACGGCCGGGATTTCCGAACGAACAACGTTCAGCTTTTCGATGCCAAACAGGGCTTTCTCACCCTCGCTCATTTCGCGTTGCCGGGCGTCGCGCACCTGATCAACCAACAGCATATAGGGGCTGTCATCGTCCAGATCGAACCATTCCCCGACATCCTCACGCAGGACCGAGGGCGCAAATGGGCGAAAGCTTTCTCTGAATTTAACTTTTAAATTCAGCAGCTTTTGCATGGATGGTGATCTTGGGTCTCCCAGAATGGAGCGCCCGCCCAAAGCCCGCGGTCCGAATTCCATCCGTCCGTTGAACCAACCTACTGCCTTGCCCTGGGCCAGGGCATCAGCCGTCTGTTCAACGACCTCATCATCCTGCAACGTTTCAAACACCGCACCAGATCGGGTCAGGCGGGCGTCGATGTCGGATTGTTCGAACATTGGTCCCAGATAGGCCCCTCGCATGGCATCGCGTTTGGTGTTGTCTACAATTCTGGGATGTCCCAATTCCTTGTGATAAGCGGCCTGAGCGGCACCCAATGCCCCACCGGCGTCTCCGGCAGCGGGCTGAATCCACAGGTTTTTAAAGGCACCATCGCGCAGAATGTGGCCGTTGGCGACACAGTTCAACGCGACACCGCCCGCCATGCACAGGTTGGGAATGTCGTATTCAGCGGCCAGGGCGCGGGTCATGCGCAGCACTACGTTTTCGGTTACGGCCTGAATGGAGGCCGCGATATCCATATGGAACTGGTCCAACTGGTCAGTATCGGGTTGGCGCACCGGGCGACCAAATACGGCCGCAAATTTGTCGTTGGTCATGCGCAGACCGGTGGCATAATCAAAATAGCTTTGATCCAGCCGGTAGGTGCCGTCGGCCTTGACGTCAATCACCGTGTCCAGGATCAAATCCTTGTATTTCGGCGTGCCATAGGGGGCCAGCCCCATCAGCTTGTATTCGCCGCTGTTGACCCGGAAACCGGTGTAATAGGTAAAGGCAGAGTACAGCAGCCCCAGAGAGTGCGGGAAATGCAGCTCCTTGACGATGTCCAACTGGCTGCCCCGCCCGATAGCCACAGTGGTCGTTGCCCATTCCCCTACACCGTCCAATGTCAGGACCACGGCCTCTTCAAAGGGGGACGGATAAAAGGCGCTCGCCGCGTGACTGAAGTGATGTTCAGCGAACAGCAATTTGTCCCTGGTTTTGGTGCCCGGGGAAATTTCCTTTAGTTCATTCTGCAACAGGCTCTTTTGAAACAGTTTTTCCTTGAGCCAGATCGGGATTGCGGTGCGAAAGGATTTGAACCCACGCGGTGCATTGGCAACATAGGTCTCCAGAAGCCGTTCAAATTTCAGGAGGGGTTTGTCATAGAACGCAATGTGGTCGATCTGATCCAGTGTCAAACCGGCCTCGTCCAACACGTATTCGACCGCATTGTGGGGAAACCCCGCGTCATGTTTGATCCGCGTGAAACGTTCCTCCTGGGCGGCGGCAACGATATGACCGTCGACCACCAACGCCGCTGCGCTGTCGTGATAAAACGCGGAAATGCCCAGAATGGCGACCATATCAGAACAACGTGTAGATGAATGGTGCGATGGCAGACCCCTGGGTCACCACCAAAAGACCGCCCAGCAGAACCATCATCAGGATGATCGGGGCCAGCCAGAATTTCTTTCTGATCAGCATGAAACGCCAAAGTTCAACAAAAATGTCCATTCGTTCTCTCGTCTCGTGTTGCTCAGAATTGGTTCTTCATCGAGCTTTCGCCGGATGAGCGTGGCGGAATTTCGATCCAATAGCTATCCGCTTCGGGATCGAACGAACGGTTCAACGGATCCGCCCCCAACGCGCGGCGGATCAATCCGGTGGGTGTAACGGTCCCGAAAAACAGAATGCCCATAACGATGGGGGACACAATCGCGCCCAACACCATCCCAAACCGGAACCATAATTTGTTGGCATTGTTTAACAGCTCTGGTGCTATCAGCGCCAACCCGCCAAATACGGCCGCGGCCCCCAGCGCCCAAAAACGGATGCTGCCTTCACCCAAGAGGGGGAATAAGGCAATGATGGTAAACACCCCGGCAAACACCAATCCAAAGGATCGGTCAGAGCCGACTTTGACCTTCGTATGTTCACGTATCTCTGACATAGCGTGTAACCGTTCCTGTTGTGATGGTCCGCGTATTGGGTTTGTGTGATCGGCGGTTTCAAAAGATATGTAGCAAATTGTTAAGGCTTTGTGCCGACAGTCAAAAGCTTTTCCTCGTGGCGGTGCAATTGGGCCATCATTGTGAGAGTTGCCGAAACAAACCGCACAGTGGCCCGGCTTTGTTCGAAAATCAAAGTCGACCTGTTCGGTGTTTCGCTTTTGCTGTGCGGCTCAGAGGGCGGGCGTCCACCAACAGGTTTGAACACCAACCCGGTTCGAACGACTGTTCACATGACACAAAAAAGGCCCACATGCTACAGCAGCGGGCCCTGACGGAACGAGATTTGACTGGGGTTTAACCGCCCCAATTGCGAACCACGCCACAGTCCATGTGCACAAAGTTCGAGCGGTGATATTTTCCAACGCCGCCAGCACGGCACGAAATCGCGGCCCGCGAGATTTGGCTGACAGATCGCGAAGAGAGGCGCAGGTCAGCAGCCTGACCTTTCATGTGCAGCGAATTTTTGGCGACACCACGGGACCGGCGGCGCAACATTGCGTTGGTCTGAGGGCTGCGATAGCCCGACAACAGCATATAGGGTTCATTGACGTCCAACAGATTATGCGACGCAGCCATGATATCAATGGTGCGAAGATCCATGGATTTGGTCTGGTCCGTCCGCCAGTCGCGCATGAAGTAATTGACCTCCTTCACCGCGTCCTTGATGTATTTTCCGTCGATCCAATAGATCATGTCGATCCGTTCGCCGGTACGGCCCGAATACATGCGGATGCGTCGGATGTCGCCACCGCCGCGCAGAAATCCTGCTGCCTTGGAGTAGGTTGGTGTCGCTGCAAGAGTGGTTGCTGCGAATGCCCCTAGGAGGGCCCGACGGGTCATGCCCGTTGAACTGATGCTATTGCTCATGGTGTCTGCGTCGTCCCGTACGCTATATTCCTGCCTGCACACGATGTTACGTGCGCTATGTGTTCATCCATCCCCAGATGCAAAACCTATTGCATAGTCCGAATCGTGTGCCAAGTGAGGATTGTTGCAAGTTGTAATTAGTGGGAATTTTCGGCGATTTTTTGCGCAAACTCTGACTAAACCGTTACGATTTGATGGAACCTCGGGTTTCGGGCGTCAAAATCGCATCAGATTTAGGGGGAATTTTTGGATGAAGTAATCGTGAATAGACTTTGCATGCTGGTTTTTCCCAGAATTTGAGGTACGCAATATGTTCCAACCCATTTCCCAGCAAGGATGTACACCGTATGTATTTGACCTGCCGATCCTTTTTCGCCCGAACTGTTGCCGCCGGGGCGTTCAGTGTCGCGCTTGGCCTGATGTCGGGGATGGCCGAGGCGCAGGTTACGGCCTTTAAACAGGCGATCGCTGAAGCCGCATCAGCCGATGATGCCGTTGCAAAATTCTATCGCGCGGGAAATTACGAACCCATCTGGACGGGGGATACGGATCAGGCGCGGGCGCGCCGCGCGGCTCTGTTGGATACGCTGAAGATGGCACGTTTGCATGGATTGCCGGATCTGACAGCCAAGGCTGATGCGCTGATTGCGCAGATGGCGGATGTGCGCACTACCCGGGATTTGGGATTGGTCGAAGTCGCACTGAGCCGGGCCTATGTGGATTATGCCACCGATGTGCAAATCGGTCAGGTCACCCCGTCAAAGGTGGACAGCGGCATTGTGCGCGACCGGCCCGAACGGGACCGCAGTGCCTATCTGACGCAATTGAACACCACCGCTCCGTCCGCTGCGATGCGATCCTTGGCTCCGGATACGCCCGAATATCGCGGTTTGATGAAGGAAAAGCTGCGTTTGGAACGGCTGATGGCCAGCGGTGGGTGGGGTGAAAAGGTTCCAAACCGCAAGATCGAACCTGGTGAAACGGGTGACAATGTTGTTTCGCTGCGCAACCGGATGATCCGAATGGGGTACATGCGGCCAACGCCGTCACGCAAATATGACACGACCATGCAGGCGGCTGTTCAACAATTCCAGTTGGAACATGGACTCGAGGCGGATGGCGTTGCTGGCAAGGAAACCGTCCAACAGATCAACATCCCGGTGCGTCAGCGTCTGAAATCGATCATTGTCGCGATGGAGCGCGAACGCTGGATGAACCGGGACCGGGGCCCGCGTCACGTTCTGGTCAACCAGACAGATTTTACGGCCAAGATCATCGACGATGGCAAAGTCACCTTTGTGACCCGGTCCGTCGTGGGTAAAAACACCGGGGACCGGCGGACACCCGAGTTTTCGGATGAGATGGAGCATATGGTCATCAACCCCAGCTGGTATGTGCCGCGTTCGATCATCACCAAGGAATATCTTCCGAAACTGCGGGCAAACCCACATGCTGTCAGCCATTTGGAAATCACCGACAGCCGGGGGCGACGTGTGAACCGTGGTGCAGTTGATTTTTCCAAATATTCGTCGCGCAGCTTTCCCTATGCGATGCGCCAACCCCCATCCAAACGCAATGCGCTGGGGCTGGTCAAATTCATGTTCCCCAACAAACACAACATCTATCTGCACGACACGCCTCAAAAACACCTGTTCTCCCGCGAAGTCCGCGCCTATTCCCATGGGTGTATCCGGTTGGCGCAACCGTTTGAATTTGCCTATGCGTTGCTGGCACTTCAGGAAGAGTCGCCCAAGGAGTTCTTTCATCGGGTTCTGAACACGGGCAAGGAGACCAAGGTTGTCCTGGAACAGAAAGTACCGGTTCACCTGATCTATCGCACCGCCGTCGTGACCCCAAAGGGGCGCACTGAATATCGTCGCGACATCTATGGACGGGATGCCAAGATTTGGGACGCCCTGGAACGTGTGGGGGTGGCACTGCCCAGCGTTCAGGGGTAAGCAAGGGGCCACGGAATTCTTAGTGAGGCCCCGAAAATGCGCTTTACAGTTCAACAGATTGCCCAGTCTCTGGGTGCCGAGGTCGCGGGTGATGTCGCGCTAGAGATAACCGGAGCGAATGAACCTGCTTTGGCGGGCGCGGATGACCTGGCATTGGCGATGGCACCCAAATACGCCGAGTCGCTGGCACAGGGTCAGGCGCGGGCGGCGTTGGTTTGGGATGGCGCTGATTGGCAATCAATGGGGCTGAAGGCGGCGATCTTTGTGTCGCGCCCACGGATGGCTATGGCGGGTGTCACGTCGATGATGGATCCGGGGCAATCCTTTGGCCCAGGTCGTCACCCGATGTCGGCCATTGATCCCACTGCCGTGCTGGGGGAAAATGTGTCTGTCGGGCCATTCACCGTGATCGGTCCGCGAACCCGGATCGGGGCGAATTCGATCATTGGGCCTAATTGTGTGATTGGTGCGGATGTGGTGATTGGCGTGGATGCCTTGATGCGCGATTCAAATTCGATCGGGGCCCGGGTCCGGATTGGAGATCGTTTCCGGACACAGCCCGGAGCGCGCATAGGTGGCGACGGGTTTTCCTTTGTGACGCCCGAAGTGTCCGGTGCCGAAAACGTGCGCAAGACGCTGGGGGACCAGGGCGACGCCAAGGCGCAAAGCTGGCTCAGGATCCATTCTTTGGGCGCCGTTCTGATCGGCGATGATGTCGAGATCGGCACAAATTGCACGATCGACAATGGAACCATTCGCGATACGGAAATCGGCGATGGCACCAAATTGGACAATCAGGTGCACATCGGCCACAACACCCGTATCGGCAAGGACTGCCTGTTGTGCGGCCAATGCGGAATCTCCGGTTCAGTCGAAATTGGCAACAATGTTGTGCTGGGCGGCCAATGCGGGGCAGTCGACAATATCTTTATCGGCGACGGTGTCATTGCAGCCGGTGGCAGCAAGATCCTGTCCAACGTGCCCGCGGGGCGGGTCTTGATGGGCTATCCAGCGGTCAAGATGGAACTGCACACCGACATGTACAAGGCACAGCGCCGGCTACCCCGGGTGATGCGCGACATTGAGGCGCTGAAAAAGGCGGTTTCCAAACCGGATGCGAAGTCTTAAATCAACCCCATCACATTGGATCAGGGGTCTGACATGAGCATTCAGGACAAGGTCACTGCAATTATCGCTGAACAGGCTGTCTTGGAGCCTGCAGATGTGACACCCGACAGCACGCTGGAGGATCTGGGGATTGACAGTCTGGGGTTGGTCGAGAGCATTTTCGCCATTGAAGAGGAATTCGACATATCGATCCCGTTCAATGCAAACGACCCTAGCGCCAGCGATTTCGACATCTCGAATGTCGCTGCAATAATTTCAGGTATCGAAAAGCTGATTGCTGAAAAAGGGTGATCAGGGTGCGGACAGCCGGGCGGAGGCCATAGGGATTCAGATGAAACGCGTTGTGATCACCGGGGCAGGGACCATCAATGCGCTGGGGCATTCGGTTCCCGACACGATGGAGGCCATGCGCGAAGGTCGCTGTGGGATCGGTGATCTGGCATTTCGCGACGTGGAGCGACTGGCAATTCGGATCGGCGGTCAAGTTCGTGGATTCGAAGCAGAGGGTCGATTTAACCGCCAACAGATCAGCCTTTATGATCGTTTCACCCAATTCACTTTGACGGCAGCCAAGGAAGCAATCACCCAATCGGGGCTCGAGTTTCATGGAGACCTCTCTGCGCGCTCGGGTGTGGTTCTGGGAACTGCCGGGGGCGGCGTCAGCACGTGGGATGACAATTACCGCGCGGTCTATGAAGAGGGCAAAAACAGGGTGCACCCCTTTGTGGTGCCCAAACTGATGAACAATGCCGCCGCCAGCCATGTGTCGATGGAGTACAACCTCAAAGGACCTTCTTTTACTGTGTCCACCGCCTGCGCGTCGTCCAATCACGCCATGGCGCAGGCGTTCCAGATGGTGCGATCGGGCATGGCGCCTGCCATGGTGACGGGCGGATCTGAATCCATGCTGTGTTTTGGCGGGGTCAAGGCCTGGGAAGGTCTGCGTGTCATGTCCAAGGATGCCTGTCGACCCTTCAGCGCCAATCGCAACGGTATGGTCCAGGGCGAAGGGGCCGGGATCTTTGTTTTCGAAGACTATGACCATGCGCGTGCGCGCGGTGCCGACATCCTGTGCGAAGTTGTGGGCTGGGCGATGTCATCGGACGCGTCCGATATCGTTATGCCGTCAAAACAGGGCGCAGCGCGGGCGATTTCGGGGGCGCTCAGAGATGCTGGCATCTCTGCGGATGCCGTTGGATATATCAACGCGCATGGCACGGGCACAGCCGCAAACGACAAAACAGAATGCGCCGCAGTCGCGGATGTGTTTGGCCCACACGCAGACAATCTGATGATTTCGTCAACCAAATCCATGCATGGGCATCTGATCGGCGGCACAGGCGCGGTCGAGCTTTTGGCCTGTATCATGGCCGTGCGCGATGGGGTGATCGCACCGACCATTGGGTATCAGGAGCCGGATCCGGAATGTGCGCTGGATGTGGTGCCGAACGAAGCCCGTGACGCCTCAGTTTCCGTAGCATTGAGCAACGCGTTTGCCTTTGGCGGTCTGAATGCGGTTATCGCTTTGCGCAAAGTGTAAAAGACGGCGGCATTCGCGTTAATTCCGGCTCGGCCCAAGGGCGGCCGGAACGATCCCGCCACTGTCGGATGAGTTCGTCGAATGCGCCAGGCTGCACGCGTGCCCCAATGCCGCTTGTTCTTCGCATCGTATGTCACAGCACACGCATGTGTTGGACCAGAGACTAATGGCCGACCTGGCGGGGGTCTGGGCGTGGGGTCAAGCCGGTGACACGTACCTATGTGGGTCGACACACGGTGTTTCACACCGCTGGTACACGGCAAGCGGACCCTGCGCAGTACCTGCCAAAATCGACTAACGTTTTGGTTTGGTTAGGTGAAATTGGCTCCGGCGGTAGGGATCGAACCTACGACCAATTGATTAACAGTCAACTGCTCTACCGCTGAGCTACGCCGGAACGGTGCGCGTTCTATAGCTTGGGTTTTGGGGTGCGTCCAGACCGAAATTTTCAGTTTCCGAGAGTTTTTTCTGAATCTCGACGGTGGCTGATCAGATTGTCGTACGGTAAGGAGAGGCTAGTATTGAGAAACGCTTATACCTGCGACACAATAGTCGCCAATTCATACTGAATTTTCCTGAGCCGGGCGAGACATATTGATCTGTTACCCCCGGAGAACAAACAGGTTGTCGAGAAAAAGGATACGATATGCTGTCGGTACTTCCCCGTTCCCTGCTAGGACCTCTCGCCCTGACGATTGCGATAGGTTTGGGCAGTGCCACGATGGCGCAGACACCGGCTGCGCCCAAGGTGTCAGTGGCCGCCGCTTATACGCAGATGATTTCGGATCAGGCGACCTTTATTGGACGGGGACAGGCCATCGACAAGGTCGATATCCGGGCGCGCGTCAACGGGTTCCTTGAAGAGCGGCTGGTCAACAATGGTGCCGAAGTGTCCGAAGGCGAATTGTTGTTCAAGATTGAACGCAGCGCCTATGAGGCCACTTTGGATGCCCAAAAGGCCAATCTGGCCAAGGCCGAAGCCAATCTGGAACTCAAGATCGTAGAGTATGCGCGCAAGGAAGAGCTGTTTCAGCGCGGCTCGGTGCCGGCAGCCGAACGAGATACGGCCAAGGCCAATGAAAAAGTCGCCGAAGCCGAAGTCCGCTCGGCCAAGGCAGCCGTGCGCCAGGCTGAACTGAACCTGAGCTACACCAATATCGACGCGCCCTTTGACGGTCGGATCGGGGCGGTCCAGGTCTCCCGGGGCGATGTGGTCTCACCTGATGGGGCGGCGCTGGTCACGCTGGTGCGCGAGGCACCGATCTTTGTGTCCTTTGCCCTGAACGAAAAGGAATTTGTCAACGTTCTGGAAAAATTGGACGTGGCTGCAAACGAACTCTCGGACAGTGACCGCAAACCCAAGGTCTATGTTGATCTGCCAAATGGACGGCGATTGGACGAAGTGGGCGAAATTGCCTTTGCCGACAACCGCATTGACCCGACAACGGGAACGATCACATTGCGCGCGAGATTTGCCAACACGCGCGGTTTTCTGATTGACGGTGCCTTTGTCAGCGTAGGGATCGAAGCGCTGGAGCCCGTGGAACGGGTTTTGATACCACAAGCCGCCATTCAAAGGGATCAACGGGGTGATTTTGTTCTGGTCGTCGGCGCGCAGAACACTGTGGAACAGCGTTATATCACCAGCGGTGACCAGGTCGAAACCGCGGTGATCGTCGAAGACGGGTTGCGCGAAGGGGAAAGCGTGATTGTCGAGGGGCTGCAGCGTGTGCGCCCCGGTGTCAAAGTCGATGCGGTCCTGAGCGGCCAGGCTGGAGAGTAACACATGTTCTCCTCCTTTTTTATCTCGCGCCCGAAATTCGCGATTGTCATTTCGCTGGTGCTGACTGTTTTGGGGTTGATCGGCTACATGGCGTTGCCCGTGGCCCAATTCCCTGAAATCACGCCTCCGGTTGTCACGGTGAACGCCAATTACACCGGTGCCAACGCAGAGACCGTGGAAACCAGCGTCGCCGCTCCAATCGAAGCGCAGGTGAACGGTGTGGATGGCATGATCTATATGTCCTCCACCTCTTCAGACAATGGATCCTACAGCCTGTCCGTCACCTTTGAGGTTGGCACCGACCCGGATATCGCGTCGGTCAACGTGCAGAACCGCGTGGCCCAGGCCATGGCATCCTTGCCAGCCGAGGTCACCAGTTCCGGGGTTGTGACGCAAAAGGCATCGTCCAACATGTTGCTCGTGACGGCGCTGACCTCGCCAAACGGGACGTATGACGATGTGTTCCTGTCCAATTATTCGTCCATCAATATCAAGGATGCACTGAGCCGGATCAATGGGGTCGGCAATGCCGATGTTCTGACCGATCTGGAATATGCCATGCGGCTCTGGCTGGACCCCAACAAGATGGCCGGACTGGGCGTGACGCCCGGGGACGTCATAAACGCGGTCCGCGAACAAAACCTCGAAGTGTCCGCAGGTCAGATCGGATCGCCTCCGGTGCCGGGGGATCAGACGTTTCAATACACGATCAAATCCCGTGGTCGTCTGGCAACCACCCGCGAATTCGAAGACATTGTGATCCGCTCCGGTTCAGAAGGAAATCAGGTGCGGGTTCGTGATATCGCCCGGGTCGAACTGGGGGCACGGACCTATAACAATTCAGGTTTTCTGGATGACGGACCGGCGTCCATTCTGGCGGTGTATCAGGCTCCCGGAGCCAATGCGCTGGCGGTGGCTGAACAGGTTCGCGCCGAATTGGACCGTCTGTCGTTGACGTTCCCTGATGATGTCGAATACGCGATCCCCTTTGACTCGACGAAATTCGTCGAACAATCGCTCAAGGATGTGATCAGCACGTTGATGATGACCTTTGCGCTGGTTGTGTCGGTTGTCTTTGTCTTTCTTGGCAATTTCCGCGCCACGTTGATCCCGATGATCGCCATTCCCGTGTCGCTGATCGGGACATTTGCTTTTCTGCTGGCCTTTGGCATGACATTGAACACGATCTCGTTGTTCGCGCTGGTGCTGGCCATCGGCATCGTGGTGGATGATGCGATCGTCGTGGTCGAGAATGTTGAACGGTTGATTGCGGACGAAGGGTTGAGTGCCCCGGATGCCACCCGCAAGGCGATGGGGCAGATTTCAGGCCCGGTGATTGCGACGACCCTGGTGTTGTTGGCAGTCTTCGTGCCGGTGACCTTCATGCCCGGGATTACGGGGCGGTTGTATTCGCAGTTTGCCGTGACAATTTCGATAGCGGTCATCATCTCGTCCATCAACGCACTGACCCTGTCTCCCGCGCTTTGCGCCTTGGTGCTCAAACCGCGGTCCGGCCCGCCGCGTGGCCTGCTGGCTGTGTTCGAAGGGGTGATCGGTGGCGTCCGTACCGGGTATGTCGGTATCGTTCGTCGTCTGGTCCGCCTGCCGATCATCGGGTTGGCTATTGTATTGGGGATGGGGGCAGGTCTGGGCGGCCTGTTTTCCATCACACCCAAAGGGTTCATTCCGCTCGAAGACAACGGCTATCTGTTCGTGGATGTTCAACTGCCGGATGCGGCTGCGTTGGGGCGAACCGAGCAGGTCGCCGCCCGGTTGCGGGATCAACTGAAACAGGTGCCCGGTGTCGAACATACGGTTCTGGTCAATGGTTTCAGCATGTTGAACGGTGGTCTGCCCAATGGTGCCATGATCATCGTAACCCTGGATCCCTGGGATGACCGGACTGACGACGCGCAGAGCGCCGATGCAATCCTGGCTCAGATCTATGGAATCGCCAATAGCGAAGCGGCGGCCAGTATCGTTGCCTTCAACCCGCCACCGATTTCCGGCCTGGGGATGAGCGCGGGCGTCGAACTGCAAGTGCAACAGACAGGGGGTGGCACGCCCCAGGATCTGTCGGCGGCCTTGGGGTCGCTGGTATATGCGGCCAATCAACGCCCCGAGATCGAACGCGCCTTTACCACCTTTCGGGCCAATGTGCCTCAGGTCTTTGTTGATCTGGACAGGGAAAAGACCAAAACCCTGCAGGTTGCCATTTCCGAAGTCTTTCAAACCCTTCAGGCCCAATTGGGGTCCTACTATGTCAATGACTTCAACCTGTACGGCCGTGTCTATCGGGTGATGATCCAGGCGGATGGGTCGTATCGGGACAAGGTCGAAGATATCGGCAATCTCTATGTCCGCTCGACCACAGGAGAAATGGTTCCACTGTCGACCCTGGTGGATGTCGAAAACATCCTGGGGCCGGTTCTGCTGAAGCGTCACAATATGTTCCGCTCGGCCACTGTCACGGCCACCCCGGCACCGGGGTTGTCGACGGGTGACGCGATCCGCGTGATGGAGGAATCCGCTGCCGAATCCTTGCCGCCCGGCTATGCCTTTGAATGGACCGGCACGGCGCAGCAACAACAGGACAGCGCGGGTCTCGTACAGGTGATCCTGGTGATGGCAATCCTGTTTGGGTATCTGTTCCTGGTGGCGCAATACGAAAGCTGGACGATGCCGGTCGCAATTTTGTTGTCGGTGATCGTGGCCCTGTTTGGCGCGGTGGTCACGGTGTCGGCAATCGGCAGCGACATCAACCTCTACACCCAGATCGGGATGATAATGTTGATTGGTCTGGCCTCGAAAAACGCGATTCTGATCGTTGAATTTGCGATTGAACAGCATAATGCCGGTAAAACCATCCGCGAGGCCGCAATCGAAGCGGCTTTCCAACGCTTCCGAGCCGTGATGATGACGGCGTTGTCCTTCCTGCTGGGGGTAATCCCGTTGCTGGTGGCTTCTGGTGCTGGTGCAGCCAGTCAAAAGGCCATCGGCTTTGCGGTGTTTGGCGGAATGCTGTTTGCCACAGTGATCGGGGTGATTGTGGTACCAGTGCTATATGCCCTGATGCAGGGTGTGCGCGAACGTCTTAAAGGCGCGGCAAAGCTGACATAAAAAAATCCGCCCTGCCTGTTCATAAGGTGGGGCGGATTTCGCGAACTCAAATTGTTTTTGAACAGGCGATCCCAGCGTTCTCTGACCTAAATGTTCGGGGGGAATTTCCCGGCCGAGCTGCCATTGGCACCGGGGCAAGACCCCGTGACGCTACCCGCCTTTTAGCCGCTGCATCAGATAGATTTCATTCTCTGGCCCAACCGTCTGGGTCAGGCTGGTGGCATAGATCCGACCGTCTATTGCCACAGATACCCCTGCATCGATGACAGGACCCAGCCCCGGGTATTCGGACCGCAGTGCCGTCAACATCTGACCGGTGGTGGAGGCCGTAACCTCCACAATTTCCTGCCCATCTGTGTGTCTGCGCAGAGCCGACCACAGATGGACCTGAACCTTAGGCGTCATGGGTGCCAAGCGCGGACAGGATCTTTGGCGGCGACATCGGAAGCGACCGCAGGCGCACACCAGCAGCAGCCGACACCGCATTGGCAATGGCCGCCAGTGGTGGGCAGATCGAGGTTTCACCAACACCGCGCACACCGAACGGGTGGCCTGGGTTTGGAACTTCGACAATGACCGTGTCGATCATCGGCAGGTCCGAAGCGACAGGGATCCGATAGTCAAGAAACACCGAGTTCTGCAACCGGCCATCTTCACCATAGATGTACTCTTCGTTCAGCGCCCAACCGATACCTTGTGCGGCACCGCCCTGATACTGACCTTCCACATAGGTGGGGTGGATGGCCTTGCCTGCGTCCTGGATCACCGTATAGCGGCTGACGCTGGTCTTTCCGGTTTCCGGATCGACCTCGGCATCCACGATATGGGTGGCAAAGGAAACACCAGCTCCTTCGGGCGTGGCTTCGAAATGACCCGAAATCGGACCGCCGGTCTGGCCCATGGTGGCGGTGATATCGGCCAGGGGCAGGGGATCGAAGTCACCTGCGTTTGGACCCGATGGAACGGCACAGCCGTCTTCCCATTTCACTGCATCTTCGGGGATGCCCCAATGCTGCGCAGCGCGCTGGCACATTTTTTCAACGGCTGCCCGGGCTGCCTTGATGGTGGCAAGACCGCTGGCATAGGTCACGCGTGAGCCATGGCTGACGTCATTATAGCCCAGTGTGGCGGTATCGGCGATGGTCACCCGGATGTTTTCGTACGGGATGCCCAGAACTTCGGCCGCCATCAACGCCATCGAGGCGCGCGAGCCGCCGATGTCGGGGGTGCCAACCGAAACCTGTGCGGTGCCATCTTCGGAAAGTGAAAGAGAAACAGAGGTTTCTCCGCCGTGGTTAAACCAGAACCCACAGGAAATTCCTCGACCCTGACCCGGTTTCAACGGGGCGGAGTAATGCGGATGGGCCTTGGCCGCTTCCAGTGTTTCCACCAAGCCGATCCGATCAAACCGTGGTCCGTAAGAGGCTTTGGTGCCCTCTTTGGCCGCGTTTTTCAGGCGGGTTTCGACCGGGTCCAACCCCAATTGGTTGCACAGTTCGTCAATCACGGATTCAACGGCAAAGGCCGCCATAGGTGATCCGGGCGCGCGGTAAGCGGCCTGTTTCGGGCGGTTGCTGACCACGTCATAGCCCAGCTGACTGACGTTTTTCAGGTCATATGGTGCAAAGGCACACATCGCGGTGAATTCCATCGGCGCACCGGGGAACGCGCCACCCTGTAGGCGAAAGACGCCCTGGGCAGCCGTGATGGTGCCGTCCTTTTTCATGCCGATCTTGACGTCCATCGAGGTTGACGACGTCGGGCCAGTGGCGCGGAACACCTCAGAACGGTTCATCACCAGTTTCACCGGGCGGTTGGCCTTGCGGCTGAGCGCCAGAGCGACGGGTTCGATGAACACGGTGGTCTTGCCGCCAAAACCGCCGCCGATCTCGGACGCAGTCACCCGCAATTGCGAGGTTTCCAACCCCAGCAGCGCGGCGCAATGTTTCTGCACATACCAATGGCCTTGGGTACAGCACCACAGCTCGCCCTTGCCATCCATCCCCAGCGACGCCAGGCAGGCGTGGGGTTCGATATACCCCTGGTGGGTGGCCTCGGTTGTGAAATGATCCTCGACCACCAGATCCGCTTCGGCAAAACCGGTATCGACATCGCCATGGCCGCTTTCGTGGGTGCGGACCACATTGGGATGCATGCCTGCGGGCACTGATTCATCGGCGTAGTCGGCATTGATCACCGGCGCGCCATCCTGCATGGCGGCGTCGACATCGGTCACATGCGGCAGGATTTCGTATTCGACCTCGATCAATTTGGCGGCATCGCGTGCTGCCAGCGCCGATGTGGCGGCGACGGCTGCAACTGCGTGCCCGTCATACAGGGCTTTTTCGCCCGCCATGACGTTTTCGAGGACATAGCCATATTCACCGGTCAGACCGGTGGCAAAATCCGCACGGGTCACGATGGCTTTGACGCCTTCCAGTGCTTCGGCCTTGTCGGTGTTGATCTTGACGATACGCGCGTGGGCATGGGGCGACCGCACGATTGACGCGAACAACATGCCCGGTGCCTGGGTGTCGGCACCAAAACGGGCGCGGCCGGTGACCTTGTCCAACCCGTCGGGACGGTTGGGAGTCGTGCCAACGTGGTTGAAGTCTTTGGCATTTTCATCAAACTCGGCACCGCCGGTTTGGGGTTTGTATTCGTCCAAAGCCATATTACGAAGCCTCCCGCATGTCTGCTGCCGTTTCCATGACGGCACGAATGATTTTGTCGTATCCGGTGCAGCGACACAGGTTGCCGGCCAGCCAGTACCGGACCTCGGTTTCGGTGGGGTCGGGGTTCTTTTCGAGCAGCGATTTGGCCGCCACCAGAATGCCCGGTGTGCAGACGCCACATTGGAGGGCCGCGTGGTCGATGAATTTCTGCTGCAACGGGTGCAGGACGTCGCCATCGGCTATTCCTTCGACGGTGGCAATCTCCTTGCCCTCGGCTTCGGCACCCAGCACCAGACAGGAACAGACCAGACGGCCGTCCAGCGTCACCGAACAGGCTCCGCAGTCGCCGGTGCCACAGCCTTCCTTGGCTCCGGTCAGGTTCAGGCGGTCGCGCAGCACGTCCAACAGGGTTTCACGTGGGTCGCACAGGTATTCTACGGAGTCGCCATTCACTGTGGCGCTGACGTGGATCTTGCTCATTTTGCGGCTCCCTTTGCGCGATCATAGGCGATCTTGGCGGTGCGGCGGGCCAGAACACCTGCCACATGGGTGCGGAATTCAATGGTTCCGCGTTTGTCGGTGATCGGATTGCAGGCGGCGGATGCAGCCGCGGCCAGTTTGTCCAATGCGGCGTCATCCAGCGTCGTGCCAATGATCGCATCGGCGCAGTCCTGCACCAGCAGCACGGTGGGGGCGACGGCACCCAGCGACACGCGCGCTTCGACAATGGTATCCCCGTCCAGGCGCAGGTTCACGCCACAGCCCACAACGGCAATATCCATTTCGGTGCGCGGAATGAACCGCAGATAGGCGTCACCGCCGTTGTCGCCACGGGCCGGCAGATGAACGGCGTTCACCAGCTCACCCTTGGCCAGCGATGTGCGACCCGGGCCTGTTGGAATGTCTTCGACAGCAACCGTACGGTCACCGTTGGGTCCGGTCACCGAAACGGTGGCCCCTGCGGCGACCAGGGCCGGGACCGAATCCGCAGCAGGCGATCCATTGCACAGGTTGCCAACCAATGTGGCACGGCCCTGAACCTGGGTCGATCCGATCAGGTCCATGCCTTCGACCACACCGGGCCAATCCTGTCCCAGTTCCGGGTGTTCGGACATTTCGGCACCCGGGGTCGCTACACCGATGGTCCAACCGCCATCTGCAGCACGGGTAATGTCATGCACACCGGGGATATGTTTGACGTCGATCAGGGTATCAGGGGTGACGATATCGGCGCGCAATTGCACCAGAACGTCGGTGCCACCGGCCAGAAAACGGGTGATCCCGTCACTGTTGGCGGCCAGCTCGACTGCGTCCTTGAAACTGGCTGGGGTATGGTAATCCATTCACGAACCTCGGCTTGCGATTTGTTGTCTTGCGACGGCTTCGAGGCGTGAGGTTAGGGGAAGGACGAAGGCGCGTCCATCTAAAGGCGACATCTTTTGGACGTTTTCCACACCGGTTCAAAAAATCTGCGCATCCCATGGATGGTGAGGTGTCCAAGGAAATCGGGAAACATCTGTCTGAATGGCCAGATTTTCATTCATATCCGGTCATTTCCAGGTACCCGCTTCCGCTGTGGCTGCCGCTGATCTGGACCGGTCCCTCCCAATACGGAAAGGACGTGTCCATCCAGGCATCAGGATTCAGAGCGTCAATTCTGAGATCCAGGTTTCGAGTCTCCACCGTGACCTGCCAGGAGGTCGCAAGGGACCGGCCTGCGGTTTGGACAGAGTTCAATGGCCGGGCCTGAAACTGTCCGGGGAGCAGGGGAACCGTGGTGCCGTCTGCTCCGATCCAGGTGCCCGATGTGAACACAGAGTCCTGTCCGCGCAGCCGAAACCCCATCAGTTTATTGCCGTCCTCCAGACTGAGCGAAAACCAGTCCCAGCCGGTTTGGTCCTGATCCAATGGCTGGCTGGACCATTCGCGGTCAAACCACCCCTGACCTGACACGGCAACCGGCCCGCGTGGTGTGGTCACAGTGCCCGTAATCTCATAGCGCGGTTGTGAATAGTAATGGCTGGCCTGTCCCGACGCGGATTTGACCGAATAGCCGTGCGTGCCGTGCAATACCAATGGCCCGCGTGCCTGCAGGGACAGATCATAGGAAAACTCTGACCCGCTGGCCCGCAAAGATACGTTGTCCAAGGTCGCTCCGGCCATCTGCCATTCGTCGATCCAGGCCGAAAACGGAACTGCCGTGACACCGGCCTGCCCGATGCCACCACGGGCCAACCGTTCTGCCACATAGTGCTGGTCAGAAGTGGTCAGCGCGGCATGGCCCATCCAGAGCTGACCGTTCTTCCATCCCGGCGTGTCATCCGGGCGCAGGGCAGACCGGAACAGGGTCCACTGCACGCCATACGCCTGGCCCGTATCATCCCGCAGGTTCGCGGTCAGATACCACCATTCAATGCGATATTGCGGATGTGCTCCGTGATCCTGTGGAAACCTCAGAACCGTGCTGCGATCCGGTATGGCAAAGCCGTCCGCCTGTGTGCCAAGACCAGCGAACCCTTGGGCCAGGGCCGCCAGTGGCATCAGGAACGCCAGACAGGTCACCAGAAGGCGCATCAGCTTAACGTTCATTGGCGAACACCTTGAGCAGATCGACCGGTGCGATGCGCAACAATTTTAACGCAGGCCACGCAGCTGCGAGGATCGCCGACAAAATCGTCAATCCGAACAACCGCAGCCAATCGCCGGGAAACAGATACATTGGCAAGGCCCAGCCAAAGGCTTGTACATTGATGATCGTCAACAACACCCAGGCCAGCACCAGCCCCAACGGCAACGCAATGATCGACGTCAGCGCGGCCAACAGGACACTGCGCAAGATTTCGATCCGGGCCAGAACGGGGCGGGTCACGCCCATGGCCCAAACCGGAGCCAGCTGTGGCTGGCGCTGGCGCCAGACGGTCAACAGGCTGGTCAACATTGCGAAACAGGCCACGCCCAAAGTCAGGACGTTCAAGGCCCCCGTCACCACAAAGGTCTTGTCAAAGATCGCGAGCGACCTGGATTTTATTTGGGCCTGATCGACCAACGCGCCCGCCGGGAGGTCAAACTCGGATCGGATGCGTTGGATCATTCCTGCCACCTGAGATTGGGGCAGGCGCAGTCCAAACTGGCGGATCGGGAGGTCCGGAGACTCTTCCAACAGACGCTCCAGCGCGGCGATGACCTGGCCATTGGGATTGCCGTAATCGGAGTATACCCCGACCACGGGTACCATCCAGTCGGGACCCAGCTTCAGATCGGCCCCTGGCCACAGCCCGTGCTTGCGCGCCAACTGTTCGTTGACCAGAACGCCGTTGTCCGCCATCACCCTGTCCCAGGCCGCGTCGTTTGCAGTCAGGATCGGCCAATTTTCACGGTAACTCGGGTCGTCGACCACGCCATAAATGCGCACCAGCTCACCCATCACGGCCGTTTCGGACCAGCGAATTGGCAGCGCGGTGACCTGTTGGTCGTCAAACCACCGGTGCAGGGCATGACCTTGGGCATCGGTTCGGGCGGTCACGTAAATTTCGGCTGATAATCTCTGATCCATCCAGCCGAGAAAGGTCAGACGAAAGCTGGACACCATAGAGCCGACCCCAATGTTGGTGGCCAGCGCCAGCAACAGCGCCATCAATGCCAACGACAGGGCAGGTACCTGAGCCCGTGTGTCGGCCCAGACCCATTCCATCAGCGCGGATTTGGCACTGCGCGACCCAACACGCAACGCGCCAGACAGCACAGGCGGCAACAGGAGCGCGGTGCCCAGCATCGTGCCACCCAACAAAGCGAACCCGGCGATCAATCCGTCAAACAACATGAACACGGCCACTCCTGCGGCTGCCAGCGCAACACCTGAATTGGCCTGCCAGCGCCGCGTTACACCAGATACTCGCGCCCAGGCCTGTTGACCGGGAGCCGACAACAACGGCAAATGGGCGAGCTTCCACAAGGCTTGGGCGCTGGCAATCACCGTGCCCCCCAGCGCCATGGCCAATCCCGATGCCACCCACGACGGGCGCAGGGTCAACCCGCCCTGAACCGGCGCGCCATACAATCCGCGCAGGGTGGCGGCGACATCTGGCAACAATGCCGCTGCGATCAGATACCCCAGGACCAGCCCCAATCCCCCGGAGACCAGTGCCAGCACCAGAAGTTCGCCCAAAGCGCACAGGACAAGACCGCGCAAAGGCACACCCATGGCGCGCAGGCTGCGTACCAATCCACGCCGCTGTTCAAACACCAACCCGATGGTGGCATGGACGATGAACAGCCCGACGGCAAACGACAGCAGCCCAAAGGCGCTGAGATTCAGGTGAAAGCTGTCAGTCAGCCGCGCCGCAGCTCCCACCTGGTCCGGTTCGATCCGCTTCAGATCCGGGGCCAGTTGCTCCAGCGACGGCAGGCCAGGGATTTGATCCGGCAGGATCAGCACCCGCGAGATCTCTCCAGGTTTGGAAAGCAGGTCTTCGACCAGCCCGATATCACCCAGAATGGTTCCGGCTGGAACCCGATCGCTGAATGTGACCGGAGGTATATTCGGGATGCCTGACAATTCCTGTTCAAGATCGGGTCCGGCAAACAGCCGCCCGGGTGGGCGAAGGATATCCAAGGCAGAGCCGGGATTGGCCGGTCCGGTGGATGATTCCATTGCAAGCACCGGCAAGAGCGGGTGCGTCAACAGATCCACACCGATCAGGTTATAACTGTCCCGGTTCAGCCGCCATCGCCCTTCGAGCACCGGAGCCAGTTTCCACCCGGTCCTGCGCAATGCCACATACTGCGACAGGGGCAATGTTCCGGCCTTGGGCACAAGCGCCGCCAGATCCACGCTGCCCAATTGGGACATGGCCCGGTCATAGTTTGACCTTGCCTCGCCATTGATGGCCTGTACCGCCGACCAGAGCGACGTCGCCAGGGCCATGCCCAGAATCAGCAGCACCAGCTGACCGGGGTGGCGGCGCCACAAGGACAGCCAGCCCAGGAGCGTAACCCGGATCATTGTAGATGGCCGCCAGACAGATGCAGCCTGCGGTTCAGCCGGTTCGCGATCTGCTGTGAATGGGTGACAAGAAACAGGGCTGTACCGCTGTCAGCAACCAGATCCAGCATCAGATCCAGCACGGCCTGGCTGGACGTTTCATCCAGGTTTCCGGTTGGCTCGTCAGCCAAAAGCAACTGTGGCCGGGGGGCCAAGGCCCGCCCGATGGCGACCCGCTGTTGTTGGCCGCCGGACAATTGTTCGGGGAAACGGTCGGTCAGGTCGGACAACCCCAATCGGTCGATCAGCTGATTGACCCAGGCCTGATCATGCTGCCCGGCCAGCCGCGCCTGAAAGGTGACATTCTGAAGAACGCTTAGCGACGGGATCAGATTGAACTGTTGAAACACCAGCGCCAGACTCTGTCGACGCAGTGCCGCACGCCCTGTGTCGCCCAACGCGCCATAGGTCTGGCCCATCAAAGTAATCTCGCCGCTGTCAAATGTGTCCAATGCTCCGACCAGATGCAGCAGGGTCGATTTCCCGGACCCGCTTTCGCCAGTCAGGGCCAGCGTATCTCCGGCCGCGAGATCCAGCGAAACATCCCTCAGAACCGCCCGCCCCATGTTCTGGCCGGAATAGGTCTTGGTCACATTTCGAACCGACAACAACATTGGGGCTTTCCTTCACCGACTTGCGGATCCTGCAAAGAAATGGTCCTTTACATCAATAGGTTCAAATGCGTTTCTGTCCAGTGACCATTGCCGCCATGGTGTCGCGACGTCCGCAACCCCGATACACATTCAGGCCAATCCGGAGGCCCAACATGACTTTGCTCCATCAACTGTTGTGGGGATCTCTATATCTGTGCATCTGCTTGCTGATTGAAGGCACCCTGTTGCTGGTGTGCATTTCTGTTCTTCAGTGGCTGGGCAAGCGTTTGCTGGGGATAATGACCATCGGCCATAACGCGGTGCTTTTGCTGACCTCTCTGGCCTTCATCCTGTTGGCACATTCATTACAGGTCTGGGTCTGGGCTGTGGCGTTTGTTTTCAGCGGAGCCTTGCCGGATTGGAATACGGCGGTCTATTTCTCGCTGATCTCTTATACCGCATTGGGGTATGGCGATGTTGTCCTGGGGCCGGGGCTCAGGATCTTTGGCGGCTTTTCCGCCGTTACCGGCCTGTTGGCCTTTGGAATCAGCACCGCCTTTCTGGTGGCCGTCTTGGGGCAGGCCCTGCGCCAGACCATGCACATAGGGTCAGGAGACCATGAACATGACCACAAATGACCCGTCGGTCTATTGGCGTGCGCTGATTTCGGCGCTTGGCCGGTTCAACCGCAAGAACGGCTGGGTAATGAGCAGCCATGTTGCGATGTCGATGATGTTGGCCTTGTTTCCCTTTGTCCTGTTCACCGTGGCGCTGTCCGGGGCGGTCGCGGAAATGTGGTCCACGGACGTCCAGCGCGCGGACATGATCAATCTGGTGTTCGGTGCCTGGCCGGACCAGATTTCCGAACCAATCGTGTCGGAACTGAATGCGGTGCTGTCCGCTTCGGGGTCGAAGCTGATGACGATTGGTGGGATTTTGACTTTGTATTTTGCCTCAAACGGGGTGGATGCGGTTCGTGTTGCCATGACACAGGCCTATCACGAAGACGATACGCGCCCCTTTTGGCGGTCGCGGTTGGTGTGCATGGGGTTTGTCATGGCCGGCGGGGCAGGGGTTCTGGCTATTGCCGTGCTGGAACTGGCTTTGCCATTGTATACCAGCCTGCTGAATGCCGCCTTTCCTGATGAGGTCACAGAGGTGTTTTCATCAGACAACCTGAGCCGAGGCATGATTGCGATCACGCCGATTTTGGCTGTTCTGGCGTGTCATCGCTGGCTGCCGGGTCACAGCCATACAATCCGGGAGATTTTTCCGGGTGTGATCCTCACTGTTGTGCTCTGGGTGCTGGCCGGTTGGGGGTTTGCCTATTATATCGCGCAGTTCGCCAGCTATTCCGCCACCTATGCCGGGTTGGCCGGGGCGATGGCGGCATTGATTTTCCTGTACCTGAATGCGGCGATCTTGATCCTGGGGGCGGAATTCAACGGTGCGTTGTTACAGGAAGACCCGAACCAGGAGTCGGCCTGACCGGCAACAAATTGCCTTTTTCGCGTCATGGCTGGCGCAAAGTCTTTGTTTACGGCTGTGGGCTAACCTGTCTGCCGCTGCCGAGGAAAGACTGTCATGCCAGCTGCCAATTTTGATGAGACTGCGCCACCACGTCATGCGCAATTGTTCGAACTGATCCGACAGGAAAACCTGTCGGACCGGATTTCATCGCGGTTGAAGTTCAAGAAACGTCGAAGAAGTCCGGTCAGTCAGACACACCGCCAGTTCCTGGAGCGCGCCAATCAGTCGTGGGGTCCGCCCCGACCGTCCTGAGACCGAGACGAAACACAGGTCAGCCGCGATATCCCATGGCGACAACGAATTTTTCGGAACTGTCCGACCGCGACGAGGGCGGTTTCATATAGCCGACCTTGGTGAATTTCTGTTTCAGGAGCTTTTGCAGCTCGCCTTCGGCCCCACCAGCCAGGACCTTGGCAACAAAGGTGCCGCCCTCTTCGAGCACATCAAAGGCGAAATAGGCGGCCGCCTCGCACAGGGCGATGATCCGCAAATGGTCGGTCTGTTTGTGTCCGGAGCTGGCAGCTGCCATGTCGGACATCACCACATCGGCCTTGCCACCCAGCCATTCCTTGACTTGCAAATCGGCGTCATCGGCCATGAAATCCAGAACATGGAATTCGGCACCGGCCAGCGGTTCAACCTCTTGCAGATCGACGCCTAAAATGGTGCCTACCTTTTTACCGGGCTTTTCGCCCAAGGTGTTGACCCGTTTGACAGCGACCTGACACCAGCCGCCCGGGGCGCAACCCAAATCGACCACACGGGCACCTGGAACCAAAAAGCGGAACTTGTCGTCCACCTCCATAATCTTGAATGCCGCGCGACCACGATACCCTTCGACCTGGGCACGTTTGACATAGGGGTCGTTCAATTGTCGTTGCAGCCACCGGGTCGAGCTGAGCGTGCGCCCACGGGCGGTTTTGACCTTGACCGTCAGGTCACGCAATCCGCGACCGGAATTGTTCTTGCCGCTGGGAGTCTTTGCCATGGTCTGTCACCTGTGTCGTCGTCTGGGCCGGAGATCGAGGTATCGGTCCCGCATATATAGAGAATGTGGCGAGCTTTCAGAAGGGCCCGTCTTCCAGAACGCCATCTGCGCTCATTTGGGCATAGAGTAAACCCTCGCGCAGTCCCCGATCTGCCACGGACAGACGATCTGTCGGCCAGCACCTCAATAGCGCCTGAAGGATCGCAGAACCAGACATGATCAACGCCTGCCGGTCTTCGCCGATCCGCGGATCCTTGCGTCGCCCCAGGGGACCCAGATCCAGATAGCCGCGGATGACCTTGTCGATCTGATCGCTGGTCATGCGCAGCCCGTCCACTTTGGTTCGGTCATACCGTTTCAGCCCAAGATGCGTTGCCGCAACCGTTGTCACCGTGCCTGACGTGCCGACGATCTGGAACCCGGCGCGGGCCTGTTCGTCCTTGTAGGGTGCAAAATCGGCCAGGTTTTCTTCAAAGAACCAACTCATCAACGCAAAGCGTGCAGAATCGTCTTCGACGTCATTGAACTGATCACGCAGGGTGGCAACCCCCAAGGGCACCGAAATCCAATCGACCACCTTGGCGGCGGGAAACGGGCTTTCGGCGGGGTGAAACCCGGCGTGCAGCCGCATGATCGCTGATGGGCGGTCGCGCCGCGGCACAGACGAAATGTCGATCCACACCAATTCCGTCGACCCACCACCGATATCCACCACCAATAGCTGCTCGGTCTTGGTGCTGACCAGTGGTGCACAAGAGATCACTGCCAGACGGGCTTCTTCCTCGGGTTGGATAACCTCGAGCGTCAAACCGGTTTCGCGTTTTACCTGGCGAATGAATTCACGGGAATTGCGGGCCCGACGGCAGGCTTCTGTGGTGACCAGGCGCATCCGGCGCACCCGGTTGCGTTTCAGTTTCTGCTGACAGATGCGCAGCGCCTGAACGGTGCGCGCCATCGACGAACGGGACAAGCGGCCCGTTCGTTCCAACCCGGCACCCAGCTGCACCGATTTGGAGAAGCTGTCCACCACATGAAAGCCGCTGCCCTTGGGTTGGGCAATCAGCATTCGGCAACTGTTCGTACCCAGATCCAACGCCGCGTAAAGCGCGTCGGGGTCGGGCTGTTTTGGCGCGGGGCTCTCGACCGCTCTGGGGAATGCGCCCGCACCTTTGGGACGCTTGGGCGCCATGATTCACGCCCTCCGATTATCGTGTTACCTTTGACAATAGGCACGGCAATCCCAGACCGCAAGCTGTGTAGGCCTCAGGCGAACGGATTGTCGAAATAGTCAGAGAGAAGATCGTAATCCTCGGCCAGAAAAGCCCGCACCTGATCTTGTGTCTCGGGCTTTAGGTCGTTGAAATCCAGTTTTGCTTTGCTTTTGTTGGCGTGTTTGGAGGAGAGCGAAATCCCGGTATGGGCGCTGAGGTCCAGCGCCACTTGGGCCATCTCGTTGGTTCGATAGACCTTGTCATACAGGCTCAGATCAACGCCGGTAAACATAGAGGTGGGAAAAACGTGGTGCTTGATGACCGAAGACAAGGATGCGTACCGTTGGATATTTCCAAAAAACATGTCAGGGTCCGGATCCAGCGGCAATTCGCTTTGACGGCGCAATCGACGGCTGTTGTACAGATCGTTCCTGCCGACAACGCGATCCGTGTAAACTGACATCAGCCGTTTGACCGGGTCGCGTACGACCGTGAACCGAAACGCGTCAGGAAGCGCAAGAAGTTTGTCGCCCCGCCACCGTCGGGTTTGAAAGGCAGCGTGATGGGCGGCTTCCCTGTCTGCACCGCCTTGATCTGAAACCGCTTCGGGAACCAGATCCGCAAGCATCGCTTTGACCGACGAACACCCGGCCTTTGGGACGGCCGCATAGACCACCCCGAACTTTTCTACCGAAATTACCATTTGTCCTGCTCATTTTTCGACAGTTTTTCCTGTCCCATTTCGATTGTCAACATTCCCTGTCCCGTGCCCCACCGGGCAAAAATAGGGGGGCGGGTGACAGTGCTGTCAGACTCATCATCATGTTGAACAGAATGATCCCGGCACCCGGTGGCCATCCATTCAGGATGCGAATAAAACACCACCGCATACAAAAGGTCGCTCTCAAGGACTGTGTTGTCGAAATTCGACCATTGAAACTGTGCGCACCGCATTAGAACCGGACCACCAGCTAAAGAGGACGGATTCCAGCAATGCCCGACGTCACAATCGTATATTGGCGCGACATTCCAGCCCAGGTCATCGTGGGCAAGGGACGCCGCGGAGCCAAGCGTCAATTGGAAGAACGCTTTGAACAGGCGATCGACCGAGCGGCGATGAAGGTCAACGCCAAGGACGCGGATGCCTATTTGGCAGAATGGCGCAAGGCCGCGCCAGTTTCGGTCGAGGGAGATCCCGCCGAAGTGGCAGAGGCTGAAGCTGTCCGCCTGGAAACGGAATATGATCAGGATCGCCTCAAGGTGCTGATCGCGAATGACGGATGGGCATGAGCCTGACATCTTTTTGGGAGGCCGCAATGGCTTTGTTGAACTTCAAGAAACGTGACGCCGCTGGCGCACAGCCCGTCAACCCGCAGGTCGAAGCCCTTTTGCAGGGGTATTCGATCGAAGTCATGCCCCGGACCGCGGCCAAGGTTGACAGCTTCCGTGACCTGCTGCCCGAAGGCACGCGGGTTTACATCGCCCATATCGAAGGCACCCCGATCGAAGAAATGGTGGACACGGCCAAGCGCCTGAATGCCGAGGGTTACCCGGTGATGCCGCATTTCCCCGCGCGCATCATCAAGGACCAGGCCATACTGGCCGATTGGATCAACCGCTATCAGGGCGAAGCCGACGTCAAGCAGGCGTTGCTGCTGGCAGGCGGTGTTGCCAACCCGCATGGTGCGTTTCACAGCTCGATGCAGCTGTTGGAAACCGGCCTGTTCGACAAGGCAGGGTTTGAAAACCTGCATGTGGCGGGACACCCCGAAGGCAACAAGGACATCGACCCTGATGGATCGACCAAAAACGTTGCCGAAGCACTGCAGTGGAAACAGCAGTTCTCCGAGCGCACCGATGCCAAGATGGCACTGGCAACCCAGTTCGCCTTTGAAGCTGGACCAATCATTGAATGGGCCAATGCAGTCAAAGCCGCAGGCGTCGATATTCCGATCCACATCGGTATCGCGGGCCCGGCAAAACTGCAGACCCTGATCAAATTCGCCATCGCCTGTGGTGTTGGCCCGTCACTGAAGGTTCTGCAAAAGCGCGCGATGGACGTGTCCAAGCTGCTCCTGCCCTATGAGCCGACAGATGTTCTGACCGAACTGGCAGCCCACAAGGCCGCCAACCCGGACTTTAACATCACCAATGTCCACTTCTTCCCGTTGGGTGGCATCAAAACCAACGCCAACTGGGCAATCAACAATGGCGGCGCTTCGGCAAAGCCGGTCAATTCCTGAGGATCAATAATGACCCGTACAGTCGTAGAATCAAAAACAAAAACAGCGGTCCTGGGCTTTGACGAGCCGTTCTGTGTGATCGGTGAACGGATCAACCCGACCGGCCGTAAGAAGCTGGCTGCCGAGCTGGAAGCCGGTGACTTCTCCACCGTGGAAAAAGATGCGCTGGCCCAGGTTGCTGCCGGGGCGACCATTCTCGATATCAATGCGGGTGTGGTGTATAACTCGAACCCGAACCCCAATGAAACCGAACCGCCGCTGATGACCAGGATCGTCGAAATGGTGCAGGGGCTGGTTGACGTTCCGCTGTGTATCGACAGCTCGGTTCCTGGCGCACTGGAAGCTGGCCTGGCCGCTGCCGAAGGTCGTCCTCTGTTGAACTCGGTCACAGGCGAAGAAGACCGCCTGGAGCTGGTTCTGCCGCTGGTCAAGAAGTACAATGTTCCCGTCGTGGCAATCTCGAACGACGACACCGGTATCTCGGAAGATCCCGATGTCCGTTTTGAAGTCGCGAAGAAGATCGTGCAGCGTGCGGCCGATTTTGGAATCCCGGCCCATGATATCGTGGTCGACCCGCTGGTGATGCCGGTTGGTGCCATGGGGACAGCCGGTTTGCAGGTGTTTGCGCTGGTGCGCCGCCTGCGCGAGGAACTGGGTGTGAACACCACCTGTGGTGCGTCCAACATTTCTTTCGGTCTGCCGAATCGTCACGGCATCAACAACGCCTTCCTGCCGATGGCCATGGGCGCGGGCATGACATCCGCGATCATGAACCCGGTCGCTTTGCCAACCGGTCCCAAGAAGATCGCTGAGAAACGCGCCGAAGTGGAAGCATCGGGTATCATCCTGCCTGCGGACATGGACGACGAGACATTCTGCCAGATGTTCGGTCTGGGCTCCACCAAATCGCGCGCTGGCAAGGAAATGGAAGCCATCCGTGCAGCGAATTTCCTGACCAACAATGACCCGCATGGGGGTGAGTGGATCAAATTCAACAAGGCCCCTGCCAAAGAGGGCGAAGAAACCCGGGGTCGCGGTGGACGCGCCGGTGGGCGTCGCCGTCGCGCCTGATCCGGTTCTGGAACAGATTGCAAAAGGCCGGGTGTTTCGCCCGGCCTTTTTCGTTTCAGTGTCGGATAGCGTCAGGTCGAGGTGGGGGCGCTGCCCCCGCCGCGCGAAACGCGCGTCTCCCCCGCGGTATTTTTAACCAGAAAGAAGCCGGGTCGGGTTACAGATCGGCCAGGGCCGGACCCAGTTGCGGGTACAGCCACTCCCAAAGCGCAGGCGCGCCGCGTATGACTGGGACACCAACACGGTGTTCCATTTGCGTCAGCGTTACCTTGTAATCGCGCCAGGTACCGCCACCGTTGTTCAGGTTCAATACGGGCACCTGAAACCGGTCAACGGCCTTGGCGAATTGTGCATCCGCCGTTTGCGCTGCTTCGAATTCATCCCAGAGCGCGCGCAGTTGCTGTTCCTGGTCGTCTGGCAGCAACCCGAGCAGACGATCCGCTGCGGCCTGTTCAAGGGCCGCAACCGCATCGTGATCGACCTGTCCGTGGATCGGGTTATCCCCGGCGTCGATTTCGACAATGTCGTGAATCAGGAGCATTTGCAGTACGCGATCGTGATTTACATTGGGGGCGGCATATTCCTGCAAAACCCACGCATAGATCATGATGTGCCAGCTGTGTTCGCCCGAGTTTTCACGCCGCGACCCATCCGCAAGCCGCGAAGCACGGTAGATCTGTTTCAATTGATCCGCTTCGTTGAGGAAGTCCAGTCGCCTGCCAAATGGTTCGTCGCGCGGTGCCGCGGCCCCGGAGGGGTGTGTTCCGAGCAATCGACACGCATGGGCATGGGCGGCCGGGAATTCCTGACAAAGATTTGCCGCGCGCCCGCTGGTCAGATTGTCACGTACAATGGCGACATGATCTGAGGGGGGAGAGTCGGCGCAGAGCGTTTGAAAGATGGGCTGGCAGCGGTCCAGCGTCTTTGCAAATCGGGCAGTGTCGGTCCGGTCATCCTCGAATTCCTGCCACAGGGCCCGCAGGTTGGCCCCCTGTTCCGATGGCAAGAGCCCAAAGAGACGATCCGCCGCCTGTTGTTCTGCCTGTTGAACAGCGCTCCAATCCGTGTCCAGATGGATTGGGTGATCCCCAACGTCGATTTCCACCAGATCATGCAATAACAACATGCGCATGGCCCGCAGGGCATCAACGGCATCGCCAGAAAAGGGGGCCAGGATCAGGGCGTAAAGCGCCAGGTGCCAGCTGTGTTCGGCCGAGTTTTCCCTGCGAGATCCATCCAGCAGAAGATTGGCGCGGTCCACCGATTTCAGGCGGTCGCATTCCAGCAAAAAAGCGACCTGGGCGTCCAGCCGCGCAGTCACGGCTGTCCCTTGTTGGCGACGGATGCTTTGGCCGCGGCGATTTTCTTGTTCAGGAAACGCCGGGCGGTGCGCTCGGCCAATCGAACCCGAATTTCGGTCAGATAGGCCTCTTCGAGCGATTGAGACGCGGCTGCCAGAACGTCGCCGACTTCGACATACAGGCGATCTTCGCCGGTGGCGTCCATCACCTTGACGGTGTCTTCGGCCAGTTTGGCGGCCAGCGTTTCGATTGTGCCCATGGAATCAGCGGGTGTTTTCGGTCAAGCGCTGTTTGACGTAGGACGTCACATTGCCCACCATCGTATCCATGTGATCTCCCTGAAAGAAGTGGTCGGCGGCTTCGATTTCCTGGTGCGTGATGGTGATGCCCTTTTGTTCATGCAGCTTGTTGACCAGCGACACGGTATCGGCGGGCGGGGCCACCCGATCGGCCGCACCATTGATGATCAGACCCGAGCTGGGGCAGGGTGCCAGGAACGAAAAGTCGTACATGTTGGCCGGGGGTGACACGCTGATAAAGCCAGTGATCTCAGGGCGGCGCATCAACAGTTGCATACCGATCCAGGCTCCGAATGAAAACCCGGCCACCCAGCAATGTTTGGAATTGCTGTTCATCGACTGGAGGTAATCCAGCGCCGACGCTGCGTCGGACAATTCACCAATGCCCTGGTCATATTCACCCTGGCTGCGGCCCACGCCGCGAAAATTGAACCGCAACACGGTAAAGCCCATGTTGTAAAACGCATAATGCAGATTGTAGACGACCTTGTTGTTCATCGTTCCGCCGAACTGCGGATGCGGGTGCAGCACGATTGCAATGGGGGCGTCTTTTTCTTTTTGCGGATGATAGCGGCCTTCAAGGCGGCCTTCGGGTCCGGGAAAGATGACCTCGGGCATGGGGCGGTGGGTCCTGTCTCTTTTTCGGGAGGTGTGCGGGACATTCTTGACGAATACCCTAAGACACCTTAGAACGTTTCTAAATGGAGCCGTTACCGATTGATATCGGCCCGTCAGGGTGAGATACGCACTGATGGGCGTGAGGTCAATGTTTTCGCGCAAAATACCGGGTTCTAAAGGAAAACAAGATGAAGCTGTCGACAAAAGGTCGCTATGCCATGGTGGCGCTGGCTGATATCGCCTTGCAGCCACAGGATCATCTTGTAGCACTGGGCGAAATCTCCAGGCGGCAGGACATTTCGCTGCCCTATCTTGAGCAGTTGTTTGTCAAACTTCGGCGGGCCGAATTGGTTGAATCCGTTCGTGGTCCCGGTGGGGGGTACCGATTGGCGCGGTCTCCATCCGAAATTCGGGTTGTCGAGATTCTATCGGCGGTCGATGAAACTGTGGATGCGATGCACAAGGGGGCGGGGGCGACCGGAGCTTTGTCTGGCAGCCGGGCGCAATCGTTGACCAACCGTCTGTGGGAAGGGTTGAGCGCGCATGTATATGTGTTTCTGCATCAGACCCGCCTGTCGGATGTGATCAAGAATGATCTGGTTCCCTGTCCAGCCGTGCCAACCCTGTTTTCGGTGGTGGATGATTAAATGACGCAACTGACTTTGGCTGATGCGTGTAACTTTGGGCTGATGAAAAAGATGCATCCATGAAACGTGTTTACCTGGATCATAACGCCACGGCTCCGCTGCGCCCAGAGGCGCGCGCGGCAATGAATGCGGCCATGGACGTGGTAGGCAACCCATCTTCGGTGCATGCCGAAGGGCGTCAGGCCAAGGGTGTCATCGAACGCGCCCGCGCGCAGATCGCGGCCGCTTTTGGGGCCGATGGTGCGGATGTGGTGTTTGTGTCCGGGTCAACCGAAGGCGCATCTTTGGCCTTGTCTGGGCGAAATCTGCAGGGATCCCAGGTTGAACATGACGCTGTAAGAGCATGGATTGATGAAAGTTTATCCGTTTCACCGAACGGATCTGTTGAGGTGTCTGTTCCCAGCCAATCCACGGTGCAACTGGCCAATTCGGAAACCGGCATCATTCAGACGCTGCCCAATGGGTTGGCCGTGACGGACGCAACCCAAGCCTTTGGCAAGCTGCCTGTGGCATTCAATTGGTTGGGTGCCGAGATGGCGTTGATTTCTGCGCACAAGTTGGGTGGGCCCAAGGGAATTGGTGCGGTCGTCATCAAACGGGGCACTGATCTTGCCGCACAGATTCGCGGTGGCGGACAGGAAATGGGGCGCCGCTCTGGCACAGAAAACCTGATCGGGATCGCCGGCTTTGGCGCTGCGGCCGAGGCGGCCGCCCAGGACCTGGCCAATGGTGTCTGGGAAGAAGTGGCGCAGATCCGCGATAATATGGAGAATGCCCTTGTGGCTGGCGCTGATCAGACTATTTTTGTCGGGAAAGATCAGCCACGGCTCCCCAACACCTCGTGCTTTGCCACGCCGGGATGGAAGGGCGAAACCCAGGTGATGCAGATGGATCTGGCAGGATTTGCGATCAGCGCAGGATCCGCCTGTTCCAGCGGCAAGGTCCGGGCCAGCACGGTGCTGACTGCTATGGGATATGACATGACGACGGCCTCAAGCGCGATCCGCGTATCGCTGGGGCCGGGTATTTCGAATGATGATGTGCTGCGCTTTGCGGATGCGTGGCGCGCCAAGGAAAAGAAACATCGCGCCCGCGTGGCGTGAGTGCAGGAGACGAACATGGCCGCTTTGGACCAGACACAAGTGAAAGACGGCGTTGACCAGGATACCGTCGATGCCGTGCGCGAAGTTGGCGGAGCCTATAAATACGGCTGGGAAACCGAAATCGAGATGGAGTACGCCCCCAAGGGGTTGTCTCCGGATATCGTCAAGCTGATTTCCGAAAAGAACGAAGAACCCGAATGGATGACCGAATGGCGGCTGGCGGCCTATGAACGCTGGCTGCAAAAAGAAGAGCCGACCTGGGCGATGGTCGACTATCCGGAAATCGATTTCCAGGATCAGTATTACTATGCCCGCCCAAAATCCATGGAGGTCAAACCCAAGTCTCTGGACGAGGTCGATCCCAAATTGTTGGCGACCTATGAAAAGCTGGGTATTCCGCTGAAGGAACAGATGATCCTGGCCGGGGTCGAAGGCGCAGAAAATGCACCTGCCGAAGGGCGCAAGGTCGCGGTGGATGCGGTGTTTGATTCCGTCTCTGTCGGCACCACATTTCAGGCCGAATTGAAAAAGGCCGGTGTGATCTTCTGTTCGATCTCCGAGGCAATCCGCGAATACCCGGATCTGGTGCGCAAATACCTTGGCACCGTTGTACCGGTCAGCGACAATTATTATGCCACGTTGAACACGGCCGTGTTCTCGGACGGGTCATTCGTTTATGTGCCGCCAGGCGTGCGTTGCCCGATGGAGCTGAGCACCTATTTCCGCATCAATGCGGAAAACACCGGCCAATTCGAACGCACGTTGATCATCGCGGACAAGGGCAGTTATGTCTCTTATCTGGAAGGCTGTACCGCGCCCGCCCGTGACATTGCGCAGCTGCACGCCGCTGTTGTCGAGATCATCATCGAAGAAGACGCCGAGGTGAAATATTCAACTGTCCAGAACTGGTATCCGGGCGATGAAAACGGCAAGGGCGGGATTTACAACTTTGTCACCAAACGCGCCGATTGCCGGGGCGACCGGTCCAAGGTGATGTGGACCCAGGTGGAAACCGGATCCGCCGTGACCTGGAAATATCCGTCCTGCATCCTGCGCGGCGACGACAGCCAGGGCGAATTCTATTCGATCGCCATCGCCAACAACATGCAGCAGGCCGATACCGGCACCAAAATGGTGCATCTGGGCAAGAACACCAAATCGCGCATCGTTTCCAAAGGTATCAGCGCGGGCAAGGCCCAGAACACTTATCGTGGTCTGGTATCCATGCACCCCAAGGCGCAGAACGGGCGTAACTATACCCAATGTGACAGCCTGTTGATCGGCGACAAATGCGGGGCCCACACAGTGCCCTACATCGAAGTCAGGAACAATTCGGCCCGGGTTGAACACGAAGCGACCACATCCAAGGTGGATGATGACCAGCTGTTCTACTGCCGGTCACGCGGGATGGACGAAGAAGAAGCCGTCGCGCTGGTTGTGAATGGGTTCTGCAAGGAAGTGCTGCAGGCATTGCCGATGGAGTTCGCCATGGAGGCCCAGCAGTTGGTTGCCATTTCTCTGGAAGGGTCGGTGGGCTGACCCCGACGTGACCACCCATGCGTCCGGCCCTGTTGGCCGGGCGAACCAAGAATGAAAAGAAAGTCCCATGGCCAAGACCACGAAACAACTCTTGTCGCAGAAAATTGTTTCTTTTGCGCCCTTTGCCCTGCCGGTTCTTGGTGGGGTTCTGGGGGTTGTCTATGTGAATCTGACGCCAAAAGAGTTCAATAACCCGGTTCTATGGATTGGTATTGGGGCCATCGCTGGATGGCTTGTGTCGCGGATTGTTGTCAATCTGATCGGCCGAGTGCGGTGACAGGATGGCCAAAAACATGAGGTCAAGCGCATGAACCGGGAAGCGCCGCAACCCCGTAGCCAGAAGATGCTGGCACGCCGGGTGGAGTTTTTGCAATCGGTCATGTCTCCCCAGCGGAGACTGCGGATTGCCGACGTTGGCGCAAATCCGATCAATACACCAGATTATGACGGTCTGCTGAAACTCGGGGGCTGCGAGGTCTGGGGCTTTGAGCCCGAGCAATCCGCCTTTGATGCCCTGACCCAGGATCCGGTGCCCAACACCCACTATCTGCAACGGGCTATCGGGCGGACCGGCCAGGGTACATTCTATCCGCATCCGCAATCTGGGCTGGGGTCCTTGTATCCGATCCGGCAAGAGTCCGTCTCGTTTCTGGGCAAACCCGGGTGGCACAAGGGGGATGTGGACGGCATCGAGATTGCGTTAACTGCACTGGATGATCTCAGTGATGAAGAGCTTCCCAAGCCGGATGTTTTGAAAATTGATATCCAGGGCGGAGAGTTGGATGTTTTTCAATCCGGGCGTCAAAAGATGTCCCAAGCTGTCAGTGTCATTCCCGAAGTGCGGTTCTATCGCATGTATGAAGGAGAACCCTTGTGGGGTCCTGTGGATGTCGAGCTGCACGATCAAGGCTATGTGTTGCATAAATTGGTCTTCGCCAAATCCACTGTTGTTCAAAACTCACAGCGCAAGCGGATGAAAAACGCCGTGTTCCGGAACCAATTGATAGATGGCGACGCCGTATACATTCGCAATCCCGAAACCATTGACGATTGGAGCGACGAACAGATCAAACAGCTGGCCATGGCGTCGGCCTGTGTCTTTGGAAGCTTTGATCTGACCGTTTTCTGTCTTGATGCGCTGGTGGACCGCGAAGTTGTGGATCCCCAGGCACCTGGCCAATTTCTGGACAAATTACCTCCTTGGATGTTTGCGGAGAACTGACATGATCATTACAACCACCCCATCCGTCGAAGGCTATCAGATTGCCGAGTACAAAGGCATCGTCGTGGGCGAAGCCATTATGGGGGCCAATGTGGTGCGGGACGTATTTGCGTCGATCACTGATATCGTTGGTGGGCGGTCCGGAGCCTATGAAAGCAAGCTCGAAGATGCCCGCGAAACCGCGTTGGCAGAACTGGAGGACCGTGCCCGTTCCAAGGGGGCGAATGCAGTGGTCGGAGTAGATCTGGATTACGAAGTGGTCGGTCAGTCGATGCTGATGGTGTCGGCCAGCGGAACTGCGGTGGTTCTGGGCTGATCATGGATGCGGTGGCTGGACATAACACGCCGTTACGGCTGTTCTGGTGGAAAGGTGTGGCCAATTTTGGCGACGCCCTGAGCCAGATTGTTGTGGCGCATGCATCGGGCCGCGATGTTGTCCATTCCGGTATCGGCGGGGCCGACCTGGTTGCGGTGGGGTCGATCATCCAGATCGTGCGCCGCAAATTCGCCAATGGCGGTACCGGTCGCCCGGTCATCTGGGGCAGCGGGGTGTTGCATCCCACACCCAAGGATTTTCTGGAACATGTTGATGTGGCTCTGGTACGCGGCCCGATTACGGCGGCGCTGTTGGGGTTGAAGACCGATCAGTTCGGCGATCCCGGTCTGTTGATTGCAGAGGCTTTGGGGGAGGCTCCGCAACCGACGGATCGTATCGGATTGGTGCCGCATCACAAACAGGTGGATGATCCGATCTTTGCGCGTTTGGTGCACGACCATGATCAGGTCGATTTGATCGACGTGCGCGCGGACGCGGCGACAGTCTGCCAACAAATCGCGCGCTGCCATCATGTCTTTGCGTCCTCGCTGCATGGGTTGATCACGGCAGATGCCTATGGGGTCCCGTCAACCTGGGCCGACCCGGGCGAAGAATCCCATCTGAAATACCACGATTACGCGGCCTCGGTCGGGCGCGCGATGATTGCACCAATAGATTGGGACACAATCCCGGACCACCTGAACACCTTGCCCGCGCGCGGCCCGCTGTCTTATGCGGCCGGTATCAAGCGCGCGCAGGCAGCACTTCACAATAGTTTTCCGGTGCAAATGCGCACCTCCACCTATGCGGGCGCGACCTGAACCGGCGCGCGACACAAGAGATAAGAGACGAGGAAAAAATGCTGGAAATCAAAAACCTGCACGTCAAACTTGAAGAAGAAGACAAGCAAATCCTGAAGGGTGTCGACCTGAAGGTCGAGGCAGGCAAAGTCCATGCCATCATGGGGCCGAACGGATCGGGGAAATCAACCTTGTCCTATGTTCTGTCCGGGCGCGGCGGCTATGAGGTCACAGAAGGCGAAGCCTCGCTGAGTGGTGTCGACCTGTTGGAACTGGAAGCGGAAGAGCGCGCAGCGGCCGGTCTGTTTCTGGCGTTTCAATACCCGGTGGAAATTCCCGGCGTCGGCAACATGACGTTTCTGCGCACTGCGGTAAACGCACAGCGCAAGGCGCGCGGCGAAGACGAACTTTCTGCCGCAGATTTTCTCAAGGAAGTGCGCGCCAAGGCCAAGACCTTGAAGATCGACGCCGATATGCTGAAACGCCCTGTCAATGTGGGGTTCTCGGGTGGCGAGAAAAAGCGTAATGAAATCCTGCAGATGGCGATGCTTCAGCCAAAGATGTGCATTCTGGACGAAACCGACTCGGGTCTGGATGTGGACGCGATGAAGCTGGTAGCGGAAGGTGTGAACGCGTTGCGTGACGAAGGGCGCGGGTTTCTGGTGATCACCCACTATCAGCGCCTTCTGGACCACATTAAACCGGATGTGGTGCACATCATGGCCAATGGCCGGATTGTCAAATCCGGCGGTCCTGAACTGGCTCTGGAAGTTGAAAACAACGGCTATGCCGACATTCTGGCCGAGGTGGCGTAAATGGCTTTGCCCGAACTGAAACAATCCGCGACGGATGCGCGGTTGAACGCATTGGCGCTGCCCCAGGGGGGATGCCTGAACGCCGCCCGTCAGGCCGCGCTGTCGCGGGTGCAGACCATGGGGTTGCCGTCGCGTCGCGACGAATACTGGAAATACACCCGTCCCGACACATTGGTTCAGCCCGATGTGATCCCGGCCGCGGTTTTCGACAATGACGAAGCGCCAATGTTCAACGATTTAGAACGTTTGCGTATCGTATTTGTCGATGGTGTCTTTGATCCGGAACAGTCCGATGATCTGGCCCTGGAAGGTGTGCGGATCGACCGTCTCGAAGATATCTGTTGCAAGGATATCCATTGGGCAAAAGACATCTATGGTGTGCTCGAAGCGCGTGGCCAATCGCCGGTGGAACGTCCACTGGCGGCCTTGAACACGGCCTTTGCCACGGATGGGGTTGCGATCCATGTGACCGGGTCTCCGTCCAAACCGATCAGCCTGATCTATGTCCACGAAGATGAAAAATCGGACGCGATCCTGCATCACGTGATCCGGGTCGAAGCCGGTGCCGAAGCGACCATTCTGGAGAATGGCCCCGCTGCATCGCGGTTCAACAAATGCATGGAAATCGACATTGCCGATACAGGCAAATTGCATTTGGTCCGCGCACAGGGCAGGGACCACGAACGTCGCGCTGCAACGCACCTGTTTGCGCGTCTGGGTCGGGAATCCGTGTTCAAATCCTTTACCCTGACCGTCAACGGCCAATTGACCCGCAACGAAGCGGTCATTGAACTGACCGGTGACGATGCCATTGCCCACATTGCTGGCGCTTGTGTCGGAGATGGTGATTTTCTGCATGACGACACGGTGTTCATCACCCATGATGCCGTGAATTGTGAAAGCCGTCAGGTTTTCAAGAAAGTACTGCGCAACGGTGCGACCGGCGTGTTCCAGGGTAAGATCCTGGTCAAGGAAGGCGCACAGAAGACCGATGGGTATCAGATCAGCCAATCACTGCTGTTGGATGATGACAGCCAGTTCCTGGCCAAACCCGAACTGGAAATCTATGCCGACGACGTGGCCTGTTCGCATGGCTCGACCTCGGGTGCGATTGACGACACGGCGCTGTTCTATCTGCGGTCACGCGGGGTTCCCCACAAGGAAGCCACCGATCTTCTGACCCTAGCATTCCTGGCCGAGGCTGTGGAAGAGATCGAAGACCGTGCTCTGGCCGCTGATATTGTGGACCGCCTCGAAGGCTGGTTGACCAGGCGGCGCTGATGCCGGTTACATCGGATATCACCGCGACGTACCGCGGGCCGCGCCGGGTTGTGGCGCGGCTGCTGGGCATGGGACAGCGCGAAGATCGCCTGTTGGCTTTTGTGATGGGCGGCTGTGTGCTGCTGTTCTTTGCGCGCCTTCCGGCTTTGGCGCGCGAAGCCCATCTGGAGGGCACCGACAAGAACATGCTGATGGGCAGCGCTTTGCTGGCCCTGGTGTTCATGTTGCCGCTGATCCTGTATTTCCTCGCATGGATCACCCATGTGCTGGTGCGATTGATCGGCGGCAAGGGGGCTTCGCACCATGCCCGCCTGGCGCTGTTCTGGGCTTTGCTGGCGGCCAGCCCTTTGGCGCTGTTGCATGGGCTGATCGCAGGCTTCATTGGCCCTGGACCGGGACAACAGGCCGTGGGCATCCTGTGGGCGGCATTCTTTTTCTGGTTCTGGGTCAGCGGCATGATCCAAGGGTATTGGACGGCCAACTCATGACACCGCAGGACATCCGAAACCTGATCGTTTTGACCCTGCGCAGCCCGGCGGCGGCGGCGCAACAGATCCTGTTGATGAACCTGGGTCGCGAAGTGCTGTGGACAGCCCTGTTTCTTGCAGCTGTGGTCAACACCTTCTTTCTGACCTTTCAAAAGATGATCATGGACCCTGGTGCGGATGCGGATCTGCCGATCATGTTTGCCTCGCCTGGTGTCTATTTCGCCATTGTGGCCGGCGGGCAGGTATTGTTCATTTACGCGCTGTATCTGGTCGGCGGGATGTTCAGGGGCACCGGCTCCTTGAACCAGGTCATGGCGCTGATGGTCTGGTTGCAACTGCTGCAGGTCGCAGCCCAGGCAATCGTCGTTGGATTGTCACTGTTTGCGCCGCCGTTGGCCGTGATCCTGCATATGGCGGGGGTGGTCTACGGGCTTTACATTCTGGTGCATTTCATTGATCAGGCGCATCAGTTGAAATCAATGGGACGGGCTGCTGCCGTTCTGAGCATGACACTGGTTGTTCTGGCTGTTGCGCTTTCTCTTCTCGTCGCCCTGACCGGGCGCTACTGATTGGAATGTCTCATGTATGACATCGACAAGATCCGCTCCGATTTCCCCATCCTGTCGCGACAGGTGCATGGCAAGCCGCTGACCTATTTGGACAATGGTGCATCGGCCCAAAAACCGCAGGTGGTGATTGACGCAATCACACGGGCCTACGGCGAAGAGTATTCCAATGTTCACCGTGGGTTGCACTATCTTTCTAATCTATCAACAGAACGATACGAGGCGGTGCGTGGCACGATTGCCAAATTCCTGAATGCAGCAGATGAGGATCACATTGTCCTCAATTCCGGCACCACCGAGGGCATCAATCTGGTGGCGTACGGCTGGGCTATGCCTCGGTTCGAGGCGGGCGATGAGATCGTGTTGTCGGTGATGGAACACCACGCCAATATCGTCCCCTGGCATTTCCTGCGTGAACGTCAGGGGGTGGTGTTGAAATGGGTGGATGTTTCTGATGATGGCAGCCTGGATCCGCAAGCGGTTCTTGACGCGATCGGCCCCAGAACCAAACTGGTCGCGGTCACCCAATGCTCCAATGTTCTAGGCACTGTCGTTGACGTCAAATCCATTACCCAAGGGGCCCATGCCAAGGGCGTCCCGGTATTGGTTGATGGCTCGCAGGGGGCGGTGCATATGCCCGTCGACGTGCAGGATATCGGGTGTGATTTCTATGCGATCACGGGTCACAAGCTGTATGGTCCGTCCGGGTCCGGTGCGATCTATATTCGCCCTGAACGCATGGCCGAAATGCGTCCCTTTATCGGGGGGGGTGACATGATCAAGGAAGTCAGCAAGGATCAGGTCATCTATAACGATCCTCCGATGAAATTCGAAGCCGGTACACCGGGGATCGTCCAGACCATTGGTCTGGGGGTGGCTCTGGAGTACATGATGGCGTTGGGGATGGACAATATCGCCGCGCATGAGGCGTCTTTGCGCGATTACGCATTGGAACGTCTGACCGGCATCAATTGGTTGAACGTGCAGGGCACTGCCGCGGGTAAGGCCGCGATTTTCTCCTTTACCCTCGAAGGCGCAGCCCATGCCCATGACATTTCGACCATCTTGGACAAAAAGGGTGTCGCAGTGCGGGCGGGGCATCATTGTGCAGGCCCGTTGATGGATCATCTGGGAGTCACGGCTACCTGTCGCGCCTCTTTTGGTCTGTATAACACCAAACAAGAGGTGGACACGCTGGTCGATGCGCTGGAATTGGCACACGATCTGTTTGGGTAACTGGAATTTTCCCGACAAACCTCGGTTTTTCCGATTGCGGCACACCGGGGTTTATTCTATAGCCCTTGCCACAGGCACCTGTAGCTCAGCTGGATAGAGCGCTGCCCTCCGAAGGCGGACTCAGGCTTGGTTAAGGTACTGAATACATTGACTAAACGGCTTCCAGTGTCCGGTCAGTGTCTAGAATAACAAGAGCGCACCCATAGCTCAGCTGGATAGAGTGTCGCCCTCCGAAGGCGAAGGTCGAAGGTTCGAATCCTTCTGGGTGCGCCATTATTCCCCATACGTGTGTTGTGTTTGCGACCGGATCGGTCTTCACCCGCAACCCAAACCGTGCCAGGCTGCACCGGCATCGTGCGGGTTTTCCTATTGCCGCCAAGCGGTGCGCGCGGCCCGAAACCGCTTGTCACGGGGCGGGCCGCAGATCATCCCGATATACACATGCGTCACGGTTCGATGCAGCCCGGTTTCTAGGCTAGCTCAGCGGCACTCAAAGGCGAAAACGTGACCCCGGCCCATAGTAGATACGAATGGCTTGCATTTGGGCAGCGGGCGAAAGCTTACTGCGCCCTAGGCGGGCTTCTGCTGTGCGCAGATAACGGAGTTTGCAAAGTTACACGAACCGCCCACAGCAGTCATTCAAGACAGACGCAGCGGAGGTCGGCTCCCAACCCCAAGCAGACATAACGTTTCGGCAAGTCGGACGAAAATCGGACTATCGCTATGTCCGCTGAAAACCTTGCATAGTTCGTCAAAGCAGACCTTCGAGCCTACCGTTGAGGAACCCTACTTGGAGCGCTCAATTGCTCTGCAAGCTGGTCAAACACCAACCGGATCCTTCGTGCAGTATGCAGCTCCGAATGCGTGGCGAGCCAGATCGGAAATTTGAACGGCTCTCGACCGGGAAGCACCCTTTCAACGCCGGGGGTCATCGCAGCGACATCGTCAGACATAACACTCACCCCCAAGCCTTGCCGCACCATCTCCCATGAAACGATCCCGGATTTTGACCCTATCCGAAAGTTCTGCGCGGTGACCGGAATGCCCGCTGGATTGAGAAAGCCAATTATCGTAGCCACGTCTCCAAAACTAACAAAATCCAGCTTTGCGAGTTCAGTTTCCGTTTTGGGGCGCCCGACCTGGTCGAGGTACGAAGGGGTCGCGTAAAAATGGGCCGTCGCTTCGGCCACCAGTTTCGCTATCAGGTTCGGTTGAGTTGGGCGCACATGTCTGATGGCAATGTCAGCCTCGCGCCTTTGTATGTCGCGAAGATCATTCGTTGCGACGACATCGATCTCCAAGCGTGGAGCCGCCAAACGAATTTGCTTAAGGATGGGCGGAAGTTGATAGGCGGACATAACATCTGATGCGGTAATCTTGACTTGCCCGTCAATGGTATTTGACTGGCTTGTCGCGGTTAGTGAAATTCGGTTCGCAACTTCAGCCATCTCCTGCACATGTACCAACAAATCTGCTCCGGCGCTGGTCAGGTTCAGTGATTTTCCAACCCGCTCAAAAAGAGTTATTCCAAGTGACCGCTCCAGTGCCGCAACTTGGCGGCCCACCGTCGGCTGGGTTTGCTCAAGCACACGTGCAGCTGCCGAGAACGACCCCTTTTCGGCCGTCGCTAGGAAGGAGCGCACCTGGTTCCAGTCAAAGTTGATAGCTTTCCAGTTCATGCGTTTATGCATAATGCTTCTGCAGATAAAGGCAATTCCCTTCAAATTCGTTTGATCATACAAGTACTAAAATCGCGTGATAAGAAAGAAACTCTCAATGGCTGCACTATCCAAAGACGTCGCGTTCTGGAGCAAAATTTCTCGCAAGTATGCCGCAAGTCCAATCCGGGACATGGACGGGTATCTGATGACCCTTGAGCGCACAAAATCCCACTTGAAGTCCGAAGATAAAGTGCTGGAAATTGGCTGCGGCACAGGTTCGACAGCACTGCTGATCGCACCACATGTAGCCCACATCACGGCTACAGACCTCTCTTTAGGAATGATCGAGATCGCCAATGAAAAACTCGTACGCGAAAGTGTTGGAAACGTCACATTCAAAGTGGCTGAAGTTTTAGACCATTCTTCTGACGACGTATCTTACGATGCGGTCCTAGCGCACAATTTGCTTCACCTTTTACCAGCGCTCGATAGCGCTCTTGAATACATATCTTCACTGATAAAACCAGGTGGACTTTTTATCTCAAAAACCGTTTGCGCCCCAGAGCACGGCGGCTTCAAATACGCAATGATTAGTAAAGTTGCGATCCCTTTTATGCAGGCCATTGGAAAGGCGCCGTTTGTTGACTTTATAACTGCGGAAACCCTTGAGCGAAAAATGAACGGCGTAGGTTTCGATATCGTTGAGAAAACGGATAAAATCGGGATGTTTACAAGCCGCTATATTGTTGCGCGTAAGTCTTAGTCGCGTCGGGTGGCGATCCGGTGTGATTGGCAGAGTTCTGCAAAGCGCTCTTTCTGCGCATAACCGCCTTCGATACCCATCAGAGGACGGACCTTCTGGTCAGTTGAGAGCCATCAAGGCGGTGAGGTCTGCTTGCGGCCCAGACCAGACTTCTACCATGTCGTCAATCGCTGCGGCGCAGCTTTCGCATTGCTGCCGTTCATGCACAGCGCAGCATTTCCACCTCGGCAATGACTGGGTCGCGGACAAAACACCGGGACACTGACGGTTTTCGCATCTGTTGGCGAGTCAGGGGCACAATGCACTTTCTCTTAACTTTCCTAATCAACCTATATCCAGCGCGCCAATATCAATAAGATGGGCTAAATCATGCGGCAAAACACTATCGACCATCGTCGCCACCTGCACAAATTCATCACCGCCTCCGTTTTCATCTATACCGACTACAAGGGCTGAGCCTGAGGTTGTAAGGCTGACGAATTCGTCGAGTGTGTCTGTCAGCGGATCGAAACCAACCAAGAGCTGCGAGATTTCAAGGCTGTCACCTTCCTCGGAACTGAAACCCCAAATCGCAACATCGACACCGCCTAGATCATTGAAAATGAACTGATCGGCAAGACCGCGCTGCGCAACCAGAGTTTCTTGTGAACCATTGACCACAACGACCCGATCATACTCCAGCCTTGAGCCTGTGACGAAGGAAGCAGCAGAAACTGCGCTATCGTGATCATCGCCTCCGGCTTGTGGCCCTAGCTGCACAGCTACAACCGCCGGGAGAACAATATCGCGGCCTTCAGTTTCGGCCTCAAAATCGCTGTCCGAGCGTTCGGTTGGCTCAACTGGTGCCGCATTGTGATCATCAAGGTCGTTTTCACCAGCATCCGGCGGGGTTCCGGGGGCAGACGGCGGAATCGGAGTGCCGGGCGTTGCATCCACAAGGCGTCCGTCACCCAGTATAGGTTCGTTGTTTTCAGTTTCTGGTAGAACTGGTGCATCCAGGTCATCGGCGTCATCATCGCCGACATCGTTAGTTCCGCCGCTATTGTTTGGAGGAACAACAGGACCTGGCACCGCACCCCCAGCCCGACCGTCAGAGTGTTCAGGAAACGTCGCAGTATCGTCTTCGTGACGGCCGTCTTCCAGTGGTGATGGCGGAGGCACCACAGGCGCAACGACGTCACTGTCGTCTACGATCACAGCTTCGCCTTCGGCGCTTTCGATCTGCTCAAGCGTCCCAAACCCGTCAACATAAGTTACTTGAACCGTGATGGCACTCCCGACGTCTCCGGGTTGGATTTGATACGAACCGCCCGTCATACCTGGAATCGGCGTTTCACCCCGGATCCACTGAAAGGTGAACGGACCAAGCCCGTCGAGGTCAGAAATACCTGAAATTTCAATGGCAAGCGTCGACCCAATGCTTGGGTCTCCCTGAACTACCGGAGCACCTGTTGGCGCAATGTTGAGAACGCCTTCTAGTGTGTACGATGTCCCATCTGCAAAGGTGATTGTACGATTGCCATCAACATCTCTGGAAAAGACGGCATTTTGTAACTCCGCAGTGGTCAAGTTTGAGGTATCGAGAAAGTCGACCCCAATCACAAAATCGGTGATTATGTTTTGACCACCACCCTCTAGACGAAGAACAAACGTGTCAGCACCTTCACCGCCAGCAAGAACATTATTACCTTCGCCCCCGTCTAGGGTATCGTTGCCACCACCGCCATCTAGCGTGTCATCCCCAGCCCCGCCGAAAAGGCTGTTTTCGTCAAAATAACCGATAATGCAATCAGCACCGGCAGTGGTTTGCGCGTCTAAGACAATCTGACGGATATCTGCTGTTGTTACGGTATCGATGCCATATTCACGGATGATGCTGATCGTATCAACCCCGCCGAATTGCCCCAACCCATTCGTCAGCGTGATCGTTTCTTCCGTGCGACCGATGCCGGCTACTGGTGCGCTCAACGAATTGTCTTCATGGACAATTGTGATCACTAGATCATTAGGATCAAATGGCGACACCGAAAGGGTAATGGATTGTTCAAGAATCGCATCGGCAACAATACCGGTGAAATCTATCGTAATGTTATATCCTGTGGTGATCTCTTGTAGTGTGCTGACACCGTCGTCACCGATTTGAGAGACATTGAAAACTAGCTGGTCATTTGTGCCCCCCGCCAGTGCAAAATGTTCATCAACGGCACTAGAAGAAAAGGTGTCGTTGCCTGTCGTGCCCGCAAAAATTATTTGGGTCTGGATCCCATGGCTTGCAACGAAGGTCACAAAATTCAGTGAGCCGTCAGTGTCGTCCGCGTTGTTGTCAAACGACTGATCTGCAAAATGTATCTGATCGTAGCTGCCAAAGTCGACAATACTCAGACTGTCACCGCCTAAACTGAAAGTAGCATGATTCGGATAGGTCGGATCAAGCAGTACTTGTCCATGGCCGAGGTCCGTAAAGTCTGTCGATGAGAAACCGGTAAGGTCGAGTACATTCTGAGGTTCAGTAGCGTCGGGAAACACCGTCACATGCCCATCGCCGACTTCGAAAGAAAAAACACCAAATATATAGCCGGAAGCAGATGTCATCAAAAAAACCTCATCGGCCCACGTTAATTGAAGGTAAATGTATAGCGCAAGTGCAGCTTAGCCAGTGTTTTGCCTTTTTGGCACTGGCTGGTTCAGTGGAACGGGTGCGGCAGACGCATCTTAGAAGCGGGAACGGAAAGGTTCAGCATAGTCATTATCTAAGATAACATGGACACACTGGCTAACGTACCGGGAGCCGACATTTAGTCAATATGCAGCATCGGACACTTGGGCTCGCAGCCGCCATGCGGTGTTGCGGTATTCCCCTTGGTCTCGCCGCAATCTGAATGTCCGCTCCCTTGATGCTGGATCGATCAGCGTGCGTCTGCGGAGAAAGGCAGCTCTCCGCCCGAGGTGTTGGATGATCATGTCCGCTTCGGGCTGCCTGCAGCCATCCGCACCTGGTGCAGCGAACGGCAGGTGTGAGCCCTTAGCCGACGTTGATCTCAGGCCAGGTTTTGTGACCTTCGCAAAGCTCAGATCCTTCCGAAACAAGCCAAAATTGGTAAATGCAATTGGGTTCCATCACAGGAATCTTGCAGCGGGGCATGTTTTTCTTATTTGTTTTGAAAATCAGAGTTCAGTCTTTAAGAAGAAACAGTTCGACCACTTTGACGGAGATGTAAAAGCCATGAAAGAAGCTACAATTGCGTTTGCAGCAATTCTTGCCGGAACAACTTGGTTTGCTTCCCAAACGATTGCGCAGAACGATGCGCTGACGTCCGAGCTTTCGACACAGGAAAAGATGGTTCATCGCCGCGCTGTGGAAACCGCTGTCTGGGCGATGCCGCTGACGAACGCAATTGCGATGAGAGATGGTTTTGCAGAGGTAGGCTGTAATTACAACGTTGTCTGCTATTTCTCCAAGATCCAAGACTATAGGGCAGCGGTGACAACTCCAAATGATACGACGCCCTATGTGATGGCGTTTTGGAACATCGCTGACGGCCCCGTAATGATCGAAGTACCGCCCACGGAAGGTGACCTCGGGCTTTGGGGCACACTAATGGACATTTGGCAGCGTCCCCTTGCCGACGTCGGTGCAAAAGGACGGGACAAAGGCGCTGGTGCTAGCTACCTCATAGTGCCTGAAGGATACGACGGGGAAACGTTTGGTGCGGATTATGTCCTGCCTCAAACAACGTTGAACGGTTATACACTCTTACGACCGATTATTCCCGATGCCTCACCCAGCTCATTGGCCGCGGCGGAAGAGTTCACCAAAAAACTGAAAATCTTTGACCCTGAGCAACCCGCACAAACCCAGTACTTGGATGTACAGGGAATGGATATTGACGGTGTCGTAGAGTTCGATCGCTCGCTATTTGTACTGATTGATGAGTTTGTTCAGAGCGAAAACCTTGAAGAGCGAGATGCCGTTGCACTTGGGATGTTGCGCCGCTTGGGAATTGAAAAGGGGCGAGAGTTTACGCCCACCGAGCGCGAGCTTGAGATCCTCGATCATGCTGCAAATGAAGCGAAAGTTTTTCTGCAAGAAGCCTACTTCGACAATCACTCTGAGAAACAGGAAATGGGGAATGGATGGACTGTTCTAACCCCAGCGACTTCCTATGAAACGACATTTAGTTGGCTCTTGGACTCTGGTGCGATTGCACTTGATGACCGTGGCAGCTCGTTCTTTGCATTTTACACGTCTGCTGAAGAGTTCAACCTGACGGCACCCCCCACGATGTATTTGCTGACCAGCAGGGACGCTGACGACGAACGCCTCGATGGAGGAACGACCTATAGTCTGGTTGTTCCACCTGATGTGCCGGTAAGTCAGTTCTGGTCGGTTTTGGTCTATGATTTTGAGGATGCAACTTTTCTTGACGGCTTGGAAAAGTATGGGGTCGCGTCGACAGAGGAGCTTGAAGTCAACGAAGATGGCAGTGTACGTGTCGTCTTCGGCCCCGAATTACCAGACGGCGTTTCGCAATCGAACTATGTGCCCACAGCCACTGGAGGCGGGTGGTTTCCATACTTTCGCTTCTACGGCCCTGGTGAAGCACTGTTCAGCGGTGACTACCAACTGCCTAAGATCGAAAAGCTTATCGAGTAGTCAATTTATGTCATGGACATTGCGACACCGTTTTCGAGCATAACAGATCCAATAGATGATAGTCGGGAAATCGGGATACTTGGTCTCGCGCAATTTTGCGCGAAGTTCGACCGCTTAGTCTTGGGACATAGTGGGCAGCAAATGACTGCTTCGTCCCGCGGTGCGGTCGCTACCCACAAGTGACAGTAATGTCCGCTTTGGGCTGCGAACAGACGTTCTGGGCCAACACCAGCCGCACTGATCCACGCCCAGGATGCTGTTCTGGCCGTCAATGGCTGCTGTGCGCAGGTAGTGAACTTTGCAAAGTTTGGTTCACCAGGCGTTCCGGATGAACCGGAACGGCCCAAACCTACCTTTCATTTGAGTATGTTTTGGTGGAATACAGTTTAGGCAAAGCTGCCGTTCGTCTTACATGCAGCTTTCTTTATGTTTAAGCGAGCTTGCATATGTGTATGCTTCGCTTAAACTGAAAAACAACCCTCAACATCTGGAAAAATCTATGGCCAATACCGACGAACTTGGCTTGATGCGGTTGCGTGACCCAAATGAGGCCGCTGGTTTGGCTATAAGATTACTCGCGGGCGAGTCTCCGTTTCGGGAGATGCCGCTGGGGATGTCGGCAGGTACCATGCTGAATGCGATTGATCGCGATCATTACGCTTTTGCCAGGCGTGGGGATCGGGCGGTTGGGTTCACCTGCTGGATGTTCACCGATGTGGCCACCGCGGAAGCATGGATGCATGAAGGTACCCCTTTGGGTGCAGACGCTGCCAATGAGGATGGTGCGGCAGCAATAGTACTTGCAGTCCAGGCTATTGATGCGAAGGTGACACGTTTCTTGCTCCATGCACTCCGCGATATTGAATTGGCTGAGCGAAGTGTGTGTTATTTTCTGCGCGATTATGGGCCTGATAAACCCCGCCGCTTAGTGCGACTGGTGCGGCCTGTGTCGCGGGGTCGGAGCCCTGCTTCTTGATGTTTTGAGAATTGGTTGAGCTTGCAATATATCACTCATCTTTGAAGCGTCCCAGTTGGGGCGGAGGGGTAAAGTATTCTATTTATTAGAAATTCCTGCGATTTGGTTAGGTAAACCCCAGCATGTGTGCTAGCTAACATTTACGTTGATTTATTTGAAATTTTTATGATCCGTGGGGGATTTTTCATGCCGATCATTACTACCACACCTGTCGATGGCGGCGCGACCACTGATTATCTTGTGGGCAGCGGCACAACTGGGCCGAACCATGTGCAAAACGGTAATGGCGGTAATGATCTGTTGTTGGGGGATTACGGCAATGTCCTCACGGATGCGGATCACACAGCGAACCGCCGCGCTAATGTGGCGTATAATATTGACGCGAGCGCGAACTGGTACACCGAAGATAACCCCCTGATCACCGACAGCTCTGTGCCTTATACAACGCTTCATATGGAGGGTTCGTTTGATGCAGAATTCTTTACGGTTACCGTTGGGGCGAATGAAACAATCACCCTTGATATAGATTTTGCAAACTTTAACACACGCGCCTCAATTGGCCATATTGATGCCGGTGGTAATTTTGTCCGATTAGCCACGAATCTGAGTGATGGCCTTCTTTTCCAAACGGGTGATGATGGTGTCGTCGATGACCCACTTCGGTTCAGTGAGGACGATAGTTATCTGTCTTATGTAAATACAAGCGGATTTACGACGCTTGCTATTGAAATTAAACAATCGGGTAATGGCACTGGCAATATCGACCCCGGCGATGAGACTTTGCTGAATGTGTCTGTGACCAATCATGTGGCCACGGGTACTGTTGCTGACTTTAACGTTGGCAATGATGAACAATATGGTGGCGACGGCGACGATCACATCTATGGGTTTGGTGGCGACGACACGCTGTTTGGCGACGCTGGTAACGACTATTTGGATGGCGGCGCTGGTCAAGACACTCTGATGGGTGGCGCAGGGAACGACACTCTTATCGGGGGTGAAGGGCATGATACAATTGATGGTGGCACTGGTGCAGACACTCTGACAGGTGGCCTGGGAAATGATACCTACATCATTGATAACGTAGGGGATGTTATCAACCAACTGGCGAGCGAAGGGCTTGATTCAGTTCACGCTTCTATTAGCTACACGCTTGGGGATAATCTGCAAAATCTGACACTGACAGGTACTGCTGATATCAACGGCACAGGGAATACGCTGGGCAATACCGTCCGTGGCAACTCAGGTAACAACACGCTGGATGGCGGGGGTGGTGTTGATCGCCTGATTGGTGGTGCCGGTAACGATGTGTACATTGTAGACAACGAAACCGATGCGTCGATTGAACGTGTAGATGAGGGCCATGACACGGTTCTGTCCACGGTAAACTACACTCTGGGTGTTGGCGTCGAAGACCTGATCATGCAGGGCACAGGCAATTTGTCTGGCACGGGCAATGCCCTGAACAATTTCATACAAGGCAACAGCGGTAACAACTCGCTTGATGGCGGTGTTGGGGCCGATACATTGTCGGGGCAAGATGGCGATGATGTTTATGTCGTCGATAACATCGGTGATGTGCTGACAGAGTTGCAGGATGAGGGAACCGATCAGGTAAATGCTTCTGTTACTTACATCCTTGATAATAATGTTGAAAACCTGTTGCTGACAGGCACTGACAACATTCAGGGTACAGGCAATACGTTAGACAATAGAATTGACGGCAATGCAGGGGCAAATGCCCTGAACGGCGGAGCTGGCAATGACACCATAAACGGTGGTGCAGGTACTGACACGGCCATATTTGCAGGAACTTTAGCAGCTGCCACCATCACCCGTTCAGGCGATACGACAACTGTTACTTCTGCCGACGGTATTGATATCCTGACGGGGATCGAACATCTTCAGTTTACCGACCAAACCATTTTCAACCTAGATACCCAACCCGCTGATATTCTGGTCACGACATTTAATGATGTAGTCGATGCCACTGATGGGCTGATCAGTCTGCGTGAAGCTGTGACTATGGCGAATGCAGCGTCCGCCCCTACGATCATTGAGTTGGGAGAGGGGATCTATAATTTAACGCTTAGTAATAGTACGAGAGGTCAATTTTTACATAGAGGGATATTTGCGGATGGACCTGCCAATCTGGATTTGGGCGATCTTGATATCACTGGAGATATCACAGTTCGTAACGCAGAAGATGCCGAAGTTACAATTTTGAATGGAATGGAAAACAGGGCGCTTCATGTGCATTCTGGCGCAGAACTGACTTTGGATGGTCTGACTGTTTCTGCCACTGATAGGTCTTTAACTGATAGGTTAGCAGCCCAAAATGGCGGAGCTTTGTTGAACGAAGGCGGTACGGTCAATATTTCCGAGGTCATTTTCGAGAATATTGAAATGGATTCTGAATATCTTTATAGAGAAGATGTCACCAATAAAAGCGATGTAACTGCAAGCTTTCAACCCAGCGAAGGTGGAGCCATTTATAACCAATCTGGTGTTATTGATATCGATCAATCGCAGTTCAATGGTAACGCGGCTAGTCTTGGAGGTGCCATTTTCGCAGAAGGTGGGGTGGTAACCATCGACGCTACCACTTTTGACGGAAACGAACGCTACCCCACTTATCTCGGAGAAAAGACGCACAGTGTTTTTGGTAAAGGACTAGATTTAATTACTAGAAATGGCGATGGTGCTGCAATTTATTCAACGGGTACTGCACAGATTGACATATTGGCCAATTCCAATGGCCAATCCACAGCCACCACGTTCACAAACTCAACGGGCACTGATATTGTTTCTTTTTCTGACGGTGACAGTCCCGTTGTCAATTTGGACTCTACAATTGTTGCAACGTCTGCGGGTTTTCCTAGGGTCGCAGCGTCCAATTCTGTCAATACGGTTGGTTTAAGCGTCTCAAGCATGACAGAACCGAACGCTGTGCTGACCCTTTTGGAAGGGTTGGATTTATCGCTAGCGGATTTGGGAAACTCAGACTTTGCACTGGGTGATAATGCTGTACTGTCTCAGGCTGCGGGCGAAATCGTTCTGCAACTGGCGAATGCGCGATTGGTCATCACGGGGAGTGATCTGGCTTTTGCCGCTGATCCGCTCAGTTTAAGTTTAGCCGATATTATCGCAGCGGCTGAGGGAACTGTTGACGGTATCACCTTGATGGATGTGACAGGCACGACGACAACTGCCACACTGACGGGTGTTGCGGGTACTTTAAGCGATGTGGTGACACGGTTGGGAGCCGTCAACGATACAGCCGAGGCCTCTTCAATTGGCGATCTGTTCGCGACGCAAGTGGTGCAGACGGGGTCTGGTGGCAATGATACGTTGGTCGGTACCGCTGGTGTTGATAGCCTGACGGGCGGCGGCGGTGACGATCAAATCGAAGGTCGCGCTGCTGCGGATCGCCTGTTGGGCGAAGGCGGCAGCGATACGCTTTTGGGCGGTCTGGGCAATGACATCCTGAGCGGCGGCGATGGAGCGGATCGCCTGTTGGGCGAAGGCGGCAGCGATACGCTTCTGGGCGGTCTGGGCAATGACAGCCTGAGCGGCGGCGATGGAGCGGACAGCTTTGTGGTTGAAAACGGCATGGGCGACGATGTCGTAAGCGACTTTGTGCTGGGAACGGATAGTCTCGACTTCTCGGCGCTGACGACGGCAGAACGCGAAGCGGTGACTTTCTCGGGGAATGGCAGCGGTCACTTGGTGGTTACTTTGGGCGACGGATCAACGATGACAATGACCGGAGTCGCCCGGAACGCAGAGCCCACCGGTACGCCAACGATCACAGGTACGCCAACTCAGGGCGAAACCCTGACAGCGGACACAACGGCAATCGCTGATCTTAATGGGTTGGGTGAGTTCAGCTATCAATGGCAGCGCGATGGTGTGAACATTGACGGTGCGACCAGTGAGACCCTGGAATTGGCTCAAAGTGATGTTGGTGCAGTGATGACTGTACAGGTCAGTTATACCGACGCTTTCGGAACCGATGAAAGTGTCACCAGCGCTGCGACAGGTTTGGTGATGAACGTCAATGACACGCCGATCGGTGGGGTGTCGATCAGCGGCACAGCAACCCAAGGTCAGAGCCTGAATGCAGTGACGACATCACTTACGGACGGCGATGGTCTGGGCGGATTGTCGTATCAGTGGCAGCGAGATGGTTCAGATATCTCCGACGCGACGGGCAACAGCTATACCCTAACTCAGGCTGATGTGGGAGCTGAGATCGCCGTAGTAGTGTCCTACACGGACGGTCATGGCACCAATGAAAGTATTACTAGCGCCGTAAGAGCTGTGGACCTGACCCGATTTGGAACGCCCGACGCAGATACTTTGCATGGTACCGAAGGTAATGACACCATTAGTGGCCTAAACGGTAGTGATCGTTTGACCGGCAATGGTGGCAATGACAGCCTGCTAGGAGGTGATGGCAATGACACACTGAACGGCGGGGACGGGGATGATTTCATCTTTGGTGGTGATACTGAGGCGGACCTGCGCGACGTGATCTTTGGCGGTAATGGCAACGACAGCATCGATGCGGGCGCTGGTAACGACCTGGTGTTCGGTCAGGGCGGTAATGACACCATTGCTGGCGGTGCCGGTGTCGATGAGCTGCAGGGCCAGGATGGCGATGACGTCATCACCGGATCGGCCTTTTCGGATCTGGTGTTTGGTGGCGCCGGGAATGATTTCGTTAACGGCGGTTTTGGCCATGATCGGATCAATGGCGGTGACGGGGCCGACAAGTTCTTTCATGTCGGTGTGGAGGGTCATGGGTCGGACTGGATCCAGGATTATGCCGCCGCGGACGGTGATGTGCTGCTGTTTGGCGACGCAACCGCATCGGCAGATGATTTCCAGGTCAATTTCACCAGTACCGATGGTGCAGGCGATGCCAGCGTAAGTGAAGCCTTTGTAATCTTTAAGCCGACCGAACAGATCATATGGGCGCTAATTGACGGCGCTGATCAGGATGAGATCAACCTGAGAATCGGCAGCGAGATGTTTGACTTACTTGCTTAGGTGAAAGTGAGGCCTGCGAGGCTTTTGTCTACAGGCCACATTGTGTCCAACAAAGGGGCGAGTGGTGAGAACACGGCCGGTTCGGTTTTGGAGTATCTATCGAAAGTTGACCGGAATGCCTCTGAATGTGCGTTGTCGGTTCGCTTGGCGTATTTCTGAGACCACGATTTAGAAACTGAAAATCCAAAATAGGGAGCATGCAGGCCAATTTGTGGCATACACAGTTCCACTAGATAAATTCGTCGACTGTAATGGACAGCGCGGACGCAAGTTTTTTCAGAGAGTCCAAAGACCCTTTGGATCCACGGTTTTCGATATCACCCATCTGCACACGGTTCACACCTGACAGTTCAGCGAGCTTGGTTTGAGAATACCCACGATGCTCACGCCAGAGCTTTAATGCGTTCTCTCCCGCTTCTCATACGCTTTGAGTAATTGACTTGTCAGCTTGCTGTAGCTTAGATCGCTCACGTGCATTTCAGTCATCCTTAGTTAGAAAATTTGTACAGCCTGCCCAATGGCTTTTCTCTAACCTCTAGGTTGAAACCAGTCAGTTCGCAACTTCTCGTGCGTTCGACCTGCACGGAAGCTATCTTGTGTCTACAGCGATCGTTCACATCCACCCCAGGTGACAAAACGCATGTCGGCTTTGGGCTGGGAAGCAGCCACATCGGCACAAACCCAGGATACCTTTCTGGCCGTCAATGGCTGCTGTGCGCAAAAATGACCTTTGCAAAGTCGGTGCTGCCGGGCGCGGTTCATAGCCTTGCCGGCCCTTAGGGGACATTCAGAAGGCCCCCGGGCTAGTTCCCAAAGTCGCCCTAGGTACGTTTTGCAGCATCTCCTATCGACCGGAGGTCAGACGCCGGCATTGTTACCATTCCACCCTTGCCCCAAAGCCTCACCTGGGGCAGCCTTGTCGGCGAAGGAGCGATGTCTGTTTCACTGTGAGGTCTGCTGGCAAGCGGACCAGCGCGATGCTATGTTTGGGAAGGAGTGTGTCGTGACATCAAAGTCCACGGGTCCCAGGTCACCAGATGATCTCTCGCTGCAGAGGTCGACCATGCCCATGGTCAACAAGGTAACTGCGGGGGATATCACCGCATCTCTAAAAGCCGGGTGTTCCGACTTTATTGCGCACCCCTACATGAGCGGCTTCTTCGGTCTATTCTTTGCGGTTTTCGGGCTCCTGCTTGTTTGGAGCCTGGTCTGGCTCGGCAAGATCTGGATGATCATCCCCGCAATTGTCGGCTTTCCGCTGGTCGCCCCCTTCGCAGCCGCCGGGCTTTATGAAATGTCGCGTCGGTCGCAGAAGGGAGAGAGCTTCGGCTGGTCAGACATCCTCACCGTCATGGCCAATCAACGCAAGCGCGAGATGGGCTGGATGGCCTTTGTCACCCTGTTTATATTCTGGGTGTGGATGTACCAGGTTCGGCTTTGGCTGGCGATCACCCTACAGGATGCCTCCTTCTCGGATCTCGACGGGTTCCTGAACATCGTGTTCTTCACATCAGAGGGCTGGACCTTCCTGGCGATTGGCACCTGCGCAGGTGCGTTTCTGTCCACTGTCCTGTTCACGGTGACCGTCGTCGCCATGCCCCTGCTGCTCGACCGGGAAATCGATTTCGTTTCCGCCATGCTCACGTCCATTCGCGTTGTTACGGAGAATCCAGCGGTCATGCTCATTTGGGCGTCGATCATATCGGTCACCATGTTGTTGTCGATGGTTCCGGCGTTTCTGGGCCTGATCTTCACTCTGCCGATCCTAGGCCACACCACATGGCATCTCTATCAGCGCGCAGTGTCACCGGCGGAGGAATGACCGGCCCATTGCGGTCACTCGCCACATTAGTTGGGTGCAGCGGTGCGGCCCGTCAGAGGAGACACTCGCCGCGCCTGCAAAACCACGCGACATGCGAAATCGTACAACGCGGGACCATCTTGTCGTTCGCCACATCTGTGAGATGGAGAAATTCACGTTGACTGTCTCGGAACAGCCGCCGGCGACCGGAAGCCCGCTGCGGGAGCAATAAGCTCTTGCCAAAGGAAAATAGCGGCCATTCGCCTGTAATATGACCATGATGTCGATGCAGAGCTTTGCATCAAAGCCGCCAAACCGGCCACCCAACCTATTTTTCCTCTATCGGACTCGGGAAGATCAGCACGCAGAATCTTGGCTGATTATCCAGAAAAAGCGGATTGTAAATCAGTTTTTCACCACATTTTCCGAATAGTTTTCCTTGGATACAAATAGTCATTTGAAGCTGACGGCTCAGCAAAATCAGACACTTACATCTGCATTGCAGCGACCGTTGAACAAGCAAATGGAGCGAAAGAATGCTGAACCTAGATGTATATCACGGCGTTGAAGCCAACGTGAATTCCTATCTCTTCACGGACAACAACATTGCTGTTTTGGTCGACTGTCTACGCAACAGCGAAGAAGCTGCGAAGCTGGCCGAATTTGTCAAATCCACTGGCAAGCACCTGACGCGCATCCCTGGCCATGCCGAGCGCTTCGCGCGCTTCGCGAATGGTTGCACCGGGGATGGTCGGGGCACCCTGATGACAGCGCTTTACATGCGCCTTGGCTTCTTCGATGGAAACAAACCAACCAGATGGGGCGGGCAGGCTCTGTAGCCAGATCCGCGCGGAATGTTCATCTGTCAGCTCTGGGGCCTTGTGCAACCCCTGCAGGCGGGCAATCAGGCCCCGGCCGGTGTCTTCTGCCAAAATCGCGGGGATGGGATGCAGCAAGCTCGTGACAATTGCTATCGGCATATTCTGTTCTCCAGTGGGCGGGAGGGGGTGTCGCTGACGGTTCGATGTTCCGGTATCACGTTGGTCGCGCGGGGGGCAGGGCGTGGGGACGGGAGCCACGCCAGTCACGCCTGGTCAAACATCTGACTATTTCGATCTTTTTAAGGCGGAGAACGTGACCGAGCAGAGCGGGGTGCCTGCACGTTCGTGGGTATGACGCTGCCCACATCAGAGCGGGCTAGACGCAGGCCCCTTGTCGGCCTCGACTTCGGCCACTAGCCAATCACAAAACGCTTTCACCTTTGCCCTGCGCAGGTTTTTGGGTGGGTGGACGAGCCAGTAGGCGATATCGGTTTTCAGGGTCAGGTCAAATGGCTTGACCAATCGCCCAGCTCTCAGATCATCCGCAACCGCAGAATGGCTGACCAGCGCAACGCCTTCGCCGCTGATCGCTGCCTCGATGGCCATGTTCTCGACGGTAAAGCGGGGTCCGTGTCCGATCCTGACGGAATCGATCCCTGCGGCCGTTGTCCACATTTCCCAATCCGGGATTTGACCGCTGACCTTGCCCCAATCCACATGGATCAGGCGATGGTGATGCAGGTCATCGGGGGTTCGCAAAGGGTGGGCACCCGACAAGAGTTTTGGGCTGCAAACCGGGCTGACTTCTTCGTTCAGGATACGCGTGGTTGTCAGGTTGGGATACCGACCGACTCCGAGGCGAATACCGACGTCTATCCCGTCCCGGTCAAAGTCACGGATTTCCAGCGACGCATCCAGCCTGACATCAATGTCGGGGTATAGGCGGGAAAAATGTGGCAATCGCTGCAGCAGCCATTTGATGGCAAAAGTCGGCACACTACTGACCGTCAACACGCCCGAAGCCTCGTTTTGGGTCAGCCGGTCGATGGCTTCGGCGAGAGAGTCAAAACCGTCGCTGACCAGAGGCAACACGGCCTTGGCCTCTTCGGTCAGCTGAACCGACCGTGTCTTGCGATGAAACAGGGGCGCCCCCAAATAATTTTCGAGCTGCTTGATCTGTAGACTGATGGCCGCAGGGGTGACAAACAGCTCATCCGCGGCCTTAGAAAAACTCAACCATCGGGCGGCCGATTCAAAGGCCTGTAGTGATTTCAACGGTGGTAGTCGGCGCATGTCTACTTTTCCGATATTTATACATTAGAAAAACTAAATCGTTACCGAAGAAATCATCGTTTGTGAAAATTGTCCAGTCGCGGCTAACTGGGATCATCACGAAACCACGTCACACCCCCTAGGGAGGCAACACCATGAAATGTGAAATCCAACAATATCCCGCCCGTTCTGCTGCGTTTTCGATGATGATTGCCGAAGCCGCCAATCACCTGGTTGTGCGTCTGGACCGCATTATCCGCCGGATCAGGGGTCAGTAAGGATCGGTCTCGCGATCCCATCACAATGCCGCGCTCAGCCTCGGGGCTGCAGGGCGGCATCAGGTGCTGCCAGTTCGGAATCTGGCAGGTTTCCCATGATGCGATATCGATCCCATCGGATCTGATTCAATACATCCGTCATTATCGCGTTTTTCCCGGTTCCCCCGATCGAAAGAGACCAGGGACAATTATCACTGATCCGCCGACGTCCAGAATCCCGGTCGGCCAAACAGATGGCCAGGATCGCAGGTCTGAATTTCAATTTTTAAATACTGATCTTTTGCAGCGAACTGTAAAGTCCAAGGGAGCGGGGCAAAAACCACTCTCACCCCGCCAGGGAGCAACCACCTGACGCGGCGACATGTGAAACGCTGTTGACAACCGTGCCCCTTTTTCTCGACTATCTGCATAGTTTTACAATACTTTTTGCAGGAAATTGATATGAGCGCGCTTGAGCAGATCACCATGCTGCAGGACCGAATGAGCCAATCTATCATTGGCCAACGAGATGTGATCGAACGTCTTGTGATCGGACTGCTGGCGAACGGAAATCTCTTGATCGAAGGGCTGCCGGGGCTTGCAAAAACCCGCGCGGTCAAGGCGATGTCCAAAAACCTGGAAGCAGATTTTTCGCGCATTCAGTTCACTCCGGATCTTTTGCCATCAGATGTGACCGGGACCGAAGTCTATCATCAGGGCCCGGAGGGGGCCCAATTCCGGTTCGAAGCAGGGCCGATCTTTGCCAATATCGTTCTGGCGGATGAAATCAACCGCGCCCCCGCCAAAGTGCAGGCGGCTTTACTGGAGGCGATGGAAGAACGCCAGGTGACCGTGTCGGGAACCACGCACGACCTGCCACCGCTGTTCATCGTCATGGCAACACAGAACCCCATCGAACAGGAAGGGACCTATCCGTTGCCCGAAGCGCAAATGGATCGCTTTTTGATGCATGTTCAGGTGTTGTACCCGCCGGTCGAAGACGAGGTCGAGGTGATCCGCCTGGTGCGTGGCGAAGAGCAGGGCGCAACAGGTGGGGGGGATAAACCGGTGACACCGCCCGTAATCCCGCAGCAGGCAGTTTTTGAGGCACGCGCGGAAATCAGCCAGATCCATGTGGCCGATGCGATGGACCGGTATATGGCTGATCTGGTACAGGCGACCCGGACCCCCGCACCCCTGTCATCGGATCTGGCGCGATGGATCGACATCGGTGCCAGCCCCCGTGGTTCGTTGGCGTTGGACAAATGTTCGCGGGCACATGCCTGGTTGAACGGGCGCAATTATGTCGATCCGGTCGATGTCCGTGCCATTGCTCATGACGTGTTCCGCCATCGGATCTCGCTGAGCTATGAGGCGCAGGGCGACGGTGTGTCCATCGACAAGGTGATCGACGAGATCGTGTCGCTGGTCGCTCTTCCCTGAAAGGGTGCGTGATGACGGATACTGTTGAACACCCGCTTGATCCCCGCATTCATACGGATCTGTCGCATTTGCGTCGGCTGGCGGGGTCTGCCCGAATGCTGTCGTTTCTGCCGCGGCAACCGGCCCGATCGGCGCTGAACGGGCGCCATGCATCACGGCTTAGGGGGAGGGGGCTCAACTTTGAGGAACTGCGCAACTATCAGGTGGGCGATGACCCCCGCACCATCGACTGGAAAGTAACCGCGCGCACAGGCCAGCCCTATGTGCGTGTCTATACCGAAGAGCGTGACCGCCCGGCGCTGTTGCTGGTGGATCAGCGGATGAGCATGTTCTACGGCAGTCAATTCAACATGAAATCGGTAACCGCTGCCGAAGCGGCCGCATTGGCCGCCTTTGCCATTCGCGCCCGCGGGGATCGCGTGGGTGGGATCGTGTTTTCCGATAATACCGTGGCAGAGCTGCGCCCCAAGGCCAGCGGAGCCGCTTTAAACCGTTTTCTGTCCACCATTGCCGAGGCAAATTGTAATCTGCATGCTGATTACGAGACAAATACCTCTATGTCGTTGAATCAGCCGCTGCGGGCTGCGGCGCGGATTGCGACAACCGGTAATCTGATCCTGGTGTTCAGCGATTTTGCCGAAGTGGACGACACCACCGAACGTCATGTTCGACGTCTTGCCATGCACAATGATGTGATCTTGTTTCCGGTCTCGGATCCGTCCGGACAGAACGTGCCTGCGGATTTTCGCATTGTGGCTTCGGATGGTCGGCTTCAGGTGGAACTGAACGCAGCGCAGGGCGACACGGTTGCCCGGATCGAGGCGGTTGTCGGCACGCGTATTGCCCGTGCGATTGGTTGGACTCGCAAATACGGCATTCCGGTTTTGCCGCTGACCACCGCCCGTGAAACGCTGCCGCAGCTTATGGAGCTGATGGGCGTGTCCGGCAGGGGGCTCCGATGACCCAGATCCCCGACACTGACGGCAAGAATTTGGTCGAACTTCTGGATATGCTTGAACCGATCCCGGTGCCGGACCCTATTTCGATGTGGCCCGCGACACAGGCCTGGACCTGGCTGGGTGCCGTGGTTTTGGGGATGGCGTTGTGGGGGGCTTGGCGTGTGTTTCAACGCTGGCAGGCCAATGCCTATCGCCGCGCGGCACTGGCCGAGCTGGTTCAGGTCGGCGATGACCCTGCTGCAATCGCGGCCGTTCTGCGCCGGGTTGCCTTGGTTGCGTTTCCCCGCAAACAGGTGGCGGCGCTTGTCGGGGCCGAATGGTTGGCGTTTCTGGATCAGACCTGCGACGGTGCCGATTTTGCGAGCGCAACGGGGGCCGCTTTGGTGCGCGCGCCCTACACCGACGAGCAAAGCGACCCGAACCTGAAGTCCCTGGCCCGCCATTGGATCAGATTTCATCGGACCGGAGGCCCATCATGACCTGGTCTCTGGCTTTTCCATGGGCATTGTTGCTGTTGCCCGCTCCCTGGGTCATCTGGCGGTTTCTGCCTCCGTACAGGGACCGGACACCGGCAATCCGTATCCCGTTTTTCCGCCTGGTCACCGAGGCAGCCGGGTTGGACCCGAAACCCGGTGCGGTGGTGCTGCGGCGCAAACGCATTCAGATGATCGCAGGGATCTTGTGCTGGGGGTTGACGGTTCTGGGGCTGGCACGGCCCGAACAGCTGGGTGAACTGGTCACAGTGGAAAAGGCCGCCCGCGACATGGTTCTGGCGGTTGATATTTCGGGGTCGATGGATGCGAATGACATGGTCGATGCCCAGGGGGAGCGGCAACAAAGATTGCAGCTGGTCAAAACCGTGGTCGGAGATTTCATCAAAGCCCGTGATGGGGATCGCATTGCCTTGATCGTCTTTGGCACGAAGGCTTTTGTGCAAACCCCCTTTACCGAAGATCTGGCCTCGGTGCACGAACTGCTGGACACGACCCAGGTGGGGATGGCCGGACCGGATACCGCGATTGGCGATGCCATCGGGTTGGCCATCCGCACCTTTGAAACGTCCAAGGTCGATCAGCGCCTGTTGGTTCTGCTTTCGGATGGTGCCGACACATCCAGTAGGATGTCGCCAGTGAACGCTGCGGAAATTGCGGCACAAAAGAGTGTGTCGATCTATACAATCGGTGTGGGCGATCCCAAGGGATCAGGGGCCGACAAGGTGGATCTGGATGCATTAGAGGACATCGCGACGCGGGCCTCGGGTGCCTTTTACTATGCCACCGATGGCAAGGGGCTGAGCGAGATCTATGACGAAATCGAACGTTTGAATCCCCGTATCACTGAAACGGTCAGCTTTCAGCCCAAACGCCCACTGGCCTGGATCGCTTTTGCCGCGGTCATTGCTGTCGCCGGGATGACGCTGGGCTGGTTGCACCTGTCGACATCCCGGAGGGTCACGTAATGGATGCGTTTCTGGACTCTCTGGCGGCGTTTCATGTGTTGCGCCCCTATGGGCTGATCGCGCTGGTGCCCATCGCTGTGCTGTGGTGGGCGATCCGACGGCGCAATGGCCGGGGCAGGGAGGCACCCACCGGGATTGCCCCGCATCTGGCCCGGGCGCTGACCGTGGGTGATACCGCCAAACGCCAGGTATTTGCCATCGACGGGGTGGCGGCCTGCCTGGTCCTGTTGACCATCGCGGCCTCTGGGCCGACGTGGAGCCGTGTACCCAACCCGTTGTTGGCCCAGACAGCGCCGTTGGTGGTTGTGCTCAAGGTTTCCCGATCCATGGAGGCACCAGATCTGCCGCCCAGCCGTCTGGATCGCGCCAAATTCAAGATCCTCGACCTGGTGGAACGCCGCGCTGGCGCACGTACGGCGCTGATCGCCTATTCCGGAACGGCCCACCGGGTTGCGCCGTTGACCGAAGACCCGAACATCCTGGGGTCCATGCTGGAAGCGATCACGCCCAAGGTCATGCCCCGTGAAGGGGACGCTGCAATCGACGCCTTGGCGCTGGCGCGAGACGAGTTGGCCAAATCCGAAACCCCGGGCGCAATCCTTTTTGTTCTTGATGATTTGAACGGCGCAGATGCGGCGGCGCTTGGCGCGCCAGTGGAGGAGGGCGCGGCTCCAGTGCTGTTTCTGGTCGCAGCACCCCAGGATACCCTCCCCGCGGCCCTGGCACAGCTGCCGGACAGCTCGGTCTTTGTGCTGACGGCCGATGACACGGACCTGAACGCAATTGATCGTGCCGCTGCATCGGCCTATCGGGCGGCGTTGTTGGGGGACGAAAGACTGGATTGGGACGATCGGGGTTGGGTGTTTGGGTGGCTGGCCATGCCGTTGGTCTTGCTCTGGTTCCGTCGCGGATGGACCATGCGATGGGCTGTGGTGCTGGGGGCGCTCATCGCATCGGGCGCTCCGACATCGTCCCGGGCGGATGTCATCGACTGGTTTTTTACGCCGGATCAACAGGGAATGATGGCCTGGAATTACAAAGAGTTCGCCCAGGCCGCCAGTCTGTTCACCGATCCCATGTGGCGCGGGATCACCTTGTTCAAATCGGGGCAATATGCCGATGCGGCAGATCACTATGCCCGTCTCGATACGCCAGAGGGTGCCTTTGGTCAGGGCATGGCGCATATACGCAACCGGGAATATCGCCCGGCCATAGCGGCCTTTGAAAAGGCCCTGACGCTACAGCCTGAATTCTCCGAGGCAGAATGGAACCTGGCCGTGGCCCGGGCTATTTTGGTCTATGTCGAAGAAACCCGCGAACAAAGTGACACCGGAGAAGATACCGGTATCGGTGCCGATGACGTTGTGTTCGACAATGAGGCACAGAAAGGCGCGGACACCCAAAAGGAATATTCGGACGAAGAACAGGACGGAACGGGATTCCAGACTGCTGAACAATGGATGCGATCCGTCGACACAGACATGGGAGACTTCCTGCGCACCCGCTTTCTTCAGGAAACTGCGACCGGAGGTCAGCCATGACACGAATTTTGGCGTTTCTGATCCTGTCAGTGTTCACAGGGGGCGCTGCGGCCCAGACAGTCGACCCCATTGTCACCGCAGAGTTGTCAGCCCAGTCCACAGTTGTCGGGCAACCGGTAATTTTGCGTGTAACGGTGCTGGTGCCGACCTGGTTCCCCGAGCCACCGTCCTATCCCTCAATGGAAGAGCCGAATCTGATCGTGCGCTTGCCAGAGCGGGCCTCCAGCCCGACCAGCAAGCAAATTGACGGCGAAACCTGGTCTGGTATCACACGGGCGTATCGGATCTATCCAATGGTTCCGGGCGAATTCGTGCTGCCGCAGCGTACCATCGCATTGACCTATGCGGATCCGGATACAAGCCAGCCAATCGAAGCAGAGGTGACTGTTGATGCAATCCGCTTTGCGTCGCAGGTTCCCCAGGGGGCCGAAGACCTGTCGCCTCTGATCGTTGCCGAGAGTTTTACGTTGTCCGAAACAATTGACGGGGCACAGGACACCCTGGCGCAAGGCGACGCCCTCACGCGCCAGGTAACAGCCACGATTTCTGGCACCTCGGCTTTGTTCATACCGCCGTTGATTCCCGCGCTGGTGTCAGATGCTGCGCGCGCCTACCCCAAGGATCCTTCGGTCCAGGAAAGCACCAACCGGGGTGTGCTGAGCGGAACCCGACGTGAAACCGTCAGCTATGTTGCACAATTTGGCGGTACGGTTGAATTGGCACCCATCTCTGTCGAATGGTTCAACACCGGAACCAACACCGTAGAAACGGCAACGGTCGCCGGCACAACCGTCAAGGTCGATGCCCCCGCCGCGCCTGCCGCTGCGCAGATGTCCAGACGTCAGATGGCAGTGATCCTGGCAGGGGCGATCCTGCTGGGCTTGATCTCCTGGGTTGCAAAAACCTATCTGGTGCCGCCGCTGGCACATTTGAAAGCCACCAGAAAACGCGCATGGCTAACGAGCGAACCCTACGCAGCCCGACGGGTTCAACAGGCAATTACCTCTAGGGATCTGGCAGGGGCGCACCGCGCCATTGCCCGGTGGTTTGCCAAATGCCCCGGCTTTAACCCGGACTGCCTGGATATTGCGTTGGCCGGGGTGGGGCGACAGGCATATGGGACGACCCAGACAAATACGGATGCCTGGATGATCTTGTCCGCCGAATTTACAGATCTTCGCGCGGCACATCTCGCTGGGCGGGCAACGAACAAAGTAAGCTTGCCACCATTGAATGGGTGATCGCGCGGGCCTGTGCGACCTGAGCGCATCTTGCCCGTAGAATCGGGGGGCGGCTGTCGTGCCATGCTGGGATCGTTTGACCGATAGGTGGCCGTGCTGGCGGGCAAACTCCGGGCTGTCAGATAATTTCGTCCTCGTCAAACATCGGGTCGCCGTCAAGCTGGCTGGCCAATGCATCAACCTTACCCTCGACCGCGGCGCTTTTGGTTTCGACAATGTGGAGCAGGGCGTTCCCTTGTTTCACGACCGACAGATAGCTACGACCGAGTATGATATCCATCGGTTCAAGGATTACTTCCGTTTCAGTTTCTCCAAATGGATCAGAGATCTGGCCAAGCAGGCCACATGCGCTGACGGATCCACCCGTGCCTTTGAAACCTCGCGGCAAACCTCTGGCTGGTGCCCGCTGCCAGGAACTCGAACTTGTGTGGGCGGGTTTTCGTGCGCTGGCGCAGCGCCTTGCAGGGGATCATGGATATGGCATTCAGGACGCCGAGACGACCGGCAACTCCTGCGCAACCTTGCGCAGCGACCCATCGCGCAGTTTGGTGGTGATAACAACCAGCGCACCATACGACGGTTTCCAGAATCACCGCCGCAGTGTAAGGGTTCGAATTAAATTTGCGTCTTTGTTGTTGGAAAACAAGTTGTTGCGTGATTGATGGCACCAACAGTCACGGGCCGGTTCAAATGTTCGGTCGGGAATCAGGGGAACCTTTCATGACACAAACCGTTAAGTTCAAAAGGGTTGAAGGGAATGACCTGCCGCTCCCCCGCTATGCCACACAAGGCGCTGCCGGAATGGATCTTCGGGCGTTCTTGCCGGATGGGCCGGTTTCTCTTGCGCCAGGTGAAGTGCGTCTGATTTCAACCGGGTTCCACGTTGAGCTTCCTCCACGGACTGAAATGCAAATTCGCCCCCGGTCAAGTCTGGCCATCAAGCGAAAGATCATCATTCCCAACAGCCCGGCCACGATCGACGAAGATTACCGCGGGATCGTATTTGTCGGCCTGCTCCAGCTCGGAGATGAGCCAACTGTGTTGACCCATGGGGATCGCTTTGCTCAAGCGATCATTGCCCCCGTCATTCATGCCACGGTGGTCGAAGTTCAGGACCTGACCTCTACTGACCGCGGATCGGGGGGATTTGGATCGACGGGGAGGACGTAGTGCCCCCCAGAATTTTGAATTCATGACATCTGGCGTCTGTTGGGAACAAAATGGTTTGGCACGCAGACCTTTCTGGTCTCTGGGGACGGCAGCAGGCTTTTGATCAACAGGTCGCGGACATACAAAATCTGTCTGGTATAAGCAAAGGTCAGACCTCAAACTGATATGCGCGCCAAAGCTTTGGTCACACCGAAACAGCTCACATCTTTCGTGCAATCCTGTTGCTCAGGTCGGCGATCAGGTGCCCCCCGGAAACGGTCCTGTGGCTGATGTCGGGTCTGGTTACATGATCCAAGGAGCCGTTAAACGGACCCCAAATTCCAGGTGGGGCTCAGGGAGCAGGCAGCCGGGATGCCGAGAGTGGAGGTGTGGCACATGGGCACCTTCGCTGTGAACGCGGGAACCAGGGGGCAGGCACGCAGGGCAGGTCACGGGCTGACGGGCGAAAAACAGTGACGTGCACCTTGCGTTGCGCACCCAATCGGTCACGCGACCGCGCCGCGCCGACAGGTGCGGCGCCCGGCCCAACGGGAATGAACGGATCGTCAGATCCGGAAATTCCGGGCGGGAGCTCACCGGCCGCCTTCACATCTTCCCCTCGCTGTGAGCACAGAAATAAACCTCACACAGGCACATCTGCGCCGACCTGATGGTGATCCGATGCGCGATGGGGCTGTTCCCCAAGGCGGAACAGGCCCCTGAACATGGCCTTGCCCCGCCCCTTGACGACATCGGACCCGGTCAGAGGTTGAAGACTGCCAGCGGACGCTTAGGCACCGATATTGGATCTGTCAAATGGCGTGGTTTGGTAGATTTCATTGATCCAATTGCCGTACAGCAAATGTGCGTGGCTGCGCCAACGGTTCTGCGGTGTCCGGGACGGGTCATCGTCCGGATAGTAATTGAGCGGCACATTGATCGGCGTCCCTTCGGCCACATCGCGATCATATTCCTGCTTCAGCGTGTCACTGTCATATTCAAAATGATTAAAGATATAGAGCGCATGATGCGCTCGATCTTCGACCAGACAGGGGCCGACCTCGTCGCTTCCCAATAGGGTACGCAGGCCAGGAGCGGCATTGATTTCGTCCTGTTTCATCTCAGTCCAGCGGCTGACGGGTATCACGCAATCATCAGAGAACCCGCGCAGGAATGGCGAGGCAGGAACCAGGTTCTGATGACGAAAGCAGCCAAACGCCTTGGCATTCAGCATGTGTTTCTTGACCCCGTGGAAATGGTTGATCATCGCCATCCCACCCCAGCAGACGCCAAAGGTGGAATGCACGTTGGTCTGAGTCCAATCAAAGACTTCTTCCATTTCTTCCCAATAGGTTACGTCGTCAAAGTCGAGATGCTCGATCGGCGCACCAGTGATGATCAGACCATCGTATTTGATGTCCTTCACCTCTTGGAACGGGCGGTAGAATTCGGCCATATGGGCGGCGGCAGTGTTCTTGGTGCGGTGTTCGCTCATCCGGATCAGATGCAGCTCGATTTGCAGCGGTGTCGCCCCGATGAGACGGGCGAACTGGTTCTCGGTCTGGATCTTTTTGGGCATCAGATTCAGCAACCCGATGCGCAGCGGGCGAATGTCCTGGCGTGCGGCCTGATCCGGCGACATGACCATGACGCCTTCGTTCGTCAGAACGTCATAGGCGGGCAGGTCAGACGGGATCTTGATAGGCATGGTTGTTCCCCTTGGGGTGTACGGATTGGGTTTACGGAATAGAGCGTTGAAATAGGTCTATTTTCCCTGAGCCTCAAGGGCAGAGGCAATCAGGTCATCGAAACTGTCGGCATCGTGAACCTGTGCCATCTCATCGGCGGTCACGGTGATACCCCAGCGGTCCGCCATGGCCGCATAGCGGGGCTGGCGATGTGCCATCGCCTGGGCATAGGTCCAGCGGATAAAGGCATCGGGGTCGACCTGGGTTTCATCCAGATCATGCTGCTGCAGATAGGTGGTCCAGACCCGCTCCAGAAAATCGCCCTGATAGGACATCGGCTTTGGCGCCTTGTCGAACCGGCGCGCCAATTCGGCCGTGTGGGCGTCATCGCCTTTGATCCAGACCATCAGCGTGTGTTTGCCCAGTTCGGACATGACCGGATCCTTGGGATCATCAGGATCGACCCATTCACAGATTGACCCTCCGGTGTCGCAAATGAAATGTGGATAGCCATAGAGCCGTTCGGCCCGGTCGATGAAATATTCGGTATCCAGCAGGGCGTGGATCTCGGCCAGACGGAACTGCTCCTGACGGCGACGATATTCGGCGATGGGTAGCCCACCTTTGGCCGGGTCGCCGGGCTTGCCCAGATAGGTCGATACCGGGGTCAGATTCTCGAACGAGATATTCGATCCGATATAGATCGAATCCGACAACAACAGATCGCGCAGAAACGGAACCTTCATCGCTTCGGCTTTGGCATTGTCGGTGATGTATTCGCCCATGTAACGCGTGCCGATACGGTAATCGATTGAATAGTGAAACCAATCACCTGCGTCGCGCAACATGTTGCTCACATAGGTTTTTCCCAAACCTGACATGGCAAAGAAAAGCACGCGCTTGCGCGGTGCATTGCGCCAGTCGTCAGCGGATCGATACAGCATGGTGCAACCATTCCCAAAAACATTCGTGCCTTTGCTAATGGGCCGGGGCGGGCACGTCAATCAATGTGCACGGACGTCAGGACAGATCGCGATGCAGCCCCGGTGTCGCCGCCGCGGGGTTGGCCCGACCCTCGGCAAGAATGTTGTAGTAGTTGGCGGCAAAAATCACCACCGCACCCACCAGCACCCAGATATCCAAGGGTTCCGAATAGATCAACATGCCCAGAATGGCGACTGTGGGCAGGCGGGCAAAATCCATGGGAATGACGATAGTCGCAGGGGCCAACGCCAAGGCCGAGGTCAGGCAGTAATGTGCAGACACCCCCGCCAATCCGATGATCAGCAACAAGGGCAGCGATTGAACCGTGGGCAGGGCAAAATCTCCATCATACCCGGCCATGACCGCGCCCATGAGAATTTGCATGGCGGTTAGCCAAAACAGGATATTGGCGGTCTTCTGGGTCAGGGTCAGGCGTTTGGTCACGGTCAACGTTATTGCAAAGAAGATGGCCGCCGCTGCGGCTGTGACCAGCCCAAGGTTGATGGTGCTGGGGTTGGGCCGGGCAACGATCAGCACGCCGATGAAGCCAACAAAAGCCGCAATCGCTCGGGCCGACGTCAACCGTTCCTTTAGGATCAGGGGGGCCAGCACGATGACCCATAGCGGGGTGGTGAATTCCAGGGCGATGACCTGAGCCAACGGAATCGCGGTGATGGCAAAAAACCACAAATTCTGGCCGGTGAAATGGGCCGCATTGCGCAAGACATGTATGCCAAACAGCTCGGTGTTGACCTGCCGCCAGGTCCCGGTGATTGTCAGAACCGCGCTGACAATCAAAAAGCCGACGACACTGCGGTAGAACATGATTTCAAAGGTATCATGGGCAACCGAAGCCTCGCGGCCGGTGACGGCCATCGTGGTAAATGACGCGATGGCTCCGACCATCCAAAAAGCGGCTGTGACGGTATTTGATTTGCGGTGCGTCATCATGGTGCCTCTGTTGGCGGTCTGTGAGGTCGGCGCGGTGATCAGGGGACGAACGCGGCGGACGTCAGATGGATCAGATATGATGCGGTAACATCCCAAATTGCAAAAGAAAAACCCCGGCGCAGGGCCGGGGTTTCAATCAAATGTTGGTTGAAAGGGTCATTCCCATTCAATCGTGCCCGGAGGCTTGGACGTGATGTCATAGGTACAGCGGTTGATGCCTTTGACTTCATTGATGATCCGCGTGGCGGTTTCGCCAAGGAATTCGTGGCTGAACGGATAATAATCCGCTGTCATGCCGTCCACGGATGTCACTGCGCGCAGGGCACAGGCAAAATCATAGGTCCGCCCGTCTCCCATCACACCCACGGTACGCACCGGCAGAATCGCAACAAAAGCCTGCCAGATGTCATCATACAGACCGTGTTTGCGGATCTGGTCGATATAAATGGCATCCGCTTCGCGCAGGATTTCCAGTTTCTCGCGGGTAATTTCTCCGGGGCAGCGGATGGCCAGTCCGGGACCGGGGAAGGGATGGCGACCGATGAACGATTGCGGCAGGCCCAACTCGCGCCCCAGTGCACGGACTTCGTCCTTGAACAGTTCACGCAGAGGTTCGACCAGTTTCAGGCCCATCTTTTCCGGCAGGCCACCCACATTGTGGTGCGATTTGATTGTGACTGACGGTCCGCCGCTGAACGAAACAGATTCGATGACATCGGGGTACAATGTCCCCTGAGCCAGGAATTCGGCACCTTCGATGGTGTTGGCGTGTTTCTGGAACACGTCAATGAACAGCTTGCCGATGATCTTGCGTTTGGTTTCGGGATCCGATTGACCGTCCAGTTCGCCCAGGAACAACTCCTGTTCGTCCGCGTGGATCAATTGGATATTGTAATTGTCGCGGAACATGGCGACGACTTCTTCGGCCTCGTTCTTGCGCAGCAACCCATGGTCAACAAACACGCAAGTCAGCTGATCGCCAATCGCCTCGTGGATCAGGATAGCCGCGACCGAGCTGTCAACGCCACCGGACAGGCCACAGATGACCTGTTTGTCTCCGACCTGATCGCGGATCGCCTGGATCGCCTGTTCGCGATATGCGCCCATGGTCCAATCGCCGGTGAACCCAGCCAGTTTGACAAAATTCTCGTACAGCTTCGCGCCGTTGGGGGTGTGATGCACTTCGGGATGGAATTGCACCGCATAGAAATTGCGGCTGACGTCGGCCGTGATGGCATAGGGTGCATTGGGCGAGGTGCCGTAGACCTCGAACCCGGGGGCGATTTCGCTGACGTGATCGCCGTGGCTCATCCAGACCTGTTCGCGGTCGCTGTCATCAGCAAACCAGCCCTGCAACAGAGGCAGGGAGTTGACGGTCGGGGTTACGTATGCGCGCCCGAATTCGGCGGTACCATGGCCGCTTTCGACCTTGCCGCCCAATTGGTGCATCATGACCTGCTGGCCATAGCAGATGCCCAGGATCGGCACGCCCAGATCAAAGATCTCCTGGGGGGCACGGGGGCTACCGTCGCGGGTCACGCTGTCGGGCCCGCCCGAGAAGATCACGGCCCGCGGCGCCATCTGGCGCACGAAGTCCATCGTGACGTTCTGATAGGGGTGGATTTCGCAATAGACATTCAACTCGCGCAGGCGCCGGGCAATGAGCTGCGTAACCTGGCTGCCGAAGTCGATGATCAGGAGGCGGTCGTGGGATGTATCACTCATGTCCGGGCCATAGGCGAAGGCACGGGTTTTCGCAAGAGGTTTGGTGCCACTTGGGGCCGTGGAGTGCGGGCTTTCTGCCCCCCGACCCGAAATCCGGGGATTTCAGGTCTCCCCCCGAAGGTATTTGGACCCAGAAAGAAGCAAGAGGGGCGGCCAACCCAGCACAGCATTGACTCTCGGACGCGGGGGGGGGGGGGGCGGGGCGCGTGACGGCCATGTTGGGACAGGCTGGGGGATTGGGGTCTCTGCCGCGGGGGGCTCTTGGTTCGTGTTTGTCGGAATTTGGTAAATCAGAGGCCTGGATGTCGCTTTTAAACGCCAATGGCCGTTATCATCCGGCGGAACGGTGCAGGAGCGGGCTAAAACTGGATCAAACAAGATCCTTGGTGAGGAAAAAAGACATGGCTGAAGCATCACGTCGACGTGGTCGCGGGGGGGGCGGTGCCGCCCGTCGGGCCGAGCGTTCCGCAGTTTCATTTGAAACTGCGAAATACATCCAGCGCAACATCCCCAACTTTGAGGTGTTGAACGAAGAGGCGTTGGAAATCATCGAATACAACGCGGACACGATCCTGGAAGAGGTTGGGGTCAACTTTGTCGACAACCCGGCCGCGTTGGAACGTTGGCGCAATGCCGGGGCTGATGTAACCGGAGAGCGGGTGCGCATTCCGCGTGGCCTGGCGCGTAAACTGTGTTCGACAGCCCCCAGCGAATTCACCCAGCATGCCCGTAACCCCGAGAAATCGGTGGTCATCGGGGGGCGAAATCTGGTGTTGGCACCGGTTTATGGCCCGCCTTTTGTGCGCGATGCCCAGGGTGGGCGCCGCTATGCGACCATGGATGACTTTAACAAATTCGTAAAACTGGCCTATATGTCCAAATGGCTGCACCATTCCGGTGGTACCGTGTGCGAACCAACAGATATTCCGGTGAACAAGCGTCACCTGGACATGTTGATGGCGCATATGACGCTGTCGGACAAACCGTTCATGGGGTCGGTCACCGAACCCAGCCGGGCGCAGGATTCGGTGGACATGTGCGGTGTGCTGTTTGGCGAAGAATTTGTTCAAAACAACACAGTCATGACGTCGCTGACCAACATCAACTCGCCGATGACGTTTGACGATGTGATGATGGGGTCGTTGGAAGTTTATGCCGCCAACAATCAGGCCTGTATCATTTCGCCGTTCATCGTTGGCGGTGCCATGGCACCGGTATCGGTGGCAGGGACGCTGACCCAGGTTCTGGCCGAAGTTCTGGCCGGTGTGGCCTATAACCAGCTGGTGCGTGCCGGGGCACCTGCAATCTTTGGTGCGTTTGTGTCGTCGATCGACATGAATTCGGGTGCTCCCACATTTGGAACACCCGAAGCGTCGCTGGTGACCTATGGTGCCGGCCAACTGGCGCGCCGTCTGGGGCTGCCGTTCCGGTCGGCGGGATCGTTCTGTGGGTCCAAGCTGCCGGATGCGCAGGCCGCATATGAAACCGCGAACAGCCTGAACATGGGCCTGATGTCGGGTGTGAATTTCATGTTGCACTCTTGCGGGTGGCTTGAAGGCGGGCTGGTTGCGGATTTCGAGAAATTCGTGATGGACGCAGATCAGCTGGGTACTTTGCACGGTTTGGCCAAAGGGGTCCCGGTCGATGCGGACTCTCAGGCAATGGAAGCCATTCGCGAAGTGGGACCAGGCGGTCATTATCTGGGTTGTGCCCACACCCAGGCGAACTTCAAATCAGCCTTCTGGAAATCCGATCTGCTGGATTACAAGCCGTTTGAAACCTGGGAAGAAGAAGGCGCGCGCGACACCTATGCGTTGGCGACAAACCGGGTCGATACGTTGTTGAATACCTATCAGCAGCCCGCAATGGATCCGGCGACGCTCGAGGCGTTGAACGCCTATGTGGCACAAAAGAAAGAATCGATGCCCGACGCCTTTATGTAAGCGCGCCCGGTATCACGACACAGGTTGGGCGCGGGTTGCTTTGAGCACCTGCGCCTCGCCCATCATGGCAATCAGCAGATCCAGGTGACGGGTCAGCGAATAGCCAGCCTCTTCGGCCCTACGGGCGTCATCCATTTCCCGTTCCAGTTCGACCAGGCGCATCAGCGCAGCCGCTGGACGTGGGATAGCCCCATATCCCAAAAGTCGCTGCAGATGCCGGTTCCGGCAGTAATCACGAGCACCAATTCGCGCGGCCCGGATCAAAAGACGGGGGCGGCGCAGTGATGACAGCATGCTGAGAATGTCCTGCATTGTGGGTCCTTTCCAACGTTTCATCTGTTTGGCGACTTTATGGCACAACTATGGCGGGTGTTGCGGAGGCCGCCACATTTGCGAACGCTGGATTCACGACAGTTTATCAAATGGAAACAATGATGGTGAAACTGGCGGATTTTAACCATCGAGTAACCAATGCAGCCTTAGGTTGTGTTGATAATTCGGGGGGTATCTGCTGGATAAATAGGTCAGGCTGTCAGATCTAAGGACACATCAGAGATGAACAATCAGCCCGCGCCAGACGTCCCAGGATGGGTACCAGAAGGTGCACAAAGATATTTGGCTCATACCGAAGCAGGGCAATCGATCCGCGACTTGGCGCGGGTCGCGGGCTGTCATGCGTCCACGGTGTTGCGTCAAATCCGTCGCGTGGAAATGCGCCGCGACGATCCATTGGTGGATGCGGCATTGTCAGCCTTGGCCAAGACCCATTTTCCGCCTCTTACCCACATGCGTGAACCCACGGGGCGTAAGAGCGAGGACAGGAAGGACACTGACCCGATGAATGCTGCTGTGCGCCACACCGAAAACACCCCGGATATTGTTGAACTGGAACAGGAATCCCTGCGCGTCCTGCGACGTCTGTGCGAAACCGGTGCGGTTCTGGCCGTGGCCGAGGAAATGGAAAAAGCCGTTGTCGTGCGAGACGGTGTAGACGGATCTACGGCTCGCACTGCGGTCGTGGATCGGGCCATCGCCGAAGTCATGGCGTTGAAGGATTGGATCACCTGCCCACAACCGGGGCGGATCAGCCGCTATCACATCACATCGACCGGGCGGGCGGCGCTCAGCCGGATTCTGGCCGAAGCGGAAAACCGGGCACGTTCTGCCAAGGAAGGCGGGTTTGCCGAAGCCCAAAGCCCTTTTGCTGCCCAGCATCGGGTGTTTGGAAACAGGACCGTGGACGAGGGGGCCGATAAACCACGGCGTGTGCGATATAATATGGCCGAAAGCCCGTTGACCGCATTGGCCCGGCGCAAGGATCGCGATGGTCAGCCGTTTCTGAGCGAGGATCTGGTGCGGGCCGGAGAACGTCTGCGCGAAGATTTTGAGCTGGCACAGATGGGTCCCAAGATCGCGCAGAATTGGGATCGGTTCCTGACCGGTGGTGGACGCGGTGGATTTTCGCCGGACAGCGGGGTCGGGGATGGACCGTCCGCAGCGCGTGATCGGGTTGCCCGCGCGTTGGGAGATCTGGGGCCGGGGCTCAGCGATGTGGCGCTGCGGTGTTGCTGTTACCTAGAGGGATTGGAGACAGCTGAGAAACAAATGGGTTGGTCGGCGCGTTCAGGTAAAATAGTGCTGCGTATCGCCTTGCAACGGCTAAAGCGGCATTTTGAGGAATTATCCGGTGGCGACCAGATGATCGGCTGATCTGCATTGTTTCCTGAACCGGAACAAAAGAGGGCTCTCCCGATTGGGAGAGCCCTCTTGTCGTCAATCGGTCGTCAAAGATCAGGCTGCGGATTGCGCGCCTTGTTCTTTCAACCAGGTCAGGACGGTCTCGGGCGAGGACACGCCATAAGGATCGTCACCGTGGTTGTCTTCCAGACCGGGCTCTTCGAACCAGGCTTCGACAACACCGTTGTTGACCACGGCGGCATACCGCCAGGAGCGCTGACCAAAGCCCAGGTTGTCCTTGGCGACCAGCATGCCCATTTTGCGGGTGAATTCACCGGAGCCGTCTGGGATCACGTCGACGTTTTCCAGGTTTTGCGCTTCGGCCCATTTGTTCATGACAAAGCTGTCGTTCACAGACATGCAATAGATCGCGTCCACACCTTGGGCCTGGAAATCGGCAAAGCCATTTTCAAAGCCGGGCAGCTGGTAGGTCGAACATGTGGGGGTGAAGGCGCCAGGCAGCGAGAACAACACGACGCGCTTGCCAGCGAAATAGTCGGCAGTGGTCTTGTTTTCCCAGCGGAAAGGGTTCGGGCCTTCGATCGACTCGTCACGTACACGGGTCTTGAAGGTCACGTTCGGCAGGCTGACTCCAGCTTTCATTTCACACTCCTGATGCAAATGTCTCGGTTCCGGCGAGACGCTTAAAACGATTCTAAACAGGGTGCAAGATATGTCTGCACGCCAAGACCGTTTCCCGTTGTTCAATGATATGCATGGCAAAGATGTCGGAAGTAATTATATTAAATACCAACATGTTAAGATGTCACTGGATTGGCCCACAAACCCGGGTTTCATCAGGATTGCCATCGCGCGGCACCCCAAGGGCCCGGGCCATGCGTCACAGGTATGGCGGGGTCCCAATTGCCGCGATGACGGCGCGGAAATATCATGATATGTCACCAGAAACCTGCAACCTGATAGGGACCCGACATGCGTGATCTGAAATTGCCCCAGCAGCGCCACCCCGAAAAAGCGCACCGCCCGGACAATGAACAGCCCAAGAAACCCAGCTGGATTCGGGTTAAGGCTCCTGGCGGCAAGGGCTATGCCGATACTCATCGGATCATGCGTGACAACAATCTGGTCACCGTCTGCGAAGAGGCCGGATGCCCCAACGTCGGTGAATGCTGGTCGCAGGGTCACGCCACCATGATGATCATGGGCGAAATCTGTACCCGTGGGTGTTCCTTCTGCAATATCGCCACTGGCAAGCCGGATACGCTGGATGCTTTTGAACCGGGGCGCGTGGCCCATGCGGTGGAAAAGCTGGGGTTGAACCATGTGGTGATCACCAGCGTGGACAGGGATGATTTGACCGACGGTGGTGCCGATCACTTTGCCCAGACCATTCGTGCCGTACGTCACCGCAGCCCAAAGACGACGATTGAGATCCTGACCCCGGACTTCTTGAAGTGCGCGCCAGAAGTTCTTGAAATCGTTGTCGAAGCAAAGCCGGACGTATTCAATCACAATCTGGAAACCGTGCCCGGCCTTTACCCGACCGTACGCCCCGGCGCGCGCTATTTCCACTCTTTGCGCCTGTTGCAGCGGGTAAAGGAGATGGACCCCACCATTTTCACCAAATCCGGCGTCATGGTGGGGCTGGGCGAAGACGAACAGGGCGTACGCCAGGTGATGGACGACATGCGCGCTGCGGATGTGGATTTCCTGACCATCGGCCAGTACCTCCAGCCAACGCCAAAACATCACCGCGTGGATCGTTTTGTCACGCCCGAAGAATTCGCGGATTACGAAAAGGCGGCTTATGGCAAGGGGTTCCTGATGGTTTCCGCGACGCCGCTGACCCGGTCGTCCTATCATGCTGGCGATGATTTTGCCCAATTGCGCGCGGCGCGAAATGCCAAACTCGGCGCGCAATGACGCCAGAACTTTTTCGTCGGCTGACCCAGCTGCGCCATGACTTGCATCGGATTCCCGAAGTGTCCGGGCAGGAGGCGCGGACGGCTGCCTTTATCGTGGATACCCTGACACGGCACACCCCGGATTCCCTGATTTCCGGGTTGGGCGGTTATGGCGTTGCAGCCGTGTTTGACAGCGGGACACCGGGACCCACTGTCATGATCCGGTGTGAGCTGGATGGGTTGCCGATCCCGGAGCAATCGGAGGCGCGCTATCGGTCAACCCACGAGGGGCGCGGGCATCTGTGCGGTCACGATGGGCATATGGCAATTGTGGCTGGCCTGGCCGATTGGCTTGCAGCGCGTCCCTTGGCGCGTGGTCGGGTCGTTCTGTTGTTTCAACCCGCCGAAGAAACCGGAAAGGGGGCGGCGGCGGTCCTGGCCGACCCGCGGTTTGCCTCCATTGCGCCGGATTATGCATTTTCGCTTCACAATCTGCCGGGGCTGGCCCTGGGGCAGGTGGCGATCTGCGCCGGACCAGCCAATTGCGCCTCGCGCGGGATGCGGATCCGGTTGACCGGACGCACATCACATGCCGCAGCACCGCAGGACGGGATCTCGCCTGCCGGGGCTCTCGTCCGGTTGCTGCCAGATCTTGCGGCCCTGGGGCAGGGCGGTGATCTGGGGGGTGACTATGCGCTGGTGACCTTGACCCATGCGCGCATGGGCGAAGCGACCTTTGGCATTGCGCCCGGCGAGGCCGAGATCTGGGCCACTTTGCGCACCGTGACAAACGACCGGATGGAACAGTTGATCGCCGAGGCACAATCTGTGGCCGGGTCCGTGGCCGCAGAACAAGGTTTGCACATAGACATCGACTATGACGATATTTTTGACGCCTGTACCAATCATCCTGCGGCGGTGGCGCTGCTGGATAGGGCCTGTAAGACGGCAGGAACCCCGGCGGAAATTCACCTCACCCCGCAACGCTGGTCCGAAGACTTTGGCCAGTTCGGCGTATCCGCCAGGGCTGCGATGTTCTGGCTGGGCTCGGGCAAGGACCAGCCACAATTGCACAACCCGGACTATGACTTTCCTGATGCTGCGCTGCCAATCGGCGTTGCAGTGTTCCGCGCGGCCATTGCTGCGGTTCTGATCGAGACATCAGCAGGCAATCGGTGATTTCCGTTTACGGCGCGGTCGTGACACCGGCTGTCCTGAGACGATCGTGATCCGGAAACCAGATCTGATCATGTGGCGTATCGCTGATTTGTTCAACAAAGGCCGGGTCCACGCCTTGGTCGCGAAAGCTGGCATGATCCTTTTCCTGTTCAGCCACGGGGTCCAACAGCTGTTGGGGGGCGTCCAGCTTGTAGGCGTGGAACCCCAATCGCCCGGTGGGTGCCAGGCTGCGGCGGACCCCTGCGATAAAGATCAATGTGCAGGCCGAGGCACAGGTGCCGTCGACATGTGTCTCCAAACGGTGGTGGTGTACCTGCAGAGCCACGGCCCTGGCCGCATAGATCAGCCCACCATCGCTGTTTAGAATCAATCGCGTAACGCCCGGATGGACCGCGAGCATTTGCCGTGTGGTTTCAAACATGTCGAAATCGACCGGCCCGCGCAGATAAAGCGTGGTCCCTGTCAATGTCACATCGCCCACGCGCGGCGTCCATACCGGCGGTGCCACGGCGCTGCGCCGGGCCAGGCTGTCCAGATGCGGCAGAACCGTCAGCACCACACAGACCCCAACCACCGCGAGGCCCGCCAAAAAGGCCACCAACTGCGGGCCGCTGTCCAAATGGCGGCGCAAGGATCGAATGGCACCCACCAATTGCCAGATCAACAGCGCAATGTCCGGGATCAACCACAGGCCGCCACCGGAAAAGACCAGCATCCGCAACCCTAGAACGGTGATCAATACCGTCGGGAGCGGCGCGATCTGGCCCTGCCAATGTTGGCGGACAAAGCGGCGGATGAGGCAGAGCATCTGTGTCAGCCTAGGGGCACCTGCCAAAATTGGGAAACGTTAATCGGACCCTGCCGTGGGATTATTCGACAAAGCGGACCTTGCCAATAAACGGGAGGTTGCGATTGCGTTGGGCATAGTCGATGCCATACCCCACGACAAATTCATCCGGAATTTCAAAGCCGATGTAATCCGAGCGGAAATCGACTTCGCGCCGGCTGGGTTTGTCCAGCAGGGCGATGGATTTAAGGCGCGCGGGATTGCGGCTTGCCAATAGGTGGGTGACATGGTTCAGGGTATGCCCGGTATCGACGATATCTTCGACGACCAACACGTCACGTCCTTCAATTGCACCACGCAAGTCTTTGAGAATGCGTACTTCTCGACTGCTTTGCATGCTGTCTCCATAAGAGGAGGCTTCGAGGAAGTCGACTTCGATCGGGAGGTCCAATTCACGCACCAGATCGGCGATGAACACGAAACTGCCCCGCAACAGGCCGACCACGATCAACTTGTCCGTGCCCTCGAATTCGTCATGGATTTCGCGGCTCAACTCTTCGATCCGCGCCGCAATCGTCTTGGCCGAAATCATTGTGTCGATGACATATGGACGCTGTGACATCTGTCCCCCCTTGATCTTTGGGCGCATCCATACGACATCAGCTGCCACGAAACAAAAGAAAACATACAGGTTGCGATGCCGACGCATTCCGAAACCCGCCATCTGCCCTATTCTGCTCAGCAGATGTACGATCTGGTCGCGGATGTGGCCCAATACCCGACGTTTCTGCCCTGGTGTGCCGCGGCACGGATCCGGTCAAAGACGCCGTTGGGCGCGGCCGAAGTGCTGGAGGCGGATCTGGTGATTTCCTTCAAGGTCTTTCGCGAACGCTTTGGCAGCCGTGTCACCCTGTTTCCCGATGATATGAAGATCGACACCGAATATCTGGATGGGCCTTTCAAATACATGAAATCCAACTGGAGTTTCGAAAGCTGCGATGACGGAGGGTGCAATGTCTCCTTTTTTGTCGATTTTGAGTTCCGCAATGCGGTATTGCAGGGCATCATCGGTGTTGTATTCAATGAGGCGATGCATCGCATAGTACGGGCATTCGAACACCGCGCGGCAGAGTTGTATGGCTGAGCCGCCTTTAGGGGGGCTTTGACATGGCAGACAGTTTCACGACCCGACTGGCAGATTTTGCAACCGCTCCGGTAACCCCGTCGGGGCCGGCGCGACAAACCACCGTGTTGTCGGCTCTGGACTGGCTGGCGGTGGGACGCGCGGGCAGCGCTGAACCTGTCTCGCGGATTCTGCGGGCACAGGCCACCGAAGAAGGCGGCGCGCCTCAGGCGCGGCTGTTTGGTGGTGGCGCAGCGCCTGCGCGCATGGCGGCATTGGTCAATGGCACGGTCAGCCATGCGCTGGATTATGACGACACCCATTTTGCTCATATCGGCCATCCGTCAGTGGCTGTTTTTCCGGCTGCATTGGCCATGGGAGAACGCCAGGGCGGTGCAATTGCCGGAGTGTTGGAGGCGGCGCTGGTCGGGATGGAAGTGTCGATCCGGGTCGGTGTGTGGTTGGGACGCGGGCATTATCAGCGCGGATTTCATCAAACCGCCACGGCCGGGGCCTTTGGGGCCGCGGTTGCAGCTGGGCGGTTGGCTGGTTTGGATGCACAGGCCATGACACAGGTTCTGGGGCTGACAGCAACCCGCGCAGCCGGGCTCAAGGTCCAGTTCGGAACGATGGCAAAACCCTATAATGCCGGGCTTGCCGCATCCTGCGGGGTCGAGGCGGCTCTTTTGGTGGCGCGGGGGTTCCAGGCCAACCCTGACGCGATGTCCGGCGAATTCGGCTTTGCGGCCACCCATCATGGGGCGGGGGACATCGACAAGGCGCTGGCGGGGCTGGGGGAGCATTGGTTGTTCGAGACGGTCAGCCACAAATTTCACGCCTGCTGTCACGGGCTGCACGCAGCGCTTGAGGCGGCGCGCGATCTGGATCTGGCCGCGCCCGAGATTGCGGAATTGTCGGTGCGCACCCATCCCCGGTGGATGAGCGTGTGCAACCAACCGATGCCGACAACCGGGTTGGGGGCCAAATTTTCCTATGGGACGGTCCTGGCCATGCGGGCGCTGGGGTATGACACCGCCCGTCTCGACTCCTATACCGATCAGATCTGTGCAGATCCCAAGGTCAGGGGACTGCGCGCCATGGTCCGGGTCGAAGCCGATGACAGCCTGAGCGAAACCGAAGCGGTTGTCACGGTGTTGCGCCGTGACGGTGTGCGGCGCGAGGCTCATCATGATCTGGCCGCACCGATGGAGATGACGGACCGCGAGGCGCGTGTGCGCGAAAAAGCCCAAAATTTGATCGGAGAAACAAGCGCCCGCGCCATCTGGTCGCTGTTGCGCGGGGGCGGCGCGGTCGAAGATTTGGCGGCCTTGGTGTCCGAATAGCAAAACGGGGCCTGTAAAGACCCCGTTTCCGTGCCCCCGAGAGAGCGGTTGACTGAAGGTATCAGCTGCTCATGTCATAGGCGCGTTCGCCATGAACGCTGAGGTCCAGACCGTTGGTTTCGGTTTCCAAATCGACACGCAACGGCGTGATTGCGGCACAGATCTTGACCAGAACCACGGTGACAATGGTGGTAAAGAGACCGACAACGACCAGCCCACCCAGCTGCGCGGCCCAGGTGCCCGCACCAAAAAGCGCGATCATGATGGTGCCAAAGATACCGCCCACACCGTGAACCGCAAACACATCCAGCGTGTCGTCGATTTTCAGTTTGTTGCGCACCAGGTTCACCGCCTCCTGACACAGCACCCCGGCGATGGCACCGATGATCAACGCCTCGATGGGACCGACAAACCCGGATGCCGGGGTGATCGAAGCCAACCCGGCGATGGTCCCTGTGACCAGCCCGACCAGCGAGGCCTTGCCATATTTGATCTTTTCCCACAGTGCCCAGGTCAAAGAGGCGGTTGCGGCCGAGATGTGTGTCACGGCGATTGCCATGGCCGCGCCACCGTCTGCGGCCAGCTGCGAGCCGCCGTTGAAGCCGAACCAGCCAACCCACAGCATCCCGGCACCGATCATCACAAACCCGGGGTTGTGCGGCGGGGTCGTGCGGTGTTTGCGCGGCCCCAGAAAGAACGCCACGATCAGCGCCGCCAGACCGGCTGTTTCATGCACCACGATGCCACCGGCAAAGTCACGGACCCCAATGTCGCCAAAGATACCGCCGTCGGCCAACATGCCGCCACCCCAGATCCAATGCACAACCGGCGCATAACAGACCAGCATCCACAGGGATGAAAACAGCAGCACAAAACCAAAGCCGACCCGCTCGACATAGGCCCCTACAATCAGGGCCGGGGTGATGATGGCAAATGTCATCTGAAAGGCAAAAAACAGCACCTCGGGCAGGGTGCCCGACAGGCTGTCGACGGTGACACCTGACAACATGGCCTTGTCCAACCCGCCCCAGATCCCGCTTTCACCGGGGCCAAAGGCAATGGAATACCCCAGGAAGAACCACAGAACGCTCATCAAACAGGCAATCGCATAGCAATGCATGAACACGCTGAGCACATTTCGCGCACGTACAAGTCCACCGTAAAACAACGCCAATCCAGGCAATGTCATAAAGAGGACCAGGGCGGTTGCCACCGTGATCCATGCTGTGTCGGCTCCGTTCATCTGCCGTTCCTTTCCATCATCCGTGGGGTTGGCAGGTGTTCAAGCGGAGCGAAGCTGCGGAAAAAAGGGGCAGACCGATAATAGTCGCCCAAAATTGCCGCCTTTTAAGCAATGCCTGTTTTTTCAGCGCCCTGGCAGGGGGCATGCCTGATTACAGGTCTCTTTGGGAAATCGCCCGTGACAGCAAAGTCAGGGCGTGGTCCCGTGTGGCCTGACGGACATGGTCGCGACCGATGGCACCGAATTCGATGGTTTCAGTAACGGTGTCCTGACCGGTCTGTGCCAATCCGAAACACACGCGGCCTTCGGGTTTGAACTCGGACCCGCCAGGCCCGGCAATGCCGGTGACCGAGACCGCCAGCGTCGCGGGGGAATGGGTCAGCGCACCCGTCGCCATTTCGGCGGCGACCTGTTGCGAAACCGCGCCATGGGCGGTCAGTGTTTCGGCCTGCACGCCCAGCATCTCCATCTTGGCCTGATTGGAATAGGTGACGAACCCGCGGTCCACGACGGCAGAAGAGCCGGGAATGTCGGTCAGCGCCGCGACGATCAACCCCCCGGTACAGCTTTCGGCGGTGGTAATCATGACTTTTGCGCGGGTGGCACGGGCGATCAGGTCGGTGACGTCAACAGCGGTCATTGGCCCATGACCCCATGCCACACCCCGGCCAATGCCATGACCCCGATGGCGGCAAAAACACCCGCAATGATGTCATCCAGCATCACGCCCAGGGCATCCCCGCGCCGGTCTGCGGTACCGATGGGTCCGGGTTTGGTGATGTCGAACAGGCGAAACAGCACAAACGCGGCGATCCAACCCGGCCACATGGCAAGGACCGGGATGTCATGAGCCCAGGCCGCATAGCTGAGCGGAAGCAGTGCTGTAAATTGTCCGGCCACTTCGTCGATCACGATTTCGGACGGATCATGGTCGCCCCCATGCGACGTATATTCCCGGGTGGCCCAGATCCCGACGATCAGAGCAAATGCGGTCCCCATCAACAACAATGGAAACCCACCCAATGTATGCAGTGCCCAGGCCAGTGGCAGGGCCACAGCCGATCCCCAGGTACCAGGGGCAGGGCGGATGTGGCCGACGCCACAAACGGTGCCGATCATATGCGCCAGCTGTTTCATGATTTCACCAACGCTGCCGTGGCGATCGACGCGATACCTTCGCCGCGTCCGGTGAACCCCAGACGTTCCGATGTCGTTGCCTTGATTGACACCCGATCCGGGTCGATGTCCAGAATTCGGGCCATTTCCTGCTGCATTTGGGCGGCGTGGGGGCCGACCTTGGGGTATTCACAGACCAGGGTGCAATCGATGTTGGACAGGGTGAAACCCATGTTGCGGGCCAAATCGGCGGCGTGGCGTAGAAAGATTTCAGAGGCCGCCCCCTTCCATTGCGGATCTGATGGCGGGAAATGACGACCGATGTCGCCCTGTGCCAGCGCACCATAGATTGCATCTGTCACGGCATGCATACCCACGTCAGCATCGGAATGACCCTGAAGGGTGCGGTCATGGGGGATTTCGACCCCACACAGGATCACGCTGTCGCCAGGGCCAAAGCGGTGTACGTCATATCCATTGCCCAGTCTGATATCCATCTCGGCTCCCCGGCGGTCTTGTGTCAGAATCTGTTCCGCCCGGGCGAAATCCTCGGGGCGGGTGATTTTCAGGTTGTCGGCCTCGCCCGGAACGATGGCAACGGTGAACCCGGCATCACGCGCGACCTCTACATCATCTGCCGCGCCACCGCGATGGGTAAGATGTGCCTGACAAATGGCATCATAGCGAAACCCTTGTGGGGTCTGGGCGGCGTACAACCCGTCCCGGTTGCGGGTGCCGGTGACCTGACCTGCATCCCCCGTCCAAAGCGCATCGGTAACGGCCAGCCCGGGGGCCGCGCCCGGGGCGCTGTACAATGCCGCCTCTACGGCATGGATAAGAGCCGGAGAGACACAGGGGCGGGCCACATCGTGGATCAGCACCTTGTCGATCCCGCGCCCCTCAAGCGCCTTGAGCCCGTTTTGCACCGAACCTGCCCGGTCCGTGCCACCCGGGGCAAGAATGATGTCAGAGTGGGCTTCAAATTCATCCCAATATTGCCTGTCATCGCGGTTCAGAACCAATACGATCAGCGGCAGGCCCGCCGCTCGAAACCGCTCCAAGGTCCAGTCCGCTACCCGTTTGCCGGCAAGCGGGCGCCATTGTTTCGGCAGGCCGCCACCGGCCCTCTGGCCGCGCCCGGCGGCCACGATCAGGGCAGCTGTGGTCATCTGGGATCTCCGGAGTCTGATACCGGATCTGTTTATGCTGTGATGCAAACCGAGGCAATCACCCGAGGTTATGCGCCTAATTTTTGTGCAAATGCATAATTCATGGGCATTGAATCCCCTCCTGTCATTGCTGCATATCCGGGGCTTCGTTACGTTCACCACAACTGCACAAGGAATAGGCGCTTGTCTTTCACCCTCGGATCCACGGCATTGAACCCGCCCATTGCGCTGGCCCCCATGGCGGGAATCACGGATCGTCCGTTTCGCGATCTCGTCCGGTCGTTTGGGGTCGGGTTGATGGTCAGCGAAATGGTCGCGAGCCAGGAAATGGTCCAGGCCAAACCCGGGGTGCGCGAACGGGCCGAGCTGAGCGCAGATGTGGAAAACACCGCCGTACAGTTGGCGGGCCGTGAAACCCATTGGATGGCCGAAGCTGCCCGTCAGGTTGCTGGGCGCGGAGCCCGGATCATCGACATCAACATGGGGTGTCCGGCAAAAAAGGTCACAAGCGGATTTTCCGGCTCGGCGCTGTTGAAAACGCCGGATCACGCGCTGCGCCTGATCGACGCCGTGGTGGCGGCGGTCGATGTACCGGTGACCCTGAAAACCCGGTTGGGGTGGGATGAAAACAGCCTGAATGCCGCCGACGTTGCGCGTCGCGCGCAGGATTCAGGTGTGCAGATGGTGACAATCCACGGCCGCACCCGCTGTCAGTTTTACAAGGGGCAGGCCGATTGGGCGGCCATTCGCGCCATCAAGAACGCGGTCAGCGTGCCGGTTCTGGCCAACGGAGATATTCTTGACAGCGCCGATGCGGCCCGGGCACAGGAGCAATCCGGCGCGGATGGCGTCATGGTGGGACGCGGAACCCAGGGGCGACCATGGCTGTTGGCCGAAATCGCCCATGACCTGTGGGGCGCGCCTAAACCCGAAATCCCCTCTGGATCTGCGTTGATTGAACTGGTTTGTGACCACTATCGCGCCATGCTGGCCTTTTATGGGCCTGATCTGGGCCTGCGTGTCGCACGCAAGCATCTGGGCTGGTACATGGACCGGGCCGGCACAGGCACCCAGCTGCGTCGCGCTGTTTTGACGCAAAAGGACCCGGGGCAGGTTCTGGCTTTGCTGCCGGATGCCTTGAGCGATCAGGGCGGGCAGGTGGCCGCATGAGTTTCAACGGTGCCATCTGGACCTCGTTACCGGTTCCCGCCTTTGTCGTTGACGAACACGACAGGGTGACGGATGTGAATTCGGCGGGCGAAGGGTTTGTCAACGCGTCGAGCCGAACGATCACTGGCAACAATATCTGGACTTTGATCCAGATCGACCCGCCGATTGCCGATACAATGGCCCGGTCACGCGACAATGGCACGCCTTTGTTTGTGAATGACGCTGATGTCGGGACGGGACATCGCGGCCCGCTGCATTGCTCGATTCAGGTGGCACCGGTGCAGGGGCATCCGGGCAAGATGCTGATGTTGCTGTCGCCGCGCGAATTGGCCGGACGCATGACCCAGAACCATTCGGTCAAATCGGCGGCGCAATCCGCAATTGGCATGGCCGAAATGATGGCACATGAGATCAAGAACCCGCTGGCGGGGATCACTGGCGCGGCGCAATTGCTGTCGATGAATGTCGGACGCGAAGACGTCGAACTGACCGATCTGATCGTCGCCGAATGCCAGCGTATCGTAAAGTTGCTGGAGCAGGTGGAACAATTCGGAAACCTGTCGGAACCAGACCGAAAACCGGTTAACCTGCATGATGTCCTGGACCGGGCGCGCCGGTCTGCCCAATTGGGGTTTGGCGCGCATATGACGATTGTCGAAGATTACGATCCGTCCCTGCCGATGGCATATGGTGATCCGGATCAATTGTTGCAGGTGGTTTTGAATCTCCTAAAGAACGCCTCGGAAGCCGCTGATTCAAAAGGAGGGTGCATCAGAATTCGCACCTATTTTGAACATTCCTTTCGACTGCGAAACAAACAAGGTGGCGCATCGTCTCTGCCGTTGCAGATCGAGATTTCCGATGATGGGCCGGGGCTGCCGGACAAGATCAAAGGCGATATTTTTGATCCATTTGTGTCGGGGCGGGAAAACGGGACCGGGTTGGGTTTGGCGTTGGTGTCCAAGATCATATCAGACCACGGTGGCTGGATCACGGTCACCAGCGAACCGGGGTGCACGATTTTCCGCCTGTCGTTGCCGCGCGCCCCGCGCGATGCGTTGCAGTCGGAGTAAACAGGAGACAATACCATGGATGGCACCGTTCTGGTCGCTGATGACGACCGCACGATCCGCACCGTTCTGACCCAGGCCCTGACGCGTGCCGGGTGCAAGGTGCACGCCACAAGCTCGTTGACGACGCTGATGCGCTGGGTGAGCGAGGGCAAGGGCGATCTGGTGATTTCGGACGTGATGATGCCGGACGGAAACGGGCTCGAAATGCTGCCAAAGATCGCCGAGGACCGGCCCGGGTTGCCGGTGATCGTGATTTCGGCCCAGAACACCATCATGACCGCGATCAAGGCCGCGGAGGCCGAGGCATATGACTATTTGCCCAAGCCCTTTGACCTGCCGGACCTGATGAAACGCACCGCCAAGGCGCTCAGTCAGCGTCGCGTGATCTCGGCGTCTGCACCATCCGACAATGACATGGACCGCCCCGAAGAATTGCCGTTGGTGGGGCGAACCGAAATCATGCAGTCGCTGTATCGGGTGGTGGCGCGGATGATGAATACCGACCTGCCGATCCTGATCACAGGCGAAAGCGGTGTCGGCAAATCGTTGATTGCAAAAACCATTCACGACCTGTCAGATCGCCGGTCCCAGGCCTTTGTTCTGGCAGAAGAAGCGGAACTGATGGACCTGGAAGGGCCGATGCGCCTGTTGGAACGGGCACGGGGCGGCACCATTCTGTTTGACGAAATCGCTGATCTGTCGGATTCCGCGCAGGCCAGAATCGTCAGAATGATGGACATGCCGGGGGATCGGTCGCCTCGGTTCATGGCGACCAGCCAGGTCGATCTGCAACCGCTGATGGAAGACGGCAAGCTGCGCCAGGATCTGTTCTATCGTTTGAACGGCACGCTGATCCATGTTCCTGCATTGCGTGAACGGGTCGAAGACATTCCGTTGTTGGCTGAACATTTTTTGACACGGGCCGAAATTGAAGGGGCTCCGAAACGATATTTCAGCGAGGCCGCCCGACAAAAACTGCGCTCCCATGCCTGGCCGGGCAACGTGCGCCAGTTGGAGAATGCGGTGCGCCGCCTGGGATATACCAGCCGGGCCGAAGAAATCACCGAAACCGAGGTCGAGATGGGTCTGGGCCCCCAGGCCGGCCCCGCGCCGGTTTCCGGGATCAACAATGGTGAAAAACTGTCGGATTCGGTGGCCCGCCATCTGCGACGCTATTTCGACCTGCATGGGGACATGATGCCGCCGTCAGGATTATACGCGCGGGTGCTGCGGGAACTGGAACTGCCGCTGATCGAAATCGCGCTGGATGCCTCGGGGGGGAACCAGGCAAAATGCGCCGATCTTCTGGGGATCAATCGCAATACGCTGCGCAAGAAGATCACTGACCTGGATATTGAGGTGACACGCCGTCGCAAACTGATGTAATATCGCCACAGAACCGTGGCGAACCAGTGTCAGTGCTCGTGCTGATCTGGAAAAGACCACGACATATGGCGGTGCGCCCAATGGGCGCCACATCAGGATGAGGGCAGCTCGTGGCACTTCGGTCACAATCCGGACCGTTTTTTGCGTTGAATCGGTGGCGTAGAACCCGTCGGGCCCGCAATGTTGGCACCTTGGGCCTTGTGCTTTTGGGGCCTATTCTGGCGTTGGCAACCTTCCTGGTTTTGGGGCCCTTTGATTTGGGGACCCGCGCGACGGCGCTGCGAATGATTCTGTTGGCCGATCTGGTCTATGTGCTGGTGGTCGCGGCATTGGTTCTGGGGCAGGTAGGGCGTTTGATCGCTGCGCGCCGGGCCAAATCGGCGGGTTCCCGCCTGCACCTGCGATTGATCGGGGTGTTTGGGCTGTTGGCGCTGATCCCGACCGTCACGGTGGCGGTGTTTGCCGGTCTGACGGTCAACATCGGGCTGGAGGGGTGGTTTTCCGAACGGGTCCGCCAGGTGGTTGGCAATTCGCTGGCTGCGGCGGAAGCCTATGAACAGGAACACCGCGCTGACCTGAGCCAAGATGCGATCGCGCTGGCGCGGTTTCTGGACAACAGCCGCAACCGGGTGTTTCTGATCAGCGACGCTGAATTGCGCCAGACCCTGGTCCAAGGTCAAGGTCAGATCCAGCGGGGCCTGCGCGAGGCCTATGTGATCGACGGAACCGGATCCATCCGCGCCCGCGGTGAGCAGTCGTATCTGTTTGATTTTGAAAAACCGTCGTCCGAGCATCTGGATCAGGCCAGCGAAAACGGGCTGACCATCATTCAGGACTGGGACAACAACGAATTCCGGGCTCTGGTGCCGCTCGAAGCCTTTGTGGATCGCTTTCTATACGTCAGTCGCGATGTGGATGGCGACATTCTGAGCCTTCTGGATGACACCAAACAGACTGTCCTGCTGTACCAGCAATTGGAAAGCGAACGGGGCCGGGTGGTTTTTGAATTCGGCCTTTTATATCTGGGGTTCGCGGTCATCCTGATTCTGGCTGCGGTCTGGTTGGGGTTGTGGTTTGCTGAACGTCTGTCGCGCCCCGTAGGACGCCTGATGACCGCTGCACAACGCGTGGGTGCCGGGGATCTGGACGTACAGGTGATCGAAGAAGAGGGCGACGACGAGATTGCCCAGATGGGCCGTTTCTTTAATCAGATGACATTGCAGCTGAAGGGGCAGCGGGACACGCTGCTGGAAAACACCCGTCAGATCGAACGCCGCCGTCGGTTGTTCGACTCTGTGCTTACGTCGGTCACATCCGGTGTGGTGGGGCTCGATTCCGATGGGCGGGTGACGTTTGTGAACAGATCGGCTGAACGGTTGTTGGGCTGGTCGGGTGATGAGCAATCTCTGGCGTTGGCCGTTGCAGTCCCGGAATTCGGAAGCTTGTTCGAAGGGCTGAAAGCGTCGGGCTCTGAAGTGGCACAGGATGAAATCAAGGTAACCCGTCAGGGCAGGTTGGAAAATCTGCTGGTGCGGATGTCGACCCGACGCAACGAAAACGGGCGGCTCGAAGGGTATGTTGTTGCCTTTGATGATGTGACGGATCTGGTCAGCGCACAGCGCATGGCCGCCTGGGGAGATGTGGCGCGCCGCATTGCACATGAAATCAAGAACCCGCTGACCCCCATCCAGCTGAGCGCAGAGCGTATCAAACGCAAATTCGCCCCCAAGCTGGGAGAGGAGAACAGCGATCAGCTTCAGAATATGACGGATGTGATCGTGCGACAGACCAATGATCTGCGTCGCATCGTCGATGAATTTTCAAAATTTGCTCGAATGCCGGAACCGGAACGGCGTGAAGAAGACCTGAACGCTTTGGTGCGCGACGCCGTGGTGTTGCAGCAGTCAGGGCAACCGGATCTGACCGTTCACGCCGATTTGCCCGCTGGGCCATGTTTGGCGGAATTGGACGCAACCATGATTGGTCAGGCGTTGACGAATTTGATCAAGAATGCAGGAGAGGCCATTGAAACGCTTAAGGAAAAGGGCGCTCCGGATAAGTTGGAACCACAGGTTCACGTCGCGTTGAAACCTCATGCGGGTGGGTATGAAATTACCATCGCAGACAATGGGATCGGTCTGCCCGAAGATCGGGCGAGATTGTTTGAACCCTACGTGACGACCCGCGACGAAGGCACCGGATTGGGGTTGCCAATCGTCAAGAAAATCATCGAAGAACACGGTGGCACCCTGCAATTGCAGGATGCACCGGTGTTCGGCGGGCAGGATCATTATGGCGCCATGGCCGTGATCCGTTTGCCCGCATCCGTGCATGAGACGTCAGGCGATGCGTCCATGTCCAAAAGCAATACAGTGAAGGCAGGACTGACATGAGTGATATTCTGGTCGTTGATGACGAACGCGACATTCGCGAGCTGGTTTCGGATATTCTGGAAGACGAAGGCTATGCCACGCGCAAGGCAGGGAATTCGGATGAATGCATGGCCGAAATCACCTCGGAACCCCCTGCGCTGTTGATTCTGGATATCTGGCTCAAAGACAGCCAGATGGATGGAATCGACATCCTGAAAACGGTGAAACGGGATTACCCCGAGGTGCCAGTGGTGATCATTTCCGGCCATGGCAACATCGAAATCGCCGTGGCTGCGATCAAACAGGGGGCGTATGACTTCATCGAAAAGCCCTTTAACATCGACCAGTTGATGGTGGTGATCAGGCGCGCCATGGAAACCTCGCGTCTGCGCCGCGAAAACACCGAACTCAAACGCAAGGATACGGGCGGAGCCGATATGATCGGAACCTCCGCAGCCTTCCGGACGCTGCAGGGCCAGTTGGAAAAGGTGACCAAATCCAACGGTCGTGTGATGTTGAGCGGCCCTGCCGGTGTTGGCAAGGAAATCGCCGCACGTTTCATCCACACCAATTCCAACCGGGCCGGGGCACCGTTCATTACGGTGAACTGTGCCGGGGTCGAACCCGACCGAATGGAGGAGATGCTGTTTGGTCGCGAAAGCCAGGAGCGTGGCGTCGAACCAGGTCTGCTGGAACAGGCCCATGGGGGCGTTGTCTATTTCGATGAAGTGGCCGACATGCCGTTGGGTACGCAATCGAAAATCCTGAGAGTCCTGGTCGATCAGCAATTCCAACGGGTCGGCGGCGGCGACAAGATCAAGGTGGATTTGCGGGTGATTTCGTCGACCAACAAAAACCTCGAAACCGAGATCGCCGCCGATCGCTTCCGTCAGGAATTGTATCATCGGTTGAACGTGGTGCCGATTGCCGTACCGTCGCTGGCCGATCGACGCGAGGATATCCCGGTGCTGGCGGCCTACTTCATCGAGATGTTCCACGAAAACCAGGGTTTGCCGCTGCGTGAAGTATCCGAAGAAGCCGAGGCGCTGATGCAAACGATGAACTGGCCCGGAAATGTACGCCAGTTGAAGAATTTGATCGAACGGGTGTTGATCCTGGGGGATGGGGCGGGACCCATCGAAGCCCGTGAGTTGCCCAATGACGAAGAACCCAAAACCGATGATGGGCGTGTGGTTCTGTCCGGTGCGTTGGCAACCCTGCCATTGCGCGAAGCCCGCGAAGCCTTTGAACGCGAATATCTGCTGACTCAGATCAACCGGTTTGGCGGCAACATCAGCCGCACGGCTTCATTTGTCGGAATGGAGCGCAGCGCCTTGCACCGCAAGCTCAAGTCTCTGGGGGTTGTCACCTCGAACAAATCCGGTGCCCGGATCGCGCATCTGGACGAAGAAACCGCAGACAGTGAGATGTGAGACACAGGGCTGAGGGTCAGCCCTGGTCGACGATTTGAAAACTGCCGTCGTTATTGCGGATGACGCAGGACGTGTCGGTCAGATCGGGCAAACGGGAGGTCGCGCCGGGCGGGGCAGAATTGGCCACCCGTTGCGGACATTGGGAGATCGACACAGGTTGGTATCCTTTGGCAGCCATGCAGCTGTCGTTTCGCCGCTGGCGCAAACCTTTGTTCACGTCCACGGTGTAATAGGATCCTGGCACCCAATAGCCGGGGCTGGACGTACATTGACCCAACCCGTTGCAGATCCGACGCCCGGGGATATAGCGGGCGGGTGTTTGGCGGATCTGGTTGGCGACAGGGGCGTCTTTCAGCGCGCTGACCTCGCAGGCGTCGGTATCGGATTGCAGCTTTTGGACTGCAACACCGGGTTTGTAGTAGATGGCCAACGGGGAACAGGCAGTCATCAGCACAACTGGTAACATCCCGCAAAGAAAATGGATTCTTGTCATTTGACAATTATTGCATCGCCAAAGGCGCACGACAATTGAATTGACCCTGTCGGGCCCATCTGTCATTTCAGGGAACGGCGAAATCCGACACCGGTGCAGGGACCTGTGACCCTGCGAAACCGGGGATCGGCCAGAACTTCAGGCCAGAGGGCATGAAAACATGAAGGTCATCATTTGCGGTGCGGGTCAGGTTGGCTGGCAGATTGCGCGTCATCTGTCTGGTGAATTGAACGATGTGACCGTGGTGGACAGCAATCCTGATTTGGTCCGGCGGGCCACCGAAACGCTGGATGTGCAGGGGATCGCGGGTTTTGCCTCATACCCGGATGTCCTGGATCAGGCCGGCGCGCGGGACGCGGATATGATCATCGCCGCCACCCATTCGGATGAGGTCAATATGGTCACCTGTCAGGTGGCACATTCCGTCTTTTCAATCCAGCGCAAGATCGCGCGGCTGCGGTCGCAATCCTATCTGACAGCGATCTATTCTGACCTGTACCGCCGCGATCATCTGCCGATCGACGTGGTGATCAGCCCCGAACGCGAAGTTGCAGCCGCTGCCATGCGCCGTCTGTCGGCTCCGGCGGCCTTTGACACCGAAACCTTCATGGAAGGTCAGGCGCAATTGTTGGGGATCACGATCCAGGAAGATTGCCCGGTGGTGAATACGCCACTGCGCCAATTGACGGATCTGTTTTCCACTCTGCGGTCAATTGTGGTCGGGGTGCGCCGGGAAGGCACACTGTTTGCCCCTGAACCGGGTGACCAGCTGTTTGTGGGCGATGACTGTTATGTTTTTACCCATGTGGATGATGTGGCCCGTACGCTCGAAATTTTTGGCAAAACGCAAAAACGACAGGACCGGGTGGTGCTGGTTGGGGGCGGCAATGTCGGGCTCGAAGTGGCAATCGCGCTGGAGAAAAGCACTTGGCGGGTTCGGGCCAAGGTCATCGAACGTGACCGCAAATGCGCCGAACGTGCCGCCGAGGCATTGGAGCGGACAATCGTGTTGAACGGGGACGGTCTGGACAGCGCCCTGCTGCGCGAGGCCGGGATCGAACGCGCCGATGCAATGTTGGCCGTGACGGATGATGACAAGACGAACTTGCTGGCCGCTGTACGGGCCAAGGCAGAAGGGTGCCCTTTTGCCATTGCCCTGATCAACGATCCCACGCTGGTGCCGCTGATGACTCCGCTGGGGATCGATGCCTACATCAACCCGCGCGCCACCACTGTCAGCTCGATCCTGCGGCACATCCGCCATGGTCGGGTGCGTCAGGTTTATTCTGTGGGTGACGCCGAGGCCGAGGTGATCGAGGCCGAAGTCATGTCGACGTCGCCCATGGCGGGACAGGCGTTGCGGGACATTGATTTTCCCGAGGGGGTTCTGGTTGGGGCTGTACGCAAGGGCAACGAGGTCGTGCGCCCAACCGGGTCGCTGCGGATCGAAGATGGGGATGTCGTGGCAATTTTTGCCATGGCCAAGGACGTGCCTGAGGTTGAACGCCTGATGCAGGTCTCGATCGACTTTTTCTGATGTCATGAGGGGCGGCAAGGCAAATATCAGTGTCCTGGCGCGGATGCCTCTGTTTCTGGTTATCTGGGGAATTTCGGCGCTGTCCATGTGGATCCCGGCCAGCTATGCGCTGGTTCTGGATCAACACCGGGTCGGTCAAAGCTTTTTCTACTCGGGAATCATCGGTCTGATCTGTGTCACGCTGATTGCTTTGGCGATGGGGAACCGGACGCCAAAATATGGTCTGCTGGGCCAGTTGCTGACTTTGCTTGCCACCTTTTCCGTGCTGCCGTTGTTTCTGGCGATTCCGCTGCATGACGCGTTGAAGAATACCAGCTTTCTGAATGCCTATTTCGATATGGTCAGCGCGGTGACCACCACAGGGGCGAATGTGTTCGAAGACCCCGGCCGATTGCAGGCACCGCTGCATCTGTGGCGGGCGATGGTTGGCTGGCTGGGTGGATTTCTGATGTGGGTGGCGGCCTCGGCCATTCTGGCCCCTTTGTCGCTGGGGGGATTCGAAGTAACGGCGCGCGGTGAACCGGGCCGGGCCACCGCCGCTCCCGTTCAGATGGAACGGGCAAGCCCGCGCCGGTTGCTGTTCCGGGTGACGCGCACGTTGGGGCCCATTTATGCCGGGTTGACGGTCGCGATCTGGGTCCTGCTGGTGGTGGGCGGGGACACGTCGTTAGTGGGGCTGTGTCACGCAATGTCGGTGATGGCCACCTCCGGGATTTCCCCGATCGGTGGTTTGCAGAACTCGGCCTCCGGCTTTGGCGGCGAGGCCGTCGTGTTCCTGTTCATGTTCTTTGCCCTGTCGCGACTGACCTTTTCCAATGACACGGTGACTGTGGGCGGTGGGCGTTTGGACAAGGATCCCGAGTTCAGGATTGGTTTGATTCTGGTGTTGGGGCTGCCGATTGCGCTGTTTCTGCGACATTGGTTGGCCGCCTATGATGTCAACGCCAACGAAGACAGCGCCCAGGCGTTTCGCGCCTTTTGGGGTGCCATGTTTACGATCATGTCGTTCCTGTCGACCACCGGGTTCGAAAGCGCTGATTGGAACCAGGCTCAGCAATGGTCCGGTCTGGGAACACCGGGCATGATCCTGTTGGGCCTATCTGTGATTGGCGGCGGCGTCGCGACCACGGCTGGAGGCGTCAAATTGCTGCGCGTCTATGCGCTGTATTTGAACGGACTGCGCGAAATGGAACGACTGGTGCACCCGTCTTCTGTCAGCGGTGATGGGGCGGGGAGCCGCCGAATCCAGCGCGACGGCGCGTTTGTGGCCTGGGTGTTCTTTATGCTGTTTGCCGTGTCATTGGCCGTGATCAGCATCGTCCTTGCTGCGTTGGGGTCAGGATTCGAAGAGGCGCTGGTCCTGTCGATCGCAGCACTGTCGACCACGGGTCCTTTGGTGACAACGGCGGCGGAAACCCCGATTCATCTGTCGTCGCTTCCGGTCGCGTCCAAGGTGGTTTTGTGTTTTGCCATGGTGTTGGGACGGTTGGAAACCCTGGCATTGATCGCGTTGATCACACCGAACCTGTGGCGCGGGTGATGCGCAGTTTGTTTATGATCCATGTTGGAAATGTTATTTTTCGGCTGGAAACTCTTGAAATCACGCTTCATACTCATCGTTCAGAGGGGCGCGGAGTTCCGCAGCGCGTTGCAAGAACAAAGGCGAGATAACAAAATATGGCTTCGGACAGACAGAATCTTCAGGATGCCTTCCTGAATCACGTTAGAAAAACCAAGGTCCCGGTCACGATTTTCCTGATCAATGGTGTCAAACTGCAGGGTGTGATCACCTGGTTCGACAATTTCTGCGTATTGCTGCGCCGTGACGGACAGTCGCAGTTGGTGTACAAACACGCGATTTCGACCATCATGCCTGCGCAGCCGATCAACCTTTATGATGGTGAAGACGCCTCTTGATGGAGCATGATAGGGTGCGCACCCGGGCCTGGGTGCTGTATCCGGATATCCGCAATGAACAGCATCGCCGAGATGCCGAAGCCGCGATCCATGAGGGCGTGGCACTGGCCGCTGCGTTGCCAGATCTCGATGTGGTCGGATCCAAGGTCGTGCGCTTGCCGCGCGCCCATCCGGGTTGGCTGTTTGGATCCGGCAAGATCGAAGAGCTCAAAGAGCTGTTCCACGACAATGAGGTCGAACTGGTCCTGATTGATGGGCCGGTGACCCCTGTGCAACAGCGCAATCTGGAAAAAGCCTGGAAGGTCAAGATCCTGGACCGAACCGGTTTGATCCTTGAGATTTTTTCGGATCGTGCCCGCACCCGCGAAGGTGTGTTGCAGGTGGAGATGGCAGCGCTGTCTTATCAGCGGACCCGCCTTGTGCGTGCCTGGACCCACCTGGAACGCCAACGAGGCGGTTTGGGCTTTGTCGGTGGTCCTGGTGAAACCCAGATCGAAGCGGACCGCCGAGCCATTGATGACCAGTTGATCAACCTGCGCCGTCAATTGGCCAAGGTGATCAAGACCCGGACCCTTCACCGTGCCGCCCGGGCCAAAGTGCCCTATCCGATTGTGGCATTGGTCGGCTATACCAACGCCGGAAAATCGACGCTGTTCAATCGATTGACCGGGGCCGATGTGATGGCCAAGGACATGTTGTTTGCCACCTTGGACCCGACCATGCGCCGGGTGCAGCTGCCCGAAGGATTTGAAGTCATCATGTCCGACACGGTGGGGTTCATTTCGGACCTGCCAACCGAATTGGTCGCGGCCTTTCGCGCCACGCTCGAGGAGGTTTTGGCAGCAGATCTGATTCTTCATGTGCGCGATATTTCGCATGAAGAATCCGACGCGCAGGCCAAAGATGTCGAGACAATTCTGTCGTCGTTGGGCGTCGATGACAGCCGCCCTCAGATCGAAGTGTGGAACAAGCTGGACCAATTGCCGGAAGATCAGGCCGATGCGCGTCGATCTCGCGCTGAACGCGAAGACGGGTTGCACGCCATTTCGGCATTGACGGGTGAGGGGCTGGAGGATCTTCTGGCTGAAATCTCCGAGGTCCTGCAAGGCAGTCGGCACGAAGCCGAACTGGAGCTGAATTTTGTTGATGGCAAGCAACGCGCCTGGTTGTTTCAACAGGATATTGTTCAGGCTGAGGAACAAACCGAAACCGGTTTCAGGATTACGGTTTTGTGGACGGAAAAGCAAAAGGCTCAATTCCAAAGCCTCTGATTGTGGGGTGTCTGACTTACCGATCCAAAGGGCAAGAATTTTAGGAAAAATTCTTGCCAAAAGTTTTTTTAAAACTTTTGCACCCCTCGCGGGCGCGGTCGGGGCAAACCCAACTGTGCCTGCTTTAGGGGGGTGGCGTGAGAACGGTCACGCCCACGGCTGCGGCGCGCGCCAATTCGGTATCCAGGGACATCGGGATGTATTCGCCGCGACGCCACAGCTGTGCCAGATCATCATAGTAACGTGACAGAAAGTGGCCGGATTGCCCGGTTGATGTGACAAAAACCGAACTGTCCGGGTCGGCAAAATCATAAACACCACGATATCCAGCGCCATGCACATTCTGGAATGGGGCCGGATCTGTGCCAGAGCCGCGCCCGCGTTGCAGGGTATTGTCTCCGCCGCTGGTCGATTGGCGGATATTCACGAAATACCGCAACACCGGGACCGTCCCCAAAACCGGGTGATCGTGGGTGGCCTGATGGGCATCCCCCCAGCGCAGGGATTCCAGCTGATTTCCATAGCGGTCCTGTATCCAGATCAGCGCATCGTCCAACGCCAGCCGGGACATGTCCGTGCAGGTTTCGATTGGTGCGCTTTGGCGCACGTCGCACCATTGGCCAGCCCCGTCTACATTGCGGAACACACGTTCGATGAACAGGGGTTCGACCTGAGTGAACTCCTGGGCCAATGGCCCCAGGTTGTCGACAATCAGGCGTTTCTGCAGCGCCCGAATCCAGGCCGAATAGATCAGAGGTTCGGGCAGATGTTCGTTCATCTCTCCATTCCATTCCGCCAATAGGTCCAAAGCGTCCTGGCGTGTGCGTTCAGGGGTGCCTTCGGCAGCGGGTTCACCCGTGAACCACAGGTCGGCCCCGATCAGTGGCAGCAGGGTTCGGGCGGTATAGCTGACCGTATCCAATTGCGCTTCGATAAAGCTTTCACGCGTGTGAACCTGACGGTTCTGCATCAGTTTTTCCCAACGATGTATGCGCTGGGTATCGCCCCATTCATAAGAAACATGGTTGGGAAACGGTCGTTCGAGGATCTTGTTGTTGGTATTGCCCAGAATTCCACCCCGGGGGCTGACGAATTGTGGGTTGGAGGCAAAGGATGCCCGACCTCGCCATCGGTTCTCAACGCGCCATCCCTGGCTGGGCAGGCGGCCCTTGCTTTGGTGGGCAGCATTGCGATTTGGGATAACGCCGATGGTCTTCATCGCAATGGTGGTCTGATCAACAAGTGACAGATTTTGCGAAGGTGCAATGAACCCCTCGGCAATGCGGATGGCTTCGTGCACATTTGCAGCGCTCATCAGCTGCAAGGCGGCACCGATGGTGGTGTCCTGATCGCTGAGTGCAGTCCAGCCCAAAGCAGCCACATGGCCGGGCGGGGTCACGGTTTCCAGGCTGTAATGGGTGCCGGGCAACACGGGGCCGTTTTCGGTCCAGCGCAGGGTCAATGTAATGGGTTGTTCCCCCTTGATCCGAATGATGGACGGGCGGCTTTCAAAGGGTTTATAGCCGTCGGGCGTCAGATACTCTTCGGGGGTTTGCGGGTTCAGCTTTTCGATGAACACGTCCTGATCGTCGAGATAGGAGGAGGTCAACCCCCATCCCAGCCGACCGCTGCGCCCCGTCATGACCGCGGGGACACCGGGGATGGTGGCGCCAATGACGCCGCCGCTGGCCAATTCGAGCCGGGCCAGATACCAGATCGCTGGTGCTGAAAACCCCAGATGCGGGTCGTTGGCCAAAAGCGTGCCCCCCGAGGCCGAGCGCGACGGGGCAGCGCTCCAGGCGTTGGAGGCTCCGGCCAACCCGCGTTTGGGGAAGGGGGACAGGGCCAGATCAGGCATCGGGGCCGTCGCGGCAAACCGGGGCAGATCAGGAAACAGGGTGGCATATTCAGGCAGCGCAGCGATCCCGGTTCCGGGGGCGTCGGGCAGAATATCTGCCAGCCGTGCCGGATCATCCAGCATCAGAGAGGTGCGTGCGCGCAGTACCTCGGCTTCGAGGTGGCCGGACAACTGCAGGGCCATGATCTTTATGATCGCAATGGAATCAGCCGGTTGCCAGGGGGCGACTGGCGCATTGAACAGGAACATTTCGGGCGCACCGCGTCCCAGCGCCTTGTCGTTGATTTCGGCGAGCCGGGCGTTGACGCCGGCGGCATACGCGTTCAGCGCGCTCAGCGTTTCTGGTGTCTGCGCCGAAACCGAGCTGAGCGACAACCGATACAGATCCAACCGGCGCAGCAATCGGTCAATACGCAGAGTACGCGAACCGAAAACCTCCGACAGGCGTCCCTGGGCCGTGCGGCGCAGCATGGTCATTTGCCACAGGCGGTCCTGAGCATGGGCATATCCCAAGGCAAAATAGGCGTCGTTGTCGTCCCCGTCCTGATCCGGAAAAATATGCGGGACATTGGCATTGTCGCGGATAATCTCAACTGGTGCGTTCAACCCGGTGACAGACAGGGTTTGATCATAGTCGGGCAACGATTGCGCGGCCAGGTAATACACCAGCCCAACGCCCAGAATGACGAGGAAGATCAGACCGGCTGTCAGGCGCAGGAGCCACCGAAAAACTTTGCCCATGTGTTTCAATCTCCCGGTTTACAGCGCCTTGCCCTTCTTGCCCCCGATTGCGCTCGTGGGCAAGGTTGATAGGGTGGCACCAACTTAGGAAATGATCAGACAAGGGAAAAGTGTATGGCAAAGATCGCGTTTTTGGGATTGGGCGTCATGGGGTATCCGATGGCAGGGCATTTGTTGGCCGCCGGACATGAGGTTACGGTCTACAATCGCACCTCGGCCAAAGCCGAAGCCTGGACGTCGCAACATGGGGGAACCTGGGCGGCGACACCACGCCAAGCGACGGAGGGTGCGGAATTCGTGATGGCCTGTGTCGGCAATGATGATGATTTGCGCAGCGTTTGTCTGGGCGACGATGGGGCCTTTGCCGGTATGAGCAGCGGCAGTGTCTTTGTCGATCACACCACCGTGTCGGCGGATGTTACCATCGAGCTGCATGAAATCGCGCAGGGGCATGGGGTGTCCTTTGTTGACGCGCCGATTTCGGGCGGACAGGCAGGGGCCGAGAACGGAGTTCTGTCGATCATGTGCGGCGGCGAACAGGCAGCCTATGATCGGGTGGAGCCGCTGATGGAGATCTATTCCAAGATCTGTCGCCGGATCGGTAACAGCGGCGATGGTCAAAAAACCAAGATGTGCAATCAGATCGCCATCGCAGGTCTGGTTCAAGCCCTGAGCGAGGCGCTGCATTTCGCCGAAAAGGAAGGGTTGGACGGGCGTGCCGTGGTTGAGGTCATCAGCCAGGGTGCTGCGGGCAGCTGGCAGATGGTCAACCGGCATGAAACCATGCTGGACGATCATTTTGCACATGGATTTGCGGTCGACTGGATGCGCAAGGATCTGAAAATCTGCATGGAGGCCGCGGACAAGAGCGGTGCCAGCCTGCCGGTGACGGCCCTGGTCGATCAATTCTATAAGGATGTGCAGAAATTGGGCGGCGGACGCTGGGATACCTCGTCGCTGTTCAAACGCATGCGCGAAACGGGATGAACCAGAATTTGTAAACCTAAAACAGAAAACGCGCCCGTAAAGGGCGCGTTTTCCGTCTGACGTCCGATCAATCCGGGATCAGGGAATGATCCGGGTGTATTTGGTGCCTTCCAGCGTTGCGCCCACGCGCAGACCGGCCTGACCAAACACGGCTGCAAGAACCGGCGAGCGCAGGGTATTTGTGTCGGCAGCGACGGAATCGCCCTGATCGCTGACCACATATTCCAGATCCGCACCAGCGGCCCAACCGGATCCCCGGCGGAATTCTTCCAGGGCGTCCTGGGTCATGAAGAACAGCACATGTGCATATTGCTGGGCGCCAATCTGGAACCCTGCGCTGCCCTTGACGGTGGAATAGAAATCGACGGTGTGACCGTTGATCCGCAACGCGCCACGCCCATATGCCCCGCCAAAGCCGAACCCGGCCTCGGTGACCAATGGCATGACCAGCATGCCGGTGGACTTCTCCGCCAGGGTCACGGTGTTGGGATACAGATCATACATCTGGTTCAACGTCGCGTCGACGCGGGCGTCAATCTTGGAGGCACCGGTGCCTCCAACGCCATTTCCGCAAGCGGCGGTGACCGTCAGCGCTGCGATGCCAGCCAGCGTGAAGCCACGCCGCGACACTGTGGAAGGAAAGGATTTGCTCATGTTTGTTTGCCTGTCTTCATGCCATTCTTGAACCGGTATGCTCCGGCCTTCGCCCTCTTTATAGGGGCAATGACAGGGGCTGTCACGCAACGTCAGACACAGATCGGCAGCTTGTCGCCATTTCAGGGAGCAGAAGTGTCGCCGAGAGGGTCAACCCACCGCCGGAAACCAAGGGGGCAGGCGGTGGTGTTACTGCTGCTGTTGTCTGGCAGATACGGGGATGGGCCAGTTACCCGTTCAGGATCTTGGCAACCTCGGGGGCGAAATAGCTTAGAACGCCGTCACAGCCCGCACGTTTGAAACACATCAGGCTTTCCAGCATGACCTTTTCCCCGTCGATCCACCCGTTTTGGGCTGCGGCCTGGATCATCGCGTATTCACCGGACACCTGATAGGCAAAGGTCGGCACGCCAAATGTCTCTTTGACGCGGCGACAGATGTCCAGATAGGGCATACCCGGTTTGACCATCACCATGTCAGTGCCTTCGTTCAGATCGCGTTCGATCAGGCGCAGGGCCTCGTTGGTGTTAGCCGGGTCCATCTGATAGGTTTTCTTGTCCCCCTGCAACGCGCCCGAGGCACCGACGGCGTCACGAAACGGGCCATAAAAGGCGCTGGCGTATTTGGCCGCGTAGGAGAGGATCATCACGTTGTGGTGACCCGCGGCCTCCAACCCCTGACGCATGGCCCCGATGCGGCCGTCCATCATGTCGCTGGGCCCAATGATATCCGCCCCCGACTCCGCCTGGGCCAGGGTCATCTTGACCAGTGCTTCGACCGTGGCATCGTTGATGATTTCGCCGTCCACCACATACCCGTCGTGGCCGTTGATGTTATAGGGGTCCAGCGCCACGTCAGTCATCACCGCAATATCGGGCGCGGCCTGTTTGATCGCCCGGATCGCGCGATTGGTCAGGTTGTCGGGCTTCCAGGCTTCGGCACAGTCTTCGGTTTTCAGGCTGGGATCCGTATAGGGAAACAGGCAGATCGCGGGTATGCCCAATGCCTGGGCTTCTATGGCGGCCTGCGCGATCTTGTCCACCGACCGGCGCACGACGCCGGGCATGGAGGCAACGGGTTCCACGATACCGTCGCCGTCACGTACAAAAACCGGCCAGATCAGGTCGTCCGGAGTCAGAGTATTTTCGCGAACCATACCACGAATGGCGGCGGTTTGGCGGGCCCGACGCAGGCGGGCTGCGGGAAATGGCGCGACGGTGGGTTTCATGGCGGCAAGACTCCTTGAACGTTCTGCTCTTGGGTGGCATGGAAAATCGTCGCTCACAAGAGGTGCAAACGCCGCGATGGGATGAAATCTGGCGATAAATCGGTTGAATGCCCCCTTGTGAAGCGGGGCGGGGCCACAGATAAAAGACCCGCCCGGGGTCGTTGATAAAAACCGGGATTTGAGGAACGCGCAGAAGGGTCGTTTGTATTGGACTGGTATACATCTCTGTTTGAGTTGATCGACATGCGATCCTTTTCCAACCTGTGGTTCTGGATTGCGCTGGCTGTGGTGTGGTCTTCGGCCAGCCATTGGGTGCTGGGTGTGCCCTTTGATCTGGTGCAGCGGGCACGCCGCATCGAAGGGCAGTCGATGGTGGACCTCGAGGATCTGACCCGGATCAATGTGAACCGGCTTTTGTATATCGGCCGCGTTTCAGGATTATGGGTCATGGGGTTGACCTGTTTCATCTTGTCAGCGTTGGCGGTTCTGGGTTTTGCCTATGAATTGGAGATTGCTCAGGCGTTGTTCCTTCTGGGATTTCCGCTATCGCTGGTCGGACTGTTGAATCTGTCGACCGCGCGATTGATTGAAACAGAGCATTTGCGCGGCGAAGCATTGTGCAAACGGTTGACGCGGTGTCGGCTGTATACCCAGATGATCGGAACACTGGCGATCTTTGTCACCGCGTTGTGGGGCATGTATCAGAACCTGTCGATCGGTGTTCTGGGCTGAGCGAGACGGACCAAAAAAGGAAGCGCGCGATGGAACCCGCACGAATAGTCATGGGCGGTGCCCCCGAAGGGTATGACGCGCGTCTGATCTTGCGCGAAGTTGCCAAATCCGGCAATCCCGTCGTGCATGTGGCGCGCGATGACAAACGGCTCGAGGCGATGCGTGCCGCGCTGGCGTTTTTTGCGCCGGATATGCCGGTGATCCTGTTTCCGGGGTGGGATTGTCTGCCCTATGACCGGGTGTCGCCCAATGCCGACATTTCGGCGGCGCGCATGGCGACGCTGGCCGGATTGGTGCATGGAATGCCGTCCCAATTCGTGCTGCTCACCACGTTGAATGCTGTGACCCAACGGGTGCCAGCGCGCAATGTTCTACGCGAGGCGGCGTTTTCTGCGACGGTCGGCAATCGGGTAGACGAAGACGGCCTGCGCAAATTTCTGGTCCGCATGGGCTTTACTCAAAGCCCAACGGTGATGGAGCCGGGGGATTACGCGGTGCGTGGTGGCATCATCGACATCTTTCCCCCCGGTGAAAGCGGCCCCGTCAGGTTGGATTTGTTCGGTGACATACTGGACGGCGCACGCCGGTTCGATCCGGCCAATCAACGCACCACCGAAAAGCTGGAACAGATTGAATTGGCTCCGGTGTCCGAAATCATTCTGGACGACAGCGCCATCACCCGGTTTCGCCAGAATTACCGCGTTGAATTCGGAGCCGCCGGTACAGATGATCCATTGTACGAGGCAGTAAGCGCCGGGCGTAAACATCAGGGCATCGAACATTGGTTGCCATTCTTTCACGCCGAACTGGAAACCCTGTTTGATTACCTGCCAGAGGCGACCGTGACACTGGATGATCAGGTCACGCCTGCGCGGTTGGCGCGCTGGGACACGATTGCGGATCAATATGAGACCCGCAAGATCGCCATGCAGGCCAAGGGGCGGATGGATTCAGTTTATAAGCCGGTGCCGCCTGACTTGCTGTATCTGGATGATGCGGCGTGGGAGCAGGTCACCGCGTCCCAACGTGTGGTTCAGCTTCATCCGCTATCTCAGGCCTCGGGTCCGGGCGTGGTGGATGCAGGCGGGCGGATCGGGCGCAACTTCTCTCCCGAACGCCAGTTGGAAAATGTCAGCCTGTTCGGGGCTTTGGCCGATCATATCAAGGCAAAACTGCAAAAAGGTCCGGTTGTCGTCGCCTCTTATTCCGATGGGGCGCGCGAACGTCTGACCGGGTTGATCGAAGACGAGGGTCTGGCCGAAGTCATCGCAATCCGTGATGGCACGCGGGTTGGAAAATCCGGTCTGCATCTGGCGGTCTGGGCGCTGGAACATGGGTTCGAAGCGCCCGATATGACGGTGATTTCGGAACAGGACGTGCTGGGCGACCGCCTGATCCGTGCCCCTAGGAAACGGCGCAAGGCCGAAAATTTCCTGACCGAAACCCAATCGCTGACACCCGGAGATCTGGTGGTGCATGTGGACCACGGGATCGGGCGCTACAAAGGGCTCGAAGTGGTCACGGCGGCCGGGGCTGCGCATGAATGCATCCTGTTGGAATACGCCGAACACTCAAAGCTATATTTACCGGTCGAGAACATCGAACTGTTGTCCAAATACGGCCACGACGAAGGGCTGTTGGATCGACTGGGCGGTGGGGCCTGGCAGGCGAAAAAGGCCAAGCTCAAGGAACGTATCCGCGAGATGGCGGACAAGCTGATCCGGATTGCCGCTGAACGCGCCCTGCGCAAGGCACCGATCATGGATCCGCCGCCGCATGCGTGGGAGGAATTCAGCGCCCGTTTCCCTTATCAAGAGACCGATGACCAGCTGCGCGCCATCAATGATGTCATGGAGGATTTGCATTCTGGCCAGCCGATGGACCGGCTGATCTGTGGCGACGTGGGGTTCGGCAAGACCGAAGTTGCCATGCGCGCCGCCTTTGTTGCGGCGATGTCGGGTTTGCAGGTTGCGGTGATTGCGCCCACGACATTGCTGGCCCGCCAACATGCGGCATCCTTCATGGAGCGGTTCCGGGGGTTCCCGCTGGAGGTCCGCCAGCTCAGCCGGTTTGTGTCTGCCAAGGACGCACAGGCCACCCGCGATGGCATGGCACGGGGCACAGTGGATATCGTGGTGGGCACCCACGCGTTGCTGGCCAAAGGTATCCGGTTCCAGAACCTTGGCCTGTTGATCATCGACGAAGAACAGCATTTCGGCGTCACGCACAAGGAACGGCTGAAACAATTGCGCAGCGACATCCACGTGTTGACTCTGACCGCGACCCCGATCCCGCGCACATTGCAGCTGAGCCTGACCGGTGTTCGCGACCTGTCGATCATCGGCACGCCGCCGGTGGATCGGTTGGCAATCCGCACCTATGTCAGCGAATTCGACGCCATCACTCTGCGCGAGGCATTGCTGCGGGAACATTATCGCGGCGGGCAAAGTTTTTATGTGGTGCCCCGTATCAGCGACCTGCCGGACATCGAACAGTTTCTCAAGGATCAGCTGCCGGAGCTGTCGTATATGGTGGCGCATGGCCAGATGGCCGCCGGAGAATTGGATGACCGGATGAATGCGTTCTACGACGGGAAATACGACATCCTGCTGGCCACGACGATTGTCGAAAGCGGGTTGGACATTCCAACCGCCAACACGATGATTGTGCATCGCGCCGATATGTTCGGCCTGGCGCAGCTTTATCAGATCCGGGGCCGGGTGGGGCGATCTAAAACCCGCGCTTATGCCTATTTGACCACCAAACCGCGGATGCGTTTGACACCTGCTGCAGAAAAACGCCTGCGGGTTCTCGGATCGCTCGACACTTTGGGGGCCGGGTTTACTCTGGCGTCTCAGGATCTGGACATTCGGGGGGCAGGCAATCTGCTGGGCGAAGAACAGTCTGGCCAGATGCGGGATGTGGGGTACGAGCTGTATCAATCCATGCTGGAAGAGGCGATTGCCAAGATCCGCGCCGGAGAGATGGAAGGCCTGTCAGAGGCCGACGATCAATGGGCACCGCAGATCAATCTGGGTGTGCCGGTGCTGATCCCCAACGATTTTGTGCCGGATCTGGATGTGCGTCTGGGTCTTTACCGCCGTCTCAGCTCGCTCACCACCAAGGTCGAATTGGAAGGCTTTGCCGCCGAGTTGATTGACCGGTTCGGCAAGCTCCCGCGTGAGGTCAACACATTGCTGTTGGTGGTGCGGATCAAGGCGATGTGCAAACGTGCCGGGATTGCAAAATTGGACGGCGGCCCCAAAGGCGCGACAATCCAGTTCCACAACGACAAATTCGTGTCACCCGAAGGGCTGGTAGAGTTCATCCAGGGCCAGAACGGTCTGGCCAAGGTGCGAGAGAACAAGATCGTGGTGCGGCGCGATTGGCGCAATGACGCGGACAAGATCAAAGGGGCATTCGCCATCGCCCGTGATCTTGCTGAAAAAGTGGTCGCCGCAAAGAAAAAGGCCAAGGCAAAAGCCAAGGCCTGATTCCGTCTTTTAATTCCAACTTTAGTCCTGCGCCGGGGTGGGGTCTTCGACAGCCGCAGGCTCTTCAACCGTTGTTGGCGTTTCTGGTGTTGCCGGAGCAGGTGCAGGTGCAGGTGTGGTTGGTTCAGCCGCTTCGGGAGGAGCTTCGGCCAGCCCCAGCTTGTAGGCTGTCATCTGATCGACGAACCCGGTTGGCTCCAGTTCATAATCATACTGGAACCACTGAAGTGCGGTTTCAGTTCCGCTGCCAAAGACGCCATCTGTACCACCGGTGTCATATCCGGCTTCGGTCAGGGCCATCTGCAACGAGCGCACGACCGCCCCACGAGTCATGGGTTCCGTCAGAGACAGACCAATGACCGAGGTCGGTTCCGCAGTTTTTTCTCCCGGTGCGTCGGACACGATCTCATAGACTTGTTCGTCCTGATAGTAGGTCGACCGGTACAGAACACCGTCACATTGATACAGCGTCTCTCCGCCATCCTGAACCTTTTGACAGTCCTGGTCTTCGGGCAGGTTCGAGGCATAGACCAAGGTGGAACCGACGATCGCCGCTGTAAAGAACCAGCCCCAGCTGGGGTTATAATGATAGGGTCCCCAATGGCTGTGCGGCGGACGGTAATACGGTGGCCGGTAATAAGGCGGGCGATATCCGGGCGGACGATATCCCGGTGGGCGATATCCTGGCGGCCGGTGAATAGGGGGGCGCACGCCGGGTGGGCGCGTACCGGGCGGGCGGTGTCCGGGCGGACGGGCACCGGGGCGATGTGCTGCGCCTGGTGGACGTGAACCTGGTGGACGAGACCCTGGCGGTCTGGCACCGGCGGGCCGATTGCTGGGGCGGGTGCCGGCTTCGGGTCGGTTTGGCCGGGTTCCCGCACTGGGACGGCTGGGTGCGGGGCGCGCCTGGGCAGGACGGGTGCTGGGCCGGCTGGTTGCAGGCCGTGTGCTGGGTCGGCTTGTGGCCGGGCGCGTTGCACGGTTGGACGGACGTGACGTTGCGGGACGGGACCGTGCTCCGCCAGAAGGCCGGCTGCGTGCACCGCCACCGGAAAATCCACCGGCGCGACCGTGCCCGCCCCGGGCTTCGGCCCAATCTGCGGACGGAGCCAGCCGGATTACGCTTTCGGGCGAGGTACCAATGGCCAGAGCCATGATCACCAATCCGAGGAATGCTTGCTTCAATGACCTGAACATCACTCGTCTCCCTCTTGCGGACCGGAATTTGCATCGTCAAGGACAGGTTTTGGCCAGGCCATGCGGCTTGCGTCTTCGTCTGGTGTGTAGGCGAAGACATTGGGATCATAATCCGGGTCAAACACCCAGTCGTGGAAATACACCCGGTATTGCGGCCATCCCTGTTGGTAGGGATCGGTGCCAACCAGCATGACCAGCTCGGGGCGCTCTGCATCGGTCGAAATCCACAGCTGCCAGTCGTGATCATAGTTGGACGCGGCGATATGATGGACTTCGCGACCGGCAATCCGGGTCACGCCCAGATAGGCGGCGCTTTCGGCGGATTCCAGCCATTCACCTTTGGACCGGTTCGAAAGAATGGACCAGATCGGCAGCGCCATATCGTATTCGTCGCGAATGCGGACAATCAGATCTTCATACGACCCTTCGAATGGGGCCAGAACATAGGAATTTGCATCCGGATCAACGATGTAAAATGCGGCTCCATCAAAATAGAAATCCCGGCTCTTGAGCCCATTTTCCGTTGCGGAAACAAACCCTTCTGACCGGGAAAGAAAGGTGAAGCCGCTTCGGACATCGGTCAGTTTCTCGCGGCCATCGACAACGGTGTCATAGGTCACGAACCAATTGACCTGCAGCTTGTCCTGGTTGGAGAGAAAATCGGTTGCCGCCTGGATCAGGTCGCGCGCCTGGGCGTCGATCGGATCGTCGGCCGGACCGGTATTGTCTGCCGTTTCAGCTGGCAATGCAGTGGCAAATGGAAGCGCGAACACAACACCAAGTGCGACACGTCGTAAGGTTGAAATAGCTAACATATTGAAAGTCCCTAATAAGACGCTCACAACCATGTTATGAGCAAGCCGTGGCTTTCGGCAAGGAAATTGTCCCTCGGGCTTTTGGGGTCCTTACGTCATGGCAACCTGCGCACAGCCGCACGAAGCCCGGATACCAGCATCGGCCCGAGACTGTGCCAGATCCAGACGCTGTTTGATCTGAGGCAATTCAATCGTGTCGCCGCGTGCCACAAGACAGTCGTGCAACCCTTTGAGAGACCAGACATTATCGGGATGAATGGATGCCCGAGACAGGCTGCCACCCAGCCCCAGATCTTCGCGGTAGACGGCTTCGGCCTCTGCGACGCGTCCCTGTTCGAACAGAAGCGCACCCAACGCGTGGCGTGTCGGCTGCATCCAGCCCCAAGGTTCGTCATACGGCAACGTGTCGTCCAGTTCGACAGATTTACGCAGATGCGCATAGGCGACGTCATGATTTCCCTTGCGGTACTCGATCTCGCCACGCAGCATTTGTGTCGCGATTTCAAGCAGATCCGAAACACAGTTGTTGTGCAGGAGGCGGGTGTCTGGCACGCGTGCCTTGGCCGCCAGAAACAACGCCTCTTCGGCTTCGGCCTCGGCGACGCATCCGGTGGCGGCATATCCGATGGCGCGGGCATAATGGACCGTGGCAGTCAGGGTGCAGAACAAATCCGGGTCTTTGGGCAGCTCCAGTGCGATGCACTCCTGCCACCGCCCAAACCGGATCAGAATATGCGGTCCCATGGACATATAGCTTTCGAAATAATCGGCCATCGGCGGGCTTTCGACCTGCAACATCTCGATGGGCGTGGTGTCCCACATCCCTTGATTGGCCTGCAACGCCGGGCCCATCTGTCCCAGAAACAATGCGCCATAGATGACGAAGTGGTAATTGTGCTGACGATAGCCGGTGTAAATGTTGAATGCGCCTTCGCGGGCATAATACTTCAGGTCCGCCTCGATGGCTTTTTGATTCCAATACACGACGTTGTGAAAATGACCGCACTGCACATCGATATGAGTGGGCATATGGACCAGGTGGCCAGCATCTGGGACCAGCGTGCGAAGAATATCCCCGGCCTTGAGAGCCTTTTCCGGTGTCGGCGACATCTCCATCAAATGTACATAGAGATGCAGCAGGCCGGGATGGGCCATGGCGTCCGGATCCTGGGCCATGGCCGTTTCCATGACGTCCTGCGCCTCCACCGTGGCGGCACCTTTGGCTGGTTCACCCGTTTTCAGATCCCACATTTGCCAGGGGGTCAGGTTGAGCAGGCTTTCGGCATAGACTGTGCGCAGGTCCAGGTGGTCGGGCACCTTGGCAAATGCCGCACGCATCGCATCGGCAAAATCATGGTTCCAGGGGTGCATGTCTTCGACAAGTTCGCGTTGGGGATAGCGGGCGGGCAGGGCACGGATCAGCGCTACTTCGGCCGCAGTGCACCCGTCCAAGCAAGAGAGCGCCGCCTGCGTTGCGTCATACGAAGTCGCCAGCGCCGTCGCACGCCCTTCGGCATCAAACAGCTGCCAGGGCATATTGTAATTGGGTCCGGCGGAATAGGCGACGCCCCAATGGGCCATCGCGCATTCGGGATCATGTTCCAGCGCCTTTTGAAAACAGCGCACGGCTTCTTCGTGATTGTACCCATACGTCCAGATCAGGCCGCGATCAAACCACAGTTGGGCTTTGGGTGATTGGGTGGTCACAGGGCAACTGTAATTGCCCAGTTCATAATATTCGTTCATATCTATTTCCCCCACAATGGCCGAAAGAATAGGGGATCAGCCGCATTTTTTATAGGGGTCAGGCAGGCAGACGGTTCTCCACACGCCCCATGTACAGCATCAATCCATAGGCAAGGATGCACATGACCAGGATCCCAGCTGTCAGCGGGAACAGGGAACCATTGAACATCTGACCAATGGGGGCTGCGATTGCGGCCGCGATCACGGTCGAAATCGCACCAATGACCGAAGCCGCCATGCCCGCGATATGGCCCATCGGCTCCATCGCCATGGCGTTGAGGTTGCCCAGCGTGGTGCCGGCCATGAAAAAGATGCTGGTCTGCCAGAACACAAACAAACCAAAACCCGCGTCCTGGGACAGGTCCATGCCCCCGGCAACCAGCATCACACCGCTCAGCAGGATCTGAACACCCAAGGTCCAGGTGACCATCCGGCGCATCCCCAATCGCACCACCAGCGCGGCGTTCAACAGACTTGCCGAGCCGGACACAATGGCAACCCCACCAAACCAGATGGGAAAGCTGTCGGCCCGGTCATAAACCACGTCATAGACGGGCTGCACCATGGTGAGCATGGTGAACAGCGTTCCCAGACACAGGCTTTGGACCAGGATCGAAAGGCGGACACTGGGGTGGGCAAACATTTCTCCGACGGCCTTGACCAGCAGCGGTCCCCGGAACGGACGGCGGTTTTCGCGCGGCAGGGATTCAGGCAGACGCAGACCCAACCAGAACACCGAAATCATCGAGAACAGGATGAAGGCAAGAAAGATGCCGCGCCATCCTGTTATGGCTATAATGCCTGCGCCCAACAATGGTGCCACCGCAGGAACGAGGGTAAAGATCATCATAGCAATAGACACGATCCGCGCCATTTCGCGCCCTGAAAACAGGTCACGCACAACCGCCATTGCCACAACACGCGGACCCGCGGCACCCAGACCCTGGGCAATCCTTGCGGCCAGTACCACTTCGAGCGACGAACTGGTCCAGGCCACAAAGCTGGCCAGGATATACAATGCCGCCCCCCATAGATCACTGGTTTGCGCCCGAAACTGTCAGACAGAGGTCCGGTAAAAAACGTACCGACCCCCATGCCCAACACAAAAGAGGTCAGGATCAATTGGGCCCGATTCAGGTCATCGGGGCTGAGTTCCCCACCGATTTCGGGCAGGGCCGGTAACATCGAGTCTATGGAAAAAGCGATGGTGGCAAACATCATCGCGATCAACGCAACAAATTCCGCCCGATGCATTCGGTGGCTCATGGACCGCTCCAATCTGTTTCGAAAGCGCGGGCTGGCCCCAGATAAGCCGGGGTGGGCAAGGAGTGAAATCTCCGGTCACGCTGGGGCAGCGGTATCATGTTTTTTGGGCAGTTTCCAGTTCGCCGATGCACAGATAACTGTGCACATGTAAAAGACCTTGAGTCAGTTTTTGTGCGTCAATGGGGATCGGGTTGTTCGTCTTCATTGGCGGCCGGGGGGTCTTGGTCAGCCTTGCGGTGGCCAAGGTGGCCAACCAGCCATTCGGTGTGTTCTTCCCGTTTTTGCATGTGAAAGTTGGCAAATTCGCGTATCGCAACTGCAAAAACGCCCAGCCCGCCAAAGATTAGAAACGTCGTCCCGATCTTGCCCAATGCTGTGGCCGGAACCAATTCGCCATACCCGACGGTGGAAATGGTGATCACGGTAAAAAAGTAGCTGTCCAGCCAGGTCCAGCCTTCAACGAGACGAAAGAAGATCGTGCCTGACAGCACCACTGCTATCAGGCTGAGTAGAATGGTAGAAAGCTTGAATTGCTTCAACTGTCATCCCCGTCCAGTTGCTCCATGATGTCGCCAATCACCTTGACCCATAATTCGGGGGGCTGTGATCCCGGCACCGCGTGTTTGTTGGCGACGATATAGGTCGGAACCGAATTCACCCCCATCTTGCGGCTGTGGGCGTCACGGTCGCGGATGCTTTGGGCGTCACTGTCCGATTGCAGCAGTTTGCGCACAACCGATGCGTCCATGCCGACATTATCCGCAAGATCCGCCAGCACGTCATGATCCCCGATATCGCGACCGTCTTCGAAATAGGCCTTGAACAGGGCGTCGACGATTTCCGTTTGTTTGCCTTCGATTCCGGCCCAATGGATCAGCCGATGCGCGTCCAATGTGTTGGGCGTGCGCTTCATCGCTTCAAAGTCGATGTTCAACCCGGCCTTTTCGGCGTTTTCAACAACCGGGGCATAGGCGCGAACAGCGCCTTCCTTGCCGCCGAACTTCCCTTCGAGATAAGCGCGCCGGTCCATACCGTCCGACGGCATGTCCGGGTTCAGCTGAAACGGATGCCATTCAATGACAAATGGGTGGTCGGGCACCTGGGTCAACGCGGCGTCCAGATGGGTCTTGCCGATATAGCACCAGGGACAGATCGGGTCGGACAGGATGTCGAGCTTGACGGTCATGGGGGGTCATCCTTTGAAATAGGCAGGCAGGGCGCGGCGCAGCAGTTTGTTGTTCGCCCCGGTGGGCAGCGCATCCATATATATGTAGGCGCGCGGCTGTTTGTAACGGGCCAGGCGGTCCGAGGCAAAGCTTTGCAGGTCCTGAGCGGTCAACTCTTTGGGACCGGTATAGAAGGCTGCGATGATATAGGTGTCGGGTTTCACCTCGACCGCGGCGGCACCGACCTGGGTTATACCGGGATGCGCGGTCAACGCGGTTTCGACTTCGACGGGAGAGACGCGATACCCGCCTGCGTTCATCATGTCATCTGCGCGGCCCAAATAAGTGATCTGACCGTCCACCGCCATGGCGCCCTGGTCGCCGGTCAGGAACCAATCGCCCTGAAATCGGGCCTTGGTGTCTTTGGGCGCGTTCAAATAGCCCAGCATCAGCCCAGGATCAGAGCGGTGGATGGCGATTGTGCCTTCGGTTCCTTGTGGCACGGGACCATCAGGTCCGACAATGGCAACCCTGCGCCCCACTTGTGGACGTCCCAGTGCCTCGCCGCGGGCGGGGTGATCCGGGCAGGACGAGACAAAGGTCGAGCATTCCGACATGCCAAAGGCCTCAAACAGGTCGGTACCTGAGCGATCTTTCCAGGTTTTGTGCAACAGCGGTGACAGCTTTTCGCCGGCACATAAACCGTGACGCAGATCGGGCAGTTCCATCGCATCGTCCGACTGCAAGATCTTGCGGTAAACTCCGGGCGCAGCAGCAAAAATCGTTGCCTTGTGACGCGCCAGCAACCACCCCAGCGTGGACGGATCAGTGCCCGGTTGCGGGATCAGGGCAGTGGCCCCAATGGTCCATGGATCCATCAACCCGGTCCCCAATGTATACGTCCAATTGAACGCGCCCGCATGCAGCAGCCGGTCGGTGTTGCGCAGCCCGTACCAACCATCCACCATCATCTGCCGGGCCCAGATCGCCCGATGGGCGTGGGCCACTGCGCGGGGTTTGCCGCTGGTGCCGGATGTATAGACGATATAGGCCAACCGATCCGGATCCCCCAGATCATAGGCACAGGCAGGCAGGGCCCGCATTGAATCCAGCGTTTTGATGTCAATCTGATTGGCGTGATCCGCACAGGCGACCTGCGGGTCCCGCAGCACCGCGGCCGGAGACAGATCCGCGATTATCTTGGCTGTTTCCGATTCGGTCAGCTGGGAGGAGGTCGGAACCGGGACCAACCCGGCGGCGATCGCTCCCAGATAGGCAATCGGAAACTCCACCGTATTGCCCAGCCGCATCAGAATGATGTCGCCAGCCGCCAGCCCGGCATTCAGCAACCCGGTCCCCGTGCCACGCACCGCAGCTTCCAGGTCAGAATAACTCCAGTTCTCGGCCCCGGTCGGGCCAACCAGCGACAGGGCGATCTTGTCCGGCTGGTCCTGTGCATGACGCAGGACATGAGCGGTCAGGTTGAATGGGTCAGGGCAGGGCGCGGGTGGCCCCTGATCAAAAATAGAAAGCATATCGGTTGGCTAGCCCGACACGCGATGCGTTGCAAGCGGCTCGCGTCGTGCGTATAGAACGATCATGACGTCAAAAGACCCCAAATCCCTGATCCGCATCGCCCGCAGTTCGGGCGAGGATGAACACGCAGAACCTCTGGATCTGGGGGTGCGTGTACGCGAATTGCGCAAGGCGCGCGACTGGACGCTGGAACAGGCCGCCAACAAGGCGGGACTGGCGCGTTCAACCCTGTCCAAGATCGAAAACGGTCAGATGTCGCCCACTTATGATGCGCTTAAAAAGCTGGCCGAAGGATTAGGGATTTCGGTCCCGCAACTTTTCACTCCGCCCCAGCGTGGTCAGGTCAACGGACGTCTGTCGGTTACCAAATCGGGGCAGGGCGCGGCCCATGCCACCGCGACCTATGAACATGAATTACTGGCCGACGCGCTGTCCAAGAAACAGATGCTGCCTTATCGTGCCCGTGTGCGGGCCCGTGACATGGAAGAATTCGAAGGGTGGGTACGCCATGACGGCGAAGAATTCATGTATGTGCTGACCGGGGTGGTCAAGCTGTATACAGAATTCTATGAACCCATCGACATGCGCCGCGGCGACAGTGCTTATTACGATGCGGCCATGGGGCACAATGTGATCTCGGTCAGCGACGAAGACGCCACGATCCTGTGGGTGACCTCGCTGGCCTGAGACAAAGATCCCCGACACGATGACCTGGGGCGATTGGGGTTCATCCGAATGACCTGTTCCGAACGGACTCCCAGTTCAAGGCCTGCGTGACTGTGTGGTTTGAACTGGCGGGCGCGGGCGTCTGTACGTGTGAAAGTTATCGAGAATTCCGCGAAGCAAGGCTCAAATGCTGCTAGGCTCGGCCAACAAGATCTTTGTTAGTCCAGTATTTGAGGTATGCCTATGACCAGTCGCGGCGATGAACGTCCTGTAGCCATTATTACGGGCGCAAGCGGGGGGCTTGGGTCGGCGACCGCCCGGGCCTTGCCGCACAAGGGTACCACCTGGTGTTGATGTCCCGCGGTGGATGCGGTGACATCGCAGCGGAAACCGGCGGGGTGGGCGTGGCCGGATCTGTCCTGAACGACGCCGATGTCGATAGAGCCGTCGCAACAGCGTTGGACACGTTTGGTCGGCTTGATGCGGCCGTGTTTGGTGCAGGGCGCCATAGCAAAGTCATGAAAGGGTATGAGGTTCCGGCCGCGCCGCCTGCAACTCGTGACAGCTTTAACTATGACCCGGAATACACGAGAGAGATCTTTGATATCCCATGGCCCGCCTGGCATGATGATTATGAAATGATGGTCATTGCGCCAATGCGCCTCGCAAAAGCCGTGTTGCCCCACCTCAAGGTATCTGGGCGTGGTTCCTTTGTGGCGATTTCCGGGATCGAAGCGGGGCAACCGAGAGTTCCCTTTCCGCTTGGTCCAACGCGTTTGGCCATCCAGGGGTTCATCAAGCTGTTGGCGGATCGCCATGGACCAGAGAATATCCGGTTTAACACGATTGCTCCGGGATTGATGGAAAGCGCCGAAACCGAATTTCACCCGGATTGGGCCGGGACGGTGCCCCTTGGCCGGGTTGGCCGCAACGAAGAAGTCGGGCAAACAATCGCGTTTCTTCTGTCAGAAGTTGCCAGTTACATAACGGGGCAATGCATTACTGTAGACGGCAGGGTGAACCGGCCTTTGGGGCTTTGATCGGACACCAGTCCGAGGATCGGGCCTTGGCCAACAAAAATGGGCCGTAAAACGGCCCATCGTAGCTTCATCTAAAGTGTGGGTTGGATCACCCGTACATCGCCCGGACTTGGGCAAAGGACAACAGCTGTTTGGTCTTGTCGTCCCACAGGTGCAGCCTTGCGCAGCTCAGGCTTTCGCGGATGGTCATGCGGTTGGCCTCTTCCAGGTCCTTGTGATCGCGCAACACTTCGGTCAGGCGATAGAACGGGATCCGGCTGTACAGGTGGTGCACATGGTGAATGCCGATATTGGCGCTGAACCATTGCAGAACCGGCGGCATGATATAATGCGAGCTGCCGTGCAGCGCCGCGTCATGCAGCTGCCAATTGTCATCTTCGTTCCAATAGGTGTTTTCGAACTGGTGCTGCACATAGAACAGCCACATGCCAGCCGTAGCGGCAATCAGCGTCGAGGGCAGGAAAATCAGGACAACAGCCATGAAACCGCCGAAATACCAAATCAGAGCCAGTGCCGAGATTATGACGATATTAGTACCCATGGCGCTGATCCAATAGCGGACCTGGCCGGTCAGGCCCAATGGGATCCGGTTTTGCAACAGGAACAGATAACTGGGGCCAAAGCCGAACAGCACCACCGGGTTGCGATACAGGCGGTACATGAACCGATCCCAGGACGAAAGTGCCTGGTATTCATCCACCGTCATGGTGTGAATGTCGCCGATTCCGCGCTTGCCCAGATTTCCGGCTGCGCTGTGGTGGATCGAATGGGTGCGCCGCCAGACGTCATAAGGTGTCAGGGTCAGAACCCCCAGAACACGCCCAACCCAGTCACTGATCGCACGTTGTTTAAAGAACGACCCGTGGCCGCAATCATGTTGGATGGCGAACAGGCGCAGCAGAAAGGCAGCGTTCAACACGGAAATGCCAAAGGCCAACCAATAGCTGTAGGACAGCGACACCCAGGCCAACGCCCAGAGGATCACAAAGGGAATGAGGCTGACGCTCAACTCAAAAGCGCTGCGTACAGGGTCTGGGTCACGGTAACGGGCAAGCGTGGCAACCCACTCCCGAGCTGGAACTGGACCTTGGTGCGTTGCGGGGAGCTTTTGGTTTTGAATCATGCGCCTGCTTTTTCTTGTCTCGCGCACGGATATACGACCTGCCCCATATGGCAAGCGGATACTGCACCTGCGCGCGCATGTGTCGTGTTTTCGTGGCAAATGGGGACCGGGGCTGTCCCGATACGCGGAAATCCGCGCGTCCCAGCCATCATTGGCACCCAAGACGCTGTGACCCACCCTGGACCCCGGATCGCGAAAAAGACGTTTGCGCGCGAGTCCAAATCGGGTGTGTCAGGCCGTTTGAACGGCCTTGGGCGTGCTCGGGTCACTCTTCGAACCACCAGACCTCGGGCATGAACCCGATGCGGTCGCCATAAAGTGGAAGGGTATCGGGGTATTTCAACTGTTTGGCATGAGCAATCCGCCCCTTGTCGAATTGCCAGATCGGAATCACATAGCGTCCGGCCGTCAGCACCCGGTCCAGGGCGCGGACCGCAGCGGTAAAGGTGTCCGGTTCCGTCGTCGTCAGCATGGTGTCCAGCATCGCTTCGATGGCCGGGTTGTCGACGCCCATCAGGTTTCGGGTGCCGGGTTGGGTCACGCCGTCCTTGCCCCAATACAGTTTTTGTTCATTGCCTGGGGACAGCGACAGATCCCGACGAAAACGGGTGAGGTCGAAGTCATAGGTATTCTGGCGGGCCACATATTGGGCGTTGTCCACGGTTTCCGTAACCAGCGTGATGCCCAGCCGTTCCAGCGCCCGTGCATAGAGTTCGGCCACGGATTTCATTTCGGTATCGCCCTGGCGCAATAACAACGACATCTGCATGGGCCGCCCGGTATCATCGCGCAAGAGCCCGTCCTCGACACGCCATCCGGCTTCGCTCAGCAAACGGGCCGCGGCCCGCAGATCGCGCCGGTTGCGGGCGCTGTCATCACCCTGGGGCAATGTATACCCGTCAATCGTGCCAGGCAGCAGGGAGTCGGCAAAGGGAGCCAGAAGGTCGCGCACCTTTCCGGTCGCCGGGCCGGGGCGCAGCCCGAGATAGGAGTTGGCATAATAGGATGTGATCCGCGGTTGGGTTCCGCCGGTCAGCGTGCCGTTGATGTATTCAAAGTTGAACGCCAGCAACAATGCTTCTCGCACCCGCCAGTCGTCAAAGGGCACGCGTCGGGCATTCATCACGATCCCGGTCATGCCGGTTGGGCGTTCGTGGGGGATTTCGGTTTTGACCACATCGCCACGAACGACCGAAGGAAAATCATACTGCCGAGCCCAGGTATCGGCATTGAATTCCCGGATTGCGGTCAATTCGCCTGCTTTGAACGCTTCGAACATTACGGCCTGATCGCCATAAAATTCGACGCGCATCTCATCAAAATTGGCTGTCCCGCGCCGCAGGGGCAGATCTTTGCCCCAATAATCCGGGTTCCGGCGGAATTCGATAAAACGCCCAGGGTCGACATCACCTATGACGTAGGGACCGCTGCCCACCGGTGCCTCCAATGGTGCGTCGGTGAAGTCCCGCCCATCGTATTGGTCTTTTTTCAGAATGGGCCGGAGTCCGGCAATCAGCGCCAGTTCGCGGTTGTCATCCTTGAATGTGATCCGAACCGTTCGGGGCCCGGTCTGTTCGATGCTGGCCATCTGTGACCACAACGTGCGGTATCGCAGGTGGCCTTTGGTCCCCAGAACCTCATAAGACCACAAGACATCTTCGATGGTAACGGGGCTGCCGTCGGCGAATCGCGCCTCTGGTCGCAGCGTGAATTCCACCCAGGATCGGTCCTCGGACGTCTCAACCGATTCGGCCAACAGCCCATAAAGTGTGAAAGGTTCGTCCCAGGATCGCCCCATCAAACTTTCATAAGACCAAAACCGCATCTGCCAGGGGGCGGTGCCTTTTTGGACAAACGGGTTCAAACTGTCAAAGCCCCCTGTGTTGCCAAAGATGACCCGGCCGCCCTTGGGGGCCTGTGGGTTGGCATAAGGGAGCGACACAAAATCCGGTGGCAACGCAGGGTCACCATACATAGCTATGCCATGAGTCGATTCTGCGGACGCAAAAGTAGCCCCGCAAAGCAGGGCGATTCCCGACAGAATCCTGCGGGTGTTTTGGAAATAATCATGACGCACTTTGGCAACAATCCTGCTCTGGCCTTATTTTCTTGAGGATTCACGCTAACGGTGGTTTCACGTCTTTTCAAACTTTTAGCTTGGATGCCAGCGCGTAATTGCTTATAAAGGTGTCACTGCTCGATAGGTTTCTTGCCTGTATGAAACCTGCCTCAATGACTTAACGCCCGCTTCGTGCGGGCGTTTTTTTTGTTTTCGATACCTGAGCGTATCGGGTGACGTTGACGCAACGGTTGCAGGTGCCCCCCTGAGTGCCCCGAGGTCGGGACGGACCGCGCGGCGCATTGCCGGTTTTCTTTGCACTTGCAGCATGACACAGTGCAGCGCAACATCTTAATCGCAAGTTTTGGGGAGTTTCTAAAATGTCCTTGTCGGGAAAAACCGCTGTTGTTACCGGATCGAATTCCGGGATTGGTCTGGGGGTTGCACGTGAGCTGGCCCGGGCGGGTGCAGATGTCGTACTGAACTCCTTTAGCGATCGCGACGAAGATCATGCGCTGGCGGCGGGCATTGCTGCCGATTTCGGTGTGAACGCCCGCTATATCAAGGCGGACATGTCCAAGGGCAGCGAATGCCGGGCGCTGATTGAACAGGCGGGTGCCTGCGATATTCTGGTCAACAACGCGGGCATTCAGCACGTGGCCCCGATCGACGAATTTCCGATCGACAAATGGGACGCCATCATTGCCATCAACATGAATTCGGCCTTTCACACGATGGCCGCTGCGCTGCCCAAAATGCGCGCCGCCGGGTGGGGGCGGATCGTCAATATCGCCTCGGCACATGGGTTGACCGCGTCCCCCTACAAGGCGGCCTATGTCGCGGCCAAACATGGGGTGGTGGGCATGACCAAAACCGTGGCGCTGGAAACGGCCCAAGAGCCGATCACCTGCAATGCGATCTGTCCGGGTTATGTGTTGACGCCGTTGGTCGAAGCGCAAATTCCCGATACGATGAAAGAATACGACATGGATCGCGAAACCGTGGTCAGAGACATCATGCTTGCGCGCCAGCCGTCCAAGGAATTTGCTACCGTCGAACAGCTGGGGGGGACCACTGTGTTCCTGTGTTCCGATGCGGCGGCACAGATGACCGGCACCACCTTGAGCGTAGATGGTGGTTGGACCGCCTTGTAACTTTGGCCAGGCGTGCCGTGTTCGGGATCAAGGGGTGCCGCCCCCGGTGGTGAAATCCGTTGGGTGCCGCCAGTCCTTCCGGGATAATTTTTGACCAGTAGAAGACAGGATTGGTGTGATGGGCGAAGGTCGCAAGAAAATCAATCTGGCGCTTCAGGGCGGGGGCGCGCATGGGGCCTTTACCTGGGGAGTGCTGGACCGGCTGCTGGAAGAGGACCGTCTCGAGGTGGCAGGGATCTCTGGCACATCGGCGGGGGCGCTCAATGGGGCGGCCTTTAAATCCGGCATGGTTCAGGATGGCCGCGCCGGGGCAAAAGCCTGTCTGGACGACTTGTGGGGCCGGATGGGGGCCGTCGGGGATATGCGGTTTTCGCATTGGATGCGCGGACTGGAACCGGCCAGGGTTGTTCAGACCTTTGAACAGATGATGCCATTTTCTCCGGCCGAAGCCTGGAGCCAAGTGGTTTCGCCCTACCATTATGGTCCGTTTTACAGCAACCCGCTGCGCCCGGTGGTCGAGGCGTTTGATTTTGCCAAAGTGTGCGCCCATGCGGGTCCGGCCTTGTTTGTCGGAGCCACCTGTGTCCGTTCAGGCAAGATCCGGGTGTTCGAAGGCAGCGAGATTTCAACGGATGCTATTCTGGCGTCTGCCTGTCTGCCGACATTGTTTCAGGCGGTCGAGATCTTTGATCCCAAGAGCGGGCGCACCGAAGCCTATTGGGATGGAGGGTACACCGGCAACCCAGCGTTGTTTCCATTGTTTGGCAGCGACTTGCCCGAGGATCTTGTCATCGTGAACATCAACCCGCTGGAGCGGGATGAGATCCCCAAGACCCCGCAGCAGATCCAGAACCGGATGAACGAGATCAGTTTTAATTCGTCGCTGTTGCGCGAATTGCGTGCGATCTCATTCGTGCAGCGTCTCTTGCAAGAGGGCAGTTTGCAATCCGGGTCCATGCGTCGGGTTCTGGTGCACATGATTGCGGATGATGATGTGATGCGCGGGCTGTCGGTGACAACCAAGATGATCCCGCTGCCGCAGGTGCTGAAACATCTGAAACAGGCCGGACGTGCGGCTGCCGAGCGGTTTCTGGCCGCGCATCTGGACGATCTGGGCGAATGCTCCAGCGTCGATTTGCGCGCCATGTTCGGCTGAGGCGTCAGTCGTCTGTGTCTGCCTGGACGGTCGGATCTTTGGAATTGGGATAGACGAGGCCAGCGGAAATCACCAGTTTGGCGGCTTCTTCGACCGACATGTCCAGCTCGATCACGTCTTCTTCGGGAAAGAACAGCAGGAAACCCGATGTCGGGTTTGGCGTGGTCGGGACAAAGATCGACAACAACCGCCCGCCGGTTTCGGCCCGATCCGACACTTCGCCGCGTGCGGTGGTTGAAACAAAGCCGATTGCCCAGATTCCGCGGCGCGGATATTGGATCAGACAGGCCTTTTCGAAACTGCGTTCGGATTGGGCAAAGACCGTTTCCGAGATCTGTTTGATCCCGGAATAGACGGTGCGGACCACAGGCATGCGCTCTACCAGCCCTTCGGCAAACCCGATGAGCGACCGCCCGATGATGCCCTTGGCGACCCAGCCCACTACGATGGTGAACAAAAAGAAGATGATCAGCCCGATACCACGCAGGTTGATGCCGATATACTGCTCTGGCAGGACAGTTTTTGGCACCAGCGGCAGCACCACGCTATCGACCCAGCCCATGGCTGACCACAACAGCCAGATCGTCAACCCGACCGGGGCAATCACCACAATTCCGGTCAGGAACGATGATCTGAGCCGGGCAAACAGACCGGGGCGGCGGTGCGGTTCGTGTTCAAAGGGCGTGGTCATGGAATTTCCCGTGTTGGCAGGCAGAACCTAGGGGCAATGATCCCCGGCGACAATGGGGCAGCGCGGGATTCCCGGGGGCGAGCGTCACAAGTTGGTCATTTCGCGGGCAATGCGGGTGGCCAGCCGGGCGTTATTGCGGACCAGAGCGATATTTGCCGTCAAAGACCGGCCTTCGGTCAGCTCGAAAATGCGTTGCAGCAGGAAGGGCGTAACGGATTTGCCTGCTATTCCCCGGGCGTCGGCCTCGGATTGGGCCTGTGCAATGATCGGGGCCAGGGTGTGTGCCGGAATTTCCGCATCGGTTGGAATCGGGTTGGCGATCAATTGCCCACCGGGCAGCCCCATCCGGGTGCGCATGACATGCGCGCGCGCGATCTGGGCGGCGTCGTCCATGCGCAAGGGCGCGGTCAGATCTGATCCTGCCGACCAAAAGCCGGGGAAGGTATCCTGCCCGTGGGCAATCACAGGTACCCCCAGGGTTTCCAGCACTTCCAGTGTCTTTGGCAGGTCCAGGATTGCCTTGGCTCCGGCTGCGACCACGGTCACGGGTGTCGCGGCGAGTTCGTGCAGATCGGCCGAAATGTCGAATGAGTTTTCGGCTCCTTTGTGAACGCCGCCAATGCCGCCGGTGGCAAAGACATGAATCCCGGCCAGATGTGCTGCGATCATGGTGGCGGCCACAGTGGTTGCGCCGGTGCCACCTGTCGCGATGCAGGCGGCCATATCCGCGCGTGACAGTTTGGCGACGCCTTTGGCCTGACCCAATGTCTGCAGCTGATCCGCTTCCAACCCGATGTGCAGCTGGCCGTCGATGACGGCGATGGTGGCAGGGACGGCACCACCGGTGCGAATATCGGCTTCGACCTGGGCGGCGACCTCGACATTCTGCGGATAAGGCATGCCATGCGTGATGATAGTGCTTTCCAGAGCCACGATAGGTTGGCCCGTGGCGCGGGCGGTGGCGACTTCGGCGGAAAATTGCAGGTCGATCATGGGCGTGTTCACAGGGGAGGTTCTCCGGAAACATAGGTAGCCGCTGCATGCAGCGCGGCCTTGAGAGCGTCATGGCGGGAGGCCCCGCCAAGGTCAGCGGCAATATGGGCCGCCATGAAGGTATCACCTGCGCCTGTCACGCGGGCGACCTGAACCCGAGGGGGGATCAGGGTGATGGGATCGGCGCCTGTGCGGGCTTCGGTGGCCGAGGCCCCGCCATCGGTGACCAGAACCCGGGCGGCACCTCGGTCGATCATGGCGATTGCAGCAGTATGGGAACTGGTGAATGTGCTTTGGCACAGATACCCGGCCTCTTCGAGATTCACATACAGCGTGCCATGAGAGGCGGACAGAAACGGGCGCAGGCGTTCGGCCTTGCCCGGCGAGGCAGGTGCCACGCGCAGGTCGGCGCGAGCAAAGGCCGGGTGGCGGGCGATGTCGTCCAGCAGGGTCAGGGTCAGATTCCCGTCCAGGGCAATGGGACCGGCGAACGGGGCCCGGGCCGACCCCAATGTACCATCTGTCAGCGGGCGCAGGATCTTGTCGCCTGCTGCCTCGAGTGAATGCGCATCCGCGATGGCCGCGATCAGACCATTGGCCCCTTCGACCGCCATGTAACGGTCGGTGGGCAAATCGTCCGAGCGATAAGCCATACCAGTCGTGACGCCCAAGCGCTGGCAGGCAGTGATCAGTTCGTCGCCCTCTGGGTCGCGGCCTATGGCGGTCAGCACCGAAGGTGTCAGGCCGAACCGGACCAAGGTCATGGCGATATTCATCGCGACACCGCCAGGAAGGCGGGTGATCCGCCCCGGCATGTCAGATCCCTGGCGCATGTCTTGCGAACACCGCCCGATCACGTCCCACAGGACTGAACCGATACAGAGAATGTCAAACTTGGCTGGCTGTTGCATGGCTGCCTTCATGCCGTCAAAGCGCGCAGGGCGCAAGCGGGCTCAGTCACCGGGTAACGCAAAGGTAAGGGTGGCCCACAGTGTGTCCCAGACCGGGCGGGCGTCATCGGGGGCAGGGCGCACAATCACTGCGTTCAACAGGTATTCCTGACCCGCCTGTACCGGAACAGTGACAATGCCCTGGTCATCGGTGCGGATCATCCGGGTTGTGACGGTCCCCTCCGCCGATTTGGCAAAGACTTCGACCTGGACATCCACGCGGGGCATCCCCTGATACAACAACCGCACGGGCAGGGTCCCATTCAAATCGTCCCGATAGGGATTGGCCAGCGCGATGAATTCTGTCTCCATACCACGATCCGTGTCCTGGCCCCGTCCATGCCCGACCGCAATCAGGGATTTGGAATAGCGGGTATAGCTTTCCCAGAAATCGACCTGAGGAAGGCCGCGGGACAGGTGACGATCCAAGAGCCCCCTGAAATCCTGATGTGTGGCAAAAGCGACGAACTTTTCCCAGCTCTTGTATTTGACCTGTGCGGGTTGGGTGACGACACCCACCGTCAGCAACCCGTCTTGGGGTGGCTGAAATGTCATCGCCGGAATGTCGCCCAACCGGCCTTTGTATGGCGTGACGGAGGTGCCGATCATGATATCTGCGCGTTGCAGTTGAGTGTCGAAATAGGCCAGCTCGGATCCCACGAACCCTTCGCCATTTCGAAAATCTGCCGCAAGGGAGTCTGTGCTTTCCGCTTGATATTTCCAGGGGGCAATCCAAAACTCGTGTGCAAGGGCCAGGCGCGGCCCAATCAGGCAAAGCGCACAGAAAAAAACAAAGGGGCAAAGACGCATGAGCAGGGGCACGAGGGTCGCAAAGTCCTTGGAGGTGTGGACACTGAAGCTGGCATTTGTCTGGCTGGTGTCAAGCGTTTTACAGTTTGTATCGCCAGTACAGGCGCACGAAGTGACCCCGACGATCGGAGACCTGACGGTGTCTGAGAGCACGGTTCGCCTGGAGCTGAGACTGAATGTCGAAGCGTTTGTGGCGGGGATTGATCTGGATGATCTGGCCGACACCAATGAGACCCCGCAGGCTGCTGATTATGACCTGTTACGAAGCCTCGAACAGGATGAATTGGCCCCGATGGTGCGCGCCTTTGCCGAAGAGTGGCTGGAGGATCTGACCGTGGTGCCGGATGGGTCGGTGCCTTTGGTCTTGTCGGACATTCGTATTCCTGCGGTCGGGGACGCCGATCTGCCGCGTGCCTCATATCTGGTGTTGTCCGGGCTGCTCCCGCAAGGTGTGGCGTGGTTGAATGTGCATTGGCCGGATGGGTCTGGTGGGCTGGTGTTACGCCAACAGGGGGTTGAGGAACCTTATACCGGCTATTTGCAGGGCGGCGAAACCAGCCCATCCATAACGCTGGCCGGCGGTGCGGCGCTGTCCCCGTGGGAGGTGTTTATTGACTATATCCCGGTCGGGTTCGAGCACATCCTGCCCAAAGGAACCGATCACATCCTGTTTGTGCTGGGGCTGTTCTTTCTCAGCGCCCGTCTGGGCCCACTGTTGTGGCAGATCAGCGCTTTTACTGTTGCGCATACGATCACCCTGGCGCTGGCGGCCAACGGCGTGGTGCAGGTCAACCCGGGCATTGTCGAACCGCTGATCGCCGCATCCATTGTTTATGTGGCAGTCGAAAACATCATCGTGCGCCGCCTGCACGGGTGGCGGCCGGTCATGGTGTTCGGATTTGGGCTGTTGCACGGATTGGGGTTTGCCAGTGTGCTGGGTGAATTCGGCCTGCCGCCTCATCAATTTGTGGCGGCGCTGTTGGGGTTCAACATCGGGGTTGAATTGGGTCAACTGGCGGTGATCGCAGCTGCGTTTTTGACCGTGGGCCTGTGGTTTGGACGCCACCCGAAATACCGTGGACGGGTGGCGATGCCCGCGTCGTTGACCATTGCGCTGATCGGGGCCTATTGGTTCGTCGAACGGGTATTTCTGACCTGAGCCGGTCGACTACTGCATTGCCGCGATCAGCTCGGCCAGCGCGACCTGTGGATCTTCGTGACGCCATATTTCATCGCCGATCCCGAAAAAATCCGTATAGGGCGTGAATTGGCGCACCAGATCAGTCGTCAGGCCGCCTTCGGCGACAACCGGTACTTCGACGACTTCGGACCACCATTGAAACAGTTCCAGTTCGGCCTGCTGCCCGTCACCCAACCCCGAGACCCCAATGGGACCAAAACTGATATAGTCCGCGCCGGCTTCTCCTGCGGTCAGCCCGTCATGGCGCGATCCGCCACAGAAGCTGCCGACAATGGCATCAGGTCCCAGCGCCTTGCGCGCGGTGCGGACCGGTTTGGTGGCGTCGCTCAGATGGACCCCGTCCAGTCCCAGCCGTTCGGCAAGAATCTGATGATCCGTGATCACCAGCGCAACATCGCGGGCGTGACAGATTTCGCGCAGCGCATCGGCCGACCGCGACAGGGTGTCTTCTTCGCGGCTGACCAGGTCCATCCGCACACAGGCGATTTCGGTTGTGTCCAGAATTCGGGCCAACTGGTCGGAAAACCGGCCCAATTCGATCTGCGCCGGAGTGATCAGATAGATCTGGGGCTGTTCGTGTGTCTGCTCGGCACTGTCAACCATGGTTCCGGCTCCTGCGTTGGGTGGTCTGCCCGGTGTTTAGCGAAAACCACCAGCGGTGCAAGCGTTGCGCGCAGGATCGGGGCGATTTGCCTGTTGAAACGGGTTGGCTCCCTTGCCCTGCTGGTCCTGGCACATTACAGCAGGGCCGATTGACCCGCCGATGGTTACGGAGACCAAGATGCCCAGCGACACCCCTCAACCCGCCTTTGTTCTGGTGCGCCCGCAAATGGGCGAAAACATCGGTGCCGCCGCGCGGGCGATGTGGAATTTTGGCCTGGACCGGATGCGGATCGTGGCACCGCGCGATGGCTGGCCCAACCAAAAGGCGGTTGCAATGTCATCCGGTGCCGGACGTCTGCTGGACGAAGCGCAGCTGTATGGCGACCTGGAGGGCGCGCTGGGAGACCGCACGTTCACCTTTGCCACCACCGCGCGGCAACGCGACATGACAAAACCAGTCTACAGTCCCGAGCGCGCGATGCAGATCGCGGCGCAAAAGGTGGCGGCAGGCGAACAGGTCGCAGTTCTGTTCGGTCCGGAACGGGCCGGGTTGGAAAACGATGACATAGCCAGGGCAAACGCCATCATCTCGGTTCCCGTGAATCCACAATATGCGTCGTTGAACCTGGGTCAATGTGTGTTGCTGACAGCCTATGAATGGATGCGTCAGGTCGGTGATGTGGCCCATGAAACCCATGAGATCGGCAACAAGGGCGATTGGGCAACCGGGGTCGAGGTCGAAAAGCTGGTTGAGCATTATGAACAGCGATTGGATGAGGCCGGGTTTTTTTGGCCACCTGAAAAGGCCGACAGCATGCGGTTGAACCTGCGCAATCTGTGGTCGCGGGTCGCGATGACACGCGCAGATATTCAGATGCTGCATGGCATCATGCGCCAGATGGTGCGGTGGAAAGAAAAAGGCTGAGGATTGCTGGCGTTCAGAGGCACTGGACGCTGGGTGCCGTCGGCCCTAGCTTGGCCTAAAAGACGGGCGGGGAATTGAGGCCCAGAAGAGGGAAGAGAGCGACGCATGAGCAAGCGCAGCATTTTCGAAGAGGTGGATGGCAGCAAGGCTGAGGCCCCAGCTGTTCAACCGGGCATGATTGACCGGGGACGCGGCGGCGCACGTCAGGCCATTCGCGCCTGGTTGATGGTGCTGTTTGCGTTGGTCGTGGCAATGATCGTCGTGGGCGGGTTGACCCGGCTGACAGACAGCGGGCTGTCGATCACCGAATGGCGCCCTGTAACCGGGGCGATGCCGCCCATGTCCGAGGCTGACTGGCAGTCGGAATTTGACAAATACAAGCAGATCGACCAATGGCAGCTGGAAAACCAGTGGATGGAACTGGCTGATTTTAAACAGATCTATTGGTGGGAATGGGGCCATCGTCAATTGGGCCGCTTTATCGGGCTGGTTTGGGCGCTTGGGTTCTTTGGGTTTCTGGTTGCGCGCAAGATCCCAACCGGCTGGACCGGGCGGTTGATCCTGCCGGGGGCCTTGGGCGGTGTGCAGGGCGCGATCGGCTGGTGGATGGTTGCGTCTGGCGTGACACAGGGCGAAGGCATGACGGCCGTGGCGTCGTATCGGTTGGCAGTGCATCTGGGGCTTGCCTTTGTCATCCTGGGCGTGATCGCCTGGTATGTGTTCATGCTGGGGCGCCAGGAACGCGACTTGATGCAGGCCCGCCGGGGCAAGGAGGCCAAGCTGTATGGGCTGTCTACCGGGCTGCTGCATTTTGCATTCCTGCAAATCCTGCTGGGCGCATTGGTTGCCGGTATTGATGCGGGGCGGACATTCACCGACTGGCCGTTGATGGGCGGGCAATTCTTCCCTGCGGATGCGATGTACCTGGAACCCGTATGGCGTAACTTCTTTGAAAACCCGGGGTTGGTCCAGTTCATCCATCGGGTTGTGGGCTATCTGCTGCTCGTCTTTGCGGTGGTGGCCTGGTTGCGCGGACGTGGCTCGGCGCATGTGGCGACACGCTTTGCGTTCAATGTGGCCTTTGCAGCGTTGCTGTTACAGGTCACTTTGGGCATTGTGACGGTCTTGTATATCGCGCCGCTGCATCTGGCCATTGTTCATCAGCTGATGGCCGTGGTGGTTTGGGTGCTGATCCTGCGCGCCCGGTTCCTCTCTGCTTATCCAATTGTGACGAAAATTAAAGGATCCTGATCCATGACTGCATTTGATGACTTGATGGCATTTCAGCGCGACACGCAGGCGTTGGGCCAGATTGCAGGCCGGTTGGGCTGGGATCAGGAAACCATGATGCCGCGCGAATCCGCGTCTCAACGGGGCGAGGAAATGGCCGCCATCGAAGGTGTTCTTCATGCACGCCGGTCGGACCCCCGCGTTGGAGATTGGCTGGAGCAAATCGAGGCTGACGATGATGTGGCGGCCGCACAACTGCGTGAAATCCGTCGCTCATATGAACGGGCGGGCAAGGTGCCGGCCGACCTGTCGCGACGCATTGCCCAGGTCACCTCCCAAGCTCAGGGCAAATGGGCAGCGGCCCGGTCGGACGAAGATGTGGCCAGCTTTTTGCCGGTTCTGGAAGAAGTCGTAGCGCTGAAGCGCGAAGAGGGCCAGGCGTTGGCGGGCGACGGGGATGTCTATGACGCCATGGTCGAAGATTATGAACCAGGCACTACCGGGGCCCAGATCGCGGCGATCTTTGACGCAATGCGACCCCGTCTGGTGGATCTGCGCGCGGCTGTTTTGGAAATGCCGACCCCGGCGGGTCTGTCAGGCACCTTTGATGAATCCAAGCAGATGCAGTTGACCCGCCGACTGGCCAGAACCTTTGGCTATGACATGGCCCATGGGCGTGTCGACAAGGCGGTGCACCCGTTCAGCTCGGGGTCGGGCGACGACGTGCGGATCACCACGCGGACCAGCGAAACCGATCCCTTCAATTGTTTCTATTCAACGATTCACGAAGTCGGGCACGGTGCCTATGAACAGAACATCGACAAATCCTTTTTGTTGACCCCGTTGGGGCGCGGTGTGTCGATGGGCGTACACGAAAGCCAGAGCCGCATTTACGAAAACCAACTGGGGCGGTCGCGCGCCTTTACCGGTTGGTTGTTCGAACAGATGCAGGAGGCTTTTGGCGACGTTGGTGTGGCCGATGCGGATGCGTTCTATGGTGCTGTGAACCGGGTGCACAATGGATATATCCGGACCGAAGCGGATGAGGTGCAGTATAACCTGCACATCATGTTGCGGTTTGATCTGGAGCGGGCGTTGATGGCCGGGGATCTGGCGGTTGGCGATCTGGAAGCCGCCTGGAACGATCGGTTTGACTCCGATTTCGGCTATGGTGTGGACCGGCCCAGCAACGGCTGTCTGCAGGATGTGCATTGGTCCGTGGGTCTGTTTGGGTATTTTCCGACCTACAGCCTGGGCAACGTCTATGCCGGGTGCCTGTATCAGGCGCTGCGGACGGCGGTGCCGGATCTGGATGCAGAGCTGGCTGTGGGGGAAACCTCTGGGGCGACGGAATGGTTGCGCGAAAACCTGCAACAGCATGGCAGCCTGTACGAACCCCGTAGCATCATCACCCGCGCCAGCGGCATGGAGCCGGGGCCCGAGCCGCTTTTGGACTATCTCGAAACAAAATTCGGAGCGCTCTACGGGCTGTAAGTGCGCGCAGTCTCTGGGGGCTGCCCCCACAGAAGAGACCTGTAAATGATCGCAAGGAAAAGGCCCGGTGTTCGAAACTGAACATCGGGCCTTGTGTATTGTGAGCCTTTTGGTCGGGGATATGAGAGACATCCCCGACCAAAAGGCGGTTATCAGTTTCAGATGTCTTCGTCGTCGACCTTGTCGTCGTCCTGTTCGGCGATCCAGGCAACGCTGACCACTTCCTCGTTCTTGCCAGTGTTGAACACCCGCACGCCACCCGCACTGCGCGAGCGGAAGGAAATTCCATCCACCGGCACCCGGATCGACTGACCCTTGGACGTTGCGAGCATGATCTGATCGTCCAGATCCACCGGGAAAGAGGCGACGATTTCGCCACCACGCATTGCCTTGTCCATGGCGGCAACGCCCATACCACCACGCCCACGCACAGGGTAATCGTGCGACGAACTAAGCTTGCCCGACCCTCCGGTGGTAATGGTAAGGATCAGGTTCTCTGCGGCGGACATTTCGGCGTATTTCTCTGGCCCGAATTCGTCGCTGGCTGGGACTGAATCTTCGTCCGAGCTTTCCTCGTCGGTCAACCCAGCCACGGCCCGGCGCATCTTGAGATAGGCAGCCCGGTCTTCGGGGCCAGCTTCGAAATGGCGGATCACCGACATCGACACGACTCGGTCCCCATTGGACAGCCGGATCCCGCGAACACCCGTTGACTCGCGTGAATTGAACACGCGGACATCCGTGGTGCGGAAACGGATCGCGCGACCGGAATTGGTAAAGAGCATGACATCGTCATCCTCGGAGCAGATCCGGGCATTGACCAGTTCGACAGACCCATCTTCGGGCAGCTTCATTGCGATTTTGCCGTTGCGCCGGACATTGGTAAAGTCCGACAGTCGGTTACGCCGCACATCGCCACCAGTTGTGGCAAAGACAATCTGAAGGTTTTCCCATTCGTCGTCCGGCACATCGACCGGCATGATGGCGGCGATGGAAACCCCGGTTGGAATCGGCAGGATATTGACGATGGCCTTGCCTTTGCCAGTCCGGCCCGATTGGGGCAGGCGCCAGGTCTTGAGCTTGTAGACCATCCCGTCAGTGGTAAAGAACAGCAACTGGGTATGGGTATTGGCGACAAAGAGGTTGGTAACGACATCCTCTTCCTTGGTCTGCATACCCGACAACCCTTTGCCGCCGCGTTTTTGGGCGCGGAAGTCTGCCAGAGGGGTCCGTTTGATATACCCACCCGACGTCACGGTCACGACCATGTCTTCGCGTTCGATCAGGTCTTCGTCTTCCATGTCACCGGACCAGTTGACGATCTCGGTGCGACGCGGAACGGCGAATTGATCCCGCACCTCGCGCAGCTCATCGCCAATGATTCCCATGATGCGTTCGCGCGAAGACAGGATTTCAAGGTACTCCTTGATCTTGCCTGCCAGCTCTTCCAATTCGTCGGTGACTTCCTTGACCCCGATCTGGGTCAGGCGCTGCAGACGCAGTTCCAGAATGGCCCGGGCCTGGGTTTCCGACAGGTTGTATGTTCCGTCTTCATTGGCGGTATGTGTCGGATCGTCGATCAGGGCGATGTATTCCAGGATCGGCTGGGCGGGCCAGCGCCGCGTCATCAGCTTTTCGCGCGCCTCAGCCGCATCTGTGGATTGCCGGATCGTGGTTACAATTTCGTCGATATTGGTGACGGCCACGGCCAAACCGCACAGCACGTGGCTGCGTTCGCGCGCCTTGCGCAACAAAAACGCGGTCCGGCGCGCCACCACATCTTCGCGGAAATCAATGAACGACGTCAGAAAACGGCGCAGCGTCAGCTGTTCTGGGCGTCCACCGTTCAGAGCCAGCATATTGCAGCCGAACGACGTTTGCATCGGAGTGAACCGGAACAGTTGGTTCAGCACGACTTCGGGGGTGGCATCGCGTTTCAGTTCGACGACGACACGCACACCGTTACGGTCGGATTCATCCTGAACATGGGCGACGCCTTCGATCTTTTTCTCGCGCACCTGTTCGGCGATCTTTTCGATCATCGAAGCCTTGTTGACCTGATAGGGGATCTCGTCGACGACGATGGCATATCGGTCCTTGCGGATCTCTTCGACACGGGTTTTGGAGCGGATGATGACGCTGCCACGGCCTTCGAGATAGGCCTTGCGCGCACCGGACCGGCCCAGCATCAGCGCACCTGTCGGAAAGTCGGGACCGGGAACATAGTCAATCAGCTGTTCGCTAGTTAGATCCGGATCGTCGATCAGCGCAAGCGTGGCGTCGATCACTTCGCCCAAATTATGCGGCGGGATATTGGTGGCCATACCAACGGCGATACCGCCGGCACCATTGACCAGCATGTTGGGGAAACGGGCAGGCAGAACCGTGGGTTCGCGGTCCTTGCCGTCATAGTTGTCCTGAAAATCAACGGTATCTTTTTCAATATCAGCCAGCAATGACGCCGCAGGTTTGTCCATGCGCACTTCGGTATATCGCATGGCTGCCGGGTTGTCCCCGTCCATCGAACCAAAGTTGCCCTGACCATCCAACAGCGGCAGCGACATCGAAAAATCCTGGGCCATCCGTACCAGCGCGTCATAGATCGCGCTGTCCCCATGGGGGTGGTATTTACCCATGACATCGCCAACCGGACGGGCCGATTTTCGATAGGATTTTTCGTGCGTATTCCCGGTTTCATGCATTGCATACAGGATGCGTCGGTGCACAGGTTTCAACCCGTCGCGCAGATCGGGGATCGCACGGCTGACAATGACCGACATCGCATAGTCAAGGTACGAGGTCTTCATCTCGGATTCGATGGAGACCGTCGGACCGTCGTATGCTGGCCGCTCAGGTGGGGTTTCGTCCATGTTTTCAGGAGTTTGAGGCGTATCGCTCACGTGTTCTGCCCGTTTCTGTCTTTGGGACTATATTTTGTGTGTGCACTCTATCAGACACAGCATATGACGTGCAACCAAACTCGGGGGCAAAGCGGCCCAGTCCTCTCCCAGATACGGTAACGTTATGTTTTTGCGAAGAATTAACAAAATTTATGTTAGCATGTCCTGACCACCCTTTGAAACGGAGGTCAAATATGGAGCAGAACGCAACCGAATTGATGCTGAAGGGATACGGGCTGACAACGGCGGAATTCACCTATTGCATGCCTGATTACATCCACGTTCTTAATACATTTGTATGGCAGGAATACGATCTAGCACCAGATCATCCGAACCTGTTCAAATTCATCGAATTCTGGCAATCCGAGCTGGATGGCCCCTTGCATTCCGTGCGTTTTTCGCACCGCAAGATGATTGCGCCAGGAGAGTGGCGTAATGTGGTTGGGGAGTTTACTATCAACTAGATCCTCACGTCGCACAAAAGGGCATTTCATGTCGAACAAGTTGATCGCAACGATCGTTTCAGCGTTGGCACTGGTGTTTGCGTCGGGACATGGACCCGCTGGCGCGGACGGGGTGTTCGGGAAAATTTCCAATAGCGCAAAGAAGGCCGGAGAATCCATTGGAAACGGCATGAATTCAGTCGGAAATTCGGTTGAAAAAGGCGTGAACTATGTCGGAGATTCAGTTGGTTCGGCTGTCGATCTTGCCTCCAACGAAGACACACCCGAACAAACGCGCGCCGAAATCGACGCGATGGCCATTGATGTCAAAACGCGATTATTGGCCGAAAATGCATCCGCCCGCGAAGCCTATGCCATCTCGGAAGGATATGCGGTTTTTGATTCCAGAAACATCACGCTATTTCCGGTTTCGGCCGGTTTTGGTCGCGGCGTGGCCGTCAATAAAACCACCGGAAGCCGCATCTACATGAATATGGGGGCAGGCGGCGTTGGTGCGGCGTTCGGAGTTGGTGGGTTTGCCACCCAATTTGTCATCATGTTTTCAACAGAAGGGGATTTCCTGTCCTTTGTGAACAACGGGTATGATGCCACTGCCGAAGGTGGCACGATGGTCGGTGACGATACGGCACAGGAAGTTGCCAGATTTGTCGACGGTCGTGCCTTTTTCGCGCTCGGCAAAAAAGGCTGGCGGGTCAATGCCTCGGCCACGGGCACAAAATACTGGAAATCGCCAGAGTTGAATTAGGCCGAACAGCTGGCTCCGCCCAGAACACAGAATTTGGCGCAATGCGGGTGGTTCAGCTGTACGTCCCGTTCCGCGTCCTTCAGCGTTTCGCCAAGTTCGAACTCTTTATCATACGCCAGCAGCGTGCAGGCCAGAACCGTCGGGTGATCTGCGCCTTTGCGTTTGACCACCATGCGCGAAGACGCGCACATGACTTCTGCTGGTTTTTTCTTCAGTATTCCCCAGCAGGACGTTGTTATTTCAGGAACTTCGACAGTCATATCCATTTCGGGAAACAGAACCGTCTGGCCTGGGTTAAGCGCGTCGATTTCAAATCCATTCTGTTTGAAAAATGCCTGGTAACCGGCGCGAGATTGCTCTTCGCTCTCGCCCCAAACCGTGCGCCCGGCAACGGCCATGCGAAACCCGTTGTCGCGCAACCAGCCCATGCCTTCGAGCGTCTTGTCAAAGGTTCCGGTGCCGCGTTCCTTGTCGTGGAGCGCGGGGCGAAAATGGTCGAGAGAAACCCGCATCGTGATCTTGCCCGGAAAGGCGGTGTTCAGGTCGATCAAGCCCTGGCGCATGGATTTGCGCATCATAGGGCGCATCGCATTGGTGAGGATCAGAACATCAAACCCACGTTCCAGCGCCGCCCGGGTCATGGCGATCATGTCGGGATTCATAAAAGGTTCGCCGCCGGTAAATCCGATTTCACGCACTGGCCACTTGCGTTCACCGATCTGGTCCAGATACGGGACCATCTCTGCGAGCGTCAAATAGACCAGCGCGTCATTTGTCGGGGAACTGAGAATATAGCAGTTTTCACATTCGATGTTGCACAAGGTTCCTGTGTTGAACCACAGGGTTTCGGGGTGGCTGAGCGGTACGGACGCGCGTTCGGATCCGTCAGCCGTCACAAAAGGGTCTTGGAATTTTCCGACATTGGCTGAAGATGGCGCAGTAGGCGGTACTGTGTCTTTCATTCGGGAATTCCTGCTCGCTCTGGTCGCAATAGCTCTAGCCTATGGCAGCCAGTAAGTTAAAGTCGTTGAGTAGGAGACTGACAAGGTTGTGATGTTTCCGTGTTGGTCAGTGGTATGACTAAGGGATGACTGACGAACAGACAGGGGATAGGACAGACATTATGGTTTCTCGCATCATACCGGTCGATCCGTTCGATCTGGTCGTGTTCGGCGGTACTGGAGATCTTGCGCAACGCAAGATCCTGCCTGCATTGTTCCGGCGGTTCTGCACAGGTCACATCCCTGACAGTGCCCGGATCATTGGCGCGGCGCGCTCTGACATGACCCTCGACGCCTATCGTGCATTTTGTGCCAAGGCGATCAAAACCTATGGCGGAACACGCTCCTGCGAAGATGGAACAGTCCAAGAGTTCCTGAGCCGTCTGGACTACGTGCCTCTGGACGCGATGGGGGAAACTGGTTGGCCGGAACTGGTTCACAAGCTCGAAGGATGTGCCGCCGGGCGGGTCACGGTGTTTTATTTTTCCGTCGGTCCGCGATTGTTCGGCCCCTTGGCTGAACGGTTGCGCCATCACGGCATGGCAGGCCCCGATACCCGGATCGTGGTGGAAAAGCCCTTTGGTCATGATCTGGAGTCCGCACAGGCATTGAATGCCACCTTGGCGCGCCACTTCGCAGAAGGTCAGATTTACCGCATCGACCATTACCTGGGCAAGGAAACGGTCCAGAACCTGATGGCCGTGCGATTTGGTAACATGTTGTTCGAACCCTTGTGGAACAGCCAGTACGTGGACCACATCCAGATTACCGTGGCCGAAACAGTGGGTGTGGACGGGCGAGAAGAGTATTACGACCGGGCCGGGGCCATGCGGGACATGATCCAGAACCACCTGATGCAGCTGCTCTGCTTGATTGCCATGGAGCCGCCCGCCAAATTTGACCCCGACGCGGTGCGTGATGAAAAGCTCAAGGTGATCCGGGCGCTGGATGCGGTTCTGCCACACCATATTGTGCGCGGCCAATTCGAAGCCTGTCTGGATCCCGATCACCCCCATCCCAGCTATCGCGGATCGGTGGGTGAACCCCGCAGTACCACGGAAAGCTACATTGCCCTGCGCACCCATCTGTCGAATTGGCGGTGGGCGGGGACACCGTTTTACCTGCGCACGGGCAAACGGCTCAAGGCGCGGTCTTCGGTGATCAATGTGATGTTCAAGGATGCGCCGCATTCGATTTTTGGCGAAGAGGCGGGGCGTCACGCCAATCTGTTGTCGATCCGGCTGCAGCCCAACGAAGGCATCACGCTCAAGGTGACGATCAAGGAACCTGGGCCCGGCGGGATGCGGCTGGTGGATGTGCCATTGGACATGACGTTCGCCGAGGCCCTGGGGCCGGACGGCGGTGATCCGCCGGACGCCTATGAACGGTTGATCACGGATGTGATCCGGGGCAATCAGACATTGTTCATGCGCGGCGACGAAGTCGAAGCGGCCTGGGCCTGGACGGACCCGATTATTGCCGGTTGGGAGGCGCGGGGCGATGCACCCAAACCCTATCCCAGCGGCAGTGCAGGGCCGACGGACGCAGATCTGTTGATGCGCAGGGACGGACGGGAATGGCGAGGTATCAACCCATGAATATTGTTGAATATCCGGATCGGGACATGCTGGCGATTGATCTGGCAAGCACATTGGCTGGCGAATTGGACGGTCATCTGTTCCACAATGACACGGCGTCTCTTGCGGTTGCGGGTGGGTCGACGACGGGGCCAATATTTGATGATCTATGTGCGGCAGATCTGCCTTGGGACCGGGTACATGTCTTGCCAACGGATGAACGATGGGTGCCCAATTCGGACCCTCGGTCCAATGAAAAACTGATCCGGGAACGGTTGCTGGTGAACAGGGCAGCCAAGGCGCGATATCTGCCGTTGCACACACCGGCGGAGCAGCCGGAAGATGTGCTGCCCGAATTGGAAGCCGTGATTGCGCCCGAGCTGCCCTTGTCGGTTCTGTTGTTGGGGATGGGCGAAGACATGCACACCGCATCCCTGTTTCCCGGTGCGCCCGGATTGGAGGCCGCCTTGGACAAGCACGCACCGATCCTGAGTGTTCTGAAACCACAAACCCAGCCCGAAACCCGCATCAGCCTGAGTGCGCGGGTGTTGGACGGGGCGTTGTCCAAACATCTGGTGATCTATGGCTCGAAAAAGCGCGAGGCCTTGATGCGGGCGATGTCTTTGCCGCCCGAAGAGGCACCTATTCAGGCGGTTTTGTCCGAAACCGTGATCCACTGGGCGGAATAACCCTGTTGCAATTGCTGGAAATCAAGGGTTTATCTGCGCCCGATCAGTTGCGCTTTGTTATGTTTGGCGGCTTCTCGGTGATGGGTTGGCGCCCAGACGGGCAGCAGTCTTTGGGATATTGAAATTTATGTGGACGGCATTGAAAGATTTGCGTTCGGCGACAGTTACGCGACGGATGCGCTCGCTTTTTGAAGAAAACCCCACCCGAGCACGGGACTTTAGCGTCTCCTTGGGGGATATGCATTTTGACTATTCTAAAACCCAGCTGGACGATTCCATTCGTTCGGCGTTGATTGACCTGTGTGAACGGAGCAATGTTGCTCAACGGCGCGACGCGATGTTCTCTGGGGGCGAGATCAACCAGACCGAAGGGCGCGCGGTCCTGCACACGGCCCTGCGCGACCCTGACGGCGAAGAGTTGCTGGTGGACGGGGCGGACATTCGCCCTGGCATCCGGCAAACGCTGGACAGGATGAAGGCGTTTTCCCAGGCGCTCAGATCTGGTGAACTCGTCGGGGCAGGGGGCCGCATCACAGATGTCATCAACATCGGGATTGGCGGGTCCGATCTGGGACCGGCGATGGCGGTGTTGGCTTTGTCACCCTATCATGATGGTCCCCGGTGCCATTTTGTGTCCAATGTGGATGGGGCCCATATCAGCGATACGCTCAAGGGGCTGGACCCACAGCGCACGCTGGTGATCGTCGCCTCAAAAAGCTTTACCACGATTGAAACCATGACCAATGCGTTCACGGCGCGGGATTGGATGCGTGCAGGAGGTGGCGATCCAAAGCGCCAGTTTGCAGCCCTGTCCACAGCGATGGACAAGACCGATGATTTTGGTATCCCGCAGGATCAGGTTTTTGGGTTCGAAGATTGGGTTGGAGGGCGGTATTCAATCTGGGGGCCCATCGGGTTAAGCCTGATGATTGCCATCGGGCCGGATGGTTTTGATCAGTTTCTGGCCGGTGGGCGTGCGATGGACGAACATTTTCGGGCGGCACCCTGGGGGCAGAACATGCCGGTCATGTTGGCGTTGGTCGGGATCTGGCACAACCAGGTATGCGGTCATGGAACCCGCGCGGTTTTGCCATATGATCAGCGATTGATCCGTCTGTCGGCCTATTTCCAGCAATTGGAAATGGAATCCAATGGCAAACAGGTGCGTGTGGATGGCTCGGCTCTTGATGTGTCGTCGGGACCGGTTGTCTGGGGCGAACCCGGAACCAATGGGCAACATGCGTTTTTTCAGTTGATCCATCAGGGTACGCGGGTGATCCCGTGCGAATTTCTGGTTGCGGCACGCGGGCATGAACCGGAGTTGCAGGCGCATCACAAACTGCTGGTTGCCAATTGTTTTGCCCAATCCGAAGCCTTGATGTTGGGGCGGTCGCTGGATCAGGCGCGCGCGCGGATGCAGGCAAAGGGCCTGACCGGCGAGGAATTGGAACGCCAGGCACGCCATCGGGTGTTCCCGGGCAACCGGCCGTCAACGACTCTGATCTATCCAATGCTGACCCCTGACATTCTGGGACGGATCATTGCGCTGTATGAACATCGGGTGTTTGTCGAAGGCGTTATCCTGGGGATCAATTCGTTTGACCAATGGGGCGTCGAATTGGGCAAGGAACTGGCCGTGTCCCTACATCCGGTTCTGGACGGCTGCGACAGCGTGACCGACAAGGATGGTTCGACCGAGGCGCTTGTGCGCTACTTTCGGACCTTCAACACCTGAGTTTGCCCGCAGGCCTGGCCGCTCGCTAATAAAGGTCGAGCGGTCTGACATCCCCGGCACGGGCTGGCGCAAGCACGGGCTGGCTGGCCATCCCGGTTTGGTTGCCGCCATTGCCTGTGCCAACGGCATGGCGCGTGGCGGTCCCCACCAAAGCCGGGTCAAAACCAGGATACATTATGTGATACGGATCGGCCTGAGCCTCCTGGCGCGAGACGTCGAAAGACAGATCGCAGAGACCCAGGCCGGCATCGCCGCCCGCAACCGCCGGCATGTCCGAACTGCATCCCATCGAAATTCGTCCATCCGTTTCGTACCCATATTCGTCTCCCATGGTGCAATAAATGCTTTCACAGGAGCGGCATCAAACTGCGACAGGTCCGTAACAGTGCATGCGATGTAAACAAGAGGTTTGAAGTTCGTTCTAAATCGGGGCGTCACCGTGTTTGGCCAATGCCTACTTTGGGCTGAACCAGCCGCATCGGCACAAGCCCTGGATGCTGTACTGGCCGTCAATGGCTTCTGTAGGCAGGAAGCGAGTTTTGCAATGTTGCGTCAACTTTCGGGATGCGGACCGTGGCAACGGATGCGAGGATCATTTGGCAAAACTGGTAGCTATCGGAGTTGACATGCTCCAATTCGAGCATCCAATGAAGCGGACTGCCGTTACTTTTGACCCGCATGAGATATCGGTGTCTCTCCAGCCTCGTTCTTTCGTTGACCACGCCGTTGTGATAAGCGTCAAGGAGGAAGGGGCAATGGATGACAGACATCGCGACCTGGTTGGACCAATTGGGTCTGGCCAAATATGCCCCGAACTTCTCTGAAAATGAGCTGGAGCCAGCCGATCTTTCCGAATTGTCTGATGACGATTTAAGGGAAATGGGCCTGCCTCTCGGCCCACGCCGTCGGATATTGAAGGCAATTCGCATCCGTGACACGAGAGATCGTATTCGAGAAGAAGGCCTGGGCGATGAGGGTGCGGATGCCCATATGCGCGTCGAGGCCGAGCGACGCCAGTTAACTGTGATGTTCTGTGATCTGGTCGGCTCAACTGCACTGTCTCAGAAACTTGACCCGGAAGAGTACCGAGAGATCATCCAGTCGTTCCAGAAAGCCGTTTCTGAGAGTGTGCGCCGCTTTGATGGTTATGTCGCCAAATACCTTGGGGACGGTGTTTTGGTCTACTTCGGCTACCCACGGGCCGAGGAGGACGACGCCGAGCTGGCTGTGCGTGGAGCACTTGCTTCGGTGAGCGCAGTCGGTCAACTGAACGGAACACCCGATGACCCGCTCCAGGCACGCGTTGGGATTGCAACGGGTCTTGTCGTTGCGGGCGACGTTGTGGACGGGGGGGTATCTGAAGTAGCGGCAATTTCCGGCCCTGCACCCAATCTTGCCGCGCGGCTCCAAACCGTGGCCGCGCCGGGGTGCGTTGTTATCGACGAGACAACATATGGCCTGATCAAACGGCTGTTAAAGGCCTCAGCACTTGGGCAACAGGTTTTGAAAGGGATTTCAGAGCCAGTAGCGGCCTGGCATGTGTCGGGCATCCGGGACGTCGAAAGCCGTTTTGAGGGTCGGCGAAGCAGTGCGCTCGCGACATTTGTCGGCAGAGACCGTGAAATGCACACGCTCATTCATTGCTGGAATCAGGCCAAGATGGGCGAAGGCCAAGTCGTCACGATCTCTGGCGAACCCGGCATCGGCAAGTCGCGGCTAACCGAAATGTTGCACGATCAGCTGGCCGAGAGCCCCCACATTCGACTGCGCTACCAATGTTCGCCGCACCACACAAACAGTGCGCTCTACCCTGTAATTGCGCAGCTTACCCATGCTGCCGCCATCGATGCGGACGATCCCGCATCACGCAAGCTGGACAAACTGGAGACCCTGCTTGGACGGACTACAAAAAATGTGGACTCTGTTGCCGGGCTATTTGCGGATCTTTTGTCCATCCCGCACGAAGGTCGCTATGCGCCCCACAACCTGACGCCGCAAGCCCGAAAAAAGCGAACGCTAGAGGCCCTGAGGGACCAGCTTTTGGCGCTTTCTGAGACACAGCCGGTGCTGATGGTCTTTGAAGACTTGCACTGGGTTGATCCGACGACTCGGGAACTTTTGGATCTGATCGTCGCGCGCACTCAGGACAAAGCTGTTTTGATGATCCTGACCTTCCGTCCCGAGTTTCAGGCACCTTGGGTCGGTCAATCGTGCGTAACGCTGATGACGCTAAGCCGCCTTGCTCAAAAGGAGAGCATCACGCTTGTTCGAAACATTGCGGCAAACACCGAACTGGACGCAAAAACGTTAGATGAAGTCGCCGCGATGGCCGATGGTGTTCCGCTGTTTATCGAGGAGTTGACGCGCGCGCTCGTAGAGGGCGGAACTACAAAAGCAATTCCTGCGACAATCCAGGCCCTTTTGTTGGCACGCCTCGACCGGTTGGGTCCAGCAAAGAAGATTGCGCAAATCGGTGCAGTGATAGGGCGCGAGTTCGGCTATCGGCTCGTGGAAATTGCGTCAAAAGTCGACAAAACAATCCTGAGGGATCAGCTTGATGCACTCACCGAATCCCAGCTCATCGTCGTTCGTGGCGCATACCCCAATGCCATTTATACGTTCAAACATGCATTGATTCAGGACGCCGCATACGAGTCGTTGCTAAAAAGCAGCCGCCGGGAATTGCACCATCGGATAGGCACGGTCCTCGAAGATCGTTTTCCGAGAACCGTTGATGTCGAGCCTGAAATCCTGGCCCACCATTACGCCAAAGCCGGATTGACCGAGACGGCCGTCTTTCACTGGCACAAAGCTGGCCGGAGAGCGATTGAACGCTCTGCCAATGTAGAAGCGATCAGCCACCTAACCGAGGGCATCGCCTTGCTGGGAGAGCTTGCAAATACCGAAGAGCGTAACTTGCAAGAACTCGACCTTCAGATGGCGCTTGGTACGCCGCTCATGTTGACCAAAGGATTTGCGGCTCCGGAGGTGGAGAGGACATTCAGTCGGGCCCTTGCGCTGAGCGAGCAGGTTGGTGAGACGTCAAAACGGTTTTCTGCTCTCTGGGGGGTTAACTACTGTTATTCAGTGCGGTCGCCCGGAGCTAGGCCAGAATTGCCAGAACAGGTTTTCCATCTGGCCCAAAGCGAAGGGGACCAGACGCAACGTCTGGTTGCTCATCGGGTGTTGGGATCGGCACTGGTATTGCAGGCCAGATTCACGGAGGCGCTTGAGCTTCTGCAGCAGGGACTGACGCTTTACGACCCCGAGCAACATCGTTCACTGGCGTATGTGTATGGTCAGGACCTCGGTGTGGTCACCCGGCAATGGACGGCTTGGGCACTCTGGTTTCTTGGCTATCCCGATCAGGCTCTGAGTTTGAGCCGCGAAACGGCGGTTCTGGCCCGGGAAATATCTCATCCGCTGACGGATGTTTATATTGCGGGCTTTACCGCCATATTCCATTGCTTCCGCCGAGAGGCCGCTCTGGCCGGGGAGATCGCGGACAAAGCTGCGAGGGAGGCCGCCGAACAAGGGTTTGGGCTGTTCCTGACGATGGCAACCGTGGTGCGGGGCTCGCTTCTCACGGAAGGCTCGATGGACGACGGTATTGCGTTATTGCAGGACGGGTTGACCGGCTGGCGGAACACCGGGGCTGAATTGTTTGTGCCATTCTATCTGGCCCTGCTTGCCGAGGCGCATTGCAAAGCAGGACAAACGGCACAGGGGTCGGTTGCGTTGGATGAAGCTCAGATCATTGCCGACAAAGGTGGAGCGGACGGTGAACGTTTGTGGGATGCCGAGCTAAGCCGCATCAAGGGTGAGCTGTTGCTTGGCAGCTCAGATCCTGACCAGGCAGAAGTGTGTTTTCAAAAGGCCCTCCAGATTGCGCGTAGCCAGAGAGCCAAATCATGGGAGCTGCGTGCTTCGGTCAGCCTGTGCCTTCTGTGGAAAAGCCAGGGTCGAAGGACCCAAGCCCGCGAGCTTCTTCAGGAAATCTATGACTGGTTTAGCGAAGGCTTTGATACGCCTGATCTCGTTAGAGCCAAAGCACTGCTCGAAGACCTGAATTGAACTGCCTATGGATGCCGTGGACCGTTTTCCATCGACATCCCGGTGCGCAACGGTGCGTCGGTAAGCGTTTTGGGGTGCACGCGCTGACTTGAATAAACCTGTCTCGGTTGAGCCATTGAATGCACCAAGGCTCAATCGGTTTGCCCTGCAAACCGGGCTTTTCCTTCTGGTTCTGAGAAGGTCCGATATGACGGAACCGGATATGGCGTAAACGACGGCTTTGGATTGTCAGCAGACGTTCCGAGCCGGAACCAGCCGCATCGACCCAAGCCGTAGATGCCGTTCCGACCGTTAATGGTTGCTGTGGACAGAAAGCGAGTTTTGCAAAGCCGGATCGCCAGCTTGGGCCCAAGGGTGTCCCGCGACAGGTCCGCAACAGTGCATGCGATGTAAACAACAGTTTTATAGTTCGCTCTTGATCGGGGCGTCACCCGTGTTTGGCCAATGCCTACTTCGGGTTGCTTGCAGCCGTCCACACCTGGTGTGACGACCGGCAGGTGGGAGCCCAAAAGCGCGTAATGCTGTACAGTGTATGACTGGCGGTTTTTCGGGTATGGGTAAAAGCAGATGCCGCACAGCCGATCGAAACCCCAAGTCTAATTGATTGATTTCCGATATTCGCCCGGAGACAAGTTGGTTTGTTTCTTGAAAAACTTGTTGAATGATTGTGAATGCTGGAAACCCAGCTCATGTCCGATTTCCCTGACGGACTTGGTTGTCAGAGACAGGCTAAGTTTCGCCTTCTGTACAACCGATCTCTGGATGTAGTCGCGAGCAGATGAACCAGTGAGCGACTGTCCGTCGTCAGAGTTTTTGGAACCAGTGGCTGCCTAAACTAAGAGAGAGTTTGGCTCATCTGTTTGGTTTGATTATGCGGCGTGCTGGCGGTGATGCAAGCGTCGCGCTTCGCGTGTTTTCCGTTTGATCCTTTCACGTTGTTTTAGAATGGCTTTGTCGCGCCCGAAGTAGACGTCGGCGGGTGTGACGTTGTTGATGCTCTCGTGGAAGCGCTGGTGATTGTAGTGGTCGACGAAGGCTTCGATCTGAGCTTCGAGGTCACCCGGTAAGAAGTAGTTTTCCAGCAGGATGCGGTTCTTAAGGGTTTGATGCCATCGTTCGATTTTGCCCTGCGTTTGCGGATGATATGGCGCACCGCGCGCGTGCTTCATACCTTTGTCCTTTAGCCATTCGGCCAAGTCGCCTGAGACATAACTGGAGCCGTTGTCGCTAAGAAGACGCGGCTTATGAACGACGTGGATTTGATCACAGCCAGACGCCTGTAGCGCCAATTCCAGTGTGTCCGTTACATCTTCTGTCCGCATGTTCGTGCAGAGCTTCCAAGAGACGATGTAGCGACTGTAATCGTCCAGGACCGTGCTGAGATAGAACCAGCCCCAGCCCAGAACCTTGATGTAGGTGAAGTCTGTCTGCCAAAGCTGGTTGATACCAGTTGTCTTATGCTGGAACTCATCCATTGCCCGGCAGGCGATTGCAAAGCAATCTGCCGAGAGGGGGCCGCCTTCAAGACGATGAACGCCGGGCTGGTGATGAGATCATGGGCTTTGAGGGTGCGATACACCGTAGATTCCGAGACAAAATAACGGTCTTGATCGGTGAACGTCACGGCCAGCTCGCGGGGCGATAGCTCTGTCTCTTTCAAGGCGAGGTCGACAACCTTGCGCTTCACTTCGACGGGAACGCGGTTCCAAACGTGATTGGGCTTGGGAGATCGATCCTGCAAACCAGCCTCACCACGCTGCAGATACCGGTCGTACCAGCGGTAAAATGTGGTGCGGGGAATGCCCAGCTTGGCCAGTGTCCGACGCGCTGACAGGTGGCTTTCTTCCACCAGCCGAATGATCTCCAGCTTCTCTGATGCGGCATATCTCATTCGTGGTCGTCCCCATCCCCGAGCATGCTTTTTTGAGAAGACGCAGTTCAAGCGTCTGCTCTGCGACGACCTCCTTGAGATCCTTTGCCTCGCGGCGGAGTGCCTTGACCTCATCGGTGTTGGCTGCTCGTGCTGTGTCGCCAGCAAGCCTCTTCTTGCCAGCTTCCATGAAGTCTTTTGACCATTTGTAGTAGACGCCCTGCGATATCCCTTCACGACGGCACAGCTCGGCAATGCTGTCTTCGCCGCGCAGCCCATCCAGTACGATCCTGATCTTCTCTTCGCTGGAATAATGCTTGCGCGTGCCGCGTTTGATATCTTTGACGATCTTCTCGCCAGGGCTCTTCGTTGTCTTTCTCATCGTCCACTCCTCGGTGGCTACGATGAGCAACAAACCCTCTCTTAGCAAATAACCCTATTTGGACCCATAAGCGCTGACGTCAGACATGCACCGCTTATGGATGACCTTGCCACTGCAACGCGAGACCTTCGCACGCACGTTGAAGCGCGTCCGATCGTGATTTCAACCCTTCCGGTGTTCATGGAAAAATGGCTAACGCCGTATCTGTCTGATTTTCAGAACGGGCATCCAGATATCCGGTTCCGGTTCGATTTCCATGATGGGATCTCAACTGGCGGGAGAGGCTTCAGCTTTGGGCCCGACATTGATGCGATGATCGTCTATGTTGAGCGACCGCCGGAGGGTTTTCAAAGTGAGCGTCTTTTTGGAGAAAAACTGGTCCCGGTCTGTAGCCCGACACTCAGAGCGGCAATGCCCGACACTCTGACTTTGCGCGACATTCTAAGTCAGACACGCCTTCAGGATACGTTTTGGCCTGACGACTGGTCTGTTTGGGCAAGGGCGATGGGCCACCCAGGCAACCTGCAGGCACCTGAACTGAGCTTTGCCTTATATAACGGCCTGATCCAATCGGTGAAATCAGGTATGGGTGTCGCAATTGGACATAGCGCAATGATCCGTCGTGAACTTGAAGCCGGGGATCTCGTTGCATTTGATGCCTTCGCGATTGACGCTCCAGAATCCTATTACTTTGTGACGCGTAGGAGTTTGCGAAATAATCCAAAGCTGGCCGCATTTTGGAAGTGGATTTTAAAATGTTCCGGGAACAGTTGAGAACAGAGGGCCGGCACCCGGAACCACGCAAGACGTTCCAAGATCGGACGTTAAAGAAACAATGCTGATTGGCCACTTTATCCCGCGGTGCGGTCACAACCCACAAGTGATAGTGATGTCCGCTTCGGGGCTGAACCAACCGCAACGGCACTAGCTCTGGATGTGTTCTGGCCATCAATGGCTGCTGTGGGCAGGTTGGTGGCCTATGCAAAACTCTGGAACGAAGCCGCACAACTGGGCTCAACCGGGCCACAGCTGATCTCCAGCAGACTATTTCGATGCTGTGATGCAGGCCGCCATGGCGGCGCTCGGTTCATCATGCTGCATTTCAAGGTTAGGTTTGACAGCCGCGCGTGACGGAGTCGTCAGTCCTTGCAGCATCAAATTGGGATGCAAGGCCTGTACTTAAGTTTATTTTCAATATTGACAATTTATCCGACTCCATTATTTGTCAAATATGACAATTTATGGAGCTGCCATGCCTCGCCCCAGTTTGAAAGACCAGCGCTCCGAGGAAATCCTCGACGCTTACCTGACGTGTGTTGCCCGTTTTGGGCTCGAAGGGGCAACACAAGAACGGATCGCAGCAGAAGCCGGAGTTAAGCGCCCGCTTCTGCGTCACTATTTGGGCAATCGTGATCAAATGATTGCTGCGCTGAACGAACATGTCGTTGAGACTTTCAACGGGCTGACGAGCAGGCTGGCCAGTGCGTTGGCCGAAGCACAAAACGCGGAAGACATGGTTGGGATCTTGTTTTCTGAGGATGCAGAGTCCGACCCCAGGCTGCTGCTCGCGTGGCAGGGATTATCAGTCTCTGCCGCAGAAAACCCGGAGATGCGGGCAGACCTGCTGGACAGTCTCGACCGCTTTCTCAAGGTGCTCAGCGACACGTTGACCCGGATTGTGCCCAAGGCAGACCCTGCAAGGGTCCGGGCCGTGGCGCAGGGTATCTCGTCAAGTTTCGTGACACTTGATTCCCTTTCACCGCTTTCGCCTCCCGCAGAATGGCATCAGGACCTGAAACAGGCAGCCCTGCTTCTGGCGCGCACATTGGAGGGCCCCGCATGAACCGTCAAAGGGTTTTGAACTACATTGCCTTTCCAATCCTCGGAGTTTCCGCAGTTCTTGGGATCTATTGGATTTGGGGGCTGTTGTTTCTGTGGTGGCTGGTGCCTGCTGTATTAGGTGGCCAAACGCATTTCGTTTTTCAAGTCAACCGCAGCAAAGATCCGCTGCTGTTCTGGGCAGTGGTAATCCTGTGGGCCTTGGCCGGGGTCATGATGATTGCAGCCAGCCTGTTCCCGCAATACGCCCCCTGGCTGGTCTGAGGCAGCACAATGACACGCATGTATCACAACCTGCCCGTATCCACCTACACGTCGCAGGAATGGTTTGACCATGAACAAGCTCTGATCTTTTCCCGCAGTTGGCGCTTTGCAGGGCTTGCAGAGGATGTGCCAGAGCCGGGTCAGTATATCTCGGTTCAGGCCGGCCTGAACAACCTCTTCATCGTGATGGGCCGCGACCGGCGTCTGCGCGCCTTTCACAACATCTGCCGCCACCGCGGAACCCAGCTGATCCGAGCTGTCGGAAAATCGCAAAAGGCGTTGACCTGCCCCTATCATGACTGGACCTATGATCTGGAAGGCAATCTGATCTCGGTTCCCGACGAGACGCGCGAATATCCGAACGGCATCGACAAGAGCTGCCTGGGTCTGAAGCCGGCAAGTGTCGACGTCTGGCGCGGTATGCTGTTTGTACATCCGGACCCGCAGGCCCCAAGCTTGGCGCAATGGTTCGGCGACGTGGACCCGTATCTGGGTCCGCATAAGCCCGAGGAGCTGGCGGAATATACCGAGGCGCGCAATTCCTACGAGATCAAAGCCAACTGGAAGATCGTCGTTGAAAATTACATCGACGTCTATCACCTCAGTCACCTGCACGCGAACACGCTGCATATGTACGATCATTCTCAGGCTGAATACGGTTGGGAAGGGCCGCATTACCATTTCTGGGAGCCACCCAGCGAGGCCTATGGCCAGGACCTGCAAAAAAACCTGCCCACCCCGCGGGTGATCCCTGAACCGCATCGCGGCACCTGGGTTCCAATGCTGTTTCCCGGCATCGGAATCGGCGCGAGCGAGGACAGCTGGAACCTGTTCATAATCACGCCATTGGGCCCGGAACTGACACGGGTCGAAAACCGCACAAAGCTCGCCAATGTTTCCGAGTGGGAGTTCAGCAAACAGGCCTGGAGCAGTCACAGGTTCTGGAAAGACTTTGGCGGCGCGAAATACACAGGGGAGGGTGAAGCGGACGAAGATGACCCAATGGCGTCGGGCGATTTTACGGCCGAAGACATCTATGCGTGCGAGCAGCAGCAGAAATCCCTGCACAGCCCCTATTTTGAGGTTGGCCCGGCGGCCGTCGGCGAAAGCCCGGTCATCCGGCACCAGCAGGCGGTTCTGGATTTCATAGCGGCGCAAGAGGCGCAGACCGCATGAGACCCTCGGCAAGACGCCCGGCCGGACGGCTGGCAGGCAGGCCGCTCACCCTGCGCGGACTGCTGGGTGCCTTCTGGCCGCAGATCAGTGTCACCTGGGGGTTGACCCTGGCCGAGGTGGTTATGTTCGCGTTGATCCCTTTGTTGATCGGGATAGCCATCGACGGGCTGCTGGCCGCAAATTTCGAAGCCTTCATCTTGCTTGGCGCGGTGTTGGCCGCGCTGGTCCTCCTTGGCACTCTGCGCCGGGTGTATGATACCCGTGCCTACGGCCTGATACGGGTCGAACTGGGCAAAGAGCTTGCAAAGAGATCGGAAGACATACCTGTCTCGCGGCTCAACGCGCGGCTTGGCATGGGGCGCGAGCTGGTGAATTTCCTGGAATCCGACGCTCCTGAAAGCATGACGGCAGTTGTCCGCGTCCTTGCCGCGCTTGTCATTCTGGCAGGATTCCATCCAGGGCTGGCATTGGCTGCGATGGCGGCGTTGACAGCAACCATGCTGACTTACGCACTGGCGCACAATAGTTTCTTCCGCCTGAATGCAACTCTCAACGCCCGGGCAGAACAGCAGGTTGGCGTGCTGGAAACCCGGTCTGGACCGAAGCTGGGCGCGCATCTTCTTTCTTTGCGCAAATCGGAAATCCGCATCTCGGACACCGAAGGCCTGATCTACGGAACAATTTTGACAGCTCTGCTCGGCATGGAGATGTTCAACCTTTGGTTTGCAACCCAGTCGCTGGGCGTCACCGCTGGCGGCGTGTTTTCCATCGTCACCTACAGCTGGGACTTTGTTGAAAGCGCTCTGATCCTTCCGATGACCCTGCAAACGCTTTCGCGCCTTTCCGAAATCACTATACGTATCAACCAGATGGAGGCCGCTGAATGAAACGCGTCACCGCTACTGCTATTGGAACTCTCCTTGCGGCCGGGCTGGCCATTGCAGCCCCCAGGGACGCACCCGAAGACTTGGTCAAACGCCATTATTCAGCAACCTGGGAATCTGCCGCAAACTGGCAGGATTGGCACCCCGAGGCCACCCACAGCATTGCCGTTCAGATGGGAGCGGGCGCGCCGGACTGGGAATTCAGCTACGCAGTGTCCGAATGGGAGTCGCTGCCAGATTGGACCGCGGATCCAAAGTTCATGGAAGCCATGCAAGGCTATGAGGAAACCGGTCGCTCAGAGGCGACGCTGACAGTTTCTGCCGAAGGCAGCACACGTGTCATAACGGCCCAGACACAAGTCAATTATGTCTGGGGCACTTACCAAGGGGTGATGACCCAGACCGACCGCTTTGACATCGTCACTCATGCTGGGCAGTCCGTGATACGGTCGCTGTCTTCCACCTATGACTACCGCTGAGGCCGAAATGAATAGCGATTTTCATCCCCTTACCATTTCAGATATCCACCGGGAGATCGGCGGCCAAGCCACCAGCGTTACATGTGTCGTGCCGCCTGAGCTGGGCGAAACCTTCAGCTGGCAGGCAGGGCAGCATTTGCCTTTGCGCTTTGTGATCGACGGCAAAGAGCACCGCCGGTGTTACACAATCTCCAATCCGCCCGGCGCTCCTTTGCGCATCACGGTCAAGCGGGTCCAAAACGGTGTGGTTTCGAACCATATCGCAGACAGCCTCAAGGTTGGCCACACGTTGGAGGCGATGCCGCCATTGGGCCAGTTTATGCTCCAAGCCGATCCGATGGCGCGCCGCACCCACTATTTCTTTGCTGCCGGCAGCGGTATTACGCCTCTGTTTGCTATGATCAAAGAGCTTCTGGCGCATGAACCGCATTCCGTGGCGCATCTGATTTATGGCAATAGAACCGCGGACGGTATCCTGTTTTGCGAGGAACTGGACGCGCTCGCCAACGACCACTCGGGTCGGTTCACCCTGCGTCACATGCTCTCGTCCCCGTCGATTTGGAGCTGGTTTTCCCCCTGGCGCAGTGGCCACATCGCAACAGAGGCCATCAGTGCAGCCTTTGCGGAAACCCCACCGGTCGCGCAGGACGTAAGATATTGGATCTGCGGCCCGGGTGAGATGAACAAAAATGTGCGCGACGCGTTGATGGCACTGGATGTGCCTGCAAGCCGCATTCATCTGGAGAGTTTCGGGGGCGGTGGAATACTTGCCGGTACCAATATCACCGGCATTGCGGCCACAGCTTTGGTCACCCTGAAGGGCCGTCGCCACAACATTGCTGTGCCCGCAGATCAAACTTTGCTGGAGGCGGCGCTCGCTGCTGGGCTAAAGCCTCCTTACAGCTGCCAGTCCGGGGTTTGCGGTGCCTGTAAGGCGCGGCTGACAAAGGGCAACATTCGCATGCATACGCAAATGGCTCTTACCGAAACGGACATTGCACAAGGGGACGTCCTCACCTGCCAAAGTGTTGCCCAAACCTCAAAACTGGAGATTGAGTTTCCAGGGTAGCGTGCCAGATGAGGATCTCCAATCTTGCACGACCCACAACTGCCGTTCGAGGCGATTGCAATCCCACCGGCCTGCTGTCTCAAATCAGACATTCACGCAGTGTGCGGCGCTCTCCTGCGCCGGACGACTGAATCGCGGGACAAAGCCGCCTAAACTGACCCTTGTGAGGAGACATTTGTCCCCTCTGTTATCCAACAGTGTACTTTGACGGGCAAACCTCTTGTCACGTATAAACACGGCGCGAAAATTGGCCCAAAGCGCTGAAAATCAGCAGCAAATGGCGTCTAGCCTTCAGGAGTGTACCAAATTGGAGACGAATACGCGCGCTCTGTCGTGGTCATCGGCACATCGCTGGTCATCTGGACATTAAAACGCTTGGCTTCGTAGGCCGTCCACCTAGGAGTGGGAATTTCAATCACCCGGACATAGTAAAACGCACGCTGGTTTGGGTCAAATTTCGGGTCCTGCCAGTATGTGATCAACTCTGGTGACCCGATGGTGTTGGTCCAAGTCGCATTTTCGATATCGACCGTATTGCCCACGGAAGGCAGCTTACCGTCAGCACCGGGCGTCCTATCTCCGCTCCACGCGACGTCAAAAACGTGTTCGCCACGCGTCCCATCGTCATTCAACCAACCCTTTACGACCTGCACGCGATCCAAATTTCCGCTGAACGGATCTTTTAACGCTGCAATCAGAAAGTTTGGCGCACTGGCATCCTCTCGTTTCGGGAGGTCAGCACCCATTGGGACACCCTTGGCATATCCAATGTCGGCGGGAAGGCGGGATTTGGCATCTTCATTCTTGAAGTCCCAACCCCCGAAGAACCGCAACATTATGCGAGATCCAGTTGTGCCGTATACTTCTCTCCGCTCCAGGGCGTCAAAGATGGCTTCCCGTGTATTCTCTGTCGCCCAGACACCTGCATATCCACCCGAAGCCTGCTGCCACCCGTAAATCGTGAATTCCGGGTCAGGTGCTTCGATGACGACATGCTCCCACCGATGTGGTTCAGGCTCCACGCCCGAGTGTTTGCCAAAGAAGTTTTCTTCTTCCACGGCCGCCATTCCGGTGTGCGCATCTGTTGACCCAATCTGGCCAACCTTAAATGGATTAACACCCAGCGTTTTCTCGAGCATCAGCCCAGTCTTGTAGGCCTCACGAGAGTATTCGTATTGAAGCATATCCGGTGTTTTGGCTTGCGTGCCATTCAGATTTGACCTGTCCCAGGTATCAAAATCCGCAAACTCGTCATCTGGTGAAAGAAACGGATGGGCCTCGCTATCGCCTTTGATCTGTGTGGTTTCTATCACGGGTTCAAATCGCGCACGAAGCGCCGCAAGCTCTTCCGTCAGAGGCGTGCCATCAAAGTTCGAAACGCTAAACAAACGGCCATTGCTGAGATTGCCGTTGTGAGGAATGGCGAGAACATCGCCACCAGTGTGATCTTCATAATCGGCCAAATGAGCCCAGAGGTCTTCGGGATTTTGACTGTCGAATTGCGAGTATGGAACAATTGCATTGGCCATGGCCGCGTCATCGCGGAAGATCACGTTCCGGTGGATATTGTCCCCCCCCTGCGACGTCCATTCATACCCGATGAGGGCGGAAAAGACGCCTGGTTCGTTATATTGATCTGCTAGGGCGGTGTATTCTCTCCACGCATTTTTAACCGCCTTTTGACCTTCGAAAGGCGGCGAGGGTTGGGACAGAGATGCAACAATTTCCATCGCGGTCGCAAAAACCCTGTCTGGATCATTGGTGATCAATTCATCGTACCACGCCTTGGCTTGAGGTTGAGACAGCAGATCAGGGTCACCGGCGAGAAGCTGCGGCATGAGCCCATACATTTCTGAGTGATCTGCGATAACCAACCAATCCAGAGGACGGCCGAGTTTCGCTCTCAGCCCGTGTGTGGTTGTGACCTCTTCGCCACGCGCAAAACGAAATGCTTCATCTTGGCTCATGCGTGTCATGGTGCCTGCGTCGACCGATACTGCTGTGTGCAAATGCGTGTCGCCCCACAAGACCTTTGTCGGGAAGTTCCGTCCGGCATATGGTGAAAAATTATCGGTCTGAAAATTTGCGGCCACGCCTTCTTTGTCTGGAGTGACATCCTGCACCTGAGCCAGAACACTGTTGCCGCCACAAAGTGATAGGGAAATGACGGCGGCCGGACCCCAAAGATGGGGTGTTAATAACTTTGAGACCCTCATAGATATTCCTCCATGCCGCGATTGCAATAAATGACGTTAAATAGACACTGCGCAGTCTAACATGATGTAAAACGCTTTCAAGCACTGGCAATTTCACGTCAAATAAAGGGTGAATGCCATCTCTAATTGCAGGGCTCAAATGTGTCCCAATTCACTAAGCCTCAAAATAATCACCACTGATTTGCATGCAGAGACTTTCAGTATGACCTCATAGGACCACTGTGGATATCAGTGTGTTGAAAACAGGTATCTGCTCCAAGATCGGTAAAATCCGAACTTCAGTCACGCATAAATGTTGTTAATGAATTTACCGTGGGCGCATTGCTTCTCTGAGACGGTTCAATTGAAGCTTGCCCGGCTGACTGGCCGCTTTTACCAAGTGCGTGTGTTCGGTATGGGACTGCAGCGAACTGCCGGGCTCCACGGCGCAGCTAGCTGCCAAATCTGCTTGGCCCTGACCGGCTCCGACGACCGAGTCCTGCCATTTGTCACAGTTCCCGTCGCCTCTGTGCGGCTTGCCCAACCCAATCATTCGAGTTGACGCTAGCAATTCTAGTCTGAGAATTCCGGCGGTCGAGATTTGGACGAAGCCAAAGTCATTTTCATGAAATTCATGCGGACCTTTCAGACAGGTCTAGCTGGCGGCCGCCGCAGACGGCACTTTCTCGTGCCGAGGCGGAACCCCGAATTTCCGCACGTATTCCCGGCTAAATTGGGTCGGGCTTTCATAACCGACATCATAGGCCGCCGAGGCCACCGACTTGCTGCCTCCCAGCAGCAGGCGCCGCGCCTCCATTAGCCGCAGCTCCTTTTGATATTGCAGCGGCGTGGTGGAGGTCAGCGCCTTGAAATGCTCGTGAAACGTGGACTGGCTCATGCCTGCTTCCGCAGCCAGATCTGTCACGGGCAGGGGGGACTTGTACTGTTCACGGATCATGGCAATCGCCTTGGCAATCCGGCTTGCCGGACTTTCGTGCAGCAGGAGTTGGCGAAGCATTCCGCCATGTTGGGCGCGCAGCAGGCGGAAATGGATCTCTTTCAGTACCAGGGGTGCCAGCGCCTGAACTTCCATCGGGTCATGCGCCAGCCTGAACAGCCGTCCGACCGCGTCGAACAAGGCGGCATCGCCGTCGGCAACGCTCATCGAATGAGAACCGTGATCAGGGCCTGTCAGAGTGCCGATCTCGTCATAGAGGCTCCGTACGGTTGCCAGATCCAACTGTAGCGCCAGCGAGACATAGGGTTTGTCCGGCGATGCATCCATCACGCCGGCCATTACCGGCAGGGCGTGGCTGACGATCAGCGATTTGCCCGCGCCATAGCGGACGGTGCGGTCCTCCAGATGCGCTTCCTTGGCGCCCTGCAGGACAAGGCACATGATCGGCTCATAGATCATCGCCTGAAATTCGGTCGGCTTCTCGCTGCAAAAGGCAAACAGCCCGCCCACACCAGTTTCACAGCCGGTCTCCAGCGCGTCTTGGTCGCGGACATAAGCGGCAACATCTGAAATCAGGTCCTGCGGTACCATCGGCGCTCCTCCTCTTGTGTCCGACTATAGGCAGGAAAAGGCGGGCAAAGAACCGCAAATTCCGGCTTCCCGGAGGATCAGGCAGATCATCCGGAGGATCAGGCAAGGGGAACGGCGGCCTGTGCTCTACCTAGATTGCAAGGGATAATTGGGAGCCAGAAAATGCCGCAAACCATTCTCATCACCGGAGCCTCTTCAGGGATCGGCAAGGCCACTGCCCGTCTGTTTGCCGATAATGGCTGGAACGTCGTTGCCACGATGCGCAACCCTGCGGATGCCGGGGAACTGGCGGACCGGGCAAATGTTCTGGTTGCCGCGCTGGATGTGACCCAGCCCGAAACCATTGCATACGCAGTGGACCAGGCGCTCAGCACCTATGGCCAAATTGACGTGCTGCTGAACAACGCGGGCTACGGTGCCTATGGCCCGCTGGAAGCGTTCCCGATGGAGCGGATCGAACGTCAGTTCGATACCAATGTGATCGGTCTTTTGGCCGTGACCAAAGCGGTGCTTCCGCACATGCGGGCGCAGAAATCAGGCACTATCGTCAATATCTCTTCGATCGGCGGGCAGATGACCTTTCCGCTGGGCACGCTCTATCATGGCACCAAGTTTGCTGTCGAAGGTCTGTCCGAAGCGCTCCACTATGAGCTCGAAGCCTGTGGCGTGAAGGTCAAGATTGTCGAGCCGGGCATGATCAACACCGATTTCGGCGGCCGGTCCTTTGACTTTGTCGTGGATGAAAGCATGCCCGACTACCTGCCCGTGGTCGCAGGAATGCAGGCCGCCATGGGCAGCTTTGGCGCGCAGGCCTCTGAGCCGGAGCTGGTGGCCGAGGTGATCCACACCGCCGTCACGGACGGCACATCCCAACTGCGCTACCGGGCCGGAGCAGATGCCGAGGCGCTGCTGAGCGCCCGCAAGGCGCAGGATGACGAAACGTTCATTGGTGGCATCAAGGCGGGCATGGGGCTGTAAGACGCCCTGTTCACATTTTGAAATCGGGAGGAAAAGCCATGTACACACAAGCACTTGCAGCGGGCGGATTGGCGGTCGTCACTGGCGGCACCAGTGGTGTGGGCTATGCCGCCGCCGAACGATTTGCCCAGGGTGGGTTGGGGATTGTTCTGGCTGACCTGGCGGGCGAAGCATTGGAGCAAGCAGCAGAAAAGCTGCGCAGGATCGCCCAGCCTGGCGTGCCGGTTCTGGCGGTCCCTACGGACGTCAGCGATGCAGCGTCGGTACAGGCATTGGCGGAAGCTGCTTTTGACGCTGGCAATGTCGCCGTGCTGATGAACAACGCAGGAATAGGCCGCCGCTCTGGCAGTTGGGACGAACCGGACGCCTGGCGTGCCATGATCGAGGTGAACCTCTTTGGTGTGCTGAACGGCGTGCAGGCCTTTCTGCCGCGCATGATCGCCGCCGCGCGGCCCGCTGTGGTGGTCAACACCGGCTCCAAACAGGGGATCACCACGCCGCCGGGCAATCCGGGCTACAATGTCTCCAAGGCCGGTGTGAAGGTGCTGACCGAAATGCTGGCCTATGACCTGCGCCAGTCGGCGGCACCAATCTCGGCCCATCTGTTTGTGCCGGGTTTCACCTATACCGGTATGATCGCAAGCCACATGCCGGAGAAACCCGCTGCTGCCTGGACCTCTGAGCAGGCCGTCGATTACCTGATTGGTCGCATGGAGGCGGACGATTTCTATATTCTCTGCCCGGACAACAGCGTCACACCCGAGCGCGACAAGCGTCGGGTGACCTGGGCCCTGGGCGATATTCTGGAAAACCGTCCGGCGCTGTCGCGCTGGCATCCCGATTACGCCGATGCCTTTGCCGAATTTGAACAATCCTGACATCAACGATCCAGCCTAGGAGAGATCCCATAACCATGGCACTTACACTGAAACTCAACGGCCAGACCCATCAGGTCGAAGCCGAACCAGGAACCCCGCTGTTGTGGGTGATCCGGGATAAACTGAAACTAACCGGTACCAAGTTCGGCTGCGGCGTGGCCGCCTGCGGTGCCTGCACCGTGCATATGGATGGCGAGCCTGTGCGCTCTTGCCAAACCTACGTCGAGGACGCCGAGGGCACCGAGATCACCACCATCGAAGGGCTGAACTCCAAGGCCGCACAGGCAGTGCAGGCCGCCTGGGTCGAGCTGGATGTGGTGCAATGCGGCTATTGCCAGTCGGGCCAGATCATGTCCGCCGTGGGGTTGCTGAGCGAAAACCCCAAGCCAACCGTGGAAGAGATCGACGACTATATGAACGGCAATGCCTGCCGTTGTGCCACCTACCAGCGTATTCGCGCCGCGATCCAGCACGCATCCAACACGATGGAGGCCTGATATGACCCTGAACACCTCCCGCCGCGGCTTTCTGAAATCCGCTGCAGCTGCCGCAGCTGTCCTCTATGTGGGTGCCCGCGCCGATGGCGTGCTGGCCGCAGGTTCTGCGCCTGCGCAGCTGAACCCGTTTGTGAAAATTGATGCGGACGGCACCGTCACCGCCATCGTCAAACACTTTGAGAAGGGGCAGGGCCCGGCCACCGGTCTCACCACCCTGATCGCCGAGGAGTTGGGCGTTTCGATGGAGGACATCAAGTTCGAATTCGCCCCCTCCGACCCCTCGCGCTATGCCAACCTGGCGTTCGGGCAGTTTCAGGGCACCGGCGGTTCTACCGCGATGGCCAATTCCTTCATGCAGTACCGCCAGGCCGGAGCCGCCGCGCGGGAGATGCTGATCAAGGCCGCAGCCCAAGCATGGGGAGCAGATGCCAGCGCGCTGACCATCGAAGACGGCCTCATCAAGGGTGCAGGCCAGCAAGCGCCGATTGCCGAATTCGTCAGTGCCGCCGCACAAATGGAAGCCCCGACAGAGCCGCGCCTGAAGGACCCCAGCGAATTCCGCCTGATCGGCAATGCCTCGGTCAAGCGCAAGGATTCGCCGCCAAAAACAAATGGTACAGCGAAATACGCGATGGACTTGCATCTGCCCAACCAGATGGTGGTGGTTATTGCCCGCAGCCCGCGTTTGGGCGGGTTGGCCAACGGGTTTGACGATTCGGACGCCAAAGCGGTCAAAGGTTACATCCGCGCGGCCGTTCTGCCCAACCAGGCGGGTGTCGCGATCTATGCAGAAAACACCTGGGCCGCGTTCCAGGCGCGGGATGCAATATCGGTGGATTGGGATTTGGCAAACGCCGAAAGCCGGAGTTCGGACCAGATCCGCGACCAGCTGTTGACCGCAGTGACCGCTGACCCGGAGTACAACGTCAATGGTGCCGATCAGGCCGCCACCGCGGCCCTGATAGACGGAGCAGAAAAGGTTGTTGAACAGACTTTCTACTTCCCGCTTCTGGCACATGCGCCGATGGAGCCGCTGACGTGTACGATCGAGGCCAATGAGGACGGCGGCATCACCTTGCATGATGGGGCGCAGATGCCGACCGGGCCTCATTTCGCCATGACCGAGATCTTTCAGCTGCCGATGGAAAAGATCCGCATCAACACGATGTTTGCCGGCGGCTCCTTTGGCCGTCGCGCCACGCCAACCGCCGACTATCAGGTCGAGGCGGCGTTGGCCTTTTTCATCACCGACCGTACCCGGCCAGTAAAGCTGGTCTGGTCGCGCGAGGATGACATCACCGGCGGTTATTACCGCCCTGCCGTGGCGCATCGTGTGCGTGTGGGATTGGACTCGGATGGCAATATCGCCGGCTGGGATCACCGCATCGCAGCGCAGTCGATCATGAAGGGCACCGCCTTTGAAAGCGTGGTCGTTCACAATGGCGTCGACCACAGCTCGGTCGAAGGTGTGGCGGACTCGCCGTATCAGATCCCCGGCCAGCATGTGGGCCTCACTGATGTTGCCAAGGCGACCTCCGTTCTGTGGTGGCGCTCGGTCGGTCATACCCACACGGCCTATGTGATGGAGAGCATGATGGACGAGGTCGCGCGGGCTGCGGGCCGCGATCCGGTGGCGTTCCGTCTGGCGCTGCTGGAAGGCGGCGGCAAGGACCAGCAGCGTCTGGCGGGCGTGCTGAAACTGGCTGCGGAACAGAGCAATTGGGGCCAGGCCCCCGCGGGTCGCAGCCAGGGCATCGCCGTCCACAAGAGCTTTGGCAGCTATGCGGCCGAAGTGGTGGAAATTTCCGGCAATGCGGACGACGATGTGCAAATCGAGAAGGTCACCTGCGCTATCGACTGTGGCCTTGCGGTCAACCCGGATGTCGTCAAGGCCCAGATGGAAGGCGGCATCGGCTATGGGCTGGGGCATGTGATGCGCAATGAGATCACCCTGACCGAGGGCGAAGTGGATCAGGTCAACTTCCCGGACTATGAGCCGCTGAGAATTGGCGATATCGGTGCCATCGAGGTACATATCGTGCCTTCCGCCGAAATGCCCACAGGAGTTGGCGAGCCTGGAACCCCGCCCTCGGCCCCGGCGCTGGCCAATGCCATCGCGGTCAACGGCCCGCGGGTGACGGATCTGCCGATGACATTGAACGGCGTCAGTTTCGCCTGAACCACAGCCTGCACCGGGCGAAATTTGCCCCGGTGCAGGCAATCTGACGCAGAACTATTCCCTGCTGAATGCGTGCAAACCGTTCATCAGGCACCGTCATGTTTTTTGCCCGAAGCTCTATTTTCTCGAGGTGTTGCAAACATGGTGCCCGTTGTTTCAGTCGCAGTGTTGACACGCACTTCGAACTCGTTGGTTCATGATGGAGTTGGCTGGGTGCGTGTCGGCAAGGTGAAAACCGCAATCGACCGGTTTGGGGGTGTGACTAGGGAATCGTCGCCGTGGTTCACGCCTTCCCTCTGACATCATGGATGTGAGCTCTGATGTAGATAACGTCGAGTTGTTCGCCGCAATCGTTATAAATCGCCTGGAATTCAGTTTTGTCGCGCATCATTGCGTGCAGGATGATGGCGAAGCGTCTTGCCCGTGCCGCTGTGGCCATCCCCGTTTCTCCAAGATCTCTCCAAAAGTGCGCCTTAACCCGCTTGTGCAGGGAAACGCCAAATCTGGGTGCGAATGGAGACTATTGGCCGTGATAGCCTTATTTTGAGGGGGTTTGGGAGAGTATTTTATGGAGCGGGTAACGAGAATCGAACTCGTAACTAAAGCTTGGGAAGCTGCCGTGATACCTTTTCACCATACCCGCCGCGAGGTGTTGAATAGATTGCCTGTTCCCGATTTGCAAGTCGAAGAAGACCACGGCGATCAAGAATTCCAGCGCAGAACCCATGGGTGTTTCTGGGACGCGGTTCCTGCCTGCGGGCCGAGCAGCGGTTGGTGGTAGGAGGACGGGTAGGGAGCTGGTCGAGCGGGGGCGTTTGCTTGCCGGGCGGCACCCGGAAACAGAAATATGTCCATTTTGTTTGCTTAAATTTTGAACATTGCGCAATTCGACCCAAATCCGACCCAATGTAGTTTCACAATATTGAAAGCAATTAGTCGACTTTTTGCGTCAAGTATTGTTTCATATGAATGTGTACCTTGGGGGCAATTTTCTCCCATGACGATTTTCGGTCGGTTTTACCGAAACAGACGGGTTCTGACAATTCAGCGAGGAAATTGAATGTATTGGAGATTATGCAGAAGAGCGGCTGCCTTGGTGGTTGCTTTTGGTGCCGGGATCGCTTCGGCACAAGAAATCCCGAAAATGAAAATGACGACAGAAATTCCCGAAGGCATCACGACGGCTGATAATATTCAGACCAGAGTGGGAGCCCTCAATTTCTTTGATGGGGTGCCGGACATCGAATCCGCGCAGAAGATATACAATCTTCTGGATTTCACCCATGCTTATCAGGCCTTTCTGGACGGAACAAAAATTGCGTCGATGGATGCCATCCGCAAGGGGATCCTGGAGTTTGGTCCAGCCAATACAACAGCCGTCTTGTACGAAGGGTTGATGGATTCCAAGGCGTTGTTCCTGACTGCCAATACCACGAGCGTTTATATGTTCTCCTGGCTGGAAATGGGCGATGAACCGATGGTCATCGAAACACCGCCCAATGTGCTGGGGTTCATCAACGACCACTGGTTCAAATATGTGATTGATTTCGGCAATCTGGGGCCGGACGAAGGCAAGGGCGGCAAGTTTCTGGTTTTGCCACCCGGCTATGACGGCGACGTGCCCGAAGGCTATCATGTCGCCCGCACCAATACCTATGGGAACTGGGTGATCTGGCGGGGATATCAAAAGGATGGAACCACCGATCTGGCGATCAGCCAGACCCGGGAACAGTTCCGTATCTACCCATTGTCGCAAAAGGACTCGCCGCCCGAGATGACTTTTGTGAACGCCTCGGGAAAGAACCTGAATACCATCCACCGGATGGATGTTCATATCTATGACGAGATCAACGCCGTTGTTCAGGCGGAACCCTTAATGGGGGAAAGCCCCGAATTGCTGGGCCATCTGGCGGCGATCGGGATTGTCAAAGGGCAACCGTTTGAACCCGATGAGCGGATGCAGGCCATCCTGAAAGCGGCGGCAAGCGCAGGGTCTGTCACGGTCAAGACCATCATTTCAAAACCACGCGACGAACGGTTCTATTGGTATCCGGGCGAAAGCTATTGGCTGACGGCCTTCCCGGGTGGTGCCTACACATGGGAATTGGACGGTGTGACCGTTCAGGATATCCGTGCGGCTTTCCATTTCTACGCAACCGGGATCACACCGGCGATGGCGTTGAAGAAGGTTGGAAAGGGGTCGCAATATGCGTTTACCTATCTTGATTCAAATGGCAACCCGCTGGACGGATCGAGAACGTACAAGGTGAATGTGCCTGCAAATGTCCCGGCCAAGGATTTCTGGTCATTTACCCTGTATGACAACCAGACCCGGTCCATGTTGCAGACAGATGCGCAATTCCCAGCGATTGGCAGCAATGACACCGGTGTCGTCCAGAACGACGATGGATCCTATGATATCTATTTTGCTCCCACGGCCCCTGAAGGCAAGGAGAGCAATTGGGTCCAGACCGTGCCCGGCAAGGGCTGGAATACGATCTTTCGCCTGTATGGCCCGCTGGAGCCCTGGTTCGACCAGACATGGCGTCCAGGCGATATTGAATTGGTTGAATATGCCACCAGCGGGGCGGAGTGCTCTTGTGGTGACGCTGGAAATTGAACCAAACCCTTTCTCTGCCTGACAGGCAGGGTCTGTCACAACGAATGCAGGCGGTGCCATATGCGCCGCCTGTTTTGCGTCTTGGACATGCCCTCCAAAGGGGGATGTTCCGGCCCATTGGGCGTAGGGGTGACCTGGTTCTATTGACGTTGGGGAAGTCGAGCTACGGGGCCCGCAGGTTTTTAGGCCTGCAACAATCGGTTTTTCACGCCAAAAAGCCGGGTTTCACAGAACATTGAGCGTCGGCACAGTAGTTTTTTGATACGGATTGGCTTAGTCGATATAGAACCCAAGGAATTTGTTCAGCGACGCATTATGTTTCCACTCACGTCCATGCAAATGAGTATGCTCTACGAGAGTAGAGATACTGACCAACCCTGGTTGAATCTCGAACAGGTGGTTGTGCATTTTGACCATCAGGAAGTTTGCCCACAAGCTGTGCGAACCGCATGGCAGGAGATTGCTGAACGTCATGACGCCTTGCGTCTCGTCTTTAACTGGGGGCAGGGCGAAACACCCGGGCAACGGGTTGTCGATGAATTTGCCGTGAACCTTGAATCCCTGTTCTGGCAGGACATCCCAAGAGCCGACCAACCGGAGAAATTGGAACAGTTTATCCGAGCCGACCGCACGGCAGGTGTCGATATCGGGACGAAACCGGCGTGGCGTGTCCACCTTGTACAGCTTGGCGAGGCCGGATCGGTCATGATCCTGACCGTGCATCACGCAATCGTTGACGGGCGCAGTCTCGGTCAGATTACGCGGGAATTTCTGGTGCATCTCAAAAAAGGGTCTCTGGCGGATGTACCAGCTCCGCGGGTGAGTTTTCGTTCGTTCTGTGAGGCGCTTGAGGCAGATAGTCCCTTCCACAGCGAGGCCGAAGACTATTTCAGAACATATCTGAGCGACTTTGATACGATTGGAACTCTGGAACTGCCTGATTTTGGGGAAGAAACGGCCTCCTCACAGCGCAAGACGCATTTTGATGCGACCATGAGCGAGATCACCACAAACAGGTTGAATGAGCTGGCCATCGAAACGGGGGGAACCTCTGCAAATCTTGTGCAGGCGGCGTGGGGTATCGTTTTGGCGCGCTGGCAGGGCCGGGACGAAGTTGCATTTGGTACGGTCAGGTCCGGACGTCACAGCGTTGCACATATCCAAGAAACGGTCGGGTGTTTCATCAATTCCTTGCCTTTGCGCATGCGCATGGAGCGGGATGTGACGCTGGGCGAAGTTGTGTCCAAACTGCGCGGCGATACGCTGGCCCTGCATCGTTTCGAACAAACTCCGATGGATATGTTGCGCAAATGGAGCGGCTTGCATGGGAGCCAGCCTTTGTTCCAAAGTCTGGTCATGTTCGAACGCTCTAGCCTGGAACAGATGGTTGTTGCCGACACAGATTTCAGCCCGTCACCGCGGATCGACCTGCGCGAGGAAGGCGGGTTGCCCGTGACCCTGGCGGCCTATGGTGGCTCCCGGATGAGGTTCCTTTTCGAATTCGACCCCTCGGTGATCCCAAATGGCGTCGCGCGCCGTTTGTTCGACAGCTTTTTACGGCTGTTGGACGCGATGACAAACGCACAGGCGACAACACCCATCGGCGCGCTGAAAATGTTGGCCCAAGACGAACTAACGTCTCTGATGGCGCTGGCCAGACCGGAGATTTCCGTTACGGATCAACAGACCTGCCTGGTTAGCCAGTTTAAATCCGTCGCCACAGGTTGCCCGGATGCCATTGCCATTGAAACCGCGGATCAAACCGACGTTGTCTCTTATGGCGAACTGGATCATCGCTCTGACGCGCTGGCCCATGCGCTCCGGCGCAAAGGGGTGGGTACGGGCAATGTCGTGGCGGTCCAGCTGGAACGGTCTGCGGATTTTGTTACTGCGGTGCTGGCGGTTCTAAAAACCGGTGCTGCCTTTTTGCCAGTTGACCCGTCTTATCCATCCGCCGCGCGGTCTTTCATGCTGTCGGACAGTGGCGCAGTTGCAGTTATTGCAAACGAAGGGTCGGAGACGTCTCTGCCGGTGATTGCCCCGACACAACCCGCGCCGGGTGAGCCGTTGCCCTTGCCATCGGGTGACCCGACGGACCGTGCGTATGTGATCTACACATCCGGGTCGACCGGAACCCCAAAGGGTGTTCAGGTCAGCCGGCACAACCTGTTGTCGCATATCGACGCGTTGAGCCGCGAATTCATGATGACCAAAAGCGATCGGGTTCTCCAATTCGCCAGCCTGTCGTTTGATGTCGCGCTCGAAGAGGTGTTTGTAACCTTGATGTCGGGGGCGACTCTGGTCTTGCGCTCGGATGAAATGGCGCAATCGACATCTGTCTTTGTCGACTGCTGTAACACTCTGAGGGTGACGGTTCTGAATCTGCCCACCGCGTTCTGGTCTGTCTTGACCGGGTATCTGAGCGATGGTGACAAATCCATGCCTGACAGTTTGCGCCTTGTGATCGTCGGGGGTGAACAGGTCAAACCGCAAAGCCTGACCGCCTGGCTGAAGGCGGTGCCGGACGTGCGCTGGTTGAACGGCTATGGGCCGACCGAAACCACAATTACCTGCACACTCTACGAGGCTGACACAGGGTCGGCGCAATCGGTTAGCGAAGTTCCGATCGGACGCCCCACGGCACATGCGACCACCTATATTGTAGCTGCGGATGGCAGTCTGGCACCAATGGGCGCTGTGGGTGAATTGGTGATTGGGGGGGACGCAGTTGCGACTGGCTATATCGGGCGACCAGAGGAAAATGCGCGTGGGTTTCTGGATGACCCCTTTTCCGGCCACGGGCGGATTTACAGAAGTGGCGATTTTGCCCAATGGCGCACAGATGAAAATCTAAGGTTCATTGGACGTCAGGACCGCCAACTGAAGGTACGGGGCTTTCGAATTGATCCCGCCCATGTGGAACGCGTCATAGAAACGATTGATCCGTCCTATCGCGCGCTGGTCGGCGTTTTGAACGAAAACACACCATCTGCCCGGCTGGTCGCCTGGTTTACGACCGACGACCCCGGGGAAACGCCGGATTGCTCCACGCTTGACCGTGAACTGGCCATGAGACTGCCGATGCACATGCGCCCTGAATTGGTGTTTGTACCCGAGTTCGCCAGAACTGCGGGTGGGAAAATTGACAGATCCAGTTTGCCACAACCGAACATGCCGGACCAAACACACGTCGAATCCGGTCCGCCTGCCATCGGAATGGAGGCTGACATCGCCAAGGCGATGGCGCGTGTGCTGCGACGCGAAACCATAGGCCCGGATCAAAGCTTTTATGATCTGGGTGGGCATTCGCTGTTGTCTGTGGAATTGATTGGACGGTTGGAAAAACTGGCGGGTAGGCGCCTGTCGATCACCGATTTTCAGAACAACCCGACTCCACGACAGTTGGTGAAAATCCTCAAAACCGGTAGCCTTGGGTCAAAACACATCATTCCCATTCAGCCAAATGGCAGTCGTCCGCCAGCTTTGGCCATTCATATTCTGGGTGGCAAGGAAGATTACTTTCGACCGATGTCGAAATATCTTGGCTCTGACCAACCTGTTCTGGGTGTGTCTGTTGGCTCGCTTGATGAAAACACGCCGACAGGAATTGAATTTACGGCCCGACGGTATTGCGAAGACATCAATCGGCATTTGCCGGATGTTCCTCTGTACCTGATGGCAGTTTCGCTGGGCAGTTACATGGCGTTCGAACTGGCACGGCAATTGGTCGATAGCGGTCGGGATGTGCGCCGGTTGATGTTCTTTGACGCAGCTGGTCCGGATGGACGTGACGAAGCGACAGGCTGGCGTCGGCAATTGGCCCATCTCAAAAGCGTCAGAGCTGTGGGGTTCAGCTATCCCGCTCAGTTCATGCGCGCCCGAATTTACGACATCCGCAATTTCTTTGTCGCCAAACGAATTCATCGCGCCGCCCAAACGAACGCGGGAACCAGCCCCATGACGGTGCACGAATTCATTGCGTCCAATGAGCTTGCGGTGAAGACCTATGTTCCAAGCCCGCTAAATGTTCCGATTACGATTTTCCGCTCCGAAACCAATTTTCTTGATACCCCGGTTTCGCGGGCAACAGGGCTTGGGTGGAGCTCGGTCGCGGCGGCCGGATATGAGGTAATAGACGTGCCCGGTGGTCATCTATCCATGTTTCTAGAGCCACATATTCAGGTTCTTTCCGAGTATATTCAAGAGGTTATGGAAAGAAGTTGATAGCGTGCAGAATTTTTTCGGTTGGCCAATCTGTCGCGACCAATGCGGCCTACAGCCGCCCTTGGTCCAATTTGCGACCCATCACGGCTGCTAGCCTAAACTCGACATTTGTTTGAACGCTCACTTAACCTTGCTTGTGTCGAATTCCTGTAAATCAGCCACCGGTCGCGACAGGCAGTCCCAGCAACGGCTTTAAAGATTGAAGCGAAGCCTGAGACCAAACACCAGCGGATCATCTGAATTCAGTCCCGGATTTTTGATGTACTGCACGTCGGCCGTCAGGGCCAGATTGTCCGATATGTCCAACCGATAGAATGCTTCGAACGTGGTTTGATTGTCCAACCCCGCCGTCACCGGTTCCGCCCATGTGGCCGCGATGCCAATCAGGTCGTCATAGAACCCCGGTCGCCAGATCAACCCGCCGGACGCGCCGCGTTTGGCAATCGGGTCGTTGCCATCGGACCAGCCCAGTCGACCAAACACCATCAGGTCGTTTTCAAAGGTGTAGTTGCCGGACAGGACAACACCCGAACTGGACGGCAGGCCTTTGTCCGCGCGGGCGTCGATGTGATAGGCCCCAAGGTGAACGTTGGTCAGGTAGCGTTGATTGCGGGCCGGGGTCCAGCCGATCTGAGCGTATTTGTAGAACTCGGCACCGCCGGGGAACCAGTCAACATCCGTCAAGGAACCATTTGCATCCGAGACGACCCCGAGCACATAGATCTGGTCCGTCAGGTAAACGCCGCCCCCGATCCCAAAGCCGGGGTCAGGGATTGTCAGGACGGGATTGTAATTGATGGCAAAGTTCTGAAAGCCGGTGCGGGGGTTCACGTAGCCGAGAACGTCGGTGTAGTCGCCCGGATCAATCCGGCCCGCAACGATGCCGCCGCGCCCGCCCATGATCGACTGAGACCAATAGGCAACGGACAGGCTGTTGCCGGTATCCCCGAACGTCAGCCCGGTCAGCCCGACATAGCCAATATCTCCGGCCAGACCTGCGGGTGTCTGGTCCAGACCCAGCCTGTGGCGGTTTTCCAGAATGAACACGAAGCTGCCGGGGTTGGTGCCGCCTCGATCTGCCAACGTCCATGTGCCCAGAATCCGGGCCTGTCCGGCGGCGCCGTCATCGACACCTGACACGGAGCTGTTGGCGCTCTGGTAAAGCGCCTGATAGTCAAATGACAGGGCAAGACCAGTGTTCTTCCCAAGTCGCTCTTTCCAGGATTCAGCGGGATCAATGGAGCGATCAAATCCGGGCCATCGTGAGGTTTGCTGCCTGCGCAGCCGGTCCTGTTCCTGCTGTGCTTCGGCGCTCGCAGGGCCACCAATCGACGCTGTCGCGGCGGCCTCAAGCCGACCCCGCGCGCCCGAGTCCTGAGCAACCGAAGTTGAAGCAAAACTTGCCACCAAGGCAGTCGATGCAATCCGGCGCCACATCAGAAGAAGTTCATCCATGTTGTCATGCGCAGGGTCAGCTGATTGATGAACTGGAACTTTGCGCCCTGATCGGTCAGCACCAGCCCCTGACCCGAAGACCCCGGCGGCAGGGTCTGCCCCTGGGTATCCAGATCCAGCACCACGACATAGGTCGTATCGGTTATTGTCGGCACTTCGGGTGTGGCGCCATCCAGATCATACTCGGCGTCTGGCGAGGACAGGAACAATCCCGACACGGTGCCCTGAAACGTCTGCCCAGGAAAGGACTTGAACACTGCTTCGGCCTTTTGGCCCGGTTTGACGTTGCGGATCTGGTTCTGGCTCAGGACCAGGTTTATGACCGGGTTGCTGATGTCGAGGAATGCCAGAACCGCAACATTCGGGGCGACCCGGTTGCCGGGCAGCAGGGTCATGGCGGGAACCATGCCGTCAAAGGGCGCGCGCACGGTTGTGTTTGCCAGATCCACTTTGGCGAGTGTCACGGCGGCTTTGGCCACCGCCATATTGGCACGCAGGGATTCGACTTCGGCCTCGGCGACCGCGTTGCGCGACAGCAGCTCCTCCTTTCGCGCCAGTTGGTCCTGAGCCAGTGCCAGCTGAGCCTGAGCCTGCTGCAGGGAAGCGGTGTAAGGCGTCTTGTCAATCTCGAACAGAACGTCACCTTGGGCAATCGGTACGCGAGATTTGGCGACAACCTCGGTCACCGGCCCGGCAACGGCGGGTTTGATCCCGACAGAGCCAACGGTAACCATGGTGCCGCCCATGGGCGCGTTCCAGTTGAGCGGCAGGAAGATGACCATGAAGGCAACAACACCGACAACCACGGGCGAAACCTTCATCCAGCCATACCACTTTGGCAGGACACCTACTTTGACCAGCAGCCAAAGGAGGCCAACGTAACTTCCAACAAGTAAGAGGATCATGCTGCACCTCCTGCTGCCGTGTTCGCCGCAGCAACGTCAGCATCTGTGGATCCGGCATAGGCCCAGATCAATACGAGAGGGAACAACACACCACCCGCGATCAAAGTGACCCATCCCCCCACGGACACAGCGGCCCGATAAGGATGCCGACGCTGCGCCGCCACCCGACCAGGCCACCCGCCCAGAAACAAAAAAACCCCAATCCCGAGACCTACCATGAACAGGATCATGCCAATGGCAATGTAATCAAGTGCTGTCATCGAACGACCTTCCTTGCTTAAAACCAGTCCAGCAGGCGGTTCGCGCCGCCTGCCAGAGACACCTTAGTTCAAGGTGTTCTTATAAATTATGCCGTCTTTCATGATCACGACAAGGTTCTTGTCCGGGTCAGTCAAAAGCGCGAGGTCTTCCAAAACGTTGCCGTCGACCAAAAGCAGATCAGCATAGGCACCTTCGGCGACGACGCCTTTTGCACCTTCCTGATAGGGATCATTTGGTCCCATAAGGTCAATGATCTCTGCTGCTGTTGAGGTTGCCGCCCGAAGCGTACCAGCCGCGCCAAGGTATTTCTCCAGTTGCAGCAATTCGAGGGCCGCTGTCTTGTCGAATCCAAGGGTTTGATTCCACTCAGCCAAAAGGTCGGTGCCAAATACGATTTTCACCCCATGCTTGATCGCTGCCTCCATGGCCACTGGGTATTCGTCGTAGATCGATTTCCACTTCGCAAAGCTTGCCGGTGACAGAAACGCTGCTGCATTCTCTTCTGACAGCCCGAGAACCGCTTCCAGATTGGGCTGCATGTAGACGCCTTTTTCTCCCATCAACTTGGCAGTCTCTTCGGTAATCAGTGGCGCGTGAAGAATATGCGGAACACCGGCCTCAACCGCCATTCGAACAGATTCATCGGTGTATGCGTGCACCGTGACAAATGTCTTCATGTTCCGCGCTACTTCCACAGCTGCCGCAATTTCCTCTGGCGAGCCTTGCAAGCCGTGCAAGGGATCAAACCGGCTGGAAACACCACCGCCGACCATCATCTTCAAATGGGTCGCACCTTTGCGAAAATTCTCTCGGCCACAGCGCCGGATTTCGGTGACGCCGTCGGCAATGCAAGCCGTGTAGTATTCATACCAACTTTTGATACCTCCGGAATTGTTGGGGTTGTATTCCATCCGCGTGCAAAAATCCCCATGCCCATTAGTTTGCGTAATGAAGGCCTCGGCGGAATAGATGCGCGGCCCAAAAAAACCAGCGTCTCCGTCGATCAGGTCCTTTAGATAAATCGCCGGCCCACCGACGTCCATGACAGTGGTAAACCCATTCATCAGCATGCCTTCAGCCCGCTTCATCGCAATTGCGCCATGCGCAAGAGGGCTCAGCTCGTGACGCGCCGTTGATAATGCCCGCACAATAGACAAATGCGTATGCATATCCATCAGGCCGGGCATCAATGTGCGCCCGTCGCCGTTGATGACAGTCGCCCCGCCTGCGCTAATCGCAGCGGTCGAGACGGTCTTGATCAGGTTTCCCTCAACCAACACGTTTGCGTTTTCGAGGAACCCGTCATTGACGCCATCGAACACATTGACGTTCGTAAACAATGTCTGCACTGGCTCATCCTGTGCCAAGGCAACCGTCGAGGCGAGGGAAAACGCAGATACCGTTAGTGCCTTCATCATCATATCAGTTCTCCAGGATGTTGTACTCAAATGGTTTTTCTCTTCGTATGATATTCGGGCGAAAGGCGTGCTCAGTGTCTTACCGATTGTTTGCCGGGTGCGTTGGTTACTCACTTGGCCCGCCATAGGAACCTGAGAAATTTTGTGCAGCCTTGGCTACGTCAACCATTTCCGCGGTGGTCACAATTGGTGTCGCTGTTGCCGTGTCGACGGTTCCGGCGCCGAACATAATCATTTGAATTGGGCTGATATCGACTGACTTGGGGCACTGGATGACGACGTAGCTTTTGTAGTTGTACATCCCAAAGTAGTAGTCGATCAGCTCACATCCAGCGGCGTTCATGAGCGTCGCGGCATTGGGGCCTCGGTCCTGAGGGTTTGCAATAATGGCGCCCCAGGTGGCGGGTTCGGCAATGCCTTCCAGCATATACCGGGTTGTTCCTTCGGCACTTGCCGTGGTCGCGAGGAGTGAGAACGCAGTCACCAGAGCCGTCATTTTCATTGAATTTCTCCTAAGCTAGTTGTGAATTTGGTTGGAGTTTGACGACAAGGTTCCCAGGAACGCCTCCAGATCGATCAGATCCCGATCGCTCAGACCCCCGTGGAAAATCTCATCCGCGAGCGGCGATCCGGACACAGTGCGGTAGTTGTTCAGGACCTGTGCCAGCGAGGTGAATGTTCCGTTGTGCATGTAAGGGGGGCGGTCGGCCACGCTACGTAACGAAGGGGTTTTGAACGTACCCGCATATTTGTGGGTGTCCCGGTCCAAAAAACGGATGTGATCGCTGTTCACGTCCGGGTCTGCATCGCTCCATTTTCCGAAGAACCAAAACTCTGTGGCTTCAAGTGCGTCAAAGGCCGCGCCCCGTCCCGGATCCGGCTCTCCGTTTGCGGGGGTTCCTGAGTGATGGAACTCTCCGTTCGTAAGCATGGGGCCATTGTGGCAATTGACGCATTTGGCTTGGCCGACAAACAACCGTAGGCCAGGCTTTTCGGACTTGGTCAGGATGTCGGTTCCGTTGGTCTGGCCTGGCAACGTATCGGCATAATAATCAAACCGGGTTGTTTGTGGCATCAATGTGCGAACATGTGCCGCCAGCGCCTTTCCGGTGTTTGCAAAGACTTGGTTGACCGGTTGACTTGTCGGGTCGCCTTTAAACACCTGCCGATAGGGTTCAGCGTAGTGCAGCGAGACAAGCTGTTGAACCTGATGCCGGTCAATTCCATGCTCCACCGGGTTTTCAAGCGGGCCAAGTGTCTGCGACCAGAGAGAGTCCGCGCGACCATCCCAAAAGAACCATTTCTGATAGGCCATTGCGACAATCGGCATGGTGCGACGGTTGGCAACACCAATCCCGAGACCCCGGGGCAGATCATCGGTAAAGCCATAGTCCTGCCGGTGGCAGGTCGCACAGCTGACTTTGCCGTTGGCGCTGAACCGGGCGTCGTTGAAGATCGCACGCCCCAGCGACGCGGCGCTTGGATTGTCGGCGTAGCGGTTGGAAGGTGAAGGTGGCGGAGGCCGCAGTTGCGATAAGGACAGGGATTGGATCAGGGCCAGTTCCCGTGGGGTCCAATCCGTGAATTCGGTTTCTGCGGCGTTGCTCCGGTTCGAAAGAACGACGCAAAAGTAGAAAGCTGCCAGCAAGAGCCAGATTGCTCTCGACGATGCGGAAGGTTCAGCTCTCATCCGCACGGTCCTTGTCCGGCGCGCATTGGTTTTCACCCACAATCACGTTGAAACGCAACAAATGGCGGCTGCCTGCTCCGGTGATGTCCAGAGTGACCTCCCAGTAGCCTGGCATGTGGAAATTCATTCCACGCACAAGATACACGCCTGGGGGATCGGTCTCCTGAGCCAAAGGGACGGTGGTCATGCCATGCAGATGTTCGGGCATATCCGCTGTCAGATCTATGTCTGCGCCCCTGACAGGCTGGCCCTGCTTGTCCTGCAATGACAATCGCCACGAATGCACGCCATTCAGCGGGACGTCCAGGAAATCGATCTCGTAAGACGCCTGTAGCGTTTCATATCGGGTGGCCACCGTCGTTGCGGTGTCCAGAACCTCAGGGCGCTCTCGGCGTAGTTTGCCAATCGCATCTATCGCGCCTGCCGTCTCCGGCAGGGCAAAGATTGAGAGTATAAGCAGGATCAACCAACGCATGATGTTGAGCTGACCAGAGGGGCAGGGCACCTCCGGTCTCCTTTTCCGTTGGGTTACCCGATGGTGTCTTTGATGACCCGCAGGAAGTTTCCCCCCATGATCTTGGCGATGTCCTCATCCGAATATCCACGCTTGATCAGGCCGCGCGTCATGTTCGGATAGGCCGAGTTATTCTCCCAACCGACGTGGCCGTCGGACCAGGGCCAGACCTCGAACTCACCGATGTTTGCCACAACTTCCTCGTCCCATTCGGGGGCCGACAGAATTTGTTCGAAGGTCGCGGGAATAATGAAATCAGACCCAAACCCGACACCGTCGATGCCGGCAATGTTCACCGCGTGATCAACGTTATCGAGCATGTCTTCAACGGTGCATTTATCGCTCCCCGCAATGGCCGTCGGCGTACTGATCACCCCCATCACGCCACCTTTGTCGGCAACCGCCCTGATGGCTTCATCCGTTGTCGCCCGTGTCTGATTGACCTTGGACAACATCCCCGCATGCGAAATCACGATGGGCTTGGTCGAAACTTCTGCCGCACGCATCTGAGTTTCAGGCGAACTGTGGCCGGTGTCGACCAGCATTCCGACCTCGTTCATCCGTTCAACCACCATGTGACCCAAACGACTGAGACCAAACCGGTTTTCCGGTGCTTCGGCGCTACCAGCGCCAACGGCATTGGTCGCGTTATAGGTGATCTGAATGATGCGCAGCCCTTTGCGATGCATCTCGTCCAGGCGGTTCACGGCGTCATCCAGAAATTTGGTGTTCTGCGTGCCCGGCATAAAGCCGACTTTGCCGGTCTTTTTTGCCTCCAGAATATCCACGTGAGTCAACGTCATCATCGCGTCATCCCGAAACAGGTGCATCATGCGATACAGCGCATCCAGATCCCGGTTCAACGCTTCCCAGCTCCACCATTCCTGTGGCTTGAACACGGTGTCCGGGGTCCAGCGCAACATGTCCGAAATCCCAATGGAGAAATTGCCCGATGTCCCGCCACCGCGTTTCATGTTGGTGATGAATTCGGGATAGAATGTGCATTCCGACAGGCCATCAAAGATGATCAGGGACTCGTGCAGTTCCTTGGCGTGCTCTTCTTGTTCCGGCGTCAGGCCAAAATCATACACCGTGGCTGGAGCACTGATATATTTGAAATTCTTGTTGCCGCTGAACCCACCGTATTCATCCAATTCGCGGGCCCAGGCAGTTGATCCCATTAAAGATGCCCCAACAGCAGATTGAGCGGCAATGGCCAGCAGTTCCCGACGCGATAACTTGTGTGTTTTTGGCATTTTGTCCTCCTGGAAGAACGGCTTCAATTAGCAACTGAAGCCAATAAAATCGTATTTCAAAGAAGTGCGGATCCCGGCGAGACAAAGTCTTTCCGGTATTCGGGTCAGTTTTTTAGTTGGACCCATTGGGATTAGAGATTAGCCAGTATTGCCGGATGCGTCCTATCTTTGGGGGACAGAAACAGCACAATTCGGTCCCACAATGAATGGCGCATCCCTTTGCAATTGGTTGCCTTGGAAGAATGCCTAACACTGCCCCCTTGCTGGTCCGCGCCGCGCTTTTAATGCCATTTCTTCATTATTTTGCACGGCACGGAGGGGATTTGGACCTTCTGTTGGAAGACTTGCAGATTTCGAGCGCCATCAAGACAGACTTTGACAGGCAAATACCTGTAAAAGCAGTCTATGAAGTGATCGATGAGATAACCGACCGACTTGGTGACCGTTTCGCTGGCGCTGCAGTTGGGCGTGACATGGCAATGACTGCTATGGGGCCTTTGGCTGAAAAATTGACCGCTGAGCAAGCGGTTGGTAGCTTTTTGGACCGCTTCCTTGTGTCGGTTAGATCTTATGGAAATTCCACGCACTACCGGCTGGAAAACGATGGGAAAAATGCAACTTTAAAAATGACTCGCAGGGTCCGACCTGACGCCAACCCAGCCTAGCAGGATGCCCTTTCTTTAGCTCTCCTTGTTGAACAAATTCGGCCACGTGTTGGGAATGCTTGGAGCTCCAACGATGTACTCGCTGTGGTCGCAGATGAAACTGTTGTTCCAGAATGGTTGCTGCCCCGGTCGTCCCTGATCACAGGGTCGGCAATGGGCATGACACTTCGTATACCAGCACAATGGATGTTGCTCAGCCATACAGGGGGATCAAGTGACTGGGAGCAGGATCAGGTTCACGAAGATTATGATACTTTGCCAAAAACGGTCCAAAAGTTCTGTGAAGAACACATGAGCGACCCGAATTTGGACCTGGCGGCAACGGCTCGGGCCTGTCACGTACACCCTAAGGCACTAAGCAGGATGCTGTCCTCGCACGGAACTTCCTTCAAGGCAATTTTAGAGGAACAGCGGCGAAAACACGCGATCGCTGCAATGTCCCAAGGCCACCTATCCATTACAGAGATCGCGCTTGCCACCGGCTTTGCCCACGCGTCAAATTTTTCACGCGCATACAAGCGCTGGACCGGAGAAACACCTTCGGCGGCTCGGGATAGGTTGAGGTAGAAGCGCTGTGCAGATTTTGGCGCGAAACACGGCGCTGGTTTGCAATCCACCCAAATGTAGACCCGTCATGTCTGCTATGGGCCGGGGTCACGGTTTTGCCTTTGAGCGCGACCCAGCTGATCTGAAAGCCGGGCCGCATCGCACCAAATCGGGCGATGGGGATCGCTGCATGGTACCGGGGAATTTTGACATGTGAGGGGGTGCGTGACCACCTGACCCGGATGATTTTTGGTGACAGGCACGGAACAAACCGCACCAAAGCAACCGTTAAGTGGCTGATTTATGGTATAATTTATGGGTGAATTGGTAGGCCCGGCAGGATTTGAACCCGCAACCAAAGCGTTATGAGCGCTCTGCTCTAACCGTTGAGCTACAGGCCCACCTTGGGGCTATGCGTACCATGAATGTCGCCCGCGTCAAGCCTGACCGTTGCATCAAAGCGCACAATCGAATAACCCCCGCGCAAGGTTTAAATGAGGATGGGCCTATGACTGCGGGAAAGAACGGCATGACCTATGCCGAAGCGGGTGTCGACATTGATGCAGGCAACGCGTTGGTGGATCGGATCAAGCCGGCCGCCAAGCGGACAAATCGGTCTGGCGTGGCCAGCGGGCTGGGCGGATTTGGGGCGCTGTTCGATCTCAAGGCGGCCGGATACGAGGATCCGATTCTCGTGGGTGCCACCGACGGCGTAGGCACCAAGCTGCGCATTGCCATTGATACCGGCGTGGTGGATGGCGTCGGCATCGACCTGGTGGCCATGTGTGTCAATGATCTGGTGTGCCAGGGTGCCGAGCCCTTGTTTTTTCTTGACTATTTCGCCACCGGCAAGCTGGAAACAGAAACCGCTGCCCGCATCATCGAAGGCATTGCCGAAGGCTGTGTGCGCTCTGGCTGTGCGCTGATTGGCGGCGAGACCGCGGAAATGCCGGGTATGTATCCCGAAGGTGATTTTGATCTGGCCGGGTTTTCGGTTGGCGCGATGGAGCGCGGCACCGCGTTGCCTGAAGGCGTGGTCGAAGGCGACGTTCTTCTGGGGTTGGCCTCGGATGGTGTGCACTCCAACGGCTATTCGCTGGTGCGTAAACTGGTCGAAGTGTCCGGGTTGGGCTGGGACGATGACTGTCCCTTTGCCGAAGGTAAAATGGGTGAGGTGCTGCTGACACCGACTCGGCTGTATGTGAAACAGGCGCTGGCTGCTGTGCGGGCAGGGGGCGTGCATGCGCTGGCCCACATTACCGGTGGCGGGCTGACCGAAAACCTGCCCCGTGTTCTGCCTGATGATCTGGGTGCTGATATCGACCTGAATGCCTGGGAATTGCCCGGTGTGTTCGAATGGATGGCGGCCACAGGTGGGATTGTCGAATCCGAGATGCTCAAGACCTTTAACTGTGGCATTGGGATGATCCTGTCGGTCTCGGCAGACCGTGCAGATGCGGTGACCGAGCTGCTGCAAGCCGAAGGTGAAACCGTGTCGCGACTCGGTACAGTGACCGCGGGTGCGGGGATGCGATATTCGGGTGCCCTGCTGTGAACAGCCCCAAACGCGTCGCGATCCTGATTTCAGGGGGCGGGTCGAACATGGTGTCGCTGGTCGAAAGCATGACTGGCGATCACCCAGCGCGTCCCTGTCTGGTGCTGTCCAATGATGCCAACGCAGGCGGTCTGAAAAAGGCCGCTGCTGCCGGCGTTCCGACGGCCGTTGTCGATCATCGCCCTTTCAAAGGCGATCGCGCCGCGTTTGAGGCCGAATTGGTCAAACCCATACTGGATGCCGGGGCCGACATCGTCTGTCTTGCCGGGTTCATGCGGGTGTTGACGGGGGGATTCGTGTCCCAGTTCCAAGGTCGGATGCTGAACATCCACCCGTCTTTGTTACCCAAATACAAGGGGCTGAACACCCACGCCCGTGCGCTCGAAGCCGGAGACGCGGAACATGGCTGTACCGTGCACGAGGTAACACCGGCATTGGATGATGGCCCGATTCTGGGTCAGGCGCGGATTCCGGTTCTGGCAGACGACACGCCTGATACGCTGGCCGCCCGGGTTCTGGGCTATGAACATCGCCTTTATCCGGCCGTGTTGCGCCGGTTTGCCATGGGCGATAAAACGCCCGTTCTTCTGGGCTGAACCGCTTGGTCACGGGCGCGACACTGGACCCGGTTTGCAAACGCTCCCGCGATTGCGTATCACGGAAGGAACGGGCGCTGCTGATACCGCAGGGTTCACAACAAGCCTGAAGCAGACAAAGAAAATTTGCATGAAAACTCTGACAACGACGCAAGACCTGGAAGCCTTTTGCCTTGAGGCGGCCAAACACCCCTATGTGACATTGGATACCGAGTTTTTACGCGAACGGACCTATTATTCGAAACTCTGCCTGATCCAGATGGCCTATCCGGGTGAGGGGAATGAAAACGCGGTGCTGATCGACCCGCTGGCCGACGGGCTGTCGCTGGAACCGATGTACGATCTGTTCCGCAATGAATCCGTGGTCAAGGTCTTTCATGCGGCGCGTCAGGATCTGGAAATCTTCTGGGTGGATGCCGGTGTCTTTCCGACACCGTTGTTTGATACCCAAGTCGCTGCAATGGTCTGTGGGTTTGGTGAACAGGTCGGTTATGAAACCCTGGTCAAAAAGATTGTCCGCCAGCCGCTGGACAAGACGTCCCGATTTACCGATTGGTCGCGCCGACCGCTGACAGACGCCCAAAAGAACTATGCGCTGGCCGATGTGACCCATCTGCGCCGGATCTATGAATTTCTGGCTGCGGATCTGGAGAAAAGCGGGCGGTCACACTGGGTGGCCGAAGAACTCAAGGTTCTGACCAATCCCGGCACCTATGACATTCAACCCGAAGAAGCCTGGCGGCGGGTCAAGACTCGGACCAATTCAGGTCGGTTCCTGGCAGTGGTGCGCGAACTGGCGGCGTTTCGCGAAGCACACGCCCAGACCAACAATGTGCCGCGCAACCGGGTGTTCAAGGATGACGCGCTGGTAGAACTGGCCTCGACCAAACCTGCAACGCAATCTGATCTCGGTGGATCGCGTCTGCTGCTTCGCGAAGCCCGCAAGGGTATCATCGCCGAAGGCATTCTGGCGGCAGTCAAACGTGGTGTGGATTGTACACCCGAAAATTTGCCCAAACCCGATACCTCCCGGGAAAAGCTTCAGGTGAACCCGGCGTTGGCCGATCTTTTGCGGGTGCTGCTCAAGGCCAAGACAGAACATGCGGGTGTTGCGGCCAAGCTGATCGCCAACAGTGCGGATCTGGACGCCATCGCCGCCGGATTGCGCGATGTTCAGGCGTTGTCGGGATGGCGGCGTGAAGTTTTTGGCAACGAGGCCCTGCGCCTGTGCAATGGAGAGATTGCGCTGGCGGCCAAAGGTCAAACCGTGCGGGTCGTAGAACTCTGACAGCCGACATTTTGGACCATAGCCCATCATAGTCCGGGGATCAGGTCTGGCGAAAGCCGGGGCGGACAGGGGAGGGGCGTCCAACGGACATAGCGTGGTCTATGATGTCAGCCTACCAGGGCGGGCAGAGCGGTCACACCAAAGACCCAGCCCCAATTTCGTGGTTCCCGTCAACCGGTGCCGCGATTACTGGCGCCGGGATTCCCGTGCATTCTGGGCCCCTTCGACCCGAACCGTGCGGATCTGTGCCAGCTGTTGATGCGTGATGCTATAGGCCGCGTGCACGGTACGGGTCCGGTCAGACCCGACCGGGGTGGGGTTGGCCGGATAGTTCACCCGAAAGGACAGGGTCATAACGGAAGGCGCGTCCTCGTCGGGTTCCTGCAACCGCAAACCCGCTGCAAAGGCTCCCTGACGGCTGGCCAACGCCGTAGCATAGATGATGGCCCCTGTCGGGGTGCGTTCGATCTTGAGACTGGTGATGGTCTCGACGCTTTGTGACACGTCTTCTGGTTCTGGTCTGGAAAACAGTCCCTTGCCACCATTGGCTGGCAACAGCGGATTTGTCTCCGTCAATAGCAACGGTTCGCCTCCGACCTCGGTGTCGGCGGGGATGGAATTTGATCGTCCAAACCAGTTGCGCGGGTTGGCGTTCGAGGTTTGCCAGGATCCACAGCTGGACAGGACCAGAGTTGAAATCAGAAGGAGTGTCACAGAAATGCGCATCATGCCCGCCATTCTTAATTGCTAAGCTTTGGGTTACCGCATCCGGGCGGCGTTGAAAAGCGGTTGAAATGAACCTGTGTCCGGCCTAGGTCTGAGCGAGACCAACCAGAGGGCGGAAAATGGCGACGCAAGCCTTTGAAGAGATCGTTGAAGACTTTGAGTTTCTGGAAGACTGGGAAGATCGCTATCGGCATGTGATTGACCAGGGCAAGGCAATGGCACCGTTGGATGAGGCATTGAAGGTGCCTGCCACCAAAGTGCATGGATGTGCCAGCCAGGTCTGGTTGCACCCCATTGTCGAAGGCGGGGTGTTTCGGTTCGATGGCGACAGCGATGCGCTGATTGTGCGGGGACTGATTTCGGTTCTGCGGGCGCTGTACAACGGGGTGCCGGTGGCCCAAATCGGACAGGTCGATGCGCGGGCCGAACTGGGGCGGTTGGGATTGAATGAACATCTGTCGGCGCAGCGATCGAACGGGGTCCGCTCCATGATCGAGCGCATCCGGGATGTGGCTGCGGAACACGCCTGAACTCGGGCCGGCATCGGGGGGCGCTGCCCCCCACATTGAAGCTGAAGCTTCAGTGTTCCCCCCGGGATATTTTTAGCCAGATGAAGACGCGAATCTGTTCCAGCGCGTCAGAGCCGGTTCCAGATCCCCATAGCCGGTGTGGCGGTGTTCGAAGTCGAGCCCCATTCGCTCGGCGCAGGCGCGCGCCTTGTCTATCAACGCCGGATCCCGGATCTGGGATTGATAGACAAGTTTGGTGTAATTTCCAAAAATCATGTCCCGCAGTTCCGGGTTCTTGTCCAGGCCCATGGGTTTCCAGATAAACGCATCGAATTGCTTGGCCAGAAAGTCGGTCAGATAGAATGCGGTTATTTCGCCTCCGTCAGAAATTTCGGCGAATTTCTCATTGCCTTCGAAAAACGAATAGCAATGCGGTCCCTGGATCATTTCGACACCCAGCTCGGCACATTTGCGTTCCAGCTCTCCGCCGGTGCCACAATCGGCATAGACCACGTGGATCGTATCATAGACACGGGCATGTTTTTTAACCGCCTCTTCGACCGAGAGCGTGATTTGTTCGGGATAGAGGTGCAATTTTGCGGGCAGGCATGTCAGGTCGATATGGTCGAGCTGGTTGGCCTGTTTGATATCCAGGATCTCGCGGGCGAGCGCGCCGCAGGCGATCAACAGGATACGTCCGGTTTTACGTTCAGGAGCGGCAAGCCCCTGTTCCGTCAGCGACTCTTCTTCGAGTGTTCGCCCGGTGGGAGGGCGAAAGGCAGCCCGACCTTCCAGGCGGGCTGCTCTTCCTTTTCGTGCCAAATCAGGCGCTCGCGCGGTTGTGCAGACGTGCAACCTGCTCTTTGGCGGTTTCCACGGCCACAGCGGCGTCGCGGCAATAGGCGTCAGCGCCAATGGCTTTGCCGAATTCTTCGTTCAGCGGTGCACCACCGACCAGAACGATGTAATCGTCGCGCTTGCCCTGTTCGATCATGGTGTCGATCACGACCTTCATGTAGGGCATTGTTGTGGTCAGCAGGGCGGACATACCCAGGATGTCGGGTTTGTGCTCTTCCAGAGCTTCCAGGTAGTTTTCGACCGGGTTGTTGATGCCCAGATCGACCACTTCAAAGCCTGCGCCTTCCATCATCATCGACACCAGGTTTTTACCGATGTCGTGGATGTCGCCTTTGACGGTGCCGATCACCATGGATCCGACGCGCGGGGCACCGGTTGCGGCCAGCAGCGGCTTCAGTATGGCCATGCCGCCCTTCATCGCGTTTGCAGCCAGCAGAACTTCAGGGACGAAGAGAATGCCATCGCGGAAGTCGGCACCCACGATGGTCATGCCACCAACCAGCGCTTTGGTCAGAACTTCATAGGGTTCCCAACCGCGTTCGAGCAGAATGTTAACGCCTTCTTCGATCTCTTCCTTGAGACCGTCATACAGGTCGTCGAACATCTGTTGGACAAGTTCTTCGTCGTCCAGTTCCGACAGGATGATGTCTTCTTCTTCCGACATGGGCGTAATTCCTCTAAGACTGGGCGGGGCGTCCCCGGGGGTTGTCTGTTGATTTCGAACCTTTTTGCCAGAAGCGCGTGAGGGAACTGCAATATTTGCGACATAGCCGAAGCTGCTACCGACCTCGCTGTTAAAAAATGTACACTTTGGTGTTCTGATTTCGCAGGACATGGTGAATTTTGCCGGATGTTCTTTATTTGTTCCCGGTGTTGTCGTAAGTTTGAGCCATGGAAATGGATTCTCATATAGTGCAGGAACGCCGCCGCGCCCGAGGCGCGGTGACAAACGCGTCGGGTCGGTTTGATCTGGAACGGCTGGGCGTAGATGACGGTTGGGAGCGTGACGAAGATCTCGCACCGATCAAAACGTCGGTTCAGGATGAGGTCGCGCGGAGCCTGATCACGTATAACAAATCGCCGGATCTGCCGTTTGACCGTTCGATCAACCCATATCGCGGCTGCGAACACGGCTGTGTCTATTGTTTTGCCCGGCCGACCCATGCTTATCTGGGATTGTCACCCGGATTGGACTTTGAAACCAGGCTGATCGCTCGCCCCAATGCGCCCCAAGTGCTGCGCCAGGAACTGGGACGGGTCGGATACAAGGTGCGTGCGTTGGCCATCGGGACGAACACTGATCCCTATCAACCGATTGAAAAGCAGCGGGCCATAACGCGCGCGTGTCTCAATGTGTTGTCAGACTTCAATCATCCGGTCGCGATTGTGACCAAGGGCGCGCTGATTGAACGTGACATTGACATATTGGCCCCAATGGCTGCGCGTGGGTTGGTACGGGTGGGGGTGTCGGTGACCACGCTGGATCCGGATCTGTCCCGCCGGATGGAGCCCCGTGTACCGACCCCGACGCGCAGGCTGGCGACAATACGTGCCCTGAGTGACGCGGGGATCCCGGTGCGCCTGATGGCCTCACCGGTGGTACCCGCGCTGACAGATCACGAGCTTGAGGCCTTGTTGGCAGCGGGCAGTGCTGCGGGCGCGGATGCGGCCAGCTGGATCATGCTGCGCCTGCCGCGTGAAGTGTCGGTGCTGTGGCAGGAGTGGCTGGCGGAACATGTGCCGGATCGCGCGGATCGGGTCATGGCACGGCTGCGCGAAATGCATGGGGGCAGGGATTATGACCCCCGCTGGGGCCACAGGATGCGCGGTCAGGGGCATTATGCTGAAATGATAGCCCAACGGTTTGTTGCAGCTGCGCGGCGGCTGGGGTTGGACCACAAGGTGCCTGATTTGCGCTGTGATCTGTTTGCACGGCCTCTGCAGGCCGGTGATCAGCTATCATTATTCTAACGGCAGGGGCCGCAAACGAAAAACCCCCGACCTGTTGTTTGGACCGGGGGAAATGGGGTCAGACAGAGACGCAATCAGGCGCGGCGGCGTCCGCGACGCCCACGGCGGCTGTCATCATCGGATTTGGCGTCTTCGCCGGTGCCGTCCGACGCCGAGGTGAATGGGCCCAGAACCTGAGTGATCTGTTCCAGAGTGGGGCGCTCGCCGCGCGACCGTGTATCCAACGCTTCGCGCATGGACCGCAGGTGTTCTGGCATGGTGCCACAGCAGCCCCCGATGATCTTGGCTCCGCAATCGCGGGCCATCACCGCATATTCACCCATCAATTCCGGGGTGCCGTCATAGTGAATATGGCCATCCACATATTTCGGGATACCGGCGTTTCCTTTGGAAATGATTGGGCGTTCAGTACCTTGGGCCACAAACCCCAGAACCGTACGCAGAATATCCGATGCGCCGGTGCCGCAATTGGCACCAAAAGCCAGCGGCTTGTTGGAAAAATCCTCGACCAGCTGCGCCAGGTCAGCCGATGTGACCCCCATCATGGTGCGCCCGGCTGTGTCAAAGCTCATGGTGCCAACCCAAGGCATATCCGCCAGCGCAAACGCTTCGGCGGCTGCACGATATTCTTCGGGGGCTGAAATCGTCTCCAGCCACAGCACATCGACGCCGCCTTCCTTGAGACCATCGGCCTGTTCGTGGAACATTTCAACGGCCAGCTCGTGCGACAGTTCGCCAACAGGCAGCATGATTTCACCGGTCGGTCCAACAGAACCAGCCACGATGATCTTGCGTTCCGCCCGATCAGCGACATTCCGACCCAATTCTGCACCGGCCTTGTTCAGTTCGCGCACGCGTTTGTCGGCGTCATGCAATTTCAGGCGGGCAGCCGTGCCGCCAAAGGTGTTGGTCAGGAACAGGTCGCTTCCTGCGTCAACCGACCCCTGATACAGCGCGGTGATTTTGGCAGTCTCCTGGACGTTCCACAATTCAGGGGCGTCGCCAGATTGCAGGCCCATGTTGAATAGATTGGTGCCGGTTGCACCATCTGCCAGCAAAACATCCTTGCTGGCCAGTAGGTCTGCGAAAGCATTGGTCATTGTCGATCCGTCCTGCAGCATCTGGGCACATGTCACCCATGGGTTACGGGCCCGATTTGTCACGGATGCGTGAGCTGTGCAATTTCATTTTTTTCATCATGATTATGAGATCAGCGTCCCCCTGTGACCCCGTGGAAAGGCGAATCGGGGTGGGGCGGGGCCTTGGCCTCCGGTCTGATTGGCGCTTGTCCGGTGACATGGCGCAACACTGACCCCGCCAAAAGATGCGCGGGAAATAGCAGAGGGTGTTGGGAATCACTCCCTGTGGCATCCGGGGGTATATGGGGCAGGGTGCGACCCACATTTCACATTTGCCGCGGAATTGCGGCCAAAAACCGGGTCAGAATTTTGAAATGACATCGATGGAGCGTGATTCAGTTGGTCCGCTTCCGACCTCGGTCAGAAAACAACAGGGAATCCATTGGGGGCGCGGCGATTTCAGAGTGTGCGCCTGGACATTCAAAATGACTGGATCAGTCCACGGTCCAAGCGGTTTGCCTTGCACCTGGTCTCCTGCGGTCTTCAGGCGTCGATGGGGGCGGCGGTGATGCCGTCATGGTACTGAACCCGTCGAGCAGATCATTCAATGCGCTGAATACAATCCCTGCACACAACCGTCGGCCGTGCCGCCGTGACTGCGCGTCCAAGCGCGTCGCACTGGTCGCTCTATTGATGCCGCATCTGGTGGGGCGGCAAAGAAAAACACCTCGCGGCAGATGCGCGAGGTGTCAATGTTTTCAATTGTCTGGCGACAAAAGATCAATCCGTTTCCGTCAGGATCTGGTCCTTGGCGGTTGGCAGCAACGCGGCCCGTTTGGCGCGGATTTCATCCGAGGTCACCTTGCCTTCGAGATCTGCTGTGATCTTGCGCACGACATCTTCATGGCCGGCTTCCTCGAAATCGGCAATCACGACGGTCTTGGCATAGGCTTCTGCGTCGTCACCGGATTTGCCCATCAATTCGGCGGCCCACAGGCCGAGGAGTTTGTTGCAGCGGGCTTGTGCCTTGAACTGCATCTCTTCGTCATGGGCAAATTTGGCTTCGAATGCGGATTCGCGGTCGTCAAAAGTGGTCATTGGGTTGCGCCCCTTTGGCAAAGTCGTTCTTCTTATTCAGATATGCCTTCGGATAGCGCGAACCGCAAGAGGCTGTGCTACGCTTGCGACACTGCGGCCCTTGCACTATGAGGGCGGCAAAGTCCGGGGACTCATCGCCCGGCTGGTTTTGGAAGGGTTGCCCATGGCACGTCGCAATAAGATCTACGAAGGCAAAGCCAAAATCCTGTATGAAGGTCCGGAACCGGGCACGATCGTGCAGTATTTCAAGGACGATGCCACCGCGTTCAACGCCGAAAAGAAAGATGTGATTGACGGCAAGGGTGTCCTGAACAACCTGCTGTCTGAATATTTCATGAACGGTTTGGGCCAGATCGGGGTGCCGACCCATTTTCTGAAACGTCTGAACATGCGCGAACAGTTGGTGCGCAGCTGCGAGATCATTCCATTGGAAGTAATCGTGCGCAACTTTGCCGCAGGATCCATGTCCAAACGCCTGGGAATTGATGAGGGCACCCAATTGCCGCGCCCGATCGTGGAATATTGCTACAAGGACGACTCGCTGGGCGATCCGCTGGTCTCCGAAGAACATATCGCCGCCTTTGGCTGGGCCAGCCAACAGGATATGGACGATATCCTGAGCCTGGCATTGCGGGTCAACGATTTCATGTCCGGTGTGATGTTCGGCGTGGGTATCAAACTGATCGACTTCAAGATCGAAGTTGGCCGGATCTACGATGGCGACTTCCAGCGTCTGGTGATTGCTGATGAAATCAGCCCCGACAGCTGCCGGTTGTGGGACAAGGAAACCGGCCAGAAGCTGGACAAGGACGTGTTCCGTCGCGACCTGGGCAGCCTGACCGATGCCTATTCCGAAGTCGCACGCCGTCTGGGCGTGATGCCGAATTCGGCCACACCGATGACCAAACCGACTCTGATCAACTGACTGTCCCGGCATCCGGATCGGATGCCGGATTATTTTTGGCAATAGGGGCCTGTCGACGGCCCAACCTGAACCTAAAGGACGATGCAATGAAAGCACGGGTGCATGTGATGCTGAAAAACGGGGTTCTGGACCCGCAGGGCGAAGCGGTTCGCCACGCGTTGGGTGCCATGGGCTTTGACAAGGTGCAGGGTGTGCGCCAGGGCAAGGTGATCGACCTGGAACTGGCTGACGGCGCATCCGAAGCAGATGTCACCGAAATGTGTGAAAAGCTGCTGGCCAATACCGTCATCGAATCCTACAGCATCGAGCTACAGTGATGAAAGCGGCGGTTGTTGTCTTCCCGGGTTCGAACTGCGACCGCGATCTGGCGGTGGCTTTTGAACAGGCGGGTTTCGATGTCCAAATGGTTTGGCACAAGGAAACTGGTTTGCCGGATGGTGTCGATATTGTCGGCGTACCGGGCGGGTTTTCCTATGGTGATTACCTGCGATGTGGGGCCATTGCGGCGAAATCTCCGATCTGCCAGGCGGTTGTCGAACATGCGAACCGTGGTGGCTATGCCATCGGTGTCTGCAACGGATTTCAGGTTCTGACCGAAACCGGTGTTTTGCCGGGTGCGCTGTTGCGCAATGCGGGATTGAAATACATCTGCCGCACGGTGGATCTGACTGTCGCGACCTCGAACAGTGCCTTTACCGAAGGGTACAACGCGGGCGATGTGATCGGCATTCCGATCGCGCATCACGATGGCAACTATTTTGCCGATGCGGATACCGTGTCGCTGTTGCACGATCAGGATCGGGTGGCGTTCACCTATTGCGACAATCCGAACGGATCTGTTGCCGACATTGCGGGGATCCTGTCGGAAAACCGTCGTGTGCTGGGGATGATGCCCCACCCAGAGAGGGCTGCTGACGATGGTCACGGCAGTTCCGAAGGGGCGGCAGTGTTCCGCGCACTGGCCGGGGTTCTCACACCTGCGTGACTTGTCGTGGCGCTAGAGCGGGCGTAGTTTAGAAACATGCCCGCACCACGCCTGCCAGCCCAGTCTTCCAAAAAGAACACGCGCTCCAGCACGATCAGCTGGCGCGTGCGTTTGGCCATTCTGGTTTTGATGATCACAGCCGGAGCCACCATCTGGGTGACAAACCGGTTGATGACCAGCCGGTTCACCGAGAGCACGCGCAATCGGGCCGAACTGCGGTTGACGCTGTATTCGGGAAACCTGATCAGCGAATTGCGCCGCCATGCAATCGTGCCGCAATTGCTGGCCCGTGACCCGGCGCTGATTGCAGCGCTGCAATCGCATGACTTCAGCCTCTCGACTCAGCGCCTGATTTCCTTTGTCGATGAAATCGGTGCGGCGTCCTTGATGTTGCTGGATCAGGATGGTCGCACCGTCGCGGCCACAGACCGGAACCGGCTGGGCGAAGGGCATCGAAGCGAGGGGTATTTTGTCGATTCAATTCGCGCCAATGCCACTGTGTTTTCGGTGATCAAACGCGACGCAGGCGGCTATCGTTTTACCTATTCCCGTCGACTCGAAGCTGCGTCCGAAGTGTTGGGCGTCATCGTGGTCGAGGTGGATCTGCAGAAATTCGAACGCGCCTGGGCCGGAATATCGGACGCGGTGATGGTCACCGACACCGAAGGCACCATCATCCTGGCCAGCGAACCGCGGTGGCGCAGCAAGACCGAACAGGACGCGCTGAACGCACAGACCCCGATCGGGGCGATCCAGCGGGCAATCCGGGTGACGTCGGATTGGACGGCGTTGCCGGCGGATGCCTATTTGGCGGGCGAGGCGGTGATCCGGATGGACACGCGCATTCCATTTCGGGGGTGGCGGATGACATCCTTTACCACCCATGCGTCAATCCGCGAGCGGGTAAATGCGATTCTGGCGCTAGAGATCATGGGATTCGCCATCCTTCTGGCCTTTGCCTTTTATGCACTCAGCCGGAAAACCGCGTTGCGCATGGCATTGTTCCAGCGGGAGTCGGCAGAGCTTCGCGTATTGAATGCCCGGCTACAGCGAGAAATTGCCGAACGCGAACGGATGCAGGAAACCCTTGCCGTGGCTGAACAAAGTCTGGCGCAGAGTTCCAAACTCGCGGCTTTGGGCGAGATGTCGGCCGCGGTCAGTCACGAGCTGAACCAGCCTTTGGCGGCGATGAAAACCTATCTGGCGGGTGCCCGCCTGTTGCTGGGTCGCAACCGTCCTGATGAAGCGCTGGCCTCCTTTGGGCGTATCGACGATTTGATCGAACGCATGGGGGCGATCACCCGGCAGCTGAAATCCTATGCACGCAAGGGAGGCGATGCGTTTTCCCCTGTAAACATGGGCGATGCGCTGGCCTCCTCCCTGTCGATGATGGAACCCCAACTGCGTCAGCGCCACGTTCAGATTGCCCGGTATCTGCCCGAAGATCCGGTATTGGTGATGGGCGATCGGATGCGGATCGAACAGGTCATGGTGAACCTGTTGCGCAACGCATTGGACGCCACCAAATCAGTGACCTCGCCCGAGGTCGAAATCATCCTGGCTGCTGGGGAAACCGCGACCTTGACCGTTCGTGACAATGGCGAGGGTATCCGCGACTTTGACGAGCTGTTCGAGCCGTTTTACACCACCAAGGAACCAGGTGACGGGGTTGGGTTGGGGCTTGCCATCTCATCCGGGATCGTGAACGACCTAGGGGGACGGTTGACCGCGCGCAACGGACAAAAGGGCGGGGCGGTCTTTGAAATGCAATTGCCGATTCTTGAAGACGGCATGGAAGCGGCTGAATAAGCCGCAATTGAACAAAGGAATTGAACGATGGCACAAGCCATGAAAATCGCGATTGTCGACGACGAAAAAGACATGCGTCAGTCGATCAGCCAGTGGCTGGCGCTTTCGGGCTATGACACGGAAACCTTTGCCAGCGCCGAAGATGCGCTGAAGATTCTGGGACCGGATTATCCCGGGATCGTGATTTCCGATATCAAGATGCCGGGCATGGATGGGATGCAGTTCCTGAAAAAGCTGATGGGATCGGACAGCGCGTTGCCGGTGATCATGATCACCGGACATGGTGACGTGCCCATGGCGGTCGAGGCGATGCGGGTCGGAGCGTTCGATTTTCTGGAAAAACCCTTTAACCCCGATCGCATGTCGGAACTGGCCAAAAAGGCCAGCAACGCGCGTCGTCTGGTGCTGGACAATCGCGCATTGCGCCGTGAGTTATCGGATGGATCACAGCTGATGAAGAAGCTGATCGGGGCCAGCCCGGTGATGAATCGGCTCAAGGAAGACATCCTGGATCTGGGGCAGGCCGATGGTCATGTTCTGATCGACGGGGAAACCGGCACCGGCAAGACATTGGTGGCCCACGCGTTGCACGCGGTGGGCAGCCGTGCCGGCAAGCGGTTTGTTCTGGTGTCCTGCGCGGCGCTGGAAGAAGACGCTTTGGCGAAACGGCTGTTTGGCCCGATGATGCCCGAAGACTCGCAATTGCCTGCGGTTGAAGAGGCGCGCGGTGGTACACTGGTTCTGGAAGACATCGAAGCGCTGTCTGAAGGTCTGCAAGCCAAGTTGTTGAGCGTGATCAACGAACAGGGCACCCCGGCCGAAACCCGGATCATCGCGATTTCCAACCTTCAGGAAGCCGGAAAGACCTGCGAAGATGCGCTGCGCCCGGATCTGTTCTATCGTCTTGCCGCATTGCGCATCACCGTACCGCCGTTGCGCCAGCGCGGCGAAGACATCCTGACCCTGTTTACCCGGCTGTCCGAACAATTCGCCGAAGAATATGGCTGTGACGCGCCGCAGGTAACTGCTCAGGAGGCGGCACAATTGTTGCAGGCTCCCTGGCCGGGCAACGTGCGCCAGCTGATCAATATCGTGGAGCGCGCTGTGCTGCAGGCCCGGCGCGGGTCGGGCACCATCGTGTCGCTGTTGATGTCGGACCACGAAGAGATGCAACCGGTGATGACCACCGAAGGCAAACCGCTCAAGGAATATGTCGAAGCCTTTGAACGGATGCTGATCGACAACACCATGCGCCGCCACAAGGGATCCATCGCATCGGTTATGGAAGAACTGTGCCTGCCGCGGCGGACGCTGAATGAGAAAATGGCCAAATACGGCTTGCAACGTTCTGATTATCTCTGATTTTTCACGCCACATCTGTGCTCGGGACCCGAAATCTTTAATAGATTTCGGCCCGTTTTCCGTGTCGGAAAACGCCCCGCCTTCATCTTCTGTTGCACTTTGCAACATGGTCCTGACCCTGGCTTGCAGGCGATAGCGTTACGTGACAAATGTTTGCGCAAACAGCGAGGGTGGGCAGATGCAACCGGAAGCGTATCTTTTTGACATGGACGGGCTGCTTCTTGATACAGAGCGCCTGTATGTTGGGCTCGGGGTAGAAGTGACCACGCGATATGGGGTCCCAAAGCGGATGTCCGAGCAGTTCTTTGTGGGTTTGGTTGGATCTTCCGCGCATCATGCCAATGCCTGTCTGTCAGAGTTCTTGCCTGCGCATCTCTCGGTCAGCGCGTTCTTGAAAGAGTGGGACGCGCTCGTTTACGCGCGGATATCTGACCAAGCACCGTTGCGGCCAACTGTCCGTGCGACCCTCGATGCTCTGACTGATGTGGGCGCGCGCATGGCGGTTGTCACCTCGACCCGCAGCGCGCGGGCCCGACATCATCTGGAACTGGCCAGGCTGGCCCATTATTTCGAGGCGGTTCTTGGCGGGGATGAGGTTTCCGCCAACAAGCCTGATCCTGCGCCCTATCTCGAGGCGGCGGCGCGTCTAGGCCTGCCTGCGCATCGCTGCGCCGCGTTTGAGGACAGCGATCGGGGGATCGCTTCGGCGGTTGCGGCCGGGTGTTTTGCAGTGCAGGTGCCGGATCTGCGCGCGGCCAATACGCCGCTGCCAGATCTTGGCCAGTTGACGGCAACAACCTTGGCCGAAGGGGGCGAGAAAGTTCACGGCACGGCCATCGAACACGCTTTGGACGCCTGACCCGTTTGAATTTAATCAATACTGAGCACAGGTTTTCGCAAGGGCGTGCAAGAAGCCCATTGTCTTTACCTATCCACAGGTCTTATGTTGATAGAACGGGACCAGCAATGTGATGCGATGATCCCGCGTAGAGTTTCGCTGTTCTGCTGTCTTTGTCCGGCACCATCCGAGAAGGCCAGAGCAGACCGATTATGCCCCTTACGTTTGGGGCAGCTAAGCACCCCGACCCGGGGCAGAAATCTCCGGGAGAGGGACTGAAATGGGCAGGCAACGGGACGAGCCCGGCCTGTCGGAGAAGAACCGCGATGACGCGCGCGACAGAATTGAGAATTCGGGCAGGGCGGCCATTGGCCGGTCCCTGCCGCGCGCCGTCCGATATCGCCCAGACCAGACACCACCCCCTTCGCGTCCGACCGAGAATGAACTGTCCACCAGGACAGGTCGGATCGGCGCGGCTGCGGTTGTGCACCAAGGAAACATGGCAAAGAAAATGCTTATCGATGCCACCCACGCGGAAGAAACCCGCGTCGTGGTGGTCGACGGAAACAAGGTCGAGGAATTTGATTTTGAATCCGAAAACAAACGTCAACTTGCAGGCAACATCTATCTTGCAAAAGTAACACGGGTTGAACCGTCGCTTCAGGCGGCATTTGTGGATTACGGCGGAAACCGACACGGGTTCTTGGCGTTTTCCGAAATCCATCCTGACTATTATCAGATCCCGGTCGCTGACCGAGAAGCGTTGATGGAAGAAGAACGCGCATATGCCGAGGCACTGCGCGCTCGTGACGACGAAGAAGACAAGAAACCGGCTCGCTCACGTTCGCGCAGCCGGACCAAGGCGGAAAAGGTGAAATCCGGCGATGCGGTTGAGACCAAAGAGGTCGAACCGCAGATTTCTGGTATGGAAACCATAGACCTGACCGAGGACGCTGATACCGATGCCGAAACATCGACAGAGGTGACCGAAGGGTCGTCTCCGATGGAGCGGGTTTCGGAAACGCCGGTTGAGGAACCCCAGGGCGCAGCTGCCGAGTCAACTCCGGATGCCGCAGATGCTGAGGTCGAGGCTGCGGATGCACAGGCGGTTGAGACGCCGGCTGAGGCAGACGCTGCCGTGGCCGAAACCGCGCCAGAAGGCGCGCAGGCGGCTGTCGAGACCGCTTTTGAAGGCGACATTCAGGAACCTGCGGATGAAGATGACCAGGATGACGACCAACCTGTTCAGAAACGCTCTGATGCGACATCCAAGGATTCGAGCATTGAATCCGTAGCCGATGATGACGACAGCGAAGACATTCGGCCCCCGCGCAAACCGCGCCCACGCCGTTACAAGATTCAAGAAGTCATCAAGGTCCGTCAGGTCCTGTTGGTTCAAGTTGTCAAGGAAGAGCGCGGCAACAAGGGCGCTGCGCTGACGACCTATCTGTCTCTGGCAGGTCGGTATTGTGTGCTGATGCCGAACACGGCCCGTGGCGGTGGTATCTCGCGCAAGATCACCAATGTAACCGATCGCAAGAAGCTGAAAGACATCGCTGCCGAAATCGACGTGCCGTCCGGCGCGGGTCTGATCATTCGGACCGCTGGTGCCAAACGCACCAAATCCGAGATCAAACGCGACTATGAATACCTGCAACGCATGTGGGAGCAGATCCGCGAGCTGACGCTGAAATCCATCGCGCCAGCCAAGATCTACGAAGAAGGCGACCTGATCAAACGGTCGATCCGCGATCTCTATAATCGCGACATCGACGAAGTTCTGGTTGAAGGCGAAGCAGGGTATCGCATCGCCAAGGACTTCATGAAGATGATCATGCCGTCCCACGCCAAGAACGTGCAGAAATACGAAGATCCGATGCCGTTGTTTGCGCGGTTCCAGGTGGAAAGCTATCTGGCCGGGATGTTCAATCCGACAGTACAGTTGCGGTCCGGCGGCTATATCGTGATCGGTGTGACCGAAGCCCTGGTGGCGATTGACGTCAACTCGGGGCGCGCGACCAAGGAAGGGTCGATCGAGGAAACCGCGCTCAAGACCAACCTGGAGGCCGCCGAAGAGGTGGCCCGCCAGTTGCGTCTGCGTGACCTTGCCGGTCTGATCGTCATTGATTTCATCGACATGGACGAACGCAAGAACAACGCGGCCGTCGAAAAACGGATGAAAGACAAGCTCAAGACCGACCGTGCCCGCATCCAAGTGGGTCGGATCAGCGGTTTTGGCCTGATGGAGATGAGCCGTCAGCGTCTGCGTCCCGGCATGATCGAAGCCACGACTCAGCCGTGCCCGGCCTGTCATGGCACCGGTCTGATCCGGTCGGATGACAATATGGCATTGTCGATCCTGCGCCAGATCGAAGAGGAAGGCGTGCGCCGTCGCTCGCGCGAGGTTCTGGTCCGTTGTCCGGTGAACATCGCCAACTTCCTGATGAACCAGAAGCGCGAACATATCGCCCAGATCGAAGGCCGGTATGGTCTGTCGGTTCGGATCGAAGGTGACCCGCATCTGGTGAGCCCGGACTTTGCGCTTGAAAAATTCAAGACCGCGACCCGGACGGTTCCTGTTGTAACAGCGCCTGTTGTCTCTGTGGACACCTCGCTGATGGAGCAGATTGATGCTGCCGAAAACGAGAAAGCAGCGGCCGAGCCGGAGGTTGAAGCGGAGGCAGAAGCGCCCGCAGTGGAAACTTTGGGAGAGGATGAAACCAAACCCAAACGCAAGCGGCGCCGTCGGCGTCGTCGGTCCAAATCTGGCAGTGGCTCTGATACCGCGACTGATGCCACAGACGGGTCAGAAACAACCGAGGCCGCGTCGGATGATGCATCCACGGCACCGGGCGACACGTCTGATGGCGCCAAGGTGGAAAACGATGATGCGCCTGTGACCGAGGCAAGCGCAGAAAACGTCAAAACCGAAGACGCGCCGGTCAAGCCCAAGCGTACCCGCAAGCCGCGTATCAGCAAGGCCAAGAAAGCCGAGATGGACGCCGCAGCCGAAGCCGAAGCCGCAGCCAGTGGCGCGGAGACGGTTGAAGCGGTTGCGCCTGATGCCGGAGCGGACGAGCCAGAGGCCAAACCCAAGTCGACGCGGACACGCCGCAAGCCGACCAAATCCCGTGCCAAGGTGGTAAAGGATGAGGAACAGCCCGAGAGCGTTGAAGGAAGTGCCACTGCTGCACCCGAGGAGGCGACCCCTGTGGCCGTGGCCGAGGACCCTGTGGTTGATGCCGCTTCGGACACCGCGATCGAGCCGAACAAGTCAGAGCCTGTTGAACCTGAAACAGAGGGTGCAGCACCTGAGCAGGAGACCGCACAGGATACAGGGTTGGTGCAAGACACTGCACAGCCGGTTGTGGTGAACGGTGCCGATGCGCAGGCTGATGACCCTGTTGAGGTCGCCGAAAGTCAACCGACGGCTGATCCACAAGACCCTGTCGTGGAAGTCGAAACGGCTGGTGGTTCCGATACCGTGGATGAGGCACAGGCCGAAACGCCTGTGGCTGTCGAACACCCGGTGATCGAGACCGAAATCGTGGTTGCCGAAACCCCGGTCGAGCCTCAGCCCGAGTCACAGACTGCTGCAGAGCCGGATCCGGAACCTGCACCGGCCCCGGAGGCAGAGGTCCCATCACGGCCCAAGCGGCGCGGATGGTGGTCGCTGGGCAGCTAAGCCGTACGAGCGCAGAACAAAAAACGGGCGATCCAGCAGGGTCGCCCGTTTTTGTTTGTGTCTTGGGGGATGAAGAATCCCGGATCCGGGTTTTTCATCCGCCTTTGCGGATCAAATAGATGTGATGTCCGTGTCCATCTGATTGTCCCAAAAAGGCGTGGTTTGCCTCGTTACAAAAGTGCGGCACATCGATAATTGCCGCCGGATCATCGGCAAGCAATTGCACCACAGCCCCTTCTGGCAACGGTTTGAGCCGTTTGCGCAGCTTGAGAACGGGCAGGGGGCACAACAGCCCGATGGCGTCGATGGTCTCGGAAATTTTGGTCATGGCGAGCAGATAGTTTGGTTGATTGCCTGTGTCCACAATGTTGTGACCGTTTGGCATCGTGACCTTGGTCGCAGAGTTGGATATGGGGGAACCATGTTTGGAATCGAGATCATCGATGCGGGATTGCTTCCCGCCATGTTCGTGGCCCTGATCGGTGGGCTGATCAGCTTTTTGTCACCCTGTGTGCTGCCGATCGTGCCGCCCTATCTGGCCTATATGAGCGGCGTCACAATTGGTGAAATGCAAGGCAGCACCGCCGCGCGACGCAAGGCAATCATCGCTGCGCTGTTCTTTGTCATGGGGTTGAGCACCGTGTTCCTCTTGCTGGGGTTCACAGCTTCGGCGTTTGGTGCCTTTGTACTGCAAAATCAGGAATTGTTTGCGCAGGTTTCCGGGGTTGTGGTGATTGTGTTCGGTCTGCACTTTCTGTCGGTGTTTCGCATACCGTTGCTGGACCGCGAAGCGCGCATGGATGCGGGTCAATCGGGCGGATCGGCGGCGGGGGCCTATGTTCTGGGGTTGGCCTTTGCCTTTGGCTGGACCCCCTGTATCGGTCCCCAGCTGGGCGCGATTTTGTCGCTGGCGGCCTCCGAGGCCTCGGTCGCCCGTGGAACTGTTCTGCTGGGTGTCTACGCCATTGGTCTGGGCGTGCCGTTCCTGTTGGCGGCCATGTTCCTGAACCGGTCCATGACATTGATGAACAAGATGAAGCGCCATATGGGGCTGATCGAAAAATGCATGGGTGGATTGCTGATCATTGTTGGCGTGATGCTGGTGACGGGTCTGTTTTCGACCTTTTCCTGGTGGCTTCTGGAAACCTTCCCAGCGCTTGCGACTTTGGGCTAATAGCCCTGAACTTTGGACACGTCCGGTCTCTGACGGGTCTTACTCTTGCCAGATTGGCGGGTTAGAATGTCCCTCAGAGCATGAGGGCAGGTATGGCCAGCAACCACACAATACCCGGGGCAGATCATTCGCCGGTGCGCTACCGGCGCGTGTTTTATATTCCGGGCTATGACCCCATTCACCCCCGTCGGTATCGCGAACTCTACCGCAAGGAAAGCGCCGCTCAGGCCGAGGTTTCCGGGTACGAGATCGGATTGAAACCCAAAAAGACCAAAGGTCCCTATGGCTGGCACGTGGACAGCGTTATTCAGGGGCATCAAACCCGGGCGGATATCGAAGTGTTGGTCTGGTCCGACATCGTGCGTGACAGCATGTCCAACTCTATTCCCGCAACCTATGTACAACTGGTACGCACGGCGTGGATCTATATCACCAGTGGTGCCTTGCGGCGACTGATGCGTCTGCGCAAAGGTCCGGTCATTGCGGCGCTGTATCCGGTTGGCATGCTGGTGTTGCAATTGGTTCTGGCACTCTTGTTGATGTGGGGCGTGGCCCATGGGGTTGGGCTGTTGCGGTCAGTTTTGGGGCTGACGGGAGTATGGGCTGGGGCCTTGCAAGTGTTCGGGTGGGCAATCGGGGCCCTGTGTGGTGTGACCGTCCTGCGTTGGTTCCGGGCCCGGGACGGAAAATTTTTCGCCTATTACCTGATGCATGATTACGCCTATTCCGCGGCCTCTCGCGGTGCCAATCCACCCGAGCTTGAAGCGCGGATGGCGGATTTTATGGCCCAGATCCGGGCCGCGTTGGAACAGGAGGGGGTGGACGAGGTTCTGGTGGTTGGGCATTCGTCGGGTGCCCATGTCGGCATTTCCGTCCTGGCCGACCTGATCCGATCAGGTCTCCCTGAAAACGGTCCGACCTTGGGGTTTCTGTCCTTGGGGCAGGTTGTGCCCATGGTGTCTTTTTTACCGCGGGCAGACCGTCTGAGGGCCGATTTGGCCTTTCTCGCATCGCGGGAAGAGCTGAGCTGGGTCGATGTTTCGGCACCGGGTGATGGCTGTGCCTTTGCCTTGTGTGATCCGGTGTCGGTCAGCGGTGTGGCACCTCCTGACAAGCGATGGCCTCTGGTGTTCTCTGCCGCTTTCACCCAGACGCTCAGCCCTGAAAGATGGCAAGAGCTGCGCTGGCGGTTTTTTCGACTGCACTTTCAATATCTGTGCGCCTTTGACCAACCACGGGACTATGATTATTTCCAAATCACCGCAGGTTCTTTGACGTTGGGCACCCGATATCAGGATCGCCAGCCATCCAGTTCGCGGATAGACAAACCAGTGTCGAAATATACGTCGATGGGTCCGCGATGATGCCGGACCCACGCAAGCCGCCAAACCCACCAAAGCCGCAGGGTCGCCCGGATCGGGTATCTCTGTTGCAATACGCAAAATTGTTTCGCAAGGACATCCTGTCGGCCCAACCCGACCGACTGTACCGGGCGTGGATGGCCGAGTTCAAAACGCCGTTCTTTCGATCCTTCATGATCAATCAACCGGACCTGATCAAAACGGTACTCAAGGATCGCCCCGATGACTTTCCGAAATCGGGACGGATCGCCGAGGGGTTGCGTCCTTTGTTGGGCAATTCGGTATTTTTGACCAATGGCGACAGCTGGAAGCGGCAACGCCGTATCATCGACCCGGCATTCGAAGGCGGGCGGCTCAAGGACACGTTTCCTGCCATGTGGGAGGCGTCCGAGGCCATGGTGGCAAGGTTGCACGAGCAGGTTGGCAAGCCCGTTGAAATCGAAGAGGAGACCAGCCATGCGGCGGCGGATGTTATCTTTCGAACCCTGTTTTCCATACCGATTGATCATGAGATCGCAACCCAAGTGTTTGCCCGGTTTCGGGACTATCAACGCAGTCAACCAATTCTGAATCTGGGCGCCTTTGTCCCTTTGCCGCGCTGGATGCCGCGGTTTTTTCGCAAAGGAACACGCGAGAATGCCAAGGTGATCCGTGATCTGATAGCGCAGTTGACCGATGAACGGATGCGCGCAATCCAGGATGGCAGCGCCCCGGATGACCTGGCGACCAAGATCATGACGACACAGGATCCTGTTACCGGAGACAGATTCGACGCACAGGAAATGGTTGATCAGGTCGCCATCTTTTTTCTGGCAGGTCATGAAACCAGCGCATCAGCTCTGGCCTGGACGTTGTATCTGTTGGCCATCCACCCGGATTGGCAGGAAAAATTGGCGCAGGAAGCAACCGTTCTGGAGCAGAGGGACTTTGGTGTGATGTCCAAACTGCGCCTTAGCCGAGATGTCTTTAGAGAGGCGTTGAGGCTATATCCACCCGTGCCAATGATGGTTCGTCAATCAACCTGCCCGGAACGATTCCGCAATCGCAATGTCCCAATTGGATCTCAGTTGGTCATCAGCCCCTGGCACCTGCACCGTCACGAACGGTTGTGGGACAATCCAGATGGGTTTGATCCGGACCGGTGGGGAACTGAAAATGGCAAGATCTGCCAGCGGGCGGCTTTTATTCCGTTTTCGACCGGTTCGCGAGTCTGTACCGGCGCAGGGTTTGCCATGGTCGAAGGACCTCTGATCCTGTCGATGATCCTACGCCACTTTCGAATTGAAACAGTTTCCGGTCGTGATCCGGTCCCCGTTGCGCATTTGACCGTGCGCTCGCGCGATGGGATCTGGTTGAAACTGAGCCACCGGTGACCAAGACTTTTCCTGAAAAGTCTTGGTAAAAGTTTTTCTAAAACTTTTGCCTATGGAAACGGACCACTCAACAAATCAGGTGGATTGGTTGGTTATTGCAGAAAATGACAACCTGATCACCGTTCTCGACTGCATGGTATCCACGCCGTTTCAATTCCGATCTGAATCGTCCCAGGCCTACATTCATCTCGATGTCACGGATTTTGCGCCGCACGACACTGCCCCGGCGGGCGGATTTGGCATCAAAGATCTGTTGCAGCCATTGATCGGCAGGAACTGGATAAGACGGAGGCTGGGCCATGCTCCGAGTGTCGAACAAATAGGGTTAACGTTCTCTTAATTGACGCAGGACAAACAATCTGATCGCCGAAGCCAACCCCAGATCAGCTCCGCGATCTGCGTCGATCTGGGCGGCCAGTTCGTTGATTGGGCGTCCCTGAGCTGCAGCGATTTCGCGGAACACCTCCCAGAATTCGTCCTCGAGAGACACTGACGTGCGATGCCCTCGCAACGTCAGAGATCGCTTTTGCGGGCGGGCGCTCATTCGGTTTTATGTCCGTCCAAATTCCGACTGTCCCTGTCTGCGCGTGCCTGCTCCAGGTCTCTTTCAGCTTTGCTTTGTCCAAACCTGACGGTATTTTCCTTGGCCAAAGATTTTTTATCTGCCCGCCGTTTCAGCTTGCGCCGTTTGTTCAGGTTGATCACGTTTCCTGTCATGTCGGCTCCCTCCAAAACGGTCAAGCGAAATACACAGCGGATGCGTAATAGGCCGGATCGGCCAATTTCGCTCGGGCTCATGTCGACAATAGGGGATGCGGGTCCGGGATCAATCGAAAGAAGACAATCGGGAAGAACCAGGGTTGGTGGAAAGGCGGGGCTGGAATGTGGTGCGGAACAGGCCGCATCCCCATTCAGACCTGCCCAAGAGGACGCAGGATGCAGGTCACTCTACAACATGGGGGACGTTTCCACAGGGTCTTTTCGGGGGGAGTGGGCCGCGCTGAAATTGAAGCGCGACCCAGGAGATATCAGGCCTTGGGGCCGATCATCTGTTCGGGACGAACCACAGCGTCAAAGGTGGCTTCATCCACAAAACCCAACGCGATGGCTTCTTCCTTCAGCGTGGTGCCGTTCTTATGCGCGGTTTTGGCGACTTTGGTGGCATTGTCATAGCCAATGGTCGGAGCCAAAGCCGTGACAAGCATCAGGCTTTCCTTCATCAGCTTTTCGATGCGTGGTTCGTTCGCCTGAATGCCCAGAAGCATCCGTTCGGTAAAGCTGTCTGCGACATCGCCCAGCAATTGGATGGATTGCAACAGATTATAGGACATCATCGGGTTGTAGACGTTCAGTTCAAAATGCCCCTGCGAGCCTGCGAATTTTATCGCAGCGTCGTTGCCCATGACATGGGCGGCAACCTGTGTCATCGCTTCGGCTTGGGTTGGGTTGACTTTGCCTGGCATGATCGACGACCCGGGTTCGTTTTCGGGCAGGATCAGTTCACCCAGACCGGACCGCGGACCAGAGCCGAGAAACCGGATGTCGTTGGCGATCTTGTACATTGCTCCGGCCACTGTGGCCAAAGCGCCGGACATAAAGACCATTGCATCATGCGCTGCCAGCGCTTCGAATTTATTCGGCGCGGTGACAAAGGGCAGGTTGGTGATTTCGGCCATGTTGGCGGCCACGGTTTCGGCCCATCCGGGCGCGGTGTTCAGGCCCGTGCCAACGGCGGTGCCGCCCTGAGCCAATTGATAGATGCCGGGCAGGGCGGCTTCGACGCGGGAAATGCCCATCCGGATCTGATGCGCGTAGCCTCCGAATTCCTGACCCAGGGTCAGCGGCGTTGCGTCCTGGGTGTGGGTGCGGCCGATTTTGATGATGTCCTTGAACTCTTCGGACTTCTGTTCCAGTCCGGCGGCCAGTTTATTCAGCCCCGGCAACAAAACATCGCGGACGGACATCGCAGTTCCGATGTGCATGGCCGTGGGAAAGGTGTCGTTCGAGGATTGCCCCATATTGCAATGGTCATTGGGGTGCACCGGATCTTTGGTTCCGATCACGCCGCCCAGAATTTCGATGGCGCGGTTGGCGATCACCTCGTTTGAATTCATGTTCGACTGTGTGCCGGATCCGGTTTGCCACACCACCAATGGGAAATTGTCGTCAAACTTGCCGGCAACGACTTCGCTGGCCGCCTGAATGACCGCATCTGCAATGTTTGCGTCCATTTTGCCGCTGGCCTTGTTGGCCATGGCACAGGCCTGTTTAATCACGCCCAGCGCGCGCACGATGGCGACCGGCTGTTTTTCCCAACCAATGGGAAAGTTCATAATTGATCGCTGGGTCTGGGCACCCCAGTATTTGTCTGCCGGAACCTCAAGAGGACCAAAGCTGTCGGTTTCTGTACGGGTAGCGGACATCCGTCATCTCCATCAAGTATGCAATTGTATGCCGTTTAGCCAAAGTGCCGGAATGACGCAATTGGCCAGTTGCGCGCAGCATAGACGATCCGAGGCCGAGGTATAGAGGTCAGACACCGCGCCATTTGGCGCAGTTTTTTGTTCATCTGTGATCAAACTCATTGCTGTTGTCGCCCGGAAGACTAAATTGACCAGAGAGTTTCACATCACAACAGGAGCCGTGACACTGGTGTTTTTTCAGTCATTTCGCATATCCGCCCTGAACTTGGTCTTTTCAGCAGGCATTTTGTTTCTTTTGGCGGTATCGGCCGCACAGGCGGATGTCGAACGGTTTGTTGGGGAGTATTCGGGCCAGGCCCAGATGCAGGATGCTTCTGGACACGAAGAAACCCGCGATTTGAGCGTGACAATTTCTGAGTACAAAAAGGGGTTTCAGGTGCAGTGGGAATCGGTCACTCACAAATCTGATGGTCGAAAGAAAACCAAGGCGTATTCTGTGGACTTCCAACCGTCAGACCGTGACGGGATCTATTCGGCGGCGATGCAGCGCAACGTCTTTGGTCATGCGGTACCGCTGGATCCTATGAAGGGTGAGCCGTTTGTTTGGGGACGAATCGTTGGCGACACGCTGACGGTGTTCTCGCTGTTTGTGGACCAGAACGGGGATTATGAATTGCAGCAATTTGACCGGACTCTGAACGACGGTGGGTTGCAGCTGGAATTTCAGAGTGTTCGCAATGGAGAGCCACAGCGAACTGTCTCGGCCTTTTTAAAGCGCAACTAGAACAGCACCAACCGGGGGCGCCCCGGGCGTGGTTCTTTGACCTTGGTCCAGGACTGCATCAGGAAACAGAGCATTTTGTTGCCAGAGCGTCAAACTCTGGAATCATCCCAACGCCTGCCCGGGACCCGTGATGTCAAAAGGTTACTTGCGGAAACTGTCCAAGGACACCACATCGGCGTCGGCGTGGGGTTCCTCAGAGTCGTCATCCCTTACAATCTCCAGCGGTTCCAGGTCTTCATCGTCCTCTTCGGCCGTTTCGAACCGCAACCCGAATTCGACGGATGGGTCAACAAAGGTCTTGATCGCATCATAGGGAATATAAAGGGTCTCTGGCGCATCGCCAAAGTTCAGAGTAACCCCGAACCCTTCGTCACCGATCTCCAGATTGTCGAACCAATGCTGCATGACCACGGTCATTTCACCGGGATAGCGATCGATCAACCAATCCGCCAGCTTGGCGTCGGGGTGTCCGGTGTCAAACGTTATAAAGAAATGGTGGTTTCCCGGGAGCCCATGCTCTGACACATCCTGCAGAACAGTCTTGATCAGGCCACGCATGGCCGAATGCATGAGATTTCCATAGTCTATTGTGCGGGTCATCCGTTGATCCTGATACAGATTGCAGGGTTAGCATAAGTGATTTGAAGCAAAACGAAAGGGCGAGCAATGCTAAATTCTCCGGCGTGTGACGGTCACAGAATGTGAAGCGTCAAACCGGCCAGAGCCATGGCAATCAGGACCAGTTCCAGCCGCACCCGACCTGACAGGACAATCGGCACCGCAAAAGCAGCCATAATGATGGCTGACGGATTGGCCGAGGCCAAAACGGGCAACTCCAGTGCCAGCGGACCTGTCTGCCACAATACCGTCTGGTCAAACAGTACATTGATCGAAAACCACAGCGACAGGTTCAGAATCACGCCGGTAACCGCCGCGGTGATCGACTTGAGCGCGGCACCGATACGGGGATGGTTGGTCAGAGATTCGAGATAGGGCGCCGCCAGGAATATCCACAGAAAACACGGCACAAAGGTTGCCCAAAGCGCAATCAAACCTGCGGCTATGGCCAGACCCGGACCCGCGGCCAGTTGCCCGGCCAACATGGCCACAAATTGCGTGACCAGAATCAGCGGGCCCGGCGTGGTTTCGGCCAGGCCCAGCGCGTCGATCATCTGTCCTGTTGATATCCAGCCGTGATGCGCGACCACTGTCTGGCTCATATAGGCCAGAACCGCATAGGCACCGCCAAAGGTGACCACCGCCAGTTTTGCAAAAAACCACCCGAGATCGGCCAGAAATGTTGCCCCCATAGCGCTCAGTGCAAACAGGGGGGCCAACCACAAGGGAACCCAGAGCGACAGGGTGCGTAAGCTTTGGCGCAGGCTCGCAGAGGCGCGCGTGTCTGTTTCGATCCGTATATGATCCGCAGGCCTGACGCTGAAAGCGCCCCACAGGCCCGCAAGAAGAATCAACATCGGGAAGGGCAGCTTGAGCGCGTAAATCCCGACAAAGGCCAGCCCTGCCAACAGGATCCCCTGCCACCCATGCAGGGTCTTCTTGGCCAAACGGGTCAGGGCCTGGATCACGATGGCAATCACAGTGGCCTTGACCCCAAGAAATGCGGCCTGAACGCCCGGAACTTCTCCGAACTGGGCATAGACCGCAACCAGCGCCGCAATGACACAGGCACCGGGCAGCACGAACAGCGCTCCGGCCAGCAAACCGCCAGGGACGCCCTTGAGCCGCCACCCCGCATAGGTGGCCAATTGCATGGCTTCGGGGCCGGGCAGCAACATACAGAACGATAGGGCCCGCAAAAATGCCTCTTCGCTCAGCCAGGGGCGGTCATCGACCAGTTCTTTGTGCATAACGGCAATTTGTGCGGCCGGCCCTCCAAAGGACAGGATGCCAATGCGCCAAAAAACGCGAAACAATTCGCGAAACGTCAGATCAGTAGGGGAAGTCATTTTTTTGCGGGCCAATCATGTCCTTCGTCAAACCCATCCCGCGCCCAGCGATAGAGCGCGTCATAGATCGCGAGTCCTGCGTTCAGCTGTGTTGTGTCATCCTTGTGCAGACGAGACAATCCAACAGATATGGCCAACAACCCAGCGGCCTGTGGAGACAGATCGGGCGTGTCCGTATCGGCGGCGCGCACAACCACTGCCACCCGGTTCAACGGCTCATGCGCCAACCCGAACCGGTCGATCATGGTGTCAAAGGTGCACAGAGGACCGTTGTGGCTCCACTCTCCGCCTTCGATGTCAAATGGTGTAGCGTTGAACCGTTCGGCCACAGCTTCCACTGCCGAGGGGGGGACAAACAGGAATTCTGCCTGTGGATCGACAAAACGGCGGATCAGCCAGGGACAGGCGATGCGGTCGATCTTGGGGCGGTGACGGGTGACCCATCGGGTGTTCCCCTGTGCCAGGTCGGGCATGGCCTGGGCCGGCACGCGCGGCAGCCCGGCATCGCGCCAGCCATAATTCCCGCCTTCCAATATCTGTGCAGCAATGCCGCGGGCCCGCAGGGTGGCAGCCACACCATGGGACAGTTTCAATCCCTTTTGACAAATGACGACCACGGATCGGTTCTGTGCCAAGGTGGTCAATCTGTCCAGGTCGGTGTGCGGATGACGAAAGGCCGTTGGAACCAGATGCGGGTCTGCGTCAAAATCATCGTCAATCGAGACGTCCACAATCAACGGCGCGGTCGGGCCGCCAATCAATCGCATAAGGTTGTTGGGGGAAATTTCGGTAAAGCCGGGCATGGTGCATCCTTTCCTGGCATCGGTTCTGACAGGTTTACAGTGGATGCGACCTTGGGCCTGAGCCTCACGGGGTGGACGCTGACCCCATGTCCCAAGTGTTAGCGCGAAGCAGCAGGATGGGTCAAGTCAACCGGAGCCCGGACACACAGGCATCTCGTAATCTTCACAGAAATGCAATCAAGGCAGGGGATTAGTGCAGGTTTCTGTTGCCAGGTACCTGCGAACCCCGCCTTAGGTCGCTAAACCCAAGGAGTTAAGTTTCGGCGACATTAACAGCTTACGCTGCTACTGCCATTGCCGGAGCACGATTGTCATTTGCAATTGTACAGTTTTCGCCGATAACGGTGGCAGACAGCCGAGACAAAGCTAACCCCTTTAGACGTCCGTCGATCCTATTTCGACCCCATGATGCCCAAATGAAGCATGTTTGGTGGAGTCGCCGGGTACCGCCCCCGGGTCCGATCCGTTTATTACGAGCGCATTTATGTCCATAGTCCCCGAGGGAACAGGTTATACATAGGCTTCGCTGGACCGGTTTGCAAGATGGTTTGGCCTGGGCTACGCGGGAATCTGGGGGAATTTGGACGGCTAGTAACCGGATGGCCCAGCGCCCGTTGGGTCATGTGTTTCCTGTCCGCTCAGTGGCGGATTGAACACGCTCACCAGAACTAAATCTGTTTTAGAATATGCAGTTAGAGTGTGATCATCATGTTGATCCAACGCATACATTGTACCGGGCTTGATGACATGATCCTGCCCGTCTGCGCCGGTCACGGTGCCGGATCCTGCGATGCAATAACAGGCCTCCAGATGGTTTTCGTATTTCAACCGCGTGGTTGTTCCGGCCCTTACGATGGTGTGGCACATGGTAAATCCCATACCGTCTTCGCAGACTAGAAACCGATGGCTGGTGCCATTGCCCCAATCAACGAAACGGTCGGTTTTTTCGACGGCTTCCAATGTGCGAATGATCATGCAGGGTCTTTCTGTTCTGTCGTCAGTCGGGCCGCATCACGCGCTGCCATCAGGTCATGGGCCAGTTGCGTGGTATAATGGGCCAGCTCTTCGAGGCACTGATCGACCAGATCGCCATTCTGATCCGTCATCGCATCGGCAATCTGGGTGTGCAAAGCCACGATTTGCTCGCGGTCCCGTGCGGTAAAGGTGATCATGTTCATCAACGGCTGCATCGCTTCGACGGCACCGGCCAATTGATAGGACAGCACCGGGTTGCCGGCCCCGTCCACCAGCGCTCGGTGAAAGGCGACGTCTGAGGCGCAAAAGGCCACATCCGTCAGCCCGGGTTGGCTTTGGCGCATGATTTCGGCCCGCATGGTCGCCAGGTGATCCGGTGTGCGGCGTCGCGACGACAGTGGCGCACAGGCGCGCTCCAATGCAAACCTGGCCTCGCAGGCGGTGTCAAAGCTGACTTCGTTCATCGACAGCAACAGGGTCGAGGTGGTAATCTGCTGAGGATAGGCATCCTCAAAGCTTAGCCGGTTGACAAAGGCACCACCTGACGCGCCGCGTTGCGTGCGGATCAGCGATTGCGCAGCCAACCGCTTCAACGCCTCGCGGACGGTGGGGCGGGACACCTGGAAATGATCAACCAACTCTGCCTCGGACGGGAGACGTTCATCAACGATCAATTCACCATCGATGATCGCGGATTTGATGGCCTGGGCGATCTGCACCGACAGATCTGCCGTGCTGTTTGGATCAATCTTCATGCGTTTTCTCTGTCCTGTGAACCGTCGAACCTACGCCGAGTATATAAGGTTGTGCAATTTTCATTTGTCTGACATTTAAAAGTCTGACATTTAAAACATTACCTGAGTCGCCGTTTTGTTTACCCGGAGTGTGTCGTGAACACCATCATTGCGCCGCGTTATTCAATCCGACCAGGTCAGGATTGGTCGGTCTGGCCCCTTCAGACTGGCACCGCGAACATGTCCTTTGGGAGAAACTGACATGGCAGAAATCTTTCCATCGCGCCGGGTGCGCAAAACACCGTTTTCTGCGGGCGTAGAAGCGGCCGGAGTCAAAGGTTACACGGTCTACAACCATATGTTGCTGCCGACGGTTTTCGAATCTGTTGAATTCGACGCTGCGCATTTGAAGCAGCATGTGCAGGTTTGGGATGTGTCCTGTGAACGACAGGTCAGCATCAAGGGACCGGATGCGTTGCGGCTGATGAAGCTGATCAGCCCACGTGACATGGACCGGATGGCGGACGATCAATGTTACTATGTGCCTGCGGTGGATCAAAACGGCGGCATGTTGAATGACCCCGTGTCGATCAAGCTGGCGACAGATCACTATTGGCTGTCCTTGGCTGATGGTGACCTGCTGCAATTCGCGTTGGGGATCGCGATTTCTAAGGGGTTTGACGTGGACATTGTCGAACCCGATGTTTCACCTTTGGGCGTCCAAGGCCCCAAGGCTGATGATCTGATGGCGCGGGTGTTCGGTGATGCCGTGCGCGATATCCGGTTTTTCCGCTATAAACGGCTGGCCTTTCAGGGGCAGGAATTTGTGGTCGCGCGGTCGGGCTGGTCCAAGCAGGGCGGTTTTGAAATCTACGTCGAAGGCACGGAAAACGGAATGCCGCTGTGGGATGCTCTATTTGATGCGGGACAGGATCTGAATGTGCGCGCTGGCTGCCCCAATCAGGTCGAACGCGTGGAAAGCGGTCTGCTGAGTTATGGGTCGGACATGCGCCGCGAAAACACGCCCATCGAATGCGGGTTGGGCAAATTCTGCAATTCGCCCGAGAACTACATCGGCAAATCCGCGCTGGAGGCGCAATTGCGCGATGGGCCGGACCGGATGATCCGCGCCGTCGCGATCGAAGGCGAAACCGGCATGTGCAGCGATGTCTGGCCAATGTTTGCCGATGGCAAACAGGTCGGGCAGGTGGCCTCGGCGATCTGGTCGCCAGAGTTTCAGACCACGGTCGCAATTGGCATGGTTGATCGCACGCATTGGGATGCGGGAACTGTGACCGAAGTTGAAACCAGCAACGGAATGCGCCGCGCCACGGTGCAGAAATCGTTCTGGCGTTAAATGGATCCACATTGGACGCACTGGGTGGTCTCTTAACAAGAGAAACGCACTGTGTGGACCATGGACCATGGACCATGGACCATGGACAGAAAGGACCCCGATCGGGGTCACAAAGGAAAGGACAAAGACAATGTTCAATGCACTTGTTGTGAACAAGGACGAAGACAGCGGCAAAACCAGCGCCGCAGTCGAACAGATGAACCTGGACCAACTGCCCGAGGCCGAAATCACAGTGTCTGTTGATTACTCGACAGTGAATTACAAGGACGGCCTGTGCATCGGTCCCGGTGGCGGGTTGGTTCGAAAATACCCCCATGTTCCGGGCATTGATTTGGCTGGAACCGTCGAAGACAGTTCGGATGACAGATACGCACCGGGGGACAAGGTTGTTCTGACCGGCTGGCGCGTGGGAGAGGCCCATTGGGGTGGGTATTCGCAAAAGGCGCGGGTCAAGGCCGATTGGCTGGTGCCACTGCCCGAAGGGTTGACCACCCGCCAGGCGATGGCGGTCGGCACAGCCGGGTTTACCGCGATGCTGGCCGTTATGGCGCTAGAGGATCATGGGATGGAGCCTGGGCATGGACCGGTTCTGGTTACAGGGGCTGCCGGCGGCGTCGGGTCCGTGGCGACCGCCATTCTGGCCAATCTGGGCTACGAAGTGGCCGGGGTTACAGGACGTCCTGAAACTGCGGAGTATCTGAAATCATTGGGTGCAACCCAGATCGTGGCCCGCGAAGAGATCAACGAGACCGTGAAGCGCCCGCTGGAAAGCGAAAACTGGGTTGGTTGTATTGATGCCGTGGGCGGTCCGATGCTGGCGCGGGTTCTGGGGCAGATGAAATACGGGGCCTCGGTGGCGTCGGTTGGTTTGGCAGGCGGTGCGGGGCTGCCTGCAACGGTGATTCCGTTCCTACTGCGCGGGGTGAACCTGTTGGGCATCGATTCCGTGATGCAGCCCTATGCCAACCGTGTTCGGGCCTGGCAGCGCATTGCCAAAGATCTGCCGATGGACAAGCTGGAAGCCATGGTTCACCCGGCAACCTTGTCGGACCTGCCAAAACTGGGCTCTGATATCCTGAACGGTCAGGTCAAGGGGCGGGTTGTTGTGGACGTCAACGCCTGATCTCGCGACGTCTGGTGGAAAGGACAGGCCGTGCGATCACGCGTGCGGCCTGTTTCGCATCGTGGTCTGTGACGGTGCGATCTGAAATTCGGCATTTGACCCTGACGCATCGGCGGGTTTTATTTGCCTTGTCCTGACGTCTGAGAATCAGCGCGGGGCTGCCTGTTTGCCTCGATCCATGACGGGGCCACGGCTCGGCTGGAAGACCTGCCATGTTCCGGGATCGCCTTGAACGTGGGGTGTTTGCCGGGAAGTGGACTCGAACTTGAGGAAAAGACAGACATGACCACCTTGGATATTGAATTCGTCCGATCGCAGTTTCCGGCCTTTGCCGAGCCGAGCCTAAAAGGGCAGGCGTTTTTTGAGAATGCGGGAGGATCCTATACCTGCAAGCCGGTTTTGGACCGGTTGATGCGGTTTTATACTCAACGCAAGGTCCAACCCTATGCCCCATACGAGGCGTCGACCCTGGGTGGGGCCGAAATGGACGAAGCCCGCGCGCGGTTGGCTGCGATGATGGGCGTTGAAACGGACGAGTTGAGCTTTGGGCCGTCAACCACTCAGAACACCTATGTTCTGGCGCAGGCGTTTCGACAGTTTTTGTCACCGGGTGATGCGATCATTGTTACCAACCAGGACCACGAGGCCAATACCGGCCCCTGGCGGCGTCTGGCCGATGCCGGGATCGAAGTTCGCGAATGGCAGCTGGATCCGCAAACCGGGCATCTGGACCCGGGCGATCTGGAAAAGCTGTTGGACGACAAGGTTCGGCTGGTGTGTTTTCCGCATTGCTCAAATGTTGTCGGCGAGATCAATCCAGTTGCTGAAGTGAGCGCAATGGCCCATGCCATCGGCGCGTTTGTCTGTGTGGACGGCGTGTCCTATGCACCACATGGGCTGCCCAACGTTGCAGAGCTGGGTCCGGACATCTATTTGTTTTCATCCTACAAAACTTATGGCCCGCATCAGGGGGTGATGGTGATCCGGCGGTCTCTGGGCGATCTGTTGCCCAATCAGGCCCATTTCTTCAACGCGGACACCCTGTACAAACGATTCACGCCGGCGGGGCCGGACCACGCCCAGGTGGCCGCGAGCGCCGGCATGGCGGATTATGTGGATATCCTGTGTGATCACCACGGCGGCCCGACCCAAGGAGCAGCGGAACGGGCGGCCTTTGTCCATGATTTGATGCGGGCGCATGAAGTCAAGTTGCTGCAGCCATTGCTGGACATGCTAAAGGCGCGCAACGATGTGCGTCTGCTGGGTCCTGACGAGGCCGAAAATCGGGCACCAACCGTGGCTGTGCATCTGAACCGCCCCGCGGAACCTGTGGCCGCGCAGCTGGCCGAATATGGTATCATGGCCGGCGGCGGTGACTTTTATGCGGTGCGTGCGCTGCAAGCACAGGGGATCGATCCCGAAGATGGTGTGCTCCGGCTTAGCTTTACCCACTACACATCGGAACAGGAAATGGCGCAGTTGATGGACGCCCTGGAGAAGGTATTGTGACGGTCTTTGGTCCAGTGATTTGCTCGCATGGATGAACCGACCCCGGTCATCTGGTGGGTCAGGCGTGATCTGCGTCTGACCGACAACCCGGCGCTGCATGCCGCTTGTGCGACGGGGCGCCCGGTTATCCCTGTCTATGTGCTTGATCCTTTGGACGAACAGATGGGCGCGGCACCAAAATTTCGATTGGGGCTTGGGATGGAAGCGTTGTCACGGGCTTTGCAAAACCGTGGCAGCGATCTGGTGCTTCGGCGTGGTGATGCGCATACTGTTGTGTCTCAGCTGGCCCAGGAAACGGGTGCTAAAGAAGTCTTTGCCGCCCGTGCCTATCATCCGGACGAGATCGCCCGTGACCTGCAGGTTCAGGACGCTTTGGACCACATCGGCGTTGCACCACGATGGCACGCCGGGCGGTTGTTGTTTGACCCCTATACAGTCAAGACGGCGGCAGGTGGGTTCTTCAAGGTTTTCACCCCGTTCTGGAAGGCCGTTCGTCCGCTGGGCATCGCGGCCTGCCTGTCTGATCCCAGCCGCATTCCGGCCCCTCGGCACTGGCCGATCTCAGGCAGGCTCGAAGATTGGAATTTGGCCAGCTCCATGAACCGCGGGGCCCAGGTCGTGCTGCGATACTGCCAGGTTGGCGAGGCGGCGGCGTTGGATCGGTTGCATCAGTTCACGGACGAACAGATCGCATCCTATGGGAATGATCGTGATCTGCCGGGTCAGGACGCAACGTCACGCCTGTCTCAGAACCTGACCTGGGGCGAAATTTCGCCACGTCAGATGTGGCACAGCGGGCAGGTCGCCATGGCACAGGGTCGCCCGGGGGCCGAAACGTTTTTGAAACAGCTGGTCTGGCGTGAATTTGCCTATCACCTGATGGTTCATACCCCCCACATTCTGACGGAAAACTGGCGCGCTGGTTGGGAGCGGTTTCCCTGGCTGGGGGAAGAGGCAGAGAGCGCGCGGATTTGGCAACGGGGACAGACCGGTGTGGATTTTGTCGATGCGGCCATGCGCGAATTGTACACGACCGGTTATATGCACAATCGGCTGCGGATGATCACTGCAAGTTATCTGTGCAAGCATCTGATGGTACATTGGAAAATAGGGATGAAGTGGTTCGAGGATTGCCTGGTGGATTGGGACCCGGCGTGCAATGCGATGGGATGGCAATGGGTGGCAGGGTCCGGTCCCGATGCGGCCCCGTTCTTTCGGGTTTTCAATCCTGAACGTCAAAGGGATCGGTTCGACCCAAAGCAAACCTACCTGCAACGTTGGATTGCCGAAGGTCAAACACATCCGCCCCAGACAGCGACCGACTTTTTTGACGCGATCCCGTACCAGTGGCGGATGACGCCCGCGGATCTGCGCCCGGATCCGGTTATCAGTTTGGCCCAGGGGCGGGCGCGGGCGCTGGATGCCTATAAATCACTGTCAAAATAGGGTGCACAAACAGTTTTCTTGCCACATTGTCACATCCGTCCTAGCCTTTGCTACAGCATTGCTGAGGGGAGGAGACAATGCTTTTGACGTCTACCAAAGGTCAATTGGAACTGCCGCGCTATTTCGCCAGAGTATTCGAAAAGGTACAGACGGGACTGGATACGGGCGTTCTGGACATCAAACTGCCTGACGGGCGGATCTTTCGATCTACGGGGACGCATCCCGGTCCGGTGGCGGCAATAGAAGTGCAAAACCCGGATTGTTTTGCGCGTCTGATCCGCGAAGGGGATCTGGGGTTTTCGGATGCCTATCTGGATGGATGGTGGACCACACCGGACCTTCAGGCGTTCATGGATCTGATCCATATGGGATCACAAACCGTGTATGACGGATTTCCCGGTCAGGGACTGATCCGGGCCTATGAACGGATGCGGTTCTGGTTGCACAGAAACCATCGCGAACAGGCGAAAAAGAACATCTCGTATCACTATGATCTGGGAAATGAGTTCTACAAATTGTGGCTGGACGACACGATGACCTATTCCAGTGCCATTTTTGAAACCGGACAGGAAAGCCTGGAAAACGCCCAGACCGCCAAATATAAGTCCATGGTTGACCAGATGGGGGTAAAACCCGGCGATCATGTGCTGGAGATCGGTTGTGGTTGGGGCGGATTTGCCGAATATGCAGCCAAGGAACGCGGGCTGCGGGTCACTGGTTTGACTATCAGCCAGGAACAGTTCAACTTTGCCAAGGAACGTATTGCAAAAGCTGGGCTTTCTGACTTGGTTGAATTGCGGATGCAGGATTACCGGGATTGCCGGGGCACCTTTGACGGTGTGGCCAGTATCGAAATGTTCGAAGCCGTGGGGCAGAAATACTGGCCTGCTTATTTTGATACCGTTCGTGATCGCCTGTCCGACAATGGCAAGGCGACACTGCAAATCATCACAGTCGCTGACTATCGCTGGGAAATTTATCGCAAGGGCGTGGATTTCATACAAAAATACATTTTCCCGGGTGGTATGTTGCCCTCGCCAACTGTTTTGAAACAACAGGTGAACAAATCCGGGATGCGCGTCTGCGGGTCGGTGGAATTCGGATCCAGCTATGATCAAACCCTGCGGCGCTGGTACGACACGTTCAACGACCGTTGGGACGACGTCAGCGCCATGGGGTTTGATGATCGGTTTCGGCGCATGTGGAATTTCTATCTTACCTCTTGCGCCGCCGCCTTCAAAACCGGAACCTGTGACGTAACGCAGATCACCATCGCTCATCGTTGACAGGACCCACATATGCCCGACGCCGCCCGACTAATCGCCGCCCTTAGCCTGGCGCTGATCGCATTTTTGGTTTCGGGCATGGTGGTCCCGTTGATGCCCGAAGGAACGGATTTTGGTTATTTCACATATGTGAATATCGCGTTGGGGGTGTTGTGCGGCTGGATTGTCATGGGCAAACGGGCCGGGCGTGGCACCGTGCCTGCGATCAACAACGGGTTGACCGGCGTTGCGGCGTTGGTGTTCTGGGGATTGTTCGTGCAGGGTGGGTACGAAATGGTCCGGTTGGCCATGCGCAACCGATATGACGGTCCTTTTGAATCCGTGCTGGCAATTTTCGAGATTGGCGCCGAATACGGATTGATGATCCTGGTGCCCAATATTATTGCAACGGTACTGGTTGGTGGTGTGCTCGCAGGTCTGGCAACCGAAAGCGCGTGGCATCGCTGGCGCTGATATATTCTTTCAAAGGATTTTCCGTTGGCTGATCTATTCTTCTTTGGCACGCTGCGCCATATTCCGTTGCTTGAACTGGTTCTGGGTCGTCCCGCAGATGCGCTGGATTTACAGTCTGGTCGATTGCACGGGCATGGTGCCTATGCGGTTGTGGATCAGGTCTTTCCCACCATTGAAGCCCGCGCCGGAGAAGCCGCCGTGGGTCTGTTGGCCCGCGGGCTGAGTGATGTGGATCTGGCCGCGCTGAATTTTTACGAAGGTGGATTTTCCTATGATCTCAAACCGGTAGAGATCGAACTTGTTAGCGGAGAAGTCGCCCCAGCCCAGGTATATTTCCCACAGCCGGGCCTGTGGGAGGCGGGTGAAGGTTGGGATCTGGAGAAATGGGTGCGGAATTGGGGTGCCTTGTCCATGCGCGCCGCCGAAGAAGTGATGAGCTATCAGGGCCGAATGACCGCCGAAGACATAGCCCAACGGATACATGCAATCCGCATCCGGGCGGCTGCATGGCTTGCCACGCAGGCCGGGTCCGATGCGGGCGAACGGGACTTGAGCCGGGATGTGGTCGTTCATCGCCACACCCGACCTTATCTCAACTTTTTTGCCATGGAAGAGATGGACCTTCAGTATCGCCGCCATGATGGCGATCTGAGCCCGGTCATCAACAGGGCCGCCATCCTTGTCGGGCACGCGGCGGCGGTTCTTCCGTATGACCCGGTTCGCGATCAGGTGCTGTTGGTCGAACAATTCCGGGCCTCGACGTTTATTGCCGGTGACCAAAACCCGTGGATCTGGGAACCGGTGGCCGGTCTGGTGGAACCAGGTGAAACCCCTGAAACCACAGCACATCGTGAGGCGATGGAAGAGGCGGGCGTGACGCTGAATGCGCTTGAACCTGTGTCACGCGCGTATTCCAGCACCGGATCATCTGGTGAATTTCTACATACTTTCATTGGAGTAACTGATCTTTCCAATGTCCGAAGTGCCAATGGAGTTGCGGCTGAAGGCGAAGATATCCGCAGCAAGATCCTGTCTTTTGACCAACTGATGCACGCCGTCGACACTCAGGAATTTCGCATCCTTCCCCTGATCACCGCGTCGCTTTGGTTGGCACGTCATCGCGACCGTCTGCGCCAAACGGCAGGAGTTTCAGACTGATCGCTTGAGATCGGATCGACGCTTGGGTACATCTGAACAGAATACGTGAAAGGGAACGACATGCGCATTGCACGCGATCTGGCTGACGCCGTTGGTAAAACCCCGTTGATCCGGCTGCGCCGTGTCAGTGAAGACACCGGGTGCGAGATCCTGGGCAAGGCAGAATTCATGAACCCGGGCCAATCGGTCAAGGATCGCGCTGCGTTGTACATCATTCGCGATGCGATTGCGCGGGGTGATCTAAAGCCTGGCGGCACCATTGTCGAAGGCACGGCCGGCAACACCGGCATCGGCCTGGCATTGGTTGGGGCGTCCATGGGGTTCAAGACCGTGATCGTCATTCCCGAAACCCAGTCCGAAGAGAAAAAGGACATGTTGCGTCTGGCCGGGGCGCAATTGGTCCAGGTGCCCGCAGCCCCGTATCGCAATCCCAACAACTTTGTGCATTATTCGCGCCGGCTGGCCGAACAGCTGTCCAAAACCGAACCCAATGGAGCCATCTGGGCCAACCAGTTCGACAATACCGCCAACCGTCAGGCCCATGTGGAAACCACTGGGCCCGAAATCTGGGAACAGACCGATGGTAAGGTAGATGGGTTCATCTGTGCGGTCGGTTCGGGGGGGACATTGGCCGGAGTGGCCGATGCCCTGCAACCCAAGGGAGTCAAGATCGGTCTGGCGGACCCGATGGGCGCAGGTTTGTACAGCTATTACACCACAGGCGAAATCGCCATGGAGGGCGGCTCGATCGCAGAAGGCATTGGCCAGGTGCGGATCACCAAGAACCTGGAAGGGTTCACACCGGATATGTCGTATCAGGTGCCCGATGCCGAGGCCCTGCCATTCGTTTTTGATTTGCTTCACGACGAAGGCCTTGTTCTCGGCGGCTCGTCCGCGATCAATATCGCTGGGGCGGTCCGCATGGCGCGCGAAATGGGGCCGGGTCATACCATTGTGACGGTGTTGTGCGACTATGGCACCCGCTATCAGTCCAAGCTGTTCAACCCGGAATTCCTGCGCGAAAAGGACCTGCCGGTTCCTGACTGGATGGCACACACGCCGGCCAGCATCCCAGGGGTGTTCGAGGACATATGACAGTCGTGGTCACTCTTTTGAGGTTCTGTGCTGCGGTGATGGCCCTGGTGGTTTTCACCACCAGCGTTGGGTTTGCCGAGATTTCCCAAGAGAGCCGGAGTTATTATCAGGAGTGGCTGAAAACCTCTGATCGGGCCGAGGATGTTATTGACGCCGGGCGGGCCTCGGAATCTGCCTTTGAAGTCTTGCGCCGGGATCTGGTCGAATTTCGACAGGATTTTCACGAGGCCAGAACCCGCAACAATGACCGGATTGTCACGCTCAAGGCCCAATTGGCCGCTTTGGGGCCAGAGCCCGAAACTGGCGATGACTCAGCAGATATTGCAACGCTGCGTGCCAGTCTCAAGCAAAAACTGCTGGACCTCGAGGTGCCTCAGATCATCTCCGAAGAAGCGTATAACCACGCCAACGGGCTGATCTCGGAAATCGACAAAATCATCCGCGCCAGACGCGAGGCCAAGCTGTTACAACGGGGTCCGTCGCCGTTGAACCCGGAACATTGGCCTCAAGCGCTGAAGGATCTGAAAGAGGCAACAAGCGGCCTGTGGAACGAATTGACGCTTCAGGCGTCTACACACACAACCCGTGAACGGGTGCTGAATAGATTGCCGCCCATTTTGGGTTTGCTGGTGTTGTCCCTCTGGCTGATTTTTCGCAGCAAACTTTGGGCGCAAAAGCTGGGTGATTATCTGCGTGGATACGGCGGCAGCGGCACAGGGGTCTGGAGCTTTGTCGTTTCGCTGGTGCAGATGGCGCTGCCTTTTGTCGGGGTGGTCCTGTTGACGCAGGCGATATCGTTGACCGGTGCGCTCAGCGTGCGCGGCTCCCTGATCCTTGACTCCGTCCCGTTCTGGGCCTTGACCCTTTTGGGATTTCATTGGCTGTCGGATCGTTTGCTGACCAACCAGTTGGAAAATGACCTGATTCCGATCCAAGAGGGGCGGCGGTCCCGCACACGGGTGATGATCGAAAGCCTGGCCATTGTCCTGGTGCTTCAGGACGCTTTGGGCCAGTTGTTGCAGTTTCAGAATATCTCTGATGCCACTCGGGCGGTTCTGTTCTTTCCTCTGGTGCTTCTCTCGGCATTGATCCTGTTGGGCCTGCACCGCAATGGATTGCGCCAGCGCGCTCAGGATGACGGAGCAACAGCCATTGTTGCCAATGCCAACCGTCTGATCCGTTTCTTGCGTGGCGCGTCGTATCTGTTGGCTTATCTCGCGCCTTTGGTGGGCGCGCTTGGGTATATGAATGCGGCCGAGGCCATCATCTATCCGATTGTTCTGACGCTCGCCCTGATGGCTAGTCTACTGGTCATCCAACGGTTCCTTGGGGATCTCTATGGCTGGTTGTCGGGCAAGGGCGTTGCAGCACGGGAATCCCTAACGGCAGTGTTGGCCGGGTTCGTTCTGGCGTCGGTGGCCTTGCCGATCCTGGCGTTGATCTGGGGCGCGCGGATTGCGGACCTGACCGAAATCTGGTCGAAATTCCTGGATGGGTTCACCATTGGGGATGTCCAGATCTCTCCGACGAACTTTATGCTGTTCGCTGTCATCTTTGCGGCCGGGTATATGCTGACGCGGCTGATCCAATCGAGCCTGAGAAATTCGCTGTTACCCAAAACCCGGATTGATCCCGGTGGCCAGAACGCCATCGTTGCCGGGGTCGGATATATCGGGATCTTTCTGGCTTCTCTGATCGCCATTACCTGGGCCGGGTTTGATTTGTCTTCGATTGCCATCGTTGCCGGTGCGCTGTCAGTCGGTATCGGGTTTGGCCTGCAGACCATCGTTTCGAATTTCGTGTCCGGGATCATCCTTTTGGTCGAACGTCCGATTTCCAAAGGCGATTGGATCGAGGTCAATGGGCTGATGGGGTATGTGCGCGATATCTCGGTGCGTTCGACTCGGATCGAAACCTTTGACCGATCCGATATTATCGTTCCCAATTCTGATCTGATCACCGGGACCGTGACCAATTACACCCGTGGCAACACGGTGGGGCGGGTGATTGTGCCGGTCGGTGTGGCCTATGGAACAGATCCCAGAAAAGTGGAAAAGATCCTTCAGGAAATCGCGACCGGGCACCCGATGGTGCTGAACAATCCGGCCCCGTCGGTGGTGTTTCAGGGATTTGGCGCAGACAGTCTCGATTTCGAAATTCGCGCCATTTTGCGCGATGTGAACTGGGTTTTGTCGGTGCGCTCGGACATGAACTATGAAATCTCCCAGAGGTTCACCGCCGAAGGGATCGAGATTCCATTTGCACAGCGTGACGTATGGTTGCGCAATCCCGAAGCACTGGGAGGGCGGGGCTCCTCGGTGTCTGAAGTGGACACGCAATCGCCTCTGATGCAACCGGATGCTGACGATCTGGGCGCGGTGGCGGAACAAGATCCCGACAGTGGAGAGAATACATGACCAGCTTGCTCTTTCGCGACGATGCATATTGCCGGAAGGCAATGGGTCAGGTCGCGTCACACACGGACCAAGGCGGAGTGGTTCTGGATCAGACGGTTTTCTATGCGACCGGCGGCGGTCAGCCCGGGGATGTGGGCATTTTGCGTTGGGACAGTGGCGAAATGCAGGTTGCCACCACGGTCAAGGGCGACGGGGCCGATATTGTGTTGGTTCCTGACCAGTCAGATGTCCTTCCTCCAGTTGGAACCCATGTGACCCAAGAACTCGACTGGGAAACACGCTTTGGCCATATGCGCATCCACACCGCGCTGCATCTGTTGTCGGTGGTGGTCCCGCTCGAAGTCTCTGGCGGTGCCATCGGACCCCAAAAAGGACGTCTGGACTTCAACATGCCAGAGGCACCGCAAGACAAGGACGCGTTGCAAGCTGAACTCCAGGCACTGATTGACCGGGATCTGCCGGTCAGTGAGCGCTGGATCACCGAAGACGAACTGGATGCGAACCCGCAATTGGTAAAAACCATGTCCGTTTCGCCGCCGCGCGGCGCAGGGCGAATCCGGTTGGTTCAGATCGGGCAGGGCGATGAACAGGTCGATTTGCAACCCTGCGGCGGGACCCATGTGGCCCGCACAGGCGAGATCGGACAAATCCGGTTGGGAAAGGTGGAAAAGAAAGGCAAACAGAACCGTCGCGTTTACCTTCATTTAGCTGATTAAACCGGCATTTTCGCTCTTGCAAACCCCGGGCGCTTGGGGCACATAACCGCCCTAAGGACAGGTGGCCGAGTGGTCGAAGGCGCACGCCTGGAAAGTGTGTAGGCGGGAGACCGTCTCCAGGGTTCGAATCCCTGTCTGTCCGCCACAAACCATTCGCGAACCCGATATGAGGTCCCTGACGGGGCCTTTTTTCTTTTTGTTTCAAAGGGGTTTAGCGAGGCCATCCGACTTTCGGAGACTGGCGTTTCCGCCGAAATCGGTCTCTGAACGCTCCGCGTCTCTTTCCACCCGCCCTTCACCCAAATCGAGACGCATTCAAAAATGTTTGTCTTTTCAGTTGCTTGCCGAAAATAGGTTGCGCCGCAGTTGAAGCGGGCTCGACCGCTATCAATGCGAACAGAGACACCCGAAGGCGGCGTGGTTGTGCGCGTTGGTGCGAAGTCTTGATGGGAACAGGACCCGATCGCCATGCCAAGCGCGATTGGCGGATTGACGCCTGAGTATCGAGGAGCCGACATTCGCTGCGGCCTGAACGAACGACTGGGGTGCGGACTCTTCTGCCGGTCGCTGATGCAGCGAAATTGACTTCTGCACGACGGCCTAATTTCTGAGCCAGTTGTGGTGGAGCAGCATGATTTCCCGTTAGCGGTCGTTCAAAACGGTCAAAATGGCCGAAGCCAGAGGCGGCCGTTCGTTGCGCCAGCGCTGGATGTCTCGCCATGGTCTCCGATCATTTCCCTAATGAATTCCAGATCAGTGGCCACTCAAGACCAAAGAAAACACTGGGAGCATAAATACTTGAATTCTGAGAATAATCGCGTGCACCAATCCAAGCGTATCCACGGCATGTAGATAGACCCGCTCGACAGAACCAACGTCACCTTCGTGTAGAACGTCATGATGATTGCTGTATGCATTCGCCAGACACGTGGACCCGGTTAAAACTTCGTCGACACTGCCAGGATAAACAGGCTCCAGGAAAACCGTTAGGCTGCCCGGCAACAGGCCAATCTGCGGATCAAGAAGACGGTCCTCCTGCCTGATCTGCCCCGAGGGTAGAACATCCTGAATATCGACCACCACCATTGGAATTACAGTGAAAGGTTTGGAAAGGCAGGACATTTCGACGTAGCTTCCCACCTTGATAACAGGCGCAGAAATCTGGCCGAAACTGGCTAGGAATCGCTTATTGCTGGAGAACTTTTCAGGGATCAGAATCCCTGCAGGGCGCAAGATCGGATTGACATAGTCTCCCACCTGCAAAGTGAACTGCTCGACTGAACCATCCACACCCGCGTAGATGTAAGTTTTCGCGAGCTCTGCTTCCGCCTGTTCCAGGGACGCTTTTGCAGTCTCCAATTCAGCAGGTATTTGCTCCTTCAAACGCTCTTGAGCGGCAAGCTGATTGGCCTTGGCAGCTTCCAACTCGTTCTGCCTCACCAAAGCCAGATTCGACGCTCTCACCAGTCGCTGTTCGAGAGCTGCACTGGAATTTTTGTCAGCAAGTTCTCTTTCCTGGTCAAGGTCATATTCTGCTTGCGCCAGATTAGCCTTCGCCATTTCTACTGTAGCACTGGCAGCCGCCAAGTTCGCCTCGGCTACAGGGATCGAAGCTTCGGTTTGCAGAATTCTTGTTTTGGCCGCGAGAACTGCCGCCTCTTGACTCGCGCTGTCTAGGCGGAAAAGAAGCTGGCCACCTTTTACAGATTGACCGTTTTCGACCAATACCTCAGACACCCGCCCCCCCGTTTCCGGGAGAATTGTGACCGTCCGAAAGAACGAGCGGACATTAGTGGCAGATGGGTGATAGTAGAAAACTACGGTGATCAAGGCCAGCGTAAGAAGCAGACATGTCGTCAAGCCATATCTCAGCTCGTACCATACCGAGAAGAGGTTTATCTCCTGCCCCCATTTCTTGCCTTGCCAGTAACGGCGAAACAGGTAATCAGGGAAAATTGTGACTAAAGAGCAAAGCAGGAACTCAAGCATTTTCGTCACTTTCTATTTTGGGCAGGGCAGTCTTCTCATCGCCGGGCGTAGAAACAGAAAGCCGAATTGCGTCAAGAGATGACGCAATCGATTTCAGCGGGTTGAGAGATCGAGCTATGGATTTGATCGGGGTCAAGAAGTCGGGAAACTTGAAAGCCGCAATGACCAAGGCAATCACCCAAAACAGATTATTGTGCGTGAACAATGCAAGCAGTGCCAATATCCCCACCACTTGAAACTGGGCATGGCCAGCTTCATGTGCGATATTTTCCGGCACGGAATGAAGTGTAAAGTACACGGCGCCTGCGACTACGAAAATTCCAATAATTGCAACCACGACCAGGACGAACAATAAGTCGCTTCCGTCGCTCGAAGGAAAAAACGACGGCAAATTGCCCGTCGCCAATGGGTGCATGCTTTGTGTCTCAGAAAGAGTACTCATACTTTATTCCTCTGTCTCGGATCTGCTGCGATAGTGCGATGCCTATAAGGCGCATTTACAAACCATTTGAGCCCGCCCATGATTTTCGCGTCAGTTGTTGTTTGACTGGATACGCTGCAGGATGACCTCTGGATTGAACGACGACGCTGCCTGTTGCGGCGGAAACGCCAAAAGACTCCTGAAAAAGTCCCTGGCCGTGGCTTGAGCGATCGCGCCGACAAACGTTCTGTCAAATGCCCACTGGTCATAGCTGTTGCTGTTGAAGTCTGCTGTTTCGAAGGGGTCTGTTCTGAGGTTGTAGAGCTTTGGGAAGCTGAGCGGGATCATAGGCTCTTGCCAAGCGCCCAAGGCAGTGCCTCGTTGCTCGCTAAAGACCAGCTTCCAATCACGGAAACGCATGGCCGCCACACCTCCGTTGTCAGTAAAATAGAAGAACTCCTGTCGAGCACCTTCATCGGTTTCGCCGGTCAACAGAGGCAATTGATTGTAGCCATCCAGATGCACACGATATGGTTTCCCATTTAGCTCATGGCCTTCCCTCAGCTTCTCAACAATGTCTGCTTCGCCTGCGGCTGCCAGCAGTGTTGGGAACCAATCAAGATTGGACATAATCTCGTTGGACACCGTTCCAGACGGAATGCGGCCTAGCCATCGCACCGCTCCGGGAACACGGTATGCACCTTCCCAGTTGGTGAACTTCTCGCTCCGATAGGGAGTAATCCCGCCATCAGGCCATAGGCTTGTCTGAGGGCCATTGTCGGCATGATAGATAACTATGGTATTCTCCGAGAAACCAAGATCATCCAGTTTTCCCAGAAGAGAGCCGACCCATGCATCATGCTGCAACAAACCGTCGGCATATTTGCCTTGTCCAGACACTCCTTTCCACTCATCAGGCACGTAGGTGGGGTAGTGCATTCTGGTAGAGTTCATCCAAAGGAAAAACGGTTGGTCGCTTGCTTTTGCCAGTTCCAGAAAATCAAAACCCTCGGAAAGCACCTCGTCATCAAAGGTCTTCATGCGTTCCCGATCCAGAGGGCCCATATCCTCAATCGTCTGCGTCCCATCATCGTTTGCGACACTTCTGACAGGATTTCGAGGACCAAGATTTTCCCTGAAAATTGGATTTCCGGGATAATCTTCGTTTTCTAACTCGTTGTACGCATTCAGATGGTACAATATTCCGAAGAAGCGATCGAACCCATGCATTGTTGGCAAGTGTTCATCGCGATCGCCCAGATGGTTCTTGCCAAATTGCGCAGTGATATACCCCTGATCCTTCAAAGCCGTGGCTATCGTCGGATTCTGTTCGTTCATTCCATTCTTGTCGCCGGGCAAGCCCACCTTTGCGAGGCCAGTTCGAATTGTTGCCTGACCAGTGATCAAGGCGGAGCGCCCTGCGGTACATGATTGCTCGGCATAGTAGTCCGTAAAGGCCATGCCGTTTTCGAACAAACCATCAATGTTCGGTGTATTGTAACCTCTTGAACCTCTGTGATTGAAGCTGAGATCCCAAATTCCCGTATCATCACTGGTAATGATTAGAATGTTAGGCTTCCGCTCTTCGGCAAATGCAGCTCCCATGACCCCTGTCATCAGAGTTGCAACTATTACGCTTCTAATCGAGAATTTGGTCATAACACTCCAAGTCCATTATTTGCCTTCGCCACTTCAGCGCGGCGCTTATTCAGCATGGCCACCATCGACCCAATCGTTGATCATTTGAGCGAAATCTTCTCGCTTATCCTGATATGAGAAGTGCCCGCACTCCTCAAAAACTCGAAGTTTCGCGTTTTTGAGTCGCTCCTGAAATTTATGCGCCGTTTCCACGAGCAAGAGTTTGTCATCCTCCCCCCAAAAGATTTGGATCGGCAGATCAATTTCGGGAAGATTTGGTTCAATTGTGCCAATGATTTCTGGATAGGCTTTGAACCATTGCATGATCGCAGGTATCCTGCCGCGGTATGACGCAAAATAATCCTCTACCTCGTCATCACTAGGAGAATAGTTTACATAGGCCAGCTTGTTGGCGCCAACCACGAATGGCCCGGCCCCTCCAATCTTGAATATCAAGCGCCACAAGGGTGAAGTGACGGCCCGGTCGATGATCGAACCATTATGCGATGGGGTGACGCAGGGTCCGTCACCCAACACGAGACTCTTTAAACGATGATCACGATGAATAGCGTAGTGCAGCGCAACCGGCATGCCAACGTCGGGTCCAACCAAATGGAAATCCGCGATACCAAGCTCGCGAACAAACAGATCCAGGATTTCGCTTTGAGCTTCGGTATTCATTACCTCGTGGCCGCCCTCGCTCCGGCCAAAGCCGGGAAGGTCGAGCCCGATCAACCGGAACTTTTTGGCAAGACTTGGCCAGATTTGTTCGAAGCAACGAATGCTCTGCGGTAGCGGACTCAGAAAGAGTATTGCCGGACCGCTTTCGTTGCCGGCAACCGAGTACCTGAGGCGAAGACCCTTGATGGTCATGAACTGAAAGCTCATCTTGTAATCGGTCAACGCGTCCATTTTATCGCTGGACCTTTTCTGAACAGCTTTCAGCGCTCGATATTCGGGTGTTATGAGCATCAAACCTGACGCTATGAATTCGTTGAAGATTTCTCCAGGTATTGATGTGAACTTCATCGTCTGCCTCGCTGCTGGAGGTCAAGACTGCCTATAGCTAGGCAAGACGAGCAATTCATTGTACGATTCCGGCAAGATAGGGACCGTCGTCGTGGGGAAAATCGGACAAATGGAAGCTGGCGATCATCTGAACCAACTGAAGCGCATTTCACTGAGACTCAGCCGCTTTGAGGACTTCCGATATGCGATTCCAGGCTGGCGGGGAGAGTTCACATTGCTGTCCAAGGGTGCATTTGAGGGTAAGCTCGAGGTGGCGCAAATGCCTCACTTGAGAGCGTTTGTTGCAGAGACCAACAGTTCGCTCCTGACAAAGGGGCCCGCTGAAGAAAACAGCGTCACCATTATTCCTATCACAAGATGCTCTCAGGCAACGCGTTGGCAAGGCAGACAGCTAGAGCTTGGCGACATTCTCATCAGAGGCACTGGCATTGAATATCATAACTGCACGGAAAGCTGTGCCCAAATTGAAGCCCTAATTGTCGGCAAACGGGTTCTCCAGAACGCGATGCAAATTCTGTCTTATGGTGAATTGGACATCGATCTCGAGACTTGGACAGTTCTTCACACCAACCCTGAAGGTGCGATGCTTATTCAGCGGCAAATACAAATGCTATGCCATGGCGCAATATCGCATTTGTCACAAGCGGACACCGAGGCAAGAATCCTACGCTGTCTGGTCGAAGCGCTGCAAAAAACTCAGCTCAAATCCGAGCACACGATTGCAAACGAGAAGCGAAACAAACTTGTCGCCTCAGTGATCGAATACATGCATGCAAATATTTCTGCCCCTCTGACCGCCTTGGACCTGTGCAAAAAATTTCATGTCAGTGATCGTCTTCTTAGGCACGCTTTTCACGAGCACTATGGTATGGGGCCAATAGCATTTTTGAATGCGACTAGAATAAACCATGTAAAAAAATGTCTGGCATACAGTAGCCCTTATGATGTTCTGGTGACAGACGTATTACGGGCTCACGGCGTAAAAAGGCCAGGAAGCTTTTCCCGCAAGTATTTCGACTACTTTGGAGAAAAGCCCAGTGAAACACTTGGAATACGCAAATATTGACCGCCTTTGAGCATTGTTTTTGCAGATAAGTTGCCCATAGATGAGGACACGCTGAGAATAACCGAGTTATCCAACCTCGGTATTTGTCGATCAATTTTGGGCCAAGCGATCCATGCCAAGAAAACGAGCGGTGACATTTCTGATCTTCTTTGACTGAAGTAACACCAGAAATCCGGATAGTTGGTTATTCGGCGTTGGGGACAGCCATCCTGTACAAAAAGGGGGGCCAAATATGTCTGGCAGCGCCTTGCGCTGCGCTGCCGCGACTAGTTCCGCAATTTATCGGGCGTTCGACAGCGGAGTTCGGTAAAACCGCATCAGGCGATTTCGCCCGCAACTCGGGCATCAGCGCATGAAATCATGCTGACAAATGAATGAACGTCCGCTATTCGCGCTGCTTAGTAGCCAACGGCTATACTTGTTTCATCGCTGTATCTGCGAAAGTCAAAACCCGTGCACTTCCGCATTGGGCTCCCTACTGCCGTTCGCTGCACCAGGTGCGGATGGCTGCAGGCAGCCCAAAGCGGACATTACTGTCACTTGTGGGTAGCGACCGCACCGCGGACTTTCTTGCCGTTCGCTGCAACTGCATCATCTTGGATTTCGCAAGTGCGACGTGTGTTCGAGAATGGGTGAAATCGGCCTCGGCTGATAGGGGAATTGAAAAAGCTAAAATCGGTAAAGCCGACATTCTGACTGTGTCTTGGTTGGCCAACCCCGCCAAAATGAGGAGCCACTGAAATTCGTCGAAAGGACGGTTATACCTCTAACTCAGCGAGCAGTTCGCGGGCCATCGCCTGATCTTCGGGGCAATCTCCTTCAGCGATGCTGTCACAGACGGGTTGGAGGAGAGAGAGCGCCTCGGCGTTCCTTCCCTGATCTCGCCAGAGACGGGCAAGGTCTATGGCCGCGCGCAGTTCCCATAATTTTCCGCCTTGCCGCTGGGCGACGACGAGGGCCGTAACGAGGCATTTTTCTGCGGTCTCGGCGTCGTCATCCGCCATGGCGATCTCAGCTTGCACCCGGTGGAGGTCGGACAGGGTGTAAGTCTCGCCTGTTTCGTCGATCAACTCTTGCGCTTTCATGGCCAGTTCGGCCGCATCGTCGTGAAAGCCCATCGCCAGTGCTGATCGGGCAAGGTCAACGCGAAAGCTCACGATAAACAATTTGAACTTTATAGCGTCAATTGCTGCTTCGGCCTTTTGCCATCTTTCCATACTGGTTTTGTCGCCGTTATATGCCGCCAAATTTTCGATACACATCGGTATCATAGCCGACCAGAGCGCCAGATTATGTTCCTGAGCAATAGGCGATACTTCGTTAAGACATCGCTCAACGTCAGGACGGTCACCGGACGCCAAGCCATATATGAAACGCATATTCAGCAGATAGCAGATTGTCTGGATATGATCGGTCGACTTGGCAACGCTCTCAGCCTCGTTCAGGTGAGTCGTGGCTCGCTCTGTCTGACCCAGCATCAACGAATTCATTGCCTGGAAAACGTGGATTGTGACACCAATATCCTGCCCGAACTGGTTCGCGAGGCCCGCATGTGCGATGGAGTCATAGTTGGCCAGGGCAACACCCAGAAACCGTTGCGCTTCTGCAAAGTTACCCATCAAAAAGTGCGAAGCGCCTGCAACTCTATTGGCGACCACCATTGGGGGAGTGTTCGGCGCATTGGCCGTCTCCTCGACAAGCGCTTCCGCGCTTCGCAAAGCCTCTCTGTGCTGCCCTCTGGCTCCCTTGCCAATCCACAAACCGTACAGAATTGAATACCGCATCGGGGTCTCACCGACCTTGTCCGCAAGAACCAACGCCTTTTCAAACGACTCCAGTGTTTCGTCGGCCGTGAACCCCTTGCGGGCGAGAAGGGTCATGCTGAGAGGCACTTGCAAGCCAAGCGCGCGTTCAAACGGCGGGACTTCGCTGTTTTCCAGTTGAGGGGTGATCAATTCAATTGCCCGACCAAAATGTGAGATCGCTTCGTCGAAAGCCGGCAGTGCTATGGCGGCCTTGCCGGCGGCTGCCCACAGATCGATGGCGCGTTCGGTTAGGTTTGCAGCCTCCGCGTGGGTGGCGAGGACTTCAGGGGCGATGTCAGCGTCGGTCTCCAGCGCGCTGAGAATGCGAGTATGAACGGCGCGGCGATTTTCCTTTAGCAAGCTTTCATAAGCGGCGTCGCGCACCAGCGCATGCTTGAACAGATATGTCGCCTCGGGTGGAAGGCCTCGACGGTAGATCAGTTCAGCTGCGATCAAGCCGTCCATGGCCTCGGACAATTCCGCGTCTGGCAGAGGTGAGATTTGCGACAGCAGTCCATGGCTGAACTCCCGCCCGATACAGGCGGCGGTCTGCGCGACTTCCTTGATTGGGTTCAACCGGTCCAGCCGGGCCATCAGGCTGTCATGCAGCGTGGTGGGAATGGCGATAGCGCTGAGCGGGCCGTTCAACACGTATCGCTCGCCGTCCTCTTTCAACGCGCCGGATTCGAGGATTGTCTTGGTTAGCTCTTCGACAAACAGCGGCACGCCGTCGGTGCGCTGCGCAATGATCGTCATGATCTCATCCGGCAGCGCCTTGCCGTCGGTCAGTTTTGCCACGATAGCGCTGATCTGATCCTTGCCCAGACGGTTCAGCGCAAACTTAGTAACGATGGGATGCCCACCAAAAGCATATTCGTATGTCGGGCGGGCGGTGGCGAGGATCATGACGGGCTGGTCTGCTATCTGATCCAGCAAGATGTCCAGCAGTTCCTGCGAGGTTGGGTCGACCCAATGCAGGTCTTCGTAGACCAATAGCAAAGGTTTCTCAGCGGCCTGCTGCACAAGCAGGCTCGCTAGCACCTTCATTGTCTGTGCGCGTTGCTGTGCTGGCGTCAGGTCTAACGCGCCATAGCGGGCCTCGCCATCCAGCCCCAGCAGAGGCGCGACGAGCCGCAGAGTGTCCTGATCATCGCCAAGCAGTGTTTCCAGCTTGTCCAGCCGCGTTTCGGCGTCGTCCGACGAGGCGAACCCTGCCGCGAAGGACATCTGCTGGATGACGGGATAAAATGCGCTGTCCGCGTGATACGGAGAGCACTGGTAGGTCATCCGAATGTTGTCTTCTTCTATAGTGATCTGGTCGATGACAGCCCGCGTGATACGGGACTTGCCGATTCCCGCCTCGCCGCTGACGATGACCAACTGACCCTGGCCGGACCGAGCCAGCGCCCAGCGTTCGGTCATCAACTCGATCTCACGTTCGCGTCCAACGATAGGCGTCATCGCGCCTGACTGGCGGGCGGCGAACCGGCTCTCGAGAGCAGTCTCCCCGTCAACGACAAACGCCTCAACTGGTGCGCCTACGCCTTTGAGGTCCTGAGCTCCTATGGACGTCAGTTTGTATGTGTTTCCCAGCAGTCGTCGCGTTTCCTGCGGCAGCACAAGCTGGTTGGGCTGCGCAACCCCTTGCAGCCGTGCGGCCAGGTTGGGCGTTTCGCCGACCACCGCGGCCTCTTGTGTCGCCCCACTACCAATCATGTCACCAACGATCACCACGCCAGTGGCAATGCCGATCCGCGTGGCAAAGGGCGCGCCGTTGGGCGCTTTGGTTTTCCTGACGGCTTCGATGATCGACAAGCCCGCCCGGACTGCGCGCTCGGCGTCATCCTCATTGGCGCGGGGCCAGCCAAAATAGCACAGCACGCCGTCGCCCATGAACTTGGCGACGAAGCCTTCGTAGCGGCTGACGACGCCAGCAACCGTGTTCTGATAGGACGTGATGACATTCCGCATGTCTTCCGCATCAAGCCGCGTCGCCATCTCGGTCGAGCCAACTAGGTCGACGAACATCACCGTGAGGTGGCGGCGTTCGGCGTCAGTTGGCGGATCGGTGGCCACAGCATCCAAAACAGGCGCCACCGGTGTCGCATTCGGCTCAATGGAACCGGAGCCGCCTGCCAGGAGCTTAATCGCATCATTCAACCGGCGACGCGGTCCTAGCGGCAGGCCCAGTTCTTTTAAATCATCTTCGCTCAGTCGGTGCAGATCGCTGATTTCCACCTCAGCTTCGGCAAAAGCTGGGGCATATTTCTCCAGTCCAAGTTCTGCGAGCCAGCTTTGTACGTCCTGCAACTTGACCCCCCTACGGATACCGATGTCAGAAACCGACACATCCCAAAAGCCCGACAGTAACGCTTTTTTGGTTTATGTCATGCTTTTATTTGGCGCGTTCAAACAGGCTGTTTGACGGCTGATCAACCTGTCGACGACGAATGGATCCAGGTGGTTCCAACCAGTTGGACTGACCCCTGATGGCGGGAAAAGAAACGGGATAAATGAATGTCCGCAAAGAGAAAACAGCACAGAAAAATGTAGGATGCAACTTACCGGCAGGCCTGGTCTGGTCGTGAACTTCCAGGTCGTGCTGCAAGTGCTAAACGGACCTATTCCTGCGCGACCGCTTCGGGCTCTGAAGAGCCATTAGCTGCAGATTGCACGAACGTCCGCTCCATCTAAAAACAGGCGCGGGTCATGCTTCTTTGAGGGCGAGGCATCAGCGATCAATCGAACACGCGCTCAAACTGTTCCCCCCAAGTCACCCCGGCGAGAAAGCACAGATCGTACAGGCTGACCGATGACACCTCTCGCCCGCAGGTCAGGCGCTTCAGCACCTCCGGCGCAAGATAAGCCAGCCGCAACTGCCTGCTGACATGCCGTTCCGCAAGTCCAACGGCCTCGGCCAGTTCCTGGATCGTTACAAACTCACCGGCTTCCATGCGCCGCCGCCAGCCCCACGCCCGGCCAATGGCCCGCAGAATGTGCGGATCTTGGGCCTGATCCTTGCTCGGTAAATAGTCGGTGGGCGGCAGGATTTTGGGCCGACCGTTTTTCTTGCGCACCTTCAACGGGATCAGCACGCGGATCGTATCGTCGGGCTTGGTCATTCCGCCGCCTCCATCCCGCGAGGCGCAACCATCTCGCGGACGACCCCCGCGATGCCTTCGCGCCGAATATCCACCTCGAGCCCTGCGGCGGTGACGGTGACGCGCTGCACGAGAAGCTGGATGATCCGTGCTTGTTCGGCTGGGAACAGGCGTGCCCAAAGCGCGCTGAACTCATGCAGCGCTGCAATGACGTCAGCTTCCGAAACTGCGCCCTGTTCTTCTTTCAGGGCCGCAATCACCTGTGTCACCACCTCCGGCGTCTGTAGAATGCGCCGGACCTCGGTCACGACCGCGTCCTCAACCATTCCAGCCGCCAGCCGCATCGGGGCTGTCTCTTCACCGGTCTCGCGGTTCCGGATGACGTCCATCGAAACGTAGTACCGGTAAAGCTTCGCACCCTTCTTCGTGCTTGTGGGCGTCATGGCCGCGCCGGTGTCGCTGAAGATTAGCCCTTTCAGGAGAGCGGGGGTCCGCGACCGGCTGCTATTGGCACGTTTGCGCGGGCTTTCCTGCAGGATGGAGTGCGCCCGATCCCAGAGGTCCTCGTCGATGATAGCGTCGTGCTCGCCGGGATAAGCCTTGCCCTTGTGGACGGCCTCGCCGCGATAGACGCGGTTGTTCAGCAGCCGATAGAGATAACCCTTGTCGATCAGCGTTCCCTGCTTGTTGCGGAATCCGTCGCGGCGAAGTTCGCGTGCCAAAACCGTGGCGGACCCGAGTTCGACAAACCGCTCGAAGATGCGACGGACCGATGCGGCCTCGGCGTCGTTCACAATCAATTTGCGATCCTGCACATCGTAGCCCAGCGGAACATAGCCGCCCATCCAGATTCTGCGCTTGCGCGATGCCGCCACCTTGTCGCGGATGCGCTCACCGATGACCTCACGCTCGAACTGGGCAAAGCTGAGCAGGATGTTCAGCGTCAGCCGCCCCATTGACGTGGTGGTATTGAACGACTGCGTGACCGAGACGAAGGTGACGCCGTTGCGGTCGAAGATCTCGACCAGCTTGGAGAAATCCATCAGCGACCGCGACAGACGGTCGATCTTGTAAACCACGACGACGTCGATCAAGCCATCGTCGATGTCGGCCAGAAGCTGCTTGAGACCGGGCCGCTCGAGGGTGCCACCAGAAAAACCGCCATCGTCATAGCGTTCGCGGGTCGCAACCCAGCCCTCGGATCGCTGGCTGGCGATATAGGCTTCGCAGGCCTCCCTCTGCGCATCAAGGCTGTTGAATTCCATGTCGAGCCCTTCCTCACTCGACTTGCGGGTGTAGATCGCACACGGGATCACAAGGATGGCGCGACGACATTGGCGAACACGCCGGTGAACGGCCTGCTTGGCCGCCAGGTCCTGGTGACGCCGATGGCTGGGAACGATACCTCCGATGTGCGCCGGACCTTGAACCCGCTGTTCGTCGAGGCTCTGATGGGCTGGCCCACCGGGTGGACAGGCTTCGCCTCTGTGGCAACGGCGTGGTCCCCCTGGTTGCGGCGCATGCGCTGCGAACTCTCGCAGCTGAACTGCTGGCCGATGGATGAGGTGGCGGCATGAAGCAGTCGCGCCTCATGTCGCTGGTGGAGTCCGTCGCCAATGTGATCGTCGGCTACGGCGTCGCCGTCGCTACGCAAATCCTGATCTTCCCGATCTTCGGGCTGCACACGACGCTGGCGCAGAACCTGAAAATGGGCGTGGTGTTTACCGTTGTCAGTATCGTTCGGTCCTATGTGCTGAGACGGCTATTCGAGGCAATCCGGGTCAAAACGACGAAGCCGCTGCTTACACGGCGACGGCTTCCTTATAGTCGTGACTTCAGCGGTGCGCCGGATCGAAATCAGCGCTCGATCCGATAGACGCGTCCGCGTTCCTCTGTCTTTTTCGAGGTGATATCGAGCCCCAGCTTTTTCTTGAGCGCGCCGGACATTGCGCCGCGCACCGTGTGCGACTGCCATCCGGTTGCGGCGGTGATCTCTTCGATGCCCGCGCCTTCGGGCCGACGCAGGAGATCGATGATGATCTGCTGCTTGGTCTGGCGCGGGGCTGCATCATTTGTTGTGGGGGCAGAATTCTTGGCCATGGTTGTCTCCGGTCATCGGGGGCGCGGAATGCGACCCTTCTACCGGGACGAGCCCCGCACATGCGGGGCGGGTCTGCGCGGTTGCACGGTTCAGATCAAGTCTAGGTTCTTCAGGCAGGTTGCCGCATCGATCAGCTGATTGGTCGGCACCTCGATGGTGATGGTCATGCTGTCAGCGTAGGCGCGGACATAAACGCCGCCGTCGTCCATCAGGGCGCTTTCGATTTCGTCGAGGACAGTGGTGATACGGCTTCGGTCGAAGTGATCGGGTAGCTTGCGGATCGGCATTCGGATGGTGCTGGTTTCCATGGTGCTCACTCCGCGTGCTCGCCTTCGCTGAATGCGCTGTCGGTGATGCGCTTCAGGAGGCTGGCGTAGTGCTCAAGGGTGCCGACATGGCCCCAGTTGATCTCGTCGGGGTGGGCGTTGAAGTGGTCGTCGCTGAGGTTTGCCAAGCGCGCCAGCGCCTCGTCGATCTCGGCTTTCTTGCCGATGAAGGCGTTCAATGCCGCCTCCTTGTTCCGCGCAGCCTTTTCGGCGCGCAGCTGATGGCGGGGTGTGGTGATCGGGTTCAGGCGAGTCATCGTGGCGGCTCCGTTGTGAGTTGCATCGTTTTCGTGGAGCCACGTTCGCTCTGGTACGGAGGCTTATCAACTACATAAGCACATGATTTTGAATGATAATCGGAGCGCGCAATGGAGGGTCTGAGCGAGCGACAATACGCTGCCCGCGTCGGCCTTTCACGTGGTGCAATCCAGAAGGCCAAGGCGACGGGGCGGCTGGTTCTGCATGCCGATGGCAGCATCGACGCAGTCGCAAGCGATGCCCTGCGCGCCGAGGCAACCGACCCGTCCAAAACCCGAAAAGCGCCGCAGCCAAAACTGAAGCCCGTTCCGGAGGCCGCAGTGTCCGCAGTCGGCGAGACGCTCCGTGAACAGGGATTAGCGGCGCCGCAAATCGGCAGCGGCACGACCTTCCTGCAGGCCAAGACGGCGAACGAAGTCCTGAAGGCTCAGGAGCGCCGACTCCGGTTACAAAAGCTGAAAGGCGAGTTGATCGACCGGGCCCGCGCGTTGTCACTGGTGTTCCGGCTGGCGCGGCAAGAGCGGGATGTCTGGGTCAACTGGCCGTCGAGAGCGGCGGCGCTGATGGCGGCCGATCTGGGTGTGGAGCCCGCAGCGATGCAGAAGGTTCTGGAGAAACATGTCCGTGCCCAACTCGACGATCTTGCCGAGGTCAAACCCGATCTCCGGTGATGCCGACGATATGCCGGATTTCGACGGCGCGGCAGAGATCCTGCGTGCCTGGGGCGCGGGCCTCACGCCGGATGCGGACCTGACCGTGTCGGAATGGGCGGATCAGCACCGAATGTTGTCGGGGCGCGCCTCGGCCGAGCCGAGGCGCTATCGCACCGCGCGTACGCCTTACATGCGTGAGATCATGGATCGGCTGAGCCCAGTGATCCAACACAGCGCATCGTGTTCATGAAGGCCGCACAGGTCGGTGCGACGGAGGCTGGAAACAACTGGATTGGCTTCACGATCCACCACGCGCCGGGGCCGATGTTGGCGGTCCAGCCGACGGTGGAACTCGCGAAACGGAATTCGCGCCAGCGGATCGACCCGCTGATCGACGAAAGCCCGGACCTGCGGGAGCGGGTCAAACTGGCGCGGTCGCGGGATTCGGGCAACACGATGCTGTCAAAGGAATTCGCAGGCGGCATCCTGATCATGACCGGCGCGAACTCTGCGGTGGGGCTGCGGTCCACCCCGGCACGCTATATCTTCCTTGATGATGTCGATGCCTATCCAGCCTCGACCGACGAGGAAGGCGCTTCGAGACTCGACTGGATAGATAATTTTGGGCAATACTGTCAATAAACACGAAGACTCAAAAATGTTTAGTAGTTTTGGGTAGCTACATGAAGGCAAGGAATAGAAATGGGCACTGACGCAACAGAGCAAGGCACCCGTCGCGACTCCAGCACTAGGGTCGGGACGCATATTTTTGTCGGCCTCTTATCAACAGGTGTCAACGCATTGGCATTGGCACTTCCTCTGGCTCTCCTTCAAGTCTATGATCGGATTCTTCCTAATCAATCGGCCGGTTCCGCGATCATCATTTTCTCGGCGGTTGTCGTTGCGCTGTGCCTATCGGGAATCCTTCGGTACGTAAGATCGGGCATTTTCGCCCGATGGTCGGCTGAAGAAGAACACAAGCTTTGGTCGCAAACAGCCCGACAATTGGTACAGGGACATCATAGTAGGGAGGATGCGTTACTTTTGGCGTCAGCCCCGGCAAAAGCTCGCGATGTGAATGTTGGCCAAACGATGCTCGCACGCTTCGATGCCCCGTTCTCCATCGTTTTTCTTGCACTTATTGCGTACCTAGGAGGCATTGTCGTTGCCGCTCCTTTGTTGGTCGCAGGCGTATCTTTGTTGGTGTTTTTGATGGTGGCCAAAAAGAACCGTTCGGCTTTGGAGCAGGAGCAGCGTGCAGTTGCCCGATATGAGGAGAGCGTATCAGCGCTTGCGAATTCTCCCTCGAACACAACTACACTTACAAGCCTTGGAAAAGCATTTTCCCGGCTTGTTTATGCTCGTGGGCTTCAGTCACAGGCAATCCGTGAAACTCAAGGTATCAGCAGCTTACAGATGGATTTTCTCCAAAGTGGTGCGTTGATATCGACTGTCGGGGTGGTCTGGCTGGGAGCCGGAGAAGTGCTTGCAGGGCAAATGACGACGGGAGGCTTGGCTGCGTGCACACTTTTGGGGTCTCGGGCAGCATCCCAACTTGTCGGAGTGGCCGCGACCGTGCTGCGCGGACAACCTGCAGCGGTCGCTGCCGATCGATCGAAAGCCGTTCTGGAAGGACATCGACAGGCTAAACATCACTTAAAAAGTGAGGTTACAGAGATATTAAAATCTCCCGGTGGAGGCATCTGGATGCTGGAGAATGCCGAGGGACAGACCGCCACCGACAAGGTCAAAGCTATCGTCAATAATCTGCAACGTGTCTCAGCAGATGTTGAGAAACTCCGGGTCGTGCCAGCCCGGCCGTTGTTACTGAGAGGGAGCCTGATAGACAATCTCTCCCGTCTGGATGGAGACTTTGAAACAGAAGCACGAGCGGCGTCTCAAGAGGTGGGGTTGGACAGTCTCGTTGCGCGCCTGCCTCACGGTTATGACACTGAGGTTTCGCCCTCCGGCAGACCGCTTCCCGACGGCGGCACCAAACGTGCCGCGATCGTTCAAGCGTTTGTGGGCAATCCCTTGATGGTCGTCCTCGAAGCGCCGGAAGCGTCGCTGGATGTCGATGCGATCAAGCGGCTTGCAGTGTTTCTGTGTTCCCGATCGGAGCAGGTAAAAATCGTGTTACAAACCTCGTCGGCCGAGCTGCGCAAAGGCTTGGAAGATGCCGTTCGTCTCGAAAATCCAAGAAACTGGATCGAGGGGGTCGAATGATGTCTGACGCCGCCGGTTTCCTTCAATCCGTTCTCACATATCTCGATGGCCGCCATTCCGACGAGGTCGTTCACGCCGCATTTGGCGGAAATTCAACTTCCCTCTCCGATATGGCCCGAGCAAGCAACCTGATCGGTGTCCATGCGTCGATTCACAAGGGCGTGCCACCGTCCTGGAGCGACGGTCACGATGGCGCATTGATCGCAAGAGACGGAGCAGGTTGGATCGCAACCATCAGACAAGATGGTGATATCGTATCTCTGCCCGAACGCAAAAGCCCTGCGCAGGGTCGGCCACCAACTGGGCCGCTCCTGTATCTGCGAATGCTCCCTGAAGTGGAGGCTTCAAAGGTTACCTTCGCAAATATTGCAGCGCGGGCGCAAACCGCTTTTGTCCATGTTGCTTGGCAGTCCTTAGCGATCAATCTATGCGCGCTGGCAGTGCCTTTCTTCACCATGGCAGTCTATGATCGAGTGCTCGGCGGTGGTGCTGCACATTCCCTGCCTGCATTGTTGTCCGGTGCCGCGATCGTTCTGGTGACCATGCTGCTTCTCAGGCAGGTCAGGTCTGGGCTTGCCGCGTCTGAGTACGCTTCCCTGTCGGGGCATATTTCGACGCTCTTGGTGGGAAAGGCACTCAGATCGCCCACATTGAACTCAGCTCGCAGTTCTGGCAGTGCGATCCTCGCGAAAGTCCGTCAGGGCGAACGCGCCGCTGACCTGTTCGCATCTCCAAACATTGCCGCGATCTACGATGCGCCGTTCATCATTCTGACATTCGTCGCCCTGATGATCGTCGGGGGCGGGATGGCAATCATTCCTGCAATTTATCTGGTACTTTTTGTCGGATTCGGCCTCCTATTAAACGCGGGAACAGGGAAAAGGGATCCATTTGCCGTTCGCCAATCCCAGCGACGCACCCTTATGATCGGGGAACTTGTCGACGCCAATGGCGCCATACAGCAGTCCGGCCTGGCAGATAAATGGCTTCATCGGTTTGATGCGACCTTGCGGTCAAGCGCGCGCGACACCCACCGTTTCATGACGAAAACCGGGTCTCAATCTGCCGTCGCAACGACGCTCGGATCCGGGACTGCGCTTGTTACGTTGATCGTGGGGATCGATCTGGCCTTGAAGGGGCATTTGTCGCCGGGAACCCTGATTGGCACCATGTTGTTGACTTGGCGAATAACCGGCCCGGCCCAGTCCCTTTTCTTGGCAATTCCGCGTCTCAAGGCGATACGAAGCGGCTGGAGTTCTCTCGAACTGCAACTTCAGGCGCCCACTGTCGGTAAGGAGTCTCATTTGCAGATTGCGCTTGAGGCAAAGGCGCCAACTGTGACCGCTCAGGGCTTGTTCTATCGTCATGAGGCCGGACAACCTCCTGCCGTTACAGGTGTGTCTTTCGATGTCGCTGCCGGGAGCGTTGTCGTGGTGTTGGGGCCAAACGGGTCCGGCAAGTCCACATTGCTGCAACTGATTGCCGGACATCTCAGACCACAATCCGGACATCTGATGCTGAATGGGTGCCTGATGTCCCAGTACGATACTGACGAGATCGACGCCCGCTGTGCCTTTCTGGGCGGGGACAAGAGCGTTTGGCTCGAGCAAAGCGGCATCGAACCCGTCACTGATTTTTCTCCGGAAATAGACATGGAAAACGCGGCTTGGGCTGCGGCGACAGGAAGTGACAGCACTTTCTTCGTGCTTGACGATCCACTCGCAGCGACGGGCTTTCGAGCCGCGGAAGACGTTGGGGAATTCATCGACAATGTGCGCGGCAAGGCGACAGTCTTCCTGGCAACCCACGACACGGAACTCGCAGCTCGTGCCGATATCGCCATCGTACTGGACGCAGGCAATGTCGTGTATTGCGGGCCGGTTCAAACTGAAAAGACAGAGGCGAAAGCTTCCCCCACGGAGAAAAGCGATGAGTAAACTTCGTAGCGATCAACCACTCGAGCTAACCGACACGTCAACTTTCGTGTGGATGCGTCGGGCGGCATTTGTCATCCTGCTCGGAATGGGCACCCTAGTGCTCTGGATGGTCTATACACCGGTGGATGAAATTTCCAAGGCCCGCGGAGAAATCGAACCTATCGAACAGGTCAAACGTGTCGAAAGCAGGCACGGCGGACAGTTGGCAGAACTGCGCGTTTCGCGCGGTCAGGTAGTTGAAGCGGGTGAAATCGTGGCGCTTCTGGACCAGACCGAGGCCCTATCTGCGCTTGAAGTAGTCGAGGCGCGCATCGCAGGGTTGTCACTTGAAATTGAACGGCTCCTTGCACTCGCAGAAGGACGCGAACCCGACTTTTCGCCCTACGTTAAGGATTTCAATGATCTTGTGGAACGTGAGAGGGCCGCGCTTGCGGCAACGCGGGCATTCATTCGTGCCGAAAATTCAGTGGTAAGAACGCAGATTCAGGAAAGACAGGCCGAGATTGTCGCCATCGACGAACAACGTCCTCAACTCATCCAACAGATTGCCGTCGCGGAAGAAGAACGCGGGGTTCAACAGGATCTGGTGGATCGCGGCCTAAGCACGCGGGCTAAGCTTGCAGAACTTCGCGAGCTGGAAGCGCAGTACCGTTTTGACCTTGCCCAACTCGCCGGACGCCGCACCATTGCAGAGGCTGAAGTTGATGAACTTCAGGCAACCCTGACACAGCTAGAGCTGGATGAATTTGCCAAGGCCAGAAGCCGGATCTCTGAGGCGGCTTCCCAGAAGAACGCTTTGCAAGCAGAAGTCGCCGCATTGGAAAACCGGCTTGCCGAGACAGAAATCCGCTCGCCCATTTCCGGCGTGATTCAATCCATTCCGGACGACACCATCGGTGACGTGATTGATCCCGGCGGAATGGTCGTCACCATCGTTCCTGCCGATGGCGGCTATCGCTTCATCGGTCGTCTGTCACCGCGCGATGTTGGATTCGTTACCGTCGGACAGCCCGTTCGGCTGAAGATTGACAGCTTCGACTACAGTCGTTTTGGCGCGCTCCCCGGCACGGTGGAGGAAGTGTCCCCGACGACAGAAGTCGATGAGCGCGGGACAGCATTCTATGAAGTCCTGGTGCAATTGGACAGCGACCATTTTCGTGACGCGGAAGACGGACTCACATTGATCGCTGGAATGACAGGCGAGGCTGACATCAAAACGGGCGCCAAGACCGTGTTTCAATATGTCTGGAAGCCCATCTACACCAATCTAGATCTTGCGTTAACCGAAAGGTGAGGAGCGACACGATGCCCGATCAAAACCCGAGCAAACTCCAATCGTCCCGGTCCACCTCGGACCCTCGAGACGAGATGTCCGAAGAGGTCTTTGCCTGGGTCGTAACGGATACAAGTGAGCTTCCGGAAGTTCCTGCAGAAGGCTCTCATGCCTCCCCCGACGACGTTCCGGACGGTGACGGAAGCACTAACAATCGCCAGTTGATGGTTTCTGCGCCGGCTTTGGCGCGTCACATGGGCACAGATGTTTCCGATTTGCATTCCGAACCAGGTCGCCCGGGCGCTGAGGCCGGGTCGGATTGGCTGCAATCTTCTGGGTTGTTGCCTTTATCCCCGGTTAATTCTGGACTATTGGGCTCTGGCCAACCAGCCTTTACGCATGCTCTGCCCAGCACGGGCAGCGGTCACAACGTTGGCCATGCAGTCATCCCGCCTGTTACACCGGTTACAGGTAGCCCGACGTCGGGACATGCGCCAAACCACATCGTTACAGGCGGTCAGCCTAATGGGCCTGCCATTGCAGGCCTCATTCCCGGCGGCAAGGAAGGCGAACCGTTACCGGTAATGATTTCGGTGGTGAACGGCAATAACAAGCCGGATGGTCTGTCGTTGACAATTGGTGGCTTGCCGCCCGGAACGAGCATGAACCACGGCCATCAAGGGCCCGGCGGAACGTGGGTTCTCTCTCCCGGCACCGATCTGATCAACCTGACTATGACTCCACCCACCGATTGGTTCGGGTCGGGACATCTGACAGCGACCGTTGTTCAACCCGATGGGCATTCGTCACAAGCGCAGATTCCGTTCAACGTGCTGCCGCAGCCCGACGCCGCCAGGATTGCCGGAACAGATACCGGAACGACAACAGAAGACCGGATCCTGACAGTGTCCGGGGCATTGACGATCACCGACCCGGATCCCGGTGAAGCAAATTTTCAGGCAACCTCGCTCACAGGAAACTTCGGCCGTCTGCAAATCGATGCATCCGGGCACTGGAAATACGGTCTCGACAACAACGCTCCGTCAGTTCAGGCGCTCGTTTCGGGACAAGTGGCGAAGGAAACCTTCACCGTGCACAGTGTCGATGGAACGTCCCATCAACTGGTTGTGAATATATTTGGAACAGATGACCGGGCGACCATTGCCGGGGCTTCACAGGGCACTGTGACCGAGGACAAGCTGCAGAGCACCGGCGGCAAGCTGGACGTGACCGACCCGGATGCGGGCCAGGCGAGCTTCGTGCCGCAGAGTGGCGCGGCGGGTGCCCATGGCAGCTTCACCGTTCAGCCCGACGGCACCTGGAGCTATGCGCTCGACAATGGCCAGCCGGCGGTTCAGGCGCTGAAATCCGGCGAGCAGCTGACCGACACGCTGACCGTCTCCAGCCTCGACGGCACGACGAAACAGATCACCGTCACCATCAACGGCACCGATGACAAGGCGGCGATCTCCGGCACCGCGGTTGGCGCGGTGACCGAGGACAAGGTTCAGAGCACCGGCGGCAAGCTGGACGTGACCGACCCGGATGCGGGCCAGGCGAGCTTCGTGCCGCAGAGTGGCGCGGCGGGTGCCCATGGCAGCTTCACCGTTCAGCCCGACGGCACCTGGAGCTATGCGCTCGACAATGGCCAGCCGGCGGTTCAGGCGCTGAAATCCGGCGAGCAGCTGACCGACACGCTGACCGTCTCCAGCCTCGACGGCACGACGAAACAGATCACCGTCACCATCAACGGCACCGATGACAAGGCGGCGATCTCCGGCACCGCGGTTGGCGCGGTGACCGAGGACAAGGTTCAGAGCACCGGCGGCAAGCTGGACGTGACCGACCCGGATGCGGGCCAGGCGAGCTTCGTGCCGCAGAGTGGCGCGGCGGGTGCCCATGGCAGCTTCACCGTTCAGCCCGACGGCACCTGGAGCTATGCGCTCGACAATGGCCAGCCGGCGGTTCAGGCGCTGAAATCCGGCGAGCAGCTGACCGACACGCTGACCGTCTCCAGCCTCGACGGCACGACGAAACAGATCACCGTCACCATCAACGGCACCGATGACAAGGCGGCGATCTCCGGCACCGCGGTTGGCGCGGTGACCGAGGACAAGGTTCAGAGCACCGGCGGCAAGCTGGACGTGACCGACCCGGATGCGGGCCAGGCGAGCTTCGTGCCGCAGAGTGGCGCGGCGGGTGCCCATGGCAGCTTCACCGTTCAGCCCGACGGCACCTGGAGCTATGCGCTCGACAATGGCCAGCCGGCGGTTCAGGCGCTGAAATCCGGCGAGCAGCTGACCGACACGCTGACCGTCTCCAGCCTCGACGGCACGACGAAACAGATCACCGTCACCATCAACGGCACCGATGACAAGGCGGCGATCTCCGGCACCGCGGTTGGCGCGGTGACCGAGGACAAGGTTCAGAGCACCGGCGGCAAGCTGGACGTGACCGACCCGGATGCGGGCCAGGCGCAGTTCGTGCCGCAGACCGGCGCGGCGGGGGCCCATGGCAGCTTCACTGTCCAGCCCGATGGCACCTGGAGCTACGCGCTCGACAATGGCCAGCCCGCGGTTCAGGCGCTGAAATCCGGCGAGCAGCTGACCGACACGCTGACCGTCTCCAGCCTCGACGGCACGACGAAACAGATCACCGTCACCATCAACGGCACCGATGACAAGGCGGCGATCTCCGGCACCGCGGTTGGCGCGGTGACCGAGGACAAGGTTCAGAGCACCGGCGGCAAGCTGGACGTGACCGACCCGGATGCGGGCCAGGCGAGCTTCGTGCCGCAGAGTGGCGCGGCGGGTGCCCATGGCAGCTTCACCGTTCAGCCCGACGGCACCTGGAGCTATGCGCTCGACAATGGCCAGCCGGCGGTTCAGGCGCTGAAATCCGGCGAGCAGCTGACCGACACGCTGACCGTCTCCAGCCTCGACGGCACGACGAAACAGATCACCGTCACCATCAACGGCACCGATGACAAGGCGGCGATCTCCGGCACCGCGGTTGGCGCGGTGACCGAGGACAAGGTTCAGAGCACCGGCGGCAAGCTGGACGTGACCGACCCGGATGCGGGCCAGGCGAGCTTCGTGCCGCAGAGTGGCGCGGCGGGTGCCCATGGCAGCTTCACCGTTCAGCCCGACGGCACCTGGAGCTATGCGCTCGACAATGGCCAGCCGGCGGTTCAGGCGCTGAAATCCGGCGAGCAGCTGACCGACACGCTGACCGTCTCCAGCCTCGACGGCACGACGAAACAGATCACCGTCACCATCAACGGCACCGATGACAAGGCGGCGATCTCCGGCACCGCGGTTGGCGCGGTGACCGAGGACAAGGTTCAGAGCACCGGCGGCAAGCTGGACGTGACCGACCCGGATGCGGGCCAGGCGAGCTTCGTGCCGCAGAGTGGCGCGGCGGGTGCCCATGGCAGCTTCACCGTTCAGCCCGACGGCACCTGGAGCTATGCGCTCGACAATGGCCAGCCGGCGGTTCAGGCGCTGAAATCCGGCGAGCAGCTGACCGACACGCTGACCGTCTCCAGCCTCGACGGCACGACGAAACAGATCACCGTCACCATCAACGGCACCGATGACAAGGCGGCGATCTCCGGCACCGCGGTTGGCGCGGTGACCGAGGACAAGGTTCAGAGCACCGGCGGCAAGCTGGACGTGACCGACCCGGATGCGGGCCAGGCGAGCTTCGTGCCGCAGAGTGGCGCGGCGGGTGCCCATGGCAGCTTCACCGTTCAGCCCGACGGCACCTGGAGCTATGCGCTCGACAATGGCCAGCCGGCGGTTCAGGCGCTGAAATCCGGCGAGCAGCTGACCGACACGCTGACCGTCTCCAGCCTCGACGGCACGACGAAACAGATCACCGTCACCATCAACGGCACCGATGACAAGGCGGCGATCTCCGGCACCGCGGTTGGCGCGGTGACCGAGGACAAGGTTCAGAGCACCGGCGGCAAGCTGGACGTGACCGACCCGGATGCGGGCCAGGCGAGCTTCGTGCCGCAGAGTGGCGCGGCGGGTGCCCATGGCAGCTTCACCGTTCAGCCCGACGGCACCTGGAGCTATGCGCTCGACAATGGCCAGCCGGCGGTTCAGGCGCTGAAATCCGGCGAGCAGCTGACCGACACGCTGACCGTCTCCAGCCTCGACGGCACGACGAAACAGATCACCGTCACCATCAACGGCACCGATGACAAGGCGGCGATCTCCGGCACCGCGGTTGGCGCGGTGACCGAGGACAAGGTTCAGAGCACCGGCGGCAAGCTGGACGTGACCGACCCGGATGCGGGCCAGGCGAGCTTCGTGCCGCAGAGTGGCGCGGCGGGTGCCCATGGCAGCTTCACCGTTCAGCCCGACGGCACCTGGAGCTATGCGCTCGACAATGGCCAGCCGGCGGTTCAGGCGCTGAAATCCGGCGAGCAGCTGACCGACACGCTGACCGTCTCCAGCCTCGACGGCACGACGAAACAGATCACCGTCACCATCAACGGCACCGATGACAAGGCGGCGATCTCCGGCACCGCGGTTGGCGCGGTGACCGAGGACAAGGTTCAGAGCACCGGCGGCAAGCTGGATGTGACCGACCCGGATGCGGGCCAGGCGAGCTTCGTGCCGCAGAGTGGCGCGGCGGGTGCCCATGGCAGCTTCACCGTTCAGCCCGACGGCACCTGGAGCTATGCGCTCGACAATGGCCAGCCGGCGGTTCAGGCGCTGAAATCCGGCGAGCAGCTGACCGACACGCTGACCGTCTCCAGCCTCGACGGCACGACGAAACAGATCACCGTCACCATCAACGGCACCGATGACAAGGCGGCGATCTCCGGCACCGCGGTTGGCGCGGTGACCGAGGACAAGGTTCAGAGCACCGGCGGCAAGCTGGATGTGACCGACCCGGATGCGGGCCAGGCGCAGTTCGTGCCGCAGACCGGCGCGGCGGGGGCCCATGGCAGCTTCACTGTCCAGCCCGATGGCACCTGGAGCTACGCGCTCGACAATGGCCAGCCCGCGGTTCAGGCGCTGAAATCCGGCGAGCAGCTGACCGACACGCTGACCGTCTCCAGCCTCGACGGCACGACGAAACAGATCACCGTCACCATCAACGGCACCGATGACAAGGCGGCGATCTCCGGCACCGCGGTTGGCGCGGTGACCGAGGACAAGGTTCAGAGCACCGGCGGCAAGCTGGACGTGACCGACCCGGATGCGGGCCAGGCGAGCTTCGTGCCGCAGAGTGGCGCGGCGGGTGCCCATGGCAGCTTCACCGTTCAGCCCGACGGCACCTGGAGCTATGCGCTCGACAATGGCCAGCCGGCGGTTCAGGCGCTGAAATCCGGCGAGCAGCTGACCGACACGCTGACCGTCTCCAGCCTCGACGGCACGACGAAACAGATCACCGTCACCATCAACGGCACCGATGACAAGGCGGCGATCTCCGGCACCGCGGTTGGCGCGGTGACCGAGGACAAGGTTCAGAGCACCGGCGGCAAGCTGGACGTGACCGACCCGGATGCGGGCCAGGCGAGCTTCGTGCCGCAGAGTGGCGCGGCGGGTGCCCATGGCAGCTTCACCGTTCAGCCCGACGGCACCTGGAGCTATGCGCTCGACAATGGCCAGCCGGCGGTTCAGGCGCTGAAATCCGGCGAGCAGCTGACCGACACGCTGACCGTCTCCAGCCTCGACGGCACGACGAAACAGATCACCGTCACCATCAACGGCACCGATGACAAGGCGGCGATCTCCGGCACCGCGGTTGGCGCGGTGACCGAGGACAAGGTTCAGAGCACCGGCGGCAAGCTGGATGTGACCGACCCGGATGCGGGCCAGGCGCAGTTCGTGCCGCAGACCGGCGCGGCGGGGGCCCATGGCAGCTTCACCGTTCAGCCCGATGGCACCTGGAGCTATGCGCTCGACAATGGCCAGCCCGCGGTTCAGGCGCTGAAATCCGGCGAGCAGCTGACCGACACGCTGACCGTCTCCAGCCTCGACGGCACGACGAAACAGATCACCGTCACCATCAACGGCACCGATGACAAGGCGGCGATCTCCGGCACCGCGGTTGGCGCGGTGACCGAGGACAAGGTTCAGAGCACCGGCGGCAAGCTGGACGTGACCGACCCGGATGCGGGCCAGGCGAGCTTCGTGCCGCAGAGTGGCGCGGCGGGTGCCCATGGCAGCTTCACCGTTCAGCCCGACGGCACCTGGAGCTATGCGCTCGACAATGGCCAGCCGGCGGTTCAGGCGCTGAAATCCGGCGAGCAGCTGACCGACACGCTGACCGTCTCCAGCCTCGACGGCACGACGAAACAGATCACCGTCACCATCAACGGCACCGATGACAAGGCGGCGATCTCCGGCACCGCGGTTGGCGCGGTGACCGAGGACAAGGTTCAGAGCACCGGCGGCAAGCTGGACGTGACCGACCCGGATGCGGGCCAGGCGAGCTTCGTGCCGCAGAGTGGCGCGGCGGGTGCCCATGGCAGCTTCACCGTTCAGCCCGACGGCACCTGGAGCTATGCGCTCGACAATGGCCAGCCGGCGGTTCAGGCGCTGAAATCCGGCGAGCAGCTGACCGACACGCTGACCGTCTCCAGCCTCGACGGCACGACGAAACAGATCACCGTCACCATCAACGGCACCGATGACAAGGCGGCGATCTCCGGCACCGCGGTTGGCGCGGTGACCGAGGACAAGGTTCAGAGCACCGGCGGCAAGCTGGACGTGACCGACCCGGATGCGGGCCAGGCGAGCTTCGTGCCGCAGAGTGGCGCGGCGGGTGCCCATGGCAGCTTCACCGTTCAGCCCGACGGCACCTGGAGCTATGCGCTCGACAATGGCCAGCCGGCGGTTCAGGCGCTGAAATCCGGCGAGCAGCTGACCGACACGCTGACCGTCTCCAGCCTCGACGGCACGACGAAACAGATCACCGTCACCATCAACGGCACCGATGACAAGGCGGCGATCTCCGGCACCGCGGTTGGCGCGGTGACCGAGGACAAGGTTCAGAGCACCGGCGGCAAGCTGGACGTGACCGACCCGGATGCGGGCCAGGCGAGCTTCGTGCCGCAGAGTGGCGCGGCGGGTGCCCATGGCAGCTTCACCGTTCAGCCCGACGGCACCTGGAGCTATGCGCTCGACAATGGCCAGCCGGCGGTTCAGGCGCTGAAATCCGGCGAGCAGCTGACCGACACGCTGACCGTCTCCAGCCTCGACGGCACGACGAAACAGATCACCGTCACCATCAACGGCACCGATGACAAGGCGGCGATCTCCGGCACCGCGGTTGGCGCGGTGACCGAGGACAAGGTTCAGAGCACCGGCGGCAAGCTGGACGTGACCGACCCGGATGCGGGCCAGGCGAGCTTCGTGCCGCAGAGTGGCGCGGCGGGTGCCCATGGCAGCTTCACCGTTCAGCCCGACGGCACCTGGAGCTATGCGCTCGACAATGGCCAGCCGGCGGTTCAGGCGCTGAAATCCGGCGAGCAGCTGACCGACACGCTGACCGTCTCCAGCCTCGACGGCACGACGAAACAGATCACCGTCACCATCAACGGCACCGATGACAAGGCGGCGATCTCCGGCACCGCGGTTGGCGCGGTGACCGAGGACAAGGTTCAGAGCACCGGCGGCAAGCTGGACGTGACCGACCCGGATGCGGGCCAGGCGAGCTTCGTGCCGCAGAGTGGCGCGGCGGGTGCCCATGGCAGCTTCACCGTTCAGCCCGACGGCACCTGGAGCTATGCGCTCGACAATGGCCAGCCGGCGGTTCAGGCGCTGAAATCCGGCGAGCAGCTGACCGACACGCTGACCGTCTCCAGCCTCGACGGCACGACGAAACAGATCACCGTCACCATCAACGGCACCGATGACAAGGCGGCGATCTCCGGCACCGCGGTTGGCGCGGTGACCGAGGACAAGGTTCAGAGCACCGGCGGCAAGCTGGATGTGACCGACCCGGATGCGGGCCAGGCGAGCTTCGTGCCGCAGAGTGGCGCGGCGGGTGCCCATGGCAGCTTCACCGTTCAGCCCGACGGCACCTGGAGCTATGCGCTCGACAATGGCCAGCCGGCGGTTCAGGCGCTGAAATCCGGCGAGCAGCTGACCGACACGCTGACCGTCTCCAGCCTCGACGGCACGACGAAACAGATCACCGTCACCATCAACGGCACCGATGACAAGGCGGCGATCTCCGGCACCGCGGTTGGCGCGGTGACCGAGGACAAGGTTCAGAGCACCGGCGGCAAGCTGGATGTGACCGACCCGGATGCGGGCCAGGCGCAGTTCGTGCCGCAGACCGGCGCGGCGGGGGCCCATGGCAGCTTCACTGTCCAGCCCGATGGCACCTGGAGCTACGCGCTCGACAATGGCCAGCCCGCGGTTCAGGCGCTGAAATCCGGCGAGCAGCTGACCGACACGCTGACCGTCTCCAGCCTCGACGGCACGACGAAACAGATCACCGTCACCATCAACGGCACCGATGACAAGGCGGCGATCTCCGGCACCGCGGTTGGCGCGGTGACCGAGGACAAGGTTCAGAGCACCGGCGGCAAGCTGGACGTGACCGACCCGGATGCGGGCCAGGCGAGCTTCGTGCCGCAGAGTGGCGCGGCGGGTGCCCATGGCAGCTTCACCGTTCAGCCCGACGGCACCTGGAGCTATGCGCTCGACAATGGCCAGCCGGCGGTTCAGGCGCTGAAATCCGGCGAGCAGCTGACCGACACGCTGACCGTCTCCAGCCTCGACGGCACGACGAAACAGATCACCGTCACCATCAACGGCACCGATGACAAGGCGGCGATCTCCGGCACCGCGGTTGGCGCGGTGACCGAGGACAAGGTTCAGAGCACCGGCGGCAAGCTGGACGTGACCGACCCGGATGCGGGCCAGGCGAGCTTCGTGCCGCAGAGTGGCGCGGCGGGTGCCCATGGCAGCTTCACCGTTCAGCCCGACGGCACCTGGAGCTATGCGCTCGACAATGGCCAGCCGGCGGTTCAGGCGCTGAAATCCGGCGAGCAGCTGACCGACACGCTGACCGTCTCCAGCCTCGACGGCACGACGAAACAGATCACCGTCACCATCAACGGCACCGATGACAAGGCGGCGATCTCCGGCACCGCGGTTGGCGCGGTGACCGAGGACAAGGTTCAGAGCACCGGCGGCAAGCTGGACGTGACCGACCCGGATGCGGGCCAGGCGAGCTTCGTGCCGCAGAGTGGCGCGGCGGGTGCCCATGGCAGCTTCACCGTTCAGCCCGACGGCACCTGGAGCTATGCGCTCGACAATGGCCAGCCGGCGGTTCAGGCGCTGAAATCCGGCGAGCAGCTGACCGACACGCTGACCGTCTCCAGCCTCGACGGCACGACGAAACAGATCACCGTCACCATCAACGGCACCGATGACAAGGCGGCGATCTCCGGCACCGCGGTTGGCGCGGTGACCGAGGACAAGGTTCAGAGCACCGGCGGCAAGCTGGACGTGACCGACCCGGATGCGGGCCAGGCGAGCTTCGTGCCGCAGAGTGGCGCGGCGGGTGCCCATGGCAGCTTCACCGTTCAGCCCGACGGCACCTGGAGCTATGCGCTCGACAATGGCCAGCCGGCGGTTCAGGCGCTGAAATCCGGCGAGCAGCTGACCGACACGCTGACCGTCTCCAGCCTCGACGGCACGACGAAACAGATCACCGTCACCATCAACGGCACCGATGACAAGGCGGCGATCTCCGGCACCGCGGTTGGCGCGGTGACCGAGGACAAGGTTCAGAGCACCGGCGGCAAGCTGGACGTGACCGACCCGGATGCGGGCCAGGCGAGCTTCGTGCCGCAGAGTGGCGCGGCGGGTGCCCATGGCAGCTTCACCGTTCAGCCCGACGGCACCTGGAGCTATGCGCTCGACAATGGCCAGCCGGCGGTTCAGGCGCTCAAGACCGGCGACCAGATCACCGACACCCTCACCGTCTCAACCGTCGACGGCACCACCAAACAGATCCAGATTACGATCCACGGAACGAATGACGCGCCTGTTCTGAGTGCTGCAACGGCCTCGGCGACCGAGGACGGCAGCGCGGTCTCGGGACAGATGTCGGCGACGGATGTGGATACGGGCGACACGCTGGCCTATTCACTCGGCCAGGCGGCCCCTGCGGGATTTGCGCTGAACGCAGATGGCTCCTGGAGCTTTGACCCGACCGACGCGGCCTATCAGCACCTCGCGGCAGGCGCGACCGAACAGGTCACCATCCCGGTCACCGTCACAGATGGCACCGACACCGACACGCAGAACCTCGTGATTACCGTCACAGGCACCAATGACGGGCCTGCCGTCAGCGGTCCGGTCACGCTGCCCGGCGGCACGGAGGACAAAGCGGTTCAGATCACGGCGACGCAGCTGCTGGAACATGCCACAGATGTGGACACGGGCGATCAGCTCTCGGTCACCGGCCTGACAGCCAGCCACGGAGTGATCTCGGGCGACGCGGCCAATGGCTTCACCTTCACGCCGGATCCCAACTACAACGGGCCGGTCGCCCTCAGCTACACCGTCACCGACGGGCATGGTGGAAACACCGCGCAAACCGCCAACCTGACGCTCGGCTCCGTCAGCGATGCGGCGGTGATTACGGCGAATGTTCCTCAACTCAAAGAGGACAGGGACCTAACTGGTTTCGGCAGCGGCGCGGAGCTAGGGGCAACGGGGCATTTCCATGTCACGGATCCCGATGGCCCGGCGCAGTCGCAGTTCGTGCCGCATGATGTGAACGGGCTGTTGCAGGGGTCTTTTGGCGGCACGCTCCAGATCTACGCAGATGGCAAGTACTACTATCATCTTCCGAATATCAGCGTCGATTACCTCAAGGACGGGGAGTCGGTACAGGATCGTTTCACCGTCGATAGCGTCGACGGCACGACCCAGGAGGTTGTGTTCACGATCCACGGTACCAGCGATGCACCCGTCATCTATTCCAACCGACACTATGTGTTCGAGGACAATCATCCGCTGGCGGGTCAGGTTGGCAAACCGCTGACCGACAGGATCAGCGCCGATGATGCAGACAAAGGCGACACTGCACAGCTGGTGTTCAAGCCCATAGCGCAGGTGCCAGGATTTTCTCTGAAGCCGGACGGTAGCTACACTTTCGACGCATCCAACAGCGCCTATCAGTATTTGTCGGAGGGGCAGAAGCACACAGTATCGATCCCCTTCTCGGTGACCGATCCGGATGGACATACATCGACAGGCCATCTGACGATCAAGGTGGAAGGCACCAATGATGTGCCGTCGATCGACGGAAGTTCCGTGACAACGGGCACCGTCACCGAGGACGCCAGTTCGACGAGGGCGACGGGAACGATGTCCGCGAGTGATGTCGATGCAGGCTCGCGGCTCCATTGGGCCGCGGTGGGATCGACCCAGGGACACTACGGGTCATTTGCCATCGATGCCCACACAGGTCAGTGGACTTACACGCTCGACAACAGCCTGCCTGCCACGCAGCAGCTTTCGGCTACCGATCAACCCACCGAAAGCTTCCGCGTCGCAGTGATTGATGAGCACGGTGCCCAGAGCCAGAAGACCGTTGTTGTCACGGTGAGCGGAACAAACGACGGCCCGGCCGTCAGCGGCCCGGTTACGCTTCCAGGCGGCACTGAGGACAAGGCGGTGCAGATCACCGCGGCACAACTTCTCGAGCATGCGACAGATGTGGACACGGGCGATCAGCTCTCAGTCACCGGCCTGACGGCCAGCCACGGCACGATCAGTGGCGACGCGGCCAACGGCTTTACCTTTACACCGGACCCCAACTACAACGGCCCTGTCAGCCTGAGCTACACCGTCACCGACGGTCACGGTGGAAGTGTCGCGCAGAAGGCGACAATCGCGCTGGCCGCCCGGGATGACCCGGCGGTTGTTTCCGGCACGGATACCGGCGACTTGACCGAAGACAAAAATGTAGGACCGTCGTCGGCACATCCGATTAGCGTTGGTGGCACCTTGAGCGTTTCGGATCCTGACGGAGCGGCATCGAACCACTTCAGTTACTCCATCTGGGGAGAACATGCGGTCTCTGATCCTTTTGGCGGAAGCCTTCACATGGACCGCTATGGAAACTGGCACTATGCGGTGGACAACTCTCATGCTGCCGTTCAACGTCTCGCCGCCGGTGAAGAAGGGCATGCCACGTATCGTGTGAGCACCGCAGACGGCACGACGCACCAGATCCAGATCACGATCCACGGGACGAATGACGCGCCGGTTCTGAGTACTGCGACGGCCTCAGCAACCGAGGACGGGTCCTCGGTCACCGGCCAGATGTCGGCCACGGATGTGGATACGGGTGACACGCTGGCCTATTCTCTCGGGCAGACCGCCCCTGCCGGATTTACGCTGAACGCAGACGGCTCCTGGAGCTTCGATCCGACAGATGGGGCCTATCAACATCTGGCGGCAGGCGCGACGCAGCAGCTCACCATCCCGGTCACAGTCACCGACAAGACCGGGGCCACAGATACCGAGAACCTCGTCATCACGGTGACAGGCACCAATGACGGCCCGGCCGTCAGCGGCCCGGTCACGCTTCCGGGCGGCACCGAGGACAAGGCGGTGCAGATCACCGCGGCGCAGCTCTTGGAACATGCCACCGACATCGACACCGGCGACACGCTCTCGGTGGCCGGCCTGAGCGCAAGCCATGGCAGCATATCCGGCGACGCCGCACACGGTTTCACCTTCACGCCGGACCCGAACTACAACGGCCCGGTCAGCCTGAGCTACCAGGTCACCGACGGCCATGGCGGAACAGTCTCTCAAACGGCCGCCTTGACGCTTGCCGCAACCGGCGATGCCGCGGTGATCGGGGGAGTCGATACCGGCGATGTCACCGAGGATGTCAATGTTATGGGCATGCAGTGGTTACAGACCCGGGGCCAGCTGACAATCGCCGACCCGGACACGGGGGAGGCCCGCTTCGTGATGTTCCCCATGCGCGGGAGCTACCCGACCAGTCTTGGGGGCAATGCCTCTCTGGTGATCGGACCAAAAGGAGGGTGGATCTACGATGGCGATAATGACGACCCGCGCGTTCAGGCGCTTGGTGCCGGTCAAACTCTGGTCGACACGGTTACGGTGCGCTCCGCCGACGGGACGTCGCATCAGATCCAGATCACGATTCATGGCACGAATGACGCGCCTGTTCTGAGCGCAGCGACGGCCTCGGCGACGGAAGACGGCCAGTCCGTGACGGGTCAGATGTCGGCCACGGATGTGGATACCGGCGATACGCTCAGCTTTGCCCCGGCCAACCCCGTACCCGGCTTCACCCTGGGCACCGACGGCTCCTGGAGCTTCGATCCCACGGATGCGGCCTACCAGCACCTCGCCGCGGGCGCGACGCAACAGGTGACGGTTCCTGTCACTGTGACGGACAGCGCGGGGGCGACGGACACCGAGAACCTGGTGATTACGGTCACCGGCAGCAATGATGGTCCGGTTGTGAGTGGTCCGGTCAGCCTTCCCGGCGGTACTGAGGACCATTCGGTGCAGATCACCGCGGCGCAGCTCCTGGAACATGCCACCGACATCGACACCGGCGACACGCTCTCGGTGGCCGGCCTGAGCGCAAGCCATGGCAGCATATCCGGCGACGCCGCACACGGTTTCACCTTCACGCCGGACCCGAACTACAACGGCCCGGTCAGCCTGAGCTACCAGGTCACCGACGGCCATGGCGGAACAGTCTCTCAAACGGCCGCCTTGACGCTTGCCGCAACCGGCGATGCCGCGGTGATCGGGGGAGTCGATACCGGCGATGTCACCGAGGATGTCAATGTTATGGGCATGCAGTGGTTACAGACCCGGGGCCAGCTGACAATCGCCGACCCGGACACGGGGGAGGCCCGCTTCGTGATGTTCCCCATGCGCGGGAGCTACCCGACCAGTCTTGGGGGCAATGCCTCTCTGGTGATCGGACCAAAAGGAGGGTGGATCTACGATGGCGATAATGACGACCCGCGCGTTCAGGCGCTTGGTGCCGGTCAAACTCTGGTCGACACGGTTACGGTGCGCTCCGCCGACGGGACGTCGCATCAGATCCAGATCACGATTCATGGCACGAATGACGCGCCTGTTCTGAGCGCAGCGACGGCCTCGGCGACGGAAGACGGCCAGTCCGTGACGGGTCAGATGTCGGCCACGGATGTGGATACCGGCGATACGCTCAGCTTTGCCCCGGCCAACCCCGTACCCGGCTTCACCCTGGGCACCGACGGCTCCTGGAGCTTCGATCCCACGGATGCGGCCTACCAGCACCTCGCCGCGGGCGCGACGCAACAGGTGACGGTTCCTGTCACTGTGACGGACAGCGCGGGGGCGACGGACACCGAGAACCTGGTGATTACGGTCACCGGCAGCAATGATGGTCCGGTTGTGAGTGGTCCGGTCAGCCTTCCCGGCGGTACTGAGGACCATTCGGTGCAGATCACCGCGGCGCAGCTCCTGGAACATGCCACCGACATCGACACCGGCGACACGCTCTCGGTGGCCGGCCTGAGCGCAAGCCATGGCAGCATATCCGGCGACGCCGCACACGGTTTCACCTTCACGCCGGACCCGAACTACAACGGCCCGGTCAGCCTGAGCTACCAGGTCACCGACGGCCATGGCGGAACAGTCTCTCAAACGGCCGCCTTGACGCTTGCCGCAACCGGCGATGCCGCGGTGATCGGGGGAGTCGATACCGGCGATGTCACCGAGGATGTCAATGTTATGGGCATGCAGTGGTTACAGACCCGGGGCCAGCTGACAATCGCCGACCCGGACACGGGGGAGGCCCGCTTCGTGATGTTCCCCATGCGCGGGAGCTACCCGACCAGTCTTGGGGGCAATGCCTCTCTGGTGATCGGACCAAAAGGAGGGTGGATCTACGATGGCGATAATGACGACCCGCGCGTTCAGGCGCTTGGTGCCGGTCAAACTCTGGTCGACACGGTTACGGTGCGCTCCGCCGACGGGACGTCGCATCAGATCCAGATCACGATTCATGGCACGAATGACGCGCCTGTTCTGAGCGCAGCGACGGCCTCGGCGACGGAAGACGGCCAGTCCGTGACGGGTCAGATGTCGGCCACGGATGTGGATACCGGCGATACGCTCAGCTTTGCCCCGGCCAACCCCGTACCCGGCTTCACCCTGGGCACCGACGGCTCCTGGAGCTTCGATCCCACGGATGCGGCCTACCAGCACCTCGCCGCGGGCGCGACGCAACAGGTGACGGTTCCTGTCACTGTGACGGACAGCGCGGGGGCGACGGACACCGAGAACCTGGTGATTACGGTCACCGGCAGCAATGATGGTCCGGTTGTGAGTGGTCCGGTCAGCCTTCCCGGCGGTACTGAGGACCATTCGGTTCAGATCACAGCGGCACAGCTTCTGGCACAGGCCACGGATATCGACACAGGGGATCAGCTTGCGGTGACAGGCCTATCGGCCAGTCACGGCACGATCACCGGCGATGCGACGACCGGATACACCTTTACGCCGGATGCAAATTATAATGGTCCGGTACAGCTCAGCTACTCCGTTACAGACGGTCATGGCGGTAGCGTAGCACAAACTGCATCGCTCACGCTGGCCGCTGTTGGGGACGCCGCTGTGATTGGTGGCGTCGACACAGGGTCTGTGACGGAGGACCACAAGAGCGGCATGCAATGGTTGCAAACGCAGGGGCAATTGACTGTCACCGACCCCGACTCCGGCGAAGCTGTTTTTGTAGGCGCGCCAATGCGTGGGAGTTATCCGACCAGCCTTGGAGGCAATTCTTTCCTGACGATCGACCCACAGGGCCACTGGTTCTATGATGGCGACAACAACAATCCGCGCATTCAAGCGTTGAAAGATGGAGACACGCTGGTTGATACGGTCACTGTTTCCACCAAAGATGGCACGACGCACCAGATCCAGATCACCATTCACGGGACAAACGACGCGCCGGTTCTGAGTGCGGCGACGGCGTCTGCGACGGAGGACGGCTCGGCTGTGTCGGGTAAGATGTCGGCCACCGATGTGGATACGGGCGACAGCCAGCAGTACTCTCTGGGTCAGGCCGCTCCTGCGGGCTTTGCTCTGAACGCGGATGGCAGCTGGACCTTTGATCCGACCGACGCGGCCTATCAGCATCTCGCGGCAGGAGCGACGCAGCAGGTGACGGTTCCTGTCACTGTGACGGACAGCGCGGGGGCGACGGACACCGAGAACCTGGTGATTACGGTCACAGGTAGCAATGATGGCCCCGTCGTGCATGCTGGTGACCTTGGTGCAACGCAGCCCGGGGCTGGTAGGTCGCTGTCAGCCAGCGATTTGCTGGCGGCAGTCCATGCAACCGATGTGGATACGAGCGATCAACTTTCGATCTCGAACGTGCAGGTTGATCCCCAATACGGGAGCTTCCATCAATCTGGCAGTAACTGGATTTTCACGCCAGCGGCTGGCGCTGGACATACCGACGTTCCGGTGACCATTTCGGTAACTGACGGACATGCGAACAGTTCAGCGACCGCGACACTTGACGTGACTGCGTTGGCGTTTGTCCCTCCGACGGCAACACAGGTTCATGGAGCGGGAACGACACATCTGTCCGGAATCCTGACAGGAAGCGCGGGCGGTTGGACGATCGACAACGGTGGCGGTCAGGGTGTTCTGTCCTTGCAAGGTCAGTACGGCACGTTGACTATCGACCCAACGACCGGCCATTTCGAATACCATTACCGATCGCAATCCGGTGTCATCAAACAAGGGGGCAGCGCAGCGACATCCGGTCATCACACAGATACCTTCCATATCCTTCAGCATGGAACGCATACCTCGGATGCAGATGTGGAGGTCAACATTGATGTTCAAAGCACTCATGGCAACAGTGGTCACCACGTGGATTCAACCACCCTGCTCGGGATCAATATCGTTCCGGTCCAGCCGCCGCGACACGATGCCCCGAGCGATGAGGGGCCAGTTGTCGAAATCACGCTTGACGCAGATCCTCAAGACCTATCAGCCGACGCGCCGGGATCAACCGACGTCATTGATGCGTCCTTCGCCGCAGGAGCAGGCAGCGCTGACGATTTCGATGTGCATCACAGCAAAGGATTTGAGGCCTCCGAGGAGCACTCTGGCCAAGAAGTAGCTCCTCCCCATCACAGCGATCCGATGAACGTTTATCTTAACGCAGTTGGGGCAAACATAGATTCCGACGTTCTGGTCGAGCAAGAGGGGGCCGAACTGGCCAATCCATACACCGTGGCACTCGGAGTAGATGCGGTTGTGCCGGTCGATGATCCCATGGTGGATCCAACGACGATGGATGATACGACGCATTCAGAGGATTGGAATTCGCAAACCGCAACCGGCCGTGAAGAAGTCGACCTGCCGGTGGATGAGCCGCTTGTTCCATTGCCGGAAGACGACGACCCTTCAACCAATTCAGGTTAGATTGCGGCCAGATTGTAATGCTCGTATCGCGAACTGGGGCGGATGTGTCGCAACATTTTGCCAGACCAAGCGGCAGGGTGGCAGGTGCCGAGGAATTGCCACCATGATCTTCGACCCGGCAGCTTGGCGAGACGTTGTTTGTGGAACTGGAAGGTGTTTCGAAGTCAGCCGTATGCTTCATTGCTGAAACTCTACGCTGACAGCGGTTTGAACCAGACCGGGTTTACCGGAGAGCATAAAGCTTGGAAGGTATGGTATGATCAAAGGCAATTCAGGAAACCGGTTTTCGACAGAGGTTCGCGCCCGTGCGGTGCGTTTGGTTCTAGAGAATGAAGCGGATTATCCCTCACGATCGAAAGCGGTTGTTTCGATCTCGGGGAAGATAGGATGCAGTCCCGAGACGTTGCGGGACTGGGTCAAGAAGCAGGCTGTTGAAAGCGGTGATCGAGACGGCATTACGCGGTCAGAACGCGAGGAATTGAAAGCACTTCAACGCGAGAACCGAGAGCTGAAGCAAGCAAACGACATTCTGCGCAAGGCGTCGGCTTTTTTCGCGGCGGCGGACCTCGACCGCCTACGGAAGAGATGATCATGTTCATTGCCGGTCATCGCAAGGAGCACGGCGTCGAGGCGATTTGCAAAGTTTTGCCGATCGCGCCTTCTACTTACTACCATCATCAAGCCGTTCAACGTGATCCAGAGAAAGCTTCTCTGCGGGCGCAGCGAGATGCTGTTTTATGTCCCAAGATTACAGAGCGATGGGAGGCCAGCAGTAAGCGTTATGGTGCGGTGAAGGTTTGGTATGATCTCATTGCAGCAGGTGAGGATGTCTCCCGATGCACGGTCGTTCGCCTGATGAAAGCGATGGGGCTTCAGGGTGTTACGCGTGGAAAGGGCAAGAAGACGACACAGAGTAACCCCGCCCTTCCATGCCCTGAGGATAAGGTGAACCGGGTCTTCAAGGCCCCCGCGCCGAACATATTGTGGGTGGCAGATTTTACCTATGTGCGCACGGTCGTTGGCTTTGTCTATGTGGCATTTATCATTGACGTCTTCGCCCGGTACATCGTTGGCTGGCAGGTGTCGTCGTCGCCCAATACCAAGTTGGTTCTCGATGCGCTGGATCAGGCGCTGGCCGCCCGAAATCCTGACCGAGACAGTCTCACCCACCATAGCGACAGGGGCGTCCAATATCTATCGATCAAGTATTCTGAACGCCTTGAAGAGGCAAAAATTGGAGCCTCGGTTGGAAGCATCGGAGACTCGTATGACAATGCACTGGCCGAGACCATAAACGGTCTCTACAAACCTGAGGTCATCGAACATGAAGGTCCATGGAGCGGAAAGAAAACCGTTGAAATGGCGACCCTCAATTGGGTGCATTGGTACAACGAAACGCGCCTCTACGGTCCACTCGGTTACATCTCACCAGCAACAGTGGAAAGGAACTTCTACAATACAGACTTCGCGGTTAAGATAGCCGCAGAATAGGAACTCTAACGTCTCCGGTAAACCCGGTCTGGTTCACATATGTCAGCTCGCCGGCGCGCGCCAAGCGTGCCAGTTTCTCGGCATCGCGCGTATCGTTCTTGATCCGATCGGTAGGTGCTTGTGGCGTCCGGCCAGGAGCCACGACACGACAGGTCATTCCGAGTGCGGTCAGTTGACGGAATAGTACGCAACCGCAGGGTCCCGCTTCGTAGCAATATTCCGTAATTCGATGCCGCGTGCTGATCTTCTTCATCAGTTTTGCAACGGCGTCCGGCGTGTTGGCGATCTCGCCAAACCGGCGTATCTCCCCATTGCGTCCCGCGTCGGCGAATGCGACTGTGATCGACGCCTTGTGGACGTCCATTCCGACATAAACATCTGGGTCTGACATTATCCGTTCTCCTTTTGCTGAAACCTGAACATCTCCAACATATCAGCGGCCCCGGAACTCGCGGGATCGCGCTGAGAACGGTCATCTCATCTACCTGTTCATGGGCTCAAAAGGCGGCGGTGAAGCAGCAGCAATCGCCTACACGCTCATTGAAACCTGTCGCATGAACAAGGTCGATCCTGAAGCGTGGCTAACTTGGGTCCTCGCCCGTGTCGCAGACCACAAAATGACCCAACTCGACGACCTCATGCCATGGAACTGGACGCCGGAATAAGTCAACACCAGTCAGACCGGACGCATACTCTGCAGATAGAGTAAGTTTCACTTGTTCTTCAGTGCAATCTGCAGAGTATCGATCATTCACAATGCTTGATATCCTTTTTGCCAACTTCAAGCTGATTGCTGTCTGAGAGCAGCCATTCCGCAAAAAGTTCAACCGTTGCGGCCAATCGGTCGGTCTTGCGCAGTGAACAGTCCCAAACCGTTGCGACCCGCCATCCTACCGTTGTCAACTGTTCCGTAATGGCGGCATCGCGAACTGCAGAGGCTTAGCGGTAGGGAAGGCTGAAAAGTGTGAAGCTGTTTGTCTGTGTGACCATCTGTGCGCCCGTTTCGGCCATGAGGCTTTCCATCGCGGCGCTGCCAGTGGGGCACGCCACGAGATCGGCCGCATCATCTAGGAAGTCCGCTGAGAATGCACTTTCGCCGACAAGCTTGCAGCCATCTGCTGGCCCACGATAGCCGCGGACGAAAACAAGGTCGGGATCAGGTTCGCTTTCCGCCAGAGCTGGCCCTGTTTCGGCGCAGCCCACAACAAGCAGGCCGACCGTCAAAATCGTGAAAACTGAAGGTCTTAGCCTCCCGGTTTTTCTGGTCTTACCTTTATCCGACTTGGAGGCTTTGATTTTCTGAGCGGCTGGCAACATCGTTCGCACTCCTCTCAACTGCTAAAATTTGTAGATATGCTTAAAGTAACGCATCTCGGTGCCGATTACAGTTGGGAGTCACTTCCAGCGCCAGAGATACAGCACTAGCAAAACTACGGCCCCAATGACAGATGTCACCAAGACGCCGAAGATACCGCCGCCCATAGAAAGACCGAGAGCGGGAAGAAGGTTGCTGCCGATTGCGGAACCACCAAAGCCAATTAGCATATTGCCCCAAAGGCCAAAGCGTGAACCCTTTACAATGACGCTTGCCAGCCAACCAATGATCGCCCCCACGACTGCAATGAGAATAAAGCCCGCGAACAGGCCTGGACCGTTGCTTACTACTTCTTCCATCCTGCTCTCTCTTCCAGTTCAAATTGTGAAAATGTCAAAAACCTATCAGCTTTGCAATTACGCCATGCCGACGAACTTGGGCCGTCACTTGTAGAAACTTGGGTTCCTCTGGCCGTCCGGGTCAGGCCCACCGACGTGACCCTTTTCCTTAAGCGCTGCCCTCGTTTGTTAAAGACATGATCCCTTCGGTCGTTCCATCGCCGTAGGTGATGCATTGCCAAGGGGCTGCATCTGGCCCGACGCCGACAATTACCAGAATATTGGCCTCGCGAGCCTCCGATGACAGAACCCTGACTTGACTATTGCCTGTCGTTTCGGCGACCGCCGCTAGACAATCCTGGTTCGCACGATTGGGAGACGAGGACGCGGAGCCAGTATCTTCCACGCACGCTGACAATCAAGTGCCAAAGATCACACAAGACGCCAGTTTAAGTGTTGTGTTCATGTTTATTCCTTTTCTGTGTTTTACGAAGTCATTTTGGTAGAACGTGTTAGATCGGCGACGAAAGCGATGCGACTTGCCAAATTTGAAACAGCACGCCGCCGAGACATCTAAGTCAATTGCATTGGTTGTATTGGTAGTCTCCGTATTCGATCCAGTTGTTATTGCCATCTTTGAAGACGAGAAATTCAGACTGGTCCTCTCCCAACAACGCGACCACAAAACCTTGTGGCGGCTGAGCATTACCAAAGTAGCTATAGGCAGTCATTGCACGCATGGTCTCGCCGTTGACTGTCACGATAGCGTCCCATTCGCCCTGTGCTTTATCAAGGATCAGGTATTCGATCTGACGTTTAACCTGACCACCGCCGCAGTACACCACCCCCTCTGGGGCCTCCATGGTGCTGTTGCCTGCTTGCGGTGTAGAACCGCAAGAGGATCGCAGTGATCTAATGGCCTTGCCCGACCCTTTAAGGTCAAAAAGCCCATAGCTCACATCTTGATCCGCCATGGATAGATTGAGGATGGCGTTGGCTGCAATCTGATCCAGAATGAACTGGTAGTCAGCTGAGTCTTGGAACACAACTTCAACAGGATAGTTATCGACAATCCGCAGGGTGGCGTTCTCTTGACCCGCTTGGAAAGATCCGACTTCTGTCGAGCCATTTTTCATAAACCGAATTGAAAGGCTTTGCTTCCCGACGATATCTTCGCTGTCGGGATACCCGGCAGGTGCAAAGCGCAATCGGTCACATTGCAATTCCAGCGTCATGTCGCCGGTCTGAATAAACGCATTTGGGGTCTGGCCACCGCTAAATCCCCATTCAGCAAATGCAGGTGCAGCGGATATGCAAAACAGTAGACACCCAGAAAGGAAAGTGTTCTTCATTCTTAACTCCTAAAAATCCCCGATTTCTGGGGTGATAACCGTCATGCGGTGTAGAGGTAAAGGCGATTGATCACCCGCTTACGACTGTGCTCCATAAGCATTCGTGCCCTCTTGCGAAGGTCGAGAAAGCCACCAAATCATCAAGACCGAAAGGCCAAGTTGAATCGCGTACATGACCATCAAACCGGTTGCACCAAGAAAGGCTGCTGGTCCTCTCAAAGTCTCAGGGTCTTCAACGCCAGTTTCGAGCGCTGAAAAAACTGCAACCCCGGTCAGCAGCATGAACATCGTTGCGATACTGAAGGCCATTGGAAGGAGAAGATACCATCCAGGACGGCCTGTATCATGTAAACGACGCCATCCCGCAGCAAGCAAGGGTAGCAAGATCGCCAACTGGAAAACCGAATTCAGCAAGTTCGATCCCTGTCCTGTTTCCGGATCAGTGTCAAAAAGGACCGAACTGAGTACCGCCAACCCGACGCTGACCAGGACGACGAACAGAACAAACCACCAATACTCTGATCTCTGCGCGCGGCCCGAAAACACGACGTACTTGGACAGACAGGTCTTGACCGATTGCGTGAAACCCATTGTAAAACCCCTCGTTTTGCTCTCTCCGTCATATTTTACGCTCTGAAATGTTTACGAAAAACAGAGGCGTTGCAAGAATTTTATGCAAATGGGAAAATTCAGACTGGGAAACCGCGCGGAAAGTGATTTACTGCAAGCAGCGTGTCCCCTGACAACCCAAATCGCGCTCTTAAGCCAAAGGTTACCAATGTCACAGCCCGCATACTTGCATCTGGTTTTGGGAGGAAGTGCCGGCGGGTGTTTGCGCGCGGCGGTTGCGACTTGCGGCCTGACAGGCCGCGTGCATGTGTTCGATGATGATCTGAGCCACGGTCCGTTGAACGACAAACAAGCGCGGGCCGCATATTTCGAGGTATTGTTCCAAAACTATGGTCAGTTGCCTGACGATCCGGTCCCTTCGTTGGCCGATTTCGATAGCCTCTCAGCCCATCTGTCGCAGGACATCACGCCAGAAGTCTGCATATGGGCTGGCGAGAATGCGTCGGAACGGACGTTTCTGGAGATGGCGTGTCATGGCCTACGCCTTTTCGAAGGTTCGGTGACCCGAGTTGGAACGACTGGCTTAAAGTCACTGCCGTATATAGGCCCGCAAACTCCGGCTTTACTGGCGAGCCTTTTTGATCAGCGAGAAGCCATAGACCCGATCACAAGAGCAGCGCTTTCTTCTGATTTTCTGCGCCTGCAAGACAGTGGTGCTACACTGCGTAAATGGGAAGCAGGCAAGATCGTGGATGTTTCCGAGGATTACTATGATGGTCTGCTTTTGGCGTGTTGCCAGAAAGACTGGGTTTCTGCTTCACGCGTGGTCGGTACGGCTATGGGTCGTTGCGACCAACACAACCTGTTGGGTGATGTATTCTTATCGGGAAGACTTCAGCATCTGATCGCGGAAAATGCGATTGAGGCCTCCGGCCCACAAACAAGCCTGCGTGACTATAATGTGCGACGTCAATGACCTTGCCCTACATCTGAGCAGTATTGAACAGTGATGCTGCGGTGGCTAAATGGCCCCGTGATATTGTAATTGAGCACTCTTTGAAGGATTGCGAATGACAAGAAACAACATGACTGTCATTGCGGCAGTCACATTGGCCGCAGCCATGTCGTTCTGGGCCGGGTCAGAATTTCGGAAGGCGCAATATGATGACGTGTGCCTTGATCTTGGCGGGGGACGAAATCCGGGGCAATACCCTATTTGTGTCGTTGAGCATCAAAACGCAGCGCTTTGGCTGGGACCGATCAGGGTCACACAAAATGATGTTGTTGAACTAGATCTCCAACGCGGGGAGAATGGGCAGCCGCAGATCCGCCTTGAGTTGACACCTGAGATCGCAAGCCCTCTGGCTGCTTTCACGGAGCAATCTATTGGTCAAAAACTAGATATTCGTATTGGCGACCAATTGGTCAACTCTGTGCAAATCGCCGGTGCGATTCAGGGCGCGAGCTTTATCTTGGCACTTTCTGATGCACAGGCCGAAGAACTAAAACTACTACTCACTCGAAACACCAACTGACCCAGAGGTATTCCTATAGGTTAGCTGTCTAATATCAAAATTTACTACAGATTGGAAAGAGTATGACCAACTCTAGACTTCGAATTGCAGGTATTATTGCTTTGGTTCTCGCTGGCCTGTCTTGGTTGGCTGAGAAAACTTTTTACGGTGGCATAGATCCGAACGGTGTTCTGCAGGAGAGCTTTTTCCTGCCACTGACTTTCATTCTGGCTGCACTGGGCGTAATTTTGATGCTTGTTTCGCTTTTGGTTAAGCGGCGTAAGTGAAATCTTCTTTGGTATTCGCTCGCCGACTGAGTGCTATCAAGACTTGGATGTCGGCATGCCAATCAACGAAGCACAGGGCAGTGCCATTGTTCTTTTCGGCGCGGCCTAAGGTGCGGGAACATTGAAAACCTGCTCACTCTCGATCCACGCTGGAGTCGCGAAAACAACCTCAGCCTCCGGTGAACTCGGCGCGGGTTAACCAAGAGCGCGCACTCTACAGCAGAGACAATTTCAAGACCAATCGAGCCGATGCTCCCGCCGAGTGGCGTCAGCAGTATTTGAACAGCGGGTTACTTCACAAGGTCGAGCCGTTGCAGCGTGGCCTTGGGGGATATCACTTGCGGTGGCAAGCTGGTTTGGTCGAGCAGCTCTCGAAAGTCAGGGCCTTTATAAGCTTGCACTGAGCGTAAACCTTCGGTGCCGAACTCCAGTATCGTAAAGCTACGCTCACTTCGAACTGTGTCCCCGATCAGAGCCCGCGTGCCGCCCCCCAGACATGCCTGCGAGACATAGGCTACGCCATCCTTCCAGCCAGGATAAAAGGCGTGGTGGTGGCCCGACAGATGCAGATCGACATCCAGCTTGTGATAGAGTGCCTCTAGTGCTGGATCGCCGATAATTTCACGCTCACGGCTCTGGGCGAAGGGCCAAAGTGGCAGGTGGCTGAAGGTAACAGCTGGTCCTGAGCCCTTCATTGCCTTGGACATACGGTTCATTTGATCGCCCCGAAGGGGGCCGAGCGTGGTTGCGTCGAGTGAAGCAAAACGTATGCCGCCCATTTCGAAGGCGTAGAAAAATGGATAGTCACTGTCGTCGATGTAGTCGAGCATGGGCTTCATCGCCCGCCATTGCTCTGCGAAGATTGCGCGTTCCGCTTCGAACCCACCATAGGCGGATGCATCGTGGTTTCCCGGAGTAACGACCAAGGGAATGCCCGCGCGGTTCAGCGGTTCGGTGACCTCGGCATGGAAGGCCTCCCACATCGCGCGCACTTCTGGTTCGCTCAGAACCGGGCGGCGCTGCCCCGCTACCATGTCGCCCGTGGAAATGACCAGATCTGGGGCAAGCGCTATGATGCGATCGACCGCCGCAGCTACGTGGGGGCTATAGCGCGTCGACCCGTATGATCCGTTAAGGTCGGAAATGACTGCAACCCGCAAGTTTTGAGCAAATGTGGAGCCGCAAAATATTAGCAGAAAGAGTGTGCTTAGGACTGCTCTAGCTACCATCACAGGGGAACTCCTGTGCAACGACACTGCCGGTTTCGAAAAATTTCTTAGGTTCGAGATCGAAGATCAATTGGCCCTGTTCACAGCTTTGCCGCAGGATATCGCTGGCCAATGTGGTGTTTTTCACGACCTGCGCCACCTCGCGGTCGCTTAGACCGAAGGATGTTTCAAGCCATTGAAATATCGGGCCGCTGCTTTGCAGATCCGCATTCAGCGCCACAAGTTTAACGTAGGTGTTTGCGTTTATATGCCGGAACTTTTCTAGCATTTGCGTGCTTTTGGCGAAATTGGCATATTGCACCCGGCCACCAGCATCGTTGTCGTTGAGGTTGGTTCGCCGCAACAGAATAGCGTCCGCCGGAACCGACCCGTCACCGGCTTCGTGGTGCTTTGTCCGTTTGTGCGTCAGCTTCCCATCTTCAAGCCAATAGTAATACGGTGTGAAATCGATATTTCCGACCCTGTCCTGCTGGCTGAAGATGAAGTCCAGCAGCACAATCTCGGTCAGTTCGGTCATCCAGAAGACCATCTGCTGCGGCGTCACGGACTGCCCTAGGTCCTTAGCGATCTGCCGGTCCTTGCTGCCCTCGATCAGACCGAATTCGATTGCTTGGATCAGCGGCTTGTCTGACCGCAGCGCCAGGAAAGCAGGTGTTTTCTGGAAATCCTGATTCTGACCCTTGCCCCAGCCCGAGACGCGCGTGCCATTGATCTCCGAGCCATAGCGGTGCCCAGGACTGCTGGTCAGTGCGCCATAGATCTGGCTGCGATTGGCCGTGAACAGATCATCCGTCGGCTGATAGCCAGCAGGGTTTTTTTCGGCATTGACCAACGCCTCCCAACCGGCATGGTTCATCCGCCCGCCATGCCTGCCGCTCGACAGCGAAAGCCCCGCACGCGCGACCTCGCCCAGATGCGCGCCCGCGTCAATGGACCGCCAGACCGTGACCGGGACCTTGACTGACATGTCGAAATATCGCGAGAAGTGATAGTAGAGCAGCGGAGAAGGAGAAAACGTGCCGCTCGTGCCCTTGGCGTTCATGGTCGGCTTGAACTTGGCTAGCGTGTCCTTGGCCAGATCGCCCGCTGATTTTCCTTCCTTGCAGGCATTGCGTTCAAATTCTACTTTGTCCCTGGCATAGGGTCCTTGGCTTATGTCATGGATCATTGTTCCCGGACTGGTACTCCAGGTCTTGGGACACATGGCGACATCTGGGGCATAGAGATCGATGGCGCAGTAGGCGGCCTCCTGTTCGAGGTCGTTCTTGCCGTAGGTCCCTCCGGGTGCTTGCGCGATGCGCACACAGCGTTCGACAATCCCGTTTGGGCTTTGGTGAAAAGTTTCAATGCCCTGCACGGCATCAGAGGCAAATGCAGGCGTCGCGGCGGTGATCAGGGCCAGAACAAGGGGCTTTTTCATGGTGTTCATTTCGGGCAAATCGCTGCTTGTTGATCAGCCGAGATCTTCAGCGTTGGGTCGATCTTGAATTTATCGAACTTTGCGTCAATCCAGGCGTCGCAACCTCCGGAACAGGGCGCCCCGTTGCGCGCTTCGTCCCAATAGGCTTTGGCTCGCGCCTCGGACCAGTCGCAGAATTGAACAAGCGCCATTGCCGAGAGGGCGCCAGAAGCATGAACGCCCCACATGCAATGCACCATAATCGGCCCGCCATTGCTCGTGATTTTGTCATGCACTGCTTTCATCACGGCAGCGGGGCGCGATGAGCGGGCCGACTCATAGCTGAATGCGCCCGATCCGCAAGACGTCTGGCCATAGTCGGTATTCTTTCCAAAATCTGCGTAAAATGCCCCCGAAAACCCTGCCTCACAAAGCTGACCGCGCTGTGCTTTGGACAGCCCGGTGCGCGACTTGTCGCCTCCTTTAAACCCGGAACGATACATGACCCCGGTTAGAACGGGACGTACGAAAGCGAGGCCGTCGGCCGGTGACGGGTTGGATCGGGCCAGAATCTCGGTTTGGGACGCCCCGCCCGATCTGGAAGTGAAATCCACTGCCGCTGCTGGACCAGCCACCCCCGCGAGAGAGACACCCACCGCGAGGCTGGCTGCAAGATTAAATGATTTAGTCATTGGTCGATCTCCATTCTCAGTGTCTGGAAGCACAACATGTGCCTGTAAACCTAGTCAATTCGATAGGTAAGAAGCCGGGAATCTTTGCCGTCGTCGGTAACGATGAAGATGGTCTGTCCGTCCAAACTCAGAGCCACGCCCTCTGCATTTTCAACACGACGAGACTTTCCCCCGGCTTCTCTCATCAATGCCCAGCCTCTCGCTTGCATTGTGGCAAAGCAGAAAAAGTAAAGCGCCTGTCCTGTGTCGCTGGTTATCCATAGACCCTGCCGCTGCCCGTCCCAGGCCAGGCCCGAAACATCCAGACGATCATCTTGTGCCCGGTCGGACACGAATCCGGCAGAACCGGTCAAAGGCACGATCCTACGCACTTGGCTTAGGTCTGGTGCTACTTCGATCAACAGCCTTGGACCGCGCTCTTTCACCACGAACACCGTTCCGGTTTCGGGGTCGATGGTGATCCCTTCCAGACCATCATTGGAGTCGCTTGCCGCAAAATGCGCCGCCAGGCTGCCTGCTCCCTCCATTGCCAGTATCGGATGCCGCGTTATGCGTCCGTCTGGTGCCACATCAAGTATCTCGGACGTGTCTTCACGAACGGTGAGTATGCGCCCTCCAGCCAGATCAAAGGTAACGCCTTCCAAGCCCGGTAAAGCGTGCAGAGTTTCCTTCTTCTGAACCTTTCCCGCTTCGTCCAGGCGAAAAAGCCGTGCGGTATCATCGCTGACGGCCCAGAACCCGCCATTTTCTGACAGGCTGAGCCCTGAAACTTCGGTAAAATCCTGGCTGCGATCCGCGACCTTATCAGAACTGACAAAACGTAGAACCAGTTTCTCGGATTTGGCCGGGGCTGGAAACCCATATCCCCCAGACAGGAAAAGCATCGCCAACGCCGCTAAAACGAATTTGTGGAGACATGACCTGGACAGCGGGGCCAACTTGTTCACGCCTCAGTCAACATGCCAGTCGTCAATCCCGCTTTCAGGGGCTGAAACCAACTGCATCATTTCGCGCTCAAGCGCAGATCTTCTAAACCCGCGCGGTCCCGATACCACGTAACTCACGATAGGTTTGAACTTGGTCTTGCTCATCGACACCGTTTTGAATCCACGTTCGGTTAACTGGTGACGCAAGGCGAACATTGCGTCGGAGCTTGTGTCCTTTTCTGAAAACCGGACCTCCAGTTCGAAAGTTATGGGTCCGCCAAATACATAAATCACAGCCCATGCACTGGCCGTGGTGATCAGGGCCACAACCGGTAAATCCAGACCGGCGCATAGCCCGATCAGAGTTGCCAGAATCAGGCGCATTGTATCAGCTGACCCATCGTCGGACTTGAAGCGCAACAGACCGCCGAGACCAAAGAGCACGAAGCCAATGAGATATCCGTGATGCATGATCAGGAACCCGACAACCATCCCGATCAGGGCATAGACGAACAGTTCTTTTGGGGCATCGAAATCCGAACGTGTGCGGCGAGTCGCCAGCATGACGGGATGATAGGCGATCGCAGCGATCATCACTGTTGTTCCAAGCAGCGCGATCGCGAAATCCAATAGCTCAGTGGGATAGAATATCTGATCCCATCCGCGACCCCGGACGTCGATTTCAGGGAGAATGGATCCGGCTGCATCCATGACCTGCGCGTGGACGGGACCGACCGCAATGCAGAAACAGCCAATCGCCAGGACGGTCAGCCAGCCCTGCGAGGTACGAAAATTCTCTGCCACGCTGTTGAAGTCCTTGATTATGAGGTCTCTTGTAAACATTACACGTCCGGCGGGGAAATTTGTCAAACCGGAACACCTGCACCGACCCCGCGGAACCCTGTTGCGGCGCACGCATTTCGCCGGACCGGTGATCATTTCACTGCCTTCGCGGCGGCTCCGATTATAGCTAGCAATATGGGTTGATGAAGCAAATACACCGCCAAGCTGTGTCTGCCGGGCCACGCCAAAGCCTGCGCTGGAAAACGGCCCGGCCACTTCGGCTCGAGCCCCTTGGGGTCGGCAATCTTTGCTGCGGCGATTCCCAAAAGAAACGGTGCGATCCAAGGAACAATAGGAATGAAATCCAACGACGCGCGCACCTCCATCCCAAGCCCTGTCCAGGCCATCCACGGAGACGCGAACACGGCGCGCCCTATCGTTTCGAAGGCAATCAGGATCAACGCAGCACCGCTCAACGATACCCATCCTGGAGCGAAAAGAAACGGCACGCCCAAAAGGCTGGCGACCGCGAGTGCATGCAGGATGCCAAAAAAAACGTATTGCGATGGAAAGGCTGCGTAAGTGGCCAAGGTGACAAGGCAGGCGGCGCCAGAAATCAGGACGACCCGCCGCAACCAGGCCTTGCCGCAAAAGCCGCGGGCATGGGCCAGTACAAGGCTCACACCGGACAGAAACAGAAAACTTCCAGCAACAGCGCGCGCGAAAATGGCCCATCCACTGTTCAGGGTTGTTCCCTGCGCGATCATCCCGAAGACTTCCAAATCCCTGAAGAAATGAAAAACAATCATCCCGAACAGGGCGATTGTTCGCGCGACATCCAGAAAAAGCAACCTATTTTCCCTGATTTCGGAACCGGTAAACATAATAAATCGTCCTCCTGTTCCGCGTCACGCTCAGGTTCTTACATCTTCGTACAGCCTTTGAATGACTGGTTCGTATCTGTCTGACGTCACCTCTCTACCTGTTCACCATGGAATCGATCTCGCTTATGGTCTTGTCCAGATCAGGCATCTGGCGCGCTTGTGTTGCTTGCTCGTAAGCATAGCCAATAATTATTAGGTTGTCCTCGCCCAGAAAGTCACCGATCAAAATAATACCCTCCGGCTGACCGTCTTCACCATAACCGGCAGGCACAGTCAGCGCAGGGAAGCCGGTCGCCGCATAGATTTGCGAATCGCTGAGCAATACATCCAGCGCATAGGCCTCAAAGAGACTGCCGAGGTCGTCGGCCACTGACATGCTCTCAGCCACTTGGGCTGCGTACTCATCGGGTGTGAGCGGGCTTTTCATAGCGCTCTCAAGATAGCCCTGCCCGTAGGGCGCACGGTTGTCGGAGTCTGCGCTGTTGATGTCGACAATCTCTGCCAATGATCTAACCGGCGCTTCATCAGATAAATCGGTGAGGAAGGCGTCCAGCGCGGAGCGGAAACCGTAGTCTATGAAGGCGCTTAAGTCAGGCGTGCTTGGCATTGCAGCGGCCGACACCTCGACCAACTCAATGCCTATGTCGACAAATGGTGTTGCCTGCATGCGCACTTTGTCATTGCTCTGGATCATGGCCTGACGGAATTGGGAGGCGCTGTCTTCACCCAGCTCAAAGTCAGCAATCATCTGATCGATGAAGGCGTTATCCTGGACAACAATGCCCAGCTTCTTGCCGACTGCATTTTCAGCCACCAGAAATTGGGTGTAGTCCGTACCGGCGACTTCGACTGCGTCGAATGTTACCAGATCTTTCTCATCCTCGTCGGTCATGGCGCTGAGCATCACGGCCACATCGCTGACAGTGCGCCCAATCGGGCCGGGCACATCCATCCAATCGACCAACGGCAGGATATGATCCCGGCTGACCAGGCCCCGGCTGGTTTTAAGCCCGACAACGCCGTTGATTTTTGCTGGCAGAATGATCGACCCCTGTGTTTCAGTTCCCACGGTCACGGCTGCAAAATTGGCTGCAGCCGCCACGGCCGAACCACTGCTGGATCCAAGGGTACCGTAGGGGCCATAGGGGTTGCGTGTCTGCCCACCGAGCACACTGAAGCCGTTGGGCATGTCGACATCCATATAGTTGGCCCACTCAGAGAGATTGGTCTTACCCAGGACAATGGCCCCTGCCTCACGCAATTGCGAGACTAGGAAAGCGTCGCGGCTGGGCTGCCAATCCCGCATAGCCCATGCTCCGGCAGTTGTATGCATGCCCTCGCCAGTGGCGATGTTATCCTTAAAAAGCACAGGGATGCCGTGCATGGGGCTTCGAACAGTGCCGGCTGCGCGTTCGACGTCGAGATCGCGAGCAAAAGCCAGGGCTTCGGGATTGAGTTCCAAAACTGAGTTAAGCTTGTCCATGTCATAAGCTCTGATTCGCTGCACATAGTAGGTCACCAACTCTTCGGCACTGAATTGGCCGTTATTCATCAGAACCTGCAATTCGAGCAAAGTGACTTCAGCCACGAGAGTATCCATCACGGCAATTCGATTAGGATCAAGGCCAGACAATGCGGCTTCAAAGGCGCTGAAATCTAGCTGCCGCTTGCTGCTGTAGTCTGGTTCTGCCAGTGGATATGGCGGCAGTCCTTCAGCCTTAACCAAGCTAAATATACCGGCCCCCGCCGCTATCAGCACTACGCCGTGATGAGGAGTATTAGAGTTTTCTTCACTAGGCTGTCGGCATGGCTCACAATGAAAAGGTTTCCTTGCGGAAATCTCCAATAACATGGCTCTCTGTCACCGACATTTCCTTAGTAGAATGGAATTCGTATCACACTGCCGCTTATTAAGGAACGTCTGAACAACGACCCGGCTTAGCTGTTTTGATTTGATTTTGACCTTGAGTGGAGGGCTTTCCTTCGGTTTCGGCGGTTTTACGGTTCTTTTGATGGCGCGGCGGTGTTTTTTGGCGGACTCCATCCGTCACGCCATCAGTTTCCGCCGGACCAGATACAGATTGCCGAGGGCGAACAGGCTGAACAATTGTGCCCGGTTCTTTGCCAGACCACGATACCGAGTCTTGATGTAGCCGAACTGACGTTTAAGCACCCGGAACGGATGCTCGACCCGTGCCCTGACTTTGGCGATCAGGCGGTTGATATATTCGTCATCGGGATGCAATTCGTCGCCTTTGGGGGCCTTGCGCATGACGCCCCAGAACTTTCCGGGCCCGGCAAAGGCGTCTGCGCGTTCTGCACTTACATAGGCCTTGTCCGCCCAGACCGATGTCTCATCGCCGTGTAACAAATCCTCCCAGACCCGACTGTCGTGTACCTTGGCCGTACTCGTCTCAAGGCTGTGCACGATGCCACTTTCGGCATCCACGCCGACATGCGCTTTCATGCCAAAATACCAATCATTGCCTTTCTTGGTGCTGCTCATCTCGGGGTCGCGCTTGCCAGCCTTGTTCTTGGTCGAGGGCGGGGCGTCGATGATCGTTGCATCAACCAGCGTCCCCGAGCGCAGCAACATGCCGTTCTCGACCAAATACGCGTTCACCTCGGCAAAGATTGCCTCGCTCAGGTCATGGCGTTCCAGAAGGTGGCGGAAGTTCAGGATGGTGGTCTCGTCGGGGATGCGGTCATCACCCAGTTCCAGCCCTGCAAAACGGCGCATCGCGTCACTGTCATAGAGGCTTTCCTCGGCCATCGGATCGCTGAGCGCATACCACTGTTGCAGGCAGTAGATGCGCAGCATCACCGTCAAGGGTATCGCCGGTCGACCGCCCTTGCTGCCCATCTTGGGATAGTGAGGTTCGATCAGCACCACCAAGCGTGACCACGGCACCACGGCTTCCATCTCCGCCAGAAACTTCTCCCGCCGCGTCACCTTACTTCTTGGTTGAATGGGCCAGTGAAGCGAATGTCATCTGCTTGGGCATCGGGGGCTCCTAGATCGTTCAATCCGAGCCTATCAGATCACGCCAACATGCCGAGGTTTTTCAGAGGGTCCTTAACGCTCATATCAACCCTCTTGGGCGAGTTGCGCCGAGGTCCGGGTGTCTGAAACACAAAGCCAGTTATTTTGCTGCGCGGTGCTAATGCGGATATCATTCCCTAAATAGACAAAACTCAGAGTGGGTCACCTCGACGGGTCTACGTTGACACTCCCTTTTCTTCAAAACGCATAATTCCGCCCTTCATACGCGCCGCAAATCCGCTCATATGGATTTTCGTGGGTGAGGGTGACACTATACAGAAAACAGAGACCCTGTGCGGTTGGCATCTTCATCGTGGCCGTACTGGGTGCGATTTTCTTGCGTGTCGTCACCAATCTATTGCGCCGCGCCTCACCATCGCGGTGGCACTAACATTCAGGAGACACTGATCATGTTTCAAACTTTCTTATCCTTTCGTCACATTTCCCACGTGATACTTGTGGCCTGCCTTGCGGTTGCAGGTGCCGCTGGATCCCCCGCACAGGCGCAATCCCAAGGTTTGATGCTTGGTGAATGCGCACACGCTGCGCAGGGCTATTTCCGCAACTACGGGGCCCAGACTGAGATGAAGTATAACGGCCGACGTGTTGATGGCTCCTATGCGATCAACGGCAACATCTATCTTGAAACCCGGATGGAAAGCTTTGCCTGTTCTTACGCGCCCGACGGAAACCGAATGATCAGATTTTTCGTAGAAGGCCGCGTACAGAACGCCTATCTGCCAGGCCACACCAGACAAAGTAACTCCGGAGCCGACGTGATGCGCGTTAACGGCGTGTCTGCGGGCGATTTGCTGAACGTGCGCAGCGGGCCAAGCACGAATTACCGGGTTGTCGGTAGACTGGGCAACGGCGACCGGGTGCGCCGACTGAGATGCCAGATGCAAGGCAATTCTCGCTGGTGTGAGATTGAGATGATGACTGACATGCGCGAACGCGGCTGGGTTAATGCGAGATACCTAAAGTGAATCTGGTCAATTCTCTACTAAGAGTTCAATAAGACAAGGTGGGATAACGATAATGCTTAAGTCTGGTCTGATAATCGCCGGTCTGGTTTTGTTTACCGGGCAGGCTGGAGCTCAGGTAATTGTTTCGTGTGATGCGGAGCACAACGTTCCGAGCAACGTTGGAGCTGAACTCGATGCGGTACTCACAAAAATGGTGGACCCCGCATCAGGGCTTGCTTCGATCGTAGGATACGCACCGGGCGGTGTCCTGTCCGTCAGAAGTGCGGATTGGCGTTATGCCCGCTCCGCTGGGACGGCTGATCCTGACCACGTCTCACCGATGTCTTGCGACACGCCGTTCCAGATCGGCAGCAATACCAAAATGATTACCGCTACCGTGCTGATGCAGTTGAAGGAAGAGGGGGTCCTCACACTCGATGACCTGTTATCTCGACATTTACCCGGGTTCGCGGAAGCGCTCCCAAACGGTGATCTCCTTACTCTTCGGCAACTTGCAAACCATACGGCTGGCGTCTTCAGCTATACCGACAATGCACCCGACGGTACTCCTGGTATCATGGAGGGTGATCTGGCAGATCCCGATGCGCTGCGTCGCGGATATACCATGGAGGAACTCGTCGCATTCGCAGCAGAACACGGCCAACCGACGTTTTTTCCCGGTGCTGAGGGGCAATGGGCCTATAGCAACACTGGGTACATCTTGCTTGGGCTCGTTATTGAAAAGATTGAAGGACGTCCGCTAGGGCAGAGCTTTGACGCGCGCATCTTCGAACCGCTTGGGCTGAAGGACACCAGCTATGTGGACGGAGTTCCCGGCCCAGAGCTTGGACTTCCTCGCGCCTATTTCGGTGCACCCTTCGATATTGAAACGACAGATTGGAACATGTCCCAAGGTGCCGCAGCGGGTGCGGTTGTCTCGACGGCCGATGACATGCATGTATTCATTGAAGCTTTGCTCGCCGGTAATCTCTTCGCGTTAGAGACGAGCTTAGCTGAGATGCAGGAAACGGTAACGACCAGCAGCGGGACAATTCCGAACTACGGCATCGGCCTTGCGCAAAAGGCAGAGGGAGTGTGGGGTCACGGCGGACAGACCCTTGGCTTTGAAAGCGACATTGCATTCTTTGAAGAGCCCAGCCTTTCGATGGTCGGGTGGGCGTCAAGCGCAAACAATATCATGGTGATCGGGGTGAGTGCTGTATCCAAAGCTCTTATGAATACGGGCGTTCTTCCCGACCCGTCAGCCGCTCTGGAGGCGGAATTGATAGGCAAAATGACAGGCTCGGAATGGCAGCTTGTCTCTATCCAGTCAGGTGACGGAGATCCTCTCCAACCTGCCAATCCTGAAGACTACACGATTGCATTCGATGCGGCCGGCAGTTTCGCGGCCCAAGCTGACTGTAACCGCGTCTTGGGCGATTGGAGCCTGGAGAACCAAAAATTGACGATCGAGGCCGGGCCGACAACGCTTGCCGCATGTCCGCCAGAGTCGTTATCGGAGACCTTTATCCAATGGCTCTTTGCCGCAGGCGGGGCATCAATTGCTGAGGACGGGACGCTCCTCGTCTTTGCGGTACAGGACGAAAAGTTTGGCCAGTTGCTTTTTGCACTGAAGCAATAAGCTCGGCCTTGCGGATCGGCGGGGGCCGCCCCTTTGGGTCCCTTTCCGCGGCTTGTCAGACAAAATTGGCTTGGGCCGCGCCAGGCGGTTTCGTATCCTCGCCGGATGACAAAATGCAGTCCATTTCTCTATTTCAAGACAAGTCCGGAAATCATCCGCCTGGCGGTAATGGTGTATGTCCACTTTCCTCTTTCGCTTCGGAAGATCGAATATCTTTTGAACGAACGCGGTCTCGAAATCAGCCACGAAACGGAGCGGTACTGGTGGAACAGATTTGGCCCGATGTTCGCCGCTGAATTCCGACGAAGCCGGGTCAGCCGTATCCGTGCATACTCGAATTGGCAGTGGCACTGGGACGAGGTTTTGTGAAGATCAGGGGCGAGGCGACTACCGTTGGTGGGCAAAGGATAACGATGGCCAGGGGGTGGCTGAATGTACGAGTTGGATTTCAGTCGCGTTTGCAGCAAGTGGGATTTTAACCCACAAGTCGGTATAATAAATTCAATGGCTTACGTAGCAGAGAAGGTTCGACGCCAGTCCCGTTCCCTCCGCCACCCACCACTTCTTCTCTGATTGGCCTAGATGACGTTGAATGTCATAAATCATAGAAGAGTCTGGGTATTTCCTCGTTTTCAGGTTTATGGGCTTCATTCGGGTACTCCGCTGCGCACTGACTTGGGTTTGGACGGAGTGGATGTTGTCACACTCAACCAGGCGTGTGGCCAAAGCGGGACTGATCCCGCGATACACTGCCCAAAGTGTCATACCATCATTTTTAAGACTTGAGCCGCCAGGTTCACATCAACCGATTGCCCACATGGAAGAGGTGCCTGAGTGGTTATCCTCGCTGAGTCTGATCGGCTCATTTTCATGGAACGAAAGAGTTCATGGGACGTAAGAGACGTGTGCAAACCATAAGCGCACGCCATAACGTCGTCTCTTGCCCACAGCTTTGGTCCGCAATGATCAGCAGGCACGTCATGGAGGCGACCAGACCGCGACCGGCGCAGTTCCAATTCGGCCCGCTCCTATCGTTCATGTGTGAGGGGCCCACAGCCCGGCCTTAACCCCTGGTGGTCTTTGGTGGGGCGTGCGCAGAGCGGTGAGTTGGTTCGCCTGTTTTGTCAAAATGAACTCGTCAATTGATTGGTGTCAGTTCAGAACACGATCCTGGCGCGGAGCCCTGCGATTGTGATGCTGCTTTGACCTGGGCTCATAAGGGGGTTGTTGATGAATTGGATAGATGGGGTGATCTGTAATCCCGGCGAGATCGAGAACCGGTAGAACAACTCGGCGGTGGCCTGGCTACCCGCAATGCCTCGGGCTTCGGCCCAGTTCAGGCCCAGCCCAACAAGATCCGTGTTGCGTGCAAAATACCCGATACCGGCGGACACGGATTTTTCATACAGAGCGGCGGTGCCTTTGGCCTTGCCGGCACGTATGAAAGGCATCCATTGGTTGTTGATGAACCACGCGGCGGAAAATGCCGCTCCGTAATCTTCGGGGCGACTGCCATCGGCGGCGGCGTCCGCATGCCACAGGGTCAGATGAATGTTGTCGAAATAGATCCTGTCAAAGCCGCTGGTATAGCCGATTTCGAGACTCTTGAAGAGATTGCCATCACTGAACACGTCAAAATCCGGGCTGGTTGGGTCTGCATTGGCATCAGCGATGCTGCCGATGGCATAGAAGTTTGCGCCCAGCTTCACGCCTCCAGCTATCCCCAGTCCCGGATTGGGCGCGTTGATCGTCGGATTGGTGTTAAAAGCGAGGTTCTGAAATGATGTCCAGGGGCTGACCAATCCATACACGTCGACAAAATCTGTTACGTCAATCTGCCCCACCTGCACAGTCCACGACCCGTCCGCTGCGCGCTGGGTCCAGAATAGGTTGGTCAGCATTGTGCCGTTGTCGTTGAATCCCGTGCCGGTAATGGACAGTGCGCCACCATCGAGACCCAGAAATTGCGGAGCCACTGCGCCGTAGGCGTGGCGGTGTTCTAATTTGAAGGTGAGCGAGCCCAGCTCGGTCGCTTGCCAAGCGCCATAAAACCGCGCGATGCCGCTGCTGGCCTCGCCCGCGCCAAGATTTGAGTTTGAAGACTGCCCAAGGGCAAAATAGTCGATGTTGAATTTGAACCCCCGCTCGGCCAAGCCGTCTTTCCAAGCGAACCAACCCGGAGCGAGATTGCGGGGGAAATTGCTTCGCAGTTGTGGATCTGTCAATCCGTCTCCTTCGAGGTCGGAAGTGACCGAAGACGGGCCACTAAGTCCACCACTTTGAGCCATAGCGGCATCGGGACACAAGGCCAGCCATGACACCAAAAGAAACGCGACGACCAACCCGGTTGCATCGCTGTATTTCTTTCCCAGAAAGCTCATTTTTGGTCCTTTTCCGTAAAGTGAGGTGTTCAACATAGTGAGCGGTTTCCTTGTTGTTGGTGCAGAGCAGGCTTCCTCACTGATCATCTCCGCACCGTTCAACCGAAAAACACAGATCGCCACCGTCTCGTGGGATTGCCCCGGTTTTGTCGCGGATACCTGACAGCATCAGGTTGGCGATATTTGGGCCAGTGTTCGTCATGGTCACCAAAGTAACGTGGTCTTCCGACAGACCCAGATCAGGAAACTGTTCGCCGCCTGTGGTGGCAAGTTGAACATAGTCGCGCCCGTTACGCACCTCGTGGCCATAGGCCTGCACGTGGCCATTGAACACCGTGTAGGGACGTTCTGAGAGCGCGGCCTCGATGGACGCAAACGGCGTTTTGACGCGGTGTTGCCATGCGGGTTTGTGCAGGAACAGAAATGTCCAGCGCACATCGGTGTTGTGTTCAATCGCCTCTAGAAAATAGTTTCTTTGGTCATCACCAATTGTTCCAGCGGTGCGGTGCGCGAGGTTGGCATATTCGGTTTGTGCAAAGGCTTCAGGGCCGTCTGACTGATAGATCATGATGGCTTTTGCGCGTGCCTTGGCAATCTCAACGCGGTCGGCGGGTGACGTGTCTTCGGTGTCCAGAACCAGAAACAGCACATTCTTGTAGCGAAAATGATAATAAGTAGGGCCATAACGTTCTGCCCAGACTTCGCGCGACAGGTCTGTCGAAAGGTCATGATTTCCGCCCACATAAAAGATGGGCCCAGGGAAGCTGCGAACCCGATTGTCGTAGGCCTCCCATTCTGCCTCGAACTGGTCTCGCTGGATTTCACCGCCTTCAATCAAATCCCCGACGCTGATGACAAAATCGGGACGCAACAGGTTGAGCTGCGCCATGGCCGTTGCAAAAATTCCGGGTCTTTCGCCGCCGGTTAGATCGGCGTGGATCGCAAAGGTAAATTTGCCGGGATCGGCGTCAAAGTTTTGATGAGTCCATGGCTTGGGATCACTGCCGTCGGCGGCCCCAAGGGAGGGCAGCATCACGGCGAGGGTAGAAGCGAAAAGTAGGCTCTTCAACGAAACGCCCTCAATCCAAAGTGTTCTTTTTGATCACCCCATCGCGCATGATCAGCGGAATGTTGGCATCGTAGTCAACCAGGATCGACACGTCTTGAGTGGGATCACCCCGAACGATTATCAGATCCGCATACGCCCCCTGTTCAATGACGCCCAACGGGCCATCCTTGTAGGGGTTTTTGGGCCCCGATTTTGCCAACCAGCGCGCGGCATGCGACGTGTTCTGCCGCAGAATTTCCACATCATCAAACCAGCGCTGGCGAACCACCAGATCCTGTGGCACCACCGCCAGCTGGTCTACGGGCCACAAATCGGATCCCCCAAAGGCGTCGATCTTATACTCTTTGATCCAGCGCATCATCCTGTCGGCTCCTTCATGGACTTGCCGACCTTTGCGGGCATTTTCAGCGGAGAACCCGGGAATGTTGTCGGGGTCGCTGAACACCTCATAGGCGGCATAGGCCTGAAGCGACATTACAGCGCCTAGCTCCTTCATGCGCTTGATCGTGTCCTCCTCAATCAGGAAGCCGTGTTCGATGCAGCGCCCGCCAGCATCCAGAAACCGGTTGATCGACTTGTCATTGTACGCATGGGCACAGACATAGGTCAGGTAATCATCGGCTGTTTCAACGGCTGCGCGCAGTTCGCCCTCGGTCATCGAGGTGCTTTCGAGCGGGTCGAAATCCGACGCCACACCACCCCCCGGCATTACCTTGATATGAGTGGCCCCGCCCCGCAGGTTGGTCAGCACAGCGGCCCGCACCGCGTCGTCACCGACAATGCCCCAACCGTCGCCGCGTTTGGCGAACACATCCGTGCCCGGTGCCTCGTTCAATGTGCCCAGATCGGCGTGGCCAGAAATGCCGCTGATCTGTGTGCCCGAGGAATAGAGCCGCGGCGCATCCACCCAACCGCGCGCGATCACACGGGCCAGGCCGAGGCTGTTGCCTCCCACATCGCGCAGCGTGGTATACCCCATTCGCTGATACAGTTGCAGCGTCTCCAGCGCCATCGCCCCGGCAGCGGCATGATCCACGTCGGGACGGGACGGATTGACCCCGTATTTGAACATCACGTGGGTATGCATATCGATCAAGCCGGGCATCAATGTGCTGCCTTGCCCGTCGATCACCCTAGCATCTTCGGCGGGGATCGGATCGGCGGCAACCTTGGTGATCAGGCGGCCTTCCACTAAAACCTGGGCATTCTCAAGCCGCGTTTCGCTGGTTCCGTCCCAGACATGGACATTGGTGAACAGGGTGCGTTTGACGTCCTCGGCCAGGGCCGAAGTTGCCAGAAAAACAGAAGCAATGGTGCTGACGAACGCTTTCATGAGAATGGTCCCGGATCAAAAATAGGCGCAGAGCGGCCGAGGTAAATGAACCGCCCCGCGCGTGAAGCCCGGCGGGTTATCCCGCCGGTCCACAGTCGAGCGTTAGAGGTTCCCGAAATAGGCGTCGCGTTCCGGGCCTGCCGGAATGAACTGTGGCGCATTCTCATCTGGCAGCCAGTTTTTATAGACCTGTCCATCTTTCATGACAAAATCTACATTTCCGCGCTTCAGGGCATGGATATCCTCAAGAGGATTGCCGTCGATCAAGATGATGTCGGCATAGCCACCTTCGGCAATCGTTCCCAATGTGCCTTCCTTGTAGGGGTTCATGCCTCCCGACCAGGTCAGAACTTCGCCTGCGTTGCCGGTTGCCGTTTTGAGCGACAGGTAAGGGTTCTTGGCAATTTCATCGTTGAACCAGATGATGTTGTCGGCCTGGCGCCCAACATCAGGGCCGAACATGTCGCCTCCAGTCACCATGATCAGGTCATGCTTGACCGCCCATTCCATCATCTGACGGGCACCGGAATTTACCTGGGATGCCTTGGCCTTTTGGTCCGCACTAAAGAAGGTGATTTCCTCGGGATTGCCAAACGCCTGGAGCGACATCACCGCCTGAACCGAAAGGGCAACGCCCTCATCCTTCATCCGGATAATCGTTTCTTCGGAAACAAGAAAATTGTGTTCGATGGTTCGAACACCGGCATCGATGGCCCGGTTGACGGACCGGTCGTGATAGGCATGCACCGTAACATAGCTTCCATAGTCTTTGGCAACTTCGACAATGGCCTCCATCTCTTCGACGGACATCTGCGTCATGTGAAGCGGATCAAATTCACTGGCGACGCCGCCACCGGCCATCACCTTGATCTGCGTGGCACCGCCACGGAAATTATGCCGGGCAGAGCGCCGGGCCTCGGTCACCCCATCGACGATATAACCCCAGCCGTGCCGTTCGAGATCGTCCATATCGCCCGGTCGGTCATTAAAAAACCCGATGTCGCCGTGCCCGCCGGTCTGGCTTAAGACACCGCCGCTGGGGAAAAGACGCGGCCCGGGAATAACGCCTTTGTTCACACCTTTGGCGACCCCCAGTATGTTGCACCCCGTGTCTCGCGCTGTGGTGAACCCCTGATCCAGATATTCGAGCAAGACATGGGCCGTGTAGGCACCCGCAAGCATCTGATCATAGTCGGTCCGAGCCCAGGGAATGCCATCGCGCAGACACAGATGCGAATGCATATCGATCAACCCGGGCATTAGGGTGCGGCCCTCACCATCGACGGTAAACGCGTCTGGCGCCTCGATCGGATCGGCGGACACAGTCTTGATCAGGTTACCTTCGACCAGAACCGAACCGTTCTCCATCAGCTCGCCGTCGACGCCATTAAAAATGTTGACGTTGGTGAACAGCACTTGCCTGGGGGCATCTTCGGCCTGCGCCGCTATGGCGGTGAATGACAGCGCCACTGCGCAGGTGAAATTGGCGAATCTGCGAATCATGTTAACCTCCAAGTTGATCTTAATGCAGGAAGTTTACCCCAGCTCTGAACCACATGTTGGCCACTTTCGAATGCAATAAAAAGAATATTTGGCAAAACTGGCCTACACCTTGGGTCTGAATCTGCAATACTGTGGAGAGTCGAAACAACCAAGGTCTGGTCATGCCCCTTTCAACCGACGGATTTATCCGCCTAGCGCTGGTTATGCCCTTTGTTCAACATGCCGAAAACCAGCACGTGGATGTTCGCCCGGCGTTCGAAAGTTTGGGGCTCAGCAAGGACATGCTGCGCGACCCCAAAATGGCGGTCCATGCAGAAGTCGTTTATGGTTTGGTCAATGACCTGGCGGTTCTGGTGGGCGATCCCTATTTCGGCTGCCACGTTGCAGAACAGTTTGATTTTGCCAATTGGCCGCCCATTGCCGAGGCCGGTCGCAATTCACGGACCGTGGGCGAATTCCTGTGCAGCCTAATGATGCAAGTCCCGCGAGAGTCCAGTTCGGTCAGGCATGCGCTGACCATCGAAGCGGACTGTGCGACTTATTCGGTGACTCGGCTGGTCAAAACCCAAAACCAACCCCTTCAGATCGAAGGGTTTGGCGCAGCATTGTATCTGCGGCTCATCCAAGGCGCGACGAGTGACGCATGGGATCCGGCGAAAGTGCGGGTCTACACTCCGTTTCCACAGGCTGTGCCGCGCGGGCACATGGGCATCAGGTTGATAAAGACCGACGGTACCGGATTGGAAATCAAGTTTCCTCCAGCTTGGTTGCATGCCGCTCTCGGGCTCAAAACGGCAATTGGCTATGAAAATGGGTCGACCAAAGACCCGGATTTGTCCATCGTCGCGGCCCTGCGCAGCGCAGCCCGTCCGTTACTGATGAACAGGGAACTCAGCGCAGAAGACGTCGCCCAAAAGCTGGGGCTGGACAAAAAACGGATGGAGGCGGCCCTGCGCATGCAAAACACCACCGCCGCACGAGAGTTAAAGAAGTTGCGGATTGAATTGGCAAAGGCCGCATTGAGCGACAATCAACAGACGATAGGTATGATCGGGCGATCCTTGGGATACGCCGACCAATCCCATTTTACGCGCTTCTTCAAGTCGCAGGCTGGCGTATCTCCAAGCGATTTTAGAAGGAAAGTTAAGGCTAAAGTCCAATAATTTATGAGCTGAATCCCGCCGGAGATTTTCCACCTGGTGGCGAGACCCGGACGCCTGGAGAACGTACCTCACCCAGAGGCCATTAGTGGTCTATCCTGACGAAAAGCATGGGCAGCTTGCATCGGTGATCCAGTTGACTAGTTTTGGGTGCCCGCCCAAGGCACAGGACACGATCCAGAGCGAAATCTGTACAGAAAGCTACTGGATTAGGTCTTGGCACCTATATGGCCATCAATCTGGCCGATCTATTCAGACTGTTGGGGACATGCGGATAGATCCATCTCGCCACTCCAGATCTCAAAGAACGCAAGCCGCAGGGGCGTTGGCATGGGGGAATAGCTCTGTGCCAGCATATCCCGGATCGGGTCTTCTGCTCGGGTCGGGTCGATTGTGATGACAACAATGTCTGGCGGCCGACAGGCGATATCGGTTTGGAATGCTTTGAGCATGGTCTGCGCGCGGGGTCCGGCGAAGAGAGGGTAATTGTAACTGTGGCGATACGGGGTTGGGCGACCTGACCAAAAATACACACCCGGTTCTGCACCCCAATGCAGAACCCGCGTTTCCGGTGTCGTGTTTTGCGCCAACCAATGCCCGACCTCGCGGCTTTCAACAGCTGCTCCGCCGTGGTCCTGGGCGTCATATTTCACCAGCGCCAGCCGTTCGGGCGAGGTGAAATATCCAAAACTGATCCAAATGGGTGCCAGGGCAATCAGAACCGATTTGACCAGCGAGGCACCGGGCAGGTGCCGGGTCAGGAAAACACCTGTGCTGATGGCCAGAAGTGGCAATAAAAGCTGATAGTAATGGGGGAAAAGTTTGCCCGGTGCCGCCACCATGATGGCGCTCCCGACGTACAGCAAGAGAAGCAGGCTTCGATTTGGTCCCTTTTCCGTCGTCCAATGCAAAAAGAACAATGTTAAGAAAAGGGCAACATAATAGGGGTGTTCAACGCCGGCAAACACAACCCTGGCAAGGTTGCCAAAAATGGAACCGGAATAGGATTGGTTAAAGCTGAAGGCAGCGTAGAAAAAGGAATCAAAGGTTCCAGCCGCAGAAAAAGCCACAAAAATGACAGCCCACCCGATTAATCCGGGGATCGCCAGAACAGCGACGGATTTCAGGGCAGCCGTTGCCTTGGTGCCCGATTTTTCCGGCCCGGATGTCATCCCTGTCCAGAACAGCCACACCGCGGCCAGAACCGCCGGAAAGACGGCAATCTGTTTGAACACGGATGCCAGAAAAAACATGAGCCCGGCCGCCAGAACATTGTGCGGTCGATTTGGATTTTTTGCTGTCGGCAGCAAAAGCACAAGCGCCCAGACGAGGCATGCATTCATGAAGACTTCGACATTGGGTTGGTTGGCCTGCAACAATACGTCGTTGCCGCACACAGACCAGACCGCCATGGCAGCCAAACCGGCCCGTGGCCCCGCCAGCCGGTCGGCAGCCAATTTCACTCCAACAAGCGTGCACCCAAACGCGATGAGCCCCAACGCCCATATGGCAAGCGGTCCTTGGCCCAGCAGGCCGATTGCCCCGGCATAAACCACGTAGATCGCCGGGGGTTTGTGGTCCCAAGCTTGGGCATAAAGGTCAAGACCTTCAAGCCAGCTCCGCGCGACCATGGCATAGACCATCAGGTCGCGTTCGAATGGCTCGTCGAGCACCGACAGGCGCAAAGCGGCGCTCAGAGCGATCAGCCCGATGGCCCAGCCCAGCTGTGTCCCTGGTGATACCGTGGAAGCGGACGAAATCGACGAAGGGGGCACAGAGCCGAGCGGCACGCCCAGCGTTGCCAACGCCAGAACAATCGCCAAAGCCAACAACATTGTAATGATCAAAGGGGCGTTGAGAACGATGGCGCTGCCCGCCACAAGCGCGACAATCCAAAATGGTTTGCTGCGCCAATCGCAACCGGCCCATATGGCAAATACAAGCGGCATGGGCAGCGCCAGTAGGGATCTGAGCAACGCGGCAGATTCGCCGTGATTGGCCAGCGGTGCCAATGGTGTATGCCATATCCCGATGCCGGCAATGGCGATCAACGCGCCCAGCGCTGCAAAACCGTACACAACCGGCAGCCACCGCAGGATGACATCAGGTTCGCGCATGGGCAACGTCCAGGATTTTTGCCGCCATCCTGCGACCTTCTCGGATGGCGTAATTGGTGCCGCGGTCTTCGGGATAGATCTGCGCCATGGAACAGATGTGCAACCCCCGACGAGGCCCGTCTGTGTCCGGGATGAGACGCGAATAATGTTTGCCGACAACCGGCTGTGACCAGCGGGCCCGCCAGACGTGAAAATCGCGGACCCATTCGCGGTCGAATTCGGGGAACATGCGTTGCAGGTGGGGAATTGAAAACTCCATCACCTCATTGTCTTCCATCATATACAGCGCATCTGTGTGCGGCAGGTATTTCGACAGATAGACAATATGTTCACCGCCATAGGAATCGGCGCTTTCAAAATTCGTGTGTTCAATGACACCAACATAGGGAAACGACATGTCGTTCACGTTCAGCCAATAGGTTGATGAAAGCGATCGGTCGAGCCGAAGAACAAGGCAAATATTTGCGAGGTAGTCTATGCCGCGCAACTGCTGTTGGTATTCAGGCGTGGCCCAGTCCTGCACCATATCGGCGATGAGCGGCAACGCCGTGGTGACAACAACATTGTCGCTTTCCATATCTCCCCAGGGACCAGAGCACCTCCAACGGTCATGTTCCATGTGCTCGATCCGCTCTACTGGCGATCCGGTGCGCACCGTGCCGCCCGCCTGAACGATGCCCTGTGCGGTTGCTTCGGCCAGGCGTGAAAAACTTCCCTTCAAATAGGCGAGCCGCTCTTCGCCCCCTTTGCCCCGGCTTCCGCCGCGCAGTTTTAGTTTGTTCCAGAACCACACGGCAGACACGGTTTCGGCATAGGGTCCGAATTTTCCGGCCAACAGGGGCTTCCAGACGACATCAAAGACGGTATCCCCGCCCAGTCTGCGCAGCCAGTCTGCGGCTGTTTCATCTTCCAATGCCCTCCAATCCTCTACCCGGCGCGCCCTGAGCGTCAAAAGACCCAACCGAATGCGGTCCAGAAAGGGCAGGGCGGTGAACCTTAGCAAATCCATGGGGTTGGACAGTTTGAAGATCTTATTCGCGTAAAAAACCCCGGTATTGGTTGGATTGGTCATGACCTGATCGCTCAGTCCCAATTCGTCGATCAGCGTCATCACTTCGAGATCGTTGGTGAACCAATGATGATAAAACCGATCCAGGCGCTCACCTTTGGTGTCAAAGGCACCCGCGAGCCCGCCAACCGTCTGGTCCGCTTCCAAAACGACAACGTCATGTCCCTGGCGGGCCAGGTCATAGGCGCAGGACAATCCGGCAAATCCGCCGCCGACAATTGTTGTGCTGGGTCGGGGCGTGCCCCCATTTGGGTGTCTCATCGAGATCTGACCTTTTCGGAGGAAGCGGGCCCGGTATTGGCGCGTGTGAGAACCCAGTATCCAAAGCTGAGCCCCCCCCACAACGTAGCGGGAACATAAAGCGCGAGATGTGCGAGAACGGCAAAAGCGGCGGCTGCGATTTCCGGGTTGTCCAGCGACCTGGCGGCCTCCATCACAAAATAGTGGAACGTCCCGATATACCCCGGTGTTGATGGCAACAAGGTCGACAATGTTCCAACCGGCATCGCAAACCATGCCGCCGCCGGTGTCGTGATGTCAGGCAGCGCGCGTGCAACCGCATAAAAGACACAAGCCTCAAAGCTCCAGGCTAAAAAGGACCAGGCCAACAAGACAACCATGCGCGACCGCTGGGCCAGCGTTTTAAGTGTTTCGAACAGGTGATTGACCTGCGCATCCAGCTTGGCCGCCAATGCCGGAGCACGCCCGGATAATCTGGAGACGAGCCAGCGGACCACAGGATGCAGAATACCCGGAAAAACAAGAACCAGAGCCACGGCAACCGTGACCAGGACAAAAAAGGACGCGCTCCACCCAAAAAGAGCATCGAGTTTGCCGCCGTCAAAGCTGAAGACTGTCAATGTCAACGCGAGCGCCAAGAGCAGCGACAAAAGATCCATCAACCGTTCCGCCAAAAGCGTCGCAAGAACCCGGGCCGTCGGCACACCAAGCCACCCGGAAAAGGCGACGGCGCGCAATGCGTCACCGGCACGAAATGGCAGCACATTGTTGGCGGCAATCGAGGCCATGAACGGCACCGAACAGCGCCCCCAGCCGAGTTCCGGATTATAAGAGGCCAGCATCAGACGCCAACGCCAGATCCGGCAGGCATAGCCCAAGATGAAAAAAGCCAAACTGATCAGGATCCAACCGACATCGGCAGCGCGCACCGCAACGAGCAGATCTGACAGGGGGATCGTCTTCAGGATCAGCCAGAAGAACAGGCCAGACACAGCGACCCCGACGGCCGCGCGCATGAACTTTCGCCCACTCACGCCCGAACAACGCTTGGTTTGGTCATCTCGTCTTCGGTTTCAAAGCCGATGCGTTCACGTACGATATACAAAGGCCGCCCCTTGGTTTCCTCGTAGATCCGGCCGATGTATTCGCCGATGATCCCAAGTGAAATCAGCTGGACCCCGCCAAAGAACAACACCGCAATCATCAATGCGGTCCAGCCTTCCACCCAAATGTTGGTCGATATCCGCAACACCAGCGCATAGATGATCCCGATCAAGGCCAGGCTGGCCGAAAAAATGCCCAGATTTGTGGCGATTTGCAGCGGTTTTGACGAAAAGGATAAAATGCCGTCCGCCGCAAAGCGCAGCATTTTTCGCAAAGGGTATTTCGACGTGCCCGCTGCCCTTTTTTTTCGGTCATAAGGCAGGGCGAGCTGACGATATCCGGCCCAGGCCACCAGCCCTCGGACAAAGCGATGCCGTTCCGGCATGTTGCACAGCACATCGACGACCTTACGATCCATCAGCCGGAAATCCCCGGTATCCAGTGGAATGGGCGTTTCGGACAATCGGTTCAGAATCCGGTAGAACCACCGCGCCGTTGAAATCTTGAACGCGCTTTCGCCTTCGCGCGTGGACCGAACACCATAGACGACGTCATACCCGGCTTCCCAATTTGTGATCATCTCCAAAAGCACTTCGGGGGGATCCTGAAGATCAGCGTCGATCAAGGCGACCGCATCCCCCGACGCGGCGTCGATTCCGGCTGTGACCGCTATCTGATGCCCAAAGTTTCGCGCGAACGTTAAAATCCGGATAAAGGGATGGCGCATGGCTGCATGTTTGAGGCAATCGAGTGTGCGATCCTGGCTTCCATCATCGACAAAGATGATCTCTACCGTTTTATTCGGCAAAGCCTGGGAAAACGCCACGAGTTGAACAATTGTCTGCTCAATGACCTCTTCTTCATTATAGCACGGCACAACAACCGAGATATGAGGCCGGGTGGAAAAAGGGTCGGGTTCTTCAGACATCAGTTTTTTACCGGTGGCGAGAATTCCATAATAACAACGCTTTTAGACAAATCGGGCAAGAAAAACCTCGGTTTGGGGCGGGTATTGTGCGCGGATGCTGCCAAAACACCCAAAAGTCAGGTTTTTTCTCCAATGTCGGCAACAATGGGTCGGTTTCGGCCTTGTCGGACGAATGGCCCTGGCGGCTTGGCTGCGGGACGCCAGCCTGAGCAAGCGGGCTCCTACATTTTAAAGCTCACAGATTGGTCGTCCTGCGATGACAGCGTAAGATGGCGCGGAGCGCGGTTGATCTGGTTCGATCTGGATATGGCCTGGGTGCCGCCGCGCAGCAAACGCGGTCGACAACAACGTTTCGGCGACGCAGCCATTTATGCCTGTCACCATTTATGCCTGTCACCATTTATGTCTGTCACATTGGGAAGGTGCTGTTCGGGATCCTGCAAACGCAAGGTCTCTTTATTGTTTGCCTGAACGCATGCGGAAAAGGCGCAAAGCTGTCAGAACAGATGCCCAAAAGGGGCATACTTGGCAGTGCCGGAAGGCCCAAAAGAGGTCACAATATGACACCCTTGGCCGAAAGAACAACAATGGCGAAAAGCACACTATGCCCCAAAAATCAATAATTGTCTTACGGTATCAGGGGGATAATGGCGGAGAGACAGGGATTCGAACCCTGGGTGGGCTTGCACCCACAACGGTTTTCGAGACCGCCCCGTTCGACCACTCCGGCACCTCTCCGCGGGGGTCTGTGAGGCAGGCGTTTAATGGGGAAACCTGCGGGGTGCAAGGCGGAATTCATACTATTTTCAAGAAACATGTTTTTTATTGCCCGATCCCGAATTTCGCCTAGGCTTATTGCTATGACTTATTCTGTACTGCGCCTTTTTCGCCCGGCTTTTGTGCCGTTCCTGATCGTAACTTTGTTGCTTGCATCCCTGGGCTCTCCCGGTCCGGCGCGGGCTGCTGACAAGCAGAAGGTAGAGGCGTTTTTGGTCACGACCGGGTTTGACACGGCGTTGGAGTCGATCAAATTCAGCGCGGCAAGCGCGCCGGATATGTTGGGATTGGACCCGGGTCAGTTCGGAACCGATTGGGCGCGTTTGGCCAAGCAGGTGTTCGATGTCGATGACATGCACCAGATGGCGGTGGAATTTTTGATTGCGACCCTCGATGATGACATGCTGGGTCATGCCGTTGACTTTTATGAAACGGATCTGGGGCAACGGTTGGTTGCCGTGGAAAATGCGGCCCATCTGGATGATGCCGATGACGTCAGACAGACGGAAGGTACCCGGATTGTACAAGAGTTGCAGTCCCAAGAGGACGCGACGCGGTTTCAACTGTTCCATCGATTGGTTCGTGCGACTGACGCTTCGGGCATCGGGGCGCGGGCCCTTCAGGAAATCCAGATCAGGTTCCTTTTGACTGCCAGCGCGGCGGGCGTGATTGAATTGCGCATTGATGAACAGGGGTTGCGGGCCTTGATGAAAGAAAGTGAAACTGATCTGAAGGCCGCGCTGACCGAAAGCGGGTTGGCCGCATCCGCATATACCTATCGCGATTTTGACAACAGGGATCTGGAAACCTATGTCAAAGCGTTGGAGCAACCATTGATGCAAAAGGTCTATGAATTGCTGAATGCCGTTCAATACGAAGTCACGGCCAATCGCTTTGAGGTTCTGGCTGTTCGCATGGCGAAGTTGCACCCTGGGCAGGACATCTGATGGGCAAAGTGTTTCGATGGGTACGAACCACATTTATGATCGTCTGTTTTCTGGGCACATCCCTTCAGGTGAGCGCGCAGCAGGACAACGGGTCATTGTCAGACGGCCTGCGCCTGGCAGAATTGGCTGAGATGCTCCGGACCGAGGGCATCGCCTATGGCGCGGCTATTGATCAGGACATGATGGGCGGGCAGGGCGGACGCACCTGGCAATCACAGGTCGCGGCCATTTACGATGTCGATCGGATTGTGAGCACCGTTGCCGATGCGTTGGAGGCCGGGCTATCGAGATCGGAACGGCAGGATATTCTGGCGTTCTTTGGCACACCGCTGGGACAACGGATCCTGACACTGGAATATGATGCGCGCGAGATCATGGCCCAAACCGAACTGGCCGATCAACTGATCCTGGATTTGTCGGATCGGGCCCATGATAAGGATGCGCGCTACGTGGTGATCCGTGAATTTGTCACCGTCAACGATCTGGTCGCCTTGAATGTGTCCGGGGCATTGAATGCCAATTATCATTTTCTGGTCAGTTTTGCCCGTCAGGGCGGTAACGGCGTGCCCGAAGATGATATTCTGGCCGATGTCTGGGCCGAGGCAGACGAGATAGAGCACAGTATCTCTGATTGGATCTATGCCTATCTGTTGCTGGCCTATGATCCGCTGCGCGACACGGAAATGGAACAATATCTGGCGTTTTCCCAAACCGCTTCGGGCCAGGCGTTGAACAGGGTTTTGTTCGCGGGATTTGAAACGCTGTACAATGCAATCAACCGGGATCTGGGCGCGGCCGCCGCACGGGCGATGGAGACACAGGATCTGTAAGGCACCCGTTGCCCTGTGGGGCATTCATAAACCCACTTGACTTGGCGCGCAGAGAGGGACATAAGCCCGCATCCCGGCCCGGAGTCTCTGTGCCGGGTTTCATATGTAATCCGCCCTGTACAATGGGCGCGCTGTTCGAGGTGATCCAGCCCTGTAATTGGCTGGTCGCAAACGCCCGGTAAATCGGGGACCACAGAACGCGGTTGAAAAAGGAAAGACGCAATGTTTGCGGTCCTCAAGACTGGCGGCAAGCAGTACAAAGTTCAGGCGGGTGATATCCTCCGCGTTGAAAAATTGGCTGCAGATGCTGGCGAAACCATCCAATTCAACGATGTGCTTATGCTGGGCGGCGACGCTCCGGTTGTTGGCGCGCCCTTCATCGAAGGTGCTGCTGTACAGGCCGAAGTGATCGATCAGATCAAAGGTGACAAGGTCATCAAGTTCGTCAAACGCCGTCGTAAGCACAGCTCCAAGCGGACTGTCGGTCACCGTCAGAAGCTGACCCTGGTCAAGATCACCGAGATCCTGGCATCGGGCGCAACCAAGGCAGCACCTGCCAAGGCTGCAAAAGCTGCTGCTCCGGCTGCGGCAGGCGATGACCTGTCCAAGCTGACCGGTGTCGGTCCCGCTGCTGTGACCAAGCTGAACGACGCAGGCATCACATCGTTTGCTCAGATTGCGGCATTGTCGGAAGACGATATTGCTGCTATCGAAGCAATCAAGATCAAACCCGAATGGGTTGAGCAAGCTAAAGAGCTGGCTCAGGGCTAAGGAGAGACAGAATGGCACATAAAAAAGCTGGTGGTTCCTCCCGTAACGGTCGCGACTCTGCGGGTCGTCGCCTTGGCGTGAAACTGTATGGCGGTCAGGCCGCTATTCCGGGCAACATCATCGTGCGTCAGCGCGGGACCAAATTTTGGCCTGGCGAAGGCGTAGGCATGGGCAAAGATCACACAATCTTTGCGACTGTCGATGGCGCCGTAAAGTTCCACAAGGGACTGAAAAACCGCACCTTCATTTCGGTTCTGCCAGTGGCGGAGGCCGCAGAATAAGCCGAACCTGAAAGGTTAGTGAAAAATTCAGGGGGATCGGCGATAACGCCGGTCCCTCTTTTCGTTTTGAGGATCTGTGATCATCATGGCTGTTCATGCCATCAGTTTTGCCCTTTTTGCTGCGTCGCAGGTGGGAACGCCTGGGCCGGCGAATATGGCTTTGATGGCGACAGGTGCCCGGTTTGGGCTGCGTGCGGCATTGCCGTTTGTGGCCGGGGTTGCCCTGGGTAAGCAGCTTGTGATCTGGCCCGTAGGATTTGGGTTGATGGCGCTGGCAGATCAGGCCCCCGGGGTGTTCGTACTCTTGAAGTGGGTGTCAGCTGTCTACATCTGTTATCTGGCATGGAGGGTCGCGAACTTGCGTCTGGTGCCGGGTCAAAAAAGCGACAGCGCCGCACCGGGGTTCCTAGCCGGGCTGATCGTGCATCCGTTGAACCCCAAAGCCTGGGGTATGATCATCGCGGGGTTTTCCGGTTTCGTCGCGCCGGGCACGCCCCAATTCGAAGCGACGTTGACAATTGCGGCAGTGCTATTGGGCTGCCAGGTGATCCTGCATCCTATGTGGTGCTATGCGGGCGACCGCATTGCGCATGTGGTTGCGGGGTCGATTTGGGAAAGATATCTGATGTGGGCATTGGCGGCTTTGACCGTCCTGTCCGTTGCTTTTGTCGTGTTCGGAGGAGGAACACAGCCATGAGTTTGGATTACCTCGTTGCGCAACCTGTCCTGGAGGCCGAGCGTTTTATTCTGCGCCCGGTGCGAAAGTCCGATACCGGGCTGATCTCGCATTATGCCAGCGACGAACGGGTTGCACGCATGACCACGTCAATCGCGCATCCGCTGCCGCCGGGTGCCGTCGACGCCTTTGTTGCGCGTGCGATGGCCGAAGACCGGAGCGAAGACGTTTGGGTCATCGACGGTACCCGCGAAGGAGGCGCGGAGCTGAAAGGGATCATTGGTCTGAAACGCATGGATCGGAATCAATCCGAAGTCGGCTATTGGGTGGCACCGCCGTTCTGGAATACCGGCTTGGCTTCGGATGCGTTGCAATTGCTGGTCGGGTCCAATCCGCTCAAGAACGACACCATGTTTGCCAGCGTTTTTCAGGACAATCCGGCCTCGGCCAGGGTTCTGACCCATTGCGGGTTCAAATACCTTGGCGATGCCGAAAGTTTCTCGGTTGCACGCGATGCAACTGTGCCAACCTGGACCTATAGCCGAAAACTGTGATTGAGCCTGACCTGCGCTTTGCGGTAAGTGAGGCGCAGGCGGGTGTTCCCGCCACTCTCAAAGATAAAAGGTCCGCGGCGCAGGCTGGTGGGCAAGGAGCCGACATGAAATTCCTCGATCTGGCCAAGGTCTATATCCGCTCGGGTGGCGGTGGTGGGGGCTGTGTCAGTTTCCGTCGCGAAAAATACATTGAATACGGTGGGCCGGATGGCGGCGACGGCGGCAAGGGTGGATCGGTCTGGATCGAAACCGTTGATGGTCTGAACACGCTGATTGATTTTCGCTATCAACAGCATTTCTTTGCCAAAAACGGCCAACCCGGACGAGGGCAACAGCGCACAGGCAAGGATGGTGATGATATCATCTTGCGGGTTCCTGTCGGCACCGAGATTCTGGACGAGGACCAGGAAACCGTCATCGCCGATGTGACTGAGGTTGGTGAACGGATCCTGCTGGCCAAAGGCGGCAATGGCGGTTTTGGCAACCTGCATTTCAAATCGGCAACCAACCAGGCACCGCGCCGGGCCAATGCCGGTCAGGAAGGTGTGGATCGCACCATCTGGCTGCGATTGAAGCTGATTGCTGACGCGGGGCTGTTGGGGATGCCCAATGCGGGCAAATCGACGTTTCTGGCTGCGACGTCCAATGCACGCCCCAAGATCGCGGATTATCCGTTCACCACCTTGCACCCGAACCTGGGAGTTGTTGGCGTGGATGGGGCGGAATTTGTGATCGCTGATATTCCCGGCCTGATCGCCGGTGCGCATGAAGGGCGCGGTATTGGCGATCGGTTCCTGGGGCATGTCGAACGCTGTTCTGTTTTGCTGCATCTGGTGGATGGTACATCCGAAGATGTTGCAGGCGATTACCGTACGATCATCGGCGAACTGGAAGCTTATGGCGGTCATCTTGCCGACAAGCCCCGCGTGACCGTTTTGAACAAGGTCGATGCGCTGGATGACGACGAACTGGAAGCTGCCAAGGCCGAGCTGGAGCAAGAAGCGGGCCACAAGGTCATGACCATGTCCGGCGTCAGCCGCCTGGGCGTGACAGAGGTGCTGCGGGCTTTGCGCTCAGAGATCACCGAAGATCGGCTGCGACTGAAACCCCAGGAGGAGACCAAGCCTTGGCAACCCTGAAGGAGGCTGCCCGCGTTGTCATCAAGATCGGTTCGGCCCTTCTGGTAGATCGGGACAGCGGTGATCTCAAGGCAGGTTGGCTGCATTCTCTGGCATCCGATGTGGCCTGGTTGAAACAGGCGGGCAAGGATGTGATCCTGGTGTCATCCGGGTCGATCGCGCTGGGGCGTGGCGTGTTGGGGCTGCCACGCACCGAGCTGCCATTGGAACAGTCCCAGGCCGCAGCTGCGGTGGGACAGATCCGTCTGGCCCGCGCCTACGAGGAAGCGCTGGCACCTTACAAAATCAAGACTGCCCAGGTTCTGGTGACGCTGGAGGACAGCGAAAATCGGCGCCGGTATTTGAATTCGCGCGCTACTCTGGAAACCTTGCTGGGTCTTGGCGTGGTTCCCATTGTCAATGAAAACGACACGATCGCCACGGACGAAATCCGCTATGGAGACAATGATCGTTTGGCGGCGCAGGTTGCGGTGACGGTTGGCGCCGATCAACTGGTCCTGTTATCGGATGTCGACGGGTTTTATTCGGGCAACCCCGTTCTGGATCCTTTGGCGCAACGCTTTGACGTGATTGACACGATCACACCGGAAATCGAAGCCATGGCTGGAGATGGTGTATCGGGATTGTCCAAGGGCGGGATGATTACCAAATTGCTGGCCGCCAAGATGGCGACTGCGTCGGGATGTGCCATGGTAATCACCGAAGGATCGCCGTTGAACCCATTGAAAACGCTTGTCGATGGTGCCAACTGCACGTGGTTTACGGCCCATGAGGATCCGCATGTTGCACGCAAACGCTGGATCGCCGCGATGAAGGCCCGTGGCACGATCACAGTGGATGCGGGTGCAGCACGGGCACTGAAATCTGGTAAAAGCCTGCTGCCGGCAGGGATCACGCATGTGGAGGGCGATTTTGGCCGCGGGGAACCGCTGGCCATTCTCAGCCCGGACGGGCACATGCTGGGGCAGGGGCTCAGCCGCTATACTGCACAAGAGGCACAGGCCATCAAAGGGCGCCAATCCTCGGAAATCGAAGAAACGCTGGGCTATCCGGGCCGGGCTGCTTTGATCCACCGCGATGACATGGCACTTTGAACACTGGGTCTGTCTGATGAATTCCAGCCGTTGACATTGGCGGCATCCCGATTGGGAAAGGACGAAGATGATGAAAGATACGGATAACATTCCCGCGTTGATGGCCGACATCGGAAAACGGGCAAAGGCGGCGACCACGGCGTTGGCCACCGCCACGGCAGAACGCAAACATGCAGCCCTGATCGCGGCAGCGGATGCAGTTTGGGCGCGTCGCGCCGAAATCATTGCCGCCAATGCCAAGGATCTGGACTTTGGTCGCGACAAGGGCCTGAGCGCGGCGATGATGGACCGGCTGATGCTGGATGAGGGTCGTATTCAAAGTATGGTTGACGGGCTACGCGCCGTGGCGGAACAGGCCGACCCTGTGGGTGCGGTTCTGGCCGAATGGGATATGCCGTCGGGGTTGAATATCCAGCGGGTTGCCACGCCTCTTGGGGTGATCGGGGTGATCTATGAAAGCCGTCCCAATGTGACGGCCGATGCGGGCGCGCTGTGTCTGAAGTCGGGCAATGCCGTAATCCTGCGGGGCGGGTCCGAGAGCTTTCATTCGTCTGGCGCGATCCACGCCTGTCTGGTCGATGGGCTGCGCGCTGCCAACCTGCCCGAAGAGTCCATCCAGCTGATCCCGACGCGGGACCGGGCGGCGGTGCAGGCGCTGTTGACGATGACTGATTATGTCGACGTGATCGTACCGCGGGGCGGCAAAGGGTTGGTCGGTTTGGTTCAACGCGAAGCCCGCGTGCCGGTTTTTGCCCATCTCGAAGGCATCGTGCATATCTATCTCGACAAATCCGCCGATCCGCAAAAGGCTCTGGACGTTATCCTGAATGCCAAGACCCGGAGGACCGGGATTTGCGGCTCGGCCGAATGTCTTTTGATCCATCGCGATATTGCTGACACATTGGGACGCGATGTATTGGACGCATTGGCTGCGGCTGGTGTTGAAATCCGCGCCGAGGCAGGTCTGCCCGGACCAGATGGCATGATCGCGGCGACGGATGAGGACTGGGGCAAGGAATTCCTGGATTCGATCATTGCCGCGCGACAGGTCGATGATGTTGATGCGGCGATCGCCTATATCCGCGATCATCATTCGCAGCACACTGATTGCATTATTGCCGAGGACCAGGCTGCTGTGGACCGCTTTTTTGCCACGCTGGATAGTGCCATCCTGATGCATAATGCCTCGACCCAGTTTGCCGATGGAGGCGAATTCGGCATGGGTGCCGAGATCGGCATTGCCACAGGCAAGATGCATGCACGCGGGCCAGTCGGTGCCACGCAGTTGACCAGTTTCAAATACCTTGTGCGTGGGAACGGAACAACCCGCCCCTGATGGCCCCGCCGCAGGCGACACATTGCAAACGCCGCCTGATCGGGATCAGGCGGCGTTTTGCATGAATGCGACCGGGGTCAGAATTGAATCGAAACCTGTGTCTCGGAAAATCCGACTTTTATGCGGCGTCCGATTTCGGCCGCGACAACAGGCAACAGCGCGAATTGCACCTGTGCCGGAGTGATATTGACGTCGCTCTGGGGGCTGCTCAGATGGCTCCAGAGCTGTTCATCAATGTTCAATTTGGTCGCATTGGCGGTGACGGTCCAGTCGTCGCGATCACAGAACACCTGGGCATTGCCGCCATAGGGCGTCGCGGTTTCCAGGCACTGCAGCGCGAGAAAGGCCAATCGCGTCAGGGATCGGGGTTGGGCATCCAGCGGTCCCCATTGCATGTTCAACCGTCCGCCCCGGTTGAGATCATCCAGAATGGCCACAACTTCGGGGCGCCCCAACAGCTGATCGCCAGCTGCACCAAAGGCGACGCGAAAAAACCGAATGCGCGCCCCTGCATTGCCGACACTGTCCGATATCAGGTCCAGTTCAGGGCCCGGCACGTTGCCCGCCATGTCCAACAGTTCCAGCCCATTGGTGATTGCCCCAATCGGGCTGATCAGATCGTGGCAGATCCTGGACCCTATCAATGCCGCCAGATTGGCGCTATTTTCTCCCATAGTCTTCCTCCGAAAGAGATCCATCCAAGATGACAGACCTCAACGCTATTCTCGCGCCTGGTATGTATGTAAACCATCCCGACCACCCCGAATGGGGCATTGGTCAGGTTCAGTCGAATATCGGTGGCAAAATCACCGTGAATTTCCGTGATCAGGGTAAATTGGTCATCGACGGAACACGTATTGCCCTGATCCCTGTCTTTGATCCCTCATAGAGGTTGATGAAGAGTTAACAAAACCTGATAAATAACTGCAAACTGTTGCCAAATCTTTGTCATTTGCGGTATCAGCGCGCAACCCTTGACCCCAGTTGAAATGGCATTTTGATGTCTGACTCCAGCTCCTCCTTTTCTGTCAGGATCGCCCGGACCGACGCCGAGCTGAAAGCCGCCCAACGTCTGCGCTATGATGTCTTTGTTCGTGAATTGGGCGGCGGTGGTAAGATGGTCGATCACGACGCAGGTCTGGAGATGGACAGGTTCGACCCGTTTTTTGACCATCTGCTCGCCGAAGACACCAGCTCCGGACAGGTCGTCGGGGTCTATCGTTTGTTGCGCGATGATCAGGCTGCCAAGGCCGGACAATTCTATTCCGAGGATGAATATGATCTGACACCTTTGAAAACCAGTGGACGCAAGCTGCTGGAACTCGGACGGTCGTGCCTGCACCCAGATTATCGTGGCGGCATGGCGATGTTTCATCTGTGGTCGGGCCTGTCGGATTACGTCGAACAGCATCACATCGAGATCCTGTTTGGCGTCGCCAGCTTTCACGGCACGGATCTGAAACAATTGGCCAACCCGCTGTCGATGTTGCATCACAATCATCTGGCCCCGCCCGAATTGCGGGTCCGGGCGCAACCAGAACATTTCCAGCCAATGGATCTGGTGTCGCCGGACGATCTGGACAGGCGTTCAGCCATGTTACAGGTTCCATCGCTGATCAAGGCCTACCTGCGATTGGGTGGTTTTATCGGCGAGGGGGCGTTTGTGGACCGCAGTTTCAACACAACTGACGTCTGCCTGATCCTGGACACCAAACGTCTGAATGATCGACAACGCCGGATCTATGCCGGGGGGCGCAGCAATTGACAGACCCTCTGTGGGACAGTGACGAGGCACCAGAGCCTGTGATCATCAGTCCATTGGGCTGGATCCGGGTCCTGCTGCGCGGTCTTCCCTTGGCCGGGCTGGTATTTGGCGGTCTGATCGTGATGCTGATGGTTCGACTGATCGAATATCCGCTGTACGGGCTGCATCGCCCGGTCACCCCGTTTATCACCCAGTTTGTGTGCCGAAATGCATTTCGCGTTCTGGGGATGAAATTCACATCCACAGGCACGTTGATGACGGAACGCGGTGCCGTGGTGGCAAACCATACTTCGTGGCTGGACATCTTTGCCCTGAACGCACGCAAACGGATCTATTTCGTCTCCAAGGCCGAAGTGGCGAAATGGCCCGGAATTGGCTGGCTGGCGCGCGCGACCGGTACCGTGTTCATCGAACGCAATCCCAAAAAGGCGCGTGAACAGACAAAGCTGTTCGAAGATCGGTTGAAAGCTGGGCACAAATTGCTGTTCTTTCCCGAAGGTACGTCAACCGACGGGTTGCGGGTTCTACCTTTTAAAACAACGTTATTTGCGGCCTTCTTTACGGATCATCTGCGCGATATCCTGTATGTTCAGCCGGTCACTGTGGTGTTTCATGCCCCCTTGGGGGAAGCCGACAGGTTTTATGGCTGGTGGGGCGACATGGAGTTCGGCCCACATCTGCTCAAGGCATTGGCTGCGCCGCGTCAGGGCAGCGTCGAGTTGATTTATCATACCCCGGCCAAGGTCAGCGATTTTCCCGATCGCAAGGCGTTGGCGCTCCATTGTGAAAAGGCCGTGCGTCATGCCCATGCGCTGGCCAGACCCAATGGGCAAAGCGGTGCAAAACAAGGCTGATTAGCCCTTGCGCCCTGTGAAACCCTGCCGTATACGCGCGCCATCGAAACCCGCAGGCGGGGTTTGGTTCTGTTCGGGGGAGACATCCCTGACAAACCGCCGGTTGGAGCATCCGCTCTCAATACCCCCGCCGAGGATAGAAACCGGAAAAGGATAATAGCATGGCTCTTCCCGAGTTCACCATGCGTCAGCTGCTGGAAGCTGGCGTTCACTTTGGTCACCAGACACAGCGTTGGAACCCTCGCATGGGTCCGTTTATCTACGGATCGCGCAACGGCATCCACATCATGGACCTGACCCAGACTGTTCCCATGCTGGACCAGGCTCTGCAGGCTGTGCGTGACACTGTTGCAAAAGGCGGCCGTGTTCTGTTCGTTGGTACCAAGCGTCAGGCCGCAGGCCCGATCGCCGAAGCTGCTGAAAAGTCGGCTCAGTACTATATGAACCACCGTTGGCTGGGCGGCACGCTGACCAACTGGAAAACCGTTTCCCAGTCGATCAACCGTCTGAAAGAAATCGACGAGAAGATGGAAACCGGCGCCGAAGGTCTGACCAAAAAAGAGCGTCTCGGCATGGAACGCGACCAGGAGAAGCTGCAGGCTTCTTTGGGCGGGATCCGCGAAATGGGCGGCGTTCCTGATCTGCTGTTCGTCATCGACGTTAAAAAAGAAGCTCTGGCGATTGCCGAAGCCAACAAGCTGGGTATCCCGGTTGTGGCCGTGGTTGACACCAACTGCTCGCCCGATGGTGTTGATTACATCATCCCAGGCAACGACGACGCATCGCGCGCCATCAGCCTGTATTGCGATCTGGCGGCACGCGCTGCTCTGGACGGCATGACCACACAGATGGGTGCAGCAGGCGTTGACCTGGGCGCTCTGGAAGAAGCCCCCGCGGAAGAAGTCCTGGCAGAAGAAGCACCTGCCGAAGCTTGATCCGACTGTCACTGATTTGACATCTGGGGCAGGGTAGACCCTGCCCCAAATCCGTTTGATTTGAGGAGAGCCAAAATGGCAATCACCGCTGCACTCGTAAAGCAACTGCGCGACTCGACCGGCGCAGGCATGATGGACGCAAAAAAAGCCCTGACCGAAACCGATGGTGACATGGATGCCGCCGTTGACTGGCTGCGCACCAAAGGTCTGGCAAAAGCTGCCAAGAAATCCGGCCGTACAGCCGCAGAAGGCCTGGTGGCCGTTGTTGTTGAAGGTGGCAAAGGTGTTGCCGTCGAGATCAACTCGGAAACCGACTTTGTTGCCAAAAACAGCGAATTCCAGGAAATGGTTGCCGGTGTTGCTGCCGTTGCTCTGGGCGTGAACGACGTTGACGCGCTGGCTGCGGCCGACATGGGCGGCAAATCCGTTGCCGATACCATCACCGCCAAGATCGCAACCATCGGCGAAAACATGTCCCTGCGCCGCATGGCCGCGCTGGAAGGCGACACCGTTGTGTCCTATGTCCACAATGCCGCCACCGCTGGCATGGGCAAGATCGGCGTTCTGGTCGCCATGAAGGGCGGAGACGAGGCCCTGGGCAAACAGGTTGCGATGCACATCGCCGCTGTGAACCCTGCCGCTTTGTCCGAAGCTGACCTGGACGCGTCGGTTGTCGAAAAAGAAAAGCAGGTCCAGATGGACATCGCCCGCGAGTCCGGCAAACCGGAGCAGGTGATCGAAAAAATGATCGTTGGCCGGATGAAGAAATTCGTTGCCGAGTCGACCCTGCTGAACCAGCAGTTCGTTGTGAACCCTGACCTGACCGTGGGGGCCGCTGTTTCCGAGGCCGGCGCAGAAGTCACCGGTTTCGTACGTCTGGAAGTGGGCGAAGGCATCGAAGTCGAAAAAGAAGATTTTGCAGCAGAAGTGGCCAAAGCCGTTCAGGGCTAAGCCCGCAAGATCTGATGATGTTGGGGCCGTTCCATATTTGGAGCGGCCCTTTTTTTGTCGGTTGCCATCTCAGAACCATTGCGGCGTGGCCGTTGATCCGGACACCCCGCGGTGTTTTTAGAAGGCATCCGTTCTTCGAGGATGAAACTTTCATTCTGTCAGGGCAGGGCGCGACATAAAAATCGGTTCTGAAATAGAAAACGGGGCTGCACTTGCCTGCAGCCCCGCTATTTTTGAAGGTCCCTATATGGGGATGGAGGACCTTTCAAATTCTCCGGTTCAAGTACGCCGACTATAAGCGCTTGAACCGGACAGGTCAGAGAGCCCTGAAATGGCAGGGATCTTTTCCCGATGCTCCTCAGGCTAAAGCCACCACTCACGGAACTATTACAGAGTGCCGCGAAGCCATTGAATTGGAAAGTAGTGATTTCCTTACCTTGGGGAAGTTTAACGAAAATTTAACGTTTTCGCCCAATTATTGGGCGATTTTTGCGCCGCCGCACAGATTTTTTCGCGGCAGGATTGCAGTCAGGCTTCCATCACGAACATTTGGTTGTGCAGGGCAGCTTTCATAACGGCTTGAGCGGTCGTTTCAACCGACAGCGCCTCGCGGGCGAGGCGCAGATGTTTTTCCACGGTTGCCGATGTCAGTCCCATGAGCAACGCGATGTCCTGGGTTGTCTTACCATCTCCAACCCATTCCAATGCTTCGCGCTGGCGTTTGGTCAATCCGCGGTTGGGCGGGTTGTATGGCATCGACATGATTTTGAGATGAGCCATGTTGTTCATCAGCAGGATGTCCTGGCCGTGTTCGGCCCAAACCGCATCGACGTCATCCTGTGTCATGCCCGGTGCCGCTGCCAAGGATATTGCGCCCTTGGAGCGTGCGGACAAGGACATGAAACTGACGGTATACCCCGCAATCACGCCCATTTTTTGGTTGAATTCGTAAACTCGTACAGCTTCGGCTGAGGGGTTCCCATTCTGTTGCATCATCTGTGCAATCAGATTCCAGCTGCCAGCACCCTGGTTTTCCAGCGCCCATTGCAACATGGGCGCATGAAAATAGAGACCGTTGTGGACAAACCCATTCACATACTCTGTCGTGTGATTGCTGAGGATGACAAAATCTTCGGGGTCGCCCAAAGAATTTTCGGTCCGATACCGGGTAAAGCCATAGAGCAAACGATCAAACCCATATTTGCCCATCTGCTCGGTATGCGCAGCCCAAAGTTCTTCCAGGCTGGATGCATAAGATACAAAAAACAAATAGTCGCGAAGGTTCATGCGGGTGGAACCTCTGACAGATGTTTTTTCAGCGCGTCCAGAGCCAGGTTATAGCCCTGCGCACCAAAGCCACAAATCTGTCCCAGTGCGACGGGCGCAATATAGGATGTGTGGCGGAACGCCTCGCGCGCGTGAATGTTGGACAAATGGACTTCGATCACGGGAAGCTCGACTGATGCAATCGCATCCATCAGCGCAATCGAGGTGTGCGTGTAAGCGCCAGCATTCAGCACGATGCCGGCGTGAACGCCCTTGGCGGCATGAATGGCGTCAATCAAAGCGCCCTCATGGTTGGACTGCAAGCACGTCACATCCAACCCCAGCGCAGCCCCATGAGCCGCACATGCCCGTTCCACCATTGCAAGGGTGGTTGACCCATAAACCTCGGGCTGGCGCGTTCCCAGCAGATTGAGGTTCGGCCCATTGAGAACCAAAACACTAAACATTTCTACGTATTCCCCATACACCTAATTTCATAAACAGGATTACGTTTGTATGTCCAGCGGCTTGGATCGTAAAAAAGATGCCAAATCGCAAAATAACGCTGCGACTTTTTAGGGGGTTTTGTGTGGATCTGAGCCTTTTCAGCCCTAGACTGCGGGTGCCCAGGGTCAAAGTGTTCTAGGCGGGTATCGTCAGGACCACCTTGCCCATGACTTTGCGGTCTTCGATCAGGCGCAGCGCATCAGCGGCCTGATCCATCGGGTAGGCGGCTGTGATCCGGGGCCGGATCTTTCCCTCGGAATACAGCGAAAACAATTCAGAACTGTTCTCTTCGTGCCCCTTTGGGTCGCGGAATACGGCCGCTCCCCAGAACACCCCTACGATCTGGGAACCTTTTAGCAGGGTCAAATTCAAGGGGATTTTGGGAATGCCTGCGGGAAACCCGACCACCAGAAAGCGGCCGGTCCAGGCCAGCGCCCGGATGGCAGGTTCTGCGTAATCCCCACCAACCGCATCATAGACCACATCAACACCTTCGCCGCCGGAAAGCCGTTTGAATTCGGCCGACAACATTCTCTGGGCGTCGCGGTCCAAGGTGGTCGGATACACGATGGTTTCATCTGCCCCCAATTGACGACAGAATTCGGCCTTTTCCTCGCTGGAGACGGCTGCAATGACCTTGGCCCCGGCCGCCTTGCCCAATTCGATTGCGGCGGCGCCAACGCCGCCGGCCGCGCCCAGAATTAACAGCGATTCTCCGGGTTTCAAATGCGCCCGATCCTTGAGCGCGTGATGCGAGGTGCCATAGGTAAAGATGAAACAGGCGGCGTCCTCATAGGGCATGTCATCCGGGATCTTGACCGCAGAGGCCGCCGGAATGTTGATGTGAGACACAAAGCCACCGTGGGCCGTCAGGGCCAACACCCGATCTCCGACAGAAAACCCGTTAACGCCGTCACCGACCGCCAGAACCTCACCTGCGATCTCGCCACCAGGGGCAAAGGGGCGGGGTGGTTTCATCTGATACATGTCACGAATGATCAGCGTATCGGGGAAATTGACACCAGCCGCCCGGACCCCAACCAATAGATGGCCTTTCTTGACCTCGGGGTCGGGCAGGTCGCTCCAGACCAAGGTTTCAGGGCCGCCAATTTGGGTGCTGAGCATGGCTTTCATCAGAGGAACACTCTCTTCAAAGGGTTGATTGTGACGTTAAGTCGAACAGGGTTTGGGTATGTTGTCAGACTTTCGGCGAAATGCAATTCTGCACAGCGGAACAATGACGCAACGATCTTTTCCCTGGAAAGAGGCCAAAGCCATGGCGCACGATTTGGAACAGCTGAGGACCCATTGGCGGGCATGGCTCGAAACCAATTGTCCAGATGAAATGCGGGATGGACCGGCGTCCGAGGCCGATATCTGCTGGGGAGGTGCGAATTGGCAGTTCGCCAGCGAGGCACAGGAGGTGTGGCTGCGCCGATGTGCCAGTGTCGGAATCACGGTGCCAACCTGGCCCAAGGAATACGGCGGTGCGGGATTGACCCGGGACGAGGAAAAGATCCTGCACCAGGAGATGAAGCGCATCAACGCCCGTACACCTTTGCAAAGCTTTGGCATCTGGATGCTTGGGCCCGCGTTGTTGGCGTTCGGCAGCGACGCCCAGAAACGGGAGATCCTGCCGCCGATTGCGCGCGGAGAGATCCGGTGGTGTCAGGGGTACTCCGAACCCGGCGCAGGGTCTGATCTGGCCGGTGTTCAGACCCGGGCCGACGATTGTGACGATCATTGGGTGGTCAACGGACAAAAGATCTGGACGTCCTATGCGGACAAGGCCGACTGGATTTTTGCGCTGGTGCGCACCGACCCCGACGCCCCCAAACACAAGGGAATCTCCTTTGTTCTGATCGATATGCACAGCACGGGCGTGTCGACACGGCCCATTCAGCTGATTTCCGGGGCTTCGCCATTTTGCGAGACGTTTTTTGACAACGTACAGGTGCCCAAAACCCAGGTCATCGGACAAATCAACCGGGGCTGGGATGTGGCCAAATATCTTTTGACCCATGAACGCGAGATGATCAGCGCAGGTGGTGCCCTGATGGGCGGTGGTCGCGCCTTGGGTGCGGTGCTGGCAGACAGCGAAACCGGCAACAGTGACCCGATCCTGCGGGCAGACGCCATGCGGGCCGAGATCGATGGGCTGGCCTTTGGATTGACGTTGGAACGTTACAAGGACCAGGTCGAAGCAGGAGGCAGCGTCGGGGACGCGTCAGCGATGTTGAAATATGCGGGAACCGAGCTGAACAAACGCCGTCAGGAGCTGATCATGGGGGCCGAAGGATCTGCAGCGCTGGAGTGGGAGGCGGGGCTGCCGGGGTCCTGGCTGCGCTCCAAGGCCAATTCAATCGAAGGCGGCACCTCTGAGGTGATGTTGGGCATTATTGCAAAGCGTATTTTGGGGCTGCCAGGGTGAGACATGGTTAAACTTGTTGAAACTACCGACGAAATTCTGCTGGCTGACACGGCGCGCGGATTTCTGGATCGGGCGGCACCAATTGCGCATTTGCGCGGATTGCGGGACGCAGGACAGGTCGGGGATGACGCGCTCTGGGGTGAAATGGTGGCCATGGGGTGGGCAGGTGTTCTGGTTCCCGAGGCCAAGGGCGGTTCGGACATGGGCCACGCCGCCGCCGGAATTCTGGCCCGTGAAATGGGCCGGACGCTGGCGACCAGCCCATTTCTGAGCACCGCCGTCATCGCGGCAACAGCCCTGCGACAGGGCATGAACAGCCGGTCTGGTGATCGACTGAACCAGATTGCCTCAGGGCAATTGCGCTATGCGATTGCGCTGGATGAAACGTCGAAATTCGCACCGACAATGGCAGAAATGCAAGCCCGCCGGGAAGGCAATGGCTTTCGCCTGAGCGGCACAAAACGGTTTGTGGTGGATGGAGCCCAGGCGGATCGACTGCTGGTGCTGGCCCGGACAGATGACGGGTTGACGGTGTTCGACCTGCCCGCAGATCGCGCAGGCATCACCCGCCATGTGACGCCAGCGATTGACAGTCGGGATGTGGCCCGGATCGATTTGGCCGATGTGGCCGCCACCGGAGACGATGTGCTGGGCAAGGTCGGCGACGCCATGGCTGTTCTGGCACCGGCTTTGCAGGCCGGGCAGGCGGCTTTGGCCGCTGAATTGTCGGGGCTGACCAGTGGTGCTTTTGGCAGGACGGTTGGCTATCTCAAAGAGAGAAAACAATTCGGGGTGCCGATCGGTGCCTTTCAGACGTTGCAACATCGGGCCGCGCATCTGTGGTGTGAGACCGAAATCACCGCAGCGGCCGTTCTGAATGCCGGACGTCTGTTGGACACGACACCGGATCAGGCCGAACTGGCAGTGTCCCTGGCCAAGGCCCGCGCAACAGCCACTGCGCAGCTGGCGGTGCAGGAAGGTGTGCAGATGCACGGCGGGATCGGAATGACCGACGCGTTTGACATGGGATTCTTTATGAAGCGGGCCCGGGTCGCTGCCGAATGGTTGGGAGACTACGGATACCATGCGGCGATTGTCGCCAGACATCGCGGGTTTTGAAGGGACGGGACATGACACCTGAAATCTTATTTTCTCTCACGGGCAAGACGGCCCTGATCACCGGGGGGGCCTCGGGGATTGGGCGCATGGCCGCCGAAGCGATGGTGCGGGCCGGGGCGCATGTCTTGATTGCGTCGCGCAAAGGCGATGCCTGCGCTGCTGTTGCCAGCGATCTGAACGCCCTGGATGCGCCGGGATCTGCCGAGGGATTTGCCGGTGATATCGGGTCTGAGGCCGGGATAGATGCCTTGGTGAACGAAGTTGGACGCCGTGTTGCCCGATTGGATATTCTCATGAACAATTCCGGCGTCACCTGGGGTGCGCCACTGGGTCAGTTTCCCTATCAAGCTTGGGAAAAGGTCATGTCCGTGAATATGGCTGGTGTCTTTGACCTGACCCAGAAATTGCTCCCCATGCTGGTGCAATCTGCAACGCAACGCGATCCGGCGCGTGTGATCAACGTGGGATCGGTCATGGGGGAAATCCCCATGGGCGACGGTGCTTACAGCTATTCCGCCTCCAAAGCGGCGGTCATTCACATGTCAAAAATCCTGGCCAAGGAACTTGCAGGGCATCATGTGACCGTCAATGCCTTGGCACCGGGCCCGTTCGTGTCACGCATGACCGCTTTTGCTACGGGGGACGCCGACAAACGTGACAAAGTCGGACAGGATGTGCCGTTGGGTCGCGTTGGTGCGCCCGAAGACATTGCCGGCTGTGTGCTGTTCCTGGCTGGCCAGGGTGGGGCCTATGTAACAGGGGCGGTTATTCCTGTGTCCGGTGGAATAAACGTCATGTCGGGGCAAAATATCTTTGCCAGCGCTATCGATTAGCGTTCGGGTGCTCTCGCTTGAACAATATGAAAACACACGAACAAGAGTTTGATATGTCATTGCAAAAATGGACCAGATCCGAAGACCACCTGCCTAAGAATCTGCGCGGTCTGCGGTTGCCGCTCATTGGGTCGCCGCTGTTCATAATTTCAGTTCCTGATCTGGTTATCGCGCAGTGCAAGGCGGGGATTGTAGGGTCATTCCCGGCGTTGAATGCACGCGAGAGTGAAGGTGAGCCGCCGCTGCTGGACGCCTGGCTGCAACAAATTACAGAGGCACTGGATCGCCACAATCAGGACAATCCTGACAGGCCTGCCGCGCCGTTTGCAGTCAACCAGATCGTACATCGGTCAAACAGCCGACTTGAGCGCGACTTGGAGATTTGTGCCAAGTGGAAGGTTCCCATTTGGATCACCTCGCTGGGTGCTCGGGTTGACGTCAACGAGGCCGCCCATTCCTGTGGTGGTGTTGTTCTGCATGACGTGATCAACAATACCTTTGCCCAAAAGGCAATTTCCAAGGGAGCCGATGGATTGGTGGCCGTTGCGGCTGGGGCTGGCGGGCATGCAGGGGCGCAGTCGCCGTTTGCCCTGATCCGTGAAATTCGCAGTTGGTTTGACGGCCCCCTGGCCCTGTCGGGAGCCATTGCCAGCGGCGAGGCCTTGTTGGCAGCGCGGGCATTGGGCGCGGACTTTGGTTATGCCGGGTCACCGTTTATTGCAACACATGAGGCCAATGCCCAAGAGAAATACAAACAGATGATCGTCGATAGCAGCGCCGAAGATATTGTATATTCATCACTGTTTACAGGTGTTTGGGGTAACTATCTAAAGTCTTCGATCGTACAGGCAGGGATGGATCCCAACAACCTTCCATCGGCAGATCCCACGTCGATGAATTTCGCGCAGGGGTCATCCAAACCGAAGGCCTGGAAAGAAATATGGGGGTCGGGCCAGGGCATTGGCGACGTCAATGCGGTGACATCCGTCGAAGAATTGGTCGATCGTATTGATCGTGAATACCGGGCTGCGGGTCACAGGCTGGCGGCTGAGTTCCCGATCTGATGCGACATTTTTTGGGCACCTGGACCCGAAAGTGAGTTGAATACGAGGCGGCGCTGAGAAAAGGATGGATGTGATGAGTGAAGACGCACAAACGCTCGATGTGGCGGCAGTCAGCCGGTATCTCGAAACACATTTTCCGGGTTTTTCGGGCCCCTTGCAGGTCCGGAAGTTTTCCAATGGGCAATCCAATCCCACCTTTCAGCTGATCACGCCGGATCAAACATTGGTATTGCGTCGCAAACCCCCGGGAACATTGTTGAAATCCGCCCATGCCGTGGATCGCGAATTTCGCGTGCAACGGGCGCTGGCCGACACCGACGTTCCTGTGGCACGCATGCATTTGCTGTGCGAAGACCCAGATGTGATCGGATCGACGTTCTATGTGATGGAGCATATCGACGGGCGCAATTTCCTGGATCCGACCATGCCGACGGTCGATGCGCAAACCCGCAGCGGTGTCGTGGACCAGATGAACACGGTTCTGGCTGCCTTGCATATGGTGGATGTCGACGCCGTCGGTCTTGGGGATTATGGGCCGCCCGGGAACTATCTGGAACGTCAGCTGGGCCGGTGGACCAAACAATACCGGGCCTCTGAGACCACAAAAATCACAGAGATGGATGATCTGATCGCGGCATTGGAACAGGCATTGCCACCCGATGATGGACAGCGCACGCTGGTTCATGGGGATTATCGGATCGACAATATGATCTTTGATCGAACCGGGACCAAATGTCTGGCGGTGCTGGATTGGGAACTGTCGACCATCGGCCATCCTTATGCCGATCTCGCGTCGGTCATCATGCAATGGCAATTGCCACCCGGCGAAGAGGGACGGGGCCTTGCGGGTGTTGACCGTGCCGCGCTGGGTCTTCCATCTGATCAGGCGTTTATCGAAGCCTATTGCCGCCGGCGCGGGCTGTCCGAAATTCAGTATTTCAACGTATTTCTGTCGTTCAGCTTTTTCAGAATGGCGGCGATTATCCAGGGTGTCCTGAAACGGGCATTGGACGGCAATGCGTCCAACCCCGAACGCGCCATGCAATTGGGTCAATTTGTGCCTTTGTTTGCCCGACACGGGGTGCAGGCCCTGCGGGGCTGAGCCTCTAGATGATCCAAGGACACATGTGATGAGCGGATCTGAGTTTCCCCCCGATGATGACCCCCAGGGGGCCAAGGACAGGAACTTTGTCACGGCGTTGGCGCGTGGGCTGGATGTGCTGCGCTGTTACCGACGTGGTGAAGTTCTGCTGAGCAATACCGATTTTGCCGACCGGACAGGTCTGCCCAAAGCCACGGTTTCACGTCTCACACACACGCTGTGTCAGCTCGACTATCTGGTGTTGGAGACGGCGACCGGGTCGTATCGGTTGGGGGCAGGGGTCTTGCAACTTGGGTTTGGCGTGCTGGCCAGTATCGATATCTGCGACCGGGCTGGTTCGGTGCTCAGAGATCTGCGCAATGGGCCCAATTCCTATATCACAGCAGCCCTAGGCGAAGCCTTTCGCGACGAGGCGATTTACCTCGGTGTGTATCGATCTCGTGAAAACGTGTCGCTTTCGATGCATGTCGGATCCCGGCTGCCGCTGTTCTTTTCGGCAATGGGGCGGGCGATCTTGGTTGGCTCCACCGATGAACAGCGCCAGACTGCATTTGAATCGGCTGATCTGGTTGACCCTGAAAACAAACAGTTACGGCAACAAGCTTATGAAGCTGCCCGTTCTGAATTCGATACGCATGGATATTGTTCCAGCTATGGCGAATGGCGCCATGACGTCAATGCCATCGCAGTTCCGGTGCACTCTTTGACCGGCTCACGGGTGTTTGGATTGAACGTCGGCGGGCCGTCCTTTCACGTCAAACCCAAAGAGTTGCAAGGCTATTATGCAGGTGCGCTGAGGGAGGCGGCCGGGTTACTGAGCTTGCGACCCTGAACGCCTTGAGACGATCGTATCCTGTGGAACTGCGTAGTACTACGTATCGCTAAACGCTCGACGTGTCGGGCACCTGTGCGCATATTGTTGACCAAGAATTTAGAAACAAGGACACCGGACATGACCAAACAAGCATGGCTAACGCGCAAACAACACGAACATGGCGTTGTCGAGCTTGAGTTGGGGCGGGCTCCAGTCAACGCGCTGAGCCCCCAGTTTCTGATGGATTTTGCCGATGAAATGGTCGCTCTGGGCAATGATGACGGGGTACGTGCCATCGTATTGTCGAGCCCGTTCAAGGTATTTTCCGCCGGGCTGGACCTGAAAGAAGCGCAGTCGTTTGACCGGGCGCAGCAAAATGACATCGTAAAGGGGCTGAACTTCGGGTTTCTGGCCCAATATGCCTGCCCCAAACCGGTTGTTGCGGCCGTGGGCGGGGCCGCCATTGCGGGAGGTCTGTTCTATGTGCTGGCCAGCGATTTCAGGGTCGCAGGGCCGCGGGCGTCATTTGGATTGGCCGAAGTCCGGGTGGGTGCAGATTTCCCGGTGGGACCGTTTGAAATTGCGCGGGCGACCCTGGACAGCAACACCCAACGTCGCCTGATGCTGACCGGTCAACCAATCGGTGCCCAGGACGCCCAGCGGGCCGGAGTGGTCGATGTCGTCACCGACGAAACCGGGGATGTTATGTCTTGCGCTCTCGGACATGCGCAAACCTTGGGTCAATTGCCACCAAAAACATATGCCTCGATCAAACGCCAACTGCGCGGTGCCACGATCGCCTGTATCGAGGCTGCCATGGCGGCCGGGGGCAATGATCCTGAAGACGGATGGTTTACGGATGAAACCGTCTCTGCAATGCAGCGGATGATCGGATGACTTGCAGCATCAAAGCCATAAAAGAAAGCAGGATCGCATGAGCAGCTTGGATCACACCCGGTTGAACCGCATTGCCAACTGGATGCAACGCTATGTCGATGAACGAAAATATGCCGGCAGCTCGGTTCTGATCCGCCAGCATGGCCAGGATGTCTATTTCCACGCATCCGGTCAACGCAATATCGAAGAAGACCTGCCGTTTGACCGGGACACTTTGGTTCGGATCTATTCTATGACCAAACCTGTGACATCGGTTGCGGTCATGATGCTGGCTGAACAGGGGGCGTTTCATCTGGACGCGCCCGTGACCGAATTCATTCCTGCCTTTACGGACATGCAGGCGCTGGTGCCTGGTGCAGAGCACATTGACCAGACCGAACCCAGCCCCGCACCAACCCTGCATCAGCTTATGACCCACACATCCGGGCTGAGCTATCCGTTCAACCCGGGCGTTCTGGCGGCGGCGATGGAACAGGATGACATATTGTTCAAGCCTGATCAGGGATCGCTTGCGATCATGGCGGACAAGGTCGCGACCTATCCATTGGCGTTCAAACCCGGGTGCCAATGGGAATATTCGGTCGCCACGGATATTCTGGGACGTGTGGTCGAAGTCGTTTCGGGCCAACCATTGGGAGAATTCTTCGACCGTGAAATTCTGGCACCTTTGGGCATGACACAGACCGGTTTTCAGGTGCCCAAAGGGGCAGGGGATCGGTTTGCCTCTCTTTATACTCCTTTGGCCGGGGATGCGATGGCGCTGAACTCAGCCGCAACAGGTGGCGAAACACTACGATTGGTGGATGATTACCATGGGTCCCCCTTTGCGACGGCGGACATGCATTCGGGCGGAGGCGGTCTGATCAGCTGTCTGGACGATTACATGCGCTTTGCGGAAATGCTGCGTTTGGGAGGTGCCACCCCAGAGGGACACCTGTTGTCACCCAGCACAGTCGATTTCATGACACGCAATCATCTGACGGGTGACATCGCGTCACTGGGCCCCAAAAGCTTTGCCGAACAGCCGATGGAAGGCGTCGGATTTGGTCTGGGTGGGGCTGTCGTCTTGGACCCGGCCCGAATGCGGACGCCTGGATCCGTCGGAGATTTCAGCTGGGGTGGAATGGCATCCACCTTCTTTTGGATTGATCCTGTGACCCATATGTCAGTGGTTTTTTTCACCCAATTGTCGCCCTCCAGCTCTTATCCTTCGCGCTCCGAGCTCAAAGCTTTGGTTCACGGGGCATTGATTTGACAAAAGTATCAATGCATTAGATGGTATACATGATGCATGTTTGGATCTGAAACAAGGTGACGGTCGATGGATGATGGCGCGCAAGAGCTTTTGGATCTTCTGGATCTGGAACCTTTGGACAAGGATCTGTTTCGCGGTACCGGGGCAGGCGGCGAAACACCGACCCGGATTTACGGGGGGCAGGTTATCGCCCAGGCGCTGGCTGCGGCCTACCGCACTGTGCCAGATGATCGCCTGTGTCACAGCCTGCACGCCTATTTCATCCGACCCGGAAATCCCGCCAGCCCAGTGATCTATGACGTGGATCGGGCGCGGGACGGCGGCAGCTTTACCACACGGCGCGTGGTTGCGATTCAGAACGGCAAACAGATCCTGAATCTGTCATCCTCGTTCCATCTGCAAGAGGACGGCTGGACACACCAGCACCGGAAACCCCATGTCAAAGAACCAGATGGTCTGATGTCGCGCCAGACGTTTCACAAACAGCATCTGGATCGTATCCCGGAGATCTTTCACGCCGAAGTTCTGCGTCCAAGACCCTTTGAAATGAGGGAAATTTCCCCGCGGGACCCTGTATCGCCAGAACCGACCAGTGATGAAAATCACGTCTGGTTGCGGATGCTGGCAGCATCGGGGCAAACGCCGCAGATGCAGCATATTCTGTTGGCCTATGCATCGGATTTTGGTCTTTTGGGGTCTGCCTTGCGACCGCATGGATTGAACTGGTACCAACGCAAAACGATGACGGCCAGTTTGGACCATGCGATGTGGTTTCATGGGCCAATTGCGATGGAAAATTGGCATCTTTATTCGATGGATTCACCATTCGCAGGCGGTGCCCGGGGATTCAACCGCGGTAGCATCTACACACAGGACGGCACATTGGTTGCCAGTGTCGCGCAGGAAGGGTTAATGAGACCTATCTCATAAGGTATTGGAAATAGGTCATTTCCCAAACATCCTGTTCAGTTTTCGCATACCGCCGATCCAACGGTCATAGTCTTCGGACTTGGCCTGCATATACCCGCGCACTGATTTATGTGGCAGCACCAGGAATTCCTTGTTGGCAATTGCCAGTTCACAGGCTTCGGCAACCGTATCAGGTTCCAGCATTCCATCTATGGCAGCGACGCTGGTTTCGAACCCTTTGGTCATTTCGCTGCGCACAGCCTGAGGGCAGAGCACGGAAACACCAATGCCTTGGTCACCATAGGAAAAAGCCAACCATTCCGAGAGCCCGACCGACGCGTGTTTGGTGACGCCATATGGTGCTGCGCCGATCTGGTTTAACAATCCAGCAGCCGACGCCGTGTTCAACAGATACCCGCCGCCGTGTTCGATCATTCTGGGCACCACGTGGCGTGCCGCCCAAACTTGGGACATCACATTGATATTCCAAATCTTTTGCCATTCTGTGTCTGGCACTTCGACACCACCCAAAGTCAAAATCCCGGCGTTCGAACAAAACAGGTCAATCGGCCCAATTTGGCTTTCTGTGTCAGCCACGAGCGCGGCAATGTCTGTTTCAACCGAAACATCTACATGCTTCGCTGTACCGCCGAATTCAGCAGCAACCTTTGATGCACCAGAGTGATCAATATCCGCACACACCACATGTCGCGCGCCTGATGCAGCAAAGCGACGTGCAAGGGCAGCACCAATTCCGCTAGCGGCGCCTGTGACGACTATAGTCTTATTTTCAATGATCACGTCGCGCGGTCCTTGTTCGGTTGCTTTGGGATAGTATGAAATATCTAAAGTGATCCGGGTTTCCTGCCAATCCGCGTCTGTACGGAGTGACGGTACGGAAATAAAATTTAATTACATAATACAAATTATGAGATAAACTGGTGCAACCGCGGCACATTCTAAACTGGGAAGCGACTTTTCCTCTATCCTACTGGAAAGTCAGGAGAACAGTTTATGAAACGAACCGAGTTGAATCTAGCCGAACGGCGCAAAATCGAGGACCTTTTGCATAGGAAGGTAAAAGTCGCCGAGATTGCGCGCCAGATCAATCGCCACCGTGCGACTGTCTATCGTGAGATCAAACGCAATTTCTTCAAGGATGAAGAGTTGCCTCAGCTCAATGGCTATTACGGGATGCTTGCACAGAAATCGGCGGCTGATCGCCGTGCAAGACGTCGCAAACTGGTGCGAATTCCTGAACTCCGGGAAGCTGTGATAGGACGGCTCCAAGAAGGTTGGTCACCGGAACAGATTGCAGGGCGTCTAAAGCTTGAAGGTCATGCAACGACCGTCAGTCATGAGACGATTTACGCCTATGTCTACAGCCCAGACGGTCAATCACAGGCGTTGGCACGTTACCTTCCAGAACGGCGGAAGAAGCGAAAACCGCGCTATTCTCGCACACCTCGCGGCATGATGTTCCCACTTGAACGATCGATCCACAACAGGCCTGAGTACATAAAAGAACGTTCAACTTTTGGGGAGTGGGAAGGTGATCTTATGATTTTCCGGCGAGAGCACGGGAAAGCAAACGTCGCATCGTTGGTCGAACGGAAGACCCGCTTTGCAGTCTTGTTCCGCAACAATGATCGCAGTTCGAAACACTTCATGGCGAAACTCATGAACGTAATGGAACCCCTGCCCCAGATCGCGCGCCGGTCTATTACTTTTGATCGCGGAATTGAGTTCTCGGGATGGCGAAAGCTGGAATCAGGAATTGGAACGAGCGCCTGGTTCTGTGATCCGCAGGCCCCATGGCAAAAAGGCTCGGTTGAGAACCTGAACAAACGGGCTCGAAGGTATTTGCCACGCGATACCCCGATCGCGGCGCTCTCAAATCGCGACATGAAGGCGATTTGTGACCGCCTGAACGGAACACCAAGGAAATGTCTTGGGTGGCGAACACCAACAGAGGCATTCGCCGAAGAACTTAGAAAACTAGGATAGAGAAATGTCGCAACCTAACTTGAGTCCACACGACAGCACGCAACTCATATGGTATCTTCCTGTTATAAAACAATGCGTTACCTGATAGTGTTGGAGCACTCCTGATAGATGGTTGCCGCAAAAGATTGATGGACGATATTGGCTGCCCATACCTGCCCCAAACGCCAATGGCAGTTGGGGCTCACGCAACGCTTTCATGTTCACAGGAGCAAAGTTCTGGCCGGTCTGGTTCGGACGAGCTGTACATCCGCGTTGGCCATCACGCCCGGAATTAAACCTGTATTGGTCGTTTGGCGCATGGACACTGGGGCCGAACTGGACAAAAATCAAATGTTCAGGATATCTCTGTCCCGCGACATCAAAATGATACCTGTCGACTTGTGGAGGCCCACCGATGACCCTGCCCTTTGACGGTGCGATCAGCGCCTATTTTGAAACTGGTGCCCCCGATGACATTCGGGACATGATCCGATCCTCGGGGAAACGGGAAATTCTGTCCGACAGTTACCCTTATGACTCTTACATGAAAACAAAGGCATACGACGAAGAGATCGAGGCGCTTCAGATCGAGTTGGTCAAATTGCTGGCCTGGGTGAAGTCGACCGGTGCCCGGGTCGCCATTGTGTTCGAGGGGCGTGATGCCGCCGGCAAAGGCGGAACCATCAAACGGTTTCGCGAAAACCTGAATCCACGGGGTGCCCGTGTGGTGGCGCTGTCCAAACCGACCGAGGCCGAGCGCAGTCAGTGGTATTTTCAGCGCTATATCCAACAATTGCCCTCTGGGGGCGAAATCGTTTTCTTCGACCGATCCTGGTACAACCGTGGTGTGGTGGAAAAGGTGTTCGGCTTTTGCACGGATGAACAGCGCGAACAGTTTTTCCGCCAGGTCAACGGCTTTGAAAAAGCGCTGGTGGATGATGGTATTCACCTGTTCAAATTCTGGCTCAATGTCGGGCGCGCCGAACAGTTGCGCCGGTTCCTGAAACGGGAAAGCGACCCATTAAAGCAATGGAAACTGAGCGGGATTGATGTAAAGGGCCTGCCCTTGTGGGACGACTACAGTGACGCAATCAGCGAAACATTAACCCGCTCCCACAGCCGCGAAGCGGAATGGACCATCGTTCGGTCCGATGACAAGAAACGCGCCCGACTGGCGGCGATCCGCACCGTGCTGAACGCATTGGAGTATGACCGCAAGGATGCCGATGCAATTGGCAAGGTCGACACCGGTATCTGTGGCGGACCGGATGTGTGGAATGCCTAAGCGGGGGTACCATCACGGCAACCTGCGACAGGCGCTGATTGACGCGGCCTTGCGGCTGATCGAAATCAAGGGCCCTACCGGGTTTACCCTGTCCGAGGCCGCAAAACAGGCCGGCGTAACCCCGGCGGCCGTCTATCGCCATTTTGAAGGGCGCGAGGATCTGATCGCCGAAGCCGCGCGCCAGGGGTTTGTCATGTTTGCCGATCTGATGCAGCACGCCTATGACAAATATCAACCCTCGGCGCTGGGAGCGTTCGAGGCTACAGGTCGCGCCTATCTGGCCTTTGCCCGAAAATATCCAGGGCATTATATCGCCATGTTCGAAAGCGGGATTTCAGTCAACCGGACACCTGAATTGGCTGATGCCTCGGCCCGGGCACGCGGCATTCTGGAACGCGCCGCCACCGATCTGAGCCAGCACATCCCACCGGACAAGCGCCCGCCAGCGTCGATGTTCAGCGCTCATATCTGGGCGATGAGCCATGGGGTGGTCGAACTCTATGCCCGAAATTCACCGGGAACGGCTTCGCCGTTTTCGCCCGAGGATCTTCTGGAAACCGGGATCGGAATTTATCTGCGCGGATTGGGATTGATCAAACCGGATTGACCCGGCCCCCGTCCCGGTTCGCGAGCCAGGCCCCTGCCCGGTTTGTCGGGCGTTCGATCACCACATAGGTCATTGTCGAAAGCAGCAAAGTGACCGCATAGATGGCCAGAAAATCGACGAACCCGGACCCTGTATTGATCCCGGCGCTGTGAAACAGGGCGATGACCAGCGGATGTGCCAGATAGATGCTATAGCTGATCGAACCGATAAACAGCATCACAGGGGCTGCCAATACCCGGGTCAGGGCCGGAACTCTGGTGGTGGAGGCTGTGACGAGCAAAACAGCCGTGGCCAGCCCTATGATCTCGCCACGGCCTGTGAATTTGAATGACACGGCCAACGCAAACATCCCGATTGCACCCCAGGCCAGTGTTGTCATGCCCGCGCTGACATGATCGCCCAATCGATTCCGCAGCACATAGGTAAATGCCCCAACAAAGAACCAATGCCCGCTGGCAACCGGGGACCATTTGACCGCCATCGAGGTGCCCAGAAACGCTTTGCTGAGATAGGATAATACACCGGTCAGGACGGCCAGAACAAAAACCGCCCCGAACACTCGCGACAGAGTTTTGGCAAAGCCCAAAAACACCGGCAACATCACATACCAGAAGATTTCAACCGGAATGGTCCATTCCACGCCCAGCACCGAATTGGCAACACGGTAGTCGAGATAGCTGAGCAAGCTGAGATGCATCACCAAGTTATAGACATCCGGTGAGGCTTCCAGATCCGTCATCCAATTGGACACATCGACGCCGGACCGGGCCGAAACTAACCCGGCGCAAATCATCACCCAATATAACGGCACAATCCGAAACAACCGCCGGATCAGATAAGGACGATACCCGGTCGCATCGGTAAATGTTTTGGCCACTGTAAAGCCGGAGATGACAAAGAAAACATCCACCCCGTATTTACCCGCACTATTGACCACGCCACCAAAGTCGCTCAGCGACGCCAAAGCGCCCGTGTGCATGATCACGACCATTGTGGCGGCAATGGCGCGCAATCCGGTGATGAAATCCGTGTCGCCATAGGTTCTGATAATCACCGTCGTCGCCCCATCCGGATTCTTAGGTCGCTGTATTCCGGGGTTTCATACCATGCCCCAAAGGACAGGAAAACCGCCCGCCTGTCCGGTTTCCTTTCGCGCGCTCAGCCCCTATTGTCCGCTTTGACATCCCTCACATGACCCAAGCAAACATCATGAAAATCAGCATCATCATCCCATCGCGTGAACGGGCGTTCTATTTGAAATCGTCGATCCAGACCGTGCTGGATATTGACGATCCGAATATCGAACTGATTGTGGCCGACAACGCTTCGACCGATGGCACCGACGCCGTCGTCGCCGGTTTTGACGATTCACGTCTGACTTATCTGCCATCAGATGCCCGCGTCTCAATGCGCGAGAATTTCAATAGGTCCATTCTGGCCAGTTCGGGTGATTATGTGATCGTCTTTGGGGATGATGACGCCATTCTTCCGGGGCAGTTCCCTGCCCTGCGTCGTCTGCTGGACCAGCACCGGCCCGACGGGATGAGCTGGATCAAGGCCACCTATGGCTGGCCCATCGAAGGCTTTGGGGACAAGACCGGCGGCATCCGGTTCTACAGGGACAACAGCTTTGGCGCGCCAAAGATCTATGATCCGCATGACGACATCGACACATTGATGCGGTGCCAGTTGGGGCAGCTGAACCCGACGCCGAACATCTATCATGGCTGCGTATCTCGTGCCTATCTGAACCGCAGCCAACCCAGCCCGGGCGTGTTTTTTGACAGCACCATTCCAGATGTGAATTTCCAGTTTCGCAGCACCTATGTGGGGGGAAAGTTCCTTTCTGTTGCGCATCCGTTCACCATCAACGGCTATGGTCCGGCCAGCACCGGTGGCGCGCATTCTGGCCCCAAAAAAGGGTCCGCCAGCGAAAAAATCGGGCACAGCTTTGCTGCGGAGAACCGCGCCGATCCGTATGACGATATCATTGATCACGCGTTGACTGTGCATCTGGTCTATTTTTCGACCCTGGAAACTCTGCGGGACCGCAGTGGATTTAGCGATCCCTGCCCAAGTTACGAGGATTGGTATCAATTTTCGCTGAACGCCACTCAGACCAAACCCGAAGAGACTGCCCGCATTCTTGATATTCTGCGCACCCATGCCGAACGTACTGGCACAGACGCAGCGCTGGCAGCGGCGCAACAGATGCCGCCCCGCGCCAAACGCACGCTGGCCGAACGCTGGGATCGGATCAAATCCCAGCTCCGTTCGTTCCGCCTGTCCGCAGAAATCAACGGAGAGAACACCGTGCATACGGCGGCGATGGTGATGGACCAGGTTCTGGGTCAGGATCTGGACGCGATCCTGCAGGGAACGCAAAACCAATCCGGCGCCTGGGCTGCTGCCAAACGCCGGTCAAAAGACTTCAAGCGGGAATTATGACACCCGTTTGAGGAAACCGTCGTGGGCAACAGTAATCTGCAGCTTGTCTGGGATATCCTTGTCGATCTCGAATTCCGGGTGGGTCTTTAGATAATCCCAGACGGCGGTTTTCGGGTTGTCCCCTTTGCCCCAAGGGCGGTTGGGATAGGCGTCTTCGGCCATGTCTTCGATCAGCGTGTCGAACACGACGCAATAGCTGCCCACTGATGTCAATGGCGCATAGGCTTCCAGTTCGGCACGGACGTGATCATGGGTGTGATTGCTGTCCAGACACACCAGGATACGGTTGTAATCCTTGGCAAAATCATGAACCTGCTGGATGATGGCATCGTCGATCGACGACCCTTCGATCATTTCGATGCGTGAACGCATTGGGTGGGCGTCCATCGCTGCGCGATTGTGGGCACGAATGTCCACGTCCACGCCCAGAACCTTGCGCGCGGATTTGGCGGGATCCATCGTGGAGCCAGCTTCGATCGCGTCCACCATATCCATCATAGCCAGCATCGAGGCGGAAAAGATCAACGATCCGCCATGAGCAATACCCATTTCGACGATAAGATCCGGTTTGATCTCCCAGATCAGTTCCTGCATGGCCACGATGTCTTGCGGGTACTGAATGATCGGGCGATCCATCCAATGGTAGTTGTAAGAATACTCTGCCACCGCCGAGGCACGCAGAAAGTCGAGCCCCGGTTTGGTCAGTGCATCATTGCCCCGCATTTCTGCAATACGTTTGGGAATATCGGATTTAAAGTCGCTCATTTGCCCACCTCGACATATGTAAAAGCATTACCGGACATCTCTTTGATTTCCTTGGTATAGTTCGGGTTCATCACCAGTATTCGTGCCTCTGGTGACAGATTTGGAAGCAGCTCGTTTGGGGCACTGACGCGCAACCCGGTTCCGGCCAGAAACTTGCCCTGTTTGGCGGGGTTGATGTCGATGACACCCGCAACCGGACGGCCGGCCCGCGCGCGCAACATGGAAAAGATCAGCCCCTTGGACGCGCCCCCCCAGACCACATCCTGATCACTGCTGTTGGCGGCCGTCAGGCTATCGGTGAAGTCATCTGGAAAACTTACTGTGTTTTCATCGTCATAAACCGGCTTCTTTAATGTTGCCAAATCAGCAACGACATACAGATACTGACCGCCAAAACAATTTCCAGCCTCAACCACACGGCTAAAGATCTTGTAAAAATCGTCGAGCCGGAAATAATTCACGTGCTCGTAAAACAGATCGAACCACGCCCGATTGTCACAGATCCAATCCAGACAGGGGACCTCGATGTAAATCAGCCCCTGCCCGCCGTTCGCCTCGGCGAGCTGCATCAGAAAGTCGACCGGATTCTGGATGTGCTCCAAAACATGGCGCAACACCAACCCATCGCCGTTCATGCCAACGTCGGGCCCAAAGTAGAGTTTTTCGATCCGCGGGTCGTCCCCTTCATATGTCGGGTCAAACCCTGTGATGTCGGCACCGCGCTCGGCCAGCATTTCCAGAAACGTACCCTTGCCACAACCCACTTCGATCAATCGGTCGCCCATTGTGGCCCGAACCAGATCAGCAGCCCAATTCAGATGCGCCCTGAACGGAACCGAATTGCCCTGTTCATTCTGATAGGCCGCATCATAGACCATCAGGTCGGGATCAAAGGCCGCGTTATAGACCAGCCCGGTCTTCTGATCCTCGACAATCCGGATTTGACCACGGGGACAGGCGTGGGCTGCCTCCACAGTGTCATACATGCGGTTTTGAAAGATCGGAAAGTCCACTGCTTCATACAGCACGCGTTGGGTCATATCCTGGTCTCCGTATCGCGCAGACCGATCACACAGGGCGGATCGGTCAGATTGTCGGGGCGCGCGCCAAAATTCAACAGGTCACGGCGACCATAGTGATCCGCAATCTGTTCTGCCAGAGCGCGTACCGTGATCCCCTGCCCGCTGGCGATATTGGTGGCACCTGTCCGGTTGCTGAACGCATCCTCCAGCAACAGCGCCGCCGCATCATCCACATCCATGAAGTCACGCACCTGAGTGCCGCTGGTCAGATCCGCCCGTTCCCCGGCCTGCATCTGTTGATGCAGATAAGGCACCAGGCGACGGGGATCTTCGCCCTGACCATAAAGATAGAACAGCCGCGCCCACAGGAATTCGACCCCCTGCAACGGCAGGTATTGATTCAGTGTCACATAGGTTGACGCCTTGGCTGCTGCATAGGGTGTGACCGGGTTCAACTGGGTCGAGACGCTCAACTCTCCCGGTGCCAGATCATATTCAAAGCAGGTGCCGACCCCTACAAATTTTCGCACCCCCGCCAGCGCCGCGCCACGTGCCAGATTGAGCGTACCTGACAAACAATCGAGGTTCTTGTCCGAGGTCAGATATTTGCCCGGCTCCGCATACCACGCCACATGGATCACCATATCGACATCTTGACAGGATTCAGTCCACCACTCAACTTCTCGAGAAAAAACATCATTTGTTTCAATAATTTGCGCGCAATTTTTAATGTTATGGCCAGTGCGATTGACACAGACAACATCGGCACCTTGCGCCGCCAGCCCCCGCATCACGGCCTGCCCGACAAACCCGGTAGCTCCTGTGACCAGAACCCGTCCCACTACAGCACTTTCAGCTCAGGAACTGCGGTGACGAACTGTGTCCCCTGATCCGCAAGAGCCCGGTTCTGCTCCATGATTTCGGCACCTATGTTCCAAGGAAAAATCACCAGATAGTCGGGGCGTGCATCGGACAGCGCCCCTGGTGCCAGGATCGGCACATGACTTCCCGGCATCAGCATTCCCTGTTTGGACGGCGCAGCATCACATACAAAAGGCACCAGGTCAGGTTTGACACCTGCAAAATTCATCAACGTATTGCCCTTGGCCGCAGCACCATAGGCCGCAACAGATTTTCCCTCTGCCTTGGCCTGCAACAGAAAGCGCAGGAAATCATCCTTGACCCGTTCTGCCTTGGCCTGAAACGCGGTGTAATAGGCATCCGTATCCATACCCCGCGCGGCCTCTTCGGCCCGGACAGCCGCCACAGTCTGGGTTTCGACGTAGTCGGCGTCCGTTCGGCAGGCATAGATCCGCAGACTGCCCCCATGTGTCGCCAGCTCTTCGACGTCGAACACACGCAATCCCGCAGCCTGCATGACATGTTCGACTGCCATCAGCGACAGATACGAAAAATGTTCATGATACACCGTGTCGAACTGGTTGAATTCGACCAACCGCATCAGATGCGGGAACTCCAATGTCACCACACCCTGAGGTTTCAAGACAGCGCATAATCCGCGGGTAAAATCATTGATATCAGGGACATGCGCATAGACGTTATTGCCCAGAACCAAATCGGACCTTGGCAGATCCGGGGCCATCTTCTCGCCAAAAAACGTCTGAAGCACCGGAACCCCCAATGCTTCGGCGGCTTTGGCAGTGCTTTCAGTCGGTTCGACTCCCAAACAGGGAATACCCGAGGCAACAAAATTCCTGAGCAGATAGCCATCGTTGGACGCGACTTCGATCACATGGCTGGTCGCGTCCAGCCCAAGCCGTTCGGTGATCATCGCCACATAGCGCGAGGCATGATCCAGCCAACTGCGCGACATCGACGAAAAATAGGCATACTCGTCAGTAAACAACTGATCAGCGGCCGCAAAATCTTCGGTCTGCACCAGACGACAGTTTGGACAGGCCTTGATCCGCAAAGGAAAGGTCATTTCAGGTTGCGACAGACCCTGAGGCGCGACATAGGCGTTCGACGGGGGCGCAAACCCCAGATCCAGAAAATCCAGCGTCAACGGCGTGTCACAATGGCGGCAAGTCTGAGTCATAACGGCGCGCACTCCTGTAGCGCAGGCAAATTGCGATCCCGGTCCGACATGTTGCTGACCGCTAGCGGCCAATTGATGTTCAGGGCAGGATCCAGCGGATTGATGCCGCCTTCGTGCCCAGGGGCATAGGCGGTGGAATGAAGATATTGCAATTCGGTGTCAGGTTCCAAGGTCTGGAATCCATGGGCGAACCCTTTGGGTACATAGATGGCGTTCAACGCATCCTGGTCCAGAATGACGCTACAGCTTTGTCCGAACGTCGCCGAGCCAGCACGCAGGTCCACGATCACATCACAGGCCCGCCCACGCAGCGCCCGCACCACTTTGACTTCGGCCGCCGGTTCGCGTTGAAAATGCAGGCCGCGCAATGTGCCGCACTCCCGGCTCATCGACACGTTCATTTGCACCCATGTGGTATTCAACCCATGGGCATCAAATTCAGTGTCGCAATACATCCGGGCAAAAAAACCGCGATCATCCTCGCGCCGCTGCAGTTTGATTTCCCAGGCCCCGGACAGAGCAAGCGGGTCAAAGATCATGGCGCACCAAACTCTGCAATCTGGCGTCGTGTGATGACCAGCGGATCCTCGCCTTCATGCACGGCGCGGTACCAATCGACGGTCTTGTGCAACCCCTGCGCGAAATCCCAGCGCGGTGAATATCGCAGATCCGATCGCGCCTGTTCAATGCCCAGGCTCAGCAACCCGGCTTCGTGGCGCGCGTCGGGGTCGGATTTGTCCAACCATTGCCCCGGCCAATGTGCCAACGCACCCAGAACCAGATCGCCAACCGATTTCACATCCGCGGCCTCAGGGCCAAAATTATACGCGTTTACATAATGTTGTCGCTTGACCATATGTTCGGCCAACCGCAGATACCCCGACAATGGCTCCAATACATGTTGCCACGGACGGCGCGCGTGCGGGTTCCGCACCGCGACCGGTTTTCCGACGGACAAGGCCCGGATGATATCTGGCAGGAGCCTGTTTTCGGCCCAATCGCCACCACCGATGACATTGCCGGCTCGGGCGGATGCCAATTGAACCGGACGGTCCTTGAAGAATGACTTGCGATAACTCGAAATCACCAGCTCACAGGCGGCCTTGGATGCGGAATAAGGATCATGCCCCCCCAGCCGGTCGTCCTCACGATAGGGATGCATCCATTCGCGGTTCTCATAAACCTTGTCAGTTGTGATCATCACCGCGGCGCATAATTTGTCCAGCTGACGCAAGGCGTCCAGCATATGGGCCGTGCCCATGACATTGGTGTCCCAGGTCTCAAGCGGATCATCATAGGACGCCAATACCAACGGCTGCGCCGCCAGATGGAACACGACATCCGGCTGCACCTCTTTCACCCGCTCGCTCAGCACGACGGCATCGCGGATATCGCCAATCCGGTGATCCATCCGCTCGGCCAGTTGCAACTGTTCAAATAGGCTCGGCTCTGTGTCCGGCTCCAACGCCAGACCAAAGACCTCTGCCCCCAGCTCGCACAACCAAAGTGACAGCCAGCTCCCCTTGAATCCTGTGTGCCCCGTGACCAGAACCCGTTTTCCCGACCAGAAACTCATCCGCGCAGCGGCTCCCAGACCTTCCAGGGGGCTTTGTCCGTGGCCCACATCTCTTCCAACTGGGTCTTGTCGCGCAACGTGTCCATCGCCATCCAGAATCCCGTGTGTTTCCACAGGCTCAACTGACGATCCCGCGCCAAACTCTCCAACGGTGCCTTCTCAAAGATACAGGAGTCCCCATCCAACCGGTCAAAGATCGACGGTTCACACACCATGAACCCACCGTTGATCCACCGATTGTCACCCTGCGGTTTCTCCTGAAAAGACGTCACCCGATCACCTTCGATCCCCAAGGCGCCGAACCGTCCCGCTGGCTGAATAGCAGTCACGGTCGCCTCGGTGCGCTGTGCCCTGTGAAACGCCACCAGACCTTCGATATCGACATTGGAAACCCCATCGCCATATGTCAGGCAAAACGTGTCATCCAAATAGGGGGCAACGCGGGCAATACGTCCCCCGGTCTGGGTCAGTTCGCCGGTATCAATCAATGTGATTTTCCACGGTTCCGCGGCCTGATTGTGCACTTCCATTGAATTGTCGCTCAGATCAATGGTCACATCGGACATATGCAAAAAGTAATTCGCGAAATACTCCTTGATCATATACCCCTTGTATCCGCAACAAATCACGAACTCATTGATCCCGTGGTGGCCATACAGCTTCATGATGTGCCACAGAATGGGTCGCCCGCCGATTTCGATCATGGGTTTGGGACGCAAATGGGATTCTTCGCTGATCCGCGTCCCCAATCCTCCGGCAAGAATGACAGTCTTCAAAGGCCCATCCAATCGGTCTGATATATCTTGTTCTCTGGGTTACACCGATTGTTCAGGCGTCACAACCATTTGCCACCCCGGACAGCCGCGCAAGCCATGCATCGCGCACCGCTCTTTCCCGGGTGGAACCTGCTTCTTTCTGGTTCCAAATACCTCAGGGGGTTTGGGGGACAGCGTCCCCCGGGGCCTGCGTGGCCAGAACGCAGATGAACCGTATGCGCCATGGCGCCCCTTTTGAAAACGGACGCCGCACAAAAAAGGCCGCGCTGAATGGCGCGGCCTTTTCCAAAATCTCGAACTCGAAGATTAACGCTTGGAGAACTGGAAGCTCTTACGGGCTTTTGCCTTACCAAACTTCTTACGTTCCACAACGCGCGAGTCACGGGTCAGGAAGCCAGCAGCTTTCAGTGCGCCACGCAGCGACGGGTTGTACAGCTGCAGGGCTTTGGAGATGCCGTGCTTGACCGCACCGGCCTGACCGGTCAGGCCGCCACCTTTGACGGTTGCAAAGACGTCGAATTCGCCTTCGACACCGGCAACCTGGAATGGCTGGCGCAGGATCAACTGCAGAACCGGACGGGCAAAATACTTGTCCTGGTCCTTGCCGTTGACGATGACCTTGCCGGAACCCGGCTTGATCCAAACGCGTGCAACAGCGTCTTTACGCTTGCCTGTGGCATAGGAACGGCCCAGCTCGTCACGCACGGGTTCGCGCGAAACGATTTCTTCGGCCACTGCTTCGACGCCTGCGACGGCGCTCAGCTCTTCGAGAGTATTGATCTGATCAACCATCGGTCATTAGCTCCGCGTGTTCTTCTTGTTCATGGACTTGACGTCCAGAACTTCGGGGGCCTGGGCTTCATGCGGGTGCTGATCACCGGCATAAATACGCAGGTTGGTCATCTGCTGGCGCGCCAGACGGTTGCCGGGCAGCATGCGCTTGACAGCCTGCATGACAACACGCTCGGGATGAGCGCCGTCCAGGATCTGCTGTTTGGTGCGCGACTTGATCCCACCGGGGTGACCCGTGTGCCAGTAGAAGTGCTCTTCGCGCTTCTTGCCGGTCATCTGGATCTTTTCGGCGTTGATGATGATGACGTTGTCGCCCATATCCATATGCGGAGTGAACGACGCTTTATGCTTGCCACGCAGACGCATGGCCACAATCGACGCCAGACGGCCCAGAACAACGCCTTCGGCGTCGATCAGGATCCATTTCTTGTCGATATCTGCAGGTGTTGCAGAAAAGGTTTTCATGGCAGGTAAATCCTGTTTGACGTGAAGGACGGCCCGCCAGGCGAACCGTCCGAATTCGATGGACGGGGTTTACGGGGATCCCTTGGTCCAGTCAACACCAGTAAATCTATTTTAGTCAAACATTTTCAATAGGTTAGAAATTAGGTATTATAATACCCCATAAATCAGACGCTGATCTGCTCTGGCGGGTTGTCCAGCAACGCCCGCAGCCGCTGCATGGCATCTTCGAACACGGAAATCGGAACCTGACCATTGATCGCGATCCGCACTGCGTGGGGTGCGCGCCCGTCTCGGAGGGCAAATTCATCTGCCGACCGGATCTGCACCCCTTCGGCCTCAGCCGCCCGGGTGAACGCTGCTGCACGCCATCCCGGCGGTAGGTGCAGCCAGACAAATGGAACCTTTGCATCCCAAACCAGATCAAAGGCCCCCAGCATGTTGACGGCAACGCGCACATATTCTTCGATCACCGCCTGGACGTCCCGGGCCAACTGGCGGGTCCTGGGGTCGGTCAGCAGGACAAAAACCAGCTCCTTGAGCGGCTGCGCCAATCCAAAATACCCGTGTTCGGCAGTGCGCCGCAGATCCGGACCCTTGTCCTGTGGGGCAATTGCAAACCCAACGCGCAACGCGGGTGTCAATGTCTTGGAAATCGACGACACATGCCATCCACGTTCCGGGGCCAGCGCCCGATAACTGGGCGCGCGTGCCTCTCCGACGCGGTAACAATCATCCTCGACAATCTGCAGGTCCAACCGCCGCGCCACATCCACAATTTCCTTGCGTCGGGCCAGCGGTGTGTGGGCACCGGTCGGATTATGTACCTCGGGGGATGTGCAGACCACCTGCGCCCGGGTGCGGCGCGCCATCATCTCCAGCGATTCAGGAATGATCCCCTGTTCATCCATTTCAACACCCACCACCTGCGCGCGCAACAGATCAGCAGCACGCCGGAACCCGGCATAAGACAGGTCTTCGACCAAAACGACCGGATTGGGTCCATACAGAATGGTCTGCAAAGTAACCAGCAACCCATTCTGTCCCCCGTGGGTCAAAACCAGATCCCGATCGGTCAACGACCCCAGTGGCAAATCCGACAGCCAATCCACGGCTGCCTGACGGGTGGCCCGATACGCGCTGCGTGTCGGGTAGTTCAGAAAATCATGCGGATCTGTTGTTTCCGCGACCTTGACCAACGCTTCGCGCAGAGCAGACACTTGACCGACATCCGGCAATCGCGGGCTGAACAGGCTGACCATGTTGCCAGGTTTGCCGCCAGTCAAATCCAGCTGCCGTGCCCAGACATCATCCGGTGTTGGTTTGACCGGATCCGCCACAAAGGTCCCGCGGCCGACTTCGGCCTGCAACACGCCTTCTTCGGTCAGCACCGTATAGGCGCGCGCGACTGTGCCCGGCGTTATGCTGAGCCGATAGGCCAATTCACGTACCGGCGGCAGCTTGGCTCCGGTTTCCAATGCACCCTGATCAATCGCCTTGCGAATTGTATCCGATACAATCTTGTACTTAGGACCGCTCGCTTTTCCGAGCGTCTCCGGCCAAATTGTATCCATTACAATCCTTCCTTGGACGACATATGTGATTCATTGTATCAAATCTTTGTAGCAAATCTACAGGAATGTATCAATACAATTTACGGGACCACCAAGATGACCAACACTGCACACATAGCCTCCCCCCATATGGCTTACCTCAACAGCCGCCCTGCCCTGCCCGTTCTGGCGCAATGGGCCGTCGGTTTCGCAGTCCTGGTCACCAAATGGACCCTGCGCCAACGCACACGCAAACATCTGCGTCACCTGACGCCCGAACAGTTGCAGGACATCGGGCTGACCCGCGCCGAGGCACATTATCAAGCGACTCTTCCGTTCTGGCGCCCATGATCCCCGGGATAGCCAGAACCACCTGACGGCCGGGGGAAACCCCGGCCCTTTTTTTGCCTGTGGCAAGTTTTCCACAGCAAACCAAAGAATTTGCTTGATCGAATCCGGGATGCGCCATATCTGCGCCTCACTTTCGGTACCGATCCCAACCCTGAACTCTTATTCGGGGGGGCGCTAAGGGCCGGCTGGATTGTCATCTACTGGAACGAAGGGGAGTGTCATGAAGGACGCCAACCTCTTCCAACTGGGGATCGGTCTGGAGACAGGCGCCCAAGAGGAAGATACCACACGCAGTCTGACGGCTGCGAACATCGATGCTGTTGTAGAAGCAGATCGCGAAGATCACTTTATCCGTCGTGACGGCAAGATTTTTGCCGGAACCCACCTGATCATCGAAGTGATGAAGGGAACAGGCCTGGACTGCGAAACCCGCATCCAGCAGGCGTTCCGTGATTGCGTTGATGTTTGTGGTGCAACGCTGCTGCACATCCACACCCATAAATTCTCGCCTCAGGGCGTGTCTGGCGTGGCCGTTCTGGCCGAAAGCCACATCTCGGTGCACACATGGCCGGAAATCGGCTATGGCGCGTTTGACGTGTTCATGTGTGGCGATGCAGAACCATGGAAAGCTGTTGACGTGCTGAAGGCCGCTTTTGACACCGATCAGGTCGAAGTGCGTGAACTGCTGCGCGGAGAAGAGCTGATTGCCAAGGAAGTTGCGGCATGAGCGAAACCTGGATCACCGAAAAGCTGCACGCCCACTATGCGCAGTCCCTGCGTGTGGACGAGATGCTGTATGACAGCAAGACCGAACACCAACGCCTGAAGGTGTTCCAGAACGGCCAATTCGGCCGCATCCTGACGCTGGACGATGTGGTGCAAACCACCGAAGGCGACAACTTCATCTATCACGAGATGCTGACCCATGTGCCAATTCTGGCGCATGGCAATGCAAAACGTGTTTTGATCATTGGTGGCGGCGACGGCGGCATGGCCCGCGAGGCGCTGCGTCACCAGTCGGTCGAACACGTCACCATGGTCGAAATCGACGCTGGCGTGGTGGATTTCTCGAAAGAGTATCTGCCGATGCTCAGCCAAGGTGCCTTTGACGATCCGCGTTTGACACTGGTGATCAACGACGGCGCTGCGTTCATGCGTGACACGCAGGACAAGTTCGACGTGATCATCGTCGATTCAACCGACCCCATTGGCCCGGGCGAAGTGCTGTTCACAGACACCTTCTATGGCCACGCGGCCCGCGCCCTGACAGAAGAGGGCATCATCGTCACCCAGAACGGCGTGCCGTTCATGCAGGGCGACGAGCTGACCAACACCATGCGGGCCTTTCAGGCGCTGTTTTCTGATGCGTCCTGTTATATCGCGTCGATCCCCACCTATGCGGGTGGTCCGATGGCGTTTGGCTGGGGCAGCCATTCGGCCAAAGGGCGCGACGTGGATCTGGCCACCGTTCAGGCGCGTTTTGCCGCCGCCGGTTTCGAGTGCGACTATTACAACCCGGAAATCCACAAGGCTGCCTTTGCCCTGCCCGGGTATGTCAAAAAGCTGATCCCCTGATCAAACCCGGCAACCATAAATAACAAAAGCCCCGCAAACCGTTGGTTTCGGGGCTTTTTCTGTTCTGTCAGGATTCAACGTTCAGGCGGAATGGAATAGGTCATGGTAGACCGGGCCACCATTTTATCCGAACCTTGGGAGAACATGTGCACGTCGCCCACCGCCAGGGTGCGGCCCAATTTCAGCAATCGGGCCTGCGCCACGACATCGGCCCCGGCCTCGGGTTTGCGCATGAAATCCAGCGAACAATTTGTGGTCACGGCCAAGGCCTTTTTCCCCAGCCGCGACAGCACCAGCGCATAGACGGAAACATCTGCCAACGCGAACATCGACGGGCCGGAAACAGTTCTCCCGGGGCGCAAGTGTCGTTCGGCCGTCAACAGGCGCATGGTCACGCCCTCGTCGCTCAGCACATCAATGGCAAAATCTTCTTTGACCTGTGGAAATACCTCGGCCAGATATTTGGTCAATTCGTCACGGTTCAGGGCCAGAGCCATGCTTTTCCTTTCTGTATTCTCCCCCTAGAGTTGCCCCAAGCCAAGGGAGAAGGGCAAGATGACAATTCTGGAACGTCACGACACAGGGGCAATCGCCCATCTGAAGATGAACGCACCCGAGCGCATGAATGCGCTGTCAGACGAAATGCTGGCTGCGTTGCAGGACCAGATCGACGCGCTACGCGATGATCCCACCATTCGCGCGGTCATCCTGTCGGGTGCGGGCAAGGCGTTCTGCGCAGGCCATGACATCAAACAGATGACAGCGGGGCGCCAAAACGAAGACGGCGGCCGCGCCTATTTTCAAAGCCTGTTCGCCCGCTGCACCAGCGTCATGATGGGGCTGCAATCCCTGCCCCAGCCCGTGATTGCCCAGGTTCACGGTATTGCCACTGCCGCCGGATGCCAGCTGGTTGCCTCCTGCGATCTGGCCATCGCCGCCGAGGGCACGCGATTCGGGGTCAACGGTGTCAATATTGGTCTGTTCTGTTCGACCCCGATGGTCGCGCTTAGTCGGAACATCCCACGCAAACCGGCGTTTGAACTGCTCACCACCGGTCATTTTGTCGAGGCGGACCGCGCCGTTGAATTGGGGCTGCTCAATCGCGCCGTTCCGGCCGATCAACTGGTCGATGAAACCCGTCACCTGGCAGAAACCATCGCTTCAAAACTGGGCGCAGCGGTCAAGATCGGGAAACAAGCTTTCTATGAACAATTGCAGATGCCGATGGATCAGGCCTATGCCTATACCAGTGACGTGATTGTCGAAAATCTGCTGTACCGGGATACGATCGAAGGCATGGCCGCGTTTGTCGACAAACGCAAACCAGACTGGGACCAAGGCTGATTCACATTTTAGCGGCCCTGTTGACACGGGGCCGCCGTCCAGTTTTTCTCATTATTATAAATAAATCAAATAATTACGGGGAGATATCATTTCTCTCAAATTGGGCGAAATCTGGACATTGGCGACCCGGGATGGATCGTTTCGCCAATTCAGCAGAATTGTTTCCAATTTCCGTCTTTTAAAAACGGCAACACTATGGCAAAGGTTGGACAGGGTCCGAAATGACCCGCAGTCATTTGGGTCGCCGAGTGGCGGAAGGTCCCTCCAAACCGGGTCTCTCTCCCCGGTTCGACATTCCCGCCCGGCGACCCCAAATACTCTTCATCTTCCTTCACATACAAAATGGCCTGCACCACGGGTCCGGTTCAATTCCGCACTCTTTCATGACCGCTCAGCAGTTGCGCAATCCCGCGCCCTGCCCTATGTCGCCCTTCATGACACAGATATTGCATATCGTTGGCGGCGGCATGGCCGGATCCGAAGCGGCCTGGCAGGCTGCTGAAATGGGCGTTCAGGTGGTAATCCATGAAATGCGCCCCAAGGTCGAAACCTTTGCCCATAAAACCGGCCATCTGGGCGAGATGGTTTGTTCCAATTCGTTCCGTTCCGATGATAGCGAACAGAATGCTGTCGGCCTGCTGCATTGGGAAATGCGGGCGGCCAATGGGTTGATCATGGCCACGGCTGATGCGCATCGTCTGCCCGCCGGTGGTGCCCTGGCCGTCGACCGCGACCCCTTTGCCGAAACCGTTACCGCCAAATTAACAGCCCACCCCAATGTGTCGGTCAGCTACGAAGAAATCACCACGCTGCCTACGGAGGGAAACTGGATCTTTGCCACCGGGCCGCTGACTTCTGGCACCTTGGGCCAGGCGATCCAGGCCGAAACCGGTGCCGAAGCGTTGGCCTTTTTCGACGCCATCGCCCCGATCATCTATGCCGAAAGCATCGACATGTCCCAGGCCTGGATGCAGTCGCGTTATGACAAGGGTGAAACTGAAGAAGAGCGCACCGCCTACCTCAACTGCCCGATGGACAAGGCGCAGTACGAAGCCTTTATCGACGCGCTGTTGGCCGCAGATAAAACCGAATTCCACGATGGTGAAACCGCCGGCTACTTTGACGGCTGCCTGCCGATCGAAGTCATGGCCGAACGCGGTCGCGAAACATTGCGATTTGGCCCGATGAAACCCGTGGGCCTGACCAATGCGCACCACCCCGACACCAAACCCTATGCGGTGGTGCAGCTACGTCGAGACAATGCGCTGGGTACGTTGTTTAATATCGTCGGGTTCCAGACAAAAATGAAATACGGCGCCCAGACCGACGTGCTGCGGATGATCCCCGGTTTGGAGAATGCCAGCTTTGCCCGATTGGGTGGCATCCACCGGAATACCTTTTTGAATTCGCCCACTTTGCTGGACGCTCAGATGCGGTTAAAGTCCAAGCCGCACATTCGGTTCGCCGGACAGATCACCGGAGTCGAAGGCTATGTCGAAAGCGCCGCCATGGGGTTGCTTGCGGGTCGTATGGCCGCCTGTGAAATCCTGGGCCGCGACTGTCCCGTCGTGCCACAGGACAGCGCCATGGGTGCCTTGGTCCATCACATCACGGGCGGTGCCGAGGCCAAGACCTTTCAACCCATGAACGTCAACTTTGGCCTGTTCCGCCCGGTTGATGGGCTCAAGGGTGGCCGCCGAGGACGCAAGGACCGCTACAAGGCCTATACCGACCGTGCAAAATCCGTGTGGACCGATTGGCTTGGCGAAATCGGCCCATAACGGGTCCTGGCTGTCACTTGCAACTGGACGAACGGCCAATGCTGCGCCTATCCTGATTGCATGAGCAACTCATTTCTGGACAAGACCTACGATCTCGACACCCCCGAGGAAACCCGTAGCCATTACGACAAATGGGCAGAGTCCTATGATCGGGAAATCGCAGAAAACGGCTATGCGACGCCCGGCCGTGTGGCTGATGCCCTATGGCAGTTTCTGCCCGAACCGGACACTGAGGTTCTGGATTATGGATGCGGCACCGGTCTATGCGGGCAGGAATTGAAACGTGTCGGGTTTCACACGGTCGATGGTATGGATCTTTCAGCAGACATGATCGACAGCGCCCGTGCCAAGGGGATTTATCGCAGGCTTGAACAGATCAGCCTGGACGATCCCCGACCCATTGCTCAAGATCGCTATCGGGCCGTCGCTGGTGCCGGCCTGCTGGGGGTTGGCGGTGCTCCGCCAGACGTTTTTGACCTGATCTTGCATGCCTTGCCCCGCCAGGGCCTGTTTGCATTCTCCTTGAACGATCACGCCTTGGCCGACCCTGCCTATACCAGCAAGATCAGCGAATGGGTCGATTGCGCCGCGGCCCATCTGCTGTTCAGGGAATACGGCCCGCACCTGCCTGGCATTGATCTGAAATCTGACGTGTATGTGATTAAAAAAGCGTGACTCTCACCACCCGATTTGCGCCCTCTCCAACCGGGCCCCTCCATTTGGGGCACGCGTTTTCCGCCTTGCTGGCTTGGGATATGGCCGAACGGGCCGGTGGCCAATTCCTGTTGCGAATCGAGGACATCGACCAATCCCGGGCCCGTACACATTGGGAAGAACAGATCTATGACGATCTGCGCTGGTTGGGCCTGTCGTGGCCTGAGCCGGTGATGCGCCAATCAGACCGTCAATCGGCTTATGACACAGCCTTGGATCACCTGTGGAACCTGGGCCTGCTGTATCCCTGTACATGCAACAGGAAAGACATTGCCGCCGCCGCATCCGCACCACAGGAAGGCGCACCCCTGTTGGGGCCGGACGGCATTGTCTACCCTGGCACCTGTCGACCATTGTCTGATCTGGACATGTCCAAACGTTCAGAACGACCGCGTGGCATTCCTCTCAGGTTGAACATGGCGGCAGCCACGAAACAGGCCGCGGCCTCGCTTTCCGGGGGCGTGGCCTGCCACTTTGTCGAAGACGGTCACGGCCTGTGCCAGGAAACCGGACATATCACGCGCACCACAGATCAGATGGTACAGACCATCGGCGATGTGGTGCTGTCGCGCAGGGACATGGGCACATCCTATCACCTCTCGGTGGTTGTGGACGACGCAGACCAAAACATAACCCATGTGGTACGGGGGGCCGATCTGTTTGATGCCACACCCATTCATGTCCTTCTTCAGTTGCTGCTAGGGCTGCCAACTCCGGTGTATCACCACCACGATCTGATCCGAGATGACGCCGGCAAACGGCTGGCCAAACGAGACGACGCCCGGGCCATTGCAAAATACCGGCAGGACGGCCTCTCCCCTGCCGATATACGCAAGATCGTCGGTCTCTGACCTGCCCCTGCTTCTTTCTGGTCAAAAATACCTGCGCCGCAGGCTTGGCTCGGCACGAGCCAATTCGACGACCGGATCAAAGCATCGGCTGCATCAACTCCACGTCCTCACCGTCACGTACAGAAGTATAAAAACAGCTGCGGCGATTGGTGTGACAGGCAGGTCCGTTTTGGCGTACGATGGCCAGCAAACAATCACGATCACAATCGACCCGCAGATCGATCAGCGTTTGTGTGTGGCCCGATGTTTCCCCCTTGATCCAAAAGGCTTGACGCGATCGGGACCAATAGGTCACTTGGCCGGTTTCCAGGGTTCTGGTCACTGCGTCCTGATTCATCCAGGCCATCATCAACACCTCACCGGTGCCTTCGGCCTGGGCAATACAGGGGATCAAACCTGCGTCATTATAAACAAGAGTGGCGGGATCGAAACGCATCGCATAAAAACCTTTTGCATCGGGGAACCGAGACCCTATTTATGAGGGACCAGTAGTCAGGGAAAGCCTCAATGTCCGGCGAAAGCGATCTGATCAAACTATATTCCGCCCGAATTCTCGAACTTGCGGCGGATATCCCCCATCTCGACCGTCTGAGCGACCCCGATGCGTCGGTCAAAAAACGGTCTCCACTGTGTGGATCAACGGTCACAGTTGATCTGAAGGTCGAAGACGGTCAGGTCGTCGCCTTTGGTCAGGACGTCAAGGCCTGTGCCTTGGGTCAGGCCGCTGCTGCCGTGGTCGGATCTGCGGTGATTGGTCGAACCCAAGCCGAAATTGAAACGGCCCGCTCCCAGCTCAAGGCCATGCTGCGCTCGGATGGTCCGATCCCCGATGCACCTTTTGACGGGCTTGAGGTGTTGATTCCGGCCCGTGAATTCAAAAACCGGCACGCATCCATCCTTTTGGCGCTGGACGCGACAGCCGAAGCCTTTGCGCAGGCACAGCAAGAAAACTGCGCCTGACCCAGGCAAATCCGGGTTTCTGAAAAGGCCGGACGCAGGAGAGCCATTTGGTGCGCTCCCGCCCACCGGACCTCCATCAAAGATGGAGCGCCGGCCGTTGGGCGTGGCCGCGCGCAGGGCGCTGCCCCGCGCGCGGTTTGTTGCATATAGATGACATCGGTGTCTCCCCGGTTTGGAACCTCCGAGTCATCTGCCCAGCCAATCGACGTGCCGTCTCGCCACGCAGGTATTTGTCACGTTCGACTTTCTTGTATACCCCACAAAAAAAACCGCCGCACATTCCGGGCAGGAATGGCGGCGGCAGGCATTGCGGTTCTCATGTGGGATCCAAAACACATCCGGTTGGACCATGAGGCGGGTCCGGGAAGGGATCGGTTTGGCAGGTCACCCCTCAATCATCATTGGGACAGGATGCGGATGTGTTGGCACGAGAGCGCAGGCAGAAACAGGTAAATCAAAAGCTCAGTTCAAGCCGGGTAGATGCAAGGCCCCCCACAACATGACACAGAGCGAAGCCGCACCAATCGCATCCTGAAGCAATGTTGCCTGGGAACGGGTGATAACAGTCTTGATCTGGGTCAGCATGACGAAACCTCCTTGGGGCGATCCGTGCCAGGTGGCGCGGGATGCCGTTAAGCGTTTGTTGACCTTTTGTTCTCACTTTCAGGGGCTCAAGTAAAGAACTTTTTGAGAACATTTGTGAACTTTTCAGGGGAAAATTGCTAACCAACTGAAATCAAACGAATGGCTTGATCCTGTTTCATCAACCACAGAAGCACCCGCGCTGCCTGTCCTCGTGGGGATTGCAAAGCCGGATCTGTTGCCAGCAGGGCCCGTGCATCGCTTTGGGCCACGGCCATCAATCCAGCCTGTCGTTCGAGATCTGCCACCTGGAAACGGGGCAGCCCGGATTGCGCCGTTCCGATCATATCGCCTGCCCCGCGCATTTCCAGATCGGTTTCGGCAATGCGAAACCCATCTTCGGTTTCGCGCAACAGTTCCAACCGCCGTCGCCCGCCTTCGGTCAACGGTGCCTGATACATCAGCAAACAGGTCGACGCGGCCTCGCCGCGCCCCACACGTCCCCGCAACTGATGTAGCTGTGCCAACCCAAAGGTTTCGGCCCGTTCAATCACCATGATCGTCGCATTGGGCACGTTCACCCCAACTTCGATCACCGTGGTCGCGACCAGAACCTGGGTCTGGCCATTCTGAAAGGCCACCATTGCCGCGTCCTTGTCCGCCACGGGCATCTGACCATGCACCAGACCAACAACCCCGTCACCCAGAACCGCCCGCAAATGCTTGAACCGCTCTTCGGCAGCTGTCAGGTCGCTGACCTCGGATTCATCCACCAACGGGCATACCCAATAACATTGACGCCCCTGAGACACGGCTTCGCGCAGATGGGACACAACTTCGTCCATACGTTCGGTTGCGATCACCGCCGTTCGAATGGGTTTGCGCCCTGGCGGCTTTTGATCCAGCACCGATACATCCATGTCGCCGTATTGCGCCAGCGACAAAGATCGTGGGATCGGTGTCGCCGTCATCACCAGGACATCCGCTGCCACACCTTTTTTCGCCAGTTCCAGCCGTTGCTGCACTCCAAAACGGTGTTGTTCGTCAATCACCGCCAATCGTAAATCGGCAAAAGAAACATCGGCCTGAAACACCGCGTGGGTCCCGACCAGGATCTGGATGGCACCGCGTTTCAACGCGTCCAGCTTGGCCCGGCGTTCGCTGCCTTTGTCACGCCCGGTCAACAGCTCAACCACCACGCCTGCATCTTCGGCAAGCGGCTTCAGCCCCTCCATATGCTGCTGGGCCAGAATACCCGTGGGCGCCATCAACACTCCTTGTCCGCCAGCTTCGACAGCGGTCAGCAACGCCATAAAGGCCACCAGGGTTTTCCCTGCCCCGACATCACCTTGCAACAATCGGTTCATGCGATGATCATCTGCCATATCGGCAGCGATCTCGTCCATCGACCGCAATTGAGCCCCGGTCGGCTTGTATGGCAAGGCTGCGAGCACCCGCGCCCGCAGCCGCCCGTCCCCTGAACTGCTGATCCCTTGTGCCTTGCGTTCACGCTGGCGTGCCAATGCAAGGGTCAACTGATGCGCCATCAATTCGTCATAGGCAAGACGCGCCCGCGCCGGAGCGTGTGGGGCCAGATCGTCAGCCCCCTGGGGCTCATGTGCCGCGAAAACTGCCTCCTGCCAGGTCGGCCAGTTTTCGAATTTGACCTGCGACGGGTCAATCCACTCGACCAGCTCAGGACTCCGCGTCAGGGTTCGCGCCACCGCCTTGGCCATGGTTTTTTGTGTGACACCCTGTGTCAGGTGATACACCGGTTCGAAGTCCGGGATCGTATCCGCCTCGTCTACAGGAACCATATGATCGGGATGCACCATCTGCAACATTCCGTCAAACATCTCGAGCTTGCCAGACACAACCCGGCGGCTACCTGTCGGAATCTGTGCTTCGAGATAACGGCTGCGTCCGTGGAAAAACACCAGCTGAAATTCGGTCTGTGCATCTTCGACATGCACACGATAGGCACCGCCACGATTGCGGGCCGGTCGGTGCGCACCGATTGTCACTTCGACAGTCAACGTGCCTGGAACCTCGGCCCCTTGAACCGTATCGCGTCGTCGTCTGTCGATCACTGAATACGGCAGCGAAAACAACACATCACGCGGTGTTTTCAGGTCCAACTGTTCCAATAGACGTGCGGTCTTGGGCCCAACACCGTCAAGCGTTTCCAACCCCGCAAACAGCGGGAAAAGGGATTCAGGACGTCCGCTCATAATCCCTCGATCAACGCCAACCAACCGTCTTCATCCACGGTTTCAACCCCCAATTCCGCCGCCTTTTTGGCCTTGGATCCTGCGCCGGGACCTGCAACCAGCAAATCGGTTTTCTTGGACACCGAGCCAGAGACCTTGGCACCCAGTGCCTCGGCACGGGATTTGGCTTCGGCCCGGCTCATCTTTTCCAAGGTTCCGGTGAACACGACGATCTTTCCAACAACCGGGCTGTCGGCGATTTTGGGGCGTTCCGCCTTTTGCACTTCCAACTGAGCAATCAGAGCGTCAATCGAGGCCCGTTCCGCATCCTGCTCAAAGGCCGCCACAAGCGCCCGAGCCATGACCTCGCCCACTCCGTCTATGGATAACAGCCCGTCCCACTCTGGACCTTCGTGGTCAGACGCCTTGCTGATTGCGGCTTCAAAATCCTCCCAGGTGCCATAGTGATTGGCGATCAAATTCGATGCCGCTTCGCCAACGTGCCGGATGCCGAGTGCAAACAACAATCGTCCAAACCCAATTTTTCGTTTCTCTTCAATCGCCTGCCACAGGTTGTTCACACTTTGCGCGCCCCAACCCTTGCGATTGGCCAGTTTGGTAAAATTGTTCGCGTCCCGGTCTTGCAGGGTAAAGATGTCAACCGGGCTGCGAATGGGCAACTGTTCATCTTCATAGAACATCTCAATCTGCTTGGCACCCAGCCCTTCGATATCAAAGGCCTTGCGCGCGACAAAATGTTTCAGCTTCTCAACAGCTTGGGCCGGGCAAATAATGCCTCCAACACAGCGCCGTGCCGCATCTCCATCTTCGCGCACCGCGTCGCTGCCACATTCGGGACAGGTATCAGGGAACACGAACGCCAATGCCCCCTCTGGCCGTTTCGACAGATCCACATCGGCCACTTTCGGAATCACATCCCCGGCGCGATAGACCTGTACCCAATCACCAACCCGAATATCCTTGCCGCCACGGATCTCTTCGCCTTTGGAATCGCGACCCTGAATGTAATCTTCGTTGTGCAGCGTGGCGTTGGAGACCACAACGCCACCGACGGTAACCGGGGTCAGACGGGCGACCGGGCTGAGCGTGCCGGTCCGCCCAACCTGAATGTCGATCCCTTCGAGCCGGGTCCAGGCCAGTTCGGCCGGAAATTTATGCGCGATCGCCCAACGGGGCGTGGTCGAGCGAAACCCCAGCCGCCCCTGCAAGGACAGGTCGTCAACCTTGTAAACCACCCCGTCAATGTCATAGCCCAAACCGGCACGCTGCGCTTCGATGTCCCGGTAATGTGCCAACAGCGTTTCAGGCGTTTCACACTTCTTGGTCAATGGGTTGGTTTCAAACCCCAGATCGGCCAGCCGTTTGATCGCAGCCATTTGCGTGGATGCCAGTGGTTCGGACAAGGCGCCCCAACTGTAAGCAAAGAATCGCAATGGCCGCGTTTCGGTGACCCGAGCATCCAATTGTCGCAACGACCCCGCAGCCGCATTGCGCGGGTTGGCAAAAACCTTGTCGCCATTGTTTGTTTGGCGCGCGTTCAGATCGGCAAAATCCGCATGGGACATATAGACCTCGCCCCGCACCTCCAACAGATCTGGTGCGCCCTGGATCGTCTGAGGAAGTCCTTGGATCATTCGGGCATTTGCGGTGACATTCTCGCCGGTTTCGCCATCTCCGCGTGTTGCCGCCTGAATCAGATGGCCCTTTTCGTACCGCAATGACAACGAAAGCCCATCAATTTTGGGCTCGGCTGTATAGGCCAATGGTGCATCCGCCGACAGACCCAGGTATTTGCGGATGGACGCGTCAAACGCCTGAACGTCGCCATCCTCAAACGCGTTGCCCAGAGACAGCATTCGGACGTCATGCGTGACCTTGCCGAAACCATCATCGACCGGTGCGCCAACCGTATCTTTTTGGGTCGCGCTGGCGGCCAAAACCGGGAATGCCTCGATCAGGGCCAGATACCGGCGTTTGGCGGCATCATACTCGGCGTCGGAGATCGATGGAGAATCGCTGCTGTGGTATTCTCTGTTGGCGGCCCAGAGCAAAGTCTGAAGCTCCAGAAATTCTTCGCGCGCAGTTTCTGGCGACAAGTTTTCGACCGGATGTTCCACGTTTTCCCCCGCTGTCACGCGCCTGCAAGATCACGTCCAGATCGGCGCCGAACGTCATAGATGCCCTCATACACGTTACGCGGCAAGAGCCAACAGCGCGACCACAGATTTTCGGATTTCTCGATCCTATGGGAAACTTGCAGGTCGGGTTCTGTGCGTTTACCCGCCGACAAAAAAACCGCCCAGCCCGAAGACATGCTGAGCGGTTTGGAAAAAGGAAAAATGGATTCCTGCCTCAAATTTTGCGAGCAGATCCCATCCCCCGCGTTTTCTTAGGGGCGGTCAGGCCCCAACGGCCATCCGGGCCCCTGGCATTTCCCCGTTCTGGGTTTCACGCAGGACATACCCACGTCCCCAAACGGTTTCGATATAGTTTTCACCGCCTGTTGCATTGCTCAGCTTTTTGCGAAGCTTGCAGATAAACACGTCGATGATCTTCAATTCGGGTTCATCCATGCCGCCATAGAGATGGTTCAGGAACATCTCCTTGGTCAGGGTTGTTCCCTTTCGCAGGCTCAGCAATTCCAGCATCTGGTATTCCTTGCCTGTCAGATGCACGGCCTGCCCCTCTGCTTCGACCGTCTTGGCGTCCAGGTTCACCGAAATCTTGCCTGTACGTATGATGGATTGGGAATGCCCCTTGGACCGACGGATGATCGCGTGGATTCGCGCGACCAGCTCTTCGCGGTGAAAGGGTTTGGTCAGGTAATCGTCCGCCCCAAATCCGAATCCCTTGATTTTATTTTCCGTGTCATCGGCCCCTGACAAAATCAGGATCGGTGTATCAATCCGTGCCAGACGCAATTGGCGCAGCACCTCGTGTCCGTTCATGTCCGGCAGATTGAGATCCAAAAGGATCAGATCGTAGTCGTACAGTTTTGCCAGATCGATCCCTTCTTCTCCCAAGTCCGTCGAATAGACGTTGAGATTGGCGTGCGTCAGCATCAGTTCGATACTTTTTGACGTCGTCGGATCGTCCTCGACCAAAAGAATGCGCATAATTTGTCTCCGCGTAAGTCCCCAGCTCATGGTTGTGTTAACCGTGACCAAAAATAGTTAACTCCACGTTACTGCGAGAACATTTATGTCAAAACAACTTAAGGTTGTCTATACTTTTTCAACGCGGTTGTCTTCAGTGCATCTTCGCCGTGATCCGCGACGGCGCAAACCCAGCTGCGAAATTCCTCATCGCTCAGCCCATAGGTGCGTATCGCTTCGTTTTGTCCGATCAACCCATACAGGACCCCCCGCACCACTGCGGCCTTGCGCGACGCCACCCAACGGCGGGTCGAAACAGGCGGAAGATCTGCACGTGTCATGACCGATCCATCAGGCAGGGTAACCGCCCGTGGCCCATCAACCTTTTTCAAAAACATGACCGTTCCTTTGTCCTTTCCGGGACAAGGTGGCCAAACAAGCTTAATGGAGTGTGAAACGACCCCTTGAGAGTCGCTAGGATTTTCATATATTCTGAACGGCCTTCCCAGGATCCAAGGAGACGCCGATATGGCGCTGGACAGTGAAACACCGCTGAACTCACTCGGCTTTGCCAAACCCCCGTCTGAAACGCGGGTCGTTGTTGCCATGTCAGGTGGTGTCGACAGCTCGGTCGTGGCCGCCCATCTGGCGGATCAGGGCTATGACGTGGTGGGCGTGACGCTACAGCTGTATGACCATGGCGCTGCCCTGGCCAAAAAAGGGGCCTGTTGCGCCGGGATCGACATCCACGATGCCCGCCGTGTCGCCGAAGAACGCGGGTTCCCACATTACGTTCTGGATTATGAAAACATCTTTAAAGATGCAGTGATCGATGAATTCGCAGACAGCTATCTGGCGGGCGCAACGCCGGTGCCCTGCATTCGCTGCAACGAACGTGTCAAATTCAAGGACCTGTTGGAAACCGCGCGGGATCTGGAAGCCGACTGTATGGCCACCGGGCATTACATCCAACGCAAGATGGGGACCAATGGTGCAGAATTGCACAGCGCCGAAGACGCCAATCGCGATCAGTCCTATTTCCTGTTTTCAACCACGCCAGAGCAGTTGGATTATCTGCGCTTTCCGCTGGGTCATTTGCCATCCAAGGATGCAACCCGCGAGATGGCCGCGCAATACGGGTTGGCCGTGGCCGACAAACCCGATAGCCAGGACATCTGTTTCGTGCCCGACGGAAACTATGCCAGCGTCATCGAAAAACTGCGCCCCGGCGCGGTAGAGCCCGGTGAAATCGTGCATTCTGATGGTCGTGTGCTGGGCCAGCACAACGGGGTGATCCACTATACCATCGGTCAACGCCGCGGATTGGGGATCGGCGGGCTGAGCGAACCATTGTATGTGGTCAAGCTGGATGTGGACAGCAAACAGGTCGTTGTCGGCCCCAAAGAGCTGTTGGCGACACGGACCATCCCGGTCCGCGAGATCAACTGGTTGGGCGATGAGGCGTTTACCTCGCAGAAGGAATGGCATGTCTCGGTCAAGGTCCGTTCCACCCGTCCCCCACGCGAGGCGATCATCCGCCCGCTGTCAGATACCACGGCCGAAGTCGAACTTTTAACCCCCGAAGAAGGCGTGTCTCCGGGCCAGGCCTGTGTGTTTTACGAAAGCGACGGCAGCAGGATTTTTGGCGGCGGTTGGATCTGGCGTGGGTACTGACATAGCCTGTGGCTGACACCGCCGGCTGCGGTCAATCCTTGTTCGATTTCCCCGAGCGTTCCAGCCCAGCCAGAACCGCACGTGCAGCGCGAAGCCCCGGGGCTTCGCCGCCCTCCCCCAATCGCTGCATGGTCAGCTCCATGGCCTGCTGTTGGGCCTCCGGGTGTTCAAGCACACTGTCCAGGGCCCGCGTCAGGTTCTCGGCGGTACACTCCGGCCCAAGGCATTCGGGAACAACGCGTGTGTCACTGACCAGATTGACCAGGGTCACCGTATCAATCAGGGCCTTGCGTTTCATGATCTGCCAGGTCAGCCAGTTGAAATTGTATCCGATGACCATGGGCGTGCGGGCGGCAGCCAACTCCAAAGACACGGTCCCCGATGCCGCCATTGCCAGAGTCGCCCCCGCAAACGCCGCCCGTTTTCGGGTCAACGCCTGATCACGTGCCACATCTGCCGGGTCCAGAACAATCGTGTCAGCGGGCCAGCTTTGCATAGTTTGATGTAACAGGCTGGCCACCGGCCCGGCCGCAGGTACAACAATGCGAAACTGCGGGTGTCGCTGTTTGAAGGCGCTCAGCGCGGCTCCAAACACGGGCGTCAGTCGCCCGACTTCGCCGCGCCGTGATCCGGGCAAAGCCAGCACATAAGGCGCATCACCGACGCCGCTTTCGACGCGAAACCGCGCGACATCCTCGTCGGTTGCCTTGGGTTCGGCGACGACGGGATGTCCAACAAAATCACACGCCATCCCCGCCGCAGTCATATAGGGCGGTTCAAACGACAAAAGGGCCAAAACATGGTCGATTACCCGGGCCATTTTGGCAGCACGCTCTGGCCGCCAGGCCCAGACCGATGGCGCCACATAATGCACGGTCCGAATAGAGCTGCTGGCTTTGACCAGCTTGGCCACCCGTAACGAAAAATCCGGGCTGTCGATCGTAATCAGCACATCGGGTTTGCTGTCCAGAACCGCCTGCGCGGTCTGAGCGATCCGCCGTTTCAGTTGGGCGTATTTGGGCAGGACTTCGAAAATACCCATGACGCTGAGTTCGTCCATTGGAAACAGAGAACTCAGCCCCTGTTCTTGCATGGATGGGCCACCTACCCCTTGGAATTCAACATCTTCTACCAATTCCCGCAAACCTGCCATCAGGGCACCGCCCAAACGGTCTCCCGACAACTCTCCGGCAAGGAGAAAGACGCGCATAGGGTCAGCCTTTTCGCAGCCAGAGGAACATGTCAAACCGATCACAGGCGGTAATCACGGCCTCCTGGTCCAAAACGATGACCTGACCGGCCTGGACCACAATGCCGTTCAATCCCGCCCTGGCAGTCATCTCTACAGTTTCGGGCCCAATCGTGGGCAGATCCGCACGCAGATCCTGGCCCGCCTTTGGCGCCTTGTACAGTACCCCACCCGACGAGCCATCAGGGCGCTGTTCCAATGTCCCCAGCATCCAGTCGGTGCCAAAGACAGTTTCCATCGCCAAAACCTGACCACCCCGGACCGCGCAGGCCTGACCTGTATCCGCAGCCGCCATGGCGGCCACGATTTCCTCTGCGCGGATCACATCGGCCCGATCCGCATCTGTGGGCTGGCGGCTGGTCGGCACTCCGGCGGTCATCAAAAGATCCGGGGCAATATCATGGGCCGCGCGCACCGCGAACCCCTGCCCTTCGAGCAAGCCCATGATGGCGCGCAAAGCATTGTCATCTCCGCTGGTTAGCGCCTTTTGAAGAATCGGGATCAGCGGCAACGTCGCAGCATCCAACGCCGATGGGTCCAGCGCGGGACGGCGTACGGCACCGGCCAGACAGACATCGGTAACACCGCGGGCCTGGAGCTCGGCCAAAAAGCTGCCCAGATTTTCGATCCGAAATGTCAGCTGCGCGGGCACCTGATCGGGTTCGGACCCCTGCATGGCGCAGACCAGTGGGGGATGAGACAGCCGCGCCACGAGTTCGCGAGGCAACGCACCGGTTCCGGCGATCAATGCCAGCATCCGTTCAGCCCCCCGGTGTCAGGAAAGAACGGTCGCTGTTCCCGGTCACGAAATCGACGATCTCCTGAACATAGTCGCTATCGGTTTCACCACCCAGGCGTCGGGCGCGCTCCTGAAACGTGCCTTCGCCCTGTGCCAACATCTGAAAGGCCGCCCGCAGCGCTGTTATGTCAGACCGCGCGACACCACGGCGTTTCAGGCCAACCAGGTTCAATCCATCCAGTTCGCCCCGCGGCGCCTGAACCAAACCAAAGGGAATGACGTCATTTGTCACCATGGTCACGGCACCGACAATCGCCCCCCGACCGATGCGGACAAATTGATGAATACCGGACAACCCACCGATGATCACATTGTCTTCGAGCACACAATGTCCGGCGATCGCCGCCGAATTGACCACGATGACATTATTGCCCACATGGGCATCATGGGCGATGTGACACCCCGCCATGAACAGGCCATCATCGCCGATCTTGGTCAGGCCGCCGCCACCTTCCGTTCCGGGGTTCATGGTCACATGTTCCCGGATGCGGTTGCGCTTGCCAATCACCAGGCGGCATTTCTCGCCCTTGAATTTCAGGTCCTGCGGGATTTCCCCGATGACGGCAAAGGAGAAGACCACCGTGTCATCCCCAATCTCTGTGTCGCCAGTGATGACCACATGGCTTTTGAGCACCACACGGTCGCCCAGCCGGACATCCGAGCCAACCACACAGAACGGTCCGATTTCGACATCGGCCCCCAATTGCGCGCCTTCTTCGATCACGGCGCTGGGGTGAATACCACTCATTCTCAGGCGCCCTGTGTGTCGATCATGGCGGTGAATTCGGCTTCGGCTGCCACTTCCCCTTCGACCACGGCTTTGCCCGCAAATTTAAAGATCTTGCCACCCGGTTTGCCACGCACGGTCGTGACATGCATTTCCAGCACATCACCGGGCACCACCTTGCGGCGGAATTTGCATTTATCGATGTTCATGAAATAGATCAGCAGATCGGTATCAACCATATCCATGCCGATCCCCAGCATGACACCAGCGGTCTGGGCCATTGCCTCGACAATGGTCACACCCGGCATGATCGGCGTTCCGGGGAAGTGACCCTGGAAATGCGGCTCGTTCATGGTGACATTCTTGATGCCCCGAGCCGAGCTGTAGCCATCAATGTCCATGACCTTGTCCACCAACAGAAAAGGATAGCGATGCGGCAGGATCCGCTGGATCATCTGGATGTCTGCGCTCTTCAGCTCTTGGGTCATGTTGCGTGTCCTGTCTTTTCTTCGAGTTGTCCGTGTGACTAGCAATCCACAGCGCTTTGGGCAAGCAGACCTATTGATCCGGATCTTGTTCTGTTATGGCCCCATCTCCCAGCACCAGATCAATCCGCGCAATCGCGAGATCAGTCACATCCGTCGCATTGGCGCTGAGAAACACGCTGGCCCTTTCCAGAATCACGCTCGCCTTGGCGTCGCGCATCATCGTCTCCAGAACCGGAGCCGCCGCGTTCAGAAATTCGATCCGGGCATTGTCCGACTGTTGGGCCAACGCGCGTGCCTTGGCATCCTGTTCGCGTCGGATCTGGCGGACCTTTTCGTCAAAGGCATTCGCAAGAACGCGGAACGCATCCGCGTCCATACCCGGCCTGCGATCGGTCAGTTCCTGTTCTTCGGTCGTCAATTGCGCCTCGATCTGACGGTTTTCAGCCGCCAACACCGCGCTCTCGGCCTCGATCAAACGGGCAACCCGTCGTCCGAACTTGCTTTCTGCAAACAACCGTTCGGATGCAATCGTCAAAATGACGCTTTGTGGAATTCCCAATTGCTGAGCCCGCGCTTCCACGGTCTCAAAAGCAAGAAATGCCAGCGATACAAAGATCGCCAGCATTCCGTTTTGTGTTCGTTTCAACAGGTCTGGCACAATCAGAACTTGGCCTGGAGCGTGAGGTCGAAGGATTGTTCCTTGTCAAAGGTTTCCTTTTTGAGCGCGTTGCTGAAGTTGAAGCGCAGCGGACCAAATGCCGTGTCCCACAGAACCGAGAACCCGATAACATGGCGGAACGAACTGTTCGCACCGACCACGGTCGCACCGGCAGTGTTCACGTTCTTCAGATCCCACAAATTGCCGATGTCATAGAACACACCGCCCCGGACACCCAATTCTTCGGGAAGACCCAGCGGGAATTCCGCTTCGAGCTTGGCAATGGCATAGAGGTTGCCACCCAATGCATCATCAACAGTCGTTGCGCCCACGACAGACTGGTCACGTGGGCCAATACCACCGGGCTCAAAGCCGCGGAACACGTCCGGCCCCAGCAGAAAACGGTCGATTGTGCGGCTATTGCCGCCACCGCGCCAATTGAACATGCCGCCTTCGATCGTGGCCCGCAGGGTCACTTCCTCGTTCAGGACAAGGGTCTGAGCAATCGCCTTGGCGCTGGTCTTGACATATTTGTTGTCGCCACCCAACCCGGCATAATCTGCCCCAGCTTCGAACAGGAAACCGGCATTCGGGTTCAGACCAGTCAAACGGCTGTCATAGGTATAGGTGAACCCAAGACCGCTGGACGTCAAAGCCCCCAGGCCGATTTCGCTGGTTTGAACCGGGCCCAATGCAACCGCTGTACCGCGGCTCAACATTTCGTCGTCGCTCCAGAAATACTTCAGACGCAATCTTGAATTCTCACCGGTCTGAAATGTCAGGCCCGGCTGAAAGAACAGGGTTTCGCTGTCATAATTGGCAAAACTGGAATCAACGGTCGCCAAACCCAGGTCCAGATCAAATCGAAGCTGACGTCCCAGCAGGTTCGGTTCAGAAAAGCCCAGAACATATTGTTCTGCGTCCTGTGCCGTCGAAACCTGGAACGACAGTCTTTGACCGCGACCGAGGAAGTTGTTTTCCGTCAGGCCAACCGCCACACCGATCCCGTTGGCAACCGAATAGCTACCACCCAGGCTGAGCGATCCGGTCGGCTGTTCGGCAACATCGACGTCGACCACAACCTGATCCGTTGACGAACCTTCGCGCACATCCACCCCGGCGGTTTCAAAGAACCCCAAAGCCCGAATGCGTTCAGCACTTTGACGGATTTCGCGCGGGTTGAAGGGGTCGCCTTCGGCAATCCGGAACTGGTTGCGGATCACCCGGTCCAATGTGGTTGTATTGCCTTCGATATCGATGCGTTCGACAAAGATGCGCGGCCCACGTGTCAGTGCAAATTCAACATCCAGGGTCAGATCCCGATCATTGCGGCTGATCCGGGGTTCAACCCGCAAAAAGTCGATACCTTTGCGAATGGCCAGACGTTCCATGCGCGCGATCGAGTTTTCGATCAGAGCCGGTGAATAGATGACGCCCGGTTTGATCTTGAGTGCCTCTTGGAATTCATCGGCGTCTGCCTCGGACATTTCGCTGACAGTGCTGATTTGACCGAACGAGAACTGCTGACCTTCGGTCACATCCAGAACCAGGAAAAACGCATCCCGTTCGCGCGCCAGTTCAGCGTTGGCGCTGTTGACGCGGAAATCGACATAGCCACGCGACAGATAGAAATCGCGCATGACCTGCTTGTCGAATTCAATGCGGTCTTCGATCAGGGTATCGGACCGGATAAAGGCGCGCAGAATACCGGCCTGTTTGGTTTCCAGAACCCGACGCAGACGACGGTCCGAATAGACACGGTTGCCAACAAAGCTGACCCGTTCGACTTCGATTGTATCGCCTTCGCCAATTTCAAAGATCAGATCAACGCGGTTATCGCTGCGACGAATGATCCGGGGCGTCACACGGGCAGACAAACGGCCCTGCTGGGAATATGCCTCGGCAATGATGGCGGCATCGTCTTCGGCCTGCCCCGGGTTGAACACGCGGCGCGGCGCCGATGCGATCAGCCCTTCCAACGCTTCGTCCTTGATTCGCCGGTTGCCTTCGAAATTGACGCGGTTGATCGTCGGGAATTCAGCAACTGAAATCACCAGCGTGCTGCCACGCGGGTCCAGTTCGACTGTCTCAAAAACACCACTGTCAAGGATACGTTGGTAGGCATCATTCAGCTCGCCTGCTGAAATCGTCTGGCCCCGTTCGATTCCCGTATAAGCAATGATAGTGGACGTTTCGATCCGCTGATTGCCTTCGACTTTGACCGAGTTGAAGCGGTAATTCTGCGCCTGTGCCGGGCTGGCAAGCGCGATAAGCACCGACATGCAAACAAGAAATAGTGCCGGTATGAAATGATACAACATATAGCAGCGCTGGTTGCGCATAGCGCAGGATATTCCTACGTTTTTCCCCAAACCCATCTTTTCAAACCCAGAATTATGGCAGCATTAGCATGTGACTAACGGGTCTGAAGACGGTTGTCAAAACCAAGAAAAAGGCGCGCAACCTGTTGGCTGCGCACCGCTTGTCTTGTCAGGCCTGTCAGTCGGGAATCAGAGACCGCCCAGCCAGGCTCCGGTCGCCAGGGCAACCACAATGGCCCCCAGGAAAAGGATCCGGTCCCAATTCAGCTCCATAACCAGACTCAAGCCGCGATATGACTGCTGTAGAGTGCTCATTTTCTGTCCCTTCTGTCCTTTCCCATGTCCCCGCCACCGGCAGAGACAGCCCGTCAGTTCTGACAAAAATACCGGGCGAATGTGGCAGGACTGGGGCAGGACTGGGGCAGTGGCGCGATCACTCCGCGCCACCCCTCCAATTCAGAAAGATCAGCAGAACAGATCGTTGCTCAGCGCAAACACCATCAGCGACAGGATCAGACCAAAGCCGATGGTCATGAGAACCCGCAACGCCGCATCGCTGGGCGGCTTGCCGGTGACGGCTTCATAGGCATAAAACACCAGATGTCCGCCATCCAGCGCCGGAATTGGAAACAGGTTCAACAGCCCCACTGCCGTAGACAAGACGGCAATGAACCAGATAAAGCTCTGTGTTCCCTGGCTTGCCACTTCGCCCGATGTCTGGGCGATCCCCAGAGGACCAGACATATTGCAGGTGCTGATCGCGCCTGTCACCATATGCCACAGACCTGACAACGACCCCTGCACGATGGCAAATGTTTGGGAGACCCCGCCGGTCAATGCCTGCCACGGGCCGGCGGTTTCGGTAGCCGGGTCAAAGGCCATGCCACCGACAATGCCGATCCTCCAATGCGTCACAAACCCGCCATCGGGCTGTGGTTCATCCGTGCGGCGTGGGGCCAGGGCAAACTCCAGCGTCTGGCCATTGCGCCAGACGTCCAGCAACAATGCCCGCCCGTCCGAACCTTCGACAATTTCCTTGAGCTGATCAAAGGCAAAGATCGGGTTGCCGTCCACGGCCGTAATGACATCGCCTGCCTGCAGCTCGATATCCATCGCCGCGCTGCGCGGCGCAACCAGCGTGATATGAGCCGGGAACAGGTACGGACCGCGCACGGTCATTGCCTGGCCCTGTCGCAGCACGTCGTAATCCAATGTGGCCTGTTGTGGAATGGCAGCGGCAAAGGCGCTCCAGGCGTCGGCATCGTCGAATTTGGGGGTCGCAGTTCCGGCTATGGCAACAATTTCGTCACCCTCCCGCAACTCCTGCACGCTGCCGGGCAATGGTTTCAGTTCTCCAACGGTCAGCGGATCGCTGGCGACACCGCGCAACATGAAGATCACCGCAAACACCGCAATCGACAGGGCAAAGTTGAACACCGGTCCGGCCGCCACGGTGGCCGTACGGGCCCACAAAGGCGCGCCATGCATGGTCTTGCGCAGAAATGCCGGATCCTGTGACGCTTCGGCCATGGTGTCCTCATCCTTGCCCGAGGCCGCATTGGCATCGCCCAGAAATTTGACATAACCGCCAAACGGCAGCAAGGCCACCTGCCAGCGGGTGCCGCGTTTGTCGATCCGGCTGTATAAAACCGGACCAAACCCCAACGAAAACACTTCGGGATGAATACCGGACCAGCGCCCGACAATATAATGACCATACTCATGCACGGCCACGATGACAGACAAGGCCACCACAAAGGCGATCAACGTCTGAATGACATTCCCGAATTGCGGAATGAGTGAAACAATATCCAAAAGACTACCCTGCCCGTTCGTTCATGACCTTGTCGGCATACTCTCTTGCCAAGTGGTCTGTTTGTGTCACGTTATCAAGGGTCATTGGGGCATCAATAAGACCCGCCAATGGACCTTTCTGGGCCTGAAACCGGGTGAGAACCTCTTCGACGATCTCGGCCATGTCGAGAAACCCCACCCGACCCGCGATAAAGCCATCCAACGCACGTTCCTTGGCCGCGTTGAACACCGCCCCAGCCAAACCACCCTGGGCCATGACATCACGCGCCAGCCGCAGCGCGGGATAGCGCGCGTCTTCGGGGGCACGGAAATTCAGTTGCGACACCTGGGCCAGATCCAGACGCGCCACCGGCAGATCGCGTCGATCCGGCCAATGCAGCGCATAGCCGATGGCGTGACGCATGTCCGGTGCCCCAAGATGCGCCATCAACGCGCCATCGCGGAAACCGACCAGCGCGTGGATCATCGATTCAGGGTGTATGATGACTTCGATCTGTTCGGGAAATATCCCGAAATACTCACGCGTTTCAATGACTTCCAACGCCTTGTTAAACATTGATGCGCTGTCGATCGTGATCCGCTGTCCCATGTCCCAATTCGGATGGGCCGACGCCTGTTTCAGGGTCGCATTGCGCAAGGCGTCCAATGGCCAATCGCGAAACGCACCACCGGATGCGGTGATGATGATACGTTCAACCGCGTCCATGTCTTCGCCAACCAACGCCTGAAACACTGCTGAATGTTCGCTGTCCACAGGCAACAGGCGGGCGTTGTTCTGGCGCGCCGTCTCCAGCACCAGCGCTCCGGCACAGACCAAAGATTCCTTGTTGGCCAGCGCCAGCGTCGCCCCCTGTTTCAGGGCCTCCAGCCCCGGTGCCAGACCGGCGGCCCCCACAATGGCCGACATGACCCAATCTGCGGGACGGGCACCGGCTTCGGTCAGGGCCGCCTGCCCTGCGGCGACTTCGATACCGGTGTCGGCAAGAGCCGCACGCAGGTCATCCAGCCGGTCTTCAAAGGCTGTCACGGCCAGATCTGCCCGCACCGCAACCGCGTCCTGCGCCAGTTGCGCAATGTTGTGCCCGCCAGTCACTGCCACTACGTCATATCCGGCCGGATCGCGGCGGATCAGATCAAGCGTGTTTTGACCGATGGAGCCTGTCGCGCCAAAAATGGAAACCCGCCGCATGTCTTATACTCCGGGCGAATAAAACAGGCTCAGCACCAGAACCAGCGCCATTGCCCCCATCATGCCATCGAACCGATCCAAAAAACCGCCATGCCCAGGAATCAGGTTCGAACTGTCCTTGGTTCCCGTACGTCGTTTCAAAGCGCTTTCCAGAACGTCTCCGGCCTGGCTGGCCATCGACGCCAGCACCGACACCACACACAGGCCCAGCCCGGCCCCCATCTGGGTAGCGAACAGCGCGCCGACGATCAACGCGCCAACCCAACCGGCAGCCGTGCCCGACCAGGTTTTCTTTGGGCTGATTGCAGGCCAGAATTTTGGGCCGCCAATGGCCTTGCCTGCAAAATAGCCCGCAACATCGGTGACAACGACAATGCAAATCAGCCAAGCCACCCATGTCAGACCCAAGGATCCGCGCAACCAGACAAAACCGATCCCCGCCAAAGCGATCCACAAGGCAAAACCTGCAAAAGCCCATTTGCGGGATTTGAGGATGGACATCCCCACCGGGATCACCGCTAGGGCGATTGGCAACAGAGCCACGGGCGGCATCAGCCAGGCCACAAACTGTGTCACCGCCGTCAAGGCTCCCAGCTGTAACGCCGCGCTGCCTTGAGCGGGGGTCAGCATGCGGACCAGTTCCCAGATCATCGCCCCACAGCTCGCCGCGATCAGCAGTTTGAACCACATGCCCCCTGCCAGGATGCCAGCGCCCCCCACGACGACCATGACCACCGCCGACGCAATACGCGGTGCAAGGTCAGACCAGCGCCCTTCGCTCATTTCTGAACCCCACCAAATCGACGGTCGCGGCGACCATAACTATTGCAGAGGGATTTCAATTCTTCTGCGGTAAAATCGGGCCACAAGGTATCGATAAACTCATACTCGGCATAGGCCGATTGCCACAAAAGAAAGTTCGAAATCCGAGCTTCGCCGCTGGTACGGATCACCAGATCAGGGTCGGGCAAGACATGGGTGTCCAGATATTTCGGCAACGTTTCCTGGTCGACATCTTCCGGTCGCAGTTTCCCGTCGGCCACGTCCTGGGCCAGACGCCGTGTCGCGCGCGCCACCTCGTCACGACCGCCATAATTCAGAGCAATGGTCAACTGGGTCCCGTCATTGCCGGAGGTCGCTTTTTCAAGCTGGTCCATCAATTGGATCAGTTTTTTGTCCAGACGTACCCGGTCTCCGATGAAGCGCACCCGCACATTGCGTGCCGACAGCGCTTGCATCTCCTTGGAAATATACCGGCGAAACAGGCTCATCAACCCGGCGACTTCGGTTTGCGTCCGTTTCCAATTCTCGGTCGAAAAGGCAAAGATCGTCAGATATTTGACCTTCAGATCCGGGCAGGCCTCGACCACTTCGCGCACACGTCGGGCACCGGCATGATGCCCGAACAGGCGCGGTCTGCCGCGGGCCTGAGCCCAGCGGCCGTTTCCGTCCATGATGATTGCGACATGGCGTGGCCCTGAACCGCCCATATTGGCAGTGTCGCTGCCATCGGTTGCGTCACTGGGGATTGCTGCGGTTTTTGAGCCTCTGGACATGCGCTGTGCATTAAACCTGCATGATTTCGGCTTGTTTGGTCTCCAGCGCCTGATCGACAACTTTGATCATCTTGTCGGTCAGCTCCTGAACTTCCTGTTCCCAGAATTTCTGGTCGTCCTCGGACATGCCATCGGATTTGGCTTTTTTGATCTGATCCATACCATCGCGACGAACGTTGCGGATCGATACACGGGCGTTTTCGGCATAGTGGCCGGCAACCTTGGTCAGTTCACGACGACGTTCTTCGTTCAGTTCCGGAATCGGCAACATGATGATGGTGCCATTCAGCTGAGGATTGATCCCCAGACCGGATTCGCGAATGGCCTTTTCGACCTTTCCAACCAGGGATTTGTCCCAGACATTGATCGTCACCATACGCGGTTCGGGCACATTCACGGTGCCGACCTGATTGATCGGCGTCATCGAGCCGTAGGCATCAACCATCACAGGCTCAAGCATTGACGCAGACGCACGCCCGGTGCGTAACGACGCAAATTCGGTTTTTAGATTGACCATCGCGCCATCCATGCGGCGCTGAAGGTCATCGGTGTCCAGTTCGAAATCTTCGGACATGCTGCTCTCTCCCCTTCTTCCGGTGAACTGCATCGGCTCATAAGCCATTGGCAACAGGATGTATAGCAATCTTGGCCCACAATCACCGCGCGGGAAAGCAATTTTGAACGTGTTGCCTTGCCATCCTGTGCGACACGGAATGGATTCGCCGTCAAAGGGGTCAGGCAAAGACCCCTTTGCAGTAAAGCCCGCGTAGCAAAAATGCCCGCTACGATGGGACGCTACAGATGGGACGGTGCAGAGCGGGACGTTTACCTTGTGCCGCCTGCGATCCCTTGTGATTGGCGCATCCGGGGGGCGTTGGAGCGACCTTGGATGCGCCGATGATCAGCCTTGCACTTTTGTATAGGTACCACGCCCGGCCAGAATGCCCCGGAACCCACCCGGCTCGTCCAGAGAAAACACGATGATTGGCAGGTTGTTGTCGCGCGCCAGTGCAATCGCGCTGGCGTCCATGACGCCCAGACGTTTGGCCAGAACATCATCATAGCTCACCGTATCATAGCGTTTGGCATCGTCGAATTTCACCGGATCCTTGTCATAGACCCCATCAACCTTGGTCCCCTTGAAAATTGCCTCGCAGGACATTTCATTCGCTCGCAGAGTCGCGGCGGTATCGGTGGTGAAATACGGGTTACCGGTTCCGGCTGCAAAAATGCAGACCCGCTTTTTCTCAAGATGGCGCACGGCGCGACGGCGAATATAGGGTTCGCACACCTGATCCATGGGAATCGCGGAAATGACCCGGGTGAACACGTCCAGGCTTTCCAGGGCGCTCTGCATGGCCAGTGCGTTCATCACCGTGGCCAGCATCCCCATGTAATCCGCCGTTGTGCGTTCCATCCCCTGCGCGCTGCCGGACAGACCGCGAAAGATATTGCCGCCACCGATCACCATGCAGATCTCGACCCCCAGATCATGCACCGATTTTACTTCCTCGGCGATCCGCTGCACGGTGGGCGGATGCAGACCAAACCCCTGATCCCCCATCAAGGCCTCACCCGAAATTTTCAGCATGACGCGTTTATAGGTTGTATCGGCAAGGTCTGTCGAAAGATCGGTGGAAAGGGGCATATTGCACTCCGGAATGTCGCGGGGTTAGGTTGGCGCGCAAAATGACGGAAATCGCCGCCATGTTCAATGCGCCTTGACGCACAACATTGATGTGGAACAGATGAATTGCGTCATCTTTTGAACGGTTCAGGATCACGCCGATGAAATTGCCCGACATTGCTCCCGATCAGCCGGTTCTGATTGCCGGCCCGACGGCATCGGGAAAATCTGCGCTGGCGCTGGAAATCGCGGATCGCCACGGCGGCGTGATCATCAATGCAGATGCCAGCCAGATCTATAACTGTTGGCGGGTCATTACAGCCCGCCCGTCAGAGCAGGAAGAGGCCAGTGTTCCGCATCGGCTGTATGGGCATGTTGCCTATGACACCACCTATTCGGCCGGGCACTGGATGCGGGAGGTCCTGCCGCTGCTCGACGGTCCGGAGCGGCCCATCATTGTTGGCGGCACCGGGTTGTACTTCATGACATTGACCCGCGGCATGGCCCCCATCCCCGTGACACCGCCCGAGATTCGGGCAACGGCCGACCAGATGTCGCTGGAGGAAATGAGCGCCGGGCTGGATCCGGTCACCCAATCCAGGCTGGATCTGCGCAATCGGGCCAGGGTTCAACGCGCCTGGGAAGTTCAGACAGCCACAGGGCGCTCGATCGCCAATTGGCAGGCAGAAACACCGCCGCCCGCGCTGCAAACATCCGATTGCGCGGCCTTGATATTCGATGTGGACAAGGATTGGCTGGGTGCGCGCATTGACCGTCGGTTTGATCTGATGCTGGACCAGGGCGCATTGGATGAAGTTCGGACCATGCTGGACCGGTATGATCCGGCGTTGCCATCGTGCAAGGCGATCGGCGTGCCGGAATTGGTCGCCTATGAGCGTGGAGAGCTGACATTCGACTCTGCCCGGGAACGGGCCACCATCGCCACCCGCCAGTTTGCCAAACGACAGCGAACCTGGTTTCGCTCAAAGATGCGCGACTGGACTGCAGTCACGCCTGGATCATGACCGACAGTGCCCTTTCGATGATACATGCGCTTTCGCTGCCGCAATTGGCCCCGGAAGGTCCGTGGCAGTTGGACCTCGCGCATGACCGGCCGGACCATCTGTTGATCTGGATCACCAGAGGTCAGGGACGACTCTTGCTGGATGGGGCACAGCATGGCTTCGGCCCCAGCACGGCCATGTTCATTCCGGCTCGGTCACTGTTTGCGCTGGATGCCGGACGTCAGGCCCTGGGGCATGTGTTGCGGATTTCGCCTCAGGCCAATCAGATTTGGCCAGAGTCTGCGCAAGTGTTGAGATCATTGTCAGCCCAAACCCTGGCCGAGCTTTCCAATCTGCACGACACGATTGTGCGGGAACAGGATCACCAGCCGCCCTTCTGGGCCCAGGCTGTGCAGGCACAATCTGTTCTGGCGGCGATCTGGTTGCGCCGATTGATGCCACAGACGACCAGGGTTCCGGCCGCGCGCCGACTGATCCGAACCTATGGGCAGACTATTTCACAGCAATACGCGTCCGGGGCTTCGATGACGGATTATGCGGCTATGCTGGATGTTACGCCTTCGCATCTGACCCGAGTGTGCCGATCCCAGACCGGACGCACAGCGGCAGCCCTTTTGAATGAACGTATCGCCCATGAAGCCCGCTCGCAGTTGATCCAAACATCAGCGTCAGCAAAAGCGATTTCCCATAACCTGGGCTTTGCAAGTGCTTCGAGTTTCAACAGATTCGTTCAAAATCAATTCGGGATGACACCGGGAACCCTGAGAAAGCGATGATCGCCAAAAAACCCCGCCGATACTGGTCACGCCTGTCCAGAAAATGGGGTCATGGTCGCATTCAAACTAGTGTGATGTCGTTTTTTTACCCAAAAGTGCCGAAAGCATGCGTTGACGTCGGCGCGAAACTGGTGCCGAATGTACAAATGGGGATGCGACCAACGAACCAGCAGAAGTTTCATACGCGCCACGCCGAGGGGCGGGGCCGAATGCGGTAAACGACCCGCATTGACCCAAATCCACATCAGGGAGAAATAAATGACAAAAGAAACAATCAACGGAAAACCGATTCACTGGGCCGCAAAAATGCACGCTCAGGAAGTTATGGATGGCAAACTGGACCGTCGTGAATTCCTGGCTCGGGCGACTGCGCTGGGTGTTGCGGTTCCGGCCGCCTATTCGATGATTGGTCTGTCGTCGCCTGTCCACGCGGAAGGAGCCCAAAAAGGCGGAACCATTCGCATGCAGATGGAAGTGCGTGCATTGAAAGATCCGCGCACCTTTGACTGGACCCAGATCGCGACCTTTACGGCCGGCTGGTTGGAATATCTGGTCGAATACAATTCGGACGGCTCGTTCGAACCCATGCTTCTGGAAAGCTGGGAGGCCAATGACGATGCCACCGAATACACTCTGCGTGTCCGCAAAGGTGTTAAGTGGAACAATGGTGACGACTTCACCGCCGAAGACGTTGCGCGCAACATCGCTGGCTGGTGTGAAAAGGACGTCGAAGGCAACTCGATGGCCGGTCGTATGGCGTCGATGATCAATCCGGACACCAACAAGGCCCTGGACGGTGCGATCTCGGTGGTCGACAGCCACACTGTCAAGCTGACCCTGCCCGCACCTGACATCACAATCATTCCCGGTATGGCCGACTATCCAGCGGCGATCGTGCACAGCTCGCACAGTGCAGAAAACATGCTGACCAGCCCGATCGGCACCGGGTTCATGAAGCCTGAATCCTACGAAGTGGGCGTCAAGGGTGTTCTGGTGCGCAATGATGATCACGACTGGTGGGGCTATGCCGCTGGTAAGGGTGGTCACCTGGATCGCATCGAATTCATTGACTACGGCACCGATCCGTCGGCAACCATTGCCGGGTTCGAATCCGAAGAAGTCGATATGAACTGGGAATCGGTCGGTGAATTCGCGGACATCATGGACAGTCTGGGCCTGACCCGGTCGACCGTGACCTCGGGTGCGACCATTGTGGTCCGGACCAACCAGAACCACAAACCCTATGACGACAAGCGCGTCCGCAAGGCGCTGGCCATGGCCGTCGACAATGCGGTCTGTCTGGAACTGGGTGTTGGTGGTCAGGGTATCCCTGCCGACAACTGCCACGTTGGCCCGATCCATCCGGAGCACAACCCGGACGTGACACGTATTCCTTTTGACCCTGCTGGAGCCAAGGCTCTGATGGAAGAAGCGGGCATGATGGATCACGAGCACGAACTGATCTCGATCGACGATGACTGGCGCAAGAACACCACCGATGCCGTCGCAGCCCAGCTGCGCGACGCCGGGTTCAAGGTCAAGCGGACAATTCTGCCCGGTTCGACCTTCTGGAACGATTGGGTGAGCTATCCCTACAGCTCGACCAACTGGAACCACCGTCCGCTGGGCACTCAGGTTCTGGGTCTGGCCTATCGCTCAGGTGAAGCCTGGAATGAATTTGGTTGGGCAAATGCCGAATTCGACGCGTTGCTGACCGAGGCCAATTCGATTGCCGGTGCGGAAGAGCGTCGTGTGGTCATGGGCAAAATTCAGGCCATCGTGATCGAAGAAGGCGTGACTATTCAGCCGTATTGGCGTCAGGTTCAGCGGCACCACCGCGACAACCTGGTTGGTGTCGATATGCACATCGCCTATCTTCCTCAAATCTACAAATGGGGCATCAAAGCCTGATTTAAATCTGAATGGGCCGCTCGTTCGCGAGCGGCCCGTTTTCACATCTGCGGAAGCTTCCCGCGGTACAAGAACAAAATCCGACAGGGGCCACCATGGGACTGTTCATTTTGCGCAGGTTGGGCGTTATGCTCGTAACCGCGCTATGCCTGACCTTTGTCGTCTTCGTGATGACAAATCTCTATCCAAACCTAGAAAAGCTCGCCAAAACCCAAGGCAACTTCCGGATGTCCGATTCCGAAGTGGCCACTTATCTTGGCAATCGCGGCTTTACTCAAAACGTATTCTCCAAATATGGCCAGTGGATCGGCGTGATTCCCGGATATGTAATCGAAGGCAGCGACGGTGAAACCCGTGGACGCTGTGCAAATCACAATCCCATCAAGGAAGATACCGCGACCTTCTGCGGCGTTCTGCAGGGGAAATGGGGCCTGTCCTGGGTTTTCAAGGAGCCTGTAGCAGACGTCGTCGGGACCCGTCTGGCGCTGACCGGCAAGTTGATGTTCTGGGTCATGATCGTCATGATCCCCACAGCTCTGATCATTGGGGTGCTCGCGGGTATGCGCGAAGGATCCAGCACCGACCGCGTGCTGTCCACCGGAGCAATCGTCACCACAGCGACGCCTGAATATGTGTCCGGTGTTGTCTTTATCGCGATCTTTGCCTCATCCGCCGTGGGTCTGAAATGGTTCAAGGGGTCGGCAACATCTGCGATGGAAACCATTACCTTTGAGGCGTTTTTTCTGCCCGTGATCACCATCGCGCTGTACGGTATGGGCTATATCGCCCGAATGACCCGTGCCTCGATGGCCGAAGTCATGACCGCGCAGTATATCCGCACCGCGCGCCTCAAGGGGGTCAGTTTCCGCAACATCGTGATGAAACATGCCTTGCGCAATGCGCTGATCGCACCCTTTACCGTTATCATGTTGCAGTTCCCGTGGCTACTGAACGGTGTGGTGATTGTCGAAACCCTGTTCAACTACAAAGGCTTTGGATGGGTGTTGGTACAAGCGGCCGGCAACAACGACATTGACCTGCTGTTGGCGGTTTCTGTTGTCTCTGTGATGGTGGTTTTGGTGACCCAGCTGATTTCCGATATCGGCTATGTCTACCTCAATCCTCGCATTCGAATTTCTTAAGGGAGGCATGAGAATATGGAAGCTCTTAGCTGGACCGGCTCACTTTCCTTTTTGGATCCCATTCTCCAATACGGGCTGATCGCCTTGGTATTGGTCATTCTCGCCTGGTTGGTAATCACCTCGGTGGTGTCCGAAGAACGGGCAAAATCAAACGCTGACGGAACGTTGGCCAGAACAACCGGCGCGCGTGGCCTGGCTGGCACAGCCTTGCGTCTGGTGTTTGCCCTGGTCGTCGCAATCGTCTGTCTTTATCTGGTCGGTGGTATCTTCTTGGGGACCAGCGCTGGCATCATCGGCGCCATCAGCCAACAATTCCTGCCGGTTTGGACGTCGCTTGCGATCCTTTACGCCGTCTCTATCGCGTTCAAGCGGCGGCTGGGACTGTATGGCAAACTGTTCGACAGCCCAATTGGCATGATCGGCTTTGGCCTGGTGATGTTCTGGGTGTTCACCGGCATCTTTGGGCAGATGGACCTCATCGTGACACATGATCCGCTGGTTCAGGTGTCTGGAATGAAGAACAAAGTGCCCGGAACACCTTTGCGCGGTGCCTCCGCAGAAGATTTCCAATGGTATCTTCTGGGCGGTGACAACCTGGCCCGTGATGTGTTCAGCCGGATGGTCGATGGGGCCGGTGTCGTGGTGCAGATCGCACCGCTGGCCACCCTGTTCGCCTTTATGGTTGGGATCACTTTGGGTTTGCCTGCCGGGTATTATGGCGGTCGTCTGGACACGCTGTTGTCGTTCCTAGCGAACCTGATCCTCGCCTTTCCGGTCATCCTGCTGTTCTATCTGCTGGTGACGCCTGAAATCGTGGCGACCGGGGTGCCCAACTATATGGCGATCATCCTGTTCATCTTCCCGATCGTCTTTGTCGGTGTGCTGCTGAATTCGCGCTACTACACGCGTCCCAAGTTCCGCACACCTCTGTTGATCGGGGTGCTGGGTGTTGCCATGTGGCTGTATCTGTCACTGGTCTCCACGGGTGGTTTCCTGATCGAAACCAAAACCTATGGCATCTGGGGCCTGCCGACCTTTATGGATCTGTTTGACGTGCCCGGCGGTATTCTCGTGGTGTTTGTGTCGGTGGTTTTTGTGAACTCGCCCACCGTGTTCCGGATCGTTCGCGGTCTGGCACTGGACATCAAGACCCGCGACTATGTGGCTGCGGCCCAGACCCGCGGTGAAGGTCCCTGGTACATCATGCTGTGGGAGATCCTGCCAAATGCACGGGGACCGCTGATCGTGGATTTCTGTCTGCGGATCGGCTATACCACCATCCTCTTGGGAACCTTGGGCTTCTTTGGCCTGGGCCTGCCACCGGAAAGCCCGGACTGGGGGTCGACGATCAACGAGGGCCGCAAGCTGTTGTCGATCTATCTGCACCCTGCTCTGCCACCTGCCTTTGCATTGCTGAGCCTGGTGTTGGGTCTGAACCTGCTGGCCGATGGTCTGCGCGAAGAAAGTCTGAAGGACTGATGTGATCGAGGCCGGGGGCGCTGCCCCCGGACCCCCGGGATACTTGAGGCCAGATGAAGAGGGATCCCCCGCTTTTGGCCGACAGGGAGAAACAAAATGAGCAAACTGGCGGAATATGACGGTCCGATCCTTGAGATCGACAAACTGTCCATCTCCTTCTTTACCCGCCTACGGGAAATCCCAGCCGTGATGGATTTCTCGGTTGCGGTGCAACCGGGCGAGGCCGTGGGCCTGGTTGGCGAATCCGGATGCGGTAAATCGACCGTGGCGCTGGGTGTCATGCAGGATCTTGGCAAGAACGGCCGCATCGTTGGCGGGTCGATCAAATTCAAGGGCCGCGACCTGAGCGAGATCAGCGAAGAAGAGTTGCGCGACATCCGCGGCAATGAAATCGCCATGATCTATCAGGAACCGATGGCATCGTTGAACCCGGCCATGAAAATCGGCAAGCAGCTGATGGAAGTGCCGATGATCCACGAAGGGGTCACCGAAGAGGAGGCTTATGCCCGCGCCCTGGAAGTGGTGACGGATGTGCGCCTGCCTGACCCAGAGCGGATGCTGAATTCCTTTCCGCACCAATTGTCCGGCGGTCAGCAGCAGCGGATCGTCATCGCCATGGCGCTGATGTCGAAACCGGCGTTGTTGATTCTGGATGAACCCACCACCGCGCTCGACGTGACAGTCGAGGCCGCCGTGGTCGAGCTGGTCAAAGACCTTGGCAAGAAATACGGCACCTCGATGCTGTTCATCAGCCACAACCTGGGCCTGGTTCTGGAAACCTGTGACCGGATCTGTGTGATGTATTCGGGCGAAGCGGTGGAACGCGGTTCGATCAAGGATGTGTTCGACGAAATGCAGCACCCCTATACGCAGGCGCTGTTCCGGTCGATCCCCTTGCCGGGGGCTGACAAGAATTCGCGCCCGCTGGTGGCAATTCCGGGCAACTTTCCCTTGCCACATGAACGTCCGCCGGGCTGTAATTTCGGCCCACGGTGCGATTACTTCGAAGAGGGGCGCTGTGATTCACAGGCCATCATGATGGATCCGGTTCCGGGCAATGATCGCCACCACACCCGTTGCCTGAAGTTTACCGAGATTGATTGGAACGCTCCAATCACTTTGGGCGAGCAAAAGGAAAAGGGAGAAATCGGCAGGGTCGTCCTGAAGATGCAAAACCTCAAGAAATACTATGAGGTTGCAGCCAATGCCCTGTTTGGTGGTGGGGCCAGGAAGGTGGTCAAGGCCAATGAAACCCTGAGTTTCGAGGCCAGGGAATCCGAAACTCTGGCCATCGTTGGCGAATCCGGCTGTGGCAAGTCCACTTTTGCCAAGGTGTTGATGGGGCTCGAAACAGCGACTGACGGGCAGATTTTGCTGGACGATCGCAATATCGAAATGATCCCGATCGAAGAACGTGACACCAAAACCATTGCGGATGTTCAGATGGTGTTCCAGAACCCGTTTGACACATTGAATCCGTCGATGACAGTCGGGCGGCAGATCATCCGGGCGTTGGAAATCTTTGGTATCGGCAACTCTGAGGCCGAACGGCGCAAGCGGATGCTGGAGCTTTTGGATCTGGTCAAACTGCCCCGCGCCTTTGCAGACCGGATGCCGCGCCAGTTGTCGGGTGGCCAGAAACAGCGTGTGGGTATCGCCCGAGCCTTTGCCGGAGATGCACGGATCGTTGTGGCCGATGAACCAGTATCCGCGTTGGACGTGTCGGTACAGGCGGCGGTGACCGATCTGTTGATGGAGATTCAGCGCGAGCAAAAGACCACATTGCTGTTCATCAGCCACGATCTGTCGATCGTGCGGTATCTGTCAGACCGTGTGATGGTGATGTATCTGGGTCATGTGGTTGAATTGGGAACCACGGATCAGGTGTTCAGCCCGCCCTATCACCCCTATACCGAGGCGCTGCTATCGGCGGTTCCGATTGCGGATACCTCCGTTCAAAAGGAACATATCGTGCTTGAAGGTGACATTCCTTCGGCCATGAACCCTCCGTCCGGCTGTCCGTTCCAGACACGGTGCCGGTGGAAGGACAGGGTTGCAGGTGGATTGTGCGATCGCGAAGTTCCGCCTGTACGCACCCTGAGCGAAGGGCATCAGGTCAAATGTCACCTTGATGACGAGGTGTTGGCCCAGATGACCCCGGTGATCAAAATCGCGGCCGAGTGATCAACCGCATGAACAACACAAGAGCCCGGATTGAAAAATCCGGGCTCTTTCTTTTTCAGCAGATCTCAGGCGATGTCGCGGACAAAGAAATGCAGGTGCGGGCGCAGGTTGGGTTGATCGAGGTAAGTGGTGGTTTCGATAGGCTCGAACACTTCGGTGAACCCCATTTTAGGATACATGCTGCGCATCTCCACATTTGGGGTCAGCGTATCCACCACCAGCCGCTTGAGGCCCAGAGCCCGTGCCGCGTCAACCCGGGCAGTGACCAGCTTGCGTCCAGCTCCGGTGCCCCGGGCGGCTTCGGTCACAAACAGGCGCTTGAGCTCGCCGGTTTCCGCATCCAGGCATTTCAACATCCCGCAACCGATCAATGTCCCCTGATCATCCCGGGCCAATACCAGACAACCACGGGGCGGTAGATAGTCGTCGGCATTCTCCCAGAGCTCTGCCAGCGCGCTCTTGGGTGTGTTCGGGTCGATTTCTTCCCCTATGGCCCGCATGCGCTGGACGATCAGACCGTAATACTGGGCCAACAGCCCGTTCAGCGCCTCCTTTGGGGGCATCCGGTCGCAAGTCTCAATCTGAATATCAGTCATGGCAAATCCTTTTGGGCTTCCAATGTCTCGTCAACGGTAGCGGACTTTCCACGATCCGTCCAAAACAGCAGAAAGGGGCGTAACCGATGCTACGCCCCTGCCCTTGAAAGTTGTGACCATCAGCCCTTTAGGGCGTGATTGCCGAAATACATGAATTCGCTGTTCATGCCTGCAACGTCCCCGGCCTCCAGCGACAGCGACGCGCTGTCGAGCATCTTGTAACTGGCCTGGGATTTCACCCATTCATCCGCGTCCTGCAATGTGGTCAGCGTATAAGAGGTGGTTTCGTTCAGATAGTGGGTCGGGATGATCACCTTGGGCTTCAGCTTGGACACGATGTCATTGCCCTGACCATAGCTGAGGATATGTTGCGACCCATCCACCGGCAGGGTCAGAACATCAACCTGGCCGATGGCATCATAGAACTCCTGTGGTGGGTTGTGGCGGTTGTCGCCCCAGATCAACGTGCGCAGGCCGCCAGTTTCCACCAGATAAACCACCATATCCATGTGGCCCACGTTGTCAGGTGGGCAGGCATTGACGCCGAATTCGGCCAGCGCGTCGGTCCAATTGTACCAGCCCGGTGCCACACAGGCGTGTTTGTCGGCAAACCCGGTGATCTTCAGGTCAGCGAATTCAAAATTGCCAACCATCCGGTCCAACACCATGGTCGAGCTGGGCCGTTCAATGGCGTCATGGTCAAAATGGGCATGTGTCGACATGGTGATATCGACCGGAATCTGCGGGAATTCGTTCTTGAACCACAACCCCCAAGCCCCGGACGGGTCGTCGCGCCACGGATCAAACAGGACGGTGGCGCCATTTGGCGACGTGATCTTGATCGCGCAATGGCCGAAATAGTCGATGCCGACCGCACCGGTGCTGGCCTGACCCGTCGCCCCCTGCAGGTCTATGACGTGATTGTTGTTGCCTGGCTGCAACCAGGCCTGTGACTGGGCCGCCGCCGGCTTTGACCCGAGCAGGTTCGCCCCTGCCCCGACCCCTGCTGCCCCGGCCGCCATAAAGAACGAGCGGCGGGATAAACCCGGTGCCATGTCGTCGCGATCACCGTTCAGCAACGTGGGTTTCAGATCCTTGCGATCCATGTTGATCTCCCTGTCTGTTGACGTCACGGCCTCTCTGGGGCCGTCACTGACAGGCTAGCGGCCGGATCCGGGTCTGGTCAGATCAGAAAAATTGGGGGGGAATATGGGGGTAATCCCCCTATTTTTGGATCACGAAATCGCGAGCAGGTGACTGCGCAGGTTCCGATCCCGCCCTTCCAACCCCAATTTGCGCCGAATATTATTGCGGTGAAAATCAATGGTAGAGGTCTCTCGTGACAGGGTTCTGGCAATATCCTTGGTGGTTTTTCCGGACATGACCATATGCGCAATTTCGATTTCCGTCGGGGTCATGACCGAAAACGCATTCGACAGTTTGTCGGACATGGCCGACGTGATTTCAGTCAGGTTCCGCTGTGCCAGATCCAGATAGCTCCGGGCTGGTTCCTGCTGTCCCAGATGGTCGGCCAGCTTGTCCAGATAGGGCAACACCATACCCCGAACCTGAGTCAGGATTTCTTCGTCCCGTGCCTTGCGATCCTCATCGACACTGGTCAACAGCACCCGCAATGCGGTGTTTGCCTCCTGCAGTTCCCGGGTTCGTTCACCGACACGCGCCTCGAGATGTCCCAAGGTCTGGTTGAGCTTGTCCTCCAGCACCCGTCTTAGGTAAACCTCTTGTAGCAAAGCCAAATCCTGTTCGACAAGCCGCGCGAACTGGGCCAGACCTTCCCGAAACAACAGCGCCCGCCGGTTCCTGTTGCGATCCAGAACACAGATCGTTCCAAAGATTTGCCCATCTGGCCATTTGAGCGGCAGACCGATGTAAAAGGACATGCCGTGTTCCATGTCCTCATTCCCCCGCCAGACTGGATCACACGCGGCATCTTCGACCACCAATTCCCCGTCCTGTTCAAAAACGCCCTGGCAATACAGTTTGGGGTGGAGACGAAACTCCATCCCCACAGGATAGGGGTTTTCAGGGTGATCAGACGTGACCAGAACCGCATGACGTGGGTCGTCCGTCTTCATGATCAGGCTGGCAGGCACATCTGCGAGACGGGCCACCAGGTCCACAAGACGCTGCCAGTTGGACAGGGTTTCCGGCGGGATCTCTGGCAGCATGACGACACTCCTGGGGGCCTGAATTGAAGACCCAAGCGTAGAAGCGTTTCAGGTCGGCAATCAAGGACCAGCCACGCTGCTGTGCGGCACTGGATCAGCTGCCGTCCAGCAGCGGTTCGTACCGGGCATCCGTCAGGGTTTTCAAGAACGCCACCAATGCGTCGATCCGGTCGTCTTCCAACGCGGGACCATGGGTCAGTTCCTTGACAGACAAGGTATGTGGCACCTCAGGCATTCGCCAGGGGGTGCCGGTTTCCGGGTTGATTTGGCGTGCTTGCGCCACGGTGTTATATTTGTTGTAGAACAGAACAACAGTGCGCAGATCTTCGAATACGCCGTTGTGCATATACGGTGCCGTGACGGCCACATTGCGCAGGCTGGGGGTCTTGAACAACCCCGCCGCCCTGCCCGACCGGACGTCGGGATTTTCCAGCAGCCCCAAATCGACCTTGGATGTCGCAACGCCATTGACGGCACGCGCACGCCTGTTTTCAGGAACGCCGATGTTGTGATAGCTGTAATCGGAGAAGGTTTCAGCCGGGTCCACCTGGCTGCGCTTCAGTTGATGGCATTGGTTGCAGTTAGTGAACTGTTCGGAGAAGAACAACAGCCGTCCCAATTCTTCGTCGCGGGTCATCTCGTAATCGCCGCGCAGATACCGGTCATATTTGCTGTCAAACGGCGCAAATTCCGCCGTGCGTTCAAAGGCAGCAATGGCCCGTGTCATCGCGTCATACGCCAACACCGGATCCTGCATGGTTTCACTGCCAAAAATATCGCTCAGCGTGGCCACATACGCGGGGTTTTCGCGCATCCGATCAAGCACAGCGGATTTGTCCGCCATCCCCATTTCGATCGGATTCAGCGGTGGCCCCCCTGCCTGTTCTTCTAGATCGACGGCGCGCCCGTCCCAGAAAAACCCACCGACCCAGTCGCCATCATCGTCGCGATGAAAATCGGGTGTGAAGGCAACATAGCCGATGGCAGGTGCAGTCCGGTCACCCAGCGATTTCCCGTCATCCCCCAGTGACACGGCCCGCCCTGCGGCCGTTTCCCGCGGATCGGCAAACCCTGTCGACGGGTCATGACAGGTGGCGCAGGCCTGGGTGCGATTGGCCGACAGGTTTGGGTCAAAAAACAGCGCTTCGCCCAGGTCCTCCAGCGGTGTCCCGGCAAAACCGGTTGTGGCAACTGCGGCTGATACCAGAACCGCCGACAAACAGAATAACGAATGCGCCATAGGGAACTCTCCACCAATCGGGTGTTTTCCCATGGCTTAAAACTGTGGTTGGACAAAGGCAACCACTATTCCGATAATTTTTGTCAGAAATAGGCGGGGTCAGGCCGGTCAGCTGCCCCAGATCTTTTTGACGTAGGTCTTGGTTTCCTTGTACGGCGGAACCCCACCGTATTTTTTAACCGCCTCGGGACCCGCGTTATACGCCGCCAATGCCAGTCGCCAGGATTTGAACTTGCGGAATTGTTTGGCCAGATATCGGGCCCCACCGTCCAGGTTTTCCTGCGGGTCCAGCGGATCGACACCCAGACGACGTGCGGTTTGAGGCATCAATTGGGCCAGGCCCAAGGCCCCTTTGTGCGATTTCGCGTTCGGGTTCCAATTTGATTCCTGTTGAACGAGCCGCAAAAACAGATCTTCGGGCACATTGTGACGGCGTGCAGCCTTGCGCGCCATATCCAGGTATTGCCCACGATATTTCCCGGCATAGGGCAAAGACCCCCATTTTGACGGCGTATACACCGACTGCGGCTGCAACCGCACCGAATTCTTGTATTGGGTGGATGCCCGTGTATCGAGAACTTTGGTATGAGATTTAAAGAGGTTACGCTGATTGCGCGCAGAAAAGACATCAGCTTGCGCCACAGACGTCAACGTCATGGACGCGAGAGCCAACCCAAAGGCCAGTGTGCGCATCGTCTGATTTCCTGTCCCACCTCAACACCGCGCAATATACTGATATTCTGCAAAATAGAAAGACGCACGGCGGAACCTCGCCACCAGTTCCGGCACTCTCCGGAATTTTACCCCCAGCCACCTGCTTTCCTCGCTGCGGCTGGACGTATACGCTCGGCTCCAACCACAAGATCAAGATTCGCGCACCCCTGTGCTGCGCGTTGCAAACAAAGGGACAAGGAGCATCATGGCCGGCTCAGTTAACAAAGTCATCATCGTGGGCAATCTGGGGCGTGACCCGGAAGTGCGCAGTTTCCAGAACGGCGGCAAAGTCTGCAACCTGCGTATTGCCACGTCAGAAAACTGGAAAGATCGCAACACCGGCGAACGGCGCGAACGGACCGAATGGCATTCAGTCGCAATTTTTTCCGAGCCGCTGGCCCGGATTGCTGAACAATACCTGCGCAAAGGGTCCAAGGTCTATATCGAAGGTCAGTTGGAAACCCGCAAGTGGCAGGATCAATCCGGTCAGGACCGCTATTCTACCGAAGTCGTTCTGCGCCCCTACCGGGGTGAGCTGACCCTTCTGGACGGCCGTGGTGGTGACCAGAGCGGCGGTGGTGGTTATGGCGGCGGTCAGGGCGGCGGTCAGGGCGACAGCTATGGCGGAGGCGATAGCGGCGGTTACGGCGCACCCCAGGGTGATCCTTATGGCGGCGGTGGCCAGCAAAGCGCCCCGGCGCGTGGCGGCCCGGCCCATAACATCGACGATGACGAGATCCCGTTCTAACGAACCTTGGGTTTGGGGGCTGTCAACGACCTCGACCACCAAAAACCAACACAGCAAAGGGCTGGCTTTTGTCAGCCCTTTGTGATTCTCGGGTGACTAGAAGAACCGGAGCGGTGCGGCATCGAACGATCGACGGTCCATATGGCCGACCATTTGGCCATTGGGGCTCTTGCCGTCCGGTTGTCTGCGGTTGCGACCCGCCGTGCACGGATCAAACACAGCGTAACGACCGTTGGCGGCCCACTTTCTGAGGGGGTATCTCAATAGGTCCAAGCTGAGCCACAGATACACGCGCGCTTTGGTCTGATCCTCGCCCTAGACAACGAACACACGCCGCGTGTAGCGGCAGAATGCGGTTGTCAGGCTGCTGGGGCGCAGACGTCCGGACCTGGCCAGCGCGATCCGGTGCGGTGCCAGGTGCCCCGTTAGAGGCAGGCGCACGATCGGAGTTTGATCGTAGGCGGTGTGATGGGGAATATCGGTCGCCAGCACCCCAACCCCCAAACCGTTGGCTACCATAGCACGCAGCATCTCGACCGATCCGGTTTCATACGCGATGGTCGGGGTGATCCCCTGCACCTGGGCCAGGGACAGAAAATAGGCCCGACTGTGTGGCAAATTCATCAGGATAATCGGATCCTGCAACAGCTCCGCCAAACTGACACTGGAACGTTCGGCCAAACGGTGGCTCTGAGATACGACTCCATAGGGGCGCACATCTGCCAAAGGGATCAGTTCCAGCGTTGATGGCAACCCAAATTCATAGATCAACGCCACATCAATCTGACCGCTGTCCAGCCATTGGGCCAAGGTTTCCAGATCCGCCTCCAGCAACCGCACGTCGGCCGTTGGCTGTTCTTCTAAAAATCCGCGAACCAACCCGGGTGCATAGCGCGGCCCCAGAGTTGAAAACACACCCAGCGTCAGAACTGAACGTTGACGATCTTCCCCGCTCAGCGTTTCGAAAGCCTGCGACCGCAGGGTCCGGAACTCGCCCAGCTTGTGTTCTCCGAACGAAGTCAGCCCCACCCCCTGGCCTGTGTTGCGCGCAAACAGCGCGCGCCCCAGATGCGCCTCCACTTTGGCAATCGCCAGAGAAACCGATGGTTGCGATACATTCAGCGCCCTGGCTGCGGCCGCAGTGCTGCCAGTGTCGGCCGTGGCAATGACATAGTCGAGGTGGCGCAATGTTATGGGTATAGGTTTCATAAATCCCTGTATGACACAATCATATTTCGATTAATAGGTTAAGACGCTGTATTCCCAAAGGAGTCAAATCGGAGACCCCAATGGAACATTCCCAATCGCCCAGCAGACCCTTGACCGGTGTACGCATTCTGGATTTCACCCGTGTTCTCGCGGGTCCATATTGTACCGCCTTGATGGCGGATCTAGGTGCCGAGGTGATCAAGATCGAATCCGCCCATGGCGACGATTATCGACACATCGGGCCATTCGAACAGGGAGAGAGCCTGTTGTTCCAATCCCTGAACCGGGGCAAGAAATCCATTATGCTAGATCTCAAATCTCCGGACGGATTGGCCACAGTCAAGGCGCTGCTTGGCGAATGCGACGTGCTGGTCGAAAATTATCGTCCGGGCGTCATGGACAAACTTGGCCTGGGGTTCGGGACGCTGGAATCCGAATTTCCCGGTCTGGTCTATGTCTCGGTCTCGGGATTTGGTCAAACCGGGCCCAACGCCACCAAACCCGCCTATGACATCATCATTCAAGCCATGAGCGGGCTGATGGACGTGACCGGAGATCCGAACGGTGATCCCACCATGGTTGGAGAGGCAATGGCCGATGTTGCGGGTGGCCTGTTTGCAGCCTGGGGCGCAATGGTGGCCCTGTTTGACCGCAGCCGCACTGGCAAGGGACGCCATGTGGACGTGGCGCTGTATGACGGGTTGATGTCCATGATGCCGATCCTGGCCTGCCGCACCCTGATGGCCGGAGAGGCGGCGACGCGAACCGGCAACCGTCATCCATTGTCGGCACCGTTTGGCACCTACCCTGCCAAGGACGGACATTTTGCGATTGCCGTGCTGAATGACCGGTTGTTTGTCAGGTTCTGTCAGGTGATCGGTCAGCCCGAGCTCACCCAGGAGGCCCGGTTTGCCACCGACTCGTTGCGCCGTTTAAATGAACCGGCCCTGGCCGACCGGATCGACCAATGGGCCAGCCGGCTTTCAGTCCAATCCGCCGTGGACCAGTTGTCAGAAGCAGGCATTCCCGCTGCCCTGATCCAAACCGTTTCCCAGGCTTGGAGTTCCCCTCAGGCGATCGAAAGAGCGCTGGCCTCAGAGGTGCACCATCCGACCCTGGGCCACCTGACGGTCCCGGAACAACCTGTTCACTTCAACAACGCCCCCCGCGGCAACCGCAGCCCAGCCCCAGCCCTGAACGCCGATGCCACCGCAATCCGTGCCACTCTCATCACAGGAGCCGCCCAATGATCCCGACAATCGCCGAAGATGAACGTGCCGTGATAAACCAAATCGACCGGTTTTGTTCCAAAGTCCTGGCCCCCAAGGCTGCCCAACTGGACGAAGAGAGCCTGTTTGCTGGCCTGCATTTGCCCGCCATGGCAGATCTGGGAGTGTTGGGCATGAACCTGCCCGAAGAATTCGGCGGTATCGCCCTGTCCGGCCCCGCGCTTTACTGTGCAATTGAAGCGATTGCCGGTGCTTGCGGGTCGACCGCGTCGATGTTGACCGCACATTTCCTGGCCACGGAATCAATCCTGTTGGGCGGTGATCCTGACCTGAAAAACCGGGTTCTACCAGATGCCGCGGCAGGCAGGACCCTGGGTGCGTTTGCCTTGACCGAACCGCAGGCCGGATCCAATCCCGCGGATATGTCCACCACCGCCATTCGGGAGGGCGACGGGTATCGCATCAAAGGGGCCAAATGTTTCATCTCCAACGCCGGAGCTGCCGATTTTATTGTGGTCTACGCAAAAACTGACCCCTCTGCCGGAGGTCGCGGCGTCAGCGCCTTTGTTGTCGACCCAAAGGTCACCGATGGCGTCACGATCAGCCCCAATGAACGTACCATGGGGCTGAAAGGCGGGCATGTGTTCGGCATCTCCCTGGAGTGTTGGGTGCCGGTTTGCAATCGGTTGGGAGCCGAAGGCACCGGTTTTCGGACCGCCATGAAAGTGCTTGATAATGGTCGGATCGAAGTGGCCGCCCAGGCCACCGGCATTGCAGATGCCGCCCTGAAGGCCGCGATTTCCTATGCCAAGGATCGACAGGTCGGTGGCCACCCAATCGCTGACTTCCAAGGGTTGCAATGGATGCTGGCCGACAGCGCCACGGATCTCGCCGCTGCGCGGGCGCTGGCGATGCAGGCCGCCGCGAAACGGGGGACAGGAGAACGCTATTCGACCGAGTCGGCCCACGCCAAGTTATTTGCCACCGAGGCCGCCTGGCGGATTGCCGACAGGGCGTTACAGATCCACGGGGGCTATGGGTACACCCGGGACTTCCCGCTCGAGCGCTATCTGCGTGATCTGCGGATCTTTCGCATTTACGAAGGGTCTTCGGAAATCCAGCGCACGATCATTGCCCGCGGATTGTTATCCTGAACTGCACCAACAGCCCGCCATGTGTAACGCAGGGGAATTTGATCTTTAGGGCAATTTACAACGCCCTGCACAAGACCCAATGCGCCAAATACGTTATAGTGGAGACCACATCATCCGTGTCATGACGTGAAACAAGAGAGGAAACACACATGGTCTGGTCCTTCCCGGTTGGCAGGATTCTGGGGTCAGAGTTGCGGATCCATGTCACCTTTTTTCTTCTCTTGGCCTGGGTCGGTTTTGCCGCCTATTCAGATCAAGGCATGGCTGCGGCGGTTGAAAACATCGCCTTTGTGCTGGCCCTGTTTGCCTGTGTCGTAGCCCATGAATTCGGTCATGCGCTGGCGGCGCGGCGCTATGGCATTCGAACCCCGGATATTACCTTGTTGCCCATTGGCGGATTGGCCCGGCTGGAACGGATGCCGGAAAACCCCAAACAGGAAATCGTCGTCGCGCTGGCCGGGCCGATGGTCAATGTCGTGATCTGGGTTGTGCTTTTGTTGGCGGGCGCCGGTATCGATTTGAACGACCTGGCCCACATCGACAGCACCGGTCCAGGGTTCCTCGCACGGCTGGCGCTGGTCAATGTATTCCTTGCTGTTTTCAACATGATTCCCGCTTTTCCCATGGATGGCGGCCGGGTATTTCGCGCTGTTTTATGTCTGACGATGGATCGGGTGCGCGCCACACGCATTGCCGCCACTGCCGGTCAGTTGGTTGCTGTCCTGCTGGGGTTTGCCGGGCTTAGCACCGGTAACCCGGTTCTGGTTCTGGTGGCGGTCTTTGTTTTTGTTGCCGCAAACGCCGAAAGTCAGGACGTTGCGATGCGCTCGGTTGCGCGTCGCCTGGTGGCACGGGATGCGATGATCACGGCCTTTCAGGCCCTGACCCCCGAAGACACGCTGGACATCGCCACAGGCGCTGTGATCCGCACCACGCAGCACGAATTCCCCGTGCTTGATCCACAGGGCGCGCTTGTCGGGTTTGTCACACGCGACCGCCTGTTTGCTGCGTTGGCCCAGAACGAACCCCGCCATGCGCTGGTTCGTTCAATCATGCAGACCGATATCCCTGTTGTCGCGCTGGGCGCAGGGTTGGAAACCGTTCTGGATGCGCTTCACAACGGTGCTCCGGCCGTGGCCGTCCATACCGCAGGTGGGCAGATGATTGGCTATATCACCCGAGAAAACGTTGGTGAGCTGATGGTGATCCGAGGCCGATAAGCAGGTTTGGTCACTTATTTCAACGCACTGCAAGCGCATCCTCAAGTACGTCCAATACGGACTGCGCGGGCACATCCGCTGTGACAAATGCCTGCCCGATGCCGCGTGCCAGAATGAACCTCAACTGTCCGTCCACAACCTTTTTGTCCTGCCCCATCAATTCCAGTAACGCCTGGGCGCTGGGCAAGTCTCCGGAAATATCGGCCAGATCCGTCTTCATCCCCATGTCGCGCAGATGCGCGCGAACGCGGCTGGGGTCCTCCTGGGAACACAGGCCCAGACGCGACGACAATTCGAATGCCAACGCACAGCCGATGGCAACACCTTCGCCGTGGAACAACCGGTCGGAATACCCCGTTGCGGCCTCCAGCGCGTGACAGAACGTATGGCCCAGGTTCAACAGCGCCCTGTCGCCCTGTTCGGTTTCGTCGCGCACAACGATGTCAGCCTTCATCTGAACCGAACGGGTAACCGCCTCTACCCGTGCCGCCATGTCCCCCGCAGCCAGCGCCGGCCCCTGTGTTTCGAGCCAGTCAAAGAAGTCAGCGTCGCCCAACAGACCATATTTCACAACCTCGCCATACCCGGCGAGGAAATCCCGTGCAGTCAACGTACCTAGAACTTCGGTATCGGCCAAAACCAGAGACGGCTGATGAAACGCGCCGATCAGGTTTTTGCCCTGGGGTGCATTGATGCCGGTTTTGCCGCCGACCGAGCTGTCCACCTGAGCCAGCAGCGAAGTTGGAATCTGGACGAACCGCACCCCCCGGCGCAGCACAGCGGCCGCAAAGCCCACCAGATCACCAATGACCCCGCCGCCAAATGCGATAACAACGTCATTGCGTTCAACTTTTTGTGCCAGCAACCATTCCACTGTACGCTCGAACTGTGGCCAGCTTTTGGTGCTTTCGCCTGGTGGCAACTCGAGAGACACCATATCAATGCCCGCGCGCGCCAACCCGGCCCTCAGAGTTTCCAGGTGCAGCGCAGCCACATTTGCATCCGACACAACCGCAACGCGTTTACGGCGCAACAGGGGCGCAATCCGTTCTCCGGCTTCGGCCAACAAGCCCGGTCCGATCACCACATCATAGGCGCGCGTATCCAGCGCAACATGCACAGTTTGCTGCATTATTTCCAATCCAATACGTCCGGGCGCTGTTTGAGCGCTTCCAGCACCTTGTCCACCATCGTTTCGATCGACGACACCCCATCCGAAACCACCGCCAGATCGGCCTTGGCATAAAGCGGCACGCGCGCATCATACAGGGCATTCAACGTCGCACGCGGATCAGCTGTGCGCAGCAGCGGTCGGGTGTCTTTGTGTCTGACCCGGTTCCACAGCACGCCCAGGCTTGCATCCAACCAGACGGACACACCGTCGTCAGTGATCAGATCGCGATTGCGCTGTGCCAGAAACGCGCCACCACCGGTCGACAGCACGCCGCGTTCCTCTTTTAGCAATCGCGCGATGACCTGCGTCTCTTTCTCGCGAAAGAAGGGTTCGCCGTCACGCTCAAAGATTTCGGGTATCGTCATATTGGCGGCAGTTTCGATTTCGTGATCGCTGTCCAGAAACGGCACCCCCAATCGGGCGGCCAAGGCACGTCCAACGGCGGTTTTCCCCGCCCCCATCATACCGACCATGACAATGGTCTTTTTCAACTGTCCCGGCGTGGCAGCAATGACTGCAGAATCCGGAATATGCTCATTTTCGCTCATTCTTAAGTGAATGACGTGATCTTGACGAAAAGGCCATATATAACTTGAGCAAAAGAACACCACACGAGGCAGCGAGAAGACCATGGGAAGACTGTTTAAGTATTTGATTTATCTCCTTATCCTCGCCTCTTTGGGGCTTGTGGCCTATGCATATGTCGGGCCATGGTTTGGTGCTGATTTCAGCGCCCCCCAGACCGAGGTGCGCAAACCGGTGGTTCTGAATGCCGATTAACCCCACAATCAGGGCGGCTGTTGTTGCCCTGATGATGCCAGGGCCGGTCCTGGCACAGACTCCCTTGTCGGTGATCGACTGGCTGGAACCATCGACCGGCGGCCCCAATTTGCCACCGACGATCCTGTTGGAACCACCGGTATCCAACTCGGTGCTCAGCCCCCAAATTCAGGTCACCCCGCTCGAAGCGTTGTTGGACCCAATCGGGATCGTGTCTTCGGCGGCCACAGGGTTGCCAATCGACCTGTGGCGCGGCAGCGACCCCCAGGTTTTGTCACGTCTGATAGACCGGGTTCCGGTCCAGCATTATCCGGCGATGCAATCGCTGCTATACACCGTGCTCTTGTCCGAAGCACGTCCCCCGTCGAATGTCGCAGATGCAGATACCATCCTGCTGGCCCGGTTGGACAGGTTGATGGCCCTGGGTGCAGTCGACCCGGCCCAGGCGTTGGCCCAACAGGCGGATCCGGCTGGCAACACGGCACGGTTTGCGCGCTGGTTTGACACCACCCTGTTGACCGGCGACGAAGATGTCAGCTGTAACACTTTGATTTCAAAACCATACCTTGCCCCGGATAACCGGTCCCGAATTTTTTGCATGGCCCGGAGCGGAGATTGGGAAACAGCGGCTCTGTTGTTGGAAACCGCTCATGCGCTTGGGACTTTGCCGCCGCCGGATCTGGCGTTGCTTGATCGGTTCCTCAGCCCCGGAATTTTTGAAGACGCGCCGCCGCTGTCCGCCCCCAGCACGCCTGATCCGCTGACTTTTCGGCTGTATGAAACAATTGGCGAACGCCTGCCGACTGCCCAGCTACCCCGGAGCTTTGCCGCAGCGGATCTGCGCGATGTGGCCGGGTGGAAGGCACAATTGGAGGCTGCCGAGAGATTGACCCGGATCGGTGCGTTGAATCCCAACCAGCTTTTGGGGCTGTACACGGATCGCCGCCCTGCGGCCTCGGGCGGCATCTGGGATCGTGTGGATGCCGTGCAACGATTTGATACGGCGTTGCGGACCGGCAGCGCGGATGCGGTTTCAAAAACACTGCCAAAGGTATGGAAGGCCATGCAGCAGGCGGGCCTCGAAGTTGCCTTTGCCGATCTATTTGGCGACCAACTGGCCCGGATTGATCTCCAGGGTCCGGCCGGCACCTTGGCCTGGCGTATCCGGTTGCTGTCGACCAGCTACGAAGCGGCGGCTCTGATGCCTGCACAGGGCAGCGATGTCTTTCTGGTGGGGCTCGCATTGGGCAGTCCCAAATCTGCTTATGCAACCACGGCACGGGATCAGGCAATTTCACGTGGGTTTTCACCGGATTCCCGGGTTTCTCAGGACTTGCAACGATTGTTGGCAGATGGGCGACTGGGCGAAGCGATCCTGCGGACCATGGAAATGTTTGATCGTGGCGCACAAGGAAACCTGCAAGACCTGAGCGACGCCATCGCCGGGTTCAGGGCCGTCGGGCTCGAAGATACGGCCCGCCGGGCGTCTTTGCAGCTGTTGCTGCTGGAGCGCAGTTGACCATGGCCCCAACAACCGCCTTTCAATGGATTTCCACATTTCTGGACGCCCAGGCCGCTGAACAGGGGGCCGCACAGAATACCTTGCTGGCCTATGGGCGTGATCTCAAAGACTACGTTGGATGGCTGGAGCGCAACGGGCATGATGTCGCCACCGCCCATCGCGACACGGTCGAATCCTATCTGATTGACTGCGATGCACAGGGGCTGTCGAAATCCACCCGCGCGCGCCGCCTGTCGGCAGTCAAGCAGCTCTATCGCTTTGCCTTTGAAGAAGGCTGGCGCACAGACAACCCGACCATTCAAATCAGCGGCCCGGGACGCGAAAAACGTCTCCCCAAAACGCTGGAAGTGATCGAAGTCGATCGCCTGCTGGACGCTGCGCGTCAGACAGGGCGCACACAGGCGGACCGCCTGCGCAACACCTGCCTGATGCAGTTGCTGTATGCCACCGGAATGCGCGTCACGGAATTGGTGTCCCTGCCCGTGTCTTCGGCGCGAGGCGACCCGCGCATGTTGCTGGTACAGGGCAAAGGCGGCAAGGAACGGATGGTGCCGTTGTCACCACCGGCCCGCGATGCGTTGGCTGAATGGCTGAAAGCGCGTGACGAAATCGAATCCGATCGAGACGCCAAGGGTTTGGCAACGTCCCGGTTCCTGTTCCCTTCGCGTGGCAAAAGCGGATACCTGACCCGACATCGGTTCTATCTGCTGATCAAGGAACTGGCCGTTGCGGGGGGCGTATCCCCGGACAAGGTCACCCCCCACACACTGCGCCATGCCTTTGCGACCCATCTGCTGGCCAATGGAGCCGATCTGCGTGCGATCCAGACATTGCTGGGACATGCGGATATTGCCACCACGGAAATCTACACCCATGTTCTGGACGCGCGTCTGAGCGAACTGGTTCTGCAGCACCATCCACTGGCAGGGCCTCGGGCCGCTCCGGCTGAGGATGACGACAGCTGACCGCGGCCCTGCGTCTGCGGGATGTCCGAGACTTGAACCCTGCCCGCTTCGCCCCCATAACCAATGACAGAATTTACATAAACCCGGACCAGATGGACCTGATATGGAAACCGCTTCGACCCTTTTGGACAGCACGTTTTGGATCACGGCAGGAATTATCCTGCTGTTGCTGGTGTTGTCCGGCTTTTTCTCCGGCTCGGAAACCGCACTGACCGCGGCATCGCGGGGCAAGCTTCGCACTCAGGCTGACAAGGGATCGCGTGGGGCCAAACGGGCCTTGTTGATCACCGAAGACAATGAACGCCTGATCGGCTCTGTTCTGTTGGGCAACAACCTGGTGAACATTCTGGCTGCCTCTCTGGCCACTGCCATGTTCACCCGCGCTTTTGGCGAAAGCGGTGTGGCATTGGCCACGCTGGTGATGACCCTGCTCGTCTTGATCTTTGCCGAAGTGCTGCCCAAGACATATGCCATCACCAACGCCGAAAAAACCGCCTCGTTCGTGGCCCCGATCATTGGTGTGGTGGTCATGGTTTTTTCGCCCTTTGTCGCCGTGGTCCGCCAAATCGTGCGCGGCGTGTTGCGCATATTCGGCGTGCGTATCGACCCCGACAGCCAGATGCTGTCCGTGCACGAGGAAATAGCCGGTGCTTTGCAGTTGGGCCATTCCGAAGGCATCGTCGAGAAAGAGGACCGTGACCGGATCCTGGGCGCGCTGGATCTGGGGGATCGCACCGTCGAAGAGATCATGTTGCACCGTTCCAACATTGAAATGGTCGATGCCGACGCCGAACCCGAAGCAATCCTGAAACAATGTCTGGAAAGCCCCTATACACGCCTGCCCGTGTTCCGCCAGGAACCGGAGAATATTGTTGGCGTTGTTCACGCCAAGGATCTGTTCCGCGCCATGTACGACCAGGCGGGCGGCAGCAATGGCGACCCGGCACGCCTGCAAAGCTTTGACATCACCAAGGTCTCCAAAGACCCGTATTTCGTTCCCGAAACCACCACATTGGATGAACAGATGCGCCAGTTCCTGCGTATCCGGTCGCATTTTGCCCTGGTGGTGGACGAATATGGCTCGCTCCAGGGGTTGATCACGCTCGAAGACATTCTTGAAGAGATCGTCGGCGAAATCACCGATGAATTCGATCCTGCCGCCGAATTGCAGGTGACCAAAGGCGAGGACGGGAATTTTCTTGTTGATGGCACGATGACAATTCGCGACCTGAACCGGGCGACAGACTGGTCTTTGCCAGATGAAGAAGCCAATACCATCGCCGGTCTGGTGATCCACGAAGCGCAGATGATCCCGATCCCGGGACAGGTGTTTTCCTTCCACGGGTTCCGGTTCGAAGTGACCGCGCGCGCCGGAAACCGGATCACTGGCCTCAAGATCCGGCCTCTTTGAGAATGGGGCGTTGGTTTTCGGCCGTCTTTGTCGATCTGGCACGACAGATGCGCTGGTCGTTTCTGCCACCGCTGATGATTTACTTTGCCGCTGGAGCACAGGGGCTGACCAGCGTCGTCAGCACCTTTTATGTCAAGGAATACCTGGATCTTTCGGCGGCCTTTCTCGCCGGGCTCGCCTTTTGGACTGGCCTGCCCTGGGCGCTAAAAATGCCGTTGGGGCATCTGGTGGATCTGTTCTGGCGTTGGAAATCGCTTTTGATCCTGGCAGGAGCCGGATTGATGGCTGGCAGCTATGCGATTATGGTGGCACTGCTGACCCTCCCCGAATTGATGGCAGCGATCATGTCGGCCAACGCCTGGTTCATTACCGCGCTGTTGCTGGCACCCTGCGGGTTTGTCATTCAGGACGTGGTCGCCGACGCCATGTCGGTCGAGGCCGTGCCACATCGTGACACTGACGGCAGGCTCCTGACATCGGAAACCACACGCGCCCTGCATACCACCATGCAGACTTTGGGCCGGATCGCGTTGATCGCCGGATCCAGCGCCGTTGCCGCTGTCAATGTGGTGTTGTTTGACGGGGTCGAAGCCCTGCCCCAAGTCGACAAGGGCGCGGCTTATGCCGGGATCTATACGCTGGCCTTGCTTATTCCCTGTGTGTCGCTGAGCGGTGTCGCCTTGGCGCTTTGGCAAAAACACAGCGCAAAAAGAACCCTGCGTGCACAAGGGCTTGCACCGGGACAAATCCACAGCCGGCTCGACCCGCCGCGCGATCCGGTCACGCCCAACTGGTGGTATTTCATTGGTGGTGCCGTGTTTGTCGCCCTGTCACTCTCGGTTGGTCTTGGTGACGTTCCCTATTCCCAGGAGATCATCTTTGCCGGGTCCATGACCGTTGTCCTGTTGTTGATGCGTCAGCTGGTGGCTGTGTTGGACCCTGGTCAGGCGCGGGCGCTGATCGGCACCGCCATCATCATTTTTGTCTATCGCGCCGTACCCCTGCGCGGACCAGGTGCCACCTGGTTCGAAATTGATGTGCTGGGGTTTGATCAGCAGTTCCTGTCGGTCCTGTCCCTGATCACCGCATTGCTGACCCTGGCGGGGATGATCGTCTTGCGCCCGATGATGGCCAGCCGGACCATTGTCTGGATCATCCTGCTACTGACGGTGGCCGAAGGCATTCTGGCGCTGCCGAACATCGGCCTGTATTATGGTGTGCACCATTGGACCGCTGATCTGACGGGTGGCATTGTCGATGCGCGGTTCATTGCGTTGGTAGACACAGCCGCAGAATCGCCTTTGGGACAGGTGGCGATGATCCCGATGCTGGCCTGGATCGCCCGCAATGCGCCCGGCAATCTCAAGGCGACATTCTTTGCGGTCATGGCCTCTTTCACCAATCTGGCACTCTCTGCATCCAGCCTGGGCACGCGCTATCTGAACGAGATATTTGTGATCACCCGCGAGGTGCAAACCGATGGCATCATCACCACACCAGCCGATTACAGCCAGCTTGGCACCCTGTTGATCACAGCCGCAGTGGTGTCGGTCCTCGCGCCATTGATCGCCATCGTGATCGTTCAGAACACCCCCCTTCGCACATCGGACTAAAGCCGGTTTTCTTTGACAGATTGCCCCACTGCGTTACGCTTTGAACCACGTTTTCAGTGTTCATTGTCCGGAGAAATCGCTTTGCCCCGTTTGAAACAGAAATTGGCCGATCCATCCCTTCGCCTCAGCTCGGTTCTATGTACCATCCCCTCGGCCACCGTCACCCAGGCCTTGGCCGCCAGTGGCATTGACAATGTGATCATCGACCTGGAGCACGGTGCGGTCGATTATGGGTCCGCCCACGCCATGATCGCCGCCACTGCCGGAACAGAGTGTGCCCCTCTGGTGCGGGTCGCCCAGAATGAAACCAACCAGGTCAAACGGGTGTTGGATCTGGGGGCCGAAGGGATCGTGTTTCCCATGATCCGCACCGCCGACGACGCCCGAAATGCCGTAGCCAGCCTGAAATACGCACCCGAAGGCACCCGGGGCTTTGGCCCGTTTCTGGCGCAATCGCGTTGGCAGACCAACCTGACGGACTATCCTGCCCAAGAGCAGGATCAGTTGGTTTGCTGCCTGTTGGTTGAAACCGCCGAAGCGGTCGAAAATATCGAAGAGATCTGTGCCGTACCCGGGATCGACGTCCTGATACCGGCACAATTCGATCTGAGCACCGATCTGGGTGTCATGGGCCAATTCGATCACCCCATCTTTCAGGCCGCATTGGCCAGGGTCGAGGCCGCCGGACATGCGGCGGGGCTTCCCCTGGGCAATGTTGCGATGTCCCGGGACCATGCTGACACGCTATTTGCACGCGGGTATCGTTTGATTGCCAATTTCGACATCTTGTGGCTGCGCCAAAAGGCTGCAGAAATGAATTCCTGGTGTGAAGATCAAAAATAACGACATATGTTGTCGTTTTTGTGCCTGACTACTGGGCACATATGTCTAGGGTGATCCTGGTATCAAATTTCGGAGGATTCCATGAAAACCACCACCCGTGTGGCTGTTATTGGCGGCGGCGTTGTCGGCGCTTCGGTTCTGTATCACCTGACCAAATTGGGTTGGTCGGACGTCATGTTGATTGAACGCTCCGAATTGACTTCGGGGTCGACCTGGCACGCGGCGGGTGGCTTTCACACCCTGAACGGCGACACCAATATGGCCGCGCTTCAGGGATATACCATCAAGCTGTACAAGGAATTGGAAGAGATCACCGGCATGTCCTGTGGCCTGCACCATGTTGGCGGCGTGACACTGGCCGACAACCAGGAACGGTTCGACATGCTGCTGGCCGAACGGGCCAAGCACCGGTTCATGGGGCTGGAAACGGAAATCGTCACCCCCGAAGAGATCAAGAAGATCGCACCGGTGACCAATGTCGATGGCATTCTGGGCGGTCTCTATGATCCGCTGGACGGGCATCTGGACCCATCAGGCACAACCCATGCCTATGCCAAGGCTGCGCGCATGGGTGGTGCCACCATCCAGACCCACACCAAAGTGGTAGAGACCAACCAGCGCCCCGATGGGACCTGGGATGTGGTCACCGACAAAGGCACCATCCACGCCGAACATATCGTCAATGCCGCCGGTTTGTGGGCGCGCGAAGTTGGTGCCATGGCTGGTGTTTACCTGCCCCTGCACCCGATGGAGCACCAGTATATCGTCACCGACGAAGTACCGATGATTGCCGAGATCATCGACGCAGGTGGCGAACACCCCCATGTGATGGATCCCGCTGGAGAAAGCTATCTGCGTCAGGAAGGCCGCGGCCTGTGTATCGGGTTCTACGAACAGCCCTGCAAACCCTGGGCTGTCGATGGCACACCCTGGGATTTTGGGCATGAATTGTTGCAAGACGACTTTGACAAGATCGAAGAATCCATTGATTTTGCGTACAAACGCTTCCCCGCGCTCGAGGCTGCTGGTGTCAAATCTGTCATCCACGGGCCGTTCACCTTTGCCCCTGATGGCAACCCGTTGGTCGGTCCGATTCCGGGGCTGCGCAACTATTGGTCGGCCTGTGGCGTTATGGCTGGGTTCAGCCAGGGCGGCGGTGTCGGCCTGATGCTGGCGCAATGGATGGTCGAAGGCGAATGCGAGCGCGACACCATCGCCATGGACGTGGCCCGGTTCGGCGACTGGATCACCCCCGGCTATACCCTGCCCAAGGTGGTTGAAAACTATCAGAAACGGTTCTCGGTCGCCTATCCGAACGAAGAACTGCCCGCAGCCCGCCCGTTCCGCACCACGCCGATGTACGACATCTTTGATGGTATGGGCGCTGTCTGGGGCCAGCAATTTGGGCTGGAGGTTGCGAATTACTTCGCCGAAGGCGACGAACCGCGTTATGAAACCCCGTCCTTCCGCCGCTCCAACGCCTTTGACGCCGCCGCGCGCGAGGTCAAGGCCGTGCGTGAGGCTGTCGGGATCAACGAAACCCACAATTTCGGCAAATACCTGATCCGCGGCGAAGGCGCACGGGCGTGGCTGGACCGGATCATGGCCGGACGTGTCCCGAAACCGGGCCGTCTGTCTCTGACGCCCATGTTGTCCCCCAAAGGCCGCCTGATCGGTGATTTCACCATCTCGTGCCTGTCGGAAACCGAATTCCAACTGACCGCGTCCTATGGGTCGCAGGCCTATCACATGCGCTGGTTCCTGCAGAACAAGGATCCAGTAGCGGATCGTGGCCTGCGGATCGAAAATATCTCGGACACCCGCAACGGGTTCCAGATCGCTGGGCCCAAAGCACGGGAGGTGCTGCAAGCCTGCACACGGGCCGACATTTCAGACATGAAGTTCATGGATGTACGTCGTCTTGTCGTGGGTATGGCCGACTGTATCGTCCAGCGGGTCTCCTATACCGGAGATCTCGGGTACGAGATCTACTGCGACCTGACCTCGCAACGCGCGCTGTGGGATGTATTGTGGACCGCGGGCCAGCCGCATGGCATGAAACCCTTTGGTATGCGGGCGATGATGTCGCTGCGTCTGGACAAATTCTTTGGCTCCTGGCTGTCGGAATTTTCGCCGGACTACACGGCGGCAGAAACCGGGCTTGATCGGTTTATCAGTTTCAAAAAGAACGTTGATTTCATTGGCCGTGCCGCCGCCGAAGCGGAACGCGATGCGGGGTCCGCGCGCACGCTGTGCGCCTTGGAAGTCGATGCCACGGATGCGGATGTGAATGCCTATGAGCCGATCTGGCTTGATGGCGAGGTGGTCGGTTTTTGCACCTCCGGGGGGTATTCGCATTATGCGGGCAAATCCATCGCCCAAGGGTTCGTCCCAACGGATCGCGCGGTCGAAGGTCTGGAAGTCGAGATTGAAATTCTTGGCAAAATGCACAAGGCCCGTCTGATCATCGAACCACTGTTTGATATCGATGGTGCCCGCATGCGCGGATAAGCGACGGACACCCGGCCCAAGGCGTTGACAAATGCCTTGGGCGCCCGGTTTCGAACCCGGGACCAAGCGGCGTTCAAGTCGTTTTCGCGCTGGTCAAATGGGTTTCACCCCGTCACTCTGGACTGGTGCGTTCAAACCCGAGACCATCAAGATGCAGACTATTGCCATCCTTCTCCTGGCCGCAGGACGATCCTCGCGTATGCGGGGACAGGACAAATTGGCGGAACAGATCGAAGGGCAACCCCTGCTGACTCAGATGTGCAGGCGGGCCAAGGCGACGGGTCTCACCGTTTTCGTCACCTTGCCTGATCCGGCCCACCCGCGTGTGTCCCTGATCTGTGATGCGACACCAATCTGGGTGCCTGATGCCGATGAAGGAATGGCGGCATCGATCCGACGCGGCGTTGCTGCGCTGCCTGATACCGTTGATGCAGTCATGATCCTGCCTTCGGACATGCCTGAGCTGACAACACAGGATCTGTTGACGATCGCAGAGCACCACACAGACAACAGTCGGACCATCCTACGAGCCACTGCTCAGAACGGCACGCCGGGCCACCCGGTTCTGTTTCCAAGGGCGTATTTCTCTGCGCTACAATCCCTGTCCGGGGATCAGGGCGCACGACCCGTGCTGCGCATGGGACCGATCACGCCAATTGCCCTACCTGCACAACACGCCCTTACCGATCTTGACACGCCCGAAGCCTGGGACGCATGGAGAAAACAGCGCTAGCATCGGTTTCAATCCGATGTCCCACAGACCGCGCTCAGCCGTCCGAAACGCCGGCTTCGGCAAACGTGGCCATGCCACTGTGACAAGCGATCGCGCCCTTTAGAACCTGGATCGCCAGCGCAGCCCCGGATCCTTCGCCCAATCGCAAACCCAGCGACAGCATCGGTTCCTTGCCCAAGGCAGACAGCAGTGTGGAGTGGGCCCCTTCGGCGCTTTGGTGACCGGCCACACAATGATCCAAAGCCCCATCAGCCGAACGGGCCAGACAGGCAGCGGCCGCCGTGCAAATGAACCCATCCAGGATCACCGGAATACGCAACACCCGCGCCGCTGCAATGGCTCCGGCCATCGCCGCGATTTCACGCCCTCCCAAACGCGCCAACGCGTCCAGGCCGTCCTGAATGTCACCGCTGTGCCGGGCAACACCTTCAGCAACAACTCGGGTCTTGTTCACAAGCCCCGCATCATCAACCCCCGTGCCCCGTCCGGTCCAGTCGCCAGCATCGCCCCCAAAGAGGACACAGGCCAAGGCCGCCGCCGGCGTGGTGTTGCCAATGCCCATCTCACCGACCACCAAAAGATCAGCCTGCGGATCGACAGCCTTCCACCCGGTCTGCACTGCGGCCAGCAATTCATCCGGGCTCATCGCAGGGGCCTGGGTGAAATCCGCTGTGGGCCGGTCCAGCTCCAACGCATGCACATCCATGCGCGCGCCAGCGAGTTTGGCCAATTGATTGATTGCCGCTCCGCCATGTTGGAAATTCATGACCATCTGAACCGTGACTTCGGGGGGAAAGGCAGAGACCCCCTGCGCCGTCACACCGTGGTTGCCGGCAAAGACAATCACTTGTGGAGACCGGATCTCAGGGCGTGGCGTGCCGCGCCATCCCGCATACCAAATCGCCAGATCCTCGAGCCGCCCCAACGCGCCCGGCGGTTTTGTCAGCTGCCCGTTGCGTTCCTCTGCGCCGCTGGTCGCTTCGGTATCTGCACCTGGAGCGTCGTTCAGCAAAGTGCGAAAGTGGTCGAGATCGGTAAGCTCTGGCAGCATGGAAAGCCTCATTGCATTGGGTATGACTCCGGTGTTTAAGCCGGGTTTATCCGTGTTTAAACAATGATGCCCCATCCGCAAGACCTGCAAGAGGCCCGGCAATGCGCAAAAACGACACAAGGCACTTTTCTCTGCGAGATATCCAGTTGGCCCTGGTTCTGTTGACACGGCTGCCCCTCCCGAAGATGCCCCCTGATGCCTTTCTGCGTCAGGCACATGCGGTCTGGGCCTTCCCGCTGGTCGGGATCTGTGTCGCAGGTTGTGCCGCTGTGGCAGGCGGTTTGACCACCGCGGCTGGCCTGCCATCAACCGTGACGGCCGGCGTTTTCCTCTGCGTTCAGATGCTGATCAGCGGTGCCATGCACGAAGACGGTCTGGCCGATACAGCGGATGGGTTCTGGGGTGGGTTCACCCGGGAACGGCGGCTCGAAATCATGAAAGACAGCCACATCGGCACCTATGGGGTGCTTGCCTTGATTGTATCTGTCGGGCTGCGGTGGGTGACGCTGGCTGCGCTGCTGCCGATCTCGGGCTTTGCGCCCGTTCTGGCAGTGGCCGCCCTGTCGCGCGCGGCAATGCCGGTCATGATGATCGCGTTGCCCAACGCCCGAAGCACTGGTTTGTCGCAGTCCGTCGGGCGCCCGCCCCTGCGGTCTGTCCTGGTCAGTGGCCTTATCGCATCGGGGATCAGCCTAATTATTCTGGGATTGAGTGTGACCCTGGTACTGTCCGCGATCGGAATTGCCCTGTTGCTGGGACTTGCCGGTCTCGCCCAGGTCAAAATCAAGGGTCAGACCGGCGACATTCTAGGGGCTACTCAACAGGTTTTGGAACTTGCCCTGTTGATCGGATGCCTTGCACTGATTTCTATCTGATAAACGTCCCGCCGGATACGTGCGACAGCGCTGGGGCCGGTTTGATGGTCGCCTCGTGAGGGCCATTTGTCATTTTGAGCGCCCCTATTGGTCACCACCAACGGTGTAAGACGCGACACCACAGCGTTCGTTCAACAGTCGCCCGGTTGACCTGACATCGACTCGGCCCTTTCAAACAGAAAAAGGGCCAAGCCTGGCGGTTTGCCGGCTTGGCCCTTTTGGGTCTGTTTTGCGATCCACAAAGGTAGCGAGGCGATTCAGACTGACACGACTGTCGCCCCCACCAGTGGCGCTAGGTGTTAGGCTGCTGCTGCTGCACGCGAAGTCAGAACCTCATCAACCTGTTTGGCCGCAGAGATTTCGTCGTCACCAGAAACGGCTGCCACTTCCCGAGTCAGACGCTCCAGCGCCGCTTCATACAGCTGACGCTCGGAATAGCTTTGCTCACGCTGATCGTCGGTGCGGTGCAGGTCGCGGACAACTTCAGCGATGGAAATCAGATCACCGGAGTTGATCTTTTGTTCGTATTCCTGTGCGCGACGCGACCACATGGCCCGCTTGACCTTGGCCTTGCCCTTGAGCGTTTTCATCGCCTGGTTGATGACATCCGGCGAGCTGAGGCTGCGCATGCCAATTTCTGTGGCTTTGTTCGTGGGCACCCGCAGGGTCATCTTGTCCTTTTCAAAGGTGATGACGAACAGTTCCAGCTTGAAGCCGGCGACTTCCTGCTCCTCGATCGAAATGATCTGGCCCACGCCATGCGCCGGATAAACCACATATTCGTTAGGGCGGAAATCGAGCTTCTTGGATTTGGTCATTCAGGTCTTTCCTTGCATCATGGTCATTGTCCCACTCGGTCCGGGGCCGCAGGCGACAAACCCGCCATTCGGAACCAATCATCAGTCCCGTCTGTCAGGGTCTTCGCAAAAAAAAGCCACCCCTAGCGCGAGTTTCGGCGGGGTGTGAACCGATCAGAGATGGTATTTACGCAGCCAATATAGCACAAATTACACCCCTTCGAAAGCGGACGTTAGGTAAACCGGGGCATTTCTATGTGAAATCAACGTCATACACCCCAAATTCCAATATGGATTCAGGGTATATCACAGCGCCTGCACAGGATGTGCGAATCAGATCAGCCGCCTTCGCCCGGCGCTTCGGAAAAGATCGATTCCAGCTTGCCCTCTTCGCCGTCGCGCGCTTCGGCGTCGGGCAGCGGATCCTTCTTGGACACGATCACCGGCCAAAGTTCCGAATACTTGCGGTTGAATTCAACCCATTTATCCATATCCGGCTCTGTGTCGGGGCGGATGGCATCAGCCGGGCATTCGGGCTCGCATACGCCACAGTCGATACATTCGTCCGGATGGATCGCCAGAAAGTTCTCGCCTTCATAAAAACAATCCACCGGGCACACTTCGACACAGTCGGTGTATTTGCAGCCGATGCAGTTATCCGTAACGACATAAGTCATGAGCCAAGTCCCGTAATCATGGTTTGAGCGCCTAGCTAAATCAGACTGCGCGCCACTTCAAGATGTCATGGCCGCCCATCACGTCGGGAAAGATCGAGCGCACGACGTTCTTTCTTGTCCGGGCGACCTTTTCCTTCGTATCTGGGATTTTGCGGAGTTTTTTCCTGTTTTGGTGTGCGATCCAGGTATAATTCTTGGGCTTCGGGCGCGGGTCCGCGTCGCGTTCCCACTGCTTTGACCTCGACCACGCGGATCACATTTCCTTGAGCAAAGGTCAAAACGTCTCCCGGCCCAACGGATTGGGCCGGTTTCAGTGTTTTGCTACCATTCAGGCGGACATGGCCACCGCTGACCTGTTTTGCGGCCAGGCTGCGGGTTTTGAAAAACCGCGCATGCCACAGCCACTTGTCTATCCTCAGCTTTGGAGCGGCTTCGGACATGGTTCAGGTCACTTGCTGTCCTTCAACCCCATCAGCGCAGCGGCGAATGGGTTGTCGGGATCGATGGCCTTTTCCTTCTTGGGTGGACGCGAAGAGAAGGTCTTGGCCCCCTGCTGTTGCGGGCGGCCTCCCTTGCGGCCCTGTGGTTTACCATCAGGTTTGCCACCACGGGGGCGACCTTTGCCTTGTGGTTTGTTCCCGGCACCTTTACCGGCGCCAGCCGCATCACGACGCTGGCCACGTGGGTTGCCGCCCTGACGGGTCCGACCCCAGGTGAAGGTATAGAACACTTCGATCTCAGGTTCGGCCGGTTCGGCGGCTTCGGTCTGGTTTTCGACCGAAGGTTCACCCGGTGCCTTGGGTTCCGCAGGCGCAGCTTCGGCGGCCTCCGCTTCGACAGGTGCGGTTTCGGCAGGAATGTCAGCCGGTGCGGCGGCGTCAGCCTCGGATGTCGCGTCAGCTGCGGTCTGTTCAGTGCTCTCAGGAGCAGCTTCGACAGGTGCGGCTTCAGCGGCTTTGGCTTCGACAGGCGCGGCCTTCACCTTTTCCCGCTCGCCCTTTTCAGCGCGATATCCCAGCCCCTGCATCAGGTCGGCGAATTGTTCCAACGTCATGCCGGTGATCGACAGCATGTCGGGCTTGGCCTCAAACCCGCCACGGCTGTCTTCGGTGCGCAACATGTCGGCCAGACGTTCCAGCATGTCGATACGGATCGCCCGTTCGCCGGCAACGCGATAGCCGCTCATGGTGTCATAGCCCTTGGGACCATCGGCAACGGAAGGAACCGTAACCAGACCCGGAGGTGGCGATTCGGGAAAGATGTCCAAACCTTGAACCAGCGACCACAGAACCAAACGCAACCGGGTCGGTGCGGGCTTCAACAGCAACGGCATAAAGATGGTGAATTGACCAAACCGGATCCCGTGTTTGCGCAAGGCTGCACGGGCGTCCTGGTCCAGGTCCTTGACCTCCTGCGCAATGTCGGCGCGGGGCAAAACGCCCAGTGCCTCGACCATGCGGAAGGCAAACCCACGTGCCAGACCGGTCAGCGCCTCGTCTTTTTCAAGGTTCTGCAACGGTTCGAACAGCGCCGCGATCTTGCGCGAGATAAAGTGCTGCAGACGGCGCTCCACCTTCTGTGCAACATCTTCGCCCGCAGCCTCGTCCACAAAGACGTCGATCTGGGGTTTCAGCGCGTCAGGGCCAGCAACCAGCTTGCCCACCGCATGTTCGCCCCACATCAGGCCACCCTGTTCGGTGAAATCGATTTCGGTATCTGGTGCGTTATAGAATCGATCGGCACGCAGATGGAATTGCGGTGCCAATGCCTGCAAAGACGCCGATTTCAAGGCTTTTGCCTCGGCCCCTTGTGCAGATTTGTCCGGGCTAAACCGGAACCCTTCCAAACGACCGACGAATTCTCCTTCGACGGTCACTTCACCCTTGTCATTTACTTCGGCCAAAAGGGCCTCCTTCTGTTTGAGCCGCCGCAACAACACTGAGGTGCGCCGGTCCACAAATCTCTGAGTCAGACGCTCATGCAAGGCATCTGACAACCTGTCTTCTACAGCGCGTGTTTCATTACGCCAATGGCTTTCGTCACGAACCCAACCGTTCCGTTGCGCGACATATGTCCACGTGCGGATAAATGCCAATCTTTTCGACAATGTGTCGATATCACCGTCCTTGCGGTCGATCTGCTTGATCTGGCGGGCCATCCAATCGTCAGGAATCCCGCCACGCTGATGCAGATGGTCATAAATGATCCCCAAAAGGTTGGAATGTTCACCTGCACTAATCCCGCGAAAATCCGGGATTCGGCAGACATCCCACAAAAGCCGGACTGACGTTCCATCGCTGGCACGGGCCATCACATTGGTTTCGCGCGACAGCAGTTTCAGAGCTCGCAGATCGTCGGCCTCGCGGGCTTTGGTCAGATGGTCGCCGGTGGGGGCCGCTTCGAGCGAGCCGATCAGCGCTTCGATCGAGCCGAACTGAAGCGCATTGGACCGCCAGTTCAGCTTCTTCAACGGGGTAAACCGATGCTCCATGATCGCCTCGGCCAGCCCATCGTCCATGGGACGCGCTTCGCCCGTGACGCCAAAGGTGCCGTCCGACATACCACGCCCTGCCCGGCCAGCGATCTGGGCCAGCTCATTGGCCGCCAATGGGCGCATCCGGCGCCCGTCAAATTTGCTGGTCGAAGAAAACGCCACATGATCGATATCCAGGTTCAGCCCCATGCCGATGGCATCTGTGGACACCAGATAATCGACCTCGCCGTTTTGGTAGAGCGCCACTTGAGCATTGCGGGTGCGCGGGCTGAGCGCCCCCATGACCACGGCTGCGCCCCCCTTTTGGCGGCGGATCAATTCGGCGATGGCATAGACGTTGTCGACCGAAAACCCGACAATGGCGCTGCGGGCCGGCATGCGCGAGATCTTCTTGGACCCGGTATAGACCAGCTGCGACATCCTGTCGCGACGCAGAAATTCCACATGTGGTACCAGCGCCGAAATCGGGCCGCGCATGGTGTCAGAGCCCAGAAACAGCGTCTCGTGGGTGCCGCGTGCCCGCAACAACCGGTCGGTAAAAACATGTCCGCGTTCCGGGTCGGCGCAGAGCTGAATTTCATCAATGGCCACAAAATCAGCGCCCATACCATCTGGCATCGCTTCGACGGTGCAGACCCAATACTGGGTTCGCGGCGGCACGATGCGCTCCTCTCCGGTGACCAGCGCCACAATGGATGGGCCGCGAATGGCAACAATCCGGTCATAGACCTCACGCGCCAAAAGGCGCAGCGGCAGACCGATGACACCAGTGCGGTATCCCAACATCCGGTCGATGGCATAGTGGGTCTTGCCTGTATTGGTCGGCCCCAAAACGGCTGCGATTCGCGAAGATCCGGTCATGATTGCCCCTGATGTCCCCGTCCTGATTGCTCAGGCAAAAGGTGGCCTACAATTCTTCGCCTTCAACCTCGGGCTTCAGGCGTTCCAGGGCTTTGGTTACTTCGTCGTGATGGGGATGTATAGCCTGAGCCCGGGAATAGGCGGCATAGGCGCGCGAACTGTCACCGAACTGCTCAAATATTACTCCCAGACCAAAAATCGCATCGTAATTGTTGGGGTTCAGATACAGCGCACGTTCCAGATCAGCCAAAGCCGGGCCAATCAGCCCGGAGTCGTAAAAGGCCGATGCTCGTGCATTCCATCCCTCGGCAAAATCCGGTGCGTGATCGGTCAAGGCCGTGAAATGTTCAATCGCTTCGCGGGTGTCGCCCCGTTCCAAGGCATCACGACCCCGTTTCAACAGCAGATTCATCGCTGGCGAACCGCTGTTGCCCCACAGCGCCTTCAGCTCACGCTCCAGTCCGATGGCCTCCTTGGGGTCTGACTGAGCCAGTTCAGCCAAAAGATCGGCCTCGGATTCAGCAAAAACCTGCGTTCCACCCGAAATTGTGAGCACAATGACGGTTGCCGCCACGATACCTTTGAGATTTGTTAGCCGTATATCCATGTTAGGCGTCACTGTAGCGTGAAATGCACCAAAATCCAGTCACGGATCTGTGCCTCTACACTGCTGACAAACCAGAGGAATGAGATGAGCGATATTCTTGAACAGGCCGCAGCCGAACTGAACGAAAAGATCAGCGCCAGCGGCTTTGACGCGTCGGCGAAATTTGCCATTGCAGATCTGGGCACCATTGTGCTGGATGCCAATGGGGCGCGGGTCAGCGACGATGATGCGGATGTCACGCTGAGCGCGGATACCGAAACCTTTCAGGCGATCCTGACCGGAGAGCTAAACCCGACCAGCGCATTCATGACCGGCAAGCTGACGGTTGACGGTGATATGGGCATCGCGATGCAGCTTGCTTCGGCGCTTGCCTGATGACTGCGTCACCGGCTCCTTTCTTTGCTGATGTGGCCGGTGGCCCCGACGGTGGATGTGCGTCCTGGGTGAAAACATCTGACGGCGTGCGGATCCGCGTTGGGGCCTGGACCCCGGAAAACGCGGATCAGGGCACGGTCCTGATGTTTCCCGGGCGCACGGAATATATCGAAAAATACGGGGATTTTGCGCGCGAAATGGCCCTGCGCGGGCTTGCAACGCTGGCTGTTGACTGGCGCGGCCAGGGGTTGGCGGATCGGCTGTTGCCCGATCGCAATCTGGGTCACGTAAAGCAATTCTCAGATTACCAGCAGGACGTGACAGCCGCCCTGGACTGGGCCACGGAGCTGCAATTGCCCCGCCCCTGGCATCTGGTTGGCCATTCCATGGGCGGTGCCATCGGTTTGCGCGCGCTATATGAGGGGCTCCCGGTTGCCTCTTGCTGTTTCTCGGCACCCATGTGGGGCATTCAGATGTCCGCTGCCATGCGTCCGCTGGGCAATTTCATGACAGCCTTTGGTCCTATGATTGGCATAGGGAATCGTCTTGTTCCCACGACCTCGAGACAGGCGTATGTCCTGTCAAACCCGTTCGAAGACAATACGTTGACAACCGATCCTCACATGTTTGCCATGATGCAGACCCAGCTCAAATCGCATCCGGATCTGGTGCTGGGCGGACCGACCATCCGTTGGTTCAGCGAAGGCGTTCGCGAATGCCGTGCCCTGGCGAAACGGCCAGCGCCCGAGATGCCCTGCCTGACGTTTCTGGGGAGCAACGAACGGATCGTTGACACAGGTGCAATTCACCACCGCATGAACAGTTGGGCCAAGGGCACGCTGGATCTGATCGACGGCGGCGAACACGAAGTCATGCTCGAAACGCCAAAGATGCGACAGCCGATCTTTGACAAGATGGCCGCGCATTTCACCGCATACGGTCAATCCTGACCGCCGCGATGGATCGTGCAGTCCATCCTGAAATTGTGGTCCTTCCCCCGCTTGTGATCTCCTGGAGCCCGACATAGATGTTGGGCAACAATCAGATGAGGTAATCCATGTTCCAGCTTCCCTTTCCCGTTCGCGACGCCAATGCGAGCTCAGGCTCTGACGGTCTCGGCAGTCTGCCCGAATGGGATCTGAGCGACCTGTACCCCGGTGAAGACGCCCCGGAGCTGACCCGTGATCTCGAATGGCTGGAATCGGAATGTTCCGCGTTTGCAGTGGATTACGAAGGAAAGCTCGCAGATTTGGATGCGGATGGCTTGCTGAACTGTGTGCTGCGAAACGAAAAGATCAACGCCATTGCCGGACGTATCATGTCCTATGCAGGCCTGCGCTATTACCAGCTGACAACAGACGCAGACCGGGCCAAATTCCTGTCCGACATGCAGGAGAAGATCACTATCTTCACCACCCCGCTGGTGTTCTTTACGCTGGAACTCAACCGGATCGAAAACGATGTTCTGGCCGCTCATTTCGCCAGCAACACTGATCTGGCCCGCTATGAACCCGTATTTCGCCGCATCCGCGCCATGAAGCCTTATCAGCTCAGCGACGAGCTGGAGAAATTCCTGCACGATCTGGGCGTAGTTGGAGATGCGTGGGAACGGTTGTTCGACGAAACCATCGCCGGGCTCGAATTCACCGTTGATGGCGAGACACTGAACATCGAAGGCACGCTGAACCTGCTCACAGAACAGGACCGCAGCAAACGCGAAGCCGCCAGCCGCGAATTGGCAGGGGTGTTTCAGGACAACATCAAAACCTTTGCCCGAGTGCACAATACCCAGGCCAAGGAAAAGGAAATCCTGGATCGCTGGCGCGGTATGCCGTCGGCGCAAATGGGGCGCCATTTGTCCAATGACGTGGAACCCGAAGTGGTCGAAGCGCTGCGCGAAGCGGTTGTTGCCGCCTACCCCAAGCTGTCGCATCGCTACTATGAGTTGAAGCGAAAATGGCTGGGTCTGGACGTCATGCAGGTCTGGGACCGCAATGCGCCGCTGCCTATGGAAGACAGCCGTGTCGTTGGCTGGGACGAGGCCGAAAAGCTGGTGATGGATGCGTATTCGGCTTTTGACCCGCGTATGGGCGAAATCGCGGCTCCGTTCTTTTCGAAGGGATGGATTGATGCCGGCGTGAAACCGGGCAAGGCACCAGGTGCGTTCGCCCACCCGACCGTCACCGACGTGCATCCCTATGTGATGCTGAATTACCTGGGCAAACCGCGCGATGTGATGACATTGGCCCATGAACTGGGCCATGGTGTCCACCAGGTTCTGGCCGCAGATCAGGGCGAAATGCTGTCGTCTACGCCGCTGACATTGGCTGAAACTGCCTCTGTTTTTGGTGAAATGCTGACGTTCCGCAAGATGTTGGATGCGGCCGAAACCCAGGAGCAGCGCAAGATCCTGTTGGCGGGCAAGGTCGAGGACATGATCAACACGGTTGTGCGTCAGATCGCCTTTTATGACTTTGAATGCAAATTGCACGCCGCACGCGCCGAAGGTGAGCTGACCCCGGATGACATCAATGCATTGTGGATGTCAGTACAGGCGGAATCCTTGGGCGAAGCGTTCGAATTCATGGAAGGCTATGAAACCTTCTGGGCCTATATCCCGCACTTTGTTCATTCGCCGTTTTATGTCTACGCCTATGCGTTCGGCGACGGCTTGGTGAACGCCTTGTATTCGGTTTATGCCTCGGGTGCCGAAGGGTTCGAGGACAAGTATTTCGACATGCTGCGCGCAGGCGGGTCGATGCACCACAAGGAACTGTTGGCCCCCTTTGGTCTGGATGCGTCGGATCCGACGTTCTGGGACAAAGGGTTGTCGATGATTTCAGGGTTCATTGACGAACTGGAAGCGATGGAAGACTGATCATTCAAACAAACCTGCAAGCGTCCTTGTTGGGCGCTTGCACAGTTTGGAAATGACAATCACACCCGCAGCTCATGCGACAACAGCTGAGTTTCCGGTCAAAACGCTCCCAAACGATTAGCGACGCCAAAAATCATTGGCTTGAGCTACGGTCTGAAAATTCGTGGCCACGACGTGCGACGACATGATCAAACTCTCCGCATTGTTTGAATAATCTTGACGCATTTTGCTGCGTGCAGCATCATCCGGTTGCGTCATTTTTACCGCCATCCGGGACATTTTTATAGCAATTTCATAACCTTGCTCAGGTGTATCGGTGATGAGTGTCGGTAACCAGGACATAACTTCCTCCAATTAAATCGTGCACGATTATTTTCATCCAACAACTAAATAATTTTGTCATGCGCTGTCAATCTGCTAAAATCGTGCACGATCTAATCTGCACGTAATTAACCGAGTCCGAATGTCACATCCTCTTCCTGAATACGCCGATGACATGTTTTGTTTTGCGACCTACAATGCAGCGCACGTCATAAACAGGGCCTATACGCCCCTGCTGAAACCTCTTGGGCTCACCTATCCACAATATATTACCCTGACCCTGTTATGGGAAACCGACGGGCAAAGCGTCGGCCAGCTGGCCAAGCAATTGATGATGGAATCCAGCACACTGACGCCATTGATCAAACGGCTGGAGTCCTTGGGCCATGTGTCGCGCCACCGTGGCCTCCGAGACGAACGTCAGGTTTTTGTGCGTCTGACACAGAGCGGGCGCGAGCTGAAACACCACGCGGCAGACATTACTGCCTGTATGATCGCAGGAACTGGGATGAAAATCGGGGACCTTCAGTCGCTCGTATTTGGATTGAGGAAACTGACCCAGAATCTGGTCGCAGCGCAGGACACCAAGTCCAAATAGACAAATGAATTGCAGCTATTCCCCCTGTGTCATGACCAAGCCTGATCCTATTTTAGCTGACTATCCTTGGATCCACGCCGATTGATACCCCCACGCGCCTGAACGCTGGCGTCGCGTTCCTGCATGCACTCAATGCACAGCTTTACACCGGGGATGGCCTGACGGCGGGCTTCGGGGATCGGTTCCTCGCATTCGGCACAGTGGCTCAGGCTCGCCCCCACGGGGCGTTTTTTCGCCTGCATCCGGGCCAATTCGTCCGAGATCGACGCCTCGATCTGTTCGCTCACCGCCCCATCCCGGGCCCATCCACCTGCCATAACATCCTCCGGACATAACCTGCACCGATCACGCAATTTAGCGTTGCGATCCCAAGTTGCAAAGGGGTAGCGACGTTATGCTTTGTCGGATCCGGCCACTCCCCTAGCCTGACACCGAGGCAGATCAAGGAATAGGTACATGCGCAGGATTGGAAAATGGCTGGGCCGACTGATGGCGGTGATCCTCTTGCTGGCAGGAGTTTTTTTCGCCTTTGCCCCCGGTTACGTTGAACGCAGCCGAAATGTCGTCAAACCACATGATCCTTACCCGATCTCCACGTCGGCACAGGCCCTGCACGACAGTATGGTGATCGGGGACTGGCACGCCGACCCGCTGCTGTGGAACCGGGACCTGACCCAACGCGGTACCAGGGGACAGGTCGATATCCCACGTCTCATCGAAGGCAACGTCGCATTGCAGGTTTTTACTGCGGTGACCAAATCCCCTGCCGGTCAGAATTACGATCACAATGAAACCGATGCGATGGACAACATTACCCTGTTGGCTGTTGGCCAGCTGTGGCCGATACGCACCTGGGGGTCCCTGTTGCAACGCGCATTGTATCAGGCCGAACGCCTGGCGGATTTTGAAACCCGATCGGGCGGAACCCTGCGAATTCTGAGATCGCGGTCAGATCTGGAAACTCTGTTGAACGACCGCGAACAAGGCCAGCAAGTGGTCGGTGGCATTCTGGGCACCGAAGGTGCCCATCCGCTGGAGGGGAAGATCGAAAACCTGCAAACGCTTGAGGATGCCGGGTATCGCCTGATTGGGCTGCACCATTTTTTTGACAATGCGTTGGGCGGCTCGCTGCACGGGAATGGCAACACCGGCCTTTCGGATTTTGGACGCGACGTGGTCCGGCAGGTGGTGGATCGCGGGTTGATTCTGGATATCGCCCATTCCAGCCCCCAGGTGGCCCGCGATGTTCTGGGGATGACTGACATACCCATCGTCGTCAGCCACACCGGCGTGTATTCGCATTGCCCGGTGAAACGCAATTATCCAGATGATTTGATGCGCCAGATCGCAGCCACAGGCGGCGTGATCGGTATTGGGTACTGGGCAGATGTCACCTGTGACGACAGTCCGGCCGGGATTGCAAAAACCATCAAAACCGCAATTTCGGTCGTGGGCGAAGATCACGTTTCGCTTGGGTCGGATTTCGACGGCTCTGTCGCTACCCGATTTGATACATCAGAGCTGGCGGCGCTGACCCAGGCAATGTTGGATCAGGGGATGAGCGACACCCAGATCCGCAAAGTCGCAGGTCAAAATATGGTTCGGGTCCTGATGGCCCGACTCAAATAGCAGTCTGCATCAAAAAAGCCCCGGATTTTTGTCCGGGGCTTTGGGGTGTTCAGGCTTCCTGCGGTCAGGCCGACGTCAACATACCTTTGGCCTGCGCAAGCTCGCGCATCTTCTTTTGCAGTTTTTCAAAGGCCCGGACCTCAATCTGACGGATCCGTTCGCGGCTGACATTATACTGCGTGCTCAATTCTTCGAGCGTTTGCGGCTTTTCGGCCAGACGGCGCTGGGTCAGAATATCCTTTTCCCGATCATTCAGAACAGAAAGCGACTGTGCCAACAGTTCGCGGCGCGCGTCCAGCTCGTCTTTGGCCTCGTAATCACCCGCCTGATCCGCATCCTCGTCTTCCAGCCAGTCCTGCCATTGCATGGCGCTGTCGCCTTCGGAGCCGACCATGGCGTTCAGCGACGCATCGCCACCGGACATCCGCCGGTTCATGCTGATCACTTCGGCTTCGGTCACGCCCAAATCGGTTGCGATCCGTTTGACCGACTCGGGGCGCAGATCGCCTTCTTCCAAGGCACCAATCTTGGCCTTGGCCTTGCGCAGGTTGAAAAACAGCTTCTTCTGGGCACTGGTTGTCCCCATTTTCACCAGCGACCAGGACCGCAGGATATATTCCTGGATCGACGCCCGGATCCACCACATGGCATAGGTGGCCAGTCGGAAACCGCGTTCGGGGTCAAACCGTTTTACGGCCTGCATCAACCCGACATTCGCCTCGGAAATCACTTCGGCCTGCGGCAACCCATAGCCGCGATAGCCCATCGCAATTTTGGCGGCGAGCCGCAGGTGTGATGTCACCATCTTGTGCGCAGACTGGGTGTCCTGTTCTTCGACCCAGCGTTTTGCCAGCATGTATTCCTCTTCCGGCTCCAGCAGCGGAAACTTGCGGATCTCCTGCATATAGCGATTCAATCCACCTTCCGGTGTCGGCGCAGGCAGGTTTGCATAATTGGCCATTCGGCTGTCCCTCCCAATGTTTAAGGACTTAACATCATTCCATATGGGTCAGCAATTCGCCCCTTTCAAGGGGTGGTATCAGTATTGCGTTAAAGAAAAATTAGGAAAAGGCACACATCCAAACCTCGCGCAGATGTGCATTTGGTTACAGCTTCAGCCCTGCCCCATCACAGCCAGCAACGCACGCATGTCCTCGGGCAACGGCGCTTCGAACCGCAAGGAGTCACCGCTGACAGGATGCACAAAGCCCAGAACCGCAGCGTGCAGCGCCTGACGGGGAAACGCCTGAATGGCGTCCAACGCAGGCTGTGGCAGCGATTTGGCTGCCAATTTGCGCCGCCCGCCATAAACAGGATCCCCGATCAAACCATGCCCGGCATGGGCCATATGCACACGGATCTGATGGGTGCGGCCGGTTTCCAACCAGCATTCAACCAAAGTCGCAACATGCGGTGTGCCAAACGGCTGCACAATCCGAACCCGGGTCACCGCATGGCGCCCGCCCTGAAACAGAACGGCCTGGCGCTGGCGATCCGTCTTGTGGCGTGCCAACTGTGTGGTGATCCGCAGGATGTTTCCGGACTCAAAATTGGCCCCCTTGACCCCGCGCAACCTGGGATCATTGGCATCGGGCACCCCAAAACAGATGGCCCGGTAATAGCGTTCGACCGTGTGTTTCGCAAATTGATCCGCCAGTCCCTGATGGGCGGCATCCGATTTTGCCACTACCAGCAATCCGCTGGTTTCCTTGTCGATCCGATGCACAATACCGGGGCGTTTGACCCCGCCGACCCCGGACAAATCATCCCCGCAATGATGCAAAAGAGCATTGACCAAAGTCCCGTTCGGAGACCCCGGCGCAGGGTGTACCACCATACCCGCCGGTTTATTGACCACAATCAGGTCATCATCTTCAAACACCACATCCAACGGGATATCTTCGGGGCCGATGTGGCTGTCTTCGGCCTGTTGGATGGTGATTTCGACCTGGGCCCCTTCGGCCACTTTGGCCTTGGGGTCGCTGGCCACCTGTCCATCGATCAAAACCGCCCCCTGGTCGATCAACCGGGCCAACCGGGTCCGTGACAGGGTTGCGGCCTCTGGCACATCCCGCGAAAGCGCCTTATCAAGACGACCAGGCGGGTTTTCCGCGATCTGAAACGTAACGCGCGTGGTTGTCATGGACGACTCTCCTCAGCCGGAATTGCCGGCCAACCTTCGGTTTCTACGGGTACTGGTGACCGTTCTGACGGCCGTGATGATTGTCGGCGTTGTAGTCGTCGTCGGTCTGCTTGTCACCCGCCTGAAATCAGGCCCGGCACAGATGGCTCTGCCCGATCAGATCGTACTGCCCGATGGGACACGGGCGCAGGCCTTTACCCAGGGCGCAACCTGGTTCGCCGTGGTGACGCATGACGACAGAATTCTGATATTTTCCCGCGAGGATGGTCGTCTGGTCCAGGACATCCCAGTGTCCCTGCCCGATTGAACGCAGCAGCTCCTGGGGCAATATCCGGTCCAAAAAAGCGTCGCCGCGACCTTTGCCGCGGCGACGCTGCGCAATCACAAGAGATCGCGCTCTTCGAGCACCTTGCGGGCCACGCGAAAACATTCCAGCGACTGCGGAACACCACAATAGATACCAACCACATGAATAATAGCGCGAATTTCTTCTTTGGTCACGCCGTTGTTCAGCGCGCCTTTGCAGTGGATTTCCCATTCGTGCATTTTGCCCAATGCACCGATCATCGCCAGGTTCATCATTGAACGGGTCTTGGGGTCGATCACATCATCGCCCCAACCAAACCCCCAACACCAGGCGGTCATCGCCTCCTGAAACGGGCGGGTGAAATCATCCGCTGCGGCCAGATTCTTTTCCACATATTCCGCGCCCAGCGTCGCTTTGCGCTGCTCCAGGCCTTTCAGGAACAGGTCTTCGTCAAAACTCATGAGATTGTCCTTTTCATGTTTGTCCGCCCGCCGCCACAACGGCGGGTGTCTTCGGCAGAATCGCCGTATTTCGGCAAGTCATCTGTATTATCTCGGCACCGGGCAACCGTTCGTCGGCTGCCGGATCTGTAACGTCACTGCGACCTGCGCCGCACGGACATAAAGCCGGTTCAGATAGCGGTTGAGCGGCTGTTCTGACTCGGCGATCCAGGGCGATCCGGGGGCCAATTGACTGGGGGAAGGATCGGGATGGGCGCGAGGCAGCCCCAGCATTTCAGCGATACGCCTGGTGTCCCGTTCAAAACAGGAGTGCTCAAGCGCGTCGCGATCCCGGTAGCGTTCAGCCAAGCGCAATAGACCGCCAAGGATTGGACGGATCACAACACCGATCTCCTGGTCCCGTAGGCCCAGGAGCCGATCCAGCAAAGCATAGCAGTAATCGCTTTGCAGCGAGTAGAACACCTCGACGCGGTCCGTCATATCTGCCTCCCTGGCGTATGTGATCACCTGGACTGGATGGGGTCGCGATCAGTCCACCGCTTCGCGCATCCATTGCTGAAGTTTTGCGATCGAATGTTCGCTCATGACGCCACAAGCAGGATCCAAAACCAACGGTCCTGGTACATATCCCTTGGACTTCAGGCCGCGATGCACGGATTCCACCAGACGTATGTCCTCTTCGACCGTGGTTTCGCGATCCTGAACCGCCAACCCGCGGATCACATCGCTTTCGTGGCCGTTTTCGGTGTACCAACCACGCCAAACCGTACAATTGTCCACGTCATTGGCCCGCCAGTGATACGTGTTTAACACATTGCCCGGGTAGCACTGGAATGAAAACATCGGCCACAGGAACCAGCTTTGGTAGTCGCCGGCATGTTCGTTGCTGTCCAGATCAATGGGATAGGTCATCGACTCGAGGCTTTGGCATTCTGTGACATGGCGCAGCACATATCCGCCCCCGGCGTCGGGCTGAATGTCATAGGTTTCGGGTTTCACCACCCCTTCGGCAAAGGTCGGATGGTTGGTCGGGCAATGGTAACATTCGGAATAGTTTTCGACCGACACCTTCCAGTTACAATTCTCAGGACATTCGACCCATTCCAGCGGTGCCAACGTGTCGATATGAGGCACGTATTTGCGCAGCTCAGCGCGCACACCGGGAAACCAGTCGTCCATCGGCGCGGCGTCTTTGTCGAGATTGACGAACAGAAATCCGTTGAAATCTTCGGTTCGCACCTCGGTCAGACAGATTTTTTCGCGGTCAAACCCTGGCACCGATTTGACGTTGGGTCCGGCACGCAACCCCCCGGTCAGCTCATAGGTCCATTGGTGGTAGGGACAGACCACAACGCGCGTATTGCCGGTACCCGACACCATTTCATGGGCGCGATGCTGGCACACATTGTAGAACGTGCGCACCACAGCGTCGCGGCCCCGGATGGCAAACAGGCTTTGCCCGGCAATCTCAAAGGCAAAGTAATCCCCGACATTGGGAATATCTGCCACATGCCCGGCAAACTGCCAGGTACGCGACAGCAAACCGTTCAGTTCATTGCCGAAAATTTCGGGGTCCGTGTAATAGCGGGCTTCCAAAGAGTGTGTCAGGGGAATGTTCATGATGGATCATCCTGATAAAAGCCGAGTTGGTGGCGACGTTCGTGGAACTTTTCGACCCGATCCACCACTTTGTCTGACGCAGCCGCGATAACAAAGCTGAGCAATGTTTCCAGCAGCGCGATGGTCGGGACCGATGATGGAAAGAACTGGGGGGTGTCGATGGACATGACAAACCCGTGGTCTGCGGCGCGTATGATCGGAGAGGCAGGGGAATCCGACAATGCAATCACCGTCATTCCCTGCTCTTTGGCAACCTGCACGGCGTTGACCACCTCGGAACGATACGGACGGCATGTGATGGCGATCAGAACGTCGCGTTGATCCGCCCAGGCCAGATCATCAATCGCGGTCGATCCAGCGCGCGGAATGGCATGAAATTGAACCATTCCAGTGCGGGCCAGATAGGTAAAATTGCTGGCATTGGCGTGATTGACCCCAACACCCAAGGTAAACACGTTGCGTGACTCCCAGATTTTGGCGGCCGCTGCGCTCAGCTCGGATTCATCAATACCGGAAAACGTGTCTTCTATATTGCGCAGCGTGCTGGAGACCATATCGGCATATAATTCGGCCAGCCCGCCGCGTTTCTGCATGTCCTGCAACCACCGCGCCCGATCCGGAAGCGACGCCTGCCCTTGGCGGATCGCTTCACGAAACGGTTCACGGAAATCGTCATAGCCATCAAACCCAACCTGGCGCGCCATGCGGACCACGGTGTTGGGTTTGACATCCGCCGCATCCGCGATCTCGCGCACGGTCGACACCCCCACATCCCGTGGGTTTTCCAGAACATAGCGTGCCGCCTTCTGTGCCTCTGGTGTCAGATCGTCCAGCTCGCTCGAAAGCCGCTGAAGCACTGCAGAAGATACGTTTTTTTGTCCCATTCAAGTCCTCTTCAAATCCCCAGAATTCGCCAATGCGAACATTTGTCCCATTTTCTATTGACGGTGGTACATCTGATCCCTAACCCTGTCCATCGAAAACTGCGACTCTCGAACAGGAAGTGAGCGATGTCCTCCAAAGAATTCCCCGCACGCGCAAAGGTCGTCATTGTCGGAGGCGGCGTTATGGGCTGTGGCCTGGCCTATCATCTTGCCCACGAAGGATGGGGCGATGATACGGTTCTGCTGGAAAAGGCCGAACTGACCAGTGGATCAACCTGGCACGCCGCCGGGCAGATCACCCACTCCACCAGCTCCTATGGATTGGGCAAGATGGTGGATTACAACATTGGTCTGTATTCCCACAAGCTGGAGCAAGAAACCGGACAGGCGGTGACCTGGCATGGCTGCGGGAGTTTCCGCCTGGCCTATACCAATGATGAAATGGACTGGCTGCGCCACACCCTGTCAGTGGGTCGCGCATTGGGGTTCAACATTGAACTGGTAGGTCCTGAATTCATTGCGGAAAAACACCCATTCTACAATCTGGATGGCGTATTGGGCGCGCTTTATACACCGGATGACGGCCATGTGGACCCCTCCAATGTCACCATGGCCATGGCCACGGGTGCCCGCCAAAAAGGGGTGAAAATCTTTCGCCGCTGTCAGGCCACCAACATAAGCCAAAACGACGCGGGAGATTGGGTGGTCGAGACCGATCACGGCACCATCACCTGTGAACATGTGGTGAATGCGGGGGGCACCTATGCCCGCCAGATGGGAGAATGGTCGGGACTGCAGCTGCCGATGACCTCCATGACACACCATTATTTCGTCACCGAAGAGGTCCCCGAATTTCAGAATCTGGAACGGGAACTGCCGGTCATTCGCGACGACAAACAGGTGTCCGGCTATATTCGGATGGAACAGAAAAAGGGCCTGATCGGGATCTACGAAAAGGAGAACTCGAATTCGGTCTGGCATGATGAATGCCCATGGGACTATGAAAACTGGCTGTTCGAGGCCGATTATGACCGGGTCATGCCCTGGCTCGAAAACTCGTTGGAACGCATGCCGATTTTTGCTGATCTGGGTATCACACGCGAGGTTCACGGTGCGATTTCACATCCACCCGATGGCAACCCGATGGTTGGGCCTGCCCCCGGCGTACAGAATTACTGGTGCTGCTGTGGCACCCAGATCGGCATTGGGTGGGGTCCTGGGCTGACGCGTGAATTGGCCAAATGGATGGTGCATGGCGCTGCCGACATCAACATGCGCGACTATGACCCCCGCCGTTTCGGCTCCTATGCGGTCAAGGACTGGCAGGTGATCAAGGCGCATGAGGATTACAAGCTGCGCCACGAAATCCCGTTCCCGCATTTCAACCGTCTGGCGGGCCGTCCGATCAAACCTTCGCCGCTCTACGACCTCCTACGGGACAAGGGCGCGGTGTATGAAGAGGTGTTTGGCCACGAACGCCCCCGTTGGTTTGCCCGTGACGGTGTGGAACAGCGCGACCATTATTCGTTCCGCCGCAATGAAGTCTTTGACATGGTCGGTGCCGAATGCCGCGCTGTGCGGGAACGGGTCGGCATCATGGATGTCACCGCATTCACCAAAGTACTGGTCGAAGGCCCGGACGCCCATGCGATGCTCGACCGGCTGACCGCCAACCGGATGCCGCAAAAGAATGGGTCGATCTCCTTGACCCATATGCTGAACCGTCGTGGCCGGATCGAATTGGAAACCACCATCGTGCGCATGGCGGCGGATCGGTATTATCTGGTTTGTGCCGCCTTCTTTGAACAGCGCCTGCTGGACCATCTGACCCACAATCGCAATGATGCCGATGTTGCGATCACCACATTGTCCGAGGATTGGTCGGCGCTGTCGCTGAACGGGCCGAAATCGCGTGACGTTCTGGCCGCCTGTACGGATGCGGACCTGTCCAATGCCGGGTTCCGCTGGCTGTCAGCACAGGAAATCACGGTGGCGGGGCATCAGGTCTGGGCTTTCCGCATGTCCTATGCCGGTGAATTGGGCTGGGAATTGCATATGCCCGACGCTGCCTGTGTCGATGTCTATACCGCGCTTTGGGCGGCGGGCGCGCCGCACGGCATTGCCGATTATGGTTCATTTGCGATGAATGCCCTGCGGATGGAAAAAGGGTTCAAGGGCGCCGGAGAGCTCACCAACGAGGTCACCCTGCCCGAGGCCGACGTGATGCGTTTTGCCCGGTTGGACAAGGAGTATCTGGGGGCAGACGCCACCCGTGCCAGCGCCGAGGCCGATGAACAACCCTGGATCTGCGCCTATCTGGAAATTGATCCTGACGGTGTCGAGGACGGTCATGGCGGCGAGGCGATCAAGCTGAATGGCGAGGTCGTCGGCTCAACCGCTTCGGTGGCCTATGGGCATACGGTGGGCAAGATCCTGGCCTTTGCCTATGTCAAACCGCACGTCAATGTGCCTGGCACCGAGGTTGAAGTCATCGTCGCCGGTGAGCCGCGCGCAGGCCGCATTCTGGGTGAACCCGCCTATGACCCGATGTCACAAAAACCGCGAACCGACGCGGTGCTGGAGGCGGCAGAGTGAGCCACGCTGCCCCTCTTCCTGCCACCATGAAGGCCGTGCTGCTCACCGGGCACGGCGGATTGGAAAAGCTGGTCTATACAGATGTCCCGACACCGCGCCCGGACTCGGGCGAGGTGGTGATCCGGGTTGGGGCCTGCGGGCTGAACAACACCGATATCAACACCCGCACCGCCTGGTATTCCAAAACCGTCGATCAGGCGATCGGTGACGGTGGTGCGGATGGGTTCGAAACCATTGACGATACCGAGGCCACCTGGGGCAGCGGCGCAATCCATTTTCCGGTGATTCAGGGCGCTGACGTGGTGGGCCGCATTGTTGCGGTGGGCCCAGATACAGATCCGGGGCGCATTGGCGAACGGGTGATAATCGATCCCTGGTTGCTGGGGCATGGAGATTGGCAGAACACCGCAAATTCCGGCTATTTCGGGTCCGAATGTGACGGTGGTTTCGCCGAATACACCAAGGTACGGGCCGCCAATGCGTTGCCTGTGACCTCTGACCTCACCGACGCGGAACTCGCCACGTTTCCCTGTGCCTATACAACGGCTGAAAACCTGGTGAACCGGACAACGCCGCGCCCGGGCGAAACGGTTGTGATCACTGGGGCGTCGGGCGGGGTCGGATCAGCCGCGATCCAGCTGTGCCGCCTGCGCGGATGCCGGGTGATCGCAGTCGCCAGCCTGACCAAGGCCGACCTGCTGCGCGATCTGGGCGCGGAGATTGTGATCGACCGCAACACCGACGATCTGGAGTCCGCGATCCGCACCGCAGCCCAGGGCCCTGTGGACATTGCGCTGGATGTGGTTGGGGCCCCTATGTTCATGGCGCTGATCAATGCGCTCCGTCAGGGCGGGCGCTATTCGACGTCGGGGTGTATCGCCGGGCCAATGGCCAAATTCGATCTGCGCCAGCTGGTTTACAAGGACCTGCAATTGACCGGTGCCACCATCTGTCCGCCGGGCACCATGCACCGGGTTGTGGGCATGATCGAAACCGGCGCGCTGAAACCTTTGCTGGCCGAAACCTTTGGGCTCAAGGATCTGGCCCGCGCGCAAGAGATCTTTTTGCAGAAACAGCATGTTGGCAACATAGTTGTGACGCCCTGAAGGAACCCATTATGAAGATCACGCGTATTCGGATCTATAAAACTCCCCTGCCCTATGTTGGCGGCACCTATACTTGGGGCGCGGGCAATCCGATCAGCACCGCTTCGGCTTCGGTCGTGGTCATCGACACGGACGCAGGTCTGCAGGGATGTGGTGAATTCACGCCCTGTGGCGAAAACTACATGGTTGCGCATTCCGAAGGGGTCGCGGCATTGGCGCGGTTGGTTGCCCCCCAGCTGATTGGCGAAGACCCGCGACAGGTTGGGCGGATGGAACGCCTGATGGACCACATCGTTCAGGGACATGGCTATGCCAAGGCTCCGTTTGATGCGGCGTTCTGGGATCTGCTGGGTCAGGCCAGCGGACAGCCGGTTTGGATGCTCATGGGGGGCAAGCTGACCGATGGTGCGCCCATGTATCGGGTTGCCCCGCAAAAACCGTTGCAAGAAACCATCGCTGAAATGGAACACCACCGCGCGGCCGGATATCGCCAGTTCCAGATCAAGGTCGGCGGCGACTGGGTCACCGATATCGACCGGATCCGCATCACCGTTCCCCTGTTGAAACCTGGGGAAAAGGCAATGGCTGATGCCAATCAGGGCTGGCGCGTCGATAATGCCTTGCGGGTCGCCCGTGCCACCCGCGATCTGGACTTCATCCTGGAACAACCCTGTCGAACATATGAGGAATGCCAGCAGGTGCGCCGGGTGGCCCAGCAGCCAATGAAGCTGGACGAATGTGTCACCGGAATCGACATGGCCCGCCGCATCGTCAACGACCGGGGGGCAGAAATATGTTGTCTCAAGATTTCGAACCTTGGCGGATTATCCAAGGCCCGCAGGGTTCGTGACTTTTTGGTCGATCACGGCATTCCGGTGGTCAGCGAAGACACCTGGGGCGGGCAGATTACCACCGCCGCCGTCGCTCATTTTGCGGCTTCGACGCCGTCCGAAATGTTGATCAATTCGACGGATTTGATGAACTACAACACCCGCAACACAGGGGTCGGTGGACCGACCACTGCGGATGGCCGGCTGTTCGCCACCGACACGCCCGGACTGGGTGTGCGCCCTGATTTCGACTCGCTCGGCGCGCCGGTTGCAATTTACGGTGCCTGACCTCACCCTTCTCCCAAACCCGAAACAGATGGGAATCTGAACCATGGATGACCTTTCCAACGCCTATCCAACCCATGATCCGGAATGGGTGCGCGACATGCATGCCGACCATTATCTGCAAAGCTGGTCAAAACAAGGCAGTCGCCCCCGCGTTATCACCGGGGCGCAGGGCTCCTGGTTCTGGGATAGCGACGGCAAACGGTATCTCGATTTTCAAAGCCAGCTGGTGAATGCCAACCTGGGTCACCAGCACCCCAAGATCATTCAAGCGATCAAGGATCAGGCTGACAAGCTGTGTTATATCAGCCCGGCCATGGGGTCGGACGTTCGCAGCGAATTGGCTGCGATCATGAATGAGATCACACCAGACAATATCACGTCGACCTTTTTCACCACCGGCGGATCGGCGGCCAATGAAACCGCGATCCGCGTCGCCCGTCATTATACGGGCCGAACCAAGATCATCGCCCGCTACCGCAGCTATCACGGTGCCACCGGTGGCGCTTTGTCGTTGACCGGAGACCCCCGCCACCATCTGACCCGCGCCGACATGCCCGGAATTGTCCGGATGTTGGACCCTTATGTCTATCGGCTGCCCACGGGGCACACCGATCCGGCCAAATGTCCCGTGGCCCAGGGCGGTCCGCATCTCGAAGAGCTACTGATGTATGAAAACCCCAACACGGTTGCGGCGGTGATACTCGAACCGATCGTGGGCACCAATGGCATCATCGTCCCGCCCGAGGGGTACCTGCAATCCATCAAGGCGACCTGCGAAAAATATGGCATCCTGTTGATCGCAGACGAGGTCATGGCCGGGTTCGGGCGGACCGGCAAATGGTTTGCTGTCGACCACTGGGGGGTGCAGCCGGACATCATCACGTCGGCCAAGGGCATCAATTCGGGCTATGTGCCGTTGGGCACCATGTCGGTTTCGACCGAGATCCACGATTGGCTGCGCGATACGCCCCTGCCTGGCGGTCTGACCTATGCCGGTCACCCCCTGGCCTGTGCCAGCGGTGTTGCGGCCATCCGTGCCATGCAGGAGGAAGACACCCTGGCCCATGCCACTGCCATGGGTGAAACACTGCGGACCGAACTGCACAGGCTGGCCGAGAAACACCCCTGTATCGGAGACATCCGGGGCAAAGGCATGTTCAACGGGATCGAGCTGGTGAAAAACCGCGACACGCGCGAACCGCTGGTGCCTTTTGCGGCCAAGGGCGACGCGGCCAAACCGATGAACGACATGATGGGGTATGCGATGAACAACGGGCTGTACCTGTCGTTCTTCTCCAATGTCATCCGCCTGACACCGCCGCTCAATATCTCGCAGGAGGATCTGATGACCGGGATCGAAATTCTGGATCGCACATTGGAAATTGCGGACAAAGACTGCAACTGAAGCGGTTGATTTAATTGAAAATGGCCCGCCAATCTCTGGGCGGGCCATTTTGCTACTCGGGTTCGATGGATTGGATCAATCCGTGGTTTCTACCACCATCAGTTCCCGTTCAGAGGCTCCGCGCGCATGGCTCAGCGCGTCCTGATATTCGGGAGAGTTGTAGCAATCGACCGCAGCATCCACGCTGGGGAATTTGGCAACCACATTGCGCGGGCGTTCCTTGCCTTCGAGCTGAACGAACCGACCACCCCGGGCAATGAATTCTCCGCCGTGCTTGGCCACTGCGGGCCCGGCAAGCTCGGCATATTTTCCGTAAGCCTCGGCATCCGTTACGGTTACATGTGCGATCCAAAGTGCGCCCATATCTTATCCTCCCAAAACGATTTCAGCAGCTTTGATCGCTGCATCTGCATTTGTCGCGTCCTTGCCGCCGCCCTGTGCCATATCAGGACGGCCACCGCCGCCCTTGCCGCCCAATTCGACCACTGCGGCCTTGACCAGATCCACGGCGGACACTGTACCGGTCAAATCCTGGGTCACCCCGGCAGCAACGGCTGCCTTGCCGCCGGTGTCGGCGATCAACAGCACGGCACCCGATCCAAGGCGGTCCTTGTGTTCGTCAATCAACGCTGGCAGATCCTTGCCCGACACGCCGGACAAGACCTGAGCCAGGAATTTTACGCCGTTAATTTCGCGCGCTTCGGGACCCGCGCCCTGCCCGGCTCCACCGGCCATCGCCAACTCACGGCGCAGGGTCGCAACTTCGTTCTGAAGCGCCTTGCGTTCATCCATCAGCCCTTTGACACGGTCCACCACATCCGACGGCTGTGCCTTTAGCATACCGGCCACATCCGACATCCGACCGGCCTCGGCCGACAGATGTTCGAACGCCGCGGCACCTGTAAGCGCCTCGATCCGGCGGACACCGGCGCTGCTGGCACTGTCGCCCAACAGGACAAACGTTCCGATATCGCCGGTCTGCCTGACATGCGTACCGCCACACAGTTCGATCGACCAGGTCATGCCGTCCTGCCCCTTGCCAGTTTCGGCCCGCCCCATCGATACGACGCGCACCTCGTCACCGTATTTTTCACCGAACAACGCCTGTGCGCCGATCCCCCGTGCGTCATCCGGTGTCATGATCCGGGTTTCAACCGACGAATTCTGCCGGATATAGCGGTTCACATCCGCCGCAACCGTGGCCAGTTCCCCATCACTCAGCGCTTTGGAGTGGCTGAAATCGAACCGCAACCGGTCTTGGGCATTCAACGACCCGCGCTGTGCCACGTGATCGCCCAACGTCTCGCGCAATGCTTCGTGCAACAGATGCGTGGCCGAGTGGTTCGCACGGATGGCGCTGCGGCGCGTGTGGTCCACTTCCAATTCAACCGGCTCGCCCATAGCCAGCGTACCACGTTCCACAGTCACCTTATGGGCAAAGACCTTGCCATCGGCAAATTTGCGGGTGTCCTCGACCAAAGCGACATCATCGCGATTGTCCAGACGGCGTATCACACCTGTGTCACCGACCTGGCCCCCGGATTCCGCATAAAACGGCGTCTGGTTGACCACGACCCATCCTGAAACCCCGGTTTCGATCTTGTCGACTTTGGCCCCGTCTACGATCAGCGCTTGGATCTGACCTTCGGCCTTTTCCGTGTCATAACCCAGGAAATCCGTCGCCCCACCGGCATCCAACACGTCAAACCAGATCGCATTGTCCGCTGCATCGCCCGACCCAGACCAGGCTGCGCGGGCCTTGGCCTTCTGCTCGGCCATGGCGGCATCGAACCCGTCGGTGTCTACATCACGCCCCTTTTCACGCAGCGCGTCCTGCGTCAAATCCAACGGGAACCCAAATGTATCATACAACTTGAACGCCGCCTCGCCCGACAGCGATGCGTCTTCTGCCAGGCCGGCAAGCTCATCGTCCAGAAGCTTCAGGCCGCGATCCAGAGTCTGTTTGAACCGGGTTTCCTCCAACAGCAGCGTCTCTTCGATCAAGGATTGGGCCTGGCCCAACTCTTTGTACTGTGCGCCCATTTGTTGGACCAGCGCAGGCACCAGTTGATGCATGACGGGATCCTTGGCCCCCAACAGATGCGCATGGCGCATGGCCCGCCGCATAATCCGACGCAGCACATAGCCGCGCCCGTCATTTGACGGCATCACCCCATCGGCAATCAGAAACGACGTCGAGCGCAGATGGTCGGCAATCACTCGATGGTGCACGTTCTTGTCACCATAGGGATCAACGCTGGTGGCATGCGCGCTGGCCTCGATCAGGGATTTGAACAGGTCGGTGTCATAATTGTCATGGCTGCCTTGCAGCAATGCCCCAATCCGCTCCAGCCCCATACCGGTATCAATCGACTGCATTTCCAGGTCGATCATCGAGCCATCTTCGAACTGTTCGTTCTGCATGAAAACGATGTTCCAGATTTCGATGAACCGATCCCCGTCTTCCTCGGGCGATCCCGGAGGCCCACCCCAAATATGATCGCCATGATCATAAAAAATCTCGGTGCAGGGTCCGCAGGGCCCGGTCGGCCCCATCTGCCAAAAGTTGTCCGACGTCGCGATGCGGATGATCCGATCTTCGGGCACTCCCAGCTTTTTCCAAATCTCAAAGGCTTCGTCGTCGGTGTGATAGACCGTGGTCAACAAACGCGACTTGTCGATCCCGTATTCTTTGGTGATCAACTCCCAGGCAAAGGGGATCGCCTCATGTTTGAAATAATCGCCAAACGAGAAATTGCCGAGCATTTCAAAGAAAGTGTGGTGGCGTGCTGTGTAGCCAACGTTGTCCAGATCATTGTGCTTGCCGCCTGCGCGCACACACTTCTGCGCGGTGGTCGCGCGAGAATAGTTCCGGGTTTCCACCCCGGTGAACAGGTTTTTGAACTGCACCATCCCCGAATTGACGAACATCAGCGTAGGATCATTACGGGGAACAAGCGGGCTGGAAGAAACGACTTCATGCCCTTGCTTGGCAAAATAGTTCAGAAAGGTTGAACGGATGTCATTGAGCGTCGGCATTCTGGGTCTCGTCTCGGGCAGGAAATGTGGCGGTTCGGCACAGGTTTAGCGGCGCACCCGTCCCCTGTCCACCGCCCGCATGCGCACAGGTCCCTCCAAATGCGACATGGCCCGAAAATCAAAACCAGACGGCCCTGCCGGGTCGCCTGGTTCCAAAGGTTTCTGGGTTGTCACGCGTGCGCGAGGTTTCCGCCCCGCTTTAGCCATACAGCATCAAGCCTCGAGAATATCGTCGGCACCGTCACTGTCGGGCCGGTCGAACTCCAGTCCATGAGAGGCACGGATCTTGTCTTCGATCTCAAAGGCCACCTGAGAGTTTTCACGCAGAAATTTCTTGGCGTTTTCACGACCCTGGCCGATCCGCTCATCGCCATAGCTGAACCAGGACCCCGATTTGTTCACAACGCCTGCCGTGACCCCCAGATCCAGAAGTTCACCCATCTTAGAAATGCCTTCGCCATACATAATGTCGAATTCAACGGTACGGAACGGCGGAGCAACCTTGTTCTTGACCACTTTGACTTTTGTGGCATTGCCGACCACTTCGTCCCGGTCCTTGAGCGCACCAATGCGGCGAATGTCCAAACGAACCGACGAATAAAATTTCAACGCGTTACCGCCGGTTGTGGTTTCCGGGCTGCCAAACATAACGCCGATCTTCATCCGGATCTGGTTGATGAAGATCACCATGCAATTCGACCGGCTGATTGATCCGGTCAGCTTGCGCATGGCCTGGCTCATCAGGCGGGCCTGGACACCCACGCTGCTGTCTCCCATATCGCCTTCAAGTTCCGACTTTGGTGTCAACGCCGCGACCGAGTCGACGACAACCATGTTCACCGCCCCGGACCGAACCAGCGTATCGGTGATTTCCAATGCCTGTTCACCCGTATCGGGCTGTGAAATCAGCAATTCGTCAATGTCCACACCCAGCTTGCGGGCATATTGCGGATCCAACGCATGTTCCGCATCGACAAAGGCACAAACGCCGCCCTTTTTCTGTTGTTCGGCCACACAATGCAGGGTCAGCGTGGTCTTGCCCGAACTCTCGGGCCCGTAGACTTCGATAATCCGCCCCATTGGCAGACCGCCGATCCCCAGGGCAATATCCAATCCCAGCGACCCGGTCGAGGAGGCTTCGATTTCCTGAATCGCACCCTCATCACCAAGCTTCATGATTGACCCCTTGCCGAATTGCCGTTCGATCTGGGCCAAAGCGCTATCCAGCGCCTTTTTCTTGTCTTCGTTCTTCTTGCTGCTCATGGTCAAAAGATCCGCCATTATCCCGTTACCTTCCTTATTGTCACAGCCGAGCCCGAGCGGCAATCGCTGGTTTGTTCGCCTCTTGTTCCTTATGAGATCAAAAAGAGAACATTTCAAATGAAAAATTCATCTTCTTTACTCTTGCCCGATAGTGTTAAAGATTGGTTTACGATGATTTTCGATCTGTCAGCCCTGAGAGAAGCGCCGCTAAATGCTTGTTTTTTATAAAGAGCGCCTTGTATTCCTATGTGTTCCAAAAACCGGAACAACAGCCTATCACACGGCCCTGAGAGATCGGGCCGACATGGTGATTTCCGAACCTCCGGATTTGAAACATGCACCGGTCTATCGGTACAATCGATTCATTCGGCCGATGTTCGACAAAGTCTGTAACGCACAGATGGAAACCATTGCCGTCATGCGCGAACCGATCAGCTGGCTGGGCAGCTGGTACCGGTACCGGCGGCGCCCCTATATGAAGGGGCGGCCGAATTCGACTCATGATGTCAGCTTTGATGAATTTGTCCGCGCCTATGTCAAAGGCGATTGTCCCCCCTTTGCTAATGTCGGCAGTCAGGCCAAGTTTCTTGCCCCCCAGCCCAATGGAACCGCGGTTTCACAACTGTTCCGATACGAAGACCCGGACAAGCTGAATGGCTTCCTGCGAGACAGTCTGAATGTATCGTTCGAACTGAAACGTGAAAATGTATCTCCGGACTTCCAACTGACCCTTTCTCCGGATATCGAAGCCATTCTGAGGCGCAAACGCGCCGCGGAGTTCGATTTGTACGACAGTATTTCCTGACCCCGGCCTGCCGGAACAGATCCCTAAGCCGTCACCGTCAGTGCATCTGCTCAAAAACCGTTTCGGTGAGCTGTGTCAGGGAAAACGGTTTCGGCAGGAATACAGAGTTTGGAATTTCCGGTTTCGCATCACCAAATGCCCCTTCGGCGTATCCCGACACAAAGACAACCCGTACATCAGGGCGCACTTTCAACGCTTCCCGAACCCAACTGGGACCATCCATCCCTGGCATGACGACATCGGTGACAAAAACGTCCACGGACAGGTTTTGATCCTCAAGGGTTTTCAGGGCGTCTTCGGCAGATTCAGCTTCCAGAACCGTATACCCCCTCAGCCTGAGCGCACGCGAGGCAAAGGCACGCACCGGTGCCTCGTCTTCGACCAGCAACACAACACCATCCCCTGCGACCGGGGTCGTGACAACGCTGGATTTCGGCATCGGCTTGGGGGCATGGGGTTCCAAATCATGACATGGAAAGAACAGAGTAAACTGTGTGCCGCTGCCCGGCACCGAATCCACAAAGATAAACCCGCCAGTTTGCTTGATGATGCCATAGGCGGTGGACAGACCAAGCCCCGTCCCCTCTCCGGTCCGCTTGGTCGTGAAAAACGGTTCAAAGATTTTCTGAAGATTATCCGCTTCGATCCCCATTCCTTCGTCACTGACCTTGACCACGACGTATTCCCCGGACGGCACCGTGGCGCGGTCCCGTTCCAGCGGGGCATCCAGATGGACGACTTCGGTTTGAATTCGGATTTCGCCGCCGTTGGGCATGGCATCTCGGGCATTAACAACAAGGTTCATCAACACCTGTTCCAATTGCCGTTTGTCGGCGCGGATCGGGCTGAGAACCGGATCATGACTGAGCGTCAGCGTCACTTTTTCACCGACAAGACGGTTAAGAAGATGCGTGAGGTCGGACAGGGTATCGCGCAGATCCAGGGTTTCGGGGCGCAATGTCTGTTTGCGCGAAAATGCGAGCAACTGGCTGACCAACGCCGCTGCCCTGTTGGCGTTCTCGTTGATCTGAATCAGGTCACCAAAGTCGGGATCCCCCTGATCGTGTCGCAGCAAAAGCAGGTCGCAATGGCCCGAAATCGCTGTTAGCAGATTGTTGAAGTCATGCGCAACACCGCCTGCAAGTTGACCGATCGCCTGCATTTTCTGGCTTTGGACAAATTGTGCTTCCAGGGTCTTGAGCTCGGTCGCATCATTCAGGACCGCGATCAGCTCGCGGCGGTCTTCGTCCGGCACCCGGCTGAGCGTTACCTGCACAAACACCTCTTTGTCGCGCCGCTTGAGCCGCAGAAATTCAGACTTCTGGACGGCCGACCCTGCGATTGTGTCCGTCAGCCAATCCTCCAGGGGACGCCCCAGTCCCTCCATGACCTCGCCAATCATCATGCCAGTGCGATACGTCTGACCCAACATTGTTGCCGCCATTGTATTGGCGGCAAGGATCTCTCCTTTGGCGTTCACTCTGAGCAACGGGACCGGCAGTGTTTCAAAGTCGGTAATTCTGGATTTTGAGGGGGTTTCTCGAACCGGGAGAAAAAACAACTCCTGGCGCCCCACAGACGTCGCGACCTCCATGGCAAAGACCTGCGTCGGTCCGGAGGCCGTCGTCAGTGTGTTGACCCGTCCCGGTTGCACCGGCAGGGTCGCGAACAGTGCCTTTAACGATTTGACGCGCTGACCGACCAGGGTGCGCGCCGCGTCATTCATGAACAGAACCGTCCCCGACCGCCCCACAGTGACCATCGGCACGGGCATGGCCTCGGGGCCACGTCCTTGATGCGGTTTTTCAGGCATATCTTCGACGCGCCACAGAAAACCGGTTTCACCCAATTGGTGCACGGCCAGCCGCACATGCCCCCGCCTGGTTACCACATCTTCGCGCGCAGCGCCGTCCAGCTTGGCCCGGCACTGCAGCCGATACAGAATCGCCGTCGGATTGGACAGAACCGCACGCAACGACCCAGCCAATGTATCGCTTTTGGTCTGCTGAAACCGCAAATCGGCGGACATGTTGCAGGCCTGAATTGCCCCATCTTCATCTGTGACAAAGCTGGGAACCGCGTCTTTTTCGATAAATTGAGTCAGCAGGTCGGTTGCAAGGTTTCGGGCCCGGGTCTGAATCCGTGTGCGCCAGGTGACCCCAATAGCCACCAACACCAAAGTCAGCGACGCCGCCAATACCCCCCGTTCCGCCAGAACCGGCATATCAAAGGCAAATCCCGCTGCTGCCAACATTGCGCTCATCACCAAAACAGCTGCCAGACGCGCATGTTCTGGTGCCGTGGCATTCCGACCCGGAATGGGAGAGCTGTTTCGACTGATCACCAGGATACTCCGTCAGGGGATTCGCTGGCGTCTATTTCGCGCGATTTGAGTTAATCCCAGCTTAATTCGCATTCCAGCACAGGAGGACGGTACAACTCAACTCTTGCGTGTGTCAAGCCGCAGGTGCCTGTAGCTGCGCGAGGAAAAAACCGTCCGTACCCTCATCAAGGAACCACTGATGCGTGTCATGGACGCTCCATCCGGGGTGATGGTCCAAGAACCGATCAACCTGAGCCGAATTTTCGGGCACCAAGAGAGAACAGGTTGCATAACTCAACACACCTCCCGGTTTGACCAACTGCGCTGCGGCCGCCAGAATCGACGCCTGGATGTCCTGCAATTCAGCAAACCGATCCGGGGTAAGCCGCCATTTTCCTTCGGGCGCACGCCGCCAGGATCCCGACCCGGAACAGGGCGCATCGCACAGCACCAGATCAAACCGCCCCATCGACTTCAAATCATGAGTTTTTGCAATTTTTACCTTTGCACCGGCCCGTTTAGCGCGTTCGGGAAGATCCCTTAGGCGTTGCTCGGCCGCGTCATGTGCAACCAGTTCCAGCCGGGCCGCCGCCGCCATGGCCAGCGTCTTGCCACCGCCTCCGGCGCAATAGTCGAGCACGCGCATACCGTTTTGCAGGTTCAGTCGTTCCACAATGGCCTGACTGGCCCCGTCCTGGAGTTCAACCAACCCATCCAGATAGGGTCTGGAATTGCGGATTGCCCGTTCGCCGCGTTCGACGATCAACGCTGTACTGGCGCTGGGATGGGGTACGGTTTCAATCCCGCCCTCGGCCAAAACCTCCTGTGCATGTGAAACCGACGCTTTGGTCGAATTCACCCGAAGAAACACCGGCGCACGGTCCCTCAAGGCCAGTTCGGCGTCATGGGCTTTGTCCGCTCCCAGGCTGCTTTGAAACGCACCCCACAACCATTCCGGGAGGTCGACAATAGAGAGATCCGGCACGGCACGCTCAAATTCGCCCTCGCTCAAGGCCGCAGGCGCATGCCGCTCCCCTGTGAACAGGGGCTCTGGGTCCACCCCCCCCGAACGCAACGCGCCCAGGATCAGGCCGCGGCCCGTCCGCGCGCCCCCCAATGCAGCATGCGAATTCATTTGGCGCACAGAGGAAAAGACATGATCGCGCACGGCGGCACGGTCCTTGGATCCGGCATATCGGCTGCGACGCGCCCATCCGGTCAATGCCTGTTCCACAGCGCTGCCATCCAGGATCTGCTCCAGAATTTCGATCGCTGCCTGCAAACGTGCTGCCGGTGTCATGACGGTGCCCCAATGTGTTGGACCTGACGCCGGCGTGGCGACAGGCAGGTCAGTTTAGGCGAAGTGGTAGATCGGGCTTTCATGGATGATCCGCGCGCGATGCACACCTATCACCACCAACTGATGCGCCGTGATGCCAAGGCGAACGCCTTGTTGCTTGCATCAGAGCACATCAAAGCCTCGATCACTTTGCCTTTCACGGGCGCATCAGTATTCGAATGAGCACTTATAGTGAAGGGCAGAATTACAGGCGGCCTGCCTGCAAAAGCCTCTCGTTCAAGGGGATTGCAGGTTTGCATTTCGTGGTCGTCGGCATCGATTTGCGCCCGCACGTCGTACGCAATACCCGCCGTTGTCAATGCGAGCGGCCTGACGTTGCTGTTAGAATATCGCCACAGCATCAGCTTTCACCTCGCACCCTCCAAGGAGGGCGAACAGTTTGTCTGCCAATTGCGCGTCGTGCAGGCTCCTGACCAGGACCAACATCTCATTAGAAACGCCACACCCGACCTATTCAAGCAGGCGGTTTCACAAGCTGACCTGACAATCTAAGACCGTCTAATGGGCGTTGGATCTGTTGTTTTACGAACAATTCCACCACGTTTTATGGAGGTCTTCCGAACGGTATCAACTCCCTGATATGCGACTTCAATTTCAACATGATTGAGCTCGCTCTCAGCGCCACCAAAACAATCGTGCATTGCCTTCAAGATCCCCACATCATCAATCCCATTGACCCGTGGGTTGGGGTTGTTCCTGGGACTGGGGACGGTTCCTGGAAACAGGTAGATACACGGCGGAGGAATCCGGTATCGCCCGACATCTGTCAATCGGGTTTCATCGGCACTGATTTTTGGACATGGCCTGGCGCTTGTCCCGCAGATCCAATCCCAAACCACGAGCCCATCAATTCTCTGGTTGCGGTCGATCATTTCGGCGCTCAATCGTGTATGGATACCCGACCAGACATTGTGTCTGGGATCGGCTCCAGGATTGCTGCAAACGCTCCAGATTATGAATTCATCCGCATGAGGCGGGCGTTCAAAAATGTTCGTGTTGTTTCCGTCCAGGCAGCCTTTCAACTCGATGATGGCCGTCCGACCTGTATTGAGTTCAACAAAATAGTCATGCCTGTTGGATTCGCCTGCCGAGCCCCACCCTGCGATAAAGCCACGGGTCTCCATGTGGCCAAGTATCAACGCCACAAAATCGCGTTTCTCTTTCATCGAAGCAGAAAACTGCCCTCTGATCCTTTCAATCGTCCCACGAAAAAGGCCTGACTGATAGAAATCTTTTTCATCCAAACCATGATCACCGAGTTTGTGTGACTCGGTTTTCAGAACCTCGGCAAACTCCAGGATTTTCTGTCGTAGCTCTTCGTTCTTTTCGCAGGGGATTTCGCTCACGCTTTTGCTCGCCTCTTGGTCGCTTCTTTTTCCATGAGTATCTTTTCGAACAGATGTTGCGCAATGTATCGCACGACTGGAACAGCCACGCCATCACCGGTCAGGTGATAGGCCTCGTTATAGCGATCGGGGAGCGCATAGCTGTCATCAAGCCCCATCAAGCGTGCAGTTTCTCGTGTAGAGATGAGCCGGGATCGGATTTTGTCGCCATCGACCACCATGATCAATTGTCGCGAAGATCCGCCTGCTGGCGTTCTCAAACACCCTGCAATCTCGTCAAATCGGATTTCGGCCCGTTGGACTTTGATCCCATGTTCGTGCCTGGTTCTCTTGTAGATTGTTCCAACCATCTTCACGCCCGCCGCCTTCGCGGTTTCGACCTTGGCCAGGTTCACTTCTGACATCATCGACAGCAGGGCGGTGGTTTCAGAAGACGTGTGCCATTTGACAGACGTCGGATTGTCCTCGACAAGATCCGCGAACTTTGCGTTGCGTTTCGGTGGTGTAGGCATTCTCCACCACAACCAATTTGCTTTCAGGTCATCTGAAAGACGTTCGAACGCATTCCTCAGCCCCCTTGTGTGCCAAGGTGCCATCGGCCCCTCGGACGCAACAAGACCTGACACCCCAAGCCCGTCCCGAACTGCAACGATAAACAATCTGGGCCGGGACTGGGGAATGAAATGCGCCGCATCCGCAACGATTGCCCCGAATTTGTACCCCAGGTTTGAAAGAGCCTCGCAGATGGTGTTGAAATCCTTGCCCTTATGAGACGTCAACGTCCCAAGAACATTTTCCAGGGCAATGATCGAAGGCTCCCGCCCTTCGTCCTTTAGAACTTGGATGTGATGAATGAACGGCCAGAAGGTACCTGACCTGTCACCTCGCAAACCTGCGCCGCCCCCGGCCAAAGACAAATCCTGACAGGGAAACGACCCCCAAACCAGATCCGGGGTCCCACGCATGTCATCGGGCGCAATATTGCGGATGTCATCGACGACCAGATGATCATCGCCCCAGTTCCTGGCGTAGGTGGCACCTTTTTTTCGATCAAAGTCATTGGCAAGCAGACAATCCCAGCCAGCCCCCAATCCTGCACGCGCCATCCCGCCGCCTGCAAAGAATTCATAGAAACTGCCCAAGTTTGCCTCCCGTTTTGAAACCGATTACACCAAATCCCGAAGAACCAATCAAGAACACAATGAATTTTTGCGTATAACGACACTTTCTCTGTCCAACAGCAAATTCGAGCACAAGCTAGAATCGGCATCAGTCACGCTCAAACGCTATCTGTTTTGCATCAGATTGGGCGAGACAGTCATGATCCATTGCGCGCTTTGGCTGATGCGGGGTCTTTCCCACATCAGCCACGCACCCGTGTTTATCCGATCCGGTAGTTCGGGCTTTCGCGGGTGATCTGGACGTCATGCACATGGCTTTCGGTCAGACCAGCACCGGTGATTTTCACGAACTGACAGTTCGAGCGCATTTCGGCAACAGTGGCACAGCCGGTATAGCCCATCGCCGCACGCAGGCCGCCTACCAATTGGTGAATCACGGCGCTGGCCGCACCTTTGTAAGGCACCTGCCCTTCGATCCCTTCGGGCACCAGCTTGTCGCTGGCCGCGTCCTTTTGGAAGTAGCGATCCGCCGACCCCCGCGCCATGGCCCCCAAGCTGCCCATGCCACGATAGGATTTGAAAGACCGGCCCTGATACAGGATGACTTCACCCGGGGATTCATCAGTCCCGGCGATCATCGACCCTACCATGGCACAGGATGCACCAGCGGCGATGGCCTTGGCAAAGTCGCCCGAGAATTTGATGCCTCCGTCAGCGATCACAGGGACATTTCCGGCCGCAGCCGCGCAATCCATGATCGCAGTCAGCTGGGGCACGCCCACACCCGCCACCATACGGGTGGTACAGATGGATCCGGGTCCAATACCAACCTTGATCGCGTCCGCGCCCGCGTCGATCAGCGCACGGGTGGCTTCGCCTGTGGCGACGTTACCCGCAATCACCTGGACCGCATTGGATTGGGCTTTGATCCGTTTCACTGCTTCGATCACGCCTGCGGAATGGCCGTGCGCAGTGTCGACCACCACAATATCCACACCCGCATCAATCAGCGCCTCGGACCGGGCAAATCCGCTGTCACCGACAGAGGACGCCGCCGCGACCCGCAACCGACCCAGATCATCCTTGCAGGCGGTGGGGTTCAGCACGGCCTGTTCGGTATCTTTCAGCGTCAACAGGCCGGTCAGTTTGCCCTGACCATCCACCACCAGCAGCTTTTCGATCCGGCGTGCCCGCATCATCGACTTGGCTTCTTCGAGCTCGGCCGGTTCCTGCAACATCGCCAGATTGTCCGATGTCATCATCACACTGACCGGGGTATTGTCATCGCTGGCAAAACGCATGTCGCGGTTGGTCACGATGCCGACGACCCGGCCAGCGCTGTCCACCACCGGGAAGCCGGTGACGCGGTAACGTTCCTGCAGCGCCTTGGCATCGGCCAGGGTCTGATCCGCAGTCAGGGTGATCGGGTTGTAAACAATCCCCGATTCAAACCGTTTGACCCGGCGCACCTGGCGTGCCTGCTCGTCGGCATCCAGGTTCTTGTGAATCACGCCCATACCGCCTGCCTGGGCCATTGCGATGGCCATGCGCGCTTCGGTTACGGTGTCCATCGCCGAACTGAGCAGCGGGATGTTCAACGAAATCGACTGCGTCACATTGGTGCGCGTATCCGCCGTGCTTGGCAGCACGTCAGATGCCCCTGGCACCAGCAAAACATCATCAAAGGTAAACGCCTCACGAATCTGCATTTGTCATCCCCATGCATAGCCCCGTTTGGCGGCCACCCTATCGCACGGATCGAAAGCAGGGGAAAGGGTTGTTTGAGGCTTATTTTGCGCCCGAACGTGACAGATCGTCAGAATATCGGTTGTGTAGTTTCCGCCTCGTCACCCTGAACAATGATCTGCGGCCGACTGCGGGGACGTTCGGTGTGGAACACAGAGCCGTTGGGCGGGTTGACCAGTGCAAACATATCGACCCGGTGGTCATGCCAATTCACCACACGTTCCCGGTCTTGTTCAAACACGATGACGCAATAGGCACCACTATGCAGATCACAGCTGTCACGATCCAGTACCGAAACCACAAAAGGATCGACGACATTGCGTTGTACCATCAACAACATACTTTGGCCTTTGCCGACCAGAACCATACCACCGAACATGATGACGAATGCCGCCAAAATCATTGCAATACCTGACAAAGCTTTGAGTGGGTTGGATATTCTTAGACTAGAGCCAAAAGCCACAAACAAGGAGCGCCCCAGCATACCAACCGCGGCAATGATCATAATAACAGTGAATTTTCCTGAAACCCCATCGGACGCCTGGGACACACCCGCAGCCGCCGCCGATACATCAAAACCAAAATCCATGTATTGAACCCTTTACAAAAATCACTTCAACAATGGTGCCAAATGGCTCCTGAAATCTGTTCAGAATTGGGCGTGACTCCAGCAATTTTCCGGTGTTTTTTGAAACCACGGCCCCAAAGGTCAACACCGGTGCTGATTCCGTTCACTTATCGTGATTCAGCGCCTTTCCTATCTGGTTTCACTCGGCAAAGGCACATTTGATCCACAAGTTTTCTGCACAAATGCCGCCCACGAACCAGAAAGTGACGCCGACTGCCTTTTCCTTTTTGCGCAACACCATATTGTTCGCGCAACACGCGCAAAAAAGAAGGCAGACGAATGACCACCGATCCCCTCGTCGTATTCACCCCGTCCGGCAAGCGCGGGCATTTTCCTGTCGGCACCCCGGTCCTGACAGCAGCCCGCCAATTGGGAGTCGATCTCGATTCCGTTTGCGGCGGCCGCGGCATCTGCTCGAAATGTCAGATCACCCCGTCCTATGGCGAATTTTCCAAACACGGCGTCACCGTACAGGACGACGCGCTGAGCGAATGGAACAAGGTTGAACAGCGTTACAAGGACAAGCGTGGGCTGATTGATGGCCGCCGTCTGGGCTGTCAGGCCAAAGTCGAAGGCGATGTGGTCATCGACGTTCCTCCAGAAAGCCAGGTTCACCGTCAGGTGGTGCGCAAACGCGCCGAGGCGCGTGACATCATCATGAACCCGTCCACCCGCCTGTTCTATGTCGAGGTCGAAGAACCCGACATGCACAAACCGTCGGGCGATATGGAACGTCTGATCGAAGCGCTGGACGTTCAGTGGGAACTGAAAAACGTGCAGACCGATCTGCACATCCTGCAATGTATGCAGCCGATCCTGCGCAAGGGCGGCTGGAAGGTCACCGTGGCCGTGCATCTGGGTGATGACAATCACCCGCCCAAGATCATGCACATCTGGCCCGGCTATTACGAAGGTTCGATCTACGGGTTGGCGGTTGACCTTGGGTCCACCACCATCGCGGCGCATCTGTGCGACCTGCAAACCGGCGAGGTCGTGGCCTCCAGCGGTATCATGAACCCACAGATCCGCTTTGGCGAAGATCTCATGAGCCGGGTCAGTTATTCGATGATGAACAAGGGTGGCGATCAGGAGATGACCAACGCCGTGCGCGAAGGCATGAATGCGCTGTTTGTTCAGATCGCTTCTGAGGCCGAGATTGACAAGGCGCTGATCGTGGATGCGGTGTTTGTGTGCAACCCGGTCATGCATCATCTGTTCCTTGGGATTGATCCGTTCGAATTGGGTCAGGCACCGTTTGCATTGGCCACGTCGAATGCGCTGTCGCTGCGCGCGGTGGAGCTGGACCTGAACATCCACCCGGCCGCCCGCGTCTATTTGCTGCCTTGCATCGCAGGACACGTAGGGGCGGATGCCGCTGCGGTGGCGTTGTCCGAGGCACCGGATAAATCCGAAGACTTGGTTTTGGTCGTCGACGTGGGCACCAATGCCGAAATCCTGCTGGGCAACAAGAACAAGGTGTTGGCCTGTTCATCGCCCACTGGCCCTGCTTTTGAGGGCGCACAGATCTCCAGCGGCCAGCGTGCGGCACCGGGTGCCATTGAACGGGTCGAAATCAACCCCGAAACCAAGGAGCCGCGGTTCCGGGTCATCGGTTCGGACATCTGGTCCGACGAAGACGGATTTGATCAGGCCATTGCCACCACCGGCATCAGCGGTATCTGTGGCTCGGGCATTATCGAGGTTATCGCCGAAATGCGCATGGCCGGTATCGTCGATGCCAGCGGTCTGATCGGATCAGCCGAACAGGTCGGGACGCCGCGCTGTGTTCAGGACGGGCGCACCAATGCCTATCTGCTGTGGGATGGATCTGCCGAAGGTGGTCCAACCATCACCGTGACCAACCCCGACATCCGCGCCATTCAAATGGCCAAGGCGGCGTTGTATTCCGGTGCACGTCTGTTGATGGATAAATTCGATGTTCAGAATGTGGACCGGGTGGTGCTGGCCGGGGCCTTTGGGGCCCATATCAGCGCCAAACATGCCATGGTTCTAGGCATGATCCCCGATTGTGAATTGGACAAGGTGACATCGGCAGGGAACGCCGCCGGAACGGGCGCACGGATTGCCCTGCTCAACACCAAGGCGCGCGGAGAGATCGAAGAGACCGTACGCCAGATCGAAAAAATCGAAACCGCGGTTGAGCCACGTTTTCAGGAACATTTCGTCAATGCTTCGGCGCTGCCGAATTCGGCAGAACCCTTTCCGATCCTCGCCGAGGTGGTGACGCTGCCTCAGGTGAACTTCAACACCGGCGGTGGGGATGGCGAGGCCGGTGGCGGACGTCGTCGCCGTCGCCGCGGCTGATCCCGATCCTCCCACCTGCCCCGATGCCTGTGCTCGGGGCAGGTAATTATCCCTATTGTTTCATGTATTTCGTGCCATACTGACAGTATTCTTCGTTTGGGGTATTGGGATGGCACCGCGCAAAATTATTATTTGTTTTGATGGCACTGGTAACGAAATCGGGGCGACGGACAGCAATGTCCTCAAACTGTACACCGGTGTGCGGGATGACAGCACCCAACTGAAACACTATGTCCCTGGCGTTGGCACTCTCGAAGGTCCGCGGTTGATTGATTCCGCGCTGGTCCGCAACCTCAAGGCGCTAGCTGGACAGGCGTTTGGCCGAGGGTTGGAAAACGATGTGCTCGAGGCTTATTCCTTTCTCGCCCGTCATTATCGGGACGGCACCCAAACGGGCTTTCCCGAGGCGGACCAGATCTATGTGTTCGGATTTTCGCGCGGCGCTTATGCGTCGCGGGTTCTTTTGGGATTTCTGCACAATTTTGGCCTGTTGGCCCCGGAACGCCTTCATTTGGTGACCGAAGCCTTTCGGGCCTATCGCGCGGTAACAGAATCCAAACGCGATGCGGACGACGCTGTGACATTTGCCCGTTTGCGGGCCTATGTCCGAGTTTTGCGTCCGCGGCCCAATGTCCCGATTCGCGCGATAGGGTTGTTCGATACAGTTGCGTCGATGATCCGATTTCCAAACCCGATCAAGACCTTGGCCGACATTGGTTCGGTTTTTGAACTGGCGACCCACGCCAATGTCGTGCACAACCCGTCGGTGCGCATCGTGCTGCATGCGTTGGCGGTGGATGAAAAAAGGTCGATGTTTCGCCCCCTGCCGTGGAAACCCACCGACTATTACCCGAACCGGTTTCACCATGCGGCGCACAAGCGCAAACAATATGTCGAACAACGCTGGTTCCCAGGATATCACAGCGATATAGGCGGCAGCACGGGTCAAAACGCCGAAATCGGCAAGCTGACGCTCAGCTGGATGCTGGACGCTCTCAAACAGGCCGAAATTCAGGCCGATCACGAAGACGCCGTATGCGATGATGTTGCCGCGCCAGAGCCCAGTCGGCACCTTCGCCTGAACCGCAAATTCCGCGAAGATCATCTGGTCCACGCCCTGCCAAAAGCGGACACCGATGCCAACGCCCCCTGGCATAACCCCTATGCGCTGGCCCCGATCCACAATTCGATGGCCGCCGGCTGGTTGCCTTTGGAATACCTGATCCTCAAGACCCGAGAACGGCGACATTGGCCCCGCCGAAAATGTGGCCCGCTCTGGTATTTGCCGATGCAGGAGCCCCGAGCCATCCCCGCCGATCACACGATTGATGACAGCGTTTACGCCCGCCAGCGCGGTCACCCCGGATATCGGCCCGTCAATATCAGCCCGCCATCTCGGGGACTGACGACCTGACCGGAGTTACCGGGCAATCACGATGTCTGCCTGCAATCCGCCCAGCTCGCGGCTTTCTCCCAATCTGAGAGTGCCACCGTGGGCGCGGGCGATATCGGCCACGATGGCAAGCCCCAGACCAACGCCGCTGCCCTGGTTCTGATTGCGCGCTGGATCCAGCCGGGTAAAGGGTTTGATCGCATCGCCCCGCAGATCGGCCGGGATCCCAGGTCCGTCATCCTCGACCCGGATCCGCAGGGATTTGTCCGACAGGACATAAGACACCTTTGCACGGTTTCCATAACGCACCGCATTGCCGATCAGGTTATCGACCGCCCTGCGCATGGCCGTCGGGTGCAATTTGATGTCGCCTGTTCCTTGGCACTCTCCCAGTTCGACCTGCTTGCCTTCCCGTTTGGCATCCTCGACCGCGCGACGCAGAAACACGTCCGGGACAATCGTTTCGGGTGTGCCCTGGCCTGCCCCACGTGAGAAATCCAAAAATGCATCCAGCAGACTCTGCATGTCATCCACATCCTGCAACAGCGGCTCGGCATCTTCTTCGTCAATCATGGCCAATCCCAACCGCAACCGGGTCAAGGGGGTGCGCAGATCATGGCTGACCCCTGACAGCATCATGGTGCGCTGTTCGATCTGACGTTCAATCCGGGCCCGCATGTCCAGGAACGCGCTGCCGGCGATCCGGACTTCGGTCGCACCAGTTGGCCAATACGGCTCGACACGGCCCCGACCAAAGGCTTGCGCCGCTTCGGCCAGACGTTTGATCGGGCGCAGCTGATTGCGCATGTACAAAAAGGCGATCACCGTCATCAACATGCCAAAGAACAACATGGTCACGATCAACTGATGCGGTGCCGCCGCCGTCACCCGGCGCCGGTCAAACGTTATGGCCATTGGCCCGATCTGTGACTGAAACACCAGCCGCACCACCCTGTTGTCCGCAAACTGAACCGCGAGCGTTTCTGGAAACACCTGATAGAGTGTGTCGGCAACCACGTGCCCGGAATAATCAATCAAACCGATGTCGTCTGTGAACGGGGCTTCGTCCGGCTCGACATCGCGCAACCCCATATTCAACACATCCAGAATGGGCTGTGCCCGGGCCACCATTTGCTGCGACGTCTGCGACGGATCCGCCTGCTGCGCGACAAGCCGCACCTCGCGGACCATCGTGCGGGTCATCTGGACGGTCACGTCCTCCAGGTGCCTTTGCAAAAACACAACTGAAACAACCAATTGCAAAACCACAATCGGCAACACCATGATCAATGCGGCCCGCCCATACAGGCTGCGCGGCATATATTGTTTGAGCCAATGGAAAAACATGCGCTAAGCCTATAGTGCCAGATCAGTGGTGTGAATACAGCACAGGTCAGATTCGCAAGACGCAACAGGACATTAGACATGACGCAGCCGCCCGATGACTTTAACCCGGTTCCCGGTCTGCCTGAAACCTTGGCCCCCGGTTTGCGCCGCGTGCTGGCCCCCAACCCATCCCCAATGACCTATCGAGGCACCAACAGTTATCTGCTGGGCACCCGACAGTTGGCCGTCATTGATCCGGGTCCCGACAGTGACCCACATCTACAGGCGCTGCTGGCCGCGGTGGAACCCGGACAGAGCATTTCCCATATCGTGGTCACCCATTCCCATCTGGACCATTCCCCCCTGGCGCGCAGATTGTCTCAGGCCACGGGCGCGCCCATCCTGGCTTTTGGTGATGCCCAGGCCGGGCGCAGCGTGGTGATGCAAAAGCTCGCGGCCTCTGGCCTTGTGGCTGGCGGAGAAGGTGTGGACCACGACTTTTTACCCGATCAGGTTGTCACAGATGGTGATCTGATCCAGGGCGATGGTTGGACCCTGGAGGTTATCCATACGCCTGGTCATTTGGGCAATCATATCGCATTGGGTTGGAATGACGTCTGTTTTACCGGCGATCACGTGATGGGTTGGGCCAGCTCGCTTGTCTCGCCCCCCGAAGGCGACTTGACCGATTTCATGACCTCATGCAATCGCCTGCGTGGCCGAGACTGGTCGGTCTTTCATGCCGGGCACGGTGCCCCAGTCAGCGACCCGATGGAAAGGTTGGACTGGTTGATCACACATCGCCTGTCTCGCGAAGCGGCCATCATCGATGCCCTTGACGGCGGTCCAGCCACAGCCCGTGCCCTGGCCGAGCAGATATACCTGGAAACCCCCGCTGCCCTGATGGGTGCCGCCGAACGCAATGTGCTCGCGCATCTGGTCGATTTGACGGGTCGTGCCATTGTGGAACCACAGGGTCCACTGTCTGCCAAATCAACATTTCAAAGGGTTTAAACACCCCTGTCACAGGTGTGGGTGAAAAACGGAAAAAATCACTATTTCCCCTCTGGACGCACCCCAAAACCCAAGCTATAGAACGCGCACCGTTCCGGCGTAGCTCAGCGGTAGAGCAGTTGACTGTTAATCAATTGGTCGTAGGTTCGATCCCTACCGCCGGAGCCATAAAAAGCCCTTTAAGGTTAGCCTCTTAGAGGGCTTTTTTGCTTTCAGACCTTGACCATATTCCTATTCAATCGCCACGGGGTCGCCACCGCAACGAAATTTTGGTTTGGAGTGTTCGCTGCTAGGCCCTTTTGGCAAATGGCGTATCCAAAGGAGGAGTGATGCGATGTCGATGACGCCCAGGAAGCATTCAACAGTCTTGTCGAAGCGGGTTGCGACGGCCGAACATTCTTGAGCTTGTTGAGGCACCGCTCAACCGTGGTGCGCAACCGGTAAAGCATGCGATCTACGCCAAGGCGCATATTGCAAGTCTTGCGCATTGGGATCTGAATTAGGATATCGCGTTTATCCATGTTGTTCCGAGTATGGTCAGTGTCATGGCCACGATCCGCCAGCAGCGCGCTGGGCTCCGGTAGATTGTCGTCCATGACAAGATCGAACCTCAGGTATCGGATGTTTGGCCCGACGTGATCTCAGTTCTCATAGCCAAAACACTGCTACGCAGCCCCCCCTTGTGGAGCCAGCTGCCTGATGATGGGCGCGGGTGACGATCCTGTCGATCATTTGCAGGGCGTCCAGAATGTCCTCCCAAAATCTGGCCAGGGTTCAACGACGGGAATGGCGATAGACGCCTGGGCCCGCAGAGGTCGTCACTTCCAGCCTTCTTTTGTCCGAACTCAACCAGGCTGGATAAGACAAGGACACAAAAAAGCCGGACCATCGGAGTGGCCCGGCTTTGTTTGTCAGCGTGGAAACCAGGGCTTAATAGAACGCCTGCAATCCTGTTTGTGCGCGGCCCAGGATCAGCGCATGCACGTCATGCGTACCCTCATAGGTATTGACCGTTTCCAGGTTCACCATGTGACGGATGACATTGAATTCCAGGCTGATGCCATTTCCGCCGTGCATGTCGCGGGCGTGGCGCGCGATTTCCAGCGCCTTGCCACAGTTGTTGCGCTTGATGATCGAAATCATCTCGGGCGCGGCATTGGCCTGATCCATCAGACGCCCGACGCGCAATGCAGCCTGCAGACCCAGGGTGATTTCAGTCTGCATGTTGGCGAGTTTCAATTGAAACAACTGGGTGTTGGCCAAAGGGCGATCGAACTGTTTGCGGTCCAGACCATATTGACGGGCGGCGTGCCAGCAGGCCTCGGCAGCGCCCATGGCTCCCCAGGCGATGCCATAGCGCGCCCGGTTCAGACAGCCGAATGGACCTTTCAGCCCCTGCACATGCGGCAACAGCGCTTCTTCGCCAACTTCGACGCTGTCCAAAACGATTTCCCCGGTGATCGAGGCGCGCAAGGACGCCTTGTTTTCGATCTTGGGCGCGCTCAGCCCCTTGGTGCCCTTGTCCAGGACAAAGCCACGAATTTTACCGCCGTGGGCTTCGGATTTGGCCCAAACAACAAAGACATCCGCAATTGGCGCATTCGAAATCCACATTTTTGATCCGGTCAGCCGATAGCCACCATCGGTCTTTTCCGCGCGGGTTTTCATGCTGGCCGGGTCGGATCCGGCATCTGGTTCGGTGAGTCCGAAACACCCGATCCATTCGCCGCTTGCCAGTTTTGGCAGATATTTCTGGCGCTGTTCTTCGCTGCCATAGGCATAGATCGGATACATCACCAGCGAAGACTGGACCGACATCATCGACCGATAGCCGCTGTCGACACGTTCAACTTCGCGCGCCACCAGACCGTAGGACACATAGTTCGACCCCAACCCACCGTACTCCTCGGGGATTGTGGTGCCCAGCAGGCCCATCTCCCCCATCTCGCGAAAGATGTCCGGGTCAGTGTGTTCATTGGCGTAGGCCTCGGTCACACGGGTTTGCAGTTTTTCCTGTGCATAGGCGCGGGCGGACTCGGCGATCATGCGCTCTTCTTCGCTCAGTTGGTCGTCCAGACGCAGCGCGTCTTCCCAGTTGAAACGACCCAGATCGGGGGCGTCTTTGGCGCGCAGTGCAGGTTTGGAAGCTTCGGTCATGATGTCAGCCCTTGAATTTGCCAATTTGGACTGGACATACTATGAGTAAAGAGCAAATAAAATCGCCTATTTCACATGACTTCATGAGAATTCGGAATACATTATGATTGCACCGCGCCGTTTTACCCCATCAATTTCCGCGCTGCGCGCGCTTGAGGCGCTGGACAGATTGGGCAGCGCATCGGCTGTGGCCGAAGAAATGTCCCTGACCCAAAGCGCAGTCAGCCGCCAGCTGCAATCGCTCGAAGAACAGCTGGACACCACATTGATCCAGCGCGACCGCAAACGGCTGTCGCTTACCCCTGCGGCGCGGGACTATGTCACCGAAATTCGCCAGGCGTTGAACCAGATCGCCCAAGCGTCCCTGCGGTTACAGGCCGCGCCGTTGGCCGGAACCTTGAACCTGGCAATCCTGCCCACATTCGGGATGCGCTGGCTGATGCCACGGCTACCGGAATTCGCCCGATTGCACCCGGATGTAACCATCAACATGACCACCCGTCTGGTGCCGTTCAGCTTTGCCTCTGACGGGTTTGATGCTGCGATCCATTTTGGGGATGCGATGTGGCCGGGCACTCAGTCGATGCTATTGCGCAATGAACAAGTCATCCCGGTCTGTGCGCCGGGGCTGTTGGGGGAGCGTCGGCTGACAACACCTGCGGATATTCTGTCCCTGCCGTTGCTGCATATTCAAACCCGTCCCCATGCCTGGCGTGACTGGTTTCACAAACAGGGGCAGACGGGTGATGTGGACCTCTCCGGGACGTTGTACGACCAGTTTGCAACCATCACCCAAGCCGCCTTGCACGGGCTTGGCGTGGCGTTGATGCCTGAATATCTGGTGGAACAGGATCTGGCCACAGGGCGGTTGATCGCGCTGCACAGCGAAGCCGTTGAGAGCGAGGGGGCCTATTTCCTGGTCTGGCCTGAAAACAAGGCCGATGGCCCCGCGTTGGTCAAATTTCGTGACTGGATGTCAACCAAGGCCCAGCCCGAAGATCCACTGCCCCGATGACCCCTGGGGCTGGACAAACCGGGGGCTCTGCCCCCGTCCCTGCAGGCAGGGACTCCCCCGGGATATTTCTGGCCAGATGAAGAGCGGATCCCCGAGTATCTTGTCGATGCGAATTGGGATCACCCCAAGGCATACCCCGCACCACGCACGGTCCGCACCGGGTCATCCCCACCAAATTGTGTCAACGCCTTGCGCAACCGGCCGATATGGACATCAACGGTGCGGGTATCAACAAAAATGTCGCGCCCCCAGACCCTGTCCAACAATTGTTCGCGCGTCCACACCCGACCGGGTTTTTCCATAAAGGTCGACAACAGTCGGAATTCGGTCGGGCCCAGTTTCAAGGGGTCTCCGTCACGGCTGACCTTGTGGGTTTCCGAATCCAGCACGATATCGCGAAACTCCAGCCTGACCCCCACAGTCGATGGACGCACACGACGCAGTTGGGTTCGCACCCGCGCCATCAGTTCGACCACCGAATAGGGTTTGACAACATAATCGTCCGCTCCGGTTTCCAGGCCGCGGACCTTGTCCAGCTCTTCGGTGCGGGCGGACAACATGATGATCGGGATGGACCGGGTTTCGGGGCGCGATTTCAGTCGGCGGCAGACTTCGATACCGCTGAGATTGGGCATCATCCAGTCCAGAACAATAATATCCGGCATGACTTCGGACACCAGCAACAGCGCTTCTTCACCATTTTCGGCGCGGGTCACCTGGAACCCTTCGGCTTCGAGGTTATAGGCGAGCACTTCGCGTTGGGCCATTTCATCTTCGACGACAAGAACGCTGGGTTGGTCCGCTGACATGGGTTAACCCTCGACCGGAGTGGTGCTGGTGATGTCGGCCTTGGTCCGGAACTCATCGGGGCGTTCCCCGGACACCAGATAGATGACCTGTTCGGCGACGGACGTTACATGGTCCCCCATGCGTTCGATGTTCTTGCCGATGAAATGCAAATGCATACACGGCGTGATGTTGCGGGGATCTTCCATCATGAATGTCAGGAATTCCCGAAACAGGGCGTTGTACATCTGGTCGACTTCGTGGTCGCGTTCGATCACGTCCTGGGCCAATTCGACGTCGCGTTGGATATAGGCATCCAATGCGTCCTTGAGCATACGTTCGACTTCGCGCGCCATGCGCCGCAGAGCCGCGGTGCTGTCGTTGACCGGAGGCACCTGAGCCAGAACACCGGTACGTTTGGCGATGTTCTTGGCATAATCGCCAATGCGTTCCAGATTGGTCGAGATCCGCATCACGGTCAGAACCAGCCGCAAGTCCCCTGCTGTGGGAGACCGCAGCGCAATCAGGCGGGCAGCCTCTTCATTGATGGATTCATCCAAAGCATCGACGGCCTTGTCAGCGGCGCGCACAGTTTCGGCCAGCTCTTCGTCGCGCGCTTCCAGCGCGCGCGCGGATTTCATGATCGCCTCTTCAACCAGCCCGCCCATCTTCATGATCTGGGCTTGGATCCCTTCGAGATCACGGTCAAAGGCGGATACGATATGTTGGTCTACCATGGATCTGTTCCTTGGGTTTTTCCGGGGCTGTTCTTGCGGCTGTTCTTGCGGTCGTTCCTGGGGCTGATCCCGGGGCTCAGCCGATACGGCCCGTAATATAGCTTTCGGTGCGTGGATCTTCGGGGTTGGTGAAAATCTGGCCTGTCTCGCCGAACTCGACCAGGTTGCCAAGGTGGAAGAACGCGGTTTTTTGGCTGACACGGGCGGCCTGTTGCATCGAATGTGTGACAATCACGACCGAAAACCGCTGACGCAGCTCGTCAATCAGTTCCTCGACCTGGGCCGTCGCAATGGGGTCCAGCGCCGAACAGGGTTCATCCATCAACAGGACTTCGGGTTCGGTGGCCACAGCGCGGGCGATGCACAGACGCTGTTGCTGGCCGCCGGATAGACCGGTGCCTGGCGCGTCCAGACGATCCTTGACCTCATCCCAGATGGCACCGCGTCGCAAAGCCTTTTCGACGATCACATCCAGCTCGGCCTTGTTCTTGGCCATGCCGTGGATCTTGGGGCCATAGGCGACATTGTCGTAGATGGACTTGGGAAACGGATTGGGTTTCTGAAACACCATGCCCACTTTGGCCCGCAATTGAACCGGATCGACCCGTTTGTCATAAATGTTTTCCCCATCCAACAGAATATCACCAGTGATCTGGCAGCTGTCGATGGTGTCATTCATCCGATTCATACACCGCAGAAAGGTTGATTTCCCACAACCGGACGGGCCGATAAAGGCGGTGACAGTCTTGTCCTGAATGTCCACATTCACGTCCTTGATGGCGTGGGTGTCACCGTAAAACACCTGAACGTTCCGGGCCGCGATTTTGACGTGTTGGGTGTCCACGTGTCTCTCCACAATTCTCATGTCATTCATGATCTTATACCTCTGATGCGCGGCTTACCAACGGCGTTCGAACCGGCGGCGCAGGATGATAGCGACGGCGTTCATCGCCACCAGAAAGAACAGCAATACAGCAATGGCAGCACCGGTTTTTGCCTGAAACGCCCGTTCCGGGAAGTCCGACCAGCGGAACACCTGCACCGGCAGAACGCTGGCGCTGTCAGTGATCGAGGTCGGAATATCGACGATAAAGGCGACCATCCCGATCATGATCAATGGAGCGGTTTCCCCCAGCGCCTGGGCCATGCCAATAATCGTACCGGTCAGGATGCCGGGCATCGCCAACGGCAGGACATGGTGGAACGTCGCTTGCAGTTTCGAAGCCCCGACCCCCAACGCCGCATCCCGGATGCTGGGCGGCACGGCCTTGATCGCGGCGCGTGCGGCGATGATGATCGTTGGTAATGTCATCAGCGCCAGCACGATGCCACCGGCCAAGGGCGACGAACGCGGCACGCCAAAAACCCCCAGGAAGACCGACAACCCCAACAGGCCGAACACGATCGACGGAACCGCCGCCAGATTGTTGATGTTGACTTCGATAAAGGCCGTGAACCGGTTCTTGGGTGCAAATTCTTCCAGGTAGATAGCAGCCGACACGCCAATCGGGAACGCCAGAGAGAAAGTCACCAGCATGGTGAGCAACGACCCAATGGCCGCGCCCCATACCCCGGCCAGTTCAGGTTCGCGGGAATCGCTGGCGGTGAAGAACCGCCAATTGAATACCCTGTCGATTGCGCCGCGTGCCTGGAGATCTTCGATCAGGGCAATCGACAAGTCAGACACCTTGCGCGACGCTTCGGGAAGTTCAGTGGTGAACAGGCCCCAGTCGCTCACTGCGTTGGCGGCGCCGCTCAGTGGGGTCAGAACAATGCCGTGTGCCTGGGTTGGGGACAATTGGGTCAGCTTGATCCAACCGTCACCCACCCGCACCATCAGCGAATTGTTTTCGCGTGTCAGCTCTTCGGGCGCGGATGTGTCCTGGGCCCTTGCGTCCAGATCAGCTGCCTGTTGCAGCAGGTTATCGCGTTCGGCGGCGCGCGCGGCAGAAAGTTTGCGGTTCTTCTGGACGTCTTCTTCGACAGTCGCGTCCTGTGCACGTTTTGCAAAAACCGCCGCACCATTATTCTGCATCGCCGCTTTGCGTCGCAGATGTGCAGCATCAGCCACCAGATCGCGTTTGACCACAGCCAGCATATTGGCGAAATCGTCAGACGTCGACGTGATCACAGCGTCTTTCCCGTCCATCTCGACGCTAAGCGCACCGGACACATCGACACGGTCCAACGTCCCGTAGCTGCCCTTGAGATACAGATCCGTTACATCCGATGCCAGAAACCGATAGTCGATGGTCTGCCCCACCAGATCTGGATTTGCACTGACCATCGCGGCCAGTTCAAAAGGTGCCCCGCCCGAAACGATGTCATACATTTCGCGTTTGGCTTTGCGCGCCTTGACGGATGGGAATGCCTCTCGCAGGGTCGATTTAGTCAATCCCGCAAAATCTGCCCGCAGGATTTCCTTGGGGTTGCGTTCTCCGTTGGGGTCAACCGTGTCCTCGGACAAGGTCACCGGCAATGTCACATAGCTTTCGGTCAGCGCCGACGAGGTCTGGACCACAACCGACGACAACAGCGACACCAAAGCCAGGCCAGAGGCGGCAATGGCAGCAATGCCATAGGTCTTGAGCCGGGTCACCTTGGCCTTGCGGCGGCGCAGGCGTTTGTCGGATTGCGCGGCCTCGATCAACGAGCCATGCGGGGTCTGGGAGATGTCTGACATCGTTTCAGGTCCGATCAATCATACAATTCGCGGTAACGGGCAACGATCCGTTGCGCAGCGACATTCATCAACAGGGTCACGCAGAACAGAGTGAACCCCAGGGTAAAGGCCGGCCCGGCAGCAGTTTCTGCTTCGGTGTCACCGGTGATCAGCATGACGATCTGCACGGTCACCGTGGTCACGGCCTCGAATGGGTTGGCAGTCAGATTGGCACCCTGACCTGCGGCCATCACCACAATCATGGTTTCGCCCACAGCACGCGAGAACCCCAACAGACAGGCCGACACGATACCGGGAAGCGCCGCGGGCAAGACGACCTGGGTGATGGTTTCCGCCTTGGTCGCACCCAAACCATAGGACCCATCGCGCAGCGTTTGGGGAACCGAATTGATCACGTCATCCGACAGGGAGGAGATGAAGGGGATGATCATGATCCCCATGACGATCCCCGCCACCAGCGCCGATTCCGACGCAATCGACAGACCAATCGCCTCGCCAGAGTTGCGAAAGAACGGAGCCACGGTGATGGCTGCGAAAAAGCCATAGACCACAGTCGGGATCCCAGCGAGGATCTCCAGCATCGGTTTGGCCCAGGCGCGTACGCGGGGGGTGGCAAAATCGGACAGGTAGATGGCGGCAAACAATCCGATCGGAACCGCCACCAGCATCGCGATCAACGTGATCAGCAGCGTCCCGGCAAAGAGCGGGATGGCCCCGACCTTGTCTGCGTCCATTTCACCGGTGTGCACACCAGACAGAGGGCTCCAGGTTGTGCCAAACAGAAATTTGTCGATGCGCCAGTCGATCTTGGCAAAGAAGTTCAGGGTTTCAAAGATCAGCGACAGAACAATGCCGACAGTGGTCAGAACCGCGATCACGGCCATCACCGCCAGAATTGCCTGAATGATCAGCTCTGAATGGTTGCGGGCGCGGGAGGACAGGGAAATCTGCCGCTGGGAATAGATCACGCCCAGGGCGATGACGCCCAGGACGGCAATGCCCCGAATCCAGGTCCAGATCGTAGCCAACGATGCAAATTCAGCCGCGATTTCTTGGCGCATCGTGTCCGATTTGGACGCCACCTGCCCGGTGGCCAACGCCTTAGCATCCGACAGCACCAGCTGGCGTTCGATATAGACCATGTCCGGTGCCATGTCCCCGATTTGGGACATCAAGGATGTATTGGTGTGATAGGCCGAAACGACGGTCACCACCACCAGCATCCCCAGCCCGCCCAGCAGGACCACCAGAAAGCCAAAGAACCCGTGATAGGACGGGCGCGAATGCAGTGCAGATTGATCGCCTGACGAAACCGTCACGGCCTTTACCCGCCCCAGAAGAAATGTTGCCAGCGCGGCAATAATCACCAGGGCAGCCAGTATCGAGGTCATAGCGTGATCCAGGGGAAATGTGGCAAAAGCCGGGGGTTTCTGAAAAGAAGCGACAGGGGGCGACGTGGCCCCCTGCCCGATTACGAGCGGATCAGTTCCACTCGTTACCGGTCATTTTGGTCAGACCTTCGACTGCGGCCTGGACGGCTTTATGCGCGTCGGTCGGCAGCGGGATCAGGCCTTTGTCAACGGTGTACCCTTCTTCGCCGGTGGCACCATCCGACATGAATTCAACAGCGAATTCCTGGATGCCCGGAACGACGCCCACATGGGCTTGCTTGATGTAGAAGTACATCGAACGCGACACTGGGTAATCACCCGAAGCGATGTTCTCAAATGTCGGCTCGACACCATCCACATACGACCCTTTGATCGCATCGGCGTTCTGGTCCAGGAAAGAGAACCCAAAGACGCCCAGTGCATTGGGGTTGGCTTCCAGCTTGGACACAATCAGGTTGTCGTTTTCGCCTGCTTCGACGTAGACACCGTCTTCGCGAATGTGGCTGCCGTCACCCTTACAGTATTTTTTATCGCCTTTTTCCAGCGATTTACAGGCTTTCTGCATCACCAGTTCTTCGAATGCGTCACGGGTACCCGACGACGGCGGGGGGCCCAGAACTTCGATGTCGATCGCGGGCAGCGAAGGGTCAACTTCGTCCCAGGTGGTGGGCAGCGGGCCGGCTGCGGCCAGGGCGGTCCACAGCTGGGCGCGGGTCACAGAAAAATCTTGGCCGGATTTGGCGTTGGCAACAACGATGCCATCATAGCCGATTTTGACTTCGGTGATTTCAGTCACACCGTTTTCGGCGCACAGCTTGAATTCCTTGGACTTCATGCGGCGCGAGGCATTGGTCAGGTCCGGGTGCTCGGTGCCGACGCCAGCGCAGAACAGCTTCATGCCACCGCCAGATCCAGTTGATTCAACAACCGGAGTTTTGAAATCGGTGGTGCGGCCGAATTGTTCAGCTACAGCTGTCGAAAACGGAAATACGGTGGACGAACCAACGATCCGGATCTGGTCGCGGGCGGCGGCGGCGGTGGCTGAAATGGCCGCAATGGCCAGCGCGGATGCAGTCAGTTTCACAAAAGACATCTTGGTCTCCTCGGGTGCGTGTCGCAATGATCATCCCCTTGATGATCCTGGCGTCAGCTCTAGGGGCGTCTGATTGCGCTTTTGTGACAGCGATGTAACAGCTGTATGACAAAGATCGGATTTTTCGTTCGGGGACGCTTTTTCCGGGTGATTTTGTCATCCCGTCGACAAATTCATTAACGAGTCATTACCGGAACAACGCGCCAGGGACGCGGAAATCGACCTAATGTGACAGCCGATTATGACAGATATTTGCAGATGTCGCGGATCAGCGCGGCAGAACGACCGTAAAACAGCTGCCCTTGCCCAATTCACTGTTCACTCTCAATCTGCCGCGATGCCGATTGATGATGTGTTTGACAATGGCCAACCCCAACCCGGTGCCCCCCATCTCGCGCGATCGGTGATTGTCGGCCCGGTAAAACCGCTGGGTCAGGCGTGGCAAATGCACCGGATCTATGCCGGGGCCGTCATCCATGATCTGAACGTAAACTGCGGCCGCGCGCACCGAAACATCCCGGTCGACCAATGTCAGCCGAATGGTCACAGTTCCTTTGGGTTTGCCGTATTTGATCGCGTTTTCAATCAAGTTGGTGAAAACCTGGCGCAACTGGTCCGTATCCCCCAGAACTTCGACAGTCTGCTCATGGGGGTCCAGAACCAATGTGGTTGCCACTTTGTCCGCTACTGGCTGCAACGCCGTGAGGATCGACTCCAACTGCTGGCACAGGTCAACGGTTTCACGCGGACGCACCCGTTCTTCGCTTTCAACCCGGTTGAGCGACAACAGATCCCCCACCAGGCGGTTCATCCGTTGGGCTTCGCCGTCCATGATCTCAAGAAACCGGTCCCGTGCACCCGCGTCATTGCGGGCTGGTCCGCGCAGGGTTTCGATAAACCCCATCAACGCGGTCAGTGGCGTGCGCAATTCATGGCTGACATTGGCGACAAAATCTCGGCGCATCTGGCTGGCCTGTTCCAGTTCCGAGACATCGCGAAATGTGATCAAAACCACTCCGCCCTGTGGGATCTGCGGGCCAGAAATATGGCGACAGGTCACATCAAAGGTGGTGTCCTGCGCCCCATCATTGCCCAGATGCCGGGTGGTTTGTGGCGTCCGATCGGCCAGACAGGTCTCGATTGCTTCGATCACCGGAGGTTGGCGCAGCAAAGTGGCAAAATGACGCCCGACCAACGACGCTCCGAATACGGTCCGAGCTTCGGCATTTGCCCCCAGGAACCGTTCTTCTTGCCCGACCAGCACTGCCGGCAGTGGAATCGCGTCCACCAATTGCGCAAAAAACAGTTCCGACATCGGGTCTCCCTTTCGGTGAACAGGCATGTACCCCCTCTCGTGTCAGAAGTTTGTAACCGATATATGGCAGTTATTGCGCCCAGGGTATCCCAAACGGAAACCCCGTCACACTTAGTCCTGGACCGGCGTCATTTCATCCCGGAACCGGCGCATGTTTTCCTGATAATGCAACGCGCTCATGGTCAGACGACGGGCATGTTCATCGGTGATTTCACGTACCACCTTGCCCGGTGCCCCCATTACCAGGGAATTATCCGGGATTTCCTTGTTTTCGGTCACCAGCGCCCCGGCGCCGATCAGGCAATTCTTGCCGATCTTTGCCCCGTTCAAAATGGTCGCCCCCATACCGATCAACGTATTGTCCCCAATGGTACAACCGTGCAGCATCACCTTGTGGCCGATGGTGCAATTTTTGCCGATTGTCAGCGGGAAACCCGCGTCGATATGCATGACACAGTTTTCCTGTACGTTGGAACCGGCACCGACCCGGATCTCTTCATGATCCGCGCGGATCGTGGTACCAAACCAGACACTGGCCCCCTCCTCCAGAACCACTTTGCCGATCAGGTTTACGTCCGGTGCCACCCAGGTGTCGGAATGGATCTGTGGTTTGTGCGCTCCAAGGGCATAGATGGTCATGACTGTTCCTCGAATTGTGTTTGAAGGGTGCGAACGTGATCTTGCAGGCGGGGCTGTTGAATCCGGCGCATACGTTCGGCCTGGACAATGGTTTTCAGGCGCTCTTCGGTTTCGTCCAGATCATCATTGACCAGCACATAATCGTAATAGCCCCAATGGCTGATTTCATCCCAGCTTTTGAGCATCCGTTTCGATATCACGTCATCGCTGTCCTGTGCGCGGGTTTCCAGACGGCGGCGCAATTCAGTGATCGACGGCGGCAGGATAAAAATCGACAAAGCGTGTTTACCCAGATCTGAATTGCGGATCTGAATTTCCCCCTGCCAATCAACGTCGAACAGCACATCCTGACCGGATTCAATGGTATCTTTGACCGGTCCCGCAGGCGAGCCGTAGAAATTGCCAAACACATGGGCATGTTCCAGCATATTGCCTTCGGCGACCTGCTGTTTGAATTCATCTTCTGACAGGAAAAAATACTCTCGCCCGTGCTCCTCGCCCGGCCTGGGTTGCCGGGTCGTGGCGGAGACCGAAAACTTGAGCCCTGTGTCCCAGGCCATCAGCCGGCGTGCCAGGGTGGATTTGCCCGCACCCGAAGGCGAGCTGAGAATGATCAGAAGACCGCGTCGATCTGCCATTGTATTTCTCCTAATGATACTGCGGGTTTATTCGACGTTCTGAACCTGTTCGCGCATCTGGTCGATAACTGCCTTCAGCTCCAGCCCCACGGCTGTCAGCCCGCTGTTTTGTGATTTGGAACACAGGGTATTGGCCTCGCGGTTGAACTCCTGCATCAAGAAGTCAAGCTTGCGGCCCACCGGTCCACCGGTTTCCAACAGGGTCCGGGCCGCCGCGACATGGGCGCTCAACCGGTCCAGTTCTTCAGTGACATCGGCTTTGACCGCGATCAGCGCCAACTCTTGGGCGACCCGGTCCGGGTCGGCCCCGTCCGTGTTGTCCAGGACACGCGACAGGTTTGTCTTCAGCGTTTCGGCGGCCTGCGTGCGACGGGATTCAGCCAAAAGCCCCGCCTGTTCCGTCAGGGTTTCAATCGTGCGCAGCTGAGTTTGCATCACCTGTTCCAATGCGGCCCCCTCATCGGCGCGCATCTGTACAAACGCCGCAACCAGCGCGCCAAAGTCTTGCTTGAGACGGGCAACCAACGGTGTGTGATCCAAATCGGCAGCAGCGATTTCCATCACCCCCCGCAAGGCCAAAAGATCCGTTCCCCGGGACGGTGCCAATGTCACGCCGGTTTGCGCCGCACGCGCCTCGACGCTTGCCAATGCTGCCAACACCCCGTCCAATGTCGCCCGGTTCACCGACATCTGACCGCCATTATCGTCGGTCCGTACCAACCGCAGGGACAGCGTGATATTGCCCCGGGTTACCGATTTTGACAGCTCGGCACGCAAAGCCGTCTCCAATCCGTCCAACCAATCGGGGACGCGCAAACGAACATCCAATCCTTTGGCATTGACACTGCGCAGCTCCCAGCTCCAGGCAAACGGGGCGAGATCACCCTTGCCCGATGCAAAACCGGTCATCGACTTCAAAAGCTGCGGGTCAGCCATGTTTCAGGTCTCCTGTCGCATGTTAACGGGGTTGCGCGCACCTAATGCCATCGGGCCACTCAGGGCAACCCCTAGGCAAGGAACTGCCACCCGATCCCATGTTAACCAACTGTTAAGGAATTGGTACAAAGTTGAGACAACTCGTGACACATTAACAGTTGGGTAACCTTTATGAAGCTAGTCCTAAATGGCGGGTCAACGCACATCGGGCGGACTTCAACAAAAGGTGGGGCGTGTAAAGGAAGACTGTCATGTTGTTTGGTTCGCGATTTCGCTCTGGCTTGGTGTCGGAAAAAGGGAAGGTAGTCGCCATGGACCGGTTCCGGAATAGCCAGAGCTTGTCCCCGGTGCGTCAGGCCGAGGCCTATTGGACCGCGTTGCGGGGTGACGGTAATATTCCGCGACGCTCGCAAATTGACCCGCGTGGGATCGAAAACCTTTTGGAATATGCCTTTATTCTGGAACGGATCGCCCCCGGGATAGCCCGGTTCCGTCTTGCTGGACATCATCTGACCGAATTGGCCGGGATGGAAGTCCGCGGGATGCCATTGACCAGCTTCTTTGGAGTCGAAGGGCGCAAGGCCGTCAGTGCCGCGACCGAAAAAATGTTCGATGCGCCTGCTGTTGTCCAATTGAACCTGATCAGCGAACCCCGGTTAGGCCGCAGCCCTGTCGTGGGGCATCTGCTGATGCTGCCGCTGCGCAGCGATCTGGGGGACGTCACCCGCGCGTTGGGGGTTCTGGTGACCCAGGGCAAACCCGGTTCCGGACAATGCAGGTTCAATGTCGATCATACAGAAATCCGCCATGTCCACGGTTTGGGGCACACCCCTGAAGGTCAGCAAGACGCCCGGATGTCTGACCAATCGGTGACAGAATTTGCCGAAGATCAGTCCGAATATGATCCCCGTGGATCACATTTGCGTCTGGTGGTTTCCCGCGACTGATTTCATTGTTCGGTTTTTGACAGGACATGCCCGACAGAAGTGGCGGTTTGCCGGGTTCTGACACGCAGTCCAGAAGGTCCGCCTCCGAATGACCTCCGGGATACGCGCGCGTTTCACCCGACGCTCCAAAGCTCGCCAAAGGCGAATACGCTCGCACCAATGACACTCCCGCAAAAGGAAAAGCGCCCCAGGTTTACCCGGAGCGCTCTTTTATTGTGCGGACATTCGGTTTTGATCAACCGGCCTGACGTTCCTTGCGGGCTGCGCGCAGATCCGACAATTCCTCGGCGACCAAAAAGGCCAGTTCCAGCGATTGCGATGCATTCAAACGCGGGTCGCACGCAGTATGGTAGCGATCCGACAGGTCCTCGTCGGTAACTGCACGCACGCCGCCGGTGCATTCGGTCACGTCCTGACCGGTCATCTCGAAATGCACGCCCCCCGGAATGGTGCCTTCGGCCTTGTGCACGGCAAAGAAGTCGCGCACTTCGCGCAGCACACTGTCAAAGGGTCGGGTTTTATACCCGCTGGAAGATTTGATGGTGTTGCCGTGCATCGGATCACAAACCCAGGTCACCTTGGCGCCTTCTTCGCGCACCGCCTGGATCAGACGGGGCAGATGCTCTGCCACCTTGCCCGCGCCAAAACGTGCGATCAGGGTCAGACGCCCTTCTTCGTTCCCGGGGTTCAGTTTATTCATCAGAACCTTGAGGTCATCAGCCGTGGTCGTCGGGCCGCATTTCAAACCAATCGGGTTCAGAACGCCGCTGCAGAATTCCACATGGGCTCCATCGGGCTGACGCGTGCGATCACCGATCCAGATCATATGACCGGACCCGGCCAGCCAGTTTCCGGAGGTCGAATCAAGACGGGTCAACGCCTCTTCGTACTCCAACAACAGGCTTTCGTGGCTGGTGTAGAATTTCACCGTCGAGAATTCATGCGTGGTATCGGCAGTGATACCTGCCGCCGACATGAAATCAATCGTGTCCTGAATGCGGTCGGCCACTTCCGAGTATTTCTGTTCGTCCTGAGCATTGGTGAATCCCAATGTCCAGGAGTGCACGCGGCTCATGTCCGCGAAGCCGCCTGTGGAAAAGGCGCGCAACAGGTTCAGGGTTGCGGCGGCCTGAGTATAGGCGTGCAGCATCTTTTTGGGATCCGGGATCCGCGCTTCGGGAGTGAAGGCCAGTTCGTTGATGATATCCCCCCGGTAGCTGGGCAATTCCACCCCATCAATCACTTCGGTCGGGGCACTGCGCGGTTTGGCAAACTGGCCTGCCATCCGGCCGACTTTGACGACCGGAACCTTGGCACCATAGGTCAGCACCATGGCCATCTGAAGCATCACCTGGAAGGTATCCCGGATTGCATCTGCGCTGAACTGATCAAAGCTTTCGGCACAGTCTCCGCCCTGCAACAAGAACGCTTCGCCACGCCCGGCTGCGCCCAACTGTTGTTTCAGGCTCCGCGCTTCGCCGGCAAAGACCAACGGGGGATACTGAGACAGCTGACCTTCAACAGCCGCGAGGGCGTCTGCGTCGGTATAATCTGGCATTTGAACCCGCGGTTTCGCGCGCCAGTTCGATTTTTGCCACTCAGTCATTGCTTTAATCTCCGATAGGGTCTTTGAAGACTTGGGGTTAGAGTGGTCTCTATACAAAAGACAGGTCAGACTGACCAGTTAAGAAATGTCCGCACTTGACGTTGCGTTGAACCTCTGAACATGGTGCAATTCTGTCGCGCGTCCAATAGGCGACGGCACGTGTCGCAAATGAAGGATCCCTGCGTCATGAAAGAACAGTTTCTGCCAGTGGAAGTCAGCGGCGAAACAGATCGCGTCAAGCGGTTTGTTTTTGTGCTGATGGAGAATTTTACCATGCTGTCGTTCGCGTCGGCCGTGGAATGTTTGCGCATTGCCAATCGGATGTCTGGCAAAACCCTGTACAATTGGACCCTGATTGGCGAAGGCGGTGAATCGGTGACCTGTTCTGCCGGCGCATCGTTCAATCTGGATGGCGATCTGGGCGATCTGCAACGCGATGACACATTGATCATCTGTGGCGGCATTCAGGTCCAGAAGGCCACAACCAAGAAGATTTTGGGCTGGATCCGCCGCGAAGCCCGCAAAGGCGTGTTGATCGGGGGCCTGTGCACGGCCGCCTTTACCTTGGCCAAGGCCGGATTGCTGGACGGCAAACGCGCGACGATCCATTGGGAAAACGCAGACAGCTTTGCCGAGGAATTCGACGATGTCGAGTTGACCAAAGGGGTCTTTGTCATCGACGGCAACCGAATGACCACTGCCGGGGGAACATCATCAATCGACATGATGTTGAAACTGTTGGCCAATGATCATGGCGAAGATCTGGCCAATGCGGTTGCCGATCAGTTGATCTATTCTTCGATCCGGACGGATCAGGACACTCAGCGTCTGTCTGTCCCCACCCGTATCGGGGTGCGGCATCCAAAATTGTCTCTGGTCATCCAGATGATGGAAAACAATATCGAAGAACCGATCAGCCCTTCAATTCTGGCCAAGGACGTTGGCATGTCGACCCGGCAGCTGGAACGTCTGTTCCGCCGCTATCTGAACCGCAGCCCGAAACGGTACTATATGGAATTGCGTTTGCAAAAGGCGCGCAACCTGTTGATGCAAACCGACATGAGCGTGATCAATGTGGCGCTGGCCTGTGGGTTTGCGTCGCCATCGCATTTTTCCAAATGCTATCGTGCGCATTACGACACCACCCCCTATCGGGAACGTGGCTCACATGCGACGCGGCTCTCAATCTGAGAGAGCTGCGAACCGCAACCATCAGAAATTACTAAAAATTCTCTCGAAATCGCTGTTGAATTTGAACTGAACCGCGCGCAGTTCATCCGGCAATTGCTGCAACAGCATGTACACATAGATGTACTGGTACCCCACCCAATAGCCGAGCATTTCCTGCCGCCAGCCATTCGCCAGATCAACCCGATTGATCAGCTGAACCTGCGTAAAGTCCTGTTTGTAAAGCGAGAGAACCTGCTCATCCAGACGCTTCAACTCTTCGGGGGTCATCTCGTCCGACCCGCCAAACAACGTCAGAACCGCGGCCATCTGGCGGGATTTGACCAGCGGGTCCAGCTGATGGCGCAAGTCCTGATAACTGGCAAAAGACCCGTTTTCGGCCAGTGCCGGACCGGACAACACCATCACAACCAACGCGAAAACATAACGCATCATCGTGCCCCCCCTACCTAGAATACCTGTACACTAGGGGCCGGGAGCGATCCTGTAAATCGCGCCATTGCCAACAGAGATGAACCAGATCGACCCGTCCGGAGCTTCGCGGATGTCGCGCACCCGTTCGGTTTCGCGGGACACCAATTGTTCACGCTCACGCAACCGGCTCCCGGCCAATCGCGCGATATAGTCGAATTTCAGGCTGCCGACAAACATGTGACCACGCCACTGTGGCCACAACCTCCCCGAATAGATCATCATCCCGGATGGCGCGATCGAAGGATCCCAATAAAAATCAGGTTGTTGCATTCCCGTCTTATGCGTGCCTTCTCCGATTTTGCCGCCGGAATAATGGCGCCCATAGGCGATAACGGGCCAGCCGTAATTTGCGCCTTTGTGGATCCGGTTCACTTCATCCCCGCCCCGGGCACCATGTTCCACAGCCCAAAGGGACCCATCGCTGGACAAGGCCATCCCCTGCGGATTTCTGTGCCCATACGACCAGATTTCGGGCCGCGCAGCGGCGGTGTTCACAAAGGGGTTGCTGTCAGGAATCGAACCGTCACGGTTGATGCGGATGATGGACCCTTGCTGTCGCGACAGATCCTGAGCGCTGGGTGGCTGGCCCCGATCTCCGATCGTCACAAACAGGGTTCCGTCCGGGGCCTCGGCAATCCGGCTGCCAAAGTGTCGACCAGTGCCGGAACTGGGCGCGGCCTCGAATATGATACGGGTTTGGGTCAACCGTGCCCTGGCGGTATCCAGATGCCCCACGACAACTGCCGTCCCGGCACCGCCCTTTTGATGTTTTGAAAAGGTCAGGAATATCTGTCCGCTAGAGGCGAAATCGCGGGGCACCAGAACATCCAGAAGACCGCCCTGCCCTTGGGCTTTTACCCTTGGCACCCCTTTGAGTACATTTGATTTTCCCTCCCGAACCAACAGAAGATTTCCGTCCCGTTCGGTGACCAGGTATCCACCGGCAGGCAGGAACCCGATGGCCCAGGGAGTATCCAACCCGGTCAGCATGGCCTCAATTGCAAGCCCCCCTTGGCTGCTGGGCAGCACGCTGGTTTGGGCAACAGGTCGGGATGGCATCGCCCCCCCGGCAATCACCAAGCAAATCAAAAAACCCCTCAAGACGCGATACATTTCAACTTTTCCTTTTTTTCAAATCAGTGTAACAGCCCGCCGCGCCCTGGCAAAAGGGGGGGCATGTTAACCCCGCGAAACCGCGTTGCGGATAAGACTTTTCTTTTTGCAACAGCTTGCCTAGGGTCAAATATGAGCATTCAATGTTCCAACAAACTGGGAGTATTCTTATGAAAAAACTGCTGATGGCCACTGCGGCCGTTGCATTGACCGCGGGTACCGCATTTGCCGGTGGCCACGCCAAAGAAGTCAAACTGGGTATCATTTTTGGCTTTACCGGCCCCATTGAATCACTGACCCCGCCGATGGCTGCGGCCGCCGAACTGGCGATGAAGGAAGTGACCGACAGCGGCCTGTTGCTGGACGCCGCCACAGTCACCCCGATCCGGGCAGATTCGACCTGTGTTGATGCCGCCGCCGCAACCGCTGCTGCCGAGCGTCTGATCACGTCGGACAAGATCGACGGCATTGTCGGCGCGGATTGTTCCGGTGTGACCGGTGCCATTCTGGCAAATGTCGCCGTGCCCAACGGCATGGTCATGATCTCGCCGTCGGCCACATCCCCCGCACTGTCCACTGCCGAAGACAACGGACTTTTCTTCCGCACCGCTCCATCTGACGCGCGTCAGGGTGCCGTGATGACCGAAGTCCTGATGGAAATGGGCATCAAGGAAGTTGCGCTGACATTCACCAACAACGACTACGGAAAAGGCCTGGCCACCAGCTTCGAAGAAGCCTTCAAGGCCGCGGGTGGCACTGTCACGATTACCGCTGCACATGAAGACGGCAAGGCCGACTATTCGGCCGAAGTTGGCGCGCTGGCCGCTGCTGGTGGCGACCGCCTGGTTGTGGCCGGTTATCTGGATCAGGGTGGATCGGGCATCGTTCGTGCTTCGCTGGATTCGGGTGCCTTTGACACGTTCCACTTCCCTGACGGCATGTATGGCGCGCTGCTCGAAGAGAACTTTGGCGATGAAATCGACGGCTCTACCGGACAGGTTCCCGGTACTGACAGCCCCGGTGCCGGCACCATCCGCGAGATGGGCGACGCCAATGGCTTTGACGGCACATCGTCCTTTGTTGCGGAATCCTATGACGCCGCAGCGCTGGTGATGCTGGCCATGCAGGCCGCCAACTCCAAGGATCCAGCCGACTACAAAGGCAAGGTCATGGACGTCGCCAACGCGCCGGGCGAAAAAATCTATCCCGGTGAACTGGCCAAGGCCCTGCAGATCCTCAAGGATGGCGGCGACATCGACTATGTCGGCGGCACGGCTGTGGAACTGATCGGACCCGGCGAAAGCGCTGGCAACTATCGCCAGTACGAAATGAAGGGCGGCAAGATCACCACCGTCAAATACCGCTGATCCTGTCAGCAGGATCATGAACCAGACAGCCCGGACGCAAGTTCCGGGCTGTTTCAATAAATAAGACCGCAAAATAGCGGTTGGGGGATTGTACGAAATGATCGTCGTCGAAGACGTACACAAGCATTTCGGTGGATTTCACGCAGTCGATGGCGCATCGCTGGAAATCACCAAGGGCTCCATAACCGGGTTGATAGGCCCGAACGGTGCCGGAAAAACCACACTTTTCAACGTGATAGCAGGCGTTCTTCCGCCAACTTCGGGTCGCGTGACCATGGATGGCGAAGACATCACGGGCCTGCCGCCGCACGAACTGTTCCACAAAGGATTGCTGCGAACGTTCCAGATCGCGCATGAATTCGGCTCGATGAGCTGCCGCGAGAACCTGATGATGGTTCCCGGTGCCCAATCTGGTGAAACCCTGTGGAACACCTGGTTCGGGCGCAAGCGGATCGCGGACGAAGAACGCGCCCTGCGCGCCAAGGCTGACGAGGTTCTGGAGTTCCTGACCATTGAACACCTGTCGGACCACAAGGCCGGCCAGGTGTCCGGTGGTCAGAAGAAGCTGTTGGAACTGGGCCGCACCATGATGGTCGATGCCAAGATCGTGTTTCTGGACGAAGTGGGCGCCGGGGTGAACCGCACCCTGTTGAACACCATCGGTGACGCAATCATCCGGTTGAACCAGGAACGCGGGTACACCTTTGTTGTGATCGAACACGACATGGATTTCATTGGTCGCCTGTGCGACCCCGTCATCTGCATGGCCGAGGGCAAGGTGCTCGCCGAAGGCACATTGGAGGAGATCAAGGCCAACGAGCAGGTGATCGAGGCCTATTTGGGCACCGGATTGAAAAACAAAGATCAGTTGGAGGGCGCATGATGTCGGAACCTTTTCTGATCGGCGACACGATGACCGGCGGCTACGGCAAAGGGCCGGATATTTTGCATGACTGCACGATTGCAGTGAATCCCGGTGAAATCGCCGTGATTGTCGGGCCCAATGGTGCTGGCAAATCCACTGCGATGAAGGCCGTGTTCGGGATGCTGGAGGTGCGCTCGGGCTCGGTTCGGCTGGACGGCGAGGATATCACCAAACTGTCACCGCAGGACCGTGTGGTCAAAGGCATGGGGTTCGTGCCCCAGACCTCGAACATTTTCACCACGATGACTGTCGAAGAGAACCTGGAAATGGGTGCGTTCATCCGCACCGACGATTTTTCTCAGACGATGGAGCAGGTGTACCATCTGTTCCCGATCCTCAAGGAAAAGAGGTATCAGGCGGCGGGGGAGTTGTCCGGTGGGCAACGTCAACAGGTGGCCGTGGGTCGCGCATTGATGACCCAGCCCAAGGTCCTGATGCTGGACGAACCCACTGCGGGTGTGTCCCCTATCGTCATGGACGAATTGTTCGACCGTATTATCGAGGTCAGCCGCACCGGCATCCCGATCTTGATGGTGGAACAAAACGCCCGCCAGGCGCTTGAGATCGCGGACAAGGGATATGTTCTTGTTCAGGGGCGCAATGCCTATACCGGCACCGGGAAAGAGCTGTTGGCTGATCCCGAAGTGCGCAAATCATTCCTGGGGGGCTGAGGCATGGATTTTCTCAACGCCATTGTGGCGCTATCCAACTTTGTTCTGGTCCCCGCGATCGCCTATGGCAGCCAATTGGCTCTGGGCGCGCTGGGGGTCACTCTGATCTATGGCATCCTGAGGTTTTCGAACTTTGCCCATGGTGACACCATGGCATTCGGGTCGATGACGGCGGTGCTGGTCACCTGGTGGCTGCAATCTCTGGGTGTCAGCCTGGGGCCGTTGCCCACCGCATTGCTGGCGCTGCCGGCGGCCATATTGGGCTGTATGCTGCTGGTGTTGTTCACTGACCGTGTGGTGTACAAGTTCTATCGGGAACAAAAGGCAAAACCGGTGATCCTGGTGATTGTGTCGATGGGTGTCATGTTCATCATGAACGGTGTCGTGCGTTTCATTATCGGACCCAATGATCAAAAGTTTTCCGATGGCGAACGGTTCATCATTTCCGCCCGTGAATTCAAGCAACTGACTGGTCTGCGCGAAGGGCTGGCGATCAAGACCACCCAAGGCATCACTGTTGTTGTGGCGATCATTGCCGTAGCGTTGCTGTTCTGGTTCCTGAACCGCACCCGCACCGGAAAATCCATGCGCGCCTATTCGGACAATGAGGATCTGGCACTGCTGTCGGGGATCAACCCGGAGCGCGTGGTGATGTACACTTGGATGATCGTGGCCGCATTGGCGACGGTGGCAGGCGTGCTGTACGGGCTGGATAAATCCTTCAAACCGTTTGTCTATTTCCAACTGCTGCTGCCGATCTTTGCCTCGGCCATCGTTGGGGGGCTGGGCAACCCGCTGGGCGCGATTGCAGGTGGGTTTGTCATCGCCTTCTCCGAAGTGACGATCACCTATGCCTGGAAAAAGGTGTTGAAATACATGATGCCAGAGAGCCTGGAGCCAAATGGATTGGTCCAGTTGCTGAGCACCGATTATAAATTTGCAGTCAGCTTTGTGATCCTGTTGATCGTGCTGCTGTTCCGTCCCACCGGACTGTTCAAGGGGAAATCGGTATGAGCGAACCCATGAAAAATACGTTTCTTTTTGCCCTGGTGGGATGTCTGATCCTTTTGACAGGTTTCATGCAAAGCTGGAACACCGCGCTGCTCATCCTGAACATGGGGCTGATTTCGGCCATCATGGCGATTGGGGTGAACCTGCAATGGGGCTTTGCCGGATTGTTCAACGTCGGCATCATGGGCTTTGTTGCCTTGGGTGGGCTGGCGGCCGTTCTGGTGGCAACGCCACCAACCCCCGGAGCCTGGAGCGCAGGTGGCTATCGTGTGGTATTGGCATTGGTGTTGGGGGCTGCAACCGTCACCGCAGCTGTCCTGGTCAACGCGAGATTGCCCAAAGGACGCAACCGAAACATGATCACCTTGGCCATCTTGGTTGGTGGGTTTTTTCTGTATCGTGGCGTGTTCGATCCCGGTGTTGCCGCGATCGAGGCCATCAACCCCGCGGCCGCCGGCAATATCGGTGGCATCAACCTGCCGATCCTGCTGGCTTGGCCTGTGGGCGGTCTGCTGGCGGCGGGTGCCGCCTGGCTGATCGGTAAGACGGCATTGGGGCTGCGCTCGGATTATCTGGCGATCGCGACACTGGGCATTGCCGAGATCATCATTGCCGTGCTCAAGAACGAGGATTGGCTGGCGCGCGGTGTGAAAAACGTGATTGGCCTGCCCCGCCCCGTTCCCTATGAAATCGACCTGCAAAATGATCCCGGTTTTGTTGAAAACGCTGTCTCGCTGGGTCTGGATCCGGTGACGGCATCGACGCTTTATGTGAAACTGGGATATTCAGTGCTGTTTGCCGTGGTGTTGTTGGTGCTGTTGTGGATGGCACAGATGGCGCTGAAAAGCCCCTGGGGCCGGATGATGCGGGCAATCCGGGACAACGAAGTCGCAGCCGAAGCCATGGGCAAGGATGTGACGCGTCGCCATTTGCAGATCTTTGTTCTTGGGTCTGCGGTTTGTGGCCTGGCCGGTGCGATGATGACCACGTTGGATGGTCAGCTGACACCGGGTACCTATCAGCCGCTGCGCTATACCTTTCTGATCTGGGTGATGGTCATTGTCGGCGGATCTGGCAATAACATGGGCGCGGTTCTGGGCGGCATGCTGATCTGGTTCCTGTGGGTCCAGGTGGAACCCATCGGCCTGTTCCTGATGCAGGTGATCACCTCGGGCATGTCGGAAGGCAATGCGCTGAAGGAGCATCTGATCGACAGCGCAGCCCATATGCGTCTTTTCACCATGGGGATTGTGTTGCTGCTGGTTCTTCGGTTTGCACCGCGTGGATTGATTCCCGAGAAATAATCGCGCCAATGCCGCGATGCCTCCGGCGGAGGTATTGATCACCAGAAAGAAGCGCGGTCCCAGGTTCGGGGCCGCGCTTTTTTGTTCGCCGCGTCAGCGACCTTTGAACAGGGACCCCAGAATACCACGCACGAGGCGGCGACCTGTGGTGCCCTTGAGCTCCTTGATCACCGCATGTTTCATCGCGGACCCAAAGGTATCGCTGCTGCGCCGGGACGTTGCCACACGTGCAGACGACCGGCTGACTCTGGCACCCGTGTAGCGCCGCGCCGCGGTGTATTCGCGCTGCAAGGGCGGTTGCTCCTCTGCTGCCTCCTGGATCTGTTCGGCCTCGGTCGCGGCCTGTTGTGCCCGTTTGGCCAGGATTTCATAGGCCGAGGTGCGATCCCTGGGGGTGTCGTATTTGCCAGCCATGTCCGACACAGCCATCATCCGTTTGCGTTCCGCAATGGTGATCGGCCCCAGATGCGAGGATGGCGGACGGATCAGGGTTCGTTCGACAATTCCGGGTACGCCCTTCTTTTGCAGCATCGAGGTCACCGCCTCGCCGACACCCACCTCGCGGATGGCGTCCTCGGTTTCGAACCTCGGGTTCTCACGATAGGTCTCGGCCGCCAGCTTCAGGTTCTTGCGATCCTTGGCGGTAAACGCACGCAGCGCATGTTGGATCCGATTGCCGAGTTGCCCCAGAATGTCTTCGGGCACGTCCGCCGGGTTCTGGGTGATAAAATAGATCCCGACGCCCTTGGACCGGATCAGACGCGCCACCTGTTCAACCTTGTCAATCAACGCCTTGGGCGCATCGTCAAACAGCAGATGCGCCTCGTCAAAGAAAAACACCAGCTTGGGCTTGTCCGGATCGCCAACTTCGGGCAGCTCTTCGAACAATTCGCTGAGCAACCACAACAGGAAGGTCGCATACAGCCCCGGTGATGACATCAGTTTGTCAGCGGCCAGAATATTGACCATGCCTTTGCCGTGATCGTCGGTGCGCATCAGGTCCGCCAGTTCCAGAGCCGGTTCACCAAAGAACTGGGCACCGCCCTGGTTTTCCAGCACCAGCAACCGACGCTGGATCGCCCCGATCGACGCAATCGACACATTGCCATAGCGCAGGTTCAGCTCTGCGCGATTTTCACCGATCCAAACCAGCAGAGCCTGTAGATCCTTGAGATCCAAAAGCGCCAGTCCCTGTTCATCGGCAAGGCGAAAGGCGATATTCAGAATGCCTTCCTGCGCCTCTGTCAGCTCCAGGAGACGCGCCAGCAACAGCGGACCCATTTCGGCGACAGTGGTGCGCACCGGATGCCCCTGATCACCAAACAGATCCCAGAATGTCACAGGGCACGCATGATACCCGAAATCATCAAACCCGATCGTTGCAGCGCGGTCCATAAAGGGTTGATGCAACTTGTGATCGACCGAGCCCGCCAGCGCCAGTCCTGACAGATCGCCTTTGACGTCTGACAGGATCACCGGCACGCCCGCGTTGGAAAACCCTTCGGCCAGGATCTGCAAGGTTACGGTCTTGCCCGTGCCGGTGGCACCTGCAATCAACCCATGCCGATTCGCATATTTCAACGTCAAACCCTGTTTTTCACGGTATTCAACATCGCCGCCGCCGATAAAGATCTTGCCGTCCATTGCTACCGTTTTCCCTCTGAATTCAACGTCCCGCCCTGACCATACAAAGTTAACCTTTGCCTGCGATAGTCATTATTGTTCGCGGGGCAGATCTTCTGTTCCTTCGGACACTTCCTCCCTGTCAGACTGGGCCGTGCCTCTGGGCACGGTCATTTTTTGGGCAAAAAGCGGTGCGCTTTTTGCAGGTTGCCCAATTGTTGGCAGCGATCTTTGTTTATACGGTTGCGCACTAAGCAAAGCCTGACCGACAGGTTTTTTTTCATCAAACCTGTTGACCGTTAGCCTAGCCTTTCGTAACGTCCCCCCAATAACTAAGTCGGCCAGTCCGACGGGGAGAAAAAAATTCCAGAAAAGGGAACCAATCGGGTTCCCTTTTTTGTTGTTTATGGGCCATTTGACCCGCAAGTTTCATACGAGATTTCCCGCCGACACATTACTTAAGTCCCTGACTTCACCTGTGGACCATGGTAGAGCGTCACCAAAGACGGCCCTTTACAGAAAAATGAGGCATTCATGTTCAAATACCTGACTCCGATTTCAATGGCTGCGATGATCGCAATGACCGCCCCCCTGGCTGCACAGGAAACCGGGGATACGTCCGCTGACGGTGAAACCCCGTCGGTTCTCGACCTGGGCGAACCGGTCGCAGATGGTCCCCAGCTGGGTGAACGGTACTCCAAGGCGAAACACGGTGACTGGGATTTGGCCTGTATCAAGACAGAGGCCGAAACCGACCCTTGCTCGCTTTTGCAGGTTCTCGTGGACAACAATGGCAACCCGATCGCCGAAATGTCGCTGTTCCGGCTCGAGGACGGCGGTCAGGCCGTGGCCGGGGCAACGGTTGTGGTTCCGCTGGAAACCCTCCTGCCCGCCCAACTGACCATTTCGGTGGATGGTGGTGCCGGCAAGCGGTACAATTACTCGTTCTGCAATCCCATTGGGTGTGTGGCCCAGATCGGGCTGACTGGCGAAGACATTGAGGCCTTCAAGAAAGGCAATGCTGCCAAGATCTCGTTGCGCCCTGCGCCCGCACCGGACCAATTGGTGGAACTGGATCTGTCGCTGAAAGGGTTCACCGCCGGTTTTGACGTCGTCGATATCGTCAAACAGTAACATCAAACAGAAACAGGGTTCCCCTGATCGGATAAAACAAGGCCGCGCTCACGGGTGCGGCCTTTTTTTGAATGCAAAACCTACGGGGGCGTTGCCGCGTGTCGCATTTGCTGACACCGCGCGATTGACCCGCGGCCAGCAATGTCATGGTCTGGACGCGGTGTTCAGCACCAGATGGTGAACTTCCTTGCGCAACAAATCCAGTGCGCGCAGATCTTGTTCGCTCACTTCCGTGTCTCCCATTTCCAAGCGGACCAGAAACCCACTCCCCTGCAGCCCCAGAACTCCGATGGAACCAGCCAATTTGTGGATCTGCTTTTTTTGCTGACCAGACAGGATCATTCCCTGCTTTATCTCATCATAAAGATGGTCCACATCTGATTTGACGTCCTGCAACAGCCTGGCCACATGGTCATCTCCCACTGTCTGACACAGCAGTTCAACACTGTTTCGATTTGATCCCGTACCCTGCAAAAAGCTGCCCATCGAATACTCGGTCCATCGCGAAATAGCGTTCTCCAGATCTTCGCCGGTGAACGGTTTTGTGACGACCTGGACGAAACCAGAGGCCATGAACCGATCCTGATCTTCGATGCCGGCATGTGCCGTCAGCGCCACGATTGGTGTCGTCTGGTTTGGCCCGTCGCGCATAATCTGATGCGCGGCCTCAATCCCGTCCATCCCTGGCATGCTGATGTCCATAAAAATCAGGTCAAAGCCTTGCCGTTGGGCCGCCGATATGCCGGTTTGACCATCCTCTGCCTCGACCACAACATGTCCCTGGTTGCGCAGCATCGAAGCCAGAAGCATCCTGTTGATTTCATTGTCTTCTACAACCAAAATACGGGCGCAATCCATCTGCAGGGCCATTGGGCTGTCCACCCCACCCTGTGGGCTGGTTTCCGGAGACCGAACCACGGGCAGCGGCAGGCGCATCCAAAACAGGCTACCTTCGCCTTCGACACTCTCGACACCGATCCGCCCTTCCATCGCTTCCACCATCCGTTTGACAATCGCGAGCCCCAGCCCTGTGCCTTCGGACATTCGGGAAAAACTGGGGTCAATGGTGACGAAATCGTCAAAGATCCGGTCCAGATCCCCGTCCGCAATCCCCGGGCCTGTGTCGATGATCTGGATCTCGACTTCGGCGGTTCCTGCCAGTCGATCCAGTTCAATACAGACTTCGCCGTTCCGGGTGAACTTCAATGCGTTTCCGATCAGATTGAGCATTGCTTTCTGCACCAACCTGACGTCTCCGAACACGATCTGACGACCGTTTAAATTGGACCGCAATTCAAGCGTATTGTTGCCTTTGCGCGCAACAGCCTGTTGGCTGTCCACCAACGCCTGGGCCAGACGTTCCAGATCGAACCGCGCCCGGTTGAGCGCCGTCTCCTCGGCTTCCAATCTGGACAGTTCCAACACATCATTGACATGATGCAGCAAAAGATCCCCAGACACCCGTATCGCGTCAACCAGGCGGATCTGGTCGGGTTTGAGGTCTTGATGCTCCAACAGGTCCAATGCGCCCAGCACACCGTTCAACGGTGTTCTCATCTCATGGCTCATCACGGTCAACAGGTGGCTTTTTGCCTGTTCTCCTGCCAGCGCCTCGTCCCGGGCGCGGCGCAGGGCGTTTTCGTATCGCACCCGATCCGAGATATCACGCAGAAAAATCACCAGGATTTCCTGGCTCTCGGAATAGGTTTCGCTGAGCGACAATTCCGCTGAAAACGGCTCTCCGGACTTGCGCCTGCCAGTCAAGGCCAGACGTTTTTGGGCAATATCGCTTTGGTGGGCCGCTTGTAACAGGACATCGACCAAATCCCGGGGGTGGTCCGATCCGTCGGCTGGTGTCTGAACCAACTGTGTCACTGGCGTCCCGAGCATTTCCGCCTGCGAATAGCCAAACAATTCCTGGGCCGCGGCGTTGAAATCCCGTATCTCGCCACTGCGATTGATGGTCAGGATCGCATCCAAAGACGACGATACCATGCCCTCCAAACGGGCACGAACGCCCTCTCGCTCCTTGGAAATGCGCCCCAATCTCTGGTACATCTGAATCAACAACAAAACCCCGGCCACCAGAATTGCAGCCAACCCCAAAGCCGCCTTGACCATGGCGGCCAATGTTTGCCCAATCGCATCTCGACGGGCGTCGGATTGGCTGGCATGCACCCGGACAGCCACCAGGGAAGATGATCTAACTTTTGGCTGTAAGGCTTTGATCTCGGAAACAAAGTCTTCAAGAGACGCCATCAGATTTGCGTCTGATCCGTCAATCACTCCGACCCAGCGATCCAAAAAATCAACCATTTCGGCAATATGGTCCGGGGACCCTGCGTCCTGAAACAATTGCGCATAAGACGAGCTTTCCCGAAACGTATGAACCCGGCTATAGAACACATCAAACCGACGCCGCAGGCTGGTCAGGCTGCCCCTGCTTTCCTGTGCTGACACAACCGCAATCTGCAATTGCATCAACTCCACCTCGCTCTGCACCAGGTTCCACTGCACATTGTCCGTGCTCGTGACTGACAGTTGATCCAACTGCCACAGAACATCCCTGCCCAGCCGAATGGTCTGCGACCCGACAATCACCAGACCGACAACCAGAAACAGACCAATGACCAGCAGGCGGCGGATGTGCGGGGATCTTGTTGGCATATAAGTCCCGCGTCACTCGCTCAGGGATTCAGGATAAGGCGATTTAACTGCCAAACGCTGCGCACGTAAATCTCTTCGCGTTGATACGCTGGGTCACTGTCATAGGGGTACACCACCCACAACGGCCCTTTTTCCCGAACCGACATCTCGTCCCCATTGCGCAGGTACGCAATGATCGGCCCCTCGGGGCGTGCGTCCGTCATGGGAATTTCGGCCAGATAGTCATTAATTGCCCAGGCTTCCACAGTGCCGGCGGTAATCTCCAGCTGTTTCATCAAATCGGACAAAGCAACACCAGTAAATTCCTGTGTGCCCTCGGTCCAGACGGTTTTGGTCTGAAACCTTGTGATCGGCATCGACTTCAGGTCTTTCAAGGTGAATTCTGCCAGCGTCTTTTCCTGACCACCCTCGGCCAAACGTACCGTCAACAAGACTGCCCTGTCTGGTTCGGCTTGCTGTTCCTGCCCCCAGGCCGGGCCACCCAGCATCAGGCCTGCAACACTTCCAGCCTGTATAAAAGTTCGCCGCAGCATCAATTCCCCCACACTTCAGGACATTGGTTTTTCAAACGACGCGAGAGTGCCATACATCGTCACCCCGAGCACAGGAGCATTCGATCACATACTACTACTTTAGTATAGTAACCTGTGTTATAAATGCGCATTAACACCAAGTTTTCTAACATTGGATAGTCATTGGTCAACTATATGCCTTTTCGGTAAAAGGATCTAAGAATCAGACACTTTTGTTCGATTCTCCGGTTTGAATGCCACGTGATTACCCATAGCTTGATTCCAAGCTGGAATTGTCAGGACGACGCACAATTGCAAATCCTCATTGCTGACGACCATGACATGGTCCTGGAAACCATCGCCGCCTATGTGCGCAATGAAATCGTCTCGGAAATTTCAACGGTTTCTTCTCTACCGGCTGCATTGTCGGCGATCAAACGTTCCGGGCCCTTTGACCTGGTGTTGCTGGACTATGATATGCCAGGAATGAACGGGTTGGACGGGCTGACGCAGGCCTTGCAGCACAATGGCGGCAAGGCCGTGGCGATCCTGTCCGGCAATGCAACGAACAAAATTGCCCAGGCGGCGTTGGAACACGGTGCAATCGGGTTCCTCCCCAAGACCCTGACCGCAAATTCGATGATCAACGCCATCCGCTTCATGTTGAGCGGCGAAAAATTCGTTCCGGTTTCACTGTTGCAGGACGAACAGGCGGGTCAGGACCATCCTTTGACACGCCAGCTCACCCGGCGCGAATTCCAGGTGCTCGAACAATTGTGCAGAGGGCGATCCAACAAGGAAATCGCCCTGACATTGGGATTGCAGGAAGTTACGATCAAACTGCATGTGCGTACCTTGTGCCGCAAGCTGAACGTCAAGAACCGGACTCAGGCGGCCCTGACCGCAAAAGAATCCGGTTTGTTCTGACCCTGGCTCACATCATCCGCGCGGGCAAACTGGCGTAGCCATGGAACCGTATGCGCCCACCGGATTCGCGCCCCGCAAGACAGGTGTAATTTGGGAACCGCGACAAAAGCCGCGAAAGGGCGATCCGACCTTCGAGCCGCGCCAAAGTCAACCCCACGCACACATGCGGCCCGCCGGCAAAAGCAAGATGCCGATTGGGTTTACGGGTGATATCGAACCGGGTTGGGTCAACGAACTCTGACGGATCCCGGTTCGCGGCCCCCATACACAGATGCAGATTGGTCCCCGCCGGGATCGTCAGACCATCCATCTGGATTTCGGCCGTGGTTTCTCTGTTGCCAAACTGATTGGGCGACCGAAACCGCAGGATCTCTTCGACCGCAGGATTGATCAGGGCCGGATCCTGCAACAACAATGCGCGCGAGTCGGGGAAATCATTCAAAAGCGCCAGACCATTGCCAATCAGGTTGGTCGTGGTTTCGTGACCTGCGTTCAGAATAAAGATACAATTCTGCATCAACTCTATTTCGCTCAGCTGTGCATCCACGCCTTCGCCCCGGATCAACCGCGTCAGAACATCGGTTTCCGGATCACCCGGATGTGCCCGACGCCGTGCGATCAGATCCTGTAGATACACCTTGAACTCCCGCACGGCGGTGTGACCGCGTTCCAATTGCGCTTCGCTCAGCGAAGGTTCCAGTGCGCCCAGGATCGCCAATGACCAATCCCGCAACGGACCTCGTTCTTCGATCGGGATATCCAGCAAGTTCCCGATGATCTGGATCGGGATGGAGGAGGCAAAATCCGTAATCAGGTCGACCTGATCACGCCCTGCCAGTGCGTCCAGCAAATGATCAATCGTGTCGATCAGCCCAGGCTCCATCCGCGCAATGGCGCGCGGCGTCAACGCCGAGGTCATGATCTTGCGAACACGGGTATGCAAGGGAGGGTCGTTAAAGACCAAGGATGTGGTGTGATGTTCAAACAAGGGGGATCCGACGCCGAACTTGGGACCAAAGGCCGCCTTTTTGTCAGACGAATACAACGTTGTATCACGATAAATTCGGTCCAGATCCACGTGACGACACAGCAGGACCGAACCGTCCGGCTGTTGCAATACCGGCGCATGCGCCAGCAATGCATCATAAAAGGGAAACGGGTTTTCTATGAACCCATCTGGTGGATTGGCCAGGTCAAACCCCTGCCATCTGACATCCAGTTCAGTTTTCACAACACTTCCTTCCCAACGACGATGTGACCACCCGGCTGGGGATCCTAACCGGGGAGAGAGGACAAATCTCGACGCGGCTTGTCAATTCCCCAACTGCATTATGCATTACAATTTCCGAAATTTCTTTCCCGCTTTGTAACATCAAAATTGCGACATTGTCATGATCTGGCAGATTGGGCCCCCCGATCCTTCTCGTTCAGCACAAACGCCGACAATGGCCGCCCATATTCGGGCCGATACCCTTCTGGTGACACGCCGAATGGGATGAAATTCATCACATTCCGCTACTGACCTTTGCCAGCAACTTGGCTAAACTTTCCCGATGATGACACCTGTTTCTTCGATCAGAAATCTGGGCCCTGCCTTTGAACAAAGCTGTGCTCGCGCTGGTATTTCCAGTGCCGAACAATTGCGGGATCTGGGAGCGGACCGGGCCTATGGCATGCTATTGGACAGCGGCACGCGACCGCACTTTATCGGGTATTATGTGCTGGTCATGGGCCTGCAGGGACGCCCTTGGAATGATTGCAAAGGACAAGAGAAGGCGGATCTCAGACAGCGCTTTGATGCGCTCAAGGAACACGCCAAAGGCAAAGGCTTGGGCGCGTTCGAGCAGGTGCTGGACGAAATCGGTGTCATCGACCGACGGCGTCAAAATTCTTAGACAAGAATTTTCCCGGCATCATCTCTGCCCGTCTGTACGCGGCCCTACTCTTCCACATACCCAAATAGAAAAGCCGCCAGCACAGGCTGACGGCTTTGGATCGGTGCAAATTTCTTACAAAGAAATTTGCCAAAACTTTTAAAAAAGTTTTGATTACCCAACCAGTTCAATACCGGAGAAGAAATACGCGATTTCGATTGCGGCGGTTTCCGGCGCGTCGGAGCCATGAACAGAGTTTTCGCCAACCGATTCCGCAAATTCCGCACGGATGGTGCCTGCAGCGGCGTCGGCTGGGTTGGTTGCGCCCATGACTTCACGGTTCTTGGCGATCGCATTTTCGCCTTCCAGAACCTGAACGATAACCGGTTCGGACGACATGAATTCGCACAGTTCGTCATAGAACGGACGCTCGGCGTGCACGTCATAAAACTTGCCAGCCTGGGCTTTGGTCATATGGATGCGCTTTTGTGCGACGATGCGCAGACCAGCATCTTCGAATTTGGCATTGATCTTGCCGGTCAGATTGCGGCGGGTTGCATCGGGTTTGATGATCGAAAAAGTACGTTCCAGCGCCATGAGAGAGCTCCTGCTTGAGTGTAACACCGGGCAAACGCCCGGCCGATGTTGAATTGAGGCCCCGATAACATGGCTCCTGTTCGGGATAAAGAGGGTTTGCGCAGCTTTGGCATAGTCCGGTCATTTGGGGCTTTTCAAACCCGACTGTTTCCGTCAGATTTGACGCGCGCGAACGGGACCTTAGAAATTGGAACAAGAAGGAACTTACCATGTTCGTCAAACCCGTAGTGCTATTGGCCCTGCTTGCCTCCCCTGCCCTGGCCCAGGGTCCGCTGCCATTGACCTATGACGTTTTTGAAACGGCTGTGCCACATGTCGATCTGGACCAGTGCCCCAAGGAATTGCCACAGGGGCAGTCCTTTTGCCGTGCAACGCTCAATCACGATGAGATCCACGTCTTTGCCTTTGACCAAGAAGGCGAGAACCCGATGATCGGATTTGCAACCTATCCCTTTGGCCCCCTGGCCACGCAGTTAAGGTAAAGTCAGCAGGGTCCGCCAGCCACGAACCAGCCAGCAAGACCCGTTGCAATCATACTTTTGTCTTCTGCTTGCCCATTGACAACCGCCATCCTCTGGCTCAGTGCAAGACCTATGTTACGGATCCAAAATATCACCTACGCCGTCGAGGGCCGCCCGCTGTTCGAGGAAGCCTCGGCTACCATCCCTACCGGTCACAAAGTTGGCCTGGTCGGACGCAATGGCACCGGCAAAACCACGCTGTTCCGCATTATCCGAAACGAACTGTCATTGGAATCCGGCACGATCAGCATGCCAACCAAGGCCCGCATCGGTGGCGTGTCGCAGGAAGTGCCTTCGAGCGATGTTTCCCTGATCGACACGGTTCTGGCCGCCGACACCGAACGCAGCGCCTTGTTGACCGAATCCGATACAGCGACCGATCCGGGGCGGATTGCCGAAATTCAAACCCGGTTGATCGACATCGACGCCTGGTCGGCCCCGGCCCGCGCATCTTCGATCCTCAAGGGGCTCGGGTTCGATGATCCTGACCAAAGCCGCCCCTGTTCCGATTTTTCGGGCGGCTGGCGAATGCGGGTCGCGCTGGCGGCGGTTCTGTTTGCCCAGCCTGATCTGTTGCTGCTGGACGAACCGACCAACTATCTCGACCTCGAAGGGGCGCTGTGGCTAGAAAGTTATCTGGCGAAATACCCGCATACCGTTCTGATCGTGTCGCACGACCGCGGATTGCTGAACCGGGCTGTGGGATCCATCCTGCATCTCGAAGACCGCAAGCTGACCTATTATGCGGTCCCTTACGACAAATTTGCCGAACGCCGGGCTGAACGGCTTGCTCAGGCCGAATCCGAGAACACCAGATCCAAGGCGCGCATTGCACATTTGCAGAGCTTTGTAGATCGGTTCCGCTACAAGGCCTCCAAAGCCGTACAGGCGCAATCCCGGCTCAAGATGATCGAGCGGATCCAACTGGTGTCGACCCCGCAAGAGGCCGCCCTGCGCGCTTTCACCTTTCCCGAACCCGAAGAGCTGTCGCCCCCGATCATCAATATCGAAGGCGGGCGCACCGGGTATGGTGAAGTCGAAGTCCTGAAACATCTGAACCTGCGCATTGATCAGGACGACCGGATCGCCTTGTTGGGCAAGAATGGTCAGGGCAAATCCACCCTGTCCAAATTGTTGGCCGAACGTTTGCCGTTGATGGCGGGCAAGATGGTGCGTTCGAACAAGTTGCGCATAGGATATTTTGCCCAACATCAGGTCGATGAATTGTACGTGGACGAAACCCCATTGGATCACCTGCGCGGCTTGCGCCCACGCGAGACACCTGCCCGTTGGCGGTCTCGTTTGGCGGGCTTTGGCCTGGGACCGGATCAGGCCGAAATCAAGGTTGGGCGTCTGTCGGGCGGGCAAAAGGCGCGTCTGTCGTTGTTGATTGCCACAATTGATGCGCCGCATATGCTGATCCTTGATGAACCGACCAACCACCTGGACATCGAAAGCCGCGAAGCATTGGTCGAAGCGCTGACCACCTATTCCGGTGCCGTAATCCTGGTCAGCCACGATATGCACTTGCTCAGCCTGGTGGCCGACCGGCTGTGGCTGGTTTCAGGCGGCACGGTGGAACCCTTTGACCAGGATCTCGAGGCTTACCGGTCCCTGTTGTTGAAAAAGGACAAACCCGCATCCAAGCAGCAGTCCCAGAAAGCCGCAAAACCCAAACGCGCCCCGCGTGATACGATCCTGACGCTGCGCGCGGATGTTCGCACAGCCGAAGCGCGATTGGAAAAGCTGACCGGCATGCGTAAAAAGCTGGACGAAAAGCTGGCCGATCCGTCGCTTTATGAGGCACACAAACAATCAGACCTTGCCGTTTGGCAGGGCAAACATACCGAAGTGCTGGCGGCACTGGATCGGGCCGAATCCATTTGGATGGACGCCCTGGAAAAACTGGAAAAAGCCGAGGCCTGACATCAAACAGGCACGCGCAAAACCGACAGAGAGACGCAGGCATGGATACATCTTTCTTTGTGACCTCCTTTGTCACCTTGTTCGTTATCGTGGATCCCATCGGGTTGATGCCTGTCTTTGCCGCGCTGACCCAGGGCATGTCTCCGGCCCGGCGTCGGTCTGTTGCCCTGCGATCCTGTCTGACGGCGGCGGTGCTGTTGACCCTGTTCGCGGCATTGGGCGAAGCGGTCTTGAACTTTATCGGAATTTCCATGCCTGCCTTTCGCGTTGCCGGTGGGGCCCTGTTGTTTCTGACCGCATTGGACATGCTGTTTGAACGGCGCAGCAAACGGCGCGAAGATCAGGGCGAAGATACAGTCGATGATCCTTCGGTGTTCCCCATGGCCATTCCGTTGATTGCCGGTCCCGGATCGATCGCCACGGTCATCCTGTTGTCCGGGCAGACCCCGGGATACGAAGGCTTTGCGCTGGTGCTGGCTGTGATGGCGTCGGTTCTGGGCATCGTGCTGGCCATGTTCATGGCTGCGGGTCTGTTCGAACGTGCCCTGGGTAAAACCGGGATCAATGTGGTCACCCGCCTGTTGGGAATGCTGCTGGCGGCCCTGTCGGTTCAGTTTATTCTGGATGGGCTGCGGGACTTTGGCTTTGCCGGGTAAACGTAATTATTATTGCGCTCGGGAATTGGCATTCCGGCTAACAGCCCCAATATGTTTCTAATGACACACAGGATATCAGCATGAATGGCGACCAATTTGCAGAAATGGCCTATCTGGCAATTCTGGGCGGCGCGGTGCTGATCTGGTATATCACTCGACACCGGCTGTCTCTGGGCAAAGTCGCACAGCAGGCGTTGGCCTGGGTGTTGATCTTTGTCGCCGTGATCGCAGCCGTCGGCGTTTGGGACGACATTCGCGCAACGATCACACCGCAGCAATCGGTGCATACTGACAACAACCTGATCATTGTGCCCCGCGCCCGGGATGGACATTATTACCTGACGTTGATGATCAACAACCAACCGGTGCAATTTCTGGTCGATACCGGCGCGTCGCAGATGGTGTTGAACAAGGCGGACGCCAACAAGGTCGGGCTGAATGCGGATGACATGATTTTTTCCAGCGTCGCCTATACCGCAAACGGAACAGTGGCCACTGCCCCCGTTCGCCTGTCGAGCGTGGAATTGGGCCCCTACAAGGATGACCGGGTGTCGGCCTGGGTCAATGGCGGGGAACTGGACCAATCGTTATTGGGCATGTCCTATCTGCAACGCTGGTCCAGCATTGAAATACGCGACGGGTCTTTGGTTTTGACCCGCTGACTAGGGTGACGGTTTTTTGGAGCGCCGAGACGCCACCAATCCCCAGAACAACAGGCCGATATAGCAAAAGGTCAGAACCGACAGAACCGTCCACAAATAGGTCAGCAAAGCCGCCACCAACAACACGCCTCCCAGCAAAAAATACTTGGCGTTTTCGTGGTCGATCGAAAAATTCTTGAACGAATAAGTCGGGATGCGGCTGATCATCAGCAGACCGATCAGGCAGATATAAAGCCCGACAGCGATCGGATGCAGGGGCGAGACGTCCGGCAACGCAAAGGACACGACCATCGGCAACAGCACCAGTATTGCGCCCGCGGGGGACGGAACACCGACAAAATAATCCGATGCCGGCTTGTCCATTTCCATCCGGCTGCTGACGTTGAACCGGGCCAGACGCAGAACACAGCAGATCGCATAGCTAAGAACCGCGATCCAGCCGCCTCGATAATCCTGCAAGGCCCAACTGTGCAGGATCAATGCCGGAGCGACGCCAAAGTTCAGAAAATCCGCCAGCGAATCCAGTTCGGCACCGATCTCTGATGCGCTGTTCATCATCCGCGCCAACCGCCCGTCCAGCCCGTCAAGAATACAGGCCAACAAAATGAGCCGCACGGACATTTCATAGTTGCCATCATAGCCAAAGCGGATCGCGGTCAAACCCGCACAGATCGCCGCAATGGTCAGCATGTTGGGCAACAGCTGAAAAACCTGAACGGCCTTTTTCTTGCGGGGGGGGAGCGGTGCGGTCACGGATCAGTCTTCCCGCACCAGCCGGGCCGGCTCTTGGGAGGTCAAATCCGCCAGCACCGTTTCGCCGGCAATCATGGTCTGACCCAGATTCACCATGGGTTGCACGCCATCGGGAAGATAGACATCCAGACGCGATCCAAAACGGATCAGGCCGAACCGCTCGCCGGTTTTCTTGTGATCATCGACTGACGAAAAACAAACGATCCGACGCGCCACAAGCCCGGCAATCTGTACCACGGCAATCTGGCGGCCATCGGCCATTTCGATACACAGAGAATTGCGCTCGTTGTCCGAACTTGCCTTGTCCAGAGATGCATTGAAGAATTTCCCCGGCCGATAGGCAATCGCGGCAATGCGTCCGGCGATTGGGGCACGGTTCACATGACAGTTGAAGACGCTCATGAATACGCTGACCCGGGTCAGGGCCTGATCGGACATGCCCAATTCAGCCGGGGGCACGGCTTTTTCGATCAGCGATACAATTCCGTCCGCGGGGCTGACGATCAGCCCCTCGCGGGTTGGCGTTGCCCGTTTGGGGTCGCGAAAGAAGTAATAGCACCAGACCGTCAACCCGACACCGACCCACCCCAGAAAGGTCGACAGCAGAAACAGGACCAAAGTGATCCCCGCAAAGATGGCGACGAATTTGCGCCCTTCCGGGTGCATGGGTTTGATGAACGTGTCACGCATTTTCATGGAAGAGGCACCATTTTGTTAGGAGTTGCTGTCTCCCTGCCCGATCCGGTTTGCGAAGGCAATATGACAATGGAAAAAGTTATCCCCGACGCCCGGCTCTTCAGGAAACCTGAAACAGACATCCGGGTGCAGATCAGGCTTCAGCCTTCTTTTCCCAGCGCCCGCTTTCTTCGGACCAATATTGCGCCGCGCAGCCTGCCCCCGTCAGGCTTTTCCATTGTCCACGGGCCCGCTGAACCGCATCTTGGTCAAAGCCGTCAAACAGGATACAGACCCGCTCCATTGCCTGGACTTCCTCGGTTGACACATCGGCCCCGCTGACGCTCATCAGACATTGGGGCGTGTTTGCCAGATCGCTGCCGGTGGTCAAAAGAACCGGTTGCAGGGCATCATGCGCGCCACCCGCAACCCCATGCGGCAGAAAGCTGTCTTCGGGGCCCTGCCACAGCTTTTCGTCAAGCCAGTCAAGATAACCGGGATCTGTTCCCCGAACCGCAATCCGCCATCCGACCTGCCGCGCTTTCTGCAACAGCAACGGCAGGGTTTCGTCCAGCGGCTTGCGGGTCAGGTGATAGAAATAGGCAGCGCCCAAGGGTCCGGTTACTCCGTCTCGTAGGCGTTGCGCACCAGACGATCCAGCGCGCGCACCCCCCAACCGGTTGCGCCCTTTGGGGCGAAATCGGATTCGGATTTCAACAGGGCAACCCCTGCGATGTCCAAATGGATCCAGGGCATGCCATCCTTGACAAACCTTTGCAGGAATTGCGCAGCGGTGATTGATCCGGCCGGACGGCCCCCGATGTTCTTCATATCGGCAATCGCGGACTTCAGCAGGTCATCATAGCTTTTGCCCAATGGCATCCGCCAGGCACCCTCGTCCTCTTCGCGCGCGGCCTTGAGGAAGGCATTGCACAACGTGTCGTCATTCGAAAACACCCCGGCATTGTCATGCCCCAGCCCGATGATGATTGCGCCGGTCAACGTCGCAAGATCAATCATCCCGACCGGGTTGAACCGTTCCTGCGCATACCACATCACGTCACACAGAACCAAACGTCCCTCGGCATCCGTGTTGATAATCTCGACCGTGTCCCCCTTCATCGACTTCACGACGTCTCCGGGGCGGGTGGCATTGCCCGACGGCATGTTTTCCACCAGACCGACCAGACCGACGACATTGGCCTTGGCCTTGCGCGCGGCCAAGGCCCGCATGGTCCCTGCAACCACACCAGCCCCGCCCATATCCATGGTCATCTCTTCCATGCCGCCCGCAGGTTTCAGAGAGATCCCGCCGGTGTCAAACACCACCCCCTTGCCGACCAGAGCCAGCGGGGCTTCCCCCTCCTTGCCCCCGTTCCACTGCATCACCACCACTTTGGATGGGCTATCGGACCCCTGCCCGACGCTGAGCAGGGTCCGCATCCCCAGTTCGGCCAATTTGTCTTCGTCCAGAATTTCGACGTCCAACCCAAGCGCGGTCATCTCGGCCAGGCGGTTGGCAAATTCTGTGGTAGTCAGCACGTTGGCCGGTTCACTGACCAGGTCGCGGGTCATATGCACCCCTTCGGCCACGGCCTGCATCGGCGCGAATTTTTCAGCCGTCTCGACGCTGGCCTTGTGGGCCATGCGGATCGCACCGGGTGCCTGAGCGTCGTCTTTTGGTGTCTTGTGCGCGTCAAATTCATAGAGCCGCAACGCCATGCCCATCGCCACATCCGCTGCCTTTGGATGCCCGCCCATCATCACCGTCAGCGCCGCCTTGCCCAGCGATTTGACCAGAGTCGACCCGGCCTTGCGCGCCTCGGTGACACCCAGCCCGCGTTCCAGCACCAGAACATCCAGCGACTCGGCCGCCATGCCCGTCGGCCATGCCAGCGAGATCACCTGACCGGATTTGACTTTCTTGAAACTGTCGCTTTCGACCAGACGCTCCAGCGCGCCTTTCGTCAGCCGGTTTGCGGTGCGTGCCGACGGGTCCAATTGCCCCTCTGGTGTTACAATGACAGCAACGCGCCCCTCTGTTTCAGCGATTTTGACGGTCTCAAGTTCGACAAATTGAATGGGCTGATGTGCAGTCATAAAGATCTCCTGTCGGGATTTTCAGCTTGTTTGTGCCAAGAGGTACCCTGCTGTGAGCAAGTTGACCAGATATCAGTTTTCCCCGCCAAACATTTACAGTAAGGTCTGCGAAAACACCGATAACAGGATCTGGGGGGATCGCGTTGTCTAGATACGACAGATATGTCCTGTCCCAATTTCTGCTGTTCTTCGGCTTTTTCGCGCTGATCCTTGTGGCAGTGTTCTGGATCAACCGTGCAGTGGTGTTGTTTGACCGCTTGATTGGCGATGGCCAATCGGCGCTGGTTTTCCTTGAGTTCACAGCGCTTTCGCTGCCGAATCTCATTCGGATGGTGCTCCCGATGGCGGCCTTTGCTGCGGCCGTCTGGGTTACCAATCGGCTCAACAGCGAAAGCGAATTGACGGTGATGCAGGCGACCGGGTTCAGCCCGTGGCGTTTGGCACGTCCGGCATTGGTCTTTGGTCTGGTCACTGCGGCGATGATGTCGGCCCTGACCCATTTTCTTTTGCCCGCGTCCATCAGCCAGCTTGCGGTGCGCGAATCCGAAGTGGCGCGCAACGTGACCGCAAAACTGCTGAGCGAGGGCAGTTTTCTGCACCCAGCGCCGGGTGTGGCCTTTTTCATTCGTGAAATTGACCCCGACGGCACCTTGCGCGACGTGTTCCTATCGGACCGGCGCGATCCGACCCAGACCATCATCTACACTGGTGCCAAAGCGTTTCTGGTGCGCGACAACGAAGCGGCGAATCTGATCATGGTTGATGGGCTCGCCCAACGGCTGGACACCGAAAGCCGCACCCTGTCGACAACAGTCTTTGCTGACTTCTCATATAACATCTCATCCGTTCTGAAGTCCGACGAATCCAATGTCCGCAACATCCGGGCAATCGCGACGCTGGAACTGATACGAGGCCGCGAATCCCTGCCCGAGCGTGAGATATACACCGAAGGCCATCTGGTCGAAGAACTGCACCTGCGTTTTGCCCGTGCGTTGATCTGCGTGGCCGTGGCGCTGGTCGGGTTTTCCGCCCTGCTGGTGGGCGGTTTTTCACGATTTGGGGTCTGGCGGCAGGCATTTGGTGCCTTTGTGCTGTTGATCGTGCTCGAGATGTTGCGCGGTGTCGTATCCGAACCGGTGATCGAAAACCCGGACCTCTGGCCGCTGATCTATCTGCCGACAGCCGTCGGTTTGGCCTTTGCCGGCGTGTTCCTGCAACTGGCGGCCCGGCCTCTTGCACCTCTCTTGAAACGTCGCCACGCACAGGAGGCGCGTTCGTGAAGCTGGATCTTTATTTCGCCCGCCGGTTCGTGCAGTCGTTTCTTTTGATTGGAACCGTGTTTCTGACATTGATCATGCTGGTCGATATCATCGAACAAATTCGCCGGTTCGAAGGCATTCCCGTCTCTTTGGGTCAGATGGCCCATCTGACTTTGCTGAATGCGCCCGCCGCGATCAGCGAAATTCTCCCGTTGTTGATGATCCTGGCCACGATCGTGCTGTTTGTCGGGCTGGCCCGCAGCAGCGAGCTGGTGGTGACGCGGGCCACCGGTCGGTCGGGCATTCGGGCGTTGGCGGCACCGGTGGCGGTCGCGGCCATCATCGGCGGCCTGACGGTCACCACGTTGAATCCGATTGTTGCGGCGACATCGAACCGATCTCAGGAATTGGTAGACACGTATCGCAATGGTGGCCCGTCGGTTCTGTCGCTCAGCGGCGAAGGGCTGTGGCTGCGCCAGGGCGGCGCTTTTGGCCAGTCGGTGATTCACGCCAAAGGCTATGCCGGTGGGGCCACCGATGTGACCCTGTTTGACGTTACATTTTTGTCCTACGCGCCCGGAGGCGGCCCCATTCGTCAGATCATCGCCGAACAGGCAAAACTGAATGGAGACGACTGGGTTTTGCAAAACGCCAAGGTCTGGCCCCTGGCCGCTGGGTTAAACCCTGAAAAAAACGCGGCTCAACATGATGAACTGCGCGTTCCGACAACATTGACCCAGGATCGGATTCGCGACAGCCTGGGCCGGCCTGCTGGTGTGTCGATCTATAACCTGCCTGAAACCATTCGCGAATTGGCTACGGCGGGGTTTTCCACCAAACGCTATCAGGTCTGGTATCAGGTCGAATTGGCCCGGCCATTGTTTCTGGTGGCCATGGTCCTGATCGGAGCTGCCTTTACCATGCGCCACACCCGGTTCGGCGGCACCGGCATTTCCGTTCTGGCGGCGGTTCTGTTGGGATTCACCCTGTACTTTGTTCGAAATTTCGCCCAAATCCTGGGTGAGAATGGACAATTGCCCATTGCGCTGGCCGCCTGGGCCCCTCCAATCGCCTCGGTGATGTTGTCACTGGGTCTGCTTCTTCATGCAGAGGACGGATAAGATGATCCGCGCATTGCTTCTTTCCACAGTTGTGCCGCTGGCGCTGGCGGTTTCGACCTTGCCGATGTCTGCGCAGACCCAACCTGCACAGCCCTCCGCGCAACCCCAGCAGGAGCCACAACCAGCCGTGCTGGTGGCCGACAGTGTGTTCATCACGCCAGACCGCCAATTGATTGCACAGGGCAACGTCGAGGCCTTCCACGGGGAAACCCGCCTGAAAGCCCAGCGTATCCTGTTTGACCGGGAAACCGACACGTTGACCATCGACGGTCCAATCCGTATCGACCAGGGCGACGAAATCACGATCCTGGCCAATTCGGCGGAAATGGATAAAGCGCTGCAAAATGGGCTTTTGATCGGGGCGCGCATGGTGTTCCAGCAACAGCTGCAGTTGGCCTCGCTTCAGATGACACGGGTCGGAGGGCGGTACTCTCAGCTTTATAAAACGGCTGTAACCTCTTGTCATGTCTGCGAAGATGGTCGTCCGCCCCTATGGCAAATCCGGGCCAGAAAGATCACGCATGATCAGCTGGAACGCCAGTTGTATTTCGAAGATGCGCAGCTGCGAATTCTGGATGTCCCGATCTTTTATTTTCCCGGGATGCGCCTGCCCGATCCGACGTTGGAGCGGGCGACAGGTTTTCTGATACCCACCGTCCGGACAACGTCCCAATTGAGTACAGGGATCAAGGTCCCGTACTTCTTTCGGCTTGGTGACCACAAGGACCTGACGTTGGCCCCGTATCTGTCATCCAAGACCCGGACATTGGATTTTCGCTATCGCCAGGCCTTTCGCACCGGATGGGTTACTGTCGAAGGTGCCTATACCGACGATGACCTGGAACCCAACAACAGCCGCGGATATCTGAACGCCTTTGGTTTGTTCAACCTGGCCCGTGACTTCAGATTTGCCTTTGATATCAAATCAGTATCTGACGATGCATATCTTCTGGATTACGGTTTGCCCTACGAAGACCGCCTGCGCAGCGAAATCTCTCTGGAGCGCGCCCGGCGGGATGAATTGATCCGCCTGGCATTGGTGGATTACAAATCCCAACGCGACGGTGAAGACGAAGACCAAATTCCGACCAACATCCTGCATTTTCAGTATGAAAAGCGATTGTTCCCAACCCAGATCGGGGGGGAATTGCGCCTGGGTCTGGATGCACAGGGACACCGGCGGGCTGGATCCGTGACAACCCCAGGACCGCCGGCGACCGTGGGTCGGGACGTTGCCCGTGCCACCGTTGACGTGAACTGGCGGCGACAATGGATTCTCGACAGCGGTCTGGTTGCCGATTGGGAAATGGGCGTCGCCGCGGACACCTTCGGGATTTACGATGATCCCGCCTATCCATCCCGCTCCAACCGGACCATTCCCCGAACTGCGCTGACGCTGCGACTTCCAATGGCGGCGCAACGATCAACGGGGGCGACGCATTTCTTTGAACCGATCGTTCAGTTGGGCTGGCGGGATGTCGCGGGACCGCAGGTCGCAAACGACGAAAGCAATTTTGTCGAATTCGATCAGGGAAACTTGTTGGCCTTGTCCCGGTTTCCTTCCAACGATGTACGCGAAGAAGGCCTGACCCTGGTCTATGGGGTCAATTGGGCACAGTATCTGCAAGGCGGCTGGAATGCCTATGCAACCATCGGTCAGGTTTTCAGAGAGCCCGCCGATCCGAATTTCTCGACCACATCCGGGCTGAGCGGCACCTCGTCGGACATCCTGCTTGCCGGTCAGATTTCCACGGCTTCCGGCCTGGCCTTTACGGCGCGCGGATTGCTGAACGGCGGTCTGAGCTTTTCCAAAACCGAGTTGCGCGGAGATTGGGTCTCGAACAGGACCAAACTGTCGGGAACCTTCTTGTGGCTGGACGCGGACGCGGCCGAAGGACGGGCAATTCCCACTTCCGAATTGTGGCTCGACGGCAGCTATGACGTGACCGACTTCTGGACGGCCAGCGCCAATGTGCGCTACGACATCGAAGGATCCCAAGCCTCCTGGGCCGGGATTGGCCTAGTGTATCAAAACGAATGTATCACGGTCGATCTTTCGCTCAACAGGCGTTACACTTCGTCGACGAGTATTGAACCGTCGACCGACTTCGGGTTTACCATCTCACTCAACGGATTTTCCGTAGACGGCGGAACAGAAAAATACAGGCGAGCATGCAAACATTCCTGACCCCCAAGCACCTGACCCGCATCGCACAGCACTCGCTGGCGTCCCTCGTCATTGCCGCTGGATTGGCATTGCCGGTTCCTGCTATCGCCGGAGGGTTGTTTTCACCGGCGATCTCAGTGAATGAATCCGTGATTTCCCAGTACGAACTGGAGCAGCGTGCGCTGTTGATGGAATTGCTGCGGGCACCGGGCGATCCTGTCGAAACGGCGCGCAAGGAACTGATCGACGATCGCCTGCGTCAGGAGGTTCTCGACGACGTAGGGCTGGTGGTCTCGGATGAAAGCATCCAACAGGGTATTGTCGATTTTGCGGCGCGAACCGGATTGAAGCCAGACGAGTTCATCAAAATTCTGGGTGAAAACGGCGTTTCCCCCGAAACCTTTCGCGATTTTGTCAAAATTGGCCTGGGCTGGCGCGAATACATTGCCGACCGCTATTTGTCCCGCGCCCGTCCCAGCGAAGCTGAAATCGACCGGGCCATGGGGCAATCCGGCGGATCGTCGGTGCAGATTCTCCTGTCTGAACTGATCATGCCGGTTACGGAACAAAACATCACCCAAGTCGAAGCAATTGCCGCAGACGCTCAACAGACAACCTCGTACGAGGAATTCTCCAGCTTGGCCTCTCAATTCTCGGCTGCAAGCTCTCGGGATCAGGGCGGGCGTCTGGGGTGGCTTTCGCTTGACCAGCTTCCGCCTGCGTTGCGTCCGACGCTGTTGTCCTTGCAACCTGGTGATGTGACCAACCCGATGCGTTTGGACAATGCCCTGGCACTGTTCCAATTGCGTGGCGTGCGCGAAGCGAATATTTCAGCCCCCCGCTATGCCGCCATTGAATACGCCACCTATCGCATTGCAGGCGGGCGCACCCCCGAAGCGTTGGCCGCCGCCAAATCAGTTGCCGACCGTGTTGACACGTGTGATGATCTGTATGGTGTTGCCAAGGGTCAGCCCCCCGAACTGCTGGACCGTCAATCACTAAGCCCTTCGGACATTCCCAGCGATATCGCTGTTGAGCTGGCCAAACTGGATCAGGGAGAAATTTCCACCGTTCTGACCCGCAACAATGGCCAGACGCTGCTGCTGTTGATGATGTGCGGGCGCACGGCGGAATTGGCGCAGGATGCGTCGCGCGCACAGATCGCGGACGGGTTGACCCAGCAACGGCTTGCGGCGTTTTCCACCAGCCTTCTGGATCAATTGCGGGCCGATGCGGTCATTCTTGATAAATGATCCCGCCCATTGCGCTCAGCTGTGGCGACCCCTCGGGGATCGGGCCTGAACTGGCTGTTGCAGCCTGGTCTCAGCTGCGCGACACCTGTCCATTCGTCTGGATCGGCGACCCGAACCACCTGCCGACCGGCACGCCGATTTCCCGGATCATCGATCTGGATCAGGCACGTGATGTCGTTGCCGATTCACTGCCGGTCCTGGCCCAGAGCTTTGCAGCACCGGCCCATCCCGGTCAGCCCGACCCCAGCAATGCCCAGGGGGTAATCGACGCAATCAAAACCGCCGTATCTCTGGTGCAAACCGGGTCGGCCTCGGCAGTCTGCACTGCACCAATCCACAAAAAGGCGCTGATTGACGGGGCAGGATTTGCCTATCCCGGTCACACCGAATTTCTGGCCGCTTTGGCCGGAACGACCCGTGTTGTGATGATGCTGGCCAGTCCACAGTTGCGGGTGGTGCCCGCCACCATTCATATTGCCCTGTCCGAGGTACCAAAACAGCTGACGCCAGACCTGTTGCGCGACACCATTCACATCACCCACCAGGGGCTGCAACAACAGTTTTCGATCGCCACCCCCCGCATTGCCATTGCTGGTCTTAACCCACACGCCGGCGAAGGCGGCGCAATGGGTCAAGAAGAACTTGACTGGATCGCGCCGTTGGTTGCGGAATTGGCACCGCGCTATGGCCTGATCGGTCCCCTGCCCGGCGACACATTGTTTCACGCCGCCGCGCGCACCCGTTATGATGCTGCCATCGCCATGTATCATGATCAGGCGCTGATCCCGATCAAGACGCTGGATTTCGACAATGGGGTCAATGTCACCTTGGGCCTGCCGTTCATCCGAACCTCGCCCGACCATGGTACCGCTTTTGACATTGCCGGTCAGGGCATCGCCAATCCGTCCAGTCTGATCCAGGCCCTAAAGCTGGCTTGGGAGATGGCCCAGAAGAAAGCCGCCCACGCATGAGCTCCATCGATTCACTCCCCCCTCTGCGCGAGGTGATCGACACCCATCAGATCGCCGCGCGAAAATCGCTGGGGCAGAATTTTCTGCTCGACTTGAACCTAACGGCCAAGATTGCCCGCCAGGCCGGGGATCTGACCGGGTGTGACGTTCTGGAAATCGGCCCCGGCCCCGGCGGTTTGACCCGCGGTTTGTTGGCCGAAGGTGCGCGTCGGGTGCTGGCGGTGGAAAAAGACAGTCGCTGCATGCCCGCGCTGGATGAGATCGCAGCCGCTTATCCGGGACAGCTGCAGGTGATCAACGGCGACGCGCTGGACATTGATCCGTTGCAGTATCTAACCCCGCCCGTGCGGGTTGCGGCCAACTTGCCCTACAACGTGGGGACCGAATTGCTAGTGCGTTGGTTGACCCCGCCGCAATGGCCGCCATTCTGGCAAAGTCTCACACTGATGTTTCAGCGCGAAGTCGCCGAGCGGATCGTGGCCGAGCCTGGGTCCAAGTCCTATGGGAGGCTGGCCATCCTGGCACAATGGCGCACAGAGGCCAGAATCGTTTTGTCCCTGCCCCCAGGGGCCTTTACTCCGCCGCCCAAAGTGTCCAGCGCAGTGGTGCATCTGACCGCTCTGCCCGAACCGCGTTTCCCCGCAGATGCCAAAGTTCTGTCGCAGGTTGTGGCCGCCGGGTTCAATCAAAGGCGCAAGATGTTGCGGGCCTCTCTCAAATCGGTGGCACCAAATATCGAAGATCACCTGAACGCTGTGGGAATCGCGCCAACCGAGCGGGCCGAACAGGTTTCATTGGAAGCATTTTGCGCCCTGGCTCGATCGGTCGCTGCCGCCAGATGAAATTTCCCCCTTTGCTTCGGGATCCTATGAGGCGCATTTGACCATCACGGCTTCGTGATGATCAAAGATTTGATTTTACCCGCAAGTTATGTACCAAATGGTTCCGAATATTAAGGTACCGATTGGTACATAACAGGAGGATCAAATGAAATTTTCTGTAATCGCGTCTCTTCTGGCCATGTTCCTGGCCGTGGCACTGCCCCCAAACCCGGCTCAGGCCAGTGATTTTCACGATCACGTCGTCAACTCGACCAGCCGTGGCATTGCCATGGACGGATTTGATCCAGTTGCCTATTTCACCCAAAACAAACCTGCCAAGGGCGATCAGGCCCATCGCGCGACTTTCAAAGGTCGGGTTTGGGTGTTTGCCAATGCAGAAAACAAGGCCGCGTTTGAAGCCGCACCCGAGAAATTCACCCCACAGAACAATGGATGGTGTGCCTGGGCTGTTGCTCATGGATATGCCGCCGAAGTCGATTTCCTGGACGGGTGGTTCATCGCGGATGACAAGCTGTATGTTACCTGGTCGGCCGAGGTAAAGGACCGTTTCCTAAAGAACAAAGACCAGCTTCTGCAACAGTCACAGGCCAATTGGTCCACGGTTCATGCGGGGCTGTTGGATGGGTCGGTCAAGTTCGGATCTCATGCCCAACGCCCGGCATTGGGATTTTCCCACCCCCAGCAGCTGCCCGAATCGTGACCAGTCCCGCAGATTGAACATCTGTCGGAATTCCATATATTTTGACCAATCCGTCGCCCGAACCCGGTTCGGGCGATTTTTGTGATCGGGCCAAGACCCGCGAGGAGAGTCCATGAGCCGCCCCCGACAGTTCGATGAAACCAATGCATTGGAAGGCGCCATGGTCATGTTCTGGACCCGAGGCTACGCCGCGACCAACTTGCCTGATCTTCTGGATGCGATGTCATTGACGCGCGGGTCGTTCTACAAGGCGTTTACCGACAAACATTCGGTCTATCTGCGGGCGATTCAACACTATGGGGATACCCGCATGACCACGGCAGTGGCGCTGCTGACCAACGCCGCCAACGGCACACCCAGACAAAGACTGACGGATTTCTTTCTGCGCACAGAATACCACACGGCCAAACCGTCCCGGACCGCGGGCTGTTTCATCTGCAATGCAATTGTGGAACTGGGTCCGACCGATCCCGTGGCCGTCATCGCCTGCGATCGTATTCTAAATCGCCTGACGGATGCATTGGAATCCGTTGTCAGGGAAATTCACCCTGACATATCGGATCCGATCGCCCGCCAAAAAGCCCAGATGCTGAAACGCCTGTATCTGGGCTCCCACGCGATGGGCCGCATGGGAGGTTCTTTCAAGGATTGGGAAACCACCCTCTCAGAGCTCGTCTGACAGGGTTATTCGGCCGCTTCCGTGGAATCGCCAGATGGCGCAGGAGCGGCATCGGGGCTGGCATCGGCTGGTTTGGCTTCCACTTTCTTGCGTGGGCTCGGCTTGCGGCGGGGCTTTTTGGCCGGAGCTGCGCCGTCGCCTTCGACGCCATCCGCGCCGGGAGCTGTTTCCATCGCAGAAGGAGCCGCGTCGGATTTCGCTGCCGGTTCCTTGCGGGGGGTGTTTTTGCGCGGGGATGCAGGTTTGCGCGGCGGCCGTGCCTTCTCGGCCGGCTTGTCGGTGCCTTCAGGCGTGTCGACCAATCCGGTATCTTCCGGCGTCGCTACAGGTTGTACACCCATATCACGGACATCGGGCTGTGGTGCCTGTGCCGGATCATCAGAGCGCGCAACGCTTTCGCGTTCTTGACGCTCGGCGCGTTCGCGATCCCGGTCAGCCTGACGTTCCCGGTTCTGACGTTCCTGCTCTTCGCGTTTGGCTTCCATTTCCCGCATCGCTTCGCTCAGCAGACGCTGATAATGCTCGGCATGTTGCTGAAAGTTTTCCGTCGCAACACGGTCATTGGACAGCTGGGCATCGCGTGCCAGCTGGTTATATTTGTCGATGATCTGCTGCGGCGTACCGCGCACCTTACCTTCAGGACCCGAGCTATCAAACACCCGGTTGATAACATTGGTCCCGGACGGGCGGTTGCGGTTCGATTTGTTCCGCGAACGTGACTTGGACGATCTCATTTACCTAACGTCAGCCTTATTGCTTTTGCGATGGCTCCACCCGACGCGTAATGCGTTTTGAACTTGGTGGGTCTCGCCAATTTTGGGCTTAGCGTCGCTGAGGCAGTTCAGTTTCAGTCCTCGCTGCGACACCTCTGAGTAAACACGTCCAGCGCGGGCGCACAAGGGTCAGACTGGTATTTTTACACATTTTGCCCGAAAATCGGTATTTCTGTCGCAATTTTTCGACTAGGACGCGCGCACAGCACAGACAACCCGATCCCGACCATCCAGATCCGGAACGACCCGAATCCGGCGCAGCCCCTGTGCTTGGAACAAGCTGGCAACCGCCTGCCCCTGTGTCGGGCCGATTTCAACCATGACCCGGCCGCCGGGGTTGAGAAAATCGGTCACCCGGGGGGCTATGCGCCGATAGCATTCCAACCCGTCTGCGCCGTCAGTCAACGCAAGCACAGGTTCATGATCGCGGACTTCGCGTGACAGGCCGTCCATTTCGTCCAATGCGATATACGGTGGGTTGGACACGATCAGGTCGAATGTGCCGACGATTGCGTCGAACCAATCCGACAGAAGGATTTCAGCGCGATCGGCAACCCGATGCAGGACCACATTGGCACTGGCCTGTAGACATGCCGCTTCACTGACGTCGGCCCCGACCCCAGTGGCCTGCGTGCGCTCGGCCAGCAATGTCACCAGAATACAGCCCGACCCCACGCCCAGATCCAGCACCCGATCAAAAGGTTGGCTCAGCGCTGTTTCGATCAGAGTTTCGGTTTCCGGCCTGGGATCAAGCACTTCTGGCCCGACCTTGAACCTGCGGCCATAAAATTCACGTTCACCGATCAGATGTGAAACCGGCACACGCACAGCACGCAACGAAATCAGTTGGTCATAGCGTTCCGCGATGTCCGGGGCCAAATTTTCGGGCGCGATCAACGTGACGCGGCTGGCATCGACGCGGGCGGCATGGGCCAGCAGGATCCGGGCATCCCGTGCCGGGTCCGCAACCCCTGCTGCGCGCAGCTTGTGAGTTGCGGCCACCATGGCCTGAGCCGCCGTTTGTGGCGCAATCTTCACTGCCCCATCTCCGCCAACATCCGGGCCTGTGCATCTGCAGTCAGGGCGTCGATGATTTCATCCAGATCCCCCTGCATCACCTGATCCAGACGATACAGTGTCAGGTTGATCCGGTGATCCGTCAGGCGACCTTGTGGGAAGTTATAGGTGCGAATCCGTTCAGAGCGGTCACCCGACCCAACCTGCGATGCCCGATCAGCTGACCGTTCGTTGTCCACCCGTTGACGCTCGAGATCAAAAAGCCGAGTTTTCAACACCTGCATTGCGATCTCGCGGTTGCGATGCTGGGATTTCTCGGAACTGGTCACCACAATGCCGGTTGGCAGGTGGGTAATCCGGACCGCCGAATCGGTGGTATTGACATGCTGCCCACCGGCACCCGAACTGCGCATGGTATCAATGCGCAGATCATTGCTGTTGATCCGGATATCCACGTCTTCCGCTTCGGGCAGCACCGCGACAGTTGCAGCGGACGTATGGATTCGCCCACCGCTTTCGGTGGTGGGGACCCGCTGGACCCGGTGCACACCGGATTCGTATTTGAGCCGCGCAAACACGCCGTCGCCCTTGATGTGGGCGACAACTTCCTTGATCCCGCCCAATTCGGTGACCTGCTCTTCGAGGATTTCAACCTTCCAGCCGTGCGCTTCGGCATGGCGCTGGTACATGCGCAGCAGATCCCCGGCGAACAATGCCGCCTCGTCCCCGCCCGTACCGGGCCGGATTTCCAGGATCGCCGGTCGGCGGTCTGCCTCATCCTTGGGCAATAGGGCGAGCTGCAACGCACGTTCGGCGTCGGGCAGCTTCTGTTTGAGAGCCGGAATTTCTTCCTCGGCCAGCTCCTTCATGTCCGGATCCGCCAACATCAGCTCGGCTTCCTCCAGCTCAGCCACCAGCTGACGATAACCGGTGATTTGGTCCACCACCGGTTTCAGATCGGAATACTCCTTGGCCAGCGCCGCGATATCGCTGCCGCTGGCCCCATCGGACATCGCGGCTTCGAGATACTGAAACCGTTGGACAATCTGTTCTAAGCGATCTTCTGGAACCATGACGCGGTGTCCGACATCACGGGGCTTTGGTCAAGGGGGATGGCGTGGTATGCTCGGTGCATGAAACACATTCTTTGCTTGATCGCACTGTTGGCCCCGGCAATTGGCGTGGCCGATGTGACCCGCCCGGATGGAACAGTTCAGGATTGCTATTGCACCGACAGCAGCGGCAGCCGCGTCGATTTGGGCGAAACAATCTGTCTGTTTGTGGACGGGCGCGCCTTTATGGCGCAATGCCAGATGTCGTTGAACGTACCGATGTGGCGCGAGGTACAGGAAGGCTGTTTGTCCTCACGATTGCAGCGCCGCGATCCACGCTTCAACCCGATTACGGTTTACCCCAAGATCTGAACGCCCGAACCGCGATCTCGCATAGATTTTCAGATGCGGACCGTCCTGTTGCACCGTGGTATAGTCGGGAAACCCGACAACGCGGGTGCGGGTGACAAAGGTAATCATACCGTCGCCGATAGAGCCGGCCAGGATTTTGGTGCGCGGGCTTTCTGTGGCGATCTGGCTCAATCGTGCCAATCCGTCCGGTCCGGTTTCGACCACGCGGATCACCCCCCGTTTGAAATCCTTGTCTGCGTTGATCTCTGGCAATTTGTGCCAGAACACAGGATCGCTGGGGGCCAAACGCACATACCCAAATGCAATCACTACCCCAGCAAAAAGGATCAACAATCCGGTCATCACGCGCCCCATTCATGTTCCCCTATGTCGTTATGGCGTCTTGCGCAGCAAAGCGATGACTAACCTGACGTCACCCCTGCCATGCCCCATGGCGCAGCTGAAGTCCCCGGCAAACCGGAGCGTGTCCAATACTGGCTGATCAGATCCTAACGCGCGGTTACGCCCGGCAGAACACATAACAGCTCATAAAGAAGATTTGCCGCGGTCAGCGCCGTATTGCCCGATGTGTCATAGGGCGGTGAGACCTCGACCAGATCACAGCCGACAATGTTCAACCCCTTTAGTTCACGGATCAATTCCATCGCCTGCGGTGTTGTCAGCCCGCCAATCTCTGGCGTTCCTGTCCCCGGGGCAAAAGCCGGATCCAGACTGTCGATGTCATAGGTCACGTATACGGGGCGCGACCCGATATCGCGGCGAATTTCGCCCCCCATGCCCGACAGCGACCGATGGTATAGCTCCCAGGCCGGAAATTGCTGGAACCCCCACCCTTGGGCCTCGGTGAAATCGGTCGCGGCATATCCTGACCCGCGGATGCCGATCTGATACACCTTGTCAGCCACCAACAGCCCTTCTTCATAGGCGCGGCGGAACACTGTGCCGTGGGTTTCGCGTTCGCCAAACATTTCGTCATTCACATCGGCATGGGCGTCCACATGCACCAACGCCACGGGTCCGTGTTTCTGGGCAATCGCGCGCAGAATCGGCAAAGTAATCGAATGATCCCCGCCCATGGCCACAGGGATGACCCCCGTATCCAGGATCGCGGCATAGCTCTCCTGGATGATGCGCAGACTGTCGGACAACGAAAATGTATTGATCGCGAGATCGCCAATATCAGCCATCTGCAGGCTGTCAAACGGAGCCGCGCCGGTCGCCATGTTATAGGGGCGGATCATTGCGCTTTCGGCGCGGATTTCCTTGGGACCGAACCGGGTGCCCGACCGCCAAGAGGTGCCAATGTCCATCGGCACGCCCAGGATCGCCACATCCAGCCCTTCCAGCGAATCCGCCTGCGGCAGACGCATGAAGGTGTTCGGCCCGGAGAACCGCGCCAGGTCATTGCCGCTGATCGGTTGATTGAATTCAGTCATTTTTCAGTTTGTTCCAGCCCAGAAGACAGATGATTTCAGTGGCCACATGCGCCCCGGCGATGGCCGTTGCCCCAGTGGTGTCAAACGGGGGCGACACTTCGACGATATCGCCGCCCTTGATGTTAATCCCGGCAATCTCGCGCAGGATCCGCGCCGCTTGGGCGGACGTCAGCCCCCCCCAGACCGGCGTGCCAGTACCAGGCGCAAAAGCCGGATCCAGCCCGTCGATGTCAAAGGTCAGATAGACCGGGCGGTCACCCAGAATATCCTTGATCCGGCGGGCAGTTTCCACCGACCCAATTTCATGCACTGTCGGGGCGTCGATGATGTTCACGCCCAAGGTGTCCTCATTGGTGGTGCGAATGCCCACCTGAACCGACGTCGCCGGATCAACGATGCCAGATTTCACCGCCTTGTAGAACATGGTGCCATGATCAACCCGGTCCATGTTGTCATCGGGCCATGTGTCGGTATGCGCATCAAATTGCAGCAGCGAAATCGGCCCGTATTTTTCGGCATAGGCCTTGAGGATCGGGAAGCTGATATAGTGATCCCCGCCCAACACGACCGACGCGACATCCTGTTTCAGGATACCGCGGATATGATCCGTCAGGGTCGCGGGAAATTCGGGCACATTGGCATAGTCGAACGCCACATCTCCATAATCCACAATCGCCAGATTGCTCAGCGGATCATGCGGCCACCCATAAGGTTCGTCAAACGCCTGCAACGATGATGCTTCGCGGATGGCACGGGGACCCAACCGGGTTCCCGGTCGGTTGGTCACCGCCTGATCAAAGGGTACGCCCGTGACGGCAATATCCACCCCCGTCAGATCCTTGGTGTATTTGCGGCGCAGAAACGATGTGGCCCCGCCAAAGGTCAGCTCGTTGCTGACACCTTTCAGATTCTCACGTGTAAACGCATCATCAATTGCATTCTTTGCGTCTTCCAGTGCCATGTCTCAACCTTCCTGTCCTGCATCAAATAATTTGATCAAATAACGCAGAGAGCCGCTCTTGTCACTCATTTGCCGTGCCTGTCAGCCAATTGGCTGGGCCCGTTCAACCAAACGGGCAAAGAACGATGCACCAATTGGGGATGCGTCGTCGTTGAAATCGTATTTCGGATGGTGCAACCCGGCACCATCGCCCTGCCCCATAAACAGATAGGCCCCAGGACGTGCCAGAAGCATATAGGAAAAATCTTCGGCCCCCATTTCCGGGGCTGCATCGTCGGTGACGCGATCATCGCCCGAAATCTCGCGGGCCACATCGGCGGCGAATTTGGCGTTTTCCGCGTGGTTGGTCGTCGAGGGATAACCAATCTCATAATCCAGCTCCGCCGTGACCCCATATGAAATTGCCTGTCCTTGGGCGATGTCGGCCATACGCTGCATCACCATTTTTTGCACCTCGGCGTCAAAGGTGCGCACGGTGCCGTTGATATAGGCGGTATCGGGAATCACATTGTTGACGGTGCCGGTGTGGATCTGGGTGACCGAGATCACCAAATCATCCAGCGCATAGTTGTTACGGCTGACAATGGTCTGGATTGCCGTGGCAATTCCACAGGCCGCCATCACCGGATCCTTGGTTTCATGCGGCATCGCCCCATGGCCACCACGTCCCTGAATGTTGATGGTAAATGTGTCCACCGCTGCCATCAGCGGGCCGGGAGAGGTCACGAATTCACCCAGCGGCGCGCCGGGCATATTGTGGATCCCGTACACCTGATCGATGTCGAACCGATCCATGATCCCCTCCTGCACCATGATCCCGGCTCCACCGCCTTCTTCTTCGGCTGGCTGAAAGATCAACGCGACCCGGCCAGAGAAATTGCGGGTTTCCACCAGGTATTTCGCCGCCCCCAGCAACATCGTCGTATGTCCGTCATGGCCACAGGCATGCATTTTGCCCGCATGGGTCGATGCATGATCCACGCCGGTTTCCTCCGTGATCGGCAGCGCATCCATATCGGCGCGCAGCCCGATGGTCGGACCGTCACCCTGCCCGGTGATGATCGCCACCATCCCGGTCTGGGCGATTCCGGTGTGCAGCTCGTCCACGCCTATTTCCCGTAATCTTTCAGCGACATAGGCGGATGTCTTGGGCAAATCGAATTCCAGCTCGGGGATTTGATGCAAATGCCGCCTCCAGGTTTTCATTTCGTCGGCATAATCGGCAATGCGGTTCACGACCGGCATGGGCTGGACTCCTGGGTCAGACTCGGGATTGATGCATCTGACACTGGAACAAAGGCCACTGCAATGCCCGAAAATCCCCTGATCCACGACCAACAGGCCGGAATCGAACGTCTTTTGGAAATCATGCGCCGTCTGCGTGATCCGAACACCGGCTGCCCCTGGGACATTGAGCAGGATTTTGCCACCATCGCCCCCTATACGATCGAGGAAGCCTATGAGGTGGCCGATGCCATCGACCGGAGCGCCTGGGACGAGCTGAAGGGTGAATTGGGCGACCTACTGTTTCAATCCGTGTTTCACGCCCAGATGGCAACCGAGGCCGGGCATTTCACCTTTCAGGACGTGGTCACGACCATGTCCGACAAGATGGTCAGCCGCCACCCGCATGTGTTCGGCGACGAAAGCCGGGACAAATCCGCCGATCAGCAGACCGTTGATTGGGAAACGATCAAGGCGGCGGAACGGGCGGGCCTGGAACAACGGGGATCGTTGGATGGTGTCGCTGTTGGCCTGCCTGCGCTGTTGCGGGCGTACAAATTGCAAAAACGCGCGGCGCGTGTCGGGTTCGACTGGCCCGATGCCAGCCATGTGATCGACAAAATCGCCGAAGAATCCGCCGAATTGGTCGAAGCGCGCGATACCCTGCCCCATGCGGCAATCGAAGAAGAGTTCGGCGATCTGCTGTTTGTCATGGCCAATCTGGGGCGCCATCTGGGCGTCGAACCCGAAGCCGCCCTTCGCCGGGCCAATGCCAAGTTCATCCGCCGGTTTGAAGCCGTCGAAGCCAAGCTGGCCCAACGTGGCAAACGTCCCGAAGACAGCGATCTGGCCGAGATGGATGCGCTGTGGGACGCGGTCAAACACGACGAACGCCGATCGTGATCACGGCAATGCTCGATTGGACAGAATCAATCGGGCAGGTTCAATCGGGTTCTGGACAACGGCCCCCTCAATTGACACAGTCGCGCCTTGCAGTGGCTTGACAGGAGACGGGCATGAGCGCGCGCAAGATTATCATCGACACCGATCCTGGCCAGGATGACGCAGTTGCCATTCTGTTGGCGCTCGCCAGCCCAGACGAAATTGATGTGCTCGGCATCACCGCCGTGGCCGGGAATGTTCCCCTGGCTTTGACCCAGAAAAATGCACGCATTGTCTGTGAATGGGCCGCCAGACCAGATGTCCCGGTCTTTGCCGGATGTAGCGCACCGCTGCGACGCACATTGACCACAGCGGAACATGTGCATGGCAAGACCGGGCTGGATGGCCCGGAATTGGCAGAGCCCACCATGCCATTGGCCCCGGGACACGCGGTCGATTTCATTATCGACACCCTGCGAACGCACCCCGCAAACACGGTAACATTATGCCCGCTGGGTCCGCTGACAAATATTGCCAAAGCCTTTGAACAAGCGCCCGATATCATCAGTCGGATCCAGGAGATCGTGCTGATGGGTGGGGCTTATTTCGAAGTGGGCAATATTACCCCGGCGGCTGAATTCAACATTTACGTCGACCCCGAAGCCGCTGATATTGTTTTCAAATCACGTGCTCCGATTACTGTGATGCCGTTGGATGTCACCCACAAGGTTCTGGTCACCAAACCCCGCAACGACGCCTTTCGGGCGCTGGGAACCCGGGTTGGCCGTGCCGTTGCGGATATGACCGACTTCTTTGAACGGTTCGACAAGGCGAAATACGGTTCGGATGGGGCCCCCTTGCACGACCCATGTGTCACGGCCTATCTGATCCGCCCGGATCTGTTTTCAGGTCGTCACATCAATGTCGAGATCGAAACCGGTTCGGAGCTGACGCTGGGGATGACCGTCGCCGATTGGTGGGGCGTCACCGACCGACCTGCCAATGCGATGTTCATGGGATCTGTTGATGATGTCGGCTTCTTTGATCTATTGACCGAGCGGCTCGCGTGTTTATGAGCCTGCTGGTCGCGCCCGATCCGGATTGGCCCCGGCAGGCGCAACGTGAGGCTGACCTCTGGCGGTCAACTGGCGTGTTGGGCCTGGTTGCCATCCACCACATCGGGTCCACCGCCATCCCCGGCCTCCCGGCACGCGGGATCATTGATTTGCTGGCAGTGTTTCACGACCTCCAAGCCTGCGACGCGGCGCGCCCGGAGCTGGAACAGCTGGGCTACGACTGGTGTGGCACACTCGACAGGACCGGGCGGCGATGTCTGGGCCGCAATGATCCCGACACAGGCCTCCGCCTGTTTCAGGCGCACTGCTTTTCAGCCGGTTCCCCCGATATCCGCCGCCATCTGGCCTTTCGCGACGCCTTGGTGCACAACTCTGCCTTGCGCGCGGCCTACACCGCGCAAAAAGCCCATTGTGCGGCCCGCCACCCGGATGGCGGCTGTGACTATGGGATCTGCAAATCCGCCTGGATTGACAAGGTGGAACAAAGAGCACTGGACGACCCGAAATGAGCACTGCCCTCCATCTCGCCCGCTCCGAGGATCTGGACCGGCTCATGACCCTGGTCACGGCCTTTCACACCGAAGCGAACCTGCAAGGCACGAACGAGTCCCGCCGCGACGCCCTGCTGCCATTGCTACAGGGTATCCCGCATGGCTGTGTCTACCTGATCGGTCCGGCCCGGGCTCCACTGGGCTATGTGGTTGTCAGTTTTGGCTGGTCGGTGGAATTCGGCGGCATGGATGGGTTCGTTGATGAAATCTATATCCGCCCCGCAGTGCGCGGGCGCGGCATCGCAACCGATGTGCTGAACGAACTGCCCAAGGCCCTGTCCGCGGCGGGTCTCAAGGCCTTGCACCTCGAAGTTGACCGCAACAACGAAGCCGCCCGACGCCTGTATCTACGCAGCAGATTCGAACCGCGTGAAAATTACATGTTGATGACCAAACACCTTTGAACCGCAGTCTGTGTTATACTGGTGACGCAAACACGTTGCACAGCACAGGATGATTAACATGCCACAAGGCGACCGGGTCTCCCGTATTCGTCTCCATGACATCGAAAATCTCCAACAGTTCCGTGCTTTGGCAGGGCCCGCGATCAAACCTTATGACGGCAAGGATCCGTTCGGGGTCACAGGACACTGACAAACCCGCGATACGGCGGGTCCGACAATAACCGACAGATGGCAGGACATACACAGGACGCCAAACCCTTAATCTAAATCAGGGAGGTTGGTTCTATGATTATGCGTGTATTTCAGGTTGTCACCCATCCGGGAAAGGAGGAGGAATTCGCCGAATTCTTCTTTCAATCAGCTGTTCCGATGATGAAGGCAACCAAGGGAATTGTTCAGGTCCTGCCCGGTGGGCCACGCCCGGAAACCCCCCGTGAATTCAGCCTCATCATGATCTGGGAGGATCTGGACGCACTCAAATCATTCGTGGGTGAGGATTACCAGGATGCCCATATCGACCCGGCCGAAGCCGAGCTGGTCGCCTTTCGCACGATCCGCCACTATGATTTTCCGGGCAGCTGAGACAAATCAGGCCACCGATGGCGAATTTACACAATACCCATGTGCCAAAGATGATATGCCAAAACTGGATACAGGAGAGCGGACCTGCCGCTTCTTTCTGGTGCAAAATACCTCGGGGTTTGGGGCAGAGCCCCAATGCCGTCTCTCACAAACTGCGCACGCGCCCATCAATATCGGTGAGACCGCCCCGGATGACATGAAAAAAGGCCCGGTTCAACACCGGACCTTTTGAAATGCGGGCAAAAGGCAATCACGCCTTGAGGATCGAACGGCCTGCGTATTCGGCCACTTCGCCCAACAGTTCTTCGATGCGGATCAGCTGGTTGTATTTCGCCAACCGGTCGGACCGCGCCAACGAGCCGGTTTTAATCTGACCACAATTGGTTGCCACGGCCAGGTCGGCAATTGTGGCGTCTTCGGTTTCACCCGACCGGTGCGACATCACATTTGTGTACCGGGCCCGGTGGGCCATATCGACGGCTTTCAGCGTTTCGGTCAGCGTGCCGATCTGATTGACCTTGACCAGCATCGAGTTGGCACAGCCACGTTCAATGCCTTCTGCCAGACGCACCGGGTTGGTCACGAACAGGTCGTCGCCGACCAGCTGTACCTTGTCGCCCAGGGTTTCGGTCAGGGCCTTCCAGCCATCCCAATCATCCTCGGACATGCCGTCTTCGATCGAAATAATCGGGTAGTCATTGACCAGCGCCGCCAGATAGGCTGCATTTTCCTCGGATGTCAGCGTCTTGCCTTCGCCGGACAGGACATATTTGCCATCCTTGTAGTATTCGGTCGCGGCACAATCGAGCGCCAGATAGATTTCTTCGCCTGGCTTGTAGCCCGCCTTTTCAATCGACTTCAGTACGAAATCCAACGCTTCGCGGGTCGACGCGATGTTGGGGGCAAACCCACCTTCGTCACCGATACCGGTCGACAGGCCCGCAGCCGACAGCTCTTTCTTCAGGGTGTGAAACACTTCGGATCCCATGCGCACCGCTTCGCGGATGTTGCTGGCGGCCACCGGCATGATCATGAATTCCTGAATGTCGATCGGGTTGTCAGCGTGTTCACCGCCGTTGATGATGTTCATCATCGGCACCGGCAGAACGCGGGCCGACGTACCACCAATATAGCGATACAACGGCTGAGTGGTGAAATCGGCAGCGGCCTTGGCCACAGCCATCGACACACCCAGAATGGCATTGGCACCCAGACGGCCCTTGTTTTCTGTGCCGTCCAATTCGATCATCGCGCTGTCCACAGCGACCTGTTCAGTGGCATCAAACCCGACCAGCTCTTCGGCGATCTCGCCATTCACGGCGGCAACCGCTTCCAGAACCCCTTTGCCCAGATACCGGCTTTTGTCGCCGTCACGTTTTTCAACCGCCTCATAGGCACCAGTCGACGCACCCGATGGCACCGCCGCACGGCCCATGGTGCCGTCTTCGAGGATCACGTCAACTTCGACCGTCGGGTTCCCCCGGCTGTCCAGAATTTCACGGGCGTGAATGTCGATAATGGTGCTCATTCGTCGATCCTCGGCTAGGTCATATCAAGTACAAAGTTGCCCTGCGTCATAGCAGCAGCAGGCCAAATGTAAACCGCAGACGTTATCGCTAACACGGTTAAAAACGGCAGTTTAGGGCTAACATCACGGTGTTTGCGCCAACATGGGGGAAATAAATTTGCCTCTGGGTCAGCAGGCCGCAGCCGCCGCCCCTTTCATGTCCCGTGCCATCCGGCGTTCGCGCATAAAGGTATAAAGACCTGACCCGATGATCAGCGTCGCGCCCAACATGGTCAATGAATCCGGCTGTTCCCCAAACACCAGCATCCCGACCAGTATCGAGAACAACAAACGGGTATAACGAAACGGTGTTACCGCCGACGCATCCCCCACCCGCATTGCCGTTACAATGCCATAATACCCGGCGATTCCGAACAGCACGGCCCCCCCGTATATCCACACCTGCCCAGCTGCCAGCGGCACCACCGTTTCAGGCGACAGGGCAATCAAGATCGCACCGGCCACCAACAACGAGAAATACGCCTGCGACGACACCACGGCCGACGAAACCTTGGGGTCGATCAACCGCGTGATCAGATCACGGGCCGCCACCGTAACGACAGTCAGCACCACGAACAGGGCCTCGGGCTGGAATCCGTCCAGACCGGGACGGATGATCAGCAGAACGCCCAGAAACCCAATGCAGATGGCGCTCCACCGGCGCCAACCGACCTGTTCGCCCAGGAACAGAGCAGCCCCCATGGTAATGACCAAAGGCGTCGCCTGAAATACCGCCGCCACGGTCGAGATCTCGACCAACGACAACGCGGTGATGAACGTCAGCGCGCTCAACGCCTCCATCAGCGCGCGGATCAACGGCACCGGACGCCAGGCTTCGGCGACAAAGATCGGCTTGCGCGACACAACAGCCATGCCAACAAAGGCCAGCGAACAAAAGCCCCCCAGCACCATCATGATCTGCCCGGTCGAAACATCGACCGACAGCTGTTTGATAAACATGTCTTCCAGGGTGAAAGCCGCCATAGAGGCAATCACCAGCAAAATGCCGTTGATGTTGTTCATGCGCGTTTCCAAAACTCGGGGCCAGATCCACATTGCCAATCAACGCGGCGGCTCCCGACGCAGCAAGACCGAAAACTTTGCGACACGGCAAGCGCGTTTCCGACAGTGTTCATGACTATTCTTGGCCCGCCATATCACGAAACGTGATGAAAGCGCGCCAATTGCTCAGCGTTTCCGGGTTGGAACCCCATAGAGTTCCAACTTGTGACCCTTGAGCTTGTACCCCAGCTTGGCCGCAATTTTTTCTTGCAGGGCTTCGATTTCCGGATCACAGAATTCGATCACCTCGCCTGTGTTCAGGTCGATCAGATGGTCGTGATGGTCGCGGTCGGCATCTTCATAGCGGGCGCGCCCGTCACCAAATTCCAGCCGTTCCAGAATTCCCGCCTCTTCGAACAATTTGACCGTCCGATAGACGGTCGCAATGGAAATACCGGAATCAACGCCGCTGGCACGGGTATAAAGCTCTTCGACATCGGGGTGGTCGGCGCTGTCCTGCAGCACCTGTGCAATCACACGGCGCTGGCCTGTCATGCGCAGTCCTTTGGACTCGCAGCGTGCGATAATCGTATCCGGCATCTCGGTTCCCCATCGGCGACTGGACCCGTGTTTTATCTAATGTTTGCGCACAGGGGAACCGGCGTTTTTGCCTCTGGTTTCGAATTTGCGGATCTGTGCCCGGGTTTCCAACGCTCCGCGCCGCGTCTCTGTGGCAGGCACAACAGTTTGCTTGACATGGCAAGCTTCTGAGCCTCCTGTTGCGCCATGGAACAAAAACGCGCAATCGATGGGTTCGGAGCGGCGGCCCTGATCGGGTTCGCGACACTTCTGGCCTTTAATCAGGTGGTCATCAAATGGACCGGCAGTGGGTTCAACCCGTTGTTTCAGGCCGGGATTCGTTCGGTCCTGGGGTTTGTTGTGCTGGTCCTCTGGATGGCTGTGCGTCGCCAGCGGCTGGGCGTGTTGCCGCGCGGGGCAATTACATGGGGCGTGATTGCTGGCCTGTTGTTTGCCTTTGAATTCCTGTGTCTGTTTGCAGCGCTCGATCTGGGATCGGTCGCGCGTGTATCGATTCTGTTCTATTCGATGCCGGTTTGGCTCGCGCTGGTGGCGCATTTCCTGTTGCCTGGCGAAGCGCTGACGCCAATCCGTGCGATCGGATTGGTTCTGGCCATGGGTGGTGTGGTGTTGGCGCTGTTGGACCGTGACGGCGGCACGGCCAATCTGTGGGCGGATGCCCTGGCCTTGCTGGCCGCCTTTGGCTGGGCTGCAATTGCGTTGTGTCTGCGCCTGACACCACAGGCGCACGTGCCCCCCGTGACCCAGTTGTTCTTTCAACTTCTGGTGTCTGCACCGGTGATGCTGATCCTGGCCCCGATCTTTGGCCCCTTGATCCGCGACCCGCAGCCCATTCATTATGCCAGCCTGGCCTTTCAGGCAGTATTTATCGCCAGTTTCGGCTATATGCTGTGGTTTTCGCTGATCAAACGGTATCGGGCCAGTTCGGTCGCGTCCTTCAGTTTCCTGTCGCCCGTTCTGGCAGTTCTGATGGGCTGGATCCTGTTGGGCGAACGTGTCGGGCCCGAGATTTGGGCCGCTCTTGGTCTGGTGGCGGTCGGTGTGGTGCTGATCAACCGCAAGTGAGCAGCGCCAGTTATACAATCGCCAGGCGTAGAAGGGGGCGGTTTGTCCCCCACCGGCGGCGAATTGCATCCCTCGTCCCCCGATGATATTTTAACCAGAAGACGGGCTCAGGTTCCGCAGAACGTGGCCTGTACAATCTCCTGCTGCAGCGGTGCTGCCATCAGATCGGCGTCCTCGGGTTGGTCGCAAAAGGGCCGCGCCAGAACCCGGTTGAGCCGATGAAACGGAGCATAGTCGCCGTTGACGGCGGCCGCGATCATCTCTTCGATCCGATGATTGCGGGGAATGAACAATGGATTCGCCGCCCGCATGGTGGCCTGAGGGTCTGCTTCTGCATCCAGGCGCGCTTGCCAGCCTGTGGCCCAGGCATCAAAGGCCAGCGGATCGGCAAACTGGTCACGCGCCTTGCTATTTGCCAAAGCGTTGAACGTATTGGTGAAGTCGGCCTGGTGTTCTGCCATGACGTTGAGCAGCCCAGTGATCAACTCCAGATCTCCATCGCGTTTTGACGTCATGCCCAGCTTGGCCCGGAAACGGTCCAACCACAGATCCTGGGTCAATTGTGGCATTGCATGCACGATTTCGGTCGCCTGTTCGACGCCCTGTTGCGGATCCTCCATCTGCTGGATCAACGCGGTTGCCAGTTGCGCCAGATTCCAGACCGCAATGTCGGGCTGATTGGCATAGGCATAACGCCCCATCCGGTCGATCGAACTGAACACCGTGTTCGGATGATAAACATCCATGAACGCACAGGGTCCATAGTCGATGGTTTCGCCTGAAATCGCACAATTGTCCGTATTCATGACCCCATGAATAAAACCCACAGACATCCAGGAAGCAATCAACGCGCTTTGGCCATCACGCACCGCGCGCAGCAGGCCCATCGGGCCGTCGGCATCCGGGTAATGCCGGTCGATGGCATATTGGGTCAACTGCTTGAGAGCGGTCTTGTCACTGCGCGCAGCAAAATATTGAAAGGTGCCAACGCGCAGGTGGCTGGCGGCCACACGGGTCAGCACGGCCCCGGGCATGCCGCCCTCGCGCCAGACAGTTTCACCCGTCTCGACCGCTGCCAACGCCCGTGTTGTTGCAATACCCAAGGCATGCATCGCCTCGGACACCACATATTCCCGCAAGACCGGCCCCAGCCAGGCCCGCCCGTCACCCCGGCGCGAAAACGGCGTCTGGCCCGACCCTTTGAGCTGAATGTCGCGGCGCAAACCATCGCGGCCAATGGTTTCACCCATCAGGATCGCCCGACCGTCCCCCAATTGCGGATTAAAGGTCCCGAATTGATGCCCGGCATAGATCTGAGCCAATGGCTCGGCCCCTGTGGGGATTTGATTTCCGGCAAAGACCTGCGCCATCTCCACTGTGTCACCCTGGGAAACACGCAAAATGTCGGCAAGAACACTGTTGAACCCGATCAGGGCGGGCTGTTTCACGGGGTGCGGCGTTTGACGTGCAAAAAATGTCGACGGCAGACGGGCAAAACTGTTGTCAAAGGGGATGTTCACGCTCATGACGCATAGATATGGCGTACCCACGGAATTACCATAGCCAATTCGACCTGAAACCGGAGACTGCCGCACCATGACAGCACAGGACATCATTGCAAAACTGGGGCTAACCCAACATCCAGAAGGCGGCTGGTACCGGGAAACATGGCGGGCAGAGAACGATGGCCGGCCCACGGGAACATGTATCTATTTCCTGCTGGATGCCGGGGAGAGCAGCCATTGGCACAAGGTCGACGCCACCGAAATCTGGCTGTTTCACGCAGGGGCACCGCTGATCCTGTCGCTGAGCGCAACCGACCAGGGCCCCGCGACAGACCACGTGCTGAGCCCGGATCTGGACCAAGGTGCGCCTCAGATCATTGTGCCCGAGGGCCATTGGCAAGCGGCGTACAGCACCGGGGCATGGACCCTGGTCAGCTGCACTGTGTCACCGGGTTTCAATTTTGACGGGTTTGTATTGGCAGAGCCGGGGTTCGATATTCCCCGCGGCTGAGCCAGACAACATTTGGCACCATCACAGGTCATCCTTGTGTCGAATCGGATACTGGACAATATTGTCCAGTATGTCTGATATACTTGACCACACCGCGCTGATAAAAGCGCTGCCCGCTGAAACCAAAGCCCAATTGACCAAACGGTCCGATGCCGCAGGCCTGCGCCATCTGGCCCTGTATCTGGGAGCGATTGCCCTGTGCATGCTGGGAATCGCGGTGAAGGTACCCTTGTGGCCGGTGTTGATGCTGCCGCTCGGCATTCTGCTGGTGTTTCTGTTCACGCTCAGCCACGAATGCACCCATCAGACCCCGTTTGAAACCCGCTGGATAAACGAAGTGGTCGGCCATTTCTGTGCTGTGGCGATTGCCCTGCCCTTTGTCTGGTTTCGCTATTTTCACCTGGCACATCACAAATTCACCAATGACCCCGAACGTGACCCGGAACTGGAACACGGGCCGCGTCCATCAACGCTGGGCACCTGGCTGATCTATCTGAGTGGCTGGGGATATTGGCGCGCCATGCTGAGCACGCTGATCACAAATGCTCGTGGGCAGGCTGCGGCTTCGTATCTGCCGGACCGGCGTCAAAAGGATATTCAACGCGAAGCCCGAATTCTGCTCGCCGTCTATGGCGTCGCTCTGGCCAGCCTGCTGTATTCACCTTTGTTGCTGTGGGTCTGGCTGATACCGGTGCTGATCGGCCAACCGTTCCTGCGGGCCTATCTGTTGGCTGAACACGGGTTATGCCCGCCTGTGGCCAATATGTTGGAAAACTCGCGCACCACATTTACCAACCGCCTTGTGCGGTTTCTGGCCTGGAACATGCCCTATCATGCGGAACATCATTCGTTCCCGAATGTACCGTTTCACCAATTGCCCGCGTTCCATGCGATAACCCGGGCGCATCTGAAATCAACGTCACCAGGCTATGCTGTGTTCACAGGAGAATACATAAAACACTTGCAAAACTAGACGTTAAACCAAAAACCTAATCTTCGGGAACGCTGAGGGTGCCGCCACCGACACAGGCGCGCACCCCGGTTGTCCCAGGACAGGACGTCGCCATTCCCCGGGCCACACGCACGGCCAGATGGGCAAAGGCCTGCGCTTCGAGCATATCGCCATCCAATCCAACCGTTTCCACCGGGTCCACCTGACAATCCAAAGACACCCGCAGCATCTCCATCAATACCGGATTATGCCGCCCACCGCCGGTCACCAGAACCCGGTTCGGCGGGGTTGGACAATGCTGCATTCCCTCTGCCACACCCGCGGCACACATCGCCGTCAAAGTCGCGGCTGCGTCGGCATTGTTCAGCTCGCCAACCAAACCGATCATTTCAGAGAAATCATTACGATCCAGCGACTTGGGCGGAACACGTGAGAAATATGGTTCTGCCAAAAACAATTCCAACGCACCGGTTTCCACGGTACCAGACTGTGCAATGGCACCGTCCCGGTCCATGGGAAGTCCCAATCGGGCCTGAAGCAGGTCATTGACCGGCGCATTTGCGGGCCCCGTGTCAAAAGCCAGCAGCGCACCTGGCTGTTCGGGCTGGTCAAACCGCGGATCCACATACGTCAGATTCCCAACGCCACCAAGGTTCAGGAAACACAGGGGGTCGCTGGCACCGATCCATTTGGCGCAGGCGAAATGGAAAAACGGGGCCAACGGAGCGCCTTCGCCGCCCATCGCGACGTCATCGCTGCGAAAATCCCAGACCACCGGCTTGCCCAGCCGTCCGGCCAACACGCCCCCGTCACCAACCTGCAACGTCCCCTGTAGTCGCGGGGCATGGGCCAGGGTCTGACCATGAAACCCGATCACTTGAACATCGTCGAATTCGCTCAGAATCTCTGTATGGGTCTCTTCTATCAACCGGGCCGCAGCGGTGACTTCGGCCCCCTGCCAATGCCCCAGGGCACGGCGCAGGACCGTCTGTTCGTCGGTGGAATAGGCGCGAAACTTGCTGTCACCAAACCCAAAGATCTGTTGCCCGTCCGTTTCGACAACGGCCGCATCAACCCCGTCCAACGATGTCCCGCTCATCGCGCCCAGGGCACGGATCACACCGGTTTTTGCAATGGCCCTGCTCATGGCCTTATCCTCATTTTTCGCTCCGACATGTTACGGGTCGGTTAACCATCACCATAGAGCAGCGATTTTGCCACGAAAACAGGTTCCAACCCTCGTCAATGCGATTTATACCCCAGCACGCATAATAATAGCCGAGGTACGCCATGACATATCATCCCAAGTCGGATTTCATCGCCGTCATGATGGAGCGGGGGTATCTCGCAGATTGTACCGATTATCAGGGTCTGGACGAAGCTCTGATGACACCGGGGCAACCCGCATACATCGGCTTTGATGCGACGGCCAAATCGCTGCATGTGGGGTCGCTCATCCAGATCATGATGTTGCGTTGGTTGCAAAAGACCGGGCATCAACCGATCACCCTGATGGGCGGCGGCACCACCAAGGTGGGCGATCCGTCGTTTCGCGCGGATGAACGCCCGCTGCTGACCGAAGCACAGATCGACGACAATATTGCCGGAATCAAAAAGGTGTTTTCGGCCTATATCGACTATGACAGCGACGCGCCAAACCGGGCGCTGATGCTGAACAATGCCGAATGGCTGGATGGGTTGAACTATCTGGAATTCCTGCGTGATATCGGTCGCCATTTCAGCGTCAACCGGATGTTGGCCTTTGAATCGGTAAAATCACGGCTGGACCGGGAGCAATCTCTGTCCTTTCTCGAATTCAACTACATGATTCTCCAGGCCTATGACTTTATGGAGCTGAATCGGCGCTATGGCTGCGTGTTGCAGATGGGCGGATCGGATCAGTGGGGAAATATTGTCAACGGGATTGACCTGACCCGCCGGGTGATCGACCACGAAGTCTATGGCCTGACCTCTCCGCTGCTGACCACCAGTGATGGCAAGAAGATGGGAAAGTCCCAGGATGGTGCCGTCTGGTTGAACCCGGAAATGCGGTCGCCTTACGAATTCTGGCAGTTCTGGCGCAACACAACCGACGCGGATGTGGGGCGATTCCTAAAGCTCTATACCGAGCTTCCGGTGGACGAATGTGACCGCCTGGGCGCGCTGGAAGGGTCCGAAGTCAATGCCGCCAAGGTGATTCTGGCCAATGAAGTCACCACATTGCTGCATGGGGCACATGCTGCCGCTGCCGCCGAATCCACCGCACGAGAGGTCTTTGAAAAGGGCGGTGTCGGTGCTGATCTTCCGACTCTGACCCTGGGGGCGGCGGACATTGGGGATGGCATTTCCATTGTCCAGCTTCTGGTCAAATCCGGACTGGCCAAATCAGGCAAGGACGCCAAACGTCTGATTGCGGAAAACGGCGCACGGATGGATGACCAGCCGCTGACTGACGCCGGGTTGATGGTTGATACAGGTGCCCTGTCCTCGCCCATCAAATTGAGTGCCGGTAAAAAACGCCACGCTTTGGTCCAGCTGGCCGGCTAAAGCAGCAACCAATCCAACAGGTTGAGTATCAAAAAGACCGGAATCGACAAGGCGGTGGCCATTAGGACGGCCGCCGCCTTTGTCATTCGCGGGGCGCGGGCGGTGTGGCCCAGGATAAGAACAGATTTTTTCATGACGCCATTAACCGTGAATTAGGTTTCACGCCGGTTAATCAAGCACATGTTTGATATTGCCGCTGCCCAGATGTCCCCACCCGTCAGGCCCCGCCGGACCGATACTGTCCGCCCCCTGCAACAATCCAGCGAATTTGCCGGAGCGTTGCGCTATCTCGGTCGAACACCGCTGATTCTCCCACAATTGGACCGTATTTTGGTATTGAGACGCCGATTCTGGCCCGGGATCGACGTCGCGATGCTACCGCGTGTCCAGTTGCGCAAGCCCCAGCGCCTCTTGGAAATCCTTCAGGAAGAAGGGTTGACCCGAACTCCGATCCTGCTGTCACCTGATCACCCGGAACCCAATCTTGGCCCATTGGGTGCAGTGCCATTGGTCGGTCCGGCACGTGCGGCGATCCTAAAACTGGATCGCGACCTCACCCAATTGCGTGCGCAACTGCACCAAAAATGGCGTAACCGTCTTGTCCACAGCGAATCGCAGGCGTTGCGGGTCACGCAGCAGAATCTGGCTCAGGATCCGACTCACTGGGTATTGACCAGTGATCAAATTCAGCAACGCCAACGCAGGTATCAAAACTGGCCCATCGCGTTGACATTGGCCTATGCCCGCGAAAACCCGGGCCAGGCCAAGCTGTTTACAGCCTATGACGGCAATGACCCGGTCGCCGCAATCCTTGTCTTGCGCCACGGGGGCGGTGCCACTTACCACATCGCGGTCAGCAGCCCCAGAGGCCGCCAAACTTCGGCACATAACCTGTTGATTTGGAATGCCATTGAATGGCTGCACGAACAGGGGTGCGTGCAGCTCGATCTTGGATTGGTCAATACAGAAGACGCGCCCGGTCTGGCCCGGTTCAAATTGGGGACCGGTGCGGATTTGCAAACTCTGGGAGGCACTTGGATCTGGTGGCCGCCGCTGGGGCGTACGCTTGGTCCTTTGGCCGCCTTGGATCGCCGGTTGATGACGTTCCGGCATTCGCCTCGAAAAACTGGACAGCAGGGTCACCCACAGGTTATTTGAACACACGTTCATAAACCAAAGGAAGCCACCATGCAGCTGTCTACTACTGCCGCCGTCATCACCGGAGGTGCCTCTGGTCTGGGAGAAGCCACCGCGCGCTACTTTGCCGAGAACGGCGCTCAGGTGACGATTCTCGACCGGGACTCTGAACGCGGACAAGCCGTGGCCGCCGAAATCGGAGGACATTTTGCCCAGACCGATGTGACGGATGAAGACAGCGTTGCCGCAGCCATCGCAACCGCTGTTGAGAAGATGGGCAAGATCACCGCGGCGGTAAATTGCGCCGGCATCGCCTATGGCATCAAAACCGTCGGCAAGGATGGGCCGCATCCCCTGGACGCCTATAAACGCACCATCGATATCAACCTGGTCGGCACTTTCAATGTGTCCCGTCTGGCCGCCGTCGAAATTGCCCGGAACGAACCGGAATCTGACGGTGGGCGCGGCGTAATCATCAACACCGCATCAATTGCGGCCTTTGACGGGCAAAAGGGCCAGGTTGCCTATGCCGCCTCCAAGGGCGGCGTGGTCGGCATGACCCTGCCGATGGCACGCGATCTGTCATCCACCGGAATTCGGGTGATGACCATTGCGCCGGGGATCTTTATGACCCCGATGCTGGCCGGCCTGCCCGAAGACGTGCAACAGCAACTGGCCGCCGATGTGCCCAACCCTGCCCGTTTGGGCGATCCGCGCGAATACGGCCGTCTGGCCGGTTTCATTGTCGAAATGGGATATCTGAACGGCGAAGTCATCCGCATCGACGGTGCCCTGCGCATGCGTTGATCACATCAGTTGGGCGGCGCGGAATTCGGATTTCCGCCGCCCGCTGCGCCAGACGTGCAATAATTTGGAGACATTGGTGTCGACCGGATCGGCTCCGTTCAACTCCAGGTCATACACCCGCCCGTCATGAACGGTGTCGAAATCCCGCTGTGCGCTGCCAACAGGTCGATCCGCCCGCTGCTGTTCCCGCCTGTTGAGCGTTTCCAGATCACAATGCATCCCGACAAAGAACACATCATGATCGGCAAGTAGCGCGACCAGCCGCCCGCCCCACTCTGATTGATCCAGAATATGTTCGACGATCAGATTGTTCCCAGCGTCCGCATAGGCAGACAGCGACGTATGAAACCCTTCGAAAACCCGTTCTCTGCTCTGCATCCAGTCAAAATCACCAGCGCGGAACCGGTGTATCGGAATCATGCCGCTGTCTCGCAGGTGATCAATCGACACATGCCAGAACGGGCGGTCAACCTGGGCCTGCAGCGCGCGGGCCAATGTGGATTTTCCACTGCTGGAAGGGCCATGCAGAAAAATGATCTGCGCGCACATATCAGATCATCCTGCTTCGGACTTTTCTTCCAGTTCCAGCCATTCTTCTTCCGCTTCTGACAGCTTGTTCTGCCGCTCCACCAGGGCTTCGCTGGCCTTCTGGAACTTGACCGGGTCGCGTGAAAACAATTCAGGGTCCGCCATCAACTGTTCCAATTTGGCGATTTCCTGCTCTAACCGTTCAATTTCGCCCGGCAAAGCCTCCAGCCGATGCTTTTCGGTAAAGGACAGGCCCGACTTGGCCTTTGGCTCAGGCTTGGCTTTGGGTTTGTCTACCTTGGGCTTGGCCTGGACCTTGGTCTGTTCGGGCGCACGTTGGGCCTGATAGTCGCTCCAGCCACCAGCATAGGCTACGGCCTGCCCGTTGCCTTCCATGGCAATCGTCGTTGTCGCGATCCGGTCCAGAAAATCCCGGTCGTGGCTGACCAACAGAACGGTCCCATCATAGTCGTCCAGAATTTCCTGCAACAGATCCAACGTTTCCACGTCCAGATCGTTTGTCGGTTCGTCCAACACCAGAAGGTTGCTTTGTCGTGCCATCAATCGCGCCAACAACAGCCGCGCCTTTTCGCCCCCTGACAGCGACCGTACCGGTGCACGGGCCTGGCGTTCGTCAAACAGAAAATCCTTGAGATACCCGACCACATGGCGCGGCTCTCCGCGTACCATCACTTGATCCGCCTTGCCGGAAACCCGCATGCCGGGGTCGCTGGTCAGATTGTCCCACAGGCTCATGTCCGGATCCAGCTGGTCACGGGTCTGATCAAACATGGCAAGTTCCAGATTGGTGCCCATCCGGATCTGTCCGTCATCCGGTTGTTCCAACCCCAACAACATCTTCAACACCGTCGTTTTGCCCACCCCGTTGGGTCCGACAAAAGCAATCCGGTCGCCACGCTGCACCTTGAGCGAAAAGTTGCGCACAATAGGTTTTCCATCGAAGGATTTGGACAGGTCAACAGCCTCGACCACTTGGCGCCCTGATTTTGGTGCCCCGTCAAACGCCATATCGGCAGTGCCCTGACGTTTGATCTGACCGGCGCGCTGGTCCTTGAGCTCATGCAGGGCGCGCACCCGGCCCATATTGCGCTTGCGCCGGGCGCTGATACCTTCGACGGCCCAGCGGCTTTCGGATTTGATCAGCCGGTTCAACTTGTGACGCGCCATGTCCTCATCATCCCAGACCTTGTCACGCCAGGCTTCGAAAGCATCAAAACCCTTTTCCTGCCGCCGCACCGTTCCCCTGTCAATCCAAAGGGTTGCGCGGGTCAATTCACGCAAAAATGCGCGGTCATGAGAAATCAGCACATAGGCGGCGCGCGTGGCCTTCAGTTCGGCTTCGAGCCAGCCGATCGCTTCGATGTCCAGGTGGTTGGTCGGTTCGTCCAACAACATCAGATCCGGGGCTTCGGCCATCAATTTGGCCAATGCTGCGCGACGTCGTTCCCCACCCGAAGCCGTTTCAATCGGACGCGCCGGGTCGAACTTCAACCCTTCTCCAGCCCGTTCCACTTTGTACAATTCACCGGGCTCCAATCCGCTGGCGGCATAGTCACCCAACGTGGCAAACCCTTTCATTCCGGGGTCCTGCTCCATGTAACCGACGCTTTTGCCCGGTGGGACAACAATGTCGCCGCGATCTGGCTCCACCAATCCTGCCATGACTTTCATCAGGGTGGATTTGCCCGACCCATTCCGGCCGACCAGGGCGACACGGTCGCCTGGCTGGACCACCAGATCAAGATTATCAAACACCGGATCACCACCAAAGGTCAGTGAAATTCCGGCCATCTGCAAAAGAGGAATACGTGCCATATCCGGCAGCTAAACGGCTGGGCACCGGGCGTCAACGCTCTGGCTTCTTTCTGGTCAAAAATACCTGAAATTACCCGGCTACAGCCCGCAACAAACGTTTCCGCGCCGGGGGAATCGCATTGATTTCAAGGCCGGTAAACACGTGCAACGTGTTCATCTGCTGATCCACCACCGCATGGTCACTGACCCACCCCCCCATCAACAAATACGTCCGCAACAACGGCGGCATCTTCTGCAGGGCCTTTTGCGAATCCGGTGGACGGCGCACCTGGGCGGCAAACCGAAAGACGTCCGGTGCCTTGATCCGGGGCAACCACCGTTCCGGTGCCAGATGCCGATGCTTTAGTACGGCAAAGACATCCAGATATTGATCGGCCTGCGTCCCGACAAACGAGGAACATCCAAACAGCATTTCGACGCCATGTTGATCCACGAACTGCGTCATTGCTCCCCAGGCCACACGCAGGATGTCAGCATCGGCGTGATCAGGGTGAATACAAAACCGTCCCAATTCGACCATCGAGCCCGGAAATCCAAAAAGCGCTGTCAAATCATAGAACTGGGCCGAATAACTGTGGGGTACATCGGCTCCGTTCTGCAACATCAACATGCGAAAGCAACAGACCAGACGGCCGGTGACGCGTTCTTCGACCAGAACATGGACACAGCCGGGGTCATAGCTGTCCTGATCCACGCCATCCCTGCGAAAACACAGGCCGCGCAGGTTTTGCGCCCGGATCAGATCATCATCCGACTGACCAAGCCGGGCCTGATATCGCCCCTTTGACAACAGAATTGTATCGCGTGTCGGCATCCGGGAACTCCGTCCAAGACATCAGGCCACAGGCCCTGTGCCCCGCAGGATGTGACAGAGGGGCGACCACATGCAACCCATCGCGGAAATTGTTGCCGCGCCTCCCGCTTTGGGACGGGCGGGGTTATTCGATCGCCGTTGCGGGGTTAAAGCGTCCCAGGTTGCCCAGCAACTGACGCAGGAAGGTTTTGTTTTCGATACTCGAACTGGTCACGCGACGTTCCAGCGGAATGGCTTTGCCGTCCTCCAACCCGTAGCGTTCGATACCGCTCACTGTACCGGACTGGTCAAAATTGATGGCGACCAATTCGCGCGATACAACTTTGGGCTTGCTCGCCCCATAATGGCGCACGCGCGACGCGACATAATAGTACCCGCCATCATTCAGAACACCCGATGACGTCGGAGCCCCGATGGTTTCGGCAACGCTGTCGCGGGTATCGACACCGGGGACCACTTCGGCCAAAAGTTCTTCGGAGGGGACATAGCCATGGTTGCGATAGCTCGCACTACATCCGGCCAACACAGCAGCGAGCCCGATTGCCATCGCGGCACCACGCACCAGTTTCAACCTTGAAATGTTCACGATCATGCCTGCCCTCTTGCCTTGGCGTTCAACGCCTTTTATCCGAATTACCCAAAGCTTGCCATCGGTTCAAGAAACGAAAGTCGACGAAAATGTCACATTATCCGGCCCTGCGCGTCGCCGACCTGTCGCAAAACAGCCCGACCCCCTTTGATCTGACCCCTGATTCCGACGCTTTGTCGGCGCTGGCCTCTGAACTTGAATTGCTGGATTTGCGCAAATTGCGTTTCTCTGGCGAGATCAAGGCACAGGGAAAACGCGATTGGCGGCTCAAGGCAAAACTGGGGGCAACAGTTACACAGCCTTGCGTGGTCTCGTTGGACCCGGTCACAACACGAATTGACCTATGGATCGAACGCACGTTCTTGTCGGACTGGGACACACCAGAAGACAACGAAGTCGAAATGAGCGAAGACGACACGATTGAGCCGTTGGGCACAGAGATCGATGTTGCGGCCATCATGGCCGAGTCGCTGGCGCTGAATCTGCCGGTCTATCCCCGCAAGGCCGGCGTCGCCCTGGGCGAATCCGTCCATGCTGACCCCGGGGTCCAGCCATTGACAGATGACGATGTTAAACCCTTTGCGGGTTTGGCGGCCTTGAAGGATGCCCTGAACAAGGATAAGTGAGGCTCAAGCCTGCCATGCAGGTGGAAAAAGCGCTTGCGAAGATCAAAAATCACAGTATTTTCGCGCGCTCATCGGATTTAAGGTTGGACAACGGACAGGCCGCGGCCTAAACGCACGTCACACCGTTTTGAACGAGACACTGAAACCCAGGCCCCGGACCTTGTCCCCGGCCACAGCAGACAAAGGTTGAGACATGGCTGTCCAACAGAACAAAGTATCCAAGTCGCGCCGCAACAACCGTCGTGCGCACGATGCACTGGTTGCTGCAAACCCGAACGAATGCACCAACTGTGGCGAACTGAAGCGTCCGCACCACGTGTGCCCGTCCTGCGGCCATTACAACGACAAAGAGATCGTTGCCATGACCGACGACATCGACCTGGACGAAGACGCGGCGTAAGCTGAACTCAGACAGGTCCCGGCATGACGGTTCAGCCCGACGACACACGCGCAAACGCTGGCCGCATCGTTATTTCGGTTGACGCCATGGGCGGAGATGCCGGCCCCACTGCTGTGGTGGCCGGTCTTGCCGATTCTGCCAGCATCAATCCGGACATCGGGTTTATCCTGCACGGTCCCGAAGACGAGCTCCGCCGTTTGGTCGCGCGCAAGAAGATTCTGGAAGGCCGCGTCGATATTCGCCACGCCAAAGACGTTGTCACGATGGAAGACAAGCCCAGCCATATCATGCGCAATGGCAAGGGCACGTCGATGTGGTCGACGCTTGATTCGGTCAAGAAAGGCGAAGCCGCCGGTGCCGTCTCCTGTGGCAATACCGGTGCGCTGATGGCCTTGTCCATGCTGCGCCTGCGCAAGCTGCCCGGCGTCAATCGCCCGGCGATTGGCGTTCTCTGGCCGTCACGCAATCCGCAAGGGTTCAACGTGATGCTGGATGTGGGGGCTGATGTCCGCGCCGATGCCCGCGATCTGCTGCAATATGCTCTGATGGGGGCCTCTTATGCCCGCAACGGTCTGGAGCTGGCCCGTCCCCGGGTCGGATTGTTGAACGTCGGCACAGAAGAACACAAAGGCCATGCCGAATTGAAAGAAGCCCACCGGCTGATCACCGATCATGCCGATGCCGCCAATTTCGAATTTGTCGGCTTTGTCGAAGGCAGCGATATTCCCGGCAGTGTCGCGGATGTGATCGTCACCGACGGCTTTACTGGCAACGTTGCGATCAAGACTGGTGAAGGCACCGCCAGCCTGATTTCGGACCTCTTGCGCGAAGCCTTCAAATATTCGCCGCTGTCGCGGCTGGCCTCGGTTTTGGCCTATACCTCGCTGCAGCGACTGAAAAAACGCATTGATCCCAGACGGGTCAATGGCGGTGTGTTTCTGGGCCTGAATGGCACCGTCGTCAAATCCCACGGCGGCGCAGATGCAACCGGCGTCTCCGCAGCGATCAAGCTGGCCTTTACCCTGGCGCAATCCGGTTTTGCACAAAGACTGGCGGCCCGGGTTGCATCCACCGGTACACTCTCTCAAGATGACAGTCAGTCGGCCCAAGCTGACGACAAGGACAATAAATAAGGCAGGCCAAAATATGACACGACGTGCGGTGGTTACTGGGGTTGGACATTACCTGCCTGAACGGGTCGTCCCGAACAGCGAATTTGAAACCACCCTGGAGACCAGCGACGAATGGATCCGGTCCCGGTCAGGCATCGAACGCCGTCATTTTGCTGCAACAGGTCAAACCACGTCGGATCTGGCCACCAGGGCCGCCCGCGCCGCATTGGACGACGCCGGGCTCGGCCCGGATGATGTTGACGCCATTGTCTTGGCCACATCGACTGCGGATCTGACGTTCCCATCGGCTGCGACCATGGTTCAGGCCCAGCTGGGCATGACCCGCGGGTTCGCTTTTGACGTACAGGCGGTCTGCGCCGGTTTTGTCTATGCGCTGACAAATGCCAATGCGCTGATTCTGTCCGGTCAGGCCGATCGGGTCCTTGTGATTGGTGCCGAAACTTTCTCGCGCATCATGGATTGGACGGACCGGTCAACCTGTGTGCTGTTCGGAGATGGCGCAGGCGCGCTGTTGATCGAAGCTCAGGACGCGGCAGGCACCACAGATGATCGCGGGATCCTGTCGACCGATCTGAATTCGGATGGGCGCCACAAGGATCTGCTGTATGTGGATGGGGGTGTATCGACCAACACGACCGGTCACTTGCGGATGCAAGGCAATCAAGTCTTCCGCCATGCCGTTGAAAAATTGGCGAAAACCGCGGAAACTGCTCTGACCAAAGTCGGCTTGAACAACGCGGATGTGGATTGGATCGTTCCACATCAGGCCAATATTCGAATCATCCAAGGCACCGCTAAGAAGATGGGCCTTCCGATGGATAAGGTGATCGTGACCGTTCAGGATCACGGAAATACATCGGCTGCATCCATTCCGCTGGCCCTGTCTGTCGGAAAGCAGAACGGACAAATCAAGCAAAACGATTTGATTGTGACCGAAGCCATCGGTGGCGGGTTGGCCTGGGGGGCTGTTGTGCTGCGGTGGTAACCGAATACGTCTACAAACTGGCGCGTGCAATTCATTGATATTGACAGTTAAATTCCCTGCGCCCTATGCTCGTGCAAAATAACGGGGACTGGTATGGGTGAAAAAACACTTACACGTATGGATTTGAGCGAAGCGGTTTTCAGAGAAGTGGGGTTGTCCCGCAATGAAAGCGCTCAATTGGTAGAAAGCATGTTGCAACACATGTCAGACGCTTTGGTAAAGGGTGAACAGGTCAAGATTTCGTCCTTTGGCACCTTTAGCGTTCGGGATAAATCGGCCCGTGTTGGCCGCAATCCCAAGACCGGCGAAGAGGTTCCTATTCAGCCACGCCGGGTTCTGACGTTCCGTCCTTCTCATCTGATGAAGGATCGTGTTGCCGCCGGTAACAAGACTTAATCAAGGCCAACGCATATGACAAAATCTCCCGACGCCTTTCGCACCATCAGCGAAGTTGCGGATTGGTTGGGAATACAGGCTCATGTGTTGCGATTCTGGGAAAGCAAATTTGCCCAGGTCAAACCCGTCAAACGAGCCGGAGGGCGTCGGTATTACCGGCCCTCGGATATGGTGTTGATCGGTGGCATAAAGAAGCTGTTGCACGACGATGGCCTGACCATCAAAGGCGTTCAGAAAATTCTGCGCGAACATGGGGTTGCCCATGTTTCTTCGTTGTCCCAGTCGCTGGATGAAACAGCGCCACCAATTCAACACGGCGCGGTTGTCGACGCGCAGAATGTGCCCGACGATACGGCCGATGATACTGATGACACTGTGGTTTCCTTTTCGGATGCGTTGCGGGTGGCCGAAACGCCCCCGCCTGCACAGATTGATCTGGATCTCGCCCCGCCCCCGCCCGAACCAGATCCGGTTGACGCTCCCCAATCGGCCGAGCTGTTGCCAGACCTGGAGGTCGACCAGGAGGCCACCGAAGATCGACCAGTGCCCGATGCAGAGACAGAGGCTGCTGCCCCTGACAGCCATCCAGATGAAGAACCTGAACCCAAGGCACCCAGTCCTGCTTTGACGATTCCCCGTGTCGAGGCCGCAGACCCGCCACCCCACGCTCAGATAGAATTCACGCCGGGACCCTTGTCACATCTGTATTCGGTCACGTCGTTGGACGGCCAGAATATCGCCGATCTGACCGAAATTGCCACAGCTTTGGACGGGTTGGGCCAGTCGAAAAATAATGTGACGGCAGAATGACTTTTCCGCATGTTTTTCGCTTGCTCTTGGTCTGAAAAACAGTATGAACAGCACCATGTTCGGGCTATGGCGCAGCCTGGTAGCGCGTCCGTCTGGGGGACGGAAGGTCGCAGGTTCGAGTCCTGCTAGCCCGACCAATCAAAAACGCCCGGGGATCTATCCCCGGGCGTTTTGAGTATCTAAGAGGGGCCATTATGACAGGCGTTCTTCCCAGCCAAGTCCTTGAAAGCATGATCATATCCGGCGAAATCTTAGCCTCGCCAGCGATAGATCCCGCACAGATTCAACCCGCCAGCCTGGACCTGCGCTTGGGTACGATTGCCTATCGTGTCCGTGCCTCTTTCCTTGCGGGGCACGGTCAAAGCGTCTCTGCACGGCTGGACGAGTTCGAAATGCACCGCATAGATCTGAGCCAGGGTGCCGTGCTGGAAAAAGGCTGTGTCTATGTGGTTCCGCTGATGGAATCCCTGGCTCTGCCGGACGACATTTCAGCGGTCGCGAACGCCAAAAGCTCGACAGGGCGATTGGATTTGCTGACCCGTACAATCACCGATGGTGGCGAAGAATTCGACCGAATTCGCCCTGGATACACTGGACCATTGTTTGCGGAAATCTGCCCCCGCTCCTTTTCGGTGCTGGTGCGTCCCGGAATGCGTCTGAACCAGATCCGGTTTCGGACAGGCCAGGCGGTGCTGGATGACGACACGTTGCGGGCCGTACACGCCCAGACCCCGCTGGTTGACGGCCCGGCTGTCATACAGGACGGTTTGGGCTTTTCGGTGGATCTGCGTTTGCCTGGGTCCACTCTGGTTGGCTATCGCGCGAAACCACATACCGGCGTTATCGACCTGGATCGGATCGGGGCCTATGACGCAGCGGATTATTGGGAAAATGTACACAGCGATGATGGCAGGATTATCCTGGATCCCGGTGCGTTCTACATTCTCGTCAGCCGCGAAGCCGTGCATATCCCCCCCCAATACGCCGCAGAAATGGCCCCCTATCTGGCCATGGTCGGTGAATTTAGGGTGCATTACGCAGGGTTCTTTGACCCCGGGTTTGGGCATGATGCGGTCGGAGGCACCGGGTCGCGCGGCGTGCTCGAAGTGCGCTGCCACGAAGCGCCATTTGTCCTTGAACATGGCCAGATTGTCGGCCGGTTGGTCTATGAAAAGATGTCCGAGGTACCACAGCAACTATATGGATCTGGCATTGCCTCGAATTATCAGGGCCAGGGTCTGAAACTGTCCAAACACTTTAAGAACCCATCGTAAGCCTATACAAACGCAGAAACATCGCAATCAGTCTGATAGCGATTCAACCGGCCTGACGGGGCATCTCGTCTGAGTTAACGCATATTGCGGCGGCGCTGGATTTCGTCTTCGTAATAGTCGTCTTCGACCATCGGCTGCTGTTTCTTGCGCCCTTTGCGGCCTCGGTTTGACATTGCATCCGATGCTGCATTCATCCCGGCATTGATGCCCCCGTTGACGACCCGTCGCATCACCTGACGGATAATCAAATTGATGATCTGATTCATGTTCATTTCAGTTTTCCTTTTGCTGCCCAACCCGGAATCTAGTGCAAAATTACGCCATTTTCAGGGCGTTATTGCTATCATTCTTCAAAAAGTTCCGGCTGATCCTCGTCTTCGTCATCTTCGTCGTCATGTGAAACACCCGATGGGATCAAACCCGGAGGTGGTCGATTTTCGAGCAGCCCCGCCGCACGCAATTCCTTGAGGCCGGGTAGATCGCGGGCGCTTTCCAACCCAAAATGATCCAGAAATTCGGGCGTCACGACAAATGTCACCGGACGTCCCGGCGTCATCTTGCGCCGCCCCAATCGGATCCACTCCATTTCCAACAGCTGATCAATGGTCCCGCGGGACACAGACACGCCCCGGATTTCTTCTATTTCGGCGCGTGTCACAGGTTGATGATAGGCAATGATGGCAAGAGTTTCGACAGCGGCGCGCGAAAGCTTGCGGGTCTCCACTGTTTCCTTCTGCATCAGAAAACCCAGATCGGGTGCCGTGCGCATGGCCCAGGTGTCCCCGATCCGAACCACATGCACCCCTCGCCCTTCATATCGTTTGCGCAGATGTTCCACAGCGGCACGAACATCGCAGCCATGCGGCATACGTTTCTGCAGATCCCGGATCGACACCGGCTCGGAACTGGCGAACAACACGGCTTCGACCATCCGTTCCTGTTCGGCCAACGGTGGAGCGTCAAACAGGCTCTCGCTTTCTTCGGAATGCTCGCTCACTGCCCGTCTTCCTTTGTCTTGCGCAGCTGGATGGGTTCAAACGTGTCTGTCTGGCGAATTTCCAAACGGCCTTCCTTGACCAACTCCAGGGAGGCGGCAAAGGTTGACGCCGTGGCTGACCGTCGCCGGACGGGATCGGCGTGCCACCCATCCGGAAGATAGCTGAGAATATCTGTCCACCCGCCCGAAAACCCGATCAGCCCCCGCATCCGGTTCAAAGCCTGCTCCATCGTGAAAATCGAATCCCGATCCATGACAAAGGGACGAAATTCATCCTTGGTCCGAATTCGGGCATAGGCCTGCATCAGATCCAGCAATGTCGCGGTATAGGTCACCGTGCGAATGCGTGTCACGTCTTCGGCCTGACCACGGGTAAAAAAATCACGTCCCAACCGATCCCGACCCATCAAACGCGCGGCGCTGTCCCGCATCGCCTGAAGCCGCTCCAGCTGAAATGCCAGATGTGCCGCCAATTCCTCGCCTGACGGCCCTTCTTCGGTCGGATCCGGTGGCAACAGAAGGCGTGATTTCAAAAATGCCAGCCAGGCCGCCATCACCAGGTAATCGGCGGCCAATTCGATCCGCAGTTCCTTGGCCTTTTCGACAAAGGCCAGATACTGCCGCGCCAGGTCCAGCACCGAGATTTTTCGCAGATCCACCTTTTGCGTGCGTGACAGCATCAGCAACACATCAAGCGGCCCCTCGAACCCATCCACATCAACGATCAGCGCCTCGGCAGCCAGGCGTTCTTCGACCGTCTGTGTCGTGTCGTCAAAAAGGTTCTCAGCCATACACCTGTCCGCCCATAAGGGCAGATAGTTCCGTCTCGGCCGCCCCAATGTCAAGCGCAGCGGGCGGTTTGCGCCAGGCCAGCGCCCGTTCGGCCCGTGCCTGTGCCAGATCTGTCATCTCGCCTGCTGCCTGGATCGTCTCGACCCGCTCATCAAAGCTGCCGTTGCAATGCAGGATCACATCGCATCCCGCCGTCAACGCCGCGCGCGACAAATCCATGAGCGACCCACTCAGCGCTTTCATCGAAATGTCATCGGTCATGATCAGCCCGTCAAAGCCGATCTGATCCCGGATCATCCCCATGACAGGTGCCGACAGGGTCGCAGGGGCCGGGTCGATCGCGTCATAGACCAGATGTGCGGTCATTCCCAACGGCAGGTCATTGAGGGCGCGAAAGGCCGCAAAATCCGTCTGATCCAGGGTTTTGGCTGTTGCCGCCACATGGGGTAAATCAAAATGACTGTCCGCGGTGGCACGACCGTGTCCGGGAATATGTTTCAGAACAGGCAACACACCCCCATCTAGATGCCCCTGCGCGGCGGCACGGGCCAAAGCTGCAACCCGTTTGGCGCTGTCGCCATAACAGCGGTTGCGCAAAAATGAATGGGTATCCTCATTGGCCAGATCCGCCATGGGTGCGCAATTGCTGTCGATGCCCAGGCCTCTCAGCTCATCGGCAATCAGGCGATAACGAAGATACATGGCGCGCTCTGCGCCAGCGCCGGACCGCTCTACGTGATCCAAAGGCGGCAACCACTGTCGCGCCAATGGCGGGCGCAGGCGCTGGACCCGTCCGCCTTCTTGATCAATCGTGATCAGACAGTCATGGCCCGATGCCTCGCGGAAATCGTCACACAAGGCACGCACCTGATCGGCATTGTCGATATTGCGCGCAAACAGGATGAACCCAAATGGCCGAGCATCACGGAACAGGGCCTTTTCCTCGGCCGTCAGCCTCAGCCCAGTTGCGTCAAGTATGGTGGCTCCGTACCGCATCTGCGTGGCGATCATCGGGTTGTGACCGGGATACAATCGGCATTGCCCGCAACCAGCGCCGAACAGAACCGACGTGCGTCGCTCAGGTCGTCGAACCCCATGGCGCGCAGGCGATAAAAGGTGCGCCCACCGCTGGAGGCTTTTTGAATCACACGTTTCTTGCCGTCCAGATAATCACCAAACCGGCCGCTCAACCGATCCCATTCGGATTGGGCCACACCAACGCTGTCATAGGCCCCCAATTGCGCCAACCGGGTGCCAGCAGGCAATGTGTCGGGGTCAACATCCAATGCAGCCGAGGTATCCGTCGCAGTCGTCAACGCGGTCTGCAACGCCTGGGTTTGGGGGGAACGGGCCGGTCTCAGAACAGGACGCAGCGATCGTGCCAACCCAGGCCCCTTAAACACAGCGGGTTGAACATCCACAACAGCATCAGCGGCGGCTGGCAGCGGTTTGAGCGGCTCTGGCTGCACAATTCCCGGTTGGGCCACGGCGACCTGATCCATTTCAGCCGGATCTTCGTCCAGCAACGTTGGCACACCTTCCGTCAATTGCTGAACCAGAGCGTCCACCTGCCCGTCCTGATAGGCGGCGATCGACCCGGCATCGGCAGAGGCGTCTTCGCTCATCAAAGGAATGGATTCGGCAATCTGAAGATCAGCCGAGGCCAGATTTGTGTTTGGGGCCTGCTGAATTATCGGCTGATCTTCGCCGGTCAAAGACACTGGTTTGGGTGCCAGCATCAATCGGTCAGCCGGTGCTGCAGCGGTACCCTGTGCCGCCACCGCATTGACAGCCAGCCCCTGGTGATCGGCGGGTGTGCCGCCCGGATCAGCCGGTTGTATCCGCATCGGGCCTTCGATGGCCCGGACCACAGGCACGCCGCTGACATCACGCGCCACCAGCTTGTACCCCCAGATACCGATACCAACGACCAGCGCCAGCGACGCGACAGCGCCCATCAGGCTGACCGCACGACCCAGACCTGGCGAAGATGCCAAAGACAGCGGTTCGCCGCCGTCCGACGCGGTGTCAAAATCGGAGCCGTCTGATGTATATGCCGGATCAGGGTCGCCCCATCCGGTATAACCCGCCTGCCCAGGTTGGGCATATCCATTGTAGCTGTAGGAACCATAAGCGCCCTGCGACGCCTCGGTATTGCCGGTTCCCGACGCAAAAGCGCCAGCACCCGTCCCAGCCCGGTCAAAATCTGCCATGTCCGCCTCACTGCCCGTTATCGCGCGGCGTTTTCCGCGCAGGGGTCTCTTGGTATCTGCCTCAGGTCTTCTGCTTCGGCCGGCGGTTTGGGCGATTTTGTTATCGCATCTCCTCCACCGGTGTTACGCCCAGAATACCAAGACCTGCGGAAATAACAACGGAAACAGCCCGCGCCAGCGCCATTTTTGCCTGTGTTGCAGCGGAGTTACCCTCGTCGATGAACCGCAAATCGGCATTATCCTTGCCCAAATGGTACAATCCATGCAGATCGCTGGCCAATTCATAGAGGTAAAATGCCACCCGATGGGGTTCGTTGGTGCGCGCAGCGATTTCAATCAGACGCGGCCATTCTGCCAGCTTTTTGGCAACACTCAATTGCGCGGGATCGGTGATCAGGCTTAGATCCGCCGCAGCGGTGGCGGCGTCGGACACGTCCAGACCAACCTCGGTTGCCTTGCGCAAAGCCGAACACACCCGCGCATTGGCGTATTGCACATAGAACACCGGGTTGTCCTTGGATTGCTCCAGCACCTTGTCAAAATCGAAATCCAGCGGCGCGTCGTTTTTGCGGGTCAACATCACAAACCGGGTGACATCAGGACCCACCTGATCGACGACATCGCGCAGGGTCACAAAGGTCCCTGCCCGTTTCGACATTTTGAACGGTTCGCCGTTCTTGAACAGTTTCACCAGCTGGGTCAGCTTGATGTCCAGCGGTACGGTGCCATCCGACAACGCCGACACTGCGGCCTTCATGCGTTTCACATACCCACCGTGATCGGCGCCAAAAATGTCGATCAGCAGGTCATATCCCCGGGTTACCTTGTCATAGTGATAGGCAATATCGGGCGCGAAATACGTCCAGGCACCATCGGATTTCTTGACCGGCCGGTCCACGTCATCCCCATGCTCGGTGGATTTGAACAGGGTCTGTTCGCGCGGCTCCCAGTCTTCGGGCTTTTTGCCCTTGGGCGGCTCCAGAACGCCTTCATAGATCAGGCCTTTGCTTTCCAGCGAGTCCAGCGCAGCTTCGATCCGGCCGGTGCCATACAGCGATTTTTCGGAATAGAATTTGTCCATGACCACGCCCAGAGACGCCAGATCCGCCCGGATCAGGTCCATCATCGCTTCGGTGGCATAATCGCGGATTTTTTCCAACCAGACGCTTTCGGGCTGACCGACATAGGCGTCACCGACCCGGGTCTTCAAGTCTTCGCCCACGGCGATCAGATAATCCCCGGGATAGGTCCCGTCTTCGAACGCAACCTCCTGGCCGTGCGCTTCGAGGTAGCGCAGGTAAACCGAACGGGCCAGCACGTCGACCTGTGCCCCACCATCGTTGATGTAATATTCACGCGTCACATTAAACCCGGCAAAATCCAGCAAGCTGGCGAGCGCATCGCCAAACACCGCGCCCCGGGTATGGCCCACATGCAGCGGCCCTGTCGGATTGGCCGAGACATATTCGACATTGACCTTTTTCCCCTGCCCCACATCCGAGCGGCCAAAATCGGTACCCGCCGCCAGAACGGACCCAATCACGTCCTGCCAGATACCGGGAGCCAGACGCAGGTTCAAAAACCCCGGCCCGGCGACTTCGGCGCTGGTGATCCGGTCATCCATGGCCAGCTTTTCTGCCAGCTTTTCTGCAATGTCGCGTGGTTTCTGTTTTGCCGGTTTCGCCAGCACCATCGCGGCATTGGTTGCCATGTCGCCATGCGCCGCATCGCGCGGAGGTTCAACCGCCACATTGGCAAAGTCCAGCCCGTCGGGCAGCGCGCCGTCGGCCACCATCGCATCCAGCGACGCGATTACAAGAGTGCGGATATCGGTAAACAGGTTCATGTCTGGCGTTCCTCTGGTTCAGCCGGGAATTATCACGCCCAGCCCAAGGGTCAACCGCCTGTGACCAATCTGTTGGTCTAAAGCGCTACGGAACTGCTCTGGGATATCCGACCCCAGCCAAAGATTTCATAGCGACGCAGGGACGGAATGTAATACGGATCAGCATGGATCAACTGTTCCACTGCCTGGCGGCTGTCGGCGTTGACCGTCCAGATCGCACCGGGAAAATCCTGGTGTGGGGTCAGGGCCATTTCACCGCCAATGGTCAATTCGGGATGGGCCGCAACAAAATCTATGTGGGCCAAACGTCGCGCGCGGTTGCCGCGGATCCGCACCATTTCCGGTGCATCCTCAAAGGTCACGCTCCAAAGGGTCATTCCGGGTTCCACCGCCATACCCCTTTTGAAATCAGGACCGGCGCAATTCATAGAACCAGTTACAGGACCCCCCTATACCCAGTCACAACCCCAGGCGTTCATGTTCCAACAGCGCAAATCGATCCGTCATCCCGGCGATATAATCCGAAACGATCCGGGCCAGCGCGGTTTCACCCGACGCTGTGCGGATATCATCATGCCAACGCTGTGGCATTTGTAACGGGTTGTCCTGATAGTACGGGAACAGCGCTTCTACCACCTTGGACACCTGAATGCGCTTTTGCATGACACTGGGTGCCCGATACATGCGCGTAAACAGAAACGCCCGTATCTCTTTGAGTTGCAACCATAACGCCGGGCTGAACTGGATCACCGGACGTCCCATGGCGCGGATCTCTTCGACCGTGCCCGCGCCTGACTGGCGCAGCATCTCGCGCGAGGTATCGATTACATCGCCGACCATGACACCAAACACCCGGCGCAGGGCTTCGTGCCGCCGACGGTTTTCATCCAGACCGGGATATTTTGCGTCCACTTCGGCGTAACAGGGCCCGACGATGGGCAAGGCTTCGATATCGGCGTCACAAAACAATCCCGCGCGCAGACCATCATGCAGATCGTGATTGTTATAGGCGATGTCGTCGGACAATGCGGCGACCTGTGCTTCGGCGCTGGCATGGGTGTGCAGTTCGAGATCAATACCCGCATTGCATTCGGCCAAGGCCCAAGGAAGGTCCCCCACCACCGGCCCATTATGTTTTGCAATGGCTTCAAGGGTTTCCCAGGTCAAGTTCAACCCGTCAAATTCGGCATAATGCTTTTCCAGACAGGTAACGATCCGAATGGCCTGTGCATTATGGTCGAACCCGCCATAGGGGGCCATCAGCGCGTGGAGCGCATCCTCTCCGGTGTGGCCAAACGGGGTGTGCCCCAGATCATGGGCCAGGGCCACGGCCTCGGTCAGTTCGGTGTTCAGGTTCAACGCGCCGGCGATGGTCCGGGCCACCTGTGCAACCTCGATCGAATGGGTCAGACGGGTTCGGTAATTGTCGCCTTCATGCTCGACAAACACCTGGGTCTTGTGTTTTAGCCTGCGAAAGGCGCTGGCATGAATGATCCGGTCCCGATCCCTTTGAAAGCACGACCGAAATCCGCTTTCTTCCTCGGGGACCACCCGTCCCCGGGACCGCCCGGGGTTCGACGCAAAAGGCGCATACATATATTATCTTTTCCCATTGCGATCTTGTCGCCTGTGCCCCACCTTTCTATATAATGTACTGCGCCGCAATGACCCATCGGAGTTTTCCTAAATGATGCTGCCCCCCAAAGTGACCGACCGTGCCTTTGAACGGCTCTCCGAGATTGGCGCGGCTGACCAGGGACAGGCCCTGCGTGTCGCTGTAGAGGGCGGAGGGTGTTCCGGGTTTCAATATGAAATCGAACTGGACGCGCCCAAGTCCGATGACCTTGTGCTGGAAGGACAAGGGCAGAAAGTCGTAGTCGATGCCGTGTCGCTGCCGTTTCTGGAAAACGCGGTGATCGATTTCACCGAAGAGCTGATTGGTGCCCGGTTTGTCATCAACAACCCGAACGCCACCTCATCCTGCGGTTGCGGGACATCGTTTTCGATGTAATCAGGGATCAGTGCGCAGCTTCCCCAGCGCCTTGATCCTTGGCAGGACCGGCTTGGGATGATCGTCGGGCATGAACTGGGCCCGCGGCCCAAGATACGTAAATCATCTACCATCAATATGTTAAAACCGAACCGGCGCACCTGCGGGTATACCTTGGCTGTCAGGTGACACGTTGGTCACGCAACTCATTCCATACCATTATTTTCCGGCACCATACGGATTTCCCTATCGCACCTGCTTGGTGCGTGCAGCCCGGTTTCCAGACCGACCAGAGCTGGCCAAAAGGCGAAAAAGTGTTTCTTTTATACCCCCCGGCCCGAAGCAGATTTTACCATTCTACATTTTGGGCGGGAACCGGTCAGTCGCTGCGCTCCTGACGAATGAAGGTTGGAAATGACCGGTACGCCAGTCAAACCAAGCTCAAGATCAGTTCCTTACTGTTCCACAAAATGACTGCGGATAGTGTCCCTGTTATCATCGCTGGCACACCCTGCTTCCAAGTGTCGAAAATCAAATGGCACCCGATGGCCCCAATCGAAGTGCCGAGCAGCGCCATGGCCCCAAGCGGTGAGAAGATTGTACCCGAGAACCAGATAGCGATAGCACCAAACAACTCAACCATGCCCACCAGTCGCATAATGCCTCTGTTCAGGCCGTAGCTTTTGAACATTTCAAGCTGGATTTGGAATATCTTGTCCTGCCATCCGAATATTTTGATCGAACTCGCGAACAGGAAGAATACGGTAAGTAGAATGCTAATGATCACGATCATTGCTATTGGTCCATTGTTTTGACTGATTGCCTGTAGGCACGAGGGGATAACCCGGTACGCTTTCGAAATGCTCTGCTAAACGCCGTTGCGTCAGAGTAACCAAGCCCAAGCGCAATGCTCTGGATAGAGGCATTGGAACTGGTCAGATTTCGCTTTGCAGAGTCCATTTTGAGAACTGTCAGAATCTCGATAATGGTCGTATCAAATTTGGCCAATCTGCGTGCCAGTGCAGATTTTGAAAACCCGCACAGCTCTGCCGCTTTTTCAACACTCAGATCATTCTCGCTGATGTGTTTCTCCAGTATTGCCCGAATGGCCTCCACAAACCCCTTCGGAGCGAGCATATCCAGTTGCGGACCGACTAAATCGTCCGTGTCTTTGGGCGCGAATACCCCATTCAGTGGAATCGTTAACCATGCAGCTGGAAACCGAATGGAAAAGCCCAGGTCATTGCTCTTGATCGCCCGGATGCCGTGAAACTCTTGCGGTAGAACAGCCGGATCGCACATCCTGACCAACACCGAAGCCGGATCCCAGCGGAAATCGAGTGCTTCATGCAAGAATGTGATCCAAATCCCAATCATAAAGCCGTCGATGTGGGCCGGTGACACGGTTGGGACAAACTTCCGTTTGGCGCTAAAATATGCCGTGGTGTCTTCGACGAACAGGCTCTGAGAGATGGAGTTCGTCTCGCTGGCCACAGCTTGGGTGAAGCGAGAGATAAACCCACCAATTGTCGTGGCCTCCTCAAGGGCGGCGCCGAACGGAAGGAAGTCTGCAAGGTTGATGTGCGACCAACGGACGTGCAGAAACACTGATCATTGCGTAGCTCAGCCGCCGCTGCATACACCCGATAGACAATATCATTTCGTATGTAAGACGTCGGATCTGTAATGGGCGCGACGGAAAGATCAAAAGCCGCTAGAAAAACGTCAATGTCTTCGCCGCAGGCCTTCAACGCCTGAACCACAGGAGCCAATACAGTGGTCCGAACCATCGGTATGTCACTCCGATCATGATCTGCAGCCACAAGAACGCCCTCACTTGTCACACGTTAAAGAGTAGAGACGGATCGTCAGGAAAATGGAGAGGGAACCCGCTAAAACCTGACACTTTGTAACGGCAATCGTAATGGGCCGCCTCGAACTGTCAGGTAATTCGTTTAAGTATCGGGCATTCTGCCTAGAGAAGAGATCCAAATTTTGTTCTCGGTCATCTCAGGGGAAGCCAATGAAAGTTCTGTCGAAATATACGACTGGGGTTGCGGCGTTAGCTGCGGCAATAACCTTTTCTGCCAGCTTTGCGTTCGCTCAGGATACACCAGCGCAGACGTTGTTCACCAATGTGAATGTCTTTGATGGGGTGAACGAATCTCTGATTGAGAACGCCAGCGTTCTGGTCGAAGGCAATTTGATCAAGGCTGTGTCAACGGATGCCATTGATGCACCGGACGCCACGGTCATTGACGGCGGTGGCCGCACATTGATGCCGGGGCTTATCGAAAGTCACGTGCATCTGAACATGCAACATATGGTGGGTGGCTACGATACATTTGAGGATCGTGACTGGCAAGAAGTCGGGGCAATGGCGGCATTTACGGCTCAAAGCATCTTGATGGATGGCTTCACGACCGTGCGTGACGTCGGTGCCCTGCAGGTTGGGATTCGCCGCGCAATTGACGGCGGTTTTGCCATCGGTCCTCGGATTTACCACGCTGGTGCCGTAATCAGCCAAACTTCCGGGCATGGTGACTGGAGACTGAAGGGGCAAAACACGCTCGAAAGCCGAAACACAGGCAAAGTCGCACAGCTTGGCCTGGCCTATGTCGTTGATGGGCACGATGCGTCGCTGAGTGCCGCCCGACAGAACCTCGCAAACGGTGCTGAGTTGAACAAGATGATGATGAGCGGCGGTGTCTTCTCGTCGAAGGACGGCTTGCATACGATACAGGCCACCGACGAGGAAGTGACAGCCGTGGTCCGAGCTTCGAATGATTGGGGCACCTACGCAACGGCGCATGTGAACAACCCACCCGATATTCAACGCGGTTTGCGCCTCGGCCTGGGAGAGATCATGCATGGGCAGTTTCTGGATGAGGAAACAGCCGCAATGATGGTCGACGCAGGCGTGTTCTATAATCCACAGCTCTCGGTTTCTTCTCTCGAAGCAATCGAGCGCACGTTTGGACCGGAGCCGTCAGTGAACAAAGCCAAATCATTGTTGGTTGCCAAGGGGATGGCACGGATTCCAGATATTCTTTTGAAATTTCCCAAGCTTTTGGAAAAGACCACCTTTGGTGTAGATACCGTCACGGTTACGCCAGCGAACGCGATCCGTAGCCGCGATCACGAGATCTGGTTCTGGGCGGACAAGTTTGGCACTTTGCAGACGCTGAAATCCATGACCTCCATCGGTGGCGATCTCGCCGCTCTCACGGGTGGCCAGAACCCATATCCTGCCGGGTCCCTCGGTGTGATCGCGCAAGGCGCATATGCTGACATCCTATTGATCGATGGCAACCCGCTGGAAGACATCACACTGATAGGTGGCAGCAAAGAATTGTTCGACGCACCGGATCGCAAACCCGGAGAGATCCCGGCGATGCATCTCATCATGAAAGACGGTGCGATCTATAAGAACACGCTCAACTGAGCGTAGCGCGGGGTGGCGTACCCCAATTTTACCCTCGGTATCCCGCGCATCCTTAAAACCAATTAGAAAAGGAAGAGTTATGGAGAACCGGTCTATTCAAAAAAAGGCCTGGATTTTTGAATCGGTCATTGCCGCTGCCGTGTTCTCTACCAGCGTTGCGTCCGCACAGGACACTCCGACACAAACGCTTTTCACCAATGTGAATATTTTCGACGGTGTGAAAGAGGCTCTCATAGAGAACGCCAATGTTCTCGTCGAAGGTAACCTTATCAGGGCCGTTTCTGCCGCGCCCTTGGCGGCTGCAAACGCTGTCATGATCGATGGCGGCGGTCGAACTCTAATGCCGGGTCTCATCGACATGCATGTGCATCTGAACATGCAGTTTGTCGGCTCGGGCAATGACCGCGCCATTCAGGGCGCGCAACTGATGACTTGGGAAGAGCTGGGCGGTTTGGCCTACGCAAGCGCGCAAGAATACCTGCCTGCGGGCGTGACCACGGTGCGCGATCTGTGTGGTACGTCGTCCGGTCTCCAGAAACACATCGACATCGGCACCCTGACGGGACCCCGCATCTATCTGTCGGGGGCTTGCGTCAGTGCCTCGTCCGGTCATGGCGACTGGCGTTGGAACCCCACTGTGTTGAGCGGTGAAAAATCCTATCTCGAAGGACTTGGCCTGACCACACTGGCCGACGGTGGTGACGCGGTTCTAAAAGCGTCGCGCAACAACTTGGCAGGGGGTGCGGATTTTGTGAAGATGATGTCGGGCGGCGGGGTCACTTCAGAGCGTGATCCATTGGATTCGATACAAGGCACGCCCGAGGAATTGGCCGCGATGGTCAAGGCAACCGGTGATTTCGGGACGTATTCGGCTGTGCACGCTTACACGGACATCTCGGTTCAGAACGCTATTCGCGCGGGAGTGGTATCGATCGAGCATGGCAACCTGATGTCCGAGCCCGAAACCTTCAAGATGGTGGCCGAGGCGGATGCGTGGGTGGTGCCCGCGATGGCGGCGTTTGCACCAGACATTTTGGAACATCCATACTACGGCAATCCCACTCTCCCCGCTTATGCTAAGACCGCACGGGTCAACAAGAACGGCGAGGCATGGATCAAGCTGGCCAATGAATATCGCATCAACATGGCATTTGGTTCCGATTCCCTTGCCGTGACACCTCCCGCGTGGCGACAGACTCGCGACTTCCAGATTACCCAGTGGGGTCGATCATTTGGCAACTTACGCACATTGCAGGCTATGACATCGGATGCGGGCAAACTGCTGGCACTTAGTGGCATCATGAACCCCTACCCGGAGGGAAAGATCGGCGTGATAGAAGAAGGTGCCTACGCCGACATCATCCTGGTGGACGGCGATCCGCTGGAAGATCTCAGTGTGATCGGGGCATCCGAGTCGATGTTCGGATCTGCGCCGCGCCCAACATCCTCCGTCGATACGATCCCGTTCGTGATGAAAAACGGCGAGATCCATAAAAACACTCTCAACTAACATGGGAACAATTGGGCTCCCGAATCCATAGTCTCGATTGCCCTAGTTGGAATGAAAGCTGCTGTCAGCGTGAGCTGCAACGGCGACTAGCCTGACAAGAAGTTGCCATGGGGATTGTGCATTACGGCTGCAGAGGTCGATAATCAGAGTGACCGACTGTGTGATGACAGGGCCTGTAGTCCAATTGATTTTCCCAACACGGTTTTACGATCTGGACTCGGGATCTTACGCCACATGCCTTGTGCAGTCCTGAATTTGTCGAGTTGGGCGCACTAAAGCGTTTCCAGTTTACGTAGAAGCATATCCTGCCTCGCGAAAGTAGTTCCAGCATTCATCTGGAGTATATAGGTCGCAGATTTCGCTGAGGGCACCAAACAGGCTGGTAAATGATCGCGCTCCGATCCGGCGCAGATGGGCTTTAAGTGTTCCATCGACTGCGCAGGAACGGGCCGGGTTTGCTCGTCGTATCATGCGGCATCCTCCCATGGCGGTGCGCGGCATTTGGGTGTTTGGACGCGCAGAAAGGTCTGAACGATAACCATTGCGCCGCTGCATTTGGGGCAAGGCTGTTGCGCATGTGGTTCGTCGGGGGTGTCGCGGGTTTTTTCACCCGATGTCGGCACCAGAACCTGTACCTGAATTCAGCAAACGCCTGATCTTCGTGATCTTGTCGCGACGGATGGCGTTAGCCAAAAAGCTCGAGTGTCGGATGCGATGGAAGCCGAAGGGCAGGACGTGGATCAGAAAGCGTCGGATGAATTCTTCTGTCGGCAGGCGCATCTTCGTCATGCGATCCGCGCGCTTGATGCATTGGTTTTTCCAACGGAATGCGACAGTGTCGGGAACGACGCAGACGGGGCGATGGTTGGAGATCGCGACTCGGTGCGCGTACCTGCTCAGACAGGACAGCACCTGATCAGACCCACCGAAAGACGGTTTGGCCTAAGCGACCCGAACGGTTTTGCGCAGTGGTGCGAGATTGGCGGCGAAGGTATCAGGTTCTGCCAATCGCACCAGATCGACCCCGCCCCAGGCATTACGGACCGTTTGGGTCACTTGTGACGGCGTCCTTGGATTGGTTCGCCGGGGGTCTCTTGCCGAAGTGGCGTGCTTCCAGCCGTGTCGCCGGGCACGTCTGTCAACACAGCCGAATTTCTGGTCGTGACTGAACCGCGTGTGTCAGCTGTGCCAACAGCGCAGGTGCGGTCAGGTTGGTAATGTCGCCCCGTTCAATGAGCCAAGATGGTGCCCCGTGCACACACCAATTGTTCCGCTCTCGCCCTTTCGGGCGTTCTTTTCGGTCGCATGGGTCGCTTTTGCCATGTCATGGAAACTCTCGCCCGATGTGGCGCCCCGGATCCCGGCAACGGTCTCACCTTACCGCAACCGCCTGTGGATCGACCGCCATTCGCGGCCTGCTTCATCACGGTCGACATCGCGCAGTCTAACCGAACCAAACGCATGTGTCCGGTCTGCGATCCTGACCTGCCCCAGCCGACTGCACCACCCTTTGGACGACACGGGAAGGGACACACCTATGGTCCCGTGTTGCCCGGAGCCCGCATGGAGCGCAGCTGGAAAATACGCACGTTCGTCTTTGCAACTGCCATTCTGTTGCCCCGCCTGTTGGCATGTCTTAGAAATAGATCGGAAAATACTGGGCTACGAATATTATGAGTTTAGCTCTTTAATGATACTGGGTTTTACGGTTCTTGTCGCGACATCGCTTGTATGGGTGAAGTCCCAAACCAGAAATAGCCCAGATCCGATGACAAAGCTCACCCCGACATAGGTTCCCGCTGCTGGCAGCTCGCCAAAAAACACCGCGCCCAGAAAAACCATCCAGACAAATTGCAGATTCATCAGCGGCGTGACAGCATAGGCGGCCAGCAGGCGCAGCGCCACGACAACCACCCAGCGTGCCCCAAACAACAGCCCTGCATAGGTCGCCACCCAGGCCAGATCGCTGATCGGCATCGGCTTCCAGACAAACGGCAGCACCGCGCCCATACAAACAAAGATCGCCAGATTGGGATAAAAGACCTGCGCCAGTGCATTGGTTTCATATCGTCCGATAAACCGGGCCATCACCATGGAAAACGTCCCGAACACAGCAGCAGCAAAGGCAAACCCGTGGCCCCATGAAATGGAATGAACCCCAGCCGGAAACAGGAACGTAACCCCAACAAACCCGGCCACCAAAGCGACCCAGGCAGAGGGCCGGACGTGTTCCCCCAAAACCATGCCCGACATCAGCCCCGACAACAGCGGCATCAGACCGATGAACAGGAATACTTCGGCAAAAGGCAACAGTTTGAACGCATAGAAGAAGCTCACGGCTGCCAGGACGGTCGCCCCGGACCGCAGCGCCATGGCGCGTGGGCAGGTGGTTCGCAGCCCCCGCCGCTGGGATGGGTGGCGGTCCGCCAGCGCGCTCAGCCCCACGACGATCAACCCGGACAGACAGAACAATTGCGGTGCGGCATAGCCGCCCGCAATCAGTTTGGTAATCGCATCCGCTGAAGAAATCAGCGCGGTGTAGATAATGACCAGCCCGGCCCCAATGGCCGTGTTCTGCATCGTTGCGTTCATCACAACAGCACCCCGCCCTGCATGCTGGTACGGGCGAACCCGGCAAAAAAGCTCTCAAACTTGTCGCTACTCATCTGCGCTTCGGTCAGGATGTCATGGCCGATCTCGCTCAGCGCGTTTTCAACATGCGGACGCATGACTTGCCAATCGTCGCTGCGCTGATCTTCCAGCTTGAACATGGTTTCAGACATGTCCCGCAGCGGCGCGGCATAGGGCGCGGCGCGGGCAAAGCTCATCTTGTCGAATTCGGCGGGTTTGGTGAAACTGTCACGATCGGACACCGACATCAGCCAATTGCAGACAAAATAGTCATGGTAATCGTCTTGCGGGCTGACCTGTGGTCCGGTTGAAACGGTAAACCGATGGGTTTCTCGCTCCAGCCAGTCTTCCCAGATCTGCGAAGGGGTTTTGCCTGCGTATCGCAAGGCGACACAGATTTCGGCCAGCAGATCAGCGTTCTGGTCCAAATAGGCCAGGATCCCCGCATATTCGAGGCTGGTAACTGCCGCCTGGTCCAGTTGCGGATCGCGACGGCCATATTCAGAGAGATAGAACACGATGTGGGTCAACTCATATGCGGCCTTCTTATTGGGCATCGCAAAAGTTTCGGAACGGTTAACAAAACGATGCAACCGATCTGTCAGGCTGGTGTCCCATTCCAACGCAGTGACGCCACGGCGTGCCAATAGGCGGCGCGCTTCGGCCCTTTGAAGGTCTGACAATTCAGCTTCGGCCAGTCCTTGGCGGTCTATCCAAGCAGCCAGGGCTTCGCCTTTGGTCCCGGTGAGCCCCAGATCTTCGAGATCCAGACAAATCGACAGCAAAAAGCGATAATATTGTGGAAAGAACCCCATGCGTTTTTCGACTTGGGCATAGAAACCCTGGTGCGGGGCCAGCGCATCCTCGTCAAGCGTTTGGCCCGTACATTCCAGGATATTCAGAAGTTCGGCATTTTCCTTGAGCCAGAACACATCATCACCGAACCGACGATGCTGGGCAAAGCTGGCAATCAAGGCCGCGCGGCGATCGCGCTTGCTTTGACGTTGGGACGGAACGTTCAGGCGAATGACATTCGACATTTGGTTTGCTTTCCTATTTTCAAATGCGTTCTCTGAACGCTCCGTTACCAACTTCAGACGGTGTCCCGCGGATCAGCTGCCCGACGAGAACATATGGGTGGCGTCACCCGCTGTGGCGTCCGCCGATGCCGCAGGTGCAGAACCCGAGGAGAACATCTGGGTGCCTTCGCCAGTGGTGGCGTCTACCGATGCCGCAGGTGCGGAGCCCGAGGAGAACATCTGGGTGCCTTCGCCGGTGGTGGTGTCTGCCGATGCCGCAGGAGCGGAGCCCGAGGAGAACATCTGGGTACCTTCGCCGGTGGTGGCGTCTGCCGATGCCGCAGGTGCGGAGCCTGACGAGAACATCTGGGTGCCTTCGCCGGTGGTGGCGTCCGCCGATGCCGCAGGTGCGGAGCCTGACGAGAACATATGCACACCTTCGCCGGTGGTGGCGTCTGCCGATGCCGCAGGAGCGGAGCCTGACGAGAACATCTGAACCAATTCGCCCGTCAAAGCGGTTGAGCTGAGAACAGGCGCAGAACCGGACGAGAACATCTCGACCCCTTCGCCGGTGATCGTGGCAGTCGATGCGGTCGGAGCGGAGCCTGATGAGAACAAAGCAGTTGCGTCACCATCCAACAGATCGGTTGTCAGAACAGGTGCAGAACCGGACGAGAACATCGCAGTTCCTTCGCCGTCCAACAGGCTGTTGACAGGCGTGCTGGTGAGAGCGGTTTCGATGTCGTAGGCTTTGAGTTGAGCGTTCATGGCAGAAGTCCCCAGTTGTGAAGTTGATCGTGCCTCAACGCTTGCACCCAGAAGGCGACCTGAAAAGAGGCTTTTCTACCAAAAGGTGTTCTTGCGCCAAGTTATCCACATTAAGAAAGTCGAATAGAAAGTTGACTCAATTCCCAAACGTGATGACTCTAATCAGAGTCAAAAAACTTATCCACACCCCCCAAATGTGTCACCAAACGACGCCATGCAGCTATAGGTTGTGTCCGAATCGAACGGGAATCACTGTTCGCTGCTCTCGTTCGATTCGTATTTTTCGATATTGAAACACCCCTGACGCTTGCCCTGCGCGACGGGTTCAGCGATAGAACATCAGCGCCAGACATCCGGGAGACAGGTCATGAAGATCGCCACCTTCAACATCAACGGTATCAAAGCCCGGGCTCAGGCCCTGCCCGATTGGTTGGACGAAGCACAGCCCGATGTTGTTCTGCTGCAGGAAATCAAATCCATCGACGATGCCTTTCCGCGCGATCTGTTTGAATCCCGTGGCTACAATGTGGAAACCCACGGACAGAAAAGCTTTAACGGTGTCGCCATCCTGTCGAAATTGCCGCTCGAAGACGTCAGCCGGGGCCTGCCAGGGGATGACAGCGATGAACAGGCGCGCTGGATCGAGGCCACAGTGGTCGGCAAACAGGCGATCCGCATCTGTGGGTTGTATCTGCCCAATGGAAACCCCGTGGAACTGGAACCCGACAACAGCCCGGTGGCAGGCGGCAAATATGCCTACAAGCTCGCCTGGATGCAGCGCCTGCACGATCACGCGCGCGATCTTCTGGCCAGCGAGATGCCGGTTTTGATGGCGGGTGACTACAACATCATCCCCCAGGCCGAGGACGCCAATCGCCCGGACGCCTGGCGCAAAGACGCCCTGTTCCGACCCGAAAGCCGCGCTGCGTTCCGTCGCATTCTGAACCTCGGATTCACCGAAGCCTTTCGCAGTTGCCATACGGGTCCGGGGCATTATTCGTTCTGGGATTATCAGGCCGGTGCCTGGAACCGCGATGACGGCATCCGAATCGACCACTTTCTGCTCAGCGCACAGGCTGCGGATCTGCTGCGCGCATGCGAAATCGACAAACATGTGCGCGGGCGGGAAAAGCCGTCAGATCACGTGCCGGTCTGGGTCGATCTGGATCTTTGATCCAACAGCGCGATGTCAGCGGGCCGCTGCGCCCGCTGTGACATCATGGCGATAAATCCAGTCGAACTGGCGTACCATGCGCCGAGGTGCCAGTCGCCCGCCTAATCCCAACACCATATGTGCCATCCCGCGCACTGGCGGCAGACGCAGGTGATACTTCCACGCATTGCCATTGGCCGCACCGACCACTTTGGCCGCCCGGGGGCGTCGCAGGGTTTGATACCGCATCAGGGCCAGATCAGAATCCTGGATCTGATCCAGGCAATCGGCCAACACCCATGAATCTTCCATTGCCAGATTGGCCCCCTGCGCCATAAAGGGCAGTGTCGGATGTGCGGCATCCCCGACCAGCGCCACATTGCCCCGATACCAATGCTTTGCAACCGGGTGGCGGAACAACCCCCACAGACCGACCGTATCGACCCGCGCAAGGATTTCATGCCCCACGCCCCCAAAATCTGAAAAGGCGGCCCGCAAGTTTTCCGGGTCATCCGAGAAATGCCACCCTTCATCGGCCCAGGCATCGCGTTCCTGAACCGCAACGATATTGATCCGTTCACCATTGCGCAGCGGATAGCACACCATATGGCGACCCGGCCCCATAAACACCTGGGCTTGCGCCGGGAGGTTCAGATCGTTGGGAATCGTGGCCCGCCAGGCCACCTGCCCCGTAAAGAACGCCGCATCGTCACCATTCAGCGCGACGCGCGCCCGTGAATGCAACCCATCGGCCCCAACAACCAGATCCGGGCGCGCCTGGGCTCCGTTTGCCAGCCAAACCGTGGGGGCCTGAATGTCCGGTACGACCTTGGCGACTTTCTGTAGCAGGCGCACCTGTACACCAGCCTTGCGCACCGCATTCGCCAACAGCGTGATCAGATCCGAACGATGAACAAAGTAAAAGGCCTGGTCGCTGGCGTAACGCTCCAGATCCAGACACAGTACGTCCTGCCCTTGGGCGTAATCGCGCAACACCACCGAACGGGCCTGGACCGATGTTTCACGCAGCCCCTCTTCGAGCCCGAGCGCCCGCAGCACGGCGACGCCATTGGGGCTAATCTGAAGCCCGGCCCCGACTTCGGAAATGGCATCTGCCTGTTCCAAAACGGTGACACAGGCCCCCTTGCGCTGCAGACACAGCGCCGACGCCAGACCACCAATCCCGGCCCCGACAATCGTTATCTTTCGACCGTTCAGACTCATGGTGATCCTCTTGTGTGTCAGCCTCGGGGTGTGAACACGGGTTTTAAACACCCCGGCGCGCCCCGCAACAGACAATTCCCGGAAACCGCGGCAAATCTGAGTGAAACAAAGGAAACGGCCAGAACCCCAAGATTCTGGCCGTTTCCTGTACCGTTCATGAGCGGACGCGCAGATATTGCAGCGCCCGACGCCTAAGGCATGGCAAATTTAGTCGTCGCGATGCACTTTTTCCCGACGCTCATGACGTTCCTGGGCTTCCAGGCTCATCGTCGCGATGGGACGCGCATCCAGACGTTTCAACGAAATCGGTTCTCCGGTCACTTCGCAGTATCCGAATTCACCTTCATCCAGCCGACGCAATGCCGCGTCGATCTTGGACACCAGCTTGCGCTGGCGATCCCGAGTACGCAGTTCCAGCGCACGGTCAGTTTCTTCGCTTGCGCGATCAGCCACATCCGGAATATTACGCGTGCCGTCCTGCAAACCTTCGATCGTATCGCGGCTGTCCGCCATAAGATCCTGTTTCCAATCCAACAATTTGCGACGAAAATATTCCTGCTGCCGCTTGTTCATGAAAGGTTCATTTTCGGCCGGCTTGTAGTCATCCGGCAGAAGCACTTCCTGGTTCATTTCCGCTCCTTCGGTCTGGCCAGATTTGACAGCTGAAGAAATGAATGCCGACCTCTGGCTCCCCCTCTGGACGCAGGCTTTAACGGGTCGCTAGCAGATTGTCACTACACAAAAACAGCTTGGCGGGCCTGCCGCAACGTCCGCTACCGTTAGCGGCCAAATATGCAATAAAATGCAGACTGTTACGGTATGCCCTGTCGTGGCGGTGATAAATGTGGTTCCGTGTGGTCACGCGGCAATCTCGGAGACATTGTGCTCGGTCGGGACATATTGTTGCGCAGCCGCGACTCAGTTCCGCACGGTTGCAGGTTGCAATCCAGCCAAACGTCCTACGCCGCGTCATGTCCCCAAATGTCCGACATTTGCCCGGTCGTGCTCTTGCTGCGCCAGCGCGGGCTGGTATGGTGCGCAACGAAATTACACACGCACGCGCGAGGACCCACATGAGATTCAACGGCACCGCCGAATATGTCGCAACCGAAGACCTGACCGTTGCGGTCAATGCCGCGGTGACACTGGAACGTCCGCTGCTGGTCAAGGGCGAGCCCGGCACCGGAAAAACCGAGCTGGCACGCCAGGTCGCCGGCGCATTGGGTCTTCGGATGATCGAATGGAATGTCAAATCCACCACCCGCGCCCAACAGGGCCTGTATGAATACGACGCGGTCAGCCGCCTGCGCGACAGCCAATTGGGCGAAGAACGCGTCCACGACGTGAAAAACTACATCAAAAAGGGCAAGCTGTGGGAAGCCTTTGATGCGGACGAAAAAGTTGTCCTGCTGATTGACGAGATCGACAAGGCCGATATCGAGTTCCCCAATGATCTGTTGCAGGAGCTCGACAAGATGGAGTTCCATGTCTACGAGACCGGCGAAACCATCCGGGCCAAACACCGCCCGATCATGATCATCACGTCGAATAACGAAAAAGAGCTGCCTGATGCCTTCCTGCGCCGCTGCTTCTTTCACTACATCCGGTTCCCGGACGCGGACACGATGCGCAAGATCGTCGAAGTCCACCACCCCGGTATCAAGGACACCTTGCTCACCACGGCCCTGACCCAGTTCTATGAAATTCGCGAGACATCCGGGCTCAAGAAAAAGCCATCAACCTCCGAAGTTCTGGACTGGCTCAAGCTGTTGCTGGCCGAAGACCTCACGCCCGAAGATCTGGCACGGGGCGGCGCGGATGCCTTGCCCAAGCTGCACGGTGCCTTGCTCAAGAACGAACAGGACGTACATCTGTTCGAACGTCTTGCCTTTATGGCGCGCGGACGTCGGTGATCACCTGATCGGCGCATCTCCGGATGCGCCGTCGCCCCATCGGAAACGACGTTGACCCCACAATTGCCGCGGTGGCGGCTGTTTCGCTTCACAGTTTCGCCCAAATGACGTATCACAATAGCGATATCTGACATGTGATTGTCATCAATGGGATCGTTTGCATTGCCCCTGATAGTTTTTGAATTGGTAACGATTGAAACGCGTTTGCAGCGTGCAGAAAACCTGTGCGCGACGAGTGTATGGCAGATTCAACCGCGCGAGGCCAAACACGCATGATCCGATCTTTGCTACTTGCCAGTTCGGTCTTTGCCCTGGTCGCGGCCTGCGACACGGTTCCATTCGAGGATCCGCCGTCGCGGGCGCAGATCGCGGAAAGCTCCCTGCCCCCGATGAAGGCGTTTTCCGTCGCCCACCCCAGCGCCCCTGCCCGATCCAACGGCAATATCGCCGCCGATTTCCTGGATCTGCATTTTCAGCTGGAAAGCGGCCGTGAATTGCCGGTCTTCACACGGTTTGAAACGCCGATCTCTGTCCGGGTGACCGGCGCACCGCCGTCGAACCTGCGACACGATCTGACCCGGCTTCTGGCCCGCTTTCGAACCGAAGCCGGAATTGACATCCGACAGGTTCAAGGCAGCGATGCCAATATCACCATCGAGGCTGTAGACCGCTCGGAGATCAGACGGGCGCTGCCCCAGGCCGCCTGTTTCGTCGTGCCCAACGCGTCCAGCCTATCTGAATACCGGCGCAACCGACACAGCCCCAAGACCAATTGGGCCCTGCTGCGCGACCGGTCCCGGCTGGGTGTTTTTATCCCGCGGGACGCCAGCCCACAGGAAATCCGCGATTGCCTGCACGAAGAGCTGGCCCAGGCCATCGGACCGCTGAATGATCTGTATCGCCTGCCGGATTCCGTGTTCAATGACGACAATGTCCATACGGTGTTGACCGGGTTTGACATGCTGATCCTGCGCGCCACGTATGCGCCGGAACTGCGCACCGGTATGACCAAAGGTCAGGTCGCCGCCCAGTTGCCGCGCATTTTGGCGCGGCTCAATCCCCAAGGCGTTGGTTTGCCGACACGCCCCGTGGCCGTCACCCCCCGATCCTGGGTTGAAAACGTTCAGGCCGCACTTGGCCCCGGCTCCAAGCCCGAACAAAGACGTCAGGCCGCCCATGCCGCCGCCGCCACGGCCCAGCAAATGGGCTGGCGCGATCACCGCCGCGCCTTTAGCCACTATATACTGGGCCGAATGACCCAAGGGCACGATCCCGATCTGGCCCAACGCCATTATCACAGCGCCATGCAGTTCCTGGAAAACTCTCCCGATACACAGCTGCATCGCGCCTATGTATCGACGCAGATTGCGGCCTATCAGATTACCAAAGGCAACGGTGATGGCGCATTGGCCAATATCCGCCCCTATTTGCCCGTCGCCGCGCAATCGGAAAATGCGGCGCTGCTGTCAACATTGATGATGTTGCAGGCCGAAGCGCTGGAGTTGATCAATCGCCCGGACCAGGCGCGGATTGTCAGGCTGGACAGCCTTGGCTGGGCACGGTACGGGTTCGGTTCGGACTGGGCGGTTCGGGCCAAGATGCAGGAAATCTCGGCGCTGAACCCGCAACAAAAAACGGGCATCTGATAACATGATCATCATTGCAGCGATTGTAGTGGGCGCAATCCTTGGCGCGCGGGCAGCAAAAAAACGTGGCGGCGCAATAGCGGATATCCTGCAATATGCAGCGGTTTACGCTATCGCACTGGGGATTGTGGCGACTATTCTGACGGTACTAATCGACCGTTTCGCCCTCTGACAATCGGACTGCCATGTTCCAGCCCTTCTTTGAAAATCTTCGCAACGCGGGCCTGCCCGTTTCCCTGCGCGAGTATCTGACCTTTCTGCAGGCCCTGAAACAGGGACTGGCGATGTATGACGTCGAAGAGTTCTATTATCTCGCGCGAACATCAATGGTGAAGGACGAACGCAATATCGACAAATTCGATCGCGCCTTTGCGTCCAGCTTCAAGGGGCTCGAACAGATCACTGCACAGCAGGTGATGGACGCCGTCGACATCCCCGAAGAGTGGCTCCGCAAGATGGCGGAGAATCACCTGAACCCTGAAGAAATGGCCGAGATCGAAGCCCTGGGCGGGTTCGACAAGCTGATGGAAACGCTCAAGGAGCGGCTCAAGGAGCAGGAAGGCCGCCATCAGGGCGGCAACAAATGGATTGGCACCGCCGGGACGTCCCCCTTTGGGGCCTATGGGTACAACCCAGAAGGCGTGCGCATCGGCCAAAAGGAAAGCCGTCACCAGCGCGCTGTCAAAGTCTGGGACAAACGCGAATTCAAGAACCTGGATGACACGGTTGAACTGGGGACCCGCAATATCAAAGTCGCGCTGAAACGCCTGCGCCGCTGGGCCCGCGAAGGGGCCCACGAAGAACTGGATCTGGACGGAACCATTCGATCCACGGCTGAGAACGGCTATCTCGACGTAAAAACCCGCCCCGAACGTCACAATGCAGTCAAGGTGCTGTTGTTTCTGGATGTGGGCGGGTCGATGGATCCGCATATCAAGGTGGTCGAAGAGTTGTTTTCTGCCGCCCGCACCGAATTCAAACATCTGGAATACTATTATTTCCACAATTGCCTGTACGAAGGTGTCTGGCGGGACAATCGCCGCCGCTGGGACGCACAGACCCCAACCCACGAAGTGCTGCGCACCTATGGGCCAGATTACAAATGCATCTTTGTCGGCGATGCCTCGATGTCGCCCTATGAAATCGCCTATCCCGGCGGAGCCAGTGAACATTGGAACAAGGAAGCCGGCCAGGTGTGGCTTCAGCGCGCGCGTGAACAATGGACATCAAACCTGTGGATCAATCCGGTGCCCGAAAAATATTGGGACTACACCCATTCCATCGGCATGGTTCAGGAAATCTTTGAAAACCGCATGGTGCCAATGACCCTGTCGGGGCTCGAAAGCGGAATGCGCGATCTGACCCGCTGAGCTTTGCCATCAACCGCGCCCGCCAAATGCAAAAGGCCCTGTATTGATGGCTTCGTTGTCAGGGGTCCAGTTGAGGCCGTATCGGGACGTGCCAGCGCAGGCCCACATCATCCGATCACTGCGATTGTTGTGGCTTGGCAGTCAAGGGCCATGACCCGCCCGCCCCCGCTGATCCCTCGTTCATGACGCGCGTTCGCGGGTTTGGTTTTGATCGTCGTCGGTTGCGGTCTGAGCAGCACACCGGGCGCGCGGCCGTCACATGGCTCAACCCTCCAGCGCTTTGTCCGGCGATTTTGTCTCGGGCGGTGCATGAGGTCTGACGGTGTTGTAATCTCAGTGCCATAGCGCCCGATTCCGCCGGGTATCGTCCAGGGTGCCATATAACCCTTCGGTCAACAGCGCGTTGCACAGGTTGCCCGTCTAGAAATGGATCCGGTGGATCAATTTGGGCTTGAACGGGCGGAACTCCTGAGCCCTTCGCGTGTATTGACCATGTGCGCGAAACCGGACCCACATCTCAGAGCGTCGGGATTGCCGTGGTTCGGGACTGCGCAGATTCAAACAGAGACGGCTGCAAGTTGGATGTGCTGACGAGGAACCTCTGGTGGCTGACATGATCGGGCTGACCGGCGAGTAGGGTCGTTACGGATATCGTAGGATTGCTGATCGGTGATATCTTTCAGTCGCTTCATCAGACCCAGATCATCATTTCCGCATCGCCGCCTACAGGCATCGACAGAGCCAGGGACAGGAGTAAAGTCCCCCTGCCCGGTGTTGGGATAAACGGGATCAAAAGATGAAATCATCGGCTGTGAGGTTGTTAATATTGACCCCATGCAAGGTGATCGTATTGCCTCCACCAGCATCAATGATCGTGTGCCCAGCGGATTGGCTGAGATGGTTATTGCTCAGATCGATAAAACTTACGATCGAGACCACAGCGCTCAGGTCGATATGCTCGCAGGATTGGGCAATGTTGAAATCTGTCACCACATCCTGACCAAAGTTATTTAGGAAAACAAAGGTATCGCCCCCTGCCCCTCCTGTCATGCGGTCCGCTCCGGCGTCGTCGCGAAAGGTATCATTTCCGCCGCCACCGCTGAGCGTATCATCGCCCCACGCGCCATTTAAGGTGTTGTTGCCAGCGTTTCCGGTGATTGTATTGTTTTCCCCGTTACCGGTTCCGTTGATGTTGCCACTGCCAGTAAGGGTCAGAGTTTCAAGGTGCTGGCTGAAGTCCCTCAGTGAGAATGAAACCGAAGCATTTACATGATCGGTGCCTTCATGGGCGTTTTCAACAATACCAGCGCCCGCATTGTTGACAAAATAGATATCGTTTCCACGCCCTCCAACCAGCGTGTCGTTTCCGCCGGCCCCAATCAGAGTGTCGTTGCCGGCGTTCGCTATGAGCGTGTCGGCGTTGATGGTTCCGATAAGTTCGTCATGGGTGGCGTTTTGGTCGTCTCCATATAATGTGATACCAGTGTTCGAGGATTGGTCCGTAACAACTATCTGGATCAGTTCGTAGGCTCCGAGCGCGACAGCAGCTATTGCGTCTGTGCCCGGATCAAGAGCAAGATCGGCTTCGGTCAAGTGCTCAATCGTCCCCTCGCCATAATAGGCCGTGTTGTCAGCCCCCACCAGACCAAGCCGTGTTGCGTAAATATGCGAGTTTGAGTTGATTAAGCCCGTCAAGTTGGCTGTGATATTCAACTGTTGGGCTGTGCCAGACGTGAGGTAAATAACGGCCTGGTCCGAGCCTTCAAAGACCATTGCGTAGCCCTGATCACCGGGAAGTCGGAATTCCGAGTTTTGAGTTTGCAGTTCTGTGCCAACGACATTTTCCGATAGCATCCGGTAAAGATAGCCCGTCGGCGTAAGGTGAGAACCGTTGTCTTGCAAAGAGAGGGACTCCGCTCCAGCCCCTGCTGCTATAGCGGTCCAAAACGTGGCGATATCCACGCCGTTTTCGATCATTTCCGCAAAGGTGCGCATCAAAGGCGCATTTCGCATTAGACCAGACAGCGATGTATTTGTCGGACCATTTCCACCGACATTCCATTCGGAAACCAAAACAGGGATGTCCCCGGTGCCATTGGGGTCATTCCATGTATTGTAGATATCATTCAGCCGACCCTGGACGCCCCCGCCGGCCCCCATTGGATTGCCATTCGAGTTCGTCGTATAGAAATGGGTGGTGACACCATCAACGGCATCATATTCCACACGTCCAAATTGATCTCTGATGGCTTCCGTTTCAGCAAGTGTTCGACCGGATTGGACAAAGATCATCGGATCCTGTCCGTTGTTCACACTGTCTATCCTTCGTTGAATTACTTTAGCGATCTGACTGGAAAGCTCGCCAAACTGCTCAACCGTCCAATTGAAGTTATCTTGGTACCATTCGTTGCCAATTTCAAATCCGGCAATCTGAACCTGACCGCTGGTGACCAGTGTATCAGCAATCACAGCCTCGACAAAATCTCTAATAGCTTCTTTGTCAGCGACGGAGATGTAGCCAGAGCTCTGTAGATTTGAATTGAAGTACCGTCCGGTTGGAATAACAATAAGTAGCTCGGAATTGCTGTCGGCAGCGTATTGCATCGTTTTGTCAAGGGGCGTCAGACCGTTCTCTGGCTCTCCATCAAAGAAACTTGTGCTGCTTGTCGCGTTGGGGTTGGCCGGATCAAACCATGCTTCGCTCATAGTTCCGCCTGCGTAGCGGATCACTTTGTTCTCAACATTCGCTGCAACGTAAGCGTTAGCTGGATGGCACCAGCGGATTAGCTTGACGGCGCAAATTTCCACGGCAGAAGGTCGTCAAGGCGGCTTTGCGGGTGGCCGTTGGCGATTGCTGAGAGGGTGGCCTTGAGATAGGCGAAGGGTTCGACGCCGTTGATCTTGCAGGTCTCTATCAGCGAGGCGATGCGGCCCCATGCGATGCCGCCTTCGTCGTGGCCGGCGAAGAGCGCGTTTTTGCGATTGAGGGCGATGGGGCGGATGAGGTTTTCGACGCGGTTGTTGTCGATCTCGACGCGGCCATCGGTCAGGAAGGTTTGCAGCCCATTCCAATGGTTATGGATGTAGGTCAGCTTTTCGCCGAGCCGGGATTTACTGGAGACTTTGCGGCGTTGCGCCTGAAGCCAGTCGCCGAAGGCTGCGACCAGCGGCGCGGTGCGGGCCTGACGGGCTGATAATCTCTGGCCGGGCGAGATACCGCGGATATCGGCCTCGACGGCGTAAAATTCGGCGATCCGGTGCAGCCCTTCTGCGGCGATCTCTGATCCGTCGCGGTCGAAGACTTCTTTGAGCTTGCGGCGCGCATGCGCCCAGCAATGGGCCACCCGAATGGGCGTACCACCCTTGCGCGAAGGTTTGGTCAACCGATTATAGCCCTGATACCCGTCGATCTGCAGGATGCCATCGAAGCCGGTGAGGAAGGTTTCGGCATTCTCACCCGCACGACCCGGGGCATAGAAGTAAACCACGCCGGGCGGGTCCTCACCGCCCCAAGCTCGGTCGTCGCGAGCCAACGCCCAAAGATACCCGGTCTTTGTCTTTCCGCGCCCCGGGTCCAGCACCGGAGCCGTTGTCTCGTCCATGAACAGCTTGCCGGATCGTTTCAGATGGTCGGCCAGCCGGTCGACAACCGGCTTCAAATGGAACGCCGCTTTTCCGACCCAATCGGCCAGCACCGCGCGGTGCAGATCAAGCCCTGCGCGCGCCAGTATTTGGCTCTGGCGGTATAAGGGAAGATGGTCCGCATATTTGCTGACCAGCACATGAGCGATGGTGGCCTCGGTCGGCAGGCCGCCCATGATCAGATGCGATGGCGCTGATGCCTGGGTGACCCCGTCGGTGCAGGTCCGGCAGGCATACTTCGGGCGCACGGTGACGATGACGCGCAGCTGGGCAGGCACGATGTCCAGCCGCTCGCTGCGGTCTTCGCCAATTCTGTGCATGACACCGCAGCCGCATGGGCAGATCAGGCTGTCAGGTTCGATGACCTCTTCGATGCGCGGCAGCGCAGCGGGAAGGTTGCCGATGGTGCGCTTGGGCGACGGTTTGGCCGTCCCGTCGCCCGCTTTGGCGGCCTGTTTTTCTTTTTCCGCCTCGACCTCGGCCAGCGCGATGGACAGATCCTCGAACGCCAGTTGTCGCTCATCCTCGGACAGCTTCTCTGACCGTTTGCCATGCAGGGCGTGGTTCAGTTCAGCGATCAGATGTTCCTGCCGCTTGGTGATATCCTTCAGCGCTGTCACCTCATCCATCAATGCCAGAACCGCTGCGCGCTGCAAAACCGGGATGGCAGAAAGATCAAGAATGGGGGCTGTTTGCATAGGCCAGAGCTACCACAAAGCCCCAGTAAAAACACGCAAAACCAGGCGGTTGATTCACTCTGCCGCAGATGGTGGGCGCCTCTCCAGCGCCTTTACCTTCCGCCAGTCCAGACCTGCAAACAGCGCCTCGAATTGGGCATGGTTCAGCGCCATTATCCCAGCCTTGATCGCGGGCCAGGTGAAGGTCGAATCCTCCAGCCGCTTATACGCCATTACCAGACCGGTGCCGTCCCAATACAAAAGCTTTAGCCGATCCGCCCGGCGTGAGCGGAACACAAACACTGTGCCGGTGAACGGATCCTTGCGCAGCACTGATGACACGAGCGCGGCCAGGCCATCATGACCCTTCCTGAAGTCCACAGGCTGCGTCGAGACCAGAACCCGCACCCGATTGGACGGGAACATCATGGCCGCGCACCGATCGCCCGTACAATCTCACCAACCCGCGCAGCCCCTGTGGCGCCATCAAGCCGGATTGTCACCTGGCCGATGCAAATCTCGATAGGACCAGATGGTGCAACGTCAGACTTGGCCAGATGTGCAGACGCTACTGGCACAGGAGCATCGCCGCCATCATCCGCCACTACAATCGACGCAAAACAAAAGTCATCGTCTTCAACTGCGGGCAAAACCAACCTGCCATCGCGCGCCCGACTGCGCCATTCCGATAAATGGTTCGCCCGAAGCCCATACCGGGCAGCAACCCCGTTCACTGTCGCCCCAGGCTTCAAGCTCTCAGCCACGATCCGCGCCTTGACCTCATCCGGCCAGCGTCGCTGACCATTGGTCCGTATGTCCACCCCGTAGTCCCTGAGAAACTCCACCGTAGTCGCCATCGCGAAACTCCTGCCCTAATCTCCGTCAGGTGCGAAATCTCAGGTCAGGTGAGAATTGGGAAGGTGCGGGCCAGGAAACGCTTACGCTGCAACGGTTTCGTAGTCGGTCGTTGCAACACCGCCAAGTTTGTCCTGTGTGAACAAAAGGTTAAGGCCAAAATGCTCATCTGCTACGTCTACGGTGTTGGATGTACTGTTATAGATAAAGGTTGTGTTGGGCATGAACCTATTATTTTTCTGGGTTATAAATCCTGATCCCGAAAGAATTCAAAACGTACATTAATTCAACCATAGATTGTATCTATATGTAAAAAATTTCATTACCCAAATTCAAACTGTTGATAAGGACAAAAACCCTCGACAAACCTCTTCGGTATTGGCAGGTTCTCGTTGCTTCAAGCCGTGTTGACAAAAATGTGGTCACGCCCAGTTTCGCGCTGTCCCCGTGCTCGTGAAAGTCACCTTTCGTTCGAATGGGCTTGACCGTGCACGCCCACCTTTTCCGTCACATCGCGGCCAAGCTCTGCCCGAACGCCGATCCCGGTGAATATGAGACGGTGCGCCGCCTGCTGAGGCCCAAGAAACTGCAGACAACGACGGTTTTTTTGCCGAGTTGTCCAACCAGTTTGCTTATGACCGCCACGACGCGGTGCTATCAAAACGGTGTCATTACGATGATTGATCCTATTCCTCTCGTCAGGAAGTTTGGAGATTGGCCCCAGGCAGATCAAACTGAGTGGAATGACCTGCGATGTCAGCCCAAGGATGTGAAGGACAAGAAAGCGCACTGATTTTTGCTATCGCGCGACGTGGTCACACCAATGCGCCCATACTTGGAAAATCTTCGCCCGGTACGTCTTCAGAGCAAGATGTCAGACGTTCTCTGGATCAACCAGCACGACGATCCAATGACCAAAGACGGCCAATCTCGGGACTTTCCCAGGGGGACGATGCACCACTTTGGCGTGGCGCTGCGCCCCCACGCTTTCCGCGACTGCGCCGCAACGTCAAGCGCCGGCTTTGACCCTGAGCATGCCGGTATCACTCGTGATATCCTCGGTCACGCAACAGTGGACATGGCGGAAAAGAATGAAAAGCGCGCCACCGGCATCTCCAGGCGCAACGCGCTGCAATCCATCGTCGAGAACACTCACAGATCGCGCTGAAAGCCCAATGCTTGGTCAACCAAAAGTTGGCGGGGTAACAATGTAGGGAGAGTAGAGACGGTAATTCCTCCCGCTTAGAAGACGTTGATGCATTGCGCAAAGAGGGGCTGCTCCGAGCCCAAAACTACAGTTGCTTCAAATTGCTCGAATTTCGGGATGGAAATGGAGCCTGAACCAATACAGACTTGACCGAGACACAGAGGCTTAACGCTCGTTACTCTGACAAGGTGTCCAGAACAGACCGAATTTCCTTCTGGTTGTCCCCGAGAGACTCCATCTCCTTGCGTAGACCACTCCTGAGTTGATTGAGAATTGCGCTGGCATTCGGGTCCTCGATTGCAAGATTGGTGCGTTCATAGGGATCTGCGTCAAGTCGGTACAATTCTTCGAAACCATCTTCCTGCAAGACGTACTTCCAATTCGACTGAACAAGGCAACGTTGGACGATCGGGATATGCAAACCGTAGTGTTGGACCATGATCTTGTCGCGCAAAGCCGAACCTCTGGGATTGTGCAATTGCCCCTCCACCGACAGGCCCTGATGCGTTGAGCTGGGCGTGAGATCGCAGAGATCCAGGAGTGTAGGTGCAACGTCGACGTTTGCGATTAGCGCGTCAGTCGTTTTCCCCCTAGCGATGGACGGCCCCGCAAAGACCATAGGGATGCGGATCGTTTCTTCGGTCAAGAGGCTGCCTTTGTTCATGACCCCTCCGTTCGAGGCAACTGCATCGCCGTGGTCCGCGCAAAAGACGATGATCGTGTTCTCAATCCTTCCACAGTCTTCAAGGAAATCAATGACCTTCTTCAGGGCCCTTTCAACCACGATTGAATGTTCGATCGCGCGGCGCGTCAGACGCGGCCAATCGAAACTGTCTTCGCGCAAATCCCGTTGCCACTGATCTCTGTATTGTGCGTGGTGCGCGGGGCGTGTTTCTAGATCATGGTCTAAGTTGTGGGACAAGAATACATCCTCGTCTCGCATCTCCGATTGAAATCCGGATGGAACAGTATAGGGCGGATGTGGTCCCCATGGATCAAGCCGGACAAAGAACGGATGGGTCCTATCAACGCTCTTAATCCATCGGATCGCAGCGTCGGCAAGGAAATGCGCTTCGTGGACCTCTTCAGGGCCATGAAGTATGGCGCTACCGGCTTCATAATCGTACCACGAGTCTTCTTCCAATAGGTCCACCTGAGTCGCAGGCGCAAGGCGTGATTCACCGGGCACCTCTATTTCAGCAAAGAGGGGACCGGACTGAATACTCGAAAGATAGGCTTTGTACTCCGGTGTATTGTACGGATAACCGTAGCCGGGCAGAGAGAAGCCTTCAAACCCATGGTCACACGCAGAAGTGTCGTGGTTCAGATGCCATTTCCCGAACCATCCACAACGGTACCCAGCAGCCCTGAAATCGCGTTGAAGCAACGCCTCGCCGACGTCAAGTTCTGCTCTGCCTCCGAACCGCCCGTCATTTTCCGTCAACCCGTGCATATGCGGATAAAGCCCAGTCAACATAGATGCTCGTGCCGGAGAACAAATCGGCAAGACTGTATAGGCTCGTCTAAAAGTAGTTCCGATCTCACCAAGTCGTTTTTGGAGTGGGAGATACTCAATGTTCAATTTTCGATTGGCAAAGGCTTGGTGATCAGAGACCATCCACAAGACGTTTGGGTGTTTCATGAGGCTTTGGCTAGGGGTGGTGGATTTGTAGTGTGTCGCATGGCTCGATTGTACTTCTTTAAACAATTGGTAGCGGAAGCTCTTGGATACGCAGCGCAAATTTGAGTGTTGAAGAGCCGACATTGATTGTCAATCAGCAAAAACCCGCGTCGTCCCGCAGTGCGGCGACAACCCACAAGTGAAAGTAATGTCTCCTTCGGGCGGCCTACAGCCATCCGTACCTGGTGCGACCAAAGCAGTAGGGAGCCCAATGAAGCCGTTGGTTTCTGTAACAGAATTTGGCCAAACGACGCTTTGCCCGCACGATGCCCCATACCACTATCGAATGGTTGCCTAAGGCACCTGCGACAACCGCCAGACAATCAAACGAACAGACCTCGGGGATCAGGTTCTGTGCGGTCTTACAGACCAACTTGTACATCCCGAGCTCATTGCGGACTTCGTCTGCGCCTATCATGAGAAATTCATTCGACTTGCAGGTTCGATCAAACAGGACCGTGCCAAGCCGGCGCGGGCAATGACCAATGTGACCACCCAAATCAACCGTATCGTTTAAGCATGTTTCCTCCCATCATGGAGGACAGGGTGAGTGCTGTGGAAGCACGCAAAGTCGAATTGACACCCGAGAGACAGCCATCAACCAACGAACCGCCCGTATGGCGGCACCCCGGACTGGCTGACGTCCACCAGGAGAATGTAGCCAGCCTACCAGTTGCGTTGAACGAATTCTCTTCGAAGGCGGAGGCCACACCACTCATCCGGAGCCTTCTGAGCGAGATACGCCGGAAACCAGATGGCGACGCGTTGACCATTGAAATTGTTGGAGAACTGGCAGGCCTGTTCGCACTTGGGGTGCCCAAAACAAACAAGGCCACCCGAAGGTGGCCTGTTCGACAGTAGTGGTTGCGGGAGTAGGATTTGAACCTACGACCTTCAGGTTATGAGCCTGACGAGCTACCGGGCTGCTCCATCCCGCGTCAATTGAGGCTGATGTAGATCTAATCATCGGGGACTGCAAGCGCTCATTCCGCAATTTTCAGAAAAACGTGACACTTTCGTGAATCAAGACGCCATTGAATGACCAGCCCGGCCCTGAAACAGCTTTTTTAAGCTCTATCAACAAATTAGAGCGCATTCTTGCATCATTCCATGTGTCGGGCATCACATGGTGGTCCGGGGAGCAGCGCGGTACCCCAGGATCGGATTTAGCGCAGCCGTGGGGTCTGGAACAGGCGCACCTTGAGGCCGCCATGCGCAACAGGCTGTTCCAGAGGCAGAAACGGAAGCCCTGTGGCCCGCGCAAGTCCGGTGTCGCTGGTGATGATCGCTGCACGCCAGCCGGAAAATCGTTCTTTCAACGTCTGCCCGAATGCGCCGTACAGCGCATATAGCAACTTTTTATTGCCGATACGGGCCCCATAAGGAGGGTTGGCAATGACCAGCCCCGCAGGCCCCTCTGGGCGGACCAGATCGCTGACGGCCCGGTGATGAAATTCTGTCCACTGCGAAACCCCTGCCCGACCGGCGTTGGCCTGGCTCATTTCGATGGCACCGGGGTTGCGGTCAGAACCGTAAAACCGGTGTTCGCAGGGGCTGAGCGGTGCGGCATCGCGCATTTGATCCCAGACCTGCCGGTCAAAGCTGGCCAGTTTCTCGAATGCAAAAGCGCGCGAGCGTCCGGGATTGAGGCCAACGGCAATTTCGGCAGCCTCCAGTACAAAGGTGCCGGACCCGCACATCGGATCAATGACCGGTTCTTGTCCGGTGTACCCGGCCTGACGCAGAAACAGCGCGGCCATGGTTTCGCGCATCGGGGCCTTGCCAACGGCTTCCTTGTGACCCCGTTTGTGCAGAGACTCTCCCGAGGTGTCGATGCTGATGGTACACAGGTCATCTTCGATCCGGATCTTGAGACACATGGCGGCCTTTGGGTCGATGGTCGCGCCCAGCTCTTCGATCAACGCCCGTTCGATCCGTTCCGCCGCAGCCTTGGCATGATAGACCTTGGAGCGCCGGCACGTCACATCGACCCGCAAGGGAACATCGGGGCGCAGCGTGTCGGCCCATGGGAATTTGCGTGCCCGTTTGTCCAGCTGTGCCAGATGAAACACCCGAAACGACCCGATCCGCACCAGCACCCGTGAGGCCCCCCGCATCACCAGATTGGCACGCCACACTTCGGACCAGTCACCCCGGGTCACCACACCGCCCGGCACGGCCTGAGGTGCGGCAAACCCCTTGTCACGGGCTTCGTCACACAAAGCAGTTTCAAGTCCCGGTGGGACGGCAAAGAAAATTTCGAAAGGATCGGTCTGGGTCATGCTGTTTCCATAGCGGGAAACAGCAGGGCCTGCGACCCTATTGTGCGGATTGGACCGATGCGGATTTGTGGACCTAAGGACAACACCGCTCTGGCCCTATCGTCACCGGGGCGATCAGGCGCATTTTCCCGAACAACTCGGAACTCGTGCTGGGCAATGCCCCTGCCCTGCGGACATCTCGATATCACCGGCACGAACGCCCATCTTGGGCCACACCCCTACCAAAGAAAGACGTGAACGATGAAACCGCTGGAAACGCTTTTGGAAAACGCGGCCCGGTCGCAAAAGAAGATCGTACTGTCCGAAGGGGCCGACCCCCGGGTGATCAAGGCAGCCGTCGCAGCCCGTGATGAGGGCATTGCCCGGATTGTGCTGGTCGGGCAAGAGAGCGAAATCCGTGCTGGATTGGATGCGATCGGTGCTGCATCCGATGGCATCGAACTGCATGACCCCGAGACCTCCCCGCTCAATCCGCAGATGGCCGAAGCCTTTTTTGAACTGCGTAAGCACAAAGGGATTTCCCCCCAGGACGCCAAAGTCGCGGTGCGCAACCCGCATGTCTTTGCCGCGCTTTTGGTCAAAACTGGTCGTGCCGATGGCACCGTGGGTGGGGCCATCACCACCACGGCTGAAATCGTCCGCACCGCCATTCAGGTGATCGGCCCCAAACCCGGGTCGAAACTGATCTCCAGCTTTTTCCTGATGCTGTTCTGCCAGGATCACCACGCCAAAAAAGGGGCGTTTGTGTTTTCCGACAGCGGCCTGGTGGTCGATCCATCGGCCGAAGAGATGGCACAAATCGCATTGGCATCTGCCGCCAGTTACCAGGCATTAACCGCGAATGAACCTCGGGTGGCCATGTTGTCTTTCTCGACCAAAGGCAGCGCCAAACACCCCAGCGTCACCAAAGTCGCGACCGCAACCGACATGGCCCGCGACCTGGCCCCTGATCTGTTGATCGACGGCGAATTGCAATTCGATGCCGCGTTTGTCCCCACCGTGGCGGCGTCCAAGGCCAAAGGTTCCCCTCTGGGCGGCGACGCCAATATTTTCATCTTTCCCAATCTGGATGCTGGCAACATTGCCTATAAGATTGCCCAGCGTGTGGGCGGTGCCAATGCCATCGGGCCGATCCTGCAAGGGCTGGACAAACCCGCCAACGATCTGTCGCGCGGCTGCAACGACGAAGACATCGTTCACATGATCGCAGTCACCGCCGCACAGGCCGAAGCTGGTTGAATCAAACCGGGCAGATCAACGAAAAACGGCGCTGAACACTCAGCGCCGTTTCCAATTCAGGACCCCCAATAATCCTGCTGCGCCTCTTCGCCGCTTTCAAAAATATGCGGCTGGACCCCGCGGCTGGACAAGGTTTCCTTCATCTTCAGACGCATAAAGGCGCTGGTGGTGTAATGGGCCACCGAGGCGCTGAATGTGTCGAGCATTTTTCCAACCGTCTCGGCGTATTCATCCTGCAGATCCTCGGCGATGCGAAAACCGTTCTGGTTCATCACCAGATTGACGCCCTGCCCGCTCTTGTCGAACGCCTCCGACAAAACCCGTGACAGATCTTCGATGTCACGCATTTTCTTGACGCTCCAGCCTTCGAGATTGACAAACAGCTGGTTGCGCTCGGTATCATAGGTGATGCGTTCCGGTAGGTTCAGGTTCAGCAGGTCATCCATCAGCCCCATGGGTTCATCGCGGAAAATGCGCGGATCCATCGTGGTGACATTGTCCATGATGGGTTTGAATTCCATCTGATCCAGAATGTCGCGCTGCAGGTCGATCCCCGGAGCGATCTCGATCAGCTCCAGCCCCTTGGGTGTCAGCTGCAACACGCAGCGTTCGGTGACATACAGAACCGGCTGCGAGCGTTCCGATGCATAGGGCCCCGAGAAGGTGATCTGTTCGATCAGGCGCACGAACTTCTTGTTGCGCCCTTCCTGAACAATGCGCAGTTTTCCATCTTCGACGGCGACACGCAGGCCGCCGGCGGTAAACGTCCCGGCAAACACCACCGCACGCGAATTCTGAGAGATGTTGATGAACCCGCCGCAGCCATTCAGCCGCCCGCCAAACCGCGAGGCATTGACGCTGCCCTGGGCATCGCATTCCGCCATCCCCAAACAGGTCAGATCCAACCCGCCCCCGTCGTAGAAATCGAACATCTGGTTCTGGTCGATGATCGAATCCGCATTGGCCGAACTGCCAAAGCTGGAGCCGCCCGCCAGAACCCCACCTACGGCCCCGGCCTCGGTGGTCAACGTGATATACGGCGTAACCTTTTCCTCGTTTGCCACTGCGGCCACCCCGTCGGGTGCCCCAACGCCCAGGTTGACCGCCCCATTGGGCGGCAATTCGAATGCGGCACGGCGGGCGATGATCTTGCGCTGTTCCAACGGCATCTTGGCCATGGCATTGACCGGCACCCGGATTTCGCCGGACAGGGCCGGGTTGTGCTGAACACCATAATTCATCCGGTGCATCTCGGGGTCATCCGCGACAACCACACAATCCACCAGCAAGCCGGGGATCTTGACGTCCTTGGGCTTAATCGAGCCATCTTCGACAATGCGTTCGACCTGGGCAATGACGATACCGCCATTGTTGTGGGCGGCCATGGCCTGGGCCAGACAGTCCAGGGTCAACGCCTCGCGTTCCATGCTGATATTGCCGGACCTGTCGGCGCTGGTTCCGCGGATGAACGCCACGTCGATCTTGGTCGCCTTGTAAAACAGCCACTCTTCGCCTTCGACTTCGACATGGCTGACGATGTCTTCATTTGTGACCTTGTTGACCTTGCCGCCCCCATGGCGCGGGTCGACATAGGTGTGCAAACCCACCTTGGAGAACAGCCCCGGTTGCCCCGCAGCACAGGCGCGATACAACTGCGAGATAACACCCTGTGGCAGGTTATACCCGCAGATCTTGTTCTCCTGGGCGGCTTGGGCCACCTTGGGCATCCGGCCAAAATTGCCGGCAATCACCCGGCGCAACAACCCATCATGGTGCAAACGACCAGTGCCCAGCCCCTTGCTGTCGCCCGCCCCCGCACACATGATCAACGTCAGGTCACGGGGCGCGCCCTCCTGTAAAAAGCGCTTTTCCAGCGCCGCATGCAGCATCTCTGGAATACAGCTTTGTACAAAGCCAGTCGTGGTCACAACGTCACCAGTGCGGATCAGGGCCATTGCCTGTTCGGTTGTTGTGGTCTTGTCCTTCATGTCGCGCGTCCTCCCAGATGCCTCGTTGATCGATCTGGTGTCGGGGCCGCACCAAAGCTTGGTACAGCATTCTAAGCGACCGTTTCGGGGGCCCGGTCAGCGGATTGCGTCAGCCAACATCTGACTAGCGACAATTTCGAGAGCCGACGGGTAAGATCGGAAACAAATGCCCGGCCAACGGTATACCATCGTCGGCTGAAACGGTGGATTCAGCCGGATCTAATCGTTTGTTCACAACATGTTGCAAGTTGAAATTCGTGTGTGCGTTGTGCGATTGGTATCCACCGCCACGCTCTGGTTCGCCACGCGTGTCGCTACCGGCGGAAGGGGGCCAAAAACAGCTGCGCCATGCTCACCTGCGACGCAGACCAGGACACACCGACAACCACCCCTTCGTCCCCGGCTTCGGACCCTTGATACCGGACATCCATCGCCACCGTATCCGTCAGCGGAAACGACGCCCCGACATCCCAGTAATCATGTTGGTTGAAATCCGAATATCCATACGTCCCTGACAACGAGATCTTGTCGTTGACCTTGTAGGCCAGGGTCGCACGGCGGTTCCATTCATCGCTTTCGGGATTGTAGGCGACATACCCCAACAGCCCGACCCGATCATGAATGGGATAGGCGGCCGTCACCTTCAATTCACCGCAACAATCCCCGGTCCCGTCATACAGATACCGCGCATAGCCGAGGTCGATAAACAGATCATTCGCAAAGCTGCGCCGATAACCCAGATAGATATCAAGTTCGTAATCGTCGGAATTTCCAAAATCCACGTTCGACGCCCACAGGCCAGCGTAGAAATGGGCATTGTTGATCTCGACCCAAGGCTGGATTGCGGGGTTTCCATTGGACTGGGTGACGCCATTGGAGACGTAATTGGACACCGCCTCTATTCCACCGAGAACCTGCCATTCTTGGGCGGCCAAGGGCATGGTGCTGGCCGCAATGCAGACAACACTCCAAAACGTCTTTCGCATGTCATACCCCGCCTGCAATTTGGATATTGGTTCTTAAACTCTGATTGGTTGCATAATCCTTTGCTCAGTTTGGCAATCTGGGCTTGATGTCGTCAAGTCCCAGTTCATCGGATCAAATCGACAAAACCGGTTTTCAGGCGCGGCTGCATCCGCCAATCAATGGCACCAGAACCGTCATCAGCCACTGCCATCTGCCACAGATGATGCCCGCAACACCTGTGCCACGCCGAACTGATCATTGGACAAACCGATCTGTTCGGGTGTGTTCGCAGCCGTCACCCCGCTCTTGTCAGCTGTGCGTGCGCGCCTTTTGCGGATCGTAGATCGGGCTTGGGACAATGGTCGCCGTGGTTTCAAATGTTTCGCTTGCAACGCTGAGCACAGTCCCAACCGGGATCCCTGTCTGAACATGCGCGAGCGCAAGAGATTTGCCCAAACGATGCGAATAGCAGGGGCTGTTGATCACGCCCACGGCGCTGCCCCCTATCGACAACACTTCTCCGCCTTCGACCATGTCGGAATGTTTGATATCCAGGCAAACATTGGTGATCTTTTCATCTCCCCGGGCCGCCATCACGGCCTCCTTGCCGCGGAAATCTCCCTTGGACGTGCTGACCGTGAACCCCAAACCAACTTCCCAGGGGGTATGGGCCTGGGTCATGTCATACCCGTAAAACAACAGACCGGCTTCAATCCGGACCTTGTCCAGGGCAGTGAACGAACAGGGCATGACACCGGCATCAACCAATTTGTCCCAAATGTCCGTGATCACCCCGCCATCGGCAAAAATCTCGTACCCACGTTCACCGGAATATCCGGTACGTGAAATCCGGCACGGGTGGCCAAACAAATGGACCGGCCTGTGGTCAAAATAGGCCAGAGCAGCCAAATCAATATCGCAATGCGCATTCAGAATCTGCAGGGCCTTGGGCCCCTGAACCGACAGATCATGCAATTCGTCCGTAAACTCCAACGCCACATCCCGCCCGACAGCCGAGGCCGCAAGCAGCGCCATGGTGTCACCGGACCCGTGCACGATCATCCATTCCTCGCCACCGTTGTTCGACACGATCGCATCATCGGCAATGCTGCCAGAGTCGGTCAGAACACACAGGTAAACCGACCTGCCCGGAACCAGCCGGGACAGATCCCGCGTGGTCAGATGATCCAGAACCGCCTGCGCATCCGGGCCACGCACAAAAACCTTTTTGAGCGCAGACATATCGAACATCCCGGCCCGATCCCGCACTGCATCATGTTCATCATTCGGGTCGGTGTCATAGGTCCAGGCTGTGCCCATCCCGTTCCAATCCTCCAGCCCGGATCCAAGAGCAATATGTCGTGCAGCAAGAGCCGACGTGCGGCTAAGTTCTTTGGTCATTTTGGGGTCCTTCCTAATACCATTCATCGGGCATGGCGGCTTTGCGTTCGGCCACGAATTCCATCAGCGCAGCGCGCATGTTGTCTTGCATGTCGGGTGGTTCATATGCTGCCAGCATCTGCTGCCAACGCGCAGTGGCGCGTTGATCAACGGTCTGGGCACCGTTTTCGTTCCAGGTTTCATATGGCCCCGCTTCGGGGATCCGGGGCTGAAAATTCGCGGTGGTGTAATGGCGCAGGGTATGCCCCGTCGACAGGAAATTCTCACCCGGTCCAGCCTCGTGATAGGCGTCGCGACCAAAGTCTTCGTCTTCGACCCCAAAGCCCTGCAACATCTTCAACATCGCGCCACAATGGTCGAGATCCATGACGAATTTTTCATAGGACATGACCAGCCCCCCTTCGAGCCAACCAGCCGCGTGCCAGACCTGATGCCCGCCGGACAGCAACGTTGCCCACATCGCATCTGCGCTGTCCTGCATCGCCTGTCCGTCCGCAGCGTTGGATGCGGTGACCTGTCCCCCTCCCGATCGAACGGGCACACCCAGCCTGCGACCCAACTGGGACATCGCCATTGTCGTCATATTGGCCTCGGGAGATCCAAAGGTCAGCGCTCCGGTTTTGAGGTTCATCGACGAGTGAAAGCTGCCGAACACCGCCGGGCACCCAGGGCGCACCAATTGGCTCAGCGCGATACCTACCATGGCCTCGGCCAGGGTCTGCGCCGCCACAGCCGCCGGAGACAGCGGCCCCATGGCTCCGGCAAAAATGGCCGGCGAGATGCAGACACATTGATTGGCCGCCGCATACACCCGCAAGGCACCGGACATGGTGTCATCATAAACCAAAGGAGAATTGACATTGATATTGGCCTGCATCACGGCGTTCCGGTCCATGAACTCAGCCCCAAAAACCAATCGAGCCATGTCGGTGCTGTCCTGTGCACGCCCGGGCGATGTCACGCCCCCCATGAACGGTTTGGTTGACAGGGTGAGATGGGCCAGCATCATGTCCAGGTGCCGTTTGTTCACCGCAACATCCGTCGGTTCAACCACTGTCCCCCCGGAATGATGCAGCCAGGGGGACATATACGCCAGCTTCACAAAGTTGCGAAAATCATCCAGCGTGCCATAGCGCCGCCCGCGGTCCAGGTCGGTCACAAATGGTGCCCCATATCCGGGCATCAGCACCAGATTGTCGCCCCCCAGATCAACCGAATTGGTCGCGTCGCGGCTGTGCAGCCTGAACTCCGCTGGAGCCGTCGTACAGAGATGCCGGGCCAGCCCCGGTTCAAACCGGACGCGCGCGCCATCAACCCGCGCCCCTGCCGTGGCAAAAAGCGCGAGCGCTGTTTCGTCCCCCCGAAATTCAACACCGATCGTGTCCAGGATCCAATCGGCCTGATCCTCGATCCGGGTCAATGCCGCATCCCCAAGCAAGTCGTAAACCGGGATCTTGCGGTGCCGATACACGGGAACGGGCTGGGGTGCATTGTGTCGGGTCAATCGGCCCCGACGCAGACGTCCACGTTGGGTAATATGCCCCAGAACGTTCATTTTTTCCAACTCAAACCCCTCCCGAGATTTCCATTGGCTATATATTTTAGGATTTTTGTGATCCGACAATGGATAAATTTTGCTCTTTGCGTTCAAGTATTTTAAACGGTTCTCCATGCCTGTTCGTTTTCACCATCACGACTCCCTGCGGCTGTTTGTAGAAATCGCCCGATACGTCAGCTTTTCGGATGCCGCCCACGCTCTGAACATGACCAAAGGGGCCATCAGCTATCAGGTCAAAACGCTGGAAACGGATCTGGGGCTTGCACTGTTTCATCGCAACGCGCGCGGTGTGACACTGACCGCCGAAGGTCAGAAGCTGCTGACCCTCTGTCAGGACCACTATGAGGAAATCGAAGCCGATATTCAGGTGATCAAGGGAACATCAACCCGCAGTTTGACGGTGGGTGTTTCAACCTATTTCGCAGCCCGTTGGCTGTCGCCCAGGCTGATGTCGTTCATGCAGGCCCATCCTGATATCCAATTGCGTCTGCAGCCAATGATCCGGCTTTTTGATCTCAAGGCCCAAGGCGTCGACATTGCAATCAGATGGGGCAACGGACAGTGGCAGGACGAAGAAATCATCCCCTTTCTGCCCTGCCCCGCCTACCCCGTTGGCAATCGGGCCTCTCTGGCGCTGGTCAATGAGATTGGGTTGGAACAGGCGTTCTCGACCTTTACGTTGTTGCGGGATCACGATGACAGCAATGCCTGGACCGAATGGCTGAACATGGCCCACCTGCCACCACGGATCCGACGGGACACGCTGATCATCCCTGACCCCAATGTTCGGGTCCAGGCCGTAATAGACGGCCAGGGCATTGCGCTAATGGATTCATTGATCGACCGCGAGTTGCACGAACAAAAGCTGTATCACCTGTCGGATCAGGCCCTCGCCGACTATGGCTATTTCATCGCACGCCCACGTCGCGACAAGGTCCAAAACAGCGTCAAAGCTTTTGTAGACTGGATCAGAACCCAGTAGCCACAGGGGTTGCCCTGCCGGGGTCCACAGTGCGGTGGCCCGTCATACGTTTTCGCGCAACCAATTGACATATTTCATCCGGGCGCGCGAGATTTCGAGGGTTTTGGGGCCAATCATGTAGAACCCATAGTCAGTATGGATTTCCTGGCACAAAGGTCGCACCAGGATCCCGGTATCTACCAGGTTCTTTGATGTGATTGACCAGCCCAATGCAATTCCTTCGCCTGCCAGGCAGGCCTGCAAAGCCAGCTGGTAATCGTTCAGGACCAGCGTTTCCGGCAGTTCCGGCCCCTCATACCCCTGACACTTCAACCACCCCTGCCAGGTCATTCTGTTGCGAAACGGTTCGGCGTTGTGAATGATCGCATGGTTTTTCAGATCCTCCAAACCCCGAACCGGACCGGCCCGTTCGAGATATGCGGGGCTGCAAATCGTATACAGTTCCTCCCGACACAGCATCCAGCTGTTCGGCCTGCTCCAGTTCAGCAAACCCCGGCGAATTGTCAGATCAACTTCATTTCCCGGCTCGACGTTCCGGTCGGTGGTCATGATGCGCACATTGATCCCCGGATGCGCGCGTTGAAATATGGCCGTCAACGGCAACAGCCACTGCGCCGCAACCGACGTCGATGCGGCAATCGTTATGGTCTGGCTGTCATGTCCGGAAATGTTTCGCAGCCTGTCTTCGATCTGTGCCAAGGCCGGGGTCAGAACGGCGTTCAGCTCTGCGCCCGCTTTGGTCAGACGCACCCCACGATTGCCGCGTTCGAACAATTGCACTCCCAGATGGGCTTCCATGGATTTGATCGTGTGGCTGATGCTGGGCTGTGTCACATTCAATTCCAACGCCGCTGCCTTGAAGCTTTGCAACCGGGCGGCCGCTTCGAACACCAGAAGCGCATTGGCAGACGGGAGGAGTTTTTGCAATCCAGACATAAATTCAACTAATATCCAGATGAACAAAGACTATCTACTGAAAATCACGTCTCTCCCTAATATCACCGTATGAAGCTAAAGAATGTTCATATGGAGCCCTCATCTTCCGGGTGGTACGCGGCACTTGGGAACCGGACACCGGCCCGTCGGCTGAGTGTTGACATAACCTGTGACTATCTGGTTGTGGGCGGCGGTTGGATGGGATTGCACTGTGCGCGTCGATTGGCTGATCTCGCTCCGAATGCGCGGATCATATTGGTGGATGCGGGCCGCATCGGCAACAATGCAGCGGGCCGTTGCGCCGGGTTTGCCATTGATCTGGCCCATAACCCGCGCAACAAACATTTTGCCGAAGACAAGACGGGCAACGCCGAAGAATTTCACGTCAATGTCGAAGGCATCAGATACATGCACAGCGCCGTCAGCGATCTGGGTGTCGCGTGTGATTGGGATGCTTCGGGAAAATACCACGCTGCTGCAACAGATCGCGGGGTACAATGTCTGCACGACATGGCCAACGCCCTGCCCCAGATCGGCAAGGATTTCAGCTGGATCGCCAAGGACGAAATTCAATCCATAACCGGGTCAAAACACTATGTATCGGCCCTTCACACACCGGGAACCGTTTTGCTGCAGCCCGCCAAATATCTGGTGAATCTGGTTGCGGCGCTGCCGGAGAACGTGACCGTGTATGAAAAGACGCCGGTCACAGGGATCTCGACCGAGGCACAGCACCATCTGTGCGAAACCCCGGATGGGGTGATACGGGCCCGCACCCTGTGCCTGTGCAATGCCGCCTATCTGACCACCAGCGGTTATTTCGAACAGACCGCCATCCCGGTCTATACCTATGGATCAATGACGCGGGCCTTGACCAAAACCGAACTGGAAACGGTTGGTGCCCGCGGCCCATTTGGCGTCATCCCCGCCGAAAGCTTTGGCACCACGCTGCGCCTGACACAGGACAACCGTTTGTTTTTGCGAAATGTCTATTCCTATGCCCGCGGGTTTCAATCGCATCAGGCAGACGTCGATCGCGCCCACAGGCATCACCAGATCGCCTTTGACCGGCGGTATCCGGACCTGTCCCATATCGGATATGAACACAGCTGGGGCGGGTTGCTGACCATGGCGCATAATGGCGGCATGGTGTTTGGCAAACTCGGGACACGCGTTTTTGGCGCGGCATTCTGCAACGGCACCGGCGTTGCGCGCGGCGTCGGTTTTGGCAAGGCGCTGGCAGAATTGGCATTGGGCAAATCCAGCCGCAGCATTGATATTCTGAACAACCGCCCCAAGCCAAATCGGGGTCTGCCCGCCTGGCTGACCGAAATCGGCGTCAGGGCAACGACAAAATACCGGTTCCTACGGGCCGGAAAGGAAACATGAACGGAGGCACAGATGGCCAATCTTGCAGGGATCAACCTGGCAATGCAGACCCCCTTTGGGGAGGACGGCGCAATTGACTATGACGAATGGGAGCGTCTGATCGACGTCTATATCGACGCGGGCGTTCACGGGCTGGTTCTGGGGTCGGGCACCGGTCAACACCCCTATTTGACCGAATCCGAATGCAACCAGCTGTTCGAAACCGGGATCAAACGGATCAATTGTCGCTGTAATGCGATCTGTCAGACATCGGCGTTGAACATGGACGAGGTGATCCGCAGATCCACCCATGCCCAAGCCACAGGGGCAGATGCGCTCATGATCCTGCCCCCCTATCTGGAGGGGCCGGTTGATGACGATGGCATTCTTGAATTTTATCGCGAAATCGACGCGGCAATCGACATCGATATTGTTGGCTACAACATTCCGCAGGCCACAGGATTGGCTGTTTCGCCGGAATTGTTTGCCCGCCTCAGCGCGCTGACCAATTTCAACTATATCAAAGACAGCGCGGGCGATCTGACCACCCATCAACAATACCTGCAAACTGGGGCCAAGGTGCTGAATGGCTGTGACACTACCGCTGTTTACGCTCTGATGGCCGGGGCCACTGGCGCAATCTGGGGCGGTGCCAACTATATGCCGCATGAAACGGTTGCGCTGTATAACCACGTGGCCGCCGGTGAACATGTCCAGGCTCTGGCTCTGTGGCAAAAGATGCTGCCTTCGCTGCTGCACATCTGGACCCATGATTACATGCAATGCGTCGTCGTGGCCGCACATCATCGCGGCTATGGTCTGGGCAATGTTCGCCGCCCTCTGCGCCAGATTGACGCCGCCGCCCAGGCGGCCATGCTCCGAACCCTTGCCCCGTTGGAGACCTGAGATGTGGGTATCGGGGGATCCATGACATGAACCAGACACCGCCCCACCCCATCCGCCAGGGACGCCGTGCCCGGCAGGCGGCCCGTGCGGCCGAGGTGACGCCGCGTCTGGGTACCATTCGCTATGGGGTCAAACCGGTGGAACTGGTCAGCCGGGATGAACTGGAACACATCCATCTGGCCTCATTGTGGATCCTCAAGGAAATCGGCATTGATTTCCGCGACCCGGTGGCCCTGAACCAGTGGAAGAAGGCGGGTGCCGATGTGCGCGGACAGCGTGTGCATCTGGACCCCGATCTGGTCACGGGGCTGTTGGCACAGGCACCAGATCGGTTTGAAATGACCGGACGCGGCGCTGACACCCGATTTGAAATCGGTGTGGATACGGTATCTTTCTGCCCGATGCAGGGCGCACCGAACATTCGGGATCTGGATGGCACCCGGCGATTTTCCACCCTCGATGACCTGCGTCGTATCAACAAGCTGATCCAGATGAGCCCCGGGTTTCACATGGCCACCGGATTTGCCTGTGAACCCACCGAAATTCCGGTCCCCTGGCGGCATCTACACATCAATCACACCAATCTGGTGGAAACGGATCTGGCTTATTTCGGCCTGACCACCGGCCAGGAGCGGGCCGAGGATTCCATCGCCATGGCCCGAATTGCCCACGGAGCCGACTTTCTCGAACAGAACGCCGTCATCATGGGGCAGATCTCGGGCAATTCGCCGCTGGTCTGGGATTCGACCATGCTGGAGGGGTTGCGGGTGTTTGCCGCTGCCAATCAGGTTGTGCTGATCTCTCCGTTTGTGCTGGGAGCTGCCAATACACCCGCCGATGTAGTGGCCACCGTCGCCCAGCTGAATGCCGAAGCCATCGCCGGTATTGCCTATGCCCAATTGGTCAAACCCGGAACCAAAACGATTTACGGGCAGTATTCGGTGTCAGTGTCGATGAAAACCGGCGCGCCGATGTCGGGGATGCCCGAAGTCAGCCAGATGAATGCGCTGGTGGGCCAACTGGCCCGCAGATATCAAATCCCCTGGCGCACGACCGCGTCCCAGGCATCATCAAAGAGTTTTGATGCGCAATCGGGATATGAATCCGCGACCTCCTACATGGCGGCAGTCACTTCAAACGCAAACTTCCTGCTCCATGCAGGAGGATGGGACGAGGCGGGCATGGTGCACTGTCTGAGCAAATTGATCGTGGATGCGGAACAGAATCTGTTGATGGCGAAATACGCCGCCGGTGTGCGGTTTGATCGCCTGCAAGAAGCGCTGGAGGCGGTGCGGCGTGTCGGTCCAGGTGGGCATTATCTGGGCGATGAATTCACGCTCAAACACTTCCAGGACGCATTTTTTGCTCCCGAGATCCTGGATTATGAGGCCTACGAACAATGGCAGGCCCGGGGCAGCAAGGACACGCAGACACGCGCCGCAGAAAAAGCCGAGGCTCTGCTGCGCGACTATGAACACCCATCTCTGGACATCGCCCGACACGAAGAGTTGGACGCCTTTGTCGCCCGCCGCCAAACAGAAATTTCGCCTTCCATCGCATAATAGCATTGTCGCCCGCACAGCAGGTATCAAGGAAAGCCTGTCTGGCCGGGTTTCGTCACAAAATGGTCAATCACCAGCCAGCAGGGAGCACAGGCACAACAAAACTGCACCAGACCAACGCCAAATTATCGCCTGCTGCTGATATGGGGTGAGGCAAGGGAAAAGCTACTTTCTGACCAAGCGACCAAAAGCCGCTTTTCCCTTTTAAATCAATGGTACCCAAGGCCGGACTCGAACCGGCACGCTGTCACCAGCGGGGGATTTTGAATCCCCTGCGTCTACCATTCCGCCACTTGGGCCTCGAACAGAGATCTACCCAAGGAGCAAGCCGAGGTCCAGAGGCAAAAACACAGAAAACGCACTCATTGGGCAGGAAATTTATGATCCCGGTTGACCTTGCCCCGGTGCCATGGTCAATCACCTGGGCAGGCACGCGCGGAGGGCTTTATGCTGCAACGGCTATATTCCTGGACAATGGCCCTGGCCGAACACCCCAAAGCCATCTGGTGGCTGGCCCTTGTTGCATTTGTCGAAAGCTCGGTTTTCCCTATTCCTCCGGATGTGCTGATGATCCCGATGATTCTGGCGCGTCCATCGCGGGCCTGGCTGATTGCGTTGGTGGCGCTGGTTGCTTCGGTTGCGGGCGGGATGCTGGGATATGCCATTGGCGCGTTCTTTTATGACAGCATCGGTCAACCGATCCTGGAATCCCTGGGCAAGGGCGACGCTGTGGCCGAATTCAACACCCGGTTCAACGACTTTGGGTTCTGGGCGGTGTTGGGTGCCGGGGTAACCCCCTTCCCTTACAAGGTCATCACTATCATGTCGGGCTGGACAGGCATGCCGATTGGAACCTTCATAGCCACTTCGATTCTGGCGCGGGCCTTGCGCTTCTTTGTCGTCGCCGGTTTGTTGTGGAAGTTCGGCGCACCGATCCGTGATTTCATCGAAAGACGGCTGGGGCTGATGTTCACTGTCTTTGTCGTCCTTCTGTTTGGTGGCTTCTTTGTTCTGAGGTTTCTCTAATCATGCAACGTATCTTGATTGTCATCGCTGCGCTGGGCTCTGCTGGACTTCTGCTGGGTGCGCTTGGGTTTCAGTATCTTGGGGACATGGCACCGTGCAAAATGTGCTATTGGCAACGCTACCCCCATGCCGCCGCTGTTGGTATCGGGGGCTTGGCACTGTTGTTTGGTGGGGCGCTGTTGCCCTGGCTGGGTGCGTTGGCGGCGCTGACAACCGCCGGGATCGGCGTCTATCATACCGGCGTTGAACGCGGATTCTGGGAAGGGCCGACGACCTGCACATCTGGACCGGTCACCGATCTGACGCCGCAACAGCTGATGGAGCAGATCATGACGGCCCCGCTTGCGCGCTGTGACGAGGTGCCATGGGAGATGTTCACCCTGTCGATGGCCAGCTGGAATGCAATTGCCTCGTTCGGGTTGGCCGCAGTGTGGATCGCGGTCGCCAATCATGCCCGCAAAGGGCGTGGTTGACCGATCCGCAAACAGGGGCCAAACCCCTGCCCGACCGGCTTCACGACTGTTTCTTGGTCGAGAGTAGCAGGTTGGTTTCGCTGGTTTGAACACCATCCAACCCACGAATACGTGCCAGGGCCTTGTCCAGATCCTCTAGCGTGCCGGTGCCCAGTTCAACGATCAGATCCCAACGCCCGTTGGTGGAATGAATCGCGCGCACCTCGGGCAAGCTTTGCAATTGCCGGGTGATCCGGTTGGCGCCGCGTCCTTCGATCCCGATCATCATCAATCCCCTGACCGGGTCTCGCATCACATCGGCCTTCAACACAACTGTAAAGCCAACAATTTCCTCGCGTTGCTGTAACCGTTCGATCCGGCTGCGCACTGTTGTGCGCGACAATCCCAGCTGCAAGGCCAGATCAGACAAAGATGCGCGCGCGTCATGTCTGAGCGCGGCGATCAGCCTTCCGTCCATTTCGTCCATATCGACACCCATTTTGATCAATTGGGTTCCATATTGCACAAATTGGTGGCTGGAATCTATCACGTTTCGGAGGCCATTTGGAATTGAAACATTTGAAAGGCACCAAACGTGACTCCGCAAACCTGTATTCTGATCGGCGCTCCCGTGGACAGCGGCAAGCGGCGGCCCGGCTGCCTGATGGGGCCGGATGCCTATCGCACTGCTGGCCTGGCACAGGCAATTCAATCGCTGGGGCACAAGATCAAGGACCTGGGAAATTTCACCCCCGCGTCACATCCCGCCGACAGCGACGATGGTCCGCTGTTTGCCCCCAATGAAACCATTGGTTGGACCAACAGATTGATTCGGGTGGCCGAAGAGGCGATGGACCGCGGGTTGCCGATCTTTCTGGGGGGCGATCACAGCCTGTCTTTGGGATCGGTTGTTGGTGTGGCCAATCATGCCGCCAAACAGGGGCGCCCCCAGTTCGTGCTGTGGCTGGACGCCCATACCGACTATCACACGCCCATGACCACCGATTCTGGCAACCTGCATGGCACCCCGGTTGGCTATTTCACCGGACGCCCCGACTTTGGCGGGTTCCCCAAAGTGACCTCCCCCGTGCCACAGGAAAACGTCTGCATGATTGGCCTGCGTTCGGTCGATACACCAGAGCGCGAATCCTTGCAGGGCACAGGGATCGCACGCCACGACATGCGCGAGATCGACGAACAGGGCATTGTGCGCCCTCTGACGGCCTTTCTGGAGCGGGTCGCCGCAGAAAACGGCATGTTGCATGTTTCGCTGGACGTGGATTTTATCGACCCCGAATATGCCCCGGCTGTCGGCACCACCGTTCCGGGCGGTGCCACCGTGCGCGAGGCCCATCTGGTCATGGAAATCCTGCATGACAGCGGGTTGATGACCTCGCTTGATCTGGTTGAACTGAACCCGTTTCTGGATGAACGCGGACGCACCGCACATCTGATGGTGGATCTCTGTGCCTCGGCGCTGGGACGCCATGTCTTTGATCGCCCAACCCGGAGCTTTCGTTGAATATTCTGCAAGCCCCCCGTGCGGTGGTGATGATCCGCCCGCATCATTTCTGTTCGAACCCTGAAACGCGTGACGACAATGCGTTCCAAACCCTGTCAAACCGTTCCGCCACGGCCACATCTCAGGCGGCGCTGGCCGAGTTTGACACGGCTGTTGGCACGCTGCGCGACGCCGGTGTCACGGTACATGCCTTTGATGACACCGGGACGCAAACGCCCGACAGCGTGTTTCCCAACAACTGGTTCTCAACTCATGCGGGAGGGCATGTGGCGGTCTATCCGATGTTTGCCCCCAACCGCCGATTGGAACGGCGCATGGATGTCATCGAACTGCTAAAGCGCGACTACCGCGTGCAGGATGTGATAGATTATTCCGGGCTTGAACAGGATGGGCTCGCGCTCGAAGGGACCGGAGCCATGGTGCTCGACCATATCGGACGTATTGCCTATACGGTGCAATCCAACCGGGCCGACCCGATCCTATTAGAGCGGTTTTGCACCCATTTCAATTTCGAACCGATGGCGTTTCAGGCCCGGGATGCCCAGGGGCGCGACGTCTATCACACCAATGTTCTGATGGGCATTGGGACCGATTATGCGTTGATTTGCCTGGACATGATCACGGATCCCAACCGTCGACGCCAGATTGCCGGTCGTTTGGAGGAATCGGGGCGTGCGGTCATTGACCTGACACACGACCAGATCGCGAATTTTGCTGGCAATGCCATTGAATTGACCGGCCACCACCGTCTGCTGGCCCTGTCGGCCCGCGCGCTGGATGCGCTGCACCCCGAACAGATCGCAATCATCGAACGGTCGGCCCAACCGCTGCCCCTGCATGTCCCGACAATCGAAACCGCCGGAGGCTCGGTGCGCTGCATGCTGGCCGGCGTCCATCTGAGCCCAAGAGAAAGGATCTCCCAATGAACCAACCATCCGACAAGGCACTGGTGCCTTTTGTCAGTGTCGACAATATGATGCGGCTGGTTCATCATGTAGGTATCGAACAGGTTCTATGCGATCTGGCCGCCTATATCGAAGCCGATTTCAAACGCTGGGAGCTGTTTGACAAGACACCGCGTGTGGCCTCTCATTCCGATGTCGGGGTAATCGAATTGATGCCCACATCTGACGGCGAAGCCTATGGTTTCAAATATGTCAACGGCCACCCCAAGAACACCTCGGAAGGCCTGCAAACAGTCACCGCGTTTGGCCTTTTGGCTGATGTTTACACTGGCTATCCGGTTCTGCTGACCGAAATGACCATCCTGACGGCGCTCCGCACGGCGGCGACATCGGCCATGGTGGCGAAATACCTGGCTCCCAAAGGGGCAGACACCATGGCCATGATCGGCAATGGTGCCCAATCAGAATTCCAGAGCCTGGCGATGAAGGCAATCTGCGGCGTGACATCCGTTCGCCTCTATGATCAGGATCCTGCGGCCACGGAAAAATGTGCCCGCAATCTCGACGGCACCGGTCTAAAGGTGGTGCGGTGTACATCGCCGGAATCGGCCATCGAAGGCGCACACATTCTGACCACCTGCACAGCGGACAAACAATGCGCCACCATCCTGACCGACAATATGGTTGGCAGCGGCGTGCACATCAACGCCATCGGCGGAGATTGCCCGGGCAAGACCGAACTGGCACCCGGCATCCTCAGCCGTTCGGACGTCTTTGTGGAATACCCACCCCAGACCCGCATCGAGGGCGAAATTCAACAGATGGCCCCCGATTTTACCGTAACAGAAATGTGGGAAGTAATTTCAGGCACCAAACCAGGGCGGCGTGACAATCGCCAGATCACGCTGTTTGACAGTGTTGGTTTTGCCATAGAGGACTTTAGCGCCCTGCGCTATATCCGCGACCGGATCAAAGACACCGACTATTTCTTTGATCTGGACATGCTGGCGGACCCGGACGATCCGCGTGATCTGTTCGGAATGTTGCAGCGCGCTGCTCCCTGAGAACACACAGCATAAACCACTGCGTTCTTCGGGGCGCCACCTAGTGCCGGAGCCTATGGGCTCCGGCTTTTTTCTGCCGCGCCTTAGGGGGGCCGGCGATGCCTTGCTCCCCTGCGCAGGCTGCGCTGGATCAGGCGTCCAGTTCGGCATCCCAATACAGAAAATCCATCCAGCTTTCATGCAGGTGGTTGGGCGGGAATTTGCGCCCGACATTGCGCAATTCTTCGGCTCCGGGCTGACGCGGAGGTTTGCGCAACGACATGCCCACACGATGCAACGGTTTGGATCCCTTGCGCAGGTTGCAGGGTGAACAGGCCGCAACAACATTTTCCCAACTGGTCACGCCACCAGCAGCGCGCGGCACGACATGGTCGAACGTCAGATCCCCTTTGGAACCACAGTACTGACAGCGGAATCCGTCCCTCAAGAATAAATTAAAGCGCGTGAAGGCCACGCGCTTTCTGGGGGTCACATAATCCTTTAACACCACCACCGAGGGTATTCGGATTTCGGTGCTGGGCGAATGAACCACCTCGTCATATTCGGCGACAATATCCACCCTGTTCAACCAGGCTGCCTTGATCGCCTCCTGCCAGGACCACAGCGATAGCGGGTAATAGGACAACGGTCGATAATCCGCGTTCAGCACCAAGGCCGGATGCTGTTTCAAAGCCCCCGGCTCACGTACAAATTCGGTCCTGAAGTTTCCGTCCATGATCAACGTCTTCCTCGCCCTGTCTGCCTGCGTCCCGACACCAGAGCGGGGAACCCGCCCCTGCCATACGATAACTATATATCGTGGTTGAGACCTGACAAGCCCCAAGATCACACAATATCTCGCCCAAGGGTGCCCCACAAAGATGACAGCGCAATGACAGGCATGGATCGGCGTAGGATTGGTGTAGGATCAGCGCCGGATCAGTACGGATGAAATCGCGGGCTTGTGCCTGGGCCCGCAGGACCGTATTTGCGGCCCATGACCCGCTTGATCCGATTTAACAAACCGTTTGATGTGCTGCCACAGTTCACCGATCGCGGTACCAGCGGAACACCGCGCGCCACGCTGTCCGATTTCATCGACGTGCCACAGGTCTATCCCGCTGGTCGACTGGATCGCGACAGCGAAGGCCTGATGCTGCTGACCGATGATGGACGTCTTCAGGCCCAGATTGCCGACCCCCGCCACAAGATGGCCAAAACCTATTGGGTTCAGGTCGAAGGTTTGCCCGATACACAGGCCATCCAGGCATTGTGCGATGGCGTTGAGCTAAAGGACGGGTTGACCCGCCCGGCCAAGGCCACGCTGATACCGGAACCAGATGGGCTGTGGCCGCGTACACCGCCAATCCGGGTGCGCAAGTCCATCCCCGACAGCTGGATCGAACTGACCATCCGCGAAGGTCGAAACCGGCAGGTCCGCCGGATGACCGCCGCCGTCGGCCACCCGACCCTGCGCCTGATCCGGGCCCGGATTGGCCCCTGGACCGTGACAGGATTGCAAATTGGACAATGGGCTGACTTGCCGCCTCCTGACAAGCGTGGCAACCGCTGATACGCTGGGCTCCATGTTGCCCAACGCCCCTGCCCCCTCTGCCGTTCTCGAAGCTGCGCTGTATGTCGACGATCTGGATGCAGCCGAAGACTTCTATGGCACCGTCATCGGATTGCGGAAAATCCAGCGGATCGGCGATCGCCATGTCTTCTTTCAGGTTGGCACCGCGACATTGTTGGTGTTCAACCCGGCCGAAACAGACAAACCCACCAGCTCACCCCGCTTTCCGGTGCCGCCGCATGGTGCGCGGGGCCCAGGGCATTTTTGCTTTGCACACCCCCGCGCGGACATGGACCAGATGCGCGCCCGGCTGATTGCAGCCGGGGTTGTCATCGAAAGCGAGTTCGACTGGCCTAATGGGGCCCATTCGTTGTATTTTCGCGACCCCGCCGGCAATTCCATTGAAATTGCCGAACCGCACCTGTGGTCTGACGCCTAATTTGACATCCCGCTCACAGCGCGCCGCAGGCGCGCTGACAGGCCCAACGCTTTGTCTGGCATCTATGATGCCTGACAAAGGGGCGGGAGCCCCGCGGTTTCAATATGTCGACCTGAGATCGGGCGCTGTGCTCGAGGTCATCCCATTGGGGCTCTGCCCCAAACCCCGAGGTATTTTGAACCAGAAAGAAGCAGGGCCAGGCGAAATCAGAGGCTCAGCTTGTCCCGCATAAAGGCCAGCGCGACGCTCAGCCCATCCGGCGCGATTCCATGCCCCGTGCCCTTCATGATATGCGCATAGACGTCGGTGAAACCGGCCTTTTGCAACGCCTCTGCCGCTTCGGGCAGCGATTGCACCGGAACCACATCATCCGCATCACCATGAACCAGTAGGATCGGCATCTTGCTGACCACCTCGTCCACCAAAAGATCCGGCTCCAGAAGACGCCCTGAGAACGCGACGATACCGGCGACCGGGTCTTCCCGGCGCGGTGCCACATGCAGGCTCATCATTGTGCCCTGTGAGAACCCGAACAGAACCACCTGCTCGGGCAGCACATCTTCATCGACCATCAATGCGTCGAGAAACGCGTTGAGATCGTCGACAGCGGCGGACATTCCGCGCATAGCCTCTTCTTCCGAAGATCCATCGATCCAGGGAATCGGGAACCACTGGTATCCCATCGGCGAGCCGGCACAATCTTCTGGTGCATCCGGCGCCACGAACAACGTATCGGGCAGATGTTCGCCCAACGGATCCGCCAACCCCAACAGATCGGCCCCATTGGCCCCATAGCCGTGCAGGAACACGACAATCGACCGGGTGCTCCCCGAAAGTGGTTCTTTGCGCCCTGCAGTCAAAACACGAGTCATCGGATCCCTTCCCTGTCCTTGATCACCCGGTAATAGGCCCACAGGATGCGCGCCGCAACCGATCGCCACGGCGACCAGTCGTCGGCCATGTGTCGCAGGGCCTTTTCGCTGGGTCGTTCAGGCAGATCAAACAGCACCCGCGCCGCTTCCTGAAGGGCCAGATCACCCGGCGCAAAGACATCCGCACGCCCAAGCGAAAACATCGCATAGATTTCGGCCGTCCACATTCCAATGCCAGGTACCTGCACCAGAGTGGCGACAACCTGATCCGTTGGGCGTGTGCGCAATCCAATGTAATCAATCCCTGCCTCGGCCAAGGCCTTGGCATAGCGCGCTTTTGGCCGGCTGAGGCCCGCGGCGCGCAGATCCTCGTCGCTGGCACGCCCAACCTGATCCGGCTGGGTCAATTCAGCCGCTTCCAGACGCGCCCAGATCGCATTCGCCGAGGCCACCGACACCTGTTGTGATACGATTGCGTTCAGCAATTGAGCAAACCCATCAGGGCGCAGTCGCAAGGGCAGAACGCCTGTCTGCTCCAGGGCTGAGGCAAACCGGCTGTCCTGTTCTGCCAGCCAGCCCGCACCTTCCTGCACGCAGGCATCGCCCCGAATGATCCGTCCCAAGCTCTCATTTGACGCCACGTTACTTCCTCTCTTTCAGATCTGCGATCATTAACCCTGTTCACAATGGCTGCAACATTCTTGTCCCTCCTTCGGTTCACCGCTACGGATCCGAATATGACAATGATAAGCACCCATACCGGCGACTCGCGCACCAAGCGGAATGTGGCCATCCTCGTCTTGGCGCAGGCCGTGCTCGGGGCGCAGATGCCGATGATTTTCATCGTTGGGGGACTGGCTGGACAATCCTTGGCGTCCAATGCCTGTTTTGCAACCTTGCCGATTTCTCTGATCGTGTTGGGATCAATGCTGTCGGCGACGCCGATTTCGGCGATCATGCAGCGTTGGGGGCGTCCTGCCGGTTTCTTTGTGGGGGCGACAGGCGGCTCTTTGGGGGCGGCCATCGGGGCCTATGGTCTGTATCTGGGATCCTTTCCAGTATTTCTGATCGGCAGCTTTCTGACCGGCGTCTATATGAGCGCGCACGGGTTTTATCGCTTTGCCGCCGCCGACACCGCATCCGATGAGTTCCGCCCAAAGGCGATTTCCTATGTCATGGCCGGGGGGTTGTTGGCTGCGCTGATTGGCCCTCAGTTGGTCAAGATGACCAGCCAGGCGTATGTCATCCCCTTCTTTGGCACTTATCTGACGGTCATCGCTTTGAATGTCCTGGGATCTGGCCTGTTCCTGTTTCTGGACATCCCAAAACCCGAAGCACCGTCACATGACAGCCCGCGCGGACGCACCCGGTGGGAGATGCTGAAAACCCCACGCATTGCCGTGGCCGTGATCTGTGCAATGGTATCTTATGCGCTGATGAACCTGGTGATGACATCGACCCCGCTGGCCGTGGTCGGTTGTGGGTTTGACGAAGCGGACGCGGCCAACGTGGTGTCCAGCCACGTGCTGGCCATGTATATTCCGTCGTTTTTCACCGGACATCTGATCGCCCGCTTTGGTGTCGAAAAGGTCGTTGCAGCCGGATTGATCATTCTGGCCGGTGCAGGCGCGGTCGCTCTGAACGGTGTCGATCTCGAGAATTTCTTTGTCGCGTTGGTGCTGCTGGGGCTGGGCTGGAATTTTGGCTTTATCGGGGCCACCACCATGCTGGCCGGAGCCCATGAACCACATGAACGCGGGCGGATGCAGGGGTTGAATGACCTGTTGGTGTTTGGTGGCGTCACTCTTGCGTCCCTGTCATCGGGCGGATTGATGAACTGTTCGGGTGGGTCCGCTGTCGAAGGGTGGTCGGCTGTGAACATGGCAATGGCCCCGTTCCTGATGCTCGCCGGTGGTGCGTTGATCTGGCTGGTTCTGCGTCCCAAGGACGCCTGATTTCACGCGTCTCGGTGCGGGTTCTGCACCGGGGCAATTCCATCCAATCCGCCGTTGGCAATCAATTCAGCCATGCCTGTGTCGATCATCGGGCGATAAACCTCCCACATCTGCGCACGCAGCGCGCGTCCTTTGGGCGTTAAGATCAACAGCTTGCCCCGGCGATCTTCTTGCGCCGGGCGTTGTTCTATCAATCCTTCCTGTGTCATACGCGCCACTTGCCGGGAAAAGCTGGATTGATCAAACAGCAGCCGCTCTTCCAACTGAAAGGGTCGCAGCCCCTCCGGGCTCAATTCCAGCTCCCACAACACGTCGTACCAATTCAATCGTGGCAGGCCAGCGTTGAGCAGCGCCCGTTCGATCCGTTGGTATACCTGTTTCTGCGCGCGGTTCAGCGCAATCCAGGCGGCCTCAAGTTTGGCAAAATCGCTCATTCACAACTCCGTTACGCGACTGCGTCGCGAATTGTTTTTACATGTCGGGCGATATAGATGCAATTACATCTTCATTTCAAACCGCACAGGATCTACCATGAAGCTTCTTACCTCATCCGCGCTTGTTCTGGCATTGGCGGCCCCCGGCTGGGCCGAGACATACCATTTGGACCCCGGCCACACCGAGGTCCGGTTTTCCTGGAACCATGCCGGGCTGACCGAACAGCACGGCGAATGGACCCAAGTATCCGGGACCATCGATTTTGATCCAGCGGATGTCACCGCCACATCGGCGCAAATCACGATTGACCCAGATAGTCTGCACACCGGCGTCGCTGCGTTGGACAATCACCTGAAAAGCGCCGATTTCTTTGACGTCGAAACCTATCCAACCATCACATTCACCTCGACCAGCGCCGTCCAGACCGGTGCCCAAAACCTGCGTCTGACCGGAGATCTGACCGTCAAGGATCAAACCAAACCGGCCGTTCTGGATGTCGAACTGACCTTTGATGGTGAACACCCGCTGGGCGGTTATTTCGACTATTACAAAGGCGATTGGGTCGGCGTCGAAGCCACCGGAACCCTATTGCGGTCCGAATTTGGTGTTGGCATGTTTGCGCCGGGCACATCCGACACCGTACAGCTGGAAATTTCTGCGGAAATGCGCGCTGGCGGTTGGGAGTAATCAGAGCCACGAACTTGGGAACGCCGGGCCTTTGGGTCCGGCGTTTCGCGTTACCAACGCCCAGTGGCCGTTCGCCACAGCAATCGACACCGGGTTTGAAACTCTCCGATCCCCAATGTCCCGTCCGCCACCCGTTCCGGCGTGTCTGACGCTTGTTTCAACAAGGCATCAGTTTCCCAGCCGACTAGGAATGCAGGGCTTGCCGCTTTGGAAATTTGCGCTCTGGTTTTTCGCGCATTCTCCAGCCTTGCCAATCCCTTGCGCGCCAAAGCTGACACCGCTTCCATGCGGCCATCTGGCAATGGAATCCGCTTGTGGGCCTCCAGGTCCGGGATCGCCTGCAGGTATTTCGACACCCCCACCGCATAGCCAAAGTCGCGTGCCACCTCTTCATCAGCGGCCCCCAACATGGCCGCTGCCATCCAGGTCAACGCCCCGCTTGTGGCCTCCAGATAGGCATCCAACGCAGCTTCATCCTCAAACGGGTCGCGATAGATATCCCAGCGCCGCGCCTCGGCCATGGGATCGATCAGCGTGGCCAGATGCGCGGGCAGAACCCGCGCCAATGGTGTTGCCACAAAATGGCGCCGCACCGGTCCGCCCCCAGCAATCTCGGCACCCACATCGCGCCACCATTGCACACGCATTTCGGCGATCATACTTTCGGCGCTGGCCCAGGGCGCGCGGCTCAGTTCGACGTTAAAGGCATAGAGCGCGAACAGCGCAGGCCGCGCTGTCACCGGAGCCGCCATTACCGCGCGAAATCGTTGCGGGTCGCCTTTGCGCACCAAATCGGCACAGGCGATCAGATCGTCGTCAAACTGCATCCGTCTCGCCAGTATCACGAATCAATTTCCACCGGATTGCATCCAGAAGCGCCTCGAACGAGGCATCGATTATGTTGGCACTAACCCCCACGGTCGACCAGCGCCGCCCCCTGCCATCTTCGCTGTCGATGATGACCCGGGTCACGGCCTCGGTCCCGCCCTGTGTGATCCGCACCTTGAAGTCCACCAATCGCATATCGTCCAGGGTCTTGGAATAGCGGCCCAAATCCTTGCGCAACGCTTTGGCCAGCGCGTTCACAGGCCCCCGATCGCTGCCGGTTTCATCCAGCGATTCACTGACGGACAGGCGTTTTTCCCCATCGACTTTGACCACAACCACCGCCTCAGAGAGGCTGACCATCCGATTGTATTTGTTCTTGCGTCGCTCGACAGTCACCTTGTAGCGCTTGACCTCAAAAAACGCGGGCATCTGACCCAGCTCTGCGCGCGCCAACAGCTCGAAACTCGCCTGAGCGGTATCATAGGAATAACCATCGGATTCGCGCTGCTTGATCCGCTCCAGAATGGTGCCCAACGCCGGATTCCCAGCCTCGACCACCAATCCGGCATCGCTCAACCGCTTGCGCAGGTTCGACTGGCCCGCCTGATTGGACATCGGAATGACCCGGTCGTTGCCCACCAGCCCCGGTTCAATATGCTCATAGGTGCTCGGATCCTTGAGAATCGCGCTGGCGTGCAGCCCCGCCTTATGGGCAAAGGCCGAAGCCCCCACATACGCGGCCTGCCGGGTCGGCACCCGGTTCAGAATGTCGTCCAGCATCCGGCTGACTCGGGTCATCCCGGCCAATGCCTCCATGCTGACGCCAATGTCGAACTGGCTGGCATAGGGCTCCTTCAGCAACAAGGTCGGGATCAATGTGGTCAAATTGGCATTGCCACAGCGTTCTCCCAACCCGTTCAGGGTGCCCTGGATCTGGCGCGCGCCCGCGTCCACGGCCGCCAGCGAACAGGCCACCGCATTCTCGGTGTCATTGTGGGTATGGATCGCCAGATGATCCCCAGGCAGACCGGCCGCAATCACATCGCCCACGATACGGCCCACCTCGGCAGGCAGCGCCCCGCCATTGGTGTCACACAACACAACCCACCGCGCCCCGGCCTCCAATGCCGCGCGACAGGCCGCCAATGCATAGCCCGGATTGTCCTTGTACCCGTCAAAGAAATGCTCGGCGTCAAACAATGCCTCCCGCCCCTGCGCAACGATATGCGCAACCGACGCCCGGATGTTCTCCAGGTTCTCGTCCAGCGTGATCCCCAGCGCTTGGGTGACGTGATAGTCATGGCTCTTGCCCACCAGACAGACAGCGCGCGTACCGGCGTTCATCACCCCAGCCAGAACATCGTCATTCTCGGCCGACCGTCCGGCCCGTTTGGTCATGCCAAAAGCGGTCATCACCGCGGTCGTTTTCGGCGCGGCATCAAAAAATTCGCTGTCGGTGGGATTGGCGCCGGGCCACCCGCCCTCGATGTAATCCACGCCCAAGGCGTCCAGCGCCTCGGCAATCTGTATTTTTTCAGAGGTGGAAAACTGCACGCCCTGCGTCTGCTGCCCGTCGCGCAGGGTGGTGTCATACAGATACAGCCGCTCAGCCATGCGCTGTCTCCCCTGCTTCACCTGGCCCAAAATATCCTCGGGGGGAGATCGCCTGCGATCGGGGGGCAGACAGCCCCCCTGTTCCAGTCAAACCCATCACAGCCCCTCCAGTTTTGTCACGTCAAAACCCGCCCCCGGCACCAGCTCAACCCCGGATTTGCTCATGCGCACCTCCAGCCCAGCTGCGAGATAGGCCGCCTTCAACCGATCCACTTCAGAAAAGTCCTTGCTTTGCATCGCTGCCTGACGTGCGTCGAACAGACGGGTTTCGTGAATGGAAAGATCCACCCGGTCCTCTTCCAAGATCGCTCCCGCGGGTCGTGACAGCCGATCAATATCTGTATCTTTGTTCAACAAACCGAGTAGAACCAAAGATCCAACAATCTTGCTCCCAACATCCGGCGCATTTTCCTTGAGCATCTCATGCAATCGGGCAAGTGCCTTGGCAGTGTTCAAGTCGTCAGCGAGAGCATTGACGATCTCCTGATCTGGAGGGTAAATTTTGGAATCCAGATAAACACTTCTGCTACCCGGTTTAGCATACATTCCGGGAACCATCAGAACAGAATAGAATTTTTCCAATGCCTGGCGGGCTTCTTTGGCCTTCTTCTCGGTCCAATCCATCGGCTTGCGATAATGTGTCGACAGGAACACAAACCGGATCACCTCGCCGGGGATACCCTGGTCCAGCAGATCCCGCACGGTAAAGAAATTGCCCAGAGATTTGGACATCTTCTTGCCCTCGACCTGCAGCATCTCGTTGTGCAGCCACACCTGCGCAAAACTGTCATCCCCATGCGCACAGCAGCTTTGCGCAATCTCGTTTTCATGATGCGGGAACATCAGATCATTGCCGCCGCCGTGGATGTCAAAGGTTTCCCCCAGCAACTCCAACGACATCGCCGAGCATTCGATATGCCAGCCCGGACGCCCCCGCCCCCAGGGGCTGTCCCAGCCGGGCAGATCGTCCGTTGATGGCTTCCACAACACAAAATCCATCGGGTTCTTCTTGTACGGTGCAACTTCGACCCGCGCGCCGGCAATCATGTCATCGACGGACCGGCCCGACAGCTTGCCATAGCCCTCTCGCCAGCTGTCCACCGCAAACAGCACATGACCCTCGGCAGCATAGGCGTGGCCCTTGGCAATCAGCTCTTGGATCATGGTGATCATCTGGGCGATGTATTCGGTTGCGCGCGGCATGTGGTTGGGTTCCAGCACACCCAATTCGCCCATATCATTCAGGTACCAGCTGATGGTCTCGTCCGAACGTTCGTGAACCAGTTCTTCCAGCGTTCCCGGTGCACCCGCTTCCTTGCGGGCCAGCGCGGTGGCGTTGATCTTGTCATCCACATCCGTGAAGTTCCGCGCATAGGTGACATGATCCGCGCCATAGGTCTCGCGCAGCAACCGATACAGGACGTCAAAGACCACCACCGGACGGGCATTGCCCAGATGCGCCCGGTCATAGACCGTCGGGCCACAGACATACATGCGCACATTCTGCGGATCCAATGGCACAAAGACCTCCTTCTTGCGGGTCTTTGTATTCAACAATTTGATCGTCGCGGTGGACGGGGCCATGACAATTCCTTTCCCAAGGCTGCGCGCAGCGCGGGCTTAGCAACTTGTTTCGGAAATGAAAACGACAGAAACCGGCCCGCTGATGTGCTCAGCAGGTAATGCAGCAGATAATGAGGCGGTTTGTCTGTCTCATGGAGGTGCAATAGCACGGCTATTCCCGGACGCCAAGACAATTGCCATGAAACGCCGGGGTGCCCCCACACCGTCCGCGTCCCGGTTCCGCCCTCTTCTCCGCCTGTGCCCGCGATCTGACCGTATCTGGCCGTCTCTGTCAGTATCTAAAATCGAAATGACGCGCTCAGCAAAACAGAATGTCCCCCAGGTGCAGACGGGGCACGCCCGGTGAACTGTTCGGCTGGGAACAGGATTTCGCCCGTGAACAAAACCCGCTGCGCGGGGACATAATCAAACCCCAGGCTCATCGGCAATTCCGTCCAATGGCCGTGATGACCGGGTGACAACGGCGACCCAACACCGACAAATCCAGCCAGGGCCCCAGACCCAAAGCGTGTCCCCACAGCAACCTGATTAACGGCCCGCGCCTGTCCTGTGTGGTGTTGGAACAGGGGCTCCCCCCGGCGCAGCATGACCCCGAACACGGCATCCCCACCGGGCATGTCGGCCCGCTGGCCCACACTCAGTTGCACGGGTGTCACCGTCGAGGTGGGCAGCCACCCCTCGGCCGAACCTGTTCCGATACCGGCAAGGCCACCGATCCCGACCCCCAGAGCGATACAACCGATCCGGCCAAATCGCGCCATGATGGATCGGGGGTCTCTCTGATCACGTATCGCCACGTTTGAGTCTCCTTCCCGTTGATTTTGGGCATGACTCCTTAAGGAAAAGTTTCTCAGATCAAAATGAAAAATCGGCAAACCTAAACAATTACAATACCTTAAAAAGGTCTCCTGGAAATTTTCCTGGCAAAAACCCCAAGTATTCTTAACCATGTTCCTAAGTGAAAAAAATGTCGGTATTTTCACTCAGGTCGCAAATGGACTAGATCCGCCGTTTCCCGGATTTATTATCGACCTCCTAAACAGGGGGTTCCATGCAGGGTGAACGGTGTTTTGTCAGCCTAGTCTACCGCACAATCGGTGCGGCGCGGGGACGTGCGGCGCGGGGACGGCCGACATTGGTGTGATCCGACCACACACACAAAACAATCCCATCTGACGACAGGCTCTTCAATGAACACTCAGACTCCCTCAGGAAAACCAGCACGTGGAGGCGGTCGCGCCGCACGCCGTTCCGCCCGTGCCACCGCCCTGCCCGACCACCTGCGCCCAATTCGCCCCGGCATGGAAGGCGGCACCTACAAACCGTTGAGCGACGAACAGGTGCTGCGCATTCACCATGCCGCGCTGGATGCGCTGGAAACCATCGGTCTGGCAGACGCCCCGCAAAGCGGTGTCGAGTATCTGACCGCCGCCGGATGCACCCTGGGCGAAGACGGGCGCATCCGTTTTCCACGTGCGTTGGTCGAAGATACGCTGGCCATGGCCAATCGGTCTGTCACGCTCTACAGCCGCGACGGCAAAACCGATCTGGATCTGTCCGGCAACAAGGTACATTACGGCACCGCCGGCGCGGCAGTGTCCATCGTTGACGTGCACGGGCGGGAATACCGCGATTCGACGGTCCAGGATTTGCATGATGCCGCCCGCATCTGTGACCATCTGGACAATATCCATTTCGTTCAGCGCCCGATGGTGTGCCGCGATATCCTGGATAACCGGGAAATGGATCTGAACACCATCTATGCCGCGTGTTCGGGCACCTTCAAACACGTCGGCACCTCGTTCACCGATCCCAGCTATGTGGCACCAGCCGTGGAAATGCTGCACATGATCGCCGGGGGCGAAGACAAATGGCGCGAACGCCCGTTTGTGTCGAATTCGAACTGCTTTGTCGTTCCACCGATGAAATTCGCGACCGAAAGCTGCGAGGTCATGGAGGAATGCATCAAGGCTGGGATGCCCGTGTTGCTGCTGTCCGCAGGTATGGCGGGTGCAACTGCTCCGTCAACCATTGCGGGTGCGATCGTACAGGCCGTGGCCGAATGTCTGGCCGGGCTGGTTTATGTAAACGCCGTGAAACCAGGCGCGCCTGCGATCGTTGGCACCTGGCCCTTTGGTCTGGATTTGCGCACCGGTGCGATGACTGTCGGATCTGGCGAACAGGCATTGCTGACGGCGGGTTGTGCCCAGATGCATGCGTTTTACGATCTGCCCGGCGGTGCGGCGGCGGGTGCAGCCGATTCCAAACTGCCGGACATGCAGGCCGGGTGGGAGCAAATGTGTTCTGCTGTCATGGCGGGTCTGTCGGGGTTGAACATGGTGTACGAGGCCGCAGGCATGCACGCCTCGCTGCTGGGATTCTGCCTGGAATCCCTGATCCTGAGCGACGATTTGCTGGGCCAGGCGATGCGCTGTGTGCGTGGGATTGAGGTCAGCGATGAAACTCTGGCCTTGGATCAGATCGCCGACGTCTGTCTGAATGGCCCTGGCCACTATCTGGGGACTGAGCAAACCCTTGGCCGCATGCAGCAGGATTTTGTTTACCCCTCGCTGGGCGACCGGACCTCGCCCAAGGAATGGGTTGAAATTGGCAAACCCGATCTGATCCAAAAGGCAATCGCCAAAAAAGAACAGATCCTGAGCCAACGCGCCCCGGCGCGGTTCGATGCAGAGTTGGACATGGCCCTGCGTCAGGCATTCAACATTCACCTGCCGTCTTAAGACGTTCTGCTGTGCAGGTCATTCCTGCGCAGCAGAACACTTCGCGGGGGCCAGCCCCCGCACCCCCGGAGTTTCATTGGCAAGATGAAAAGAAGCCGTCAGGCTTTTTTCTTTTGTGCAATCACATGCCAACCAAAGGTCTGCAGCTGAGCGGAACGACGGTCCATGCGTCCCCCATCCAGCGCCGCAATCAGCCGCACATTCAGCCGCGCCAAGGACGTCAACAGCCAGGTCAACGGCTCCCGTGGGCCGGCCTTGAACTGTTTGCGGGTCCGGGTGACCCGTCCCAATTCCTGGTCCATCACGTCAAAGAAACCACCATTGGCGGTCAATTCACGCAGCTCGAACCCCAGCCGTTCCAGATGCAGCTTGTAAAAATACTGCGAAAATCCGGTGCAATAGTGGTAGGGCGCGAAATGGGTCAGAGAATTGAACGGCGCGGTCAGGATCATCTGCCCGCCCGGTTTTGTCAGCCGCGCCATTTTTTCGATGGCACGCACGGGATCAACCACATGTTCCAGAACTTCGGAACAGAACACCGTGTCGAATTGACGGTCTTCGGGAATGTCATACAAATCGCACACAAAATCGAGCCGCGACGTGTCCCATTCGCCGGTATGCAACCCGACGCCATCGCCGGCACCGTCGTATTCGGCAATATCCTGGGCCAGGTAATCCAGATGATCACAGAACGGTTTGTAGGCGCATTCCCCAGCCCCCACATCCAACAGGCTGCTCCCTGCCGGTAACGCGCGCAGCGTGGTTTGAATCCATTGATCGCGGGCGGCGTGATTTTTTAGTCGGGACATGAACGGACCTGAGTAGTGAGCGTTCTTTTACATGCACCATCAGGGCCACAGGGGCCAGCAGGAAATGGGCGGCCCGCCCGATTGGCAGGGGCCCGATTGGCAAGAGGTGGTTGCCCAACACCACAGGGCGCGACAGAATCGCGCCCTGTGACCGACCAGAGATTCGATTGCCGGTTGAACTGGGGGTCGGCAATACGCAAGCTGCTGCTCTCTGGTCTTATTGCAACCGTGAGCGGTTTGGGGAGTCTTAGCCGTCCGTGGCCGGCAGCAGACCCGCTTCCTGAGCCACGCCAACTTCGTCGGCGTCCAGAACGCCATCGTCATTGGCGTCCATGCTGGCAAAGGTCTCCGGGTTGATTTCGGGGTGGGCAACCATCACCTCTTCCAGGCTCAGCACGCCATCGGCATTGGCATCAGCGGCCGTAGACGCCCAGCCCAATGTGGGAAGACCCAGGATCAGGGCGGTCACGGCGGGCATGGTCAAACGTTTCATTTTGGTACTCTCCAGATTGTTGGTGTGTCCGTCTGTTGGACAAGACCGACATGACCATGTCTGATCCGGGCCGACACCCGGCACGGCCCTCAGGTCGAATTTCCCGCCGATCTCTGCCGGATTCGCCCTGTTTCCCTTGCGGCAACCCGCACAGCCAAGTCGGCTGAAAATGGCTCGGCGGTTTGACACAGGGTTTGGATGGTCGGTCTGGCAAGGTTTTGCTCAAAACGCCCGACAGGGGCACCAAAACCCGAGTCGGAACAGGCAAAAAAGAAAAGGGAGCCGAAGCTCCCCCTAGTTTCGCCATCCAGGCTCTATTCGTTGACCGCCCGGTGTTTTTTTGCCTGCGGCCTGGACGTCGTCGGGGGCGAGCGCACCCGCCCCGTGAGAGAGTGAGAAGGACTGGATTCCGCCCCACCCTGAGTGTTTGGAGAGACTGGGTGGGATGCACCCCTGCTCTCCGAGTTCGTCGGGGACATCGGCCTGTGACCTTTGATCCCCTACACGTCCGCGCGGACGCGATGTCGTCAGCTACACCCGCTGGTTGCGCCACAGGTGTTGCATTTCATACAGGTGCCATTGCGCACCAGCGTGTAGTTTCCGCATTCGCCGCAGGCTTCGCCCTCGTATCCCTGCATCTTGGCCTTGGCGCGGGCATCCATGCTGAGAGGGGCTGCGACGGCGGCCGGGGCCGGGTTGGTTTCCGGTACCAATGCCTGCAACGCCGCTTCGGGATCGACCGCACTGTTCAGCGCCGTGGCCCCCTGCCCGCCTTGCAGCACAACCAGCTCCTGGGGCAGCCGTTTGCGCAGGTACCCGGTCGAAGAAATCTGTTTCAGCACTTCCAGCGATTTGGTGGCGGCGGTTTCGCTCAGCTCGGACACGTTTGACACGCCCTCTTCCTCGCCGCGGCCCAGATCGTCGAATGTGGCCCCTTGGGGTTTCACATGCGCCAGATCGGTGCGGTCCAGATAGGACACCGCCAATTCGCGGAACACATAGTCCAGAATCGAAGTGGCATTTTTGATGCTGTCGTTGCCCTGAACCATCCCGGCCGGTTCGAATTTGGTAAAGGTAAAGGCGTCGACAAATTCCTCCAGCGGCACGCCGTATTGCAGGCCTACGGACACGGCGATGGCAAAGTTGTTCATCATCGCCCGGAAACCGGCGCCTTCCTTGTGCATGTCGATAAAGATTTCGCCCAGGGTGCCACCTTCGTATTCGCCGGTACGCAGATAGACCTTGTGACCACCCACAACCGCTTTTTGGGTGTACCCCTTGCGGCGGTGAGGCATCTTTTCACGGTGCGATTTGATGATCTCCTTGACCACCACCTTTTCGACAATCTTTTCGGCCAGTACCGCAGCCTTTTCATGCTGCGATCCGGTTTCCAGAATATCGGCGGCGTCATCATCATCTTCGACCAGCGCGGCGGCCAGCGGCTGGCTCAGCTTGGAGCCATCCCGATACAGCGCATTGGCCTTGATCCCCATCTGCCAGCTGCGCTCGTACGCGGCCTGGCAATCTTCGATGGTGGCATCATTGGGCATGTTGATGGTTTTCGAGATCGCGCCCGAAATAAACGACTGCGCGGCAGCCATCATGTCGATATGGCTGTTCACGCTCAGGAAGCGTTTGCCTTTTTTGCCGCACGGGTTGGCACAGTCGAAAATCGAATAATGCTCTTCCTTCAGATGCGGCGCGCCTTCCAGCGTCATGGTCCCACAAACGTGGTCATTTGCCGCCTCGATGTCGGCGCGGGTGAACCCGAGGTGGCGCAGCAGGTCAAATGTGGGATCGTTCAGCTTGGTCGCCGGGATGCCCAGCACGCCGGAACAGAACTCTTCGCCCAAGGTCCATTGGTTGAACACGAACCGGATGTCGAAGGCGCTTTCCAGCGCTTCGTCGATCTTGCGCAGTTCGTTGGGTCCAAACCCGTGTCCGGCCAGAGAAGTATGATTGATCGCGGGCGCATTGCCGATGGTGCCATGCCCCACCGCATAGCCGATGATCTCTTCGATCTGGGCGCTGGAATAGCCCTGTTTCTCCAAAGCCGCAGGAACCGACCGGTTGATGATCTTGAAGTACCCGCCTCCGGCCAGCTTTTTGAATTTGACCAACGCAAAGTCCGGCTCGATCCCGGTGGTGTCACAATCCATCACCAACCCGATCGTGCCGGTCGGGGCGATCACCGTGGCCTGCGCGTTGCGGAACCCGTGTTTTTCGCCCAAGGCCAGCGCCTCGTCCCAGGCCCCCATGGCCAGTTCGACCAGACGCGGATCCGGGCAATTCCCCTGATCCAGCGGCACGGGTTTGATCGCCAGATCTTCGTACCCATCCGACGCGCCATAGGCCGCATTGCGGTGGTTGCGGATGACCCGCAGCATATTGTCGGCGTTGCGTTTGTAGCCTGCAAACGGACCCAATTCGCGGGCGATTTCGGCGCTGGTGGCATAGGCGACGCCCGTCATGATCGCGGTCAGGGTGCCACACAGGGCGCGTCCCTCGTCGCTGTCATAGCTGTAGCCCATATTCATCAACAGACCGCCGATATTTGCATAGCCCAGACCCAGCGTGCGGAAGTCATAAGACAGTTGGGCGATTTCCTTGGACGGGAATTGCGCCATCATCACGCTGATTTCCAGGGTCACGGTCCACAGACGCGACGCATGCATGTAATCCTCGGCCTGGAACTTGCCATCCTTGAGGAAGGTCAGCAGGTTCATCGACGCCAGGTTACAGGCGGTGTCATCCAGGAACATGTATTCCGAACAGGGGTTTGAACCACGAATTTCACCATCGGCGGGGCATGTGTGCCATTCATTGACGGTATCGTGGTACTGGATACCCGGATCGGCACAGGCCCAGGCTGCATGGCCGACCTTTTCCCACAGATCGCGCGCCTTGACGGTTTTAGAAACACGCCCATCCGTGCGGTTGATCAGTTCCCAATCGGCGTCTTTTTCCACCGCGTGCAGGAACCCATTGGTGACCCGGATCGAGTTGTTCGAATTCTGCCCTGAAACCGAATTATAGGCCTCCGAATCCCAATCGGTGTCATAGGTCGGGAATTCGATGCTGGTGTGGCCCTGTTTGGCATAATCCAGAACCCGTTTGATATAGGTTTCCGGGATCATCACCTTTTTGGCTTCGCGGATCGCCTGTTTCAGGCTGTCGTTGCTGGCCGGGTCATAGGCATCGACTTCGGCACCGTCCCAGGTGCGGATGGCGTCAAAGATGCCGTTCAGCATCTTTTCGTGCATTTTCGATCCCGCGACGATCGACGCAACCTTTTGCTCTTCCAGCACCTTCCACTGGATGAAATCTTCGATATCGGGGTGGTCAGCGTCGACGATCACCATCTTGGCTGCGCGCCGGGTGGTTCCGCCCGACTTGATCGCACCCGCGGCACGGTCACCGATTTTCAGGAACCCCATAAGGCCTGACGATTTGCCGCCACCGGACAGAGATTCCCCTTCGGCACGCAAGTGGCTAAAGTTGGTGCCCGTCCCCGAGCCATATTTGAACAGGCGCGCCTCTCGCACCCACAGATCCATGATGCCGCCGTCATTGACCAGATCGTCCGACACACCCTGAATGAAACAGGCGTGCGGCTGGGGATGTTCATAGGAGGATTTGGATTTGGTCAGCTTGCCGGATTTGTGGTCGACATAATGGTGCCCCTGGGCCGGGCCGTCGATGCCATAGGCCCAATGCAGGCCAGTGTTGAACCACTGTGGGCTGTTGGGCGCAGCCTTTTGCGTGGCCAGCATAAAACGCATTTCGTCGAAATAGGCGCGGGCATCCTCTTCGGTGGTGAAATAGCCGCCCTTCCAGCCCCAATAGGTCCAGGCCCCTGCCAGACGGTCAAACACCTGCTTGGACGAGGTTTCGCCGCCAAATCCAGTGTTGTTTTCGGCCGGAACAGACCGCCACAGGAATTCGGGCACACCTTTTTCGCGCACGGTCTTGATCTTGTTGGGGACGCCCGCTTTGCGGAAATACTTCTGGGCGATCACATCGCTGGCGACCTGGCTCCAGCTGGTGGGAATCTCGATGTTCTCGAGTCGAAAGACGATACTGCCGTCCGGGTTGCGGATTTCCGAGGTCACACCTGCGAAATCCAGCTCTGCATATGCATCCTGCCCGGCCTTGGTAAATTTTCTTTCGATCTTCATTGCCCCAACGTCTCCAGCCGTTTGTGTTTTCAGTTCGGGCCTGCACAGCCCTGCGTCCCAGCGTTTGCGCCGACTGTCATACCGGGCAGGAAACAGCCAGAAGCGGTCCGCGAACGGCCACGCAATCCTTTGGCGCATCAGCCAAAATATTCCAGTTGGTTTTCTATCCCCGTCTGAACTGGGCTTCTGGCTTTGATACCAGATTTAGTAGCCACGCTGTCAGCCCCCACAATTTGGCGTATACCCCCATAGCTGGTCAATGAAATTATTCAGCCCCCTTGCCCGCTTTCCCTCTTGACCCAAAAATGGCTTTGCGCCGGTCAGGTGCCGTAGATGATTCATCCACAGATCCATCCCAAAGCCGCCGCAAAACACGACCCGGGTCGCGGTCCTGATTTTATACGTTTCAAGAGCGGGTTGGCCGAACTTGTTCACAGGGTCCAGCGCGAGACGTTAGGATTTTGTTAGGAAGTATTAACGGCGAAACTTTTTTTAACCTTGTTCGGACCACCCCTGCATGTTGCCGAAATATCGCCCCCAGAGGCCCGCATTTCGCGCTTTGGCACAGACTCACCGTGACGTCACTTGGGGATCAGCACCGGGCACTAGATGTGGCATATGGAGGGGGAAGCAGACACAATCCCGAATCGTCGTGTGCACCCTGCCAGAGGCAGAGTGTGGGTTCACACAACGATATTCAGAAGTTTTACTGGTCGGGGCGGCAGGATTCGAACCTACGACCCCCTGTACCCAAAACAGGTGCGCTACCAGACTGCGCCACGCCCCGATCAGTGGCGTCTTACTAGCGACACCAATCTGATTTGGAAACCCCTAACAGGGCCAAATCGCCGGTCCATCTGAAAATATTTTGTGACGCAGTTCAGACCCGACATTGATCCCGTACTGACGGGCCAAGCCGGCATTGATTTCCAGCACCGCGTAAACCTGTTGGCCGCCATCAATCGGCGTCAAATCGCCGGGAATCGCGTCATGATGGACATGGGTCACCCGTCCCGCACGATCCGTAAAAATCATATCCAGGGGAATCAGCGTGTTCTTCATCCAGAACACGGCACGCTGGGGCTGGTCATATACGAACAGCATCCCGGACCGGCGCGCCATTGTTTCGCGAAACATCAGACCCTGGGATCGTTCCTCGGCAGTGTCGGCCAGTTCGACAACGAATCCCGCCTGCCCCCAATCGCCTCTCAGATCGACCGTCTTGTCAGAACACGCTGCACGGGCTGCTTCGGCCCAACACAGGGTCAAAGCAGCCAGTATCAGCGCTGTACCCTTTAAACTGTCACTCAGCCTCATCATCACCGTTCAGTGCTGTTTCCCAGGAATGCACCTCGGCCGCCATGCGACCGCGTTTTCCGTCCATGACCCGCATGGCCAGAGCTTCGCCCGGTTGCAGGTCCGCCAATCCCGATTGGCGCAACACTTCGACATGCAGAAACACATCTTCGTTGCTGCCGAACACATTGGCAAAGCCAAACCCCTTGCCCTTGTCGAACCATTTCACCCGGGCCGGTTCCAAGGGCAAGTCCCGTAGCGTGCTCTCGTCCACTTCGGCAAAATCGCTCAAACCGGTTGTCGCTTCACGGTCGGGGGCCGAAATGCTGACCACTTCGACGGCCTGCACGCCCCGGTCGGTGCGATGCGTCACGATTTCGATTTCCGCACCGTCCGTCACCGAACTCTGCCCGAAATTCCGTAACACATTCACATGCAACAAGATGTCGGGGCCACCTTCATCAGCCAGGACAAACCCATAGCCCTTGGCTGGATCAAACCACTTCACGACCCCTTTGACGTGGTACATACTGCTCAGATCTTCTGCCACCACACTTCCACCGAAAGTTCTAGTTTATACGCTTCTCTGATGAGATGCGCGATTTTGCAGGGGGAATTCAAGCCGAAAAATTCAAGACTTTTCATACTCTTGCATTTCGCGATACGTGAATATCAAGGGCTCAGCCGAGCAATTTCCCAAGCATCATCAAGGTTTTGACGCCGCCAGACAAACCGATCATGCAGCCGATACGCCCCGTCCGCCCAGAATTCGATTTCTGTCGGGTGTAACCTAAATCCCCCCCAAAATGGGGGACGTGACGGGTTGGGACCATGCATCGCGGTCACTTTTGCAACTTCTGCGACCAACCCCGCGCGGCTGGACAGCGGCTGGGATTGTTTGGACGCCCAGGCCCCCAATTTGCTCTTGAGCGACCGGGATTTGTAATAGGAATCCGCCTGGGGCCCTTCTTCGCGCGTCACTGTACCGCGCACCCGAACCTGACGGCGCAGCGATTTCCAATGCATGACAAACGCGGCCTTGCCCGTGGCGTCGATCTCTCGCGCTTTTGCGCTGCCATAATTGGTATAAAAGACAAAGGCATCCGCTTCGATCTCTTTGAGCAATACCATACGCGCATTCGGCATCCCGTCTGCATCGACCGTCGACAGCGCAATCGCGTTGGGGTCATTCACTTCTTCGGCCTCGGCCGCCGCCAACCAGGTTCGGGCAATTTCGAACGGATCATCGCCTGCAAATATTCCTGCACGATCTGACATGTCACACCTTTTGTCGTTTTCCCCGGCACCGTAGAACCCAAGTCAATATCCGGCAAGCCCGGGCACCCTTGATGAGCGGAGTTTGATAACTTAAAGGTCTGTCAATCAATACACACGGGTGGAGAACCTGAATGACAAATCAATTGATGGCCGGGAAACGTGGTCTCATCATGGGCCTGGCCAATGACAAATCCATTGCATGGGGCATTGCCAAAGCCTGTGCAGAAGCCGGGGCCGAACTGGCGTTTTCCTATCAGGGGGACGCGCTGAAAAAGCGGGTTGATCCGCTGGCTGCACAATTGGGCAGCGACATTGTGCTCCCCTGTGATGTGGGCGACGAAGCGTCAATGGACGCCTTGTTTGCCGCGCTCGAGGAAAAATGGGGCAAGCTGGACTTTCTGGTGCACGCCATCGGGTTTTCGGACAAGAACGAACTGCGGGGTCGCTATGTCGACACCAGCCGCGGTAATTTCCAGATGACCATGGATATTTCGGTCTACTCCTTTACCGCCGTTATGCAGCGCGCGGAAAAGATGATGTCCGAAGGCGGCAGTGCCTTGACCCTGACCTATTACGGTGCCGAGCAGGTCATGCCGCATTACAATGTCATGGGTGTGGCCAAGGCTGCGCTGGAAGCATCGGTAAAATATCTGGCCGAAGATCTGGGCAAGGACGGCATCCGCGTCAACGCCATTTCGGCCGGCCCGATCAAGACATTGGCCGCCAGCGGCATCGGCGATTTCCGCTACATCATGAAGTGGAACGAATACAATTCGCCCCTGCGCCGCAATGTCACCACCGAAGACGTCGGTAAATCGGCACTCTACCTGCTGAGCGATCTTGGATCCGGTGTCACCGGTGAAAACCTGCATGTCGATGCGGGGTACCATGTGGTCGGCATGAAGGCCGTAGATGCGCCCGATATCGAAAAGGGCTGATCCAGACCATGGAGCTGACCCACCTCATCGCCTTTAACCTGACCCTGCTGGTTGCCATCGCCAGCCCGGGGCCTGCGCTGCTTTATGCATTGCGGGCCACGCTGACTGGTGGGGCCTCGCGGGGGCTGATCACCGGGTTTGGTCTGGCGATCATGGCGGCTGCGTGGACCACATTGGCGTTGCTGGGGCTGGAAGGCGTGTTTGTCCTGTTTCCGTGGGCTTATATGCTGCTCAAGGTATCTGGCGCGGCCTATCTGATCTGGATGGCCATCGGCATGTGGCGCAACGCACGTGCCCCCATGACTCAGAATACCGACATGCCCCCTGCCCGGCGCGCCTTTGTCACCGGACTGATGGTAAATCTGGCCAATCCCAAGGCCGTTCTCTTTGCCTCGGCTGTCCTGTTGGTCATTTTCCCGCCGCAGTTGCAGATGTGGGAAAAGGCGATGATCGTCGCCAATCACCTGGCGATCGAATTGTTGTTCTACTCTACATTTGCCCTGCTGCTCTCCACGCCGCCGGCCCGCGCCGGGTATATGCGGCTGAAACCTCTGATTGATCGCATAGCCGCCGCCCTGCTGGGCACGTTGGGTCTGCGACTGTTGATCGAACGATAAGGATCCGAACCATGACCGACCGTCTGCCCCACGAAAAAGGCTTTCACATCAGCTGGGACCAGATCCATCGCGATTCCCGCGCCTTGGCCTGGCGGCTGGATGGCCAGGGGCCGGATGACGGTGCATGGCGCGCAGTGGTTGCGATCACCCGCGGTGGCATGGCACCCGCAATGATCGTCAGCCGCGAGCTGGACATTCGCACTGTCGACACCGTCAGCGTCAAATCCTATCACCACCAGGCCCAGGGCGAAGCCGAAGTGCTGAAGGCCCCCGATGCGGCATTGATGGGCGATGGCACCGGCGTTCTGATCATCGACGATCTGGTCGACAGCGGCAAAACCCTGGAACTGGTGCGCGCGTTGTATCCAAACGCGCATTTCGCCACCGTCTATGCCAAACCCAAAGGCCGCCCGATGGTCGATACCTTTATCACCGAGGTCAGCCAGGACACCTGGATCTTTTTCCCGTGGGACATGGCGCTGCAATATGTCGAACCCTATCGCGGCACCGATTGATCTGCGGAACCGTCCGTCAGGCATTCGCTTGGAAAACGCTCCCCACAGTGGGAGCGTTTTTGTTTGCTGAACAGCCGACATTGTGGTGAAGCTGGAGACCACAACCAGATAACAAAACCCAACAGGCTGCGCGTATGACGATCCCCCGAACCCACTCGACTTTTGTGTCTCCAATCGTGGAATCCCGCCGCTGGGTGCAGAACGCGGATTTCCCGGCGGATCGCCCGTTGATCAACGTGTCCCAGGCCGCGCCCATCGACCCGCCGCCCTTGCCGCTGCGCCAGGCCATCGCCCGTGCGGCAATCGACACGGACGACAGCCATCTTTATGGCCCGGTTCTGGGGCGGCCAGCATTGCGGGCGGCGCTGGCCGGGCAGATGTCCGACCATTATGACGCGCATATCCACTCAGATCAGATCGCCATCACGTCGGGCTGTAATCAGGCCTTTGCCGCGACCATTGCCGCCCTATGTAGCGATGGGGATGAGATCATTATCCCAACCCCTTGGTATTTCAATCATAAAATGTGGCTGGACATGTCCGGGGTGGCGGCAATCGCGCTGTCGACAGGACCAGACATGGTGCCCGACCCTGCGCATGCCGCTGCGCTGATTACAAAGCGCACCCGCGCCATCGCGTTGGTCAGCCCCAACAATCCCTGTGGTGTCGAATATCCCGCCCCAGTGATCCGCGCCTTTTACGACTTGGCTAAATCCAACGGTATCAAACTGATTCTGGATGAAACCTATCGCGATTTTGATAGCCGCGATGGCGCGCCCCATGATCTGTTTACGAGCCCCGAGTGGGACAATACGCTGATCCATCTCTACTCCTTTTCCAAAGCATACCGCCTGACCGGACATCGGGTCGGTGCCATCGCGACGGCACCGGGCCTGCTGTACGAGATGGAGAAATTTCTCGACACGGTCACGATCTGCCCCAACCAGCTGGGTCAGATTGCGGCCACCTGGGGAATCGAAAATCTGTCGGAGTGGGTCGCCGGCGAACGCGTTGAAATTCTGGACCGCCGGAGCGCCATCGCCGATCACTTCCCCGTGCTTGAGGCTCAGGGATGGAAGTTGCTGGGGCTGGGAGCTTATTTCGCCTATGTTGAACACCCATTCGACATGTCTTCGCTGGACATGGCACAACGGTTGGTGAACGAGGCCTCTGTTCTGATGCTGCCGGGAACCATGTTCATGCCCGACGACGACCCCGGCGGAAAACGTCAATTCCGCATCGCGTTTGCCAATATTGATCGCGACGGTATCGCCCAGCTGTTTGACCGGCTCGCCAACCTCGGCTTCTGAACTTGACTGGCCCTCTTGCCCCCCTGTGGTGTGCGTCGTAGACAGGGCCGCAACATTTACAGGCAGCGCACGCGCTAACAGGACGCCAACAAGGGGGCAACATGGCCTTAGGCATGAAAAGTATCTCGAAAACCATGGTCTGGATCCTGATGGGGATGCTGATTGTCGGCCTGGCCGGATTTGGTGCCGTTAATTTCTCGGGCTCAGTCACATCGGTTGCCCTGGTCGGCGATCAGGAGATCGACGTTCAATCCTATGCCCGTGAATTGCAACGCGAACAGAACGCTGTTCAGGCCCAGACCGGTCAGGCCATGCCCATGTCCCAGATGCGGGAATTGGGTCTGGACCGGGTTGTTCTGAGCCGCCTGATCACACTGGCCGCGCTGGATCACGAAGTGGCTGAACTGGGCCTGTCGATCGGTGACGAAAACGTGCAGCGCGAAATCCTTGAAATCGACGCTTTTCAGGACATCCAGGGCAACTTTGACCGCGAAGCATATCGCTATCAGTTGGATCAGATCGGACTGAGCGAAGTGGAATTCGAAACGGATCTGCGCTCCGAAGCGGCCCGGACCCTGGTTCAAGGCGCTATTTTGACCGGCGTGCAGATGCCCGACACGCTGATCAACACCCTGACCGATTACATTGGCGCGCGGCGCAGCTTTACCTGGACCCGTGTCACACCCGAAGATGTGGTACTGACACAGGTCATGCCGAGCGACGCGGACCTGCGGGCCTTTTATGAGAGCAACCCCGATCAGTTCACCCTGCCGGAAACCAAACAGATCACCTATGCCCGCCTGACCCCCGATATGCTGGTGGATCAGGTCGAACTGGATGAAACCGCCCTGCGTGAGCTTTATGACCAACGCGCCGACCTGTATCAGACCCCGGAACGGCGACTGGTGGAACGTCTGGTGTTTGCCGACGATGCCGCAGCATCGAATGCAATGGCCCAGATCGAAGTAAACGGCACCAATTTCGACCTATTGGTCGAACAACGCGGCCTGACCCTGTCGGACGTGGATCTGGGAGATGTGACCCTGGGCGATCTGGGTTCCGCTGGCGAGGCGATTTTTGCCGCCCAAGTGGGGGATGTTGTTGGTCCCCTGCCCAGCGATCTGGGCGCAGCCCTGTTCCGGGTCAATGGACGCTTTGATGCCCGCACCACCACATTCGAACAGGCCGAACCTGAGCTGCGCGAAGAGCTGGCCAGCGAACGCGCCCGCCGTCTGGTGGAATCACAGGCCGAAAACATCGACGACCTGTTGGCCGGTGGTGCCACACTCGAAGAGCTGGGCGATGAAACCGATCTCGCCCTGGGCAAGATCGACTGGACCGCCGACAGCAATGACGGCATCGCCGCCTATAGCGCGTTCCGTTCAATCGCCGAAGCAGTTCAGCCCACGGATTTCCCCACGGTCGAGTTTCTCGAAGATGGCGGATTGTTTGCCCTGCGGCTCGACAGCGTGCTGCCGCCCCGTCCAGAACCCTTTGAAGACGCCAAGGCCAAGGTGCTGGCCGCAGTTCAGGCTGATCGACTGACCCAGGCGTTGACCGCCGAAGCCGACCGTATTCTGGCCGACCTGGTCACCTCGGGTGATTTCCTGACAACCGGCCTGCCGGTCAAAGTGGAAAATGGTCTAACCCGAACCGCATTTATTGACAATGCCCCGGCAGATCTGATGACCCAGGTGTTCGACATGGAACCCGGTGATCTGCGGATAGTTCAGGACAGAGAACAGGTTCTGATCGTTCACTTGGACGAGGCTCTGCCACCGGAACAGACCGACGATCTGACCCAGCTGACCCAGGCCTTGCAAATCCAGGTCAATCAGGCGCTGGGACAGGCGCTGTTCACAGCTTATGCCACGGATGCCCAGATGCGGGCCAGCCCCCGGGTGGACCAGCAGGCATTGAACGCCGTCGCGGCCAGCTTCCAGTAATCCCCGCGTATTCGAAAGACCAAACCCATGGCCCTGACCCCCGATTACGACAGCTTTGCCCGCGCCTATGAGGCGGGCGAAAACCAGGTTGTCTATACGCGGCTTGCCGCGGATCTGGACACGCCCGTGTCGCTGATGCTGAAACTGACAGGCGCGCAAAAGGATGCGTTCATGTTGGAATCGGTCACCGGCGGCGAAGTGCGTGGCCGCTATTCGATCATCGGAATGAAGCCGGATCTGGTCTGGCGCTGTCGCGGAGAGCTCTCCGAGCTGAACCGGTCGGCGCGATATGACGCCGAAGATTTCACGGCGCAGGACGGCAACCCGATGGATAATCTGCGGGCGCTGATCGGCGAGAGCCGCATTGATTTGCCCGAGGATCTGCCACAGGCGGCGGCCGGTCTGTTTGGCTATCTGGGCTATGACACCGTGCGTCTGGTGGAACATCTGCCCAATGTGAACCCTGACCCGCTGGGCCTGCCCGATGCGCTGATGCTGCGCCCGTCGGTTGTGGCGGTTCTGGATGGGGTCAAAGGCGAGGTCACGGTCGTGTCCCCCGCCTGGGTCAGCGACGGACAGACGGCCAAGGCCGCCTATGCCCAGGCCGCTGAACGGGTGATGGATGCGGTGCGTGATCTGGAACGCGCCATGCCCGCCGAAACCCGCGATCTGGGCGACGCTGATGACATCGCGGCGCCGGTTAGCAATTTCACCAAAGACGGCTATATGGCAGCGGTCGAAAAGGCCAAGGATTACATCCGCGCCGGTGATATCTTTCAGGTGGTCCCTGCCCAACGCTGGTCCCAGGATTTTCGTCAGCCCCCCTTTGCGCTGTATCGGTCGCTGCGGCGCACCAACCCGTCGCCGTTCATGTTCTATTTCAACTTTGGCGGTTTTCAGGTGGTGGGCGCCAGCCCGGAAATCCTGGTCCGGGTTTTTGGTAGCGAAGTCACCATTCGCCCCATTGCCGGCACCCGCCCCCGTGGCGCAACGCCCGAAGAGGACAAGGCGTTGGAGGCCGATCTGCTGGCCGACAAAAAGGAACTGGCAGAACATTTGATGCTGCTGGATCTGGGCCGCAATGACACCGCCCGTGTGACCAAAATCGGAACCGTACGCCCGACCGAAAAATTCATCATCGAACGCTACAGCCATGTGATGCACATCGTGTCCAATGTCGTCGGCGAACTGGCCGAAGACAAAGACGCCCTGGATGCGTTCTTTGCCGGGATGCCTGCGGGGACCGTTTCTGGCGCGCCCAAAGTGCGGGCCATGGAAATCATCGACGAACTGGAACCGGAAAAACGCGGCGTCTATGGTGGTGGGGTCGGCTATTTCAGCGCCGGGGGTGACATGGACATGTGCATCGCGCTGCGCACTGCCGTGGTCAAGGATCAGACTCTGTATATTCAGGCCGGTGGTGGCGTTGTCTATGACAGCGACCCCGAAGCCGAATACATGGAAACCGTGCATAAATCCAACGCCATCCGCCGCGCCGCCGCGGACGCAGGTCGGTTTACCGGCAACGGCAATGGCTAGATCAGACGCTGTACGTCTGACAGGTTCAGCGGGGTCGCCCAGGCTAGGGCGACCCCGTTTTTTTACCAGCCGGTCGTGAGCTTGACCAACTAGGGGTTGATCGGTGCAAGCGCGGCCACGGCCCCAACCGGACCCACCCCCGCCACACGCGTCATCGGCTCCAGCAATTCCTTACTGGCCAGAATAAACGCAGTGCAGGACACCATGCATACCAGCGCCAGGATCAAAGCCTGCCCGGGCGTGCCGCGCCGTCCATGCGGGATCGTCAACAACATCGCTCCCGCCGCGATCAACGGGATGCCGATGCTTATGACCTCGACCCGAAAGTCATACAGCAGCGTATTCAACAGCAGCTTGTCCATCCGATTAAACAGTTCGGGCCAAATCGCAAAATCTTCGTATTTCCACCAGAAATAACCATTCAGCCCGCTCATGATCAGCACACAAAAGAACCAGGTGACAAACAGGGCCGATACCCAGGACGCCACACAGTTTTCACGACGAATCGGACCCCACCCATTCACCGCCCCCATCAGGCTGCCCAGAATCGTTCCAACCCAGCTGAGCCCCAGCAAAGAGATAAAACCGATCAGCAAAACCAATGTCGTGTCCCCACCGGCCAGCGGCACCATGCCGAGAAACGACATGAAATGAAACGGCAACACGAACCAGATCGCCTTGGTTACGGTTTCCATCGTGTCTTCGTTTGATCGGTTTTCGACAAACGGGTTACGCGCCATCGACAGCATGGACATGAAGGATGGAAAGGCCTTCAGGATATTCTCCATTTCCTTTGTCAGCATGGGCTCAGTTCCCCGCGGACGACGGCCACTGCAGCCGGACATAGGCGCTTTGGCTGGAGTTTTCGATCTGTTGGAAGTGTAGTTCGGTCACATGCGGTCGCCAATTGCCTGTTTTGGCGGCGCGGATCGCGGCCTTTTTATCGGCTGCAACAGCCCCGAAAAACCACCTACTCAGATCTCCGGTCGGAATCGGGGCCGGGATCTCCAGGCACACGCCATTGTCATGGGCCGAGATATCAAACAGGCTCGCTTCGACGCTGGACACGACATATGGCGATCCGGCATCTGCCGGCAGTTGCACCGGGGGCAGGCTCGCATAGGCCGGGCTGGGCAGAAAGACCTGCGCCACATCATGCGCAGTCTGTTCGATCAGCAACTGCCCCTTGGCATTGATCGCTATTTTTTCGAGACCGGTATAAACCTGACTTGTGCGCAGCTGGCCTTGGGGATCGACAATGCGCCCGGTGTATTGGCACCCGTTGCGACCGGTAAAGGTGAAATGAAAATTCTCGCCCACAACCGGAGCCCGTTTCAATTCCCGCGCGTCAGAATGGGCCAGAACATATTGGCCGCTTTCAATGAAATGCTGGGCTTCGCGCAGCCCCTGTTGTTTGACCGAATTGGTCACGTCACAGCGCCCAAAGGGGAGATCCGCCCGCCCCAGCGCAACGTAATGCGCCTTTTTCGAACCCGCCAGCTGCTGAGCGCTGTGGCTGATCCGCCGGATCAGGACGGCCTCCTGATGGGTTTTGGGCTGCACCAGCACATGATCGGTGCCCCCGACCCCCGACCGCAGATAGAATTTCCCGCCGTAGCGGTATCCGGCGGGAACCTGCCCCTTGAACTGATGAATATTGGCCTGTTTCCTCTGGCCGATCTCACCGAACCGGATCCGTCCCAGACGCAGGGCTTCGGCGGGATCACCGTTTGGGGAATAAAACAGACCGTTACGCGCAAACACCTGCCGGTCACATTCAGCAGCTCCCAATCCGGCACCGGCAAATGCGCTGACGGACAGCGCGACAGCCGCAATCAAATTTCGCATGGCACACCTCAAATCGCTTGGTTCAAAATCACCAGCGAGTGTACCACAGAACTTGGATTCCCCCTAATCCAAGGCCGGATCGGCCCTAACCGCTCAGACGCGCGCCAGGTAGGTTTCGATATGGGCGTTGACTGCTGCAGGCTCTTCGATGGTCGCCGAATGCCCGGCACCCGGGATCAGGTGCATTTCAGCGCCCGCAATCGCATCACGCATCCGTTCGGATTTGGCCGGAACCGTGGCCACATCTTCGTCCCCCACCAGGATCAGCGCTGGTGTGCTGATCTGGTCCAGGTCCTGGTAAACGCCCACCCGGTCAATCACCCCGTTGACCGCCCGAACGATCCCCTTGCGATCGTTGGCCTTGATCCGGTCGCGCCACTGTGCCTTTTGTGCGGCCCGCGCCGGGTCGGTCAGGAAACTCTGCCCGAACATGATCGGCATCACCTTGTCGACCACGACCCCCAATCCGAACCAACGGGCGACGAAATTCATCTTGCGGTATTTGGGCTTGTTGTCTTCCGGCTCGGGGTCGGCCGAGCTTTCCAGAATGATCAGCGAACGCAACAGTTCGGGGTGGCGCAACGCCAGACGCATACCCACAAAACCGCCCATCGACAGCCCCGCAAAATGCACCGGCCCGTTTGCAAGCTCCCGGATCAACGCGGCCGCGTCTTCGGCCACGGTTTCCATGTCATAGCCATCTAGGGGGGCGTCGCTGTTGCCCTGCCCCCGATGGTCATAGGTGATACAGCGATAGCGGCTGCTGAACTGCGCCACCTGGGCGTCAAACATCCTGCCGCTCATCAACAGACCATGGGAAAAGACGATGGTTTCGTCCCCCTGCCCGCTGTCGGTGTAATGTAGACGCACGCCATTGACCGTGAGATGGGGCATGTTTTGGATCTCCTGGTGCTCAAGATGTAGGCTGCGTGCTGGCACGCACCGCGCGACTTACTCTGTCTTCAGCGCCAGGCTGGCCGAAATCGGAGCCAGGGCAACCCGGCTGGCCCGATCCTGCAATCCCCACAGCAACAGCGCCGAAATCGTATCCGGGCGGACCCGACCCAACATGATCACGGCACCCTGCTGACCGGCGCGGAACGCGGCCTGATCCAGAAACCGTCGCATCACTGTCGGTGTCTGACCGGCTCCGTCAAAGTCCCGGAACACCACACCTGACGGCACCCCGTCCCGCTGCGCCAGCTTCTGCACGGTATTGAGCCCTCGGTCCTGGGTGATCAGCCCACGCCCGGTGTCTTTGACCACCGCCGTCACCTGATCGGACAGCGCCCGGTTGCCCTGAATACCGCTCCCGGTGCCTTCCAATACTGCGACCGTTTCAGGCAGGCTGGCAAACCAGACCTCCAGGGCTGTTTCAGCATCCGTTGCCGTGGCCGCAGCCGCGAAATTCGTCATCGCCACCACTTCAAACCCGGCGGCGCGATAGCGGGCCATCTTGTCCGTTGCATCCGGGTCGGACGGGTCGATTGCAAAGCTCAGCGGATAGGGAAAATCCAGCAACGCTTCGGCACCGATTGCCTGTTCATCATCAATCAAAAGAATTGACATCAACGGCTTGCCGTCTGGGTTGTCAAAGGGCGCGGCAAAGGCTTCGAACGGTCGCGAAGTTGGTGCGATGTCAGCGGATGGCGCCTCATCACCGACCGGCTCTGGTGTGTCCTCGGGGTCCGCACCCCGGTCGGTCAAAGGAACAACCGGCGTCCCGATCTGAGGGCCGGTGCCGGTGGTCCCGGCTCCGGTCTGCGGCAGGGCCGCAATCCGGGCAGGTTGCTCTGGCGCGGCTTCGGTCGTGGCTTCGGGTGTGGCTTCGACCACCGAGGTATCAACTTGTGGCGCGGCCTCGGTTGCGGGCTCCAGGGGTTCCACCGTTTCCGCGACATCGGGTGCCGGGTCCGTTTGTTTGGTCAGATCCGAACTCTCGGGATCCGCAGGGGCCGGCTCGGCGAAACCGGATCCTTCCGGGACCACCTGTGGCACGGACAGTTGCGCCGGATTGGCAACGGCTGTGGACACTGCAGTTTCCGCGCCTGGGGTATCTGGGGTCTGTTCGGGTGTGTCCGACGGGACCACCGGTTGATCCTGACTGCCGGTCATTTCCGGTGCCGAGGCCTCGGGGTCGGGAACAGGGATGGCTTCCGATGCCGCGCCCACCTGGGGTTTGTCCGCCGGCTCCATCACCGATGGGGCCAGCGCTGTCAGATCGCCAGCCGATGGGTCTGTGTCCTTGGGCGCTGTTGGTGCCGCCTCGACCAGATCCGCATCCTGACCCGCCGGTTTTGACAGGCTGACATCCGCATCGCGCGGCTGGATCACCACATCGGGTGACTCCACTGCAACCTCAGGCCGGGGCGGCAAGGGCGTCATCACCGACAACCCGACCGCACCGATCACCGCAACTATTGCCCCAATACTGACGCCACCCAGAAATCCACGCATGCCCGTTTTCTTCCCTCAATCACATGTATTGCCTAACCACGGTTTTTTCGCCGCAGCAAGCCGCGCTTCAGGGTTGCGCTCTTTATGTGCTCTTGACGCTGCCGCCTAACCCTGAACAAGTATGTCGCGACCACTATACTGCGGCTGGCCCTTGTGCCACCAGCCCTAATGACGAACGAGCCTGCCATGCTGTTGCTGATCGATAACTACGACTCATTTACCTATAATCTGGTGCATTACCTGGGCGAATTGGGAGCCGAAATGGTCGTGCGTCGCAATGACGCCATCGACGTGCAGGAGGCCATGGCGATGAACCCCGCAGGCATCCTGCTGAGCCCGGGCCCCTGCGATCCGGATCAGGCGGGCATCTGTCTGGCCCTGACACAGGCCGCCGCCGAAACCCGCACGCCGCTGCTTGGCGTGTGTCTGGGGCATCAAACCATCGGTCAGGCCTTTGGCGGCAAAGTCGTGCGCTGTCATGAAATCGTACACGGCAAGATGGGCACCATGCATCACACCAATACGGGCCTGTTTGCCGGTCTGCCGACCCCGTTCGAGGCGACCCGCTATCATTCGCTGGTGGTCGAACGCGAAAGCCTGCCAGAGTGCCTCGATGTCACTGCCTGGCTTGATGATGGCACCATCATGGGCCTGCAACACAAGGAGCTGCCGATCCACGGCGTCCAGTTCCACCCGGAATCCATCGCTTCGGAACATGGCCATGCCCTGCTCCAGAATTTTCTAAATGACATGAAGGTGCCCGCATGAGCGAGACCCTGAAGCCGCTGATCGGCACTGCTGCCGACCGCCCCTTGACCCGGAGCGAGGCCGAGACCGCGTTCAAATGCCTGTTCGAAGGCGAAGCCACGCCCAGCCAGATCGGCGGCCTGCTGATGGCGCTGCGTACCCGTGGCGAAACCGTGGATGAATACGCCGCTGCCGCCGCTGTGATGCGGGCCAAATGCAACGCCGTGATTGCACCCGCAGGTGCCATGGACATCGTTGGCACCGGAGGCGATGGCAAGGGAACGCTGAACATTTCCACTGCAACCGCATTCGTTGTGGCCGGTGCCGGAACCGTGGTGGCCAAACACGGCAATCGCAATCTCAGTTCGAAATCTGGCGCGGCGGATGCCTTGGGTCAGATGGGAATCAACGTGATGGTTGGCCCCCAAGTCGTTGAGAAGGCACTGAAAGAGGCGGGCATCTGTTTCATGATGGCCCCCATGCATCACCCGGCGATTGCCCATGTGATGCCGACACGTGCAGAGCTGGGAACCCGCACGATTTTCAACATCCTGGGGCCGCTGACCAACCCGGCTGGCGTCAAACGCCAGCTGACGGGCGCGTTTTCGCGTGATCTGATCCGCCCCATGGCCGAAACGCTCCAGACGCTGGGATCCGAACGGGCCTGGTTGGTGCATGGATCCGACGGCACCGATGAACTCACCATCACCGGTGTCAGCTGGGTATCGGCATTGGAAGAGGACGGCAGCATCCGCGATGTCGAACTGCACCCCGAAGACGCCGGCCTGCCGGTTCACCCGTTCGAGGCGATTGTCGGCGGCAGCCCCCAGGACAACGCCGTGGCGTTCCGCGCGCTGCTGGATGGCGCGCCATCGGCTTACCGCGATGCTGTCTTGCTGAATTCGGCGGCGGCGTTGGTGGTGGCGGGCCATGCCTCGGACCTGCGCGATGGCGTGGCCAAGGCCGCCCATAGCATCGACAGCGGTGCCGCCAAGGCCAAGATCGAAGCAGTGGCCCGGATCACTTCCGCCGCATGAGCACACAAATCCCTCAAGGATGGGCTGATCTGACGTTTTTCAACACGGATTGGCCCGCCATTCAGGCGGCCATTGACGCCGATCCGCGCACCATCCTACCGCCTGCCCATCAACGCTTTGCCGCGTTGGAGCGAACCTCGCCAGACAAAACCCGCGTGGTTATTCTGGGTCAGGACCCCTATCACACGCCCGGCAAGGCAGATGGGCTGGCGTTTTCGATACCTACGGATTTTCCCGGCAGGTTGGCCTCGCTGGGCAATATTCTAAAGGAATTGAACAGCGATCTGGGCGTCACCAGACAGCAGACCGATCTGCGCGACTGGGCTGACAAGGGTGTTTTGCTGCTCAACACGGCACTCACCGTTCCGACGGGCGAGGCCAATGGCCACAAGGCGCTGGGATGGGATAAATTGGTGCATCAGGTGCTGGCACGCACATCACAGCGTCCGACTGCCTTTATTCTGTGGGGAAATCAGGCGCAAAAGCTTGCAACCCATATCAATCCGGGCGATCACCTGATCCTGAAAACCGCCCACCCTTCGCCGCTGTCGGCGCGGCGCGGCTTTTTCGGCTCGCGGCCATTTTCGGCTGTGAACGATTGGTTGCGTGCCCGGGGTGAGGAACAAATCGACTGGACTGCATGAACGGAGCCGCTGGCATGAGCACAACCATCCTGGACAAGATCAAAGCCTACAAGCTCGAAGAAGTGGCCGCCGACAAAGCGGCCAAACCGCTGAGCGAGATCGAAGCCCTGGCACGCGACGCCAGCCCGGTCCGTGGCTTTGCCGATGCGCTGTTTCGCGCCAAACAGCATGGCTATGGCTTGATCGCGGAAATCAAGAAAGCCAGCCCCTCCAAAGGCCTGATCCGTGCCGATTTCAACCCGCCTGACCTGGCGCGGGCATATGAAGCGGGCGGAGCCACCTGCCTGTCGGTGTTGACAGACACGCCCAGCTTTCAGGGCGACAAATCCTTTCTGACAGCGGCGCGAAATGCGTGTTCGCTGCCTGCGTTGCGCAAGGATTTCATGTATGACACCTATCAGGTCGCCGAAGCCCGCGCCCTGGGGGCCGATTGCATCCTGATCATCCTGGCCTCGGTCAGCGATTCCCAGGCCGCCGAACTGGAACAGGCCGCGTTTGAATGGGACATGGATGTGCTGCTCGAAGTGCACGACCAGCAGGAGCTTGAACGGGCCTGCCATTTGAAATCGCGCCTGATGGGCATCAACAATCGTAATCTCAATACCTTTGAAACCACGCTGGACACCACCCGTACCCTGTCCAAACTAGTCCCTGCCGATCGCACTATCGTCTGTGAAAGCGGCCTGTTCACGCCCGCAGATCTGGCCGATATGGCCCGCTATGGATCACGCACATTCCTGATTGGCGAAAGCCTGATGCGCCAGGACGACGTGGCCCAGGCCACACGTGATCTGCTTGCCAATCCTTTGATCCCGGGAGCCATGTAATGTCGCTGACGCATTTTGACACCAAGGGCGACGCCCATATGGTTGATGTCTCGGACAAGGCGGTGACCTCCCGCGTGGCTGTCGCTGGTGGATACATCAAGATGGAACAGGAAACCTTTGATATCATTAGCGAAGGGCGCGCCAAAAAAGGTGACGTTCTGGGAGTTGCCCGTCTCGCCGGGATCATGGGTGCCAAAAAGACGCCTGACCTGATTCCGCTGTGCCATCCGCTGCCGGTGACCAAGGTTGCCGTGGAACTGACGCTGGATCCGGACCTGCCGGGCCTCCGGATCGAAGCCACCGTCAAAACCACCGGCCAGACCGGTGTCGAGATGGAGGCGCTCACCGCGGTCTCGACCGCGGCGCTCACGGTTTATGACATGGCCAAGGCGGTGGACAAGGCAATGGAAATCGGCGGTATCAAGGTGCTGCTCAAGGACGGCGGAAAATCCGGGCGATACGAAGCACCATGATCACCGTCACCCAAGCCCGCGCGCTGCTTTTGGCGCTGACAGCCCCTTTGGGGGTCGAAGACGTTCCGTTGATCAGGGCTGCGGGTCGGGTTTTGGCCCGGCCGGTCACAGCCCGGCGCAATCAGCCGCCGTTTGCCGCCTCGTCGATGGACGGATACGCAATGAAACGGGCCGAAGTCGAACGCCACGCCATGTTCAAGGTCATTGGCGAAGCCGCCGCCGGGCATTCATTTAACGGGACCGTCGGGCCAGGACAGGCCGTGCGTATATTTACGGGAGCACCGGTGCCTGACGGGGCAGACTTTGTGGTCATACAAGAAGACATCACCCGCACCGGCGATCTGATCACCATCGCAAACGAACCGGGTGAAAAGGACAATATCCGTGCCGAAGGCGGCGATTTCAGCACCGGCACCACTATCTCCCCCCCGCTGTCTTTGCGCGCCGAAGACATTGCCCTGATGGCTGCGATGAACATTCCAACCGTCCCTGTCGCGCGCAAACCGATTGTCGCGCTGATTTCAACAGGGGACGAGTTGGTCATGCCGGGCGAAACACCGGGCCCCGATCAGATCATCGTATCCAACACCTTTGGGCTCAAGGCCATGCTGGAAACAGTGGGAGCAGACGTCCGCATCATGCCAATCGCCCGCGACACGGTGACCAGCCTAAAGACCACCTTTGAGCTGGCCAGCAGCGCTGATCTGATCGTCACCATCGGCGGGGCCTCGGTTGGCGATCACGATCTGGTCGCGCCAGTGTCGGCGGAATTGGGAATGGAGCGGTCATTTTACAAGGTTGCCATGCGTCCCGGCAAACCGCTGATGGCGGGAAAACTGGGTCGATCTGCGATGGTCGGGCTTCCCGGAAATCCTGTCTCTGCAATGATTTGCGCCGAAATCTTCATCAAACCGATGATCCGTGCCATGCTGGGTCAGGACACCACACAGGCCGATCTGATGACTGCGCCTTTGACTGCGCCGCTCGCCGCGAATGGTCCGCGCGAACATTATATGCGCGCGCAATTGGACCGTAACGGGATTGCCGCCTTTGACAACCAGGACAGCGCCATGTTGTCTGTTCTGGCCCGCGCCGATGCCCTGCTGGTGCGTCCTGCCAATGACCCGGCCCGGGCCATCGGAGAGCCCGTGGCCTATCTGCCGCTTTAGCCGTTTAAATCCGGGCCTGCCGTTCACCGCCTTGCTGCCCATCACCAGAAACGGGCGGGTGCGCCGCCCATTGGACCAAAGCAGCAACACTGTTGACACAAAACGGGAACATGCGTAGAACAAAACCAAACGTATGGACCAACCACAGGCCAGGGGGTGTCACCGAATGCTGACCAAGAAACAGCTGGAACTGCTGGAATTCATTCATCAACGCATGAAAAAGGACGGTGTTCCGCCCAGCTTTGATGAAATGAAGATCGCGTTGGATCTGAGATCGAAATCCGGGATCCACCGTCTGATCACGGCGCTGGAGGAACGCGGGTTTATCCGTCGTCTGGCCCATCGGGCCCGCGCCATCGAAATCATCCGCCTGCCCGACAGCCTGGGCCATGACAGCGCCGGGTTCACCCCGCGTGTCATCGAAGGCAACAAACCCGACTCCACCCGTCCGGCCAATACAGAACCAATGGTGATGACGGCCGTGGAACTGCCGGTCATGGGCCGCATTGCCGCCGGTGTACCCATCGAAGCCATCAGTCAGGTGTCCCACCAGGTTGCTGTTCCCAATCAGATGCTGTCCGCCTCGGGCGATCATTATGCGTTAGAGGTCAAGGGCGATTCGATGATCGAAGCCGGGATCAACGATGGTGACATCGTGGTGATCCGTGAATCGAACACGGCCGACAACGGCGATATCGTCGTTGCCCTTGTCGAAGATCACGAGGCGACGCTGAAACGCTTTCTGCGCCATGGCCATTCGATTGCGCTCGAGGCGGCGAACCCGGCCTATGAAACTCGGGTCTATCCTGCGGAACAGGTCAAGGTTCAGGGCCGGTTGGTCGGGTTGATTCGGACCTACTGAGCCAGGAAGGGTCGCCCTGAGCCTGGGCATCTTGCGGGTCCGGGCGCAACTGACGTCTGGGCGCGTTGATCCTACGCTACCAGTTTGTCCGTTTTTTTCTGAGACACGGTGCCTCTGCCCAGGAACAGTTTGTCTTCGAAACAATGCGACTCGCTCGATGAGCCACCCCGCTTAACCTGTAGAGCAGCGCAGTCCATGTCAGCGGAATACGCCGCTTGTCCGTAACACAGCTATGGCCAGCCCAACCCAGACTGTTGCGACGTCATGAAGCGCAGCTGATGACGCACAAGCAATGGGCATGCACCCTAGAAACCGGTCCACAACCGGGTGCCCGATATCTGGCGCGCGGTTTTCAGCTGCCCATCTGTCACCGAAATACTGCCGGTTTCGCGTAGGTGCGCCGGGTCAAAATGCGCGCAAGGGCCCTGCAGATCCATGGGCACAGAGGCAACGACAATCTGGTTCGCCTTGCACTCCTGAAAATCGGCAACGGCCCGTTTCCCGATCACATGGACCAACTCGCGTTGCCCCAGGCGCATCCGGCGGATCCTGGTCTTGTGTCCGTCCCAGCGGCTGGCTGCACTGGTCTGATCCGCGCCATCGCCGTCATTTTCGAGCCAGATCCCGGCAACAAACCCCGCGCCTTTGGGTTTGGACAGCGCCCGGCCCTGATCCGTCATCACCCCCACCAATGCACCATTGGCGTCAATCAGCACCTCGGGGCGAACCGTTTGGGTCCAAAGCGCAAAACCAATAACAACAGGAACCAGACCGACGCCTCTCAGACGTCCCTGCCATAGAATGATCACCAGAAAACCCAGCCCAATCAATGGCAGAACCACCGGGTCCGGGCTGACAACATATCCCTTTGCCCCGTCCAGCCCGGCCACAACCCGTGCGACCTCGAGAATCCACGCCAATCCCCACCCCATCACCTTTAACCCGATCCATCCCAATCCAATTGGCCACAGGCACAGCGCCGCCACCGCCGCCGGAATCACCAACACCCCCATCAATGGCACCGACACCAGATTGGCGATCAGGCCATAATGCGCCATGGCGTTGAAATGCGCTGCGCCGACGGGGCCAGTCGCCGCCCCCGCGACGGCCGAAGAAATCACCACACCCAGTATTGGCTGCAACCAGGGCGGACCCAACGATATCTCGGCCTCTCGGATCCAGCCGAACACAGCAACCAGGGCGGTTGTGGCTGCAAAAGACATCTGAAACCCCGGACCCAACAGTGTTTCCGGGCGGCGCACCAGCACGATCAGCGCCGCCAAGGCAACAGCGCGCAGGCTAAAGACCCGGCGGTCCACCATCACCGCACCAAGCGCAACCGCGACCATGACAAAGGCACGTTCTGTGGCCACATTGCCGCCTGACAGGACCAGATACCCGGCGGCGACACCCAAGGCTCCGGCCGCTGCAATCCGTTTGACCGGCAGGCGTAAGGCCACCGACGGGATCAGCGACAGGCCGACCCGCAGCAGGCCAAAAACAAACCCGGCCAACAGCCCCATGTGCAGTCCGGAAATCGCCAACAAATGGGCCAGGTTGCTGTCACGCAAGGCCTGGAGCGCCGTTTGGCTGACACCGCTTCGATCACCGGTGGTGACCGCGGCAGCAAACCCTCCGACATCGCCGGGCAACACCTGACGGATGGCACGCGACGCCGCCATGCGCAGCTTGAACACACGCTGGCCAGCCTGCGACGGCGCAGAGATCAGGACCGGATTTCGGGTATAGCCGACCGCGCCAAGTCCCTGAAACCAGGCATGGCGACGAAAATCAAATCCGCCGGGTTCTGCCGGCCCCTGCGGCGGCATCAGATGTCCTGTGGTCATCACCCGGGTTCCCGGCAGCAGGGTCTCGGGCGGACCATGCAGCGACAGCCGCACCCTGATCGGCCGCCGGTCCGGCCTGACCCGTTCCAGGTAAACCTGATCCAGTGTCACCCGGGGCGCATCGGTGGATGAGCGATCCAGGGCCACGACGCGGCCCTCGATCGGGCCATAGTAGCGCCAGTCCAACACCGGCCCCGCCACCCGGTGCGCCCGCAGACCGGCCAACCCAAACCCAAAAGCCACCAAGGCCACCGCCCAGACCAGCGCGGCCAAACCACCGGGCCAGCGCAGGGCAACTCCCATTGCGAGCACCCCGAACCCGACCCTCCCTGCGTAGGTCGTCATCCCCGGCTCGGTCAGACGTGAAAAGTAAAGTCCGATCCCAATAGCCAGAAAAACCGGCACCCAGGGAAACAGGTGCCCGCGTTGCTGCATTATCAAACTGTCGAGCGCCGCGATAAGACGCATGCTTGCCCCCTGCGGTCCGGCTGGGTAGACAGGCGGAAATCCTACGCTCCTCAAGGTTTCCAAAAGGTAAATGGCTCCCATGTCCAAACCGGTCGTCACCCGTTTCGCTCCGTCTCCCACCGGCTTTCTGCATATCGGCGGTGCCCGCACCGCCCTGTTCAACTGGCTTTATGCCCGGGGTCGTGGCGGTAAATTCCTGCTGCGCATCGAAGACACCGACCGGGAACGGTCCACGCCAGAGGCCACAGCCGCAATCTTGCAAGGCATGGAATGGCTGGGGCTGGATCATGACGGCGATGTCATCAGCCAATTCGAAGGTGCCGCGCGCCACGCAGAAGTCGCCCATCAGCTGCTGGCCGATGGCAAGGCCTATAAATGTTTTGCATCGCAGGAAGACATTGCCACCTTCCGCGAAACGGCCAAGGCCGAAGGTCGCAGCACCTTGTACCGCTCACCCTGGCGCGACGCTGATCCAGCCAGCCACCCGGACGCGCCCTATGTGATCCGCATCAAGGCGCCTCAGGAGGGCGCAACCGTGATCCGGGATCAGGTGCAGGGCGATGTGACCATTCGCAATGACCAGCTGGACGACATGATCCTGCTGCGCAGCGATGGTACCCCGGTCTATATGCTGGCCGTTGTGGTGGATGACCACGACATGGGCGTGACCCATGTGATCCGCGGTGATGATCATCTGAACAACGCCGCGCGCCAGATGATGATCTATGAGGCCATGGGCTGGGATGTTCCGGTCTGGGCCCATATCCCGCTGATCCATGGACCAGATGGCAAGAAACTGTCCAAACGCCACGGCGCGTTGGGGGCACAGGAATACCAGGCCATGGGGTACCCTGCGGCGGGCATGCGCAATTACCTAGCGCGCCTGGGCTGGAGCCATGGCGACGATGAGTTTTTCTCGGACGAACAGGCTTGCGACTGGTTTGACCTGGATGGAATCGGCAAAAGCCCGGCCCGTTTCGATTTGAAAAAGCTCGAGAATCTCTGTGGTCAGCACATCGCCGTTAGCGATGACGCTGCATTGCGGCAAGAAATCGAAGCATATCTGGCCGCAGCGGCGCTTCCGGCCCTGGATGACAAACAGTCGCGGGATCTTGAACGTGCGATGTATTGCCTCAAGGATCGGGCCCGAACTTTCCCGGAACTCATTGAAAAAGCACACTTTGCACTGGCATCCCGCCCGATCGAACCCGATGCAAAGGCGGCCAAAGCCCTGACATCGGTATCCGATGGTATACTGGGTGAATTGACGCCGCAGTTGCAAAATGCTAGCTGGAACCGAGATCAACTGGAGGCGACCCTGAACGCATTCGCAGAAGCGCAGGGCACCAAGTTTGGCAAGCTGGCCGGTCCGCTCAGGGCTGTGCTGGCTGGACGCGCCGTAACGCCTTCGGTGTTTGACATGATGTTGGTTCTGGGCCGCGACGAAACAGTGGCCCGACTGACCGACGCAGCTGGATAAGACCTGGATTAACGTCCGGTTAACGCTGCTCCACTACCACGGACCTGCGCATTACGTGCGCAGGGACTGCCCCGCATGGGCCGCCTGTCGGCTGCCACATGCCTGTAACAGGAAGGGACAACCATGACCGAGACGAAGACCGCCACTCTCACGATTGACGGCCAGAGCTATGATCTGCCGATTTTTTCGCCCACTGCGGGCCCCGATGTCGTCGACATTCGCAAACTGTATGGCCAGGCGGGTGTGTTCACCTATGATCCCGGTTTCACCTCGACCGCGAGCTGTGACAGCACCATCACCTATATTGACGGTGACAAGGGCGAGCTGCTGCACCGGGGCTATCCGATCGACCAGTTGGCCGGAAAATCGCATTTCCTAGAGGTCTGCTATCTGTTGCTGTATGGTGAGCTGCCGAACGCGGCTCAGTTGGAAACTTTCGAAACCACCATCACCCGCCACACGATGATTCACGAACAGATGGTCTATCTGTTCCGCGGATTCCGCCGCGATGCCCACCCGATGGCGATCATTGTTGGTGTTGTTGGCGCGATGTCGGCCTTTTATCATGACTCGACCGATATTGCCGACCCACGTCAGCGCGAAGTTGCGACCCATCGCCTGATCGCCAAGATGCCCACCATTGTTGCGATGGCGTATAAATACACCATCGGTCAGCCGTTCGAATACCCGCGCAACGACATGGATTATGCATCCAATTTCCTACGGATGTGTTTCGCCGTGCCCTGCGAAGATTACCAGGTCAACCCGATCCTGGCCCGTGCCATGGACCGCATTCTGACCCTGCATGCGGATCACGAACAGAATGCGTCGACCTCGACTGTGCGTCTGGCGTCGTCGTCGGGTGCCAACCCGTTCGCCTGTATCGCTGCCGGTGTTGCCTGTCTGTGGGGGCCTGCCCATGGCGGTGCAAACCAGGCCTGTCTGGAAATGCTCAAAGAAATCGGCACCGTCGACCGGATTCCCGAATTCATTGCCCGCGCCAAGGACAAGGACGATCCATTCCGTCTGATGGGCTTTGGCCACCGGGTCTACAAGAACTTTGACCCGCGCGCGACCGTGATGAAACAATCCGCAGACGAGGTTCTGGACCTGCTGGGTGTTGAAGACAACCCAATCCTTCAGGTCGCCAAGGAACTGGAAAAACAGGCGCTGGAAGATCCGTATTTCGCCGAGAAGAAACTGTTCCCGAATGTGGATTTCTATTCCGGGATCATTCTCGAAGCCATGGGCTTCCCCACTTCGATGTTCACCCCGATCTTTGCGCTGTCGCGCACCGTCGGCTGGATTTCGCAGTGGAAGGAAATGATCGCCGATCCACAGGCCAAAATCGGCCGTCCGCGTCAGTTGTACCTGGGCGATACCATGCGCGATTACGTGGACATCGAAAACCGCTGATCAACAGCGAGATGACATTAGAAAAACCCCGCTTGGTCGCAAGCGGGGTTTTTGTTTTACGGCCGTCAGGGCCCCCAAAAGGTCAACCTGACACAGGGCCCAAAGAACCGAAATTCCCCCAATAAAAAACGGCTCGGACCGCAGTGGCCGAGCCGTATCACAGGTCGCACCCCTATGGCTGGTTCAGCGTCCTTCGAACTTTGCAGGGCGCTTTTCCAGAAACGCCGAGACGCCCTCCATGAAATCGCGCGACTGACCCAGTTCACCCTGCATATGCGCTTCGACCAACAGCTGTTCCGCCAATGTTTTTTGATAAGCACCGCGGATAGATTGTTTGATGGCACCAAAGGCCTTGCTGGGCCCCGTGGCCAACCAGGTGGCCCGCTTGCGCCAATGGGCATCAAAATCGGTGTCCGGCACCGATTCCCATATCATGCCCCAATCATCGGCCTGTTTCGCCGAAATGCGATCCGCAAACAACGCCGCGCCCATGGCCTTGGCCATGCCCATCTTGTGTGGCAGCAGCCAGGTTCCGCCGGCATCCGGCATCAACCCGATCCGGGCAAACGCCTGCAGGAAATAGGCGCTCTCGGTGGCGATCACAACATCCGCAGCCAGCGCCAGATTTGCCCCTGCCCCAGCGGCGGGCCCATTGACCGCAGACACGGTCGGGATCGGGCAATCATAAATCGCTTCCAGCATCGGCAGGTATTCGTCCCGCAATGTGCGTTCCAGATCCAGCGCCCCACCACTGGAAGCGTCGCTGAGATCCTGGCCGGTGCAAAACGCGGCCCCCGTCCCCGTCAGCACAACGGCGCGGGCCTGCGCGGCGGCTTCCTTCATCGCATGAGCGATTTCGGCCCGCATTTGGCTGGTCAGCGCGTTCATCTTGTCAGGCCGGTTCAGCGTCAGAACCGCCAAGCCGTCAGTGATGTCAAAGGTGATCGTCTGATAGTCCATTTGCGCGCCTCGTGAATATGTGTTGATCGCAAACTTGACCCAAGCGTCAGGCCAGCAAAAGCAGAACCCCGCGTCAATCGTCCAGAATTTTGCGCAGTCGCTCCTGCTCTTCGGCGCTTAGGCCATCGTCATTGCGCGCGGGTGCCGTCGATCGACGCCGAAGATAATAGAACCCCATCAAAGCCGCCAACAGCAACATCACTGGCCCGGCAGCCCAAAGCATCCAATTGGCCCCATTGGCCGTCGGGCGCAGCAATACATATTCACCGTACCGGTCGACGATGAACGCCATCGCTTCCCGATCGTCATCCCCCGCCACCAGCCGTTCACGCAGCAGGATCCGCAGATCCCGCGCCAGTTCAGCGTTGGATTCATCTATGCTTTCGTTGCGACACACCAGACAGCGCAGATCCTTGCTCAGCTCGCGCGCACGTGCTTCCAGCGCCGGATCTTCGAGCACTTCGTCCGGTTGAACGGCCATTGCTCCGGATCCTGCGAACAGGCCCGCCATGGCGGACAGACACCCCACAAACAGCAAGACAAAAACCTGTTTCATTCCGCAGGCACTCCGCCGGTCGAGGATTTACGTGCACCAGCCGCGACCCGGAACCGTCGGTCACTCAGGCTCAGCAGCCCACCCAGGGCCATCAGGATACACCCACCCCAGATCCAATTCGCCAGCGGTTTGATATAGGTCCGCATGGTCCAGCCCCCATCCGCCTGTTTGTCACCGATAACAACATACAGATCGCGCAGGAATTGATAGTCAATCGCTGCCTCGGTGGTGGGCATCCGCGCCACCGGATATTGGCGTTTTTCCGGATGGAGGACGGCTTCAAACTGACCATTCCGGTCCGCCGTCACGGTGCCCTGGGTCGCACGATAATTGGGCCCCTGGACCTCCTGCACGTCGGTCAGGGTCAGCGTATATGCTCCCACATCGAAGGGTTGGTTCATATAGGCGATACGAATGTCTTCACGCTCCCAGGCGGTCAACCCGGCAATGGCAAAGATGGTGATACCCAACCCCGCATGGGCGGTTGCCTTGCCCCAATCGGCGCGTGGCAGGCGGAACAGACGGCCAAACCGGTTCAGCCCACGCCCGGACCGCATCCACAGGTCGGCCAAGGCCCCAAAGACCATCCATGACCCCAGGAACAATCCCACAGGCCCCATTGCGCTGCGCCCGGTCTGCATCGCCCAGGCCAAAACGCCCAAAGCAACGGCCAACAGAAACACATACCGCAGTGACCAGGCCGTGCGCCCCAGTTTGCCCCGTTTCCACGGCAGCATCGCACCCACCGGCAGGATCAACCCCAACAGCACCATGAACGGCGTAAAGGCCGCGTTGAAATAGGGCGGTCCAACGCTCAGTTTGCGATCAAAGAACATCTCAGCCAGAATCGGCCACATGGTCCCGAAAAAGACAACGAAACAGCTGACAGCCAACAGGATGTTGTTCGTAATCAACATACTCTCGCGGCTGACCATCCCAAAGACACCCTTGGCTTCCATCGCTTGCGCGCGCGCCGCAAACAGGGTCAGCGCACCACCGGTGAACACGGCCAGAATGATCAGGATAAACACCCCGCGTTCCGGGTCATTGGCAAAGGCATGCACGGATGTCAGCAACCCCGAGCGCACAATGAATGTCCCGATCAGCGAAAACCCAAAGGCCAGAATAGCCAAAAGAATGGTCCAGCTTTTCAGCGCTTCGCGTTTTTCCACCACGATGGCCGAATGCAATAGCGCCGCCGCCAGCAGCCAGGGCATAAAGGAGGCATTTTCTACCGGGTCCCAGAACCAGAACCCACCCCAGCCCAATTCGTAATAGGCCCACCAGGACCCCAGAGCGATGCCAATGGTCAAAAACACCCAGGCCGCCAGCGTCCAGGGCCGCACCCAGCGCCCCCAGGCCGCATCCACGCGGCCCTCGATCAACGCCGCCACGGCAAAGCTGAACGCCATGCTCAGCCCCACATACCCCAGATACAGGAACGGCGGGTGAAACGCCAAACCTGGGTCCTGCAGCAACGGGTTCAGGTCCTGCCCGTCAAAGGGCGGAACCGCCAGACGCAGGAACGGGTTCGAGGTGAACAGGATAAAGGCAAAAAACGCCACCGCGATGGCGCTTTGCACCGCCAGTACACGCGCCTTGAGCGTGGGCGGCAGGCCGCCGCCAAAACTGGCCGCTGTGGCCCCGAACAGGGTCACGATCAGCACCCATAGCAACATGGATCCTTCGTGATTCCCCCAGGTGCCGGAAATCTTGTACAGCATCGGCTTGGCCGAATGGCTGTTGGCCCAGACCAGTTTCAGCGAAAAATCAGATGTAACGAACGCCCAGGTCAACGCGCCAAAGGACAGCGCCGTCAGCAGGAACTGGGCATGTGCCGCAGGTTCCGCAACGGCCATCCATCCAGGCCAGCGTTTATGGGCTCCAATCAGCGGTACCACCATCTGAAAGATAGCAACCACAAATGCGAGGACGAGGGCGAAATGACCGAGTTCTGTAACCATGCGGCTTATATAGGCTGCGCTGAACGGCGCGCCAATCGAATTCGGCGCGCCGCACTGTCACAGATGCGTCACGGATCAGCCGGTCTTGCGCAACTTGCGCCAATCTTCCAATGCCGGATTCAATTCTGGTGTCACCGCCGCCAGAGTCACTTCGGCGTCCGGCCCGGCATTGGCCACCCCGGGACTATCCGCGCGCAGGGCGTCGAGTGCGCGGATATTGTCAACCACCTGCGGTGCCAGGCTAACGGCCTGGGCCATATCACGTTGGAAGTTTTGCGTCTTCAACTGATGGCGCGCGCCAAAGTAGAAGCTGACAATCACCCCCAACAGCCACCACAGCGGGTCCGGAACCAGAGCAATGCCTTGCATCCGCGCGGCAAACCACAGCGGATTGACCATCGCCGCCACAAACAACCCCAAGGTCCCCAAGGCCAGGGCCGGTCGCGGCACGCGGTTGACCCCATCCATGAACCGGTCGAATCCGCCTTTGCGCGCCACCGCGAATTCGCCCGCAAACTGCTGCAACGCAGCCCCTTGTACCGCAACGGCCCGCTGGGCACCTGCTTCAGCATTCTCGCGAAACACTTCGGCGGTTTCGCGCACCATATTGCGGCCACCGCCGAACATCAGTGCAAACAGCTCTCCAATCACCCCCATGCGGCGACCCTCCGGTCAAAGTCGGCCTGCGTCATGTGATAGCGCGGCGACAGGAATTCCTCGGCACGTTTGATCCACCCCCCCTTGCCTCCGTCCCGCGTGCGGGCATATTTCCGGCTGGCCACCCTGCGATCCGCAAGTCGAAAGTAGTAATTGCGCCGCGCCACCCCATAAGCATCGCGCAAGGCCACTGCATTCGGGGCCACGGCCTGGCGCACCGCGCGCAATGTCTGCGGCCCGATCGCCCCGTCCACGGACACACCGTACCCCATGTCTCGCAACATCCGTTGCAGGATCTTCACTGCATTGCCACCGGCGTTGACATACATGTCGAACAACGACGCCTGCAGCACCACCGGAATTTCATCAATGCGCGGTTGCTCAAAATAGTGGGTGATAAAAATATCAACTGCTTTTGCCCGGCTGAGACGGCGCACATCCGCGACCCCCACCACACCGTCCCCGGTCAGATCCAGCCCCAATCGGCGCATGGTATGGATGGTGACCCCATATTTTGTTGCCCCGCCCGGGTCGTCGGGATCATTCACAAACCCGCCTTCACGGGCCACGATTTCTTCGGCAATCTGTCGTACCGTCTGCATGTTGCCTGACCTCCACCAGATCCGGGGTAATCCACCCTCGGAATAGACAAAGACAACAGGCCAAAAATCTTAATACCCCCAAACCAGACAGAGCGCTGCCCGGGCTCACCGCGCAACGCTCCTGTCTTCATCTTGCTGGAAAAACTCCCGCCGGAGGCATGGCCGTCAGGCCATTCAACCACTGGTTTGGATCAGCTTTCCGGTTCCTGATAAACACCCTGTTCCTTCAGCGCATCCACCACTTCCTTGGGCATATATGTCTCATCATGTTTGGCAAGGATTTCAGTTGCTTCAAAGACACCGTTCACATAACTTCCGGTGCCGATCATACCCTGGTTTTCCTCGAACAGATCCGGCAAAACCCCAGTATAGGTCACCGGGATCGACGCGCCGCCGTCGGTCACGGAAAACCGCACGACTTCGCCCTGACCCCGCACCAATGTGCCTTCCTCAACCAATCCGCCAATGCGAAACACTTCCGAGGCTTCGGGGGGGGCTTCGGCAATCTGGCTGGGCGCACGAAAGAAATTGATCCCGTCACGCATCGCATAACCGATCAACCCGGTCGCCACGACCAACGCAACCGCTGCCACGATGATCACCTGGATCCGTCGTTGTTTCTTGAGGTTCTTCATCTCTCAACTCCTCAGGGGAAGAGCGGGGCCATCTTCAGTCCCGTTGTCTCTTCCTCACCTAACATCAGGTTGGCATTCTGCAAGGCCTGCCCTGAACTGCCCTTGGTCAGATTGTCCAATGCCGCAATCACGATTGCACGACCTTTGATCCGGTCTGCGGTCACGCCGATATGACAATAGTTCGATCCACGCACGTGATGCGTACTGGGCACCTCGCCCATGGGCAGCATCTGAACGAACGGTTCCTCCGCATAGGCTGACGCCAGCGTGTCATGGATCGCCTGCGCGTCTCCCTTGACATAGACGGTGGCCAGAATGCCCCGATTGGCTGGTACCAGATGCGGCGTGAATTGCACCTGAACCGGGCGACCGGCCAGCAGGGAAAACTCTTGATCGAATTCGCCCAGATGCCGGTGGGTGCCGCCGACGGCATAGGCGTTATAGCCTTCGCTCAGTTCCGCATGCAGCAGATTTTCCTTGAGCGACCGCCCCGCCCCGCTCACCGCACATTTCAGGTCCAGAATGATGTCATCCAGATCGATCACCCCGGCGGAAATCAGCGGCCGCAGCGCATATTGACCTGTCGCCGCGTTACACCCCGTGCCCGCAACCAACCGCGCGCCCTTGATGTCTTCGCGGTAAAATTCGGTCAGCCCGTACACGGCCTCATCCTGTTCGGCCAACGCGCTATGCGCATTGCCATACCATTTTTTATAGGCTTGCGCGTCGCGCAGCCGGAAATCGGCGGACAGGTCGACGATTTTCAGATCCTTGGGCAGGGCCGAAATCACCTCTTGGCTGGTTTTATGCGGCAAGGCACAGAAACACAGGTCGATCCCAGAGAAATCAATCTCGTCAATCTTGCACAGGGTCGGCAAGTTCATGTGGCGCAGATGCGGGAACACCTGATCCATGCTCATCCCGGCCTTGCGGTCGGCCGACAGCGCGGCGATTTCCATATTCGGGTGTTCGGCAATCAGCCGCACCAGTTCTGCACCAGTGTAACCAGATGCGCCCAGAATTGCGATTTTATGGGTCATGTCAGACCTCGTCCTTCATATGTCACATGTCGTGCCGCGTGTGACCGCGGCTGGAATAGGGGAAATGCAGGGGAGCCACCTTGACCTAAGTCAGGAATCTAGGTCAGGCGGACTGAAAGCTGATTTGTCGTCGCAAAAACTGGGTCGCGCGGTCGCTGACCCGATTCGGGTCACCGGTGGTGAAATACCCGGCCTCACCAGATCCCATCATGTCAGGGTGACGTTGCAGATAATCGGCCAACGAGTCCGCCACCAGATTGCCCTGGCTGAACACTTTGACCTCCGCGCCCAGAGCCTCCTGAAAGGTCTGCTCCATCAGCGGATAATGCGTACAGCCCAGGATGGCCGCCTGTGGGATCGGCATTTTACGCTTCAACGCATCCACATGAGACCGCACCAGTGCTTCGGCCAGGATCAGATCACCGTCTTCGATGGCGTCCACCACACCCCCACAGGCCTGCGCTTCGACATCCACGCCGATTGCGCGAAAGGCCAGTTCGCGCTGAAACGCGCGGCTCGCCACGGTTGCCGGTGTGGCAAACAGCGCCACATGCTGGGTCTCGACCTCACGCGGGGGGGAATTGTCGCCCCATTGCCGTTCGGTCAGCGCCTCGATCAAAGGCACAAACACACCCAGAACCCGTTTGCCGGGCGGCAATCCGCCCTCCTGCATCCGGCGCAGCGCGGCGGCCGAGGCCGTGTTGCAGGCCAGAATCACCAGATCACAGCCGCGGTCCCACATCTTCTGCACCGCTACGACGGTCAGGTTATAGACATCCTCGGCATCACGCACACCATAGGGCGCGTGGGCATTGTCCCCAAAATACAGGAAGTCCACGTCCGGAAGACGTTTCTGGGCGGCGTTCAGGACGGTCAAACCGCCCAGACCGGAATCGAATATGCCTACTGCCATGATCTCTCTCGGGCACCGTCTCAGGCGCGATGTTTCTCTTCGAACTCAAACCCGTATTCATAAGATTTGAGAGGTGTCGGAGACAGCTCATACGTGGCTTTGCGCAGAAAATCCATCATTGCCTTGGTATCTTTTGCCATTGGGTCCAGAATGTCGCGACCAATAGGGTCCCCGATGACGACGCGCACCGGTGTATCGACACGTTTCCTGAACTCTTTGATCAGCAACCCCATACGCAGGGTGGAATGCAGATGGCTGGCGATCTGGAACAGGCGACTGGTGTGGCCGTCAAAAAAAACAGGCACAACAACAGCGTCGGATTTCGCCACCATGCGCGCTGTAAACCCGCGCCACCCCGGATCCATCGGATGGGCAAAGGGGTTGGTGGCGGTGGACACCGTTCCACCGGGAAAAATTCCGATGGCTCCACCCTGCCCCAGATACTCCAGAGCCTCCCGGCGGGTCTGCAAATTTCGACGCACGGCGTCCTTGGTTTCATCAAAAGAAATCGGAAGGATCACCCGGTTCAGGTCTTCGGCCTTGCGAAACACTTGATGCGCCAGAATGCGAAAGTCCCCGCGCGCCTCGGCCAGGATATGCCCCATCATCAGCCCATCGAGAATGCCATAGGGGTGGTTGGCAATCAGGATCACCGGCTTGTCAGTCGGAATATTGCTTAGCGCACCTTCAATGACATCCAGGCTCAGCCCATAGCGTTTAACCATCACTGACCAAAAGTTCTGCCCCGCAGCCACGTCTTGCTCATAGCCGTCCGCCCGTTTGATCAACCGCAATCGCCCGGTGGTGTTTTCCATCAGACGGATCATCGCGCGCCCAGGTCGGGTCTGCGCAGAATGGGCGTAACTGATGTCGCGGGCGATATGGTGGCGCATGTTCATGGGGCATCTCCTCCGTCTACCGTCCCTGATTTAGGGACAGTGCGGGATTTTGCACAGATTTCATGACAGGCCTGTGACGTTGTTACAGACCAACGCGGCCCCGCATCATTCCGCTGCTTGTTTGACCTGAGCCCCACCTTGACGGATCAATGCCAAAAGGGTCTCGCGCTGTTTTGCAGCCTTTTGTTCATTGGCCAGCTTGACCGGACCAAATCCCCGGATCTGCAATGGCAGCTCGGCCAGGGCAATGATCGTGTCGCGGGTGTTGTTGCTCAGTTTGGGCAGCACGTCTTTCAGATCGGCTTCATACTGTTTGATCAACGCCCGCTCCATTTTGCGCTCGGCGCTATACCCGAACACGTCAAACGGCGTGCCCCGCAGCGCTTTCATCCGGGCCAGCAGACCAAACCACCGCTCCATCCCGGCCCCGAATTTGCGTTTCGGCGGGCGGCCATTCACCGGCTTGCCCCCCAGGATTGGTGGTGCCAGATGATAGGACAATTTGAAATCGCCTTCGAACTGTTCCGCCGCCTTGTCGCGTGATGACAACAACAGGCGCGCAACCTCGTATTCATCCTTGTATGCCAACAGCTTGTGATATCCCTTGGCCACCGCGCCGCGTACGGCCTCATCGTCGATTCCGTCCAGCATCTTGGCATAACGATTCGCCAGCCGTTTGCCCTGGTATGCAGTCAGTTGCGCCTTGCGATAGGCGACCGGATCCTGAGACGAATTCGGCATCTCGACCACGTTTGACCCGCTCATGGAGGCTGCGTCCTCGGGATGCAGGGCCGCCCACCGTCCAATTTCAAAGGCGTGCAGGTTGCGTTCGACGGCTGCGCCATTCAATTCGATGGCCTGCATGATGGCCTCGTGACTGATCGGCAATAGCCCGCGTTGCCAGGCTGCGCCAAACACCATCATGTTGGAGAAAATCGAATCCCCCATCGTGACCCGTGCCAGCTCCGACGCATCAAACAGAACAACACGATCCCGCAGCCGCGCCTGAAGAGCGACCGCTAACCGGTCAGAAGGAATGGAAAATTCCGTGTCGCGGGTAAAATCACCCGTGATGATCTCGTGGCTGTTGACCACCGCGCCTGTCCGCCCCGTCGCCGTCAGACCCAGCGTTTTGGCCCCTGCACTGACCACCAGATCACCCCCGATCAGTGCGTGCGCCTCGCCCGTCGCCACGCGAATGGCGCTGATGTCTTCGGGCGTGTTGGCCAATCGGCAATGGATATGCACCGCGCCGCCCTTTTGGGCGAGCCCCGCCATCTCCATCATGCCGGCACCCTTGCCGTCAATCTGTGCCGCCTGCGCCAGCACCGCGCCAATAGTCACAACACCTGTACCCCCGACGCCTGTGATCACCACGTTGTGCGTGCCATCTATGACTGGCAGTTCCGGCTGTGGCAGGTCGGGCAGCTCCAGCGTCCGGGTGGCTTCCTTGCGGATCTTGGCCCCTTCAACGGTGACAAAGGATGGGCAAAACCCGTTCAGACAGGAAAAATCCTTGTTACAGCTGGACTGGTCAATCGCCCGCTTTCGGCCCAGCTCGGTTTCGACCGGCACGATGGACACACAATTCGACTGAACCCCACAATCGCCACAGCCTTCGCAGATGTCTGTATTGATGAACACCCGCTGGTCCGGATCCGGAAAGGTTCCCCGTTTGCGCCGGCGCCGTTTTTCCGCCGCGCAGGTCTGGACATAGACGATGGCCGAAGTGCCCTCGATCTTGGCAAATTCTTCCTGCACGGACATCAATTCGGCGCGTTCATGCATTCGAATACCGGCAGGGAATTGTTTGGCGTCCACGTCTTCCTTTTCGTCATAAACCACGGCCAGGGTTTTGATCCCCATCGCTGTCAATTCGTGGGCGATGCGACCAGCGGACAGATCGCCATCATTGTCCTGTCCCCCGGTCATGGCCACCGCATCATTGTACAGGATCTTGAAGGTCATCGTCGTGTTCTGGGCGGCGGCGGCCCGGATCGCCTGAATACCCGAATGGTTATAGGTGCCATCGCCCATGTTCTGGAAGACATGCGCCCGGGTCGAAAACGGGGCCTCGCCGATCCAATTCGCGCCCTCGGCCCCCATATGGGTGAACCCCAACGTGTCGCGGTCCATCCATTGCACCATGAAATGACACCCGATCCCGGCATAGGCCCGCGACCCGTCCGGCACTTTGGTCCCGGTGTTATGGGGGCAGCCGGAACAGAAATACGGCAGACGCGAGGCGATCTCTTCGGCGTTGTCGGCCCGGCGTGCGTCTTCCAGCGCCGCCATACCAGCGCGCAAGGCGTCGCTGTCACGGCCTTCATCCATCAGAATCTGGCCCAGCTTTTCGGCGATCATGATCGGGTCCAGCGCCCCGCGCGTCGGGAACAACTCGTCCCCATGCATGGATCCGGCTCCACCGCCCTTGTGCCAGCCCCAGACACGACGCCCGCGCCTGTCGTCAAAGATCGCTTCCTTGATCTGCACCTCGATCAGCTTGCGCTTTTCCTCGACCACGATGATCAGATCCAGATCATTGGCCCAGTCGTTGAACCCGCGCATGTCCAGCGGCCAGACCTGCCCGACCTTGTAGGTGGTGAGCCCCAGTCGCTCAGCAGCCGTTTCATCAATATTCAGCAAAGACATGGCATGCACCAGATCCAGCCAATTCTTGCCCGCCGCGACAAACCCGATTTTGGCCCCGGGTTTCCCCCAGCCCCGTTTGTCCATCTTGTTGGCCCGCGAAAATGCCTCGGCGGCGAACCGTTTCTGATCAATCAGCCGTTCTTCCTGGATATGGCGATCATCCACCAGGCGGATGTTCAACCCGTCCTCGGGCATGTCGTAATCCGTTGGTATCACCAGTTGCATCCGATCGGGCCGTGCATCCACAACGGATGTCACCTCGACCGTGTCCTTCATGGTTTTCAACCCGACCCACATCCCGGAATACCGCGACAACGCATACCCATAGATGCCGTAATCCAGAATCTCCTGCACGCCTGCCGGGCTGACAATCGGCAGATAGGCATCCATCAACGCCCATTCCGACTGGTGCAACACGGTCGAACTTTCGCCCGTGTGATCATCTCCCATGGCCATGATCACGCCGCCATGCCTGGAACTGCCCGCCATATTTGCGTGCCGGATCGCATCGCCGGACCGATCCACCCCCGGCCCCTTGCCATACCACAGACCGAACACACCGTCGAATTTGCCCTCGCCACGCAATTCCGCCTGTTGCGCCCCCCACAGCGCAGTTACGGACAGATCCTCATTCAACCCGGATTGAAAGGTCACATCGCTGTCCGCCAGGAATTTTTCGGCCCGCATCATCTGCATATCGACCGCGCCCAAAGGCGATCCGCGATACCCGGTCACCAATCCGGCTGTCTTCAATCCAGCCCCGACATCACGCGCCTTTTGCATCAGCATCAGGCGGACCAATGCCTGTGTGCCATTCAGCAATACCGGCGATTTATCCAAATGGTATTTGTCGTTGAGCGAAATCTTCTGTGTGGACATCCGGGGCCTCCCAAACGCGTGGCGCGTCGCTACGGTTGCAGGATTATTAGGTCATAATTACTGACCTGTATAGACATTTTTTTTTGTATTCCCTGACGGTAACACAATTGAATGTCGCATATGCGATGCATTTCATATAGTTAGGCCGCAACGTAACGGAAGTAACGGATATGGACTGGGACAAGCTGAGAATCTTTCACGCGGTTGCCGATGCTGGCAGCCTGACCCATGCGGGTGATAAACTGAATCTGTCGCAATCGGCAGTCAGTCGTCAGATACGCGCGCTGGAAGAAAGCCTGAACGCCACCCTGTTTCATCGCCACGCGCGCGGTCTGATCCTGACCGAACAGGGCGAGCTTCTGTTTGACGCGACCTCGGCCATGTCCAAGCGGCTCGATGCGGCTTCGGCCAGGATTCGCGACAGCGAGGACGAGGTGTTCGGCGAATTGCGTGTGACCACGACATTTGGGTTCGGCACCTTGTGGCTGGCCCCGCGCTTGCCACATCTCTACGAGAAATTTCCCGATCTCAAGGTTGATCTCATGCTCGAAGAGCGAGTGTTGGATCTGCCCATGCGCGAAGCAGATGTCGCCATTCGCATGAAAGAACCCAGCCAGGCAGACCTGATCCGCAAACGGCTGATGACCGTTCGGATGAAATTGTATGCCTCGCGCAAATACGTCGACAAACACGGCATCCCCGAAACCGCAGCCGATATCAGCGAACACCGGCTGATCTGCCAGAACCCGTCAGCCGCCCAGGTCGGGGCCTCGGCAGTCATGGTTCAGGGGTTGATGACCCACAATCCGCAATCCCTGTTGACGGTGAACAACTATTTCGGGGTTTTGCAGGGTGTCTTGCACAATCTGGGTATTGGCGTGCTGCCGGATTACGTCACCGAAGATTTCCCTGATCTGGTGCATGTCCTGCCCGAAAGCGATTCTTCCGAAGTGCCGGTTTACCTCGCCTATCCCGAAGAGTTGCGCCATTCGCGCCGCATTCAGGCGTTTCGCGATTTCGTTCAGGAAGAAATCATTGCCCACCGCAAACACCTCAAGGCGTTGGGCAAACTCTGATCGTTTTGGGCACATGCGGCAAAGCCGACTGCAAAATCGTGAAACCTTCGCAAATTCGCCAATTGAAAAATCAACTGCCCTGGGCGGCAGCATCCGTTCAGGGTTTTGCCGACCAGCTTTGGCAGTTTCGACAATCTTTTGATTTCGCTTCATATTTCAGCAAAGATCCCAAAACTTCGCCCCAAAAATCAGCAGCCATGCAAAAAATGCATACCGGCAATGCCGTCAACGCGACGTTGTTTTCCTTGATCCAAGGCCCCCGCATCCCTAAATCAACTCTCGAAGGCAGCAGCGCTTACCGCGTAGCTTCTTCAACCTCCCTGTTGGACTTCGGCCGAGCTTAGTGCTCGGCCTTTTTTTTGCGCGGTGCCCAGGTTCAGAGGCAATCACAGCGCCCAAAGCTCCCCAAAGAGCAACCAAAGATTCTGCGGCGCTTTCGCGAGGTGCGTCTTTAGACTTCCCCCGACGCCCCCCTTGCCCTAAAAGGCCCGCAATTCATGTCACCGGGGACTCTATGAGATGCAGGAACCAGCCATCACGCCTGAACTGATTGCCAACCATGGGCTCAAGCCCGAGGAATACGATCTGATCCTCGAGATCATCGGGCGCGAGCCGACCTTCACCGAGCTGGGAATTTTCTCGGCGATGTGGAACGAACATTGCTCCTACAAATCCTCCAAGAAGTGGTTGCGCACCCTGCCCACCACCGGCCCCCAGGTCATCTGCGGTCCCGGTGAAAACGCCGGCGTGGTCGATATTGGTGATGGACAGGCCGTCATCTTCAAGATGGAAAGCCACAACCACCCCTCCTACATCGAACCCTATCAGGGTGCGGCGACCGGTGTTGGCGGCATTCTGCGCGACGTCTTTACCATGGGCGCACGTCCGATTGCGGCGATGAACTCGCTGTCGTTCGGCGAACCGTCCCACCACAAGACCCGACAGCTGGTCAACGGTGTCGTCGAAGGTGTCGGTGGATATGGCAACTGTTTTGGTGTTCCCACCGTGGGCGGCGAAGTTCGCTTTGATCCGGCCTATAACGGCAACTGCCTGGTAAACGCATTCGCTGCCGGTCTGGCCGACGCGGACAAGATCTTTTATTCCGCCGCTTCGGGCGTTGGTATGCCAGTTGTTTATCTGGGTGCCAAAACCGGGCGCGACGGTGTCGGTGGCGCGACCATGGCCTCGGCCGAATTTGATGACACCATCGAAGAAAAACGCCCCACCGTTCAGGTCGGCGATCCCTTTACCGAAAAGCGCCTGATGGAGGCCACGCTGGAGCTGATGCAGACCGGCGCGGTGATCTCGATCCAGGACATGGGCGCGGCTGGTTTGACCTGCTCGGCCGTTGAAATGGGCGACAAGGGCAAACTGGGTGTCAAACTGAACCTCGAAGACGTGCCCCAGCGCGAAGAGAACATGACAGCCTATGAGATGATGCTGTCGGAATCTCAGGAACGCATGTTGATGGTACTGAACCCCGAACTCGAAGCCGAAGCCCGCGCCGTATTCGTCAAATGGGATCTGGATTTTGCCATCGTCGGGGAAACCATCGCCGAAGACCGCTTCCTGATCCTGCACAATGGCGAAGTAAAGGCCGATCTGACGCTGTCGAAACTGGCCTCGACCGCGCCCGAATACGACCGCCCCTGGGACCCTACCCCGGCTGCCGACCCGCTGACCGACGCGGACGTGCCCACCATTGACCCCATTGATGGTCTCAAGGCGCTGATCTCGTCACCCAACTATGCGGGCAAACAATGGGTCTATGAACAATATGACTCAATGGTCATGGCAGACACCGCCCGTGGCCCCGGTTTGGGCTCTGGCGTGATCCGGGTGCACGGGACAGACAAGAAGCTGGCCTTCACCAGCGACGTGACACCGCGCTATGTCAAAGCCAACCCGATCGAGGGCGGCAAACAGGCCGTGGCCGAAGCCTATCGCAACCTGACCGCCGTGGGTGCCAAACCCCTAGCCACAACCGACAACATGAACTTTGGCAATCCGGAAAAGCCAGAGATCATGGGCCAGTTCGTTGGTGCCATTCAGGGCATCGGCGCTGCGGTATCGGCGTTGGATATGCCGATCGTTTCGGGCAACGTGTCACTGTACAATGAAACCGACGGCCAGGCGATCCTGCCGACCCCGACCATTGGGGCCGTGGGCCTGATTGCCGCAGACGAAGAACCAATCCTGGGCGAAGCGCGCGATGGCCATATCGCGCTGGTCATCGGGGACACCATCGGCCACCTGGGCCAATCCGCCCTGCTGCATGAGGTGTTCAACCGCACCGATGGCGACGCCCCTGCTGTCGATCTGGACGCGGAAAAACGTAACGGTGAATTCATCCGTGCCAACCGTGACCTGATCAAGGCCTGCACCGATCTGTCCGACGGTGGACTGGCGCTGGCGGCCTTCGAAATGGCCGAAGCCGCAGGCGTTGGCGTTCAGCTGGACGTGGCCGACACCCAAACCCTGTTTGGCGAAGATCAGGCCCGCTATCTGGTGGCCTGCAACTTTGACCAGGCCGAAGGGCTGATGCTGGCTGCAGGTCAGGCGGGCATCACCCTGACAACCGTTGGCCGTTTCACCGGCGACAGCGTGAAATTCGGGAGCGCCGAAGCCCCGCTGAGCGAGCTGGCAGACATCTTCCGCTCCAGCTTTGCCGAGGCCGTTGCCTGATACAGGGCACCCACTCCTGAGACCTGAAAACGCGCCTTCTTGCGGAGGCGCGTTTTTTTATGGCATTTCGCCTGAGCCATCAGATTTTCTTGGTCCTTGTCCCGGACTTAAACAGCTATTGCAAACATCATTGCCGGATTAGGCTCGGCTCAGGAATCGCAACAGAACACAGGATCCCCCCTTCATGAGCGCCCCCGTCTATATGTTCGACCCATCCGACAAACCCTCCCTGCCGCTTCACCGGGTGCCTCTTGTCGTCGCCACCGAAGAAACGGTCAGGGGCTATGGATGTCTGGTCGATGACCCGGAAACATTCGAGATCGAAATAACCCAATGGCCGCAACAGGGCTGGCGCCCCGTCGATGACGGCACCGGCGATGAAGCCGGCTATGTCGAGGGCGTTTTTCATGGCACGTGGCAGGGCGATGTTCTGTATGGCGCCAACGAGGCGGTGAATGGCAACTATGTGCTGGGTTGGTCCACAGATCCGCAAACTGCATCCTCCGCTACGGCAACAGCCCCGCGTGACCAAGTGCTGTTGTGGCATATGAATTACCATCCTGACGGCGGTCAGTTGTTCTATCCTTTGGACAACAAACCCTTTGTCGTGCCTGTCGCACCGCCCGGAGACGACATCACTCCGGACAAGATCATCGCCTTTTGGTGCGATGGCTCCAGAGGGCTCTATATTCACGGCAATATCTGGCACGAAGGCATCTTTCCCGTGCAGGACACACAGCGGTTCCTTGACCGTCAGGGGCGCGTCCACGCCCGCGTCAGCTGTGACATCGGCCAGGAGTTTGGCGTCTACCTGTCGGTCCCATTGACCGAAACACCCTGATCCTGTCTTGAACACCGCCCTGTCGCACTTTACATCTGAAAAGAAAACAGGACGGATCTTCTCCCATGGCCATGCAAGCCTCTGACATCGAAACGCTCATCCGCGAATCTTTTCCCGACGCCAAGATCACCGTAGTCGGGGATGACGGTGTGCATTTCTCGGCCGAAGTGATCGACGAGAGCTTTCGCGGCAAGAACCGCGTCCAGCAGCAGCGCGCCGTAATGGCCGCGCTCAAAGGCAAAATGGATGGATCCAATGGTGAAATCCATGCGCTGGGGCTCACCACCAAAGCTCCGGATTGATGAGCAATACCCATCACGGGGTGCCCATTGTGCCCCGTGAACATTTCAGACCATGCTGACCGGTGCGGGCATCGCGCTTTTGGCCCTGGGGGTGCTGGGTCTGTTGATTGCTGTGGCGGCTGTTGCCGAATCCATCCTGCGCCGCAATCGCCACCGGTCCTTGTCCCGCCACGCGGTCACAAAACGACGCTGGGACGACCCGGCGGTGGACCAGACTCGCGCCGCCCTGCTCAAGGCCAAAAAGACGCGGCACAACACCGGGTCACAGACTGAACGCGGCTCCTCAGATTGACAGCCAAAGCACTTATGACGGTTTTGAAGCTTGTCGGAGCCGACATTGACCCCTATTTGAATGCCTAAGCGGTACAACACCACCCGGGCACCCGCCGCCTGATGATGGGTTGACCAAAGTCATGGCGCGTTCGACCCGGACTCGCTGAAACGATGAACATAAACGGGGCGGGCCCAAACGCCCTGGCACAGAGACAAAGGAACGCGCGACATGAGCGACGCAAAAAACCGCATCGACGAAACCGTCAAAGCCAATGACGTGGTGTTGTACATGAAAGGCACCAAGGACATGCCGCAATGCGGTTTCTCCAGCCGCGTCGCCGGTGTATTGAATTACATGGGCGTTGATTTTTCCGACGTTAACGTGCTGGCCGACGAAGAAATCCGCCAGGGCATCAAGGAATATTCCGACTGGCCCACAATTCCCCAGCTGTACATCAAAGGCGAATTTGTCGGCGGTTGCGACATCATCACAGAAATGACTCTGTCGGGCGAACTGGACGACATGTTCGAAACCAACGGCGTCACCTTTGACAAGGAAGCGGCAAACCGCATCCGCGAAGCCAACGGCTGATATCCGCCTCTCCCACAAAGTCCAAGGTTGCCCCTTGCGCCCCTTTTGGACAAAGGTTGGTGGAAAAAATAGATGACCTCCGCTGAGTTTTCAGCGGAGGTTTTTCCATTTGGTCTGTCTACCCCAAGTCCCTGAAGTCGCCCTGACGATCCGACCAAACGAACCGGTGGCGCGTGCAGCATTTTTGAATGAGGTCGGTAAGTTACAACAATACAATCGACTGCCGGTTCAGCAACCCAATCAGAAATTCCCCTGGATATGCCCACGGGCGCGGGCGATCCGCATCGCTGGCGTTTTCGGGGCGTCGCCCGGCTCGCAACCGCTATGGTCGAGGCGGTCAATCCCGGCCCAAATGAACGGACTTTCCGGCGTGTTGCGATCAGGAGTGTCCCAAAGGTGGTCGGCACATCCTGCGAAGATGGCTGGCCATCATGCAAAACGCATATTGCTGAAGAACTGTGGCTACGCAGGCTGAGCGCCCGATGGGCGTGGAAAAGTGATTGGTACCCAACGCCCAAGGCCGATGTCTGGCGAAGCTATGTTCGAGACAATCGTCATGTCCGCCCCCCGACAACGTCCCCTCAAGCGGTCGCTCATGAAGATTGCTGAGAGCCAATTTGAGAGACCGGGACTGGAGAGTATGTGAGGCCGAATAGTCAGGGGGCTCTGCCCCCGCAGCCTATGGCTGCTCCCCCGGGATATTTTTGGCCAGATGAAGAAAGGATCCCAGTTTCATTCGGTCCAAACACTCCTGAGCGCGAGGCAGAGCCTCGCCGCCTGCGTGGCAACGCAAAATGGACCCTGTGCGCCGCAGGCGCGCCTTTTGCGAGCGTCTGCGGCCAGGGGTGAGAAACGCGTTATCCGGCGGCCCGTTCTTCCAGCTCAGCCGCGAGGGATTCGGCCCGTGCAGCCAGCTCGGCAAGGGTGTCGGTGACTTCGGCCGGGACCACGGGCACCTCAATGCGTTCTGGTTCCGGGGCTGGTGCCGCGCGCAATTCGGCGATTTCCGCCTCGCGTTCGGCCAAGGTCGCCTCGACCTCCTGAATACGGTCTTCCACCGCCGCAGTCTTGTCGGCCAGCATCAGACCGGCCATCAACAGCATACGCGCTTCGGGCATACGGCCTATCTGATCGGACAGTACCTGGGCCTCATCGTCCAGCATCTTGGCTGCCGAGTGCAGGTAACTCTCTTCGCCGTCCTGACAGGACACTTCGAACCCACGTCCACCAATCTGAATGGTAACTTCGGCCATTACGCTTCCTCCCCTTCCGGCAGATTGCGGGCATTTGACAGCAATGTGTTCAGCTTTGTCATCACGGCTCCCACCTCGGCGGCGTCCGCAGCCTGGGTGGCACGCAGGCCTTCCAGCTCGGCCAGCATTGCCTTGTTGATCAGATCAGGTTCGCCCACCCCCGCTTCATTGGCTTCGCGCAGGGCCGCATTTGTCTGGCGCAATTGTTCGTTGGCCTGGCGCAGCCGTTGCAGATCAGCGTCCAACGCAACGATTTCAGCGCTTTGCGCGTCTGCTCCAGTAGACTGTTCGGCTTCCATCCCCTCGATGCGGGCAACCAGTTGGTCGCGCTCTTGGGTTACCGCATCGATCTGCCCCTGTTTTTCCTGTGCTGCACCTTTCAGCGATGCAACCTCCTGATTCAGCTCTTCGATACGTCCGGCCTGCAATTCCAGGTCAGACCTCAGGCCTTCCAGTTCGGCTTCCGCCTCAGCCGTTGGCGCTGCATCCGGTTGCGGCTCTGCCTCGGCAGTTTGCGCGTTCAACGCGTCGATTTCCGCCTGGTGTTTGGCCTTGATCGTTTTCAGGCGCTCTTCGAGCTGGGCATTGGCCAGCTTTTCCTCGTCCAGCGCAAGCGCAAGATCAGCGTCTGGTTCCCGGGCCTCGTCCTGGGCGGTGGACACGGCCTCCACTCCGGCATTGATCCGATCCATCGCAGCCAGGATCCGGCCTTGCAATTCCTCGATTTGGCTCATGCCCCTCACCTTCCCGTGCGGTTGTTTTTCTGCCTTTGTGCCTTTTGTCCCGCGCCGCATGACCCGGTTCGGGACCCAGCCCGAATCGACCCGCGTATCCCGGGACGGCTGAACTGGCCTCACCCCAAGGTAAAACACCCCAATCGCAGGTTTCAAGCACCTCAGAGCGCGTTTGCGCCCATCAATGCGCCAACAGGGCCAATCTGGGCGCGATTTGCTTGATCTTTGCGACGCGGCTGTTATTGAGCGGCAAATCCTCCGCTCACACACGAAAAGGTAACGCTCGTGGACCTCAACGCCCTGCGCACCGCCAATCCCGACCATTGGGCCAAGGCTTCGGCCATCCGTGCCCTGACCCTTGACGCCGTGGCCGCCGCCAATTCCGGCCATTCCGGCATGCCCATGGGCATGGCCGATGTCGCCACTGTGCTGTTCGAAAAGCACATGAAATTCGACGTCGCCAACCCTCAGTGGCCAGACCGCGACCGGTTCATCCTGTCCGCCGGTCACGGATCCATGCTGATCTATTCGCTGCTGCACCTGATGGGCGACGCACAGGTGACCCTGGATCAGGTCAAGAATTTTCGCCAGATGGGCCAGCTGACTGCAGGCCATCCCGAGAACTTCCTGCTGGACGCAGTTGAAACCACCACAGGCCCCTTGGGTCAGGGGATCGCCAATGCCGTGGGATTTGCCATGGCCGAGGAGATCCAGCGCGCCCAATACGGCCGCAAGATCGTAGATCACAACACCTATGTCATTGCAGGCGACGGGTGCCTGATGGAAGGCATCAGCCAAGAGGCCATGGGCCTTGCCGGGCGCCATTCCCTGGGCAAGCTGATTGTCTTCTGGGACAACAACAACATCACCATCGATGGCACCGTCGACCTGTCGGACCGCACCAATCAGGTCATGCGTTTCAAGGCGTCGGGCTGGCATGTACAGGAAATTGATGGCCACGACCCACAGGCCATTGATGCAGCCATCACCGCTGCCAAGAAAACTAAAAAACCGTCGATGATCGCCTGCAAGACCCATATCGCGCTGGGTCACGCCGCCCAGGACACCTCCAAGGGTCACGGGGCTCTGACAGATGCCAACCAATTGGCCGCGGCCAAGGCCGCTTATGGCTGGGACCACGGACCGTTCGAAATCCCCGCCGATGTCAAATCCCAATGGGAAGCGATCGGCAGCCGAGGCGCAGCCGAACGCGAAGCTTGGGAAGCGCGGTTTGCCGAAACCTCGCAAGGCAAACAGGATCGGTTTACCCGCGCCTATGCGCTGGAAGCGCCCAAGAAGCTGGCCTCGGTCGTGCGTGCGCTGAAAAAGCAGGTCAGCGAAGACCAGCCCAAAGTGGCCACCCGCAAAGCGTCGGAAATGGCATTGGCAGCGATCAATCCGGTGATGCCGGAAACCGTGGGTGGATCGGCTGATCTGACCGGCTCGAACAATACCAAGACCGATGATCTGGGCGTGTTCGATCTGGACAACCGCAAGGGGCGTTATGTCTATTGGGGTATCCGGGAACATGGCATGGCGGCGGCAATGAACGGCATGGCGCTGCACGGCGGTATCCGCCCTTATAGCGGCACGTTCTTCTGTTTCACCGATTATGCCCGGCCCTCCATGCGTCTGGCGGCCCTGTCAAAAATTCCGACAGTGTTCGTGATGACCCATGATTCCATCGGCGTTGGCGAAGACGGCCCGACCCACCAGCCGGTCGAACATCTGGCGATCTGTCGCGCGACTCCGAACACCTATGTGTTCCGTACTGCCGATGCGGTTGAAACCGCCGAAGCCTGGGAAATCGCGCTGTCGTCCAAGGACACACCGTCGGTCATGGCGCTGACCCGTCAGAACCTGCCCACCGTCCGGACCGAACACAAAATGGCCAACCTGACCGCCAAAGGTGCCTATGTGTTGGCCGAAGCCGACGCGAAACGTGAGGTGATCCTGATCGCTACCGGATCCGAAGTGTCGCTGGCCATGGAAGCCAAGGCACAGCTCGAAGCCGAAGGCATCGGCACCCGCGTGGTATCCATGCCTTGCATGGAACTGTTTGCACAGCAGGACGAAGCCTATCGCCGCAAGGTGCTGCCCGCCGGCCCCGTGCGCATCGGGATCGAAGCCGCCGTACGCGACGGTGGCTGGGATCGCTGGCTGCTGGGCGAACGCGGCCGCGACTCCAAGGCCGATTTCGTTGGCATGGCGTCCTTTGGTGCCTCCGCCCCAGCAGGTGAGCTGTTCGAGAAATTCGGCATCACCGCGGCCGCCACTGTGGCCAAGGCCAAGGCGCTGCTGGGCTAAATACCAGCGCTCAGGACCAAGATTAAGGGGCACCAACTTTGGGTGCCCCTTTTTTGTGCCTTTTGAAACAGGCTGACGCCTCTGGTCATGGGCAGTATCTTCTGCCAGGCATCGCATCCAGAACCTGTCAGTCAGAGATCAGAACCTCCCCCTCGATTTCCATCGCGAACCCAAGAGGCAAGCCCGCCACTCCGATGGCAGACCGGGCATGGCGCCCGATATCGTGACCGAATACGTCAATGATCAGGTCGCTAAAGCCATTCACCACAACATGTTGCTCGCTATAGTCCGGCGCAGATGTCACCATGCCAAAGACACGGACCCATCCCACGATCCGCGATAGCTCGCCCAGGTCTGCCTTCAGGTTCGCCAATACCGTCAGAGCGATGTCTCGGGCTTCCGCATATGCCTGCTCCGTTGACAGGTCAGCACCGACAACACCAAAGGGGCCGTCCAGGCTCCCATCCTGTGCATTTTTGGGGTGGCCGGAAAACAGGACCCGCGTGCCTCGGACATTGATGAAGTCAAAGGGCAAATGCAGGCCCTTGGGTAATTTGGTCGGCGCGGGCAGTTTCAGACCCAAGTCTTTGAGCCGGTTTTCCGGAGTCGTCATGGCAATTTCCTAGCTGCAATAAACCTGTTCAAGCCTATACCAAAAGAAGAGCAAAGTCTGCCGGGGTTCAAAGCGGCCACGACCTGATCCCAAGCGCGCAGCCTGAATCTGGTCATCGATCTCTTTTTGCCGCTGCCCTGACAAAAGAAACTTGTGTCATCGCAAAGTCGCGGATTTACTCGCGAAAAACCGGGTGGGCAAATGACAGACAAATCAATCATCGTCGTGGGTGCGGGCATGTGTGGTGTGTCCACGGCCATCTGGCTGCAACGCACCGGGAAACGCGTCATCCTGATGGACAAGGGCGAACCGGGCATGGGGGCGTCATACGGCAATGCCGGGTTACTGGCGCAATGGGCGGTGGTGCCGGTGACCACGCCCAGCCTGTGGCTGGATGCGCCAAAATACCTGCTCAATCCCAACAGTCCGCTGTTCATGAAATGGGCCTATCTGCCGAAAATGCTGCCCTGGCTGACCAAATTCATGTCCCATGCAACCGATGCCGCCACCCGGCGCACGGTGCAAAACCTGATCCCGATCCTGACGGACGCGGTCGATCAGCACAAATCCCTGGTGCGCGGCACACCGCTGGAACGCTGGATTGCCGATAGCAAATTCAGCTATGCCTACCCCACGCGTCAGGCGTATCAGGCCGACGCCTATGCCTGGGAAATGAAACGCCACGCCGGATTCACGCCCACCGTGCTGACCGGACAAGACGCCCATGACGCGGAACCCATTCTGGGCCCGGCCATCCAATGTCTGGCTGTGCTCGAAGGTCAGGGGCATATCCTGAACCCGGGCCAGTACATCGCCGAATTGACCCGACATTTCACCGACAACGGTGGTCAGTTCATCCAGACCCAGGTACAGGATTTCCACAAATCAGACGGCCACATCACCCATATCGACACCGATCAGGGCCGGTTCGATTGTTCCCATGCGGTGATCACCGCAGGCATCTGGTCCAAGGAGCTGATGGGCAAACTGGGGCTCAAGGTGCCGCTGGAAACCGAACGCGGCTACCATGTGATATTCGAAAATCCATCCATGATGCCCAACAACCCGATGATGATGACCACCGGCAAATTCGGGGTGACCCCGATGGAGATGGGGCTGCGCTGTGCGGGTACGGTCGAATTGGGCGACCATCACGCCGGGCCCAGCAGCGCGCCGATCAAACTGCTCCGGCGCAAGGCACGCGAAGCATTTCCCGACCTGACCTATTCTGGCACCCAGGAATGGATGGGCTTCCGCCCCTCGACCCCCGACAGCCTGCCGCTGATCGGAGAGCTGGGCGACAGCGGTATTTTCACGGCCTTTGGCCACCAGCACGTGGGGCTGACTGCGGGGCCCAAAACCGGGCGGCTGATTGCCCAGATGATCGACCAGTCCCAACCAAACATCGACATGGCACCCTATTCTCCGGCGCGTTTCGAAATCTAGGCACCCAAAAATTTTCACCCGCACAAATTCACCGGAACAAATTCACCGGGACAAACTTACCGGGACAAACTTACCGGCGACATGGCAGGTTGCGGGGACGCACGCCCTGCCCCTCTCCCACCGGGTTTGGGAACTGTACAGCGCGGCTCGGGGCGAGGTTCGTCACAGCTGTCCGACAGAGACAACGAAAGCGCGCCGTCATTGGCCGGGCAAATGCACCCTTGCCGATCCGACGGTGCAAAGAATGTGCAAGGAGTGCAGAAGTCCTGCAAATCTGGGTCTCAGTCTGAGTCTCGATCGGAGCTTCAGTGCGTCTTTTGCGCGCCGCCCAACCGGGCCAGGACAGGGCCGACGAGCTTGGTTGCCACCGGGATCAACACCAATCCCAGCGCCACGCCAAACACCCCGTCCATGGTTGCCTTGGCCGTCCACTCCACAAACCCGGACCACGCCGCAGGGACCGCATGTCCCAGCGCAAAGGCCCAATCGTGGATCAGGTGACCCAACCAGCCAAAGCCCAGAACCTCGAGCCCATGAATGATGATCGAGCCACCAACCCACAACATCGCGGCCGTGCCGACGACGGAAAGAACCTTCATCAGCACGGGCATGAACCGCACCAATCCGCGTCCCAGACCGCGCCCGATGGGCGTCGGCGCAGTCCTGGCAAGAAACAGACCCACATCATCCATCTTGACGATCAGCGCCACAGAGCCATAGACCGCGACCGTGACTCCAATGGCCACAACGGCCAAGGTTGCCGCCTGCATCCAGACATTCGGGGCCTCGATCGCGGCCAACGCGATGGTCATGATTTCGGCCGACAGGATGAAATCCGTCTTGATCGCCCCCTTGATCTTCTGTTCTTCCAGATGACCAGGATCCTTGATGCTCATGTCGCTTTCGATCTCGTGGATGGCATGCGGGAACAACACGTGAAAGATCTTTTCAGCCCCTTCAAAGCACAAATAGGACCCACCCAGCATCAGCAGCGGCGTAATCAGCCACGGCGCGAAATTGGCCAACAACATGGCCACGGGCATCAGCAGGATGAGCTTGTTGAATAGCGAGCCGCGCGTGATGCGCCAAATGATCGGGAGTTCCCGCGCAGGCGCAAACCCCTGGACATATTTTGGCGTCACCGCAGCATCGTCGATGATCACACCTGCCGTTTTTGCCCCGGCCTTGCCCGCTGCCGCCGCCACATCGTCAATCGACGCCGCCGCCACCTTGGCAATGCCTGCCACATCATCCAGCAAGGCCAGCAAACCGCTCATCCCGCGTCCCCTTTATTTCTGCTCGCAGCGCAAATTCATTGACTTTGCACCCTATCCGATCCGCCGTCCGACACAACCGTCTGCCCCCCGCAAACCGTCTGGTTCCGTCGATTCATCATGGCCACCGCGCCCAAAGCCGCACGCGTTAGCGCCACCCGTCACTTTTTGCGCTAACAGGCTCCTATAATGACGCATTTCCCCCTTTAGGTGACATGCTGTGCCCGATATAGGACAGCAGAAAGTTCTTGCCCGTTCGGAGACATGTCTATGACCATCAAAGTTGGTATCAATGGTTTTGGCCGCATTGGCCGCTGCACCCTCTCTCACATCGCGGCCTCGGGCCGTGATGACATCGAGGTGATCAAGGTGAACGCCACAGGCCCGCTGGAAACAGCTGCCCACCTGATCAAATACGACAGCGTGCATGGCCGTTTCCCCGGCGACGTGAGCATCGGTGAAAACACCATGAACTTGGGTCGCGGAGACATGCAGATGTTTTCGACCTATGACATGAACGAATTGGACTGGGACGGCTGTGACGTCGTTCTGGAATGCACCGGCAAATTCAATGACGGTGAAAAAGCCAAGGCGCATCTGGACCGTGGTGCCAAGAAAGTACTGCTGTCGGCACCCGGCAAGAATGTCGACAAAACCATCGTCTTCGGTGTCAACGACGACCAGCTGACCGCGACCGATACCATGATCTCGAACGGGTCCTGCACCACCAATTGCCTGGCGCCCATCGCCAAAGTGCTGGACGAGGCATTCGGCATCGAACACGGCATCATGACCACCATTCACGCCTATACTGGCGACCAGCCCACCTTGGACCGCCGCCACAAGGATCTGTACCGCGCCCGCGCCGCGGCCATGTCGATGATCCCGACGTCGACCGGGGCCGCAAAGGCACTCGGCGAAGTTCTGCCGAACCTCAAAGGCCGCTTGGACGGGTCCGCCATTCGCGTTCCGACACCGAATGTCTCGGCGGTGGACCTGACCTTCCGCGCGGGTCGCGATGTGACCGCCGAACAGGTCAACGCCGCCGTAGCCGAAGCTGCCGCCGGCCCGATGAAGGGTGTTCTGGGCTATGAGCCTGCGCCGCTGGTATCGACTGACTTCAACCACACCAGCGAAAGCTCGATCTTTGCGCCGGAACAGACCCGGGTTCTGGACGGTCGCCTGGTTCGGGTGCTGGCCTGGTATGACAACGAATGGGGATTTTCGGTGCGTATGGCCGATGTCGCCGTGGCGATGGGCAAACTGGGTTAACCCTGCGCACGCCGCCTCTTGAGATCGAACGCCCGGTCAGGCATATCTGACCGGGCGTTTTCTTTCGTCGACAACCAGGGACCTGTCCAGATGACCAATACCATCGCTATGTGGCTGGGTGGCCTGATCCTGATCCTCCTGATTGGAGACATCATTCTTTATGGTCAGGAACACCTCTTGTTCCTGGCTAAAAAGTTGGCCGATCTGATCGAATGGGTGGCCTTCTGGCGCTGACCTGGGCCCGGTTCACCCCAGGTCCCTGCCCCACAAACAGCGCTCGCACGCGCCGTTGACACAGCGCCAGACGAGGCATCTGATTCCTGATTGCAAATCGGAATTTCCACGGCCGTTCGAACGGCCGCGGGACGGGGTTTCAGGACCCGCCGATTACACCTGATCACGGCCTGTGAAGTCTGTCTTTCAAGGCCTCATTGACCATCGGTGTAACAAATTTGGATACATCCCCACCAAGACGGGCAATTTCCTTGACCAGTTTGCTGGCGATTGCCTGGCGGCGGGCATCGGCCATCAGAAACACAGTTTCGACTGTATCGTCCAACGCCCTGTTCATGCCAACCATTTGAAATTCATACTCAAAATCCGCCACAGCCCGCAGACCGCGCACGATAATCTGAGCCCCCACATCATGGGCACAATCAATCAACAGGTTCTCAAAGGGATGAGCGATGATCTCAGTACCCGTTTCCGCACTAAGCTTGGCGCATTCCGCTTCGATCATCGCCACCCGCTCTTCGAGCGTGAACAACGGCCCTTTGTCACGGTTGATCGCGACACCAATCACCAATTTGTCCACCAATGCAGCCGCACGGCGAATGATGTCCACATGACCCAATGTTATCGGGTCGAACGTACCCGGATACAGCCCCACGCGCATGGTGCTCTCCTATTTCTGATCCTATATATTGCTGCACATGCAAACATAGTTGCATGTGCCCACGCAAGAGGGGGAAAATACGGAGGACTTAATGTCCCATGATCATGCCTTCGAGGGCATCCTTCTCCATCGCCACCAACGCCAACTGCGCCTTGACCACGTCGCCCAGCGTCACGATGCCGACCAGTTTGCCGTCTTCAACCACCGGCATGTGGCGGAACCGCCCTTTGGTCATCTGTTGCAAAACATCTTCGATGTTGGCCTGCCCCGTACAGGTGACCAGCTTGCTGGTCATATAGTTGCTGACGTCCTTGTCCAGACATCCGCCGCCGCTTTTGGCCAGCTCACGCACAATATCGCGTTCCGACAGGATGCCGTCAGCCGCGACACCATCCGCTGAAACGACCACCGTTCCGATGCCCTTTTCAGACAACAATTTCGCCGCATCCGACACACAGGCATCAGGCTTGACCGTCACCACAGCGTCACTTGCCTTGGACTTGAGAATTGCCTGGATCAGCATCGGGGTACCTCCGTAATTTTATTTCCTTTATCCAAGGGTTGCCGCAATATCAGGGCAAGTCAAGTCATCGCTTCCAGCCGCGCCACCTCGTCGCGGATGCCAGCGGAAAAAGCGTCGGCAAACCGGTTCAGACGGTCGCTGCGCTGGTCCCCCTGGTGGCGCACCAGGTAAAAACTGCGCGTCAGGCTGATATCATCGACCAGGATTTTCCGGAGCGGACGGTGGGATGGCAATGTAAAGTCGTGGGCCACACCGATTCCGGTGCCCTGCGCCAGCATTCTGATCTGCACAGAAACCGAATTCGACGCCAACGCCACACGGTCAATCCCCAGATCGCTGAGGTAATCCAGTTCCTTGTCAAAAATCATGTCGGGAATATACCCGATCATCGGGTGATCCTTGAGGTCGTCAACGGTATTAATGCCCTGGTGCGCCCGCAGATAGTGGCGCGACGCAACCATGTGCAGCTTGTAATCGCAGATTTTCTTGACCAGCAGTTGCCCGGCGGTCGGCGCGCTGACCGTCACCGCCATGTCCGCCTCGCGCCGTGACAGGTTGATCACCCGGGGCAAGGCGACAATCTGAATGTCCAGATCTGGGTTGGCTTCGCCGATCTTGGCACAGACCTGAGGCAGGATATAATTTGCGCTACCGTCCGGGGCACCAATGCGGATCTGACCGGCCAGCGTTTCATTGGGTCCGGTCATCTCTTCGGACGCGGCGCGCATCGCCTGTTCCGCCTGTTCTGCATGAACCAACAAACGTTCTCCCGCCGCGCTCAGGGCGTATCCCTGCGGCGACTTGAGAAACAAGGACGTCTCCATTGCACCTTCGAACCGTGCAATCCGCCGCCCGACCGTTGCAGGGTCCATCTTCAGGATGCGCCCTGCCCCGGACAGGCTGGACTCCCGTGCGACGGCCAGAAACACTTTCATATCATCCCAATGCGGCTCCATTCCGATCTCCCTGACTGCCCCAATTATTTCGCTGTGCGTTTTTGCAAAATCCTTTTGATATCTTGCCCCTGTTCAACCGTTTTTTGCAAGCCTATGGTTTGCCAGGAATTGATGCTGGATTTTTAGAGGAGGATCCGATGCAGGAACTGACCCATTATATCAACGGTGAACACGTCAAAGGCACGTCTGGCCGTTTCACGGATGTCTACAACCCCGCCACTGGCGAAGTGCAGGCAAAAACACCGCTGGCCAGCAAGGAAGAGATGGAGCACGCCGTGGCTATCGCTGCCGCTGCGCAACCTGCCTGGGCTGCCGTCAACCCCCAGCGCCGTGCCCGTGTGATGATGAAATTCGTCTCGCTGCTGAACCGCGACATGGACAAGCTGGCCGAAGCGCTGAGCCGCGAACACGGCAAAACCCTGCCCGACGCCGCTGGCGACGTACAGCGCGGTCTGGAAGTTGTCGAATACTGCATCGGCGCGCCTGAACTGCTGAAAGGTGAATTCACCGACAGCGCCGGCCCCGGCATCGACATGTATTCCATGCGTCAGGCCCTGGGTGTGACCGCGGGTATCACCCCGTTCAATTTCCCTGCCATGATCCCAATGTGGATGTTTGCCCCGGCCATCGCCTGCGGCAACGCGTTCATCCTGAAACCGTCCGAACGTGACCCGTCGGTGCCTCTGATGCTGGCGGAACTGATGGAAGAAGCCGGTCTGCCCAAAGGCATCCTGCAGGTCGTCAATGGCGACAAGGAAGCCGTGGACGCAATCCTGTACAATGACACGATCCAGTCGGTTGGCTTTGTCGGCTCGACCCCGATTGCCGAATACATCTATGGCACCGGTTGTGCCCAGGGCAAGCGCGTCCAGTGTTTTGGCGGTGCCAAGAACCACATGATCATCATGCCCGACGCCGATCTGGATCAGGCAGCTGACGCTCTGGTTGGTGCCGGTTACGGTGCGGCCGGCGAACGCTGCATGGCAATTTCGGTTGCGGTTCCGGTTGGCGATGAAACCGCTGATCGCCTGATGGAAAAGCTGATCCCACGCGTCGAAGCGCTGAAAGTCGGCCCCTACACCGCTGGCAACGACGTCGATTACGGTCCGGTTGTGACCGCCGCCGCCAAAGCCAACATCGAACGTCTGGTTCAGACCGGCATCGATCAGGGTGCCAAGCTGCTGGTAGACGGGCGTGACTTCAAACTGCAGGGCTATGAGGACGGGTTCTTTGTTGGTCCGCATCTGTTTGACCACGCGACCAAAGACATGGACATCTACACTCAGGAGATCTTTGGCCCGGTTCTGACCACCGTGCGCGCACAGTCCTACGAAGAGGCCATTTCGCTGGCGATGGATCACGAATACGGCAACGGCACCGCGATCTATACCCGCGATGGCGATGCAGCCCGTGACTTTGCCAACCGGATCAACATCGGCATGGTCGGCGTGAACGTTCCGATCCCTGTGCCGTTGGCCTATCACACCTTTGGCGGCTGGAAGAAATCGTCCTTTGGTGACCTGAACCAGCACGGCCCGGATGCGTTCAAATTCTACACCCGGACCAAGACCGTGACCGCCCGCTGGCCGTCGGGCATCAAAGAAGGCGGCGAATTCTCCATCCCCGTGATGGAATAAGCCACCGCTTGTGTCCCCGTGATCGTTGGGGCTGACATATGCGCGGCGGGGCGGGCAACCGCCCGCCTCTTGCCACACTGTCGAGGCACCCGCGCACCCGCTCTCTCCATTGGGGATCAAAACAGAACACCCTCGCAGAATTCTGCGAGGGTGATTTCGTTTCAGTTGGTTGTTTAGCGGGACAGAGCCGTGGTTCCGACCTTTGGAAACGACGGCTGTTCCGCCCCAGGCAGCCACGACCGAGTGCCCCTGGTCCGTATACAATTGATCGCCGCACTTTGTCTAAACGACGCCCCCGCTGCAGCGAATGCGCTTTGCAAAGTCGAGCGGGCAGCCCAAAGACGATGTTCCCCCCGGTTCTACCATGCTGCGATTGCAGCCCGCTTGGCGGTCATTCGCTACAGCTGCGTGATCTCGAATTGGCCGAATGTACGGTGTGCCGACAAACCAGACCTACGCTGCGTGGCGGTACGCTGCAGCTGGGTATTGCCCGTTTTTCGATGAACGAGTCTGTAACATGTCCACGGAACGTTTCAGAAAGCGCAGTTATTTTTGGCGAAGATCAGTGCATCGAATGTCGATTTCTCACAATGGCGTGATGGGCAAATCTGAGTTCGGCGTGGGTACGTATCCCTTCCACATGCAAATGAAAATGTTCAATACAAAGGGAAGGCATTCAAATGACAACTATCCGCAAATTCGCCGCAATCGCGGCAACCGCCATGACATTGGGTACCGCCGCGAGCGCGGCTGACATCGTCGAAATAGCATCGGGCGACGAGCGTTTCTCGACCCTTGTGGCCGCAGTCAGCGCTGCTGGCCTGGTTGAGACGCTGCAAGGCCCTGGTCCGTTCACTGTATATGCGCCCGTGAACGACGCTTTTGCTGCGCTACCTGAGGGTACCGTGGAAACTTTGTTGGAGCCTGAGAACAAAGGCCAGCTGACCAATATCCTCCTTTACCATGTCGATGACCGCAAACTGACCGCCGAGATGATCCCGAACGGTTCGAACTACTTTAAACCAGTCTTGGCTTCGGAGCGGTTGTGCGTCACCAAAGATTCGTCTGGCGTGTCGATCGCCGACGGTACCGGCGAAAGCGCCAACGTGATTATCGCAAATATCGAGGCCGACAATGGTGTGATCCATGTGATCGACAAAGTTCTGCTGCCTGGCACCCGCCCTGCCTGCCACTAAAGAAAGCCCCAGTGGAACAAAGGCCCCGGCAAAGCTGGGGCCTTTTTTTGGCTTCCGTTTCAGGCTCCCTATTGCCGTTCACCGCACCAGATAAGGATGGCTGCAGGCAGCCCAAAGCAGACCTTCTAACTCGCTCCACAGCCCAAGGGGAAGCCGCGCCTCTCTCAAATGTCAGAAAAGCGCAGGGAGCAGATATTGAAAAGTCTGAAGGCCTACCCTGAAGCCGTCGTTCGTGCAGGCCGTGTTCGTCTCTTTGAGCTCAACCTTACCCGATACAGCATGTCCACCAACGGCAGTTTGCTGTCAAACAGGCCTTGTCGGTAGCGCCACCATACAAATCATACTATTGAGTATGATTTGTATTGACAGGCCTGCGCGGATCGATTTATCACACTTACCAGTATGATAAATTGGGCAGCCGCAGTTGCCTCTCTTTTGGTAGCGAAGGATCTAAACTATGTCTGAAGTCACAAACATCCAAACAGGCAAGAATGTCCGCCTCAAGGGCATTGGAATTGCGCTCATTGGGGCGGCATTGATGAGCCTCGATCCGGTCTTTATCCGGTTCTCCGGGGTCGAAGAGGCTGAAACCTCGTTTCTTTTTGGCCTGTTCACTGCGATCTCAATGGCTGTCGTCATTCAACTGAACGACAAGCGCGGTCTGTTTCGGGTGTTGTGCGAAAGCGGATGGCCTTTGCTTGTCGCGGGTGTGCTTATGTTGGGCAGTGCCAGCGGGTTGGTGGCGGCCATCAAGAATACCTCTGTTGCCAACACATTTCTGATTTTCAGCAAAACCCCGGCAATAGCAGCGGTATTCAGCTGGATATTCCTGCGTGAAAAAGTGTCCAAACAAACCCTGTTCGCCATTGTCGGGGTATTTGTAGGTATTGCCGTTGTCGTGTCCGGTTCTACGGATACCGGCAACTGGCGCGGGGATTTGTTGGCCGTGTTTGCGGTTTCATGTCTCGCACTGATGATGACACTTTTGCGCAAGTTTCCGGATGTCAGTCGTATGGGCGCTGTTGGCACAGGTGGCTTCCTGCTTGCGGCCACGATGTTCTTTTTCACTGAACCCTCCACCTTCAGCTTGAACACGTGGCTGATCATGGGGGCGATGGGCCTTCTTACAGCTCCGTTCGGACGGGTGCTTTCCATGGTCGCGACGCGCTTTGCCACGGCAACCGAGGTGTCTATGACATTGATGCTTGAAACCGTTCTGGCCCCAATATGGGCCTATATCTTCTTTACCGAGGTTCCAGGGGCCAACAGCCTTGCTGGTGGTGCAATTATCCTGATCACCATCACAGCCTACACGCTGCATCTCACAAAGGGCGAAAACTGAAGCCTCGGGCATCAGCCCGCAATCCTATTAGTTCGCCCCAACAACAAGACGCGCGGGTATCAGCGCCCGCGCGCAGGGGAGTTCACGCCCCTTCAACCCGAGCTCCAATACAATAGAGGACACCATGACCAAGTTCAAAATCGTGGGCTATGATTACTGCCCGTTCATCCAGCCTTCGATCATCGCCCTGATGGAAAAGAAAGCTGATTTCTCTGTCACCTATATCGAGCCAGGCAATAACCCTGACTGGGTGAATGAAGTCTCGCCGCAAGGTGCAACGCCTTTCCTTTTGATCGACGGCAAAGCACTGTTTGAATCGGCTGCAATGATTGAGTTTGTCAACGATACAACCGGCGGCGACCTCTATCCGGACGATGCATTCCTAAAAGCGCAGAACCGCATGTGGATAGCGCGAAGCTATGCTCTGCTTGATAACCTCTATGCGCTGAAAACCACCGACGACCCTTGTGTATTTAAGGCTGAGAAAGCTGCGGTGAGAGCCAAGCTGGGCGACATTGAAGACCTGATTGGTGAAAACCCGTTCTTTAATGGCAACGACTTTGGCCTGGTCGATGGGGTTTTTGCGCCTGTTTTGCGAACCATTGCCATGCTGGATGAAAGGTTCAACCTGAACCTCTTTGATGTTTTGCCTAACGTCAAAAGATGGTCCAAAAACGTCCTGAGCAGGCCATCAGTCAAATCATCTGTTGTCGAAAACTTCGACGAAAAGTCGGCAGATAAAATCGCTCAAAGCAACGCTCTCGTATGCCGCCAGCAGGCGCAGCCAGCGACATGAAGAGCGATGGATCAGGCGATTTCCGTGATCAGCACCCGCGTCGCGGCCTCGGCAAGCCAGGCGATTTTTTGATCATCTGGCCGTTCCCGACCTAACAAGACATTATCCCGAAACGCCAAAAGCGTTGACGTCCACATAAGCAGCGGACCCTCTGGGTCCGCGATACCCAGCCGCTCTGAAAAGAACTTTGTCAGTACCGCATCGGTTTCGTCGGGTGCAGCCGCAAAAAACGTTTCGACAATCTCTGGCGATTTTGCACTTTCCGCAACCAACAGCCTGAAAACCCTCAGAGGCTCGTCTTCAAGGTGCCAACGGATAAATCCCTCTGCGAAACCGACCAACGCCTCTTTTGTGTCGGGGTTTTCCAAGTGACGCGCAAAAGTGGCCGTACTCGATTCCCCAATGAACCGAACGGCAGCTTCGAACAGCTCTATTTTTGATGGAAAATAGCGATAGACCGTTTGTTTGGTCACGCTTGCCGAGGCCGCGATCCTATCCATGCTGGCGGCTTCATATCCTGCGGACAGAAATTCTTCGCGTGCCGCAGTCAGGATCGACAGGCGTTTTGCCTCTCTTCGTTCTTCCATCTTTCCCATGTAGAAACAGCCAGCTTTGTGAGATCATCCTTAGTAGTATGAAGAAATTGACAGGGGTTCAAGTATTTCAGTATCATACTGTATAGTATGATTAACTGGAGTCAACAGATGCACAAACTCAGCTTTATTGGTCACATTTAAACCCCGTTTTAAAGGCTCGCGGATTGTCCGAACAATGTTCAGAAAGACGGACCAGAGTGCGAGATCATCCTTGATCCTGAATTCGTTGACGGTCTTTATGGCCTTCGAGAAAGGCAGTCAGTATTGGTTTTGTACTGGTTCGAGGGGGTAGACCGTTCTCTGGTGACCCAAACCCGTGGCGCGCGAGGTGACGGACTAAAGGTTGGAACCTTCGCGCTTCGCTCCCCGCACCGGCCCAACCCTATTGCGGCTGCAACTGTGCCAATCCACTGGATTGCGGATGGTAGACTCGGTGTTCGCGGTCTCGATTGCCTGAACGGAACCAGGTTGGTCGACATTAAACCGGCAACAGGATGAGCTGGACCCTGGCAAATCATTTGCTGTCGGTTGCTTGCAATCCCGGCCCCAGAGCGTGGCAATTGATCATGTAAGCTCCACTGGGAGCGTAGACTTTAAGGTCCGCCTCTGGAACGGCGGCTTTTTGGGGGGGCTTGCACGGATGTGAAAAGCCCGCTTCCCGCGCGAACTGGTCTATGTGCCAATCTCGTCATTTCGATTTTCAATCACCGTCATACACACCTGCGGATGGAGTCTTGTCCCCCATGCAACGGCGGGAGCGTGTTGACAGCTCGGGAGCCCGGTTCTATCCCTGTTGCGATAAATGGAGATTTTATGTCCCGGTAAGGTTGGGAGGCACAGTGCGCTCCCGTTGCAGATCCATCACAGATGTTCCCCCTGCCCCCACAGGTCAGGGCATGTGAGAGCTGTACCCAACCCCAAAATGCCTTTCCGCCCCGGATCCGTCCGGCGGCCGGACATCGAAAGAAGACCGCAATGACACGGGACTTTTCCCAATTTTTCTCCGGTTCATCCTCAACCGATCTGAACAAACGTGATCCTTCGTTTCTGGAATCCCTTGGCTGGAGCGCCTATTTCTCGCAGCAGACCAGCCTGGATCAGCTGACACAAACGCCCCCCGTCCGCGTGATAGAGGCGCATCGCACCCAGTTGCATGTACTGGGCGATGGCATCGACACCCTGATCCCGCAGTTGCCCGACGTGGTGGTCGGAGATTGGCTGTTGCTGGATCTGGAAACCCCGACCAAAAGCGAACCGCTGGACCGCAAGAGCCTGATCAAACGGCGCGCGCCTGGAACCGGGCGCAGTATTCAGCTGATTGCCGCCAATGTGGACACCGTGTTTATCGTGTCGTCGTGCAATCAGGATTTCAACCTCGCCCGGCTGGAACGCTATGTGGCTCTCGCGTTCGAGGCAGAGGTGACACCCGTCATCCTGCTGACCAAATCCGACCTGTGCGTCGATCCCGCCACCTTTGTCCAACAGGCCCAATCCATCTCTGATCAGATCGTGGTTCTGGCCCTGAACGCCAAGGATGCGGACGTCGCAACGCAGCTGGCCGATTGGCGCAAACCGGGTCAGACCCTGGCCTTTCTCGGGTCGTCCGGGGTGGGCAAATCCACTTTGGTCAATGCGCTGACCGGCGAGAATTCGGCTGAAACTGGTGCCATTCGCGAAGATGATGCCAAAGGTCGGCACACGACGACACGGCGACAGTTGCACCAATTGCCCGGTGGCGGCATGGTGCTGGACACGCCGGGTATGCGCGAACTGCAGCTGACCGATGCCAATCAGGGCGTCGCCAGCGTTTTTGCCGATCTGACCGAATTGGCCCATGGCTGCCGTTTCCGCGACTGTGCCCATGACACTGAACCCGGCTGTGCCATACAGGCAGCCCTGGCGGCGGGCGAAATTGATCACGCCCGCCTGCAACGGTGGAAAAAACTGGTGGCCGAAGAGGCCTTTAACGCCAAATCAATGCTCGAGCGTAAAGCAGAGGCGCGGTCTTTGAAAAAGCACATCAGGGCCGTGCAATCTACCAAACGCCGCTGACACCCTAATCAGCCCCCCGGAACATCTGCTTCGGGGGGCCTTGGGGATAAACGGCACAGCGACAAGCGGCCCCCTACCAGGCGAGCGTCTGCATCCCGTCCCGGAACAGCCATCCTTCGACGACCGGCCAACTGCCCATGATGATGCCGTCAATATAATCGAACTGGGTCAATCCTGCCGCCTTGGAACATGCCCCACACATGATCACCGTTCCGCCGTCGGCGATAAAGGCGCTCAACATGTCCTGGATCGAAATCCCCTGTTCGGCCATCAACCCGTGAACGTGGCTTGGGCGTTTCTTGTCCGCCAGATAGACGGCACGCACATTCAACCAGATCGCTGTTTCATGACCGTTCTTCAACGACTTCTGATGGGCGAACATAATGGCTTTGGCAGCGGACCATGTGTCATCGGTGGTCAGGTTTACAAACAACCCTCGGGGGGTATCTGATCCCGCCTGCGCGGGCTGTGCGGCCGTGACCAGTGTCACGACCATCGCGATAACTGCAAGAATTGGGAATAGGCGACATTTCATTTGTTTCTCCTGAATCGACATCCCCATGGGGTAATACACATTCCAAATTTGGAACTTGTTTTAAATCAAACCCTCCTGCGCTGGAGTGTTTGCCCGGCCCCCGTCATGCGCCAATTCGACCATTGGCCTTTTTATCCTGTTGCGTCAGACTGATCCCATTCAGGGGAGGATTGCGTCATGGCCATTTCCATGCCGTCGCTTACATTGGGCATCGAAGAAGAATACCTGCTGGTCGACCAGGACAGCCTAAACCTGGCCGAAGCCCCCGAGGCGCTGATGCAGGCCTGCCGGGCCGAGCTGGAAGGCCAGGTCAGCCCTGAATACCTGCGGTGCCAGATCGAAGTCGGCACCCGGGTCTGCGCCACCATTGAAGACGCGCGCCAGGATCTGAAACGTCTGCGGTCGGGTATCTCGAAATGCGCAGCCCAATTCGGGCTTTCGCCCATTGCCGTCTCCTGCCACCCATTTGCCAATTGGAAAGAACAGCACCACACGCCGATGGATCGCTATGACAACCTGCGTTCGGCTCTGGGGTCCGTCGTGCGACGGATGCTGATCTGTGGCATGCACGTTCATGTCGGGGTCGAGGATCAGGCCGCCCGTATCGACCTGTTGCCCCAGCTGGCCTATTTCCTGCCCCATCTGTTGGCGCTGTCCACATCGTCGCCCTATTGGAATGGCGAAGACACCGGGTTGGCGTCTTATCGGTTGACCGTGTTTGACAACCTGCCGCGCACCGGCCTGCCGCCGGATTTCAAAAGCTGGGCGGAATATGAACGCACCACCGGCACGTTGATCGAACTGGGCGTGATCGAAGACACCACCAAGATCTGGTGGGATCTGCGCCCATCCCATCGGTTCCCGACGCTGGAAACCCGGATCATGGATGTCTCACCCCGGTTGGAACACACGCTGGCGTTGGCGGCATTGGTTCAGGCATTGGTGCGCATGTTGTCACGACTGCGCGCCCGCAACATGCGCTGGCGGGCCTATGATCGGTTCCTGATCGGTGAAAACCGCTGGCGGGCACAACGCTATGGCGTGGACGAAGGGTTGATTGATTTTGGCGACAGGTCGATCAAACCCCAGGTCGACCTGCTGGAAGAGTTGAGCGACATTCTGTCCGAAGATACCGAAGCCTTGGGCACCCAACAGGAAATCGAAACCCTGGTTGGGATTGCCCGAAATGGCACCAGCGCCACCCGGCAACGACAGGTCCATGCCACTGCTCTGGCCCGCGGTGAGGCACCCGGCCCCGCCGTGGTCCGCCATCTGATCGAAGAGTTTCACACCGATCTGTAATCCGGTTTATCCGGTCAAACATTGACCCCAGGCCCGAAATCCCCGACGCGCAAGCCATCTAATTGGCCCGAACAAATTGGGCTCGAACGCCCCGATAAACCAATCAAAATCGCGACTTAGAATATGAACGTTTGAAAAAACCAAAAATCACGATAATTTAATTCCATAACACACCGAAAAATAATGTCGGTTACCCGAGATAGATTAGAAATTCATATAGGAGGTAGAAATGAGATTGCTGTTAACGGCTATGTGTGTGCCTTTGGTTCTGGGCCTGCATAGCGCCCAGGCTCAGGTCACCCCGTCCCACGAAGCCGCCGAAGGGACATTTCCCGAAAAACCATATTCACCCTATGCCAATCGAACCTTTCCAGCGCGGCCATTGTGGGGCGAAACACATCTGCACACCGGTCTGTCGCTGGACGCCGGTGCCTTTGGCAACATTCTGGGACCGGATGACGCCTGGCGGTTTGCCAAGGGCGAACAGATCAAATCGTCCACCGGCCAACCTGTCAAACTCAGCCGGCCGCTGGATTGGATGGTCCTGACCGACCACACTGACCTGATGGGGTTCGCGCCTGATCTGCAGGCTGGCAAACCCGCCGTGCTGGCCGATCCCAAAGGGCGCAAATGGTACGAAGGATACAAGGAGGGGGGCGCCGCGGCAGGTGAATCTGCCTTTGACCTCATCACCAACTTTGCCCAGGGCACGCTTCCTGAACTGTTGCTGGAATCCTATAGCCCGGGGGCCGATCCATATTCCTTTACCTGGGAAAAAATCGTCAAAGCGGCCGAACATCACAATGAGCCCGGCACTTTCAGCGCCTTCATCGGTTTTGAATGGACCAGCGTGCCCAAAGGGTTCAACCTGCACCGCAATGTGATGCTGCGCGATGGGGCAGCGCGTGCGTTGCAGATGGTACCACCCGTCACCCAGGAACCTTATGGCAGCACCGATCCGCATGATCTGTACAAGTGGTTAGAGGCCTATCAGGAGAAAACCGGTGGTCGTGCGGTCGCGTTCTCGCACAATGGCAACCTGTCCAATGGCTGGATGTTCCCGACCGAAGGCACGTATCACGGTGGGGTCGTCGATCAGGATTATGTCGAGCAGCGCGCCAAATGGGAACCGCATTACGAGATCACCCAGATCAAGGGTGATGGCGAAGCGCATCCCTTCCTGAGTCCCAACGATGAATTCGCAGATTACGAAAACTGGGATGTGGGAAATCTGGACCTGACCGAGCTGAAAACCGACGAAATGCTCAAGGGCGAATACGTCCGCGAAGCGTTGAAGCAGGGTCTGGCGCTGGAAGCCAAATTCGGGACCAACCCGTACAAATTCGGTCTGGGCGGTGCCACCGACAGCCACACCGGCCTGACCACCGCCGAGGAGGAAAACTTCTTTTCCAAATCCGTCAGTGTCGAACCGTCACCCACCCGGATCGAACACCCCTTCATAAAGAGCAAACTGGGTCAGATCGACGGACACAAGCTGGTCGCCTCGGGCTATACGGCTGTCTGGGCCACCGAAAACACCCGCGAAGCGATCTATGATGCGTTCAAGCGGCGTGAAACCTATGCCACCACCGGACCGCGCATCGGTCTGCGCTTCTTTGGCGGCTGGGAATTCAACGACGATGACCTGCGCACCCGCTCTCCAGCGGTCGCAGGCTATGAAAAAGGTGTGCCAATGGGCGGCGATCTGCGCGAACGCGTCGGTGACGGTGCCCCGACCTTTATGTTGGTGGCCCTGCGGGACCCGATCGGTGCCAACCTGGATCGTATGCAGGTCGTCAAAGGCTGGATGAACACCGATGGTTCGCTCGAGGAAAAAGTCTATGACGTCGTCTGGTCGGGCGAGCGAACAGCTGACGCAGATGGCAAGGTTCCTGCCGTCGGCAATACGGTGGATCTGGAAACGGCCAGCTGGAGCAACACGATCGGTGCTTCTGAACTGACGGCCGTCTGGACCGATCCCGACTTTGATCCAGAGGAGCGCGCTTTCTACTATGTGCGGGTGCTGGAGATTCCCACACCACGCTGGGTTGTCTATGACAAAATCCGTTTTGGCATCGAACTCCCTGAAGAAGCGCAGCTGATCCATCAGGAACGCGCCTATTCATCGCCAATCTGGTACACGCCACAGGGTTGAACCGGCGTCAATGTTGAAACAGCACACCCCCGACCCAACCGGTCGGGGGATTTTTGTTGCATCTGACACCCGCTCCACCGGCGTAATCTGGTGCAATGGTCCGCGGCTTTACACTCTATCCGGCCTTGCGGCGGCCCCGCCTGGCACGACCCAGCAGGAACAACTGGCGCTTTCGACCCGTTTGGGGGCGGATAGTATGGTCTGTGGCGAGCAACGGAGGACATCGAAATGTGCACACAGGCAGGATCAGCGGTTCCGACCGTGATGATACGGAACGAACGTGTTCTGGTCACGGAATGGCGGTTCAAAAACCGCGGCGACAACACCGGCTGGCACCGCCACGCCCATGATTATGTCGTTGTTCCCCAATTCGACGGGGCTCTGGAAATCGACCTGGGCGACGGGCAGCGTATCATGGCAGAGATGACCCGAGGCGTGCCGTACTATCGCGAAATTGGGGTCGAACACGATGTCATCAATGCAAATGACTTTGAATGCGCATTTGTCGAAATCGAACTGCTCGAAGATCGCCCGGGCTGAGGCGGATACCCTGATACAGCCCCGACCCGGCGACCCGCTGTCCCCATGCTGCTGGGGCAGTTTGTCACCACTCGGGATGGCGTGCGGCTTTTTCTTTCCCCTGCCTGCAAAACTCCTGTAAGAATTCAGGAGTAATAGAACAACCGTTCAATTCAAGTAACAGACGCGCCGCCGACAGATCGAAAAAGGGGATACGCATGGATTTCGCACCGACCGAGGAACAAACCGCGATATTCGACATGGCCTTGGCCTTTGGGCAGGAAAACATTGCGCCTTTCGCCCAACAGTGGGAATCCGAAGGCACCATCCCAAAGGAGCTGTGGCCCCGGGTTGGTGAACTGGGCTTTGGTGGGCTGTATGTCTCCGAAGAATACGGCGGCTCCGGCCTGTCGCGGCTGGACGCCACGCTGGTTTTTGAAGCGCTGGCCATGTCCTGCCCCGCCGTCGGATCGTTCCTGTCGATCCACAATATGTGCGGTGGGATGATCGACAAATTCGGCAGCGAAGAAACCAAACAGAAATGGTTGCCCCAACTGTGTACCATGGAAAAGGTGTTTTCCTATTGCCTGACAGAACCCGGCTCTGGGTCTGACGCCGCCGCGCTGAAAACACGCGCCGAAAAAACAAATGACACCTATGTTTTGAACGGGACCAAGGCGTTCATCTCTGGTGGCGGGTATTCTGATGCCTATGTCACCATGGTCCGCACCGGTGACGACGGCCCCAAGGGGATTTCCACCGTGGTGGTCGAAGACGGCAATGCCGGCCTGTCGTTTGGTGCCAACGAGAAAAAGATGGGCTGGCTGGCGCAACCCACCGCGCAGGTGCAATTTGATGATTGCGCTGTCCCCCTGGACAATCGCATCGGCGACGAGGGCAAAGGTTTCAGCTATGCCATGGCCGGTCTGGACGGTGGTCGCCTGAACATTTCCGCCGGGGCCCTGGGCGGCGCGCAGGCGGCGCTGAACATGACCATCCAATACATGGGCGAACGCAAGGCCTTTGGCAAAACCATCGACCAGTTCCAGGCCCTGCAATTTCGTCTGGCCGAATATGAAACCAAACTGCAGGCCGCGCGCACCTTTTTGCGTCAGGCCGCATGGAAGCTGGACAATGGCGCTCATGATGCGTCCAAATTCTGCGCCATGGCCAAGCTGATGGTGACAGATGTGTCGTTCGACGTGGCCAATGGCTGTTTGCAACTGCATGGCGGCTATGGCTATCTGGCCGACTATGGCGTCGAGAAAATCGTGCGTGACCTGCGGGTGCATCAGATCCTTGAGGGCACCAATGAAATCATGCGTCTGATCATTGCCCGTCAGCTGCTGGCTGAAAACCGTTGAAGGACAGCGCTGTTATGACAGACATCGACATTCGGGTAACGGGGCGCGCGGGGCGCATCACCTTTACCCGCCCCAAAGCCCTGAACGCGATGAGCTATGACATGTGCATGGCCGTCGACACCGCCCTGCGCAATTGGCGCGAAGATGATGACGTGTCCCTGATCGTGATCGACGCGGCCGGGGACAAAGCATTCTGTGCAGGCGGCGACATTGCCGAACTGTATGATACCGGAACCAAGGGCGATTTTGGCTATGGTCGTACGTTCTGGCGGGATGAATACCGCACCAATGCGCTGATCTTTGAATATCCCAAACCTGTGATCAGCTTTATGCAGGGGTTCACCATGGGCGGCGGCGTTGGCATTGGCTGTCACGGCTCGCACCGGGTCGTGGGCGAAAGCAGCCAGATCGCCATGCCCGAGGTTGGCATAGGTTTGATCCCTGACGTTGGCGGTTCGCTGATGCTGGCGCTGGCACCGGGACGGATGGGTGAATACCTGGGGCTGACAGCTGGCCGCATGGGCCCCGATGACGCCATACTGGCCGGTTTTGCCGATCATTTCCTCCCGCAAGCCACTTGGGGGGATGTGATCGAAATGCTCGAAGCGTCAGGCGATCCCTCCCATATCGCAAGCCACGCCCAAACACCGCCCCCAGGCGCACTCAGGCCGCTGCAAGCGGACATTGATCGCACATTCGGCGGCGAAACCCTTGGGGATATCCTGAATGGATTGCGCAATGAAAACAGCGAGTTTGCACAAAAGACCTTAAAGGCGCTGAACCGCAATTCGCCCCTGTCAATGGCTTGCACCGTGGAAATGCTGCACCGTCTGCGTGCAAGCACCCTGAGCATCCGCAAGGCGCTGGACCTGGAATACCGCTTTACCTTTCGCGCGATGGAAAAAGGCGATTTCCTCGAAGGGATCCGCGCCGCGATCATCGACAAGGACCGCACCCCGCAGTGGCAATATGCGGATCAAAACGTACCCGCCGTGGCGGTCAGCCAGATGCTGCAACCGCTGGGCGGCGACGCACTGACTTTTCAGGAGGATTGAGTGATGAAAATCGGATTTATCGGGTTGGGCAACATGGGGGGGCCTATGGCGGCCAACCTCGCCGCCGAAGGCCACGACGTGATCGGCTTTGACATGGCAGACGTGTCAATCCAGGGCGTCACCATGGCCGCCTCCGGGGCCGAGGCTGCTACCGGTGCGGATGTGGTCATCACGATGCTCCCCAACGGCCAGATCCTGCGCGCTGTTGCGGATCAGGTGATCCCGGCAATGACCGCCGGGGCCGCATTGGTGGATTGTTCGACCGTGGATGTGGACAGCGCCCGGGCCGTGGCCGAAAAATGCACGGCTGCGGGCCTGCTGTTCGTGGACGCTCCGGTGTCTGGTGGCATCGGTGGCGCTTCGGCCGGAACGCTGACCTTCATGGCCGGCGGCTCCACAGATGCTTTTGCCGCAGCCAAACCGCTGTTTGATATCATGGGCCAAAAGGCCGTGCACTGTGGTGAGGCCGGTGCCGGTCAGGCCGCCAAGATCTGCAACAATATGATCCTGGGCGTCACCATGATCGCCACCTGCGAAGCCTTTGCTCTGGCTGACAAACTGGGACTGGATCGCCAGAAGATGTTTGATGTGGTTTCCACGTCGTCGGGCTACAGCTGGACCATGAACGCCTATTGCCCCGCCCCCGGTGTTGGCCCCCAATCGCCGTCGGACAATGGCTATCAACCCGGGTTTGCCGCCGAACTGATGCTCAAGGACCTGCGCCTGAGCCAGCAGGCCGCCCAAAGCGCTGATGCCGACACACCCATGGGGGAACTGGCCCAGGCGCTCTATGCACAGTTTGTCGAAAACGAAGATGGCACTGGCATGGATTTCTCAGCCATGTTGCCCCGGTTCGAAAAACGCAGCCGCGGCTGATAAAAACGGCATTTCACGTCTCAGGGTCCGCAGGTCATTCCTGTGGACCCTTTTCTGTGACCGCCATGTGATGCCGCGGTGCGCCAACGTCAAAGGGCCGAATACTCTCGGGCGGCCTTTGCCGGCCCCGGGCAGCGAGCCGCACCAACGCTATTCACAGACCTAAATTGTTGCGAACACCGGATCGGTCGCCCGCGTCACTGATCAGTGACCTGAGACACCTCAGCCGCCATACGGATCCTTGGCGGTTCTGTCGTTCGACAGGCTGTCGCGCGCTGCTCCGATCTCTTCTATTGCATCGGCCAGATGGCGCTGATCGATGTGATGATCCCCCCGTCCCACCCGGATGCGATGCGCGCATATCAACACATCCGCATGGCTGTGCCCTGCGGGCGGTTCGAACCGGTAGCTGGCCAGTTCTATGAGCAACCCCAAAGGGTCCTTGAAATAAATCGAATCCATGAACCCACGATCACGCACGCCAGAATGTTTGATCCCGCGTTCGTCCAAACGATCGACTGTCTGCGCAAACACCGCCTGACTGACACTAAAGGCAAGATGATGAACACATCCCGGTTCGGTCGGTGTGCGGTCCGGTGTGCCCTTGCGGGTCTCGTCGGTAAACACGGTAATCAACCGCCCGTCGCCCGGATCAAAATAGACATGCCCTTCGTTCGGGCGGTCCAGATTGGGCTGCTCGAAAACGAACGGCATTCCCAACACCCCCTCCCAAAAATCAATCGTTGTCTGGCGATCCGCTCCTGTCAGCGTAATGTGGTGCACGCCCTGCACTGGTATCTTGCGCATAATCCTCTTCTCCCCTCTACATTCCCATGATGCCATGAAACCGCGCGGCCTGGCTTCTTTCTGGTCAAAAATACCTCGGGGGAGGCTCAGCCCATGGCTGAGACGGGGTCAGAGCCCCCAAAAGCGTTATCCAACGTTCTCCCTTCCCGTGGCGTGCAGGTCGACGCACAGCAGGAACTCCGCCGTTCGATCAGGCCTCGGAAACCGCCTATTCCGCTGCGACGGCCCGCGCGTCCAGAATGGCTTTCAGATAGTGTCCGGTATGGCTGCGCGGTTCTGCGGCCACGGTTTCCGGCGTGCCCTTGGCTACGATCTCACCGCCGCCGCCCCCCCCTTCGGGACCAATGTCAATGATCCAATCTGCGGTCTTAATGACATCCAGATTGTGCTCGATCACCACCACCGTATTGCCGCCTTCGACCAATTCATGCAGCACTTCCAACAGTTTGCGCACATCTTCGAAATGTAGACCAGTTGTCGGTTCGTCCAGGATATACAGCGTCCGCCCGGTTGAGCGTTTCGATAGTTCCTTGGACAGCTTGACCCGTTGCGCTTCGCCACCTGACAGGGTCGTCGCCTGTTGGCCGACCTTGATATACCCCAACCCCACCCGGGCCAGCGCGTCCATCTTGTCCCGGATCGATGGGACCGCCTTAAAAAACTCCTGTGCGTCTTCCACCGTCATGTCCAGAACATCGGCAATGCTCTTGCCCTTGAACTTGATCTCCAAAGTCTCGCGGTTATAGCGCGCGCCCTGACAGGTTTCGCAGGTGACATAGACGTCGGGTAAAAAATGCATTTCGATCTTGATCACGCCGTCGCCCTGACAGGCCTCACACCGCCCGCCTTTGACGTTAAAGGAGAACCGCCCTGGCTTGTACCCGCGCGCCTTGGCCTCGGGCAGACCGGCGAACCAGTCGCGGATCGGGGTAAAGGCACCGGTATAGGTGGCCGGGTTGGATCGCGGCGTGCGCCCGATGGGGCGCTGGTCGATGTCGATCACCTTGTCCAGATGCTCCAACCCCTTGATCGTTTCGCAGGGTGCCGGCGTCTGGCGTGCACCGTTCAGCCGCATGGATGCGGTCTTGAACAGGGTTTCGATAGTCAGGGTCGATTTGCCGCCCCCCGAAACCCCCGACACACAGACAAATTTACCCAATGGGAAGTCTGCTGTGACGTTCTTGAGGTTATTGCCGGTGGCCTTGACCACTTTGACGGACTTCTTGTTGCCCTTACGCCGTTTGGCGGGAATGGCAATTTCACGCGTCCCGGCCAGATATTGGCCTGTGATCGACGCAGCATCCGCCGTTATTTCGGCCGGGGTACCGTGGCTGACAACCTGCCCACCGTGCACACCTGCGCCTGGGCCGATGTCGAACACGTAATCGGCTTCGCGGATCGCTTCTTCGTCATGTTCGACGACGATCACCGTATTACCCTGATCGCGCAGGTTCTTCAGCGTGCCCAACAGGCGGTCGTTGTCGCGTTGGTGCAACCCGATGGACGGCTCGTCCAGCACATAGAGAACCCCGGTCAAACCCGACCCGATTTGCGAGGCCAACCGGATACGCTGGCTTTCGCCACCCGACAATGTTCCGCTTGAACGAGACAGTGTAAGGTATTCAAGACCCACGTTATTCAGGAAACCCAACCGTTCGCGAATTTCCTTGACGATGGCGCGGGCGATCTCTTGTTTTTGCTGTGTCAGATGGTTTGGCACATCTTCGATCCAGGCCAGCGCCTCGCGGATCGACATCTGCACCACCTGTCCGACATGCAGCAGGTTTTCCTGCTTGCCCGCGGCAGACCCGATCTTGACCGCCAATGCCTCGTCCCGCAGGCGATAGCCCTCGCAGGCACCACAGGGTCGGTTGTTTTGATAGCGTTCAAACTCTTCGCGAATCCAGTTTGAATCCGTTTCGCGATAGCGCCGTTCCATGTTCGGAATGACGCCTTCGAAACTGCGGGTCACCTGATACACCCGGCCGCCTTCGTCATAGCGGAACGGGATTTCTTCGTCGCCAGACCCATAGAGGAAGACCTGCTTTACGTGCGCAGGCAGATCCTTCCACGGAATGTTCTTGTCAAACTCGTAATGTTTGGCGATGGCTTCGATGGTTTGCAGGAAATAGGGCGACTTGCCCTTGCGCCACGGGGCCAACGCCCCGTCATAAACCTTGAGCGCGGCATCCGGCACCACCAGACGTTCGTCAAAGAACAGTTCGACCCCCAACCCGTCACATTCCTGACAGGCCCCAAAGGGGGCGTTAAATGAAAACATGCGCGGTTCGATTTCGGGAATGGTGAACCCGCTGACCGGACAGGCAAAGTTTTCCGAAAACGTGATCCGCTCCGGATCCCCTTCGCGCGGGGCAGTTTCAAAGATCGCAATGCCATCAGCCAGATCCAGCGCGGTGCGGAAACTGTCGGCCAACCGGGTTTCCATGCCTTCGCGAACCACGACCCGATCCACGACAACGTCGATGTCATGGCGGTATTTCTTGTCCAATGTCGGCGGTTCGTCCAGTTCATAGAACTCACCATCCACCTTGACCCGCTGAAAGCCGCTTTTGCGCAGCTCCAGGAATTCCTTGCGGTATTCGCCCTTGCGGTCGCGCACGATGGGGGCCAGCAAATAGCCGCGGGTACCCTCCTCCATCGCCATGGTCCGATCGACCATGTCCTGAACCTGTTGCGCCTCGATCGGCTTGCCGGTGGCGGGACTGTACGGCGTCCCCGCACGCGCGAACAACAGACGCATATAGTCATATATTTCGGTCACGGTCCCCACGGTCGAACGGGGGTTTTTCGACGTGGTTTTCTGTTCGATGGAGATCGCCGGAGACAGGCCGCTGATATGGTCGACATCCGGCTTTTCCATCATGTCCAGAAACTGACGCGCATAGGCGGACAGCGATTCAACATAGCGGCGTTGTCCTTCGGCATAAATCGTATCAAACGCCAACGAGGATTTCCCCGAGCCGGACAGGCCGGTGATCACCACCAGCTGATCGCGTGGAATATCCACGTCGATGCCTTTCAGATTGTGTTCGCGCGCACCGCGCACTTCGATGGATTTCAGCTCAGCCATGATGCCCCCAATACAATCTTCCTAGAGATAGGCGACAGGTGCCGGGTATCCAAGACAAAATGGCGAACAAAGTGTGAACAAGCGAAATTTGGCAAGAAAATATTTGTATTCGCTTTTTTGAATGTTAAAATGCCGTAACACCAAACCGACAGATGAGGCCCCGATGTTCACGCTCAAATCCCTGTTGCCCGGAAAAATGACACCGCAGGATGCGATTGCCGGGGTGCGCGACGGAACCATCATTCTGGTGGATGTCCGCGAACACGCAGAAGTCAAAAGCTCTGGCAAAGCCTTGGGGGCCTTGCATATTCCCCTGATCCGGCTGCGGGACGTGGCCGATCCACGCCACCCAGATTTTGATAATCGGCTGCGCCAGAACACTCCGATTGCAGTCTATTGCGCCTCTGGGGGGCGCAGCATGGCAGCACGCAAGATCCTGCGCCAATTGGGGTATGAGGATGTGCATAACATCGGTGGATTACCCGGATGGCTGCGGGCCGGCGGGGCGGTCGAACCCGCCTGACGATACATTTGCCGCTGCCACTTAGGTCTTTTGGGCTATCGCCCAGGAACAAATCGGCATCTTCGGGTCATTTTCGAGCGAATCGGCCTCTTCGTCATATTCCGGGGGCCAGACCTCTTCCATATTGCGCAACGCCGCGTTCCGGTTGCCCCATTGACGGGCACGGATGGCATCCTCTTCGAACCCGCATTCCACCAGAAAATTCTTGAGCCCGCGCGCCGACCAACGCGAACAATCGTTGGGCGCGGCGTGAAAAGGAATGAAAAACGGGACTGCGACCCAGAAATGCCCGCCCCGACGCAGCATACGCCGCACGTATTTGGTCGCCTGATACGGACGGTCCAGATGTTCCCACACCTGATTGGCCAGGATCAGGTCGAATTTCAGGATCCGGTCGTCTGCGCCGCGAAACGGTCCTTCGCAGATGTCAAACTCGGGGTACCGGAATTGCCGATAGGACCGGAACTTGAACATCTCGCCCCATTTGCCTGAAATCTCAGCGACATCCAGGCTGGCGGGTTTCAGGTCGCGGATCATTCCGCGGCTGGATTTCCCCATTGCAATACGGTTCAGGCTGGGCACAGATTGGTCTCCTTGTTCGTGAGACCAAGAGACCACAGACCCCGGGCCACGCACAAGCGCAGACACCTGGGTTGACAGTGAATTCAGCCAATTTCCCCTTCAATCGTGCCAAAGTGCGGGGAATACCGCCAAACCCGATCCTGCCCCGCTGTCTCTGGCGGTTGTTGGGCTTTCTGGTGCGACAACGGGCCGGGTCATGTGACCCAGCATCCAAAGGAATACCTGGCTCCGAACACCCAAATGGATTGGAGGCAGAGCCTGCTACCGGCCCTGCCTGTCACAGACCTTACATATGAATAACGCGGTCAAAAGCGTCCAACACGCTTTCATGCATCATTTCGGACAGCGTGGGGTGCGGGAACACGGTGTTCATCAGGTCTTCTTCGGTGGTCTCCAACTGACGGCCGACCACATACCCCTGGATCATCTCGGTGACTTCGGCCCCGACCATATGCGCGCCCAGCAATTCGCCGGTTTTGGCGTCAAAGACGGTTTTCACCATGCCTTCGGCCTCACCCAATGCGATCGCTTTGCCGTTGCCGATAAAGGGAAAGCGGCCAACTTTGATGTCGTACCCCAGTTCCTTGGCCTTGGCTTCGGAATACCCAACGCTCGCCACCTGGGGATGACAATACGTGCAGCCTGCGATGCTTTCGGGTTTGACTGGATGGGCATGTTTGCCCGCGATCAATTCGGCCACCATGACACCTTCGTGAGACGCCTTGTGCGCCAGCCACGGTGCGCCGGCGATATCGCCAATAGCGTACAGGCCGTCGACCCCGGTCCGACAATAGGCGTCCGTGACAACATGCGTACGGTCCAGCTTTACTCCCAGCGCTTCGAGCCCCAGGTTTTCGACATTGCCAACAATCCCGACCGCGGAAATCACCGTGTCAAAATCCTGTTTCTCGACCTTGCCACCGACTTCGATATGGGCCGTCACCTTGCCCTTGGCCCGGTCCAGCTGTTTGACCATGGCTTTCTCCATGATCTTCATCCCCTGTTTGACAAAGGCTTTTTTGGCGAATGCACTGATTTCTGCATCTTCGACCGGCAGCACCCGATCCATCACCTCGACCACGGTCGTTTCGGACCCCAGCGTGTTGTAAAAGCTGGCAAATTCGATGCCAATTGCGCCCGACCCGATGACCAGCAGCTTTTTGGGCATGCGCGGCGGTTGCAGCGCGTGTTTATAGGTCCAGACCAGATCTCCGTCGGCCTCGAGCCCCGGCAGTTCACGGGCCCGCGCGCCGGTGGCAAGAACGATGTTCTTCGCCTCCAGCTCTTCGGTGCCCTTGTCCGTTTTGACAGATACCTTGCCCTTGGCAGGCAGGGTCGCAGCCCCCATCACCACAGTGACCTTGTTCTTCTTCAGCAGGTGGCCAATGCCGCCGGACAGCTGTTTGGCCACCCCGCGCGAGCGTTTGACCACCGCGTCCAGATCATAGCCGATCTTCTCGGCCTTGAGCCCGAATTCGGATGCCCGCTCCATCAGATGGAACACTTCGGACGACCGCAACAGCGCCTTGGTCGGGATGCATCCCCAGTTCAGACAGATGCCGCCCAGATGTTCGCGTTCGACAACTGCAACCTTCAGCCCCAGTTGCGCCGCTCGAATGGCAGCCACATATCCACCGGGGCCGGCCCCGACAACAATCAGATCATAGGTTTTAGCGGCCATGATATCCCCTCGGCGCAGCGCAAAAAAAAACTAGTTTACCGTTAAACTAATTCTCAAAACACATCAATCCCCCACCCCTGCGACATCTCAGACGCACTGAACAGGGCCAAAAACACGGTAAGGTCAGCCTATACCGACCCCGGCCAATAGGCTAACACTGGTTTGTCGCATCAATTTCAGGCGGCGGACACATTTTATGACAATGGAAATTGGACACGTCATGGCCAAAACGCTCAAAAACCTCGCACTCGCTTTGCTCAACGCCACGCTGATCCTTGTTGCGCTGTGTCTGTTTCTGGCATGGAAAACCGCGGTCGTCCTGGACGGTGCGACGGCCACCTTTGCCCAAAACCTCATAAAGGTAGAGCCATTGCGGGATGAGGTACGGGGGGCGCGCAACGATCTGGCCGAATTGCGCGAGGATCTGGTGGCGATCAAGGACAAATCAAACGCGCTGAGCACACCAGCCCTGCAACGGCTGCAACATCGGGTTCAGCTGCTGGATAATCGGATTGAAGGCGTTCAAAGTCAGGTCCGCACCTTGGCACAATCACCGGAAGTGCTGATCACACATACTGTTGAAACGGCTGCGGATGCCCTGACCCGCAGCGTTTTGGACATCAAGGGGTGCGTGCCAGCCGGTTAACCCGTCGCCTGCAACTGGCGCATGGTGTGCCCGTATCCGCCTGCCTGGACATAGGCGGTTTCGAGCCCGGTGGAATGGCGTGACAATGCCTGATTGCGATAGGGGAACCGTCCGAATTCACGGATCACCTGGCGATGCGCCCGGGCATGCAGCAGGTTGGATTCCCCGGCAATTGGCATCCGCTCCTTCATCAGGCGCACACAGCGGTCCTGGTCGCACAGGTTTTCCGAATGCATCAGCGGCAGGTAAAAGAACTGTCGGGCTGGTTCGTCGATCTTCAGATCCCACCCCTTGTTGATCGCGACCTTGGCCACGGCGAGCGCCGCGCGATCAGTTGCAAAGGCTTTCCCGGTATCGCGGAACATATTGCGCGGGAACTGATCCATCAGAATGATATAGGCCAGGGTCCCGGATGGATACGTCAGCCACAGGGAAAACTTGCCTTCACAGGCGGCCTCCCATGTGGACAGGAATTTATCCCGAATTTGCTGATCCAGTTCCGCTGCCCCCGAGTACCACCCCGCAGGGCCCAACTCGTCCAACCAATACCTTAAAATCTCGTCGGGCCCGACCATCTGTCTGTCTCCACTGTTACTGCCCAGCACACCTGTGATTTAAAAGGGTTTTACACAGGTGTTACAGTAACAAATTGCAACAAGACGACATTTTTATGCAAGATTATATCGCTTCGCCCTCTTCTTGGGCTTCCAGGTCGGCTTCGATGGCGACTTCCTGCGCCCATTCCACCGCCACCGGCGAGGCCGTCGGAGACATCGGCGACATTGTGCCGGTATCTTCAACCGGGATCGAGGCCCGCTGAGTCGCGCGGTAGGCAGCATAGGCGGCCATGACAAACATCAGGGCTGCCATGAACGCAAAGAACCCCGCCGGCCCCAGCACCACATCGGCCATCAGCCAACCGGTAATCATCGGCCCGGCAATCGCACCCAGCCCGTTGATAAAGACCAGCCCCCCCGAAGCGGCGGCCATATCATCATGGTCGAGATAATCGTTGGTATAGGCGATCAACAGCGAATACAGCGGGTTTGACAGGCCGCCAATAATAAACGCCGAGACAAGCAACATCTTGAAATCGCCGCCTAAAATGAAACCCAGTACGGAACCGCCGCCGCCAACCAGGGCCACAATCAGGATCAACCCCCGGCGATCCATCCGATCCGAAATCCAACCAAGCGGATATTGCAGCACCAACGCGCCCATATAAAACGTCGCGACAAAGAGCGAGAGTTTGGTCAGCGACATGCCCACGGCGGCACCGTAAACCGCGCTCATGCCGAATTGGGCCGAAAAGATCCCGCCAAGAATGAACATGCCCACACAGCCCAGCGGTGAAATCCGCATCAATTCGCGCAGGGTCATGGGTTTTGCGGTGTCAAATGCAGGGGTCGGAGAGATCGACAACAGGATCGGAGCAAAGGAGATCGAAACCAGAATCGACGCGATCACAAACGCTTCGTAGCCGCCCGGGTCGCCCACCTGAATCAATCCCTGCGCCGTGATGATCCCGATCATCTGAACGATCATATACAGCGACAATGCTTTGCCACGGTTGGAATTGTCCGCGGCATTGTTCAGCCAGCTTTCCGCCGTGACATACACACCGGAAAAGCAGAACCCGATTAAAATACGCCCTGCGATCCAGACATAGATGCTGGGAAGCACCGGATACAGGATCATCACAGCCGAAATGAACGACGCCAGCGCCGCAAACACCCGAACATGTCCAACGCGGCGGATCATCTCGGGTGCCAGGCGGGATCCCCCCAGAAAGCCGACGAAATAGGCCGACATCACCATGGACATCTCAAAGGTGGAAAACCCTTCGATTTCGCCGCGCACCCCCAACATGGTACCCTGCAGGCCGTTGCCAACCATCAACAGCCCCATTCCCAGCAACAGCGCCCACGCGCTCGACAAAACCTGTAGCATCGCGCAACTCCGCTGCTTGGATGTTAAAACCACCCCCTCGGGGCACGCCCGATGTTAACAGGGCCAGAGCCGTGCTTGTCCATGATTATTGTTCGGGATTCTGAGCCAGTTTCGTCCCACCGGGGATCAAAAGCGACGCATCCCCATAAGAAAAGAAACGATACCCCTGTGTGACGGCATGGGTATAGATGTCGCGCACAGCCTGTTGCCCCATCAGCGCCGACACCAGCATCATCAAGGTCGATTTGGGCAAATGGAAATTGGTCATCAGCGCGTCGGCCACACGAAAGGTAAAACCGGGATAGATAAAGATGTCGGTTTCACCTTCCCAGGGACCGATCGCTCCGCTGCGCGCGGCGCTTTCGATCAGGCGCAGCGCGGTTGTCCCAACCGGGATCACGCGCCCGCCTGCGGCTTTGGTTTCGGCAATGCGGGCCGCGGCCTCATCGCTGACCCGGCCCCATTCGGCGTGCATCTTGTGGGTGGTGACGTCATCCACCTTGACCGGCAGGAACGTCCCTGCCCCCACATGCAGCGTCACATGGGTAAATCCAACGCCCATCGCGGCCAGACGATCCAGCAGCGGCTGGTCAAAATGCAGCGATGCGGTCGGGGCTGCGACAGCACCGGAATGACGGGCCCACACCGTCTGATAGTCTTCTTTGTCCTGCGCGTCCGCCGGGCGCTTGGCGGCAATATAGGGGGGCAGCGGCATGGCCCCGGCCTGGGCCAGGGCCGCATCAAAATCATCGCCAGACAAATTGAACAGCAAATGCGCCTGCCCGTCCTGAACATCCGTCAACTTGGCTGACAGTGTCGCGCCAAATCGGATGTCTTCGCCCACCCGGATCTTCTTGAGCGGTTTCAGCAGCGCCGCCCAGGTCCCGTCGGCGCGCGGCTCCAACAGGGTCACTTCCATCTTGGCCGCGGTATCGCCCTGCGGACCGCAGCGATGGCGCGCACCGCTGAGACGGGCGGGAATGACCTTGGTGTCGTTCAGCACAAGCAGATCACCGGGACGCAGCCAATCCACCAGATCCGTCACATGCGCATCCGTCAGAGCATCGCCATTGGCGACCAACAGGCGGGCCGACGAACGGGGATTGGCCGGTCGGGTTGCAATCAGGTGTTCGGGCAGGTCGAAATCAAAATCAGAGAGTTTCATGATCCGGGCCTATAGGGGCTTTTGCCAGAATTGAAAATGGGTCACCTGTCACCGGCGTTGCCGCGTTCGGTGCCTGTTTCGGAACTGCCGCTGTTCTGATCTGCAGGCAGTTGGGTTTCAGGTGCTTTGGCCCCCGGTGTGCGAAAAATGTCGCGCAGCATCGCCGGAGCCAGCCCGGACAACGGATTGACCTGCACAGATGGATCCGTGGTCGGGCCGGTCAGGCGATAACTGAACCCGAACACGCCTTCGCCCTTGCGGGTGACCAGGCTGCCGATCGCATTCAACAGATAAACCGGCGAAATGACTCCGCGCATGTTCAGCAGGCTGCGCTCGACGTCGAATGTCCCATCCATCGACAACCCGATCGACGGCCCTTCGGCGCTGCTTTCATAGACGGTGATGACAGATGGTCCCAACCGAAACCGGGCATCCACCGCATTGAACTGGATCCCGTTGCCGGTCAATTCGTCGAGCAGACCGATCACGCTGATCGAATTGACCAGCGCCCCAATCGCAGGCCCATTTTTGACCCGTGTGTTGCGCACGCTCATCTGGCCTTCGAAATGGCCTTCTTCGGCGGTCGGCAATAGGGTCATGTCAAAGGACCCGCCTTGGCCATTGCTCAGAATTCCCGAGTCCCGAAAGACCCCCCCCGCATCCTGGGATTGAATACGGATGGCGCTGCCGTTTTCGCGCGGAACCAACAGGCCGGTGACCGCGGTTCCGCCATTCAGACGCCCGCTGAATTTGCCATTGAATCCGCCCTGGGTGGAAAAATCGCCCCGAAATCCGGTCAGGGAAATACTGTCGGTGATCTGCAATTGGTTCAGCGCCACATCCATTGGGCCCGTGCCGGTGCCCGCCCCTGCCGCAGATGACGTCCCCGAAGAGCCGAAAGGGGCCTTGCGCAAATCCAATGTTCCACTGAGAATCCGGATCTCTGGTGCCGATGTGCCACGTCCGACCAGCTCCACGGCCGCATCCAACCAGTCCCCGACCCGGATCGAGCTGAGCAAGGCCCTGTCCAGCCCGCCGCCGGTCCGGTTGATCACGCTTCCGGTCGCCGTCAGTCCGGCCGCCTGAAGGATCAGCTTGTCCAGTTGCACCTTGTCTCCCAGTTCCCCCGACAGGTCGAGCGTTCCGGACGTCCCTGTCGGCTTGCGCCATCCCAATTCGGCCATCTGCAGGCCAACCCCCTGCAGATCCGATGTCACCGACAATCTGGCCGCACGGTTCGGGCCGAGATCCAGAACAAACTGCCCCTGCCCCCGCCCTGACACCGTGCCGGGCGGCAGGCCGATATTAAAGGTGTCGATGACCTGCGCCGACAACTCCACGGTTCCAGACACCTGACTGTCCGGCGACACGCCCTTGCCGATGGGGCGGGACCATTCGGCCCGAACCGGAATGCCGCTGAGCGCGCCCTGGCCGTGAATGCGGATGGCACTTTGGTCTCCGGTGATGTCCAGCGTATCCGCCGTCAGGGTGTGGCCGGGCACCAAAAGCGTGCTCGACACGTCCCGAATGTCCCCCTTGAGATGGAATTTGATGTCCTCGAACGGCACCTTGTCCCGCAATGGCAGGGCCAAAGTGCCGGTGATATAGGCCATGCCATCAACCATATTGACCGGCAAAACCGTGTTCTTCAGCACGCTCAGCGGCGGGCGGGCCAACAATGACATGACCGAAGTCACCTCGCCCCGGCCCGTGACACGGGTTACGCTGGGCGCGGCTTTCTTGATCCGGATGTCCGGAATGATAAAGGACGTTCCGGCAACGTCGATCGGTCCACCGGCATCCCCTGTCACCGTGCCTTTGGTCGCGAGCACCACAAAACGTCCGTTCACCAGGCTGGCCTGTCCGCCCCCACCCTGGATTGGCGGCATGGTCTTCAGAAACCGGATCGACGCATTGTCAAAGGTGAACCCCGCCTGAATCACCGGTTTCTGCCCCGCCGTGCCGCGGATCGAAAAGCGGCCCTGGCTCATGTCGCCGGACAACAGATTGTTGGCCACCCATTTGCGCGGCTTGGGCGCCAGCGACGCGGGCCACAATCGTTTCACAGCCGGAACGTCCAGCTGATCCAGTTCGGCATTGAGCGCAAACACCAGATCCTGAGCCTGAACCGAAGCATCGGCGCTGAGGCGCAGCTTGCTTTGATCCAGATGCACCAATGCCTCTCCCAGCGTGAAGCGGAACGGGTTCAGCTGCAGCCTGAAATCAGCGGTGGCCTTGCTCAGCGTCAGGGGGGCCTCATAGAAATTGCCGGGATTGGCCTCAACATCCCGAAAGCTGAATTGCCCCACCAGATCGGTCAGATGACCCTGGTCATCGGTGTAAAGGTAGGCCCCACCAGCCGCTGCGCCGATCCCCCAGTCGCTGTCCAGACTGAGTTCGTCAAAAGTCAGACGTTGCTGAACCGGGTCATAGGTAAAATAACTGCGCGCCCCCCGAAAGGACACCGGTCGGGCCTGATCGGCCGGTTTCAGAACCCCTTGGCCAATCTGCAAAGTGGCGGAAATCGGTCCGACCGCCCCGTCGCTGTCGATATTGCCCCGCAACGCCCCCGAAATCGGCGCATCCAGAACCCCCAGCCATTCCAGCGCGACGTTCTGTGCGGCAATATCCTGGCTGGCAACTTCGTGGATCGACACGGAAATATCCGCCTCGGTATCACCGATCCGGCTGGCATAGCTGGCATCAATGCCGCTGGCATAGTCCCGCCCGCTGAGCAGCGAAAACAGCGCCGAGATCCGCAGGTCATCGTCACGGCGCACCAACCGGATCTGGCCCCCGTCCAATGTCCAGGCGCGACCTTGGCCCAGATCTTCGTAGCTGAGCGTCAGCGCATCCATCTGAACCGATGTGAGCGCCTGAAGCTGGGGGTGCAGAAACAACTGGTCTCCCTGTTCGATCAGTTGCGGCAGGCTGGCGGCCTGTTTCGTGGACGTCGACCCATCCCCCAGGCTCAACGCGAATTGCCCGGAGGCATCCCGTTGCAACTGACCATACGCCCCACTCAGTTCGATCTGTTTGGGTTGGATCTGGCCGCGCAGCAGCGGACGCATGGCCAAAGAGGCCTCGGCATGGGCCAATTGCGCCAGAACCCGCCCGTCGTCGCGGGCCAGCACCACATCCTGCAACCGGATGCGCGGACGCCAGCCTTTGTTCACGACAAAGTCCACCCGTCCGAAATCCAGCGTCATTCCATTCAGGTTCTGTTCGATCCGTTGCGACACGCGGGCGCGCAACCAATCCGGTGCCGTCAGGTTGCGATCCATCCCGAAAAAAATCGCGCCGCTGAGAGCGATGGACAAAATCGCCACCACCCACGCCCCCCAGCGCAACGCCCGCCGGTGCGGTCGTCGCCGGGACGGCGGCGCATCTCCGGTCTGGCCGGTGTCAGTTTCCTGATCGACAGAGCGCATAGTACGTCTTTAATCCCTGGTTGCGATGGTTATGATGCAACCCAGATGTTGAAAATTCATTCCGGAGTTCTTCCTGATGCCTGATGTTTCCGATCTCGCCCCCGATTTTACCCTGCCCAGGGATGGAGGCGGCGAAATCAGCCTGTCCGATCTGCGCGGCCGCGCTGTTGTTCTGTTTTTCTATCCTCGCGATGATACGCCGGGCTGCACCAAGGAATCCATCGGGTTTTCTCAAGATTTGCAATCCTTTGCCGATGCCGGGGCACAGGTTTTTGGGATCTCCAAGGACACCGTTGCCAAACATGACAAATTTGTCGCCAAACACGACCTGACAACCCCGCTTTTGTCGGATGCTGATGGCACCATGTGCGAAGATTACGGCGTCTGGGTCGAAAAGAACATGTATGGGCGCAAATCCATGGGAATCCAGCGGTCGACGTTCCTGATTGATGCCCAAGGCAAGATCGCCCGGGTCTGGCACAAGGTAAAGGTCGACGGCCATGTGGCCGAGGTTCTGGACGCCGTGCGCGCGCTGCAAGGCTGAACCATGCGGGTTTGGCCGCTCTGGACATTCGCTGTGATATGCGGTGAACCGGAGTGGCCCATTCACAGGATCCATGATGCCCGACGATCTCTCGCTTGCCGAACGTGCCGCCCAGGTTTTGACAACTGCTGATGGGCGCGAAAAAACCGCCCTGTCGCGCCACCATGCCGCCGAATGGTTTGCAGCGCGCCGGGGCGATCGTGCGCCGATTGCAATTGGCACCGCGACACCGCCCCTGCACCCGGCCCGCCCGGATCGCCCCGAATTGTTGTCGCCACGCGATGTGCCCCGGCGTCGTCCCGGATCGCGCCCAGGTCAGATCGCGCTGCTGCATGCGGTCGGACATATCGAACTCAATGCCGTTGATTTGCACTGGGATATCATTGCCCGGTTCTCGCACGTCGAAATGCCAGTGGGATTTTATGACGACTGGGTCAAGGCTGCTGACGAAGAATCGAACCATTTCAACCTGATATGCGAATGTCTTGAAGGTTTGGACAGCCATTATGGCGCCTTGCCCGCCCACGCGGGCATGTGGCGTGCCGCCGAAGACACCGCCCAGGATTTCATGGGGCGTCTCGCCGTGGTTCCTATGGTGCTCGAAGCGCGTGGTCTGGATGTCACACCGGGAATGATCGACATTTTTCGCAAGGCCAAATTGCCAGAGGTCGTGGCCGCATTAAAGGTGATCTATGCCGAAGAGGTCGGCCATGTTGCTTATGGGTCCAAGTGGTTTCACTTCCTGTGCGGGCGTCACAATCTGGACCCCAAGGATGAATTCCATCGTCTGGTGCGCACCTATTTCCACGGCGCGCTCAAGCCCCCCTTTAACGAAGAAAAACGCGCCGAGGCGGGGTTGCCACCTGATTTCTATTGGCCGCTGGCCGAGGACCCAATCGGTGACCGGGGCACGTCCCGCTGACGCCAATTCGCGCCAAATTTCCCACAACCCTTTGTCCTTCGGCGATTTTCTGCCGGTTCACCTCCCCTTGCCGCGGTTGCTTGGGGTTTGGTTTCGTTAACAGACTTGCCGAATGGCGTTGGGCACAGTATGCACCCTGTCCAGAAATACGTGCAACCGAGGGGATGCGGCGCACGTACGGAATAGAACCAGGGATGGACGCTTGCGCACTCGTCTAGCGATAAAAATTCACTCGGTGCTGGAACGGATGTTCCCCGAACGCCGGGTCTTTTTGAAGTCGGATTCCGATACTCGGTTCATCCGTCTCAAGCCGGAAACACAGCTGATTGCCTTTGGGGGCGCGACAGTGATGGTCATGTGGGCCATTGTCGCCACCGCCATCCTGTTGATGGACAGCATCGGTTCGGGCAATTTCCGTGAACAAGCCAAACGCGATCAGGAAGTGTACCGGGACCGGTTGAACGCCCTGTCATTCGAACGGGATCAGCGTGCAGAAGAAGCCGTGATGGCCCAACAGCGGTTCAACGCGGCGCTCAAGCAGATTTCGACCATGCAATCCGAATTGCTGGCGTCGGAAACCCAACGGCGCGAACTGGAAACTGGAATTGACGTCATCCAGACCACCCTGCGCGACACCATGAGCGAACGCGAAGACGCGCATAAGGCGCTGAACGAACTGGAAAAACAAACCCAGGAAGGCAGCGCCGCGATCACCATGGCCCGCAGCGCCCCGGTCCAGATGGAATTCATGTCGGATGTACTGGCTGACACGGCCCAGGAACGCGACGCGATCCGCGCCGACGCGCAAGCGGCCTTGGATCAACGGGCCGAGCTGGAGTTCGAGATCGAACTGATGCAGGAACGTAACGACCAGATTTTCCGCCAGCTCGAAGAAGCCATGGCGATTTCGGTCGAACCCCTGGACAAGATGTTCCGCAGTGCGGGCATGCCAACCGACAGCATCATCGAACAGGTGCGGCGCGGTTATAGCGGCCAGGGCGGTCCGCTCACCCCTTTATCCTTTTCCACACGCGGTGAAGAACCCTCGCCCGACGAAATAAGGGCCAACAAGATTCTGAACCAGATGGATCAGTTGAACCTGTATCGCATCGCGGCCCAACAGGCCCCCTTTGCCAGCCCCGTACGGGCGGCGGTCCGCTATACCAGCGGCTACGGTTACCGTCGCGATCCCAAAACGGGTGGCCGGCGCATGCACAACGGATCAGATTTCGCCGGTGCCCGCGGCACGGATATCTTTGCCACAGCCGATGGCGTGGTCAGCCATGCCGGGTGGCAAAGCGGCTTTGGAAAACTGGTGAAAATCAAACATGCCTTTGGCATTGAGACACTTTATGCTCATAACAGCAATATCCGCGTAAAGGTGGGCCAAAGGGTCTCGCGCGGGGACCATATTGCTGATATGGGTAGCACAGGACGGTCCACCGGTACGCATTTGCATTACGAAGTGCGCGTCGGCGGAAGACCGGTAAACCCGATGATCTATATCAAGGCTGCAAGAAATGTTTTCTAAGAGCAAAATCAACGATCCGGCACCCAAAGCGCCCGAAGCGGCCAGCCCGACGCCCACTTCTGCCCCATCGGCTCCCGAGAAAAGCGATTTTCGCGCCTCGGCCCCCAAGGCAAAGCCACCGGCATCGGTGCTCAGCTCGGATTTGCACGTCAGTGGCAACATGAAAACCACCGGCGACATTCAGGTCGAAGGCACTGTCGAAGGCGACATCCGTGCCCACCTGCTGACCGTGGGTGAAACCGCGACCATCAAGGGCGAAGTCACCGCCGATGACGTCGTGGTCAATGGCCGCATCGTCGGCCGCGTGCGCGGTCTCAAGGTGCGCCTGACATCGACCGCACGGGTCGAAGGCGACATCATCCACAAAACCATCGCCATCGAAAGCGGTGCCCATTTTGAGGGATCTGTTCAGCGTCAGGATGACCCGCTGAACCCGGGCAAAGCAGCGCCCAAGCCGGCTGCTGCCGCGCCCAAAGCCGATAGCTGATACAGCGTTCCGGCCCGAATACCGGATCGAACGCGTCGGGAGGAATTCGCGTCGATCTCGCCGAGTCTGACAGGGACTCTGAAACGCCGCTCCATTTGGAGTGGCGTTTCTTTATTCTGAAGACAAGCCACAGATATCAAATCCTATTTTCCCAACATCCAGACCCCGTCCGGCCAAAAGGCATGAAAGGCAAAGGCGAACATCACGTCATGTGCCACATCCCGTCCCTGACTGTCTCGGACCCGGATCGACCCGACATCGCGCCCCCGCGCGATACGCCCGGTGTCCAGCGCCGATGCCTGCCCGGGTCGCCATGAGATCCTGACCCCGGCCTCGGTGATCTGCGGGTCCGCCATCAGCCGGGTCAATGGCCAGGCACGATCCCCAACCCGCACCACCCGGGCCAATGCCGGAATACCGTGTGGCGGCAATTCGCCATTGTACAGGAACGGCCGTTTGCGGCTGTCATACCCGCGATATGGGTTGCGCCCGTATGACCGATTGAACGGCGGCTCTTCCATGACCAACCCCATCGGATTTCGAGTCCTGAATTCCTCCCAGCTTTCCAGCCAGCTGGGCACCAGGCGAAGTTCGGTCCCGGTCAATTCCCCAACAATGGCGGTGCCGACCGCCTGTTGCCACCAGCTTTGAGTTTCGCGGTCATACATGACCATATCGGAATTGCGCAGCTTGCCCGTCACTCCGAATGTCAGGGTCCTGGTCCGGACCCGCCGGTCAAAGGTCACCGCTGAATTGCACAGCGGACAAAACGTTACCGCCACAGGCAGCGCGCCCACCCTGTCATTGACAATTTCATGCCAGGTCAAATACCGCAGAGGATAGGCCCGCGGAGATTGGCCGTCGATCTCAAGCGTGATAACCGGTTCGCGCGGTTTGATCCGTGTGTCCTTGATTGCATGAATAAATTCAGGATCTTGCAGCGCAAGGATCCCATCCTTGGGCGGACCTCCGGACAGGATTTCGGCCCAATTCGATATCTGTGTCCTAGAAAAATCAGTCGCCGGCCATTCGTGTTTCCAAAACGACGGATCCGCAACACCAGGCCCCGAAAAGACCAGAGTCGCAAAAATGATTCCAACCAGCCGCGTCCACATCATGCCACCCTCCCTTGACCCCAATTCGCGGGTTTGAGACCACAGGGTGTTCCGCCAGAGCCAACAAAACCAGCCCGGGCACAAGGATGTGAAGCTGCGTGACAAAAAATGGGCGGCCCGTCCAATCAACGCGCCGCCCAAGACTTTTAGCTAAAAGTCTTGACAATTTTCTTTGAAAAAGAAAATTACTCCGCCCGACGATTAATCGGTCACGGTAACTTTTTTCATCACATCAGGCTGGCCCACGACGGATCCATTGGACCCAGCGCCCCGTTTGATCGCATCAACCACGTCCATGCCGCCCGTCACCTTGCCAACAACGGTGTACTGACCGTTCAGGAAATGCCCTGGTGCAAACATGATAAAGAACTGCGAGTTCCCGGAATTTGGATTCTGCGACCGGGCCATGCCAACCACGCCACGTTCGTATGGCACATCGGAAAATTCGGCCTTCAGGTCTGCCCGGTCAGATCCGCCCATACCTGCGCGGCTCATATCCGAACCCAGTTTTCCAAACTGCACATCGCCGGTTTGCGCCATGAAACCATCAATCACGCGGTGAAAGACCACCCCGTCATACTGTCCCTCGGCGGCCAGCGCAGCGATCTGTTCCACATGTTTGGGCGCGACCTCGTCCAGCAGGTCAATGGTGATGACACCATTGGCCTCGCCTGCGACCTCGATCTGCAGACCGGTTGCCAGCGCGGGGCTGGCCATCAACGCAAAAACAGCTGCCAGCTTACGCATCGGCGGCAACCTTGACGCTGATCATGCGGTCCGGGTTCGCTGGCGGTTCGCCACGGGTGATGGCATCGACATGTTCCATGCCCTCAACGACGCGGCCATAAACGGTGTATTGACCGTTCAGGAAATTGTTGTCCTTGAAGTTGATGAAGAACTGCGAGTTGGCAGAGTTCGGGTTCTGCGAACGCGCTGCACCAATGGTGCCACGGTCATGGGGCAGCTTCGAGAATTCGGCAGGTACGTTGGGCAGCGACGACCCACCCGTGCCTGCCATACGCAGGTTGAACCCGTCTTCCATATCACCATGCTGAACATCGCCGGTCTGGGCCATGAAGCCGTCGATCACGCGGTGGAACGCCACGTTGTCATATTCCCCACCCCGGGCCAGTTCCTTCATCCGGGCGCAATGTTCAGGCGCAACATCAGGCAGCAGCTCGATAACGACGTTGCCGTCCTTGAGTTCCATGATGATGGTGTTTTCGGGGTCTTTGATCTCGGCCATGAGGCTCTCCTGTCATTGTATTTGAGCGGAAACTAATCATCCCGGCCCGGATGGACAAGGCGCGCCATTGACCCGCGCGCACTTTCCGGTAGAGAAACGCGCAAACATTGGCATTTTTTGGAGAGTATCGGTCATGGGTTGGAAAACGCTCGACGACATGGATCTGAACGGCAAGCGCGTCTTGGTGCGCGTGGATATCAACGTCCCGATCGTGGACGGGGTTGTCACCGACAGCACACGGATCCGCCGGATCGCCCCGTCAGTGCGTGACATCCTGGCCGCAGGTGGCAAGCCGATCTTGCTGGCCCATTTCGGCCGTCCCGGTGGCGAACGCCGCGAAAACCTGTCGCTGCAGCAGCTGGTTCCGACACTGGAGCGTGCGTTTGAAACCAAAGTGCTGTTCGCCGCTGATTGTGTCGGTGCAGGGGCCGCGGCGGCGGCTGATGCCCTGCAACCGGGCGAAGTGCTGCTGCTGGAAAACACCCGCTTTCACGCCGCCGAAACCAAAAATGACCCCGACCTGGCCGCTGGCATGGCGCGTCTGGGCGATGTGTATTGTAACGATGCGTTTTCCGCCGCGCACCGGGCGCACAGCTCGACCGAGGCGATCGCCCGGCTGCTGCCCGCCTGTGCTGGCCGCTTGATGCAGGCCGAACTGGAAGCGCTGGAATCCGCCCTGGGCGCGCCCAAACGCCCGGTAACCGCTGTGGTCGGGGGGGCCAAAGTATCGACCAAGCTGGAACTGCTGGGCAACCTTATCGAAAAGGTGGATTACCTGGTGATCGGTGGCGGCATGGCCAATACCTTCCTGGTGGCCAAGGGCCAGAATGTCGGCAAATCACTGGCCGAACGCATCATGAAGGACACGGCTGCCGAAATCATTGCCAAAGCCGAGGCCGCAGGCTGCAAGATCATTCTGCCCACGGACATTGTGGTGGCGGAAAAATTTGAATCCCATGCTGATCATCAGGTGCTGCCTGCCGATCAATGCCCCGACGAAGGCATGATCCTGGATGCTGGCCCCGACAGCGTCGCTGCAATCACCGAGATCTTTGAAAACAGCCAGACCGTGATCTGGAACGGTCCCCTGGGCGCGTTCGAGCTGGAACCCTTTGATGCAGCCACCAACGCCGCCGCGCTCAAGGCTGCCGCCATGACCCGCGCGGGCAAGCTGATTTCGGTCGCCGGTGGTGGCGACACGGTCGCAGCGCTGAACGCCTCCGGGGCCGCCGGGGATTTCACCTATATCTCCACAGCCGGGGGCGCATTCCTGGAGTGGATGGAAGGCAAGACCCTGCCTGGCGTTGCTGCCCTGGACCAGTAAAACCCCTTTAAAATCTAAACACAGGCGCTGCTCTCCATATCAAGAGCAGCGCCTTTTGCGTTTCAGGGCACCCAAGGGCGCGCATCATCAGGGCAGAAATACCTTCCGGGAATCGGACACATGTGTCTAGCGTGACGGCTGACAGCCAAGAAAAAGGGATCCGGATGTTTCACGCCCGCATGGACCAGCTCCGCCAGAAGATGGCCGATCATGATATTGATGTAGCCCTGATCACCGATGACGACAACGTGTATTACCTGACTGGGTATTATGATTACCTGCATATGGAATTTGGCCGCCCCACAATTCTGGTGGTACCGCGCGAAGGGCACAGCCTGTTGATCACCCCGGTGATCGACGAAGTCATGGCCAAAACCGCCGCCCGCGTGGATCAGATTGCGGCCTGGAATGATGGTGCCGGAGAGGAATGGCGCGCTGAACTGCCCACAGCTCTCACGGGTGCCCGACGCGTTGCCATTGAACCCGGACACATGCCCCCATTGGTCCGCCAGTATATCGACGGGTTGGTGAATGCAGATCGTTTGGTCACGGTTACCCCGCATCTGGCCGATATGCGCATGATCAAATCAGAGCAGGAACTGCAACTGGCGCGCCACGCCGGCCAGGTGGCCACTGCGATGATGGCCGCCGGGCGCGGTGCGATTGGTGCCGGTGTCCCTGAATTCGAAGTGGCGCTTGCCACCGCACAGGCCGGGACCCGCAAGGCCGCCGACCTGTTGGCGGCGCATTATGCGGACACGGAAATGTCGCCCAACACCCATTTCCTGCAAATCATGGCATCGGGACAGGATATCATCAAAACCCATCATCGCGCTTCGACCCGGATCATGCAGCATGGCGACCCCGTGTTTCTGTGTTTCTGCGGCATGACCAATTTTCATCGTTTCAAGCTGGGCTTTGATCGCACGTTCTGGATTGGCGAAATTGCCGACCCGTCCCAGGCCGAGGTCTATGAGATCGCCCGCGCCAGCCAAGCCGCCGCGCTGGCCGCCCTGCGCCCCGGTGTCACCGCCCAAAGCGTGCATGAAGCCTATGCCGAGGTCATTCAGGGTGCGGGGTATGATTACCCGTTCCGATGTGGCCGCGCGACCGGGTTCAGCTTTCTGGAAAAACCGCAACTGGTGACGGGGGATGAAACGATCCTGCAACCCGGCATGGTGCTGGCGGTGGATGGGTCGGTATCGGTGGAAACCTTTCGGGCTCAGGTGGGTGACAGTTTTATCATCACGGACGATGGCTATGAACAGATCACGGATCACCCCAAGGGAATCGCCGATTTGATCCTGTGAAACGGGCCTCGGACTCGGTGGTCAAGGAAAAGTAGAAAAAAAATAGCGCATTGGACTCAAAGGGGATTCACAAGCCGAATCACCTGTGTCATAAGATATCCAGACACCCGAACAACGGGTGCAGCTTTGAGGCAGAGCATACAGGCAACCCAACGTGACCCGTACAAACCGACCATCTTTTGGTGCCCTGATTTTCTTTGCGGTGGCATTCGCGCTGAGCGCTTATTTCACCTTTGCAGCGGTTCAGGGGGATTTCGGGCTGTTTCGTCGGGTCGAGATCGCCGCGGAAGCAGATTTGCTGCGCGGCGATCTCGAACGCCTGAACGCCCAGGCCGCCGAAATGGAAAACCTGACCCGGCGGCTGAGCGACGATTACCTGGATCTGGATCTTTTGGACCAACAGGCCCGATCTGTTCTGGGATTGTTGCGCACGGATGAAATTGTCATCCGCTAATCTGGCACCAACCCGGCGCGCACCCTGCCCCGGCCTAGGTCAATCCTTCGGTTTCGATTTGCAACAGCGTCCCGCAGTGCTTGCAATGTACGGCATCCTGGTCGTGTTTGAACAAACCACAGCTTTTGCATTTGTATTTGACCTTGGTCGGTTGGATCATCGCACGGGCCAATTGCACAAACAGCGATACACCAACAATCATGATCATCACGGTCAGCAACCTGGCCCCGGTTGATTGCGGCGTGATATCGCCATACCCCGTCGTGGTCAGCGTCGTCACGGTGAAATAAAGCGCATCCACATAGCCTTCGACGCCTGCGTCTTCCTTGGAATAGATCGCATGCACCACAGAGGTGGTAAAGAACACAAATACAAACAGGTTCACCCCAGCCACCACCGCATCTTCGTGCTTGTTGAAAAACGGGCTGGTCTGACGCAGGTCGTGCATCAAATGGTATGAATGGATCAACCGCAGGCCTCGCAGGATCCGCAAAAAGGCAATGTTCTCTTCGACAAGCGGAGAGATCACCAAAGAGGCAATCACGATCAGATCTGCAATTGTGTAAACCTGCCGCAGAAAAACCTTGCGATCAGGTGCAATCCACAGACGGGCAGCAAAATCCAGAACGATGACCACACCACACAGCGCGACGATGGCTTCCCACAGCGGATTGGCGGGCAATGCGGCTGTGATGATGAAAAAGATGATCGTGACAGCATCAAAGGTGATCAACGCAAAGCGGAACCGTTTCGAGGTTTGGCCCGAACCAGTGTAGAGCCGGGTTACTTTGGTCTTGAAGTTTTCGGTCATGGGCACCGTCACCTTAGGAAATACAGGCGGTTACGCCTTAGCAGGTTGTTCCATTTAAGCCGATTGAATTCGGGAAACCAAACATAATCCCAACCAATGAACGTCGCGGAATCTCTCTGCCTCGCGTGGTCCATCGCGCGACTGTTCCGCGCGCGACCCGGCGTGGCGGATCCACCCTGACCCAAGACCGCACACAGGCGGGGTTGCGATGTGTTTTCCACCTCCGGTGTGGTCGCATGCCGCCGGTATTGTCCCACCGCGCCAGAACGATTTACCTCAGCCCCGCATGCAACCGTGTTTGGGTACATGTCATGGGTTTGGCTCTGAAAGGCTGAAAAGATCAACGGGATGCGCGAGGCCGCGCACATTGTGCGACCCACGCGCGGTAAACAGATTGGGGGTCGCGTCGGCAATGGCATGGGTTGCGAGCACCCGATGACCCAGGGATTTGGTCAGGCCTTCGATCCTGCTAGCGACATTGACTGCCCCGCCAAGCACCGTGAAATCCAGCCTGCCGGGGCTGCCTATATTGCCATAGCTGACCGTTCCGACATTGATGCCGATCCCCAGGTCCAGCGGCGATTTTCGCGCCTGCAGGCGTCGATCATTCAGCACGGCCAACCCACCCAGCACGTTTCTGGCCGCCTGTGTTGCGTGTTGGCATTGGTGTCGGTGCTCGCCGGCCGTTCGAATTGGGAAAACAGACAGAATGCCGTCCCCCATGAATTTCAATACATCCCCGCCCATCTCCTCGACCGACTGCACGACAATATCAAAATAGCCCTCCAACGCATCAAAGACCTCGTCCTCTGGGGCGCTGTCCGAGAGCGCAGTAAACCCGCGCAGATCAGAGAACATCACAACCGCCTCCAGGGATGTGCGTTCTCCGCGTTGAATGCTGCCCGTCCAAACTGCTTCGCTCGGCCCATCTCCAAGATACGTACGCAGCAGGCTTTTTGACGATTTGCGCATGGTCACAGGTTCCAGCGCCGACGCGAGGCCGGGTTTGGCTGCTTCGATCATTTCCAGATGTCGGGGTGAAAACCCATTGGGCGATTGAGAGGCAAATGTGCAACCGTGTTGCGAGCCATCTCCATAATCCAGCAACGTGGCGTAATAATCTGTGCCGCCCGCTTGGGCAAATTCAAGGTAAGAGACGTGATCCTGGTCAGGATCAAGCCCGCGCAAGCTTTTGTGCAGGGGGCGCTGGTTCTCCAGAATGTATTCAAAAGCGCTTCCGATATAGCCATCTGTCAACATACGCGCATGGGTGACGTCGTAAATTTCGGTGCTGTCCGGCGTCCACACCACACCCCAGGCAATCAACAGCGGATTGGCAAAGCGCTGGCCGATGTTCACACGCCAAAGCGGGACACCCGCGTCGATCAAGGTCGCGCAAAAATGCGAAACCACCTTGACCGGGTCGTTCGAACATCGACCTTGGGTCATCATCCAGTGATTCAGATCATCAATCGCATCCATCAGCCTAGGGTAGCGCCATATTTGCCAGGTAGAAATGCCAAAGGTCGGGCACAGTCCTGATTGATCTGCCGCAGACAGGGGAGGTCGCTCTGTCCCCCTCAGCTCAGGTACCAAGCCCCCCATCTGACACCACAACCGTCGTTAGGAATGTCAACATCGCGCTGTGTTTTGGATGACAGGGCGTTTTGCATGTACCTCGCCGCAAAAGAAGCGGTTATCAAAGGACATGCCGAACAGCGCGGAATTCCGGTCGACCCGACCACGGCAAACCTGGTGTGACTGACCCGACCGTCGTCGACCCTATATGTCAGCCGTGTTGAGGTCCGCCAACCTGGACCAAAACAGGTCCAACGCCGCAGACCCCCCCTGGGATTTTCGCGAGGCGCAAATGTTCCAATACAGCGGGCTCAGAACAGGGATTTCCTTGACGGTTTGCAACGCCAACATCTCTTTGAACGTTTCGGGCATGCCACCGACAATGATATCGGGACTGTCCAGCAAGGCGGCCAGAAACGCATAGTCATCACTCTCGATCCGCGGCAGCGCTGCAACTTTTTGGGCTGCAGTCGCGTCACCTCCGAGCACTTTGGTGAGCGTTGCTTTCCAATGTTTGTGCAAATGGGGCGACGCAAAAGGAAACTCAAAAATGTCACTAAGGGATTGCGGACCACGTCCATGAATGGGATGCGCGGGGTGTGCCACAAAGACAACCTGTTGTTTTTCCATCACCAAAATATCGACGTCGTCCGCCTCTGGCGTATAGGTGAGATCGCCAACAAAGATATCTAATTGACCATTCTGCACAAGATCCAAGGGGCGTGCATAGGCGCTGACCAGAATCTCAAAGCGCAGATTGGGCATTTCTTTCCGCACTTTCTGAAGCGTGGGAAGGATCAGCGTTCTTGTGGTCAAAGGTCCGCATCCAACGCGAAGAACGCCGCCATTTGTGTCCCCGAGCTCTGCAACCCGATTTTGGTAGCGATCAAGATCAGATTTCAGATCCTGTGCGACGGTCAGATACTCTTGTCCCGCCCGCGTGAGTTTGCTGTTGTTGCGTGTCCGGTGAAAAAGCGTGAGACCGGTTTCGACCTCGGCCTGTGCGATATACCGGGACAATGACGCGTTCGAAACGCCAATCTTGCGTGCCGCCTCTTGAAAGCTGCCTGTTTGGGCCAAGACCAGGAACGCATTCAGTGCATTTTCGTTCAGCATGGTTCACCGTAATTTCAGATATGAGACTTTAAATTTCAGGTATCGAAAACAAAGTCCAGCGCTGTTGCTCCCACTGACCCTGTGTCGCTAATTTTGATGGCGCAACTAAACGTCGAGCCACCATCCCATTTTCCAAAAGGACCTATTATGCCCACGCAACGAACCCGCTGGATGCTAACCTTGGCTTCCACCGCAATACTGGGTCTGACGCCCGTGTTTGCCCATGCAGAGACGGACAAGCCCAATATTCTTGTCATCATGGCCGACGACGTTGGCTGGGCAAGCCTGGGGAGTTATCATCAAGGCGTCAAAAGCATCCAGACACCCAATCTGGACCAACTGGCGTCCGAAGGAATGCGTCTCACGGACTATTATGCGCAACCAAGCTGTACCGCGGGGCGGTCCGCCTTCATTACCGGGCAGTACCCGGTGCGGACGGGCATGCATACTGTGGGGCTTCCCGGTGACCCGGACAAAGGCTTGCACGAAAACGATCCAACGCTCGCAAACATGTTGAAATCTCTGGGTTATACAACGGGGCAATTTGGCAAGAACCATTTGGGGGACATGAATAAATTTCTGCCAACGGTCAAAGGGTTCGATGAATATTGGGGGTGGCTCTATCATTTGAACGCGATGGAATACACGACGGATCCTGATTGGCCCAAGGACCAGAAATTCAACGACACCTTTGGTCCGCGCAACATTATCCATGCCTATGCAACCCAAGAGGTCGACGCGACCGTGGATCCGCGTTGGGGCCCCGTCGGAAAACAGCGCATTGTTGACGATGGACCCGCACCGCCCGAGCGTCAAAAAACGCTCGACAATGAAGTGACCGCTCATACGCTTGATTTCATTGATCGTGCGGTCGAAAGCGACACACCGTTTTTTGTCTGGATGGCTCCGGCGCGCGCCCATGTGTGGACGCATCTGAGCCCTGAATATGAAGCGCTGATGGGCGACGGACGGGGGTTGCAGGATGTTGTGATGCGAGAGCTGGACGACAATGTCGGCAAAGTCATGGCGCATCTGGACACACTTGGGGTCACCGACAACACGATCGTTGTGTTCACGTCAGACAATGGCCCCGAAACGATGACATGGCCAGATGGCGGCACGACGCCTTTTCACGGCGAAAAAGGGACCACTTGGGAAGGTGGCTTCCGTGTTCCTGCGATCGTCCGTTGGCCGGGCAAAATCCCTGCAGGGAAAGTCAGCAACGGGATCTTTGATGGCATGGACTGGATGCCTACCTTGGTTGCGGCCGCTGGAGGACCCGACGACCTGCCCGAGGCGCTTCTCGCTGGTTATGAAGGCTATCAGGTGCACCTTGATGGCTACAACCAGACATCCTTCCTCACTGGCGAAACCGGCAGCAACCGGAAGGAAATCGTTTATTACGAAGGCCCCGATCTCCAGGCCGTACGTTATGGCGATTGGAAGGCCCATTTTACCATCCAAACACACGGCTGGGCCGGTCCCAAGGATGAGTTGAACGCCCCGCTCCTGTTCAACCTCCGTCGTGACCCCTATGAAAAAGCGGCTGACGAGTCCGGAATGTATACCCGATGGATGGGCAACAAAATGTGGGCGTTTGGACCTGCGGCCAAACTTGTGCAGCGGCATTTGGGTACATTTGCAGCCTTTCCACCGCGGGGATCAAATGTGACCAATCAGGCGCATGTCGAAGAGCAAATTTCCAGCGAAGGCGGGATGTCGCAATAAACGGCACTGATTTCGAGGGCGGATTCCTTTCGCCCTCGATTTGCATTGGACTGACGTCTGACGTCGGATTTTGACCATGGCTGCTGTGGTGGTCGCTGTGTTGGCGGCCATGTTGGTCAATATGATGGCTGCTCTATTGGGGGAACCGGGGAATTTCTCGATCTAGGAATGCAGACTGGTTTCCACCAGCCCGAGGATCATCTCTGTTCGGCGATTTTTCTGCCTCTGCATCCACCCAACACACACCTGGTCCCCGTCCCAAGAGCGGCGCAGTCATGTCTTCCTGGGGTCTAAAACTGTATGCTAAATGAAAGAGTGGCATAGTCACCGGACAAACGGTTTTTGGAATGAACATCGTGAATCCAGCTGGCCGAAAAGGCGACATTTCCACCCGCCGATTTTGGAATCCAGGAAATCGCCGGGCCAATACCAAACGCTTCCCCTTTGAAATCCCCCAACAAGGCCCCTGCCCCCGAGTCTCCGGTCAATTGCTTATACGCATAGCCATGTAGTCCCACAGAAAGCTCTTCGGACACGAATTGGTTGAACATGAAATCCATGTGGAACTCTGTCCCGGTTCGATAGTTCGTATCCTCATTTTCCGAATTGAACATTACGCCCGGTACAACGGAAAACTCGGTGCCGCGTTCGGGATCGAACCATGTAAGCGCAGCAACCAGATCGGCGCTCCAATAATTGCGTCCGATATTCACTGACCCGTTGGGGTCATACTGACCGGTGGGTGCTATGATCAGAGCATAGAGATTTGTATGAACCTTTCCCGAAGACCAGAAGAAAGAAGCCGGAATAATCCCAATATCGCCCAATGCGAACTCGTCCTGCGCCGTCGCCAGCCCCCCGACTGAGGCGCTGTAAGACGCATAACCAACAGGAATATACCCGCCCACGGCAAACCGCCCTCCCAACATGGGCGCATCCCAAACGTGCATACCTTGGAACAGGGAATAAAACGCATCGCTTTTCATTGACGCCTGGATCTGCCCGTTTTTGACTGCGCGATCTGCCTGTCCGCGATACAGCAAATTGACGTTTGCAAATACTGATCCGGGTTCCGGAGCCATGCCCGGCAAAAGGCTTCCGTAGGCACCTGGGAAATAATTGGAAAATGCACCTTCTCCGGCATCGACTGACGTGTGCGCCAACGCTGTCACAAGCACGACAGGCAATCCAATCTTGGCATTCCGCCCGATCTTGGCATTCAGCATCATCAGCCCCTTGTTCAATTGCGCAGACAAGACATTGTTATTCTGGTGTTTCCGAGTATCCGCCTGCAACCTGCAGCAGTCAATGGACAGCGACCGGGGCAAATGTCTGGCACAGACTGCGTACCGGACCCGAACGCGCAACGCGGCGAATGTCCGTCGTTCGCGCGACGGCTTTTGTCAGTTCAAGATGCTCTCCGAGCAAGATGGTGAAACGGCTCTCGTGAACTTCTCCCACAAGAAGCCGACCCTCGAAAACCGCGTGCCAGAGAATGTGAAGCGCGCGATCATTGAGCTGGCACCAACCGCACAGGGCACCGTCAGTGCTGTTTCCCGATAGTCAGCTCGCAGCCAACCCTATCGTCACCCGAGATTGCCACCGTCACGCAGGACAGATCCGCTATGGGATGGTCAGCGGGAATGGCTGCTCGGAGCTGTGTGGATGCCGCTGATCAGGAAATCTCGCAGCTTTGTCGTGGATTGTGAAAGCGGGGCATTTTCCCGGTAGCATAGAAAATAGGATTTCTTTGGGGTCAGACCAACATCGCCAATTCTGACCAGCCTGCCGGACTGGAATTCGGCGTCGAGCAAATCCGAATTGGCGAGAACGACGCCTTCGCCTTTGAGAGCCTTGCCAACGGAATGTACGTAGCTGTTGCACGGGATTGTAGGCCAGGCAGAAATATCTGCGCGCCCCATTCGTTTGAGCCAGACCTTCCAATTGACCCACTCTGGCGTGAGGATTGCATATTCCAATAGAGCCGGCGCATTTTCAGCGGGCACGGTGGTTTCAAACATCGCGTGGTCTCGGGCCTTCCGGGCAATTTCCGGTGTCGCCGCAGGCACAAGATCACCGCCCAGCAGATTGACGGTTTTCCACCCGGGCACCTGCCCGTCACAATAAAAGATCACGAGATCATGGCGGTCTGACAACAAATCAGCAGTACTGTCGCTGGTTGAGACATTCACGTTGCAGGAACTGTCGCTCAGCGAGAATTCTTTCAGTTGCCCATAGAGCCAGAACATGGAGACGGCCGCATTCGCAGCGACGCGCACCACCGGTTGCTCCGGGGCTTTGACCTTGTCAATCGCGCGCTCGAGGAAGTCCAATGCAATCTCGACATCTGCGGCCAGACCAGCGCCCGCTTCGGTGATTTGCAAGGCGCGCCCGTCGCGGGAAAACAGCGGCGTTCCGAGCCATTCTTCAAGCCGATGAATACGTTTGCTGACCGCCGCCTGCGTCACAAACAGTTCGTCGGCGGCACTGTTCAGGCTGCGATTGTTTGCAACCGCGTTGAGAAACAACAGGCTGTCAAGCGGCGGCAGAGATTTGCGATATCTATTCATAACTTGAGGTTATGTAATTTGCGGACAAATACCAGTGTTTTCGATGTTGGTTAAAAACATGAAGTATATCCCAATCGACCTGACGGGAGGAGCACACATGTCCCACACTGACGAGCACCTGAAAGCCGGTCCAAGCAAGGAATGGAATTGGCATCCTGACCTGCCTGTCGCTGTCACGCCGCTGTTCTCATGGCCGCCCAATCCGATGGCAACGATCCGGTGGTTTGCGACCAACTGGCTGCCAATGACCGAATTCATGATCTATGCGCTGATGGCCTGGGCCACTTGGGCATGGTTGGTGCCACCGCTGGAGCAGATGCAACACCTGAGCTGGGGATGGGTATTGCAGCTTTGGGCACGCAACCTGATTTTGATGATCATCTTCGCACAGGGGCTGCACCTGTGGCTGTACGGGTGGAAAAAACAGGGCGACGATTTCAAATTTGACCGGCGCGGGTTGGCCAAGAATGCACGTATTTTCCTGTGGGACGATCAATATTGGGACAACGTCACCTACGCTCTTCTGTCCGGCGTCACGATCTGGACGTTGTATGATGCCATTGTCTGGATGGGCTATGCCAATGGCTGGGCCCCCATGATCACGGTCAAAAGCAACCCGATCTGGTTCTTTGCCTTGTTCCTGTTGATGCCTGCGATCCAATCCTTGCACTTTTATTGGCTGCACCGCGCGCTGCACATTCCATGGATCTACAAACGGGTGCATTCGGTGCATCACCGCAGTGTCTCGATTGCGCCATGGTCCGGCTTTTCGATGCACCCGGTCGAACATATCGGTTACATGGGGCTGCTACTGATCTTTCTCGTTGTGCCCGCACACCCGATCCACTTCATCTTCATGGGGTATTGGCTGGCCTTGGCCACGGCCACATCCCATGCCGGGTTTGAAAACCTGGTGTTGGGGGACAAGGCCCACCTGAAAATCGGGTCGTTCCACCATCAGCTGCATCACCGGTACTTTGAATGCAATTACGGCAACCCGGAAATGCCGTGGGACAACTGGTTCGGCAGCTATCACGACGGCAGCCCGGAGGCCACGGACCGCGTGCGGGAAACCAAAAAACGTATGCACGCATCTTAACACCACATACGAACAGGCCAAACCATGTCGACACCTCACCGCACATCCGCCGTTTGGAACCACGCGCCAGAGCTGCCATTGGCCCCGATGCCATACTGGCAGTGGCCCCCCCGGCCCTGGGCAGTTCTGCGCTGGATCTTTGAAAACTTCCTACAAGTCTCTGACCGGGCGCTGTTTCTGGTCTACAGTTTTGTCATCGCCTTCTGGCTGATGCCCTTTGTGCCTGCAGAGGCGACGTTTGGATGGGATTGGGCCGCGCTGGTGCTGCTGCGCAACATGGTTGCGGTGGTGTTGGTGGTGGGCGGGCTGCACATCTGGTTCTATGGCATCGACGGTCAGGGCAATGTCCTGCGCTTTGATACCCGCCCGATCACAGGCCGCAAGAATGCGCTGTTCCTTTTTGGATACCAGACATGGGACAACATGTTTCACACGCTGGTTTTTGGTGTGCCGATTGCGTCGGGATTTGAGATTGCCATGCGTTGGGCCTTTGCCAATGGGGGGACGATGCCGGTTGAGTTTTCCCAAAGCCCGGTTTGGTTTGTCTTGCTCTTCCCTGTGTTGACCTTGTTTCAGGGGGTGCACTTTTACCTGGTCCACCGCCTGATCCACTGGCCACCGCTCTATCGGTATGTGCATTCGGTGCATCATCGCAACGTCAATGTCGGGCCATGGTCCGGCCTGTCGATGCACCCGGTCGAACATGTGTTCTATTTCAGCAGCCTTTTGATCTTTTTTGTGCTGCCCGCCCATCCCGTGCACATCATGTTCTTGCTGCACTGGCAGTTGTTGGGAGCACCTACCGGCCATTCGGGATACGAGGCCGTGTTTGCCCGAAACAAGGCGCGCATTCTGATTGGCGGGTTCTTTCACCAGCTTCACCACCGCTATTATGAATGCAATTATGGCAGCCCGGAATTCCCGCTCGATAAATGGTTCGGCACCTACCATGACGGAACCGACGAGATGACCGTGAACGTTCGGGCACGCAAAAGAAGGATGCACGCGAAATGAGCGTTTTGCTGTCCCCTGAGGACGCACATACCCTGATTTGGAAGGCGATGACCGGCAGCGGCACGTCGCAAGAAAACGCCGCCTATTTCACCGAAGCCATTCTGGAGACCGAGCTGTCCGGTCTGGACGGGCATGGGTTTTACTGGCTGCAATATTACTGCGCCCATCTGCGCAGCGGCAAGGTCGATGGCAAGGCCGTGCCACAGGTTCAGGCACTGTCAGACACCAGCTTTCGGGTTGATGCGCGACACGGCTTTGCCCATCCGGCGATTGAGATGGGATTCAAACATCTGATCCCGGCGGCCAAGACGCATGGCGTTGCGGCGATGGGTGTTCACAACTCCTACAACGCCGCAACCTTGGGGTTTCACACCGGATATCTTGCGCGCGCTGGCCTTTTGGCCCTGGGTGCGACCAACGCGGTGCCCAATCTGGCCCCGGTGGGCGGCAAAACCCCGATCATCGGCACCAACCCGATTTCCTATGCCGTTCCGGCACCAAATGGCAAAATCGCCTTTCTGGTTGATCAATCGGCAACGCAAGTGGCCTGGACGGCCGTGAAACACGCCGCCGAAGCAGGTGAGCCAATCCCGCTTGGCTGGGCGCTGGATGCGCAGGGCAATCCCACCACTGACGCCGAGGCCGGGCTGGCCGGGTCGATGGCACCTGCGGGTGGGGTCAAAGGGTTCAGTATCGGACTTTTGGTCGAGGTGCTCTGCGCCGCGCTGGCCGGGGGCAATCTGGGACCGGATCAGGGGTCATTCACCGACGATGACGGCAAACCCATCGACAACGGCCAGTTCTTTGTGGCCTTTGATCCAGACAAATTTTCGGGCGGTGGTTTCCATCAGACGATCACCACGCTCGTCGCCTCCATCACTGAACAGGACGGGGCCCGCCTGCCAAATGCGCGACGCGAAGAAAACAGACGGAATCTCGCAAAACATGGCATTCCGATTGACGCGGAACTCTTGGAAACACTGAAAGGTTTCGCATGACAGAGGCCGAGCTGCGGCGCTTTCTCACCCAGCAGGGTCTGGCAGATGACCGCACAGTTTTTCGCAAGCTTAAGGGAGGGTATCTGAATTCAGTCTGGCGTGTCGATACCGCGGACCGACGGCTTGTCGCCAAAGAGTTTGCCGAGCCGATGACAGGCACCCTCTTTCCCAATCTGCCGGACGACGAAGCCAAAGCCTTGCACCGTCTTGCGGGGCTGGACGTTGCCCCCGATCTGGTCGGGTATTGGGCTGATCAATCTCTGCTGGTTTACGAATACGTCGAAGGGAACATGTGGGACGGAGACATGCCCAGCGTCGCCGCGCTTGTGATGCGCAAAGAGGTCGCCGATCCAACAGGTTTTCGCAGCGTCCCCTTGGATGTCAGAGACATCATTGCCCAAGGCGATGCCCTGTTTGCCCGCTGCACATCACAGCCCACCACCACCCCACCGCCTTGGGCCAAGGTGCCCCCGCCGCACAAGCTGTCTCTGATCCATACGGATGTTGGTGGCAATCTGGTCGGCGCGGGGTCGAACTTGCGCCTGATTGATTGGCAATGCCCAGCCATCGGCGACATTTGCGAAGACATCTACAGCTTCCTGTCGCCCGGTTTCCAGATCCTGGGCGAACGCGCGCCCCTGACCGACGCGCAGGTCGGCGACTTCTGGTCGGCCCTGTCTCGCCCAGACCTTGCCGAGCGTTACGCGTTGCTGCGCCCTGCCTATGCATGGCGTTTCGCCGGGTATTGCGCATGGCGCGCCGAAGTGTTGCAAGATGCGGACATCTGTTCGCGATATCGTCGCGCGTTTGGCGCAGAACTGACCTACATGGGACACTGCGCATGATCGTTGATACCACCATCCACAGCTTCAGCCTCCGGCATCACTTTGCGCATCAGCCGGGGTTTGACGCCATCGCCTTTGCCGATCTTGCACGGTCAATGGGGTTTCAGGGCATCAGCCTGTCGCTGAACGATGCAAGCTATCGCCATCTGGGCGGATGTGACACCGACCGTATGGACCGTCTGCGCGCCTATCTGGTCGCGCATGGGATGAGCCTGGAGGTGGATACTTCGGATACGGCACCCGCGCATATGTCCAAAATGCTGAATGTGGCGCATCGCATGGGGGCGACATCCCTGCGAACCTACACCCGTCATGGCGCAGACGTGAGTGAGATGATGCAAAACACATCCGCCGATCTGGCGGCCGTGGTGCATGAAGCACACGACCTGGGTGTGATCATCGTGCTGGAAAACCACGAAGATTTCACCGGCCCGGAATTGGCCGACATCGTCGAACAGGTGAACCATCCCAATCTGAAAATCCTCTACGACTATGGCAATTCACAGATGGTTCTGGAAGATCCGATTGCCGCGTTGGACGCGGTGCTGCCCCATGTCCATTCAATCCATTTCAAAGACCACGTGATGATCCGGGCCCAAGATGCAGGCCAGCTCACCGTTGCCGGTGTTCCGGTCGGAGACGGTTTCCTACCGCTTGCCGACCTGACCCGCCGCCTTCTGGATCAGGGTTTGCGGCGGTTCACGTTTGAAAACGTCTGGGCCTATAGCGCGCCCATTCAGGCCGGGCGCAAGGCGCTGAAGGGTGTAAGCCTGGGAGACGGCGCGTTTGCCTATCTCGATCCGCCCTTTGATCCGGCACGTGTCATACTGCGGCACTCCGAATTCAGCCCCCAAACTCTTGTCGATCTTGAACGTCAGGCCCTGCACCGGGGACATGAGGCATTTCGGCAAATCCTGAAGACCCTCGGCGCATCCGGAGACTGGGAATCCTGAGGAGTGTTTCAGCGCAACATTCTGTAAGCGGGCCGGGCCGCGTACCTATAATGCAAGTCTCAACATTTTGGCTCCGCTAGCTGGCGGACCTGCGGTCGTCGACACGCAGAAATTCGTGTTTCCGGCGCGGCGCAGTCAAGCCAGACCGCCAAGCGACTAAAGCATTACCCGCGTGCCGGTCTGGCCGGAAATCTTGGCAGCATCCAACACACGCATCACCTCCAGAGCCTGTGATCCAGTGACGGCCAGCGGTGCCCCATCGCAAATTGCATCGGCGATCCCGGCGTAAAACGCCTCGTATTGACCGTCCCGAAGTTTCAGCGCCCGACGCTCGCCATTCATATCAACAATCTCGGCGCGACCGCCCGGTGTCTGACCCCATTGCGGATCGCCCGGGCGTTCCCCCCGTTTCAATGCGTCTTCCTGGCCATCGAACCCATATTGGAACAGACATGCACGCGCACCAAACAGCGAAATGCGGGGCGCATGATCGGGCATCAGGGAACTGGCATGGGCCACGATCCGTGTTGGTCCGAATTCCAGGACGATGTGAAAGAAGTCGTCGACAACAGCGCCCTGGCGTTGGCGCGCCAAATTGGCGGTCACGGCGTCGGGCATACCAAAAAGCACCACAATCTGATCAACCAAATGCGGGCCAAGATCGTAGAGAATTCCAGCCCCCGGTCGATCCCACTCGCGCCACCGATCCTTGATTGCGGGGCTGTAGCGGTCGAAATGAAACGCGCCATAACTGATCGACCCAAGAAGACCGTCGTCCACCACGTCCCGTGCGGTCAGATACCCACCATCCCAGCGACGGTTCTGGAACACGCTGAGCATTTTCCCAGTGTCCTCGGCCAGTTGTACGATCCGGGCCGCCGAGCCGCTGTCCAGGGTAAACGGTTTATCGACCACAACATGCTTTCCCGCGCGCAGCGCCAGTTCGGCGAGCGACGCATGGCTGTCGTTTGGTGTCGCAACAACCACAAGGTCGATATCGGGATCATTGACGACGTCCAGGATCGGCGCGCCTGTTGCTCCCTGCGGCAACGTTTTGTCGCTGAAGTCACGACTGCCAATCCTGGTCAATTCCAACCGGGGTTCGGCCACAATCAGGGGCGCGTGGAACACCCGTCCAGCGTTTCCATATCCCAGCAGGCCGACCTTGATCTTTGACATCTTGCCCATCCTTTAGCGTGTGGAAACATAGTTTCGAGCCCCCAGCAGGCCGAAATCCGGGTTCTGGTACAGGTACACAGGCATGGCTGATCGCCAATTGCTGTGGCGACCACCAGCGTTGAACGCATCAAGAAAGCGTCGATCAAAGATCCATGTATTGGAAAGCGCAACGCCGCCCGTCAGAAAGACCCCTCCTTTGGCATTGAAGACCAGGGCAAGATCGCCAGCGATCTGGCCCAGTGCCCGGCGAAACAGGTCTATGGCGATATTGGCATTCTGATCCTCTCCCCTTTTTGCCAAGGTGAACACCTGCGCAGAGGTTTTGGGTTCAACAATTGACTGGCGTGCATGTGCGACTGCCTCATAGAGCATGGGAACACCTGTGCCGGACAGGATGGCTTCGGCCTCGACGGCCACCCCATTTCCGATACGGATCTCGGGCCACAGTCTCACCAACTGTTCAAAGTAGCCGAATTCCTCGTAAGACTGTGGTGACAGGCTGACATGCCCCCCTTCGCCGGGTACAACATGGGGCTGCCCATGAACCCAAACCAACGCCCCCACGCCAAGCCCGGTTCCAGGTCCGATAACCAACCGCGGACCATGCGGTACGTCGGTCGGCCCCTGCAACACCCGGGTGTCCCCCCCACCGATCGTCGCAAGAGACCAGGCCGCCGCCTCAAAGTCGTTCAGGATTTTGACGTTTTGCGTCTGGCAGACCTCGGCCAGCTCGGTCTCGGAAAAGTTTTGCGCCGAGTTTGTCAGCTGCACTGCGCCATCCGTAACCACACCTGCCGCAGCGACTACAACAGCTTCGGGTGGCCCGTCATGTTCGCGTATGAAACACGCGCAGGCCTCGGGGAAGTCCAGATCACTTTTGGAGTGATACGACTTTTGGTCAACAATCGATCCCACATTCGAAATCGCGGCAAGACGCATATTTGTGCCGCCGACATCTGCTACGAAATTCCACATGGCTTGTCTCTTTCCTATGCCCGAAAGCCCGTTTGGCGGCTTACTCCAGCCGCATCTCGGTTTCAGGGTCGAACAGGCTGGCCCGTGTCATGTCCACGGTAAAATCCATGGTGCCTTCGATGATCTGGGCATAGCCGGAACTGACCCGTGCCATGACCTCGATCCCGCTCCAGTTGAGCACACACAGCGTGTCTGCGCCGGTGGCCTCTGTCACATCGATTTCGGACGCAAAGCTTTGTGTTCCGCTGTTCCCCTGCCCTGCCTGGCTGATTGCCTCCGGGCGCAGACCGATGACGATCTCGCGCCCGACATATGGGCCAAGATCCAATGATTGATCCGACAGGTCAAGCAGGACCGGCTGATCGCCGCCATTTGCGCGGACCGAGATTTCCGCACCATATCCCTTTTCGGTGCGCGACAGTTTCGTGCGGATAAAGTTCATCGGTGGCGACCCGACCAACCCGGCGACAAACATGTTCTTGGGGCGGTCATAGATTTCGGCCGGGCTGGCCAATTGCTGGACTTCGCCGTCTTTCAGGATCGCGATCCGGTCGGCCAGTGTCAGGGCCTCGATCTGATCATGGGTGACATACACCATCGTTGCATTCAGACGTTTGTGCAGCCGTTTGATTTCGGTGCGCATTTCCAGGCGCAGCTTGGCATCAAGGTTGGAAAGCGGTTCGTCGAACAGAAACACTTCAGGACGACGGACCAGCGCACGCCCCATGGCCACCCGTTGGCGTTGACCGCCCGAAAGCTGGCTGGGTTTTCGATCCAGCAGGTGATCCATCTGCAGCATCTTGGCAACTTCGGTCACGGCAGTTTGGCGTTCTGCTTTCGGCACCCCACGCATTTCGAGACCAAAGGCCATGTTCTTGCCAACAGTCATGTTGGGATAGAGCGCATAGGATTGGAACACCATGGCGATGTCGCGGTCTTTGGGGTGCACATCGTTGATCACCCGATCCCCGATCTTGATTTCGCCTTCGGTCACGGTTTCAAGACCTGCGATCATGTTCAGCAGCGTGGATTTACCACAGCCCGATGCTCCGAGAAGCACGAGAAACTCACCATCCTGCAAGTCGATATCGACCCCCTTCAGAACCTCGACACTGCCATAGCGTTTGACTGCATTCTTGATTGTCAGAGAAGCCATTTTCTTATCCTTTGACAGAACCAGCGGTCAAACCACGCACAAAGTAGCGGCCCGCTGCGATATAGACGAGAAGGGTTGGAGCAGCGGTGATAAGCGCCGCGGCCATGTCGACGTTGTATTGCTTTACGCCGGTCGTGGTGTTCACCAGATTGTTCATCGCCACGGTGATCGGCTGAGCCCCGCCGGTCGTGAAACTGGCTCCGAACAGGAAGTCGTTCCAGATCTGGGTGAACTGCCAGATCACCGACACCACGATGATGGGCGGTGACAGCGGCAGGATGATGCGGCGAAAAATGGTGAAGAAACCTGCCCCATCAATGGTCGCGGCTCGTACCAGCTCATCCGGGATTGAGACGTAGTAATTGCGAAAAAACAAGGTGGTAAAGGCAAGCCCATACACCGTATGCACCAGGATCAATCCGTAAACCGTATTGGTGATGCCAATCAGGCCAAGCGTTTGCGCCATAGGCAGAATAACGACCTGGAAAGGCACAAAGCAGCCAAACAGGATCAGCGCGAATACGATGTTGGCCCCTCTAAATTTCCATTTGGTCAGGGCATATCCCGTCAACGCGCCCAACAAAGTGGACAATACGACGGACGGTATCGCCATGATGACCGAATTCCAGAAATATGGCTCCAGACCTTCGCATGTGACCCCGATGCAAGCCTTGCTCCAGGCGTGGCTCCAGGCGGTGAAATTCAACTCATGCGGAAGGGCCAGAAGAGATCCACCGCGAATTTCGGCCAGATCCTTGAGCGAGGTTCCAACCACCACATAGGCAGGCAGCAAGAACCAGATCGCGAACACGAACAGGACAACCCACAACGACAAGCGCAGCCAAGCGTTTGATCGGGTCTGAGCAGGAGCGAATGTGGTGGTATCAGACATGTTTCTTCCCCCGCAATTCGGAATACAGATAGGGCACCATGATCGCGGCGACCGTGGCCAGCATGACCATGGCCGAGGCGGCACCAACAGCGATCTCGTTGCGGCGGAACGTCATCTCGTACATGAAGTTCGCCGGCAACGTCGAGGAATAGCCCGGCCCACCGCCAGTAAGAGCGACGACAAGATCAAAGCTTTTGATTGCCAGATGAGCAAGGATCACGACCGCGCTCATGAAGACGGGTCGCATCGAAGGCAGGATGATGCGCAGATAGATTTTCCAGGGCGACGCACCATCCAGGCTGGCCGCCTTGATGATGTCCTGATCCACGCTGCGCAGGGCCGACAGGAACAGAGCCATGACAAACCCCGCGCTTTGCCAGACGGCCGCCATGACCAATGCATAGACAGCCAGAGTTTCGCTGTTGGTCCAGCCGAATGAAAAGCTCTCCCAGCCCCAACCGCGTATCACGGTTTCCAGCCCCAGCGACGGGTTCATGATCCACTTCCAGGCCGTCCCCGTGATGATAAAGGAAATCGCCATCGGATAGAGATAGATGGTGCGAATGAATCCTTCGGCGCGGATTTTCTGATCCAGCAAGATCGCCAACAGGCAACCGATCACGATCGCAACAAAAATGAAAAGAAAGCCAAAGATGAACAGGTTTTCCAACGCCACGGTCCAGCGGTCCATCTGGAACAGCCGTTCATAGGGCCGGAGACCGATCACGGTATAGTTTGGCAGCATCTTGGATTTGGTCAGCGAAATATAGCCGGTCCAGACGATAAAGCCGTAGACGAAGAACAGGATCAGAGCAAAGCTTGGGGCCACGACGATCTGTGGGAGAACGCGGGCAATTCGATCGGTGATATTTGGGGAATGTCGGGTCACAAGCTGATCTCCTCCGAGAATGCGTCAAGTGAAACCAGATGTTGTAGCCCGCACATCAAAATGCGGGCCACAGGCGAAGCTCAGCAGGTTTACTGGGCCAGTTTGATGGCTTTCACCAACTTTTCAACGGCTTCTTGCGAAGACATGTCAGAGTTGAAGTGCGCGGTGGCAATGTCGATGAAGGCACCGCGTACGGCACCGGCCTGCGCAATTTCATGCGCCATCGAACCAAGCAGCGTACCGCCGTCAGCGGCCGACACCATGTCATCCATCGACTTGATCGCACAATCGTCGAACGCGCCGCGCGAAACATCCGTCCGGGCCGGAATCGATCCTTTGAACAGGTTGAAGGTCTCTTGGAATTCGGTACCCAGAATGAGTTCGGCCAAAAGGTTTTGCCCCGCAATCAGGTCGTCGCCCTTGACGTTGAACATGGCAAAGCTGTCGGAATTCAGCAGGTACCCGTTTTCCGATGGGGTCGACGCACAGATGTAATCCTTGCCCGGCATCTTGCCCGCTGCCGCGAATTCGCCCTTGGCCCAGTCACCCATGATCTGCATCGCGGCTTCTCCGCGCATCACCATGGCCGTTGCCAGGTTCCAGTCACGCCCGGGAAAGTCCGGATCGACATAACCACGCATCTTGCGCATCTGGTCGAATACTTTGACCATGGTGTCGGAGCCAAGAGCATCCATGTCCAATTCGACCAGCGCCTTGCGGTAGAAGTCGACGCCGCCAATGCCCAGAACCACGGTTTCGAACACTGTCGCGTCCTGCCAGGGCTGACCGCCATGGGCCAGCGGAATGATACCCGCGGCGAGCAGCTTGTCTGCGGTCGCGTTGAATTCGTCCCAGGTTGTCGGAACCGAAGCGCCCACTTTGGCGAGAACCTCGGGGTTGGCCCAGATCCAGTCAACCCGGTGTACGTTTACCGGCACGGCCACGTAATTGCCTTCATACTTGACGATGTTTTGGATCGCGTCCGGTAACACGGCGTCCCAATTCTGGCTTGCAGCCACATTCGAAAGGTCGGCAAGCGCCCCGGCCTCGGCCCATTCCTGAATGTTCGGGCCTTTGATTTGAACTGCTGCAGGCGGGTCCCCTGCCAAAACGCGGGCCCGCAGAACGGCGGCCTGTGCGTCACCGCCGCCACCAGCGACCGGAGCATCGACCCATTCGCCGCCACGGGCAGCAAAGGCCTCTTGCAAGGCCTTGACGGCCTTGGCTTCACCACCAGATGTCCAGTAATGCAAAACTTCGGCCTTTGGGTCAGCTTTCAACGGGGCTGCGGTAACGGCGGTCGCAAGGGCAATGGCGCTGACCAGCGCCTTGGAAAACGGTTTCATTCTTGTTCCTCCCAGAATCAAAGAGTTGGTCGTACCAACGCTGCCCAAAGGGTAAGCCCATCGCCCATTCTGCCCACACCTTGTTTTGTTGCGTTTTGTAACAGCCTGATTTCGACCTCTTCGCGAAGTGGAACACATGCTATTATGGTCAGGCACAACTAAAACCACCCCAAGGATCCGAGGTAAGCTCCTGCCACGTGTACACATCATAGAAGACGACGCTGAAATTTCTTTGCTTTTGTCCACCTATCTCGACGGGCGAGGTTTTGAATGTCAGGTGTCTCAAAGCGCCGAGGACGCCCAGACCCATGCTCCCGACAACTTTGAGATTCTGATTGTCGACATCATGCTGCCGGGAATGAACGGGTTGGAATTCTGTCAGTGGGTGCGAGAAACATCAAATGTGCCCATCATCATCCTTTCCGCTGAAAAAGGTGACAGAAAACGTATTCATGGGATCGAACTTGGAGCCGATGATTATCTTGAAAAACCGTTCAATCCCCGAGAGTTGCTGGCACGAATGAATGCTTTGTTGCGCCGCAACACGACCGTGAACCGCCAACACGCGACCGGCAAGATCGGATTTGCCGGTTGGGTATTGGATCGGACCAATCAGAAACTGCACAGCCCCCTCTCTATCCTGGTCCCGCTCAGCTCAACCGAATACCAGCTTCTTTTGAAACTGGCGACGGATCTGCCCGACCCTGTCAGCCGCGAAGAAATTGGTCGGTCCATCCTGAATGTGGAACTCGGCCCGGAAGATCGGCGGGTTGATATCCTTGTCAGCAGGTTGCGCAAAAAGATGTCAGTGGCCCAACCAAATGCCGATTTCATTCGAACCATTCGCAATCGTGGGTATCAGTTCTGTGCGGAAATCCAGGATATCGACTAGGACATGCGCAAAATCCAACTGACGGTTCTGGCCTTGTTGCCGCGATCACTGAGCCAGCGTTTGCCCTTGCTCGTGATCACGGCCTATCTGTTGGGCGCGTTTGTGTCGGCCTGGACCATGTATGGTTTCTTTCAGCGCAGCTCCGCCCTTACCTATGCCGAAACCTCGGGCGATCTGTTGCGCGATTTGCTGAACAGGGACACCTGGCAAGATCTGACAGAAGGCGACGTGGTGACCTCCGGGAGGTTCAAGCTGCGGCGGCACCTTCGGCTGCAAGACGATCTGCCGCCCTATTCGGTGCCGCTCATTCTTGTTATCGACGACGAGCGATTGCGCGCCGCTGTGGCCTTTGAGCGACCACCCCAGTTGCCCCAGGCCCTCAGCGCGAGCACTGAGGAACAAAGCGCATCAGCACGCCTGGCGGAACTGTCACGTGGCATCGCCCGACAGGACCAAACCGCGCAGCTGCACGTTTTTATGTCCGAAGATGTCCTGTTGACCATATCAGCCCCGACGATCTGGCAATCCAGGCCCGGACAAACACGCGTTGCGCTTTTGGGGTTTGCTGCATTCGCCATCGGTTTGTCGCTTGTGGTTCCCCTGGCCCTCAACCTCGCGGGTCCATTCGCCAAACTGGCCGAACGCGGCCCCGTGACCGGATCAGCCGATCCATTGGCGTCCAGTGAGGCCTACCTCATCAGGGACAAGATCGACCGTTTGACCAATCGTTTTCAAGTGGAGCAGGAATCCAAGGAACGAAATCTTGCGGCGATCTCGCATGATTTGCGCACGCCGGTAACCCGCCTGCGTTTGCGCACCGAACTGTTGACGGACGACGCCCTACGGGACCGTTTCGAATCCGATCTCGACGAAGTCTCCAGCATTATCGACGGAGCCCTGGACCTGCTCAGCATCAGGTCGCAACCCGAAGAAAGCTTTCGATTTTCGCTGGCATCGTTGCTGGAGAGTTTGGTCAGCGACTACAGCGATACGGGCAAGAACGTTGCATTCGTTTCACCCGACGAGGTCGAACTGCGATCGGCAATGTCGATTTTCACCTCTGCCGAAGACGTCACTGTCAGAACCGATAATGCCTGCATGATGCAAGGACAACCGGACAAGCTGCGGCGGGCCTTTTCGAACCTGATCGACAATGCCCTGAAATACGGTGGCCGTGCCATTGTCGAGGTCAAACCGGTTTCCAAGGACATGCTGTGCGTTGGCATCAGAGATTTTGGCCCGGGGATCGATCCGGACCAAATCGCGCGCGTCCAGATGCCGTTCGTACGCGGCCACTCTCAACAACCCGAACGCGGTGTCGGTCTGGGGCTTTCAATTGCCGGCGAGCTGATCGAACTTCACGGCGGCACGCTTGAATTCACAAACATGGAACAGGGAGGATTATTGGTATCAGCCTTGGTTTCCAGGGGCGTTATTGCCTAATTCAAACCTGATGTGGCGGACTCCGCAGCGTGCGATGCCGAGACCGGTTCGCGCCCTGCCCGATTGGGCGTGTGCATTGATTGCCTTCCCGACCCTATAGACACTGGAGGGTTTGACGTCGTGAACACCTTTTCAACCGCGTTGACCTGATCAAAGAAACGCCCGCAATCGGGCACGGGTTCGGTGTGCAAGCGGTCCCGTCAACCTATTGGTCGCTTTCAGAGAGACAATCACGTGCACCTCGTTAATAGAGCTTGAACACTGGCACAGGCAGAGCTTGGAGATCGACCCAGAAGGGCCGCTATGCGTAGTATTCCTGGTAGTCAGAGGCCAGCCATGCGGACAAAACCTGACCTCCAAATCAATCGAGTAGATGTCCGCTTTCAGGAACTCTCATCCTTGACTACCTCTGCGTCCCGTTTGCCAGACGCCATCAACCACCACGCAAGCAGCGGAAAACCCACCAGCTCAAATGCCAGTGACGGGGCGATCGCGGCGCTAAATATGACCTCAGTGTTCATGCCGCTGAGCCGAAACAAACCCGCAATTGCGATCAGAGCCGACAGAATAATCAAGGTTGAGCGAAACATGCGCATTGCAAAGCCGCCAATCATGAACGCAGCACCGACGCCGAACCAGACCCCACCAATGAACCGGATGTGGCTATCTTGAGCATGGAATGTTGCAGCATCGGTGATCGAAACAAACTCGCGCGATGATTGCCATCCCAGCGTCATTATCCCGCCCAGGCCGACATTCAAGCCCAGGAAGACGATCACGGCGCCAACGATCACAACAACCGAATTCAGTAAATTTTTCTTGTTCATTTCACGCGTCCTAAATGCCCGCCCTGTGGGCGCTTAATATTTGGTACGCGTTCTATATTAACACCGCCTTGACAAGGCAAGCATTATTTGGCACGCGTTCCGGGATAATTTGCAGAGGGCATAATTATGGCTAGAACCGCTGGTAGGCCACCCCGCAGCAAGGCTGAAATTCTGGAACTCCGGTCAAAGATCGGGAAACACGCGCTTGAGATTTACCGTGCGGAAGGCTTTGGGGCGGTTTCAATGCGCCGTTTGGCCAGAGAGGTCGGATGCGCCCCGATGACACTCTATGCACATTTTGAGGGCAAGACGGATATCCTGCGATACCTTTGGGCTGACGTCCTCACAGACATGTCAAATGACATCGAAAACAAGCTGAAATCGGTCGTTGGCCCCAGGGAACGGCTGCAGACAGCCGCACAAACCTTTACCGCCTATTGGATCAGTCACCCCGATCATTTTCGACTTGTCTTTTTGTCTAACGATGTGACGCGGGCGGATGTCAGTACGTTCGTCAGCGACGACAAAACCTTGGCACACGTCTTGATGTTTTCGAATTTGATCCGCGAGGCTCTTCCGCAGGAACATGACATTAAGATGAAAACTGACACACTCATATCTGGAATGATCGGCATCGCCCTTTGCATGAACACCATTCCTGGCTACCCATGGGCCGACGCGACATTGATGACCAAACAACTTCTTGCGAGCATCCTCAGTTAAGCCAATTCGCAATGTGAGGAAGAGCAGACCTGGGTGCAGCTCGCAGCATCGGTGATTGTGGGCTCACAAGCCGACTTGCAGCGGTGCAGCACCTGACCTTGCACCAAAAAACGACCGCCAGTGGTCTGATCCACCTCACCGGATGACCGAACCCTGCCAAAGCAGACAGCACGGCCTTACACGTGCGCAGATTGCGGATTTTGCAAAGTGACGCCATCGGCTTCTACCAATTACGAACCAGTCCTTCCAATTTCGCGATGCAGCGTCACCAAACCTGACATTCGACACAAAGCGCAGCATTCCTGGCAATCAGAGGCCAGCAATGCGGGACACAGTGAACTTTCGCTGCAATGGCGAAACCTGACAACTCATAACTCAACGTAATCATCTGTTGGTTTCAGTGAGGCGCTGGCCGGTGGAAAACTGCCATGCAGATTGAGAAGTCACTGTCGAACTTTTCATGTTATCCTAGCGTCAATTTGATGCTTGGAGGGTGAAATGGCAGCATATGTGATCGGTCAACTCGAGATTTTTGATAAAGAGAGATACAAATCTTACCTTGCAGGCTTTATGCCTATCTTTCAACGGTATGATGGGGAACTCCTGGCAACGACAAGCGGCAAAACAACAGTGGTTGAAGGCGACTGGGGCTTTCCGAGCACGGTTGTTATGAAGTTTCCTAGTCGAACCAAAGCTGAAGAATGGCTTGCCGATCCGGAATACCGTGAATTGGCTGAGCATCGACACAAATCTGCAAAGTGTAATCTCGCGGTCATTGATGGCGTCGGATGACAGCGGTCGATTTGACGCGTCTTTTTCGGGCTCACTGGTGCCATTGGATCTGTCGCATCATTTTCGCATCATGGGCAAAACGCCAACGATACGGACGGCCCATTTCAGACTTGGGAAGCCCATGGCTCCACTGCAGTGCAGTGGACCCAAAGCTGCCTTGCGACTTTGTAGAAATTTAGTGCGGCTCAACAGTCTATGCGATCAATGATGCTTGTCGTTTGATTTTTCACCGAAGTGCCATTGGACCTATAGCCGCCCTCCAGTGAGATCGATCCTTCCCTCTTGGTTCAGACCGCAGAGGAGCGGTGCCTTGAGGCCGATCATCTGCGCACAAGCGCAAAGCGTTTGCGATACTCCCCGGGGGCCAGTCCCGTGATCTTTTGAAACAGTTTGCTGAAGGATGAGATGTCGGCATAGCCAACTGCTGCTGCAATCTGGCCAATGTTATCCCGTGTCAATTCCAGCAACTCCCGTGCCTGGCCAATACGCAATTGTTGAAGGTATTCAGAAGGCCGATGGCCAGTCGCAGCCTGAAACCGCCGCAGGAAAGTACGTTCTTCAAGCCCGGCCGCTGAGGCGATCTGAGGGACCGTTACGGGCGAGCGATAGTGGCCCTGCAGCCATTGTTGCGCTTTGACAATCTGGGTATCTCCGTGTGCCAGACTTGGTGTGAAGAGATTGTAGTAGCTCTGCTCTCGTCCGCCGGGATCAATCAAAAACAGCTTGGCCACTTTCTGCATAACCGCCGGGCCCAGATATCGTGCGATCAACAGCAATCCCAAATCAGTCCAGGCCATCATGCCCCCGGCCGTTATCAGGTCGCCATCATCCACAATCAACCGCTCCGCTTCGAGCTTCACATCCGGAAATTGCCTGGAAAATTCTTCAGACAGCTCCCAATGCGTTGTGGCCGGACGCCCATTCAGAAGTCCCGTTGACGCAAGAATAAAGGCTCCAACACATACGGTGCAAACAAGTGCCCCGGTAGAATGCAGCGCAGTAATCCACTCGCAAAGTGCGGCCTGTTCCCGGCCTTCTGGCCAACCTCCCATGCTTGGCGGAAGAATGATCACATCAAACGCTTTGGGACGCTCAAACTGGTCTACAATGACGACCTCAAAGCCAGGCTCGGTAAACTCCCCTGCTGCGACCAGAAGGTCATGCACCCCCAGCACAGCGGCCTGCTGGGCCATTGAGTAAGAAGCGATTGCAACACGCACCATGACAGCACCTTTTGTCTGATATGACCATCTAATTGTCACATCCGCCAATCGCGATCAAGGCGGCCCGCTCTTAGTTCTTTTTCAGGAAAAAGAAGGAAGCACGATGACAACCCTCATTCTTGATCGCCGCGAGCTCATGCTGACATTGGCCGCAACGGCTGGCACCGCAGCCATTCCCAGCGCCAGCTTTGCCGGAGAGCTTGCGACCCTGACCCTTGGTGACATCGCGGTGTCCAGCCTGTCTGATGGCACGTTCAACATTCCAGCAGGCTGGTTTCCGAACGCCAGCCCAGAGGCTCTTGGCACCATTGGCGATGAGATCGAAATTGGCGCAAATCAATGGCTTGTACACAGTGGCGACCGGTTGATCCTGATTGATACTGGCGCGGGCCCTCTTTACCCCGGTGTTGGCAAACTTGAGGCGCTTTTTATGGCTCGCGGTATCGCAAAAACAGACATCACCGACATCATCATAACTCATATGCACGGCGATCACATTGGTGGTCTATCCGGTCCTGATGCCGGTGGTTACAGAAACGCGACGCTCCATATGGCGCAGGCCGAATGGGATTTCTGGATGGATGCGGACCTTGTGAACAAAATGCCCGCAGAGATGCGCGACATCATCGAAGGGCAACAGGCCATCATCACGCCGATTGCCGATCGATTGGCTCTTTACAGTGGCGAAACCGACCTAGGGAGCGGGCTGACCTTGCTGCCACTGCCCGGCCACACACCCGGACATAGCGGTGTCCGTATTTCAGGGGGCGGGAGCGAGTTGTTGATCATCGCAGATGCGATCCTGTCCGAAGCTGTGCAATTCGCCGCCCCCGACATCACGTATGTGTTGGACATTGACCCCGCACAGGCGGTCGAAACGCGCAAGGCCTTGCTCAACCAGCTTGCCAACAACCAGGGCCTCTTTGCTGCAACCCACCTGGCCTATCCCGGCATTGGAAAGACCGCACAAAGCGGCGACGGCTTTGTGTTTCATCCACTTTCCTGACGCCAAATACATTCGCCGTAAAAATCGAGAAAGATCCCCACAATGACACATACAACCGCTGACATCCGCGCCGCCATGGACCAGTTGATCGACCGCGCCACGAATTTCGATGTGGATGCGTTGGAAAGCATCTACCACGATGATTTTCACACCACACTGGTGATGCCAGATAGGTCTGTGGTCACCTACACCAAGCAAGAATTCATCACACATTTCCGCAAGCAGGCCGAAGAGGGCAAAACACAGCTCAACACCTGGGCGGACTGGCATGACTTTCATGTTTTGGGAGAGAGCGGTGCCTGCGTTCTCACCCGTAAACATAGCGGCATGAATGGCGAAGAAATGAACCTGTTGTGCAACATCGAATGGCGATATCAGGACGGTCGTTGGCAAGTATTGCGAGAAGCAATTTTCCTGCGTCCACTAAGTGAATGAGCGGCCCCGGGCCTTCGGACACCGAACTAGACGGCACGTTGACGATCTCGAAAGCCAGAGAAATCTAACATCATGGGCCGCTGCCTCAAGCGGCCCATAGCCACCTTTTTGATGGGGCAACCGTATGCTGCGCTGCACTGTCAAACCCGATATTCGCGACATGCGGAAAATAATAGGTTCATTGATCGGGCAAAGCGCGGCGATTTCCCAACTTGCCGCCTTCAACATGAATTATCATTTCGGGCCAAAGCCATGCCGTGCTTTCAGCTCAGAATACCGCCTTCGGCTAACAGGTATTTGATCTCCGTTGCTTAACGTGCACGTGTAGGAGCTGCCTTTGCGTGTCACGTCTCTGGCATGCCCAAGGCAGATCCAATGTGACCGATGGCATTGCATACCATCCAGTTTTCTTAGTTTTTCAACACAGTCACCAAATTGCTCAGTGAGCAAAGAACTGCCCTTGGTCGTGACGATCTGCACATAGTGATCCTGTGCATGCATACGAATAATATCATTTCCCAGAGACGGGGGAATTGAGGGGATCAGGCTGTTCAGCGGGGGGCCTGCCTCCTCTGAATCCGACGGTTTCCTTAACTGCTCCGCAGCTTTTGGCAAAGCGGCGTAGCGTAGAATGAGCGTCACCACCAGCGAAACCGCCAGACACATCGGAGCGACAGCCACGACCTCGCTCAAGAAGATTGTCATGGGCGGTTGCGCGGACAAGATTTCTTCATCTGCCTTGCCGAACCCTTAGTCCAATCCGAGTGACACCAAAGCAAAAAGCGGCGGCAAAATTATAGCGGATGCCAATTTCGAAATTGGATCCCAGCAACCTAGCCTGTTGAGAACGTTGGCACCAAAGACAAACATCGTGGACGCCACAAAGAAATGGCTAACCCACAACCCATACGCAGCAATAACAGGCAGATCCTCTGTGTGGCTAGGCTCCAAGGCCAGCACAAAGCCTGCACCAATCAAAGAGACTGCAAAAAGGTTCTTTACAAGTGCTTTTGTGAGGGCGGTATCATTCAATGTCATGGGGGATGCTAACAGCGTCTTCGTAAGTGGTCGAGAAACGACCGTTCGCGAAAACCCGGCTGCCGTCAACGCAGAAACCGTTCCTTTCACGCATCTGCGCTGGAGAACCTTGCCTCCGTCCAGCAAATCACTTTCAGGTTTGAAATTGGATACTGAAATGGATCACTACAGTTTATCTGCACGACTCTTGCATTGGCTCATGGCTGTCGGCTTCTTGGTCATGTGGATCTCTGGTTTTGCAATGACGTCCGTCGTCGCTGATGACTCTGCGCTACAAGAGTTTTTGTTCGGTTTTCACATATCGCTGGGTGTGACGATGGTCATGCTGTTGGCGATGCGGATTGTCGTCCGGGTGACAACCCCTGCTCCTCCCCCTTTGGCGGCTCTGAGCACGTGGGAAAAGACTGGCTCTCATCTGGGTCACCTGGCGCTATATGCATTGCCTGTCGCAGTCTTGTTTTTGGGCTGGGCCGAGGTGGACCTAGGGGGGCATGGCGTAAAATGGTTCGGCCTGCCCATGCCCAAAATCTTCCCGACAGCTGAAATTCTCTGGGGCTTTAATATCGAAACTACGAGCGAAAACCTTCACCGCTGGCTTGCCTATACCCTGCTGGCAGTCGTGGTCGTTCACATTGCCGCAGTCGTCAAACACCGTCTAGAGGGACATGATGTACTTGGAAGAATGGTGTTCAAATGAATACCAACAGGCGCAAATATCTTGGCTGTGCTGCTGCATTCAGCCCAACAACCATGGTGACCAATCGCGCGTGGGCTGGATCCGGCAGAAGCAGTTTTCTTTGGCCTCAAGACGTGGCAGAGATTGCTGAGCGGGATTGGGATATACCACTGAACGGGCTGCAAGAACGCTTTGCGACCCCGGAAGTGCCAGGCATCAACAATATCAAATTCCCGCCAATCGTGTCGCGGTTTGAGATCATGTATATCGAAAACAGGCGGATTGCGCATCGGGACCAAGCAGATCTGGACACATAGGTCCTATCGTCACTGACAGCGGCGCTGGCTATGGCTGGCATCCGAAAGTGGCTGTTCAGTGTCTGCGAATGATCATCGGCTTTACCCGAACGAAATATTTCCGATGCAGGTGCCGATAATGCACGCTCTCCGCCCTGGCGGCCAGCCAAACTGCAACTGGAATGAACATCTCCTTCGGGCCAGCACCAGCCACATCGCCCCAAGCCCAAGATACTGTTCTGGCCGTCAATGGCTGCTGTGCGCAGAAAGCGGGCTTTGCAAAGTCTTGAACATCTCCCGATAACCGACTTTCGTGTCGCGTGCAGCGAGCGGCAGGTTCGAGTCCGAGGCAGCCGACGTGATCGTCGTTGCCATTACCTATTCATTACGAGTTATCGAGTTGCGCAAGCCTAAACACCTCAACCGGCTCGCGTATGCCCTTGAGTGTGATCTCGCCGTTGGAGATAGATGGATGGGCGTCCTCTACAGCGATGGCAGCGCGGGTGCTGAGAAGGATTTCGCCGTCCTCGGCCATTTCACACAGACGCGAAGCGATGTTGATCGCTGTGCCAGAGGCTGTGTAATCGGAACGGTTCTCGTAACCCACCATGCCGACCGTAGCGTAGCCTAACGACACACCAACCCCAAAGCCAAGACGGAAGCCGACCCGCTTCCAGTCCTTGGCAAGTTCGGCCATACGGGTGCGCATTGCCTTGGCAAGACGAACGGCATCCCCCGCTGGATCGTCGCAGGGAATGGGGTCGTTGAAAAGCACCATGATCCCGTCGCCCATGCGGTGATCGACACCCGCACCATGAGCGTTGATTAGTTTGCCCATCTCCTGATGATAAGTCTGCAGTACTTCAATTGTTTCTTCCGGCTCGGCGGTTTCGCAGAAGGCCGTGAAGCCACGGATGTCGCAGAAAAGGACGCCCAGTAGTGCGCGGTGGCTTGAGAGCATCTTTTCGGAACCAGAAGAGATAACTGTGTCTGCAACGGCTGAGGGCAGGAAACGCTTTAGCTTGCCCATACGTTCGATCTGGCCCACCTGTTCTTCGACGCGGTCGCCGAGTTGGGCATTGAGCGCTTCAAGTGCTTTGAACTGGGCAACGTTCTCAATGGCGATGACGGCTTGTGCGGCAAAAGTCTCGACCAGGGCGATTTCCGCGTCGCTGAATGGCTTGACCTCCCGCCGGGACAGGGTGATTGCACCAACTGCCTTGTCGCCGCTCACCAGTGGAACCGACATGAATGTCCGGATGCCTTCCTGATCCACCATCATCACCCGAACCGGATTGCCCTTGCGATAGAGATCGTCGTCGGCAAGGTCAGCGATCTGAACAACACGAATTTCCCGGACCGAGACCGGCACAGCCAATTCGGGATCAGGCACAAAAGAGGTTTCGTTTGCAAAGTCGCCTTGCGCGCGTTCGGCCCATACCGACTTTTGGGTAAATGATACCCCGTCCTTAGTGAGTTGCAGCATCGCGGTGGATGCATCACAAAGTCGCCCGGCTCTGTTCAGGATTACATCGAACACGCGCACGTCGTCGTTTCGTGAACGGCTGATGACCCCCAGGATGTCCTTGGTTGCCGTCTCGCGCGCCAACCGGTCCTGCACCTCGCGAAACTGGCGGACATTCTCGATGGCGATGACCGCCTGCGCGGCAAAAGTCTCGACCAAGACAATTTCATCGTCGGAAAAAGGTCTGACCTCCTTGCGGCTAAGAGCTATTGCACCAATCGCCTGCGATCCGTTCATCAGGGGAACAATCAGCCATGAGCGCACACCCTCAACGTCTACCACATGGCTGATAATGGAGTCTTTTTCACGATAAAAGCCGGTGTCTCTCAGATCAGCAATGTTTATCGTGTGACCAGTTCGAATGACCTCTGGAATCGGCCTACCGCTGTCCAAGGGTGCCGAACCTCCGACGCTGAAGGCTGTTTCCTCAAATCCCCAATAGGATGCAATTTCGAATTGTGTCCGCGCTGTATTCGCAAGTTGCAAGGACGCTTGGCTTGCCGCACAAAGTTCCGCTGCTTGAGTGAGGATCGCTTCTAAAACGGGCCCTTCGTCATCGCGGGACTTTTGAATGACTTCGAGAATACTCCGAGTGGCTTCCTCACGCTGAAGTCCGCGACCAAGTTCAGTTAGCAATTCTTCCCGGCTTAAATCTTTCAATATGCCCAACATTTCTCATCCAAAGCCCCAGATTGACTGTGGAAGTAAGCTACACATAGGAGTCATATCTTGCCAGACTGTCACGCCATTGCAATTTCACGAAGGTCTACCCCGTCCCGCACAGCAAAACTTAGCCCATATCTCGATGAATGTCTGCTTTCCACTTTATGAACGGGAAGGCAACTTCCGCTTTGGGCTGGAACCAGACGATGAACCAAATGTCGACCAAGGTCCGCCAACAATCCTCGGTGCGTTTCTGGCAGCCCTTGTCTTGCCACGTTGGCAAGTCGTCTACCGGGTAGGATGACTGATGGTCGAAACGTCTGCGCTGGCGCGGTATGTATTACTGTCTGGCGGCTTGTGTTCCAGTCGACCTCGACCCAGTCTCCAACCGGGTCCAGCGGAGATCCCCTCTTCAAACAGGGTTTGAACCTCCTTCAAAACGGCGCACGACACAGGACTTCAGCCCCAAAATCAAATGTTGAAGATATCTCTGTCCAAAATTGAAGGAATCCCTGTCCCGCTACAACAGCTACACCCGCGTCATATTATCACTCGCCAGATCGCCTGAAATGGCTTATTAAATAGTTTAACACTAAACTATTACGCCAAAAGGGGGAGCCCACCACGATGGCAGCCAGAAAGACAGTAAAGAAAACAAATGCTTCCGGCGATGAGCTGAAACAATATTACCGTGAAATGCTTTTGATCCGCCGATTCGAAGAAAAGGCCGGTCAGCTCTATGGCATGGGTCTGATAGGCGGCTTCTGTCACCTTTATATCGGTCAGGAAGCGGTTGTTGTCGGCCTTGAGGCCGCCGCCGAAGACGGCGACAAACGCATTACTTCGTATCGCGATCACGGGCATATGCTGGCCTGCGGCATGGATCCAGGTGGTGTCATGGCCGAGCTTACCGGACGCGAAGGGGGCCTGTCCAAAGGTAAGGGCGGGTCGATGCACATGTTCTCGAAAGAGAAACACTTCTATGGTGGCCACGGCATCGTGGGCGCGCAGGTTCCATTGGGAGCCGGTCTGGCCTTTGCCGACAAATACAAGGAAAATGGCCGCGTCACCTTCACCTATTTCGGAGATGGTGCCGCGAACCAGGGTCAGGTCTATGAGACCTTTAATATGGCCGCCCTGTGGCAACTGCCGGTGGTCTTTGTGATCGAGAACAACCAATACGCCATGGGCACCGCTCAGGCGCGCTCGACGTCGACCCCGGACATCTACACACGGGGACAGGCCTTTGGCATTCCCGGCGAGGCTGTCGATGGCATGAACGTGCTGTCCGTCAAAGAAGCCGGTGAGCGCGCGGTGGCCCACTGCCGGTCTGGCAAGGGACCTTATATTCTCGAAGTGAAGACCTACCGCTACCGTGGTCATTCCATGTCGGATCCGGCTAAATACCGGACCCGCGAAGAAGTGCAGCGCATGCGCGAAGAACGCGACCCGATCGAACAGGTTCGCGAAATGCTGATCGAGAACAAGCACGCCACCGAAGATGACCTCAAAGCGATCGACAGAGAGATCAAGGACATCGTCAACAAAGCTGCGGATTTCTCGCGCAGCAGCCCGGAACCGGCTCTCGAAGAGCTGTGGACAGACATTTACGCCTGAGAGGGAAGAGATAAGACATGGCAACCGAAATTCTAATGCCCGCCCTGTCGCCGACCATGGAGGAAGGCACCCTGGCCAAATGGCTGGTCAAGGAAGGCGATACCGTGAACTCCGGCGATATTTTGGCCGAGATTGAAACCGACAAGGCCACGATGGAGTTCGAGGCCGTTGACGAAGGAATCGTCGGCAAGATCCTGATTGCCGAAGGGACAGAGGCCGTTCGCGTCAACACCCCCATCGCGATCCTGGTCGAAGAAGGCGAAGACGCCTCCGCCCTGCCCGCTTCTGCCCCGGCAGAAGCCGCAGGCAACGAGGCGGCCCCCGCAGGGGGCACCGAGACGCCTGCTGCCGCCGCGGTGGCAGCTCCTGCTGCACCGCAACCGGATCTGACACCGGATTGGCCCGAAGGCACGGAACTGGTCCCCACCACGGTCCGCGAAGCCCTGCGCGATGCGATGGCCGAAGAGATGCGCGGCGATGGCGACGTCTATCTGATGGGCGAGGAAGTCGCCGAATATCAGGGGGCTTATAAGATTTCTCAGGGCTTGCTCGAGGAATTCGGCTCGAAACGGGTGATCGACACGCCGATCACCGAACATGGGTTTGCAGGCATTGCAACCGGGTCCGCCATGGCTGGCCTGCGCCCCATCGTCGAGTTCATGACCTTCAATTTTGCCATGCAGGCAATCGACCATATCATCAACTCTGCGGCCAAGACGCTTTATATGTCCGGTGGTCAGATGGGCGCACCCATGGTGTTCCGTGGACCCAATGGTGCCGCCGCCCGCGTCGGCGCGCAGCATTCCCAGGACTATGCCGCCTGGTATATGCAGATCCCCGGCCTGAAAGTCGCCATGCCCTATTCGGCCTCTGACGCCAAAGGTCTGCTGAAGACGGCAATCCGGGATGACAACCCGGTGATCTTCCTGGAAAACGAAATCCTCTATGGCCGCTCGTTCGATGTGCCCAAGATGGATGATTTCACAGTTCCCTTCGGCAAGGCCCGGATCTGGCGCGAAGGGAGCGATGTAACCATCGTCTCTTTTGGAATCGGGATGCAATATGCTTTGGAAGCTGCTGAAAAGCTTGCCGAAGACGGGATTTCCGCCGAAGTGATCGACCTGCGCACCCTGCGCCCGATGGACACGGACAGCATCATTGCCTCGGTCATGAAAACCAACCGTCTGGTCACCGTCGAAGAAGGTTGGCCACAGGGGTCTGTAGGCAGCTATATCTCCTCGGTGGTGATGCAGGAGGCGTTTGATTATCTGGACGCTCCGGTGATCAACTGCACCGGCAAGGATGTTCCAATGCCCTATGCCGCCAATCTTGAACGGCACGCGCTGATCACCACCGACGAAGTGATCGCCGCCGTCAAACAAGTCACCTATCGGTAAGGGCAGACATGAACGTCAGGGGCCGCGATCCCGCCACAGAATGCTATGTGGTCGAAGTTGAGGTAGAGGGCCGAACGGTCCGGGCACTTGTGCCCGAACGCCTCTCACACGACCTGCAGCTTGTCGGCGCGCGGCCCTCTCACCAGACGGCTTATGTCTGGATGGCCGAGAACAAGAAACACATCGTAGCTGCGATCACCACTCTGGTCCGCGGCCCCCGGCGCCCCAAGGCGCCATATGATCAAATTACTCTGATTGAGGAGCGCTGACATGCCCACCGAAATCCTAATGCCTGCCCTTTCCCCGACGATGGAGGAAGGCACGCTGGCAAAATGGCTGGTGAAGGAAGGCGATACCGTCTCATCCGGCGACCTGCTGGCCGAAATAGAAACCGACAAGGCGACCATGGAGTTCGAAGCCGTTGACGAGGGTGTCATCGGCAAGATCCTGATCCCCGAAGGCACCGAAGCCGTCAAGGTCAACACTGCGATCGCGGTGTTGCTGGAAGATGGTGAATCCGCTGCCGACATCACGACGGCATCAGCTGCTGCGCCGTCCGCTGCCCCCTCAGCCGACACCGCCTCCAAAGCCGCGCCTGCACCCACTGGGGCCCCTGCCCCTGCACCGGCAGCCCCTGTGGCCGCGGACGGCAATCGCATCTTTGCATCGCCTCTGGCCCGCCGGATTGCAGCGGACAAAGGGTTGGACCTGGCCCAGGTCACTGGCTCGGGGCCCCGCGGGCGGATCGTCAAGGCTGATGTTGAAAGCGCAACAGTCGCCGTGCAACCCGCCGCAACGGGTCCAGCTGCGGCTTCGGCATCTGGCGCAGCAACTGCGGTGGCAGCTGCGCCTGCACTGACCGGCCCCAGCGCCGATATGGTGGCGCGTATGTACGAGGGGCGCGAATACGAGGAAATCACTCTGGATGGTATGCGCAAGACCATTGCAGCGCGTCTGTCCGAGGCCAAACAAACCATCCCGCATTTCTATCTGCGCCGCGATATCAAGTTGGACGCCTTGCTGGCATTCCGTGGGCAGCTGAACAAAAAACTCGAAGGGCGTGGCGTCAAACTGTCGGTGAATGATTTCATCATCAAGGCCGTTGCCAATGCCCTGCAACAGGTTCCCGCCTGTAATGCGGTCTGGGCCGGAGATCGGGTGCTCCAGTTGAAGTCATCAGATGTGGCCGTCGCCGTCGCCATCGAAGGCGGGTTGTTCACCCCGGTACTGCAAGACGCCGACGTCAAATCGCTGTCGGCCTTGTCGGGCGAGATGAAAGATCTGGCTTCCCGCGCGCGGGAGCGCAAGCTTGCGCCCCATGAATATCAGGGCGGCACATTTGCGATTTCTAATCTGGGCATGTTCGGCATCGACAATTTCGACGCCATCGTAAATCCTCCACACGCCGGCATTCTGGCGGTGGGCACCGGTGTCAAGAAACCTGTCGTTGGTGATGACGGTGAGCTGACGGTTGCGACCGTGATGTCGGTGACAATGTCGGTGGATCACCGTGTGATTGATGGCGCGTTGGGGGCCGAATTGCTCAAAGCGATCGTGGACAATCTGGAAAATCCATTGGTCATGCTGGCCTGATCAGGAGGCCAGCAAACAAACAAAAAAGCCCCGCCTCGAACAACTCGAGGCGGGGCTTTTTTGTTTGTTCATTACGTTTTCTTACTGGTTCTTGCCCAGCATGTGATCCATCGAGATCGACGGTTGATCGCATCCGGCCTCTCCAACGATTTTCGCAGGAATACCAGCCACCGTTGTGCAGGGCGGCACTTCGGACAGCACCACGGAACCGGCGGCGATGCGGCTGCAATGGCCGACGCGAATGTTGCCCAGGATCTTGGCCCCGGCTCCGATCAGAACGCCATCTTCGATCTTGGGATGGCGATCCTCTTCTTCCTTGCCGGTCCCGCCCAATGTTACCGAATGCAGCATTGATACATTGTCGCCGACAACAGCAGTTTCCCCAATGACGATCGAATGGGCATGGTCGATCATGATACCTTTGCCGATCCGTGCGCCGGGGTGAATGTCGATCCCGAAGATCTCGGACGCGCGCATCTGAAAGAAAAACGCCAGGTCTTCCTGTCCCTGATGCCACAGCCAATGCGACACCCGATAGGCCTGCATGGCCTGATAGCCTTTGAAATACAGGATCGGTTGCAACAAACGATGGCAGGCCGGATCTCGGTCGTGTACCGCCATCAGATCTGCGCGGGCTGCGTCAACAATTGTCGGATCTGCCGCATAGGCCCCGTCAACGATCTCCCGCAACATCGTCATCGACATTTCATTCGAACAGAGTTTCGCGGAAATCCGATAGGACAAAGCCTTCTCGATATTGCTGTGATGCAGGATACAGGCGTGGATCAATCCCCCCATCAGTGGCTGCTTCTGGACGGCCTCCTGAGCTTCTCTGGTGATCCGGTCCCAGACAGGATCAACCGAGGCAATGGTCTTGCGCGGTTCAAACATGGCATCGTATCCTTTCTCTGCCTAGAATACGCATCTAAACCAGAAATGACCAAACGCAATCCGTCGAAGGATCTTTTTTCTCTATGACGCCCTTAGAAATCAACGAATTTCAGGCCCTGATCCATGCGCGATTGCAGGAATTGCAGGATGAAAACGCGTTGGGTAAAGAGGGTCAGGCCATTGTCACGCTGGATCAACAATCCGTTGGACGGCTGAGCCGCATGGATGCATTGCAGAACCAGGCCATGGCCAACGCCCAGCGCACCAGGCGCGATCAGGAAGAACATCTGCTGCATCAGGCGCTGGCTCGCTTGCAAGAGGATGACTATGGTTATTGCGAGGATTGTGGCGATGACATTCCGACCGCGCGCCTCAAGCTGAACCTGATCGCCACCAGATGTATCAGCTGCGCCTCCGGCTGAGATGGAAGCTGGTCAGGCACCTCAGTACCAATTCGAAACAGGCACAATAGTCCAGATCATCAAATCCTGGCTCGTCCGCAAGGATGCGTTTGCGCGCCGATGACATCAAGGAGCCATTCCCGAACAACGGGTGCAACGTGCCAAAGCGACGGACATGACTGTCCGCCGCCTCAGCTTCATCAATCATCTTGTTGCACACTGCCGCACGGGCGGTCCGGGGAACACGTAACAATACCCGTGCAGCCGACGAAACATCACCGTGCAAAACCGGTCGCATCAACTGGCTCCGACCGTGATGCGTCGCGGCAAGCCGGGCCCATAACGTACGGAAACCTGAGCGACCTCGATGTCTATCGCTGCGCTCGCCCCGTCGGCCGCCTGTTGTGCATCCGTATAGATCCAGGCAGGCGTTGTTACTTCAACCTCTCTCAGAACCGAATTGCCTTCCAGCACACGCACCCGATAATGCTCGCTCTCTTCCCCCAGGGGCACCTCGGCATTGTCCCAGGCGTCTCCGTCAATTCGTGTGCGACGGACCCAGCTGAGCACCAGATCACCGGACGGTTGGCTCACAGCACGCAGGTGGCTCGGCGCATAGGGTCTCAGGCCATTCCCGTCAAACGCCTCGGTCAGATGCACATAGGACGGATCGCTATAGGGGCGCCGCGCCGGGCCAATGCGATAGTGACGAGAAATTCGCCGTTGTGCGCTGGTCAGGTCAATCTGCACCTGGGTGCGATCCAACAGGACGAATGACGACCCTTGCGGCCAGGCATCCGGCATCAGACCGTCACTCCCCAATTGCCCCCGCAGACGCCCGGACAGCAGATAGGTGTCAGGTGCGATCAGATCTGCTGTGCGGAATTGGAACAGCTCCCAATTTCCGCTGGTCCCATCTCCAATTGCTGCCAGGTTGGCACCGTTCAGAACCGCAGCCTTGTACCGGCTTTCCAATGCGCCATTGAACAGCTTGACCTGAACCGCCACCCCTTCGTCCCAGACACCGGACCGCGCCCACGCCAACGGGCTTTCCGTTGCCCCGATAATCGACCGGGCTGCAATGATTTCATCCAGAACATAGTTGTCATCGCTTCCCGAGCCGTAAAGAGCCACGGTACCCGGCCAAGGCGTTGCAGTTACTGCAACGTGGGGGGCATGGGGCACTTCGTCGCCGGTCATCAATGGCAAATCCATGAAAAACGGCAAGACCGGTGTAGGCGCAACAAAGGCCTTGGCGGACGGCAGGTCTTCGGGTTGTTCAGAGGGGGTATACACCTCTGGTTCGATCCGAACGGCTTCGATCAACTGCAACCCTGACTGCTCGACCCGGTCAATCCGGAACAGCGCATCCTTGCCTTCCCCTACGGGCAGTTTGACCACGTCTCCAGCGCCCAGCGCAATTCGCGACGGCGGCAAGGCAAATCGCACAGTGTCGCGAGACACACGAGATTCGGCCAACCAGCGTTCAACCACATGGCGCGCTTCGGCCCGGGTCATTGACAGGGGCAGTTCGCTGGAACTGACCGCATGAGTCGCGTGCTCGGGCAGAACCACTTCTTCGGCAAGGACCTCATGATCTGCACCCGACTGAAGGAATTGCAAACGCACGCGCCCGACCAATTCGGCATCGGCTTCGCGGGCGTGGTCGACGACCGCATCAGTTTCATCTGTTTCGGCCAGTTGCGACAGGTCAATCACAGCCGCGTCCAACCCATCCCGCATCACGAACCGCAATACGCCATCGCGTTCAATCGCGTCAAAACCGTACCGCAGCATAAGAGGCTGCAAGGCCGCACGCGCATCTGAAACCTGGTCGATGACATATCCACGCACCACGCCATACAATCCTGAGGTGTCGATGTTGGACACGCCCGACCGGACACAGATCTCTTTTACGACCGATGCCAGCGTGCGCGCACCCACTTTGCCGTTCAACCAATGCCCACGCGCATAGTTGGTGCCATCGCTCCACAGGTAACGATTGTTCGGAAACACCGGAAAGGGACGTACGTCCCACGCCCAGACGAACGCATTCTGCATGTCGATCATTGGCTCGGCGTAAACTTCGGACACGGGATTGTTTGTTTCTTCCCCCCAGTATCCGAGAACTGCCTTCAGATACTGCCGCTGAATCAAATCATCCCGATGCCCGGTCGAAAACTTGGGCAAACTGGATTCAGAAGACTTCGGATCCAGGAACTTATTGGGTTGATTGGTCCCTTTATCAACCGATGCACAGCCCAGTTCGGTAAACCAGATCGGCTTGGACTGAGGGACCCAATCAGTTGGTGCTGCCTGACGCAGGCCTCCAATCCGTTCGTAATGCGGATTGCTCCACCACCCGCGCATATCCTTGTAGCGCCAGATCCAGTCCTCTCCATGCGCCAGATCTGCAATCGGCGTCCGAATCTGCGCCGCCTCGGCTTCGGGTGAGTGATAATACCAATCATATCCCTCCCCGCCTTCGACATTGCTGCGCAGATAACCCAGGTCATAAATGCTGTTCCAGCCCGCGGCTTTGTCGATATGGTCAGGTGCATCCCGCCAATCGGACACTGGCATGTAATTATCGATCCCGACAAAATCGATATTTGCATCGGCCCACAATGGATCCAGATGGAAATACCGATCTCCCGGTTCCTTCGTGGGCTGATAGCCAAAATACTCCGACCAATCTGCTGCATAGCCGATCTTGGTGTCCGGCCCCAGTATGGCGCGCACCTCAGCTGCCAGCGCGATCAGCGCCTGTACTGCGGGAAACCCGGAGGCACCGCGGATCTGCGTCAAACCGCGCATTTCCGAACCGATGCAAAAGGAGTCAACCCCACCCGCAGCCGCACACAGCGCCGCGTTGTGAAGAATGAAACGGCGCATCCCCCATTCGTCTGGTCCTGTATAAGAGACAACGCCATCACCGATCACAAAATCGGCAGCCGTCGCTGCGCCAAAGAAGGCCGCCACTTCGGCATCCGCTCCCGCCGTCTGATCCGGCGTTCCATCCTGCCCTGGGGCTGTGGACAAAGTGATCCGCCCACGCCAGGGCAAATGCGGCTGATGATCATTGCCGGTCCATGGGTCTGCCAACCCGTTGTCAACAGGCTGATCCATCAGGATAAACGGATAGAACATGACACGTCGCCCCGCATCCGCCATATGACGAATAGCCTGAACAACCGCATCATCCGACGGTGTGCCCCCATAAATGGGACGCCCATTCTCAACACGCATTTCATCAGCCGTGGCCCGGGTCAGCCCGCCAACACGCCAGGGCATATTGATCCCCTCGACGCTCCGCTTTTCCATTTTCGGAACAACCTGACATGCTCCGCAGCGCAGATCATTTCCAAACCAGGACACAACCAAAGATGCTGCATCGCTGGCCGGAAGCTCTTCGTCCAGATGTTGCAATGAGGTTTCCAAGTCGGTCTTGCCCGACGGAGAATTGGTATTCGCGCCCCATTTGCTGGCGGGTCCATCAGAATAAAAGACAGGCTCGCTGGCCAGCGTATATTCGCCCGTCCCCGGCATAAGAGCTACACCTCGGATAATCTGGCCCAGATCTGTGTCGAAATCCTGTGCCTCTGGTTGCTCCGCGCGTACCACTTCAAACGAAAATTGCGGCACTCGATTGCCAAAGGCCTCGAGCGACAAATCCTCCATCACAACATAGGCGGTGCCGCGATAGGCCGGCACCTGCCCGACTCCTTCTACGGCTTCCATGGTCGGGTCGGGCAACTGGTCCTCGGCCCCCAGATAGACACGCATGTTCAGATCGTCACGCGCAACTTCTTCACCGTCTGCCCACACCCGGCCAATGCTGGTCACTTCGCCTTCGCAGACCGCGATCGCCAGCGACACCGTATAGCTATACGTTGTGGTTCTGGGTGTGCTGGGTGCGCCCTTTCCGCCACCGGTGGTGGTCGAAGATTCCTGAAAGTCCGTTGCCCATATGACCTGACCGCCAACACGCATCCGCCCGAATACCTGTGAAATCGGAGCCCCTTCGGCCGCGTGAGTCAGCCGAAACCGTTCAACCTTGCCGGTGGCAACCGACTCTGCACCCGCCCCCAACAAACGCTGGTCAATGACCCGCCCCAAAATCGCACCAGCAGCGCGGCCAACCGCAACCGACGACAATCCCGCAACAGCGCCGCCAGCCGCGCCACCTATGGCTGCGCCCGCAGCAGAAAGAACAATCGTTGTCATTACCGCATCTCCATTGGATATTCGAATCGCCCGACAATTCGGCGGCGCCAGGGGCCGCTCAGTGGGCTTTCAACTACGCCATGCCCCGCATAGGCATGAACAAACCGGGCATGTTGTGCGACCTCGACGACAATCCCCAGATGCTTGGCCACCGCCGAACTGCGCATCCGAAACAGGATCACGTCTCCCACCGCTTCATGTTGCAGCGGCTTGGTTTTCAGATAGCGTCTCGCTGCCCGCCACAGACGCTCGTCACCCTGAGGTTCCGACCAGTCCATGCTATAGGCGGGCACCGCCGTGGGTTCCTGGCCCACCACCTCTCGCCACACCCCGCGCACCAACCCCAGACAATCACTGCCCGCACCACGGGTAGCCGCCTGATGTCGATAGGGGGTCCCAATCCAGCTGCGCGCAACCTGCGCAATTTTCTGTGGATCGGTGTTCACCTCAGGCTCCCCCCCGAGTTGGTTCCCGCTTGCTTGGGAACGGCCAACATCCAGTCTTCACCCGGAATATCCGGAAAGCCCTGATAATTAAGCAAATTGTTGAATTTCAGCCGACAGGTCTCCATCCGCTTGTCACACCCAGCTTCCAGCCGGATTTGATCCCCGGCGGAAACCTTGGCACGAATGGGTTCCCATAGTTCGATAACGCGCTGGCTCCCTTGGAATGTGTCGGACTTGATCATCCCCCACAGCCCCGCCGCAGCTCCCGTGGTGACAACCAGCCGCCCCTTGCCAAACCAACCCGGCTCAAACCCATTCAACGCGTCCCATTGAAAGTTCTGCGCGTCGTCCACACTCCCCACAGTCAATTCGGCCGCATAGCCGGGGGTTTCCATGTCAAAGCGACAACTCCCATCCCCCAGAACCGCCGTACACGGTTTCTGAAAAACCCGGCCCATAGGGCGGTTCAATGCCTCGGTTAGACCGCGCAGCTCGGCATGAAAGGCTCCGCTACCTCGCCGCAATTCACCAATGGTGCCCCGAAACTGTAGCCACCGCACCGTCACATCTGCCCAATTGACCAACCAGGCCCGGACCTCGGCCCCGTCAAACCGACCTGCTTCGATGTCCTCTTCGCGGATCGCCGCATCGCTCAGTGCGCCAATTGCCTCGGTGTTATCAACCGAAAGCCCGGTACTTTGCTGCAAGGACAGCGCAGACAAGCCCGTATCAGCCTTGAAGTCGATCCCTTCAAACTCCAGGCGGCAATCATGATCCGTGAACCCATAGGTCATGCCATCTGCGCGCGTGATTGCCCAGCACCGGCACAATGTGGTCAACCCGGTCTCGACATGCGCCTGAAACGCTGCATCCATACCAGCCATCAGACCCGCACCTCCACAACTGGCACATTGGGAACGTCACCGGCTTGAAAGCTGGCAACACTGGTTTGGATACGGTCGGTATCAAAGCGCACTGGAACGTCAAATTCGAACCCCGCCGTAATGACCATGGTCTCTTGTGGCGGCTGGTCGAAGGTGATCAAACCAGATGTTGCATCGACCTCATATTCGACCCCGTCACGCAATTCGTCCTGCTCGATCCCAACCCGAACAGTCCCGACCGCAGGTTTGACAATCGGGCGGGTATAGGTGAACACACCCGACCGATAGGTTTTGGTCAACTGGAACACGGTTGTCGTACCGTCCCCCATCCCAATCACCTGATCGTCATAAGCAATGTCGCCAGACGCGCGGCCAGATTTGAAATCCGCCCAGTCTTTCCAGCGAAATCCAAAAAGCTGCCCCTGACGCGCCTCGAAAAAAGAGATCAGCGTTTCGACATCATCCAGCGATCGCATTCCCACGCCCGCATCATAGCGGCGACGTGAATGCGCCCAGGGCGTGTTACGCTCCTCGAATCCATTGGCCAACGTGACGACGTCCGTGCGCCGCTCTGGTCCCCCGACCGAGCCAAAGCTCAGAGAAGCCGGGAATCTGACATCGTGAAAATTCATGGCGTGCTCCTTCACCGATTACGATTGGCCCGACCCAAGGCCCGGCTCATCTGTGCTGCAATCTGCCCCTGGCTGCGGTTGAAACCCTGAACATCGGGCGTCGAGATATTCATAACCACGTTCACGGCACCGCCACCCTGCGCCCGTACGCCCAGCCTTCCGTCAGCCCCCCGTGTCAGTGGCATGATTGCCTCGGGTCCGGCCTCGCCCATCAGCCCCATGCCTCCGCGCATCGGAAAGGTCACAGGACCGCTCACCACACCCCCATTTGCAAACGGCATCACCCGCCCCTGGGAAAAGGACCCGCCATCGGCAAACGGCAACACGCCCTGCACGACGCTGGTGACCCCATTTGCCAACAACCCGCCCAAATGGTCCGTGACGGGTCGCACCGCTGCCGAGTAGGTGGCGTTGATCATCGACCGCGCCACAGTTTCGAGCGCATCTGACAGCTTCATCCCATCAAAGACGACGCCATCCAACGCCCGCCTCAATCCACGGGACAACCCATGTTCCAAGGCCAAGGCGTCACGGCTGGTTGTCGCAAAGGCTTCGCGAATGCGTTGCAATTCACCATTGAACCCCGCCGCCATCGCAGTCGCATCAGCCAGCGTATCCGACAGCGCCGCTCCCTGGTCCTCCAGATCGCCCATTGCTTCCTGATCACTCATCGTCATCTCCTTGTTCGGGACCGGCTGGTCCCCTGTCGGGATAGGCGGCCAACAGCGCGTTCAATCCATCCCGTCCCATCGGTGCCTTTCCGGCCGCCTGACCCAGCATCAACTTCAGTTCGGCTGGGGTCAGCGCCCAGAACTGTTCCGGCGTCAGCCGCAGGAACTGGATCCCGGCCCGCATCAACGCGGGCCAGTCAAACCGGCTCATGGCCCTTCCGGCAGCATGAAAGCCCGCGCCAACAGCTCTGCTGCAGCCCGGGCCGCTGCCAACGGCCCCCCGGCGATGTCCGCCTGCATCAAATCCACCGCTTGATCGACCCCGCTTCCGCGCAATCCAGCGCGGATCAGGGCCAGCACATCACCCGATGAGAAACCTCCACCCTCGAACCGCTGAACCAGCTCGACCAGGGATCCGGTCGCCAATTCCTGTTCCAGCTCGGCCAACGCCCCGAGAGTCAGTTTCAAAACCCGCTGCTGCCCATCGATGGTCAAAGCCACCTCTCCCCTCCACGGATTGGTCATGGCTTACACCGCGGTAAAGCTCAGCGCCCCGGCGCTGGCCATCGACAATTCATAGGTGGCTTCGCCATTGTGGCTGCCGGCATATTCCAGAGCCGTCACCTGAAATGCGCCTTCGACAATGCCAAAATCCGGGATGATCACCTGAAACGCAGGCGTTTCCCCATCAAAGAACAGCTGACGCGCTCGTTCGTCTGTGCCTGCATCCTTGAAGACACCGGAACCGGAAATCGCCGCCGATTTCACGCCAGCACCGGACAGCAGCTCACGCCAACCGCCCTGGCTTTCCAGACTGGTGACATCCACGCTCTCCGCGTTAAAGCTCACCCGCGTAGCACGCAGCCCCGCAATGGTTTCAAAAAGACCCCCACCGGTCATATCCACTTTGACCAACAGGTCCTTGCCGTTTTGAGCAGCCATATCGTTTCTCCGATTGTTAAGCGAAAATTGAAAAAGTTCAGTTGTCTTCCACGCGGGCGCGAAAGCGCTGCGTGATCGTGCGAAGCGTGCCGCCGGTTCCAACACGTGCAGCCACTGCCCGGTCGAACCACAGCCCCACCAGGCTCCCCCGGCTTAAAATCAGGTCCGCGTCAATCAACGCATCGCCAATGGCCGCAGCCAAATCCTTGGCACCGGCAAAGCCCGCCGCAGTGGTGGTCACCGTGACCGTGAACCGATGCTCGGCCCCCGCTCCGGTTCCATCCGAGCGATCCCGCGCATCCTCAGGGCCCAGGGTCACATAGGTTTCGGGCAATGTGCCCGCGGGAAGCGCATCATAGATCGCCGTCCCAACCAACGCGCTTACTCCCGCATCGGCCAACAAATGCTGATACACAGCTTCCTGCAGCGCTGCTGCAACGCCGTAACTCATGCCGCCACCTCTTCATCCGTGAAACAAATTAGATACCGCCCCCCGGGGTCGCGTTCCGCGATGGCCCGGATGACAAAGACACGATTGCCTTCGCGAAACCGCTGATCCGGGCTGGGTCGGGCTATCGACCCCATCGGAGCCGCGCGCACAATCACCCGATAACTCATGGACGACACCGCATACTCTCCCCGGGCCCGCTCTCGCCCCGTACGCGGCTCCACAGCGGCCCAATGAGTGCCCAGGGCTTGCCAGCTTTGAACGAAACCCCCAGCACCGTCGGCGGTGCGCACAGCGCCCTCCAGGACCAACTTGCGGTTCAGATGCGGTGGTTTCATTGCATCACTCCCGCCAAACCCCGTCCGACAGAAATCCGCATGGTCCGATACCGCTGAATCAGGCTCGTGACGCCAAAGGGCATGCACCCATCGCTCAGCGCGGTCTCATTGCGGTATTCATAATAATGCGCCGCAAGCAGTAGCACGGCCTGACCCAGATCGGCCGGCAGGCCGCCCCAATCCTCTGCCATGCCTGCGATGACGTCGATCCGCACAGTTCCGCCGGGCGAAATTGCAGGCAAAAGCGTGCCCGTGGGCCGAATTCTTGGCGATTGGCTATCTTCTGCCAGCCGGTATAGTGCCGCATCCAGCACTGTCTCGGTTCCGCCGCCGTCGGTCATCACCACAGCGTTCACCACCGATACCGGTGCGACCGGCAGGATCTCACCCGCCCGGTCGCGCCAGGCATGAATTTTCCAGGTGAACGCCCTCGAAATCAGAACCTTGCCGATCCGTGCTTCAATCGCCACGATGGCGGCCCGCAAGAAGCCATTCAGGACACCATTCTGAAGCGTGTCTTCACCAAACCCGGTTCCCAGCCGCAAATGCGCCTTGAACTGGTCCACCGGCAACGCAATGTCCGGCACGGTGGTTTCTTCGGTCAACATCATCCATTCACTCCGCAAGCTCGGCCCCCTCCGGGCCGCTTAACTGTCAAAGATTGAGCGGGCAGCCACCGCGCCCTGCGTCGCTCGGACGGAGGGGAGCAGCTAGACAACGCAGAGGTTTCATCCGGTGCCTGCCCACACCGCAGGACCCGTCGCAGGGCCCCACGATCCGGCGCCTTTAGACGGTGCCGAATTTCAGAAGCTTGATGGCCGCAAAGTCGCTGACATCACCGCCCACGCGTTTGGTTGCATAGAACAACACGTGCGGCTTGGCGCTGAACGGATCACGCAGCACGCGCAGATCAGGGCGCTCTGCCACCGTGTAACCAGCCGCAAAATCACCAAATGCGATCGAATAGCTGTCGGTGGCAGCATCGGGCATGTCTTCGGCAATCAGCACTGGATAGCCCATCAGACGCGCCGGTTCGCCCGCCGCAAGCCCGTCAGACCACAGGAAACGACCATCGGCATCCTTCAGTTTGCGGATATGTCCGGCGGTCTTGGAATTCATGACAAAGCTGCCATTGGCACGGTATTGCGCACCAAGCGCATAAACCAGCTCAACAATGGCATCGCCATCCACATCGCCGGCAATACCGGTCGGCACATACCCCAGATTGCCCCAGGTCCAAACCGCATCATCCACCGCAGGGTGGTCCAAAAAGCCGCGCGGCTTGTCGGTCCCATCCCCAGTGATGAATGCCGCCGCCTCGGCGCGGGCAAATTTCTCTGCAATGCGACCCGCCAACCAACCTTCGATATCGAATGCACTGTCATCCAACAGGCGCTGTGACGCTTTGGGCAGGGCCGACAGTTCGTGCAGAGGAATGGAAATCCGATCAATCGACGGCGTTCCCGTCTCTGCGGTAGCCCCCGTTTCGGTGGCCCATCCTGCGCCCACATCAGTATGATCAATCAGCACGTCATATGATGTCGCCTCGACGTTCACCACCGATGCGATCGAACGGATCGACGCCGACGAATACAGCACCGATTTCACAGCTTCCGATGTCTGGGCGTCTACCAGATATCCACCGTCGCTATTGACGGTCGACGACATGGATTTGCCTTCGATTTCCAGGCCTCGCAGACCGTCGTCGTCACCTGAGCGCAGATACGCATCAAACGCCTTCTGATGCGGGGCACCATCGTCAATAGAAGTGGCCAGATGCGGACGCGCCGCGATTTGAGATTTACGATCCAGCATGGTCAGTCGCTCTTCTTGCTGTTGAAGTTTCAATTCAATTTCATCTTGAAAGCCCTTGAATTCATGAACGAAGCCGGTCATCGCCTGCTTCACCTCCTGAACCAGGGGCGCACCTTCTCCGGCCAAGGCCGGTTGGTCGGTCTTGCTCATCAGCATTTTCCTGTTCTGGGTGGGTTTGGGCGCTTACCGTCGCGCCAGTTCCTGCCGGGCATCGTTCAACACCGCGGCAATGCTGCGCCAGGCGTCATCGAACTCTGCATGAGCTCCTTTTGCCGCCACCCGCGCACTGGGAAGCATCGGAAACGTCACAAGAGACACTTCCCAAAGTTCCAGTTCACTCAAAAGCCGCTGGCCCTTGTCGGTCTTGCTGGCTTTTGTTGTCCGATAACCAATCGACAACCCGTCGATCGCGCCGGCCCCGATCAACGCAGCCGCCTCACGCCCTTTTTGCGTGCTTTCCAGCAGCCGTCCCTTGACCCACAACCCGCGTGTATCCTCGCGCACCTCGTCCCAGACCCCAATGGGTTGGGCGGGGTCATGCTGCCACAACATCTTGACCCGCGCGCCTTTGGATTCCAGCGCCTTGATCGACGCAGCATAGGCACCCTTTTGGACAATATCGCCGCCTTGATCAGCTTCACCAAACACGCTGGCATAGCCCTGGATCACCGCATTATCGTCCACCTGAATCCCGTCGCCGAACCGCGCAAATTTATGCTCCAGGCCTGTATCGTACTCCATGAGAAACTCCTCACACCCCTTTGATTTCATTGCGCCGCGACCAGAATTGACTGGAATGCCTGCGCCAGAATTGCCGCGACCACGCCATAAACCGTCAGCCACAGACGCTTTTCCAGCCGCTCCATCAGCTCTTCGATCCGATCCAGCCGACGGTTGATATTGTCATGATGGATCTGGCTGACCCGTTCATGAGCCGCCAATCTAAGCCCGGGAGCGCATTCGAACGGCGGATACCCCTGTCCATCAGCCATCCGCATCTGCCTCACCCAAAGGCGGCAACCCAAGCAGCGCCCGCTTTTCTGCCTGGCTCAGGAAATCCGCCTGCGCCACGCGCGCCCATTGCGCATCTCGCTCGGCAGACAACGCCGACACCTGATCCAGATCAGGCTTCAATTCTACCGGCTCTCCGGTAAACCCGGACACCCACTCGGACAAAGCGGCCGCCACCCGTGTCGCCAACGGCAGCACCGTCAGACGATAAAACGCCCGATTGGCCTCCTGATAATTGGCATAGGTCGCATCCCCCTGAATCCCCAACAGCATCGGCGGCACCCCAAAGGCCAACGCGATCTCGCGCGCTGCCGCTTCCTTGGTCTTCTGAAATTCCATATCACTGGGGGAAAAGCCCATCGGCTTCCAATCCAATCCACCTTCCAGCACCATCGGCCGCCCGGCATTGCGCGCGCCTTGGTAATTGGCCTCGATCTCATCGCTCAGTCGGCGAAACTGATCGTCGCCCATAAACCCTTGGCCGTCGCCGCCGTTCCAAACCAACGCGCCCGATGGTCGGGCCGCATTGTCCAGCAAGGCCTTGGACCAGCGTGACGCCGCATTATGCACATCCAGCGCCATGGCCGCCGCCTGCATCGGTGAAAACCCATAATGGTCATCCTGCGGATGAAAGCTCTTGATATGGCAAATCGGAGAGACCAGGCCGGTGGCATCAAAACGGTGTTTCTTCGCCCCCACCGCATATTCATATGCCACCGGCCACCCATCCGCCCCCGGAACCACGCTCATGCGATCAGATCGCAGAACATGCAGTTCCAACGGAAGCCCCGCCTCCCCGGCCACCGCCTCAACATAGGCATTGCCGGACAGCAACAACTGCCCATACAGACACTCCAGCAACTCGGCCCGCCCCTGCGCCGCATTCGGACGTTTCACGAGCGACAAAACCGGGTGGGTATCAAACCGCTGCGTCTGATCCTGCAAGACCAACGGAAGCGCGGCCGCGGCCTCGGCAATCAGCTTGACCGACCGAAACCCCACCGGATTTCCCGAAAACCCCGTCCGGGTCAGCGACACCGCATCCCGTGGGCTCCAGGCCACACGCCCTGTCCCATGCCAGGCCACCACCGGACCAGTTGCACTTGCCTTTGCCTCTGGCACCTGCTTTTCGCTGCCACGACGCAAGAAATCGAATACCATGTCTGATGCTCCTATCTGCCCGCCGCCGCGCCAATCGCGCCACCCGGCCTTCTGTTGATGAGAGTTATCGCTGATGATTGTTCGAGAACCGGAAACAGACCGTTCGCAACTAACGCAACACCTGAAACCGGATGTTCGTGACGCAAAGCAAACGCCCACCTTCCGGGGCCTCTGCCCCTATGCAGCCGGTTGCCCGCGAACCTCAATCACAGGATCACAACACCCGGACCCGGGGCCTGCGAAACTGGCTGGCCGGGGCAATCATCAATTCATGAATTGCCCAAACCAACGCATCCACCCGATCCGGTGACCCGCGTCCCTCAAACCCCCGAGACGTCATCAGGCACATCTGTTCCTCCAGATCGCTCAACCCCGCCACATGGCGCACACGCCCCTGCTCATAAAGCGCCGCCACAGGTTCCGCGCGGGCCACTTTGCCTCGGCTGGCGTGTACCCCCTTATAGGGAACCAACGGATCCACCTGTCGCAGGACCTCTTCGACCAGCTGCCCCCCCTGGTTGACCTCAGCCACCAACCGTTCGGCATCGAATTCATCCATCGCAGCGATCGCCGCCTTGGCCCATCCTGTAGGGCCAACCCCCTGCACTGTCCGGTCTGCCAACACAAAAGCACGCCAATCCTGCGGCGGTCCCTGCGTCTGCGCACCAACGACAACGATTCCGCAGGCATCCGCCTGTGCGCTACCGCTCACTGACGGGTCCAACGCGACAACAACCCGATCCAGGTCCGGAACGGATCGCACCTGTGCGCCTTGCAACGCCTCGCTGCGCCACAGTGCCCCTTCGGCATCGACCAACAGGACACCGTCCAACTCCTGCCGCCCTAATCGGGTCCCGGCGTATCGTGCCCGCACCTCGTCCAGAAAACTCGCGGCCAGATTGGCCCGGTTGGCTTCGGTCGCAGCGTGAGTCTGCACTGTCGATGGAGCCTCCAACAGTCGCTTCAAAACGGTCACATTTCGTGGCGTGGTGGTGACACACACCCGGGGGTGATCCCCCAGGCGCAGGGCGAACTGCAACATATCCCAAGTCTCATCGCCCTTTTTCCATTTCGCCAGCTCATCCACCCAGGCCGCATCAAATTGCGGCCCGCGCAACCCTTCGGGGTCATGGGCAGAGAACGCTTGGGCTTCGGCTCCATTCGGCCAGATCAGCTTGCGCTCCCCCGCCTTCCATTGCGGCCTACGATCCGATGGCGAACAGGCCATGATCCCACTGTCCCCAAAGATCATGACATCACGAACCTGATCAAAGGTCTCACCGACCAGCGCCAACCGACGCGCTTGCCCAGGGTCAAGCGGCATTGCCCCCTCAACCACCGATCGGACCCATTCGGCCCCTGCCCGCGTCTTTCCTGCACCGCGCCCGCCCAGGATCACCCAGGCCCGCCAATCGCCGTCAGGTGGCAATTGATGCGGCAGGGCCCAGAACTCAAAAAGAAAAGGGAGGGCCCTAAGCCCCCCCTCCCCAAGGTCATTCAGAAATTCTTCCCTGATCGCAGCAGGAGCGGATGCGAGCCAATTTGCACCCGATTTCAAGTCTAGCCCGGTCAAGGTCAAAGGCGTATCCGCCCTGGACAATTCCGGCTTGTCTTTCGTGCTGTTCAACAAGGCACGCCTCCACTTTCTGGCAGGTTCGGATCAAAGTCTCCGCGCGTGCCATTTCCTTACTGGTTTCGTTCAGTTCCGCTTCCTCCCCAGCCATCATCCGACGACGCAGGTCTTCTGCCAGCTGTCGCAGGTTATTGATCGACTCCTGTAGCGACCGAAGCAGATCAGCCGTTTTCAGAATTCGTTCTTCCGGGGTCGTCAAAGCCATGTTTGCCGCCTACCTCATGCGTGAGTTTTTGTTGCCCCCTCCGCACAGGCGAAACGAAAAAACGGCCACCGGAGTACCCCCCGGGGCCGTTTGCCCACTTCTTCTAGCATGACACAACTTATACGCGAGACCGCGCGCAGAGTCAAATCTTAACGCAGTCCAAACGCAACGCAACCGTCCGGTATCATTAACAAACTCTGAAAATTCACCCAGCAGGCTTTGCCATTCCAACCACAGTCCAAGGCGTCTTTGAACGCCTTGGACCCGGTGACCTGCGTCTTGGTAGACGTAAACCTCAGTTGTTCTGCCGTTCGGCTTCGATCTTACGCCATTCGGCGACGTTGCGGTTGTGGTCTTCCAGGGTCGTGGCAAACGCATGACCCCCCGTACCATCGGCCACAAAGAACACGAAATCGGTCTGGTCCGGTGCCACCGCTGCCTCCAGGCTGGCAAGCCCGGGGTTGGCAATGGGTGTCGGGGGAAGCCCTTCGATCACATACGTGTTCCATGGGGTGATCCGGCGCAGTTCGCTTTGACGCAATCCACGCCCCAAAATGCCCTCACCCTTGGTGATACCATAGATCACGGTCGGGTCCGTCTGCAGCCGCATTCCCCGGTTCAGACGGTTCACAAACACGCTGGCCACCTGCCCGCGCTCTTGTGGAACTCCGGTTTCCTTTTCAATGATAGAGGCCAATACCAGCATTTCTTCGGGCGAATTCAGCGGCAAGCCTTCCTGACGGGATTCCCAGACAGCATTGATCCGCAATTGTTGCTTTTCCTGCATCTCGGCCAAAATCGCGTCTCTCTGGCTGCCCGGCACCACTTCATAGCTGTCCGGTGCCAACATTCCTTCGGCGGGACGGACAGTAACGGCCCCCTCCAGAACATCCATCGCCTTGATCGCTTCAACGACCTGCCAGGAAGTTACCCCCTCGGCCATCGCCACCCGATACCGCGTATCGGGTTCGCCGCGCTTTTGCGTATATGCTGGCGGTACGTCATCCTCGGCCAGGTTGAACGCGGCCCGTTCCACATAGCGGTTTGTTGCCGGATCCAATTCGCGCACCTGCGCCACAGTCCGGGTCACCCCGACCCGATAAACGATTTCGGTACCGCATGTGCTGGCCCCACCGCGGGTGATCTGATCGACGATCGCCTCCATCGAGGCACCGCTTTCCACCAGAAAACTACCCGCTTTCAACTGCGAGGCCTTTTCCGAATAATCCGCACCCAAGCGGAAAATTGCGCCACTTGAAATGGCTCCCTTGTCGGCCAGATCACGGCTGACCCGGGTCAGGTTAGAGCCGCGATCGACCTTCAGACAGATTGCGGCCTCCAGCGGTCCCTGGGCACTATATTGCGATTTGCCCCACAAGATGACGCCGCCCAACAGGAACAGCGCCACCACAAGCAATGTCAGCATATTCGAGGCAAGGCTGCGCCACATTTATTTGGACTTTCCGAAAATCACGCTGGCATTGGTGCCACCGAACCCAAAGGAATTCGACAAGGCCACATTGATCTCCCGCTCCCGTTTGGTATTCGGAGCCAGATCCACGGCCGTATCAACAGCGGGGTTGTCCAGATTGATTGTTGGCGGTGCCACCTGATCCCGGATTGCCAGGATCGAGAAAATCGCCTCGATCGCGCCCGCTGCCCCCAACAGGTGGCCCGTGGCGGATTTGGTCGACGACATGGTGACCTTGCTCGCGGCCTCTCCCATCATGCGCTCAACCGAGCCCAATTCGATGGTATCGGCCATCGTCGAAGTACCATGCGCATTGATGTAATCAATGTCAGCAGGCTCCAGCCCCGCATTGGCCAACGCGGCCCGCATTGAACGCTCGGCACCTTCGCCGGTCTCCGAAGGAGCCGTGATGTGATAGGCATCGCCCGACATCCCATATCCCAGAACTTCGGCATAAATCTTGGCTCCGCGTGCCTTGGCATGTTCGTATTCTTCCAAAACGACAATACCGGCCCCTTCGCCCATGACAAAACCATCACGATCCTTGTCATAGGGGCGGCTCGCCTTTTTGGGGTCGTCTTTATATTTGGTCGACAGTGCCTTGCAGGCGTTGAAACCCGCAATCCCGATTTCACAGATAGCGGCTTCGGCCCCCCCTGCGATCATCACATCCGCATCGCCCGACTTGATCAAACGGCTCGCATCGCCAATCGCATGTGCACCGGTAGAACAGGCCGTGACAACCGAATGGTTGGGTCCCTTGAACCCGAACCGGATCGACACCTGACCCGAAATCAGATTGATCAACGCACCAGGAATAAAGAAGGGCGACACCCGCCGGGGACCGCGTTCCTTGATCATCACCGCTGTATCGGCAATGGAACTCAGTCCGCCGATCCCGGATCCGATCATCACCCCTGTGCGTTGCAGGCTCGCTTCGTCTTCGGGTGTCCATCCCGCATCCCGAACCGCCATTTCGGCCGCCGCAATGCCATAAAGAATGAAATCGTCGATCTTGCGCTGCTCTTTGGCCGGCATCCAATCATCGGCATTGAACGTCCCGTCCGTGCCGTCCCCTTTGGGAACTTCACAGGCATAGGTCGTGGTTACGCCGCTTGCTTCGGCATCAAATACAGTGATCGGACCCGCGCCGGATTGACCATCCAGCAGCCGCGACCATGTTTCTTCCAGCCCGCTGGCCAACGGCGTCACAAGCCCCAGCCCCGTAACAACAACTCGACGCATCATCTGCTCTCCTTCGCCTCGGCATTTCCAAACTCAAATAGCTTGGTTTACCAACTCAGTGCAAGTGTGACCGAAGCATACAATGCGCAAGGGGCGGTAATCAGACGTTAGGGGGAATCTGCTATCAGAAAATGAGCAAAAAAGGTTTTCTGACTAATGCCGCCCTGTGTTGCGCGTGTTCTGTTTCTTTTCGCGTTTCTGATCTCCCCGGCGCATTCACACGCCGGACAGCAGAAAATGGATTGCCGCGTCCAGGAAGAACTTTTTGCCATGTTGACCGAAAGCCAGGCATTCCTGACCTTTCTTGAAACTGGTCAGCCCGCCGGCGCGCCCGAAAAACTACGCTCACGCCTGATCCAGACCGCCCCCGAACGTTTCCGTGCCAAACTCGCCGCGACCGGAATTGGCCGGGCATCTGTTTCGGCCGTCAAGCTCATTGAACAACAGCGTAAGATACTGGCGCAATACAGGAATTACGGACGCAACAGCGCATTCGAAATGGTTGGTCGCCTACAGGCCCAGCGACATCTGCAGACCTTTCGCAAGGACATCGTACCGCTACCTTGCGACGAAACAGAACGGGCGTCGCCGCAGGGTGCCGCCCCCATCAGCCAATCAACCCCGCTCCCTATCGGACGGATCAGTGTCTATGCAACTCTGGGTCTTTTGATGCTGGCCGCAGCCATCAAAATGATCGAAGCCAGAGACAGCACATTGAAAAAGCGCGGCAAACGCTATCCCTGCGCACTGGCCTGCGTTATCCAGCTTTCAACTGTGATCGAGCAGGCGCAGGTGGTGGATCTCAGCCGTTTGGGCGCAAAAATCCGCCTGTCCACTGCCTGTGATCCGGGGGCTGCGATGGAGATCGGTGTATCCGGGCAACAGATTTCGGCCCGAGTTGTGTGGCACAACTCCAATTACGCCGGTGTTGTGTTTCGCAAACGTCTCAGCGCCGCCGCCTTGAAAACGGTGCTGAGCGGCAGCGCCTAGCAGCATCCGTTTTTTCGACCGGCACCGCATTTGGCCCCGGCCTGTTCATCCTGAATCCTGAAATTGGCTACAGCCTCTTCGTTACTGGAATTCGGCCACCGCCTCGGGGGTTGGTCGGGCAACTTCCAGCGCCTCTTCGAGCGACATGGTTTTGCGGAACAACGCACGCCCAACCAAGGCTCCTGAAATGTTCGGCAAGTATTTCAGGCGCGAGATATCGTCGGCCGAGCGCACCACCCCACTGGCAATCAGCGGCGACTTTGCCGTGGCCGCCAGCCCCGAAATCAGGCCCAGCTGGGCTTCGACGTCATCCATATCACTGTCAATGTCGGTGACGACGATCCCGGCAAAGGGCACCCCTTCAAAGGCTTTGATATAATCCTCAGGCGAAAATGCGCCGGCCTGACGCCACCCTTCGGTCATCACCTGCCCCTGCCACACATCGACGGCCAGAACGATCTGGTCGGGGTAATGCTTGGCCAGCTCGATCACCACCTGAGGATCTCGCGCAGCCAAGGTACCAACGACGATTCGTCCCGCCCCCTTGTCAATCCAACGCTCGACCGCGTCGCGGGTCCGCATACCGCCACCCAGCTGGACGGGAATACCGACGCTGCGAACGATCTCCTCGATCAGCGCTTCGTTTCCATCATCCCCGTCAATAGCGTTAAAGTCGGTCAAATGCATCCATTCGGCCCCAGCCGCGGCAAAGCCGCGGGCCGTTTCGACCGGGTCAACATGCCAGATCATTGCCGAATCGAGCTTGCCCTTGTCCAAGGTCACGCAACGCCCGTTTTGCAGCTCCATAGTGGGAAAAATCATCATGTTGGGCGGCCTCCTAAACCAATTGTCGGGCCTCAGTATAACACAGAGTCACCCAATCTCAGTCTCGCTGCTAAACGACAGGACCTGCATACGAAAAACGGCGCTTTCCAAAAGGAAAGCGCCGTTCGGGAAATCAACGGTACTTCTGGTCCACTGAGTGGATCAGGAAGCCTCGGTGATGAATTTGACTGCGTCGCCAAAAGTCTGGATGGTTTCGGCTGCATCATCAGGAATTTCGATGCCGAATTCTTCTTCAAAGGCCATGACCAGCTCGACGGTGTCCAGGCTGTCGGCGCCCAGGTCGTCGATGAACGAAGCGTTCTCGGTCACTTTGTCTTCTTCAACACCCAGGTGTTCCACAACAATCTTTTTCACGCGGTCTGCGACGTCGCTCATGTTCTTTCCTCGTTCTTCTGGGCCTTTCGACCCGTTTCTGCCCTCGCCCGATCGGGGTGGCTTGGTTTTGCCCGATCAGGGCGACTGCTTTCCCCTTGCGGGGGCGGTCGGACCCGACTCTTGTGCCGGTGCCCGTTAAAAGATGCGCCGCCTATAACACAGACGACACCAGAGGCAAACGATTTCGCTGGGTCGGTTTGTTACCGGACCCAGCGACAGGGTGTCGCCCGGGAACCGTGCACATGGTGATGCCGGACCAAGGGTACAAGTGTCAAACTCAAATTCAACAGTGTTGAACAGATGGTCTGTGCCCTTGTGGCCTCATCAGCGCGCCGCGCCCGCTTACAACATCGCCATGCCGCCATTCACATGCAGCGTAGTGCCCGTGACATAAGCCGCTTCGGGGCTGGCAAGGTACAACACCGCCGCGGCGATTTCTTCAGCATCGCCCATACGTCCCGCGGGTACCTGTGTCAGAATCTTGGACTTCTGATCATCCGTCAGCTTGTCGGTCATCGCTGTGGTGATGAAACCAGGTGCAACGGCATTGACCGTGATGCCCCGGTTTGCCACTTCATAAGCCAGCGATTTCGACATGCCAATCATGCCTGCTTTGGATGCAGCATAATTGCCCTGCCCCGGGTTGCCGGTCGCGCCAACCACGGACGAAATATTGACGATCCTGCCCCAACGCGCCTTCATCATCCCGCGCAAAACACCCCGACACAGACGCATGGTCGAGGTCAGGTTCACGTTCAGCACGCTGTCCCATTCCTCGTCCTTCATCCGCATGAACAGGTTGTCCCGGGTGATACCGGCATTGTTCACAAGAACATCGACCGACCCCATCGCCGCTGCTGCCTGCTTCGGCAGCGCTTCGACGGCTTCGGCGTCGCTCAGATTGCAGGTCAGAACATGGGCGCGTTCGCCCAGTTCTGCCGCCAATGCCTCCAGCGGCTCAATCCGGGTGCCGGACAATGCCACGGTTGCCCCGGCTCCATGCAACGCCTTGGCAATTGCTCCCCCGATACCACCGGACGCACCGGTGACAAGCACGTTCTTGCCTGTAAGATCAAACATTTATCTTCCTTTCCAACCCGACCCGCTGGCGCCGTTTTCCGACACGGAAAACGGGCCGGAATTTTTCAAAAATTCCGGTTACGCCTCGGCCGCGGCTTTTGCATCCTCGGGACCGCCGACCTGACGACAGGCCAGCGAGCGATCAATCTTGCGGATCATGCCAGACAGTGCCTTTCCGGCACCGATTTCCCAGAATTCGCTCACACCTTTGGCCGCCATGGCCTGAACACTTTCGCGCCAGCGCACCGACCCCGTCACCTGCTCGACCAACAAGGCGCGGATCTCATCCGGATCCGTCACCACATCGGCGCGCACATTGGCAATCAGTGGCACTGCAGGTGCCGTAATCTGCACCCCGGCCAGCGCCTCGGCCATCACTTCGGCCGCCGGCTGCATCAATGCACAATGGAACGGCGCGCTGACCGGCAGCATAACCGCCCGTTTGGCCCCTTTTTCCTTGGCAATCACAGCAGCGCGCTCAACCGCAGCCTTGGATCCTGAAACCACAACCTGTGTCGGGTCATTGTCATTGGCGGCCTGACAGACGTCGCCCTGTGCGGCGGCGTCGGCCACGGCACGCACCGCGTCCAGGTCCAGCCCCAAAACAGCTGCCATTGCGCCTTCGCCAACCGGAACCGCGCTCTGCATGGCCTGACCACGGGTGCGCAACAGGCGCGCGGTGTCTGCTATGCTGATCGACCCGGCCGCTGCCAGAGCCGAATATTCGCCCAAAGAATGCCCCGCTACAAAAGAGGCCCTGGAAATCGTGATCCCTTCGGCCTCAAGCGCGCGCATCGCAGCGATCGAGGTCGCCATCAGCGCGGGCTGCGCATTCTGGGTCAGGGTCAGCTCGGCAATGTCACCTTCCCAGATCAGCGCGCTCAGCTTCTCTCCCAACGCGTCATCGACCTCGTCGAACACTGCTTGCGCCGCAGGATAGGCATCGGCCAAACTCTTGCCCATACCAATGGTTTGCGCCCCCTGCCCGGGAAAAACAAAAGCTGTCGTCATCAGGATCTCTCACTCCTTTGGGGATCTTTCATGTTGGTTTAGACGGCCATGCCGGTACAAACAAGCACCCAGACGCGCAAACCCAATCTGTCCACCCTTGCACGGCCATTGTGCGCACGCACACCTTTGCGATTGGCGTTCCAGGCAATAGTTTGGAAATATCACACATCGACCGCGAACAGGAGATCTCGCCCCGTGCCCTTTTCCAATTCCCAGCGCAGCTACGGCAGTGTGGCCAAGACATTTCATTGGACCACCGTCCTACTGATGCTGACCGTCATCCCTTTGGGACTGTTCGCCAACTCTCTGGCACATGAGATTCAAAGCTCCGGCTTTACTGGTGGTCAGGCCGAAATCAACCGTGCCACATTGTTGTTCTCGCTCCATAAAACCATTGGCGTCAGTATCTTTTTGATCGCTCTTGCTCGTATCATCTGGGCGCTGACGCAGCCAAAGCCCGGACTATTGAATGCTGACAACCGCGTCGAAGCGCTCGCAGCCGAAACCGTGCATTGGTTGCTGTATGGCTCCTTGCTTTTCGTTCCTCTGACCGGATGGATCCACCACGCCGCCACGACCGGCTTTGCACCCATCTGGTGGCCGTTTGGACAGAACCTGCCGTTTGTCGCCAAATCCGAAGCCACCGCCATGCTGTTCGGCGCGCTGCACCATATTCTGATCTACGTGCTGTTCCTGTCTGTGTTTCTGCATGTTGCCGGTGCTATCAAACACCATGTGATTGATCGCGATCAAACCCTGCGCCGCATGTTGCCCGGGACCAACACCGCCCCAACCCCACCTGACCAATCCCACAGCCTCTTGCCCGCCGTTTTTGCCCTGTTCCTGTGGGCGGCCGCTTTGGGGGCCGGCGGCCTGCTGGGAGCCTTTGGATCGCATTCGGCCCAGACAGACACCGCTCAGCACACGTCCCAGACGACCGAGACCCAGGCACAGACACCCCCAACAGCCGACTCCGATCACGCCGCAAATTGGCAAGTCAGCAGTGGCACGCTGTCTATTGGTGTCACCCAGATGGGCAGCGCCGTTCAGGGCAGTTTCGGCACCTGGAACGCTGCAATCACCTTTGATCCGAAAGTCACCGATGGTCAGGCCGGGTCCGTCACGGTCACGATCGATGTCGCCTCACTGTCGCTGGGGTCGGTCACGGCACAGGCAATGGGGGCAGACTTTTTTGACAGCGCCAATTTCCCATCCGCCAAGTTTCAGGCGGATATTTCCCGGACCGACGACACCTATGCTGCCATCGGGACGCTCACGATTCGGGACAAGACCCTGCCCTTGACCCTGCCATTTACGCTCGAAATCACCGATGGTGTTGCCACGATGGCCGGCGCGGTTCAGGTCAACCGGCTGGATTTCGATATAGGTCGAGGCGTCAAGGACGAAGGATCGCTGGCCTTTGGCGTCGATATCGGGATCGCCCTGACAGCGGCACACACACCTTAAACCGTCCTGCGCACCACGGTCTCTTCACACACAAAAAGCGCCGGATCCTCACGGACCCGGCGCTTTGATTTGCCTTCCGGCTCCTTCAGAGCCTGGCTTTAGTCGGCTTTCATGGCCTCGATCGAGATCATGATCTGAACTTCGTCGCTGACAAAGGGAGCGAATTTGCCCAGATCAAAATCCGACCGCAACACCGATGTGGTCGCGTCAAATCCGGCCCAGGGTTTGCCCGCCATCGGGTGATCACCCGCCTGGTTCAGGTTGGCATTCAGAACCACGGGTTTGGTCACCCCATTCAACGTCAGATCGCCGGTGATATCGGCAGTCGTGTCACCTGTTACTTTGATGCCAGTCGATTTGAACGTCACCATTTCCGCGTCACCTGCGCCAAAGAAGTCCTTGGACATGAAGTGGTCGAACCGTTCCTGCCACCCCGTCAGCATCGAACGGGCCGGCATCGAAACGGAAACGCTCGAACCTGCGGGATTTTCCGCATCAAACATGATTTCCCCGGCAAAACCGGAAAACATCCCATAGGTGGTCGAGAACCCCAGATGGTTATAGTTGAACACAACCTGGCTGTGGCTGCTGTCCAGAACGTATTTTTCAGGTGCAGCGACTGCGGCGGTGGCACCAGCAGTGGCAAGAGCGGCGGCAAACAGAATGGATTTCATGACAGGGGAGTCTCCGTGTTGAACATGTATCAGTGACATGTGGGGCAGAATACACGATCAGCAATTCAACGTTGTGTTTGATTTCCAACAGCATCTGTGAACACACGAACACAAGCCCGGCGACGGACCGGGCTTGGCAAAACGTTTATATCAGTTTGGGCACTGCTCAGCTGGTGATCGGAACCACTCCGGTCAGCTGTGACCGCAAGGCGTGGCGTTCTTCGGCCGAACTCAGCGACAACCGCATCAGGATCGACCCATCCATATCTGTCAGCTCGACAGTTTTGTCCTGGAACCGCACGGCCCCCAACGAGTCATAGCTGCGGCGCAGAACGGTCTGAGGACGCCCCCGGTTGCTTTTCTGCAGCACACGGACTTCGCGACGGATCGGGTCGAAATAGGCGTCGGGGCGGGCATCCGGATGGTTCATCATCGACACGGCCAGACCACAAAACAGCATGAACACCGACATTCCCAGCTTCATCAACACCATCTGCGCATCCCCCGAAGCGCCGGGAATGATCCACATGATGGCCGAACTCAGCACCAGCGCCGTTCCCAGAACACGCAGAAAAATCGACTGAAAGGTGACATCCGGTTTAAAGTTGAAGATCAAGGGGATGGCATCATCAAAAATACCGCGGGACGAAGCCCGAGCGTCGCCGGGGATCCGTGCTGATGTATCGAGCGCTGCCATCGAATTTGACCTTTGATAAAAGAGCGCCTGCCTCACGTTGGCATCGGCGCGTTTAAGCTGTGTTAACCAAATCTGGGTGTGTTAAGTGTCGAAAATGGGGCAGGACATTGAAATTGTCCGGGCACGTTCTTTTTCAAACCACAACTCAAACGTGCAACGCCAACCTGCACCGCATTTGTTCCCGCCAGTGTTTCTGCCAGTCTTTCGTCGAGTGTGCGGGCACAAACGGACCCTGCCCCCTTGCTCCTGCACGCAAACCCTGTATATGGACCCTCGCCTTCCGCAGTTTTATTGAACCGCGCAGTCTCTCGTGGTGGGGTCGCGGAAGGGTCAGGACCTCGCCTTTGAAATGCGCCTCGACAGAAACAGGAGAACACATGCCGTTCTATGAGCATGTCATGATCGCGCGCCAGGATTTGTCCAACGCGCAGGCGGAAAGCCTCGTCGAACACTTTGGTGCCGTTCTGGCTGACAACGGCGGAAGCGTCGTCGAAAGCGAGTACTGGGGCGTCAAGACGATGGCCTACAAGATCAACAAAAACCGCAAGGGCCATTACGCCTTTCTGAAAACCGACGCACCTGCGCCGGCGATTCAGGAAATGGAACGCCTGATGCGCCTGCATGACGACGTGATGCGCGTTCTGACCATCAAGGTCGACGAGCACGCCGAAGGGCCTTCGGTCCAGATGCAGAAACGTGACGAACGCGACAACCGTCGCGAGCGCCGCTGATCTCAGCCTTAACAAAGGACGCTAAATCATGGCCGCAAAACCATTTTTCCGTCGCCGCAAAGTCTGCCCCTTCTCGGGCGACAACGCGCCGAAGATCGACTACAAAGACACACGTCTGTTGCAGCGCTACATCTCTGAGCGTGGCAAAATCGTGCCGTCGCGCATCACCGCCGTCTCGGCAAAGAAGCAGCGTGAACTGGCCCGTGCCATCAAACGTGCCCGCTTCCTCGCCCTGCTGCCCTATGCTGTGAAGTAAGGAGAAACTGATATGCAAGTTATCCTTCTTGAACGCGTCGCAAAGCTGGGCCAGATGGGCGACGTCGTTGACGTCAAAGCCGGTTACGCCCGCAACTTTCTGTTGCCCCAAAGCAAAGCATTGATCGCGTCCAAAGCGAACATTGCCCACTTTGAAACCCAGAAAGCACAGCTGGAAGCCCACAACCTGGAAACCAAGGCAGAAGCCGAAGCCATGGGTGACAAGCTGAACGGTCAGCAGTTCATCGTGATTCGGTCCGCGTCGGACGCAGGTGCCCTGTACGGGTCTGTCACCCCACGGGACGCTGCCGAAGCTGCCACCGAAGCCGGGTTCACTGTCGACAAGAAACAGGTTGCCCTGATCAAACCGATCAAAGACCTGGGTCTGCACGCTGTTGCCGTCAAACTGCACCCCGAAGTCGAAGTCGAGATCGAAATGAACGTTGCCCGTTCGGCCGAAGAAGCCGAACTGCAGGCATCGGGCAAGTCCATCCAGGAGCTGGCTGCCGAAGAAGAAGCCCGCGCCGAATTCGAAATCGCTGAACTGTTTGACGATATCGGGTCCGCAGCGGACGAAGACGACGCACCGGCAGACGCCGAAGAAACCAACGTCTGATCCAGACACTGGTTTTTACAGAATTGGCCGCGCCCTCCAGGGGGTGCGGCCTTTTTCATGTGTCCTGATCGCTTTCCCCAAGCTTGATGCCCCTCAACACCCCATGTCCACAACTCAACAGGTTAGGACGAGAGTATTTCAGTGGCTTTGATACCTTCGGCACTCTTTTGATATCAAACCCAATAAAATCAGGGGTCAAACCTGATGGATGCAAACATGTCCTGCACAGCGGGTTGCGCAATGGATTGTAGAGCGGATTGCACCGTGGATTGCACGACAATTGCCGCCCCGTTCATTCCCCGTGCCACCATCGGAAGTCCTCCGCTCATAAACGACAGCCCCCTTGTCAGCGTCCGGGTCCTGCGTACTGTGGCCTCAATTCCATCAAACCGAGGCACTGTCCAATGCACCGTCGCGCTTTTCTGATACTCTCTTCAGCCGCTGTACTTTCGGCATGCGGCCGACGGGGCAAACGATCCCAAAGCGCCGCCCCGACCGAGCCCCCGTTGTATCCGAACGAAACCCCGGAATTGAGACGGCTGATCAACAAATGGGCCGACCACTATGAGGTGCCCCGTGCCCTGGTCCACAAGGTCGTGATCCGCGAAAGCACGCACCGCCCCTGGGCCCGCAACGGTCCCTACTACGGCCTGATGCAAATCCTGCCCGCAACTGCGCGCAGCATGGGGTTCAAAGGTCAGGCCAGCGATCTTCTGGACGCAGACACCAACCTGCAATTCGCCGTCAAATACCTGCGCGGTGCCTGGCTGCTCTCGGACGGCAATTACGACACTGCCGTCAGCTGGTATGCCCGCGGCTACTATTATGAAGCCAAACGCCGCGGGATGCTCAAGGCAACCGCGTTGATACAATAACACCGGTTGCCTTGCTTTTTTATCGGGCGATCAGTCGCCAGTCGTCGACAGAGCCTTCCAGATGATCGCCCCCACGGCTGCGCCGATCAGTGGTGCAACCCAGAACAGCCACAGCTGCGCCATCGCCGGACCATCGGCAAACAACGCCACGCCAGTGGACCGTGCCGGGTTCACAGACGTATTCGTCACCGGAATCGAAATAAGGTGGATCAAGGTCAACCCGAGCCCGATGGCGATCGGTGCAAACCCCGCCGGTGCGCCTGATGACGTTGCCCCCAGGATGATGATCAGGAACACCGCAGTCATGACGATTTCCGTCAACAGACCTGCCGTCATCGAATATCCCTGTGGGGAGGCAGCACCATAGCCATTTGACGCAAATCCCCCAACGCCTGTGGCGTCGGCCTGTCCCATGGCGATGACATACAGCACCACAGCAGCAGCAACCGCGCCAACAACCTGTGCGACCCAATACGGCACCAGCTCTTTGGCATCATGACGACCGCCTATCACCAGACCCAAAGTCACAGCCGGGTTGAAATGTCCGCCCGAAATATGCCCGACGGTAAAGGCCATGGTCATGACTGTCAGACCAAAGGCCAGACTGACTCCCAACCAACCGATCCCCACGTCCGCAACGCCTGCGGCCAGCACGGCGCTGCCGCACCCGCCAAGAACCAGCCAAAACGTACCAATAAATTCAGCCAATAATTTCTTTGTCATGTGTCCCTCCCTGAAGATCACGGGATCAGGCTAACACGACATCTACAAAAGTCGCCGGGAAAATCATTGGGAAAAGGTCATCGGGGAACCCGTGCTGGAGCTACATCCCCCAATTCGCGCAATGGATGTCATAACAAAAAACGGGGCCGCCCAAAAGGCGACCCCGCTTGTCTCACTGGCACAGACCCATGGGGCCCTGACAGTTATTCGTCTTCCAGGGCTTCAACTGCCTTTTGCAGATCGTCCTTGGGCACTTCCTTGTCGGTCACCTGAGCCAGTTCAAAGACATAGTCGACGACTTTGTCTTCAAAGATCGGCGCGCGCATCTGCTGTTGCATCTGGGCGTTCTGCTGGATGAACTCAAAGAACTGACGCTCCTGGCCTGGGTACTGACGTGCCTGGTTCATGATCGCCTGGGTCATCTCGGCGTCGGTCACTTCGACTTCGGCTTTCTGTCCCAGCTCGGCGAGCAGCAGGCCCAGACGCACGCGGCGTTCGGCCAGCTTGTTGTGTTCGTCAGAGGCTTCGATCTCGGGGTGGTCGTGGCCCTGAACATCAGGGTTTTCCTCGTGCCACAACTGGTGCGCGATCTGACCGGCTTCGGCTTCGACCAGCGACGGAGGAAGATCGAAGGACACCAGACCGTCCAGCGCGTCGAGCAGACCACGCTTCATGACGGCGCGCGATGCACCTGCATATTCCGCTTCCAGACGCTCACGGATCTGACCTTTCAGGCCGTCCAGATCTTCGGCACCGAATTTGGTGGCCATTTCGTCATTGATCTCGGCAGCAACCGGTTCCTTCACCTCTTTGATGGTGCAGGTGAACACGGCTTCTTTACCGGCCAGATGCTCGGCCTGGTAATCTTCCGGGAAAGAAACGGTGCAGTCTTTTTCTTCCTCGGCCTTCACGCCAACCAGCTGCTCTTCAAAGCCGGGGATGAAGGAATTGGACCCCAGAACCAGCGGGTAATCTTCGGCAGATCCCCCATCGAATGCTTCGCCGTCAACCTTGCCGACAAAATCCATGACAACCTGGTCGCCATCCTTGGCTTTGGAACCTTTGCGGCGGGCTTTGAAATCCTGCGCGGTTTCGGCCAGGTTGGCCAGCGCTTCGTCAACGGCTGCGTCATCAGCTTTGACAACCATTTTCTCCAGCGAGATCGACGCCAGGTCGACGTCGGGGATCGCGGGCAGCGCTTCATAGGACATTTCGACTTTGACGTCGTCGCCCTCTTTCCAGTCGTCGCCGTCAACCATTTCGACTTTGGGCTGCAGCGCCGGACGGTCGCCGCTGTCTTCAAAGTGCTGGTTCATCGCGCCATCGATGGTTTCCTGCATGGCTTCGCCCAGCAGACGCTGGCCAAACTGCTTTTTCAGCAGCGCCATCGGCACTTTGCCCTTGCGGAAGCCTTTCATTTCGACTTCAGGCTGGGCTTCGGCCAGCTTTTCATTGACTTTGGCGTTCAGCTCATCAGCAGTAACAGTGATGTTATAGCCGCGCTTCAGACCTTCGTTCAGCGTCTCGGTAACCTGCATCTTCATTCCCCATAAGAGATTCGGGGCAAGCGCGCAGACTTCGCCCCCGGACAATTTGAGGCCTTCTATTGGTCCACGCCCTCAGGTGCAAGAGGCATTGCCGCCCAACCCGGCCCCACAGACGCGATTCCTGCCCGCCTGCCCGGTCCAAAACGACAAACGCGCCCCAATTCGGGGCGCGCTGCATGACGGATTGATTTGTCGGGTCGGTTCAGAATTTCCAGCGGGCGCCGACAATCAGGGAATCGATATCGTGATAAACGGTTGCGGTGTCGTTCAGCTCATAGGTGCGATACCCCATGTAAACCTCGGTATTGATGCGGTCGATTTTTTGCTGAATGGCGATCCCCATGGCACCTGAAGACGACCCGCCCACCAGGAAATCATTCCCGTCATAATAGTCGATGCCCAATGATGTCTGCCCGGCAGAGATCCAGTTGGCGTTATAGCCGATCTTGCCATAGGTATAGTCGCCGCCGCCATGGCGGTTGCCCGCCGCAACGGCAAAATTCAGGCCAGATTGCAATTCTAACGCCATCGACCCCACAGTATTGTCCCGGTTCACGCCATTACGCACCCGACGAGACCAGCCGAAACCGCCCTTGAACTTGGCCGTTCCGACGTCAGTGCGATAACGCAACGCAATGTCATAGAAATCATCGTCATTGGCCAGCAGAACTTCTGTACCCGCAGCAACCGCAACACGGAAGCCGTTGAATTCCGGCGTATCATACCGGACACGTCCGCGACGCCCACCATCCAGGCTGGCGGTTACCGTGCCGATTGGCACAGTTGCCCCGATCCCCGAAACAGGTTGGAAACGGAACGCACCAGCCGCATCCCCAATGCCGTTGTACAACGCCATGCCGGTGCCGCCAAAGTCACTCTCGGCGATGCCATCGGTGGCCATGCTGCCCAGACCAAACGAAACCTTCCCGTATTGGTCCGAATTATAGGCAAAATCGATTTTGCGCAGGAAGGTTCTGCTCCAGTTAACGCCTTTTGGGGTGAAATTCTGACTGACCGCAAACGACTGTCGCAGCCCCAGCGCGGTTTCAAAGTTGAAGGTAAAGGTGTCCTGCCCCACTGGCTGGGTTACCCACAGGCCAACCCGGCTGTTGGAATGTCCATTGTCCACCAGGTTCGAATAGGTGGATACGCCGTCGTCCACCCAGACATATGCTGGGCTCAGCTGTCCGTACAACAGCACCGATCCGCCAGAACCATTGTCGTATTTCATTTCGGCGGCCGCAGGACCTGCCACAAGGGCGCTCAGCGCCACCGCCACGGAAGAGATCTTGAAAACGTTCGTCATGTGTTGCCCAACGAATAAAGTGTTTCGACCCATCAAAAATGGGAGCCAAACGGCGATCTTCCAATCACTGGCAACAGGCGGCGTCGGAGTACAGTAATTTTGCCACACTGTATCAGCGTGCTCGCGCATGGAATCCTTTGTCTTCAATGCTCTAACTATACCACAGAATTCCCCTCTCAGACCGACCAAACGCAAAATACCGCCTGGGCATTGCGCCGGGCGCATACCGGATCTTCGCCATTCGGGCAGATCGACCACTTGAAAAACACATTCATTACATACCGTTCCACCAAACCGGCCCCATCCCCAAAGGTGCGGAATTGGTCAGGCAAAAACTAATGTTTTTTTGGCCCATCCCAATATGCCTTGGTTCCTTTGCGCAGGTCTTCATAGGATTTGATTCGATCCCGGGCCGCATCCCCACCCAAATTGACCAATAGGGCCAACAGGCTTTCGATCACGGCCATCACGCCTGCGTAACAGCCGAAATGATGGGTCGACAGCGCCGAGGCAACCAGGGTTTCGTCAGCGGAAAATTCAGAGGAAACCAATTCGCTGTCTGAAATCATCACCAGCTTTACCCCCTTGCTGCGGGCAAATTTACAGGCCTCGATTGTTTCACGCGAATAGGGCGTCACGCTGATGGCGATCAACACATCGCCTTCCCCGGCCGAATGCAATTCATCAATGGCACTGCTCATGTGACGGGGAATTAAATGCAATGATGGCAAGGCCATACGCCCAACATAATGTAAATAATAGGCCATGGCATAGCTGGCCCGTACCGCTGTCAAAAACACGGTGTCCGCCCCCAGCAACATGTGCACCACCCGCTCCATCTGTTCCGGTTGTTGCCGCTCCAGCGACCGCTGTACAATCGCCATCGCATTGACGGCCGCGTCTGCCTGAACCTGCCCGGATTGGGACCGGTCACGCAGCGCATCCAACCAGGCGGGCCGCTCGACAAACGCGTTGGAAGAAACCAGCGCTTGGCGAAACGGCTCGCGCAGGGCGTCATAGCCATCAAATCCCAGCTGCTGCGCCATACGGACCAGGGTGTATGTGCTCACATCGCACTTGCGCGCGGTTTCGCGGATCGGGTCCAGCCCAAAATCAGACGGGTGATCAACAATGTATTTCGCGACAAGACGCAACTGTGGGGGCAATGTTGGGAGCGCCTCCTTGAGCGTTGTGAGCGTTCGATTTTTCAGCGTCGGATCCATGCCCGCCATCCTCTCTGAGCCCCTCCAGGATCATAACATATGTTATTTTTTGTCAACATTGACTGACCCTTGTTTTTGCACATGCTGTGCGGGTCTGTCACAGGAATTAATTGCATGCCCCCCGCATTGCCCGCGTTTACCTCTGTCGTCGTCATTTGTGATGCCATCATCGGGCGTTGGACGGTGCCCCACCTGGCATTTGCCAGAGCAGGTTCCAGAGACCGGTGTGCCGCCATCGTCACAAATCGCCCGCTGTTTGACTCGCCGGGGCTGCGCATGTGGCCCCAATCATGACCCGCCCCCTGATTATGGTGGCCCCCAATGGGGCCCGGCGCACCCATGCCGACCACCCGGCCCTGCCTGTGACCCTGTCCGAAACCATCGCGACGGCCCGGTCCTGCCACCGGGCCGGAGCCGACGCGTTGCATCTGCATGTCCGCGACGATGCCGGCGCCCATTCGCTGGACCCGGGCCGCTACCGCGAGGCGTTGGATGAACTGGCCAATGCGGTGCCGGACATGGCAGTCCAGATCACCACCGAAAGCGCCGGGATATTTGATGTCCCCGCACAGCTGAACACATTGAACCGGGTCGCGCCGAAATGGGCCAGCATTTCGATCCGGGAAATCGCCCGTGCACCCGCGCTGGCCGATCCGGTCTATGGGACCTGCGCCGACAATGGCACACGGGTCCAGCATATCCTGTATGACACGGCGGATGCAGCATTGTTGCAGGCGTGGACCGCCCGTGGCATCGTTCGGCCCAGCCAGAGCGACGTCATTCTGGTTCTGGGCCGTTACGTCGCGGGTCAGACATCAAATCCACAGGAGATTGCCCCATTGCTGGACACACTCCATCCCGGAACCAACTGGATGCTTTGCGCCTTTGGGGCCAACGAACATAATTGCCTGATCCAGGCCGCCCGGCTGGGTGGCGATATCCGGGTCGGGTTCGAAAACAGTTTATGCGCGGCTGACGGAACACTTTACCCCGACAATGCCGCCTCGGTCGCGGATTTGACCGCGCAACTCTCACATCTCGCCGCATGAGGACCCCCATGAGCCATGTTTTCCCCCGCCATTGCCACACCCAGCCCCCCGTCGCAGTTGCCGGTGACGGGTGTTTTCTGATCGATGCCAGCGGTAAACGTTATTTTGATGGCTCCGGCGGCGCAGCAGTGTCCTGCCTGGGGCATTCCAACGACCGTGTCACCCAGGCGATCAAGGATCAGCTGGACGCTGTGGCGTTTGCCCACACCGGGTTTTTCACCTCTGAACCAGCCGAACAGCTGGCCGATCTGCTGATCAAACATGCACCAGGCGATCTGGACCGGGTCTATTTCGTATCGGGCGGTTCCGAAGCGGTCGAAGCCGCCATCAAGCTGGCCCGTCAGTTCCACATTGAAAATGGCCAACCTGAACGGCGTCATCTGATCGCCCGACGCCAAAGCTATCACGGCAACACGCTGGGCGCGCTGGCCGCGGGCGGAAACGCCTGGCGCCGACAACAGTTTGCGCCGCTTCTGGTCGATGTCAGCCATATTGCCCCCTGCTATGAATATGCCGAACGCCGCGCAGATGAGAGCCAGTTCGATTACGGCCAACGCGTTGCGCAGGAGCTGGAGGAGGAAATCCTGCGTCTGGGTCCGGAGACCGTCATGGCCTTCATGGCAGAACCGGTTGTGGGCGCGACGTTGGGCGCGGTCCCCGCCGTCGAGGGATATTTCAAACGTATCCGCGAAATCTGTGACACCTATGGCGTGCTGCTGATCCTGGACGAAGTCATGTGCGGCATGGGACGCACGGGCCATCTGTTTGCCTGTGATGCCGATGGTGTCGCCCCTGACATCCTGTGCATCGCCAAAGGGCTGGGCGCGGGATATCAGCCAATCGGAGCCATGCTGTGCAGCGATCACATCTATGGGGCGGTCGAACGTGGCAGCGGATTCTTTCAGCACGGGCACACCTATGTCGGCCACCCGGTCGCCGCCGCCGCCGGACTGGCCGTCATGCAGGAGCTTTTGGACCGCGATCTGCCCAGCCGTGCCCATCAGCTGGGACAGCATTTGGAGAGCCGCCTGCACGCCATGTTCGGGCAGAACCCGCATGTGGGTGACATCCGCGGCCGGGGCATGTTCCGCGGTATCGAATTCGTTCAGGACCGCGACAGCAAAACACCCTTTGACCCCAAACTCGGCATCGCAGCCAAGCTCAAGAAAGCCGCCTTTGCCGAAGGGCTGATCTGTTACCCGATGCCCGGCACCCGCGATGGACGTGTCGGTGATCACGTCATGCTGGCCCCCCCATTTGTTGCCACCGAGGATGAACTGGACGCAGCGCTGGACAGCCTGCAACGGGCAATCAATCAGGTTCTTCCCCGTTAATCCGGCCTTTGCGGAGCCACAGGCCACCGGGCCAATTTGATCGCACCCATCCCGCGTCCCGGCCTGCGGCGCGCGGCGGTCTTGATCGCCGTGCAATGTCACGCATACTGGTCCCGGCTGTCCACGCTCACCATCGACCCGCGCGTGCGACACGCCCAGTGCGGCCGATCGCAGGCCCACCCTCACAACCGTGACGCGACGTTGATGACCCTACCTCGCTTGACCTGTATATGTTTTTTGATATCAAGGTATCAAAATTTTTACCCAATATTTGCGGGGATAGGATGACGACAAATCTGGGCACATTGAATGTTTTGAAAACCAACATCACACGTCTGATGAAAAGCCGGGACCTGAACCGCGCACAACTGTCGCGGGCTGCCGGGTACAAGAACATCAACAAGGTAACCACTGTCCTGAACGGAAACAGCCTGCCAAGCATTGATTTTGCAGCCCGCATAGCCGAAGCGCTGGGCACCGATGTGGGTGAGCTTTTTCGCAAGAGCGACGATCTGCAAGCTACCGAGTTTTCTATCCGCCCTGCCGACAATGTCGAATCCAAGGCGTCGCATCTGGTGAATGCCATCCTTCAATCGGCGCATAGACAATTGGTTGATATGGGAGAACCGCCCACGATTGATATGGTGTCGTCCTGGTGGCAGGAAAACGGTGGCAGGCTGGAAGCCTGCGACCAGTTGGAACCACATTTCGATCTCGTCAGTGGCCCGGATACAGACAATTCCATCCCGACCATTCACAAAGTCGGATACAAAAGCCTGACAGCCCGAGCCCTGAAATCCCACGACACCGATATGATGGCGCAATTTCTGCGCACTTTGGATGAAGCCGATCTTGCCGGTCTCAAAAAGTGCATTCAAACCGTCTCTCACAGCGGGATCGGGCTGTTGAGCCCACAAACCCGAATTGTCGACATGCCGGGAATGAGTGCCCCGATGGAGATCAGCTTCATGCGCCTCATGCTTCCGGTAAAAGACAGCGAAGGCACACCCTATGTCCTGAATTTCTCGACGCTGGTGAGTGAGTCAAAGCTGAGAAACAAATCCGGGTTTCTCCAATAGCAATCTGCCATGTGAAGAATTTCTTCACGCGAAATAGCAGTGAGATATTCGCTGTTTTGCCTGCCGTCCGGGGGCGATGGCCAAATTTGTGCCGCCGGGACATGCCGGTTGAACCCGTATTCCACACCATAGCCTTTTCGATTGTCACCCAGCCGAACAAAGGCATACAACCAATCCGGTCTCCATTTCAGGTGTGCATAGGCGTGCAACGCATGCGTGAACAGCGCGAGCTGTTTGCGCGACCCTCTGGCTGTTTCGGCAATGAAAAACTCTCCCAGATAGGCGACACTCCCCCGGATTTCATTCACCGCCATGGGAGCATGGGAATGTGACACACCGGCGTCACACAACCCATAGTATCTCTTTTGGGTTCTTGACCAGAATTCGGACAGGGATTCCGAATAGAGATTGTCCCGGCGGCAGGCAACGCACCCCACATCCTTGCTGCCTTTTTGAAGAAACAACCAAAACGCGTCATCCTTCGAGAAATCATTGAAACTCGACGATAACATGGGGGTAAACGATGCCTTGCCCATGGATCGGGCGCGCTCTTCGGCAACCTGAAAATCCGTCACCTGTACAACTTCCAGCTCCAACACGCGCATTTTTTCCAAACACAACGAAAACAACTTAGCCACATCAAGGTCGCTCGGTCTTTCCATGTCAGTGATCCTTTGTTTTTCTGCCTAGCGGACCAAATTTTGTGGCCCTCGCGACCTGCTTAGCAACTTCGCCCAAAAATCGACAGAATCGTCCCTTAGGGTTGTTTTGAGACAGCTGACCTGCTGGTGCACAACCGGTGGCGAATGGTGGTCTTTCTCAACGCGCCTGCCCGCCGAACACCGCGGGCGTGGTGGTGATCCGGGCCTGTACAGGACAGGCGAATGGCCCGCGCCGAAAAGAAATAAACGGGATCTCTTGCTCCCGCCGAACTGATGCAACGAGGACTCATTCGCAACTGAAAAGCAAAAACCGCACCACTCCCATCTTGACGCCAATTAGCGCCCATGCCTATCTGGATCAAAAAAATTCGAGCACTTGCGCTGCAAGTTTCATTTAATTACAGGCAGTTAGTATAAATGCAGACACAAAACAGAATTTCCGCGCGCGCGCCCAATGCCCAAAGATGTACCTGGGTAGTTGAGTTGGCATGTGACTAGAACGTTACGCCGCTAACGGAAAGACGCACCGCTGGCGTGACTGGCGTTGTCCGGTCGTCCTGCCGTGCGGCTCATTCAATGAGCCCCTTTGGCCATGTCACAGAGCAGTGAGACGATCCGTGACTTGGCGACGATAGCCCACAAACTCACGACTAACAAAATTCTGACAACGAGGTTTTCTTATGACAGGAACAATAACCTATAGCGGACTTGACGGCTTCGCCGTGTCCATCGACGAGACTTTGGTGATCGACGGCGCCGCCAGCGCGGCCTATGGTAACAATTTCAACGGCTTGTCCGATGCAGATGGCATCGTGAGCTTTGATTTTGTCGGCAGCACAGATGATCTGATCCTGACGCTCAACGGCTATGATATTGATTTCTCCGACGAGGTCGAAGTGATCCTGAACGGCACCAGCATCGGGTTCCTCGATACAACGTCGAACAACGGTCTGGGCGCGTCGCAGTTCTCGATTGACGCAGCCGATCAGCTGGTTGGCACCAACGTTCTGGAATTCCACCAGAAGAACAACATTGCCTATGCCTGGGGTGTTGATGACGTCCAGCTGGCAACCGACACCACACCGCCGCCACCGCCGGCACCGACCCATGTTGAAACCCTGGTGATCGACGGTGCCGCCAGCGCGGCCTATGGCAACAACTTCAATGGCTTGTCTGATGCAGATGGCATCGTGAGCTTTGATTTTGTTGGCAGCACCGATGATCTGATCCTGTCGCTCAACGGCTATGATATTGACGCCGCCAACGAGGTCGAAGTGATCCTGAACGGCACCAGCATCGGATTCCTTGACACCACCGCGAACAACGGTTTGGGCGCGTCGCAATTCTCGATTGATGCGGGCGACCAATTGGTTGGCACCAATGTTGTGGAATTCCACCAGAAGAACAATATTGCCTATGCTTGGGGCATCGACGACGTTCAACTGGCGACGGACACCACAACCCCACCGCCCCCACCACCACCGGCACCGACCCACGAAGAAACCCTGGTGATCGACGGCGCCGCCAGCGCGGCCTATGGCAACAACTTCAACGGCTTGTCCAATACAGATGGCACCATCAGCTTTGATTTTGTTGGCAGCACCGATGATCTGATCCTGTCGCTCAACGGCTATGACATCGACGCCGCCAACGAGGTCGAAGTGATCCTGAACGGCACCAGCATCGGGTTCCTCGATACAACGTCGAACAACGGTCTGGGCGCGTCGCAATTCTCGATCGACGCAGCCGATCAGCTGGTTGGCACAAACGTTGTGGAATTCCACCAGAAAAACAACATTGCCTATGCCTGGGGTGTTGATGACGTCCAGCTGGCGACGGACACCACGACCCCACCACCGCCTGCACCGACCCACGAAGAAACCCTGGTGATCGACGGCGCAGAGAGCGCGGCCTATGGCAACAACTTCAACGGCTTGTCCAATACAGATGGCACCATCAGCTTTGATTTTGTTGGCAGCACCGATGATCTGATCCTGTCGCTCAACGGCTATGATATTGACGCCGCCAACGAGGTCGAAGTGATCCTGAACGGCAGCAGCATCGGGTTCCTGGACACCACCGCGAACAACGGTCTGGGTGCGTCGCAATTCTCGATTGATGCGGGCGACCAATTGGTTGGCACCAATGTTCTGGAATTCCACCAGAAGAACAACATTGCCTATGCTTGGGGCGTCGACGACGTACAACTCGCGACGGACACCACAACCCCACCGCCCCCGCCACCGCCTGCACCGACCCACGAAGAAACCCTGGTGATCGACGGCGCAGAGAGCGCGGCCTATGGCAACAACTTCAACGGTCTGTCCAATACAGATGGCACCATCAGCTTTGATTTTGTTGGCAGCACCGATGATCTGATCCTGTCGCTCAACGGCTATGATGTGGATTTCTCCAACGAGGTCGAAGTGATCCTGAACGGCAGCAGCATCGGGTTCCTGGACACCACCGCGAACAACGGTCTGGGTGCGTCGCAATTCTCGATTGATGCGGGCGACCAATTGGTTGGCACCAATGTTCTGGAATTCCACCAGAAGAACAACATTGCCTATGCCTGGGGTGTTGATGATGTTCAGCTGGCGACGGACACCACACCACCGCCGCCGCCTGCACCGACTCACGAAGAAACCCTGGTAATCGACGGCGCAGAGAGCGCGGCGTATGGCAACAAATTCAACGGCTTGTCCGATGCAGATGGCATCGTGAGCTTTGACTTTGTTGGCAGCACCGATGAACTGATCCTGTCGCTCAACGGCTATGATGTGGATTTCTCCGACGAGGTCGAAGTGATCCTGAACGGCAGTAGCATCGGGTACCTGGACACCACCCCGAACAACGGTTTGGGTGCGTCGCAGTTCTCGATTGACGCAGCCGATCAGCTGGTTGGCACCAATGTTCTGGAATTCCACCAGAAGAACAACATTGCCTACGCCTGGGGCGTCGACGACGTCCAGTTGGACACAGTGCTGTAACTTCTGAAAAACCTAACAAAACAGGCCACTTGCGCAAACGCGTGCAAGTGGCCTGAACCCATTGTCAACGCGGGTCCAGGACCATCTTGCGACACCCGACACAGCGTGTTCAGCGCGGCACAAGGCGCGAGCGATGACACGCCATTCATCGCGGCCCCAAGTGGCCTCTAGTTTCCCACCGTCACGTCGTTAAGTCCGGAGCACGGGCTGGTTTCAAAAGCGATTTTTGACGAAACCCAATCAAACATGGTGGTTTGCCGAACCCATTAAGACATTGGCGCCACAGCGGCGACCCCACATGTTTTTTCCGCCAGCACCACAGTCAATGCCGTGCGAGTGGTTGCACCTATCAAAAGCCCCTTCTGTCACTGGCGAGCAGAGTCCATAGAAGCACGCTATAGCGCGGAATCCATATCCGAAACGCTACGGCGTGTTCCGGCTGGCGGTGCAGACGTTGTTGGGGTCCAACACACCACGCCAAGCAATGCCAAATCCACGTCGCACACCGATGTGTTTGCGCTCTTATGACTGGGTTTGCGAATCTCACGATTCGTACTCCCGGTTTTACCAGCGCCGGAACCAAGATGGATACGCGATACGGGGTCACCCATCCCGGGAAAACCAAACGTAGATCTAGCCAAGTTTTAACCAAACACGGGAAAAATGTATGGTCGACACACGCAACCAAGCCCATAATATATTGATACAACGTGCAAAAAGAGAGGTTTTGATGGTGCGGGTGAAGGGACTTGAACCCCCACGCCTTGCGGCGCCAGAACCTAAATCTGGTGCGTCTACCAATTCCGCCACACCCGCAACCTGACGCGCTATGTGCTGCGCGTGCGGCGCTAAATAACAAAGCTTCTCCTAGGATGCGAGAGGAAACTGAGCCTGTTTGGCCACCCAAGTTGTCAATTTCATCCGCTCGGGCAGAAAAAGGTCGCAGCAGTAACGATTTTTTGCCACATTCTAAGAAAAAAATGAGGCAACCGAGCGAGTATTGCCATGAATATGCAAGAAACCATCTCTGCCCGCGGGCGGAGTCCGTCTGCGCCTGTGCAGCCCGCGATCACGGGCTTTCTGACCGGGACGATTATTCTGACCCAACGGGGCGAAGTCGCCGTTGAGGATCTGGTAGCCGGAGACAAGATCATTTCGCGCGATGCGGGATTGGTCCTTCTGAGGGGTATTTCCTCGACCACCAGCCGTGTCCGGACTGTCCGGGTTGCCGCGGGTTCGCTGGGGGACACCCGCCCCGAAGAGGATATGGACCTGCCCGCCGATCACCGGATCCTGGTCCGCGACTGGCGCGCCAAGGCCGTTTTCGGCGCGTCCCAGGCGATGGCCGCAATTGGCGATCTGATCGACGGCGAATTCATCACTGATCTGGGCGAAATGGATCGGTGCCTGTTTCAATTGCATTTCGACAGCCCCCACATTGTCTATGCAGGCGGGTTGGAAGTGGAATGTGGCCCCTTGCCGGCGACCCCGTTGCAAAGCGCCGCCTGACACATATGACCACTGCGGGCCGCAGACCCGGGATCACCCTATCAGGTTGCGCAGTGTGTGCGGCAAGATCTCGGGAAGGTCTTCGGCGATCAATCCAGGTCCGAAATCCAGCGCAGATTGCACGTGCAGCCATGCCGCCGTTTCTGCCGCCTGCATGGGGGACATCCCCCGTGCCAACAGCCCTGCAACAAGCCCGGACAGAACGTCCCCGGACCCGGCTGTTGCCAACCACGGGGCCGACCGGTCGAACTGGGCCACATGCACTGCGCATTGCCCATCTGGGGTCGCAATGACCGTATCGGCTCCCTTGAACAAAACGGTGCACCCGGCCCGCTGGGCTGCTGATCGGGTCGCATCGACTTTGGAATAGGCTGGTCCTTTGTCCGCTGTCGCCATCAGGCGTTCGGCAAGATCAGGGAACAACCGGGCAAATTCGCCCCCATGCGGGGTGATGACACAGCCTGCGTGCAGCCGGGCAAAAAGCACCTTGGGATCATCACGAAACATCGTCAACGCATCGGCGTCCAACACTGCAGGGCGTCGGTGTTCGAGAACCGTTTCGACCAGGCTGCGCGCGCGTTCATCCAACCCGAGCCCCGGTCCGATGCACAGGGTGTTCAACCGCCTGTCCTCTAACACGGACCTCAAGGCAGCCGCATCAGAGACTTGGGTCATCATGACCGCCGTAGTCTGACAGGCGACCTCGGTCAGGGCATCACATGGCACCCCCAATGTCACCAATCCGGCCCCAACCCTCAGCGCGGATCGCGCGGCAAGCCGTGCCGCGCCCGTACGGCCGCAGCCTCCGGACAGAACCAGCACGTGACCATAGCTGTATTTCTGCGCTAGGGGTGTTTTGCGCAATGAATCCGCATCGGGCGGCTCTGTTTTCCAGGCATAGCGGGTCCGTGCCTCGGCAGGTGTTGCATGGGGCAATCCAATATCACAGACCACGACACGGGACGAATGGTCCTGGACCTGGCCCAGAGTATGCCCCAGCTTTTCAGCGTGGAAGCTCACGGTCAGATCCACACGTGGGGCTATCCCCAATATCTGGCCACTGTCCGAACACACCCCCGAAGGAATATCGACGGCAACGCATTTGACGCCGGTCTCTGCACGCAACGCCGTAAGATGGGAAAACAGAGCCACCAGATCTCCCTCGATCTTGCGGGCCAACCCTGTTCCGAACACTGCATCCACAACCAGGTCCGGCCCGGTCTCAACCGTTCCCAGGCTGTTCTTGGTCAACGGTGTGTATGTCCCCAGTTCCACCCAGCGGTCGAAATTTGTCCGGGCGTCCGGCGGCAACCTGTCCGGATCTCCCAACACCGACACAGTTACCTCCCAACCGGATTGCGTCAACAGCCGCGCGATGACAAACCCATCGCCACCGTTGTTGCCCGGCCCGCACAGAACGACGGCCTTCAGAGCGTCTTCTTGGCCAGAATTCTCCGGAGAGCGCGAGGCGGTGGTCCCTCGCGTCTGCCATTGGGGCCACGCCTCAAATATGGCAGCGACCACTCCGGCCCCTGCCCGCTCCATCAATTCGAGCCCGGTGACGGACCCGGATGCAATGGCCGCCTGTTCAATCGCGCGCATCTGACCCGCAGTCAAAACCTCTGCCATATGGTCCCTTTCGTGGATTCAATTTTGCTCATTTTTCGAGCAGTCCGCACAAAAAGTGGGCATTTTCTGATTTTCAGGTCACGCGGCTCCAATGTTTTCAGCCTAACCGATTGTCCCGGCGATTTGAAAGTGATCTGAGCACCCAAGACAAGCTTGCACCACGTTGCCAGGAGCCCGCCAATGAAAAAGATCGAAGCCATCATCAAGCCGTTCAAGCTCGACGAAGTCAAAGAAGCCTTGCAGGACGTGGGCGTCCAGGGGCTGAGCGTGATCGAAGTCAAAGGCTTTGGACGTCAAAAGGGCCACACCGAATTGTACCGGGGTGCCGAATATGTGGTGGATTTTCTGCCCAAGGTGAAGGTCGAAGTGGTGCTGGACGACGATCAGGTCGATGCCGCCGTCGAGGCCATCGTGGACGCCGCAAAAACAGACAAGATCGGGGACGGCAAGATTTTTGTCAGCCCCGTCGAACAAGCCATTCGCATTCGGACCGGAGAATCCGGCTCGGACGCCCTGTAATAGCCCGGCCTGCCCCGGCAGGCCCTGTAACGCAATCTGAAATTCGACAATCAGAAGGACCAAGGGAATGAGCGTAGACGCAGTTCTCCAGATGATGAAAGACGAAGACGCCGCATATGTGGATATTCGTTTCACCGACGTGCGCGGCAAGCTGCAGCACGTGACCGTAGACGTGGACCTGGTCGACGAAGACTTCCTCGAAGAAGGCTTTATGTTCGACGGTTCCTCGATTGCCGGTTGGAAGTCGATCGAAAACTCGGACATGAAACTGATGCCTGACACCACGTCGGCCTATGTGGATCCGTTCTATGCGGAAAAAACCATCTGCATTCACTGTTCGATCGTCGAACCCGACACCGGCGAAGCCTATGAGCGTGACCCGCGCGGCACCGCTCAGAAGGCCGAAGCCTATCTGAAGTCCAGCGGCATCGGTGATGTGGCCTATATGGGCCCCGAAGCGGAATTCTTCCTGTTTGACGACGTTCGGTTCTCCAACACCATCAACAAGGTCTCTTACGAAGTCGATGCCTCGGATGCGTCATGGAACACCGACACCGAATATGAAATGGGCAACATGGGCCACCGCCCTGGCCTCAAGGGTGGTTACTTCCCGGTGAACCCCACCGACGAAGCTCAGGACCTGCGCAGCGAAATGCTCTCGACCATGAAGCGTCTGGGCATGAAGGTCGACAAGCACCACCACGAGGTTGCGTCCTGCCAGCACGAGCTGGGCCTGATCTTTGACAGCCTGACCAAACAGGCCGACGAGCTGCAGAAATACAAATACGTGATCCACAATGTGGCCCACGCCTATGGCAAATCCGCCACCTTCATGCCCAAGCCGATCTATGGCGACAACGGCACCGGCATGCACGTGAACATGTCGATCTGGAAAGACGGCAAGCCACTGTTCGCTGGCGACAAATACGCCGATCTGTCGGATGAGGCACTGTATTTCATCGGTGGTATCCTCAAGCATGCCAAAACCCTGAACGCCTTCACCAACCCGGCGACCAACAGCTACAAGCGTCTGATCCCCGGGTTCGAAGCCCCCGTTCTGCGCGCTTATTCGGCCCGCAACCGGTCCGGTTGTGTGCGTATTCCATGGACTGAATCGCCCAAGGCCAAGCGCGTCGAAGCTCGTTTCCCTGATCCAGCTGCCAACCCCTATCTGTGCTTTGCAGCGCTGTTGATGGCCGGCCTGGACGGTATCAAGAACAAGATCGACCCCGGCGAAGCCATGGACAAGAACCTGTACGATCTGCCGGCCGAAGAGCTGGAAGGCATCCCGACCGTCTGCGGCTCCCTGCGTGAAGCCATCGACGCGCTGGCCGCCGACCACGACTTCCTGCTGCAGGGTGACGTGTTCACCAAGGACCAGATCGACGGCTATATCGCGCTGAAAATGGAAGAGATCCAGCTGTTCGAACACACACCCCACCCGGTGGAATTCGGAATGTATTACAGCTGCTGAGCTGCTGACTGTTAAAACTGAAAAAGGGCGTGCCGATCTGGGACGCCCTTTTTCAATCGTATTGCAGCCCGCGCCCCACGCCGGGAGCGATCTGCAACACCCCCAAAGATCGGTTTGAGACCGGAATGGGCATTCGTCGAACAATAGATGTCCCCGGCCGAAATGCTAAAGCGGCACCTGCAAACCAGCTTTGACGCGGCTCACCACGACGTTTGAGTGAAACCTTCGAATGTTGGGGTTGTCCGTAAACACCTGTCGGCTGAATTCTTCATATGCGGCCATATCCGCGGACGTGACAATCAGAATGAAGTCAGTGTGCCCTGTGACGTAGTAGCATTGTTGAACATCATCCAACGCCAGCATTGAGCGGCGAAACTCATCCAGCAGGTCAGTGCGTTCACGTTCCAGTTCCACTTCTACGATAAAGGTCATAGGACGCCCGACGGCTTTGGCGGACAGGACGGATATGTCCGCTTCGATGACCCCTTCGTCCCGGAACCGTTTCATGCGCCGTTGAACCGACGAGCGTGACGTTCCGACATGGTCCCCCAACTCGTCTGCCGTCAGACGATTGTTGCGCTGAAGCAGCTCCAGAAGCTTCCTGTCGGTGTCATCCAGTATGACAGGCATATTGTTCACGCTCCTTGCCAAATTTGCATCATCTTGCCCGGAAGCATACTCAATATCAGGCAAAATGCTCAGGAAAATCCGATACTTTTAATCGGACCAGCAGACTCTTTTCATCGAAAGTTCGATCATGCACAAATTGCCCAAGTTAACCGCGCGCCACGTCGACCCTCGCACCTACCCACCCGGCGTTGCCTATATGGACGGGCAGTATTTGCCGATCCAGGAGGCGAAGCTTTCGGTTCTGGACTATGGGTTTCTTCACTCAGACGCGACCTATGATGTCGTCCATGTGTGGAACGGCGCATTTTTCAGATTGGGCGACCATCTGGAACGCTTTTTTCGCGGGATGTCGGAACTGCATATGTCGATTCCATATGACACAGCCCAAGTGACGGAAATCCTGCACAATTGCGTGGCCTTGTCCGGGCTCGAGAACGCTTATGTGGAATTCATCTGCACCCGAGGGACATCCCCGGAGTTCAGCCGGGACCCACGGGATGCAGAAAACCGTTTTATCGCGTTCGCCATTCCATTCGGCTCTGTCGCCAACAAGGAACAGATGGAACGTGGCCTGCACCTGGCCGTGACGGATGTTCTGCGCATCCCGCCATCCTCGGTCGATCCGACGGTCAAGAACTACCATTGGCTGGATATGGTGAAGGGGCTGTATGCGGCCTATGAACGGGGGGCGGACACAGCAGTATTGATTGACGTCAACGGCAACGTATCCGAAGGACCCGGATTCAATATTTTTGCAGTGAAGGACGGCGTGGTTTCAACACCCAACCTGAGCGTCCTGTTGGGCATTACACGTCAGACCATCGTTGACCTCTGCGCAGAAATGGGCCTCCCGTGTCACGCGCAGGATATTGCGGTTGAAGACCTGAAATCGGCGGATGAGGTCTTTGTGACATCAACAGCCGGAGGCGTCATGCCTGTCTCCAAAATAGATGGGCAGCCCATTGGATCGGGAGAAGTGGGCCTGCTGTCAGAACGCATGATGGCGCTCTACTGGCAGCTCCACGCGGACGACAGATATCGGAGCGTTGTCAGCTACCCAGGAGCAACTGACCAGTAAGGCGACGCAATAATGCTGGCCTCCAGTTGGATGACGGCCTGGTCCGCCCAGCCGCCATTGGGGCTACAACACTTCTGGCTTGAGGCGTGCCAAATCAGGCACCATTTTTTGTGGCCAGGCGACCGGCCTCGGTCGGAAATACACTTGGCTGGTGTCCCGGACCTGTGCTTACTTGCGACTCTCGCCAGTTCCACATGCCAAGGATCCCCCACAACATGACCAGACAATACAGTTTTCCAGACGGGCATTGGGATTGGCCGGTCCGGCTGACCCACCATCACGCGGTGCGGGCGGGGGATCTGATCTTTACCGGTGGTCAGGTGGATCTGGATGCGCAGGGCAACGTGCGAAATATCGGAGATCTGGACAGCCAGGTGCGCAATTCCATGGCCTATATGTCGGACCTGCTGAACGATCTGGGAGCCGGTTTCGGGGATCTGGTACGGCTGGTCGTCTATTATGTCGGGAACGCACAGGATGAATCCCGGCTGCTGGCTCAGATGGCCGACATCATCGGCCCCGAGGTTAGGCCGGTGGTCAATCTGATCAACCTGCCAGAGCTGTGTTACCCTGACATGCTGTGCGAGATCGAAGGTGTCGCCATGCGTGACGCAGATGGCGGCACCCTGCCGCGTCAGACGTTTTATCTGGATGACATGCCTGGTCTGCCCGCCACCTTTTCGCATGTCATCAAATGCGGCGACATGATCTTTACCGGTGACATGACGGCCAGGGCCGCCGATGGATCTGTCGCCCACCCCGATGATATCGTGACCCAGACGCGACTGATGATGGACCGGTTGTCGCGCGCCTTGCAGACCGCGGGGGCCGATCTGCAAGATGTGGTCAAGGTCAACACATTCTATCGGGGCGATGGCACAGCCGAAGATTGGGAAATCTCTGCCCGAATCCGCGCCGAATATTTCCCCGATCCCGGTCCGACACCAACGGGCATCCCGGTGCCGTCCTTTCCCCATGACGGGTTGACGACCCGCATCGCTGCCACAGCCTGTATCGGCACCAACGGTCAGATCAGCCATGTTTGGCCTGACGGGCATTGGAACTGGACCACTGCCCTGCCCTATAAACACGGTGTCAAATCCGGGCAGGTCATCCACGTCGGCGGTCAGGTTGCCCTGGATGCGCAGGCCAATGTGCTGGAACCCGGCAATATGGTGGCCCAAACCCGCATTGCCATGGGCAATGTGACACGGGTCCTGGCCGAATTCGGGGCCGATCTGGATGATGTGGTCAAGGTCACCACCTTTTATCAGGGCAGCGCCTCTGCCGAGGCCTTGCATGAAAATCTGCTGATCCGCTCCAATTCCTACACCGCGCCCGGCCCGGCCACGACCGGCATTCCTGTGCCCAATCTGGTATATCCGGACATGGTTATCGAGATCGAAGTCATTGCCGTTCTGCAGTCTTGATTCCGGCACAAGCAACCGATATTCAGCGCGGCTCTGCTGATCGACAGGAGCCGCGCCATGGCCGCACCCAACACACTTGGTATCGACTTTGGAACATCGAATTCCGCAGCCGGAGTAACGGTTGCCGGTCGTCCCTGGCTGATTGATGTAGAGGCGGGTGAAACCACGCTGCCGACGGCCGTGTTCTTTGATCATGGGGCCAGCAGCATGCGGATCGGTCGCGACGCCACACAGGCGCTGATCGAAGGCGACGAAGGCCGGTTCATGCGCGCGCTCAAGAGCCTTCTGGGCACGCCTCTGTTGCGGGAGAAACGGCGGATCTACAAACAGGAGATGGATTTCATCGACATCATCGCCCGCTTTCTGCGCGCGTTAAAAACCAGGGCAGAAACTGCCACGCATCAGGATTTCACCCATGCGCTGTCCGGGCGTCCCGTGCTGTTTCACAGCCAGGATGCAGCGCGCAATGCGCAGGCAAAAATTGACCTGCGCGACTGCTATCTGCGGGCTGGCTTTGCAGATGTGCAATTCATGTATGAACCCGAAGCCGCCCTGCGTGCAACCGCGCCAGAGGCCGGATTGGGTTTGGTTGTCGACATCGGTGGCGGCACGTCGGACTATACCGTGTTCGAACAACAGGGCGATGGCACCACCCGGGTGCTGATTTCGCACGGGTTGCGGTTGGGGGGCACGGATTTTGACCGCCGGCTCAGCATTGATCACGTCATGCCCCTGTTGGGTCGGGGCAGCGCCATCCGCAACAGCTTTGGCCAGGGTACCCTGCCCGCACCCAACCGCATCTTCAACGATCTGGCCACCTGGCAGATGATTCCCTTCCTCTACAGCGCCGACACCCGACGCAAGGCACGCGACCTGGCCCAACACGCGGTTGAGCCGGCCAAGCTGACCCGGTTGGTCAGCGTGCTGGAGGACGAGTTGGGCCATGATGTGGCCTTTGCCGTGGAACGCGGCAAGATCCTGGCCAACCAGCCGGATCATCCGGCCCCACGCATCGATCTGAAGGTTCTGGAACGCGGCCTGACGGTGCCGCTGTCATCTGAGGCGCTGAACCGGTCGCTGAGCGATCAGGTCAGCGAAATCACCGACCATGCCACACAGGCGCTGACACTGGCCGAAATTGCACCGCCACGGATCAACCGGATCGTTCTGGTCGGCGGATCGTCCTTGTTGGACGCGATCGCAACCGACCTGCGCCAACTGTGTCCCAATGCCCGAATCTACAATGCCAATGCAATGACGGCGGTGGCTGATGGGCTGGCGTTGGCGTCTGCGTCAGCCTTTGCCTGATGCGAATACGCCCGTGCCGTGTTTTGGCTGGCAATTCGGAACAAATGGCTTAGGCTAATAGGCAATGTCCTTGTTTTGAAAGCCGGTTTCATGCGTCACCTTGTTTTTCCCGCCGTTGTTTTTGCAAGCCTCGCAACCAGCGCTTTGGCTGCGCCATGCGGAAATACATCTGCTGGGTTCAACGCATGGAAAAAGGATTTCGCCAGAACCGCGAAACAGGCTGGGGTGAAATCTCCCGGGCTCAAGGCGCTGGCGCAGTCACGATATGCCACCCGCACGATTGCCGCTGACCGCAATCAGAAGTCGTTCAAATACAGTTTGGACAAATTCATGAAAGTGCGCGGGTCCACCACGATCGTTGCGCAGGGCCGCAAACGCAAAGCAAGAGATGCCAATTTTTACGCGGCACTGGAACGCAAATACGGTGTGCCCGCGGGCGTGTTGATCGCCATTCATGGCATGGAAACCGCATTTGGAAGCTTCATGGGCGACAGCCAGATCGTGTCGGCCATCGTAACCCTTTCCTATGATTGCCGTCGGTCCGACTTCTTTGTGCCCCACGCCATTGGCGCGCTCAAGCTGGTCGATCAGGGGGCCATCACTCCTGCGACATTGGGTGCAAAACATGGCGAACTGGGGCACACCCAATTTCTACCGGGCAATGCGTTGCAATACGGGCAGGACGGAAACGGCGATGGGCGCATCGATTTCTACAACCAGGCGGATGCCCTGGCATCGACGGCTTATTACCTGCGCAAAAAAGGGTGGAGACCTGGCAAAGGGTATCAACCGGGCGAACCGAATTTCCGAGTGATCAAGGAATGGAACGCCGCCACGGTCTATCAAAAGGCGATCGCCATCATGGGAGCCCAGATCGACCGCTGAACAGATTGTCCCCTGGTCTGCGGAAATCCAATCCGCTTTTTCCCTTTTGTGGCTGAATGCGGACCAATCCGCGCCAAGGTTTTGCCCCAAAGCTTAATTTTTCACAACTAATTTACCTGATGCGCCTTGAAACACAGGGGAATCCAGTTTTCGAACCTAACGTCACCCAGATCATACGTGCCGCTGCAATTTCTGTTTTGCGTCACATTTTAATCTCTTTCACGGCATAGCGTTAACCGTAATGAAGGCAACTGGAGGACGTCATCGTGACCACTACAGGCAGATATCACGGTGGACTAGTATTCTATGGTTACGCAGAAAACCCGCTGGACCAATTCAGCAGGATCGTGTCGGCAACTCTAGAAGATTATGGACACCCGGTCGAACGCCAGACTATCCAAGGCGGCAAGACAGCCGTCGTTCTGACGAGCCAATACAAGGTCAACCTCGAACTTGAGGACCTTGGAAACATGAACTGCGGGCAGGCAGTTCCTTCTTATGAAGACCAGATCCAAAGGATCGCTATCGAATTCACCCCGGTCCTTCCGGGGCGCGAAGATCGCGATATCACCGAATTGATGATGGTCGTGCTGCTGTATCGCATGGTTGACATCTGCGACGCCGAACAGGTCGAATGGATGGACCCGGACACGGCGCTGCCAATCGATGAGTTTCTGGGAGCGTTCTCCCATATTTCGCCGCGCCGTGTCCGTGGTCGCCAGGAGATCTTGGACCAGCACGGTCAGCGTTTTGCAGATGTGGATGAAACTGCGCCCGACCTGATGGAACATTATGACACCATTCTGGGTCAGGTTCCGCATAGCGGTGAAGTCGGGTTGATCGACCTCACCCAGGAGGAAACTCTGGCACTGGCCTTTCGGGTCGGCCCCCATCCGACCGAATTGTCTCCGGACCAGGAAGAGGCCGCGAGCGACATTCGCAGGCTCGCAACCTGGGGAATGACGGGTATGGTCGTGTTCCTCTCTGCACCGGTTGCGGTTTCGCTGGCCGCTGTCAATCTGGTCAGGGGCGAAGATTTCCGCCTGAACACCCATGTTCTGTCGCTGACCGGCCTGCTGGTGATGCTACAAAGCTCGGGCGCGCTGGCCAGTGTGGTCAACTACCTGCCCTGATGCAAAGCAAACAACGATTTCTACCCACCGAAATTGCAAATTCGCAAGTTCGGTGGGCGCATATCGTCTGTCCTCTACGCGAGCTCAGCCGGGAATGGTCGAATAATCCCCGGCACAGCTGGACACGACAAAGGTGTGGATGCAGAAAACCACCGCCCGTGTTTCGAGGAGCCTCAGAATGACCTGCCGTTCACTGCGGATATATTTTGCATTCTTGTCGGATTGATCGCCGCGCTTTGCGTATTGGCTGCGGGGCTGATGCAAATCCGGATCATTGTAGCGCAGCACGTTATACCGCCACATGGGCCGCCCTGGCTGCACCCCGTCAAACAGCCGTTGCACACGCGTGGCAACGCCGGGGTCATAGCCATCGACAGGCATGTGGATATCCGTCAAAGGGCGGCCAATCTTTTCCGCCAACATCCAGCTTGCAGGAAAACACAAAACCGCCCCCGTCAGAACGTGTTCATCCCCCTGTTTTTGCAAGATGCAGAAATCCTCCTGAACCAACCGGCCAACCGTTCCCAATGGGTCCGTCCGGTCAATTGATACGGATTTGGTATCTGGTCGACGCACCACCGCGGCCCCTGCCTGTGCGGGATAGGCCAGGTTCAACACCAGATCCAACAGCTCATCGGCTGCCGCCTTGGCCCCATCCTGCAGCGCCACGACATCGTGTCGACGCGTTTGCAGCACCCTGTCGCGTTCCGCCATCTGTCCGACAAAGGCCTCATCGCGCACGATCACCTGATCCATAGACAGCGGACGCACGCCCGGCAGCCTGTGGCTGCCTGACACGTCATAGGGGATACGTTCCTGCACAATGGGGTCCATATCAGGCTCCGCTGGTGGGGGCGACCGGGGCTGTGGCGGGTTGATCGCCGGCGACAGATTAATGAACACATGTGTCAGGAATGTCGGAAATGGGCAAGATGGACGCCGCGACGCTTTGCAAACTCGTTCGGGAATCGTTGCCAGACAGGGACCAGCCATGAACGAACACTATCGCGACACCCGCAAGATCGACCCCACACGCGGTGCAACGCTGGGCGACAACACACCTAACGACAACAACCGTGTCGAAATCGGCCCGACCCAATTGGCTTTTTCCGAGTGGGCCGAGGCAGGTTTGCACCTGCCCGACCTGCAACGGATGCGGCAGTTTCGCTGGGAGCGGTTGGTGAAATTCATCAACGATCGTGGCTATGGCGGGCTGTTGGTGTTTGATCCGCTCAACATTCGGTATGCCACCGACAGCACCAACATGCAGCTGTGGAACACCCACAACCCGTTTCGCGCGCTGATGATCTGTGCCGATGGCTATATGGTGATCTGGGACTATAAACAGTCGCCGTTCCTCAGCGAATACAACCCCCTGGTCAAAGAACAACGCGCCGGTGCCGATCTGTTCTATTTCGACCGTGGTGACCGGGTGGATGTGCAGGCGGATGTGTTCTCGAATGAGGTACGCAAGCTGCTCGAAGAACATTCAGAAGGCAACAAACGCCTGGCCGTGGACAAGATCATGATCGCTGGTCTGCGCGCGCTCGAAGCGCAGGGCATCGAAGTCATGCCGGGCGAAGAACTGACTGAAAAATGCCGTGCGGTCAAAGGCCCCGATGAAATCCTGGCCATGCGGTGCGCGTCCGTCGCCTGCGAGATCGCCGTGGGGGAAATGGAGACATTTGCCCGCGAACAAATACCCGGTGGCGGCATCTCCGAAGATGATGTCTGGGCCGTGCTTCATGCCGAAAACATCAAACGTGGTGGCGAATGGATCGAAACGCGGCTGCTGTCCTCGGGTCCCCGGACCAATCCCTGGTTCCAGGAATGCGGCCCACGCATCATCCAGAACAATGAAATCATCAGCTTTGACACTGATCTGGTCGGATCCTACGGCATTTGCGTAGATATTTCACGCAGTTGGTGGATCGGCGATCAAAAGCCACCCGCGGATATGGTCTATGCCATGCAGCATGGTCATGAACACATCATGAAGAACATGGAGATGCTGAAACCCGGAGTGAACATTCAGGATCTGTCGCGCAATTGCCATCCCTTGGACAGCCAGTACCAGAAACAAAAATACGGCTGCATGATGCATGGGGTTGGTCTGTGCGATGAATGGCCACTGGTCGCCTATCCTGATGCCATGGTCGAAGGTGCTTTTGACTATGAGCTGGAGCCGGGCATGGTGTTATGCGTCGAGGCGTTGGTCAGCCCCGAAGGGGGCGACTTCTCGATCAAGCTCGAAGATCAGGTGCTGATCACCGAAGACGGACATGAAAACCTGACCAGATACCCGTTTGACCCGGCCCTGATGGGCCAGGCCTGATCTCAGGTCATCCGCAGGGCGTTGACCTCGAATGGTTTCAACGCCCTGCGGTACAATTGCCCAAAGCTGGCCAAATTCCCGACCAGATCAGGAAAGATATGGGCGATCTCATCGCGGGCTTTGACCGGTAACGCATTGCGCATCAATTCCGCCGGCATCAGGGTTTCACATTCGACCCCATTGGCAAAAACGGTGTGATGCCCATCCAGCAGAATGTGAAAATACTCGACATCCCCACAGGGCTCCTGCACCCGGATATCGGTGTCGTTGACCAAGGATTTCGCCGCGGCCAGCACTTCGTTGTCGCCAAACAGCAGTTCGGCCCGCCAGTCCCGCAACAACACCCTATGTTGCGGCGACAGAAACAGCGGGGCGTCGGGTTGCCCCGGCGCGATGGCATTGCGGCCGAACCGAACAGGTTTCAGGTCGGGATGCGCCATCAGATCGGCAGCCGACAGTTTGCGCCCCCCGACCCAGCGGATCTCACGGGACTGACCGTCACCGCATATGACCTGATCGCCGGCGTTCAGATCCTCGATGGCCATCGGGCCGGCGGGTGTCCGGATACGGCTGCCCCGCACGAAACACACCATGACACAGGCAACCCCGGTTCCATTTGTCGACTCTGCATCGATGGAAACCGTATGCGGTTGCCCATCCGACCCTGTGTATTGAAATGTGTAGGTGTTCCCGACAACCGAATAGCTGTCAAAATTGGTGAACGAGAAACAGTCACCTTCATCAAAGCTTTTGATCGAAATGGAAAAATCATCATCAAAGCCGGAGAGGTCGAAATGAAATTCATCATCCCCGCCCGGCCCGGCCCCCGGTTCTGTCGGCGTACCCTTGCCCCAGAATTCAAACACATAGGAATTGCGCAGGTCGCCGCCGTCCAAAACGGTAACGATCTGATTGTCATCTTCGTCGCCTGAAATCAGATCCTTGCCCTTGATCTTGCGGGTCTGTCCAAGGGTGACTGTCAGAACCTCTACTGCCACGACAACACCTCCTGTGGGGCACGACCCTGTGTGGCGCGGGCACAAAACAGAATGCGGGCAACATCGTTCAGCTCATTGACCAACAAAGCCCCCCGATGGGCACGGCTGAACCCTTCCGCATAGGCTTGGATCACCTGTTGTGCCGCTTCCGGGTAGCGTTCGATCAAACTGATGTATCCCTGGATGTAATCCCAGCCCCGCGGCTTCATCCGGGCGTTTTCAAAATCGCAACCGACCAGATCGCCCGTCGGAGTTTCCAGAAAATTGTGGAGCGCACCGTCATTGCGGGACAGAACCGTGCCGCACAGCGGAATGTCACACAGGATATCACGCGCGCAAGGCACCTGCCCCAGGTCGATGTCTCCGCCGCATTTTGTCAGATATTCAAACCAGTTCCCGCACCGGTTTCCCGCAGGCGCGCGCGCATCGAACCGGGCAATCCAATCCCCGATCCGTCGTGCCGCCGCAACCGCAGGCGCACGCTGTGACGTCTCGGGCCAGGCAACAGGGTTGTGCCAGTGTTCGAGTAGAAAGTGCCTTTGATCAGATACTGCCAACACCCCGGGAACCAACCCGGTTGGTGCCATCACCATCAGCGACATCTTTTCGCGCGCATAGGCCGCTCCGGCGTCAGCACCGCAAAAGATCTTGAGAAGAGCAGACGTGGTCCCGGCCCTGCATTCCAGAGAAAACGCACGACTGCCGCGTTTGAGCAGGCGAAATTCCAGCGCCTCGGCATCCTGGGGACACCCCAAGGCCTGATACAATTGGTCATGCCCCCCTTCAATGCGCGCACGCACAAACGCGTACCAGCCCGGGTCTGCGCCAGTTTCGGTGCCGTTCTGTCCTGCTCCATCCAACATTTGACCACCCTTTCGGTATCCCACTGACCGCGGGGCGCGGGTGGGACTTCATTCAGGTAGACGCTTGGTACGGGGCGAACATGGCAATCCCGTGGGTGCCATTGGGTCATAGGGCGCCGGTGCGCCATGATGCCGTCACACTCCCGACTGCTCACCTTCGCGCGACCTGAGTGTCACAAGGGTTGGCGCGGGCTGGTCGCTGCCGCATCTTGGATGGAACGCCAAAAGGATCTCGACACGATGAATACGGAACGCATCACTTTTCCCGGCCATGACGGCAATCAGCTGGCCGCCCGTCTGGACCTGCCCAATGGGCCGGTTCTGGCCACTGCGCTGTTTGCCCATTGTTTCACCTGCTCCAAGGACATTCCCGCCGCACGGCGCATTGCGGGGCGATTGGCCGGAATGGGAATTGCGGTGCTCAGGTTCGATTTCACCGGGTTGGGACATTCCGAAGGAGAATTCGAAAACACCACATTTACTTCGAACGTGCAGGATCTCATCGCTGCGGCCCGCTATCTGGACGGGCGCAATATGGCACCTCAGTTGTTGATCGGACATTCGCTGGGTGGAGCGGCCGTTTTGCGTGCGCGGGAGGGGATTGCATCCATCAAGGCCGTGGTCACCCTGGCCGCGCCGTTCGATCCTGGCCATGTGACCCACCATTTCACCGATGCCCTGTCTCGGATCGAAACCGAAGGCGCGGCGGATGTGACGTTGGGGGGGCGCCCATTCCGTATTGGACGCGACTTTATTCACGACATCAATCAGGAACAGCTCGCGCCAGCGATCTCGGACCTGCGGGCGGCCTTGCTGGTGTTGCATGGTCCCCGCGACGAAACCGTCAGCATCGAAAACGCCTCACAGATCTTTCTGGCTGCCAAACATCCCAAAAGCTTTGTCACGCTGGATGACGCCGACCACCTGATCTCGCGCGCCGAAGACGCGGAATACGCCGCAGAGGTAATTTCGGCCTGGGTGCAGCGGTATCTGGACCTGTGCCCCCCGGCCCCGCCGCCCGGTGCTCCGGAGGGCGTCCTGCGTGTCACCGAGGCCGACCCCGGCGGGTTCCTGCAGGATATCCAATCCGGTCCCGATCATCATATCTTGGCTGATGAGCCGCTGGCGTATGGCGGAACCAATCAGGGGCTGACGCCCTATGGGTTGGTCTCGGCCGGGCTTGGGGCCTGTACGTCGATGACCATTCGCATGTATGCCCGGCGCAAGGGCTGGCCGCTGGACGGTGTCAGCGTCGACATCAGCCACGACAAGGTCCATGCCCAGGATGCCGCTCCGGGCGGACCATCCAAGATCGACCAGTTCACCCGGTCCATCCGGCTCGAAGGCGGGTTGGATCAGGCACAGCGGGAAAAGCTGTTGGAAATCGCCGACAAATGCCCGGTACATCGCACCTTGGAACATTCTGCCCATGTGGTGACCCGGTTGATCTGAGGAACGCCCTTCACCATGGGCGGTGGCAAAAATCTTAGATAAGATTTTTGACCGGAAAATTCATAATTTTCCGGCCCGTGGCATGACGGTCGCCTTAATCGCGATAGTTGCCTGTGGTGATCTCCCCGCCCGGATCGACAAAACGGACCGCCGTAGAGGTGACTTCGACCTTGTAGCAGGCCCAAATGTCCGACGGGGGCCACATCGAACAATACCGATCATCGCGCACGGCCCAATATCCCCAGCTGTCGCGTCCCGCATTGTACAATGTGCGCCCTGATGCGTTAAAATCCTGCCACGCACCACGGTCATAGATCAGGCTGCGCCCTTCAAGCGCGCTGCGGATCTCCTCACCCAGTGCGGGCGTCCAGCCCTCTTGGGCAATCACCGGCAGTCCTAGACCTGCCATGCCCGTTGCCAACACCAGACTCCTCAGTCCCCACTTCGACATCCTCTGCCCCTTCCGCACGCGTGCCCTGTTTGCATCACCCTGATGCCTCGCACCGACGCTAAGAGAGACTGACTGGGCGCTCCAGTCACAAACCGGTGACTCCACTTGCCGGTTCGGCACCCGGTTTGGCGCGTTATTGATCGACATCAAGGAAAGCCGGCGCAATCCCTTCACAATGCTCCAATGCCAATGGCACACCGGTCAGATGTGAGGAGATGCAACATGGGCCTGTTTTCAAAAGTCGGACAAAGCAGCGATCTGGTCAACGGTATGGCCGAACGAATGGGGGTCGATTTTGCCGATGCCATCGGGCGCGATCCCGAAATGGAGGCCCAGAAATACCGTCGCGCCGTCATGCGTTGCAGCCAATGCAGCAACCAGACTGGCTGTGTCGAACTGCAAGGTGGCACCACTGAGTTGGACAAAACCCCCGATTATTGCATGAATTCAGACCTGTTCGCCCATATGAAGGCCGAATGAGACCACGCTGGCACGCGGTTTCCGACCATCAATCCTGACCAAAAACGCGATTTAAATGCCCGCTTCCGCTCGTCGGAAGGGGGCATTGGCTTATTGTTCAGTTACATGGCTTTGACATATCTGCCAAAGCCCGATCTCAATGGGTCAGCGACCGCTGCATTGATGGCCCGAACCGGATTTCCGCGATCCGGTGAGCGTGCTTAATGCATTGGAGCCGGCCTGCTGGGCAACCTGAGCGCTTTGGGACGAGTTGTCCGCCAGACTCGGGGCAGCCAGCCCACCGATCATGATCGCCGAAATCCATAAAACATGGGTCATCCGTTTCATTGTGTCGCTCCCGTCTTGTCGTTATGTCCTGCACAGTTTACACCGCGCTCAACCCAATGAACTACACAAGGCCGTGATATGATCCCGCGTTATTCCCGCCCCGAAATGGTTGCCAACTGGTCGCCCGAGACCAAATTCCGCATCTGGTATGAGATCGAGGCGCATGCCTGCGACGCAATGGCAAACCTGGGCGTGATCCCTCAGGAAAACGCTGATGCCGTGTGGAAGGCCAAGGACGTGGAGTTCGACGTGGCCCGGATCGACGAGATCGAAGCCGTCACCAAACACGATGTCATCGCCTTTCTGACCCATCTGGCCGAACACGTCGGCAGCGAAGAAGCCCGTTTCGTGCACCAGGGCATGACCTCGTCGGACGTTCTGGATACCTGTCTGAACGTCCAGCTGGTGCGTGCGGCTGACATTCTGTTGGAGGGTGTGGATCGGGTTCTGGCCGCGCTCAAGACCCGCGCCATTGAACACAAGGACACGGTGCGCGTCGGTCGCAGCCACGGCATCCACGCCGAACCCACCACGATGGGGCTGACATTCGCCCGTTTTTATGCCGAGATGGACCGCAACAAAACCCGTCTGCAGGCGGCCCGTGACGAAGTGGCCACCGGGGCGATCTCGGGCGCTGTTGGGACGTTTGCCAATATCGACCCCGCCGTCGAAGAGCATGTCTGTGCCCAACTCGGCCTGTCGCCCGAACCGATTTCGACCCAGGTGATCCCGCGCGACCGCCACGCGATGTTCTTTGCCGTGTTGGGTGTGATCGCCTCGTCGATCGAAAACGTCGCGATCGAGATCCGTCACATGCAGCGCACCGAAGTTCTGGAAGGCGCCGAGTTTTTCTCGATGGGGCAAAAGGGATCGTCGGCGATGCCGCACAAGAAGAACCCGGTTCTGACGGAAAACCTGACCGGTCTGGCGCGCCTGGTGCGTATGGCTGTGGTGCCTGCGATGGAAAACGTGGCGCTGTGGCATGAACGGGATATTTCGCATTCCTCGGTCGAACGCGCCATTGGTCCGGATGCGACCGTGACATTGGACTTTGCCCTGCACCGCCTGGCCGGTGTCGTGGAAAAAATGTTGGTCTTCCCGGAAAACATGTTGGACAACATGAACAAATTCCCCGGCCTGGTGATGTCACAGCGGGTTTTGCTGGCGCTGACACAGGCGGGTGTGTCGCGCGAAGATGCCTATTCCATGGTACAGCGCAACGCGTTGAAAGTCTGGGAAGAGCGGGTCGATTTCCGGGAACAGTTGCTGGCAGACGCGGATGTGGTTGCTGCGCTGGGCACTGATGGGATCAACAAAAAATTCGACATGGACTATCACACGAAACACGTGGATACGATTTTCAAACGTGTCTTCAAAGACTAAGCTGATATAGCTTACTCGCTTCAAAGACCGGCCCTGTGCCGGTCTTTTTGATTCACGAACCGTTTTTCATCTTTTGCTTTGGATATTCGTCCTCTGGACCTATGATAGGCCCACAAAATTGGGAGGACGGATTATGAAAGTCGGAACTCTTGTGCTGACCGCAGCACTCTTGTTGCCATCCCTGGCAGCGGCAATGGGGTGCTCGGGCCGCGAACATCAGGCGCAATCCTGCGCGGCAGGCACCACTTGGGATTCAAACAGCCAAAGTTGCGTCAAGATTATCAACAGCTGACGCACATCTCACAGGTTTTTTATTGCGGACGCTCCGTTTTGAGGGGCGCAGGATCTTTTTTGCACTAAACTCTATCCAAGTGATCAATTGGAGTGATTTTAATGCGTGTTTTGCTTGCTTTGGCCGTCGCCATGCCCGGATTTGCCTTTGCGGCTGGTGGCAACGGGAATGGTGGAACCACCTGGACCAACCCGCCGAAACCGTCCGAGACAACCAAGACCTGCAAGGGCGTGCGCGTCTGGGATGAGAAAAAGAAGCGGTGTGTCAGGCCCAAAAACTCGTCTCTGGATACCGAAACACTGTATGGTGCCGTACGCGAATTGGCTTATGCCGGACGCTATGACGATGCGCAGGGCGTGCTGTCTGCGATGGCGGATCAGAACGACGACGGCGTTCTGACCTATTGGGGGTTCACGCATCGCAAACTGGGACATGCAGAGCTGGCCAATCAATATTACCAACGTGCCATCACGCAGAACCCGGATAATCTGTTGGCGCGGTCATACATGGGCCAAGGATTTGTCGCCGAAGGCAAAACCGAATTGGCCATAGCCCAATGGAAGGAAATCCGCGCCCGCGGTGGGGCCGGTACCTGGCCAGAGACGTCCTTGCGCACAGCTTTGGAAACCGGGCTGACTTTCTCGTATTGAGCTTCAGTTTTTCTTTACTGCTTTGCCGCTAATCTGGCCCTGTCCCGGAGCAAAACCGGTGTAAGACAGAGGCTTGATAGAATGCAGCAGGAGACCGCTTTGACGGTGCCGGGCACGGCAGCGCGCACAGTTGATGTGTCAGACACCGTTCCGACCAAACCCAGTATCTCGTCCCTCGCGGGGCGGGCAAAGGCAGCGATTGTGGTCCGGTTGCTGCTGAACGAAGGGGCCGATATTCCGCTCGAGGAGCTGCCCGACGAATTGCAGGGGGTTCTGACCCATCAGATGGGCACGATGGGATTGGTGGACCGTGACACGTTGTTTTCGGTGGTGCAGGAGTTTGCCGAAATGCTTGATGGGGTTGGGCTGTCCTTTCCCAAGGGGATTGGCGGGGCGTTGACCATTCTGGATGGTCGGATCAGCCCACAGACCGCTGCCCGTCTGCGCAAAGAGGCAGGTGTGCGCATGACAGGCGACCCCTGGGATCGTCTGCGCGCCCTGCCCGCCGAAGATCTGGCCGAGTTGGTTCAGGCCGAAAGCACCGAAATCGCCGCCGTTATCCTGTCCAAGCTCGATGTACCCAAGGCTGCGGAACTGTTGGGAAAACTGTCCGGCCCCGACGCGCGGCGCATTACCTATGCCGTATCCCAAACCGGGGCCGTCACTCCCGATACCGTAGACCGGATCGGGATTTCCCTGGCGGCTCAGCTGGACGACAAACCGCTGGTCGCCTTTGACACGGGTCCCGGTGAGCGGGTTGGCGCGATCCTGAACCTGTCGCCCGCGACCACGCGCGAAGACATGTTGACCGCCCTGGACGAAGAAGACGCCGATTTTGCCAGCGTGGTACGCAAGTCGATCTTTACCTTTGCCCATATTGCAGAACGCCTGTCGCCCCGTGACGTGCCACAGGTGATCCGCGAAGTGGACCAGGGTGATCTGATTGTCGCGCTTGCCTTTGCCGCATTGGACCCCAAGGACACGGCCAGCGCCGACTTCATTCTCTCCAATATTTCGAGCCGGATGGCCGACAATCTGCGCGAAGAAGTGGCGGAAAAGGGCAAGATCAAGCCCGCCGATGGCGAATCCGCAATGAATACCGTCGTGGGGGCAATCCGCGGGCTGGAGCAGGCTGGAGATATCGAACTGATCCTGCCAGAGGGGGAAGAGGACGCCGCGTGAGCCACCTATCGGCGGTGCGCATGCAGATCCCGACATTGCCAGACACGGGCAAAACGCCCCAACAACACGGGCAAACCGCCCCAACGGCACGGGACAAGACAGTGGACAGCACACCGCCCTGCCCCTAAGCCCGTAGCATGACACAGGCACCCCCACCAAAGTCCGCGCCCGCCCCGATTGTATCACAGGCAGACCCTGCCGCCCTGGCTTCTACGCGGGCGGCGGATGCCGTGGCCCAATCGCAGGACACAGCCGGCTCGGGCCAGAAGGCGATTTTTCTGATGGTGGGAGCAATCCTGTGCTTTACGCTGATGGATTCCGGGGTCAAGGCACTGGCACCGCGCACAGGTGTCGTGCCCGCGCTTTGGGCGCGCTATGCCGGGCAGATGGCGCTGGTGCTCGTCCTTTTGCTGCCGCGTCTGCGTCAGGTTTCCCGCACGGCGTTTCCTGGTCTTCAGGCGCTCAGATCCCTGTTCCTGCTCCTTGCTACCGGGTTTTTCTTCCTTGGCCTCAGCCTGATCCCGATCAGCGATGCGGCGGCGCTGATGTCGGTCAATCCTGTCCTGATCACCCTGGGTGCAGCCCTGTTTCTGGGCGAGCGTCTGGGTCCACGCCGGGTTGCAGGGATCGCGGTGGCCATGGTCGGCGCATTGATCGTGATCCGGCCCGGATCCGGCGTGTTTTCTCTGGCAGCACTCGCACCGCTCGCAGCCGCGGTTTCCTATTCCGGCTACGCCTTGCTCACACGCAAGGTCGGCCCCCGGGAAGACCCCTGGACATCAATGCTGTACACTGCGTTGTTCGGCACAATCGTGCTCAGCTGTGTTGTGCCGTTCTTTTGGGTTTCACCAGACGGAACATCCCTGCTGTTGATGGGGGTCATTGCCCTGTGTGGCACGGTTGGACAACTGTGCCTGATCCGCGCCTTTAGCCAGGGAGAGGCCGCCATGCTGGCCCCCTTTGCCTATTGCGGGCTGATCTTTGCCACTCTGTGGGGCGTGTTGTTCTTTGCCGAAATCCCGGACATCTGGACAATATGTGGCGCGCTTGTGATTGCCGGTTCAGGGCTTTATGTCTGGCACCGAGAAACCAATCGGCGCAAGGCCTGATCCAATCCATGCCCATCGACCCTTCCCAGCTCACCCGCGCGCAAAAGGCGGGATTCTTTGCGGCCAATGTCGCGTTGCGCGGCATTATCGGCGCGGCCCGTCTGGTGCCCTATACATGGCGGGTCCCGGCGATGGGATGGCTGCTCAGTCGTCTTGCCCCTTTGGCCGGTTTCGACAAACGGGTGCGCAAGAACCTGATGCTGGTTGCGCCTGACCTGTCGACACAGGACGTGGATCGGCTGTGCCGCGAAGTGTCCAACAATGTGGGGCGGACGGTCATCGAACTGTATTCCGGTGCTCCGTTCCTGAAGCGGGCCCATGCCGCCGAAGTCACAGGCCCCGGGCTGGCCGCATTGGAACAGGCGCGGGCTGATGGGCGTCCGGTCATTCTGGTCACTGGGCATTTCGGCAATTACGATGCGGCACGCGCCAATCTGATTGCCCGCGGGCACCCCATGGGCGCGTTATACCGACGGATGAAGAACCCCTATTTCAACGAACACTATGTGCGCACGATATCCCGCATCGGCACCCCCATGTTCGAACAGGGCCGCCGTGGCATGATGGAGATGGTGCGCCATCTGAAACAGGGCGGCATCATCGCCATTGTCGCCGATCTGCACGCCCATGGTGGCAGCGAGCTTCAGTTTTTTGGCAAACCGGCGGTCACTTCGTTGGTCAATGCCGAATTGGCGTTGAAATACGGGGCCGAAATGATCCCGGTCTATGGCATCCGCAAGCAGAACGGTCTGGATTTTGAAATCGTCATGCAGGCCCCGATCGAACACAGCGACCCGGTCACCATGACCCAGACCGTCAACGACGAATTGGAGAAGCTGGTTCGTCAGCACATGGGGCAATGGTTCTGGATTCACCGGCGGTGGAAACCCTGGATGCATCTGGGTATTCAACCCGAAGACGGGGATGCCTGAACCGGGTCAGTCGATCCGCACTGCCGCCATGACCGCGCCCAGACCGGCCTGCTGGACCACAATCGCAGCCTTGTCTTCGCCGGTCACGTCAAACGACATCTGTGTCGTACTGAACCCATCCCAGGACCCAAGGATCTGCCAGTCGGCGACCACATTGGCATAGGACATCGTCTTGCCGGCCAATTCGCCCCGGGTGATCGAGATGTCGCGCACCGGTGCATAGCGGACGAGCTGAACCACCAGATCCTGTGGCCCGGACAGGTCAGATACCAGATCCAACACCACTGTATTCCCGGTGCGCTGCGCTGTCAGAAACACGGGCACCAGGTTGGCCCGATGCTGTGTGATCAGATCGGCCAACTTCATCGTATCCACCCCGACCACGTCTTCCTGCCCCATCACGATCATCTGCGGAGTGTAGATCATCTTGCGCCCGGCAACATGGGCATAGGCCTTTTGCCGTTTGGCATGGGACGGATCGGCGAACTGGTCCTTCCACCCGATGTAATCCCAATAATCCACATGCAGAGCCAGCGGCAGTACATCTTCACGCGCGGCCAATTGATGCAGCAGCGCATCCGCAGGCGGGCAAGACGAACACCCCTGTGACGTATAAAGTTCGACCACGACGGGCGAAGATTGTGCAGCTGCGATCCCCGGCAGCAACAATCCAAGAGCAACACATGCGGCGCGAAGAGCTTTCATATTAGGGCTTTCCTGATAGGTCTGGTCTGTACCTACCGCCGCATGCGCCGAAATACCAATCAAGGTTTCTTGAGAGCCACGACATCAATTCGCGCGGGTTTGTGACCATGTTTTGAAAAATTTTGTGTGCAACGGTATACAAAAACGCCGCAGTTGCCGTTTCCGCTATTGAATGGACCCGCGTCATGGGGCAGATAGCCACCAGCAAATCCCCTTTTCACCCAATCCCGAGGGAGGCCAGACATGACCGTTACCGTTGGACAGGACACCGCCAAGACACGCCGCACATTGAGCGTGAATGGCAAATCCATCGCCTATTATTCAATTCCCGCCGCAACCGAGGCCGGCCTGGGCGACTTTTCCAAGCTGCCCGCCGCCCTGAAAGTGGTGCTGGAAAACATGCTGCGTTTTGAGGACGACGGGTTTTCTGTCTCCGTGGACGACATCAAGGCATTTGGTGACTGGGCCACCAATGGCGGCAAAAGCCCCCGTGAAATCGCCTATCGCCCGGCCCGCGTGTTGATGCAGGATTTCACCGGCGTTCCCGCCGTGGTCGATCTGGCCGCCATGCGCGACGGTATCGTCGGGCTCAAAGGCTCTGCCTCGAAAATCAACCCGCTGGTTCCGGTTGATCTGGTCATCGACCATTCGGTCATGATCGACGAATTCGGCAACCCGCGCGCGTTCCAGATGAACGTGGACCGCGAATATGAACGCAACATGGAACGCTATCAGTTCCTGAAATGGGGTCAGACCGCGTTCAACAACTTCCGCGTTGTGCCCCCCGGAACCGGCATCTGCCACCAGGTGAACGTTGAATACCTGGCCCAGACCGTCTGGACCGACGAAGACCAGAATGGCGAAACCGTCGCCTATCCCGACACATTGGTCGGCACCGACAGCCACACCACCATGGTCAACGGCATGGCCGTTCTGGGTTGGGGTGTTGGCGGGATCGAAGCCGAAGCCGCCATGCTGGGTCAGCCGATTTCCATGCTGATCCCCGAAGTCGTGGGCTTTGAGCTGACCGGCGCGATGGTCGAAGGCACCACCGGCACCGACCTGGTTCTGAAAGTCGTCGAAATGCTGCGCGAAAAAGGCGTGGTTGGCAAATTCGTTGAATTCTATGGCACCGGTCTGGACCGTCTGCCGCTGGCCGACCGGGCAACCATCGCCAACATGGCACCGGAATATGGTGCGACCTGCGGGTTCTTCCCGATCGATGGTGAAACCCTGCGCTATATGGAAAACACCGGCCGCGACAAGGACCGTATCGCCCTGGTCGAAGCCTATGCCAAGGAAAACGGTTTCTGGCGCGACGCCGATTACGCCCCGATCTATACAGACACCATGTCGCTGGACATGGGCACCATCGTTCCGGCCATTTCCGGCCCGAAACGCCCACAGGATTACGTGGCCCTGACCAACGCCAAATCCGCCTTTGCCAACGAGATGGAACAGACTTTTAAACGTCCGATGGGCAAAGAGGTTGCTGTCAAAGGCGAAGACTACACCATGGAGTCGGGCAAGGTCGTGATCGCGTCGATCACATCCTGCACCAACACCTCGAACCCCTATGTGATGATCGGCGCCGGTCTGGTGGCCCGCAAGGCTGCGGCTCTGGGACTGGATCGCAAACCTTGGGTCAAAACCTCGCTCGCACCGGGATCGCAGGTCGTGTCCGCCTATCTGGAGGCCGCAAACCTTCAGGAAGATCTGGACAAGATCGGGTTCAACCTGGTCGGCTATGGCTGCACCACCTGTATCGGCAACTCTGGCCCGATCCAGCAGGAGATCTCCGAAGCCATCGCCGAAGGCGATCTGGTGGCGACATCGGTTCTGTCGGGCAACCGCAACTTTGAAGGGCGGATTTCGCCAGACGTGCGTGCCAACTATCTGGCATCCCCGCCGCTGGTTGTCGCCTATGCGCTGGCGGGTACCATGGACATCGATCTGGCCACTGACCCGATTGCACAAACACCCGAAGGCAAGGATGTCTATCTGAAAGATATCTGGCCCACGACCCAAGAGGTTGCCGAGCTGGTCGAACAGACCGTCACCCGCGAAGCATTCCTGTCGAAATACGCCGACGTGTTCAAAGGCGACGAAAAATGGCAGGCGGTGGAGATCACCGACGCGGAAACCTATGACTGGCCTGCGGCGTCCACCTACATCCAGAACCCGCCCTACTTCCAGGGCATGGGTACGGAACCCGGCACCATCAGCAACATCAATGATGCCAAGGTTCTGGCCGTTCTGGGCGACATGGTCACCACCGACCACATCTCGCCTGCGGGATCGTTTGCAACCACCACACCAGCGGGCAAATACCTGCTGGACCGTCAGGTGCAACCGCGCGAGTTCAACTCGTACGGGTCGCGCCGCGGCAACCACGAAATCATGATGCGCGGCACATTTGCCAATATCCGCATCAAGAACGAAATGCTGGACGGTGTCGAAGGTGGTTACACCAAAGGCCCCGATGGCGAACAGGCCGCGATCTATGACGCGTCCATGGCCTATCAGGAACAGGGCACTCCGCTGGTGGTGTTTGGCGGCGAACAGTATGGTGCCGGGTCTTCGCGTGACTGGGCGGCCAAAGGCACCGCGCTGCTGGGCGTCAAGGCCGTGATCGCCGAAAGCTTTGAACGTATCCACCGGTCCAACCTGGTTGGCATGGGTGTGATCCCGTTCGAATTCACCGGTGGCGACTCGCGTAAATCGTTGGGTCTGACCGGCGATGAAACCGTGTCGATCAGCGGATTGGACACCATCCAGCCGTTGCAGACTGTGCCCTGTGTCATCACCATGGCGGATGGTTCGGTCAAAGAGATCACTCTCAAGTGCCGCATCGATACCGCGCCTGAAATCGAATACATCGAACACGGCGGCGTGCTGCATTACGTGCTGCGCAACCTGGCCAAATCATAAGGTCAAACCTGACCTACAAGAATGATCAAAGCCTCGCCTTCTGGCGGGGCTTTTTTCTTGGCACAACCGGGGCGGATTTACGCACAGGACCCAAAAGATGCGGGCTGCATTTTTGCACAGATGATGTTGGCACCAGATGAATTGCCAATTGGATCAAGATCCCTGATTGTCCGGACATGACACAGGACATCCAAACCATCACCGGCTATCACGCCCACGTCTATTTTAGTTCAGACACCGTCGAGCAGGCCCGACAGCTGTGCCAATCAGCTGCGGACCAGTTTGGCGTCGTTATGGGGCGTGTTCATGAACGAAATGTCGGACCGCACCCGATGTGGTCCTGCCAATTGGGCGCAACGCCTGATCAATTCTCGCAGCTGCTGCCCTGGCTGGCTCTGAATCGCGACGGGTTGATCGTGTTTGCCCACCCCGAAACCAGCGACCACCTCAAAGATCACCGCGATCATGGCATCTGGTTGGGTACCGGGTTAGAGCTGGACCTGTCGATTTTTAATTGACTTGAGGCGGGTCCAGCACCGGCTTGCAAGGCTCGCAAATGCTGCATGTCCCCTCGGACAAGAGGTGCCAAATTTGTTGCCATCGCGATTGTTGACCGGTTTTATTGAAGTGCGTCAAGCAAACGAGACAACAGGCTCGGGTCTTCGACAACAACAAGCCCCTCGTCCTCAATACGTGTAGCCAGACGTTTTGCGGCATTCTTGCCGGCCTTACGCCCCGCAACCTGCCCCATCCGCGCCCCTTCGCTCATCAGTTTCGGAGTCGCCAGTACATAGGCCTGACCGGAGTCGGTTTGGAAGAATGCGGCGATATCCGTCAGTTCCTGTTTGGAAAAATTCCTGAGATAAACTGAAGCGCTTTGTTCCTGCATCGACTGGGTGAATTCACTCAAGAACTCTTCCATCAACAGGTCGAAAAACCTGTCGGGGTCCGTGAGCGTTGTTCCTTTGGCATTCAATTGATATTGAACCGCATCAATCATCATCGGCCTTTGTGCGGCAATGGCTCCTTCAAGCATGGACCGGGTGATGGTTTGGCTGACGATATATTCGGCCGCCGCTTTCTTTGGGTTCGCGTGAACAGGCGAACCGAGACCAATCAGAGAGATGGCACATGCACAAAAAAATGTTTTCACAAGAATTCCGATCACTTAGAAATTTTCTACCATGGATTTATGAGAAAAATTAAAAATCAACGCAAGGCAGAGTTAACCCTGAACATGAGATTTCGGTATTGAATGCTCCACACGAATAGCGTCTCGCACGTCCAATCCTTTCTTTAGCTCTGAAAATCAGCCAAAGGTGCAATCAATTCAACACATTGGCGCACTCGCATGCCGGTGTTGCGTCCCCCAATAATAATCCGAGGAACGCCTTGGAAATCAGCTGCCGCCCTTGGCCTTTTCCATCGCCGGGCGCAGGGTCTTTTCGATCACCCGTTCGGTCACCGGGCCCGCGTGACGCAGGATGATGGTTCCATTGCCGTCGATCACATAGGTTTCCGGCACGCCGTAGACGCCCCAATCCAACCCCATCCGGCCCTGTTCATCCCGGCCCAATCCGGCATAGGGATCGCCCAATTCGTTCAGGAACGCCGTGGCATTGGCCTGTTGGTCCTTATAGTTGATGCCCAGAATGGTGACGCCTTCGTTGGCCAGCTTGTCCAGATTGGGGTGCTCCACACGACAGGGCGCGCACCAGCTGGCCCAATAGTTGACCAGTTTGACCTCACCGTCCCGCAGGGTTTCATCGCTAAAGCCCGGCTTGCCTGGGAATTCGGTCAACACAACCGGCGGGGCAGGTTGATTTTCCCGCGCCGACGGCAGGGAATTGGGATCCTCGCGGAACATGCCCACGGCAGCAAGCAGCACAAACGCGCCAAAGATCACCGGCGGCGCGATCATCAGGGGAGAGATCTTAGCCATTGCGTGTTATCCGATCTTCGATCTGTTTCATTTCGGCGCGCACCTTGCGCCCGCGCCGGATCGACATCACCACCAGCAAAGCCAGCAACAGCAACGACGCCCCATAGGCTGACAGCACCGTGTCTGCATATTTTCCCAGATCAGGTATCATGCGCCAATCCTTTCACGCGCCAACAGCGCCTTGATCCGCCGGGCCCGGATTTCGGTTCCGGTCCGATAAAACACCAACGCAATGAACAGCAAAACAAACCCCGCCAGACAGACATACAGCGGGTTGGAGAACGCATCCGCCACGTTTTCCTTCTTGTCCAAACTCAGCGACGCGCCCTGATGCAATCCCTGGTTCCAGAAATTCACCGCATAGCGACTGAGCAGGGCAAACACCGACCCCACCAGACACAGGACCGAAGTCAGATCAGCGGCGGTATCCGGGTTATCAATCGCCTCCCACAGCGCCATGTACCCCAGGTAGAACAGGAACAGGATCAGGAACGACGTCAGACGCGGATCCCATTCCCACCAGGTGCCCCACATCGGCTGGCCCCAGATCGCTCCGGTGATCAATGCGATCACTGTCATCACCGCCCCGATGGGCGCAGCGGCCCGGGCGGCCAGCGCGCTGACATGGTGGCGGCGCACGATCCACACCAGCGAGGTAACCAGCATCATCACCCAGCAATTGATCGCCGTCATCGCAGCGGGCACATGCAGAAAGATGATCTTGACCGTTGATCCCTGACGATAATCGTCAGGCGTGAAAAAGAACCCCCAGATCAGGCCCACGGCCACCAGGGTGCCTGACGTCAGCCACAGGAACGGCATCACCCGTTCGGTGGTGGTCAGGAACTTCTTTGGATTGGCATATTCCCAGAATGACATAACGGGTATTTAGCTCTTCCTTCGGGTTTCTTTCAAATCACATCAGCGCAGGTTGACCCGCAGCACCGCAGCGCTGGCAAAGGGCAACAACGCAATGCTGGCAGCGGTGATCCCCGCCAGCATCAACATCGGGGTGTGGGTGTCCATGCCAATGGCCCCACGGCGGGCAACTTCGGCCCCAAAGATCAGCGTCGGCACGTATAGCGGCATCACCAACAGCGACAGCAACAGCCCGCCCCGTTTCAGCCCCACGGTCAACGCCGCACCAAAGGTGCCGATCACCGACAGCGCAGGCGTACCCAGCAACAGCGACACGACCACCCAAGTGTATCCGGGTGTCGGCAGGTTCAGCAACACACCCAACACCGGCGCGGCCAGAACCAGCGGCAGACCTGTGGTGATCCAATGGGCCAAGGCCTTGATTGTCACGGTGCTTTCCAGCGGCAGCGGTGCGGTGGCCAGCAAATCGAGCGAGCCGTCCTCCCAATCCAGCGCCAGCAGACGATCCAGCGACAACAGGCACGCCAACAGCGCGCCCAGCCACAAAACGCCCGGGGCGATCTCGGCCAGCAGCGACGATTGCGGCCCCACCGAAAACGGCACCATCACCGTCACGATCAGGAAGAACGCCAACCCCAGGCCAAACCCGCCACCGGCCCGCAAGGACAGCCGCAAATCACGCATCAACAGAGCAATCACAGGAAGCCTCCGTCAAAATCGTCAATCTCGGGTGGCTTGGCCTTGAACGGGCCCACATCCAGAACGTCGCCTTCGAGCCCAAGTTTGATATGCGTCGCGATCAACGCCGATCCCCCCTGTCCCAGATGCGCGCGCACTGCATCGGCAAACATTTCGACCGCCTTGACATCCAGCGACACGGTGGGCTCATCCAGCACCCAGATCGGGCGCCCGGTTACCACCAGCCGCGACAGGCCCAATCGGCGTTTCTGTCCGGCGGACAGGTTGCCTGCGTGGCGATCGGCCAACCCTGCCAGGTCATAGGCGTTCAGCGCCGGTTCAATGGATCCGGCCCCGAACACGCTGGCCCAGAACCGCAGGTTTTCCGACACCGTCAGCGTCGGTTTGATGCCATCGGAATGGCCCGCATAGGCAATGGTGTCATCGGCCCCTGTGACCGTCCCCGACACCGGCGGCTGCAACCCGGCCACAGTGCGCAGCAGCGTCGTCTTGCCAATTCCATTCGGGCCGCGCAGGATCATCGCATGCCCCGGCGTCAGGGCAAACCTCAGCCCCTCCAGCACAGGGACACCGCCACGGGCGATGGTCAGATCGGTTACGCTCAGGCTCATGCCAGCTGCCTTGTTCTCGTTTCTATCGTTTCTGCCGCTCGACCTGTCAGACGGTCAGGGCCGCCAATGCGACGCGCCGACCTTCGGAGAGCAGAACATTGTAGGTCCGGCAGGCGGCAGGTGAATTCATCACCTCGACCCCCAATCCGGCCTGTTCCAATGTCCTGCGCAGATCAGCGGGAATATGGGCGATTTCCGGCCCGGTCCCCACCAACAGCACATCAAACTCTTTGGCCAGCGCCACCAATGGCGCGCTGTCCTGATACCCGCCCCAAGAGGCAGTGCCTTTGACACTGGTCAAGATCGACCCCTGAAATACGACCCCACCGACGCGAAAGAAACCGTCCCCGTATCCATCGACAGGTTTTACGTCGCCAAAGCCCACTTCTGACAGTTGCATAATGTGTCGTCCTTTTTCGTCGCAGGGGTCACTTTAGGATCAGCAGCCCGATGAGTATGACCCAGGTGGTAACCGTATATGACCCTACGCGATAGAGCTTCTCCCGCATGGGGTCAAACACCGCCTTGGTCGCCGCTGGTCGCGTCCCGACCATCTGAAACATCATGCCTGCTGTTGGCACAGAGTGTGTCGCCACCGGGCCAAAGATCATCGCAGCGCCAAAACCAGAAAAGCCGCGGACAAGGCCCGCGGCTCCCCAAGGCCAGAAACATCCAGATCAGCCCTGGAGGTTCCAGGACCGCCGCCGTAGCGTCAGGCATCAATATTTCCGAACTGGTTGCCCGCGTTATTGGCCTGTTTTGACCAATCCCGCTTGACGCCCAGCCTTAACAGGATGGTCGAGGCAACAAAGACCGACGAATAGGTCCCGACCACAACACCCCAGATCATCGCAAAGACAAACCCGCGGATCACATCACCACCCAGCACAAACAGCGCAATCAGCGCCAACAACGTTGTGACCGAGGTCATGACTGTCCGGCTGAGCGTTTCGTTGATCGACAGGTTCAGCACCTGCGCCAGCGACATCTTCTTGAACTTGCGCAGGTTTTCCCGCACCCGGTCGAACACGACCACGGTATCGTTCAACGAATAGCCCACAATAGTCAGCAACGCGGCAATGATGGCCAGGTCGAATTTGATCTGCACCACCGAGAAAACCCCGATAGTCAACACCACATCATGCACCAGCGCCGCAACGGCCCCCAGCGCAAACTGCCATTCAAACCGCAACCAGATGTAGACCAGAACCGCGCCGATCGCCAACAGCACCGCATAGACCGCGGTGGTGATCAATTCGCCCGATACCTTGGGCCCTACCGATTCCACGGAGACGAATTTGATGTCCGGCGACACGGTTGTCAGTGCAGTTTCCACCTGCGCAATCACATCAGCCGTTACCGATTCAGCGCCTTCCTGGGCCTGAATGCGGATCATGGTCACATGTTCATCGGCATCAAAGGTCGGATCGAACACTTCGGTGATCGACACATCCCCCAGCCCCAGGGGTTCAATCGAACCGCGATAGGACCCGACATCCACGGCCTGGCTGCTTTGCGTCCGGATCGTGGTTCCGCCCCGGAAATCGATGCCAAAATTCAGCCCCATCACCACAAACGCTCCGATGGACAACACCATCATCAGGCTCGACAGGCCAACCCACAGCTTCCAGCTGTTAAAGAAGTCAAACGAGGTTTCCTTGGGAACAAGTCTCAGTCTCATGTCATACCTCGATCGTTTTCGGACGGCGCCGTTCAAACCACATCACGATAATCACCCGCGTGACAAAGATCGCGGTGAACACCGACGTCATGATGCCCAGCCCCAGCGTAATGGCAAAGCCGCGCACTGGCCCCGACCCCATGGCAAACAGGATCACAGCGGTGATGAAGGTGGTGATATTGGCATCCAGAATGGCGCTCAGCGCCTTTTCATATCCCCGTTCAATGGCACGGGCCGGACCTTTGGCTGTCTTCAGCTCTTCGCGGATCCGTTCAAACACCAACACATTGGCGTCCACCGCCATACCAACGGTCAACACGATCCCGGCGATCCCCGGCAGCGTCAGCGTCGCCCCGATCAGCGACAACAGGCCAAAGATCAGCCCGATGTTCAGAATCAACGCCACATTGGCAAACAGGCCAAACAGACCATAGCTGAGCCCCATGAACACCAGCACCCCGATAAAGGCGACCGCCGTGGCGATCTTGCCTGCATCAATGCTGTCCTGTCCCAATTCGGGTCCAATGGTCCGTTCTTCGAGAAAGGTCAGTTCAGCGGGCAATGCCCCTGCGCGCAGCAGCACCGCCAGATTGGTACTGTCTTCGACTGTAAAGCGTCCGGTGATGATGCCCGACCCACCTGGAATATGCGATTGGATCACAGGGGCGCTGACCACTTCGTCATCCAGAACGATGGCAAAAGGGCTGCCAATGTTTTCGGCCGTATAGTCGCCGAACTTGCGCGCGCCGGAGGTGTTGAAGCGAAAGTTCACCGCGGGCCGCCCGTTTTGATCATACGACGGCTGCGCATCCACCAGTTCCTCACCCGTCACGACAGGTGCGGATTCGATGGTATAGAAAATGCCCTGCTCATCCAGAGATGGCACCAGTTTGTTGCCGACACCCGCCGATGCGTCACCATCGCTGCCCCGGCCAACCACCGGGTGAAAGGCCAGACGCGCAGTGGTGCCGATGATGGCCTTCAATTCGGACGCGCTGCCGATACCGGGCACCTGGATCAGGATCCGGTCTGCACCCTGGCGTTGGATGGTCGGCTCGCGGGTACCGACCTCGTCGATCCGGCGGCGCACGATTTCCAGCGCCTGGCGCACGGTGCGATCGTCCGTGGCCAGCTTTTCGGCGTCGCTCAGTTGCACGGTCAGCACATCACCATCGCTGGTGACTGTGATGTCGGTGGATCCCGCCCCTGTCAGCGACTGGATCGGGCGGGCCATTCCCCGCACGATTTCCAATGCGCGGGACATGCCTTCGGGGTTGGAGATGCGAATCCGCAGTTGATCTTCGGGACCGGGCTGTTGGCGGAAGGTGCCGATGGTGGCCCGTTCCGGGCGCAGCGCATCGCGAATTTCCGGCCACATCGCATCCATGCGCGCAGCATAGACATCCGCGACCTGCACTTCGGCCAACAGATGTGCCCCACCGCGCAGGTCCAACCCCAGATTTACCAGCGCCGAGGGCAGAAACGACGGCCATTGCCCGGCCGTCGCCTGGTTTTCGTCCGTGTCCGCGCCAATCTCGATCGCGGCAACCGCGTCGTTGGATTGTTCGACGCGGGTGTAGAAGGCATTCGGCAGGGCCAGCAGCAGACCAGTTACACAAACCAGCCAGATCAGCACCCGCTTCCAAAGATCAATTTGCAGCATTCCCCTGCCTTTTCAGATTGTTGAAGGCCAGAGTTCAGCTTGCAGGTTCGGTCTTGCTCAGCACCTGTGCGATGGTCGCCTTGACCACACGAACCTTGACACCGTCAGCGATCTCGACTTCCAGCTCGCCGTCTTCCTTGACCTTGGCGATCTTGCCGATGATGCCACCTTGGGTGACAACCTGATCACCACGACGCACACCGTCGACCATGGCCTGATGATCCTTCATTTTCTTCTGCTGCGGACGGATCAGAAGGAAATACATGATCGCAAAGATCAGAATGAGCGGGAGAAACTGGGCAATTGCGCCACCATCCATGGGATATTCCTTTGTGTAGGGCAAACACGGGGTTGTCCCGCGTGTGAATTTTGCGGGAACCTATGCGCTGGTGGGGGTGTTTGCAAGAGCACCCCGCCCCACCAGTCGATCTGATTTCCCCCGGCTCCACGCGCCCCGCCCCCTTGGCCCTGACGCGCTTTCACGTCAGGATGCGGCACCACCGTATTTGAGGCCGCATTTATGACCGAATTGCCAATTGAACCCGAACTGTTTTGGGGCCTCGTCTGGGCCGTTGACCTGTTCTTGTCGGTCTTCCTGATCTTCGGAGCCTTCCCCAGCGGCACCCACCACATTGCCCAATTGGAACGGTTTCAAAAACGCCTGAACCTGGACCAGGTCAATCCAGGGCTGTTTCTAATTGGCATACTCCTGTGGGGAGCCATATTTGGATTGCTCTTTATCGGGCTTGTTGGACTGATCTGGGACCTACTCTGGTCGCAATGGTCTCAGGACCCCAAAGCAATTTGGAATTGGCGCTTCGCGCTTGCCAAGCTTACCGCTCTGACTGCTGTTCTAGGTGCCATAGTTGCCTTTCCTAAAACTCTGATCCGGTTGGGTTTGACGCAAAAACAAACCGAAATCGCGCAAGCGTCCCTGTTCAACGAGAAAATTAACGCTACCAGCGATGGCCTGCATGCAAGGCGCCAGGTTTGGAAAGGTCGCCAAACCAGATGGGAAGATGACGTAGCAAGCAGAAACTTTGCCCTAAGTCGACTTAGGAGCCTAGCAGAAGAACAGCCAAACGCTGCGCGTCAAATCTCTAGGCTTCTGAATATCTACGTTAGAGAACTGTCAAAAGAATGCTCTCCAGTGCTTTTCCCGACATCCAACAATAGCAAAGAGCTAGACGATTTAAGCAAGTCTGTATGTGTTAGCAGATCCGATATGGAAACCGCTGTTCAAGTTCTAGGAACGCTTAAGAGAATAGAAGAAGTTGACCCAAAGTCAGTTGAGATTGATCTGCAAAAAGTCAATCTCCAGAAGTTTTACCTTACAGGCTCAAATTTGACGGGTGCCAATCTTTCCGACACTCAAATGCAATGGGCTGACCTTTCTAGCGTCGATTTTAGCGGTGCTCTACTTTACGAGGCTCAGATGCAACAAGCTGACCTTTTTGGTGCAGTACTGCAAAACGCCTTTTTGTTTAAGGCAAGTATGCAGGGTAGTAACCTTTTCGGTGCTCAAATACATGGGGCCGACCTAACCCAAGCACGACTGCAAGGTGTTAACTTCTCCTGGGCTCAGATGGATGAGGGCACTGATTTTAGAAACGCCATTTTGCGAGGAGCTTCTTTTAGGGACGTTGATTGCTCTAAAGTTAATTTGTCACAGTCGCAAATAGATAGTGTGTTCTATGACGGTTCAGTAAAACTCGCCAATCACCTTAAAAGAAAAGAGGGCTGGGATCTGGTTCTTTCAGCAGAGAAATTCCGCGATCAAAAGAACGCTTGGCAAAAATCCATCGGCTTCGACCCCAACGACCCGTCGACCTGAGACGACCCGCAACCCTAACCCGCCCCGCCCCGACCAAAATACCCCACTGCGGCCAATCTTCGCCCTCTCCCCCCATTCCAGCTTCCCCTTCGTTAAACCTTGGGGCATATGCTGGGGATACTGATTCAACCGCCTAGGAGCATATCGACATGCATGACATCCGTGCGATCCGTGAAAACCCTGCCGCTTTTGACGCCGCTGTTGCGCGCCGTGGGGATGCGCCGGTGTCATCAACGATCCTGGCGCTGGACGAAGCCCGCCGGGCCAAGATCCTGGCCGCTGAAACCGCACAGGCCGACCAGAACAAGGCATCGAAATCCGTGGGCGCTGCCAAGGCCAGCGGTGACGAGGCCGAGTTTGAACGCCTGCGCGCGCTGGTGTCCGAGAAAAAGGCCGAAGTTGCCGCCATGCAGGCCGAGGCCAAGGAGCTGGACGCGCAGCTGACGGCCGCGCTCGAGGTGATCCCGAACCTCGCCTATGACGACGTGCCTGTGGGCGCGGATGAGGACGACAACGTCGAAATCCGTCGTTGGGGCACGCCGCGCAGCTTTGATTTCGCGCCCAAGGAACATTACGAACTGGCCGGCGCGCAGGGCCTGGATTTCGAAATGGGGGCCAAGCTGTCGGGGTCGCGTTTTGTGATGATGCGCGGCCATATCGCGCGGCTGCATCGGGCGTTGGCCCAATTCATGCTGGACACGCACACAGGCGAAAATGGTCTGACCGAGGTCAATGGCCCCGTCATCGTGCGCGAAGAAATGATGTATGGCACCGGGCAGCTGCCCAAATTCGGCGAAGACAGCTATCAGACCACCAACGGCTGGTGGCTGATCCCGACATCCGAAGTGACGCTGACCAACACCGCCAATGGCGAAACCCTGGCCGAAGCCGACCTGCCGGTGCGCATGACGTCGCATTCGCTGTGCTTCCGGTCCGAAGCCGGCAGCGCCGGACGGGATACATCGGGGATGCTGCGCCAACACCAGTTCGAAAAGGTCGAAATGGTGTCGATCACCCATCCCGACCACAGCCGGGCCGAGCTGGACCGCATGACCGAATGCGCTCAGGGTATTCTGGAGCGTCTGGGCCTGCCCTATCGCACTGTGGTGCTGTGCACCGGCGACATGGGGTTCGGTGCACGCCAGACCCACGACATCGAAGTCTGGCTGCCCGGTCAGAACACCTATCGCGAAATTTCGTCAGTGTCGGTCTGTGGCAATTTTCAGGCCCGCCGGATGAATGCCCGCTTTAAACCCACCGATGGCGGCAAGCCGGATTTCGTGCACACGCTGAATGGATCGGGGCTGGCCGTCGGGCGGTGTCTGATCGCGGTTCTGGAAAACGGCCAGAACGCCGATGGTTCTGTCAGCCTGCCCGCTGCTCTGGCCCCCTATCTGGGCGGCAAGACCACGTTGGACAAGGACGGTAAGCTGGTCTGATCAGGGCCCGCATCCACACACCAAAACCAGGGGGCGCATCGGTCGATGTGCCCCCAATTGCTTTTGCATCGGTCACGGCGCGGTGGCATGGGAGACGATGATCTGGGCACCGGCCCAAGACAGGCCCATCCAGCGCAGTTCAGGTGGCGCAGTTCAGGATTTGCCTGACTTCCCCTTTTTCTTTTTCTTCGGAACTTTCTGACCAGCTTTGATCGCCTGTTCCTTGCGCCGTTCGTGTGCGATGTCGCTTTTGGCTTTGGCTTTGGCCTTCTTGGCCTTGGTTTTGGCCTTTTCCTTGGCCTTGGCAAATTCGACGCTCAGATCTTCGACCTTTTTGGCGGCTTTCTTGGCCTTGGCTTTGGCTTTGGCCTGCTTGCGCGCCCATTGGTCCGCTTCGGCCTTGGCCTTGGCCAGCGCCTGAGCGGCTGCTTTCTTCTTGCTCAACTTGGGCTCTGGTTTGGGGGCTGGTTTGGCGCTGGACACAGGTTGAGCGACCGCCTGTTCGTTCTCGGGGGCCAAAAGGATCTGGGCCGCGGCCAGCAGTTTAACGCCATTGTTTTCGCCAATGCCGCGAATGGTCAACAGGCTGGCCAGATCACGCTGCGCCAGATCCTCAACCGACGCGATCCCGTTCTCCCGCAAGACCCGATCCAAAGACTGACCAACGCCACGCAGTTCGATAATGGGTGTCATGTGATCTCCAAATGTTCATTTTTTCGCGATTTCCGATGCAACCTTAGCAAAGAAGTCACACAGATACAGACGAATTTTGGAAAACACCCGATGATCCAGGAGACTAGCCCGGCCTAGATCGGCTCAGGGAAAGGGAACCAGCCGCTGGCGGTCTTCGTCCCACAACTTGAGCTTTAGCGCCTGAACCGCCTCTATAAACCCGATTCGACGCGGAGCCATGTCTTCGGGCATCGAATGGTGACAGGTTCTGAGCCGATAGGAGGGAATCCGCGCGTTGAAATGATGGATGTCATGCAGGGTGATATTGGCCACAGCCAAATCAAAGAACCACCCGAAGTCCAGACAGGATGCCCCTTGGATCGCGGCCCTTTGCGGGTCCAGATCCGGGCGCCGGCCCCAATAGGTGTCTTCGAAATTGTGTTGCAAATAGACCAGAAACACCCCGATCATCCCCCCCACAAAGGAGAACAACAACCAGATCAGCACGCCAGTTGTCCCTGCCAAAGCGTAGAGACATCCAAGAAAAACCACGATGGACACATTGTGCAACAGCACGCCTGCCACGCCGAAACGCATCGTATTCTTGGGCCAGCGGTAGCGAATGAAATAGGTGAACATGGACCCGACCGGGATCAGGATCCAAGGGCTGCGATAGAGACGATAGAACAGTCGGGTTCCGAACCCTGCCTGCTTCCATTCACGTAGGGTCATGGTGTGAATTTCGCCGGTTTCACGCTGTTCCAGATTGCCGACCCCCGCGTGGTGCAGATTGTGGTTCTGCTTCATCACTTCAAAGGGTGCAAAGGTGAACGGAGACAGGACGTGGCCAGCCAGTTCGTTCTGGCTGCGGCTTTCAAACAGCGAATGATGCCCACAGTCATGCTGCAACACGTAGAGACGCACAGCAGAAAAGGCATGCACCATCCCGGCGACAACCAGGATCAAGCCATTGGACGCATAGGCAATCGCCAGATAGAGAGAGGTGAAATAGACCACAAAAGTACCAAAATAGCTGAGCGATGCCAGCCGGTTGTCTCTGTGCGCAAATTGGCGCGTATAGCTTCTGAGATCCATGGTCAGGCCCCAGCCCCAAAGCGGACTGCCTCTGTCAAATTCATTTTCAGGCAGCCGGGCACGTCAGACCAGCGCCAGTTTCGGCAAAGTGCCGCCCCACAGCCCGCTTGGCAAGGGGGCGAAGCGAAAAACCGCGTTCAGGCGGCTGCTACGTTACGTGGCGAACCAGGGATCCGGATCATGCATCCACGTCTCCATCATAACACCCATGTTCCGCTTGCCTTCTGGGACAGGTCCCGCCCCCTGTGCCAAGGTCCCAGCATGGGGTTTGAACTGCGGCAAATGCAACCGGTCGGGCCTGGAATGGAAAATGCAGCGCCGGCCCCCTGAGAGCAGGAAGTCAGTCGCGGCCCGGTGTTTTGAGGTGTTTGCGCAAACGTGACGAGCCAGGTTTTTTGCGACCCTTATAAGGGTTCTTGTCGTTCTGCCCGCGCATCGTCAATCGGATCGGCGTGCCCGGCATATCAAAATCCTGACGCAACCCATTGATCAAATAGCGGGAATAGGCTTCTGGCACCTTGTCGGGATGGCTGCACATCACCACAAAACCGGGCGGCCGGGTCTTGGCCTGGGTCATATAGCGCAGCTTGATGCGTTTACCCTGTGGCGCTGGTGGTGGGTGCTGTTCCAGCATCCCTGTCAACCAACGGTTCAGGGTCGCGGTCGGCACGCGGCGATTCCAGACATCATACGCCTTGAGCACGGCCGCATGCAGCCGATCCAGCCCCCGGCCGGTCTTGGCCGACACGGTGATCAGCGGCGCACCGCGCAGTTGCGGCAAAAGCCGCTCGAACGCTTCCTTGAGCGCGCGCAGTTTTTCCTGTTTTTCGTCCTCGACATCCCATTTGTTGACCGCCACGACCACGGCACGCCCTTCGCGCGCGGCCAGGTCTGCAATGCGCAGATCCTGCTGTTCAAACGGAATTGCCGCATCCAGAAGAACCACCACGACTTCGGCAAACTTTACCGCCCGCAGCCCGTCTGACACCGACAGTTTTTCCAGTTTTTCCTGTACTTTGGCCTTCTTGCGCATTCCGGCGGTGTCAAAGATCCGCATGGGCGTGCCCTGCCAGTCCAGCCGCAGCGCAATGGCATCGCGGGTGATGCCGGCTTCGGGACCGGTCAACAGGCGGTCTTCGCCTAGGATCTTGTTGATCAGCGTCGACTTGCCCGCGTTGGGGCGCCCCACCACAGCGATTTGCAACGGTTTTTCAGCGGTCGGCTGCGGGGGCAGATCGTCAAATTCATCCCCCTCCTCGTCAGTGTCGTCCAGATCCACGTCCGTTTCGGGCGCATCGTCCCGGGCGCGCTTTTCGAATTCTTCGGACAGCGGCAACAGCTGGGAATACAGGTCGTTCAAACCTTCGCCATGTTCGGCAGACAGGCGGATCGGCTCGCCCAACCCCAGCCCATAGGCTTCGATAACGCCCGAGTCGGCGGCGCTGCCTTCGCCCTTGTTGGCCGCCAGAATCACATGCGCGGACCGTTTGCGCAAAATCTCGGCAAACATTTCGTCAATCGGCGTGACCCCGGCACGGGCGTCAATCATGAACAGACATATATCCGCCATGTCCACGGCCCGTTCGGTCAGGCGGCGCATCCGGCCCTCGAGCGAATTGTCGGTGGCATCTTCGAGCCCGGCCGTGTCAATCACCGTAAAGCGCAAATCACCCAGACGGGCTTCGCCTTCGCGCAGGTCACGAGTCACACCGGGCTGGTCATCGACCAGCGCCAGCTTTTTGCCGACTAGGCGGTTGAACAACGTGGACTTGCCCACATTCGGGCGCCCCACGACGGCGAGGGTAAACGACATTTGCGGCCTGCAATCTCTGAATCAGACGCGCTTCATAGCGCATCCATGCGTCAACGGAAAGCGTGCAATTCACCCTTGGTCGAAACCACGTACAGTGTTCCGCCCGCAACGACCGGAGCCGTGGTGGCCCCATCCGGCACTTCGATGCTGCGCACCAGAGAGCCATCTTCGGGTTTGAAGAAGCGCAAGAGCCCGTCGTTGGAGGCCAGCACGACCTGCCCGCCTGCCACAATAGGACCGTAGTGGGCGACGATCTCGGACCGCTTCCTGGGTTTGTTTTTGACAAATCCCGGCAACTCTACCTTCCAGATCACTTCTCCATCGGACTGGGCCAAACGCGCGAGATAATTGGTGTCCGTAACCGAAAACAGGCTGTCACCTGCGGGCCAAAGCGGTCCCAACGCCCCTTCGTGCTGGGTCCAGATCCGCTGACCCGTGACTGAATCCATCGCCACGGTCCGCCCCGAGTGATTGCCGGTAACGATCTTGTTTCCCACGATCATCGGGCTGCCGGTCACATCCAGAATGCGGGCTGACGCGCTGCCTATCCGACGCCCGGACACCGACGCGTCCCAGCGGCGCAAACCGCCACGTTTAAAGGTCGCAACAACATCACCCGACCCAAAACTGAACACAGCCAGCTCGGACGCGACCACGGGGGCCGGTGCGCCCAGAACATTCGCGGCGCTCGGGGTTGCAGTCACTTGCCACAGGATGCGCCCATTGTCTGCATTGATGGCCCATCCGGTGTCGTCTCCGGCGATCAGATACACGAAATTGTCAACCACGGTTGGCGTGCCGCTTCCGGTCGCTTCCAGTTCCTGACGCCAGCGTTGCGCACCCGATTTTGCGTCAAAGGCTGTTAGCACACCAAAACCGGATGACACATACAGCGTGCCCTTGTGAAAGGCGATCCCGCCTCCGGTGGCTTCTCCGTCACCGTCCTGGGGCGGTAGAATGGTGGCCTGCCAGACGCGCTGTCCGGATGGCGACACGGCGCTGATGGTCGACGAGGCATCCAGCGTGTAAATCAACCCGCCACCAACCACGGGCGATGCCGTGATCCGCTGGCGGCGTCCATCGCCTTCACCAATCGAGGTGCTCCAGAGCAGGCGCGGTGCCGCAGACAGGGCCGCATTGTCCGTCCGGTACACTGGCATACCCGGCGATTGGGGCCAGGATGCATTTCTGGACTGACTGGACAGGCGAATCGCCTGCGACCGGTTTTCAACCTCAAGCGCGTCGGCCTGATTGGGGCGAATATCTTCGCGCACCCCAGGCAGGATCACTTCGCGTTCAGAACACCCGGCAAGACCGACCAGAGCGGAACAACCAAGCGCCACCAGACCGGCGCGGGAGCGGTAAAATGCTGCTTTCATTTTGGGTCTGCCCTGTCTTTCTGTTTCTTGCTTGTCGCCTGCCCGTCCAACATTGGTCGCCACGGGCCACCCATCAGGAGGCCGCTGCAGGTGTCCCCCCAAGGGCCACAATCACTTGGCTGGCCCGCTGTTTCAAGTCCGAGCTGGCCTCGGAGTCAACAATGATGGCCTGTAGACGGTCAATCGCAGCCTCGGACTGCCCTTCGGAGATATCCAACAGCGCCAGCTGCTCTTCGCTGAGCAACCGCAACGGCGCGCCAGGTGTGGCGAGGGATTCGAATTGCAGCCGGCGTTCCGCGACCGACAGGGTGTCGGATTGCAGCAACAGCGCCTTGAAGGTTGCGATATTGCGATAAATCTGCGGAACCTCGCCCAGCAACGCCACCTCTTTCAGCTTGGCAACCGCCTTTTCGGTGTCGCCAGCTTCGGCCAGGGCCCCAGCGGCCAACAGACCCGCGATTGCGGCGCTGCCCGCCTGCTCGGTGGCCACATTGCCAAGCGCATCGGCCCGGCCCGCCGCATCATTGGCGGCCAGGGCACCGATCAACGCGTCGCCCAATGCCTGTGCCTGTGCCTGTTCCTGTGATTTGGTGTATTCACGGTAGGAGGCCCCACCGACGATCACCAGAATCGCAACCACGCCAATCCAGCCATACCGCTTGAGCATCAAAAACAGACGGTCACGGCGGACCTCTTCGGTCACCTCTTCGATAAAACTGTCTGTGTCGCTCATGTCCTGGCCTCTATCCTGTACTTGCTTCCGGGTTTTCCGGGGGCCAATCCCATTGGCCAACAAGGGTGTCGGACATCTCTTACCCCGCCAGAACAGGCAAGCCAAGTGGCCGCCGAGCCGCATTTTCCCCCAATATTGCGTCCCGAGGCGAAAAAAAATAATCTGAACTGGTTAGTTTAGTCTGGACAACACCTATATCGCCGGTAACCACTGCGTTCGAAATATTGACTTGCCGTGTTTGATTGAGAGAAGACCAATATGCGACTGATCCCGCTTCTTACCGCCATTCTGGTAACCGCCGGACTGTTCTTTGCTGTGTTTCAGCGCGAAGCGTTGCTGGCCTTTGCCCGCAATGATGCCGCAGCTGAACAACTTCCTGCCCCGGAACCGGACGGCGACGGCATGGCGGACGCTGTCGCCGCTGCGGCTGAAACTTCGGGTGCCATCGGCGTTGTTGTGATGCGCAGCGCAGCACAGGCCATCGACAGTGCGGTGGTTCTGCGCGGGGAAACACGGGCCGTCCGACAGGTCGAAGTGCGCGCCGAAACTGCGGGCACCGTGTTGTCCGAACCGTTGCGCAAGGGTGCCCATATCACCAAAGGCGAATTGTTGTGCCAGCTGGACCCCGGTGTTCGGGATGCCAATCTGGCCGAAGCCCGCGCCCGCCTGGTCGAAGCCAAAAGCCGGGTTCCCGAAGCGCAGGCCAAACTGGTCGAAACACAGGCCCGTCTGGCCGAAGCCCAGATCAACCTGAACGCCGCGCAGAAACTGTCCGAAGGCGGGTATGCATCTGAAACCCGCCGGGTTTCGGCCGAAGCGTCCGAACGTGCCGCCCTAGCCGGGATTGCCAGCGCCGAAGCGGGGCTGGAGGCAACGGCATCCGGGATCGAAGCGGCCGAGGCCGCTGTTGCGGCGGCAGAATGGGACATCTCCCGTCTTGCAATCCGCGCGCCCTTTAACGGGCTGTTGGAAACCGACACCGCGGAATTGGGCAGCTTCATGCAACCGGGCAGCCTGTGCGGCACGGTCATCCAGCTGAATCCGATCAAGGTTGTCGGCTTTGTCCCCGAATCCGAAGTCAACCGGGTGATCCCCGGTGCATTGGCCGGTGCCGAGCTGTCCACCGGGGAGCGGATCACCGGTCATGTCACCTTCCTCAGCCGGTCCGCTGACCCGACCACCCGCACATTCGAAGTCGAAATCACCGTTCCGAACGAAGATCTGTCCATTCGCGACGGACAAACTGCGGATATCGCCATCTCTTCGGCCGGGGCAAACGCTCATAAGGTGCCTCAATCGGCGCTGACACTGAACAATGCCGGTGTTCTTGGGGTCCGAACCGTCGGGCCGGACAATGTGGTCGATTTCATCCCGGTCAAGCTGTTGCGTGACGAAGTGGATGGCGTCTGGTTGGACGGGTTGCCCGAAACCGCAGACATCATCGTGGTCGGACAGGATTTCGTCACCAAGGGCGTCGCTGTTGCACCCACCCTTCGGGAGGCAACCCAATGATCGGCGTCGTCAATTGGGCCGCCGACAGGGCCCGGATGGTTCTGGCCTTTATCGCGATTTCGATTTTGGTCGGGGCCTTTTCCTATGCCAGCCTGCCCAAGGAAGGCGAGCCGGACATCGACATCCCGATGCTGTTTGTATCGGTACAGTTCCCGGGTATTTCGGCGGTGGACAGCGAAAGCCTGCTAATCAAGCCGATGGAAACCGAGATGGTCGATCTCGACGGGCTGGAAAAGATGACCGCCACCGCGGCGGAAAACTATGCGGGTCTGCTGTTGGAGTTCGATTTCGGGTGGGACAAAAGTTCGACCATTGCTGATGTGCGCGACGCGATGAACACGGCCCAGGCCGATTTTCCGGATGGGGCGGAACAATACACCATCAAGGAAATCAACTTTTCCGAATTCCCGATCGTCATCGTCAACCTGACCGGCGACGTGCCCGAACGCACCATGGCCAGGCTGGCCAAGGATCTTCAGGACGATTTCGAGGCCCTGGATGCGGTTCTCGAGGCGGGCATAGCCGGCAATCGTGACGAGATGGTCGAAGTACTGATCGACCCCCTGCGGCTGGAGGCCTATAACGTCACCGCGCTGGAGCTGATCAACGTCGTTCGAAACAACAACCAGCTGATCGCAGCGGGCGAAGTCGAAACCGATCAGGGGACCTTCTCGGTCAAGATCCCATCCTCGTTTGATGACGTGCGCGACATCTACGCGCTGCCGGTCAAGACCAACGGCGACCGGGTGGTGACGCTGGGAGAGCTGGCCGAGATCAATTATACCTTCGAAGACCGCAAGGGCACCGCCCGGTTCGACGGCGAAAACACCCTGGCCCTGCAAGTGGTCAAACGCAAAGGGTTCAACCTGATCGACACCGTTGACGAGGTCAAAGCGACTTTGGCAGAGGCACAGCGCAAGTGGCCCAACGAACTGCAAGCCGCCGTGACCGTCGGGACGTCGAACGACCAAAGCCGGGTCGTCGGGTCGATGGTGCGCCAGCTCGAAGGATCGGTTCTGACCGCCGTTGCGCTGGTCATGATCGTCATCCTGTCGGCATTGGGGAGCCGGGCGGCGATGCTGGTTGGTTTTGCGATTCCGACCTCTTTCCTGCTGTGTTTTGCCTTTTTGGCGCTGATGGGGGTCACCATTTCCAACATGGTGATGTTCGGCCTGATCCTGGCGGTCGGTATGTTGGTCGATGGGGCCATCGTGGTGGTCGAATATGCCGACAAACGGATCAAGGAAGGCACTGGTCCGATGCATGCCTATGTCGAGGCCGCACAGCGGATGTTCTGGCCGGTGGTCTCGTCCACGGCCACAACGCTTTGCGCCTTCCTGCCGATGCTGTTCTGGCCCGGCGTTCCGGGCGAATTCATGGGCATGTTGCCGGTCACCATGATCTTTGTCTTGTCCGCGTCTCTGCTGGTGGCGCTGCTGTATCTGCCTGTTGTGGGTGGTGTGTCCGGCCGGATGAGCCGGGTGTTCCAGCATGGATCTGACTGGTTGCGTGCAAAACTTCCCTGGCTGGTGCGGGTGATTTTGGTACCGCCTGCGATGTACGGCATGTTTCTGGGCATCATGCAGGTCCTGAATTCATCCTATCTGTTGCCTGGCGTCGGGGTGCCGCCCCTGATGGGATCGATCCTGGGGGCGGTGTTGTTTGTGTTCTCGGCTTTTGCCGCGTCCATCACATTGGGTGCAGCGCGGATCGAACGTGCCCCCAAGCGCGTGCGCCCAGGGTACCGCCACACTGCGTTCGGCTATCTCATCAAGTTTCTCGTTGGCAATCCGATCATGCCCATCGTCGCGGTCGGTACCGTGTTTGCCAGCGTGTTCTATGTGGCGGTCGTTTTGTTCCCTGCCAATTCTCGTGGCGTCGAATTCTTTGTCGACACCGAACCGGAACAGGCCACGGTTTATGTCCGGGCCCGTGGCAATACATCGTTGACGGAAAATGACGCGATGGTACAGCAGGTCGAAGACGTCATTTCGGCCCACCCTGCGGTGATCAACGTCTTTGCCTTTGCCGGCGAAGGCGGGCTGGACACCGGCGGGCCCGGTGGCGGGCAATCCCCCGCAGATACCGTTGGTCAGGTTCAGTTCGAAATCATCCCATGGGAAGACCGCCCGACCCAGTCCGAACCCTGGTTCTATGGCCATCTGACCCGACAGGTGACCGCAACCGATTTCACCGGCAATACCGTGATCGACGAGCTCAAGGCCGAACTGGCCAAGTTGCCTGGTTTCGAAGCCGAACTGAATGCGTTGGAACAGGGCCCCGGACAGGGCAAACCGATTCATCTGCGCATTCGCGGCGACAAATGGGAAGATCTCACGAGTTCGGCACTGGCGGCACGGACGCACTTCGACCAGACCCCCGGTCTGACCCTGATTGAAGACACCCTGCCCTTGCCCGGTATCGACTGGCAGATCGACGTCGATGTCGCCAAGGCCGGGCGCTATGGCGCCGATGTCGCCACCGTTGGGGCCATGGTTCAGCTGGTGACCCGTGGCATTCTGCTGGATACGATGCGGGTCGACTCCTCGGACGAGGAAATCGAAATTCGCGTCCGTCTGCCTGAACATGATCGGGTGCTTTCGACCCTGGATAACCTGAAGCTGCGCACAGCCGACGGATTGGTGCCGTTGTCGAACTTCATCACCCGCAAACCGGTTCCAAAGGTCGCCACCATCAGCCGCATCGACCAGGAGCGGTTTTATGACGTCAAAGCCGATGTGTTGCCGGGGCTGATGAAAGTGGTCGGGCCCGACGCTGAGGCCGGCGCAGAAAAACGTCTGGCACTGCTCAGGGCGGTCCCCGAGGGCAGCCAGCCGACGGGTGAAACCATCCAGAGACCGACGGGCGAACAGTTGGAGCTGGTACAGCTGACCGGTGCCGCGACCATCGACGATCTGCGCACGGCTCTGGACGCGGGTGCCCGGTTTGTCCCGGTCAATCCCAGCGAACGGATCGCAGTGATCACCGAATGGCTTGACACCGACCCGCTGTCCCAATCCATCACCTGGGAATGGACCGGTGATCAGGAAGAACAGGCTGAATCCGGTGCCTTCCTGATGAACGCCTTTGCCGGTGCGCTGGGGTTGATGTTCATCATCCTGCTGGCGCAGTTCAACAGTTTCTACAACTCGGTTCTGGTGTTGCTGGCGGTGGTGCTGTCCACGACCGGCGTTCTGATCGGCATGATGGTGATGCAACAGCCGTTTTCGATCATCATGACCGGCACCGGGATCGTGGCTTTGGCCGGGATCGTGGTGAACAACAACATTGTGCTGATCGACACATATCAGGAATTCAGCCGACACATGCCCCGGATCGAAGCGATCATCCGCACCGCCGAGGCCCGGATTCGCCCGGTTCTGCTGACCACCATCACCACGATGGCCGGTCTGACGCCGATGATGTTCGGGCTGAGCCTGGATTTCATCAACGGCGGGTATTCGATCGACAGCCCGACGGCGTTGTGGTGGAAGCAGCTGGCCACGGCCGTGGTTTTTGGCCTTGGGATTGCGACTATTCTGACCCTGATTGTCACCCCATCCCTGTTGGCCATGCGGGTCTGGGTGTCGACCTATGCGGCCTTGGTCCTGCGCCTGCTGGCGCGGATCACCTCTGGCCGGTCCAGCCGCATTGCTCAGGACATGCGCCTGAAAAAGACCATGCGCAAACTGCCCACAACCGAAATCCTGTGGGATGCGGACATCGGCGAGGAAACCACGGGCCAGCGGGCCAACAAACGCCCTCCGACGCAGGCATCAACATCGCTCAAGGCGGCGGAATAAGACCAAGCAAAACAAGAGGCGCCTTACGCGCGCCTCTTGTGACTCTGTGGGGGCACCACCGCACAGGTTGATTCGACTGGATACAGTCGCGCCCAGACAAACCAGCCAAGCCGCCCCTGTTTTGCATCCCATTGTTCTGTACGGTGAAACAGTTCATGCGGCAGGTGCCGATTGTTGCGATTCCCCGTGCGCGGTTTGGCAAGAACTTGTATTTCCTTACGATTTTCCCATAGTGGCATCAGGATCTATCGAGGACCAAACATGAAACGCGTCGCCTATCCCCTTATCGCCGCTGTGCCTATCTTTTCCTTTTCGGCTGTTTCTGCGTCGGCCCAAAGCTATAGCTGGTGGTGGTCCTGGTGGGGGAACTGGAACTATGGGGGCGGTGGCACGACCAGCTCTTCTGTGCCCGAGATTGACGCCTCTACTGGTTCTTTGGCCGTAGCCGCAGTGGCCGCCGCGCTTCTTCTGACACGGGAAATCAAACGTCGCCGTCGCTAACTCGCCCGGTCAATGCGGGAAAATGAGGGCGCGTGCGCTCCCGGCAGAGGCCAGCAATCGCCTGCACGCCCTGCCGGAATCCAAAGAGATAACCCGGTCAGATCAATGACCAGTCGCCGCTCATCGCTGCAGCGATCGCGATGACACCATTTGCGGTTGCATGCGCGATGATGGCATCGGTCACCCGCCCGCGTCGCAACGCTACCAATGCAAAGATGACGCCCGCCACTCCGGCTTCGATCAGGCGCCCATGCAACATCGCAAACGCCAGGCTGGACCCCGCCACAGCAAACACGGTGCGGATCACATGGTCCCCACCAAGCCAGCGCAACAGATAACCCCGAAAAAACGCCTCTTCGATCACCGGCACCAACAGCGATGTTCCGATGATCCGGCAGATCCCCCAGGCAACCAACGCCCCTGCGCCCAATGTCGACAGGCCCGGTTGTGTCGCGCCGGTCGATGCGGTGACCAACCACCCGACACCGACCAGGCCTCCGGCCGCAAAGGCAGTCGGATCAAACCCCCAATCCAACCCAAGGAATGGTTTGCGGAACACCCACAGAATCGCGACCATGGCGGCCATTTGCACCGGATAGGCCAGCACCGGATATTGCCAAAACGTCTGTGCAAACAGACCCGAGACCATAAAGACGATAAACGGCACAATGAATGCAGCGGTCGTGTCTTCGGTCAGGGGCGGCAGATCTTTGTCCGGCGTGGCGGCGGACGCCCTGTGCAGCGATGGCATGGCCTGGACCACCCACAGCACCCCCAGGGCCAACAGGGTAAAGAACAGCCAACCCGCGAAACTGTGGAACCCGTTGACGGCCAGATCCGGCGACACATATTCCCCGATCAGGATCAAACCGGCAATCCTGAGCACGTTGAAGAACCAACTGATCAGCAGGGCAATCGGGAATATGAGACCCCAGAACAGGCCCAATTTGACAGTATCCCGCATCAGCATCGAATAGATGGCAAAGAACCCGGCGGTCAGGGCAAACCCTTCGATCCCTGAACATGTATCCGCCACGCCGACAAAGAAATCTCCCGTCCCGATGATCGAGGCGTCGGGATTCAGCGTTACGTCATTGCCCAGAGCGGACAAAACCACCGCCACCCCATAGAACGTGGCCAACAGCAATCCATTCAGCGACCACCACAACGGTGCCAGAACAGCGGCAAAATCCGGGATCACAAGCGCGATCAGGACGACCACAGCCAGGGCAACCCCACCGGCCCGTCCAAACCGAACCACATCACGCCAGGACAGCACCATGAACACACCACCCACCGCGGCACAGACCCCGCCCAGGGCGAGGCTCAGGAAATAGGTGGGAAAGGTGCCGTTCAACGTGTTTGCATCCGCAGACAGCCAGGGCAAAAAGATCAGGACCAGCCCCACCAGATGCACAAAACTCCACAACCCGAGCTCGTCTCTGGGCCGCACAGCAGCCGATTGCACCACTTGGCGTCGCAGCTGGGGGCGGAACCAGATGAGCACACCCAGCCCCACCCCCAGACACATCATCCGGATCAGGGCACTGCGCAGCACCCGACAGGCGGTTTCGATATCGGTCAATCGACATTCAACCGATGAAAACACCTGAAAAACCAGCACGATGGCCAGAACTTCGAGGGCAAACAGCCCCATAATCCAATAAATCCGGTTCGACACGGTCGTCTTTGGCCTTTGCCCTGTTGTCACCCTGACCTGGTCGTTACCCGACAACAGAGGCAAAGTTTTGGCATCCTGGTGAAAAAACTGGTTCAGGCGGCTTCGTCAACCTGCTGGCGGTGCCACAACTGGGCGTATTTACCGTCCTGCGCCAGCAACGCGTCATGCGTTCCGGTTTCGACGATTTCACCACGATCCAGAACCACAATCAGATCGGCTTCGGCCACGGTCGACAGACGGTGGGCGATGGTGATCACGGTGCGCCCCTGCCCGGCCCGGGTCAGCGCGTCCTTGATCTCCTGTTCGGTATTGGTATCCAACGCCGAGGTCGCCTCGTCCAGCAACAGGATCGGCGGATTCTTCAACAGGGTCCGAGCAATTCCAACCCGCTGTTTTTCACCCCCCGACAGTTTGAGCCCGCGTTCTCCGACCGTGGTGTCATACCCATCCGGCAGTGATTGGATGAAATCGTGGATCTGGGCGTTGCGCGCGGCCTCTACGATATCGGCATCGCTTGCTCCGGCGCGACCATAGGCAATGTTATAGCGGATGGTGTCGTTGAACAGGACCGTATCCTGAGGCACCACGCCGATCGCGTCATGCAGGCTGGTCTGGGTCACGTCGCGGACGTCCTGGCCATCAATCCTGAGCGCCCCGCCGGTCACGTCGTAAAACCGAAACAGCAAACGCCCAATCGTTGATTTCCCCGATCCGGTCGGACCAACGATGGCCACGGTCTGACCTGGAGGCACCTCCAGGCTGATCCCTTTGAGGATCTCGCGATCCGGGTCATAGGCAAACCGCAGATTGTCCAGCTGCAATGCCCCCCCCTTGATCTCCAAAGCCCGGGCATCCGGCTTATTGGAAACTTCCGACGGCTGTTCCAGCAGGTCGAACATCTCGCCCATATCCACCAGACTTTGACGAATTTCACGATACACAGTGCCCAGGAAATTCAATGGCACGGTGATCTGGATCATATAGGCGTTGACCATGACAAAATCGCCAACGGTCAGCGCCCCGGCCTGCACCCCGATGGCCGCCAGGATCATGACCCCGATCAACCCGCAGGTGATCAGGAAACTTTGCCCGAAATTCAGGAAGGCCAGAGAATACGAAGTCTTGAGCGCAGCCGCCTCATAGCCTTTCATCGCCACGTCATACCGCTGAGCTTCGCGCTCTTCGGCGTTGAAATATTTGACAGTTTCGAAATTCAACAGGCTGTCAATCGCCTTTTGGTTGGCGTCGGTATCCTGGGTGTTCATTTCGCGGCGCAGCTTTACCCGCCATTCGGTCACCGCGAAGGTGAACCAGACATACAACACGATGGTGGTGGCCACGACCACCAGATACCAAACGTCGAACAGCACCGTCAGGATCACCGCCACCAAAATCAGTTCGATGATCAGCGGACCGATCGAAAACAGCATGAACCGCAACAGGAAATCGACGCCCTTGACCCCGCGTTCGATGATCCGGGACAGACCACCGGTTTTGCGGGTGATGTGATAGCGCATGGACAGGCGGTGGATATGCCGAAAGGTCTGCAAGGCCAGCTGCCGCAACGCCCGCTGCCCCACCGGGGCAAAAATCACGTCCCTCAGCTGCTGCATCCCGACCGTCATCAGGCGCGCAACGCCATAGGCAACGGTCAACCCAATCGCGCCCAACGCCACAGGCGGGATGCCTTCGCCTGCCAGCGCATCGACGGCACCCTTGTAGAAAATCGGGGTGGTAACAGCGACCACCTTGGCCAGCAGCAACATTGCCATGGCCAAAATCACACGTCGTTTTACCCAAGGATGATCGCTGGGCCAAAGATAGGGTGCGACCTTGCGCAAGACCCGCATACCCGAGCCCCGTTCCAATTGAGTCGCCGCGTCATTGGTGTCATGGGTGGATCGTCGCATATCGAACCTCTGCCTCGGCCTTCACACATATGTGTCTGCAGCTGAATTGACCAGTCCCGGACCAGGAAAACGGCGCAGCAGTGTTGCGGGCTGCGCCGTTGCGGTGGGGTGAACAATCGCGGGGGGATCATTCCGGAATGGAAAACACCTGTCCGGGGTAAATCAGATCCGGATTTCGGATCGACTGGCGGTTGGCTTCGAACACCCGCACGTACAACACCCCGTCGCCATAGCGATCCTGGGAAATGGCCCACAGGGTATCGCCCTTTTGCACTGTGACAGCCCGGATGACCGGCGCGGCCTGAGGCTGCTGTGCGGCCGGTTGCGCAGCGGTGCCATCGCTCGACGCCGTCTGGGTCTGGGTGTCAGCCGGTGGCTGCGGCGTTACCGGGCGCAAAACTTCGGGCGCTTCGCGTTTGAATGGGGTTTCCAGCCGTGACAGCACCTTGCCCCCCGCATCCAATTCATCCAGCCGCATGGTGTAGATACCGGGGGTGACGCTGGCCAGTTGCCCGTTCCAGCGCCCATCCTGCGATACATTGAAATCCGACACAGCGCGGTTGTTCAAATAGACCCGCACCGTGGATTGCGGCGCGGCCTGCCCGGTCAAAATCACATCGCCGGTCTCCGAATAGCTGATGGTGTCCAGGCTGATCTTGCCTCTCAGACCGGGTTGGGCCGGTTGGATCAGCTGTACTCCGTCAGACCCGGCGCGCAGGACCGCAACCGATGTCTGTTGCGGTTGCGACGCGGGTGCGGACGCCACATCAGAGGCGGGTTCGGACACGGGCTCGGAGGGCGCAGGTTGACTTGTCGTCCCCTGCGTCTCGGGCTCGGCTGTGGCCTGGGTCGCGACGTCCGGATCTGTCGCGGCAGTCTGTGCTGTTTCCGCCCGTGGTGCTGTGCCTGTTTGCGTCGCTACGACGGTCTCGGCCTGGGGGGCTTGCGTCGGTGTTGTGTCCACAGTTGCGGTGGGCTGTGGTTCAGCTGTCGCCGTTGCGGCAGTCGCTGGGGTGACGGTGCCATCGGTCCCCGACGGTGCCGCGTCGAGCGCTGCATTGTCGGTCTCTTGCGACTCTGCCGGGGCTGCCGGGGTAGATTGCCCTGCCGTCTCGGCCTTGGGGGCCGCTTGTGCCACCTGTTCGGCCTGTGTCACCGGGTCAGCCTGTGTCACCGGCTCGGCCTGCGTTACTTGTTCGGCCTGAGCCACCTGTTCGGCCTGCGTCACCGGCTCGGTCTGCGGCACTGCGGTCGTGTCCTGTTCCGGTTGCGTCTCGGCAACATTGGCCGGGTCCGCTTCTGCCCTCTCGTCTTCAGGCGCAATCGGGTGCGGCACCGGAGCCAGAATGATGCTGTCCGCCGCCGCGGCTACGGATTCGCCCAGCATGGCCTGCAATGTCAGGACCCGCGGCGCGTCGCTGTGACCAAGCGACAAAAAGCTGACAAATTGTCCGCCGGGCTGGATATCGATCCTGTCCTGCGTCACCCCATCCAGAAACACCGTGACTTGACTGCCCTCGGGGCCGCTGCCCGCGATCACAGTGGTGCCGTCGGTCTCGACCCTTACCAGATCAAAGGACGGCGCGGCCAAGGTTGGTGCTTTGGGTTTCGCGGTCGGTGCCGGTTCGTCCTGCTCTGTTGCGGCGGTGGCCGTCTCGGCCGGTGCCTCTGGGTCCTGCTGATCCGCCGTCTGACCGGTCACAGCCTGATCAGAATCGGCTGTATCGGTTGCTGCCTGCGCCTGTTGTCCCGTCTCGGGATCAGTCGCCAGCTCTGCGGGTTTTTCGGTCTGCTCGGACGGTTGCGCGGCCTCTTGTGTGTCAGCGACCTCTGTCTTTGGTTCAGCCGCAGGCAGGGGGGGCTCGCCATCGTCAATTTGCGGATTGGCCGGCTGTGCGTTTGGTGTGTCCAGGGTCGCAACAGGCGCAGGTTCACCCGCCTGAACAGGTGGTTGCGCGATCTGTTCCTGCACCACCGGCACGTCCGGTTCCGACGTTTGTGACGTCTGAGGCCCGATCACCCCGGCGACATACAGCGCCACGCCTCCTGCTGCGGCTGCCCCTACGGCAACCGCACTCCAACCCAGGGCCCCAAAGCCCCCTGTACCGGCTGTTCCTGCCATTTTCTTCTTTCCCCCAGGGCGAGTGGCACCCATTTTGTTGAGGCAACCTATCAATCTCGCTATCAGGGGTCAAAGCAACTTGTTTCAACCCTTTGACATTCCCCGAAAGGTGTGGCCATGACCCCTAAATCCGTCTGCGTGTACTGCGGATCCCGCCCCGGAACATCACCGGTCTACGCCCAATGCGCGCGGGATCTGGGCCTGGGCCTGGCCGAACGTGGCTGGCGGTTGGTCTACGGGGCCGGCGATGTGGGGCTGATGGGCGAAGTGGCCCGAGCCGCACAAACGGCTGGTGGCACCACCTTTGGCGTGATTCCCGAACATCTGGTACGCCGCGAAGTGGGCAAATCGGATCTGACAACCTATGTGGTGACCGAAACAATGCACGAACGCAAAAAGGTCATGTTGATGAATGCGGATGCCGTGGTGGTGCTGCCCGGCGGCCCCGGATCGCTGGATGAATTGTTCGAAGTGCTCACCTGGCGGCAACTGGGCCTGCACGACAAACCCATCGTCATTGTGAATATCGACGGCTATTGGGACAAGCTGCGTGATTTGCTGGACCATGTCATAGATCAGGGGTTTGCCGATGCCTCTCTGGGGGATTTCATCCATTGGGCCACCACCCCTAGGGACTGCCTGGACGCGCTGAGAGACATGGTGCGCTAGGGGCTGACCCGCACGGTTCGGCGCAAGGCCACAAGATTGGACACCAGCAAGGCCCCGATCACCACAGCGCCGCCCAACACCGCCCAAGACCCCGGATGTTCGCCAATAACGGCCCAGACCAATACCGGTGCCAGAACAGATTCCAGTAGGATCAACAGGGCGACTTCGGCGGCGCTGATGAACCGCGGACCAATCGCCAACAGGCAGGTCGCCGCGCCGATAAAGGCCCCGTGACCAACGAACAATGGCCATTGGGTCTGAAAGGCGGGCATCGGGTCAGCGACGACCCAGATAGCAAGGGCGACACCGATAAAGGCAACCGGGATTGCCGGGATCATCGAAACATGTTTCAGCTGGCGCAGAATTGTCAGCGCCAGCGCATAAGCAACCGAAATATACAACGCCCAGAGATCCCCCTGCCACGACGCGGTTGCATGGTTGCCCGATCCATAAGCAATAATTCCCAATCCACCCCCGACCGCCACCATGGTCCAGACCATTCGTGCCCGAACGGGCTCGCCCAGAAAAACCCGCCCGAAAGCCGTGGCAAAGATGGGCATGGACGCAAAGATGAACACCACGTTGGCGACGCTGGTGTTGGTGACAGCAAGAACAAAGGCCGGAACGGTCGACGCAATCAAACCGATGTACAGAGCACCGCGCCATCCGGTTCCTGCCACTGCCCTGAACCCGCCCACCCCTTTGGTCGTCAGAACCACGATCAGCACAATCACACCGGACATCATCGCACGCCAAAACGAGATCACCATGGGGTCCGCCACGATCAATCGTACAAACAGCGAATCCGGGATGACCAGAAGAACGCCCAATGTGGTGATAAGAAGGCCTTTGAGATGATCGGTCATGGCCCACAGGCTGAAATCATTCAGGCGACAAAGTAAACCCCGAAAGGGATGCGTCGAGCACCTGCCCCACTGGCGGCGGGGCCGGTCGAACGGCCTTGCATGACGCGTGCTCCAAATACAAAAGCCCGGCCAGATCGGCCGGGCTTTCGGTCTTTGAAACAGTCTTTGAAACAGTCTTTGGATTACATGCGCGACGCGACGTTTTCCCAGTTCACCAGGTTGTCGAGGAAATTCGACAGATACGCCGGACGTTTGTTGCGGAAATCGATGTAATACGAGTGTTCCCAAACGTCACAACCCAGCAGCGCAGTTTGGCCAAAGCACAGCGGGTTCACGCCGTTTTCGGTTTTGGTCACAGACAGCGATCCGTCGGCATTCTTGACCAACCAGGCCCAACCGGACCCGAATTGACCAGCACCAGCCGCCGAAAACTGCGACTTGAATTCATCAACCGAACCAAAGGCTTCGACCAGCGCCTTTTCCAGCTCACCCGGCATGGCCGAGGTGCCCGGGCCCATCATTTCCCAGAACTGGTTGTGGTTCCACAGCTGGCTGATGTTGTTGAAGATACCATTTTGCGCAACCGACGACGCGTCATAGGTGCCCTTGATGATCTCTTCCATCGACTTGCCGTCCCATTCGGTTCCGGCGATCAGCTTGTTGCCATTGTCGACATAGGCCTTGTGGTGCAGGTCGTGGTGGTATTCCAGCGTCTCTGCGGACATGCCTTTGTCGGCCAATGCGTCATGTGCATAAGGAAGATCAGGAAGTTCAAAAGCCATCGTGGCCCCCTGTTAAATAAAGTTGCGGTTCCCACTGTTACATGCTTTGGGTGCGGCGTCAGGTCAAGAGCCGAGGCAAGAAAACACTTATCGGGGACAGTGAGATGTTCGCAAAAGCGCGCAAGATGTTCTACCGCGCCCGTGGCTATTACGGCGGGCAGCTAAACGGCATTCCGTTTCGCCTGGATCCATATCATTCGAAATTCTGGCGCAAGGCATCCGCCAATGATTGGGAGCCTGAGACGTTTCGTGTTTTGGACCGATATCTGAGCAAGGATGGCGATTATCTGGATATCGGCGCCTGGATCGGTCCCACGGTGCTCTATGGTGCGCACAAGGCCCGCCATGTCTGGTGTTTTGAACCTGATCCGGTGGCCTATCGTCATCTGGCCTGGAACCTCGACCTGAACAGCATCCGCAATGTGTCCAGTTTTTCTGTGGCGTTGTCGGACGGATTCGGTGTGGCGCGCATGGCGTCCTTTGGGGGCGAGGCCGGGGACAGCATGACCTCGCTGCTCAACGACAATGACGCGCATGGCCATGACGTTCTGACCATCGGCTGGGAGCAGTTCTGCGACAGCACCGATCTGTCGGGCGTGTCACTGGTCAAAATGGACATCGAAGGGGCCGAATTTTCGGTCCTGTCCACCCTGCTGCCCTGGCTGCGCGCACACCGCCCGGCGCTGTATCTGTCCACGCACGCGCCCTTTCTGCCCGAAGCCGAACGGGCCGATCGCATGGGACAATTGTTTGATGCCTTGTCGTTCTATGCGACCTGCACAGACGCAAAAGGAACGCCGATCACGCGCGACGACATGATCAGTGACCCCATACTGACGCGTTTTCCAACCTTTGTGTTCAGCGACTGACCCCGACCCAATGCTGAACACGACCGCACCACCGGTATGGTTTACCCGGGGGCTTGGTGGAGCCATCCGTGGTCAGCCACAGCACCCGTCCCCCATCTGGATTGGCGGGCACGGTACCGTTCCATAGGAACAATAGACGCAACAATCCCCTTCCTTTGGTTTCAGGACGGCCTTGCAGGACGTGCACTCATAAAACCATTGGCAGGCATCTGTCGGCATTGTTTCTGTTTCAACATGCCCGCACCTGGGGCACGTCAGCGTGCTTTTTAAAATAACGTTTTGATCTGTCATCATCTCACATCTGCAGGATCAGGTAGTCGTTAATTTGGGTCTCGGAGAGCAAGATCACCCATGCGACACCTGTTATGGCAGTGCTTCCGGCAATCCACCATTTCATCCTCGCCGGGGCCCCTCTTTGATAAGAGACCCACCATGATAGGGCAACGAAAGCCGTCGAAACCGCCAAAACGTAATAGCTTGCCGCAGCTATGCGACCAAAAATCGCCAACCAGCTGCCGCCCAATCCCAACAACATCATTGTCATGGGCAGCACACAGCAGGACGCAACGACCAAGGCCGACGCCGACGCCGATCCCAAATAGCTCAAGCCAAAATATTTGCGCATAACGCTCCTCCCGACCCCAACCAAAAGACAGGTTGCGGGTCCGCTCATGAGGAGTCATAACACCTGTAGTTACTACAGGATCAAGCGGGGCAGCATCACATGATCGCGATTGGCAAAGCCGCCCGACAAAGTGGTGTCGGAATTGAAACCATCCGCTATTACGAACGCGAAGGCATTGTGCCCAAACCCACGCGGGCCGCGAACAATCGACGTCTATATTCTGCACATGACGTTGGCAGGCTTCGCTTTTTAAAAAAGTGCCGCGAACTGGGGTTCCCGCTCAAGGACGCAAAAGCCTTGCTTGACCTATCCGAAAACGCCGAAGAAGACTGTCAGAAAATTCAGGAGTTGGGCCAGTTTCACCTGGCAAACGTGCGGGCCAAGATCAGCGAACTTGGACGCCTGGAAACAGCGTTGGAAGAACTAACAGCCAATTGCGATAGCGGAAATGCGTCTTGTCCGATGCTGTCGCAACTGCGCACTGCATAAACTGAACCGGACCCAAAGACGTCGCTAGATGCTGCCATAAAACGCAAAAAAGCCCCCCATCAAACGTGTTGATGGGGGGCCTTTGTTTGTCGGGACCCTACGGGTGGGTCTTAGTAGACGCCAACCGCAGATTTCGGATTTGCGGCAGCGCTCAGCAGGTTGAACACATAGTCGCCGGTTGAGCGGAAGCACACGATGGCAAAGCTGTCTTCGCTGTCCAACCAGAACGCACCGGCCACCTGGGCCAGACGCGAGCGGCGGAAATCACCGGGACCGAATGCGGCCGCCGAAAAATCAACCGGGGCGATCTTGCCCATGACTTCGCGTGCTGACGCACCCGACACCCGGAACACGGCGCGCGCGTCCGACACATTGACCGCCAGAGCGTGTTCACCCTCCAACGCGGTCAGCATGTCGGCCAGCTTGGCGGTCACATCCGCATAGGGCACCAGCACCAGCAATTCATCGGTCGACATCCAGGCAACACCGCCCGCCAGATCGCCATTGATCTGGCGCACGCCCGGCACGTCCTGACCGGTTGCGCCTTTGACAGCGGCGGCCACCTTGGCCGACCCCAGATCGCCGCGCAGGGTGATCATGCCAAAGAGACCCGCCTCGTCTACCTTGGCCAGCCCGTTAAAGCTGGCCCCGTTCAATACGCTTGCGAGGTTAGACATTTTGCTTTGCCCCTTCCTTGTCATAGAAAACCATATCTACGATCTTGGCTTTGTAGATCTTGCCATCGGTGCCGGGGAAATCCAGAACCTCGCCCATACGATCCGGCCCGTGTTTGACCAGCCCCATGGCAATGCCCTTGCCCAGTGTCGGCGAATGATAGGTCGAGGTCACCCGGCCAATCACGTTCTTCTGGCCATTGGCATTGACGCCATTGCCCAACGCATAGGCCCCATCCGGCAGAACAGACCCATCAACGGTTTCCAGACCCACCAATTTCCAGCGATCGGGATCCGCCATGTGGCTGCGCAGCTGCGCCCGTTTGCCCAGGAAATCCTCTTTCTTCTTCGAGATCGCCCAGTTCAGCCCCAGATCCTGCGGGATCACGGTGCCATCGGTTTCGTCCCCGATCATGATAAAGCCTTTTTCGGCCCGCAGGATGTGCAGACATTCGGTGCCATACGGCATGACCCCGAATTCCTGCCCCGCATCCATCAGCGCATCCCAGAAGGCACGCCCCTGGCTGGCCGGAACCGCGATTTCATAGCTCAGCTCACCCGAGAAGGAGATCCGGTACGCCCGGCAATCGAACCCGCCGATGGTGCCATCGCGCCATTCCATGAACGGCAGCGCCTCTTTGGAGACATCCATGCCGCCCAGTTTTTCCAACACCTTGCGGGCATTGGGGCCAACAACCGCGACCTGCGCGTATTGTTCGGTCACATTGGCAACATAGACTTTCCAGTCCCACCATTCGGTCTGCAGCCATTCTTCCATGTGGCCATGGATACGTTCGGCACCGCCAGTTGTGGTGTGGCACAGCCAGGTGTCTTCGTCGATGCGCGCAACCACGCCGTCGTCGATCAGGAAACCGTTTTCCGAACACATCAACCCATAGCGGCATTTGCCGACCTTCAGGTTGGACATCATGTTGGTGTACATCATGTCCAGGAATTTCCCGGCATCCGGCCCTTTGACGATCAGCTTGCCCAATGTGGAGGCATCCAGCATCCCCAGACGTTCGCGGGTGTTGGTCACCTCACGGTTCACCGCGTCATGCACGCTCTCGCCCGAACGGACCAAGGCGTATGGACGACGCCAGTGGCCAACCGGTTCAAAATCCGCGCCATTGGCTTCGATCCAGTCGTGGATCGGTGTTTTGCGGATTGGCTGGAACGTCTTGGCCCGCGCTTCACCCGCGATCGAGCCCATGGAGATCGGGTGGTACGGCGGACGGAAGGTGGTGGTGCCCACATCGGGGATCTGTGCACCCAACGCATTCGCAAGGGTCGCCAGGCCATTGATGTTGCTCAATTTACCCTGGTCGGTCGCCATACCCAGCGTTGTGTAACGCTTGGTGTGTTCGACGCTCTCATAGCCTTCGCGGGCGGCCAGCTGAACATCGGTCACCTTGACGTCGTTCTGATAATCCAGCCAGGATTTCATCCGCAGCGACACATCGGCCTGGGCTGGCATCAGCCAGACGGCTTCCATGGCCAACTCTTCGGTTGTGACACCTTCGGGCGTGGCAACGGTTGTGGCCGGGAACCCCGCCGCCTCTGCCGCAGCAGAACCGGCCTTGTTGGCGTCGCTCAGCACAGCCCCAAGATCCAGTGGACCATTGGCGGTGCCAGCGGGCACAACAAACCCCTGCCCGTTGTCACCCAGCGGCGGACGCGATGCATCGGGGCGGAAATGCGCAGCCGCATCGTCCCAGATCAGCTTGCCACCGCAATGCGACCACAGGTGCACAACCGGGGACCATCCCCCGGACATGGCAACCGCATCTGCTTCGATCTCTTCCTGCGCGCCGCCCACTCCGGACTGGGCACAGATCGACACCTTTTGAACCCGCTTGCCGCCTTTGACCTTGGCGATGGCGCGACCCGCTTCGACGCGGATGCCCAGCTGACGGACTTCCTCCATCAGGGCACCGCCACCGGCGTTGCGCGCATCCAGCACACGCACCACTTCGCAGCCTGCGTGATGCAGGGCGATGGCCGTGCGATAGGCGTCGTCGTTGTTGGTGACCACGACGACCTTCTGGCCCGGGGTCACACCCCAGTTCACCACATAGTCGCGCATGGCCGAGGCCAGCATCACACCGGGCACATCGTTGCCCGCAAACGACAGGGGCCGTTCGATGGCGCCGGTCGCGGTGACGATCTGCGACGCGCGGATCCGCCACAGACGGTGACGCGGCGCGCCGTTGCCCGGCTCGTGATCGCTGATCCGCTCGTACCCCAGAGCATAACCATGGTCATAAACGCCCGCACCCATGGTCCGGTTACGGATCGTGACGTTGTCCATCGCATCCAGTTCGGCCAGGGTCTGATCAACCCATGCGCCGGGTTCAATCCCGTCGATGGTGCCGCCGTCAACCGGTGCGCGCCCGCCCCAGTGGCTGTTCTGTTCGATCAGCAGAACCTTGGCCCCGGATGCCGCCGCCGCCTTGGCCGCCTGCAGACCCGCAACACCGCCGCCCACAACCAGAACATCACAGAAGAAATAGAAATGTTCATAGGTATCGGCGTCCTTCAGCTCCTTGTCGGGCGCTTTGCCCAGACCGGCAGACTGACGGATGATCGGCTCATACACGTGCTTCCAGAACGGTTTGGGGTGGATGAACGTCTTGTAATAGAACCCCGCCGGCAGCCAGCGCGCCAGATAGGTGTTGATCGCGCCCACGTCGAATTCCAGGTTCGGCCAGTGGTTCTGCGATTTGGCGGTCAGACCCGAAAACAGCTCGGTCGTGGTGACGCGCTGGTTGGGTTCAAACCGATCACCGGTGCCCAGACCGACCAGGGCATTGGGTTCTTCGGACCCGGACGCCACAACGCCGCGCGGGCGGTGATATTTGAACGACCGGCCCATCATCATCTGGTCATTGGCCAGCAGCGCCGAGGCCAGCGTATCACCGGGGTGCCCGGTCATGCGCTTGCCGTTAAAGGTAAAGTCGATCGTTTTCGAGCGGTCGATCAGCCGCCCCTGAGAGGCAAGACGTGTGCTCATGTCTTGGACCCTTCCTGGTATGAGAACGGGAAAGTGCGGATGGTGCGGACTGCGGGGTTCATTCGACCTCCCCCCACGTCCAACCGGGGCGCTTGGCGGTGATCGCGTCGCGGATTTCCTGAGGCGGTTCATATGTTTGCGCCGAATAGGTGCCAAACACCTCCAACGTCATGGTGCACCGCGCCGCATGGAACCACTTGCCACAGCCATTGGCATGGCGCCAGCGTTCCAGATGCACCCCTTTGGGGTTCTTGCGCATGAACAGATAGTCGTGGAATTCGTCATCCGAAGAACCGGGGCCGAAACGCTTCAGATGCGCCTCGCCGCCTGCGGCCAGTTCGGTTTCTTCGGCTTTGACACCGCAATATGGGCATTCAAGGATCAGCATCGAGCCACCCCCTTGTTTTTGCGATCCAAGAAGCACAATTTGAGTGCATGGATCTGTTGTTCTACATACTCGGTGGCTTGGTCGTGATCGGAATCGGGCTCGCCCTCGTAGAGAGACGGCGCAAACGCAGCTTCTTTTCCCACGACTTCAATCTGAGCAATTCTGCCCAAAGCGAAGCTGATCGGGAGCAAATCCGCGTTTCCGATGCTGTCAGCCACCGCACACATCAGTGAGCCACGCCAGCGGCGACGCTTTCGTCGATGAACTTGCCTTCTTTGAAGCGGTTGACCGAGAATTCTTCGGCCAGCGACGAATGGCCGGTGGCCATCAGTTGCGCCATCGCCCAACCGGATCCGGGGATCGATTTGAAGCCGCCGGTGCCCCAGCCACAGTTGACGAAACAGTTCTGCACTGGCGTTGACGAAATGATCGGCGACCGGTCCCCGGTCACATCCACGATCCCGCCCCATTGGCGCAGCATCTTCAGACGGCTGACCATCGGGAAGGTTTCGACCAATGCGCGCACGGTTTCCTCGATGTGATGGAACGATCCGCGCTGGGTATAGTTGTTGAAGGCGTCGGTCCCGCCGCCAATCACCATTTCACCCTTGTCGGATTGCGACATGTAACCGTGCACGGTGTTGGCCATCACGACCACATCCATGCAGGGTTTGATCGGCTCGGACACCAGCGCCTGCAGCGCCACGGATTCCATCGGCAGACGGAAACCCGCCATTTCCGACAGCACAGATGCGTTGCCCGCAACCACCATGCCGATCTTTTCGCAATCAATCGGACCTTTGGTGGTGTCAACGCCGACCACGCGGCCCTCGTGGGTGCGCACGCCGTTGACCTCGCACTGCTGGATGATGTCCATGCCCATGTTCGAACAGGCACGCGCATAGCCCCAAGCCACGGCATCGTGACGGGCGGTGCCGCCGCGCGGCTGCCACAGGGCCCCCAGAACCGGATAGCGCGGACCATCCAGATTGATGATCGGCACCAGGTCCTTGACCCGCTGGGGATTGATGAATTCGGTTGCCACACCTTGCAGGTTGTTGGCATGTGCCGTGCGCTGATAGCCGCGGATTTCGTGCTGGGTCTGGGCCAGCATCATCACGCCGCGCGGGCTGAACATGACGTTATAGTTCAGCTCCTGGCTCAGATCTTCGTACAGGCCGCGCGCCTTTTCGTAGATCGCCGCCGACGGGTCCTGAAGATAGTTCGAGCGGATGATGGTGGTGTTGCGGCCCGTGTTGCCGCCGCCCAGCCAACCCTTTTCGATCACGGCCACATTGGTGATGCCGTAATTCTTACCCAGGTAATAGGCTGTGGCCAGACCATGGCCACCCGCGCCCACGATGACAACGTCATAGCGGCTCTTGGGTTCGGGCGAACGCCAGGCGCGTTCCCATCCGGAGTGATAGCGCAGGCCTTCCCGCGCAACAGCAAAGGCTGAGTAATGTCTCATGGGCGAATCCGTTCGGTTCGAGGTAACGCATGATATGCCCCAGGACGGTATCAGACCTGCGCCGTAAATCGTCGCATTTATGTATCATTGCGACATTGCGCGACGGGCGCATTCTGCCCAGGCAATTCTTTTGACCTTTTTTCCCGGACGTCGCGCCTATAGATACACGCCAAAGCGGGAGAACACATGAGTTTCTGGATCGTACCTTCGTTGATGGCGCTGGGAATTACAGCGTTTCTGGCCCTTGTCCTGCTGCGCGCGCGCGGCCAGGGCGAACCGGCTGCGGCCTATGATTTGCGGGTCTACCGCGAACAGTTAAAGGAAATGGAGCGCGATCTGGCGCGCGGGCTGATCGCCCAGAGCGACGCCGACCGGGTCAGAACCGAGATTTCGCGTCGCATTTTGGCAGCCGATGCCCAATTGCAGCAATTTAACGCAGGTAACCAACAGCCACGCAACCTGTCCTTGATCGTGGTCGCGATCTGTGGTGCGGCCATGATCGCAGGATCGTTGATGCTGTATCGCGCGCTTGGGGCACCGGGATATGGCGACCTGTCGCTGTCCACCCGGCTGGAGATGGCCGAATTGAACCGCACATCGCGCCCCTCCCAGGCTGACGTCGAAGCCCAGATGCCCCCCCAGCCCGCTCCCGAGGTCGAAGCCAGCTATGGCGAGCTGGTGAGCAAGCTGCGCGAAACCGTGGAAAAACGTCCGCAGGATATCGAAGGTCACGCCCTGTTGTCGCGCCACGAGGCGAACCTGGGCAACTACACGGCCGCCTACGCGGCCAAATCACGCGAAATTGAGCTGCTGCAGTCCGAAGCCGGTCCGGAACAGTTTGGCGAACAGGCCCAGTTGATGATCCTGGCCGCCGGCGGCTATGTCTCGCCCGAGGCAGAAACCGCATTGCGCACCGCATTGCAGATCGACCCCACCTATGGGCCGGCACGCTATTACTGGGGTTTGATGATGGATCAGATCGGGCGCCCTGACATGGCCTTTCAGATCTGGGAACAGACGCTGCGCCGCAGCCCGCCCGACGCGCCCTGGTTGGTGCCGATCCGGGCCCAGATCGAAGAATTGGCCTGGAAGGCCGGTGTGAAATACGAATTGGCCGCAGCCCCTGGCGCAGCCGCGCTGCCCGGCCCGGACGCCGGTGCCGTTGCGGCGGCCCAATCGATGAGCGACGCAGACCGTCAGGAAATGATCCAGGGGATGGTCAATCAGCTGTCGGATCGTCTGGCCACCGAAGGCGGCGCGCCGGATGAGTGGGCCCGTCTGATCGGCGCACTGGGAGTGTTGGGTGACATGGATCGCGCCCGGGCCATCTATGACGAAGCCAGCCAGAAATTTGCCGACAACAACGAGGCCATGATGCTGATCGTCAAGGCAGGTATCCAAGCGGGTGTCGTCGAATGATCTTGGATAAATTCGAAGCGTTTGCGGCCGCCATTCCCGGCTACACCGCTCTGGCCGGTCTGGATTTTGGGGACAAGACGGTCGGCGTGGCCGTATCCGACCGGCTCGGCACAGTTGCCACGCCGCTGGAAACCATCCGGCGCAAGAAATTCACCCTGGACGCCGCCCGGCTGTTCGAAATCACTTCGGAACGCGAAATCGGTGGCATCGTTCTGGGCCTGCCCCGCAACATGGACGGATCCGAAGGTCCGCGCTGTCAGAAAACCCGTGCTTTTGCCCGCAACCTGTCGCGACTCACCGATCTGCCGATCGGGTTCTGGGACGAACGGCTGAGCACTGTGGCCGCCGAAAGGGCGCTTTTGGAGGCAGATACGACCAGAAAGCGTCGCGCAGAGGTTATCGATCATGTGGCCGCCTCCTATATTCTGCAGGGGGCGCTGGATCGGATGCGTCATTTGAAGATGGAACAGGGCTGACATGAATACTCCCGTCTGGAAACGCAACGAAATCGACAGCCCCTGTGTGGATATCTGTGTCGTGCACCCCAAAGAGCGGATCTGTACCGGCTGTTTCCGCACAATTGACGAGATCACGTCGTGGTCCAAGATGAGCCCCGAAGAACGGGCCAGCATCATGGCCGAGCTGCCAACCCGCGCGCCTTTGCTGAAAAAACGCCGTGGTGGGCGGTCGGCCCGCACAGCCCAGTAACGCGCGCCCTCATGGAACCCGCCCGCAGGCGGCGACATTTCTGACCAGACGCAGACAGGCACTGCGCCGTTTCAGGGCGCAGTCAACCAGTCGGCCAGGCTTGTGACTTCGGGGCGGAAATAGGCGATCATGCGCCCTTCGCCCGGTGGTGCGCTGGCCGCGGCTCCCCAGGGTGCGACCCCATGCAACGCCAGTCGGTGCATCAGATAGGCCTCGCCCGGTTGCGCGTGAACGGTCACGCGTTCGCAGGTCTCGAACACTTTGGCGCGGGCGGATGTATAGGCATCGGTAATGTCGATCTGGGCCCAGGTGGTGGGATCATGATCGTTCAAAACGGCTGCAAAGGCGTCGCGCATGATGGCGTGACTGCCCTCCCACACCACCAATGGTGACGCATCCGCGCTGGCACCATTCAGCGGCAGACCCAGCACCCAAGCATGGGGTTCATCAACATTGCGCCGGCGCGTGGCCGCCCCCGGGATCAGCTTGACTCCGTCCACATGGGCCGCGTCCCGGTTCAGGCGATAGCGAAACGCCGCTTCACCTTCGCCGTCACGGGGTTTTGGATAGCCCGGAAGCATCACCGACAGCTGTCCCTTGTGCAGCTGTGGGATCGGGCCGATGTGGTTTTTGATGAACTCCAGCGCCGGACCGGCCAGCGGCGGGCCACCCGGCAATTGCCCCGACGCTGCATTGTCCAGCGCATCCACACCAATGAACCAGGTGCCCTGACATTGCATCCAGGGCGCGTGTTGCGGATCATGAATGGCCGACAGGCTGTGGTGCCGGGCGTGGTCCGCCCAGGCGCGCGTTGCGGGATCAACCGCAAACCGGACCCAACCTCGGGTCAGGAAATCGTCCAGCATTTCGTCCAGCATCAGGCCCCCATCGCCTTGCGCAGCATGTTGATCGCCACCAACACCAAAAACACCGCGAACACCCGTTTCAGCGGTTTTGGATCCATTGCATGGGCCAATTTGACCCCCCAGGGTGCCGTGATCAACGTCATCGATACAATCACTGCAAAGGCCACCAAATTCACCGCCCCTACCGTCAACGGTGGACGCATGGCGGGATCAATGGGCACGAACAAGAAGCCCAGAACCGAAGGCACCGCAATGATCACGCCGAACCCTGCGGCCGTTGCCACGGCACGGTGGATCACAACATTGTGCAGGCTCATCAGCGGCACTCCAAAGCTGCCACCGCCAATCCCCATCAGAACTGACAGAAACCCGACCAGCGGAGACAGGATCATCCGGCGCGCGCCTTTGGGCATTTCGGCCCCCAACCGCCATTCCGAGCGACCAAAGCCCAGATACAACCCAATCACCAAGGCCAGAACCCCGAACAACCCCTGCAATGTGGTCGACCGCAGCGACGCAGCTGCCAGCACACCGGCCACCGCGCCCAATGCGATGCCCGGACCCCATCCACGCAGGATCTGCCAATCCACAGCGCCCTTCTTGTTGTGGCTAAGAACCGAACGCACAGACGTCACGATGATCGTCGCCAGCGACGTCGCCAGACACATCTGCATCAATTGTGGTCCATCATACCCAAGGGTCTGGAACGCATAGAAAAAGGCCGGGACCAGCACAATGCCTCCGCCCACCCCCAACAAACCGGCCAAAACCCCGGCCACCCCACCAATGATCAGTAGCATCACCAGCATCTGCAGCAGCAACATCGTTTCAGGCATCTGTATTTCCTTTGAAAATTCGGCCCCTGGTCAGGCGGTGATCGGTGCAACGCGCATCAAAGCCTGTTCGACCAGCTCAGGCCCCGCGCCTGTCTTATGTGCGCCTTCCGACAGCACCCGGCGCCAATGCCGGGCTCCGGGGCGGCCCGCAAACAGGCCCAGCATATGGCGTGTGATTTCATGTAGCCGCCCGCCCTGGCTGATATGCCTGTCAATATACGGCAGCATCTGGCGCACAATATCAATCGGATCCTGCGCCTCTCCGGTGCCAAATATGTCGCGATCGGCACTGGCCAGAATATCGCTGGGCTGGTGATAGGCCGCGCGCCCGATCATCACGCCGTCCAATCCCCTGTCCAGATGCAGGCGGGCCTCTGACAGCGACGCGATGCCGCCGTTGATCGAGATATGCAGATCCGGGAATTCGGCTTTCATCCGGTGCACCAGGTCATAATCCAAAGGCGGGATGTCCCTGTTTTCCTTGGGGCTCAGACCCTGAAGCCAGGCCTTGCGCGCGTGGATCGTCACGCGGCGACACCCGGTGGACCGGATCTGATCCAGAAACCCCGGCAGCACCTGTTCCGGGTCCTGCTCATCCACCCCAATCCGGCATTTCACCGTGACGTCGACATCCACAACTTCGCCCATGGCCGCAACGCATTGAGCAACCAAACCCGGATTTGTCATCAACACGGCACCAAATGCACCGGATTGGACCCGATCGCTGGGGCACCCACAGTTCAGGTTGATTTCATCATACCCCGCCTCGGCCCCCAACCGGGCGGCCTGTGCCAACTCGACCGGATCGGAGCCTCCCAATTGCAAGGCAACCGGGTGTTCGGCGTCGCTGTGCGCCAACAAATGCAATGCCCCCCCCCGAACCAAAGCCGGGGCCGTCACCATTTCCGTATAAAGCAGCGCCTGATTGCTCAGAAGGCGATGCAGATAACGACAATGACGATCGGTCCAATCCATCATCGGGGCCACGCTTAAACGCGCTGCTTTTTGTGCGTTATTTTTCAAAGCGTTAGCTCCATTCAACCTTAGACTTCGCGTAGCACGATTCCCCCTGTTTCCACCGTATTTCAGGGGGTTTTCCGAGGTTTTCGATTCGAGCGTGCTACGGTGTAGCACATCTCGCAGGCGCAGACAGTGGGCCGATAACGGTTCAACGCGCTGCCGGAATGGGTGTTTACCCCGCTCGAGACATCAATCACCCGCCGTAATCACCCCCTGCAATCACCAGCTGTTTCGGTCTTGTGATGTCGCGCCAGACAACCCGCATGTCAATCGGGTCATAGCCGGCCATGATCAGACCTTGAGAGGATTGGATCAACGGCCGCAGGATCTTGTCAGACACCGGCGACAGGTCAGCCCGTTCCAGAGCCAAAGGCCAGAGCCAGAGGATGGGGTCCATCCAGGCTCCCGGGGCCCCCTTCACATGCCACGTCCCTTTGGCCATGACCCCGCCCGAGTTTTCGTGTTTGGTCATAGCGAATTTGAGCCCCGCGCGGACCTGCGCCTGCATTAGTGCCGAAACCTCACTGCCCGGAACGGCAAAGGCGTGGCGACAGGCTGCCACGGATGGCCGTTGGGCTATCACCGCGAGGGCAAATTAGCCTGTCATCATTTCAGTTGCACGTTTCCTGGGACAGATATCCGCCGCGTGTCTGTGGGGTTTTCATATCCAGCGCCTTGCCCGCCACCAGATTGCGCAGCATCTGCGCAGTACCGCCGCCGATCGTGAACATCCGTGCATCCCGCAGCATCCGTTCTACGTTGTTGTTGCGCGAATACCCGCGTGCGCCATGCAATTGCAGCGCGTCATTGGTGACCTTGACGGCCATTTCCGAAGCGAACACCTTGGCCTGTGCCGCCAGCATTGGGTCAGGAAAACCACTGGATTGGTATTCGGCGCTGGCCGCAGCGCGCCAGATCATCAGCCGCGCGGCATCAATCTGTATCGCCATATCGGCAATCATCCATTGCAACCCCTGGAATTCGGCCAGCGGGCGGCCAAATTGCTCGCGCCGTTTTATGAATGAAACAGCCTCTTCATAGGCCCCACGCGCAATGCCCAGCGCCACGGTCGCCGCCCCGACCCGCTGGGCGTTATAGGCGTCCATCAATCCGGCAAAACCACGTTTGATGCCCTCGGGCGGCGTGATCAGCCGATCCAGCGGCAGACGGAGATTGTCAAAGATCACTTCGGTTTCGGGAATGCCACGCAGCCCCAGCGTTGGCTCGCGCTTGCCGATGACCAGCCCATCCTCGCCCAGATAGGCCATGAACCCGCCGATGCCTTTGAATTCCCCGCCCTCGATCACACGGGCAAAGATCAGGTGCAGCTTTGACACGCCGCCGCCCGTGATCCAATGTTTCTTGCCGTTCAGAACCCATGTATCGCCCCTGCGGGTGGCTGTGGTTGTCATCTCGGTTGCGGCGCTGCCTGCGTCCGGTTCCGTGATGCAGATCGCGGGCTTGTCCCCGCCCAACACATGCTGCGCCGCGCTCGCGCGCTGGTCAGGTGTGCCATAGGCCAGGATCGCGCCAACTCCGCCCATGTTGCCTTCGACCACGATGCGCCCTGACACGCCGCATTTTGCCGCCAACTCCTCGATGACCAAAGTCACATCAAAGTAACTGGCCCCCGGCCCACCCAGCTCCTTGGGCACGCTCATGCCCATCAATCCCGCAGACGTAAGAGCAGAAACAACGTCTTGGGGATATTGCTCGGACCGGTCCGTTTCGGCGGCACGTCGCCCAGCCGTTGTGTCTGCGATGGTTTTTGCCTTGGCTTGAAGATCACACTGTCGTTCCGACAAAACAAACAAAGGGCCAGACGGTGGGAATGGACGATGGAGCATTGCAAACCTGCTGATAGGGGTCACCCGATCTTAAATCTGCAGTGCATTTAATGGTAATTCTACTTTCTGATTTCTTTCATGAGAAAAACTCAAGAAGACTGAAGCGCCTCGATGCAGGAACCAATCACAAGATCCGAGCGCCCGTCAGTGATGGTAAAAGCCCCGATCTCGCGGCTGAACTGCGGGTCTCCAAAGGGCAGATGCCGAATGCGATTTGAAAAGGCGCGCCTGCCCTTGCAGATCGGAACGATGGCAACACCCAACCCTTCGCTGACCAGATTTGAGATCGCTTCAAGGGAATCGATTTCCATCGCGCCTCTCACGTTGATCTTCTGTGCCTTCAGTTCTTCTTCGATGCTTTGCCCCGCCCAGGTCTTGCGGTTGAACCAGATGAACGGATGATCTTGCAACAGGTCGCGCCAATCATCGCCCTCGGCATGGGCCGGGGCGATCACAACAAAGGGCTCGGTCGCGATCGCGTGCCAATCCAGTCCCGGAATGGGGTTGAGCGGCTTTGTACAGATGGCGACGTCCAGATCCCCCTCTGCCAGCCGTGCCGCCAGCCCCGACGAACTGCCGCTCCTGAGCGTGATTTCAAGCGCTGGGTATTGGGCTTGCAGCACTTTGATGCCAGCGGGCAGAAAGCTCGCCAGCACAGTCGGAACCGCACCAATTGTCAGCTTGTCGCGCACCAATTCCCCGCGCGCCACCGAAGCGGATGCATCAAACAGCGCCAGAGTCTTTTGCGCATGTTCCGCCAGCGCACGCCCACGGGCCGTCGGCACCGGAGGCCGTTTGATCCGGTCAAACAACAATACGCCCAATTCGTCTTCCATCGCCTTGATCTGCAAACTCACCGCCGAATGAGACAGCCCCAGACGATCCCCCGCCGCCGCAAAGGATTTGTGTTCGACCACGGCCAAAAGGGTTTTGAGTTGCTTGATGTTCATGGCAGCGATGGCGTCCAGCTGTGGTCTCAAATAAGGCGCGTCAATACCACAACCACCCGAAAGGGTCACCGTTGAATCCCCAACTGAATCCCCGGCGATCTGTCTGTGGACGGCCTGTGCGACCTGGTGTTCTTGTACGATCTTCTTCGCGATGGCGCGCTGTGCGGGTCGTCCGCCTGCCCGCGGCACAGGATCCCGACATCGAACATGCCGGAAAGATCTACGCAAAAGGGGGTTTTTATCTCTCTGACCTAAACTTGCCGGGCCTCACCAAAAAACGTTTATGGAAAGCCTCCGAAAAATGGGCCGTGCTGCGATACCCGCTGATTTCGGCGATGTCCGAAAGCGGCTTGGACGTCGTTCTCAACAGATCCGCCGCATAGCTCAATCTGATTCTGCTGGACAACTCACCAGGCGCACAGCCAAACGATTGATGTGTCAGCCGGGTCAGCGTGCGCGGCGATACCGCAATGGCGCGGCCAATGTGTTCCAGCGGCATTGGCGCGGAAATGGCGTGTTCCACAATCTGGATGTAACGGCTCAATCTGGGATCCAGCTCCTCAATGGAACATTGCAACCCGACCGAAACCAAGAGTGAACCTGATCGCTGCGGCTTCAGCATGACTGCGCGCCGTACGGTTTCGGCTATCGCGGTGTCAAAGCTTTGGGTCAACAATTCCAGCATCATGTCGGTCACTGCGTCGCCTCCGACAGTGGTGGCTGTCCGCTGATCTAGGACATAGGGATCAAGCGTGAACGTCGTGCTGGGAAAAGTCGCCTGCAACACGGGCAATTGCGCCGGATGCGCCGCAGCGCGCCGGTCGCTCAGCAATCCAGCCTGAGCAAGAGCGGAAACCCCGGTGCCAAGACCGATGACCCAGCCCCCGTGCCGGTGACAATGGCGCAGCCCCTGCACCAACGTCTCGTCAATATCGTCAGGGCGTTGTTCGCGCGACGAACAGACAAACGCATACTGCGCGCGGGGTAACGCTGACAGGTCACAATCGGCAACAACTGCGGCCCCGCAAGAACTGTGAACAGGCCCGGTCGTGGCCGAGGCCGTTACCACATCCAACTTCACGGTCTCGGACGTATCGGCCGCCATACGGATAAGATCACGCGCGACTCCATAACCGAACAGGGAAAACCCTTCGTGGATTGCAAAGACGGCACGGGGCGCATCTGTCATTGTCCGGATCTCGAATAATTTTGGCAGTATTACTGATAACCACTCCTCCTAATTCTGCAATCCTGAAGGGAGCAAAATCTGTGGAGTGTTTGAAGACATGTTGAAAATTCTGGGGTGGGCCGGTTATGACGCCGGCTTGCAGACTGCCTTTGACAGCTTTCGTCAGGATACTGGCATCTCGGTGTCGTTCCAGGGTGTTCGCAATCAGGACGACATGCATGCACTGGCCCAAAAACAGGCGTTTGACATTGCCTGTCCAACGACGGATCGCTTGGTCAGCTGGCTCAACAGTGGGCTCATCGCGGCACTGGATGACGCCCGTATCGGGTATGACAGGATAGACCCGGCCTTTCACGCCGATGCTCATACGATCATTGATGGCAACCGCATGGGCTCTCCCAATATCTGGGGCGGCGCAGGCGTCGGGATCCACAGGGACCACGTTCCGCCGGGTGCCGATACCCTGTGTTTGATTGATCTGTTTGACCCTGTTCATGCTGGTCGTCTTGCAATGCGCGAAGACACCGCGTTTGTTGCTGCCGGGCGCGCGCTCGAGGCCGCTGGAAAGCTGCCGTTTCCCTTTGACGACTCTTATCGCAGCGAAGCCAGAATGATCGCCAATTATGATGTCATCGGCGCATTCCTGACTGACCGCGCCCACCATGTCGCGCGCTTCTGGTTCAGTGAAGAAGAAGGCACAGACGCCTTTCGATCCGGCGATTGCCTGATTGGCTATAGCTGGGACTCCACGATGGCCCAATTATACCGCGAAAACCTCCCCTATCGCTTTGTTGCCCCGATTGAGGGGGCCAACTGTTATCTTCAGAATTTTGTGCTGGGCGCGACAGCGGATGCCGGGCTTGGCCAGGATTGGATCGCTTGGGTGAATACCCCCAAGGGCAGCGCCCTTTATGCCAGCGCATTGGGCGTCAATCCCTGTGCCAAAGGAGCCGCTGATCTCATGCCCGGTGACATGCGTGCGTTTTTTCGCGCCTCCTATCCGCCAGAGGCTTTGACCCGGCTTTGGTGGCAGCCCGAACAACCTGTCTGGTTTGTCCGCAACCGAGGGGACTATGCCCGCAGATATCGGGCGGCGGCCCGTCAATGAGCCATACGATTGCCCAACGGTTCACCCTTGGTGATCTCACCATCACGGCGCTGATCCTTGGAGAGATCTGCGACACCGTCGCGGATCGGTTTGAGAGCGGGCCCCTGACCGGCGCGGGTGCACCATCCCGTCTTCCCGTGATTTGTTTGCATGTCGCGGGACCGGGGCTGTCCGTTCTGATTGATGCCTGTGACCCCAGGCAATACCCCGTGACGGGGACCGAACCCGTCGGTATCTGTACGGCTCTGCGCGGGGCCGGGTGTCCCCCCGAAGGTGTCACGCATGTGATCCTGACGCATGGGCATCACGACCATTTTTGCGGTGTATGGGACACAGACACAGACCAGGCGAATTTTCCAAATGCCCGGCATATCTTGTCAGCACGGGATTGGGGCGACGCCACATTGACCGCCGCTGCACAACACGCCGATGGCCCCGCGGCGGATCCCCGCCCATTGGAGCAGTTGCTGGGTTTGGGATTGCTTGATCTCGACACTTGTACCCCTGCATTGCCCCCTGCGCTCACATTGATCGATGCCCCGGGCGAAACCGACGGGCACCGCGTCGTGCGCCTGTGCTCGCAGGGGCAGGTTTTCTTTTTTCTGGCGGATCTGTTTCATCTCCCTGCCGAGATTGAGATGCCAGACCTCTGCCCCGTCTGGGCCGATGCCGCCGCGTTGAACACAAGTCGCCGTTTGCTTTTGGATGCGATTTTGAAATCTGATGCCCGTTTCATGTGCAGCCATATGTCCGAAGTGTTCACCGCAGAAATGTTCAGTTCATCGCGCTCCCTCGTCGCGCCCCGCTCTCTCAAATGAAAGGCCACGCCATGTCCGACACCAAACAGCCGAATATTCTGGTCATCATGGCCGATCAAATGACGCCCTTCATGCTCGAGGTATGCGGTGGGGTCGGTGCGAAAACCAAAAACCTGTGTCAGCTTGCCAACCGGTCGGCCAATTTCACCAACACCTACACGCCCAGTCCGATCTGCGTGCCTGCGCGGTCCTGCTTTATGACGGGTCTCTATACGTCGACCACCGGCTGTTACGACAATGGCGACCCCTATCACAGCTTTATCCCGACCTTTGCCCATTACCTGACCAATGCCGGGTACGAGACCGTGTTGTCAGGCAAAATGCATTTCATCGGAGCCGACCAGCTGCACGGGTTTCAGCGCCGGTTGAACACCGACATCTACCCCTCCGGGTTCATTTGGTCCTATCCCTTGCCGCCCAATGATGACCCCACCTTCAAAGCCTTTGATTTCACGCCGCAATATCTGGCCGAAAACATCGGCCCCGGCTGGTCCAAGGAATTGCAGTATGATGAGGAAACCCAATTCAAGGCCCTGGAATACGTGCGGCACACACCTGACAAACCCTGGATGATGACCGTTTCGTTTACCAACCCGCATCCCCCCTACAAGGTGCCCCGGAAATATTGGGAGATGTACAAGGATGCAGATATTCCGCTGCCGCAGTATCCCGAAGACATGGACGACAAATATTCGGATTACGATCACGCGATCCGGCGTTGGCACGGACTGCACGTGCGCGGCGATGAAATCCGCCAGCCTGAAAACCTGATCGCCATGCGCCGCGGGTTTGCCGCTCTGGCGCATTATGTGGACGACAAGGTCGGCGAACTGTTGGATGTTCTGGATGAAACCGGTCTGCGCGACGACACCATCGTCATCTTCACCTCTGATCACGGAGAGATGTTGGGCGAAAAAGGTCTGATCCAAAAGCGCAGCCTGTACGAATGGTCAGCCCGCATTCCTTTGTTCATTGATAGTCCCGGTGCCGCGCCCTGCCAGATCGAAACCCCGGTTTCCTTGTTGGATCTCCCTGCCACATTGATCGATATCGCAGGTCAAACGCCGGCCCAAACATTGGACGGCAGATCCTTGTTGCCTGCGGTGCATGGCGCTGACCTGGAGAGCGTTCCCGTCATCTCGGAATATCATGGCGAAGGCATTATGCGCCCCAGTTTCATTGTCCGGTTGGGGGATTGGAAGTATCACTATCACCACGGATCCCCGTCGCGCCTGTTCAACCTGGCACAAGATCCTGGCGAGTGGCACAACCGCGCAGGAGACCCATCGGTTGCCGACATCGAAAAGAAGCTGAACGCTGTCATCACCGGAGGCGATTTTGATCTCGACCGGATTGCAACCGAGGTCTGGCAGAGGCTTCCGCTCAAACATGTTGTCAACACAGCCATGACACGCAACGGCACGCATTGGGATTATCAGGTCGATCAGAACGCGGCGACCCAATATATCCGCACTTAACATCCCCTTGTATGCAACCCCGACATCGTTCACTTGGCGTCGAACGGTCCGATCGGCTGTTCACGGTCAAACCCCGTATGCGGGCTTGCTGCGCTGCCAGCCCCCCATTTCAAAACCTATCGGCAGGGCGGGGTGCGGGCCGTCGCCACACAGGGCGCGCACAGGACGCGCGCGCTTGAAACCCACCACGGAGTCTGCGATCAAGGGTCCGGAAGCTGAAGAAGACAGGCCTGTTGCGGCATACACCTCTCCATAAACTCGGACTGCTACTCCCGGCAGTAACGTGGCTGTTCATTCAGTTCACCATGTCCGGAATCGTGGTTGGGTCGTCGGCAGATGCGATGCAGATCGAAATCTGTTCGCCCTTTGGCATTCAGCAGGTCACGATTGACCTGGAGACCGGCGCCCCCATTGAACCCATGGCAGACGGATCCGGCTGTGACTGGTGCCAATCCTTTGGTCTGATCACGGATACAGCGTCGCGGGGAGATGTTGGTTGGGTCGTTCTGGCCCAGACCTTTCAACACAGGCTGGTCCTGTCACCACCGCCTCACAAACCGCTGCGCCCAATTGCCGATTATCAAAGCCGGGCACCGCCACGCCTTTGATCGCTCACAACCCCTGAATGGAACGTCCTGACCGGCCCTGGTTTGCAGGCCGGACGGGACAGTGTGTGAACCAAAGGAAAACCCATGTTCAAAACATTTTCGCGCGGCGTTGCCGCAGCCGCCTTTGCGGTGTCCGTCGCCATGCCCACATGGGCGGACAACATCACCCTGACAGATACGTTGGGACGCACGGTGGAAGTACCGGAAAATCCGCAACGGATCCTGTTGGGCTTCTATTTCGAAGACTTCATGGCCGTCGCTGGTCCCCAGGCCTATGACCGGGTTGTCGCCATTTCCAAAGACACCTGGGAAGGCTGGCGCACCCTGCAATGGCAGACCTACGCTGCTGTCATTCCCCGCCTGAACGATCTGGCGGATGTCGGTGAAATTGATTCCGGCACCTTTTCGCTGGAGGCCGCCGTTGCAGCCCAACCGGACGTGGCCGTCCTGGCCGCCTGGCAATACAGGACGCTTGGGGACGTGGCCGACCGTCTGGAAGCCGCAGGCGTGCCGATTGTCGTGCTCGACTACAACGCACAGACCGTCGAAAAGCATGTGCAATCCACCAAGCTGTTGGGCGACCTGATGGGTGCCCAAGACCGCGCCAGGACGTTGGCGGATGAATATGCCGCCGCCGTGGCCGAAATCGAAGCCCGTCTGGCCACGCTGCCCGAAGATGCGGCACCAAAGGTCTATGTGGAACTGGCGCGCAAGGGCAAGGACACGGTCGACAACTCCTATTCCGGCACCCAATGGGGCAGCGTCATTGACCAGCTCAAGGCCACCAATATCGCCAATGGCCAAATCAGCAATTGGGGCAAGCTGAGCCCGGAATATGTTCTGGCGCAGAACCCGCAGATGATCCTGTTGGCTGGGTCGGGATGGGCCGGACGTGATCAGGCCGTGATCATGGGGCCGGGTGTGGACAGCGCGCTGACCCACGAACGGATGCAGGCCTATCTGGGGCGTCCCGGTTGGGCGAGCCTGGATGCGGTGAAAACCGGAAACATCTTTGGCATCTATCACGGTGGCAACCGCACGCTCTATGACTATGCCTTTCTGCAGTTTCTCGCCAAGGCGATGTATCCCGAACACTTTGGCGACATGGACCCGCAGGCCACGCTTGACCGGTTCTTTGCCACCTACATGCCGGTCGAATTCACGGGCACCTATATGACCCAACTGCCCAGGGTCGACGGCTGATGGCTGCCCCGGACGGGATCTGGTCCACGAAGGCGAAGGGGGCGGCTCATGCTGCCCCCGACGCCACCCACGCCACGCACTACGACACCGGGATGCGCCGGCGCCTGACCCGTCTGGCCGGGGCCATCGTGATGCTGTCCGCGCTGACCATCGCGGATATCCTGACCGGACCCGCCATGCTGGGATTGTCGGACGTGCTGAGCGGCATGTTCACCCCGTCACAGGCCGCGCCGATGACACGGGTGATCGTCCAGGACATCCGGCTGCCCATGTCCCTGATGGCCATCCTGGTCGGCATGTCGCTGGGCACGGCCGGTGTGCATATGCAGACCATTCTGGGTAACCCGCTGGCCAGCCCCTATACGTTGGGCTTTTCCGCGGCCGCCGGTTTCGGAGCGGCGTTGGCCATCCTGACGGGTGTGACCCTGCCGGTTCTGCCCTGGTTGACCGTACCGCTGTCTGCCTTTGCCATGTGCGTGTTGGCGGCGGCGCTGGTCTTTGCCGTCTCAAAGATGCGCGCCATGCGCGCGGAAACCATGGTGCTGGCCGGGATCGCCACCCTGTTCCTGTTCCAATCGGCACAATCGCTCGTGCAATACATGGCCGCACCCGAAGTGCTGCAGGCCATCGTCTTCTGGCTGTTTGGCTCGCTGCTAAAGTCCAGTTGGAACAATGTTCCCATTGTTGCAGTTGTCTTTGCCGTGACGACTTTGGCCGTCCTGCCCAATCTCTGGCAGCTCACGGCGCTGCGCCTTGGGGATGCGCGTGCGGCGGCTCTTGGCGTGGATGTCAGCGCCCTCAGGATCAAGCTGTTTGCGGTGGTGGCCTTGTTGACCGCTGGCGCGGTTGCCTTTGTTGGCACCATCGGCTTTGTCGGATTGGTCGCCCCGCACATCGCGCGGATGCTGGTGGGCGAAGACCAGCGCATCCTGTTGCCGATGGCGGCCCTGATGGGAGCGATCACCATGACGGGGGCCTCGGTCGCGTCCAAGCTGATTTCGCCCGGTGGCGTGATCCCCATCGGCATTGTCACGGCATTGATCGGAGTGCCCTTCCTGTTTTTTCTCATCCTGCGCGGACAAAGGAGCCACTGGTGACTCTCAAGATCACAAACCTGACCGTTGCTTATGGGCAGACCACAATCATCCACGCGCTGGACGATCTGTGGCCCACAGGGCAGATCACGGCGCTGATCGGCTGCAATGGAGCTGGAAAATCCACGCTCCTTCAGGCGCTCGCCGGGCTGATCCCCATGCAGGGGTCCACGTCGTTGTCGGGGGCACCCATCTCGGCCCAAGACCGGCACCGGACAATTTCCTATATGCCACAGGATACCAGTGCGCAGTCTTCGCTGAGTGTGCTCGAAGTTGTCCTGCTTGGCCGTCTTGGCAGCCTGGGCCTCCGCCTTCCGGCAGGTCTTGCAGACCAGGCTTTGGCTACGCTTGATCTGTTCGGGCTGGCCACATTGCAAAGCCGCCCGTTGGATGAAATCAGCGGCGGGCAGCGCCAGCTTGTGTTCTTGGCCCAGGCGTTGTTCCGCCAGCCGCGTGTGCTGTTGCTGGATGAACCGACCGCCGCGCTGGATCTCAGGCACCAACTGCTGGTGCTGGAACGGCTGCGCCATATCGCCCACACGCACGGCATGATCATCGGTATGGCGATGCATGATCTCAATCTCGCTGCACAGTATTCGGATCGCATCATCGGCCTGGGCGGGGGCCGCAAAGTCGCGGCCGGCCCCGCGACCGAGGTTCTGACACCGGACAGGTTGAGGATCATGTTTGGGATCGAAGCCCGTGTAACCCAGAGCGAGAACACCCCGCTTCAGGTGGTGCCGCTGCGTGCCGTGGGCTGATCCTCTGTCAACCGCCCGTATGTTGTCGGCGTGTATCTCACCAGTGGCGATCTCACAGGGGGCGATCTCACTGGCGGCGACATCACAGGCGGAGACCGCAATGCCCCCTGTTCGAGGGGCGGATCACGCGCGCGCATCGCCCCTCCGGCCAAGGAAACAAGGAAAGGCGCTCTGATCAGGCCGGGATCGGGTGCAGATTGCGCAGGATCGCCTGTGTGATCGTCGCCGTCCCATCCGTCCCGCCCAGATCAGGCGGCGCCAGCCCGGCAGCCAGCACCCGATCGACGGCCTGTTCGATGGCCCGCGCGGCCGCCGGCAGCCCAAAGCCATATTCGAACATCATGGCAACCGACAGGATGGTGCCAATCGGATTGGCAACCCCCTGCCCGGAAATATCCGGTGCGCTGCCATGCGTCGGTTCATACAGACCGCCTTTCACCGGATGCCCCACCCTCGCAGCGGCGGGCAAGGTCGCCGACGGCAACATACCCAGCGCGCCCGAGACCACCGCAACAAGATCCGAAATCAGATCTCCGAACAGATTGTCCGCCAGCAACACGTCAAACTCCTGCGGCGCGCGGGCCACGGCAAACAACGCGTAATCCATCAACAGGTGGCGCAGCTGAATGTCGGGATACTCCTCACGCCCGATCCGCGCCACCGTTTCACGCCACAGCTTGCCGCTCTCCATCACATTGGACTTGTCCAGCGATGTCACATGGCCGCCCCGCCCGCGCGCGGCCTCGAACGCGCAGCGGGCGATGCGTTCGACCTCTCCCGTGCGGTATTCGCTGATTTCAAAGGCCCGCTCCTGACCGTCGCCCAGCACCTCGCGCCCACGGGGTTCGCCATAATAGATCCCGCCCGCATTTTCCCGCACGACCAACAGATCAGCCCCCTCCACAACCTCTTGCCGATAGGGCGTTCTGTGCAGCAGCGCAGGCCAGGCGCGTGCCGGGCGCAGGGCGTTGTAAACATCCAGTTCGATCCGCAACCGGGTCAGCCCATCGGTTTCGGTGATCGGCCCGGCAATCCGGATATTATCCCATTCCGGCCCGCCCACCGCGCCGACCAATATGGCGTCCGCCGCCCGCGCCTTGGCCGCGACTGCGTCGGTACAAAACGTGCCATGCACATCCCAGGACGCACCGCCCAACAGGTCCTCCTCAATCTCCACCGCCACACCGAACTGGTCAGCAACCTGGCGCAGCACCTGCAACCCGGCAGCCACGACTTCGGGACCAATATGATCGCCGCCCAGCGCCAGCACTTTGAACGTACCGCTCATCCTGCCATCCCCTGCGACAGCACCAGATGCATCGCATCCGGGTCCAGATCCCGGTGCAACAGGCGCATGGACGAGTGGAAATCGTCCAGATCAACCGAAGATGTCAGCACGGCGCGGGGTGGGGTCTCGGGGGTGAACCCTGTCCGCCCATGCAACAGGCGCTGGTTGTCAAACAACAACCCCTCGCCCGCCTTCAGGTCCAGCGTCAGGCGCAGATCGTCGTCATACAGCAAATCAAACAGTCGTTTCAGCGCCCGATACGCAGGCCCCACCTGATCGCCGGGTACATCCAGAGGAGAGATTTGCCGTTCGTTCATCCGCACGCCGCAGACCTCTCCGCGATCATCCAGCCGGATGACCGGCAAACGGGATTTGTACCAACGCATATTGCCGTGGCTGTTGTCGCCCGGGTCGAACCGCTGACAGGTCACCTGCATCTTGCACAGCAGCTCGAAGTCCTCGGGCCAGCCTTCCTTTAGACGGCGGGCCGCTTCGAACCCATCCACCAGGGTCGACGCCCCCCCGTTCGTGCTGGGCCGCAGAACCTGAAACACGGTGATGCCGATTGCGGCATAACGATAGGGTTCGTCCACATGCGGACCCAGCGGGCCGGTGGTGTCGCCCACATTGGTCACGGTGGTTTTCTTTTTCAGCGTATAGGTCCCAAAATGGGTCTGCCGCTGCGCCCCGACCAACCGGATCATCCGTTGGCTTTCCGCGCTGTCGGTGGGCGCATCCACGATCTTGCAGAACCCATAGTCGCGCACCGTTTCGAGGATCTTCAGCCGCACCGCCGGGTCCGCTTCTGCCTTGGTCAGAGATCCCACCGGAAGATCCGCGCCCAGCGACCTGTCCCACAGGATCGGCTGCACACGCCTGCGCCTGCGCTCCGCATCCGAATAACAGTGATTGCGCAGCCAGCGCGCCGGATAGTCGGACCTGTGCCCATCTGGCCAGAGCACTCGAACAATGTTGTCCGTGACCTCCGCCTGCGCGACACAGTTCCCTTCGTCGATATGATGCAGGCGGATTCCGCGCACCCCGGTCTCTGGTGGGCCGCACTCCGGGCACCAGCATTGGTGACGCAACCAGATGGGATGAAACCGGCTTTGGTGATCGTCCTCCCATCGGACAACCAGCTGATTGTTTTCGACGGCGGCGGACCGGATGCTGTGGCGCGCAAAGAGCATGATGGTGTTCCTGTACATTTTCTAACCGCCATAAAGTCTCCAGCGAATATGTTTGACAAATCCCAATTCAACACAGAATGGTTGAGCTTAGCTCAACCATGGACAACACATGCTGCCTGATCCCAAAGACCCCTCCTATCTTGGTTCTCTTGTCTATTTCCACCATGCAGCCGACAGCCTGAGTTTTTCCCACGCAGCCCGGGCGCTGAACGTCACCCCGTCGGCTGTGAGCCACCGCATAACGGCGCTGGAACGCGCTCTGGGGAAACGGCTGTTCGAACGGCGCATTCGCGAAGTTCATCTCACCCAGGACGGCACCGAACTGGCCCAAGCCACGACAGTGATCTGGAAGGAACTTCAGGAGATTACAGAACGGTTGACCACACATGAGGTTCTGCGCGTGTCGGTCGGGCCGTATTTGTCGTCACAGTGGCTGTTGCCGCGGATCGGCGCGTTCGAGGCCCAGCACCCCGGTTTGCGGGTGGACCTGATCCATGTGATCGGCGCGCTGGAGTCCCGTCTGGCGGACGTCTCGATCATCTGGGCCGAACTGGACGGCCCGGAGACCGAAACGGCCATGCTGTTTGATACCAAGGCGGTTCCGGTTGCCGCGCCGGGGTTGCAGATCACAGACGCGTTCTGGGACGGAAAACTGCCGCCGATCCACTATCGCGACCGCAGCACCTGGCGTCACTGGCTGGCTGCGGTCGGTGCGCCAGAGCGGTTTGCCGATCGTGGCGAAGTCCTGGACGAACCGCATATCGTTCTGGAAGCCGCAGCTTATGGCCGGGGCATTGCGATCGGGTTTCTGCCTTTCATCGCCAAATTCTTTGACCAGGGGCGGCTTGTTCCCGTCGGAGCGCAGCCGATCCGGTCCAGCCGGGGCTATCGGCTGGTGGTGAACTCAGGCCGCCGCCCCATGGCCAGACTGTTTGCCGATTGGGTCACCGACCAGGCACAGACCCGCCCGACCACCGCCGACACCTAACCCGGACCCTGTTCACGGATCCGGGATCGCCGGGCCAATTGGATTGGCGGCCCATCAGACGCCGCAGCGCGTCATCCCAACCCCTCATAGCGTGCGTTGGCCTCTTTCAAGGTGGCCTTCAGCCCCTTTTCGATCGTTGATTTGGAAAAGGCCTCGTATTCCGGGACCGGGTTGGCCCCCATGATGGCGACCTGTTCCAGATAATAGTCGGTCGCCGTCTTCAGCCCCTGCATCTCGTAGACCCGGTTCAGATACATCTTGTGCATCCGCTGCATCTCGCGCGGCATCCGCGCCATCAACAGCGCCTTGGTGTGCGTGGCCTCCTTCAGCTTGTCCAACGGCACCACTTCGGTGATCAGCCCCATCTCCTTGGCCTCGGCCGCGGTCAGCTCGCGGCCCGTCAACAGCAGGTCCTTGGCGGTTTTCATGTTGACCAGCCAAGGCAGAGCCATGCAGTGGCCCGAAATTCCATAGCGCACCTCGTTATAGCCGATGCGGGTGTCCTCTGACGCAATGGTGATGTCGCAAAACAGGCTCAGCTCAAAGCCTTTGCCGATGGCAATCGAATTGACGCTGGCAATCACCGGTTTGGTGATCCGCCAGGGGGTGGTGAACTCCTCGAACTGTTTAAAGTAATGCGCGCGGTATTCGTAGATCGACGTGCGGTCCTCTTCGGCGTCCTCGTCCAGATCGTGCCCCGCACAAAACCCGCGCCCGGCCCCCTGGATCACGATCACATTGACGTCGTCGTCAACGTCGGCGCGCTCCAACCCCGCCTGCAATTCAGCGATCAGTTTCAGGTTCATGGCATTCAGCTTTTCCGGGCGGTTCAGCGTCAGCCAACAGATGTGGTCGGCGTCGACCTCGTAGATCAGATGGGTATAGTCGGTCATGTCTCAGCCTTTCAGGGTCAGCACCGCGTCGGCAATGACCGCGCGGGATTGGGTGAGCAGCAGCGGATTCACTTCCAGCTCTGCAATGTCGGGATGGTCGGCGACACAGGCGCACAGGGTTTCGATGGCGCTCAGCATGACCGCCAGATCTGCCGCAGGTCGCCCCCGATAGCCCAGCAACAGCGGGGCCAGTTTCAGACCCTTCAGCGCCGCCGCGATGTCTGCGCGCGGCGCGGGCAGGATCAGAGTGGCGGTGTCCTGCATCAGCTCCACGGCGATGCCGCCAATGGCCAGCGTCAGGGTCAGGCCAATGTCCGGGACATGGCGGATGCCCACCAGCAGTTCGCCCACCGGGTTCTGGATCATCTCTTCGATCAGGAACCCGTCGGGGTTCAGACCCTGCGCCGCAAGCCGCCCCGCCATGGCGCGGATCGTGGCGGGCAGATCCCGGGGTGCGACGGTCAACGCCACGGCCCCGGCTTCGGTCTTGTGCAACAGCCCCGGCACCAGGGCCTTGACCGCACAGGTGCAGGCGATGTCCGCCAATGTGTCGGGACCATCGACAATCCAGTGGCGCGGCACATCCAACCCGGCTTCAGACAGCCAGGATTTTGCCGCCGCCTCGCTCATGCTGTTGCCAGTGCCGCCGGGTTGCGGACAGCGCGGGGCGGGCAAAAGCATGGCGTCGGGGTCCAGCATGTCGCGCCGCGCGCCATACCGCGCCGCATGGGCCACCGCGCGCAAACCGTCCTCGATCCCCTGCAAGGGCGCCATGGCGTTGGCGATCATCCGGTCGCGGGCCGCGCGCGGCAGTGCCTCGGCCAGAGTGTTGACAAAGGCCGCCGGGCGATCGCCTTTGGTCGCGGCCAGCGCGCCGGTGGTGGCGTCCCAGGTCGACATGTCCCAGCCGCCTTCCGGCGGGTAGCACATCACCTGCACAAACAGATCATGCTGATCCTGTGCAAACGCCCGGTAGATCGGCAATTGATCCGCCTGCGCCCAACCATGGGCGTCTGAAATATCCAGCGGATTGGCCGGTCCGACATAGGTAGGCAACACCAGATCCAGCGCCGCCGCCGCTGCTGCCGTGGGGGCCACCATCTGCAATCCGGCCTGTTCGGCGATATCCCCACCCAGCACCGCATAGGACCCAGACGAGGTGATAAATCCGGTCCTGGCCCCTTTTGGGATCGCCGTGAAACTCAGCATCTTGACGGTTTCGATGGCCTCCGTCGGGGTTGTCACCTCGATCCAGCCAAAGCGGCGGAACAGGGCCGAGGCCACGGCTGCATCCCCTGACAACGACGCCGTATGCGATTGCGCCGCGCGGGCACCTGCCGCGCTGCGGCCGCCCTTGATGGCCACCACGGGGATGCCATTGCGCGCCGCCTTGGCCGCAGCCTGGGAGAGCTTTTGCACGTCGCCGATGCCTTCGAAATAGACGTTCACCGCCGTCACCCGATTGTCGTCCAGCACCGCGTCCAGCATGTCGGCGATACTCACCATCGCCTGATTGCCAAGCCCGATCAGATAGGCGATCGGCTGTGCGCGATCGGCACAGCCAAGATCGCTCAGGTAAGCGCCGCCATTGGAGATCACCGCCACGCCTCTGACCGCCACGTCTTTGACCGCCACGCCCCCATCCGCTGCACCCCTGGCGGCCACATTCCGACCCGGCGCGTGATTGCCAAAGTGGTCCATCATAAAGGCGTTGCCATCCAGGAAATTGGCGATGCCGGGGCAATTGGGGCCGATCACCGGCATCTCGCCCGCCGCAGCCACCAATTCGGCCTGACGCGCGGTTCCGTCGGCGCTTTCGGAAAATCCGGACGTGATGCAAACCACCCCGCCACAGCCCCGTTCCGACAGGGCGCGCACGGTTTCGAGCACCGCCTCCTTGGGGATCACGAGAATGGCCAGATCCGGGGCCCGGCGCAGGTCGCCAACACAGGGCACGCAGGTCAACCCGGCAATCTCGGCCCGCCTGGGGTTCACGACAACGGCCTCTCCCGCAAAACCATTCGCCTGCATGTAGCCAATTGCAGGCGCGAGGCCGGCACCGCCAAACCAGGCCACACAGGCCGGGTTCAGCATCCGTTTCAGACGATCTGCCCTGGTCACGTCAGAACCTCTGCCGACCGTGCGCCAATCCCGCCAACCTCAATCGCGCCCCCCGGCCCCGGCGCACAGTTTTTCCGTCTGGTCACCCGGCCGGTGTTTCCCCCGGTTTGCACCGCGCGGACCAAGCGGTCCTGACCCGGGCTCATGACTGTGCCTCGGCTCTGATGCGCCGGTGCGCCGTGCGGATACAAGAGTGCAGGTCATCGCGGTCGGCATAGATCCCTTCGATAAACCGGGTGCCGCCTTTGGCGTCATACCCTGCCCGCCCATGCAACGCACGGCGGTTGTCAAAGGCCAGCAGGTCGCCCGGTTCATAGCGAATGGTCATCTCGTACCGGGGATCCTGGGCCCGGGCGCAAAAGGCGCGATACGCCCTGTAGGCGCGGGCCTGCACCTCCAGAGGTGCGCGCAGCGGTGCGCGCAGAAACGTGTTATAGCGCACGCCGGTGATGGTCCCATTGGCATCGGTCTCGACCACCGGCCCACGGGCGCGATAGTCCGAACGGCGGGCGCGGTTGCTGTAGTCCCAGACATCCGTCACCAGAGACTGATAGTGCTCTGGTTCGTCTTCGCGCATGTCCTCGGCAATCCGGTAAGCATCCACATAGATCCCCTCGCCGCCGGTGGTGGTATTGGCACGGATATAGAGAAACTGCAGCCCATGCGGGGTTTCCCGCGTCGGCATGTCGATATGTTGCAGCAGCCTGTCCGGGGTAAAGGCCTGGCTGTCCGGGTCGTCCTTGATCTCCAGCACATACTGACGGCCAAAATTGCTTTCGCGGACCGGGCCGATGCGGGTGACGATCTCTTCCAGCAGCCCATCCTGCTGTGGCAACCCGCGCAAACGCGCCACACCATAGTCACGCAGGGCTTCCAGCCAGCGCAGGAACACCCTTGGGTCCTCCAACGCCTGCGGGCCATCAAACGTCGGCGGTTCCGTCAGGTCCGCGCCCCGCCACAAGATCGGCGGGATCGGGTCTGGTGCGCCAAACCAGGCGGTGCCGCGCAGCCAGCCGGGGTGATAGGCGCTGGTGGTGCCGTCAGAGAATCTCACGTCCACCGCGCCGCTTTCAAGGATCCCGGCCCCCGTGATGGCCACCTCGGCCTCGATCCCAGTGGGAGAGATGCGCATCTCGCGCGCCTTGGGGTGAATCGTTGCCGGATCGGGGCTGTTTTCGCGCAGCAGCAGGACATGGTGCTGGCTGGTCCGACCATCGGACCAGATCACCTCCAGCGCCTCTGCGCTGTGCTGCAAACGCGCGGCGTGATGGTCGATGGGCCAGACTTCGAAATCTGGTGTCCAGGGCAGATCGGTCATATGCTCTCCTCCACTACCCCCGGATGTTAGGAACAGTCGCGCAAAAACAGTTGATCAGAATTGGCAATTAACTAACGTATTTTGACAAACTGATCCGAGCCACCATGCCACATGCCGACATTGTCCTGACCGACAACTTTCCGATCCTGTCGCTCACCCTGGTGACCGAACCGCTGCGGGTGGCCAACCGCGAAACCGCCGACACGCTGTGGCGCTGGCGATTCCTGTCGGTCAAGGGCGGCCACCTCACCAGTTCCAGCGGCATAGACATCAACACCGACCAACTGGATCACAGCCCGGCGGATGTCGTGTTGCTGCTGTCCTCCTACCACCCGGAAACAGCGGTTGCCGGACCCTTGCTCGGCTGGCTCAAACACCGCGCCCGCCAAGGCGCTTTGATGGGCTGTGTTGACACCGGCGCGTTGATCTTTGCCGAAGCCGGACTGCTGCGCAGCCGCCCCGCGGCGGTGCATTTCGAAGCGCTGCGCAGCTATCGCGAGAAATTCGGCGCGGATATGTTTGCCGACCGGTTGTTTGACGTCTCTGACACCCGCTGTTCCAGCGCCGGCGGAGTCGCCACGTTCGACATGACCCTGGGATTGATCGAACATTTCAGCGGACGGCAGCTGGCATATCGGGTGGCCGAGATCCTGACCTATCGGCCCACCAACCACACCGGCCCACAACAACGGCTGCTGACCGACACGTCGCTGGCGCGTCTGGATCGCAATCTGGCCAAGGCCGTCGATTTGATGATTGCCACGCTGGATCAGCCGATCACCGTTGCCGAGATTGCCGCCCGCGTCGGGGTTCCACAGTGGACGCTGGGGCGGCTGTTCAAGCACCACCTTCAGCAAACCCCGGCCGCCTATTATCGCAATCTGCGGCTGGCAGAGGCCCGCAATCTGGTGCAGAACTCCAGCCTGCGCATCAGCGAAATCTCGAGCCTGTGCGGATTTGAAAATCCGGAGAGCTTTGCCCGGGCCTATCGGCAAAGATACGGCCACCCCGCGTCCCGCGACCGCCAAAGCTGAGATCCGGGGCCGCGATGGTCCCGGGGCATCACTGCCCCCCACCGGGGCGAGATCAGCGGGGGTAAAACGGGATACTGTCGCAGGCCACCGGCCTTTGGCCCTCAGTTGCAACATGTGTGCATTCGACAGGTCGCGGACAGTGTTCCCCTTGTTGACGTTGGACACCTGCCGCACGGCGCAGAGGTCCCCGCACACAGGTACGCCCGCTCCGGACAGACATCTGGAACGGGCGCATGTCGCGACTGTGTGGCTTACTTCAACAACACATCCAGCGGCACCGGCTCACTGATGGTCCAATTGTCGACCACTGCAGGGGTCGCACCGGAAATCTCGATGATCTGCATGTTTGCGCTGTTCTGATGATGCAGGGTGTCGCTGAAGCTGCGCGGCCCAAATGTGGTCGCTTCGTTCTGCATCTTTTCCAGCTCGGCCGTCACGGCGCTGCCTTCCACTGTTCCCGCGCGGGCGACCGCCTTGGCCCAGAGGTCAATCAGAACATAGCCGGGATAGGCGTATTGACTGGCCGGACGGGCCCCGGTCGCAGCCTCATACGCGGTGTTAAAGCGTTCGACCTCGGCGCGTGGATCGTCGCCATAGATCGACCCCTGGACCGGCAATACAAACCCCGACAAATCGGGAACTGCGTCCAGCCAATAGGACCCATCCACCGCCGACCCATTCAGGATCATCGACTGGATGCCCGCTGCGCGCAGCTGGCGCACAGCCGCCGCCGCACCGGGAATATAGGAACACAGCATGATCACATCCGGCTCCTGGGGCAGCGCCTTGATCCGGCTGATCTGGCTGGCGATCGAGGCATCGTTGTTCTTGAACGTGTCGCGCCCGACGATGTCGCCACCGGCCTTTGGAAACATCCAGTCAAAACCGGTACAGATGCCTTTGTTGTATTCGATGGTCGTGTCCAACAGGACGTAACCGGTTTTGGCGTCCCGCTGATGCGTCGACCATTCCGCCATGGTTGCGCCCTGCACCGCCGCCAGAACCGAGCCTGAAAAACTGTTCGGGCCAACGCCTTGAATGCCGGCCTTCACGTCTTCGGCACACAGAAAGAACGAATTCTTGCCCTCAGCCTCTGCCGCCAGGGCCGCCGGGGCCCCAAAATCGTAATCGCAACTGACGACCATCATGTCGGCCCCGTCATCCAGCACCTGAAGTCCGGCCTTGGCAGATTGCGCCCGGTCGGTTTTGGTGTCGGTCTCGACCCATTTGACCTGTTGTCCCAACAACCCGCCATTGGCGTTGATTTCATCGATGCGGATCTTGGCCGCTGCTGCGGCGGGTGTGTCATAGGCTTCCATCCAGCCCGATTTTGCAATGGCAAAGCCCACCGTTATATCCTCGCTGGCCCATGCTGGCGATGCCAGCGCCAGCGTCAATGCGGATGCAATCAATGCGTGTTTCATGGAACGTCTCCTCAGTTGGTTTGGGTATTTTTTGATTTGAGCGTCACGCCCCTTTGGGGCAGGCGCAGCTCCTTGCCGGCCAAAAGCCCGGAAGGTCGCAGCACCAGGATCAGGATCATCACGATCCCGATCAGGATTTCCTGGGCCCCGCTGGGCAACGCAAACGCGGTGGCCCCGACTGTCACGCCCTGTTCCAGACGCACCAGCGCCTCGATCAGCACGGACAGGCTCAGCACCCCGATGACCGCCCCCGACAGGCTGGCAATGCCACCAACCACCAGCATCGCCAGCGAAATGAAGGTGATGTTCAGATAGAAACTGTCCGGGTTCAGAACACCGATCGAATGCCCCAACAGCGCACCCGATACACCGGTAAAGAACCCGCTGACGACCAATGCGATCAACCGATGGCGATACATGTCGATCCCACAGGCCGACGCGGCAACGTCATCCTCGCGGGTGGCCCGCAGCGCCAGCCCGCTGGCAGAATTGGCATAGAGATTGGCGGCAATGATCGCCGCGGCCGCCCAGGCCAAGGCCACCCATTGATCCACATATCGGGCCAGCCCGACCACCGATGACGTCGCACCGGTGACGCCTTCCCAGTTGGAATAGACGGTGTTGACGATGGCCAGGAATGCAAAGGTCGCGATCGAGGCGGCAATACCCGACAGCCGCAGGATTGCCGCGCCAGAGATCAGCGCAACCAGCGCCGCCAACAGCCCCGACACGATCGCGGCAGGCAGAACCGGCCATTCCGCCTGCGCCAACCATTGTGGCAGGTCCGGAAGGAACATGGATTTCATCTGTGGCTTCAGCGTCAGCCACGCCGAACAATAGGCACCGATCGCCATGTACCCGGCATGGCCGAAACTGACGACGCCCGAATTGCCGACAAAGATCCAAAGACCGACCACCAGCACCACCCGGACCAGGGTTTCGGCCATCGTCCGGGCCAGCGCCTTGTCCCCGAACAGGCTGACCATTCCCGCCATCAGGACCAGCAGTCCGATCAGAACAATCGGGGTGGAATAGGCCAGAAGCCGGTTTTGTGCGTGTTTACCCATCATGGTTCAAATCCTCGGCTTGGCTGAACTGGGCACGAACAACCCTTGCGGACGCAAAAGCAGGCAAACGATGACCAGCGTGTAAAGAAAGGCGTCACGGAACGGGCGGACTTCCAGCGGCAGAAAGGCCTGCAACACAATGGATGTCGCACCAATCAGAAATCCCGCGGCCACGGCACCGGGCAACGACCCCAGCCCACCGATGACCGTGGCGATAAAGGCAACCAGCATGATCTGCCCGCCCATGCGGACATCTGCGACCCCGGTCTGGGTCGCCAGGATCAGCGCGACCGCCGCCGCCAGCGCGCCCGACAGGGCAAAGGCCCCGGTGATCACCACATTGGCCCGCACCCCCAACAGCCGCGCCATGGTGAAATTCTCGGCCGCGGCCCGCATTTCCAACCCCAGGCGGGTTTTCTTCAACAACAGCGCCAGGGCACAGACCACCACCACCGTGCTCAGGATGACAATCAGCTGCAGCAGCGGGACATGCGCGCCCGCCACGGCCACAGGCGTGTTCAGATCCGGCCACAGGCTGATGGCCTTGGGCCGCCCTCCGTAGATCGCCAACAGCGTATTCTGGATGATAAAGCCCAGCGCAAAGGAGGAAATCATCATCGCCACCGGCGTTGCCCGGCGCATATGGCGGAACACGATGAACTCGCTGGCCACGGCAGCTCCGGCGCCCACCGCCAGCAGAACCGGGATCAACACAAAGGCCGGTGCCTTGCCCAGAAACAACACCGCCACGGCGTCGGTCGATGGCACGATCAGGGCGAACACGCAAAAGGCGATGTATTCGCCATGGGCAAAGTTCACCAGGTTCATCACCCCAAAGATCAACGCGATCCCCAGGGCGGCCATCGCATAGATCCCGCCCAGCGAAGCCGCATCAAAAAACAGTTGTGCAGCAGAATTCATAGCGCGGCCTCCGTGTTGGATGTTCCGAAATAGGCGTCGCGAAGCAGGTCCTTGGACGCAAAGGTCGCGGCGTCTCCCTCGCCGACAACCGCACCGCCCCGCAGCAGGATCATGCGCCCGCCAACACGGGCCGCGCGTGTCGAACTCTGTTCGACGATCAACAACGTCAGCCCCCGCTCTTCCTGCAGGGCAACAAGCGTTTCATACACCTGATCCACAATCTTTGGGGCCAATCCCAACGACGGTTCGTCCACCATCATCAGTTTGGGATTGGTCATCAGCGCCCGCCCGATGGCCAGCATCTGCTGCTGGCCACCGGACAGCGCACCGGCGCTGGCATGACGACGCTCCCCCAGGATTGGGAACGCGTCAAATATCTCCGAAATATCGGCGGAGACAGCGCTCTGGTCTCTACGCAACCCGGTCCCGACCTTCAGGTTTTCCTCGACCGTCAGGCTGCCAAAAATCTCGCGCCCCTCGGGCACCATGGACAGGCCCAGCCGCGCAATGGCTTCGGGTGGGCGACCGCTCAACAGATCGCCATCCAGTTCGATCCGCCCCTGGCTGGGGGCCACAGCGCCGCTGATCGCCCCCAGCAACGACGACTTCCCAGCCCCGTTGGGGCCAGAGATGAACACCCGTTCTCCCTCTTCTATGTGCAGGGTCACATTGGTCAGCGCGGGGACTTTCCCGTACCGCACCGACACGTCAAATACGCCAAGCTTGGACATCACGCGGCCTCCTGATCGGCACCAAAATAGGCATCACGCACCACCTGGCTCTTGAGGATCACATCGACGTCGCCCTCTTCGATGACCTGCCCCGCATCCAGCACATAGACATGCTGAGACACGGACAGAACCAACCCGACATTGTGTTCGATGAGCAGAACGCCGGTGCCCAGTTCGGTTGCCACACGCGCGATCAGCGCGGCGAGATCGCCGGCTTCGGCTTCGGACATTCCTGCCGCCGGTTCATCCAGCAGCAAGAAGTCCGGCGCAAACATCAAGGCACGGGCAATTCCCACACGCCGTTCGTCGGTATACGGCAGCCCCGCCGCCGGCCGTTCAGCCAAATGGGGCACCCCCATCCAGCCCAGCACCCGCAACGCTTCGGCCTCGGATCCGGATCGGGAATGCCCCAGCCCCACACCCGTCACGGCCAGATTGTCGAGAACATCCAGACCGGTGAACAACCGTCCGGCCTGAAATGTCCGCGCCACGCCTTCGCGGCGCAGCTGGTGCGGCGACATCCGGCCCACCTCCTTGCCCCCCAGGGCGACCGACCCTGTGGTCGGTGCCTGGAACCCGGTCAATGTGTTGACCATTGTCGTCTTGCCCGCGCCATTGGGGCCAATCAGCCCATGAACGCTGCCCGGCGTGATCGACATTGTGACATCGGTGAGCGCCTTGAACCCGCCAAAGGCCACGGTCACCCCCGACGCGGTCAGCGAAGACTCGGCCTGCGAGGACGCCGTGCTGTGTCGCCGCGCCATGGCTCAGACCCCGGCCAGTTCTTTGAGCTGGCTCAGCGGCCGGCCCTCCGGGGCGGTCTCCGCCGTCAGCACATAGACCCCGCTTTCGTGCAGCGACACGGTCCAACCCGGCTCGATCACGATGGTGGTGGTGACCTCTTCGATGACGGCAGGCCCATGCAACACGTCCCCAGCCCCCAATGCAGCACCGTCATAGACCGGCGTGTCCTGTGCCTGTCCGTCGGCGCTGAACACCATCGGGCGGCGGCCCTTCAACGTGCTCTCGGCACCCGATCCCGCGGCAATGCTCATGCGTTTGGGTTTGTCCACACGTCCGGCGATGGTGCTTTCGACATTCACCACTTCGACGGCGTTGTGCGGTTCATCATAGGTATACAGCGCCTTGTGACGGGCGTGGAACGCCGCCTTGATGTCCTCCAGCGACGGCTCTGTGACCTCAAAGGGCGCGATCTCGACCGTGCATTCATGCACCTGCCCGACATAACGCATGTCCAGACTGCGACGGATCGAAATCTTGTCGTCGCTGAACCCGTCCTGGCTCAGATCTCCATGGCCCCGCAACTCCAGCTTGTTGAACAGCTGATCCAGCGTCTGCGCCGCCTCGGCCCCCTCCAGCCGGATCGGTGCCGGAGCCATATAGTTGTATTTGACGTCCGATATGATCTGACCATAGGCGCACAACCCCGAGGCCAGCTTGGAAATCAGAACCTTGGAGATCCCCATTTCACGGGCCAGAGCGGTGATATGCGCCCCGGTCGCGCCCCCAGCCCCCATCAGCACAAAATCGCGCGGATCATAGCCCCGTTCGACCGACACCCGGCGGATCGCATTCACCATGTTGTTGTTGACGATGGTGAACATGCCATAGGCCGCCTTTTCCACCGAAATGCCCAGCGGATCGGCCAGCTTGGTCTTGATCGCGCTGCGCGCCTTGTCCACATCCAGCGGCAGACGCCCGCCAACCAGCCCATCGGCATTCAGATAGCCAAGCGTCAGATTGGCATCCGTGGTGGTCGGATTGTCACCGCCCTGACCATAACAGGCCGGTCCCGGTTCGGATCCCGCCGATTGCGGACCCATCTGGATCAGCCCCATCGAGTCGATCCAGCCAATCGACCCGCCACCGGCCCCCAGGGTTTCCACCTGAATCATCGGAATTCCAATGCGATAGCGCAAAAAGTCGATGTTCTTGTTGACGTTGGCCTGACCATCCTTGGTCAGGGTGATGTCAAAGGAGGTGCCACCCATGTCACAGGTGATGATGTTCTTGTCCCCCCAGGGTTCGGCCACATCCAAGGCCGCCTGCGGAGCCGATGCCGGCCCGGAATTGATCGCATAAACCGACTGGTCGCTGACCACCTTGCCCAGCGCCAGCCCGCCGTTCGACTGGAAATAGCGCACCGGGTGCTGGCTGCCCAATTCGCGGAAATAGGCATCAATCGCTTCGACATAGCGTTGCAGGATCGGGGCCAGATAGGCATTCACGATCGCGGTAGAGGTGCGAGTGTATTCGCGCACCTGCGGGTACAATTGGCTGCCGACTGTCAGGCGTACATCGGGCATCATCTCGCGGACGATCTCGGCGGCGCGCAGCTCATGTTCGGGATGCAGCACCGACCAGACAAAGCTGATCGCAACCGACTCCACGTTTTCGGCGATAAAATACTGACAGGCGGCACGCACGTCGCCTTCGTTGATCGGGGTCTTGACCGACCCATCCGAAATCACCCGCTCCGAGATGCCTTTGCGTAGATGGCGCGGCACCAGCATTGTGGCGGGCGGATAATCCGGGTCATAGCGATATCCGTCTTCCTTGTGGCCCAGGCGGATTTCGATGGAATCTTCGTGGCCCCGCGTGGCGATCAACCCGGTCTTGGCCCCGGTGTGGGTGATCAGCGCGTTCAGACCCACGGTGGTGCCGTTGATGCACAGGTCGGAATTCGACACGATGTCCTGCGCCGTCAGGCCGGTTTCCTCGGTGATCAGCGCCAGACCGTTCCGGATGGCCTTGGTCGGTTCGGTCGGCGTGGACAGAACCTTGAAGATCTGGGTGCTGCCCTTTTTGTCGGCCAGAATGAAATCGGTGAATGTGCCGCCGGCATCAATGCCCAGGCGATATTGGGTACGCATGTGTTTTTCCTTTCGGATCAATAGGATCAGACGACAGAACGGGCGTGTTCAGTGGCGGTTTCGTCAATGGCGAGGGTTTCGGCGTCGGCAATGATCACCCCATAGTCCAGCCGGGCCCCTTCGACGCTGACCAGCCCGTTTCGAACGTCTTCGACCACCTTCAACGGGTCGCGTTCAAACGGGTTGCCGAACCCGCCGCCGCCGGGGTTGAGGTTGGCGGCAATTTCACCGGGTTTGATGGTCTCGATCACATTGTCGGTGATGATCTGGGTGTCGCCGTCGCGGGTGATTTCCAACCGGCCGACCTTTTTGTGAACCATGGCGGATTTTGCACCCGCGGCCCCCATCGCCGGAATGCGGCGGCCTTCACCAAAGGTGACAAGGGTCATGTCCGTATCCAACGGTTCGACCGCCCAGCGCGTGCCTGACCCACCGCGGAATTTGCCCGCGCCGCCGCTGTCCTCCATCAGCCCGTATTCGTGAATGATGATCGGATAGGAATGTTCGAGCATCTCGATATCCCCCGACGTCAGCGCCCCAAAACAGCATTCGGGCCCACAGGCGTGCCAGCCATCCTGGCTGTTGGTCGCCCCGGCCCCCGAAATGATCGAAGCCAGAACCATGGTGACGTATTCTTCGTCATGGCGATTGTCCCACCCGGCGATATTACAGCCGTTGGCGTGCCCCCAGCTGGCCGACACCTTGTCAGGGGCCGCCTGCTCAAAGGCCAGCCGCACCGCATCGGTCAGCGTCTCCATCGGGGTGGTGGTACAATTCATATGCGGCGCAGGTGACTGGGCGTTGCACAACGTCCCCTTGCGGCCCATGTCCACCGTGACATTACGATACAGCCCCTCGTTATAGGGCGGCGGCAATTGCGCGAACATCATCAGGCCCAGATAGACACCCGAATAGGAATTGCCTTCGTAGGAGTTGATGAAATACGGGATCTGCGGCGGGCTTTCGATTTCGATGTGGCAACTGTCTCCGGTGATCGTCACCGTCGCGGTGATGTCGAAATCGCCAAACCCGTGCCCGGCATCTTCCAACACCGCCGTGCCGGAATAGGTCCCATCCGGCACCTGCGCGATCAGCCCCTTCATATGGGCATTGGCCATGGTCAACAGCTTGGCAATGCAGGTCTGAACCGTTTCCTTGCCATATTTGTCCATCAGCGCAATCAGGTTGCGCGCGCCCACCTGACAGGCCCCGATCAAGGCGTTGAAATCACCTTCCTGATCCCGCCGGGCCCGCATGTTGACCAGCAACATGTTCATGATGTCGTCGCGCGGCACACCCCTGTCCCACAGCTTGATCGGCGGGATGCGCAGCCCTTCGGCATAGATTTCCTTGGCCTCGGGGTTGTATCCCGCCGGAACCGGGCCGCCAATATCCGTCAGATGCCCCTTGCAGACGGTCCAGAACACCAGCTCGCCTTCATAGAACACCGGGTAATACATGCAGGTGTCGATGATGTGGCTGCCCCCATAGGCCGGGTCATTGTGCAGGATCAGGTCGCCTTCGTTGATATCCCCGTCAAAGAACCCCGCGACCGATTTCATCGCCGGGATCAACGATCCCAGGTGAATCGGAATATCCTGCCCCTGCAGGATCATTTCGGGCGTGTGGTTGAACAGCGCCGTGGAATAATCATGCGCAAGGTTGAACACCGAACTGCGCGCCGTCTTTTCCAGCGCCAGCGTCATTTCGCGCTGGGTGGTTTCCAATACGCCGCGCACCACGGAAAGCGTGATCGGGTCTACGGGGTTATCAGCCATGTTTTCTGGTCCTCTGAATGGGGCAAAAGATCCACCGGACGGGGGCGCATGGGCCGCTCGATCCGGCATGGTCCTTTGCACGTCGTTCTCGGATTTCAGGATGACCGGGGTTGCCGGGGCGGTCTTGACGATGCGCGCAGAGCTGTTTGCACCCCCGCGCAGAACAATTTGTCACTCAGCGCAGAACCATTTGGCGCTCAGCGCAGGCGTCCCATTTTCTTTTGTTTTGCTGGGGATTTGGGATAAGGTTCAGCGTGGGAGGAAACGCATATGACCGCCGGGTTCACGTTCTCGACGGCCAAGACAGAGCCGCAGCACCGCTCCAGCAAATGGAATGCGGTGGTGAATGATGCGTATTTTCCCCTGGAATTGCAGTTCCGCGACCCGATCCGTTTCAATGGTCAGCTGAGCCGTATGTCCATGGGCCACGTCGGCATGTCGCGGCTGACATCGGACCCTCTGAGCTATGAACGCCGCCGCGCCCATATCCGCGAGGCCCGCCAAGAGGAATATCTGATCACCCTGCCCCGCGTCAGCACGGTCGAGTTCCGTCAGCTGGGGCGCGAGGTGCGCTGTGATCCCGGCGGGTTCATCCTGGAACGCGGCGACGAACCTTACCGGTTCCTGTATGAAAACCCCAATGACCTGTTTGTGCTCAAGGTCAGCCGGAAGGCGCTGGAAGAACGCGTGCGCCAACCGGACCGGTTTTGCGCGCGCGTGTTCAACGCCACCTCTGGCACCGCGGGGCTGTTCGCCAGCATGGTGGATCAGGCGCAATCAAAATTCGCCGATCTTGGACCTGCGGCCAGCGAAACCATCGGGCGTCAGCTGCTGGAACTGTTGGGGCTGGCGCTGGAGGAAACCTCCGACGCCAATTCCAGCAACCTGTCGGCCGTGCGGTCGGCCCATATTACGCGGGTGGAAAAATTCATCCGCGCCAATCTGAAGAACCCGGATCTGTCCCCGGATCTGATCGCCGATGGCTGCGGCATCTCGAAACGGTACCTGCACGACCTGTTCAAGGACGTGAACGGCACTGTCAGCCAACAGATCCGCGACCACCGCCTGATCGCCGCGCGGGATCGGCTGGCCGCAGCCCCCGGATTGGCCATCGCCGAAGTGGCCTATCGCTTTGGGTTTTCGGATCAGGCCCAGTTTTCGCGGTTGTTCAAATCCAAATTCGGTGTCACCCCCTCGGAATTCAAGGCCGACACCAGCGCGTAAGGCTGGCCAGGATCGCGCCGTTGGGGGGATTGGCCCCGAACACCGTCGCAACGCGGTCTGCGCCCCCAATCCCCTTTTGCCCTGTCTGCGCGCCCCACGCCGCGCGTCATCTCAGACGGCCCGACGAGACCGGGGATCATGCCCGTACCGGCCCCGTGGGTCGACCCGCCAGCCACCAAATTCATTGCGGGATGCCCCAGAATAAATTGCGTGTATCGGGAGGACCAACTGGTAACGTGACGCCAAATTCCGCGTTGTCCAACGCCTCACTCACGGAGCCCCCATGCCTCAGATCTCTCCCGAATTGCTGACCCAAATCCGAAGCCGGTTTGCACAGGTCGATCACTGCCCACAGCAGGGGCCGCGCATCTTCTTTGAAAACGCAGGCGGGGCGCTGACCTTGAACGCTGCGGTCGAAACCTCCACCCGTTATGCCGCCATCCCCGACAATCAGGGGCGCGACAACCCGGGCAGCCGTGAACTGGTCCGCGTCATCACCAAGGCCAAGACAGACATGGCCGAATTCATGAACGCGCCCGGTGGTCAGTTCTTTGTCGGCGAAAGCGGCACTGAACTGTTGTTCCGTCTGATCATGAATGCCTGCCTGGGCACGTCGCGGGGCGGCGTGGTTCTGGGCAGCACGCTGGAACACCCCGCCACCCGGTCGGCCTGTGATCGCTGGGCCCAGGTGGCCGGCCAGCGCCATGTTCTGATCCCGCATGACAACGCGACCGGCACCATAGAGGCGGCGGCCTATGCCGATGCCGTCACCGCGGACACCGTGGTCGCCACGATCGTGCATACGTCACCGGTGACCGGCATGGGCGTCGATGTCGCCGCCTGCAGCGCCGCAATCCGGGCGGTGGCTCCGGCCTGTGTCATCATCGTGGACGGTATTCAACATGCGGCACACGGGCGAATGGACCTGACCGCCTATGACGTGGACGGCTATGTGGTGTCCCCTTACAAGGTGTTCTCGCGTCATGGGTACGGGTTGGCCTGGATCTCTCCGCGTCTGAGCGCCCTGCCCCACAACAGCCTCATTGATGGCCCTGCGGAAAACTGGGAAATGGGCACCCGCGACACCGGATCCTATGCGACCCTGTCCGATGTTGTGGACTATTTCGACTGGCTGGGTGGTGCTGTGGGCGGCGGATCCGACCGCCGCGCCAGATTTGCCGCCGCCGCAGACGCCATTCACGCCCAGGAACAGGCGCTGACCGATGCAATGATTGACGGAACAGGAAATCTGCCCGGGCTGCGCGAAATGGACAAGGTGACCATCATCGGGGGTGCCGACAATCCGGCACGGGAAGGATTGGTGTCGCTGGTTGTCGATGGGGTGGCATCGGTCGATGTGGTCAAGACGTTGAACGACCACGGCATTCGCACCCATCTGCGCAAAGCCGATCATTATTCCGGCAATATCCTGACGCCGCTGGAGATGGACAGCTGTGTGCGTGTCTCCATGTGCCACTACAACAGCGTGGATGAGGTCGCCAAATTCCTCGCCACAATGAAGCAGATCACCGAATAGATCAGCGCGCCGACCCCAAAGCCGTTCGAGCGGCCTTGGGGTCACCACCAGATCAAAACAATGATTGCCCGCGCCTTGGCCCTAAAAAACCGGCCGGATCGGCGACTCGACACACCTGTCATGAAAATTCCAAGGGCTTTGGGTCCGATTTCTTCTCGGGTGTTCGCAACGCGCACGGGCTATCCCTTTTGCAACTGTCACAACCGGGGCTCAGCCCTTTTCGTTTCGAGGTAGATGAACGATGAAAACCCATGCACAGGTAGTGGTGATCGGCGGCGGGCTGGTCGGATGTTCGATCCTGTACCACCTGGCCAAATTGGGCTGGACCGATGTGGTCCTGCTGGAACGCGACGAGCTGACATCGGGGTCGACCTGGCACGCTGCGGCAAACATCCACGGGCTGCACGACAACAACAACGTCACCCGCATCCAGCATTATACGATGAACCTGTATAAAGAGCTGGAAAAGGAAACCGATCAGGGCTGTGGTGTGTTCCAGCCCGGCTCGCTGTATCTGGCAAAAACCGAAGAGCGCGAACACCAGCTGCGCCTGCAAGAGGCCAAGGCCAAATTCTACGGTCTGAACTTTTACGAAGTCAGCCGCGAACAGGCCAAGGAACTGCACCCGCTGGCGCAATTCGATGACATCCGCTGTATCATGTATGAACCCGATGGCGGCAATGTGGACCCGTCGGGCGTCACCATGGCCTATGCCGCCGGGGCCCGCCAGATGGGGGCCCAGATCGAACGCTTCTGCCCGGTGATCGGCACGGAACAACAGCCCGATGGCTCCTGGATCGTGCGCACCGCCAAAGGCGACATTCACACCCAATGGGTGGTGAACGCGGGCGGTCTGTGGGGACGCGAAGTCGCCGCCATGGCCGGCCTGACCCTGCCCCTGCAGCCCACCGAGCACCAGTATTTCGTCACCGAAACCATCCCCGAAGTCGCGGCGATGGACCGTCGCCTGCCTTCGATTGCCGACCGCGACGGCGAATATTACTTCCGCCAGGAGGGCAACGGCTTCCTGATCGGTGCCTATGAAAAAGACATGCGGTTCTGGGCCGAAGACGGCACGCCCCAGGATTTCGCCCACGAATTGTTCCCCGACGATCTGGACCGGATCATGGAAAACGTGATCCGCGCCACCGAACGCGTGCCCTGCGCTGAAACCGCCGGTGTCAAACGCGTCATCAACGGCCCGATGATCTGGTCGCCTGACAGCAACGCCATCTGGGGTCCGGTGCCCGAGCTCAAGAACTATTTCTGCTGCACCGGCATCATCCCCGGTTTCTCGCAATCCGGTGGCCTGGGTCTGCTGGCCGCGCAATGGATCATCGAAGGCGAGCCGCAGTACGACATGTTCGCCTGGGATCTGGCGCGCTTTGGCGACTGGGCCGACAAGAAATTCACCAAAGCCCGCGTCGAAGACCAATACGCCCACCGCTTTGCCATCCACTTCCCCAACGAAGAACGCAGCGCCGGTCGCCCGGCCCGTGTGCGCCCCGCGTATGAGATGCAACAGCAGATGGGGGCCGTATTCGGCATGAACTGTGGTTGGGAACACCCGCTGTGGTTCTCGGGCGAGCCCGGCAAACAGGACACCAACTCCTTTACCCGCCAGAACTGGTGGGCGCCGGTGGGCGAAGAGGTCAAGATGCTGCGCGAAAACGTCGGCGTCATCGACATCTCGAACTTCGCCAACTACGTGATCAAGGGCCCTGGCGCTTACACATGGCTGGACAAGCTGGTCGCCAACCGGGTGCCGACCGAAACCGGTCGTTCCTGCCTGACCCCGCTGATTTCTGTCCGTGGCGGCGTGGCTGGCGATTTCACCATCACCAAGGTCGCCGACGATGAATACATGATGATCGGCTCGGGCATGGCGGAACGCTATCACCAGCGCTTCTTCAACATGATTGACCTGCCCGACGGCACCACATTCGAAGTCGCAACCGACCGCATTGCAGGCTTCAACATCGCAGGCCCCAAATCGCGCGACATGCTGCAACGCATGACCAATGCGGATCTCAGCAACGAAGCGTTCCGGTTCATGCGTTCGCGCAGCATCGAGGTCGCAGGAGTTGCCTGTCTGGCCGTGCGGGTGTCGTTCACCGGGGATCTCGGCTGGGAGCTGCATTGCGCCGAAGGTGATCAGGTCCAGCTTTATGCCGCGCTTCTGGAAGCCGCAAAAGAGTTCAACGGCGGCCCCGTCGGCGGCCGTGCGCTCGGCAGCTTGCGGATCGAAAAAGGCTATGGCTCCTGGGGACGCGAATACTCCCAGGAATACTGGCCCCAGGAAGTCGGGCTGTCCGGCCTCATCAAGCTCGACAAGGACTTCCTCAACAAGGACGCGTATCTGAAGGTCAAGGACAACCCCTGCCGCGAAATGCTGTCCGTGTTCGAGATTGACGCGGTCAACAACGCCGATGCCTCAGGGGGCGAACCGATCTTTACCCCGGACGGAAAATCGGTGGGTCGTGTGACATCCGGGGCCTATGGGTATTCGGTCGGCAAATCCCTGGCCATCGGCTATGCCAACCCCGAGATCGCCAAACCGGGTGATGCCGTAGAGGTGTTCATTCTGGGCAAACCCCACAGTGCCCGCATCCTCGAAGCCGCGCCTTTTGACCCTCAGGGCGCGCGCCTGCGCGGGTAACACACACCGCTGACCAAGGGGCTCAGAATTTTAAGTAAAATTCTGAGCCCGGCGGCACCGTCACCAAGAGGTTTCAAACCGGGCTCCCCTTGTGATGTCTTTTCAGCCGGTGCCAGGGGGCAAATTTTTTAGATAAAAAATTTTGCCGGGTCACACCCCATCAGCGCTTGCCGCCTTGAGCAGCCAGGCTTTGAACAGCTTGACCGACGGGGTTGCTGTGCGATCCTTGAAATTTGCAAAATACGCCCAGGGGCACTCCAGATCAAAATCAAACGGTTGCTCCAGGAACCCGCGTTTTTCAAACCGCCGCACCAGCGATTTTGGCACCGCCACACAGCCCACCCCACTGGCGGCAAGCTCAAGCGCGGTGTTGGAGGAATTCGTGTGGAACCCGTTGTTCTGGGACGAAATTTCGACGCCCAGCGCCTTTGACACCTTTTCCCAATAAATCGGGCGCCCCAGAATATGGATCAGCTTGGCTTCCAACAACTGGGCCGGCTCGCGCAATGGTTTTCCGCCCACGCGATATTCGGGCGCACAGGCCAGGGCCAGCGTCTCGTCCCACAATTGCACCTGATCGCGCCCCACATCTTCGACATGGTTGATGGTAATCGAAATGTCGGACACGTTTTCCTCAACATCCGCCCACACGGTACTGTGCAGGGTCACTTCGACGTCAGGATGCGCCTTGTGAAACCCTGCGATCACCCCGGGCAGCCAGTTTTCGGCCAGGCTGATCGGACAGGAAATCACCACTTCGCGTTTGTGATTCTGCGACAACAGCGACCGCGTCGCCACATCAATCTCCTGCAGCGCATGGCGCACAGACGGCAGATAGGCCTCTCCCACATCTGTCAGCGACAGCGATCTGGGGTGGCGCACGAACAGCGGACGCCCGATATATTCCTCGAGCGATCGCACATGGTTGGACACCGCCGACTGGGTACAGTTCAGCTCGTCCGCGGCCGACGTAAAGCTGAGCGACCGGGCGGCCGCTTCGAAGGACCGCAAAAAGGTCAGATGCGGGAGATGTTTCATGGCCTATGTCCTAACCTGCCCAGTCCCTGCCGAAAAGGCCCCATCCGTCCCGCCCCGTCCGTCAAGTTCCCGTCGCGAACTATCCCAAAACCGACGTCTAACGCAGATTTCGCGAAATATCCGACCGCTATGACCCCGGTTAATTTGTGTGTCACCGGGACCAAGACCCCTTAGTCTGCACCATGACGAACCTGCCCAATGTTTCACAGCGCGAGCCCCAGATGACCAACACGTTTGAAAAAGTCGCCGATTTCACCTTTGACCTGAAACCTGATGACCTGCCAACCAGCACCCGCGACGCGGCGGCGCTGATGTTTCTGGACACATTGGGCATCACCATTGGCGCGGGCCCGATGCAGGCGGGAACGATCGCGCGCGACACCGCCGCCGCTCTCTATGGCAGCGCCGATCCCGCCATGTCGGCACGGATGATGTTTGATGGCCGCCAGGTCTCGCTGGCCGGGTCGGCCTTTGCCTCGGCCACCGCCACCGACAATCTGGATGGTCACGACGGCTATTACCCGACCAAGGGCCATATCGGCGTGGTGGTGATCCCGACGCTGGCCGCATTGGCCGATTGCGCCCCCGATTTCTCCGGCCCCGAGGCCCTGACCCTGACCACCATCGGCTATGAGGTCGCCGGACGCGCGGCGATTTCGCTGCATGATACGGCCTGTGATTATCACACCTCCGGGGCCTGGAACGCATTGGGTGTGGTGGCCATGGCCGCCCGCGTGCGGGGTCACAGCCGCGACCAGCTGCGCCAGGGCATGGGGATTGCCGAATACCACGGCCCCCGCAGCCAGATGATGCGCGAAATCGCCAACCCGTCGATGCTGCATGACGGGTCCGGCTGGGGCGCCATGGTTGGTCTGTCGTCTGCCATTCTGGCGGAAAAGGGTTTCACCGGCGCGCCCGCCATCACCATCGAAGAGGACCGGGTCGCCAAACATTGGGACGATCTGGGCACCTTCTGGCAGATGGAACACCAATATGTGAAACCATATCCGATCTGCCGCTGGGCCCACGCCCCCATTGATGCGGTGCGTCAGGTGATGCTGGAGCACAAACTGACCCACGGCGATATCGCCTCGGTGCATATCAACACCTTCCACGAAAGCTCGTGCCTCTATCCCGGCATCCCCACCACCACCAGCCAGGCGCAGTATTCCCTGGCCTATGCGGTGGCAACCCAGATGGCCTATGGCCGGATCGGGCTGGAACATATCTCGGGGGGTGGGCTGACCGACCCACTGGTGGCCGACATCCACAAACGCATCAGCGTTTCCGAAGATAAGCGCCATTCCGATCGCTTCCCGACCTGCCGGGTCGCCGATGTCACCGTGACGCTGAAAAACAACCAGGTTCTCACATCCGGCGATGTGCACGCCCGCGGCGGACCCGAAGCCCCGATGGACAAATCCGACGTCATCGCCAAATTCATGGAATTCGCCTCCCCCTCGCTGGGCGAGGCCCGCGCCAGCGACATCCGCGATGCGGTGTTGGGCTTTGTCAACGCAGACAGCAAGGTGTCCGACCTGACCGCGCTGATCTTTGACGCCCCTTGATCCCCCCAGAGCCCCAAAAGGAGCCCCAAAAAGGAACCCCCATGAAGAACCCGACTGTCATCCTGCACACCAGCAATCCCGCCCCTGCCCGCGATCTGCTGGCGGCACGTCACCCGGACTTGGCTATTCATACCTGTGACAGCTATGATGCCCTGCCCGCCATGATCGCCGAAACCGGGGCCGAGGTGGTCTATTCCGTGCGCTTTGCCGGCACACCCGGGTATCCGCGTCAGGCGCTGATTGATGCGCCATCGGTGACTTGGGTGTCGGTGGGCGGCTCGGGCATTGATCACATGAACCCCTGGGATCCACAGGCGCTGAACGTGACCAATTCCGCCGGGGTGGCCGCTGACATGATGGCGCAATACGCGCTGGGGGGGATGTTGCATTTCTCGCTCGGTCTGCCCGCATTTCGCGCCGCGCAGGAACGCCGCGGATGGATCGCGGCCGGACAGGTTGAACCGATTGACGACAAAACCGTGCTGATCGTGGGTCTGGGCAAAACCGGCGAAGCCGTCGCCGCGCGCTGCAAGGCGATGGGCATGACCACACTGGGCGTGCGCGCCCGGCCAAAACCGACCCCGAATGTGGACGACGTTCACGGCATTGACGATCTGCCCGCCCTGTGGGGCCGCGCCGATTTCATCGTCACCTGCGTGCCGCTGCTGGACAGCACCCGTGGCATCGTCGGCGCAGATGCCTTTGCCGCGATGAAGGACACCGCCGTGATCGTCGATGTCTCACGCGGGGGGGTGATCGACGAAGCGGCGCTGCTGGACGCGCTCGATCAGGGGCGCATCCGCGGTGCGGCACTGGATGTGTTCAGCATCGAACCCCTGCCCGCCGATCACGCGCTGTGGGGCTATGACAATGTCATCATCACCCCGCATTGTTCGTCCGTCTATGAGGGCTGGGATCTGAAATCGGTCGAGATGTTTTCCGACAACCTGACCCGCTACCGACAGGGCCAGCCCCTGACCAATATCGTCAGCCCTGCGCGCGGCTACTGACACGCGCAGGCTAGATACCAAAGGTTAGATACCAATGGGTCGCTCGCGACCCAGACGATCACTGAATAACGCTCTGAAAAGGTCTTGGAGGACCAAACAAACATGGCACGTGAACGGCGCGGCGGCGGACGCCGCGGCAAATCCACCCGACAGGGTGGCGGTATCGAACAATTGCCCTGGCAACAGGTCAAAAACAGCTACCCCAAGTTTGAGCTGCTGAACCCCGACCAGATGGACCAGCTGCATGACACGTCGATGCGGATCCTGTCCGAAGCCGGCATCCGGGTGATGGGCGACAACGTGATGGACCTGTTCGAAGAGGCAGGCGCCATCGTGGATCGCGACACGCAAACCATCCGCATGGATGAAAGCATCGTGACAGAGGCCCTGAAAACGGTGCCGTCCGAATTCACCCTGCGCGCCCGCAATGCCGCCAAACGCATCACCCTGGGCGGCGACAACATGACATTCGGGCTGGTCGCGGGCCCGCCCAATGTGCACGACCGGATCAATGGGCGGCGTCAGGGCAATTACACCGATTATTGCAACTTCATCAAACTGGCGCATCATTTCAACGCCATCAACCTGATCGGCAATCAGGTGATGGCCCCGATGGAAATGCCCGCCAACAACCGGCATCTCGACACCTATCGGGCCAATCTGACCTATTCCGATCTGTCGTTCCACTGTACCGCCATTGGCCGCGGGCGGGCGATGGACGGGATCAACATGATGGCCATCACCCGGGGCCAAAGCGTCGATGAGATGCGCGATGATCCCGGTGTGATCACCATCATCTCGGTCAACTCGCCGCGTCTGTTTGATGATGCCATGGGCGACGGGCTGATCGCCATGGCCGAACATGGCCAGCCGGTGACGGTGACGCCGTTCACCCTGATGGGGGCGATGACTCCGGTCACCCTGCCCGCCGCATTGGCGCAACAAAACGCCGAAGCCCTGTTTGGCGTGGTGCTGACCCAGCTGGTCAACCCCGGTGCCCCGGTGATGTACGGATCGTTCACGTCGAATGTGGACATGCGATCCGGCGCACCTGCGTTCGGCACGCCCGAAAATGCCAAGGCCAATATCGTCGGCGGTCAGCTGGCGCGCCGCTATGGCATCCCCTATCGCACCTCGAACACCAATGCGTCCAACGCGGTGGATTTGCAGGCGGCTTATGAAACCATGATGTCGACCTGGGGCGCAGTGCTGGGCGGGGCCAATATCGTCTATCACGCCGCCGGATGGCTCGAAGGCGGCCTGACCGCATCCTATGAAAAGTTCATCATGGATGTGGAGATTATCCAGAACATGATCGAATTCCTCAAACCGATGAAATTCGACACCGATGAATTGGGGTTGGACGCGATCAAATCGGTGCCCACTGGCGGTCACTTCTTTGGGGCCGAGCACACAATGGCCCGCTATGAAACCGCGTTCTACAAACCGATGCTGTCGGATTGGCAGAACTATGAGAACTGGGAAGCAGCCGGAGCCAAGGACGCGTTGGAGCGCGCCACCGAACTGTGGCAACAGGCCCTGCGCGATTACGAAGCGCCCCCGATGGACCCGGCCATCGTCGAAGAGCTGGACGCCTATGTGGCGCGGCGCAAGGAAGAGATCGGGTCGGACGAGCCCTGATCACGGGACGCGGGACTGAGGTCGCGCAGCGAGGGGCCAGCCCCTCGCGCTCCCCGGAGTTTTTTGGCGAGATGAAGGGGATCAGGCGCGCAGCGGGTAAATCGCCAGCGGATCATGGCGGGCGCCCTTGGGGTGCAGGGTGGATTCGAACAGGGTCACCTGCTGCACCTCCATGTCCGGTATCTGAAAATCAGCGAGCTCGGCCCGCAGCGGTGGCGGGGTTTGCCCCTTGCCCAGGCGGGCCACGGTGACATGTGGGCGGAACCGGCGGCGCGCCAGCGTTATTCCGGCTTTGCGGCAGGTGCCCAGAACCCTGCCATGCAGCGTCGTCAAATTGGCACTGTCATTGGCCGGAACATGAACCGCAGATCCGAACACCCCCAACCCGGTGAATGAGAGCGAAAATGGCGCGCACCGCAGCCCGGCCAGATGCCCGTGCAACTCTTCCAGCAGATCCTCGGGCTGGTCATCCAAAAACGCCAGCGTCAGGTGCAGATTGTCCTCTGGCACCGCACGACCAAAACCCAGACGCCGTTGCAGGCGCACCATCGCGTCGCTGACCTCTGGGGACATGGAAATGGCGACAAACGCCCGCATCTAGCCCGCCAGGCTGGGCAGAAACAGCACAATCCCCGGAAAGGCCACCAACAGCGCGATGGTCACCCCATCCGCCAGAAAGAACGGCGTCACCCCCTTGAACACATCCTGAACAGTCAGATCATCGCGCACCCCGGCCACCACGAAACAATTCAGACCGATGGGCGGGGTGATCAGGCAGAATTCGGCCATTTTCACCACCAGGATGCCGAACCAGATGGCGCACATTGTGCCGCTCATGCCAAAGGCGCTGTCAGCCGCCGAAACCGCTTCCCCCCCGTTCAGCGCCATCACCGCCGGGTAGACCACCGGCAGGGTGAGCAGCAGCATGCCAATGGCGTCCATGAACATCCCCAGCACCGCATAGGCCAGCAGAATGCACACCAGGATCAGCATGGGCGACGCATCGATCGACGTGATCCAGTCGGAAAACGCCCCCGGCAGATCGGCAAACCCCAGGAACCGCACGTAAATCAGAACGCCCCAGATGATGGTAAAGATCATCACCGTCAATTTGGCCGTATCCAACAACGCAGATTTCAGCTGGGCCCATTTCATGCCCTTGATCAGCGCCATGACGAACACCACAAATGCCCCCAGAGCGCCGCCTTCGGTTGGGGTGCCCCAGGCATCACCGCCAAAGGGGTTGTAGACAAAACAGATGATAATCACGACGACAAAGACAATCGGCAGAGCCGCCGGCAAGGCCGCAAACCGTTGCTTCCAGGTGAACCCGCGCACCGGGGGGCCAACGGATTTGAACACCACCGCAATGCCGACAATCAACAATGCATAGATCACCGCCGAAAAAGCGCCGGGAATGAACCCGGCGAGCAACAGCTTGCCCACGTCCTGTTCCACGATGATCGCATAGATCACCAGAATGGCCGACGGCGGGATCAGCGACGCCAAGGTGCCCCCGGCCGCCACCACGCCAGCGGCGAATTGTTTGTTATAGCCGATTTTCAGCATCTCGGGGATGGCGATCCGTGCAAACACCGCCGAGGTCGCCACCGAGGCACCTGATACGGCGGCAAAGCCCGCGGTGGCAAAGACGGTCGACACCGCCAACCCGCCGGGCAGCCAGGCGATCCAGCGTTTGGCGGCTTCGAACAGGGCCTTGGTCAACCCCGCGTAATAGGCCAGATAGCCGATCAGGATAAAGGTAGGGATCAGGCTGAGCGCCTGAGAGGAGACCTTGGAATGGGGCACCTGGCCGGCGATCTTGACCGACACGGTCAGCGCCTTGGTGAATTTGTCCGGCGCATAGCCGAATTTGGCCCAAAAGATCCACACCAACCCCACCAGCCCGGCCATAGCGGCGGCAAAGGCCACGCGCATCCCCAGCAAAACCATGGCCAACAACCCGCCCGTGACCCACAGGCCAATATCAATGGGTTCCATGTCCGCTTACTCCTGCTCGGCCTTCGGATCGGCCAATTGTTCGGCCTCGGCGGCGGCCTGGGCGGCAGCGCTTTGGATCATCGGCACCGCCACCGGTGCATCCAACCCCAGCACAAAGGCCCGCCCATAGCCCCAGGCCTGCACCATCAGCCGCAGACAGAGCACCCCAAAGGCCACCGGTGCCAGCAATTTCGCGGGCCAGATCGGCAGGCCGATGTCAATCGAACTGTCGCGGCTCCACAATGGGGCGGCGAAATCAAACGACCGCAGGAAATGCGACCAGCTTCCATAGACCAGCGCCATCATCAGGATCAGGATCAACAGCACCGAAATCAGCTCGAACAGCCACAGCGCACGGCCCTTCAGGCGCGAGATCACGATGTCCATTCGAATGTGGGTGCCGTCGCGCTGCACATAGGCGATGCCCATGAACGCGATCAGCGGCATCGCCTGTTCGATCCAATCCACATAGCCCGGCAACGGCGCGTTGAACGCATTGCGCCCCCCCACCGACACCACCGCCAGCACCATCAGCGAAAACACCGCGATGCCGCTGAGCAGGGCCAGCACCTGTTCCAGCTTCAGCAACCACCGGTCCAACCGGCTGATCAGGTGATCACTTTCCAGAACTGCAGCGCCCGAAGCCATTGCATTCCCCCATATCTATAGGACAAGGCCGGACCAATCAGGCCCGGCCTTGAATGTGATCAGTTGCCTGCGCGCACGTCCGACAGGGTTTTCATCACCAGATCATACAGCTCCTGGGCGGGAATGCCCTGGGCGGTCATGTCGGCAATCCATGCCTCGCGGATCGGATCGGCCGCCACGGTGCGGAAGGCATCCAATTCGCTTTCGGCCAATTCGACCTTGGTCACGTTCTTTTCGGCCAGAACACCATCCCATTTGTCCAGCAGCGCGCCATAATTGGCCAGATAATGGTCAATCGCTTCGCTGACCGAACTGTCCAGCGCGTCGCGTTCGCTGTCGGACAGCGCGTCATAGGCGTCGGTGTTCACCACCACCGGGCAATTCACGGTGCCGGGGTTCAGGTTGGCGGTCCACCATTCGGCGCGGTTGATCGTCCCAAAGGCCAGATGCGCGTGCTGGGCAAAGGCGACGGTATCGACCACGCCGGATTCCATCGCGTTATAGGCTTCGGTCGCGGTCACCGATGTGGGCACCGCGCCGACGGCCGAAAACGCCTTGCCGATGCCGCCGGTGGCACGCACCCGCATGTCCTTGAACTCGGCCAGCTCGTCACGCGGCTCGCCGGTGCCGACAATGTTGTATTGCGGCATCGGGCTGGTCATCAACAGTTTGGCGTTCCAGCGCGCCAGATCCTTTTGCACCGCCGGGTGGGCATAGACCGCGTGGGACACGGCGACTTCTTCGGCCAGGGTGTTCACCCCCAGGAACGGCAGTTCCAGCACGGTGATGGTCGGGTTCTTGTCGCGGTGATAGCCGGCACAGAACTGGGCCATCTCAAAGGCCCCAATGGAAATCCCGTCCAGGTTTTCCTTGTTCTTGGACAGACCGCCATAGCTGATGTTCATGGTGAATTCACCGCCGGTCTTTTCGCTGACCAGCTCGGCCAGCTTTTCGACATGTTCGGTAAAGGCGCGGCGTTTGCCCCAGACGGATACATTCCATTCGGTTGCGGCGACTTCGCCTGCGACGGCAACGGATGCGGCGGCCATAACAGCCCCGGTCAACATCTTGTTCATGAAAAACTCCCATTTGTTGCGGCCTGTTTTGCGCCGCTTGGTCGCAAGGCTAGCGCCATTGCCCCCCCCTGCCAAGCCCTGCGGCCCAAGCGGGCAAAAGCGACGCTACGGCAGCCCGTTTTTTGATCGTTCGTCGAATGCCTGCTGACTCGCCTCTGGTGTCTCGAAAACAGGCGCACGCAGGAAAAATGCGCGATCCCACCGGCAAGCGACACAATATGTCACACCGGTTGAGTTCGATGACTCCCGCTTCTGCATACCATTGCACACCGTCAGGAAATCAAATGGGCCAACCCCCTTTGACATCCAACGCTTTGCCAAAACAGGAAATTTTCAGACATCATTTGATAAATTTACAAATTTACGCCGGATTGTGAAAAACATTTACAAGCAAATCGTTAAATTACGGGAAGTTATTCACTTATTTTCAACTCCGTATATGATCGCCTCCAACGGCAGCAATCCAATTTGAGGGTGGAATTGGTTGGATTTTTGCCACATCGGAATTTTGCGACCGAATATCAAGACGGTCATTAGGGAGGAACCTATTATGACAAGCGAAACGCGAACACCGACCCCGGTATTCCCACCATCAGCGGATGTGGTCGCACGGGCCCATGTGGACGCTGCCAAATATGACGAGATGTATGCCGCCTCGATCAACGACCCCGAAGCGTTCTGGGGCGAACAGGGCAAACGCGTCGATTGGATCAAGCCTTTTACCAAAGTAAAAGACGTCAACTACAGCTTTGGCGACGTGGCGATCAACTGGTATGCCGATGGCACACTGAACGTCGCCGCCAATTGTATTGACCGTCACCTGGACACCCGGGGCGACCAGACCGCGATCATCTTTGAACCCGATGATCCGAATGAGACCGCCCAGCACATCACCTATAAACAGCTGCAGAACCGCGTCTGCCGCATGGCCAACATCCTCGAAACCATGGGGGTGCGCAAAGGCGACCGGGTCATCATCTACCTCCCGATGATCCCGGAAGCCGCCTATGCCATGCTGGCCTGTGCCCGCATTGGCGCGATCCATTCCATCGTGTTTGCCGGTTTCTCGTCTGATGCTTTGGCGGCCCGTGTGAACGGCTGTGACGCCAAAGTTGTGATCACCGCGGACGAAGCCCCCCGTGGTGGCCGCAAGACACCGCTGAAATCCAACGTTGATGCCGCCCTGCTGCACTGCAAGGACAGCGTGAAATGTCTGGTCGTGAAACGCACCGGTGGTCAGACCACCTGGATCGACGGGCGCGACTATGACTATAACGAAATGGCGCTCGAGGCGAACGACTACTGCAAACCCGCCGAGATGAGCGCCGAAGATCCGCTGTTCATCCTCTATACCTCCGGCTCCACCGGTCAGCCCAAAGGCGTGGTGCACACCACCGGCGGCTATCTGGTCTATGCGGCGATGACCCAGGAAATCACCTTTGATTACCACGAAGGCGACATCTACTGGTGTACTGCGGATGTGGGTTGGGTCACCGGCCACAGCTATATCGTCTATGGTCCGCTGGCCAATGGCGCCACCACCGTGATGTTCGAAGGCGTGCCAACCTACCCGGACGCGTCGCGCTTCTGGCAGGTCTGCGAGAAACACAAGGTCAACCAGTTCTACACCGCCCCCACCGCGCTGCGCGCCCTGATGGGTCAGGGCAACGAATGGGTCGAAAAATGCGACCTGTCCTCCCTGCGCACCCTGGGCACCGTGGGCGAACCGATCAACCCCGAAGCCTGGAACTGGTACAACGAAGTTGTTGGCGGCGGGCGCTGCCCGATCGTGGATACCTGGTGGCAGACCGAAACCGGCGGCCATCTGATGACCCCGCTGCCCGGTGCCCACGCGATGAAACCCGGCTCGGCGATGAAACCGTTCTTTGGCATCGAACCGGTGGTTTTGGACCCGCAGTCGGGCGAAGAGATCGACGGCAATGGCGTCGAAGGCGTGCTGTGCATCAAGGACAGCTGGCCCGGTCAGATGCGCACCGTCTGGGGCGATCACGAACGGTTCCAGAAAACCTATTTCGCGGACTACAAAGGCTATTACTTCACCGGTGACGGCTGCCGTCGCGACGAAGATGGCGATTACTGGATCACCGGCCGCGTCGATGACGTGATCAACGTCTCGGGCCACCGCATGGGCACCGCCGAAGTTGAATCTGCGCTGGTCGCCCACGCCGCCGTCGCCGAAGCCGCCGTGGTCGGCTACCCGCATGACATCAAGGGCCAGGGCATCTATTGCTATGTCACCCTGATGAACGACCGCGAACCCAGCGACGAGCTGCTCAAGGAGCTGCGCACCTGGGTACGGACCGAAATCGGCCCCATCGCATCGCCCGACGTGATCCAATGGGCCCCCGGCCTGCCAAAAACCCGCTCGGGCAAGATCATGCGCCGCATCCTGCGCAAGATCGCCGAAAACGACTTTGGTGCCCTGGGGGATACGTCAACGCTCGCCGATCCGTCGGTGGTTGACGACCTGATCGCCAATCGTGCTGTGAAATAAGGGGATTGATCATGGACGCTGCCGTTTCAACCACCCCCGCTGTTCTGATCCTTCTCGGCCCTCCGGGTGCCGGGAAGGGCACACAGGCCCGGATGCTCGAAGACAAATTCGGGCTGGTTCAACTCTCGACCGGGGACCTGCTGCGCGCCGCCGTGGCCGCCGGGACCGACGCGGGCAAGGCCGCACAGGCCGTGATGGCGGCCGGTGATCTGGTCAGCGACGACATCGTCATCGCCATCCTGCGTGACCGTCTGGGCGAAGCCGATTGTGCCCAGGGCGTGATCCTGGACGGCTTTCCGCGCACCACCGTTCAGGCCCAGGCGCTGGACACGCTGTTGTCGGAAACCGGCCAGCGGATCAACGCCGCTGTCAGCCTCGAAGTCGACGACGCGGCAATGGTCACCCGCATTTCAGGCCGCTACACCTGTGGCACCTGTGGCGAAGGCTATCACGACAGCTTCAAACAGCCCGCAACCGCAGGCACCTGTGACAAATGCGGCGGCACCGACATGAAGCGGCGCGCCGATGACAACGCCGAAACCGTTGCCAGCCGGCTCACAGCCTATCACGCACAGACCGCCCCGCTGATCGCCTATTACGACGGTCACGATGTGCTGAAAAAGATCGACGCAATGGGCCAGATCGACGACATCGCCGTCGGCCTGCACTCCATTGTTCAAGACGCGATGCGTTAATCATCCGTCTCTAGGGCTCCCTGCCCTGCCGGGGGTCCAATCACCGAGAAACATCCAAAGGACCCGCCTTGGCGGACCGATGGAGTGTTGCCTGACGCAAGGCCCCCCTCCCTGCGTCAGGCCCCAAAATTGGAGCTGCCCCATCCCGGGGAGACTTGAATGCAGGGATGGAACAGCTCTGGAGGAAGCGAAGGAGGACCCGCGATGGCGGACCAAACAAACACCTCCGCACAGACTGCCGAAGCCGACAAGGGCTATTGGCAGGCCAACGTGCGGATCATTCTTGTCAGCCTGGTGATCTGGGCTGTCGTCTCTTTCGGGTTCGGCATTCTGCTGCGTCCGTTGCTGTCTGGCATCAGCGTCGGCGGCACCGATCTTGGCTTCTGGTTCGCCCAGCAAGGCTCGATCCTGGTGTTCCTGGGCCTGATCTTTTTCTACGCGATCCGCATGAACAAGCTGGACCGCGAATACGGCGTCGAGGAGTAAACCCAGATGGATCAGTTTACCATCAACCTGCTGTTTGTGGGCGCGTCCTTTGCGCTTTACATCGGCATCGCGATCTGGGCCCGCGCGGGCTCCACATCGGAATTCTACGCCGCCGGTCGCGGCGTTCACCCGGTCACCAATGGTATGGCGACAGCGGCGGACTGGATGTCGGCGGCCTCGTTCATCTCGATGGCGGGCCTGATTGCCTTTACCGGCTATGACAACTCGTCCTTCCTGATGGGTTGGACCGGTGGTTACGTGCTGCTGGCCCTGCTGCTGGCGCCGTATCTGCGCAAGTTCGGCAAATACACCGTGTCGGAATTCATCGGCGACCGGTTCTACAGCCCGACCGCCCGCGTGGTGGCCGTGATCTGTCTGATCGTTGCCTCGACCACCTATGTGATCGGCCAGATGACCGGTGTGGGCGTGGCCTTTGGCCGCTTCCTCGAAGTGTCCAACACAACCGGTCTGCTGATCGGTGCCTGTGTGGTGTTTGCCTATGCGGTTTTCGGCGGCATGAAGGGTGTGACCTATACCCAGGTGGCGCAGTATTGCGTTCTGATCATGGCCTATACCATTCCGGCGATCTTCATCTCGCTGCAGCTGACCGGCAACCCGATCCCGGCCCTGGGCCTGTTCGGCGAACACACTGCTTCGGGTGAACCGCTGCTGGCGAAACTGGATGCCATCGTGACCGAACTCGGGTTCAAAGAGTACACGATGCACCACGCCGACACCTTCAACATGGTGCTGTTCACCCTGTCGCTGATGATCGGTACTGCGGGTCTGCCCCACGTCATCATGCGCTTCTTCACCGTTCCAAAAGTGGCTGACGCCCGTTGGTCGGCTGGCTGGACCCTGGTGTTCATCGCCCTGCTGTATCTGACCGCTCCGGCTGTGGGTGCCATGGCACGTCTGAACATCACCGACATGATGTGGCCCAATGGCACCGATGGTGCCGCTGTTTCGGTCGAACAGATCGAAAACGACGCCCGTTATGACTGGATGGCCACCTGGCAGAAAACCGGTCTGCTGGCTTGGGAAGACAAGAACGGCGACGGCCATATCCAGTACTACAACGACAAATCCGAGGCCATGCAGGCCAAGGCTGCCGAAAACGGCTGGGAAGGCAACGAACTGACCAAATTCAACCGGGACATCCTGGTTCTGGCCAACCCCGAAATCGCCAACCTGCCGGGTTGGGTGATCGGTCTGGTCGCGGCTGGTGGTCTGGCGGCGGCTCTGTCGACCGCTGCGGGTCTGCTGCTGGCGATTTCGTCGGCTGTGTCCCACGACCTGATCAAAGGCTCGATCAACCCCGCCATCTCGGAAAAAGGCGAACTGCTGTCGGCCCGTGTGGCCATGGCTGTTGCCATTGCGGTCGCAACCTACCTGGGTCTCAACCCTCCCGGCTTTGCGGCGCAAACCGTGGCTCTGGCCTTTGGTCTGGCGGCGGCATCGATCTTCCCGGCTCTGATGATGGGCATCTTTACCAAGGTGAACAACAAAGGCGCCGTGGCAGGCATGCTGTCCGGTCTGATCGTGACCCTGATCTACATCTTCATGCACAAAGGCTGGCTGTTCATTCCGGACACCAACCAGTTCACAGATGCTGATCCGCTGCTGGGCACTGTCAAATCGACCTCCTTTGGGGCCATCGGCGCTCTGGTGAACTTCACCGTCGCCTATTTCGTGTCCAAATCCAGCGACCCGATCCCGACCGAGATCGAAGAACTGGTGGAAAGCGTGCGTATCCCCCGTGGGGCCGGCGCAGCCCAGGATCACTGATCCAACCGGTGACACCAACACGAACCAAGGCGTTTCAACACGCCTTGGTTCACGGACCTTGCCCAAGGTCCTGTTTCGCGGGGTTTGCCCTGCGTGGAAAAGCCGCCTCAACGCGGCTTTTTTGCGTTTCTCCAGACCCGCACCTGCGACCCCCCGCCCTCTTTATCTTGCGGGTCTTTCAGCGCTATCTGGGCATAACTTTCCTTTTGATAACAGGCCTCTCAGATGCCCCTTTCCACGACTGACCTGACCCGTTTCCTGGCCTCTGTTCATCCCTATGACAGCCTGTCGGCCGATGTTCTGGACACTCTCGCCCCCTGCTTTGATCTGGTCGAAGTCGCGCCCGGCGATCAGGTCTATGCATTGGGGGACGAGCTGGCCGGGCTCTATCTGGTGCACCACGGCGAAATCGAGGTCAGCGATGAAAACAACATGCCCGTGTCGATCCTGGGCGCGCGCAACTCCTTTGGCGAACGTGGCCTGACACGGGGCGGCATTGCCGTGACCTCGGCCGTGGCCACCCAGCCTTCTGTCCTGTTGCTGCTCCCCAAGGCGGATTTCCGCGCCCTGATGAAAAGCCAGCCCAAGGTCGCCAAATTCTTTGACCGCCGCCGCAGCGAACCGGCGCAAGGCGACGAATTGGCCACCACCCAAGTGGACAGCTTCATGGCCCGCCGCCCCGTGACCTGCGCCCCCGATACCACCGTCCGGGCCGCGGCCAAGCTGATGCGGGACTGGCGCATTTCCTCGCTCTGCATCACCGATGAGGACCGGCTGAAGGGCATCGTCACCACCCGCGACCTGACCGGCAAGATCCTGGCCGAAGGCCGTTCCATCGACACCCCGATCTCGGATGTCATGACAGCCGATCCACTGACGCTGGCCCCCAATTCCATTGGCTCGGACGTGTTGCACGCCATGATGGAGCGCCACATCGGCCATATTCCGATCGTCGAAGGCGGCAAGCTGGTCGGCATCGTCACCCAGACCGACCTGACCCGCTTTCAGGCGGTCAGCTCGGCCGAATTGGTCAGCGCGATATCCCGCGCCACCACCGCCGAAGAGATGGCCAAGGTCACCGCCGAAATCCCCCGCCTGCTGGTGCAGCTGGTGGCAGGCGGCAGCCGCCACGAAGTCGTCACCCGCCTGATCACCGACATCGCCGACACCGCCACCCGCCGCCTGCTGGCCCTGGCCGAGGCCCAATTCGGCCCGCCCCCGGTGCGCTATCTGTGGCTGGCCTGCGGATCCCAGGGGCGACAGGAACAGACCGGCGTTTCCGATCAGGACAATTGCCTGTTTCTGGATGACGCCGTGACCGAAGACGACATGCCCTATTTCCGCAACCTGGCAAAATTCGTCTGTGACGGGCTGGATGTCTGCGGGTATTTCTATTGCCCCGGCGACATGATGGCGACCAACCCGCAATGGTGTCAGCCGGTCCGCACCTGGAAGGACTATTTCCGCGGCTGGATCGCCAAACCCAGCCCCGAAGCCCAGATGCTGGCCAGCGTCATGTTTGACCTGCGTCCCATTGGCGGGGCCTTTTCGCTGTTCGAAGACATGCAGGCCGACACCCTCGCAGCAGCGTCCAAGAATTCGATCTTTGTGGCCCATATGGTGTCCAACTCGTTGAAACACACGCCGCCTCTGGGCCTGCTGCGCGGCTTTGCCACGATCCGCTCGGGCGAACACCGCAATACGCTGGATCTGAAACACAATGGCGTGGTGCCAGTGGTGGACCTGGGGCGGATCTATGCGCTGCAGGGCAAATTGCCCGAGGCCAACACCCGCGCCCGTCTGGTCGCCGCCGAAGCCGCCGGCGTGCTCAGCCCGTCGGGGGGGCGTGATCTGTTGGATGCCTATGACCTGATCGCCGAAACCCGGCTGGAACATCAGGCCGCCCAGGTCAAATCCGCTCAGGCCCCGGACAATTTTCTGCCGCCGTCGGATCTGTCGGATTTCGAACGCAGCCACTTGCGCGATGCCTTTGTGGTGGTCAAGACAATGCAATCGGCTGTGGGCCACGGCAAGGGTATGCTGGGCTGACACCAGCGCCGATGGCCCCTGAGGGAGCCACCCCCAACGGGGCTGCAAGCAGCCCCTGTCGGACAAGGGACAAGAGTTTTTATAGCGAGATGAAGGCGGACGCCTTCTCTTGCAGCAACGGGAGGAAGCAGAGCAATGTTTCTGGAATTGATAGGCGTGATCTTTGCCGGCTTTGCCGTGGCGGGCGTGGTGATGTTGCTGAACAAACTGACCGGCGGCCGCCTGCCCCGCTGGGCCGCGCCGGTGGGCGCAGGTCTGGGCATGATCATCGCCACAGTCACCAGCGAATACGGCTGGTATGCGCGCACCGTCGACGGGTTGCCCGATGGCCTGGTGGTGGCCGAAACGGTCGAACACACCAGCTGGTACCGCCCCTGGACCCAGGTCGTGCCCTATGTGAACCGGTTTGCCGCGGTGGACATGGCCAGCATTCAGGACAACGCCGCCCTGCCCGGTCAACGCCTGGCCGAACTCTACTTCTTTGGCCGCTGGGCCCCGGTCAACAAACTCCCGGTGGTGATGGATTGCGACAGCCATCGCCGGGCGCTGTTGCCCCCAGATGCCGAATTTGATGCAGACGGGCGTGTCACCAACGCCGATTGGGTTCAGGCCGATGCCGATGACACCATCCTGACCACCATCTGTTCGCGGGAGTAACCCATGACCCGGCTGAGTTTGCGTTTGAGAATTTTCCTGTTTTTCTGTTTGCTGGCTCTGGGCGGTGTGGGTCTCGTGACCGGTGCTTTGTGGATCGGCTATGCCCGCGCCGGTCAGCCTGCGCTGCTGGATCCATTTGTGTTCAGCGGCTTGCTCAGCTGCTTTGCGATTTTGGCGCTATGCGCCGGGATCTGGCTACTCTTTGATGAAAACGTTGCAAAGCCCATCGAACGCCTGGCTTCGGAAATGCGCGCGCGCGCCCACGCCGGTGTCAGCAATGACATGGACCTCCAGGCCGCCCGGTATCTGGGCGATCTGGCCCCGGCGGCCGCCGGGCTGGCCGGACAGCTGAGCGAGACCACCCTGTCCACGGCGCAGACCGTGGCTCAGGAAACCGCCCGGCTGGCCCAGGACAAGGCCCGGTTGACCGCGCTGCTCACCGAAATCCCGGTGGCCATGGTTCTGGTCAGCCCCAGCCATCAGATCGTGCTGTATGACGGGCAATCCGCCGAAGTGCTGGCCCAGATCGCCCACCCCCGGCTGAATGCCTCGCTGTTTGACTATCTGGATCGGACCGGGCTCGAATCCGGCCATGCGCGCATGATGAAAACCGGGTTGGAGGTCAGCTGTCGTGTGACGGGGGCGACCGGACAACAAAGCTATGATCTGCGGCTCAAGCCTCTGGGCGAGGCCGGCGGATACATGATGACCTTTGACAGCGCACATGCACAGATCGCGCCGGACGCGGCGCGCCCGCTGGTCTATGACTTTGATCTGCTCGACACCCCCGGCGACGCCGCCTTTGAGGATCGCGCCCTGGCCGATCTGTGCTTCGTGGTGTTTGATTCCGAAACAACCGGGTTGCTGCCGCACAAGGACGAAGTCGTTCAGCTGGGCGCCGTGCGGGTGCTCAAGGGCCGGATCATCGACGGTGAAATCATCAATACGCTGGTCGATCCCGGTATCGCGATTCCAGCAGCGTCAACCCGTGTGCATGGGGTGTCCGATCATATGGTGCAGGGTGCGCCGGACATCTTTGCCGTCGCGCGAACCTTTCACCAGTTTGCGACCGATGCGGTGATTGTTGCGCATAACGCCCCTTTTGACATGGCGTTCCTGCGTCGCCACGCGCAAAAAACCGGCGTCACCTGGGACCATCCGATCCTGGACACCGTCCTGCTCAGCGCCGTGTTGTTCGGGGCCTCTGAAACCCACACGCTGGATGCGCTGTGTGACCGTCTGGACGTGACCATCCCCGACCATCTGCGCCATACGGCGCTGGGGGATGCGCAGGCCACAGCCGAAGTTCTGTGCAAGATGCTGCCCATGCTGCAGGCCCGTGGGTTGGCGACCTTTGGTGACGTGATCGAACAGACCCGCAAACATGGGCGTCTGCTCGAAGATCTGAACTGATCCGCGCCGGTCAAAGGGCAAAACAGACGGTGGACAAATCGCGGCTGGCGTGGCACCTCAACGCGGCAGATCCAGCAAGGGCACGCGCGCATGACCGAAACCAGCTTTGTTCCCGGCCCTGAAACGGCCCGCGCCTATCGCGATGCGTTGGGGTGTTTCGGCACCGGTGTCACCGTCGTCACCACGATGACCGACAGCGGCCCGCTGGCGATGACCGTGAACAGCTTTGCGTCGGTGTCGATGTCCCCGCCGCTGATCCTGTGGTGCCCGGCGCGCGCGTCGCTGCGCCACGACGCCTTTGTCATGGCTCCGCATTTCGCCCTGCATGTCATGGCCGAGGATCAACAGGATCTGGCGGTGCATTTTTCCCGCAATGGTCATGATTTTTCATCGACCCCCTGGCAAAAGAACGCCCAGGGCCAACCGATCCTGCCCGGGTGTCTGGCCCGGTTCGACTGTCGCAAACACGCCCGCCACGACGCCGGTGATCATTCGATCCTGGTGGGAGAAGTGTTGTTGACCACATCCCGTCCCGGACAGGGGCTGATGTTCAAACGCGGGCAATACGGCGGGTTTCTGGGTCAGGGATAACCGCCCACCCGGACCGCGTCTGGCCCAAATCCTCTTGGAACAGACCTGGGGCGCACCCAGGGCGCGCGGCGGCCTTGCCTGCGCGCGCACCCCGGATCCACCAATCTTTGCCGGTCAGGCCACGCCCTGTCCAACCAGCGCCCGGGCCACGTCATAAAACGCTTCGGCCTGTTTGCTGTCGGGTTGGCTGACCACGATCGGAACGCCCCCGTCCCCGGCCAGACGCACATCCAGATGCAGCGGGATTTCGGCCAACAATGGCGCACCCAGCTTTTCGGCCTCGGCGGCGACACCGCCATGACCAAAGATGTGTTCTTCGTGTCCGCAGTTCGAACAGACGTGGGTGGACATGTTTTCGATCATCCCAAGGATCGGCACCTTGGTCTGGCGGAACATGTCGATCCCCTTGCGCGCGTCCAACAGCGCCACATCCTGCGGCGTCGAGACAATGATCGCACCGTCAATCGCAAATTTCTGGGCCAGCGTCAGCTGCACGTCACCGGTGCCCGGCGGCAGGTCGATCACCAGCACATCCAGATCCCCCCATTGCACCTGCATCAGCATCTGCTGCAGCGCCCCCATCAGCATCGGACCCCGCCAGACGACCGCCTGACCTTCCTCCATCATCAGACCCAGCGACATCACGGTCACACCATGGTTGCGCAGCGGCAGGATGGTTTTGCCATCCGGGCTGGCCGGTCGCCCCGACACGCCCATCATGCGCGGCTGTGACGGGCCATAGATATCGGCATCCAACAGACCGACCTTGCGCCCCTGCGCTGCCAGCGCGGCCGCCAGATTCGACGCAACGGTGGATTTCCCCACCCCACCCTTGCCCGACGCCACCAGGATGATCCGACCCACACCAGGCACCGCCTGGGGGCCCTGCGGCGCGGCCGGTTTTGCCTTGGGTTTCAGATCCGGCGGCGGGGCCTTTTGCGAATGCGCGGTCAACAACGCCGACACTTTGGCCACGCCGGGCACCATTTCGGCGGCCTGTTGCGCGGTGGCCCGCACGGCTTCCATCTGATCCGCATGTTTCGGGTCGATTTCCAGAACAAAGCGCACCGTGTCGCCTTCGACATTCAGGGCCCGCACCACACCGGCGCTGACAATGTCCTTGCCCGAAATCGGGTCGGTGATCTTGCCCAGATTGGCAAGCACGGCCTCACGCACGCTCATTCTGTGTCATCCTTGATGGTCCCTGTCACCACATGTTCCAGCTCGAGCCCGTCAATGGTCAGAACCACTTTGGCCTCAAAGCTTTTGCTCCCCGTGTCCCCGGCATCGCGCAGCGCGTTTTCGATCGCCTGCTGGCTGGTTACCCCGACCTGTTTTAGAAATTTGCGCATCGACATGTTGTAACCGTCGCTCATCGGCTGGTCCTTTCGGTTTGCTGCTTCAGGTCGCAATGTGGGGGTCCGTTGGGGAAAGTCCACTTGCGGTTGGCGCTCTTTTTGCCCGACCCCGACCAAAAGAACCACCCCCGCAAAGGGCCGGATCACAGTTTGTGATCCAACCGGCCCCACAGATCGGATGCCAGGGCGGAAACCGGGTGTCCCGCCCTGGCTGCCGCCTATTTGGCGTTGGGAAAAAACAGCTGCTGCCCGTCCAGCTGATAGCCGGCAATCGCCGCCTGCCCATCGGGCCCGATCAGCCAGTCGATGAACGTCTGCCCGGCTTGGGCCTTGACGGATGGGTGTTTGTCCGGGTTCACCAGAATGACGCCATATTGGTTGAACAGGCGCGTATCGCCCTGAACCAGAATCTCCAGGTCGCCCTTGTTGGCAAAGGCAATCCAGGTGGCCCGATCGGTCAGCGCATAGGCATCCATGCCCGACGCGATGTTCAGCGTGCGCCCCATGCCCGATCCGGTTTCGCGGTACCAGCTGCCCGAGGCCGCGGCCACATCAACGCCCGCCGCGCCCCAATGGCGCAGCTCGGCCTTGTGGGTGCCGCTGTCATCCCCGCGCGACGCAAATGGTGCCTGGGCGGTGGCCACAGCAGTCAGGGCCGTGACGATATCCGATCCGCCCTTGATCCCCGCCGGATCTGCACCCGGCCCGACCAGCACAAAATCATTGTACATCACGTCAAACCGCTGCACGCCCCACCCCTCTGCCACAAATGTCTCTTCGGCGGGTTTGGCGTGCACCAACAGAACATCCCCGTCCCCCTGGGTCGCATTCTTGATCGCCTGGCCCGTGCCAACGGCAACCACACGCACCTCGATCCCGGTGTCATCCTGAAATCCGGGCAGAATCGCATCCAGAAGCCCCGAATTCTGCGTCGACGTGGTGGATTGCACCACAATGAACTCTTCGCCCGCCCAACTGGGCGAACACATCGAAATGATCGCACCAGCCAGCGCAGCACATCCCCAGGTTTTCATCATTTTCCGTCTCCTCAAATGCTCGATACGTCAATAATCCAGCCCAATTATCTCATGTCCTTTCAATACGATCAGGCGGCAAACACGACAAGCGCAGACCAGCTTCCGACTTGGGTCCACAATTTGACGCGCACAGCCACCTTGGCCTGCCCCAGCCGGTGCAAGATGTCTGTCCCCACCGCCCCCCCCAGACGACAACAGGATAGATCTGGCCCTCCTGTTCCGGCACACTCCTGCGACAGATCACCGAAACAGAAGGTGCCTATATGCTCAAACCAACCAGACCCGCCGCCCGATGCTTTTCCGGCAATTTCACCGATGGTGCCAGATGGAACGCCTTTCAGCCCCGCATCGGGGATATCGTTGTCACGACGCCGCCAAAATCAGGAACAACCTGGACACAGAGCATTCTGGCCCTGCTGATTTCCGGAGATCCGCACGTGGATGCAGAGACCTCTATGAAATCACCCTGGATCGATTTCAGCATCCGCGACCTGGACGAAGTCATGGGGCGCCTGAACGCCCAGACCCATCGCCGTCACGTCAAATCCCATACTCCGCTGGACGGCATTCCCATGTGGGACGACCTGCGATACATCACCGTCTACAGGCATCCGATCGATGTCTATTTCTCCTTTCGCAAACACGCCGCAAACCAGATCAAGGAAATCAGCCAAGCCTTTTTCCCAAATGAATATTTTTCCCAGGACCCCTCCGAAGGATTCGGCGTTTTCCTGAATGATGATTTCGTCGAAGCCGCCAGCCTGTCGTCCATTGTCGATCACTACCGCACCACCCGTGCAATGGAACCTGCTGACAACCTGTTGCGCCTGCATTACGCCGACATGTTGCGGGACCTGCCGGCCACTTTTGCCCGGATCAGCGCGCATATTTCGATCACCCATCCGCCCGCCTTGATGCAACACCTGATCCAGGCCGCCACCTTTGACAACATGAAGGCAAACGCCCATCGGTTCACCCCATCTGCCGGACAAGGCATCTGGAGCAACGATGCAGACTTCTTTGACAGCGCGTCGTCCAACAAATGGGAGGGCAAATTGTCAGAGGCCGAGTTGGCCGCCTATGACGCCCGCATGTCCGACCTGTTGCCTGGCGACCATCGTCGCTGGCTGGAATGGGGCAGCGTCTGAGATTGCAAAAAGAAACCCGGCGGGCCACAACGGCCCACCGGGTCTCCCCACTCCCCAGGTTTCTCCTGAGATTATGAGCTTAGTTCAGCGCTTTGTCGGTGATCGCATGGGTCCAGGCACCTTCCGGCTTTTTGGTGATCACAGGGTCGGACCCACCACCCAGCAGCGTGTTGACCGTGCGATCAAAATCGGCCGGATCCAGCGTGCCGTTGCTGCCCGCGGTCAGCTTGGCAATTTCGCCCATCATGCGCTTTTGATGCGCTTCGGTCTGGGCCCCTGAGGCATCATTGTCCAACACGATTTCGGCCGCTTCATCCGGGTTCGCCTCGGCGTATTTCCAGCCCTTCATCGACGCGCGCACAAACCGCACCATCTTGTCCTGGAAGGCCGGATCCTTCAGGTTTTCTTCCAGCGCATAGATGCCGTCTTCCAACGTGGCCACGCCCTGTTCCTCGTATTTAAAGGTCACCAGCTCGTCTTCGCTGACACCGGAATCCAGCACCTGACCAAATTCATTATAGGTCATGGTGGAAATACAATCGGCCTGACGCTGCAACAGCGGATCGACGTTGAACCCCTGTTTCAACACGGTCACGCCATCATCGCCCCCGTCGGTGGGAATACCTTCCTGGCTCATCCAGCTCAGGAACGGATATTCATTGCCAAAGAACCACACCCCGATGGTCTTGCCCTTGAAATCCTGCGGGCTGGTGATGCCGGTGTCTTTCCAGCAGGTCAGCATCAACCCGGATGTCTTGAACGGCTGGGCGATGTTCACCACCGGCAGCCCCTTTTCCCGCGCGGCCAACGCCGACGGCATCCAGTTCAACATGACATCCGCGCCGCCACCGGCCAGAACCTGCGGCGGGGCAATGTCCGGACCACCCGGCAGGATCGTCACATCCAGATCTTCCTCGCCATAAAATCCCTTGTCCAGTGCCACATAATATCCGGCGAACTGTGCCTGGGTCACCCACTGCAACTGCAGTTTCACCTCATCAGCGGCCAATGCGGGACCGGCTGCCAGGGCCAGCGCCAACGCTGCTCCGTTCAGTAGCTTTTTCATCTGTTTTCACTCCTTGTTGATTGGATTGTCCCGGGTGGTCCCGGGATCATTGGAAAATTACCTTTGCGACGGGTGCCAGAACGTCACCGATTTTTCGATCAATGCCACGATGCCATAGAACACCGATCCGGCCAGCGCTGCCACCACGATTTCGGCCCAAACCATATCCAGCGCCAATTGTCCGACGCTGGTGGAAATCCGGAACCCCATGCCAACCGTGGGCGAGCCAAAGAATTCGGCCACGATCGCGCCAATCAGCGCCAAGGTGGTCGAGATTTTCAACCCATTGAAAATGAACGGCATCGCCGCTGGCAGGCGCAGCTTGAAAAAGCTCTGCCAATAGGACGCGGCATAGGTCTGCATCAGATCCCGCTGCATGGCGCTGGTTTCGCGCAACCCCGCCACCGTGTTGACCAGCATGGGAAAGAACACCATGACCACCACCACGGCCGCCTTCGACTGCCAATCGAACCCGAACCACATCACCAGAATGGGCGCTGTGCCCACAATCGGCAGCGCGGCAACAAAATTCCCGACCGGCAACAGCCCGCGCCGCAGAAAATCGCTGCGGTCCACCGCAATCGCCATCAAGAACGCCGCACTGCATCCCATGACATAGCCGCTCAACGCGCCCTTGGCAAAGGTCTGCACGAAATCCGCCCATAGGATCGGCAGGCTTCCGACAAATCGCGCCGCAATCAACGTCGGAGCCGGCAGAATCACCAAAGGCACCTCCAGCCCGCGCACCAACAGCTCCCAGACGATCAACACGGTCACGCCAAAAATCACCGGCACCGCCAATTGCACCGCCCGCGTATCGGCCACCGGGCTATTGGCCAACCGACCATTGACCCACCAGCCCCCAATCCAGACCAGACCGGCCAGACCCACCATGATCATGCCACGCCCCCCTGCTTCATCTGGCCATAAATATCCCGGGGGAGCGCCTCTGGCGCGGGGGCAGAGCCCCCCAACAACAGATCCATCATGCGCCCATCCCCATCCGTTTCAGCATCACCCGTTCCACCAGGCCCAACAGCGCCACCAACGATGCCGCCAACAGCGCCGCCGCGAACAACGCAGACCAGATCTGCACCGTCTGACCATAATAGCTGCCCGCCAACAGACGCGCGCCCAGACCGGCCACCGCCCCGGTGGGCAATTCCCCAACAATGGCCCCGACCAATGACGCGGCGATGCCGATTTTCAGCGAGGCAAACAAATACGGCAATGATGCCGGCAACCGCAGCTTCCAGAACCCCTGGGACGGGCTGGCATTATAGGTGCGCAACAGATCCAGCTGCATACTGTCCGGACTGCGCAGCCCCTTCACCATGCCGACGATCACCGGAAAAAAGCTCAGATAGGCCGAAATCACCGCCTTGGGGATGATCCCCTGCACGCCAATGGAATACAGCACCACGATGATCATCGGAGCCAGCGCGATGATCGGGATGGTCTGGGACACGATGGCCCAGGGCATCACGCTCATGTCCATGACCTTGGAATGCACAATCCCCACAGCCAACAGAATGCCCAGGCCCGTGCCAATGGCAAACCCCAGCAACGTGGCGCTCAGCGTCACCCAGCCGTGATAGACCAGCGACCGTTTCGACGTGATCTTTTTGCCCACCGTGGTCTGCCACAGCTCGATCGCCACCTGATGCGGCGCGGGCAGACGCGGACGATCCTGGGCCCATGTCGCGGGAATGGCGAATGTGTTGCCCACAATCAAACCGATCTCGCCCATGTTGCGGCGGTCCTTGGCGGTGGCGGGGGTCACCTCGACCCCGGCGCGTTCGGCTGCGACCAGCACGCCCTTGATGTTCATCGGCACACAGGCCGCATACCAGAACGCGACAATCGCCGCGATCACGGTCAGAACGGCGAACAGGGATTTCATGTTTCACCCCCAAAATTGCTGCGCCGCGGCGGTGTACGGGTGGTGCACGTGTGGTGCACGGATATCACCCCCCCGGTTTGGGCCAAATCACACATCATCGCCATGCCCCGCCCGCAGCCCTTCGCGCACCCGATGTGCGATCTCGATGAACTCCGGACTGTCGCGAATATCCAGCGGCCGTTCCTTGGGCAGCGGGCTTTCGATCACATCGGTGATCCGCCCCGGACGCGGGCTCATCACCACGATCTTGGTCGACAGATACACCGCCTCGGGGATCGAATGCGTGACAAAGCCGATGGTCTTGTTGGTCCGCGCCCACAGCTGCAACAGCTGCTCATTCAAATGGTCGCGCACAATCTCGTCCAAGGCCCCAAAAGGTTCATCCATCAACAGGATATCCGCATCAAAGGCCAACGCCCGGGCAATGCTGGCCCGCTGCTGCATCCCGCCTGACAACTGCCAGGGAAATTTTTCACCAAACCCAGCAAGATCAACCAGTTCCAGAACTTTATTGACGCGATTTTCCTGATCGGCTTTGGAATAGCCCATGATCTCCAGCGGCAATTTGATGTTCTTGGATATGGTGCGCCACGGATACAGCCCCGCCGCCTGAAACACATAGCCATAGGCGCGGTTGCGGCGCGCGTCCTCTGCGCTCATGCCATTGACGCTCAGCGTGCCACCGGTGGGCGTTTCCAGCGCCGCAATACAACGCAGGAACGTGGTCTTGCCACAGCCCGACGGGCCAATAAAGCTGACAAAATCCCCTTTGTTTATAACCAGATTTACATCCTTGAGCGCATGCACCGGGCCGTCATTGGTCTGAAAGGTCAGATCCAGCCCCTGCGCCTCGATGACCGGCTGCTCCTGCGCGCGCTCAGTCATCGCTCTTCGCCCCGGGCACCCGCCGCATGGTGTGTTTCACCGGCGACATTCCGACTTCAGGTCTGCCTTGCAAAATATTGATTGCGCTCACGTTCATTCCTTCCTTCAACAGCTCCCGGCAGGTGACAAGCCTCCATCCGGAACCGTTTTGATGCATCGCCTCCACGCGCCAATCTCTGGGTCAGAGCAGCGGCGCGTGGAACCGGTCTTTTGATTATACGCCGGTCGCCGGAATGCCGGACCGCTCCACCGGACGCGGTGACGTCAGCTCCTTCCAGGTGCTCAGCGCCTTGTTCACTGTTGTGTTGGCCTCGCGCGCCACGAATTTGCCGTGCCCTTCCTGGCACCGCATGTCGCCGTCATGCACCGCCACATGGCCCCGCGTCAGGGTGAACCGGGGCAACCCTTTGACCTCATGCCCCTCAAAGACATTGTAGTCGATCGAAGATTGCTGGGTAGAGGCCTGAATTGTCTTACTCTTTTCAGGATCCCAAATCACCAGATCCGCATCAGCCCCGACCAGAACCGCGCCCTTGCGCGGATAACAGTTCAGGATCTTGGCGATATTGGTCGAGGTCACCGCAACAAATTCATTGGGTGTCAGACGCCCCGTTGCAACCCCATGGGTCCACAGCATCGGCATCCGGTCTTCCAATCCACCGGTCCCGTTGGGGATCTTGGTGAAATCCCCCACACCATAGCGTTTCTGCTCCGTGGTAAAGGCACAGTGGTCTGTCGCCACCACGCTCAGCGATCCGGCTTGCAGACCTGCCCACAGGCTGTCCTGATGTTGTTTGTTGCGGAACGGCGGGCTCATCACCCGGCGCGCGGCGTGGTCCCAGTCCTGGTTGAAATACTCGCTCTCATCCAGCGTCAGATGCTGGATCAACGGCTCGCCCCACACCCGTTTGCCCTGCATCCGGGCACGGCGGATGGCTTCGTGGCTGTCCTCGCAGGACGTATGAACAACGTACAGCGGCACGCCCGCCATATCGGCAATCATGATGGCGCGGTTTGTGGCCTCACCTTCGACCTGTGGCGGGCGCGAATAGGCATGCGCTTCAGGACCGTTGTTGCCCTCGGCCAACAGCTTGGCGCTCAACTCGGCGACCACATCACCGTTCTCCGCGTGCACCATTGCGATGCCACCCAATTCGGACAGGCGCTGAAAGCTGGAATACAGCTCATCATCGTTGACCATCAACGCGCCCTTATAGGCCATGAAATGTTTAAACGTATTGATTCCACGGGTTTCGATAACGGTCTTCATGTCATTGAACACCTGTTCGCCCCACCATGTCACCGCCATGTGGAATGAATAGTCGCAATTGGCGCGGGTGGATTTGTTGTCCCAGCGTTTCAGCGCATCCAACAACCCTTCACCCGGATTGGGCAACGCAAAATCCACCACCATCGTGGTGCCCCCGGCCAACGCCGCGCGGGTGCCGGATTCAAAATCATCCGTGGAATAGGTGCCCATGAACGGCATTTCCAGATGGGTATGCGGATCAATCCCACCCGGCATCACATAACATCCGGTCGCGTCCAGCTCCTCATCGCCCTTCAGGTTCGGGCCGATTTCGGCAATCACCCCGTTCTCGATCAGCACATCCGCCTTATAGGTCAGATCCGCCGTGACGATGGTTCCATTCCTGATCACTGTGCTCATCTTACACTCCCTTGGGACCATGCATTGGCCCTCATGCTTCTTTCTGGTTCAAATACCTCGGGGGGAACATTGAAATCCCCGGATTTCAATGTGGGGGGCAGCGCCCCCTATTCCACGATCTCCGCCGTCTCCACCACCGCATGGAACAGCACATTGGTTCCGGCTGCGGCCCATTCGGGGCTGATCTCTTCGGCCTCATTGTGGCTCAGCCCATCCACACAGGGGCACATGACCATCGCCGTCGGGGCCACCCGGTTGATCCAACAGGCGTCATGACCCGCGCCGGAAATGATATCCAGATGCGAATATCCCAAACGTTCGGCGGCATTGCGCACAGCCGATACACACCCCTCGTCAAAGGTCACCGGATCGAATCCCCCAACCTTTTCGTATTCGATCTCGACCTCCATGGCCTCGGCCACCTTGTCGCCTTCAACGCGCAGACGGTCCTCCATGTCAGTGATCACATCCAATTCGGGTGACCGGAAATCGACCGTGAACACAACCTGCCCCGGGATCACATTGCGCGAATTCGGGAACACTTCGATATGCCCCGCAGCGCCGACCGCATGCGGCGCATGGGACCAGGCGATTTCATCCACCGCCTCGAGCACCCGCGCCATGGCGAGCCCGGCGTTGCGCCGCATCGGCATCGGCGTCGACCCGGTATGCGCGTCCTTGCCGGTGATGGTCACCTGCGTCCAGCTGAGCCCCTGCCCATGTGTGACCACACCGATATCAGTGTCTTCGTTTTCCAGAATCGGGCCCTGTTCGATGTGCAATTCAAAAAACGCATGCATCTTGCGCGCGCCGACCTCTTCGTCCCCGCGCCAGCCGATGCGCGACAGCTCATCGCCAAATTTCTTGCCCTCGGAATCTTCGCGGTCATAGGCCCAATCCTGAGTATGAATTCCCGCAAACACGCCGGATGACAACATCGCGGGCGCATAGCGCGTGCCCTCTTCGTTGGTGAAATTCGTCACCACGATCGGATGTTTCGTCTTGATCCCCAAGTCATTGAGAGATCGCAGAATTTCCAGACCGCCCAGCACGCCCAGGACCCCATCATATTTGCCGCCCGTCGGCTGGGTGTCCAGGTGCGAGCCCACATAGACCGGCAGCGCATCCGGGTCGGTGCCTTCGCGCCGCGCGAACATATTGCCCATCTGATCGAGCCCCATCGTACAGCCCGCGTCTTCGCACCATTTCTGGAACAACGCGCGCCCTTCGCCATCTTCATCTGTCAGTGTCTGGCGGTTATTGCCTCCGGCAACACCGGGTCCGATCTGAGCCATTTCCATCAGGCTGTCCCACAGCCGTTCGCCGTTGATTTTCAGATTTTGTCCAAGCGCGGTCATCGCCGTCGTCCTTCCCCGTCTGTCTCGCCGTTTGCGGCGTTGTTTTTGCTGTTGGTCATCACGTCTGCGTGACATCTGCCGCCACTGTGATTTGACCAACTGGTCAAACTCAGGCTATCACGGGTGGGACACCAGTCAAGAAATTGCAGCGCGACATCTGGAAAAAGCCCCACAAAATCGGGCATATCATCAAATTTCAGGCAAACCGCACGCACCAGGACAATACCGAGGATCAAACAGACGCCCATGGCCCAGGATCGAGCCCCGACCCGCATCCAGAAAAAGAATCGCGCCGCCATTCTCGAAGCTGCATTGGATGTGTTTTCTGCCAACGGATTTCGCGGGTCAACCGTGGATCAAATTGCCAATGCAGCCGGGCTGTCCAAGCCCAATCTGCTCTACTACTTCCCCTCCAAGGAGGCGATTTTCACCGAACTTTTGTCCCAGTTGCTGGACACCTGGCTGGATCCGCTGCGCGAATTGGATGCGGCGGGCGATCCGATGGAAGAGATCCTGGCCTATGTTCAGCGCAAGCTGCAACTGAGCCGGGATTTTCCACGGGAAAGCCGGCTGTATGCCAATGAAATCGTTCAGGGTGCACCGCGTATGATCGAGGTGCTATCGACCGACCTCAGAACATTGGTCGATGAAAAAGTCACCGTGTTGGAAACCTGGATGCGCGAGGGGAAAATTGCCCGAACCCATCCCAAACACCTGCTGTTTTCGGTGTGGTCGCTGACCCAGCATTACGCCGATTTCGATGTTCAGGTACGCGCGTTAATGGCAGATGAAGACCCGTTTGACGGCGCTGCCGATTTCCTTGAGGGCCTTTACCGACGCATGCTGACCCCGCTCTGATCTGTGAACTTCTATCACTAACACATTGATACAAAAGATTACGGGCGGCTCGTTTGAACCGCCCGCTTCGTCTTGTTTGAACTTGCTCGCCGTTACTCGGCGGCGCAGGTCCCCGGATTGTTGGGGTGGGTTGTCCAGTTGGCGTATTCTTTCTCGACCACCTTGCCGGTGCGCGGGTCAACCGATCCGGGCTCCATAACTTCCATGGTGATGCAGTTCTCAACCGGGCAGACGTTGACGCACAGATTGCAGGCCACGCATTCTTCGTCCTTGACGCTGAACACCCGGTCTTCGCTCATCGCGATTGCCTGATGCGAGGTATCTTCGCAGGCAGCATAGCACCGACCGCATTTGATACAGGAATCTTCGTCAATCTTGGCCTTGGAGATGTGGTTCAGGTTCAGATACTGCCAGTCGGTGACATTCGGCACGGCCATACCCAGGAAATCGGCAGTCGATTCATACCCCTTCTCATCCATCCACTGGCTCAGCCCGCTGATCATCTCTTCGACGATGCGGAAACCATAGGTCATCGCGGCGGTACAAACCTGCACATTGCCCGCGCCCATCGCCATGAATTCCGCCGCATCGCGCCATGTGGTGATACCGCCAATGGCCGAAATCGGCAGGTTTTTGGTTTGTGCATCCCGGGCAATTTCGGCGACCATGTTCAGCGCGATGGGTTTGACTGCGGGACCACAATAGCCACCATGGGTGCCCTTGTCGCCAATGGTCGGGTTCGGTGCCATGGCGTCCAGATCGACCGAGACAATCGAGTTGATCGTGTTGATCAGGCTGACCGCATCCGCGCCCCCCGCCATGGCCGCGCGGGCCGGCAGGCGCACATCGGTGATGTTCGGGGTCAGCTTGACGATCACCGGTTTGTCATAGTTTTCCTTGCACCAGCGGGTGACCATTTCGACATATTCCGGCACCTGCCCAACGGCAGATCCCATGCCACGTTCGGCCATGCCGTGCGGGCAACCAAAGTTCAGCTCGATCCCATCAGCGCCAGTGGCCGCGACCTTGGGCAGGATCGCCTTCCAGGCCTCCTCCTCGCACGGGACCATCAGCGACACGATGATCGCGCGATCCGGATAGTCTTTTTTGACCCGGGTGATTTCTTCGAGGTTGGTTTCCAGTGGGCGGTCGGTGATCAGTTCGATATTGTTGAGCCCCAGCAGGCGACGGTCCGCCCCCCAGATCGCGCCATAACGCGGGCCGTTCACATTGACGACGGGCGGTCCTTCGGACCCCAGCGTTTTCCACACCACACCGCCCCATCCGGCCTCAAATGCGCGGCGGACGTTATATTCCTTGTCCGTTGGCGGCGCCGAGGCCAGCCAGAACGGGTTCGGGGATTTGATCCCCAGAAAGTCTGTTGTCAGATCAGCCATTTGTCTGTTCCTTTAGAAAAAGGGGCGCGGGTCACCTGGGAGAATTGCGACCCGCCGCCCGCTCAGCCCATCAGGCTGCTGTGGATGTCCATTGCAGCGTCGCGGCCTTCGGCCACAGCGGTTACGGTCAGGTCTTCGCCACCCGAGGCACAGTCGCCCCCGGCCCAAACCCCGGCAACCGAGGTGCGACCTGCGTCATCAACCTTGATCTTGCGGCCTTCGATTTCCAGACCTTCGGGTGCGCCTTCCAGCGTCTGGCCGATGGCCTTGAAGATCTGATCCGCAGCGATCCGTACGGTTTCGCCGGTTCCGGTCAAAGACCCGCCGGTGCTGGAGGTGTATTCCAGCTCGATCTCGGCAGCTGCGCCATTGCCATGCACGGCGACTGGCTGAACATTGAACATCAGCTTGACGCCCTTGGAGGCCGCCAGATCCTGTTCAAACCCGCTGGCCCCCATTGCGCTGCGATCGCGACGATAGGCGATGGTGACGTTTTCCGCGCCCAACAGTTTCGACTGCACGGCGGCATCCACTGCGGTCATACCGCCGCCAATCACCACGACATCTCGGCCAACAGGCAAGGTGCGCAGATCGTCCGCCTGACGCAGTTCGGAAATGAAATCAACGGCATCGCGCACGCCGTCCTTGTCCTCGCCCGCGGCCCGCAGGGCATTGACCCCAGCCAGACCAATTGACAGGAACACCGCGTCATGATCAGCTTTGAGACCATCAAGCGTGAGACCTCGGCCCAACCCCTGGCCATGCTCAACGGTGATCCCACCGATCTGCATCAACCATTCGACTTCGCGTGCGGCGAAATTTTCCGTCGACTTATACGACGCGATCCCGAATTCATTCAGGCCGCCGGATTTCGGTTTGGGCTCATAGATCACCACGTCATGGCCCAGCATCGCCAGACGATGCGCCGCCGAAAGACCCGCAGGCCCTGCCCCGACGATGGCAATTTTCTTGCCAGTGCTGTCCGCCCGGGTGAACGGATGCACGCCCGACGCCATCAACGTATCGGTGGCAAAGCGCTGAAGGCGGCCAATCTCGACCGGCTTGCCTTCGGCCGTTTCACGCACACAGACCTCTTCGCACAGCGTTTCCGTGGGGCAGACCCGGGCACACATGCCGCCCAGGATGTTCTGGCTCAGGATCGTGCGCGCCGCCGCCTCGGGATGGCCGGTCTGGATTTCGCGCAGGAACATGGGAATGTCGATGTCTGTGGGGCATGCGGTCGTGCAGGGTGCGTCATAGCAGAAATAGCACCGATCTGCGGCCACTGCCGCCTCGTGTGCGTCATAGGCTGGATGCAGATCCGAAAAGTTTTCGGTGATCTGTTCGGCGGACAAACGCCCTGCCTGAACTCCGGATGCCTGATGGCTGGTCGCCATTGGGTGTCTCCCTGATGTTTTGTTCTTGTCCTATCAGAGTGCCACATTTTATTTTTTTATCAACTGGTAAAATTTTGACCGGATGAAAAAAATATGGCCACCTGAAATCAGATGGCCAGCAAATCTTTGATATCAAACCGCTATCCGTGATTGCACAAAATTACAGCATTTGGGCCAAATGCCCTGTTTTGATCCAAACACGGGCCCCATCGGGCCCCGCGCGGCCTGAAAACCCCTGTCCCGGCGGCAGGCGCAGCCAGTCCCAGCGCGCAAATTCTTCGCCGTTTTCCGTGAAGCCACCGTCCACAACAAAAACCTCCATGCCCCCTTCGGGTTCCTTGCCGACCCTGGCTCCTGGTGCCCAGGTTTCGACGCGCACCTCTTCGTGGGCATCATGGAACAGTGGCAACACCGGATCGGCACCGATATTGGTGTTGATCTGAACCTGATGCCTGTCCTCGGGTTGGAATTGATGCAGTTTGACCAGAATAATAGCGCCGTCCATCGCGGCAGGCGTGTGGCGCGATGTGGGCGGGTTGCGCACATAGGATCCCACCGGGAAATCCCCCAGTTCGTCCTGAAACACCCCGTCCAGCACCAGGTATTCCTCGCCCCCGTCATGGGTATGGGCCTTGAAGGCGCTGCCCGGTGCGAACCTGACAATGGTTGTCGCCCGCGCGACCTCTTTGCCAATCCGGTCCAGCATTTTGCGTTCAACCCCTGGGGCCGGAGAGGCAATCCACGGGGTGTCATCAAAGTGAACTGCCACTCTTTTGGCAAAATCGGCATTGATCCGCATGAGGCCCTCCTGATGTCCGCGCTACGGGGCATATGGCCCCGACCATCGCCCCACAAAAGCATCTTCACGCACAGGTGACCAGAGAAACGCTGCGAAGAAAACCCATCAGGGGGCGATCAGCGGTCTCAGGATGGCAGAACCGCCGTGGCTTCGATTTCGATCTTGGCGTCATCTTCGACCAGCCCGGCCACCACGACCATCGCCATGGCAGGGAAATGGTATCCCATCACATCGCGGTATGCCTTGCCGATTTCGCCCTGTCGCGCGACGTATTCCCGTTTGTCCGTCACATACCAGGTCAGGCGAATGATATCTTCGACCTTGCCGCCGGCCGCTTCGACCACGTCGCGGATATTTTTCAGGGTCTGGACCATCTGACCAATAAAGTCATGGGTTTCGAACACCTGTTGCGCATTCCAGCCGATCTGCCCGCCCACACACAATACACGCCCCTCGGCCACCATGCCGTTGGCATAGCCTTTTGCGGGTTTCCATCCTTCGGGATGTACAGAGATTGCGGGCATGACGGGCTCCTTGACTTGTGACCGGGACGCGGCGGGTTTTGGAGAGTGTGCGGAATTTCCGGATTTATTTCAAGTTTAAAGTTTCAAGCATAAAGAAATTACGAGATCGCCCAAAAATGAAAAACCCGCCTCTTCAAACCAAAGAAACGGGTTCAATTCACATCAAACGACGCCACGTCAGGCGCGTTCAGAATATTCCATGGTTTCGGTGTTCACCACGATCATTTCGTCCTGACCGACAAAGGGCGGCACCATGACTTTGACCCCATTGTCCAGAATCGCGGGTTTGAACGAATTGGCCGCGGTCTGACCTTTGACGACCGGTTCGGTCTCGACGATCTGACAGGTGACTTTCTGCGGCACGGTGGCGTTCAACGCTTCGCTTTCGTGGAACTCCACAACGATGGTCATACCGTCCTGAAGGAACGGGCGACGATCGCCCAACAATTCGGCAGGCAGTTCGATTTGCTCGTAGGTTTCGGTGTCCATGAACACCAGCATTCCGCCGCTTTCATACAGGAATTGTTGGTCTTTTTGCTCCAGACGCACCCGTTCGACCTTGTCCGCGCTGCGGAAGCGTTCGTTCAATTTGGACCCGTTGCGCAGGTTGCGCAGTTCGACCTGCGCGAATGCCCCACCCTTGCCGGGTTTCACATGATCCACTTTGACCGCGGCCCAAAGCCCGCCGTTGTGTTCCAGAACATTGCCGGGACGGATCTCATTGCCGTTGATCTTAGCCATGCGTTAAATCCCTCTGGGGTAGTTGATGATTTGCTTGCCGACCCTATATCTGGCAGGCGCAAGACTGGCAAGACAACCTATCTCGTGCTGCACCTGCAGCAAGCCATGCACCAAATGCATAAAAGCTATGCAAAAACGGGGTACCCGAATCACTATTGTTCAGTCATAAGGAGCGCCACGCCGAAATTGCAAGAGCAAGAACAACAAGGAAGACGAGATGAGAGATTTCGTTGACGGCACTGCCTTTAACAACGAGCAGGGAAACCGGGCTCGTAAACTGTTTGCAGCAGTTGTGTTGGCTGCGCTGGATGACGCCATTGCCGATGATAAAAAATACGGGAATGGCCCAGAACAAATTGCCCGTTGGGCCCGCTCGCGCGATGGGCGCGAGGTGCTGAGCTGTGCCGGGATCGACCCCAATGAGCGGGTTGTGAACGGATTGATGGAGTTCGTGGGTCGCGGTGTGCGGACCTCGGTTGCTCTGTCACGCGAAGAAAGCGAGCGTCGCAATGCCGCTCAACAGGCCGAAGCGGCCTGATATCAAATGCATTGCGCAGATTGAAGGGCGCGCCTGGTCGGCGCGCCTTTCCAATTTCCCCCCTGCTGTGAGTGGTCGCCCCAGAGTGATCTCTGTCCTGTGATCGTCCTTTGCTGTGATTGTACCGCTGTGACCCGCCTTTGGTGATCGTCCTGATGGGCTCCCGCCCGGTGTCGGTTTCCCTGGCGGGAAACCTCCACCCGTTGGGCGTGGCCTCTTGCCGGGCACAGCCCAACAAGAGGCTGGGACAGCGCCTGCTGTCGTCTTTGAGCACAAACAGGACGGGTCCAAAGCTGCATTCAGGATGGGGCATTCCTAGTCTTCCACCAGACGGAAAAATCGGTCATGTCAGAGCCAGACGACAGGAGAGAGACCATGACACGCGCCATCATGATTCAAGGCACCGGCAGCAACGTCGGAAAATCGTTGGTGGTCGCAGGATTGGCGCGGGCCTTTGTCAACCGCGGGCTGCGGGTGGCCCCGTTCAAACCACAGAACATGTCCAACAATGCCGCGGTTACGCCCGAGGGCGGGGAAATCGGGCGCGCACAGGCGCTGCAGGCCCGCGCCGCGCGCCGCACGCCGCATACCGACATGAACCCGGTGTTGTTGAAGCCCGAGACCGATACCGGTGCCCAGGTGATCGTTCATGGACAACGCCGCGGCACCCGTTCCGCGGGCAGTTTCATGCGCGACAAGAGCGGTTTGCTAGATGCCGCGCTGGAGAGTTTCGCGCGGCTGGCAGCCGACGCGGACTTGGTGTTGATTGAAGGCGCAGGATCACCAGCAGAAACCAACCTGCGCCAGGGCGACATAGCCAATATGGGCTTTGCCTGTGCTGCAAACGTGCCAGTCCTGTTGGTAGGTGACATCCATCGTGGCGGCGTGATTGCCCAGATCGTGGGCACCCAGGCCGTTCTGGACCCCGTGGATCTGGATCAAATTGTCGGATTTGCCGTCAACCGGTTCCGCGGCGATCTGAGCCTGTTTGACGGGGGGCGCGATGACATCGTGCGGCGCACCGGGTGGCCCTGTCTTGGGGTGGTTCCCTGGTTCAACGAAGCCTGGCGTCTGCCTGCCGAGGACATGATGGACATCGCCTCGCACGTGGGCGGGGCCTGCAAGATCGTGGTCCCGCAGCTGGAGCGTATGGCCAATTTCGACGACCTGGACCCGCTGTCGGCCGAACCTGGTGTGACGGTCGACATCGTTCCTGCCGGGCGCGCGCTGCCCGGTGACGCCGATCTGATCCTGATTCCGGGGAGCAAATCGACAATCGGAGACCTGGCCTATTTGAAGGCACAGGGGTGGGATGTGGACATCCATGCCCATGTTCGGCGCGGCGGTCACGTTCTGGGCGTGTGTGGCGGCTATCAAATGCTGGGCAAGACAATTGACGACCCCGATGGTGTCGATGGGCACCCCGGCAAGGTTGATGGATTGGGGTTGCTGGATGTCGATACAGTCATGGGCGGCACCAAGACCGTTACCCTGACCCAGGCGCATGTGCTGGACAGCAATGAACCGGTCGACGGTTACGAAATTCATATGGGACGCAGCAGCGGTCCGGATTGTGATCGGGCCTGGCTGGGCATAGATGGGCGACGCGAAGGTGCCCGATCCCGGTCGGGTCTGGTCCGCGGCACCTATCTGCACGGTCTGTTTTCATCGGACCCCTTTCGCGCCAAATTCCTGGAGGAACTGGGGCATCAAAGCGACCTGCGCTATGAAGACGGCGTGGACGACGTTCTGGATCAGCTTGCCGTGCATCTGGAAGAACACCTCAACTTGGACCAGCTGTGGGATCTGGCAGGGCCAGTTGCGCAGGCCACCCGCACAGCCAGTTGACCCCGGGTTTTGCCACTGGCACGGCCAGGCATGTCGAGTCAGATCAACGATTGGCCAGAGCGCCATCCAAGGCACTCGTGGCTGCGGTGATCCAGATAAATTGAGAGGGTCTCAGTCCAGTTCCTGCGCCACCAGCGCCCGATGGATTTCCCGCCGCACGAGTTTGCGCACATTGCGGGTGATCCGCTCCCCCAGAGCCCCTTGTAGCTCTTGACGGACAATGTCGGCAACCAATTCGCGCAGGCTTTCTTCATCCAGAAACGTGTCGTCGCCTGCCAGCACATCCAGATCCTCATCGACCTCGGTTGACTCGGTGTCGGCAATCGGGGCTGCCTCCGGATCTGGCACGATCGCGGCCATCGCGGCGGTGTCATCGGTTTCCAGCGGATCCGAAAGCTCCTCATCGACATGGTCCTGCCATTCGATGGTCACTGTCGGGGTGCCAGCATAATCATCTCCGAAATCGCCATCCGGCTCCCAGTGGTCATCGCTTTGATTGATGGCCGTCTCAAGAGCGGCAATCCGGGCGCTGAGCGGTTCGTCGGCGTCGGCTGTGTCATCGTAACCGGCGGCCTCATGCAGGTGCGCGGCATCGTCCAGATGGCGCTCCACCTGGTCCTGCACGTCGTCTTGGTCATGGGGCGGGTGTTCCGGGACCAGAACCGGGTCTGTCAGGACTTCGACCTTGGCCGCTGAAAACAACGTATTTTCAGGGTCGGCCCACGGCACATCATCGGCATCATCTGCCGGTTTGGCCGCCTCTGTTTCCATTTGGGAATCGGGAAGGTCGTCAGAGACGAAGTCTGCGACCAATTCCTCCGGGATCGTTTCGGGAGCGTCTGCCGCCTGGGTTTGGGTCAACTCCTGGTCCCCATCCTGAAGATCCCCGTCATTGACCGCGATGGACACCCGTTGGCTGTCCCCCAGCCGCATGGGGGCCGGGCTGTCCTGCGCAGAGGAGAGCGTGGATTCCGCTGCGGACTCTGCCACACGCAAAGATGGCGTCAGGACCAGCCGTGGCGGTTTTGGGACCTCTCGCGGTTCAGGAGCAAGTTCCTCACGGCGTGAATCTTCGCTCACCAAACGGCGAATTGACGACAGAACATCCTCTATCGCGGCATTTGATACAGGTTCAGACATCCGAAGCCACCACTCTTAACTCTGTCGCAAGTGTAGCTTGTGACAGAGTTTCAGACAACCGATAGAGTGAATTGTTATTTCTTTCCCAACGCTTCCAGAACACGGTCCAGATCACGCCCCTGTTTGCTGTACTTGGCGGGTGCGCCTTTGACCAGGTTGTAATACAGCAGCGGGTCATAGATTTCGACCGCCAACCCCAACCGTTCAGCGGTCAACAACCCCTGCGCGGACAACAGTGAAAACGACGCGATGATCTGTTCAGCCTGGGCCTGGATATGGGCAGTGTTGGCGTTCAACAGTTCCTGTTCCGCCTGCAACACATCCAACGTGGTCCGTGCCCCCAATGTGGCCTCTTCGCGAATCCCGTCAAAGGCAACCTGGGCCGCCCGGATCTGTTCCCTGCGCGATGTAATGTTGGCCCGCGCGACATCCAGCGACACAAAGGCGTTATCGACCCCCTGAACCACATTGCGCTGAACCGTAATCAAGGCGCTGCGCTCTGCATCACGCACCGCTTTGACCCGGCGAATGCCCGCAGAGAGGCTGCCGCCCCGATACAACGGCTGGGACAGGTCGATACGCGCTGCCAGGTTGTCCGTTGTAATGCTCGAATTTGTGTCCTGGTTGGTCAGACCCAGATCGGCCTGAAAGCTGACAGAGGGGCCCAATGTCTTGTTCTGGGCCTGCACCGTGAGCTCGGCCGCCTTGACCCGGTGTTGCTGGTTCAGCAGATCCGGGTGGCCTTGCAAGGCGATGGAACGGGCCGTGGACACCGAAGCCACCCGTTTGGGCAACGTGGGATAAGCCGTCACCACGCCAGGATCATTGCCCACCGCGTTGGCGTATTCCGATTTGGCGTCGATCAGGGCTCCGCGGGCGTCCGTCAGGCTCGCCTCGGCCGCCGCGACGCGGCTCTCGGCCAGCGACACATCGGTCCGGGTCACTTCACCCACGTCGAAACGGTCCTGTGCCGCGCGCAATTCTTCGCGCAGCAGCCGCAGGTTGTTCTGCCGCAGAGCCACATTTTCCTGCTGCAACAGAACGCTGGTATAGGCAACAACCGCCCGCAGCAGAATTTGCTGCTCGATCGACACCAACGCCTGACGGGTCGCCAAAACGGTTTCCTGTGCGGCAATAGCCGAAATCCGGGTGGCCCCACCATCATACAGCAGCTGGTTCAACCGCAACCCGGTAAAGAGCGTCGTCGAATGCCCCGTCCCATGTGCCACGCCGGCCGAATTGTACCGCAGGCTCCGTTCGGCGCTGCTGATCCAGTTGATCACCGGTCGCAGCCCCGAAACCGACAGGGCGACGTCTTCGTCCGCGGCCCGCAGCAGGGCCCGGTTCTGTTCCAGAAGGCCGCTGGTCTTGTAAGCGCCAATCATGGCGTCGGTCATATTGTCGGCCTGCGCCCCTGAAACCAGAGCCCCGACAGCGACGCTGCCAGCCAGAACCAATTTTCGAAAAATGCCTGTTGTCCGTTTCGTGCCCATGGGTCGCCTCGCCTGTTAGACTCTGTCCGAATTGCCGGAGCTATTATTAAACAACGCCCTCACCCCGGATGACCCGGGGTGATCGCCTTAGAGCGCGAATTCATGCGCCTTTTCAAATCCATTTAGAACCGGTGCCGCCGCATTGAACGCCAGACGCCACGAGATGTCCCCGCCCGCCTTGTGACCAACGCGCAATTCGCCCAGATTGCCCGACATAAAGATGCAGGCGATGCGCCCGCCTTCCTTCAGCTGATCCGTCACGGCCGCTGGCAGGTCTTCAACACCACCCTGAAGCAAAATGACATCGTAGGGTCCATGTTCGGCGGCTCCTGCCGTCAGTGCGCCCTTGTGGACAACCGCATTGTCGGCTCCGGTTTGCGCCAAAAGCTCCTGTGCCTCATCGGCCAGTTCGTCTTCTTCGACCAGAATCACGGCCTGGGCCATTTGCGCCAGAACCGCACCGGAATATCCCAATCCACCGCCGATATCCAAAACCAGCTCGTCATTGGTGATATTCAAAACATCCAGCATCTTGGCCAGAGTACGCGCATCCAGCATCATACGCCCCCCACCAACCGGCAGGATTTCGTCGGCATAGGCGGCCTCGCGCTGTGCATCCGGCACGAAAATCTCGCGCGGGACGTCCAACATGGCGTCAATGATCGGAAATTTGGTTACATCTGAGGGGCGCACCTGGGTGTCGACCATCATGACGCGACGTGCGGCAAAGTCTGTCATTTGCTAAACTCTTCTGTTCAGTCGGTTGCAACAGGTTTTGCCACATCCCCGCCGGGGCGGCAACGGCAGAAGCCGCAAAAGCCTGTCAAACTCCGCGACAGAATGCACCGATTGGCGCAAATCGGCCAGCCTTGTGTTATTTCTTCTTCACAAATTTGGTCAGGATCACGATCCGCTGGCCTTCGACACGGCCTTCGATGTGGTCGGGATTGTCCTGAACCAATGAAATCCCCCGCACTGCGGTGCCCCGTTTGGCTGTGAACCCCGCGCCCTTGACCGGCAGATCCTTGATCAGCACGACATTGTCACCCTGCGCCAGCGGCGCTCCATTGCTGTCACGGTGTTCGGAGGCAACCGCCACCGCATCGACCCAAGCCTGGGTTTCTTCGTCCAGCCACAGCTGATCTGACAGATCCCGCGCCCAATCGTGATCCTCCAACCGTTTCAGCAGCCGCGCCGACAATACCTGAATCGCGACATCTTCGGACCACATGGACCCGGCCAGACACCGCCAGTGGTTGGCGTCCAGATCGCCGTCTATCTGGGTCTGGCAGGTGTCACAAATCTGGCACCCTGCCTCATCCGGCCCGCCCTCGACCGCAAAGAACCGCAAAGGGGCGTCAGAGGAACAAAGCGAACAGGACATGGGGGATCTCCAAGGTTGGTTTGGGGCGGGTATAAGAGGTGCAGATCAGGAAAGACAGAGGGGCCGGCGTCGGCATTCCCAATACCAGCCCAACAACCATCCATCAGTTGCCATCAGAGCATAGGCTGCAAGACCCGGGAGGTCGTAAACCTTGGGCAAAACTTCTAACTTGGGGGCCGGATCGTGAAATTGGCCGAGATCAAGTCGGAAACATACCCCGTCAGATTTTCAAAGGTTACATCCCTAGGCATCACACCAAAGAAAGACCGGGCACCCGCCGCAAACACCCCGAGGAGATTTGCGACCCAATGTCTGGACAAACCCACCGGCCGCATTTGGAACGATGATCCCCTTTGGCGTCTTGCTGCGGGCGAGCGTCCGTAGGCTTCTTTTGCATTCATCTCTATGTGAGTTTTTCGGGATGTAAGTTTTTCGGGCTTTCGGGCTTTAGCCCGGTGTCAAAATTCTGCACCACCAACGGAAGAATCTGCACCGCCAACAGGAGAACACGCCAGGCTCCTCAAGCGATCCGCCTTTGATGTATATCCTGTTGCTTGGCCGTAAGCCATTTGCCCAAATCCCGCTGTTGCTGAAAAATCGGAAATTCCGTGAAAGTGGCCTTGAAAACATGAGATGGGCACAAACGCATGCGAACGCTTGACCAATCCGCGATTCCAAATCATATGCCTCTCCATGACAGACCTCGCTCATATCCGCAATTTCTCCATCGTCGCCCATATCGACCATGGCAAATCCACCCTTGCTGACCGGCTCATCCAAGAGACCGGCACGGTCAAGGACCGTGACATGAAGGAACAGCTGCTCGACAGCATGGATATCGAGCGCGAACGCGGCATCACCATCAAGGCCAACACGGTGCGCATCGATTACATCGCCGATGACGGTCAGGAATACGTCCTGAACCTGATCGACACCCCCGGCCACGTCGATTTTGCCTATGAGGTCTCCCGCTCGATGCGCGCGGTCGAAGGCTCGCTGCTGGTGGTCGACAGCTCCCAAGGTGTCGAAGCCCAGACATTGGCCAATGTCTATCACGCGCTGGATGCGGATCACGAAATCGTCCCGGTGCTGAACAAGATTGATTTGCCGGCTTCGGATTGTGACCGCGTGGCCGAACAGATCGAAGACGTGATCGGCATTGATGCCTCCGAAGCCATCCGCGTCAGCGCCAAAACCGGTCAGGGCATTCACGAAACGCTCGAGGCGATCGTGCGCGACCTGCCCGCCCCGTCCGGTACGCTTGACGCGCCGCTCAAGGCGATGCTGGTGGACAGCTGGTATGACGCCTATCTGGGCGTGATTGTTCTGGTCCGCATCATTGATGGCGTGATGAAAAAGGGCATGCGCGTCAAATTCATGTCCAACGACACGCTGCACCATGTGGACCGCGTTGGCGTCTTCCGCCCGGAAATGGCAATGGTCGACTCCCTGGGCCCCGGTGAAATCGGATTTCTGACGGCCTCGATCAAACAGGTGCGCGACACCCGTGTCGGCGACACGATCACCAATGATCGGAATGGGACCGAAGTCGCGCTGGACGGTTTCAAACCCGCACAGCCCGTTGTGTTCTGTGGTTTGTTCCCGGTTGATTCCGCCGAATTCGAAGACCTGCGCGACGCCATCGACAAACTGGCCCTGAACGACGCCTCCTTCAGCTTTGAGATGGAGACCTCGGCGGCGCTGGGATTTGGCTTTCGCTGTGGGTTCCTGGGACTGTTGCACCTGGAAGTGATCCGCGACCGGATCGAACGCGAATACAACATTGAACTGATCACCACCGCCCCATCGGTGATCTACCACGTCTACATGAAGGGCAAAGACGGAGAAGCAGGCGAAAAAATCGACCTGCACAACCCTGCCGACATGCCCGACATGTCCAAGGTCGACCACATCCAGGAACCGCGGATCAAGGCAACTATCCTGGTCCCTGACGACTATCTGGGTGACGTGCTGAAGCTGTGCCAGGACCGGCGCGGCATTCAGGAGAACCTGACCTATGCGGGATCCCGCGCGATGGTGGTGTATGACCTGCCGCTGAACGAAGTGGTGTTCGACTTTTACGACCGGTTGAAATCGGTGACCAAAGGCTATGCTTCCTTTGATTATCAGCTGACCGGCTATCGCGAAGACAATCTGGTCAAGATGTCGGTGCTGGTGAATGACGAACCCGTAGACGCGCTGTCGATGATGGTCCACCGGGACCGCGCCGAAATGCGCGGCCGGGCCATGTGCGAAAAGCTCAAGGATCTGATCCCGCGTCACATGTTCAAGATCCCGATCCAGGCGGCCATCGGCGGCAAGGTCATCGCCCGCGAAACCCTGTCTGCCCTGCGCAAGGACGTGACCGCCAAATGCTACGGCGGCGACGCGACCCGGAAACGCAAACTTCTGGACAAACAGAAGGCCGGCAAGAAGAAGATGCGCCAGTTCGGGAAAGTGGATATCCCGCAGGAAGCATTTATTTCTGCACTCAAAATGGATTCCTAAATCCATTTTAAGTGCGCGTGGGTGCCAGCGGTTGGCGCAGCCAACTGCGTGCCCGCAAGGTGGATCTCTGGGTACTCGCCGGCGATGAATATGGGTAGTTGAAGTCGATAGTAAGGGTGAAATAGTTTTGAGGCGAAGCAAAGGCTTTGCCTCTTTTTTTTGAAAGAATACAATGCAAGCACTCTCGCAATTACCTGAGCGCTTGGTCAGATATCGACCGGCAGACAATAAATTCCTGGACGCGGAACTAAAGAACTTGGCCGAAGGTAATGTCTTCTTACAAAAACTGTCGTGTCAAAATGACGGAACAGAAGGCAAACCACAACTTCTCAAATGCTCAACTGCCGAACTTATCGACTTAAGCAGGCGCCTCATTCGGGGCGCTGGCCGTAGGCTGGGGAGTTCTCACGAACTGTGCCAAGTCGGTACAAACAGAGCATCAGCGCGGGCCTATCTTGCTAATCGTCGAAAATGGCAGGGAAAATTCATTTCGATAGCACCCGAGCACATACGCATCGCTTGTTTTTCAAACTCTGTGAAAGACAACGAAAAATATATGTGGCGAAAATACGGGAGCAATGGGCGCGGCTTTCGACTGCTTTTCGATTTTGACCAGAACGCTAGCTCTTATGGAAATTCGTTTTGGGCAAAAGTTCACTATTCTCAACCAAGAGACAGAAGAAAAATCTCCGAAGCCGAATTGATTGCAGCCGAGTTTCAGGTCAATGGTGCTGACATTTTTTCTGACGTTCCGGAACAATGGATTGGGATCCTTCAAGCATTCGCAGCTTGCAAACCCCAAAAATGGGAAGAGGAAGACGAGCTACGGCTCATCAAGTTCTCACTATCTCCAAGTCTAGAGGCAGAGGATAGTTATTTTGCACTTCCGGCGTTCAATCTAAGCGGAGTGACATTTGGCTGGAATATAGATCGAGTTCTGGCGAAGAAGGTGAAGCAAGCACTTGGCGACAGCCTCGCCTACTCTTTTCAACAGGCACTCTAAGATTTCAGCTTCTTAGCCCGGCACCGCCGGGCAGCGCCCGCCCCTCACCACGGGAGGGCGCTTCACGCCCACCTAGGGTCAGTCGCTGCCCTCTAATGTGCTCGGCGACATAGGTTGCACAAAGTCATCACTCCCTGGGTTCCGCCCGTACACGGCTGAAACGCTCCCCCAGAGCATTTCCGGGACGCCGCTCACTCCCCACGAGAGGGCGCTTTCAGCATCCCCAGAGACAGCTGTTTCCTTCCGGTCTGTCACAGCCACCTCGGCACTCTGGCAAAAACCCGCCCGGTCTGATGCGCCTGTCTCCAGCGGTTCAGCACCGCCAAAGCCTGCTCCGCCGCCCCCCTATGCCGCCCGTGCACGCCTCCGCTTTATTCTGGTACGCGTGCCAAAGGAACCTCCCACGCCGGACACAGGCGCGCAAACTCGGGTCGCCATGACGAAACGTTTCGCCATCACCCAAGCCACCCAAATATTGCCCCACCCCCAACTTTGCGCCATAGTGCCGCGAAACCCCAAGGTGACTGGGCACAAGACCCGGCACCGGTGCTATGAGGCAAGACCATGAAACATCTGACGATCGCCCTGCTGTGTGTGGGCGTTGCAATGACAACTGTTCCGACCCCGACCCTCGCCGGGACGGGAGTGATTGAACGTGCGTGTCGCCAATCCAACCGCACCGCCGCCAACCCGTCGCTGTGTCGCTGTATCCAGAAGGTCGCGAACAAAAGCCTGAGCCATTCCGAACGCCGCAAGGTGTCAAAATGGTTCAGCGATCCCCACCGCGCGCAGGAAGTGCGCCAGTCCGACAACCGCTCGGACGAGCGGCTGTGGCTGAAGTACAAGGCATTTGGCCAACAGGCCCAAAAAACCTGCGGCTGATCCTCTCCCGTCAGATGTAGGGTGCGTGCTGGCACGCACCGCACCGGCGGCGCGGTCACATGGCCCTGCGGGTGTCCTGTGCTTGCAGCTTCTCCAAACGGATGTCCGCCGTGCGGGCGTGGCCTTCCATGCCCTCGGCCCTTGAAATCGCCGCTGTCGCGCGCGCCAGATCACCCACTGCCTCAGGCGCCACCCGTTGCCAGGTCACTGTTTTCAGAAACTTATGGGCACTCAGCCCCCCGGTATAGCGCGCCGCGCGTGATGTGGGCAGCACATGGTTTGGCCCTGCCGCCTTGTCTCCGAATGCCACCGTGGTGTGTTCGCCCAAAAACAGCGATCCATAGGCCGACAGATGCCCCCGCCACCACGCCAGATCCGCCGCCTGTACATGCAGATGTTCAGGGGCATATGTATTCGCCACGCGGGCCATTTCGCCGCGGTCAGCGCACAGGATCACCTCTCCCAACGCGTCCCATGCGGCGCGGGCCTGATCTCGGTTCAGTTCGGGAAGGCTGGCGATGCAGACAGGCACCAGGCGCAAAACCTCCTCCGCCAGCACCCGGTCATCCGTCACCAACCAGACTGGTGAATTATACCCGTGTTCCGCCTGCCCGGCCAGATCCCAGGCCACGGTCCGCGGATCGGCTGTTGCATCAGCAATCACCAGCGAATCCGTCGGCCCGGCAAACATGTCGATGCCCACGGGACCAAACAGCTGGCGTTTCGCTTCGGCCACGAATTGGTTCCCTGGCCCCACGAGAATGTCGGCTGGCGCACAGCCAAACAATCCCTGTGCCATGGCCGCAACGCCCTGAACACCACCGAGATTCAGAATGCGGTCTGCCCCGGCTAGATCCATGGCAAAAAGGATCTCTGCCGGAATCCCCTGCCCCGGACGCGGCGGCGAGCAGGCAATCACGTTGGGCACCCCCGCCGCGCGCGCCGTTGTGATGGTCATCAACGCAGACGCGATATGCGCATAGCGCCCCCCCGGCACATAACATCCCGCGGCGTTCACCGGGATCTGGCGCTGTCCGGCCACCAGACCGGGGCGGATTTCCACCTCGATATCCGTGGCGCTCGCCCGCTGGGCTTCGGCAAAGCATTTGATGTTTTCGTGGGCATAGCGAATGGCTTCCTTCAACGCCGGGGTCACGTGAGCCGCTGCCGCATCGATTTCTGTGCGACTGACGACGATATCGCCGCTCCACCTGTCCAACTGATCGGCATAATCACGCACTGCGCCCTCTCCATCAGCGGCAATGCGCTCTAACATCCCGCGCACGATGGTTTCAGTTGACCCTGCGGAACCCTCAGCGATACCAAGACTGGATTTTAGATAGGTAACACCTGGGATTTCGGCGGATTTTTCGAAGGACATGGGGAAAACCTGACTATGTTGCACCTTGACCCATTGGGGTCAGAGTTTCAGAAAAGACAAAACGTTGCGGAGACCAGACATGCTGATGAAGGGGGTTACATTGCGCGGGCTCGAAGTTTTCGAAGCCCTTGCAAAAACGGGATCGGTTGCACAAACCGCCGAAATAACCGGATTGAGCCAACCTGCCGTGTCCCAACAATTGCGCAACCTTGAAAAGGCGCTGGGGGCTGATCTGGTCGACCACAGTCGCCGCCCGATGCGGGTGACACCAGCAGGAAAATCGTTTTTGGCGCGCACTGAATCCGTGCTGTCGGAACTGCGTCTGGCACAAAGCGAGCTGACCGTGATGGACCTGACCCATCTGAGCACGCTGTCGATCGGGCTGATCGACGATTTTGACAATGACCTGACCCCGCGGCTGGCCACGATCCTGGCCGACAGTCTGACCAAATGCCGGTTCAAGATGATCACCGCGCCCAGCCATGAAATCACCAAGGCCATGGAAGAGCGCAGCCTGCAGGTTGCTGTTTCGGCCAGCACCGGTCAACTGATCGATGGCATCACCGAATACCCGGTGATCCGCGACCCGTTTATTCTGGTGGCACCGCGCGGCCATTTCACCAATCCCAAGGCGGAAATAAGTGGTTTGAGCGACTTGCCCCTGCTGCGGTACGCGCGCGAACAGTTGATCAGTCGGCAAATCGAAGCACATCTGGCCCGACAAAAGCTGGACTTTGAAGAGCGGTTTGAAATCGGCAGCCATTTGGCGTTGATTGCAATGGTTGCGCGTCGTGTAGGATGGGCGGTGACAACGCCGCTTGGCTATATGCGGGCGGCCCGGTTCCACGATCAAATCGATGTATTTCCGTTGCCGTTCGGGGCGTTTTCGCGCACGATTTCGGTCTTTGCCGGGGCGGACTTCGCCGATGAAGTCCCCCGCGATATTGCCCAGACCCTGCGCCATCTGGTGCAAAGCCAGATGATTGATCCGGCGATCTCGCAGCAGCCCTGGCTGGCGGGACAGCTGCGCGTCATCGCAGGATGACACCCTCTGCCGATGACCGTGGCGGTGCCCGGCCACCGTCCGGATGCGGAGGGTCGTTCGCCGACTGAATTGCTGTGAAAGAGGCATCAAAGTCCAGTTGCAAAATCCAAGGTGACCTCAAATCTCACAGCTCATTCCCCGGCGGCAAGTCCCCGGGGTCAAGATTTGACAACAAGACCTATCAGTTTTCAATTTCCTTAATCTGATCAGAGAGTCACACCGCTTTCGATCCGGGTCTTCAGCCCTTGGGCCGCGATTTCGATCAGATCCAGCGCGCCATCAAAATCGCGGGTGTAATAGGGGTCGGGCACGTGATCCGCCCCGGCTTGGGGCGCAAAGTCGGTGAACAGCCGAACAGGCACCGTATTTCCATCAGGGCGCAGCCGTTGGATATCGCGCAGATTGGCGTCATCCATGGCGACGATCAGGTCAAACCGCATAAAATCACGACCTGTAAACTGGCGGGCCCGCAAATCAGACAGATCAACATTGCGCGCCCGCGCGGCCTGGAGCATCGGGCCATACGGCGGCTCTCCCACATGCCATCCGCCGGTGCCGGCACTGTCCGTCGTGATCGTCGGACAGAGGGCGCGGAACACGCCTTCGGCGGCAGGGGACCGGCAGATATTGCCGAGGCAGACAAACAGAATTTTCTGGGCCATGATGCTCCCGATTTACAGCGGCACTGGAAGGTCTTTGAACCACCAAGTATGAAACGGTTCACCGTGAAGATCAAAGCGAATGACCACCCCCGCACCCACCCGACCTGGTCATTTGTGCAAAGGGACAAAACAATGAACAACATCGTCATTCTGACTGGCGCGGGCATTTCAGCCGAAAGCGGATTGGGTACGTTTCGGGACGCCGGTGGCCTGTGGGCGCAACATCGGATCGAAGATGTGGCGACACCCGAAGGGTTTGCCCGCGATCCAGACCTGGTTCATGCGTTCTACAATGCCCGGCGGGCCAATGCGGCCGGTGCCCGCCCAAATGCCGCGCATCACGCGTTGGCACGCTTACAGCGGGAATGGCGCGGATCTGTCACGCTGATCACTCAGAATGTGGATGACCTGCACGAACAGGGCGGGTCCGGGGATGTCATGCACATGCATGGGACGCTGGCCGGGGCTGTGTGTGGCCAATGTCAGCACCGCTGGCCTGCACCCCAGGAGATGGCCACGGATGACACCTGCCCGGCCTGCCACGCCCCCGCGACCCGGCCGGATGTGGTCTGGTTCGGCGAAATGCCCTATGATATGGATATCATCTATGACCGGCTTGCCATGGTCGACATCTTTGCCGCCATTGGCACCTCTGGACAGGTCTATCCTGCCGCGGGTTTTGTCCAGGAGGCACGCCGCGCGGGCGCACATACGGTCGAACTGAACCTCGAATCCTCTGGCGTTGGCGGGCTTTTCGACGAAACACGCCTGGGCCCTGCCAGCCAAAGCGTCCCACTCTGGGTCACTGACCTTCTGTCTTCACAGAGCACCAAAAGGGCGGACTTCTGAAAGAAGCCCGCCCCGGTTCGGTCGACGGCCGCAGCGCGGCCCGAGACCGGACCGCGCCCGTCACATCGCGATCAGTTGTTGTCCATCTCGCCGTGTTTCATGCCATGTTCGGCCTGACGTTCTGAATCCACGGGAATTTCGACAATCATGTCACCTGCCTTCTCAAAGGTCAGGGTGACGCTGATGGTTTCGCCCTGCACCAGCGATTTGGTCAGCCCCATGAACATCACATGATCGCCGCCCCGCTGCAGCATATGGGTTTCGCCCGCCGCAATCGGGAACCCGTCTTCGTCGTGGCGCATCTGCATCACGCCATTTCCAGCGTCGATATGGGTGTGCAGCTCGACCCGTTTGGCAATATCCGAACTGGCCCCGATCAGCACATCATCCTGGCCCGTCATGTTCATGACTCCCATGAACGCCGCCCCAGTGGGCGCATTTTCACGGGCGGACCGGGCATAGGGGTCCATGATCTTCATCATGCCTTCGGCGTAGGTTGCGCCGGCAATCGTGACAGCAGCAGCGGTAACACAGATAAGAGTTTTGAAAGACATCGTCGTTCTCCTCACAGAGGTTGGTCTGAATAGTTCGAAAAATCGGGTGGGAACAGATCAGACACGGGCCGGAGGTGCCCGTGCAGTGGCTTCCAGGTGGAACGCGGTCAGAGACGGCAACACCACATCCGGCCCAAAAGCCTGCCCCGCAACGGATTGTGGCAGATCAAAAGGGACCGGAGGCTCTGCGGACACCATCAGGTTCTGCACACATTCCGGACAGATATGGGGCGGTGATGTCGGTTGCCCCTCCGCATCCACATAGACAATCTCGGGGCCGGTTCCGGTACAGATCACCATCTGACCGGTGGCGTCACTCATCGTCCGCATGGACGCCGCACTGTGTCCGGTCGCGACCAGACTCAGCGTGAGCGTCAGGGCAAGGATCTGTGCCAGATATGTGCAAAGCCTGTGCATGTCGCGCCAGATATGACTCTGTCAGGCAGCCTCTGCAACCCCAACGGCTGCGGCAGAGCGCCCCGCCGCCTCATGCGCGAAACGCCGCCACCCATCGCCCCCGCCACAACGCAAAACGCCGCGCAGCAGGTGCACGGCGTCAGCTATTCGGAATGGTAAAAGCGATCAAGCTTCGGCGGTTGCAGCCTTGGCGATCTCTTTTTTCACTTTCAGCGCGGCAGCCGACAGTTCGTCGTCTTTTGCCTTGGCCAGGAATGCGTCCAGACCACCACGGTGATCGACCGAGCGCAGAGCGGCGGCCGAGATGCGCAGCTTGACGCCACGACCCAGGGTTTCCGACTGCAGGGTCACATCGTTCAGGTTCGGCAGAAACCGACGACGAGTTCTGTTTTTCGCATGGCTGACATTGTTGCCAGTCATCGGGCCTTTTCCGGTCAATTCGCAACGGCGCGACATATTCATCTTCCTTCGTTCTAGAGGCACCGGCGCGGGGTCAGTCCGAATCGAATGCCAAATCACAAGGGGCGCTGCCATTGGCTGCGCCCGAAAACTGGTTGGATGCGTTTAGGAGGAATCGCGGTCAGGGTCAAGCCATATGCCACGGATTTGTCACGCATCCGTCACGCCGCAGCAAGAATTGGGTTTCACCACGACGAGTCGCCGCCCTTCATATAGAAATGGCCCCAGGGGGGCCATGCCTTTGGGAACAGTTTTTGAGACGAAATGACGCCGTCAGGACGCGCCCAGCTCAGCCAGCATCACCTGCGCCGCCGCTGACGGGCTTTGCTCGCCTGCTGCCACGTTTGCCGCCAATTCAGCCATCCGACCGCGCACGGCCGACGTATCCAGTTTGGCCAACAAAGCCTGGCGAACCTCCTGATCAAACCAATATTGCGCCTGATCGGCCCGGCGCTGGTCCCAATGGCCGTTTTCGCGCCGCCAGCTGGTCAGCGTCTGCATTTCGTCCCAGGCATCGCTCAGCCCCTGCTCTTCGATGGCCGAAACCATCATCGCCTTGGGGTAGCCTTCCGGGTCCTGCGGCCGTTTGCGCAAAAGACGCAGCGCGCCTGCATAATCCGCACAGGTGCGGGTCGCGACGGGTTTCAGGGCACCATCGGCCTTGTTCACCAGAATCAGGTCAGCCATTTCCATGATGCCGCGTTTGACGCCCTGCAATTCATCCCCACCCGCAGGGGCGAGCAGCAACAGGAACAGATCGGACATTTCCGCCACCACGGTTTCCGACTGCCCAACCCCCACGGTTTCGATCAGAACGACGTCGAACCCGGCAGCCTCGCACAGCGCCACCCCTTCGCGCGAACGGCGCGCAACGCCGCCCAGATGGCTTTGACTGGGCGACGGCCGGATAAAGGCCGCACGTTCCCGTGTGAGCCGCTCCATCCGGGTCTTGTCACCCAGGATGGACCCACCAGATCGGGCCGAACTGGGATCGACCGCCAGAACAGCCACCCGCAGGCCCTGGGCGATGAGAAACATGCCAAAGCTTTCGATAAAGGTGGATTTCCCAACGCCCGGCGTTCCCGACAACCCGATGCGCAGGGCCTGCCGGCGATGTGTTGCCAGGTCAGCCAACAGCGCGCTGGCCTGTTCGCGATGGTCGCTGCGTCCGCTTTCCACAAGAGTGATCGCCCGTGCCAATGCCCGGCGGTCTCCGTTCAAAATCTTCTGGCTCAGCTCTTCAATGTTCATCATGCGCGTCTTTCCGAAATTCTGGTCGCCATAGATGACGCAGGGGCGGGGCCAAAGTCCAGTCTCTTGATCCCCCTTTCGGTGCGGCCTGTGGTCTCCGCCCGCGCACAGAAACGGCGGCGCGATTGCTGGACCTCCTGCCCGCCATCCGCGATAAGATGAGCATGAAGAGCAACCTCCCCATCGCCGCCGTCCTGTCCGAGCTGACCCAGACACTTCGGGACCACGGGCGCGCCGTTTTGCAAGCCCCCCCTGGCGCGGGCAAAACCACGGTCGTGCCGTTGGCCATGCTGGAGGCCAAAGTGACCACCGGTCGCATCGTGATGCTGGAACCCCGACGCCTGGCCGCCCGCAGCGCCGCCGAGCGCATGGCAGAAACGCTGGGGGAGCCGGTGGGGCAGACTGTGGGCTATCGGATCCGCGGCGAGGCCAAGGTTTCCAAAGCGACGAAGATCGAAGTGGTCACCGAAGGCATCCTGACCCGGATGCTGCAATCGGATCCCGAGTTGCCGGGTATTGGCGCTGTGATCTTTGACGAATTCCACGAACGGTCTTTGAACGCGGATCTGGGTCTGGCGCTGTGTCTGGAAGTGGCCGAGGCGCTGCGTGACGATCTGCTCCTGCTGGTGATGTCCGCCACGCTGGATGCCGGACCGGTCGGCGCACTGATGGCCGCAGCTCTGATCACCTCCCAGGGGCGGGCCTATCCGGTGGACATCCGTTGGCTGGATGCGCCGCTGAGCGCACGCGCGCGCAGGCTGGATGCGCTGGTCGATCTTGTGGTCCAGGCCGAACGGGACACCCGCCAGAGTGGCGGCGGCCTGTTGGTGTTTCTCCCGGGCGAAGGTGAGATCAGGCGGGCAGAAAAGGCGTTGGCAGCGCGATTGCCCCAGCATTGCAGCCTGCATCCCCTGTTCGGTGCCCTGCCCTTTGCCAAACAACGCGCTGCAATCCAGCCCGCCAAATCAGGGCGCAAGGTGGTGCTTGCCACCGCGATTGCCGAAACCTCTCTCACCATTCAGGACGTGCGAGTGGTCATCGACATGGGACTGGCACGGCGCGCCAGATTTGATCCTGGCTCTGGGATGTCCCGACTGGTCACCGAACGGGTGACCCGGGCCGAATCCACCCAGCGCACAGGCCGGGCCGGGCGTGTGGCCGAAGGGATCTGTTACCGATTGTGGACCAAGGGAGAAGAAGGTGCCTTGGCCGCCTTTCCGCCGGCCGAGATCGAGGCGGCGGATTTGACCGGACTGGCGCTCGAGCTGGCACAATGGGGAGCGGCACCGGGCGATCTGCCGTTTTTGACACCGCCACCTGTCGGCGCTTTGTCAGAGGCGGTCGAACTGCTGAAAATGCTTGGGGCCCTGGATCATGTCGGTCACATCACAAAACACGGGCGCGCGCTGGCACAGCTCCCGCTGCACCCGCGTCTGGCCCACATGTTGCACCACGCCGGGCCGCAGGCCGCCATGCTGGCAGCGCTTTTGGCGGATCGCGACCCGTTGCGTGGTGCCCCCAGTGATCTGACCCTGCGACTCGAAGCGCTGCGGGATCCGGACCGATTTGCACGCGAACGCCCCTTTCAGGCAGATCGAGGTGCCATCGAGCGTATTCGGGCCGAGGCCAAGCGGCTTCAATCCAGAACCCGGACATCTGCAGATCGGATGAGCTGGGCCGCGATGGCGGCGCTGGCCTACCCTGATCGGATCGCCCAGCGCCGCAAGGGCGCAGACGCCCGTTTCGTCCTATCTGGTGGCAAAGGTGCGATGCTTGAGAATGGCGACCCGTTGGCCGCCACCCCGTTCCTGGTGGCACTGGATACCGATGGCAATCCGCGCGAATCCCGCATTCGGCTGGCCACGCGCATTGATCTCGCAGAGATCCATGATCTGTTTGGCGATCACATCGCCTGGGTCAACGCCTGTAGCTGGTCCAAACGCGAGCGTCGGGTGTTGTCGCGCACTCAGGAACGTCTGGGAGCCATCGTGCTGGATGATCGGATCTGGAAGGATGTTCCTGCCGATCAGGTCGCGGTTGCCATGCTGGATGGTGTGCGCGATCTGGGGCTGCGGCTGGATGGGGCCGCGGCGCGGTTGGCGCGACGTGTCGAGTTGGTGCGTGCCGAAGGGCACGATCTGCCGGATTTCACCACAGATGGGTTGCTGGCCCGCCTGGAAGCGTGGCTGTTGCCCATGCTGACCGGTGTGCGGTCAGGTGAGGATTGGAAACGCTTTGACCTGCTCCCCGCCCTGCGCGCATCCCTCAGCTGGGAGCAGACCCAGCTGATCGACAGGGCCGCACCGGGCAGTTTCGTTACCCCCCTGGGGCGCAAGGTTCCAATTGATTACGGCGATGGCGGACCCGAGATTTCGGTGCGTTTGCAGGAGATGTTCGGCGTCACGCAACATCCAACCAGCGGTGGCGTTGCGCTCAAGGTGACATTGTTGTCGCCAGCCCGACGCCCGATCCAGATCACCCGGGACCTGCCGGGATTCTGGGTCGGTTCCTATGAAGATGTGCGCAAGGACATGCGCGCGCAGTATCCCAAACACCCCTGGCCCGACGATCCGACCCAGGCGGATCCGACCCTACGGGCCAAACCCCGCAAATAATGCCGTCCCAACCGATCGGTGCGTGCAAGCACACACCCTACACTTCCTCCGCCCGATCATCTGCCACAGGCGCGACCACAGCGCGCCATGCGCGCTGCCAGGCCCAACTGGTCGCAGACGCATCGCAGATGCGGCAAGACCGGGCGGGAGCACTGCGGGGGTGTTAGCCGCGCAAGGACGGAAGGCCTATTCCGGCCGCCTCGAATCCGCCGTCGGCAGCCAGGATCTGACCGGTGACAAAACTGGCCTTGTCCCCCAGCAGAAACATCACGGCTGCAGCAATTTCATCTTCGGTGCCATATCGGTTCAGCGGGATCGCATCGTGGTAGGCGTCAATAATGTCCTGGCTGTGCACTGCCATCGCCAGCTTGGTCGCTACCGGCCCCGGTGCCACCGCGTTGACCCGAATTCCCAGGTCCCCCAACTCGACCGCCTGCTGCAAGGTCAGCTGTGCCAACCCGGCCTTGGACGTTCCATAGGCGACCCGCAACGTGCTGGCCCTGAGGCCCGAAATCGACGTAATGTTGACCACCGCTCCGCCGCCATTGTCGGCCAGCAGATCTGTGAACGCCTGTGTCATCAGGAATGGACCATCCAGATTGGTTTCCATAACGCGACGCCAGCGTTCGAAACTGGTGTCGCGGATTGGCCCAAAATCGGCCACCCCTGCATTGTTGACCAATCCGTCCAGCCGCCCAAAGCCTGCGGTAATTTCTGTTACCACGCGCCTTACGTCTTCTGGGACGGACACATCCGCGTCGATCCGCACAGCGCCTTCAATCTGCGCGACGGCCTCGGTCAGCGCCTGGCTATCGCGATCCAGCATTGCCACTCGCCAGCCGTCACCGGCCAGCCCCTTGGCCGTGGCCAGGCCGATTCCACGCGCGGCTCCTGTAATCAATGCGGTTTTCATGATGCCATATTTCCCCGGGTTACAGACGCTTTAGCCCCATTCCCCATTGAACCGGCCAGTTTTGTCAATCCGTTCAAACCCATGCGACCCAAAGACGTCACGTTGCGCCTGGATCAGATTGGCGTTGCCTCTGGCCTGGCGCAGACTGTCATACCAGGCCAGCGCCGCCGACAAGGCCGGAACCGGCAAACCGGTCTGCACAGCTGCGCCGACGACCTGACGCAATGCGGGAACACTTTGATCCAACAGCGCCACCATTCCAGGTGCCAAAACCAATTGCCCCTGCGGCGGGTCCGCTGCCAGTGATTTTGCGATGTCGCTGAGCAGATCGGACCGCAAAATGCATCCCGCGCGCCATATTTCGGCAATCCGGGCCAGGTCCAAATCCCATGCGTGCTCCTGGGACGCTGCCCGAAGAATGTCGAACCCCTGAGCGTGCGACAGGATCCGCCCCGCGAGCAGGGCCCGCTCCAACACATGCGCCCCGGGCAATCCGCCGACCACCGAGGTTCCCGGCAACACATCGGCCGCTGTCCGACGCACGTCCAGGGCTGCCGACCACGCCCGCGCACCCACGGCACCTTCGATGGTCGAGGCCGACTGCCCCAGCTTGAGTGCTTCGATCACGCTCCAGCGCCCGGTTCCCTTTTGACCCGCCTTGTCCAGGATCACATCCACCAATGGCTGGTGTGTCTCCTCGTCCATTGCCGCCAGCGCGATTGCCGTCACATCCACCAAAAAGGACGCCAAAGGTCCACCGCTCCAGGCACGAAACAACTGGCCAATTGCGGGCGCATCCCAGCCGCCGCCATCCCGCAGCAGCCCATAGATTTCCGCAATCATCTGCATGTCGGCATATTCGATGCCATTGTGCACGGTCTTGACGAAATGCCCTGCCCCATCCGGGCCCATGTGCGCCACACACGGGTCCCCTTCGAACCGGGCCGCGATCGGGCACAACACGGGAGCCAGCCGGGTCCAGCTGTGATCATCCCCCCCGACCATCATCGACGGGCCATGGCGCGCGCCCCGCGCGCCGCCAGACACGCCCATGCCAACATAGTCGATACCCAGAGCCTGAACCCGGGCGCTGCGCCGCACCGTTTCATTGAAATCGGCATTGCCCGCATCCACCACCATGTCGCCGGCGTCCAGCAACGGCAGCACGTGATCCAGCATCACATCCAGAGGGGGCCCCGACGGGATCATGAACAACACGGTACGCGGCGTGTCCAAACGTTTGACAAAACTCTCCAGATCATATGCTGGCAACAGGTTCTCGCCCAGATGGCTGGCCCCTTCGACAAACGGATCAATCCAATCCGTTTCGCGATTGGCCACGGCGGTCACAATCCCGTGCTCCGCCAGGTTCAGGGCAAGAGCCCGCCCCATGGTCCCTAGACCATAAATCCCGATCTGCGCCGTTTTCATTGTTGCTGCAATCCTCTCAAACGGCCAGATCGACCAATATGCGGCCTTCGCGTGCAGTTTTTCGGCCTTGGCCAAGACAATTCCAACCGCACATTTTCACGAAACACGTTAAAGAAACACCGTGAATTCACCAATACCCTTGGCAAATGCCCTCTCCGTATGTATATACATCTAGTTAATCAAAGTGACATAAGTTGCAAGGCGAACACAGGCGCAAACCATGGTCAAATTCATGACACATGCTTGGGAGGAGCTTCTCAAGCCGATGATCTCACGTCCCAAGGCGGTGCAGGTTGCTGCGCTGTGCTGTCGCGAGACCAAGAGTGGCGTGGATGTTCTGATGATCACCAGCCGGGGCACCGGTCGCTGGATCATCCCCAAGGGTTGGCCGATCAAAGGCAAGGACGGCGCCCAAAGCGCCCTTCAGGAAGCCTGGGAAGAGGCCGGTGTGAAATCCGCCGATCCGCAGACCGACCCGATCGGCACCTATGACTATGTCAAAAAGCGCGGCAATGGTACGGCCGAACCGGTACAAACCTATGTCTACCGGGTCGCGGTGAATACCATGTCACCGAACTATCCCGAAAGCCATCAACGCGAACGCCAATGGATGCCCGCAGAAGTGGCCGCCAATCTGGTGCATGAACCGCAACTGCGCGACCTGCTGTTACAGATCAACGCGTGAGCCTGTTCGGGTATTCCGCAAAAAGCACGCCACCAGAACCCGACATCCTTGCGCATCCCGACTGTCACACAAACCTGGTTGAAAACGCCCACAGGCCGATGTCCATTCCAACCGCGACACCTGCGCAGACTGTCATCCGACACGGCCAGTTTTCATGCTGTGTGAAACAGCCTGTGGTCGCGTCACCGTGCCTCTGGCCCCGTATGCGGCAGACACCGCCCGCCCCACAGTGTCGTCGCGCCCTGTCGCTGTGCCGCTCCTGATCCAGAATGGACGTGTGAAGATGCGGCAAGCGCGTTACGCCGATACCAGCCCCCGCGAGAAGGACCCACAGAATGATTGCCTACGTGACCGTTGGCGTTGACGACATCGCCCTCGCAGAACAGTTTTATTCTGCGTTCCTGCCTGCGCTTGGATACCAGCTCGAGAAATATCACGGGGACCTGAGTTATATTCTGCCCAGGCACCCCGGGCAATCTGGTGCCCCAGTTGATTTCTACGTCAAATCACCCTTTGATGGGTGTCCTGCGTCGGCAGGCAATGGCACCATGATTGCCTTCGAGGCGTGCAATCAAGAGCAGGTTCGCACCCTTCACGCAGCCGCGCTTGCCGCAGGTGGGTCTGATGTGGGTCAACCGGGCTTTCGTGACGCCTATGGGCCGCAGTTCTATGTCGGCTATCTTCGCGACCCTCAGGGAAACAAGATTGCAGTGTTTTCCAGCAATCCGGACGAACCCGGTCGAGACGGATAGCTGTTTTTCGCAGGAGTCAGGCGCGCCTTGGGGCGCATCTGATCTGCATACCTGAACTGGCAATCATGCTGCGCTCGGCACAACTTCAGCACGGTTTCACCGCGGAGAGGCGGCACCGGTGCGCCCCCTACGTTTTGGCAGCGATCAGACCCCCAGACACCATCGCATCACGGCCTTCTGCGCGTGCAGACGGTTTTCGGCTTCGTCAAAGATCACCGACTGTGGCCCGTCCATAACGGCCGAGGTTACTTCCTCTTCACGATGTGCCGGCAGGCAATGCATGAACAGCGCATCCGGTTTGGCAAACGACATCAGGTGTTCGTTGACCTGGTAGGGGCGCAGCATGTTGTGGCGACGTTCCTTGGAAGATTGGCTGTCATGCATCGAAACCCAGGTATCGGCGACAATCAGATCGGCCCCCTCGACAGCCTTGTAGGCATCCCGTTCAACCTGGATCTGCGATCCCTTGGACCGGGCGAACCCCATAAAGTCGGCTTCGGGATCCAATTGCGCCGGACCAGCAAAGGTCAGGTCGAATTCAAACTGGCCAGCCGCGTGCAGAAACGAGGCACAGACGTTGTTGCCATCCCCCAACCAGACGACTTTCTTGCCTTTGATCGAACCGCGGTGTTCCTGATAGGTCATCACATCCGCCATGATCTGACAGGGGTGGGTGCGGTCGGTCAGCCCATTGATAACCGGTACATCGGCATATTCCGCCATTTCGGTCAAAACCGTTTCATCAAAGGTCCGGATCATGATCATATCGACATAGCGCGACAGCACCCGCGCCGTGTCGGCGATGGTTTCGCCATGGCCCAGCTGCATGTCCTTGCCGCTCAGCACCATCGACTGCCCCCCCATCTGGCGCACCCCCACATCAAAGGACACGCGCGTCCGGGTCGACGGTTTTTCAAAGATCAGAGCGACCATGCGCCCGTCCAGCGGCAGTTCGTCATCGGGGGCCACTTTTGGGCGACCCAAGCGCGCCTGTTTCATGGCGGTCGCCTGATCAACAATCGCGTGCAGTTCGTGCGCGTCGGTTTTGTGAATATCTAGAAAATGGTTCATATCGGTGCTTCTTCTTCTGACCGAGGGGGCGGGCGTCTCAGACCCGATCCTTCGGAGTAATGGTCGCAAAGGACGATCAGGCGTTTTCCACCTGGGTGGCCGCCTGATCCAGACGGGTGACAGCTGCGCCGATGTCTTCATCCGTCAGCGTCAACGGGGGCAAAAGACGGATGACGTTATCAGCGGCAGGCACGGTGATAACCATGTTTTCATAGCCCGCATTGACCACATCCATGTTCAATGCCTTGCATTTCAGCCCCAGCATCAGACCTGATCCACGCACCTCTTCGAACACATCGGGGTGATCGGCAATCAGCCCTTCCAGCTTTTGCCGCAGCAATCCGGATTTGCGGTTCACCTCGGCCAGAAATTCGGGGTCGGACACATGATCCATGACCGCACAGCCCACGGCGCAGCCCAACGGGTTGCCGCCATAGGTCGATCCATGCGTTCCTGCGGTCATGCCGCTGGCCGCGTCTTCGGTGGCCAGAACAGCCCCCAGCGGAAAGCCTCCGCCGATGCCCTTGGCCACCATCATGATGTCCGGGGTGATCCCGGCCCATTCATGAGCAAACAGCTTGCCTGTTCGACCAACGCCGCATTGGACTTCGTCCAGGATCAAAAGCAGACCGTGGGCGTCGCAGATCTGGCGCAGCGCCTTGAGTTCGGCATCTGGAACGGGGCGAATGCCACCTTCGCCCTGGATCGGTTCGATCAGGATCGCGGCGGTGGCGTCAGAGATCGCATTGCTCACGCCATCAAGATCACCAAATGTCAGGTGAACAAACCCACCCAGAATGGGGCCGAACCCTTTGGTCATCTTTTCGGACCCGGCGGCGGCGATCCCGGCCGAGGAACGGCCATGGAACGAGCCGTCAAAGGTGATGATCTCTATCTTTTCGGGTTGCCCCTTGTCATAGAAATGCTTGCGCGCCATCTTGACCGCCAGCTCGCAGGCTTCGGTGCCCGAATTGGTGAAAAACACCGTATCGGCAAAGGTATGTTCAACCAGCTTGTCGGCCAGTGCCTGCTGCTGGGGGATCTGATACAGGTTGGACACATGCCACAGGGCATTTGCCTGATTGCTCAGCGCCTCGACCAATGCCGGATGCGCATGGCCCAGCGCGTTCACGGCAATCCCCGATCCCAGGTCCAGAAAACGTCGGCCATCTGCCTCGGTCAGCCAGGCACCTTCGCCCTTCACGAATTGAAGCGCGGCACGATTATAGGTCGGCAGAACGGACGGGATCATCAGGATCATCCTTTTTGGCAAATGGAACTACTGTGACTGCAACACATGAAGGTCCGGGTCAACGATGGAGAGGTGGGAATGCGCCAATTTGACAGGCGCAGGGGATCAAACAGGCTGGAAAACAGCCTGGCAGGACATCAACGTCGGCGTCGCAACGCGGTGATATGCATCAGTTTGATCATGAAACGGGTCCATAACGAAGGAATCACGACCTGTGAACCCCTTTTGCGCACCTCTGCGCCACAATTCGACAGCTGGCACAGTTGCGGTGATGGCAGACAGCGCACGGCGAACCCGACATCGAACCGGTGTTTGACACTGCCGTCGTTCTGCGGATGAGTGGGCCGATGACATATATCTGGTCTCTGCGAAATTATCGCCTGCTGTTCTCGGCCTCTGCCATTTCCAATCTGGGCGATGGGGTGTCGGCTCTGGCGTTCCCCTGGCTCGCGACATTGATCACGCGGGATCCGGTACTGATCTCGCTGGTGGCCTTTGCCACCCGGCTGCCCTGGTTGTTGTTCTCGATCCCGGCCGGTGTCTGGACCGACCGCGCCGATAGGCGTCGTCTGATGGTCCAGGCGGATGTGCTGCGTATGGTTCTGACCTGCGGTGTCATCGGAATCATCCTCCTGGCTCCCGACTTTCCGCCCGCGCAGGCGCATCTGTATATCCTTGCGATCTCGGCCTTGGCATTTTTGCTGGGGTCCGCCGAGGTCGTGCGCGACAACGCCGCCCAGACGGTTTTGCCCGCCGTGGTGCCAAAAGACCGGTTGGAGCAGGCAAATGGCCAGATCTGGAGCATCGAACAGGTTATGGGCTCCTTTGTCGGCCCCCCTTTGGCGGGTGTGTTGATCGCATTTGCAGTGCCAGCCCCCTTTGTGCTGGATGCCATCACGTTTGCAGGGGCGGCCGCGCTGGTCTGGTGCATGGCCATCGCCCCCCGCATCACACCGGCACGCCGTTCTGTGTGGGAGGAGGCCCGCGAAGGCTTCGCATGGCTGCGAGGTCATCGCACGGTGTTGCAACTGGCGATCCTGTTGGGGCTGATGAATGCGCTGTCGCTGATGACCGTGACGGTGTTGATCTTGTTCAGTCAGGAAATCCTGGGGTTGAACGCGGCCCAACATGGCCTGTTGCTGACCGCCGGGGCCGCTGGCGGTGTCGCCGGAGGGCTGATCTGCCCCCGCATCGCCGCACGCTGGGGTCAAAGACAATCATTGATGATCGCGCTGCCGGTGTTCGCCCTGTCCTTTGTCGTGATCGGGCTGGCCTCTTCGCCCTGGATTGTGGCGCTCGCATTGTTCACCGAAATGTTCGCGGCGTTGTTGTGGAACGTCGTTACAGTATCGTACCGACAAAGGCTGATCCCTGACGACCTGCTGGGGCGCGTCAACAGCCTGTATCGTTTCTTTGGCTGGGGCATGATGCCGTTTGGCGCATTACTGGGGGGATGGATCGTAGCCGCTGCCGCTCCTGATCTGGGGCGCGACGTGGCGCTGCGCCTGCCCTATCTTCTCGCGGCTATGGGTATGGGGGCCATCTGGCTGTATTCCATCCGCGCGCTCAGACTGTGATCTGCCCCATGCATCCAATGTTCGCCCCCAGCACCCGGGCAATCGGCCCACAGCCGGCCCTGTTCCAGATGCCAAAGCTGTCCTACGCCAGCTGACACAAAAGCACATTCGCAACTTGCCTTTTGGGCGTTTCTAGATCACCGCTGGGCCATGTTTGTTCCAAAGACCCAGAATCCGGCCCTGGCCGCGGCATTGATCACTGTCGCGACCGCGTTCATCGCGGCAACCACACTGTTTGCCAAGGCATTGGGAACAGACACGCTGGGACCGGCGCTCAATCCGCTGCAGATCAGCCATGGGCGTTTTCTATTCGCTCTGATGGGATTGGGCGCGGTTGCCGCGGTGATTCGGCCGCGGTTGCGCCACCCGAACTGGGGGCTGCACATCGGGCGGACCAGCTTTGGCTGGTTGGGAGTCACGCTGATGTTTGCCTCGGTCGCCTATATCCCGATGGCGGATGCCACAGCCATTTCCTTTCTCAATCCGGTGTTCGCCATGGTGCTGGCCATCCCATTGCTGGGCGAGCGCATCGGCCCCTGGCGCTGGGGGGCGGCTGCGATTGCACTGTTGGGGGCGCTGATCCTGTTGCGACCGACCCCGGCATCGTTTCAACCTGCTGCGCTGCTGGCTTTTGGCGCGGCCATGGTGATGGGAATGGAGCTGATTTTCATCAAGAAGCTCGCCGGGCGCGAGCCGCTGTTTCAGGTGCTGCTGGTCAACAATCTGTTGGGACTGGTGATCGCCAGCGTGGCGGTTATTCCGGTCTGGCAAGCGCCGACTTTGGAACAATGGGGCGCATTGGCGGCCATTGGGCTGTTAATGGCCTGCGCCCAGACGGCGTTCATCAACGGTATGGCGCGGGCGGATGCCAGTTTTGTTGCGCCGTTCAGCTATACGACTCTGATCTTTGCCGCTGCGTATGATTTCCTGGGTTTTGGCACATTGCCCGATGGCATTTCCATTCTGGGGGCCGGAATCATCCTGACCGGCGCGGCAATCCTGGCCTGGCGCGAGGCCCGGCTGAGCTGAAACGAAAAAATTGCGCAACGGTCTGAAGACGACGCACAGGTCGGAAACATCCATTTCTGTCTCATCTTGACAGGCAGGGTGATCCTATTGACCTCGCAAGGATTTCCGCCATGCAAGAGCGCCGTATACCCGAATGGCTGCGCCACGCCCCCACCCCGACAGTTCGCAATTTCGGCATATTGTCCGGGATCGAAGCGATTGTCAGGGGCATTCTGATTTCCGTGTTCCCGCTGGTCATGTACCGGGCCCTGGGCGACGCGGGGCTGGTGTCACAGGCGTATTTCCTGGTGGGTCTGGGATCTCTGATCATCGGCTTGCTCATGCCCGGCATCATCCGCCTGATCCCGCGCCGCTGGGCCTATACCATCGGGGTTTTGCTGTTCGTAACCTCGGCGGGTTTTGCGATCGAAGGCAGCGCTCGGTCCACCGTGATTGCCCTCGCCCTGAATACGGTCGGGACCGTTATGGTGTTCATCTGCTTCAACGCCTATGTGCTGGATTACATCTCTCGGGTCGAGTTGGGCAAATGCGAAACCTCGCGGATGTTCTACAGCGCTGTGGGATGGACGGTGGGACCCATGGCCGGAGTTCTGTCGTATCAATACTGGGCACCCGCGCCCTTTGTGATCTCGGGCACCGCGGCATTGGTGATGCTGGCCGTGTTCTGGTTCATGCGGCTGGGCAATGGCAAACTGATCACCCGCGCGCGCGGTCCGGCCTCGAATCCGTTGGTGTTTCTGCCCCGGTTTCTGGAGCAGCCGCGTCTGGTCACGGGCTATGTCTTTGCCCTGGTCCGGTCCTGCGGGTGGTGGGTCTATGTTGTCTATCTGCCAATCTTTGCTATTGAAAATGGACTGGGCGACCAACTGGGCGGCATTCTTCTGTCAATCACCAACGCCGCCCTATTTGGCGCGCCCCTGTTGCAGCGATGGATTTCCCGCCGGTCAATCCGCCAGGCGGTGCAGGCCGGGTTTGGCGCGGTTGCGCTGTGTTTCTCGCTGGCGGCGGTTCTGTCGAACATGCCAGTGGTGGCCGTTGCCCTATTGGTTCTGGGCTCGTTTTGCATGATCGAGCTGGACATCTGTGCCGGGCTGCCGTTCCTGATGGCCGTCAAACCGTCCGAACGGACCGAAATGTCAGCGATTTACTCGTCCTACCGTGATGTGTCGGGCATCTTGACCCCGGGTGCAGCCTGGCTGGTTCTGTTGGCGACGCCATTGGCCGGGATTTTTGCCGCCGGAGGGTTTGCCGCATTTGGAGCTGCGGTTCTGGCGCGCCGCCTGCATCCGCGATTGGGGCGCAATCGGATGCACCCTGTCGCCGTTTCCAAACCAGAGTCCATTCCTGCCCAGTGAGATCAGGCCTTGAGCCTGTATCCCCGGTGCAGCATCGACCAGGCCAGGACACAAATTGCGCCCGTCGCTGCCAGACAAATTACCAACCCCGTCACCGGGTCGCTGTCGGATGTGCCAATCATGCCAAAGCGCGCACCATCGATCAGGTAGAACACCGGATTCAGATGCGAGATCACCCGCAGCACAGGCGGCAGGGCATCCACGGAATAGAACGTGCCCGACAGAAACGCCAACGGCGTGACGATGAAATTGGTGATCGCCGCCATCTGATCGAATTTTTCGGCAAACACCCCGGCAATGATGCCCAATCCTCCCAGGAACCCGGCCCCCAGGACAACAAAGACCAATGCGATCAACGGGTGCTGCGGCACCTGCCCCAGAACCAACGCCAACCCCGCTCCGATGCCCAGCGCCACAACGACACCGCGCACAACTGCCCCCGCAAGATACCCCAACAACAGCTCGCCCCCGGACAGGGGCGGCATCAGCGTATCGACGATATTGCCCTGCACCTTGGAAATGACAATCGACGAAGACGTATTGGCAAAGGCGTTCTGAATCACCGCCATCATCAGGATCCCCGGTGCCAGGAACTCAAGAAACGGAACCCCCATCACCTCACCGCGACGCGGCCCGATGGCCGTGTTGAAAATCAGCAGGAACAGACCCGCTGTCACCAAGGGCGCGAGCAAGGTTTGCGTCCAGACCACAACAAACCGCGAGATCTCGCGCCCGGCAAGCGTGCGCAACCCCAACCAGTTCACCCGGCCAAAACGGCGCTCTCCCAGTTCGACATGATACCCGCGCTCCGACATGCAACCCTCGCTTTTTTGTGTCTTGTCTGCATAGCGTCCCCACTCCGGGGCGCAAGGTGCCTTGTAACTCGGCCAGCAGTGTTTAGAATAGGTCGCTGATCGTGGAATTTTCGAAGCGGCCACTTTGAGAACAGGGGGCCGCTTTTAGCGTGGGAAGGCATAATATGTCCTGGACAGACGAGCGCGTCGAACTGCTCAAGAAAATGTGGGGCGAAGGCCAGTCGGCCAGCCAGATTGCCAAGGAACTGGGCGGTGTCACCCGCAATGCGGTGATCGGTAAGGTGCACAGGCTGGGCCTGTCCAACCGCACCACCAGCGCCAGCGCCGCCAAGGCCGCCGAGCCAAAGGAAAAGCCAGCCCCCGCCGCGCCCAAGGTCGAGGCCAAACCAAAGCCGCAGCCAAAGACCGAACCCGCCCGCCCGGTGACTCCGGTCGAAGCAGCACCTTCGGGCGACTCCCGCCCGACAACGCCTGCGCGCAAGCAGATCATTCCTGCGGGCCAACCGCTGCCTCCTCAGCCGTCAGCCAATGAAATCAGCCCCGAAGCATTGGCAAAGGTCAATGAAATCGAGAAAAAGGCCAAAAGGTTGACCTTGATGGAATTGACCGAGCGGACCTGCAAATGGCCCGTTGGCGACCCTGCGACCGAAGATTTCTGGTTCTGCGGCCTGCCGGTTCAGCAGGGCAAGCCCTATTGCGAAGCCCATGTGGGCGTGGCGTTCCAACCGATGAGCGCCCGACGCGACCGCAAACGGTAACTCGTCGGCTCTCTGCTTTGGCAGGTCGTCACAGACCGATGCCGCACAGAACAATACCCCGGAGCCGTCGGCTCCGGGGTATTTTACTTGCTTCACTCATTAACGCACAATGACATGCCCTTGGGAGGTGCGCCGGGCATGTGTTCCGCTAGGTGGCTGGTTCAGCCCTGATCTGGTGCTGGCGATGTGAAATTCGGGATCGGATTCTCGGAGGCCGGTTTGGGATCGATTCCCGGCCAGTTGCCTTCGGCCAGATTGATATTGCCGGGAATGTCCTCTTCCCAGAACCCGACCACATTCTTGGTAATGTTCAGATACAGTTTGTCATCAACGATCCGCCACAGGTTCGGGTTGCCCGGAACCTTGCCGCCTTTGGACACGCCATAGGCACAATGTCCGTCATATTGGGGCACGTAAAACTCGGGCTTTTCCAGGAATTTGGCGCGGTTTTCTTCGCTCGAGAACGCAAATGTGGCCCCATTGTAGTCCACCGTGATATCGGCACGGCCCGGCACCGCCGGTGTCGCGGCCTGCCCAACAGGCACTTCGGCCAGGCTGCGATAGGCCACCACGTCGTAGCCGGACACCGCATAGCCGGTCGCATCGACGAATTGTTCACCGGCAAACGCAGGCACTGCAAAGAAACCTGCGGCTGCAATAGCCATGATCATACGCTTCATCTTGATCTTCCTTATTAATCGGGCATTTACCAGTCACACACGCGGCGTCATTGCCGGGTTGGATTGACAATATGCAATTATTTCGGATTGCGTAGGGGGCCTAACAGCCCTGTGACCAGAGTGGAGAATGCGTGAGGGAATTGTTAAAATTGTTACAACGCAGACCTTCCAGTCATTGGAATTTCCTCAAAGCACCTTAAGTCTCTGACAGCCCCAGAGGCTCAGTATGGCCGGGACCGGCAATGAACACGAAAAAGAAGGCGAACAGATGAGCGACACACCGACCTATACCCCGCCCAAAGTCTGGACGTGGGATACCGAAAGCGGCGGCCAGTTCGCCAGCATCAACCGCCCCATCGCAGGCGCGACCCACGACAAGGACCTGCCCGTGGGCGAACATCCATTCCAGTTGCATTCGCTGGCCACGCCCAATGGGGTCAAGGTCACCATCATGTTCGAAGAACTGCTGGAACTGGGCCACACCGGCGCAGAATATGACGCTTGGTTGATCAACATCGGCGAAGGGGAGCAATTCGGGTCCGGCTTTGTCGAGGCCAATCCCAATTCAAAGATCCCGGCCCTGTGGGACCGTTCGGGCCCGGAACCGGTACGGGTTTTCGAAAGCGCGTCGATCCTGATGCATTTGGCCGAGAAATTCGGGGAATTTCTGCCCGCGTCTGGCCCCGCACGCACCGAAACCCTGAACTGGTTGTTCTGGCAAATGGGCAGCGCACCGTATCTGGGCGGCGGGTTTGGACATTTCTATGCCTATGCGCCGGAAAAATGGCAGTACCCGATTGATCGTTTCGCCATGGAGGCAAAACGGCAACTGGATGTGTTGGATCGTGAGCTGGCCAACAAGACCTATATTGCAGGTGGTGACTACACGATTGCCGACATGGCGATCTGGCCCTGGTACGGTCAGCTGGTGCTGGGCCGCCTGTACAGCGCGGCCGAATTCCTGGACGTCGAGAGCTATACCAACGTCATGCGTTGGGCCAAAGCCATTGATGCCCGCCCCGCCGTCAGCCGTGGTCGTATGGTGAACCGGGGCTTTGGCGAATTGCACACCCAGTTGCGCGAACGCCATGCAGCGTCGGATTTCGAAACCCGGACCCAGGATAAACTGGAACCCGCTGACTCCGAAAGCTGACCCTGGCTGTTTGCGGGCGCATGACAGTGCTTGCACCAATCCAAGGGCATCACGCCCCAACAGTTTGCCCGGACGTCAAACGTCCGGGCATATCTGATTAGGCCCAGCCTAGCTGCTTGAGAGTGTGGCCATCATTCCAGATCTTGGTCATATGGCTGATCTTGTCGCCATCAAAATCCATGACATACACGTAATCGGCTGCCGCGGACTTCCCCGTGGGGGCTCCGTTACCAGCGTCCACTGTATGGGTCCCGTGGAAGACAGCCGCCGCAGTTACATTTCCGCGGTCTTCGTCAACGGCAAAGGATTTCAGTTCGTACCGTCCGTCCGGCAACGGCACCAGCAATCCCTGCATCCAATCCGCATATCCAGCCAGCGTGTTCACGTCACCAAGCGCATCGGCCTGGGCCGAAAACGTAGCCCCGCCCGTGCACCATTGCTTGCAAACATCCCAGCCCTTGCCTGTTTCACATGCCTCAAAGAAGTCACGCGCGTTCTGCTTCATTGACATCTTCGGTCCCTCCATGTTTGGGAAATCGACAACTTGCCGACACTGGAATGATACCTCAGAATGCCAGTTTTTACCAAAGAATTGGGCACCCGCGTTTGTGCGGCCCATGCGAACATAGGTTTCTGCTATTTCAACTTTGGCGGATTATCCGGATCTCCACCCGGTTTTTGTGGGGCATAAACCTTTGGCTGCTGCGGTTCGGGCAAGTCATATCGCATTCCCACGGCCGCCAATTTGTCGGCAACTGGATCACCAGAGGCAAAGAACCCCACATCCATGACACCCGCCTCGATACCGGAAAACGTCAACGCTTCGCCCGCGGCCTTGGCCAGCGCGTCATGGGCGTTATCTTTGGCATCGACAAACCCCAACAAATACCCGGCCCCGCCATTGTCATAGCGCACCCCAACCAGATAGGCCGAAGTTGCCAGCCCGACCGCACCAGACAGCTTTGCATCCAGCGCCTTGAGCAAATCATCAGGCAGCCCTTTTGGAGGGGTAAATTCGGTCAGCCCTGCTTCGACCTCGTCCGGGGCGTGACCCAGGGTCTGGCTCAGCCAGTCGATGGCTTCGGCCGGTATCAGCGTCTGGGATGGGGCAACATCCAGGTTCACCCCCAACCCGACGCCCTGTCCGGTCAGCATCTGTACGATCATGCGCCCTGACAGCGCCGCATAGGGCACCACCCGCCCCGCAAAGTCCGCCAACCGCTCTTCGCTGTCGAACACCAGGATGAACCGCCCATCCGCGAGGTCAAAGACTTCGGGTGTCATCTGGTCACCCTGTGCCTCTTGTGTCAGCAACACGCACAGCTGCGTATCAGCCAGACGTTCATAGAACCGCAGCCGCGCGCTGTCCGCATCCCCGGCCTGCGCCATGGCGGTCTCCATCTCGGCATGTGCCCTGTCCAATCCGCTGATCTGGTCCATCTGGCCCTCTTATTCCATCAGTTGCCGCACCCGTGCGCGCAAGACCGGCAACAGCTCGCTCTCGAACCACGGGTTTTTCTTCAGCCATGCGGTATTGCGCCAGGACGGATGAGGCAAGGGGAACACCTGCGGCGCATGATCCCGCCACCCCTGCACCAATGCAGTAACCGGTCCCTTGTGGTTCAGGTGCCACCGCTGCGCATGGGCCCCGATCAGCACCTTGAGCTCGACGTTGGGCAGCTGTGCCATCACCCGCGTATGCCAGGTGCGGGCGCAGATCGGAGGCGGCGGCAAATCAGCCTTTTTGGCGTTATAGCCGGGAAAGCAGAACCCCATCGGCACAATGGCCAGCCGGGATCTGTCATAAAATTCCGTCGCGCTCAGCCCCAGCCACGCCCGCAACCGATCCCCTGACGGGTCGGTAAAGGGGCGGCCGCTGTCATGGACACGGGCACCAGGGGCCTGCCCCGCAATCAGGATGCGGGCGCTGTCGGAAAACCAGACAACAGGTCGTGGCTGATGGCGGGTTGTTGTTGCCGCAAAACGATCCGAACACAACCGACAGCCCCGGATCTGACCGGTCAATTCGTCAATGGTTTCCATCATTTTCCCAATTCGTTTCCCCGTCGGAAACAGTCGTATTGCGATCAGCGCTGACGCCCTGAGACAGTGTTTCTTGGGAAAGTACTTGGAATCAATGCCCCTGACCCTCACAATTACGCCAACAGCGTTGGTAATTTGTTTCACAATTCGACATAATGTGGCCAAATTCCAGACGTAACCTGTTAACTCTCTCCTGATAATGAGAGAGTATGAGGGCAATATCGATCCGTGAACAAGAACCTCTCTAAGGTGGTCAAAGCGGGCAGTACCGGAACAAGCGATGCTTGAGTTTAGAAATGTTAGCAAATCCTTTTGGACGGGATCACAACGCAAAGTGATCCTGGACAATGTGTCGTTCAATGTCGAACTGGGTCGGTCGTTGGGTGTTCTGGCCCCAAATGGCACCGGTAAGACCACATTGATCAACATGATGGCCGGACTGGAAAAACCCGACGAAGGTGAGATCTTTCGCCGGTGCAACATATCGTTCCCCATGGGGTTCTCCGGCGGCGTTGTCGGCAAACTGTCGGCCAAGGAAAACGCCCGCTATATTGCCAAGCTTTACGGGCTCGATGCGGACTATGTCGAAGCCTATTGCCGTTGGTTGTGTGGGCTCGGGGAATATTTCGACCAGCCCATGGGCACCTATTCGTCAGGTATGAAAGGTCGTTTTACCTTTTCGCTGATGCTGGCACTGGAGTTCGATATCTACCTGGTCGACGAAGGCATGCCAGCCAGCACCGACGTTGAGTTCAATAAGAAAGCAGGGGCGATCCTGCAGGAACGGCTGGCCACAACGACGATGGTCATCGTATCCCACAGCCCTGGAGTTCTGGAAAAATTCGCACAATCGGCGGCCGTCCTGCTGAACGGCCAGTTGTATATGTTCGACACCTTGGAAGAAGCGAAACAGCTGTATGACTACGAAACCCAAGGCTAAAAAGTTCCGGATCCGCCGGAACACCCCAACAGGCGAAACTGCGCCCGCGCAGGCTGTTGCTGCGTCCGAGCCGCGCGCCTCTGCGCTCTCCTCTGCGCGCCAGGCGGCCACTGCGGCCAAGGTGTCGGGGGCAGAACGTGTCCCCCCGGCCGCGTCGGGCACCACCGCGCCCGAGAACAAACAATCAACTGCCCAGACGCCCCCGTCGGACGCATCGCCCCCACCACAGGCGCAACCACCGCGTCGCCCCACGCCGACTGCCCGCAGCGGGCAGGTCAGTTCGGCCCGGGAAACCAGCGCCGATGCGGATATTGACGCCATTCGCCGCGAAGGTCTGACCGGGCGCCAGCTGCGCATGGCGCGCCGCGTTGCCCAGAAACACAACCTGCCTGCCACCTCGGATTTTGATGCGGTCCGGCTGTTGCGCAAAAAGGGAATTGATCCGTTTCAGCGCTCCAACATGCTGGAGCTGGTCGTGCCACAGGATGCGGCCAAGAAAAAAGCTGTCGAAAAGACGGACGAATCAAAAGTTCAGCTTCCACAGACGATCCAACCCGCCAAGCAGACATTGCCATCGACCGATGTGAGCCCCGCCGAGCGGCGCGCACTGGAAATCACCGAAATCCAACGCGATATTGCGCGACGTCGGCGGCGCAAACTGGCGCTGCTGCTGACACGGCTGCTGTTCTTTGTCGGGATTCCGACCATCATCGTCGGGTATTATTTCTATTTTGTCGCCACGCCGATGTATTCGACCAAATCCCAGTTCCTGATCATCAAGAACGAATCCGGGGGCTCATCCGGGTTTGGTGGATTGTTGTCAGGCACCCAATTTGCCACCAGTCAGGACTCGATCGCGACGCAGGCCTATCTGGAATCCAAGGACGCCATGCTGCGACTGGACCAAGAGGCCGGTTTCCGGGACCATTTCACACAGGATTGGATCGATCCAATCCAACGGTTGAACCCGAATCCAACGAATGAAGAAACCTATGGGACGTATTCCAAACGTGTCAGGATTGGCTATGACCCGACCGAAGGTGTCATTCGCATGGAAGTGACCGCTGCAGATCCCGAAGTTGCAGCCACGTTTTCACGCAATCTGATCTCTTATGCCGAAGAGCGGGTAAACGCATTAAGCGAGGAAAAACGCGAAGACCAGATGCGCGAAGCCCGCAGCGCCTTCGAGGAAGCGGCCCAGGCCCGACGCGAGGCGCAACATGCTTTGGTCAACCTTCAACAGCGCGGATCCGTCCTGGACCCCGAAAGCGTCATCGCCAGTTTGCGCGGTCGCATCGATTCTGTCGAAGTTCAGCTCCAGGAAAAGGAGCTGCAACTGGCCGCCCTTCAGGACAATGCCCGCCCGAACCGGGCCAAAGTGGCCGGGGCCAAAGCAGATATTGCCCGCCTTCGATCGGTCCGCGCCCAATTGAACGCCCAGATGCTGGATGCGTCCAAGGGAGAGAACTCGCTGGCTCAGTTGACCATTGGGATACAAATGGCCCAGGCCGACCTGGCAACCCGTGACATGATGTTGCAATCGGCCCTGCAACAGGTCGAGACCACCAGGTTGGAAGCCAACAAGCAGGTGCGCTATCTCACCACCTCGGTGACACCGGTCGCAAGCCAGGATCCGTCCTATCCGCGCAAGTTCGAGAATACCCTTTTGGCTTTCCTGATCTTTTCGGGTATTTACCTGATGCTCTCGCTTACCGCGTCCATCCTTCGCGAACAGGTTACTCAATAAGCCATGAAACATATCCAAGTCGCCGACCTGACGATCGGCAATGATCGCCCTCTGACCATCATTGCCGGCCCCTGCCAGCTGGAATCCGCCGATCATGCCCAGATGATCGCAGGCACGCTCAAGGAAGCCTGCGACGCCGCGGGTGCGCAGTTCGTGTTCAAGGGCTCTTTTGACAAGGCCAACCGGACCTCGGTCAATGCAGCGCCCGCTTTGGGGTTGGAAAAGGGCCTTGCCGTGCTGCAATCGGTCAAGGACACCATCGGCGTGCCCGTCATCACCGATGTGCACGAAAAGGAACAATGCGCCCCGGTCGCCCAGGTCTGTGACATCCTGCAGATCCCGGCCTTTCTGTGTCGTCAGACCGCCCTGCTCAGGGCTGCCGGGGAAACCGGCATTGCAGTCAACGTTAAAAAGGGACAGTTCCTGGCACCCTGGGACATGGCCAACGTCGCGGCCAAGATCGAAAGCACCGGAAACGGCAACGTGATGCTGACCGAACGCGGCGTCAGCTTTGGGTATAACCGCCTGGTGGTCGACATGCAGTCGCTGCCCGAAATGGCGCGCGCCGGTCATCCCGTCATCATGGACGCCACCCACGCAGTAGCCCAACCCGGCGGGCTTGGCGGCTCTTCGGGCGGGCAGCGCGAATTCGCCCCCGTCATGGCGCGCGCCGCCGTGTCTGTCGGCGTCGCTGGCGTGTTCATGGAAACCCACCAGGATCCAGACAACGCCCCCTGTGACGGCCCCAATATGATCTACCTTGATCAAATGCCCAAACTGATCGATACGCTGATGGCATTCGATCGGCTGGCCAAGGCCAACCCAGTTCAGATTTGACCCTCAAGCCACGAGATTTCACATGACCAAACCTACTTCGCCGGTGACGCCGAACACCTGGAGCTTTCTGCGCGACCCGATGATCACCCCCACAGGGTTTCGCGAATATGATGCGCGCTGGAAATACCCTGATGAAATCAACCTGCCGGGCATGACTGCCCTGGGGTTGGGTCTGGGCACCCAGATGCAGCGGCGCGGGATCGCACCGGTGATTGCAGTGGGCAACGACTATCGCGACTATTCGCTGAGCATCAAACAAGCGTTGATCATTGGCTTGATGCAGGCCGGTATTCAGGTCAAGGACATTGGCCCGGCCCTGTCGCCCATGGCCTATTTCGCCCAGTTCCATCTGGATGTGCCTGCGGTGGCGATGGTCACGGCCAGCCACAATCCCAATGGTTGGACCGGGGTCAAAATGGGCTTTGAACGCCCGCTGACCCACGGCCCCGATGAAATGAACGAGTTGCGCGATATCGTTCTGAACGGCGAAGGCGAAACCCGCCCGGGTGGGTCCTATGAATTTGTCGATGGCGTCAAAGAGGCCTATCTGGACGACCTGGTTGGCGATTTCAAAATGTCCCGCCCGCTCAAAGTGGTCTGCGCCACTGGTAATGGCACAGCCGCGGCCTTTGCGCCCGAACTCTTCGCGCGCATGGGCGTCGAAGTGGTCCCCAGCCATTGCGAACTGGACTACACCTTCCCGCATTACAACCCCAACCCCGAAGCGATGGAGATGCTGCACGACATGTCCGCCAGCGTCAAAGCATCCGGTGCTGATATGGCGTTGGGTTTTGATGGCGACGGGGATCGCTGTGGTGTGGTCGATGACGAAGGCGAAGAGATTTTTGCCGACAAGGTCGGCGTGATCATGGCCCGCGATCTGTCCAAGCTGTACCCGAATGCGACCTTTGTGGCCGATGTGAAATCCACCGGGTTGTTTGCTTCGGACCCCGAGCTGCAGAAAAACGGTGTGACGGCGGATTACTGGAAAACCGGCCACAGCCACATGAAGCGCCGGGTCAAACAGATCGGTGCGCTTGCCGGGTTTGAAAAATCTGGACACTACTTTCTGGCCGAGCCGATCGGGCGGGGATATGACTGTGGCATGCGGGTCGCGGTCGAGATCTGCAAGCTGATGGAGCGCAATCCCGACATGTCCATGTCTGACCTGCGCAAGGCGCTTCCCAAAACCTGGTCGACTCCCACCATGTCACCCTATTGCGCCGATACCGAAAAGTATCAGGTGTTGGAACGGCTGGTGCAAAAGCTGGTGGCCAAACATGAGGCCGGCGAACACGTCGCCGGACGTGCAATCAAGGACGTCGTGACCGTGAATGGTGCCCGGGTGATCCTGGACAATGGGTCCTGGGGCTTGGTTCGGGCCAGCTCGAACACGCCCAACCTGGTGGTCGTCTGCGAAAGCTCGGACAGTGATGCGGAAATGCGGGCCATTTTCAACGACATTGATGCCGTGATCCGGACCGAACCCCTGGTTGGCGATTACGACCAAACGATCTGAAAATAGCGCGCGTCCTCACAGACGCGCTGCAATGATCTGTGACGATTATCGAGCCGGGCAATACTATGCCCGGCTTTTTTGCCCCTAAGATCCCCGCTGTACCACAGCCACCTCCCGGCGGTTTTCAAGGCGTTGTAAACTTGCTTTGGGGACAGGTGGATCAATCTGCTCCCAACAGCTTCAACAGGCTCTTCTTGGCCTTGTCTTCCAACTGATCCTTGAGCAGCTCTTCCAGGTCCTGATCCTCGGTAATCGTGGTTTCCAGTTCCGCTTCCAATTTCTCGATTGCCTTGGCCTTGGCTTTCGCCTCCAACTCATCCTTCTTGGCCTCGATATCGGCCTCCAGCGCTTCGCTCAAATCAGGCCGAATGGAGGGGTCCCACCAGGACCCCTTGATCCGGACCGGGATGCGAAGCCCCTTGCCCGCGTTGGCATTCACCGCAATGGGCGTGAACAGGTAATCCAGATCCTGATCGCCCAACCCGATCCGCCCAGTTCCTTCGGCGCGATATCCCTTGAGACGCAACAAAAGATCCTGATTGCCCAGATTGCCCCCTTGGATCGAAAAACTGGCCGTTAGCGTGTCAAACACGGTCGAACCACCATTGCCCTGGCCGCTCCGCATCAGCTCTTCGAGATCGAACCCGGTGAAAAACCCTTTGCCAACTTCGAACCATCCTTTGCCAGAGAGCGATTTCATGATGGCGTCGACAGTCTCGCCCACTCCTAGAAACTCCAGCTGTGCCAGCGCCTGCCCATTGATGCTGTTCACGTCGGCCAACTGGGTCAGGGCCTGATTCAGCGCAATATCTGCGGCGTTCACTTTGCCGCCAACAGACAGCCCATTGCGATTGTTGACGATCAGCTGCCCTGTCACCGTTCCCCCAAAGATCGCCATCGGTGCCATCGTCAGAACCGCGCGCGCGCGATCCATGCCCAATGTCAGCTTGGATGCCCCCAATTGCGTGGTTCCCAAATCCAGCGAACCCACCGTCAAATCAATGGTCCCATTCATCAGTTCCAGCGCACTGGCATCCAATTTGTCCCTAGGCCAGCCCGTCGTCTGGGTCGGGGGCCCATCCGTCCCAATGGCCGCGCCCGCATCCGGGGCCGCCCAAGCCGACAGATCCAGATGCTGCGCCTTGAGTTGTGCGGTCACATTCGGCACACCGCTGGTCAGGATGTCGGCCGCCCCGGTCAGTTCATTTTCATCCAGCTTGGCCACCATGTCGCGCAAGGACAGCCGCCCGTCGGTGGTAAAGGTCATGTCAGTCCCCAGCACAAACCTTTGCCCGGCTCCTTGGGGAAATTCGGGGTCGCCCAGTCCCAGGGCCTGCATCGCTTGGGCCAGCTTCTGGGCTTCGACGGTCAGACGGCCGGCTGCATTCCCGGCTATGCTCGCCCGTCCGTCAAACCTCGCCCGCCCCCCTTCAGTCCGTACCGTGGCCCCAACGGACGCGACATCGCCGCTCAGAAAGCCTGCAAAAGTTCCGACTTCGGCCTCGATCTGCACCGGAGCCCCGGCCGGGCGCAATGTCAGCTTCACATCGGCCGTTCCCTGGGGATCCGGCCACAGCAGATCAAGATCCACATCTGTCTGTACAATCGGGGCTGCGCCAAAAGCGGCATAGGTCAGGCTGGCGCTTCGCAACGTGATGTTCTCGACCGCCAGTGGCAATTCCGAGGGCTGCCCCTTGGCCGCTGTTTCCCCCGTCACGTCCCCGGCCACAGCCTGGGTGTCAAACACCCAATTGCCTTGCCCGTCCGCACGCGTCGACAAATGCAGGACCGGTTCCACCACATCGATCGTCTTGATCCGGATATTTCCGCTCAGCAGGTCTGGTGCCGAGACTCCGATATTCACCCGCTGGGCCGTCAGCATGGGTGGGGCCTCTACCCCTGCCCAATCGGCATTGGCAAAACGCACCGGCCCGGTCCTGACCCCCAGAACCGGCCACAGTGAAATCGCAACCTTGCCGTCAAACTCCAGCTTTCGTCCCGTCTGGGTTTCGACCTGATCAGCAGCAATGGCCGCAATCTTCTCTCCTGGGAGCACCAATAGGGCGCCGATCACCACGGCGATGGCCGCCACAAGGGCGAAAACGATCCGAACCAGCAAACGCATGGGCTGTCTCCCTGCCTGTAATCCTGCCTGTTGTGCATCAGATTACCGCATGGTCCAGCGTGCGCAATGGCACATGGCCCTTTGCAGGCGTGTCCTGCCATACTATAGGGGCGGTCATGACCACGAACCCGCCCAACCTGCGCCCCGATATCGCCCCCAGCCTGCAACTGCGCGACGCCCCGCGCCCGGATCAGCCGACTCTGGGCATGGTCTCCCTGGGCTGTCCCAAAGCATTGGTGGATAGCGAACGCATTCTGACCCGGCTGCGTGCCGAAGGATATGGGATCTCGCCCGACTATGCCGGGGCCGATGCGGTGATCGTGAACACCTGCGGGTTTCTCGATAGCGCCAAGGCCGAAAGCCTCGACGCCATTGGCGAGGCGCTCAAGGAAAACGGCAAGGTTATTGTGACGGGATGTCTGGGGGCCGAACCGGATTACATCCGTGAACACCACCCGCGCATTCTGGCCGTCACCGGCCCGCATCAGTATGAACAGGTGCTGGACGCGGTGCACGCCGCCGTGCCGCCCGATCCGGACCCGTTTGTCGACCTGCTGCCTGCCACAGGTGTCAGCCTGACACCGCGCCACTTCTCCTATCTAAAGATTTCAGAGGGTTGCAACCACAAGTGCAAGTTCTGCATCATCCCCGACATGCGTGGCCTGTTGGCATCGCGCCCCGCCCATGCGGTGCTGCGCGAGGCCGAAAAGCTGGTCGATGCAGGCGTGCGTGAACTGTTGGTGATTTCCCAGGACACCTCTGCCTATGGGCTGGATCGCAAATACGATCAAAACCCGTGGAAGGATGGCGAGGTCCGTTCCCACATCACCGATCTGGCGCGCGAGCTGGGCAAATTGGGCCCCGCCAGCGACCTGTGGGTGCGGCTGCATTATGTCTATCCCTATCCCCATGTGCGCGATCTGATCCCGCTGATGGCGGACCCGGACAATGCGGTGCTGCCCTATCTGGACATCCCGTTCCAGCATTCGCACCCGGATGTTCTGAAGCGCATGGCCCGCCCTGCGGCCTCGGCCAAAACGCTGGATGAAATCGCCGCCTGGCGCGCCACCTGCCCCGATATCACCCTGCGTTCGACGTTTATTGTCGGCTATCCGGGCGAAACCGAATCTGAATTCCAGCACCTGTTGGATTGGATGGACGAGGCCCAATTGGATCGCGTTGGCTGTTTTCAATACGAAAACGTCGATGGTGCCCGCTCAAACGCCCTGCCCGACCATGTCCCAGCCGAGGTCAAACAGGAACGCTGGGACCGGTTCATGGAAAAGGCCCAAGCGATTTCCGAGGCCAAGCTGGAAGCCAAAGTCGGCCAGATGCTGGACGTCATCGTGGACGACATCGACGATGATGGGGTAGCCACCTGCCGCACCAAAGCCGACGCGCCCGAGATCGACGGGAACCTGTTTATCGATGAGGGGACCGATGGGTTGAAGGTTGGGGATATTGTCTCGGTCGAGGTGGATGAAGCGGGGGAGTATGATTTGTGGGGGCGAGCGGCGTCCCGGAAATGATCCGGGGGATCATTTCAGCCGCGAGCGGGCGGAACCCCAAATTTAGCGGCTGAACGACAGCGAACAATGGAATTCAATTTACCACCCCCGTTTCAAATACTCCGTAATTTTAAAATAAAACTTTCTGCCCAAGTGAGGTGCAAGAACTCGGTCGTATTCGATTCGCCATCGGGACAAAACACGAACATGTTTTCGCATCTCCGACTCGATACATTAGGTCTGGCCGTTCTCCAACACATTCAAAATATTAAACTTAATCAATGGGCTACCGGGAAACAGACCCGTCAGCTGCGACAGCGACTGCGACACATTGTCGCACTTCGTGTTTTCTGGTATAAGAAAGGCGAGGTCGCAATGGTGCGCCTCGCCTTTTGTTAAGAAACTGCGAAACTTAGCTGACCCACAGGATAGCTAAATCAATCTCTCTCTGTAGCAGGTCGAGAGTATTGCAAACGGCTTCAAAAGGCAATGTCAGCCAGGCATAGGAGATTAATATGCCATTGAAGTACTCGAGCCCAAGGCTCACATCCAAGCTTGCAGCCAACATCAAATGGCTCTGGCAAAACACGCCACTCAATCAGGCACAGATTGCGGCTCTCCTTGGAGCCCTGAACCAAGGGCGCGTTTCTGAGGTGATCAATGGTCATCGCTTTAAGAATGTTGGACCGCGAAAATTTGAAGGACGGCAAGCATGACCAAAATCCGGGGTAAGCAAGACGGTCCTGGTGGCCGCAATGAACACTACGATATCGGGCGCAGAAAGGATGTACCACGCCGCACAGCTGTGAAGGAAATCAAACAAGGTCTGCATCCTGACGCCCATATCGTGAAGGTTCGCGGACGAGAGTACGTTCGGGACAACCCAGACGGCTCTAAATCGGATAACGTAAACCGCTAAATTTGCGTAAGCGCCTGACCCTGGGTGGGTGCGAAGCGCCCTCCCGTGGGGAGGGTCGGGCGCTGTCCGGCAAAGCCGGACTGGGGTGTTAGACCAAGCCCACCAACACCACCACCCAAGCCACCCCCGTCGCAATCGCGGTGAGCATAACTGCTCCCGACCCGGCATCCTTGGCGCGGCCCGCCAGTGGGTGATGTTCCTCGGAAATGTAATCTACCGCACGCTCAATCGCGGTGTTGAACAGCTCGGCGGCCAGCACCAATATCCCCAGCGCCAGGATCAGCGCGCGCTCGCCAGTCTCCAATGGCAGGACAAATGCCAGCCCCCCGGACACCAGATTGGCCCAGACCCAGCTGCGAAACGAATGTTCATTGCGCCAGGCGTCGATGCATCCGGCCCAGCTCCAGATCACGCGGGAGCGCAGACGTTTGAGAAAATACAGCATGATACCTCCGGGATCGTTGAACAGGGGTTTGGGGTCTCCTGGTGGATCACATCACGGGCCATGCTGACAATGCAACGGTCGGGGCCGCTTGACGATGGCCGGGCGACGCGCCACGGTTGCCACAGCCAACCACTCATGAGGAGAGCCAGCCATGTCCGACGCCCCCATCATCTGCCAAAAAGCCCCCTATCCGGTCGAAGTGACCGAGGGAAAATCCTATTTCTGGTGCGCCTGCGGCAAATCCTCGAAACAGCCGTTTTGCGATGGATCGCACAAAGGCTCAGACTTCGCCCCCGTCAAATTCACTGCCGAGGCAGACAAAAAGATGTTTTTCTGCGGGTGCAAACATTCCGGCAAAAGCCCGCTGTGCGACGGGTCCCACTCCAAACTCTGACATCTGGATATAGGTAACGAGGCACTCCCGCGCCTGCGCGTCCCCGGCTCCGCCGGAGCCTCTGGCAGACTTGGGCGTGGCACCGCGCCTTTGGCGCGGTGCCACGCCCAACGGGAGGAGATCTTTCGCCAGAAAGGTCGACGACGGGCGGGAGCCGCCGCGGTCCTGTCAGTCCCGCAGGGCGTTCAACGCCTCACGATTGGCACAATGTTCAGGAGCTTCGTCCACCGGCCCCGATTGCTGGGCCAACCAGATTTCACATTGTTCACAACAATCTGCAGCCCGGCATTTCGTCAACAGCGCTGCATAGCCCGGCGCATCCAAGCGCCCCTGAGCAATGGCTTCGGAAAAATTCACTCCCATGGTGCGAGCCACGGAACGGTTCAGCCAAAAGTGGCGGTCAATTGGCCCCAACTGGGAGCGCATCAGCATATGTAGAGGACGTGGTTCAAACATTGCTCGGACTTTCAAGTTTGGATTGCAGCTGAACAAAGCGGGATTCGTTTGGACAGACATCGGGGGCTTCGCCAGGATTTCGGGCCCGGTCCAGCCAGTCACCGCAATCGCTGCCCCAGGCACACCCACGACACGCGTGAACCATTTCGGCCCAATCGGCCTGGCTTAACCTGCCATCTGCATGAGCCCGTGCCAGATCAACACCCACATGTTGGCCCATCCGACACATCAGCCGCAAATGGGTCATCGGATCCCCGAGTTTATGCATCTAGCCGCCTCCCTTGCCCCGCTTAGTGGCCTCGGCCGTATCGGCCCAGTTCAAACAATTCCTTGTTGCGGCAATATTGTGGGGTTCCAACCGGGCCATCCTGGTGTGTCGCCAACCAGGATTCACAGTGTCCGGGATTTGAACATTGCGCGCATCGAAGAACGGAATCGGCAATTTCGTCAAAGGGAATCTGGCCGGAAATCACAGCGTCCTGCAGGTCGAGTCCCTGAGCTTCTGCCATTCTGTCCAACAAACCAGCGTGGTGTTTCAGATCTGCGCGATCGGGCACAAGGGTGTTCCTTTGATAAACTGTCGTTGACGACAACTCTAACAAAGGCATGGCCCAGCAGCTTTGACACAGGTCAACCGTGGGTGGTCGGCTCTGTTTGATCCAGATAGGCCCGCACACAATCCTGCACGCGCCTGAACCGATCTCCTCCTAATTTTTTACCACCATACCATCGTGTTACGATGATAATGTGATCCTTCATGTCTTCACGTTCGAGCATCCGCAGGATCACCATCGACGCGCCACTTTCACCGTCATCCGCCTTGAGCGCACCATTGGGCAGGACTGCAGCCCAGCTATTATGCGTGGCCTTGGCATAGGCGCGGTCCGATTTCAGTTCGGCCAGAACCGCATCAATTTCTGCACGGCTGGTCACCCTGGCCCCGGTGACGGCATAGCGGGATCCCCGGTCTGTCAGGATGACTCCCAATCGGGTGAGAGAATCCGGTTTACCCATCGGATCAATTCAACCCGTTGGCCTGGATGGTGCGCTGAACAACCGTGATCCGGTCGCTATTGGGCGGGTGTGACCCCAGAAACCGATCACCCGGATCCGGAAGGCGATAGAAATATTCAACACCCTTGCGCGGGCTATAGCCGGAGCGGGCGGTGATGATTGTTCCCAACTCGTCAGCTTCCAGTTCGTAATTCTTGGAATAGCTGCGCGAGCCAACCACCGCCCCCAACTGCTGTGCATCCAGAATTGTTGACGTGCTGGCCCCAGCCGCAGCCGCAACACCGGCCAGAACCAATGCGCCGACTGTTGCGTCCCGCGCACCGCGCTGCAAATGACCACGAATGTGGTGCGCGGCTTCGTGGGACATCACAAATGCGATCTCGTCCGTGTTACGAAAGCTGGACATCATCGCATGGGTAAAGGTGATGGTCGGGCGCCCCTGTTTGTCCAGGCTCTGATAGGCATTTGGCGGCAGCTTTGGGTCTCGGTCCAGCCGGATCTGAAAATCACAATTCATGCCTCTGGTGCGTTGTGCACACAGGCTTTCGGCCACGGGTTCCACCTGGCGCGACGCCGCTGAAAAGGCCGAAATCGCGGCCGATGTGGACAAGGTCGGGCCGCTGCTCTGGGCCCGCGCAGGCAAAGGTTGCGGTGCCGGGCCAGGTTCCACAGCAACGTCACATCCGGCCATAACCATCAGCATCATCAGAACTTTGCGCATCGCTAACCCCAAAAATTCAGTTGGATTCGGTTAGACTTATCACACACACAGGCCCGAGTTCACCCCCAGCCTGATTTGGCCGCAACAGGGCTTGTGAAACCGCCGATGACATCGCAAGCTGGAGCCATGTTTACCATCGAACACGAATTTGACTCGACCGTGATCACTCTGGTGGATGAAGGGGCTACCCCCCTGCTGGAGGATGTTGTCATCAACTCTTTTGCGGAATGTGTGACGCTGGAGCAGTATGACCCACGCACCGACAAGGTGGTGACCGTCACCTTGTCACCAGAACAATTGCGGGATCTGGCCATGGCGCTGGACCTGCCCGAGGGCGTGTATCAGCTGCGTGAGGCCCCGACGTAGACAAACAGCTTGTCCCGCGCGGTCTGGCCGCGTTTCAGCTCGAGATCAGATCGGGCCACGCCCATGGCGGTGGCCAGCAGCGACTGCACTGCCTCATTGGCCTTGCCGTTCTCGGGCACGACAGTGACTGAGACCCGCAAAACCGACCCGTCACGCACGATGGCATTGCGCGCCGCCCGCGGCGTCACGCGCAGGTGAATTTCAGTGCCCTTGCAGGCCAGTTCCGACAGATCCGGCAGGTCTTTCTTCTTTGGCTTTCCCATATGGTGATTGTGCGCCACTTCTGGCCAATGCACCAGCCGGGTTGATCCCACCCGGCCTGGTCAGGTACCACTGGTCCCACATGCCCCCGGTCCTGTCAGGCCATCCAGCAAAAGCGCCCTCATTATGCCCGATCGCTGACGACCCCCTTGAAATCCCACCATGATTGACCGACATAGGTCACACTTGATGTAAAAGAGTTTAACATATGCCTGATCGCAACCAAGCCGCTCTGGATTTTCTGTTGTCACGCCGGTCCCGCCCCGCCAAAACTCTGGTCGCCCCGGCACCAACCCGCGCGGATCTGGACCCTATTCTGACCGCCGCAGCCCGCAGCCCGGACCATGGCAAGCTGGAACCCTGGCGATTCATTGTCATCCAACAGGGTGCAATGGCGCGCCTGTCGGACCTGACCCGCGAACGCGGCGCGGCTTTGGGCAAAACCGAAGAGGATATTGCCAAGGGCTGTTCGCAATTCGATCAGGGCCTGTTGGCAGTGGCCGTCATCGAAACCCAAATCCCGTCGCCCAAGATCCCAGCCATTGAACAGACCTATTCCGCCGGCGCGGTCTGTCTGGCGCTTTTGAATGCGGCTCTGGCCTCGGGGTGGGGCGCGAATTGGCTGTCCGGTTGGATTTCACATGATCGCGCATTCTGTGAACAGGGGCTGGATCTGGCCGAACACGAACGCATCGCTGGTTTCGTCCACATCGCCACCGAAGGCACCCGCCCACCCGAACGTCCCCGCCCGAATCTCGAGGAGATCATCCAATGGGTTTCGGAATGATCCTTTCGTCCTTTCTCAAAGCTCTGGGCCAGATCGGTGACCCGCGATTTCGTAGGGTTCTGTTTTTGGGAATCGGACTGACATTTGCTTTGCTGATCGCAGCTTATGCCGGGTTTCTGATCCTGATAAATTGGTTTGTCGGCGCTGATGCGACGTTGCCGGTTTTGGGAGAAGTGCATTGGCTGGGCGATTTGCTGAGCATTTCCTCCTTTATCTTCATGATTATCCTGTCAGTTTTTCTGATGGTCCCGGTCGCGTCGGCGATTACGTCGATGTTTTTGGATGAGGTGGCGCAAGCGGTAGAAGACAAACATTATCCCAGCCTGCCCCAGGCGCAAAAGGTGCCCTTTGGCGACGCATTGCGCGATACGGTGAACTTTCTGGGGGTTCTGATCGGAGCCAATCTGTTGGCCTTTATTCTCTATGCCTTTCTTGCACCATTGGCGCTGTTCATCTTTTGGGGGCTGAACGGGTTTCTGTTGGGGCGGGAGTATTTCACACTTGCGGCCATGCGCAGACTGGGCCGTCCCGGTGCCCGCAAACTGCGCAGCCAGCACGCGGGCAAGATCTGGATCGCCGGCATCCTGATGGCGATCCCGCTGTCTGTGCCGCTGTTGAACCTGGTGATCCCGATCCTGGGCGCGGCCACATTCACCCATATTTTCCACGCTGTGAATGGAAGAAACTCGGAACGCTGAACCACATGTCCCTGACACGCAAATGCCCGGAATGTTAGGAACAGTCCGGGCATTTTGTTTTTCTGGAAACCGTTTGGATTGCCGGCGTCAGTCCATCCGACCCAGCCAGTCAAAATCCCGTATCGTAATCCATCCCGACAGGATGATCCCGACAATGACGATCCACAGAACAAAGGAAATGGCTGTGGTAATCCAGGCTTTCTTCTTCAGGTGGTGATGCTCGGGCGCACCCGCATGGGTTCCCGGCTCGATCTTGCCCAGGTCGCCCTGTGTTTGCAGGCGAATGGGTATCACGACCAGAAAGGTCAGGAACCAGATGACAGAGAACAGGACCAGACCTGATGTGATGGACATGACGCGTCTCCCAATTATCCGGGCGGTCTGGCTGACCACCCGGGTCTATAGTTGTTTCAAACCTGTTCCAGTTCCACCAGACACCCGTTGAAATCCTTGGGGTGCAGGAACAGAACCGGTTTGCCGTGGGCCCCGATCTTGGGTTCGCCCGATCCCAGAACCCGGGCCCCGGTTTCCTTGAGGTGGTCGCGCGCGGCGATGATGTCATCGACCTCATAGCAGACATGGTGAATGCCGCCCGACGGGTTCTTTTCCAGGAACCCGTTGATCGGGCTGTTGTCGCCCAGCGGATAAAGCAGTTCGATCTTGGTGTTTGGCAGTTCAATAAAGATGACCGTCACGCCGTGGTCAGGTTCATCCTGGGGCGCGCCCACCTTGGCTCCCAATGCGGTGCTGTATTGGGCGGCTGCGGCCTCGAGGTCCGGAACGGCAATGGCGACGTGATTCAAACGACCAATCATACTCTCTCTCCTGATGTCTTGCGCTATGTCTTGCGTTGGCCCGGTTATGGTCTGGATGCGCCATGGGAACAAGTGCGCCAATGCGCCCGGCCCCATGGTTTCGTGATCTGGTCAGAGAGGATGCTCCTGCTGTTAACCCGGTGTTAGCCATCTCGCTCTAGCCTCGTGTTCAGGAGGCATGACATGGACGAACTGGATCCCTTTGCAACGCCAAATCGGCACCCGACGCCCACCCGCCCACTGTTGGGGCTGACCATTCTGGTTGTCGAGGACAGCCGATACGCATCCGAAGCGATGCGCCTTTTGTGTTTGCGTAGCGGGGCGCGCATCCGACGGGCTGATTGCCTGAAGTCCGCGTATCGGCATCTACAGGTCTATCGACCTGCCGTCATCGTGATTGATCTGGGGCTCCCGGACGGGTCGGGGTTGTCGCTGATCCGTGATCTGGCCGAATCGGTGCCCCGTGTCGGTGTCATTCTGGGCACATCTGGCGAAGACACGGGCGAAACGCTGGCCATGTCGGCCGGTGCTGATGGTTTTCTGGCCAAACCCGTCACCTCGCTGGCCGTTTTTCAACAGGCAGTCCTGACCCGGCTTCCCGCCGAAGACCGGCCTGCCGGGCTGCGTCTGTGTGACGACGAACAGATCGAACCGGATCCCTTGGCCTTTCAGGATGATATGGCCCATGTGGCCGATGTGCTGAATGAATCGCAGGATGACAAGGTCCTGGACTATGTCGCCCAATTTGTCGGTGGGATTGCCCGCAGCGCCGGGGATACGTCATTGGCGGATGCAGCGGCGGGTTTGGCCAGGACCCGGGCCAACGGGGGGCCTGTGGCCTCGGATACGGCCCGCATTGCCGGATTGGTTCAGGAACGTCTTTTGCACCGAAAGGCAATCTGATGTTTGAAATCTTTGTTCTGGCCATCTTTTCCCTGGTTGTCGTGCTCTATGCTCAGGCCAGGGCCGCCGCCCGCGAAATTCGACGCAATCGCAAACTGACCGGAGCGTCCGTGATCAAATGACACGCCGGGCGCAGCCTGCCCAATTGGTGTTACCGCCGAAATGCCCGCCTGTGATCCGGGGTGCTGCCGCGCCAAAGCCACGAGATGGGGCACCGGTTTGCCATAGGGTGTTCGCGGGCTGATGTTCAGCGCAACAGCTTTGGGTTCGCCCCCATGTCCACCCCGGGAAATATCGTGTTCTCCAGGGTGGTTTGGTCCAGACCGGCCACATCCCTCAGAATCCAGGCAACCTGCGCACGCACATCTGCTGTCGGCATCAAATCCCGCCGCGCATATAGATCTGCTTCCTTCAGCCCTGGCCAGTGTCCCTGCACCCTGCCGCCACGGATTGCACCTCCGGCCAGCACCATGGCCCCGCCAGTGCCATGATCGGTGCCGCCAGTGCCATTTTCGCGCACGGTACGGCCGAACTCGGTCAGCGCCACAATCGCCGTCTTGCTCCAAACATCTGGCCCCACCCCGGTCTGCACCTCCAGGATTGTTTCGGCCAACCGCCCCAACGCCGCTCTGAGCCCCGCCTTTTGACGGCTGTGCGTATCCCAACCGTTGATGGAAAAGGACGCCACCCGTGTATCCCTGCGCAACTGTCGGGCGGCAAAAGCTGCTATTTGACGGTGCATCCTGCCCTTTTGGGGCTGTGGAATTGTCATAGGGGCCATCTTTTCATCTATGCCCTCGTCCAACTGATCCGCCAGACGGGTGCCCCCCATCTCTGCACGGGACAGATCCAGCGCTTCGTTCAGCGCGGTATGAAACAATGGATCCTCTTGCATGACCAACCCGGCCAAACGTTCGGCTTGTGGGCTCATCACCAGATTGGCTTCGGGGGACCAGTTGGACACCCCGGCAGGGCCACGCAGCAGCTTCATGTCGTCCCGACCCAACGCAAAGGCCGTCCGCGGTCCGGCACCGGGTACAGTCTGTAACAGCCGGTTCAGCCAGCCGTCCGTGCGACCATCCAATCCGGCCGTGCCCGCTTCTAGCAGATCCTGCCCGTCAAAATGGCTGCGTTTGTCCCGGTAAGGGGTCGATACCGCATGAACAAATCCCAGTTCGGCACGGTCCCAAAGCGGGCGCAACGGCATCAACGCCGGATGCAGCGCATAAAACCCGTCCAGATCGGCTGCGCCCGTTTCAGGTCCACCCTTCAACGTCCGCCTCAGCGCCGCATAATCCGGATCACCGTAAGGCTGTATTACATCCAGGGCATCCATGCCCCCACGCAGGATGATCACCACCAGCCGTGTCTCCCAAGGGGCCGCTGCAAAGGTAACAGGGGTCCACACCGGGCTTGCGGCCAGCGTACACCCCAAACCAGCTGTTTGGCTCAGAAACCGGCGCCGGGACAACCTTTGGGGCATCATTCCACTCCTTCGACTCAATCTAGCGGCGCTGAAACCCCGGGGACATCAGCGTCAGGCCAATAGCATCGGATCGGGTTTCGGCAGATCGCGCCGCAAATTTCACCTGGGCCGTGGCATAGCGGCCCAGAACATTTTGGTGAAACTGCCGTGGATCCGGCAAATCCATGCTCAACTCTGGCGGGGCGGCCATCGCCCAACGAATCCGGGCGGCCAGACCCTGTGGCGTGATCCAGGCACCATCCTCTTCAGGCCAGCCATTTGGCCCGGCCGGTTTCAACCAAGCCTGCCCCATCACCGCCAAAGATGCCATGATCCCACGCGTGATCCGCGTCGGCCTGCCCCCTTGCAGCCGATCAGGAGACACCGCCAAAGCCCGGCAGGCTGATGCCACAAAGGGAAACGGGGGTTTGACGTTCATCAACGGGTCTGCCCAGCTGGATGGATGTTCCAAAAGGGCCGCATAAGTCTGCATCAGATCACCCTGCGTGTCCTGATAGCGACGGGTCAGGTGATCAATCAGCACAGGATCAGGTGTGTCTGACACGAAATGCACGGCCAATTTGGATGCGATGTGGCGCGCTGTCGCCGGATGCATGGCCAGATCGGTCAGCACATCATGGATCGTACCCAGCGCGGGAGTGGCGGCATAGGCTTTGCCCAGGACAGTCTCGGCCCCTGGTTCGGCCATATCCTTGCGGAATATGAAACCTGTCTTGGCGTTTTGTGTCAGGCCGGTGAACAATTCAGCCAATTGACGCACGTCCGATTGGTCATACGGCCCCTCAACGCCCAGCGTGTGCAGTTCCAGAACCTCTCGCGCCAGGTTTTCATTCACCCCTTTTAACCGTCTATTGGTCTGGGCGGCTAGACTGCTGGGACCCACCGATTTGTCCTGATCCAGATAATTCAGCATGATGGGATGCGTCGTTGCGGCAATCAAAAGATCGCTGAAGCGACCCTGGATATGGGGTCGGATTGCGTCTTCGATATAAATGGGTGTCCCATACCGAAACAATCCCGCCTTGCCGATTGCGGTGAAATGGTCGGCCCAGAATGCCACCAGTCGTTCGCGAAATCCCTGTTCCGTCCATGTCCAGCGCAGTATCGACTGGCCAAGCCAGCCGATTTTTGCCTGCCGCGCCTTTTTGCGCAACTTGCCCGCCTGGTGCTGAAACCGCGCGGCCTTGGCTGTGTTCTGGTTTTTCCGGGCTTTGCGCGCGGTTCGTGTGTTCCGCTCAAGCAACAGCTGCCGATTGCGAAAAACGTCGAATGTTTCCAACGGAAACTGCGTCGCCATCACGTCCGGGGCTGCCAATCTGTCCAGAATGTCCAACGCCGATCGTGGTGCCGCCAGATCGGGCGAAAGACCACATCCAAAACGGATTTCCGCCAGTTCAAAAGAAAAACCCATCCGCAGCCCGCTCCGTCAATCCGAATCCAGCGATGCACCCAGACTAACGGGACTGCGCGGGCGCTGCACGCTTTTGACGCACTCTTTCGTCCCGCGCCGGTTTCCGCCCAAAATCGCTTGGGGCTTTGAAACAGAAAACGGCCCGGTCGCCAAACGCCGGGCCGTCTAAAAATAACGCAGTCTGATCCAGTCAGATCAATCCTGCGGGATCAACCGCAGGCCCAGCTCCATCAACTGGTCGGTCATCGGCTCCGAAGGGGCCGACATCATCAGGTCTTCGGCGCGCTGGTTCATCGGGAACATGATGACTTCGCGGATGTTGGCCGTGTCGGCCAACAGCATGACGATGCGGTCGATCCCGGCCGCACAGCCACCATGCGGCGGCGCGCCGAACTGAAACGCGTTAACCATGCCGCCAAAGCGTTTTTCGACTTCGTCCTTGCCATAACCGGCGATTTCAAAGGCCTTGAACATGATTTCGGGACGGTGGTTCCGGATCGCACCGCTGACCAGCTCGTACCCGTTGCAGGCCAGGTCATACTGATACCCCAGAACGTCGAGTGGGTTGCCGTTCAGCGCGTCCATGCCACCCTGGGGCATCGAGAACGGGTTGTGTTCAAAATCGATCTTGCCGGTTTCTTCGTCCGCTTCGTAGATCGGGAAATCGACGATCCAGGCAAAGGCGAATCGATTGGTATCTGTAAGCCCCAATTCGTCGCCAATGACTGTGCGGGCACGCCCGGCCACGGATTCAAACGCTTTGGGTTTGCCACCCAGGAAAAACGCCGCATCGCCCACGTCCAGACCCAGCTGCTGACGGATCGCTTCTGTGCGCTCGGGACCGATGTTCTTGGCCAGCGGTCCCGCCGCTTCGTTGCCCAGAACGATCTCGCCAGATTTGATCAGCGCATTGACGTCCTTGACCGTGATGCCGCGTTCCTGCGCAATGGAATCTGCCGATTGCTTGCGCCAGAAGATATAGCCCATGCCGGGCAGACCTTCTGCCTGAGCAAATTTGTTCATCCGATCGCAGAATTTGCGCGATCCACCTGTTGGGGCGGGAATGGCGCGCACTTCGGTGCCTTCGTTTTCCAGCAGGCTGGCAAAGATGGCAAAGCCGGAACCACGGAAATGTTCGGAACAATCCTGCATCTTGATCGGGTTGCGCAGGTCGGGTTTGTCGGTGCCATACCATTTGGCAGCGTCCTTGTAGGAGATCTGCTCCCAGTCGGTATCGACCTTGCGACCACCGCCGAACTCTTCGAACACGCCCTGCAGCACCGGCTGGATGGTGTCGAATACATCCTGCTGGGTGACAAACGACATTTCGAGGTCAAGCTGGTAGAAATCGGTGGGCGAACGGTCGGCGCGCGGGTCTTCGTCGCGGAAACACGGCGCGATCTGAAAGTATTTGTCAAAGCCCGACACCATCATCAGCTGTTTGAACTGCTGCGGGGCCTGCGGCAGCGCATAGAATTTTCCCGGGTGCAGACGCGAGGGCACCAGAAAGTCACGCGCGCCTTCGGGGCTGGAAGCGGTGATGATCGGGGTCTGGTATTCGCGGAATTCGCGGTCCCACATGCGCTTGCGCATCGAGGCAACCACATCCGAACGCAGGGTCATGTTGGCCTGCATCTTTTCCCGGCGCAGATCGAGATACCGATACCGCAGACGGGTTTCTTCGGGGTATTCCTGATCGCCAAACACCATCAGCGGCAGCTCTTCGGAAGCCCCCAGGACTTCCAGCTCACGCACGTATACTTCGATTTCGCCGGTGGGCAGTTTCGGGTTCACCAGATCGGCGGCGCGTGCCTTGACGGTACCGTCGATGCGGATACACCATTCGGAGCGGACCTTTTCCAGATCGGCAAAGGCGGGGCTGTCGCCATCACACAACACCTGGGTAATGCCGTAATGGTCGCGCAGGTCGATGAACAGAACGCCGCCGTGATCACGGACCCGATGGACCCAACCGGACAGGCGAACGGTTTCGCCGACATTGGCGGCGGTCAGAGCGGCGCAGGTATGGCTGCGATAAGCGTGCATGGATCAGATCCCTTCGGGCGTCAAAACGGTTCGCGCCGATACACCGTGCCGGGCCGGGGAAGTCAAGGGGAGAGAGCTCTGTGCCCTCTCTGGTCGTCGGGTTTTTTGGATTTCACCGGATTTGAGGGGGCCAGCCCCCTCTGCGCCTGCGGCGCATTCACCCCCGGGATATTTCCGGCCAGATGAAGGACGGATCCGTGCAATCAGCCAAGACCGCCCGCAAAGCGGGCCGGGATCAGGCCACGCAGCGAGTTTCCAACTGCGATGGATCGAGCTGTGCGCAAATCGTCCAGCGTGACCACCTGCTCCCGAAAGTCGCCGGAGTCCAACAAGGTTTCGCGCAGGATTCCCGGCAACACGCCGCAGGCCAGCGGCGGCGTCACCCGATCTTCATTCGCCAGCGTCAAAAAGATATTGGTAATGGTGCCTTCGCAGACCTCTTCGTTTTCATTGACAAAGATCGCCTCGCCCACGCCCGCAGGCAGATTGGCGCGGGTGGACTCATACAACGCCCGGCGCGTGGTTTTGTGCCGCAGCCACGGGTCGCACGATTGGAGCCGCGTTTCGGCAACGACCAGACACCAGTCTTCTGGTGTCTTGCCCAGCGCGGCAGTGGTCAGGTCCGTATGTCCCTGCCCATCCAGCGTCAGCCGACAGCGTAGCGCGTGCACGCCGCCGACAGTGTCCAGGACCTCTCGGACAGCATCGCCATCAAACGCAAGCCCCAAAGCCAGCGCCGACCGCTGCAGTCGCGCCAAATGGCGGTCCAGATGCCGGAACCCTATGCCATTCGGGTGCCAGCCCAGAGTTTCTATCAGGCGGAAATCCGGGTCTGAGGCAAAGTCGGGGTTTTGGCGAAACGGGTTTTCCATAAAGCTTCCTCGTATTCGGACGGTGCCGTGCTGTCCCAGACAACGCCACCGCCGACATTCAGCGTGACCTGCCCGTCCTCGACCATCAGTGTCCGGATCGCCACGTTGAATTCGGCGCTTCCATCCGGGGACGCCCAGCCGATCGTTCCGCAGTAGATATCGCGGGCCCAGGGTTCCAGGTCGTTCAGGATCTCCATGGCCCGGATCTTTGGCGCGCCCGTGATTGACCCACAGGGATAGAGCGCGCGCAGGATGTCGCCCAACCCGGCCCCTGCGCGCAATTGTGCCTGCACCAGCGATACCATCTGATGCACGGTGGCGTAGCTTTCGACGCTGAACAGTTCAGGTACTCTGACCGATCCGGTTTCGGTCACTCGGCTGATATCATTGCGCAGCAGGTCCACGATCATCAGGTTCTCGGCGCGGTTCTTTTCATCTGTCCTGAGAAAGTCGCGACGACGCGCGTCTTCGACCGGATCGGGGCTGCGGGGTTGTGTCCCCTTCATTGGGCGTGTTTCGATCATGCCGTCGGCCGTCGTGCGAAAGAACAGTTCGGGGCTGCGCGACAACAGATCGGGCAAGCCATCCTGCAACACCATGGCACCATGTCCAACCGGTTGCAGATCACAAAGGGCGGCATACAACGCTGATGCGTCGCCAAAGATTTCGGTTTCGATCGGGAACGTCAGATTGGCCTGATAAATGTCACCAGCGCCAATACCTGCGTTCACGACATCAAAAGCCTGGGTATACCGGGCCTGATCCCACCGCGGGCGCAAAGCCCCCAGAGCCGCTTCGCCTGTCCCCATGGGGCTGACACCTGGCGCGCCATAAACCCCGAAACACAACAACGGCAAGCGGCGTTGCCGTGGCAACCGATTCACCAGCCGGGGCTCCAAAACATAGCCAAGTTCGTAACTGGCATATCCCGCCAGCCACGCACCTTGGGACCGGGCGCGATCCATTGCGTCCAGCGCAGCGGGCACATCGCCCGCCGTATCCGCCCGGATCACCTGATCCGGTTGTTCAAAACACGTCCCCGGCCCGGCCGGTCCCTGGTCGAAACGAATATGCATCTGGCATCCCCATTTGCCGCTGGGCTTTGGTATAGTGTCTCTGACCGCATTCGGAAGGGGGGAAAGCGGCAAATTCACTTCCATTTCCGATCCCCCTTGCACCTTTCCGCGCGGTGCCTATAACGCAGGACAATTTGGGCGCACGGGCGGCGCCTGCTGACTCGCGCAAAATCGAAGGAATCTGGCCATGCCAAAGAGAACCGACATCCAATCGATCATGATCATTGGGGCGGGTCCCATCGTAATCGGGCAAGCTTGCGAATTCGACTACTCTGGCGCACAGGCGTGCAAGGCGCTGCGCGAAGAGGGATACCGGGTGATCCTGGTGAACTCGAACCCCGCAACGATCATGACCGACCCCGGTCTGGCCGATGCCACTTATATCGAACCCATCACCCCGGAGGTGGTCGCCAAGATCATCGAAAAGGAACGCCCCGACGCGCTGTTGCCGACCATGGGCGGACAGACCGGGCTGAACACCTCGCTGGCGCTCGAAGAGATGGGGGTGCTGGAAAAATTCGGCGTCGAAATGATCGGTGCCACCCGCGATGCCATTGAAATGGCCGAAGATCGTAAACTCTTTCGCGAAGCGATGGACCGGCTGGGCATCGAAAACCCCAAGGCCACAATCGTCACCGCCCCCAAGAAACCCGACGGCAGCGCCGATCTGGATGCCGGGGTGCAACTCGCACTGGAGGATCTCGAAGAGATTGGCCTGCCCGCCATCATCCGGCCTGCGTTTACCATGGGCGGCACCGGTGGTGGCGTGGCCTATAACCGCGAAGATTACATCCACTTCTGCCGCACCGGAATGGACGCCTCTCCGGTGAACCAGATCCTGGTGGATGAAAGCCTGCTGGGCTGGAAGGAATACGAGATGGAAGTGGTCCGCGACAAGGCGGACAACGCGATCATCGTCTGTTCCATCGAAAACGTCGACCCCATGGGTGTACACACCGGTGATTCGATCACCGTGGCCCCGGCCCTGACGCTGACCGACAAGGAATATCAGATCATGCGCAACGGCTCGATCGCCGTTCTGCGTGAAATCGGGGTGGAAACCGGCGGATCGAACGTTCAATGGTCGATCAACCCCGAAGATGGCCGCATGGTCGTGATCGAAATGAACCCGCGGGTGTCGCGCTCTTCTGCCCTGGCGTCCAAGGCGACCGGCTTTCCGATTGCCAAAATCGCCGCAAAACTGGCCGTCGGCTATACGCTGGACGAGCTGGACAATGACATCACCAAGGTCACCCCGGCCTCGTTCGAGCCGACCATCGACTATGTCGTGACCAAGATCCCAAAATTCGCATTCGAGAAATTCCCGGGGTCCGAACCCTATCTGACGACCGCAATGAAATCGGTGGGTGAAACCATGGCCATTGGCCGGACCATTCACGAATCGTTGCAAAAGGCGTTGGCGTCGATGGAGTCGGGTCTGACCGGTTTTGATGAAGTCGACATCCCCGGCGCACCTGACAAGGCCGCGGTGATCAAGGCGATCAGCCAGACCACCCCGGACCGGATGCGCACCATTGCCCAAGCGATGCGCCACGGACTGAGCAACGACGAAATCTTTGCCGTCACGAAATTCGACCCCTGGTTCCTGGCCCGGATCCGCGAAATCATCGAGACCGAAGAAGACGTGCGTTCCAACGGCTTGCCGACGGATGCAGCGACTGTGCGCACGTTGAAAATGATGGGCTTTACCGATGCCCGTCTGGCCAAGTTGACCGATCAGAGCGAAAAATCAGTGCGCAAGGCACGTCGCACCCTGGGTGTGAACGCGGTGTTCAAACGTATCGACACCTGCGCCGCCGAATTCGAAGCCCAGACCCCTTATATGTATTCCACCTACGAGGCCCCGATGATGGGCGAAGTGGAATGCGAAGCCCGCCCCAGCGACCGAAACAAAGTTGTCATTCTGGGTGGTGGTCCGAACCGGATCGGTCAGGGGATCGAGTTTGATTACTGCTGCTGTCACGCCTGTTACGCGCTGACGGACGCGGGCTATGAAACCATCATGATCAACTGCAACCCCGAAACCGTGTCGACCGACTATGACACCTCGGACCGGTTGTATTTCGAACCGCTGACCTTTGAACATGTGATGGAAATCCTGTCCACCGAACTGGAAAACGGCACCCTGCATGGCGTCATTGTTCAATTCGGCGGTCAGACCCCGCTGAAGCTGGCCAATGCGTTGGAGGCCGAAGGTATTCCGATCCTGGGCACCACCCCGGACGCCATCGACCTGGCAGAAGACCGCGAACGTTTCCAGGCGCTGGTCAATGATCTGGGCCTGAAACAGCCGCACAACGGTATTGCCTCGACCGACGCGCAAGCAATCGAAATCGCAGAAGAAATCGGCTTCCCGCTGGTGATCCGCCCGTCTTATGTTCTGGGGGGGCGCGCCATGGAAATCGTGCGCGACATGGCCCAGCTGGAACGCTATATCGCCGAGGCGGTTGTGGTGTCAGGCGACAGCCCCGTGCTGTTGGACAGCTATCTGGCCGGCGCAGTCGAGCTGGACGTGGATGCCATCTGTGACGGCACCGACGTGCATGTTGCAGGCATCATGCAGCACATCGAAGAGGCCGGCGTGCATTCGGGCGACAGCGCCTGCTCGCTGCCCCCCTATTCGCTGGACAAGGATGTGATCGAAGAGATCAAGGTTCAGACCCACGCATTGGCGCGTGCGCTGAATGTTGTCGGCCTGATGAACATCCAATTCGCAATCAAACCGGATGAGAATGGCAATAACGAAATCTTCCTGATCGAAGTAAACCCACGTGCTTCGCGCACCGTGCCCTTTGTTGCCAAAGCCACCGACAGCGCAATCGCGTCGATTGCCGCGCGTGTGATGGCCGGTGAAAAACTGTCGGCCTTCCCGATGCGCCCGCCTTATGAGGCCGACGCCGGTTATGACGTGGACACGCCGATGGCGGATCCCATGACCCTGGCCGACCCGGACATGCCCTGGTTCTCGGTCAAGGAAGCGGTGTTGCCCTTTGCCCGGTTCCCCGGTGTCGACACCATTTTGGGCCCGGAAATGCGCTCGACCGGCGAAGTCATGGGGTGGGATCGCTCCTTTGCCCGCGCCTTTCTCAAGGCGCAGATGGGGGCCGGGATGGTCTTGCCGTCTTCGGGCTGTGCCTTTGTGTCGATCAAGGATGCCGACAAGGGCAAGCTGATGGTCGAAGCGGCACAGACGCTGGTCGAACAGGGCTTTACCCTCGTCGCCACCCGCGGCACACAAGGGTGGCTGGCCGAACAAGGTGTTGCCTGTGACGTGGTCAACAAGGTCTACGAGGGGCGCCCCAACATTGTCGACATGTTGAAAGATGGAGCCGTTCAATTGGTGATGAACACCACCGAAGGTGCCCAGGCGGTCGAAGACAGCAAGGCGATCCGCTCGATCGCGTTGTATGACAAAATCCCCTATTTCACCACCGCAGCGGGCAGCAATGCAGCAGCTTTGGCGATCAAGGCTCAGGCCGAAGGCGAAGTCGAAGTAAAGAGCCTGCAAGGGTAACTTTGCATCCTCAGTGATCAATCCAACGAAAAACCCGGCCGTTGTGGCCGGGTTTTTTGTGTGCAGTGTGATGGGCAGAGCGGTCTGTGAGACCGTTGGATTATGTCGGTGTGTTCCGGGTCGATGCCCTCTTTGGCCAAATTGCCGTCTCATCTCGATCAGCCTAGCGACCACCCGGAACAAGCCCTCAGATCCCGACACAGATCAGACCTGCGCAATGGTCACGAGCAAAGGAACTGCTGCGCGTACGCACCAGCCGCATTCAGAACGCCAAAGGGAGTGAAATCAACTCAGGCGCTTTCTTCTTCGAGATGCAGCTTCATGTCGATCAGAACCTGCTGAAGCAGCGATGTTTCCCGCAACAGGCGCTTTGCTTCGTTGACAGTAATGATCCCATCCTCGATCGCCTGCTGGTATTCGCTCATCAGCATGGCAAATCTCTGGCTCAGCGCGATCACATCCGAATTGACGCCCCCTGCGGCCTTGGGGGTGTTCGGCTTGCGATCATCATAAGACAGGCGAATGTTCTTCAGTTCGGCCAATGCACTGGTAACATGCGGGTACGAAGCCGATTTCTCAAGCTTGGCCACCGCATCAACCGGCATGAACCGATCTGCATGTTCGGCATTGTCCGAATAATACCTGCCCAATGTGGCTTTGGACTTGCCAGTAATCTGGCAGGCTGCCTCGATTCCCACGTCCTTGACCAATGCCTCGGTGTGTTTCTTCAAATACGACCCAATATCGGCCATTCATGCATCCCTGGTTCTGGTTCCGCGCTCCCCCCAGCCAAGATAGCAGGGGAATGGCCCGGTTATTTTCCCATTTCTACCACACACGGCAAATGTCACAATTCAAATATCCCGTGGGTAATCAAGGGATTTAAAGAGTTCTCTGGTGGTTTGTCCACCGTAGCATGAGTTTGGGGCCGGTACATAGTATTGTATGTGTCCGGCCCCATGGTCGCATTGGCGACCAAAGTCAGCTGTCGGCCTGCCCGTCTTCCATCCATCCCCAGGGCCGTTCCGTCCCGGATACAAGACGCAGCGCCGACAGCGGTTGACCTGCGGCAGATCGCACTTTTCGACATCAAAACCACGCCAAAAGTCCGATTTTTTTGCAGATGATTGCCCGATTGAGGTTCCAACATCCGGGCAGGATCTTTAGACCGCAGACATGGCCAAGCTCTACTTTAATTATTCGACAATGAACGCCGGCAAATCCACGGTTTTGCTCCAGGCATCCCACAACTATCGCGAAAACGGCATGCAGACCTATCTGTTGACGGCGCAGATTGATGATCGCGCCGGAGTCGGCCGGATCGCGTCCCGCATCGGCATCGGGTCCGAAGCAGATCTGTTTACGCCCCAGGATGATCTGTTTGCCATGATCCAGGGCCGCATGTCACAGGGGGCCGTTGCCTGTGTCTTTGTCGATGAGGCCCAGTTTCTGAAACCGGATCAGGTCTGGCAACTGGCACGCGTGGTGGATGATTTGAATGTGCCGGTCTTGTGCTATGGGCTGCGCGTGGATTTCCGGGGTGAACTGTTTCCGGGATCAGCGACCCTTTTGGCTCTGGCCGACGAAATGCGCGAAGTCCGCACAATTTGCCATTGCGGTCGAAAAGCCACCATGGTGATCCGCCAGGACGAAACAGGCCGTGCGATCACCCAAGGGGAACAGGTGCAGATTGGTGGCAATGAAACCTATGTCTCGCTGTGTCGTCGTCACTGGCGCGCTGCAATAGCGGACGGCTCACAGATTTGACCAAAAGTGGCCAACGCAGTTGCAACCGCGTTGGCCAAGCCTCTTGAAAGAGGCTTTGGTACGGATCACCCAACCGGATTGGGAAGCTCCAGATCCGCCAGAAATGCGGCAACGTTGTCCAACGCCATATGCCCCATATCGCTGCGCACTTCTTCGGTGGCAGTGCCCAGATGCGGCAACAAGGTCACGTTTTCCCGATCCATCAGAGCCTGAGGCACTTTGGGTTCGAATTCATAGACATCCAGCCCTGCCCCGGCAATCGAGCCCGTTTCAAGCGCAGCGATCAAAGCTGATTCTTCGACCACTTCGCCACGTGCGATGTTGATCAGATGGCCGGTCGGCTTCATCGCGGCCAAGATTTGCGCATTGATCAGATGCGTGGTGTCCGCCCCACCGGGCACAGCCACGACCAGAAAATCGACCGCCCCCGCCAAAGCCGCCAGATCCTCAGCCCGCGTCGCCGGGAAATCCAGCGTCTTGGGGGATCGTGCGACATACTGGACGTCCATGCCGAAACCAAAATGACAACGCCGTGCAATGGCCTGACCGATCCGGCCCATGCCGACGATCCCGACGGTCTTGCCAGTCGCATGCAAGCCCAGCATCTGCGTTGGATGCCATCCTTCCCAGGTTCCGGCCCGCACCAGGCGTTCACCTTCGCCTGCGCGCCGCGCGGACATCAGGATCAGCGTCATGGCAATATCTGCCGTGGCATCGGTCACGGCCCCGGGGGTATTGGTCACCTGCACGCCAGCAGCATGCGCTGCGGCAACATCTATGTGATTATACCCGACCCCGAAATTGGCCAGCAGCTTGCAGCGCGGCTGAGCCACTTTGGCAAAGATTTCGGCTGTGAATCGGTCGCCCAGCGTTGGCACCACGACATCAAATTCGCTCAGTGCCCGCACCATCTCTGCTTCGCTCATCACTGCGTTGGTTTCACGGATTTCAAGATCCGCAAACGCTTCGCGCGCGCGGGCCTCGACCGAGGCCGTCATCGGCCGCGCAATCCAGACTTTCATAATTAGTGCATCCTCCCACCCCGTGGTACCGCTCCATCCGGCCCCACGAGGACTATGTCTCCATTTTCATCCGGCAGGCCAAGCACGAGTATCTCGGACATGAACTTGCCTATCTGCCGCGGAGGAAAGTTTACGACCGCCAGAACCTGCTTGCCCACCAGCGTTTCCGGCATGTAATGCGCCGTTATCTGCGCTGAGCTCTTTTTTACGCCGATTTCCGGCCCAAAATCGACCCAAAGCTTGATTGCTGGCTTGCGCGCCTCTGGATAGGGCTCGGCCCGGATGATTTCACCCACCCGAATGTCGACCTTCAGGAACTCGTCAAAACTCAGATCAGCCACGCGACAGCTCCTTGGATCGGTTTGTTGCGGCACCAACAGCCCGGTTCAATAGAACAGGAAAACCGTCCGCTTCATTCATCAGCACCTCCAGCGCCGCCTGGGTCGTGCCGTTCGGACTGGTCACATTGACACGCAGCTGCGACGGCGTTTCCTCTGCCGCTTCGGCCAACGCCCCTGCCCCGCCCACGGTTGCCTTGGCCAGCGTCATCGCCAAATCGGCTGACAACCCCTGGGCCTCGCCTGCGGCGGCAAGGGTTTCGATCAGGTGAAACACATAGGCCGGTCCCGAACCGCTGACCCCTGTGACAGCATCCATCTGCGCCTCATCCTCCAGACGCACAGTCTGGCCGACGGCCTGCAACAGCCCCTCGGCCATATCCAGATCTGCATCGGTGGATTGGGCATTGCCGATCAACGCGGTGATTCCCCGTCCAATCGCCGCCGGTGTGTTGGGCATGGCGCGAATGATCGGTGTGGCCGCGCCCAGGATCTCTTCATAGGTGGCAATCGAAGTGCCCGCCGCCACCGACACGAACAAGGTTGACCCGCCGCCCAACGCCTGCATTGCGGGCAGTGCATCGCCCATCATCTGCGGTTTGACAGCCACCAGCACAATCGCCGGATTGCCGGGCAGATCGGTGTTGATGTTCACACCCTGCGCCTGCACCCAGTCCGACGGGTAAGGATCCTGAACCCAGACCGATCCAGTCGGCAGACCTTGGTCGAGCCAGCCAGCCAACATGGCCGACCCCATCTTGCCACAGCCCAGAAGCACAAGCCCCCGGTCCGCAATAACCGACATATCCATGAATTGCCCCTTCCCTAGACCGTCACGCAAAACCCCGAAACGGTGGCCTGTCGGCCGACCGTCACGGGGCAAGGTGACAAATGTCGGAAGCACGTCCCATCGACGCCCCCCGGTTCAGGGCATAGGTTTACGCGCGGCCATAGGCCTCTGCAATGGCGACTTCGAGCGCCTGTTTCGGGGTGCGATCCCCCCAGACCAGCAACTGAATCGCCGGGTAATACCGTTCTGCGCTCAGCACGGCGGCATTGATCAATGTGTCGATCTGATCAGGGCTGGCCATCTGACCGCCCGCCAACACCAATCCATAACGATAGACCATCAGCTTTTGCTCACCCCAATAGGTGAACGCCCCGGCCCAGCATTGGTCATTCATAAGGTTCAACAGCTCGTACAACCCGGTTAATTTGTCCTCGGGCGGATCCATTTCAAACGTGCACACCATGCGCAGGGTCTCGTCATAGGCGGACCACGCAAGAGTGATCGAATAGGTTCGCCATTGTCCTTCGACCGCCATTGCAATCTGATCATCACCGATCCGGTCGAAATCCCAATCATGGTGTTCGGCCAGATGTTCAACAATATCGATGGGGTGAAGGTCTTCTTCCAGAAACTGCTCGGAAAGGGCCATTTTTGCACCTCACTGCTTTTCTAGCGGGCCGGGGCGGCAGCGCCCCCAGCGCTAGATGCCTGCTCTACAAACCGGGGCGATCCCCCGTGCCTGTACCAGATATGGTGCGATTACAGGAACAATCTGGCAACCCCCTATTTTGGGGATAACTGCAATAAGTTGTGGACAGAGTGCTCAGAACCCCAAAATGCTGGGGGCAACTTGGTCATACAGGGAAATTTCCGTAAATGGAAGCCCGCCGCCCCCTTTGGCACATTTGAAGACAAGGCGGCCAATTGTGCAAACCCACCGACGTTTAAGTGACCTGGCACGCGGTTCGGGGTGCGCCCCAGGGCCGGCCTGAGGCAAGCAGACAACAGGAGCCCTCCAAGCAGATTGGCCGAGCCCACCCCAGATCCCGAAGCCCCCAGTACCAAGGGCCAAGTACCAAGGCCTCTTGTCGGGCGAAAACACATCCGCGAACGTCGCTGTCCCAGTCCCCGGTCCATAGGCATGGAAATGGCTTGTCTGCCTTCGGCCCAGGCGCTTTGGATTGGCGGTACGGATGGCACCATGGCGGCGCACGCCAATGATGAACCGCGGCCTGTGCCGCAGTTCATTGTCTTGCAGGATTACAGGACTATTCAGCCGTTGATCTTGTCTTCCACCGCGGCAAGGCGGGTTTTCAACGCCTCGTTTTCTTCGCGGGCCTTTTGCGCCATGGCGCGCACGGCGTCGAATTCTTCGCGGGTGACAAAATCGCGGTCAGCCAACCAGCGGTCCATCAGGCTTTTCATCGCGGTTTCGGCTTCGTCCTTGGCACCCTGGGCCACGCCCATGGCGTTGGTCATCAGCTGCGACATGTCATCCATGAATTTGTTGCGGGTTTGCATGTTCGATCTCCGTTTCAGGCTTGCTCACTATATGGTGTGTCCGGACGCCATGGGCAAGGTTGACTTCCCCCTTTTGCCACGGGCATTCAGGGCCCATGCAAGCCGTCATCACTTTTCCCGACCTATCACCCGAATTGTTCTCCATCACTGCCTTTGGGATGGAGTTTGCGCTGCGCTGGTATGCGCTGGCCTATATCGTGGGCATTGTCATTGCCTGGCGTCTGGCAGTCATGGCCACGCGGCGCCCGGGGCTGTGGCCAAATGACACCGCCCCGATGAAACCCGAACAGATCGAGGATCTTCTGACCTGGATCATCATCGGCGTCATTGTCGGTGGTCGATTGGGATTCGTGCTGTTTTATCAACCCGGCTATTACCTGGCCAATCCGGGGCAAATTCTGCAGGTCTGGCAGGGCGGCATGGCCTTTCACGGCGGGTTGCTGGGTGTGGTCCTGGCCAGTTGGTTTTACGCCATTCGTCACGATATTCCCCGGCTCAGCCTTGCCGACCTGGTGGCCTACACGGTGCCACCGGGATTGCTGTTGGGGCGGCTGGCGAATTTCGTCAATGCAGAACTGTGGGGCCGCCCGACGGATGTGCCCTGGGCCGTGGTGTTCCCCGGGGTCGCCGCACAGGATTGCCCCGATGTCCTGACGCTATGCGCCCGCCACCCGTCTCAGCTGTATGAAGCCTTGCTGGAAGGGGTACTGTTGGGCGCGGTGCTGCTCTGGTTGGTTTATCGGCGCGAGGCCTTGAAACGGCCCGGGATGGTCGTCGGGGTTTTTCTCGCCGGATATGGCGCGGCCCGCTTTGTGGTCGAGTTCTTTCGCCAACCGGATGCGCATTTCGTCTCTGAGGGCAATCCGCTGGGGCTGGCCTGGCAACTGGGCGGTTATGGGCTGACCATGGGCCAAGTGCTGTCGCTGCCGATGATTGCGCTTGGGCTGTTCTTTGTGCTGCGCGCACGTATCGCGCGAAAGGTCACGCCATGACCCTGAAACAGATATTGATCGACCGCATTCATCAAACCGGCCCGCTCACCGTCGCCGATTATATGACTGAATGTCTGCTTCACCCAACATATGGCTATTATTCAACCCGCGACCCGTTGGGACAAACCGGCGACTTTACCACCGCACCGGAAATCAGCCAGATGTTCGGAGAGTTGATCGGGCTGTCCCTGGCACAAAGCTGGTTGGATCAGGGATCGCCTACTCCCTTTACCCTGGCAGAACTCGGCCCTGGGCGCGGAACCTTGATGGCGGACCTGTTGCGGGCAACCCGAGCCGTCCCAGGGTTTCACGACGCGGCCCGAATCTGCCTGATCGAAGCATCACCGGTTTTGCGCAGCGCCCAGAAACAAACGTTAAAGGGATATGAGCCTGACTGGATGGCCGAGGTGGATACGCTTGCCGATCAGCCGCTGTTTCTGGTCGCCAACGAATTCTTTGATGCGCTGCCCGTGCGCCAATACCTGCGCGACGGCGATGGATGGCGCGAAAAGCAGGTCGGATTGCAAGACGGGACGTTGGCCTTTGGTCTGGGACCACATGGGGCGCAACCTGGATTGCAGCACCGGATGGATGACACACGGGATGGCGATCTGGTCGAACTCTGCGACGCGGCCCGTCTGATCGCCACCCGAATCGCGCATCAGATCGCGACCTTTGGGGGCGCAGCTTTGGTCATTGACTATGGGGATTGGCGCTCTCTTGGTGATACATTGCAGGCGTTGCGCGGACATGCGCCGACGGATGTCCTGGCAGATCCGGGACAGGCCGATCTGACCACTCATGTGGATTTCGAAGCGCTGACGGCGTCAATCCAGTCGGCGGGTGCGAAATTTTCGCGCCTCACCCCCCAAGGTGTGTTCCTGGAACGCCTCGGGATCACCGATCGCGCCCGCGCGTTGGCTGCGCGGTTACAGGGGCCAGCGCTCGAAGATCTGATCGCCGCACATCGACGGTTGACGCATCCCGAAGAAATGGGAAACCTGTTCAAAGTGCTGGGGCTCTTCCCCGCCCAGAAAACACCTCCACCCGGATTGGACCCATGACGCTGGAAATTCTCACCTCAGATACCCTGTCCCCGATCCGACACGGGTTTTTCACCCGTCGCGGTGGTGCGTCCTCCGGTGTGTTTTCCGGGTTGAACTGCGGCAGCGGATCATCTGACCAAACCGAAGCGGTCGCGCTGAACCGCGCCCGGGTCGCGGACGCCATGCAGATTGCCCCACACGCGTTGGTCGGTGTGCATCAGGTGCATTCTGCCGATGTCGTGACGGTCTCGGCCCCGCTGGACAGCAAACCCAAGGCCGACGCGCTGGTCACGGATGTCCCCGGATTGGCGTTGTCGATCCTGACTGCCGATTGCCAGCCGGTTCTGTTTGCCGATGCCGAAGCCGGGGTGATTGGAGCCGCGCATGCCGGGTGGCGTGGTGCATTGGATGGGGTGCTTGAATCAACCATCGAGGCCATGTGTGCATTGGGTGCGCGGCGCGAAGACATACAGGCCGTGATCGGCCCGGCAATTTCGCAACGCGCCTATGAAGTCGGTCCGGAATTTCTGGATGAATTCCTGTCCAATGATCCGGACAATTCCCGTTTCTTTGCCAATGGCGAAGGCGACCGGATGATGTTCGATCTGCCCGCCTATGGGGTGTTTCGGTTGCGCGAGGCAGGTGTCGGGTCCGCCGAGTGGACGCGTCATTGTACCTATAGCGACCCGGACAGGTTCTATTCCTATCGCCGGTGTACCCACGCAGGAGAAGCGGATTACGGTCGCCTGATCTCGGCCATCTGCCTGTAAGTTGACGCCCGTTGGTAACGGACTGATCAGGATTGTGGCAAAAGCTGCACGGAATTTGCCACAATCAAGCAACCCTAGCGGGTTATTGCATCATCGAACTTGCCCCATTCGATGCCACTCTCTCCAAAAAACAATCACTTAGAACAAAGTCACCTTTGAAATTGGTGTTATCTGGGCCGCGCGGTTTTTGTCGCAAATTCCACCAATCGGACATAACCGGGCCGCAATCCGCCACCATAAAGATCTCAATCGAGACACAGCAATCAAACTGGGACAACCCAGGCAGGAGAGCGACATGAAGGCACGTACCCGCTTTATCAAATCCGTCATCAAGACCGCCCGCGACACTGAAACCACGGCCATGCCCTGGACACGTGGCGTCGCGCGGTCGCAATCGGTTTTGCGTCGTCAGGCCGCTCCAGAACAGGGTGCGCGTAAAACCGCTTGATCCGTTCCCTCCTTGAAGGTGTGGCTGCCGCACATCTTCAGGACCCCCGCGCCGAATGCTGCCCGCTGTCGGCCGGGACTGCCGGTCCGCCCTGCCTATAGGTAGGGCGGATCGAGCCCCCCCAAAAAAACCGGCAGATTGATCGCGCATAAGAAACAGTTTTGGGAAATCACCAGAACCATTAACCAAAACCTTTGTAAATCCGTGCTGAATTTTGACAGTTCCTGTTAATTCCTGTCATTATGGATCCAGTACAGACAGTGACACGTAATCATGTCCGTCTGACGTTGTCGGTGGGGGCCGACGCAGATGCGACCCGTTTAAGAGAGGGCCTATCCATGGCGATCCCCCACTCGTTGACGCGCGCAGCGCGCAATGCGGTGCAACATAGTCCTATCCTTCAGGATCCGGCTGCTCTGCGTGCACCCAATCGGCCACAGCTGCGCCGTTATGAGACAATGTCCCTGTTGCCCAATGGGGATATTGCAGAGAACCGCCACATTGCCCCTGCTCTGCCGCTGTTTGAGACCGCATTTTCGGCCTTTACGCGCGGATCTTTGATCGACACCGAATCCGGTCCCATTTCTATCGAAGACCTGTTGCCTGGTGACCGGGTCATGACACAGGACGGCACGGCCGACACAATCATGTGGATTGGCAAGACAACCTTGGTGCCCGGACGTCCGGGACCCAATGGGCGCAATCACAAACTGACACGAATCATGGCGGACAGTTTTGGTATGCAAAAGCCTTTGGGTTGCGTTATTGCAGGTCCATCAGCCCGTTTACTTCGCACGCCCGGGCATCTACGCAGCCTAACCGGGGCTAAATCGATGCTGGTGCCTGTACAGGAATTCCAGGACGGGATGAACATCATCGAAACCGCCCCCCCCACACCGGTCGAATTGTTCCACCTCTGCCTCCAGCGTCATGCTGTCATTCGGGTTGGTGGTTTGCAATTTGAGACCTATCACCCAGGCATCAACGGCCTGCGTATGATCAGTCATGCAATGCGGTCGATCTATCTCAACTTGTTTTCCCACATCAGTGAACTGCGTGATTTTGGCCCGCAGGCCTTTCCCCGCACCGGGGATGGCGAAATCGACGCGCTCAGAGCCTAGACTGAGCCGCCCGCCGAGTTTTTGGACACACGCAGTCAGAAACCGCCTTCTTGGGCCATGGCGGCTTTACCCTCCCAGCCCCGAATACAGCGCGCCGAACCTATTTTTCACAAATTCACATAGGGCTCCCGCCCCATTTGCCCGCATCCCAGATGCCGGCAAATACGTTGGGCAGAGCAGCGCCATGGGCGCTGCGACGGCGTTTGCAAACGCCCAGTTGCGCCAGCTCTCGACACCAGCCGCAGAAATCGAAGATCAGGCTTCCTTGGCCAATCTCTCCTCGAGCACCTCGAATGGCACTCCGGGGTCATCTTTGGCACCGCGGATCACGAGAGATGTCTTGACGCTGGCCACGTTGGGCGTGGTCAACAGATCCCCCGTCAGAAAGGTCTGAAACGTGCTGAGATCAGGCGCCACGCATTTCAGCATAAAATCCACTTCACCGTTCAGCATGTGGCATTCGCGAACCAACGGCCAGCCGCGGCATTTCTCTTCAAAGGCGCTGAGTTCGCTTTGGGCCTGGCTGTCCAGCCCGACCATGGCAAAAACCTGAACTTCAAATCCCAGTTCGCGCGCGTTTACATCCGCGTGATAACCACGGATCAGCCCGGCCTCTTCGAGCGTTCGGACCCGACGCAAACACGGAGGCGCCGAAATGCCCACACGTTTGGCCAGTTCTACATTGGTCATCCGGCCATCAGCCTGCAATTCCGACAGGATCTTGCGATCAATCGGATCAAGTCGTGTTGCGACCATGAATAGCTCCCCTGAATTGCGTTTCTTATAGCAGCGCCCGCGGGGCGCGCAATAATATTTCGCGACAGCGCAATAATCTTTCCGGAGATGCGTCGCAAGGTCAAAACTGCAGTGTTACCGGTATCTGGAAAAATTTTGCGGTTCGATCGTCGCGCCCAATGGGGGTTTAAGCCACGTTCGTGCATCGCTATATGAACGCGACCGGCAATCCAACCGCCGCACTGCTGATTTGGGGAAAGTTCATGAGCGAGACACGCCACACCAAGGTTCTTATCATCGGGTCGGGGCCTGCGGGCTATACGGCGGGCGTCTATGCGTCGCGGGCCATGCTGGAGCCTATTCTGGTTCAGGGAATCGAACCGGGTGGCCAGTTGACCACCACGACAGACGTGGAAAACTATCCCGGCTTTACCGAGGTTCAGGGCCCGGACCTGATGATCAAGATGCAGGATCATGCCCAAGCCATGGGATGTGAAATCATCGGCGACATCATCACGGATCTGGATCTGTCCAAACGTCCGTTCACCGCAACCGGTGACAGTGGCACGATCTATACGGCCGATGCCGTGATTCTGGCCACCGGGGCACGTGCCAAATGGCTGGGCCTGCCGTCAGAAGAAAAGTTCAAAGGCTTTGGCGTCTCGGCCTGTGCCACCTGTGACGGGTTCTTTTACCGTGGTCAGGAGATTGTCGTGATCGGTGGCGGCAACACGGCAGTCGAAGAAGCCCTGTTCCTCACCAATTTTGCCTCCAAGGTCACGCTGATCCATCGCCGGGACGAACTGCGCGCGGAAAAGATCCTGCAGGACCGGCTGATGAAAAACGACAAGATCGTGCCCTTGTGGTTCCACCAACTGGACGAAGTGGTAGGCACCGATGCACCGTTGGGTGTCGAAGGGGTCAAGGTCAAAAACGTCCAGACCGGCGAGATCACAGAAATCCCCTGCAAGGGTGTCTTTGTTGCCATCGGCCATTCCCCGGCCAACGAACTGGTCAAGGACACGCTCGAGATGCACAATGGCGGCTATGTCAGCGTCAATCCGGGATCAACCGAAACCTCGGTTCCCGGCGTGTTCGCCGCAGGCGACCTGACCGATCACAAATACCGTCAGGCCGTTACCAGTGCTGGCATGGGCTGTATGGCCGCGCTGGATGCCGAACGTTTCCTGGCGGAACAGGAGTAAACGACATGACCCACGATTTTGCAGCACAAAAGGCCGAAACCGTGGCGTTCTACACTGACTTGCAGGCTGAAAATGACCTGCCCGACGTGGCGGATGTGGATTACTTTCTCATCCCGACGTCGGATGATGCCGATTGGCGCGCGCTGGCCGATCAGCTCAGCCGCGACGGATATGACTGTCAATACGACGATGGCACGGGCTCGGACGGCGGGCCCTGCCTGATGGCCACCCTGCCCGACCAGATCATTTCCGCCGGGGCCATCTGGATCGGCGAAGAAGTGGCCACGCGCGCAGCGCTGGACCACGGCTTTGCACCCGACGGCTGGGGCATGGAAAGCTGAACACCGATATGCGCCAACACGCTTTTACGGGCGTGGTCTGGCGCATTCTGTTCACTGCACGCAACGACGCCCCGCTTGCCCCGGTTTTGGCCCCAGAGGGGCGGTTTCATCATTCCGGCCAACCGGCTATGTATGCATCGCTGAGCGCCGAAGGGGCCGGTGTTGCCATTCGTCGTTATGTGTCACCCTGCGATCCTGATCGCAGTTTGCTGCGCTTATCTGTCCAGGCCACCGCCCTCATAGATCTGCGGGAGTTACCGGTTCCTGCTGTCGCTTCGCAGGTCTGGCAGGACGTCCGTGCAACCGGATCCCCCGCGCCTACCTGGGCGATTTCGGATTGGGCGCGGCGCCTGGGCGCGCAGGGAATGTTGTATCCATCACGCTCTCGTTCGGACCTGACCCATCTTGTTCTGTTTCGCTGGAACGCGGTCAACGCCGCCCAAATCCGCCTGACACAGCCGCCGTGTCCCTGGAGGCCCGGTTCCGATCCCACCCGCGACCCTGCGTGACTTTGGCCTTGAAATCGACCGCACGTGCGCAAGTCTGGAATTCCACAGGCCCTCGGTTTTGGGGGAATTTAGTGCGTTTCAGCGCCGTAACTGCGCCAAAACCTCCCGTTTGTCCAATTTTGGCACTGTGGGCACTATACAGTACGCCAGCAGGGGGATATGTCCCCGGCGAACGGGCTAATTTGGCCCTGCCGTCACCGCACAAGCGAGAGATTTGAAATGACGATGCCCAGCAATTTGGCTCCGATCCCGGAGCTTTATGTTTCCTACGACAGTGCCCAGAAATTGAAGGTTGAAGCTTCCGATCTGGTGAGCCACGATCTGACACCCCGCCAAATCTGTGACCTGGAGCTGCTGATGAACGGCGGGTTCAACCCGCTGAAGGGTTTCCTGTCCGAAGCAGATTATGACGGCGTTGTCGAAAACATGCGGATGACAGACGGCACCCTGTGGCCGATGCCGATCACATTGGATGTGTCCGAAGATTTCGCGGCCCAGCTGGACGTGGGCCAAGACATTGCCCTGCGCGATCAGGAAGGCGTCATTCTCGCCACCATGACCGTGACCGACCGCTGGGAACCAAACAAGGCACGCGAAGCCGAAAAGGTGTTTGGTGCCGATGACGATGCCCATCCAGCCGTGAATTACCTGCACAACCAGGCTGGCAAGATCTATCTGGGTGGTCCGATTACCGGTATCCAACAGCCCGTACACTATGATTTCCGCGGCAGCCGTGACACACCGAACGAACTGCGCGCCTATTTCCGCAAAGTCGGCTGGCGTCGCGTTGTGGCCTTCCAGACCCGCAACCCGCTGCACCGCGCGCACCAGGAACTGACCTTCCGCGCAGCCAAGGAAGCCCAGGCCAACCTGCTGATTCATCCGGTTGTCGGCCTGACCAAACCGGGCGATGTGGACCATTTCACCCGCGTGCGCTGCTATGAAGCCGTTTTGGACAAATACCCAGCCGCCACCACCAACATGAGCCTGCTGAACCTGGCCATGCGGATGGCGGGTCCGCGCGAAGCCGTCTGGCATGGCCTGATCCGCGCCAACCACGGCTGTACCCATTTCATCGTTGGTCGAGACCACGCCGGCCCGGGCAAGAACAGCCAGGGCGAAGATTTCTATGGCCCCTATGATGCACAGGAACTGTTCCGCGAGCATCAGGACGAAATGGGCATCGAAATGGTCGATTTCAAACACATGGTTTATGTGCAGGAACGCGCCCAGTACGAACCCAATGACGAGATCGAAGATCGTGACAATGTCACTATCCTGAACATCTCGGGCACCGAATTGCGCCGCCGCCTGTCCGAAGGTCTGGAAATCCCGGAATGGTTCTCCTTCCCCGAGGTCGTCAAGGAATTGCGCCGCACCAAACCGCCGCGGTCCCAGCAGGGCTTTACCGTCTTTTTCACCGGCTTCTCGGGCTCCGGAAAATCCACCATCGCCAATGCCTTGATGGTCAAGCTGATGGAAATGGGCGGACGTCCCGTGACCCTTCTGGATGGCGACATTGTGCGTAAGAACCTGTCGAGCGAGCTGGGTTTCTCGAAAGAGCACCGCGACCTGAACATCCGTCGCATCGGCTATGTGGCATCGGAAATCACCAAGAACGGCGGTATCGCCATCTGTGCGCCAATCGCGCCTTATGCCACCACCCGTCGTGCGGTACGCGAAGACATCGAAGACTTTGGTGCCTTTGTCGAAGTCCATGTCGCGACGTCGATCGAAGAATGCGAACGCCGTGACCGCAAGGGTCTGTACAAGCTGGCCCGCGAAGGCAAGATCAAGGAATTCACCGGGATCTCGGATCCCTATGACGTTCCAGCTGATCCGGAATTGCGTGTGGAAACCGAAGGCACAGAAGTCGATAACTGCGCCCACCAGGTTCTGTTGAAACTGGAAAGCATGGGTCTGATCGGCATCCAGTAATACCTGATGCCCAGATTGCCAAAGGCCTCCGCTTCAGGGGGCCTTTTTTGTGTCCAGGAGGGGCCAACCAAATCAGTTGGCGCAGTCGGGGGAACAGGGCACGAGCCCCTTGGGAGATGCCGCCCCTGTCCTGGCCTTGCACCGCCTTGGGTTCCCCCCGGCACAGCCAAGCGCGAGATGACATCTCGCCCACAGCAGTGCCCCCTTTGGATCAGCAGGGTAGCGATACGCCCCGGATACAGTTGGAATTGGCAGCAAAAGGGGACGATGACAATTTTGTCAGACTGTCCTGAACTCCAGGTATCCGGTTTGGGTGCTCTGATTTTCCTTACAGGCTGTCACGGATCGCGACGGCGGCGCGCAGATCCAGATCACAATATCGCTCTAGCACCGGATGAATGGCCTGCAATTTGGGCAGACGTGTCACAAAGTCATCCTCGGACATCGTTTCTACAGCGCGTTGAATATCCGCAGCGCTGTTACACTGAATGATCCCCGATATGTCCATGAAGTGATCCAGATTGGGACACCCCCAGTAAATTGGGACCGTGTTGCACAACACTGCATCCACCAGCTTTTCCGAAAAATAGTTCTTCTCCTGAACGTTCTCGATCACGATGGAGTACCGATATGGGGCCAACCCGTCGGATTTCGCATCGAACGGTGTATAGCCCCGCCCCATGACCGCGACCGGGTGATCAGACCCACGGACCCATTCGACCATGTGATGCCGCAACTTGTGCCCCGAGGAATCCCGCTTGGCCGAGGCTATCAGCGAACACATCTCGGTTTTGCGTAGCGGCAGGTCGCGCCACTCTGGCACCCAGGTCGTACCCAGCGGAAAGAAATACGCATTGGGCAGGTGGGTCAGCAGATAATCGCTAAAGGTCAGCACCTTGTAAAACCGCCGATGGGTCAACCGCAGCAGGCGCAGATGTTTGGCATGGATGACCGAAGGTTCTCCCAGGATCAGGGAAATTCGGGCCTGTGTGCCATATCGAATCTGGAAATGGGTATTGGTTCGGGGAAAGACGATCAGATGGTCGGTGGGCAGCAAATCCGCAACCTGGCGTCCTTGCAATCGTTCAGGACAGCCCAGTGGCCAATTCAGATCACTGACGGGCCGTTGCCCCAACCCAGGGCCCAATTTCATTCCATACGGCAAAACGGCAATGGCAGGTGTCATATCCATTACACAGGCAGCTCCACAGTGCCGCGCATCAGAACAAAGCCTGCACCGCTGACCTTGACGCCGGTGATCGCATCCCCGGTTCCGATCCGCGTGACCCGAGCCTGTCCCGGACGTCCCAATCCATGACCCTGCTCTGCGATGAAACTGTCCTTATGCATGAGCCCGTGATGCCACAAATAGGCCGCCATTGCCCCCGTGGCCGAGCCAGTAAATGGATCCTCTGGCGGGCTGGGCGGTGCCATCAACAGGCGGGAAAACGTATCCCCCGCCTCTGTCGCCCCTTGCAAGGTAACCAGAAAGGGTTCGGACATATCGACGCCTGGCGCGTCCAAAGCCCGAGACAGCGTATCGAGCGCCGCAACGTCCAGCCGGGCCGCCCGCAATGCCTCATGATTGCGCAACACGGTAATGCAGAATGGCAAGCCAGTTGAAACCACTTGTGGCGTTCCCAAAATGGCGTCACGCGGCAGCGAAACCGCCGCCGCTATCAGCGCCGGATCCGGCGTCGCACCAAATACTGGCGCAATCTGTATCATTTCGATCTGATCGCCGGAGATGGAGACCTCTACCAATCCGGCCCCAGTGTCCAGCACAATCCGATCCCCGGTAAACATCCCACGATCCCGCATTGCAGCAACGGTGGCGATCGTCGGATGCCCGGCAAACGGAATCTCGCGGCTGGCCAGGAAATATCGCACCCGCACATCGGCCATTTTGGACGGGCCTGTAAAAGTGCATTCAACCAATGATGTCTCGCGCACATAGTTCAAACAGACCTGGTCCGACAGAAGCGCTCCGCCGTGCACCACGGCACAGCCGTTGCCACCAAAGGGTTGGTCCGAAAACGCATCCACCCAGTCGAAATCAAAACGGGTCATCGGGATTGCCCCCCCTGTTAGTGGCACGTTAGTGTATGGCTGGCGCAACTCGCAGGCCCTTGTGGCAGAGCCTGTGTCGACGGTCAAAGCCTGCGTGACCCGAGAATGCCGGGAGTGCCCGGGATGATTAGTGCACGGCCACCGGCGTGAAATCATTCTGGCGTGCCAGCACAAAGGCCAGACGACGATCCGCCACCAGCGCCAATTGCGCACCCTGAGCATCATGTACTGCATAGAGCTGTTTCTGGTCGCCGACGTTGGCACGTACCTCTTCGGGGAGATCCGCCGCATCCACGGTTTTTACATAAACAATGCGTTGACCTGCATCGTTGAAATCAAATGGCACATGCATGGCTTACCCTTTCTTGATGTTGATCTTTTGGACCACAGTTTCAGGCCGGGACCGGGTCAGGTCCACATGCAGCAGACCGTTTTCCATGATTGCCTCGCCCACTTCGACACCATCGGCCAGCACAAACATGCGCTGGAACTGTCGTGCGGCAATGCCCCGGTGCAGGAACACCCGCCCGTCACTGTCGTCACGTTGGCGCCCACGGATGACCAATTGCCGGTCCTCGATCGTGATCGCCAGATCCTCTTCGGCGAACCCGGCCACAGCCAGCGTAATCCGATAGGAATAATCCGAGGTCTGTTCGATATTATAAGGGGGATAGCCTTCGTTGCCCGACTTGGCCGAGCGTTCAAGAAGACGTTCCAGCTGTTCAAAGCCCAGCATATGCGGGTATGAGCCCAGAGTAAGTTTTGACACGAATTCGTCCTTCATTTTTCAAAGCGACGGGTCGCACGGTCCCGTTCTGGCAACCGCACATCTGCGAATATGGGAAGAAAACCGGGGATTAACAAGGGCTAGGCGAAAACAACGTGAACGCGTATCATGTCGGCAGAAGCAGTAATAACAACCCCGAGTCGCCCATGAACGCCCCGTCAGAACTATCGATGAAGAATGATGATGTTTTGCATGTGGAATTGGAGGTTTTCAGGCAGCAGCACCGCGATCTGGATGACGCCATTCACGCGCTGGAAGAACGCGGAACAGGCGACCAGCTGACGATCCGCCGCCTGAAAAAGCAGAAACTTCTGCTCAAGGACAAGATATCGTTGATTGAAGACCGCCTAACCCCGGATATCATTGCCTGATCTGACGCCTTTGGTGGTTGTTGCGCGTCTTCTTTTCTATCGGAAAATCACATCCTGCGCAGCCGGTGACCCAACCGCGGTCTCGCAGCACCCCAAGCAGCGGGAGTCGACCCGTAGCCACCTGTCTGACAAAGAGCTGCCCGGGCACGGTTTCGGCATTTTTCCTCCAACGTCCGAACGCTCCCGCCCCCCGGCCGGTCGGCTGACGCCGACAGTCCTGCGAGGTTGGGGCGGGAGCCGCGGGTCGTGCCCAAAAACACGGGCCAATCGGGCTTGTGCCGCATTGCCTCGCGCCATGGTTTGGCTATAGTGCGCGCTCCTTTCAACCGGCTCCGAGGGCAATCATCGGGGCAGATCACGCAAGGGCACGATATGGGTGACATCAAAGTGGGCATAATCATGGGCAGCCAGTCCGATTGGCCAACCATGAAAGAAGCAGCTGACATCCTGGACCAATTGGCCATCCCGTATGAGGCCAAGATAGTCTCGGCTCACCGTACGCCCGATCGTCTTTGGGAGTATGGCAAAACCGCAGTGGACAATGGGCTGCATGTGATCATTGCCGGTGCCGGCGGTGCGGCCCATCTGCCTGGCATGATGGCCTCCAAAACCCGAGTGCCGGTCATTGGTGTTCCGGTACAAACCCGGGCGCTCTCTGGCGTAGATTCACTCTATTCCATCCTGCAGATGCCCCGCGGCTTTCCCGTGGCGACAATGGCAATCGGTGCCGCTGGCGCAGCCAACGCAGGTTTGATGGCGGCCGGGATCCTCGCCCTGCAGGATATGGCCCTGGCCGAACGGCTGGACACGTGGCGCCAGTCCCTGTCTGATTCCATTCCGCAGGAGCCCAGCGATGACTGAATCCCCTTCTCCCCTGGCCACTGGTGCCGTCATCGGCATCCTGGGTGGTGGCCAACTGGGGCGCATGTTGTCCGTCGCGGCCTCGCGTCTTGGCTTTCTCACGCATATTTACGAACCCGGCACCAACCCGCCGGCAGGCCAGGTGGCCCACCGTGTTACCACCGCGGCCTATGATGACGAAGACGCATTGCGTGCCTTTGCCCAGTCCGTTGACGTCATCACCTATGAATTCGAAAACATACCGACCTCGGCGTTGGATCTGTTGGAAGCCCACCGTCCAATTCGTCCGGGCCGCGAAGCTCTGCGGGTCAGTCAGGATCGCCTGATCGAAAAGACCTTTCTGCGCGACCTGGGTCTGGCCACGGCCCCGTTTGCCGATGTCACCGATGCAGTATCTCTGGATGCCGGATTGGCCGAAATCGGCGCTCCGGCGATCCTCAAGACACGTCGATTCGGCTATGATGGCAAAGGCCAGGTCCGCATCAAATCTGACGCGGACGCGCCAGGGGCCATTGCCGATATGGCCGGTGCCCCGGCCCTGCTCGAAGGCTTTGTCGACTTCAGCCACGAAGTATCGGTCATCGCTGCCCGTGGGCTCGGTGGAGATGTCGCCTGTTTCGATCCCGGCGAAAACGTGCATCGCGATGGAATCCTGCACACCACAACAGTGCCCGCCAGATTATCCGCGTCTCAGCGGATGGACGCGGTTCTGATGGCTGCCAAGATCCTGAACGCATTGAATTATGTCGGAGTGATGGGCGTAGAATTGTTTGTCACTCCGCAAGGTCTGATCGTCAACGAAGTGGCCCCGCGCGTGCACAACTCTGGCCATTGGACCCAGAACGGTTGCAGCGTAGATCAGTTTGAACAGCATATTCGCGCCATCGTCGGCTGGCCGCTGGGCGATGGTCAACGCCATTCGGATGTGGTGATGGAAAACTTGATCGGTCATGATGTCGATCAGCTGCCGGACTTGGTACGCGAACGGGATTGTGCCCTGCATCTTTATGGCAAGACCGACACGAAACCCGGGCGCAAGATGGGCCACGTCAATCGCATCCAACGCCCGGAAACCAAAACCTGATCCCTGCACAACGCGCCAAGAAAATTATCAAATTTTCTTGGCAAAATTCTTTCCAAGAATTTTGGGTGACCCGGACGCCTTTGGGTGTCCCGGCAATATTATCTCCCAATGTCAGGCAACAAAACGCCCGACAATGTCCCCCGACAGGTAACTGAACCGCCCTCCTGCCATGGTTGCGACCACGCGGTGGTTATTGGGATCCAAAACAACCAAATCAGCACGCAGACCAGCGGCCAGCTTCCCTCGATCCTCTAGCCCCAAAACCCGGGCAGGCCCCTCCGAGACCAGCGCCCACGCCGCGCTCAGGTCGAGCACGCCGGATTGCGCCAACATAATCGCCGCGCGACGTGGGCTGGGATAGTGATAGTCCGACGCCAACCCATCGCACAGGCCCATGGCAATAAGATCAATCGCCGATGCATTGCCATTGTGCGATCCGCCCCGAACCACATTCGGTGCTCCCATGATCACATGATCTCCGGCACCACGCGCGGCTTCGGCAGCCTCCAATGTTTCGGGAAACTCCGAAATCCTCACGCCACGTTTGCGCCAGCGCGCCCGATCCTCTGCGCGCTGATCATCATGGGATCCCATTGTAACCCCATCACGTGCCAACGTGGCGCACAGCGTATCCAGCGCCGATGGAACTTGGCCGCTTTGGGCATGCAATGACTTCAAGAGTTCGAAATGAACTTCGGGGTTTCTCCGCGCTTTGAGCGCCTGCCCTGTCAGCCGGGGCGGTTTCTTGCCTGCGGCCAGCCTGTCATGCGGCAAGTGATCGTTAAAGACGATATACGTCACCTGCCATTTGGCCAGAAGATCCGGCAACCCGGCATAGCTGTCCAGCATATGGGTCTCAAACCGCAGCTGCGGTATCAGATCGGTAACCACCTGCGGTCTGACCTTGGCCATCGCCGTCATCACCTGTTCGGCGAACTCCGGGCCACGGACCCCGCCCTCCCAGCTGTGGAACTGGGCCAAGACCGCGGTGGTAATCCCATTGGCGGCCAGTTCGGATTCGGCGGCGATCAATCCCTCTTCCATGACCTTCATCGCGCCCCGGCGCGGGGCCACATGGCGTTCGAAACCATCCCCATGCAGATCAATGATGCCGGGCATAACCAGGTACCCTGTCAAATCCACGGATCGGCCGACCGCCGCATCCACGATCACCCCATCCGCAATCGACACGGTGCCGCGATGCAGCCCTTCTTGCGGGCGCATGACCTGCGCTCCGATCAAATCCAATGCAAGACCTGTCACCTGTCCGTTCCCTCTCTGGATGGATCAACATCCTGGCACGCCTGCCCCTTGCAATCCCGCAATCCAAAATCAAAAACCGCATCGACCAGAGATAGATCCGGATCGAACCGTTCGGTCGCCAAAAATCGCAGGGTCTGCGCCATGACCAGCGGATTGTTCATCATGAACGTATGCGTTACCGGCAATTCGATATGGTCTCTCATACCCTGCACCCGGGTCGAAGCGGTCGATACTTTGCCATCGTCTGGCCCGTCGATCAGCGTGGAAAAGACCGGATTGAGCGATTGCGTCCCGGCAATGATCCCCACGGGGTAGTCTACCGGCCCCAGGCGGCGCGGCACACTTGTCGGACCAGTGCCCAATTGCATCCCGGCAGGACCATTGATCAGACCAAACACTTCCCAGTCGCCCAGTTCGTCCACCAATTTGCTGCCCTGATTTGGCGGCCCCAACATCACCACGCGGCCCAGGGTCTCAGGGCGGTTGCTGCGCAACCAGTATCGCAACAGGATCCCCCCCATGGAATGGGTTACAAAATGCACTGGTTTTGCCCCTCCACAGGATTCAATCGCCGCCGGAATCGTTTGGTCTGCCAATTCGGGAATGGGCAGATCCGTTGACGGATACCCGGGGCGGACGGTGTTGAAACCACGTTGCTTCAGAACCTGTTCCATCACTGCAAAAGATGTTTCGGTCCGCGCCAGCCCATGTAGCAACACCACGCATTCAGCCAGCGCCGCGACCGGAGAGACACAGAAAAGGAACGCTATCAAAACCCGCATGTGTTCCGAGATACGCCCAAAGCAGACCGGCGAAAACCCCGCTTAGCCGACCTTGCGCGAAATTCCCCCACGCAGGACCGTGGCGATCCCTGCGATCACGATACCTGACCCCAGAATGATCCGCAGATCCAGATGTTCGCCCAATGCCAGGGCACCGGCAGCGATCGCCAGAACCGGAACCGACAATTGAACCGTAGCAGCCAATGGTCCAGGAAGCCGGGGCAGCACCGTATACCACAGCGCATAGCCCAATCCGGACGTCACCGCGCCCGAAAGGATGGCCAGACCAACTCCGACAGGCGTCATATGCCCCTGCCATCCCACCATCGACAGAACGGCCAACGTCAGAACAAAGGACAGAACGAAGTTTCCGGCAGTCGCGCCCAGCGGGCTTTGGGCCCCACGCCCAACCAGCGAATAGGCACCCCAACCCAGTCCCGCCAAAACCATGAATAACACGCCGCTCAGCGACACCGAAACAGCCCCCTGCGGCCACAACACCAACGCCAGCCCAGCCAGGGCCAGGACACCGCCGCCCAGCTGCAATCGGCCGAGCGGTGCCCCCATTGCCGTGTTCCAGGCCACCATCGTGAACTGGACCACCCCAAACAGGATCAATGCCCCCAACCCAGCGTCCAGAGATTTGTAAGCCAATGAAAAACCGATCATATAGACCGTCAGCGACACGCCTCCCGACATCAGCCGCCCAACCGGTTGGCGCAGGCTGACACCCTGATGCAGAGCCAATCCGACAAGCACCAGCATCCCCGCCGCCAGTCGCACCAGCGCAAAGCTTTCGGCGTCTATATATCCCGGCCCCACCGCCAATCGGTTCAGAACCGAATTGGCGGCAAAGGCAATCATGGTAAGGGTGGTCAAAAGAGTCAGGCGCATAACATCCAGACTTAGCCTGTCACATCATTTAGCACCATTCACAATTCGATCAGAGCCAGCTGTTCTGATCCCGGTCAATCATCGGAGGAAAAAGCTGCGGGATAGATCAATTCGGCCTTTGGTACATCCTCGCCCGGTGCGGCCAGCATCGTAAAGTCGCGTGGGTACGGCGACGTCAGCCGCGCAGCCCGCGTCCGGGAAAATCCACATTGTTCATAAAACTCTGGTTGCCCCAGAACGACGATCGCCGGACTTTTGTCAAATTCAGGGGTCCGGGCCGCAGACGCCAGTTCAGAAACCAGACGTTTTCCAACTTGCCAGTGGCCTTTGGCCTGCCCCGCAGGGGTCAACGCGCCGCGCTGCACCTCGGGTAGAACCGCCACCGGAGCCAGGCAAAGCCAACCAACGGGCGCGACCATGCGCGACAGCCCCGCATAGGCGATAATGCGTCCATCCCAATGGATCACGCTTTCGGATACCATGTCCTTGTCCCGCCGCAACGCATGAACCAAGGCGACCTCTTGAACACCGCCAAACGCCGCCTGCAAAAGCGCGTCTACCTCTGCGAAGTCATCCGGTCTGATATCACGAACAAAATCGGGTCCATTGACCATCCCAATGCCTCCAAACACAAAAAAAGGGGCCGCTCCTGCGAGCGACCCCAATTCTGTAGCACAAGGGTGCAGATGATTACATCATGCCGCCCATGCCGCCCATGCCGCCCATGTCGGGCATGCCGCCACCGGCACCAGCGCCAGCTTTTTCAGGCTTGTCGGCAACCATGGCTTCGGTGGTGATCAGCAGACCGGCAACCGATGCTGCATCTTCCAGCGCGGTACGAACCACTTTGGCCGGGTCGATCACACCAAATGCGAACATGTCGCCATATTCTTCGGTCTGAGCGTTAAAGCCGAATGTGACGTCGTCGCTTTCGCGCACTTTGCCAGCAACCACGGCACCGTCAACACCTGCGTTTTCAGCGATCTGACGCAGCGGCGCTTCGATGGCTTTGCGCACAATCACGATACCTGCGGTCTGGTCAGAATTGGCACCTTCCAGAGCAGCCAGGGCTTTGCCTGCCTGAACCAGAGCAACACCACCGCCGACGACGACGCCTTCCTGCACAGCAGCGCGGGTCGCGTTCAGAGCATCGTCAACACGGTCTTTGCGCTCTTTCACTTCGACTTCGGTCATGCCGCCGACGCGGATGACTGCAACGCCGCCTGCCAGTTTGGCAACGCGTTCCTGCAGCTTTTCACGGTCGTAGTCAGACGTGGTTTCTTCGATCTGTGCGCGGATCTGACCAACACGGGCTTCGATTTCGGCTTTTTCGCCTGCACCGTCAACGATGGTGGTTTCGTCTTTGGTGATTTCGATTTTCTTGGCGCTGCCCAGCATGTCCATGGTGACGGACTCGAGCTTCATGCCCAGATCTTCGGAGATCACCTGACCGCCGGTCAGGATCGCGATGTCCTGCAGCATGGCTTTGCGGCGATCGCCGAAACCAGGTGCTTTGACAGCAGCAATTTTCAGACCACCGCGCAGCTTGTTGACAACCAGAGTTGCCAGCGCTTCGCCTTCGACGTCTTCAGCAATGATCAGCAGCGGCTTCTGCGACTGGATCACCTGCTCGAGCAGCGGAACCATCGACTGCAGCGACGACAGTTTCTTTTCGTGCAGCAGGATCATGCAGTCGTCCAGATCTGCAATCATCTTGTCAGCGTTGGTGACAAAGTAAGGCGACAGGTAACCGCGGTCGAACTGCATGCCTTCAACAACATCGGTCTCTGTTTCCAGGCCTTTGTTCTCTTCAACGGTGATGACGCCTTCGTTGCCAACTTTTTGCATCGCGTCTGCAATCTGCTGACCGATATCGGCTTCGCCGTTGGCCGAGATGGTGCCAACCTGGGCAACTTCGGCGCTGTCTTTGACTTCGCGCGATGCGTCTTTGATGCCCTGCACGACTTTGGCAGTTGCCAGGTCGATGCCGCGCTTCAGATCCATCGGGTTCAGACCGGCTGCAACCTGCTTCAGGCCTTCGCGAACAATCGCCTGGGCCAGAACGGTGGCAGTGGTGGTGCCGTCACCGGCTTCGTCGTTGGTGCGGGAAGCAACTTCCTTCACCATCTGGGCGCCCATGTTTTCGAACTTGTCTTCCAGTTCGATCTCTTTGGCAACCGAAACACCGTCTTTGGTGATGCGCGGTGCGCCGAACGATTTGTCCAGAACCACGTTGCGGCCTTTGGGGCCCAGGGTCACTTTGACAGCATCGGCCAGGATGTTCACACCAGCCAGCATACGGTTACGGGCATCGGTGTCGAATTTGACGTCCTTAGCAGCCATGTTCATTTCTCCTTGAGAATGTCTTTAGAAATCATGTGGTGGGCACCTCTTGTCAGGCCCACGTAGGGTGCGTGCTTGCACGCACCATCGAACAAGCCGTGGTGCTTATTCGATGATCCCCATGATGTCGCTTTCTTTCATCATCAGCAGCTCTTCGCCGTCGACTGTAACCTCGGTGCCCGACCATTTGCCGAACAGGATCTTGTCGCCAGCCGAAACAGCCATTGCGATCAGTTCGCCGCTGTCTTTGCGCGCGCCTTCACCGGTCGAGACGACAACGCCTTCGCTCGGCTTTTCTTTGGCGCTTTCGGGGATGATCAGTCCGCCAGCAGTTTTTTCTTCGCTTTCGGTGCGACGCACCAGTACGCGGTCATGAAGCGGTTTCAATGCCATCTTTGCAGCTCCTTGAGGCTCAAAGGTTGTTTTTCATATCCCTCCGCTCCCTGGCGAAGGCATTATCACTCGACCTTGGTGAGTGATAACGACGAATAGTTAGGAGCGGAAAATCCCCGAGTCAACAAGATACGCTGACTTTTTTCATTCATCAGCAAAGTGACCTACCGTTTGTCTGGTTTACAGGTCGTTCGGGACCGATACAGTGACCTGACAAAACAGCCAATTCAACGCAGGAACCCGGGACATGCAAATTCAGGCCAATGGCATTCACCTCGAAGTCGAAGACCATGGGGACACGAACAACACGCCCCTGATCCTGATCCGGGGACAGGGCAGCCAATTGGCCCATTGGCCAGATGCTCTTGTTCAGGGTTTTGTTGACGCCGGGTATCGAACAATCATTTTTGACAACCGCGATACCGGTCTCTCTGCACGATGCCCACATCCGGACGCCCCGGGCGAGGCTGGTGCCGTGCTGGATCTGATCCGCGCTGGCGGCCCCCTGCCCCAGCCCTATGACATTCACGATATGGTCGGGGATGTGATCGGGGTGATGGATGCCCTGAACATCGAGCGCGCGCATGTGTTCGGCATTTCCATGGGCGGCGCTATCCTGCAACAACTGTGCATCGACCATGCGGACCGGGTTCTGTCCGCCACCATCGTGATGACCGCCTGTCGCCCGTTCGTGGATCGCACATCGGGCAGCACCGAAGACCTGGTCGCCCTGGCCCAAAGCCTATTGGTTGCCCCCCGCACGCGCACAGAATACTTGGATGGCCAAGTCGAAGAACACGCCAATTGGGGCAGCCCCGGTTATCCCATGCCCGAGGCCGACATCCGCGCCATGGCCAACCGCGCCTATGACCGCGGCGTGGATGATGAGGGCATGAACCGTCAGGTTTTGGCCATCGCCTCCGCAGGCGACCGCCGTCCCGGGCTGACATGCCTCGCCCTGCCCTGTCTGGTAATCCACGGCACCGACGACACCCTGATCCCGCTGGAGTTGGGCCAGGAAATCGCCGACCACATCCCCGACAGCGAATACCATGCAATCAAAGGCATGGGCCACATCATCACGCCGGCCTTGTCGCCGGTGATCGTTGATTTGGTAACCGATTTCATCGGTCGGCGTGGTTGATGGTTAACAGCCGGCCGCGCAAAAGGTGATTGTCGGCTACGCAGATAAAGCGGGCTTTCGCTGCGGTTATGGCAACGTCCACTGTCGGGGGCCCTGATTATTCAACATCAAGAGTTGAAACAAATCATCCTTCGCGTTCCAGCTTCTTGCGTGCCAGCTTGCGGGCACGACGGATCGCTTCTGCTTTCTGACGCGCGTTTTTCTCGGAAGGCTTCTCGAAATGTTGCTTGAGCTTCATTTCACGGAATACCCCCTCCTTTTGGAGCTTTTTCTTTAGAACTCGGAGGGCCTGATCGACATTGTTGTCGCGAACACTAACCTGCATGTGGTTACACCAACTTTCTTGTTTGGGGTTGTGGTGATCTGAATCTATTGGCCAAATAGCAACCCTGGACGATCTTGTACAGCAAGGTCCGCTATTCGGATGAAACTATCATTGTCTGCAATAGCTCCCAGGTCCGCCTAATTTATCATAAAAACATCATATCGCGTTGTTTTACCGATAATTTGATGAGTGCATTTCTTCACGCCCTCAATAGGAGCAGCCTTGGCGGGCCACTTTAGAACCACGCGTTTACGCGCATGTTTGATCGCCAATCGTACGAGATCAGCAGCGTCATCGTCGGCGCCGACGATCTCGCGGACTTGACGGAGCTCTTGTTTCACCAATGCCGACTTTTTCCGTTCAGGATGCATTGGATCAATCAGAATGGCTTCGCCAGCCAATTCTGGGATCAAATCCAGCGCGTCTCCCTTCAAAAGGGTCATGCGGCCAATAATTTCGCGAAACTGACCACCCTCTCTTGCTGCGCGCTCCATGCCTTGAACCAACAATGCGTGCATTTTCTCTGAGCGTTCGATCAAAGTGACTTGCGCACCTAAAGACGCCAAAAGAAATGAGTCCCGGCCCAATCCGGCAGTTGCATCAACAATCATGGGAGTTTTACCCCCCCGCAGCCCCATGGCCTTGGCTAAATCTTGACCACGACCGCCGCCGAACCGAAGACGGTGGGCGACTGAACCTTCGACAAAATCAATGCGAAGCTCTCCTGCAACCTGCGTCAAATTCTATACATTCTCTTTCCCCGAACAGCATCAATGCTCGTACTCTTCGATCTGTAGCGCATTTCTGTATTTCCCACAGCCCCAAAAAGCGGCCGTTGGTGCAGTGCGCGGCATTTGACATAATGGCTTCAGAGCTGTCCTTCACGTGGTTCAACATCTGCGAGGTTCTCCCAGCTATAGGCCCAGTGTTTCAAGCCTTCCCCTCCTGCCGCGGACAGCGCGTAGAGACCCTTGTCCACCTTGTCGAACCAGCCATAGTGATTGTCCCGCATCAGCCGTGTTGCGGCAGCGACTCCCGTGGCCTTGGCCACCGCTGCTCCTTTGGCCACTCCGTGTTCGGCCAGATGGGCGGCGCAGCGCAGGGCGTCCTGGCGATAGGCGGTAACGATACCGTGGCGGGTGGCCCCGCCCGCATTGGGGTCACCCTGCAACCGATTGAATTCGCGCAGCAGCCGCGCGGTTTTCACCTTGGATTTACGCGGTGCATACGGTCCCGGATCACAGTGCACTTCGGCCACCGCATCTGCACGCACGGTAATCAGCCCCAATCCCAACCGCCGACAGAGCGACAGGTTGTCCTTGAGCGCGCGGCGCGCTGTGCGCCCCGTGGGTTTTGGCACTGCCACATATACCAGATCACTCATCGCCTGACGCGCCACTGCCTGATGAAACAAGCTGAGCGAAAACCGCATCTTCAGCTCGACGATCACCGGCGGCTCGTCACCGCGACAGGCCACCACATCGGCGGCGCCCACCTCTCCCTTGACCTCATACCCTTGGGTCATCAGCAGCTGTTTGATCGGCGGATACAGATCCTGTTCACGTTTCATATTGCCATGCTAAAGGGGAACGCCATCCGGGTTCAACACCTGTCCATCGCCAGACGACATGATCCTGCGCTTGTCGTAAGGGCCTGTCTGCCCTAGGTGTAAGGGGACGCAATTCCTGGGCTTCGAGTATGAAATTACTTGCTTTTTGTTTCTTGTTACTGGTCGGTGCCGGAACAGCCCAGGCCCGGTGCAGCGGAATTGATTATCGCACACAGCTGTCTCCAACTGAGCTGGCCAACCTGAAACGGGAAGCCGCCAAGGTGCCGTTTGCCTATGGCAATCACTGGATCGCGACGCGCGGGGGCCGACGCATTCACATCATTGGCACCCTGCATGACGGCGACCGACGGATGGTTCGGGTGATGCGAAATCTGCGCCCGGTGCTGGATCGGGCGGACGCCGCCCTGTTCGAAGTGACCGATCAGGATCTGGACGGTAATATCTTTGAACGGCAGCTGGGTCATTTCACGTTGCCCGCCCAGACCCGCCTTCAGGATCTGCTGACCGAAGACACCTGGGCGCTTTTGTCCCGTCTGGCCACCGCCCGTGGATTGAACCCGGCCAAAGTCGATACGCTTCAGCCCTGGGCTGCCTCGATGTTCCTGATCAGCGATACCTGCACAATGTTGGGGATCGGTCCAACCCGAGGGCTGGACAGCCGGATCGAACGCTATGCGATCCGCAAAAGGATCCCGATTGGTGCGTTGGAAACCGTTGGAGAATCCTTTGCTGCCTTTTCCCGCGTGCCGTTGCGGGATCAGGTGCGCAATGTCGAAATCGAATTGCAGATGATGCTTGCCGACAAACCTGACGATTCCTCGGTCGTCGAGGCCTATTTCGAAGAAGCCGTTTGGGAATCCATTCTCCTGCAACGCTGGATCATGCGCCGATACGCGCGCGCCTCAGATCAGGAGCTTCGGCGGTATTGGCAACGGTTTGACAAGAACCTGATCACCACGCGCAATCTGAAATGGACAAAGCGTATTCTGGCCACCCAGGGCGACACATTGGTGGTTGCCGTCGGTGCGGCCCATTTGCCGGGGCACTCCGGCCTGTTGAACCTGCTCAAGGCCCGCGGTTACAGGTTGGAACGCGCGCCTTGGTGAAGAATGGCACCACCCTGCCCCGCCCAACCGGGGTGCGCCCGTCAGAGGGGATGCGATTCCCCCATGATCCATGCGCCCCTGCCCGATCACAGGTCGCCCCGGACCATGCGCCGCAGCGCAGCATCGGTGGGGTGACAAGCGTCTCTCCCCCGCATATAAGGCGCGCGAAACGCCCAGTTAACGCCCGTTATCGAGACAGGACATTCGCATGACTACCCAAGTTTTTGGCCACAAATCCCCCGACACCGATTCCACCGGCTCTCCCATCATCTGGTCCTGGTATCTGAACGAAGTGAAAGGTGTGCCCGCCGAACCCAAGCTTCTGGGTGAACCCAACACCGAAGCCGCCTTTATGCTCGAACGCTGGAACCTGGAAAAACCTGCAATCATCGACGATGTTGCGGATGATCAGGCGGTTGTCATTGTAGACACCAACAACCCCGCCGAGCTGCCTGCCAACATCAATGGTGCCGATATTCAGGCCATCATTGACCACCACAAGCTGGTCGGCGGCCTGGAAACCAAAGGTCCGATCGACATCACCATCCGCCCGTTGGCCTGCACCGCCACCATCATGTACGACCTGATGGGCGACGACGCCGCCAAGATGCCCGAAGCCGTCAAAGGCGCGGCGCTGACCTGTATCCTGTCCGACACTCTGGAATTCCGCTCGCCCACCACCACGGACCGCGACCGTGAAGTGGTCGCGGCGCTGGCCGCCGATCTTGGCATTGACGTCACTGCCTATGCAGCGGAAATGTTCGCTGCAAAATCGGACGTCTCGGCATTTTCGGATGCTGAACTGATCCGTATGGATTCCAAGGAATACGCCGTCGATGGCACCAAGTTCCGCGTTTCGGTCCTGGAGACCACCGCGCCCGACATCCCGCTGAACCGCAAGGACAGCCTGATGGAAACCTTCAAGACTGTCGCCGCCGAAGATGGCGTGGACGAGGTTCTGCTGTTTGTCGTGGACATCCTGAAAGAAGAGGCCACGCTGCTGGTGCCCAACGACGTGGTCAAAGGTGTCGCCGAAAAGAGTTTTGGTGCCACGGTTGATGGCAACGCAGTTGTTCTGCCAGGCATCATGAGCCGCAAAAAGCAGATCATTCCGAATCTCAAGGTCTGATCCGACCCATCATTAATGGAAAAGGCGCCCGTTATTGGGTGCCTTTTTGGTTTGGGGTAACGCCAGCGATCAATGCAACACCTTGCGCGTCGGATCTATGCCCGCCTGAATCTGCGCCAAGGTCGCCAGCACCATGGCAATACGTTCAACGTCCGGTGGGTGTGTCTCGAACAAGGCGGGGTGGGATTCGCCGCTGTTTTCAGCTTCTGCAGCCAACCGGGCAAAGATCTGGGCCCCTTTGATGGGGTCATATCCAGCCGCATAGGCGATCCGCGTGCCAAATGCGTCACCTTCGAGCTCGTATTTTCCGGAATAGGCCTGGCTGGCAATCTGCGCCCCAATGTTGCCACCGCCCAGAAGGTTGCCCAAAACTGTCCCGCTCATGATCTGTTGATATTGCTTTTGAATATGCCCCCCCAGCAGATGACCATATTCATGGGCCAGAACAAAGGCGGCCTCGTCATCATTTCTGGTCAGCTTCAAAAGCGCCTGCGTCACGACGATGGCCGGATAGACCTGCTGTGTTTCTTCATCCAGAATTGGAAACAAGGCCGCATTTGGCACATCGGTTTCTGTGTCGATACCAAGCAGAACGCCGCAAAAAATCTCGCCCTTGTCAGTTGCATCCAATTGACCCGCCAGTTCTTTGCAGGTGGCAATCGCCACCGGAGAAACCCGGGCTTCGACCCGGCGAAACCGGCTCTCGGCTTGTGCATCGGTTAACATCCGGGTCGGAGGAGCGGCCTGTGCCTGTGCATAAATTCTGGCTGCTCTGTCCAATTGGGCCGCATCAGGTCTGGGCAAGACATAAGACGGGCCACAGGCAACCAGACCCAATGCCAGCGCCAACCCCGGCACGATGCCAAACAATCGCTTCATCAATTCGTCCTACGTTCAATTGCCCGAATGAGCAGGGATAATCGCACCATAGTCAACCAGCAAAGGCACCCAGAACAGGTTGCATATGGTAGCGGCGGGAAAAACCCGCGACCACTGGCCAAAGCCGGTCGGGTTTGGCATAGCTGTGCACCACAAGTTCTCTTGCCCAAAGGCTCACCATGACCCAGATCATCACTTCCCTGTCCGAAGTTTCCACCCGCTACCGGGCATTGTTTGTCGATCTGTGGGGCTGTGTTCACAATGGGGTGCGCGCACATGAGGCAGCTGTGGCGGCGCTCAAGGCATATCGGGCGCAGGGCGGCATCGTGGTGCTGGTGACCAATTCTCCGAAGCCACGTGCAGGTGTGGCCACGCAATTGGCCAGCTTTGGTGTGCCCGAAGACGCCTATGACACCATTGCCACCAGCGGCGATTCCGCCCGGGCCGCAATGTACACCGGTGCAGTTGGCACCAAAGTGTTCTTCATGGGGGAATGGAAACGGGATGCAGGTTTCTTTGAGCCCTTGAACGTGATCGACACGCCCATCAACATTACGCGTGTGCCGCTGCAGGAAGCCGAAGGCATCGTCTGTTGTGGCCCATTTGATCCGATGGCAGACCCGGACGTGAATCGGGCCGATTTCCTTTATGCCAAACAGAAAGGCATGAAGCTGCTTTGTGCCAACCCGGATCTGGTCGTCGATCGCGGCGAAACCCGGGAATGGTGCGCCGGGGCGCTGGCACAGCTATACACCGACATGGGTGGCGAGAGCCTCTACTTTGGAAAACCCCACCCACCGATCTATGATCTGGCGCGTCGCCGGCTGATGGCCCTGGGTCAGGATGTGGCCGATGACGAGATCCTGGCCATCGGTGATGGCCCTTTGACGGACGTTGCTGGTGCCATTGGAGAGGGCATTGATTCCCTGTTTATCTCGGGGGGGCTTGCAGCCAGAGAGACAAAAACTTCGGTCCAGCCTGACGAAGATGCGCTAAACGCCTACCTGGAAACAGAAAAATTCGATCCGACCTACACAATAGGTCATCTTCATTGACATAATTAGAGCTTGATTTTCTGCACCTGCAAAGTAATAAAGTTGCCGAAGCGGGCGAAATGACGTCCGAAAATTTCAAGCCCGATCAGCCTGGAGGGTCGAATGTTGGATAACCTGCCGCGCGGAACCATCTGCATCGAAGACATCGAGATGGGAATGTCCCGCTATCTGCGCAAAATCGTCACCGATGAAGACATCGAAATGTTTGCCCAGGTTTCGACCGACCGCAATCCAGTGCATCTGGATGACGACTATGCGCGCGACACGATCTTTCAGGGACGGATTGCCCACGGGATGCTTACAGCTGGCCTGATCTCGGCGGTCATCGGTGAACAGCTGCCCGGACACGGCACGGTCTATATGGGCCAATCGCTGAAATTCCTGGCTCCTGTGCGCCCGGGCGATACGGTTTATGCCGAAGTCAAAGTCGTGGACATCGACATGGCAAAACGCCGGGTCAAGCTGGACTGCCATTGTTCCGTCGACGGCAAGAAGGTGCTCGCAGGCGAAGCCATGGTTCTGGCACCATCGCGCAAGTTCGACTGACGCGCCCCCCCTCTCCAAGCCGCTTCAAGGCGGCTTGGCCACGCGGTTTGAAGTCGCGAACCAAGGGCCTTGCAGGGCCCTTTTTTCTTGGCGTTTCGAACCGCCCTATCCCGGGTTCACCCGTCCCGCATTTCGCGGTCGAGAAAGTGCCTGCTTGAACCGGCCGCGCTCTGGCGCTACGGATGCCACATGCGTACGATCCGAGATTACCAATTCGTCGAACCCCAGGACCGCGGTGCCACCGTGGCCATTGGCAATTTTGACGGTGTGCACCTGGGTCACCAATCGGTGATTGACCTGGCGCGCAAAGCCGCCCCGGATGCGCCTTTGGGTGTGATGACCTTTGAACCGCACCCGCGCGCCTTCTTTGCCCCAACTGCCCCGCCCTTTCGTTTGATGCATGCCGAAACGCGCGCGAACCGGTTGGAAAAGCTGGGAGTGGAGCGGCTGTATGAGCTGAACTTCAACACGGCCCTGTCCAGCCTCACCCCCGAAGGATTCGCCCGCGACGTGATCGCAGATGGCCTGGGGCTGTCCCATGTGGTTGTTGGTGCCGATTTCTGTTTCGGCAAGGGGCGCAGTGGCAATGCCGAAGACCTGAAACGCTTTGGGAAAGAAATGGGGTTCGGTGTCACGATTGCTCCCTTGATGGAACAGTCGGAAAACACCGTTTCATCAACCGCAATCCGCACCGCGCTCAGCCAGGGCCACCCTCGGGACGCGGCCGCCATGCTGGGCCATTGGCACCGCATCGAAGGCGAAGTGATCGGCGGCGAACAGCGCGGACGCGAGCTCGGATTTCCGACAGCCAATATGTCCATCGACGGGCTGCACCAGCCCGCCTTTGGAGTCTATGCCGTGTTGGTTGACGTGCTGGATGGTCCGCATCAGGGCAGCTATCACGGGGCCGCCTCCATGGGGGTTCGCCCCATGTTTGACGGCGATCACCCCAATCTGGAAACCTTCCTGTTTGATTTCTCCGGCGACCTCTATGGATCGACCCTGTCCGTGGCCCTGGTCGACTTCCTTCGACCCGAGTTGCAATTCGACGGGTTGGATGCGCTGATCGCCCAGATGGATGCAGATTGTGCCAAGGCACGTGATATTCTGGGCACCTTATGAGCGATCCAATCGACCGTGGCGGGCTGACCCCGCATTTTTGGGAGCGCAAGCCGCTGAACAAGCTGAACCAGCAGGAATGGGAAGCTTTATGCGATGGCTGCGGCAAGTGTTGCCTGAACAAGCTGGAGGACGAGGACAGCGGCGAAGTGGCCCTGACCCGCGTTGCCTGCCGCCTGCTGGACGATGACAGCTGTCGCTGCGTTCAATATGATATTCGTCATCAATTCGTACCCGAATGCATCGTGTTGAAGCCGGATAATCTGGACACCCACGCCTATTGGATGCCCCAGACCTGTGCCTACCGCCTGCTGTGGCAAGGCGAGCCGTTGCCTGGCTGGCACCCTCTGATCACCGGCACATCCGACAGCGTCCACGAGGCCGGTGTTTCGGTGCGCGGCCTGACGGTTTCGGAATTCGAAACCCCCGAGGACGAGTGGGAAGATCATATCATCGAGGAGCCGATCTGATGTTTTTTGCCTCTGACAATTCCGGCCCGGTTCACGGCCAGGTTCTGGATCTTTTGACCCAGGCCAATCAAGGCTTTGCCATGGCTTACGGTGCCGATGATCTGATGGACGAAGTGCGCGCACGTCTTCGGGACCTGTTCGAGGCCCCCGAGGCCGCTGTCTACCTGGTTGCGACCGGCACCGCCGCAAACTCTCTGGCGTTGGCAACGCTGAGCCAGCCCTGGCAAACTGTATTTTGTACCCGCGTTGCCCATATCCACGAAGATGAATGCAATGCCCCCGAGTTCTATTCGGGCGGGGCCAAGCTGACGCTGGTGGGCGACGGCGACAGGATGACACCGGCAGACCTGCGCAGTGCCATCGAGGCCGAAGAGACCAGAGGCGTGCACGGTCCGCAACGCGGACCTGTATCGATCACCCAGGTCACCGAACGTGGCACGATTTACTCGCTGGACCAACTGAATGCCGTCACCAAAATTGCCCAGGACCACGGGCTGCCTGTCCACATGGATGGGGCGCGTTTTGCCAATGCGCTGGTGGCGCTAGGCTGCAGCCCGGCTGAGATGACCTGGAAGGCTGGCGTGGATGCAGTCTCCTTTGGTGGAACCAAAAATGGGTGTATGGGCGTCGAGGCGGTGATCTTCTTTGATCCCAAACACGCCTGGGAATTTGAACTGCGCCGCAAAAGGGGCGCTCATCTGTTTTCAAAGCACCGGTTCTTGTCCGCCCAAATGGCCGCCTACCTCAAAGACGACCTATGGCTGACATGTGCCCAGGCGGCCAATGCAAAATGCGCCCGTCTGGTGGATGGTTTGCGCACGGCGGGTGCCGAATTCCTGCATGAATCGCAGGCCAACATGGTGTTTGCCGCGCTGCCCCGTTCGACCCACGAACGCCTGTTCGCAGCCGGGGCACAATACCATCTCTGGGGTGCAAACCTGGAGGGAGACAATTCCGAGGAGATGCTCACGGCCCGGTTTGTCTGCGATTGGTCGATCAGCGAAACCGATATCGACCGGTTTCTACGCTTGCTGTAATTCTGACTAAAAAGGCGACGCTGCCCCTCCCGCCGGTGCCATCTCCGTCGGGATATATCGGCGCGCGTCAGCCCCCTGCATGGACAGTCAGCTGATCACCTCGGACCCACAAGGCATCAAGCTGACCGCTTCAGCAGGTCATGGACAAAGCGCGCGGTTTCACGGGGATTGGTGATTGGCAACATGTGACCCGCCCCCTCGACAACGGCAGATCTGGCATTGGGCAGACGTCTGCACAGGCCCTCGTTGATGACGTCGATCACCGGATGGGTCAGGCTCCCCCTGAGCAGCTGGACTGGCGCTGTAACACGCTCCAAAACGCCCGGTTTGAGCACCCCTGCCAAATCCAGATAGATTGAATCACGGCTGGCACCGACCACATGTATCCCGCGGATCATCGCGTCGCGTGTGCTCTGGGGCAAGTCGGGCCACCGCGGCGCATCCCCCGTGCTCCACATCCTGTTGAACAGGCGCGCCCCCAGCGCTTCGTCCCCATTGGTCAGAGCCGTGGTAAAGGGTTCCGCGTCCTTTTCGTGCTGTTGAACGCAGATCGGATCATCTGCGATCGCCACAGCAAAAAACACAGGTTCGATCAACGTCAGGCTGCGCACCCGCTCTGGATGCAACACAGCCAGACACAATGCCACGGTTGCCCCAAAGGAATGACCGATCAAATCCATTTTCTGGTCAAAGAACGGCAGGCAGGCCGCAACCATGCGGTCCTGATAGGTCCCTTCGCGGTCCCAATCCGGACTGCGGCCGTGGGACAGAAAGTCGGGCGTGGTCAACGTGAGCTCGTCACCGAGCTCGCTGGCCAGTCCCCGCCAGGTTCCTGAATGGGCAATGGTACAATGCAGCGCCAGCGCCTGCCGTGGCCCCTGCCCAAAGGAACGCACAAAAAGCGGTTGCGGGACCGCGGCGTCCCTATCTTTCATGCGCCAGTCCGGGCCAAATGCCACGCCAGATCATCCAATCTGTCCTGACCCCAGAAATGGGCCCCATCAGACGTTACGTAAAATGGTGCGCCGAACACGCCGCGTTCGACAGCCTCTTCGAGATTGGCGGCATAGGTTTCGGCTCCTGCCAGCAGGCCACTATCGGCCAGACCCGGATCAAACCCAGCTCCACTCAGGCAGTCCTTGATCACATCATCCTGGGCGATATCCTTTTCCTCGGCCCAGCAAGCACGTGAAATCGCCTGCAACAACGCCCCCAGATTGCCCCCCCCGGTAGATTGAGCCGCAATCAGCGCATAGGATGACGGTGCGGCATTTGTCGGCCAGAACATCGGCTTCACATTCAGCGGCATTTCGGCGCGGGCCGCCTGACGGATCAGATCTTCGGTGCGATAGGATTGACGATTCGGATGCCGATCTTTGGGCGCTGTGCCCCCGGTACGCGAGAACAACCCCATGATATCCAGAGGCTTATAGGTAACTTTGGCCCCGTGACGGGCGGCCATCTCCTCCAACCGGTTGCCAGCAAGGTAGGTATAGGGGGACAGCGTGGAAAAGTAGAAATCGACATCGGCCATGTGTGTTTTCCTCGGGTTGGAACTAGGCGAGACGGTAAGCCCATGCTAAGCGATGTCAACATCACGAATCTGTCACATAGTCATTGCTGCCGGGGATCTCAGCCTATGCCGACGCTCAACGAACCCAAGCTGATTGCTGGGAACGCCAACCTTCCACTTGCCGAAGCCATTGCCCGCCGCATGAGCCTTCATCGCGGCGTTGACCAAGGACTGGTCGACGCGCGTGTCGAACGCTTTAACGACGGCGAAATCTTTGTCGAAGTTTATGAAAATGTCCGGGGCGAGGACATGTTCATAATCCAGCCGACATCGAATCCGGCCAATGACAATCTCATGGAGCTGCTGATCATCGCCGACGCGCTGCGCCGATCGTCAGCGTCGCGGATCACCGCAGTGATCCCCTATTTCGGCTATGCCCGTCAGGACCGCCGCACCAAGGCACGGACACCGATTTCGGCCAAGCTGGTTGCCAACATGCTGACCGGTGCCGGTATCGAACGGATCCTGACCATGGATCTGCATGCGGCCCAGATCCAGGGGTTCTTTGATATTCCGGTGGACAACCTTTATGCCAGCCCGATCTTTGCGCTGGACGTACAGGCCCAGTTCAAAGACCAGATGAACGACATCATGGTTGTATCGCCTGACGTTGGCGGTGTGGCCCGTGCCCGTGAATTGGCCAAGCGGATCAATGCTCCGCTGTCGATTGTGGACAAACGTCGCGAAAAACCCGGCGAGATCGCGGAAATGACCGTGATCGGGGATGTCACCGACAAGATCTGTCTGATCGTTGATGACATGTGCGACACGGCGGGCACCCTGTGCAAGGCGGCCCAGGTGCTGTTGGACAATGGTGCCAAGGAAGTCCACGCCTATATCACCCATGGTGTCATGAGCGGCCCTGCAGTCGAACGGGTGTCCAATTCGGTGATGAAATCGCTGGTGCTGACGGATTCGATCCAACCCACTGACGAAGTGCGAAGCTGTCCCAATATCCGGATCGTACCGACCGCACCGATCTTTACCCAGGCTATTCTGAACATCTGGCATGGGACTTCGGTATCCTCTTTGTTCGAAGACAAGACCCTGACGCCCATTTATGAGGCCCTGTACAACCGCTGAAGAGGCCGTTCAGGTGTATGATCATTGGCTCCGACCCAAACATGGTTCGGAGCCTTTTTTGTCCGCTCACGGCGCTGCATTGATTGTCCATCGGCAGCAGAGAGTCCGATGGACCTGTTCAGCCTCTCACAGCGCCTGTCAGAGCCCCGAGAGGGACCACCAGCCATAAACCACCTGAACGCGGCGGTTATCGCAGGTATCTGGCGATCTGCGGCACGGGGATTCTGGGGCTGGCGACACGCCACACGCCCAAGGCGGGCCCAAACAGGGATCATCTGATCCCGTTCAGCGCCCGACGCCCGGATCGCCGGGTCAGGCGCGCAACGCCGACCCTGCAAGGACACAGCCTAACAGATCCCCCGCTTTGACCGAGCCAGCCATCCATCAAAACGCACAACGTCCATTTGCTGAACTGTCATAGTGACGCCGGAAAGGACATACCTGCCAAAAATCTTGTCATGCGAACCGCCAACCGCTCCTGTAGGAGTTCGGGTCGTGGCAGAATTCGCAAAAGGCAGCACGTCACCGGTAGATGTTCAATACACATCCCAATCATCGGAAAAGGGAAGTTCGCCAATAGCAATCCATGAACAGCGCAGCCGTGCCACCCGGCTGTCATGCCAGGTTCGGAACACGATTTCGAATCCGGTTTCAGTAATGTTCTGGGCCACCAATTCGGCCCGAATGGCTGCTTCCGTATCCATGTCCCATAGCGAAATTGCGACCTGTACTGCAGGCGGCGTGGCGAATTTCTCATCAAACTTAATTGATTTCACCCGCTCGCGCGGACCACTGCCGGTCCACATTGGACCATTGTCTACATAGTCGGCAAAAACTTCGACATCGCCCTGGGCAATACCAGTACGCGGATTGCGCAATCTCTTCATACTCAGTCCTCTTATACCCAGCTATTGCGGAAAATCGCCAAAAATCAATGTACAAAATGCGAAAAGACCCCGCTGTTGCAGCGGGGTCCTGTCTTTTTTCAACACCGTCGGACGATCAGGTTTTGGCCTGAAGCCCCAACTCGGCGGCCATGGCCGCGATGTCGGTGACCTGTTTGGCCAACGCATCCAGCATTTCGGGCGTCGCGTTGTCGCGGGCGTTCACGGCGTCGGTGACAAAGCTGTCCAGGATATCCTGGGTCACTTCGGCAACCGGCAAAGCACGTTCGGCCAGAACCGACAGGCTTTCCCCGATTTCCGCAAATCCACCAGTAACGGCGTATTTTTCGGTTCCCTGGGCACCTTCCACAGTCAGAATACCTGGACGCAGAGTGGTGATCAGCGGCGCGTGATTGGGCATCGCTGTCAGGTCACCATCGGCACCCGGGATCTGGACCGCGGTCACCTGAAGCGAAGCAAGGCTCCGCTCCGGGCTGACCAGGTCGAATTGCATGGTATCAGCCATAAGGGCCCTCCTTAGGCCGCTTCAGCAGCCATTTTTTCGGCTTTTGCGATCACTTCGTCGATGCCGCCAACCATGTAGAAGGCTGCTTCGGGAAGGTGATCGTATTCGCCAGCCACAACGGCCTTGAACGACGCGATGGTGTCTTCCAGAGGAACCTGTTTGCCGTCTGCGCCGGTAAAGACCTTTGCAACGTCAAATGGCTGGCTCAGGAAGCGTTCGATCTTACGCGCACGGGCAACGGCCAGTTTGTCTTCTTCCGACAGTTCGTCCATGCCCAGAATGGCGATGATGTCCTGCAGGGATTTGTAACGCTGCAGGATCTGCTGAACGTCGGTTGCAACGGTATAGTGTTCGTCACCGATGACCAGCGGGTCCAGAAGACGCGATGTCGAACCCAGCGGATCCACGGCAGGGTAGATACCCTTTTCCGAAATCGCACGGTCCAGAACGGTTGTCGCATCGAGGTGCGCAAACGATGTCGCAGGTGCAGGGTCGGTCAAGTCATCCGCAGGAACATACACGGCCTGAACCGATGTAATCGAACCGTTTTTGGTCGACGAAATCCGTTCCTGCATGGCACCCATGTCGGTGGCCAGTGTCGGCTGATAGCCCACAGCCGAAGGAATACGACCCAGCAGGGCCGAAACTTCGGAACCGGCCTGAGTGAAGCGGAAGATGTTGTCCACAAAGAACAGAACGTCCGAACCGGTGTCATCACGGAACTGTTCCGCCAGGGTCAGACCCGACAGAGCAACACGCATACGGGCACCCGGAGGTTCGTTCATCTGACCGTAAACCAGGGAAATTTTCGATTCCGACAGGTTATCGGGAACGATAACACCGGATTCGATCATCTCGTGGTACAGGTCGTTCCCTTCACGGGTCCGCTCACCAACACCCGCGAACACGGACACGCCCGAGTGCACTTTTGCGATGTTGTTGATCAGTTCCATGATCAGAACGGTTTTACCAACGCCGGCACCGCCGAACAGACCAATTTTACCACCCTTGGTGTAGGGGGCCAGCAGGTCGATGACCTTGATGCCGGTGGTCAGGATTTCGGTTGCGGTCGACTGGTCGGCAAACGAAGGTGCTTCGCCGTGGATGGCGCGGCTACCCGTGCTTTCGACTGGACCCTTTTCATCAACCGGCTCGCCGATGACGTTCAGGATGCGGCCCAGAGTACCGGTCCCGACAGGCACCGAGATCGGAGCGCCGGTGTCGGTCACAACGGCGCCACGCACCAGACCTTCGGTCGCATCCATCGCGATGGTACGGACTGTGTTTTCGCCCAGGTGCTGAGCAACTTCCAGCACCAGGTTCTTACCATTGTTGGTTGTGTTCAGAGCGTTCAGAATTTCCGGCAGGGAATCTTCGAACTGAACGTCTACAACGGCGCCAATCACCTGGGTGATTTTGCCTTTTGCATTAGCCATGTTTCGTCTCCGGTTGTCTTTTAGAGCGCCTCAGCGCCCGAAATGATTTCAATCAGCTCGTTGGTGATGACGGCCTGACGCGAACGGTTGTATTCGATTGTCAGCTTGTCGATCATCTCGCCCGCATTGCGGGTCGCATTGTCCATCGCGCTCATCCGGGCACCCTGTTCGGATGCGCCATTTTCCAGCAGGGCGGAAAAGATCTGGGTCGCGACACCACGAGGCAGCAGATCGGCCAGAATGGCCTCTTCGCTGGGCTCGTAATCGTAGACCGATCCGCCTTCCACGCCTTCCGAAGCGTCAAACGACGCCGGAATGATCTGCTTCGCTGTGGGCACCTGGGTCACAACGTTGACGAATTCCGCATAGAAAATCGTTGCAACGTCGAATTCACCGGCATCAAAGCGGTTCAGAACGTCCCGCGCGATGTCCTGCGCATTGGCATAACCCAAGCGCTTGACTTCGGAGAGATCCACGTGGCCGACATAGGCGTCACCCAAATCGCGTTTCAGACTGTCACGGCCTTTTTTACCGACAGTCAGAACTTTGACTGTCTTGCCCGCAGCGCGCAGCGCTTCGGCCTTTTGGCGTGCCAGTTTGGCGATGTTGGCGTTGAAGCCGCCGCAAAGGCCGCGCTCGGAGGTCATGACGACCAGCAGTTGAACCTGATCGCTCCCGGTGCCGCGAAGCAACAGGGGCGCAGAGTCGCTGCCGCCGACCGAAGCGGCCAGCCCCGCCATGACGGCATTGAACCGTTTGGCATAGGGGCGTGCCTCTTCTGCAGACTCTTGGGCGCGACGCAGTTTTGCGGCCGCGACCATCTGCATGGCCTTGGTGATCTTGCGGGTCGATTTGACCGACTCGATCCTGTTTTTAAGGTCCTTAAGACTCGGCATTGCCTAGTCCCCCCTTAAGCGAAATTAGCGGCGAATTCGTCCAGCGCAGCTTTGATCTTATCCTCGGCGTCGCCTTTGATCTTGGGATCTTCATTGGTGATGAAGTCCAGCAGATCCTGATGCTTGCCACGCAGATGCGCCAGCAGGCCAGCCTCGTAACGGCCAACTGCCTTGACGTCGATCTTGTCCAGATACCCTTTGGTACCGGCAAAAATCACGCAGACGATTTCAGCGTTGGTCAGCGGCGAATACTGAGGCTGTTTCATCAGTTCGGTCAGACGGGCACCCCGGTTCAGCAACTGCTGAGTGGAGGCATCCAGGTCGGAGCCGAACTGAGCAAAGGCCGCCATTTCGCGGTACTGAGCCAGTTCCAGTTTCACCGGGCCGGCAACCGATTTCATCGCGTTTGTCTGAGCCGACGAGCCCACACGCGAAACCGACAGACCGGTGTTCACAGCAGGGCGGATACCCTGGTAGAACAATTCGGTTTCCAGGAAGATCTGACCGTCGGTGATCGAAATCACGTTGGTTGGAATAAACGCCGAAACGTCACCACCCTGGGTTTCAATGATCGGCAGAGCAGTCAACGAGCCATTGCCGCTGTCGTCACCCAGTTTTGCGGACCGTTCCAGCAGGCGGGAGTGGAGATAGAAAACGTCACCAGGATAGGCTTCACGTCCGGGCGGACGACGCAGCAACAAGGACATCTGACGATAGGACACGGCCTGTTTGGACAGGTCATCATAGATGATCAGCGCGTGGCGGCCATTGTCACGGAAGAATTCGGCCATCGCTGTTGCCGAATAGGGGGCCAGGAACTGCATCGGAGCCGGGTCGGACGCGGTCGCGGCCACAACGATGGAATATTCCATCGCACCGGTTTCTTCCAGCTTCTTCACCAGCTGAGCAACTGTCGAACGCTTCTGACCGATCGCGACATAAACGCAATACAGTTTCTTGCCTTCATCGTCGCCAGCGGCTTCGTTGTAGGACTTCTGGTTCAGGATCGCGTCCAGAGCAACGGCGGTCTTACCGGTCTGACGGTCCCCGATGATCAATTCCCGCTGGCCACGGCCGATTGGGATCATGGCGTCAACCGACTTCAGACCGGTTGCCATCGGTTCGTGAACCGATTTACGCGGGATAATGCCCGGCGCTTTGACGTCTGCAACACCACGCTCCGAAGATTCGATGGGGCCTTTGCCGTCCAGGGGGTTGCCCAGGCCGTCAACAACGCGACCCAGCAGACCGTTGCCGACTGGCACGTCCACGATCGAGTTGGTGCGTTTGACCGTGTCACCTTCTTTGATGTCGCGGTCAGATCCGAAGATAACCACACCCACGTTGTCGTTTTCCAGGTTCAGGGCCATGCCCATGATGCCACCCGGGAATTCGACCATTTCACCGGCCTGAACATTGTCGAGACCGTACACGCGGGCGATACCGTCGCCGACGCTCAGCACGCGACCGATTTCGGCCACTTCTGCTTCCTGACCAAAGTTCTTGATCTGGTCTTTCAGGATTGCAGAAATCTCTGCAGCTTGGATACCCATTTATCCGACCTCTTTCATTGCATTCTGGAGGGAGTTGAGCTTGGAGCGGATCGAGCTATCGATCATCTTCGAGCCCACCTTAACGACAAGACCGCCAATGATGGATTCATCGACGGTCGCATTGATGGTGACAGTCTTGCCAACACGCTCGGCCAATGTTTTGGCCAGCTTGTCGGCTTGGGTCTTGGTCAGGGCCTTCGCCGACGTCACTTCGGCGACCACTTCACCACGTTCCTCGGCCAGCATGTCGCCAAGGACGGCAATAAGCTGAGGAACAACAAACAGACGGCGTTTTTGCGCCATCAGAGCCAGCGATTGCTGCATCACGGGTGCCAGGCTCATCTTATTGGCAATAGCCGAGATGGAGGCCTGCTGCTCGTCGCGCGAAATCAGCGGAGAGGTGATCAGGGACCGCAGGTCTGCGCTGTCAGCCAAAGCAGTGCCCAAGTCGGCAATGCTGGTTTCAAGACCATCAAGGTTCTTGTTCTCTTTGGCGATCTCAAAGATCGCAGTGGCATAGCGCTTGGCAATGCCTGCGGAAATCGAAGCTGGTTCGGACACGTCCACCCTTCCGATATTTGGCCCCGGTTGGCGCCAATACGGCGTGTCCGGGGGCGTGAGTCAGCCCCGCCATTGCGGCAGGGCGTTAAAATCAGCGTGGATGTAGCAGTTCGGGACCCCGCTATCAACTGTCTATAGCGTTAACAGGTAATCAATGAAATTGATTGATTTCAGTATCTTAACTCAACTGCGACCGTTTGCACCTGATTGGGCAGTTGAAAAATGTTACCAAATTGCAGGTTTTGGCGATTCCTCGCTCTGGATTCTGGGTGAAATTTGGTCTCGAATGTCGAAACCGACAGATTGGGGTCGGACTTCGTCACAGTTGGTATCGGACACCATTGGAACCCGGAAACTCGGGGTGCCACCCCGGTCTCTTTTCGCTTTGCGAAAGGCGTCAGGACACAGACCAGTCTGACCAAACGGCATTCAGTCGCCACAAAAGTTGTTTTCAATCTGCACCGACGACCGGCGGCTGAGGCCCTGGGAAAATGTTGAAACCTGGGTCAGAGAAAACAGGCGTCTCGCCCGGCCATCGCGCAAAACATCGGGGCGGCCTGACACTCTGGTTCTGGCAGCCTCCCTTCCGGCGGCAGTGTCCGGGTCAGATCGGCTTGGGAACGGGGTTGGACAACCCCTCGAGAATTCGGATCCGGGCGCGGGCCTTGTCCTTGGTGACCAGCCCACCTGTCGGGTTTACCCGTTTGGACACCTCGATCAGAAAGACGCCGCCCGCCAGCATAGCAGGCAGATACCGACCTGTTCTTTCAAACAGCGGCCCGGCCTTGAGCCAGCTGCGTCTGGCCGACGGCAGCTGATACAACGTTGCCGCGTGACGTTCGATAGTAAAGTGATGGTCACGCAGCTGAGCTTCGACCTGACCCAATGTATACGGTCGCCCATACCCAAACGGCGTCTTGTCCGACCGTGACCACAAACCGGCCCGGTTCGGCACCACGAATATCGCCCGCCCGCCCGGCCCCAGCGCCCGCCAGCATTCGTCCAGCAACCGGGCTGGCCGATCCGAGGTCTCCAGCCCATGCATGACCACCAGCCGATCCACATGTCCGGTTTCCACGGGCCACAGGGTCTCTTCGCACAGCACGGAAACATTGGGCATCCCCGCAGGCCATTGCATCACACCCTGTGGGGCAGGCATCAGCGCGATGACCCGACGTGCTTCCGCCAGATACGGGCGTAACAATGGCGCGGCAAAGCCGAACCCCGCGACCGTCTGCCCCTGAGCAGTCGGCCACATCCGCAGCAGCCGACCCCGAATAGAAGCCTGCGCAGCGCGGCCCAGCGTGCTACGATAATAAAAATTCCTCAGGTCCTGCACATCAAGATGCATTGCGGGTGCCTGCTCCTTGGGCCAAGCTGGGGGCAGTTTAGCAATGATGAGCCGAATGACCATGCCCCTTGAGATCCTGACGATCCCCTGCCTGAGCGATAATTATGCATTTCTGGCCCATGATGCCAGTACTGGCGACACCGCTCTTATTGATGCGCCCGAAGCGGGACCAATCCTGACCGCCCTGGCCGACCGGGGCTGGACCCTCAGCCACGTGCTGTTGACCCACCACCACTGGGACCACATCGACGCATTGCCCGAGATCCTGGCGGCCCACCCCGCCCAAGTCGTTGGAGCGGATGCAGATGCACACCGCCTGCCACCTTTGGATCTGGCCGTGGTCGAAGGCGACAGCTTTTCCATCGGTGGAGAAACGGTGCAGGTTCTGGATGTTTCGGGCCATACCATTGGCCATCTCGCCTTTTACATGCCTGCCAGCAAAGCCGTGTTTACGGCCGATAGCCTGATGGCGCTGGGATGCGGGCGCCTGTTCGAAGGCACGCCGCGGCAAATGTGGCAGTCGCTGTCAAAGCTGGCCGCCCTGCCCGACGACACAATTGTCTATTCCGGGCATGAATACACCGAAGCCAACGCCCGGTTTGCCGAAACCATCGAACCCGGCAACCCTGACTTGCAGTCCCGTATCGTCGCTATCGCCCGGGCCCGCGCCGTAGGCGAGGCAACAGTGCCATCGACGCTGGCGCTGGAAAAAGCGACAAACCCGTTCCTACGTGCGCAGTCACAAGAAATTCAACAGGTATTGAACCTGCAAGGTGCTGATTTGGAAGATGTTTTTACAGAAGTGCGCAAGCGCAAGGACATCTTTTGATCACCCTCGACGCTTGCAACATTGTTTCCCTCACAACAAATGTGTGGGAAAAATGAAAGAAAAGCCTTGAAGCCAGGCGTCGATCAACCAAACTCTAACACTATGAGGTCATGGTTGGTTCCGGGGGGAACCGACACGCGCGAATCCCCCGGCCGACCCAATACGGAAGGAGCATGCACGTGCCTTCATTCTCGAGCACACTGGAACAGGCCATTCACGCCGCGCTGGCGCTGGCGAATGAGCGACGCCATGAATTTGCAACGCTGGAACATCTGCTTTTGGCCCTGCTGGACGAACCCGATGCCGCGCGCGTCATGCGGGCCTGTTCGGTCGATTTGACCGAATTGCGATCGAACTTACTCGATTTCGTCAACGAAGAGCTGGCCAATCTGGTCACCGACATTGACGGATCCGAAGCCGTGCCCACCGCTGCCTTTCAGCGGGTGATCCAACGCGCTGCGATCCACGTCCAAAGTTCGGGTCGCACAGAGGTCACCGGAGCAAATGTATTGGTGGCGATCTTTGCCGAACGCGAAAGCGATGCCGCCTATTTGCTGCAGGATCAGGAAATGACGCGGTATGACGCGGTCAACTTTATTGCCCATGGCGTGGCAAAGGATCCCGCATTTGGCGAGGCGCGACCTGTGTCCGGTGCCGAAGATCAGGAAGACGAAATGCAGGCCACACCCGTACAGGAGGGCGAGGCCAAGGAAAGCGCGTTGTCGAAATATTGCGTCGACTTGAACGCCAAATCGCGCGAGGGCGATATTGACCCGCTGATCGGCCGGGACGAAGAGGTCGAACGCTGCATTCAGGTGCTGTGCCGTCGGCGCAAGAATAACCCGCTGCTGGTGGGCGACCCGGGTGTCGGCAAGACCGCTATCGCCGAAGGGCTGGCACGCAAGATCGTTGCCGGGGAAATTCCCACCGTTCTGTCGGAAACCACGATCTATTCGCTCGACATGGGGGCACTGCTGGCAGGCACCCGCTATCGCGGTGATTTCGAAGAGCGGCTGAAGGCGGTCGTGACCGAATTGGAAGACCACCCGGACGCAGTGCTGTTCATCGACGAAATTCACACCGTGATCGGAGCCGGGGCGACGTCGGGCGGCGCCATGGACGCGTCAAATCTGCTGAAGCCTGCTTTGCAGGGCGGCAAGCTGCGCACAATGGGGTCGACCACCTACAAGGAGTTCCGCCAGCACTTTGAAAAGGACCGCGCCCTGGCACGACGCTTCCAGAAAATCGACGTCAACGAACCCTCGGTCGAGGATAGCGTCAAGATCTTGCGCGGCCTGAAACCCTATTTCGAAGAGCATCACGGCATCAAATTCACCTCGGACGCGATCAAGACCGCGGTCGAATTGGCCGCGCGCTATATCAATGACCGAAAACTGCCCGACAAGGCGATTGATGTCATCGACGAGGCCGGTGCTGCTCAGCATCTGGTCCCCGAAAGCAAGCGACGCAAGACCATCGGGGTCAAGGAAATCGAATCCGTCGTGGCCAAGATTGCCCGCATCCCGCCGAAAAACGTCTCCAAGGACGATGCTGAGGTGCTCAAGGACCTGGAGCGCTCGCTGAAACGTGTGGTATTTGGCCAGGATGACGCGATTGGTGCACTTTCCAGTGCCATCAAGCTTGCCCGCGCGGGCCTGCGAGAGCCGGAAAAACCCATTGGGAACTATCTGTTCGCCGGGCCGACAGGCGTGGGCAAAACAGAGGTCGCCAAACAGCTGGCAGACATTCTGGGCGTGGAAATGCTGCGCTTTGATATGTCGGAATACATGGAGAAACATGCTGTCTCCCGCCTGATCGGTGCCCCTCCTGGCTATGTCGGGTTTGACCAGGGCGGGATGCTGACCGATGGCGTCGATCAGCACCCCCATTGCGTGCTTTTGCTTGACGAGATCGAAAAGGCGCACCCGGATGTCTACAATATCCTGTTGCAGGTGATGGATCATGGGGAACTGACGGACCACAACGGCCGCACTGTCAGCTTCCGTAACGTGGTACTGATCATGACCTCGAATGCCGGGGCCAGCGAACAGGCCAAGGCCGCCATCGGGTTCGGCCGCGACCGACGCGAGGGCGAAGATACGGCAGCCATCGAACGCACCTTTACCCCTGAGTTCCGAAATCGTCTGGACGCCGTGATCAGCTTTGCGCCACTGCCCAAGGATGTGATCCTCCAGGTGGTCGAGAAGTTCGTTCTTCAGTTGGAGGCGCAGCTTCTGGATCGCAATGTGTCGATCGAACTGACCCGACCGGCTGCAGAATGGATTGCCGACAAAGGGTATGACGACAAGATGGGTGCGCGACCGCTCAGCCGTGTCATCCAGGAGCATATCAAAAAGCCGCTCGCCGAAGAGTTGCTGTTTGGCAAGCTGGCAAAAGGTGGGCTGGTCAAGGTCGCGGTCAAGGACGGCAAGCTGGATCTCAGCATCGAAGGTCCGGAAAGTCCTCGGATCTCGGGGGACAAGCCACCGCTTCTGACTGCTGATTGATGCGTCTGGTTGTTTCACTGTGTAGTTTGCTTCTGTCGCTCGCAGCCCCCGTGGCCGCGAGCGATTTTCGTCTCGACCAACCGATAGAATGCACATTGGATGACGATTGCTATATCCAGCAATTCGTCGATCATGACCCCGGTCCCGGTGCCATGGACTTCAGCTGTGGCACACTCAGCTATGACGGTCATACAGGGACAGATTATGCCCTGCCCTATCTGACGGACATGACGCGCGGCGTGACCATAGTCGCCGCGGCACCCGGCGTCGTCCGTGCCCTGCGCGACGGTATGCCGGATCAAATCGTGAATGCCGCCAACCGCCATCTGGTCAAGGATAAAGGGTGCGGCAATGGGGTCGCCCTTGTGCATGCTGACGGCTGGGAAACCCAATACTGCCATCTCAAACGCGGCTCGATCCTGGTCGAACAGGGCCAGCAGGTTACCGCAGGCACGGCGCTGGGACAGGTCGGATTGTCCGGCAACACCCAGTTTCCGCACCTGGAACTTGTGGTGCGCCGTAATGGCAAGATTGTGGACCCCTTTGCCCCCGCATCCCCGTCGACCCGGTCAGACACCGGCTGTTCGCTGTCAGGTCCCCACCTGTGGAAGGACCTCCCCCACTATACACCAGGCGGCCTGATCGGCGCAGGGTTCGCCAATAAACTTCCCACCTATGACGACATCAAATCCGGACGCGCAAATCAGATCACTCTCACAGAAACCGATGACGCGCTGGTGCTGTGGGGATATGCTTATGGAGGTCAAGCCGGAGATGTATTACGACTGACCATCGATGGGCCAGACGGACCATTTGCCAGCCATGTGGCACAGCTGGAAAAATCAAAGGCTCAGTTCTTTCGCGCCACAGGCAAGCGCCGCAGGGTCGATGTCTGGCCCACCGGGCGCTACCTCGGATCGGTCACCATGACACGCAACGGAACCCTGATTGACCGAACAGAGGTTACCCTGACCCTGCCCTAAAGGTCTTGCGCCCCACCCGAATCCAGGTTGGACGCACACCCCTCCCGATTTGCACAGACCCAACCACCTGCGCCCGCCGCGTTTGGCCAGACGTCAGGCTGGCCAAACGCGGCCCGGCCCAACGGGTTTGGATGCATGTCAATGCAGACCAACCTGGCGGGAGCCCCCCGGCCAGCCTTCGCAGCTATTTTTCGGTCAGCTTCAATTCGATCCGGCGGTTCTGAGCCCGCGCCTGTGCGGTGTCCGACCGGTTGATCGGTTGATATTCCCCAAAACCGTTGGCCGACAGACGTTCGGGCGGAATGCCCAGCCATTCGACCATGAACCGGACCACCGAAAGCGCGCGACCCTGGCTCAGCTCCCAATTGTCCGCAAATTTTGCATGCCCCACCAGCGGCGTATTGTCTGTGTGCCCATCCACGCGGATCACCCAATCAATACCTTCTGGAATCTCATCTGCAACGCCGCGCAGAATACCCGCGATTTTGGCAATCTCGACTTCGCCCTCCACGGACAGCTCGGCCCCGCCCGGTGGGAACAGCACTTCGGACGAGAACACAAACCGGTCCCCCTGAATGCGAACCCCTTCCTGGTTGCCCAACACCTCACGCAACCGCCCAAAAAACTCTGAACGATAGCGCTCCAGATCCTTCTTTTCTTCGGCCAATGCCTTGGCTTCGGCCTCCAGGGCCAATGCCTCCGCCTCCAGCCGTTTGCGATCCGCCTCTTCCAGAATCCGCCGCTTGCGTTCTTCGGATGCAGCCCGGGCCAAAGCGGTATTCAGATCCTGCCCCAATGTCTGCAACTGCACACGCGCCGAAACATCCCGTTCCTTGTAGTCATCCAGAAGGGCCTGCAAGCTGCCCAACTGAGACCTCAGCGCAGCGACCTGCTGATTCAACAGCGCTGTCTGGCGCTGTGCTTCTGACGCGATTTCCTGTTCCTCAGCCAATGCCGCCCGCGCTTGGGCCAGCAAAACAGCCCGCTGTTCGGCCAGGCTCAAATTTCCGGTTGCCGCGGTTTCGGCTGTCTCCTGCGCCGCAAGCGCGGCGGCCAGCCGAGATTGCAACACGTCGTTTTCTGATGCTGCGGCCTGGGCACGTTCCAGCGAATCCAATGCGGCCAGCAACCGTTCTTCGACGCTGGCCCGATCTGCCGCCGTGGCGCTGGCCGAATTGCGCACATTTTCCAGCTCGGATTTTGTCGCAGCCAATTCCGCACCCAACCGTGACCGGGTGGCGTCGGCTTCGGCCTGAACAGCGGCCAACCGATCCCGCAACGCGCGTTCGGCGGCGTCAGCCTCGGCCAGGGCACCGGCCAGTTCGGCTTCCAACGACGCCCGCGCGGCGGCATGATCCGCCTGAACCTGCGCCAACCGTTCTTCGTATTGGGATTGGGTCTGAACTGTTACGGCCTGTTGCCGTGCCAGCTCCGCCTTTAACGCATCACGGGTTTGCGCTGCATCTGCACGCGCCGCGGTTAGTTGCGCGGACAGGTCATCGCGGGTTTGAGTGGCATCCCTGCGCACCCGATTAAGCTCGACCTCCAACGCTGAGATCTTCTGGGCGGTTTCCGACTGGCGGGTTTCCATCTGAGACAGAACCCGGGTCAGCCGTTCGGCCAACTCATCGCGGTCCGACAATTGTGCCTGCGCTGCGTCGATCTGAGACAACAGGTCGGACAACCGCGCGTGCAACGCGTCTTCTGCCGCCTTGGAGGCTGCCAGGAGGGTCAGTGTATCTTCGGCCTCTTGCCGTTGCGCTTCGAGCGCGAGAGTCATGGCTGTCAGCTCGGCATCCGCATTTGTCAGCTTGTCTCGCAACGCCTCGGCTGCGGCAGCTTCAGCCAGGCGCGCCGCCTGTTCGGTCGTCAGATCTTCCTGCAAGGCCTCCAGTCGGGCCTGGCGTTCGGACAATTGGCTTTCCTGTGTCTCGCTCTGGTTTTGCAGATCCGCAATCAACGCCTCCATTGCCTCTCGCTTGGCCGCTGCCAGGCGGGCCTGTTCAACCTGCACGTCGATTTCTGATCGGCTTTGTGCCAGAGCCAGATTCAGTGAATCGCGTTCACCTTCCAACGCGGAACGAGCGGTTTCGAGATCTTCGCGCTGTTGCTGCAATGCCGCGATGCTGTCGCGTGCGGTAGTTTGATCAGCCAAAAGCACCGCCACCTGGGCTTCAAAATCGGTGATCTGGCTGCGCGCTGTTTCCAAAGCCTCGGCCTGGCGATCCCGTTCTCCGGTCAAGGCCGCGATCAGTGTGCTCTGATCCTGCAATTGGCTCCGGGCCTGATCCAGGTCGCTTTGTGTCGTGTTCAACGTCGTGTTCAGCGCGCCCAGCCGGGCCTCCAGCTGATTGCTCTCGCGTTCTTCCAACCCCAGCGCGCTGGCCAATGCGCTGACCTCGGCGGACAGTTCGTCCAATTCGCTTTCCTGTCCGGTAATGGTCTCCTGCAGCACGAACTGAACCACCATAAAGATGGTCAGTACGAACATCAGGACCAGCAACAGACCGGTCATCGCATCCACGAACCCGGGCCAAATCGACCCCTGGAACCTTTGCCCGGTGCGTCGTGACAGCGCCATGGGTTACAATCCGCTGCTGTCTGGATCGGGCGGTGTCTGGGATTGTCGTCCTCGGCCACGTGGCACCGACATCGCCTTGACCAAAAGATCTATATCCTTGCGCAATTCGGCCAGGCTCTCTTGGCGACCGGCCGAAATCTCTTCCAGAATGCGCAGCATCTGGACATCGATTGACCGCAGACGCATCCTGCTTTCGGCATCCAACCCTTCGTTCTGGGGCTGGTTGCGCAGCAATTCGATCAGCCGTTCCTGACCCACGGCGACCCGCTCCAGACCCAGCTGTACCCCTTCGTTCTGTTCCTGACGTTCATTCATACGTCCAATGGATTCGACCAGATCGGTCAACCGATGGTTCACGGCATCCCGCCCTTCGGCGGATTGAACGAACATGTGACGCAGGGCATCCATCTGTTCGGTCATGTGATCCAAAACTTCGGTCACGACTCCAGACTCGCCTGCGCCTTCCTCGCCCGAGGAAAATGACACCCGGGTAATCGAACTCAGCCATTCTTCAAGCTCGCGATAGAACCGGTTCTGACCATGTCCGGCAAACAGCTCGAGCAACCCCAGCAACAATGACCCGGCAAGCCCCAGCAACGACGATGCAAACGCAACGCCCATGCCGCCCAACTGGGCCTCCAACCCGGTCATCAGCCGGTTGAACACCGCCAACCCACCTTCGCCCTCCTGGGGGGCCAGGCTGCGAATGGTATCAACCACCGCCGGAACAGTGGTGGCCAAACCATAGAAGGTGCCCAGCAGACCCAGAAAGATGAGAAGGTTGACGATATACCGCGTGATTTCACGCTCTTCATCAATCCGGGTGGCAACGGAATCCAGGATCGAACGGGTCGAAGTGGAATTCAGCTGCATCCGCGCCCCGCGCGATCTGAGCAGCGACGCAAGAGGTGCCAGCAATTGCGGTGGCAGATTGGAGTGGTCGGTTACCCCGCTGGCAAAGCGTTCGATCCACCGCACCGACACCATCAGTTGGCGAACCTGCCAGAAACAGGCCAGCAAGCCGATGACAAACACCAGGACGATGAACCCGTTCAACCACAGGTTGGCTTCAAAAACCGGAAGCACGCTCGGCAGTGCGAGAAAGGCCCCGCCCCCGGCCAGCCCAAAGGAGATCGTCATCAGGACAACCTGACGGATCGGTTGCGTGAACTGGGGCCTGGTTTTTTGGTCTGGCTGCGCCATGCGCTCAGCTCCTGACGCTGTAACTGCTCTTTGAGGCCAGAGGTTACCCGCATTAACCTCAAAGAGCCAAGAGTTTATGCCGTATTTACAGAGGTAAGCGCCCGGACCCGTGCCATCAGCCAATCCAGATCCGGATCGCTCAACCCGATCTCGGCCAGATGCTCGGCCGTGTTATACAGGTATTCCGTATTGGGTCCACGCCCGCCAACAGCCGTAGCAATGATATGCGCCTGTTCTTCCAATGGCATTCCGCCACAGTATTGTTCGTGACGCGGGTCAATCACATAGGTAACCGCAGTAACCACGTTGCCATTGTCCAGTTGCACGCCCAAATCGCGTTCAACATAGGCTGACGAAATCAGCTCCCGTTCGCGCAGGTCTGCGAGGGTCTGTTCCTCGTGCCCGGCGGCAACCGCCAGGGCCAATCCTTTGCAATGGGCATCGGCCACTTCGTCGAGCGCCAAAACCAGACCCGGGTCAGTTTCAGTACCGCGATGATGGATCGACGTCATGCAAAATGACCGCGCAAACCCATGCAGCCGCGCCACTTCGCGCCGCGCCACCGGAAAGCCGGGGTTCCACAAAAGCGACCCATATCCAAATACCCACATCGTCATCTTGCTGGTCCTTCTAGGTTTCGCCCTATAAACAGCAAAAAACCTTTGGGCAAAAGGGGCGCGAGCATGATCCGACTGGGAAAACTTTGTGTTGCGATGGCCATCCTGTGGTCACTCTATTGGGTTGCGGCCGGATATGGGCTGCGTGGCGGCCTTCAAGGTTGGTTCACAACCCAGGAAAACAAGGGATGGCAGGCTGAATATGCCGAGATGTCAGGCCATGGGTATCCGCTGCGCCATGTCACCCGGATCGAACATCCGGTGTTGGCGGACCCGGTGACCGGCGTTGCCTGGCGGGCGGATTGGCTCAGCCTGGACAGCCCGGCGATCTGGCCCGGACGCCAAACGATGCGATTTGCACAAACGCCCCAGCTGCTCAGCTATTTTGACCAGACGGTGACTATTTTGGCCCAGGACATGATGGCGCAATTGTCTCTGGCGCCGGGGCTGGCCCTGGAGTTGGAAGATCTGGCTTTGACATCAGATGACTGGTCCATTCGTCAGGAGCAATCCACGGTCACTGCGGCCCAGACGCTGCATTTGCAGATGCAACAACTGGACCCCCCACAGGATTACGCCATTGACCTGACGGCCCAGGGGTTCCAACCCGGAACCAAGATCCGAACTCTGATGGGGTCGGACAACCGGTTGCCTGATCGGTTCGATGCGTTGACCTTGCAGGCGACGATCACGTTTGACCGCCCATGGGACCGTACCGCTCTGGAGACCGCACGCCCCCAACCCCGCGCGATTTCCCTGAAACAGATTGACGCCCATTGGGGCGTATTGCGCATCCGCGCAACCGGTGAACTGCAGGTGGATGATCAGGGTGTGCCAACCGGCGCGATCATGCTGAAGGCCGAAAATTGGCGGGATATGCTGCGGATGGCGGAAACCGCAGGTGCGCTGCCTGCGCGGGCCGTTGAACCCGCCGAACGCGTGCTGGGCATGATGGCCGGGCTGGGTGGCAACCCAAATACGCTGGATGTGCAGCTGAATTTTCGCGACGGATATGTCGCGCTGGGGCCACTGCCGTTGGGACCTGCACCACGTCTGATCCTGCGCTGATCTGATCTATCGGCAGTAAGGTCCACCGCGATGACGGGCCGTATCCAGATGAAAATGATCCTGATGGTATCGGTCGGCCTTGGGGCCCAGAACCGTGCCAAAAGGGCCGCAGGCCCGATCATGGATCTTGCTGAGCATCCGCCGGGTCGTGCCTTCGTGCCACCCTTTGAGAACGGTGATGACCTCGCCGTCTTTCATGGTAAAGGCCGAGATGTCGATGGCCTTGCCCTTGCCATGCTCTGAAATCTTGCCACCGGGTTGGTTGTTGCGGGTGCGGCAGGAATAATGCGCGGCAACACGCATCGACACCACAGGTCCGCGCCGTTTGAACGTCGGCTTGACCGCATTGTCGACCCAGGTTTTGACCGCTGCGGCGGTTTCGCAATCCATGATCGCCCCTTGGCTGAGCGCAACCCCGGACACAGATGTTACCCGAACCGCGTCCTTGACCCCGCACCCGTTCAGCTTACCGGGAACCCGTCCGACCACTTCGCCCTTGATGTCAGGGTCCTTGCAGACGGATCCCTTCATCTTGCGCTTGCGCGTGAACAACCCGGCCTGCTCTACAGCCTCCGGGCGTAAATTGGGACGCGGCGACTGGCTAAGCCCGCTGCGCGGGTCTGCAATCAATGGTGTCGCTGCGGGTGTCCCGGCTGCGTGGCGGCTCACAACGGCCACGTCATCCGACACTGGGGCCGCAGCTACAGATGCTGCCAAAACCGGGTCCCGATCGCCGGGTCGCACCACCGGTCGGATCGGAACAGCCGCCGGTGCAAGCGGCGATCCACCGCTGGTGAAGATGGTCAGGACCGGACCATCCCCGCGGTCCTGAGGGCGCAGAGACGTTTCCGGTGCTGCCGCGGCCAAAGGCAGCGCCGCCAGAGCGACCGCAAGGGACACGGCGTATGCCCCGACGCGCGTCATGGTTTGGCGCGCTCCCGGCCAAAGTTCGGAGCGTCGGTGTCCTGGCCCGCCTCGATAATGCCACGTCGGATTGCCCGGGTGTGGGTGAAATAGTCGAACAGATGGTCGCCATCTCCGGTGCGGATCGCCCGCTGCAGGGCAAACAGTTCTTCGGTGAACCGCCCCAGGATCTCCAGAGTCGCGTCCTTGTTCGTCAGGAAAACATCGCGCCACATGGTCGGGTCCGAGGCCGCAATCCGGGTGAAATCCCGAAAACCGGCGGCAGAGTATTTGATCACTTCGCTGTCGGTCACCCGACGCAGGTCATCGGCAACCCCCACCATCGTATAGGCAATCAGGTGCGGCGCATGGCTGGTCACGGCCAGAACCAGGTCATGGTGGTCAGCTTCCATTTCTTCGACATTGGCCCCCATGCCTTCCCACAAGCCGCGCAACGCGGCGACGGCCTTGGGGTCAGAGTTTTCCACCGGCACCAGCAGACACCAACGATTGTCATACAACTCGGCAAAGCCTGCCTCGGGCCCGGAATGTTCGGTGCCTGCCAACGGGTGGGCCGGGACGAAATGCACGCCTTCTGGAATATGCGGCTGCACGGTTTCGATCACATGACGTTTGACCGACCCGACATCGGAAATCGTCGCGCCGGGTTTCAACACCGGAGCGATTTCTTTCATCACCGATTCCATGGCACCCACGGGAACACACAGGACCACCAGGTCGGAACCTTCCGCTGCCTCGGCGGCGCTGTCGCAGACACGATCGCACAATCCGATCCGACGCGCCGTATCGCGGGTTTCGGAACTGCGGGCGTAGCCCGTGACTTCGCCGACCAGCCCTGCCCGTTTGATCGCCCAAAACATCGACGACGCAATCAGGCCCAACCCGATCAAAGCCACACGGTCGTAAATCTGCTTGCTCATGCCCCTGCCCCATTCTTGAAATCCCGGACTGCCTGCGCCACACGGCGGCAGGAGTCTGTGTCTCCGACGGTGATCCGCAACGCGGTCGGCAGATTGTATCCGGCCACGCGGCGCACGATCAGCCCCTGAGATTGAAGATAGAGATCACAGGCTTCGGCTTCGGCCTGGCTGGAGAACCGGGCGAGAATGAAATTGGTACAAGAGGTATCCGATGCCACCCCGACTTCGGCCAATGCATCGGCCAGCCATGTCCGCCATTTGGCGTTTTCGGCCCGGCAGTGATCCACGTAATCGGTGTCGCGGACCGAGGCTTCGGCCCCGGCCAACGCGGTTGCAGACACATTAAATGGTCCCCGCACCCGATTCAGCACATCAATGAGCGCGCGCGGCCCATAGCCCCAGCCGATCCGCGCTCCGCCCAATCCGTAGATTTTCGAAAACGTCCGGGTCATCACCACGTTGTCGCGTGCGTTGATCACGGCCGCGCCGGCATCAAACCCTTCGACATATTCGGCATAGGCCCCGTCCAGCACCAACAGTGCTCCTTTGGGTAGACCATCGGCCAGACGGGCCACTTCGGCCTCGCTGATCATCGTGCCGGTCGGGTTGTTGGGATTGGCGATGAAAACCAGTTTGGTGCGCTCGGTGCACCCAGCCAAAAGCGCGGTCACATCCGTTACACGTTCATTCTCGCGCACTTCGACAGGCGTCGCACCGGCGGCCAACGCGCTGATGCGGTACATTGCGAACCCATGTTCGGTATACAGCACCTCGTCTCCGGGGCCGGCAAAACACTGGCACAGAAAAGCGATGATTTCGTCGCTGCCTGCGCCACAGATGATGCGGTCCGGGTCTAACCCGTGCACGTCGCCAATCGCCTGGCGCAGCGCCATATGATCAGAGCTGGGATAACGATGCATCTTGGCCGCCTCATCCTGCATCGCCGAAACGGCGCGCGGGCTGGGACCAATAGGGTTTTCGTTTGAGCTGAGCTTGACCACATTGGTCACGCCCGCCACATGCGCTGCCCCACCCTGATACAGGGCGATATCCATGATTCCGGGCTGCGGTACGATTTTCGTCATCTGTCTGGGCTCCTTCACGAAAGCCCTTCTAGGACGCAAATGCCACGGTGGGAACAGGTTTTACGCCAATGCGCTGCGTTTTGGCGCGGTACGCTGTGTCAGGCGGCCATCGCCGTGAACCGTGCAGTCGCCGGATCAACGGCGTATTGGGGAATGTAATCATGCACTTTGGCGGCCAAATCAGCGACGCTGTGCAAAATGAAGTCCACGGTTGAATCGTCCATCAGATACGAGAAATTCAGCCGCACCCACCCCGGCTTGCGCAGTTCCAGCCCCGCCAACAGATCTTGATGCAACGTCTGCGATTCCGCCTGATCAATCCCCAAAAGACGGTGCGCATATGGCCCCGCACAGGCACAACCGCCACGCGCCTGGATGCCATAGATATCGCTCAACATTCGGGTAAAGAGCTGTTGGTGCACCGGATTGCCGTCCAGGTCCTGGACCTGAAAGGAAAAAATCGGCAATCGCAGTGCGGTCCGGTGGCCCAGAACCTGAATCTGTGGATTGTCGCCCCATACCGCCCAGGCCCTGGCCGCGAACCTGTGTTCACGCTCGGCTATCGTGTCCTGCCCCACGGCCTCCTTGACCAAAAAGGCCAATGCAGCGCGGATGTCACCGATCACATTCGGCGTACCCGCCTCTTCACGCGTGGCCAGATCGTCGGAATACGCATGATCCCAGGGCGAGACAAAGCTGACAGTGCCACCTCCGGGCCAACTGGGCGAGGTGCGCCGCACGATATTGCGGTTCACCACCAAAACTCCCGAAGCCCCCGGCCCACCGGGGAATTTATGCGGCGACACCACAATGGCATCCTTTGGTTCGGCCCCATTGCCGCCCATGTCCATTGGCAGATACGGCCCGCCTCCGGCATAGTCCCAGACTGCCAGCGCGCCGTGATCATGCAACAATCGCGTCACCGGATCCGGATCAGTGATGATCCCGGTCACATTTGAAGCCGCTGAAAAGCTGCCAATTTTGAGGTCGCTGTGCGCGTGAGTCTTCAACGCCTGTTCCAGCGCGTCCAAGTCCACTCCGCCATCCTGCGCCTCAGGGATTTCGATCACCTGCGCCCCACTTTCGCGCCATGGCAGAATGTTGGAGTGATGTTCGTACGGGCCCAGAAACACCACCGGCTGGTCAGCCTTATCGATCCCCATCAAACTGACCAGCCGGTTCAAGCCCGCCGTGGCACCAGACCCGGCAAAAATCACCGCGTCCTCCTCCTGTGCGCCAACAAGGCGGGCGATCTCGGTCCGCGCCGACCGGCGCAACCGAGTGATGTAAGAGCCGCAAAACGACGCTTCGGTGTGACTGTTGGCATAGAACGGCAAAATCTGCTCCATGACGAATTCTTCAACCGGACGCATGGCGCGTCCAGATGCCACGTAATCGGCATAGACCATAGGCACATTCCCGTTCAGGCCGGGAATCATGCTACCTTCGCCAATAACACTGTGGCGCAGCTGATCCTTGGCAACCATGGTTTGGAGGCGGGTTTTAAAAGCATTCAAAGGCATAGCAGGTCTCCGATTTGATGACCCAAATCTGACACCTTGTTTGTGCAATTTTTTAATCTATTTTTGGTGTTTTTCGCTCAGTTTTGTGTCATACGATCTGGTATGGGCGAATTTCCAGATCATATTGACCGATCCCTTCTGCGCGAATTGCAGCGGGATTCTTCTTTGTCCCAACGCGACCTGGCGGATCGTGTCGGCCTGTCTCAGAATGCCTGTTGGCGCCGACTCAAGGCGTTGAACGAATCTGGCGTGTTGCAGGGTTCGGGAGCACGGGTTGATCGTCAGGCATTGGGATTGGATCTGGTGGTTTTTGTGATGTTGCGCACCCGGCACCATTCGACAGAATGGCTGCAACAGTTCCGCCGTCATGTCCTGACAATTCCCGAGGTCATCGATTTCCATCGGATCGGTGGGGATTATGACTATTTGCTCAAAGTGGTCACCCAGGACATGGCCAGCTATGACAGCGTGTATCAGCGGCTGATCGAAGCCGTCGAGCTGGACAGCGTGACCTCGTATTTCGCCATGGAAGCTATCGCCGAAGCCCGCCCCCTACCCGTTTGAAGACAATGCGTCGCCCAGGGTTTGCCCATCTGCTGCACACGAACCCCAAAGAGAAACGGAAAACGCCCCCAAAATTGGGGGCGTCGTAGATTAAGAGTGCAGATTGGGATTAATGGCCGAACGCCTTGTTGGGCATCCAGGTTATCCGCTTGCCTGCCGGTGCGGACCGCATATGCAGGCATGACGTCCCAAGACGTTGGAAATAAACAATATCTAGCGGATACCAACCGGCCACAGGGACTTCGACTTCGGACCCATAGGTGGGTTCACACGGCTGACGGCCGTCAAATCGGCTGACCAGTTGACCACCAATTTTGGCCCTCAGGCCGTCATTGCTGAGAAAATCGATATTATAAACGCCAGGGGCATCGAATTTGACATAGCCTTTGATCTTGGCCACGACATGCAAGGCCCGCTTGGATGTCAGCGTCTTGTCGCCTTCATTGGTATCGCGATAGTCCAATCCTTTGAGTGGACGTCCCGCCTGCGCTCCTTTTCTGAGCGCAGCATCCGCATCATTCAGGGACTTCACTTCGTCTGGGTAAGCATAGACGACGGACAAACCCGACCGTAATCCCGATGGCTGCGGGTTGGCAGGTTTCAGTTTTAACGGCGCTGCGGCCACAAGGGTCGCACAGCAAAAGGCAACAACGGCCAGCGTCCCGGTTAATAACGGTTTCATCCAATTCTCCCATTTGTGCCCGGCCTGGTGTTCAGATCTTGATCGAGGGCCTTGGTTGCAGGGTCAGTTTAACCAGCTGAGACGCGGAGGAAACTGTTTTTTGGATCTGTCGGTCAACAGAGGCCAGATGCAAAAAAGGCCACGCAAACTGCGCGGCCTTTCTAAATTCGTGTTGGTTTCGGCGAAGATTAGTTCTTCGCGTAGAATTCAACAACCAGGTTCGGCTCCATCACAACCGGGTAAGGCACATCGCTCAGGCCCGGTGCGCGCACGAATGTGGCGGTCATTTTGGAGTGATCAACGTCCAGGTAATCCGGAACGTCACGCTCGGCCAGGGCAGCAGCTTCCAGAACGGAGGCCAGTTGCTTGGACTTGTCGCGAACCTCGATCACGTCGCCTTCCTTGACACGGTAGGACGGGATGTTGACGCGCTTGCCGTTCACTTTGACGTGACCATGGTTCACGAACTGACGGGCTGCAAAAACGGTTGGAACGAATTTGGCGCGATAGACGACGGCGTCCAGACGACGTTCCAGCAGACCGATCAGGTTTTCACCTGTATCACCTTTGACACGCTCTGCGTCGCCATAGATGCGACGGAACTGTTTTTCGGTCAGGTCGCCGTAGTAGCCTTTCAGCTTCTGCTTGGCGCGCAGCTGAATACCAAAGTCGGACAGTTTACCCTTGCGGCGCTGGCCGTGCTGGCCGGGGCCGTATTCGCGGCGGTTCACCGGGGATTTCGGACGGCCCCAGATGTTTTCGCCCATACGGCGGTCAATTTTGTACTTGGCAGACGTGCGTTTGGTCACGGCTGATCTCCTTCGTTAAAGTCGCGGCCCGGTTTGGGCTGCTATGAAGGGCGTTGTCCTCTTGCCTTGCGACATGACAGGGATCTCCTTGCGGAGGCCACCAACACCAATGAAGCCGCGCTTATAAGCGGCACGGCAGCAATGTCAACGCCAATTCGCACAGTTCCAACAGTCTCGCCGGATTCCGACCCTATAGAGGTTTCACCAAGTGATGTGTCAATCCATCAGAAGCCGGGCCATCAGAAGCCAAGAGAAATCAGCGACGCACCCAGGGCGCTATGAAAACGCTCTGGCACCGCGCGCCCTGCTCAGGCTGCTTCGTGCAGGAACAATGCGGCCTCCGAAGCCGTCAAATTGCGCCGCGCAAAAGTCCCATAAGTATGGGGATCACGTTCGAGCCCTGGCATCAACCCAAACAGACGGGTTCGGTCCATATCATCCAGGCCAGACATCGCCGCATTGGCAGGATGGAAGCTTTCGGTTTCAACGCCATTGGCCCACAGGATCTGGTGGTCTTCGAGAAGCAGGTGAATATAGGTCACTTCGCGCACGGACGTATCCGTCACAATCGTGGATCCATTCACCAATTCTCGCGCCGCCACCAACACTTCGGGCGTATTGAACAACGCCAGCGCTGCATCACCGCGAACCAGCATGCGATGTTCAGGCGATACCAACAGCTCCTCTTCCGGTCGCCCAATCCCCAATGCACCCATTTTAATCCGTACCGGCCGTAGTTTCGGCATTACGAACAGGCGCGCGCCAGTCATACGCCGCGCTCCGATCCACTGGACTTCCTTTGGACCATTGTCCCGGGTCTGGACTTTGTCTCCTTCGCGCAGGTCCTGCACGAGGCAAGGTCCATCCGGGGTCATGATCCGGGTTCCAGGGGTAAAACAGATGACACCACCCTGGCGCGCCTCGGCGCGCCGGGTCATTCCTCCCAAAGAATGATGGACAACCCACAGATCCACATTCGCGGGTGGAATATCATCAACAAACATCAAAAGCGGGGTCTGTCCCGGCCCCACTTCGATGACTGTAATTGTGAAGCTTTGGGCGCCATTGGTCACCACAAAGCTGCTGTCGAGAATGGGATCCTCGACTTCAATCGCCTCTACATCTGTACGATTCTGGACCGCAGCCCCAACAAGACGACGCACTTTTCGTGCCGCGCGCCTGCGAAGCTCATCCTCTCCGTTTGCACCATCCAGCCGCAACAAACCCGTCGGGCCATCAACGCGGACTACGTCCCCACGCCACGACCACGCCGCCCCCACTTCGAGAGCCTCAATTGGAGCGGCATTCAAGCCGTCCACATCCGTTTGCGACCAGGAAATGACAAACGTGCCACGAAAGCCCGTTTTCATCTGCCTATACGCCTGCCTCTGTCTTTTTTTATTACCTGGGACGTTAACAGAGCCGATTCGTCAGGGAAAGGCTTTTGTTATCATCAATTTGAAGCGTGTTCCTAACACCTCAGTTTGCCATCGCCCCCTTGCATCACATGACCGCACCATGATGTTTCCGCCCCCCCAACTTTGACGTTTCGGACATTTATATGAACAGATCGGTGCACTAATAGAGAAGTTTGAAAATAGCTTACCTCATTCAAAGACTTGAAATCATTGGACTCTCCAAAAGCATCATCTTTTGAAATCCTTTCCATCACAATTTTACCCGTTGAACTGTGAGAAATACGGTCCATATTACCCGTAACGATACAGATCGGTACACCTTATGAATTGGATTACTCATGACCCGACCACCCCTGCCTCCCTTCACGTTCGAAACCGCCATTCAAAAAGTCCGTGCCGCCGAGGATGCCTGGAATTCTCGAACGCCTGAGATCGTAACCCCCGCCTATTCACCCGATAGCCAATGGCGCAATCGCGCGGACTTCCTGCAAGGTCACAGCGAAATATCCGCTTTTCTCACCCGAAAGTGGCAGCGCGAACACGAATACCGCCTGATCAAAGGGCTCTGGACCGTGGCCGGGAACCGGATTGCTGTACGTTTTGCCTATGAATGGCATGACGCGGACGTTCGGTGGTTCCGCTCCTACGGGAATGAAAACTGGGAATTTGCGTCCGACGGGCGGATGCAGCGACGTATCGCCAGCATCAATGACCTGCCCATCTCCGAGTCGGATCGCCTGTTTCACTGGCCGTTGGGGCCGCGCCCATCGGATCACCCCGGTCTTGACGCGTTAAATCTGTAAAGAAAGGACACCCCCATGCCCCGCGCATTTGCTGAGATCGCTTTTACCCCGTCTGTGCAGGCCGAACAGGCCCGAATGGGCAGCGCTGCTGGATATGCCAAATTCCTGTCGCCCGAGCGCAATGGCGGCGATGCCTTGGGCCCCGATGAGGCCCAGTTCATCCATATGCGCGACGGGTTCTATCAGGCAACCGTGTCGGAAACCGGCTGGCCCTATGTCCAGTTTCGGGGCGGGCCCCGCGGGTTCTTGCGGGTGCTGGACGCGCGCACCATCGGCTATGCCGACCTGCGCGGAAACCGCCAATACATCAGCCTTGGCAATCTGACAGACAATGCCCGGGTATCGCTGATCCTGATGGATTACCCCAATCAGGCCCGGCTCAAGCTCTGGGGTACCGTTCGCACGGTAGAGGCCGCGCAAGACCCGGATCTGATTGCCCGCCTGATGCCCGACGGACAGGACATGACGGCGGAACGGGCCGTGCTGATCGACATTGCCGCCTTTGACTGGAACTGCCCCCGCAATATTCCCCAGCGCCTCACACTCGAAGAGCTGGATCCGTTTCTGGAACCTCTACGGGAACGCATATCGCGACTGGAAACGGAAAATGCGGCGCTCAAGGCATCGACATCTTTGTAAAACCCTCCCCCTCCCTCATGAAAGGTAATCACATGCCCCCCAAGACACTCCAAACGTTACGTGCCGCCCTGCTGGGCAGCGCAATTCTGCTCGCAGCAGCGCTTTCCTCGGCGGTGGATGCTGGACAAGCGCCCCAAACCAAAGCCACATTCAAAACCCAACAGATTGACGGGTTGACCATCGCCTATCGCGAAGCCGGAGATCCGGCCAAACCAACCGTTCTGCTTCTGCACGGGTTTCCCACGTCCTCGCATATGTTCCGCAACCTGATCCCTGAATTGGCCGAACGTTATCACGTGATCGCGCCGGATTACCCCGGCTTTGGCGCGTCGGACATGCCGGATGCAGCCACGTACGATTATGGCTTTGAAAACACCGCCCGCATCGTCACTGAATTGCTGGATGCCAAAGGCGTCGATCACTATGCGGTCTATCTGATGGATTACGGTGCGCCGGTTGGATATCGAATGTTCGCCAACAACCCCGAACGGGTCAGCGGGTTCATCATTCAGAACGGCAATGCCTATGACGAAGGGCTGCGTGAATTCTGGGATCCGATCAAAACCTATTGGTCCAATCCCAGCGCGGAGAACGGCGACACCTTGCGGGCATTTCTGACCATGGATGCCACAAAATGGCAGTTCACCCACGGGACCCAAAACCCAACAGCGATCAGCCCAGACAATTTCTGGCACGTTCAGTATCTGCTGGATCGCCCCGGCAATCAGGAAGTTCAGCTCGAGATGTTTCTGGATTATGGCACCAATGTTGCCGAATACCCGAAATGGCAGGCCTTGTTCCGGGAACATCAGCCGCCGACGCTGTTGATGTGGGGCAAGAACGACGTGATCTTTCCCGCTGATGGGGCATATCCGTACCAACGCGATCTGAAAGACGTGGAATTCCACCTGCTGGACACCGGACATTTCGCGCTCGAAGAATTCGGCGAGGAAATCGCATCGGAAATGATTGATTTTCTGGATCGCACGATGCGCTAGGCCAAACTGGGAGACAGACCAAAACGCCGCTCCATTGGGGCGGCGTTGATCGTTTGCGCGGCCAGGGCGTCGAATTCACCAGACTTGATCTCTGACTTCGCCTCCATTGGTCGTGTCGTGCCTGACAACACCAACCTGACAAGTCACGCCCAGTTTCACCCCGCCAGGTCCCCCTCTATCGCTCTGGAGTCAAGCCATTTCCCCGGCTGCTCTGCCCGATTTTGCGTTGTGTCATGATGCCTGCGGATGCAAACAGGCGATGAGATCCCTCAGCGACGGCGCAGGCGCACCCCCGGACAGGATGCTGGCAATCTGTTGGCGGGCCTCAGTCGATAGCCGCGCGGTGCCGTAGTGGTCCAGTTTGGCCACAAGCTCGGCATCTGCCAACGGTGCATCAAAATTGCCCCGCGCCACGGCGGCCTCAGACACCAATCGACGCCCGTCCCGCATGGACAGGGTCACATCGGCAAACCGTTCGTCAGGAAAGGCCGCGTTGTAGTCATCGGATTCCGCAAAGCAGACCTGATCGACAAGCTTCCAGATCTCGGGCTGGTCATAGCAGCCCGGCAAAAGATGGTCCGGCAGGATCGTCGCGTGCCGCAGGGCCAATGCCACCGCCAGTGGCAGGCTGTATTGCGCCGTATCCCCATCCGCAGGGCGACGGGACGCCAGACGGGTTGCTTCGTGAAAGGTGGTCACTAGAATCTCTGTCACGTCTTCAAACGCGACCTCATGGTCCTGCATCAGGGTCAAAACGGCTTCGACCGGGGGCTGGCCCCATCGGCAAATCGGGTAGGCTTTGAAATTGCTTTCGAGGATCCGCCAGCGGTGCCCCAGATCGGCCCAGATTTCGGCCACCTCTGGTGCCTCGCAGGTGATGGCCGGTGCGCCCGTGAACCCGTCTTCGGCCAGATCGGCGGCCGACACCCCGGTCAATGCGCCCCAGGCGCTGCTGTCCTTGACCATGGATGGATGATCAATACAGCGCATCATCTGGGCCCGCGGACCATAGTATTCCGCAATGCCCAGTGCATGCCGGGTCCCGTCGTGGCCCAGTCCCCGCAACCGCGCAGCGATGGCCGCACAGCCCAGCGCGTTCCACGCCCCGGACGAATGGTAGTCCGGCACCGTGGCGTGCAACGAGAGCGCAGATCGGATAGCAATTTCGTGCCCCACCACCAGATGTGTCAAAAGATCATCCAAGTCCCCAGCCGGATCTGCCCCAAGTTCGGCCAGAACCGTCGGAACCAACGCGACGCTGGCGTGCCCCTTGCAGGATTGATGCCCATCATGCCCGTCGATGGCATCAATGGTCGCCGCCCCCGCAAAGGCAAAGCCGACGGGATTGACCAAACGCCCGTCAAACGGCATCGCCAACGCGCCGCCATAGCGGCGCACTGCGTGGTCGCGGGCAATCCGACTGGTGTCGGTCTCCATCCCTGCGACCCAGATCGCAATCGTATCCACCAGACAGCGGCGCGCCATATGCAGCACGGCAGGCGGCAGATCGGTTGATTTCAGGCCGTGAATGAACTCTGCCGCTTTCAGCTGTGTTCCAGCCATCTGTGATTCCTCTCTCGTGTTTGGATCACAAAACCACCCACCCAATGGGTCGCCTGCCCGCCTGTGATTTCACTCCCTGTGATTTCACTCTGGGCATTCATGCCAAGCTTTACGGTTTGCGACAAACACAAGGACCGTACCGACAGTCAGCGTTTGACAAGAGTTTTCAGATACGCCCGAAACGCACGCCCATAGGGGGGGCGCAGAAACCTGAGCAGATCGGGCTGCATCTGGCGGAACACGGCCTTTTGGTGACTGAATTCGCGAAATCCGTCCGTACCATGATAGCGTCCCATCCCTGATGGACCCACTCCGCCAAACGGAAGATTGTCCTGGCTGATATGCATGATTGTGTCATTCACCGTCACCCCACCCGACACGGTCTGGGACAGGACGTCGTATTCTTCGCGACGCGAACGGCCAAAGAAATACAAGGCAAGCGGACGGGGATGCGCATTCACATATTGGATTGCCGCGGCAGTATCTGGACAATCGCGCACAGGCAAAAGCGGTCCGAATATCTCCTGTTGCATGACCGCCATATCATCGGTCGCTCCCAGGATCAGGGTTGGCGGCAATTTGTGATGAGGTTGCTGTGCAAAATCTTCGCTCTTGGGGTTCAGTTCGATAATGTTCGCCCCCTTGTCGCGGGCGTCACGCAAATAATCCTGCATTCGGTCATAATGCGCCTGGTTCAGGATCGAGGTATAGTCGGGGTTGTCCCTGAGCCCACCGGGGAACATCTGGTCGACGGCCTTTTCTGCTGCCGCTGCAAATTTCGCCTGTTGGTCCTTGGAAAGCAGCACGTAATCGGGGGCAATGCAGATCTGGCCCGCATTGAATATCTTGCCGTGCATGATGCGGGTTGCCGCCATTTGCAGATCGGCCGAAGCGCCAATGATCACCGGGGATTTCCCGCCCAGTTCCAGCGTCACGGGAACCAGGTTTTCAGCAGCCGCGCGCATGACATGGCGCCCGACAGCGGTCGACCCGGTAAACACGAGATGATCCAACGCCAACGCAGAAAACGCCGCCCCCGTCGCCACGTCCCCGGTGATGACACTGACCTCTTGCGGGGCAAATGACTGAGCAATCAGTCGGGCGGTCAGCGCCGAGGTTGCGGGGGTAAACTCTGACGGTTTCATCAACACGCGATTGCCTGCCGCCAAAGCTCCGGCGAGCGGAACAAACATCAGATTCAGTGGAAAATTCCACGGGGCCATGATCCCCACAACACCCTTGGGCTGGTATTCGATCCGGCCACTTGCTCCGGTCAACCCCAGTGGAAACTCCAACGCCCGGCGACTGGGCCGCATCCAGGATTTCACGTGTTTGCGTGCATGTCGCAGCGCATTGATTGACGTGGCCACATCGGCAAAGGCGGTGAAATCGGGAGACCGATGGCCAAAATCCGCGCTCAGGGCCTGCTGGTAGTCGGATTTATGGGTGACCAGAAGGTCGATTGCCCGGCTCAACCGATCCATTCTCAGGCGCGCAGAGGGCGTGCCTTCGTGGTTCTGCGCCGCCCTTTGCGCGTCCAGCAACGCTACACCGGCAAAGACAGCGGAATGTGGGTCGTTTTGGGTCATGAACATATCCCTGTGATCGCGGACATAGGCTGTGCAACACACCCACTCAGGCCGGTTGCCAACCCTTGCATGCAACCTAGGCGGTTCACCGGCCAGGAACCAGAAAACCGTTGCGGCACCTTGAACAGTAGAAACGCAAATGCCCCGGGCCAGACCAGCCCGGGGCATTTGACGATTGTTACGAAGGCCGGCGTCAATGGCGGCCGCGCGTCCGGATCAAAAGATCAGCGATCATCCTTTGGTGCAGCCGAGCCTGCGCCCTGATCGGCGGGTTCCGCCGCCTCGGCCACAGCAGCAGACAACGTTTTCTTCTGTTCTTCGGTCAATGGATGCTGGTCGTGCCCTTCGGGCATATTCACCCGAACTTCCTTGCGGGCAAATTCGATCCCGTTCTCTTCGAACGCTTTTTGAACCTTGTTGTAGATGTCCTTGCGCATCATGAATTGGGTGCCCGGTTTTGCGGTAAACTTACCGCGCAGCACAATACCCACGTCATTCACATCCGCGACCCCCTGGGATTTGAACGGTGCCAGCATGTTTTCTGCATGGGCCGGATCCGCCATCAATTCCTGACCGATCTTCTTGAACAGCTTGCGCACTTTCTCAAGGTCGGTGTCAAACGGCACGGTAAACTTGAGCTTCATGATCACATAGTCACGGCTGTGGTTGGTCAGCTTGGCAATTTCGCCATAGGGTACGATATGCACCGGGCCGGTGGCATCGCGCAGACGCAATGACCGCACCGAGATGCTTTCGATCGCGCCCAATGTGCCGCCGACATCGACGAATTCGCCCAACCGGAACGCATCATCCAGCAGGAAGAACACGCCCGACACCACATCCTTGACCAGGGTCTGGGCCCCAAAACCAATGGCCAGCCCCAACACGCCCGCCCCAGCCAGCAACGGGGCAATATCAATCCCGAACTGCGAGATCGTCAGCAGGGCCGTGATGGTAATAATCGTCGCCTGAGCCGCCATATGGATCAGCGGCAAGACCGAAACCAGACGGCTTTTGCCTGCACCACCAGCTTCGGCATCTTCGCTGGTTTGTTCGGCTCCTCCGGTTTCTTCGGCCAGGCGGTTGTTCACCCAGAGGTTCAGAATCTCCCAGATGATATAACCGACGGCAACCACCAACAGCGCCTCGATGCCGTTCAGAGCCACCTTCTGACCCATGCTGCCTTCTTGCAGGTTCCCGACACCCAGTCCCCAAAGTTTACCGATCATCAAAACCAAAGACGTAATCAACAGCACCCGGCCGATACGAACATAGCTAAAGCGGATTTTCTGGCTTGCCTCGATCGCGACCTGGCTGGTGGAGTCCGGTTTGGGAACAAAGTGATTGACGAAGCCGCGCAGGACCGTGTCCAGAAACGGTGCAGCAACCACCAGAACCAACCCCGATACGCTGGCCACCGGAGTGATCGAACGCACATCGTTTGCGATCAGGATCTGCATGGTCAACCAGTTGAGCGACACCAGGATCATGGTGACCTTGGGCCACCAGGCCGCCATCCGCGCCAACCCGGTTGTCTGGTTGTCATCATTGCCCAGCAGAATAGATGTCAACCCGGCCCGCGCACGCCAGGTCACATAGATGATCCAGGCATGAATGGCGAACCCGGCATAAAACCGCAGGCCATTTTTCCACTCCAGCGACGCATCCATCATCTGGCCGTTCACAAAAAATGCGGCCCCCCCAACGAACGCAATCCCGACAAAGCTGCGTGAAATGAACTGGGCTGTCCAATCATCTGTCGTGACCGTACGCAGGTCCGGCCGATGCGGTGCCAGCAGAAACCGGAAAATCGCCCGGGCGATCAGAGGGGTCAACAACAGCAGCGAAATCATCGACGCCGCCAATGTCGCGTCATTCGGCATGGTAAAAATAAGGCGCGCCACGGCAAGCGACGCAATCGCAAAGGCAATCAAACCGGCCCCATCCATAAAGAAGCGCAAGGTCAACGTTCTGACCTGATCGCCCAATTCATCCCCGATCTCATCATGAACATTCAGGTTGCGCCGCAGCTTGGAAACCACAAAGCTGGCCAACATGCTCGCGCCGAAACCGACCGCTACAGCCGCTGCCAGCTTGAGCGCAAACAAGCTGAGCCCGCCGATGCCCATAGTGGCAATAAACCCGCCAAAAGCCGCCAACAATGTCGCGATAAAGCTGGGTAGAATTCCAAAGCTGGCTTTGACATAGGAAACAAAATTCACGGCCGCGGTTTTCAAGGCCCCTATCAAAGTCGGCTGTTCCCCGTCCGCGACGGGAACCGCCGACGTTTCCTGGGACATGGCTGTCAGGAACTGGCTCAGGGCGTTGACCTGGTCCTGGTTCAGCGTCGATGACAGATCATCAACAGTCTGCTGCAACTGTGTCGTGTCCACGGCTTGTGCATTGGCGACAGGCGCCATCAGAAAAACCATGATCGCCGTCACTGCGACGCACATCAGCGACATCAACGTGTCTCTGGCTAAAGTTATTTCGGGTTTGAAACCGCGCGGCATGTTCTAACTCCAATGTCGCAGCGCGTCCTCTTCGCCAAGCCGTGGACAATTCTGGCCTGTCGAAAAATCGCGGTGCGCTCCTGTAAAATAGGCGAAGGTCATTAATCCCGAGGATAGTAGGATGTGGTTTTGCCCAACACAACCATACAGTTGGCTACGCTTTCACATCTCTGACCCGCTGTAACCCGCAGGTTTTGCGGCACCTGCAAACCCGCAACGGGCCTCCCGGAGCAACAGGTCTACGCCACAGAAGATGGGCGGCGCGATCCTGGGACACTTGTTCCGCCGACGTTGCAAAGCCCGGTGTTGTTTATCTGCGCGCCAGGCGAAATGCCTGTGATCAACGCGAGAATACGATCAGGTGGATCCCAGAATATGGGCCAGATCGTCCTCTGGCTGGCGTCGTACATCCATATCCAAACCGTGTTGAATATGATTCAGATGCGAAATCAGCAGCTGTTCGGCCCGGTCCGGGTCCCGGGCCTCTATCGCTTCGAGTATTCTGATGTGTTCGTCATCCGGGCAAATGGCGTTTTCTGACGAACCGAACAGACCGACAATCAAAGACGTGCGTGTGACCAGCTCTCGCATCATGCGTGTGATAAAGTTGTTTCCGGTCGCTTGCGCGAGCTTTGTATGAAATTCACCGGACAGACGGATAATTTCGGTGCGTTCGTTTCCCTTGTGGGCATCATCCTCTAGCGCAATATGATCAGACAAAAGCGTCAGACTGGCCTTGCTCGCCTGCTGTGCCAGTTGCCGAACCAGCGGCGGCTCGATCAGCATCCGGGCCGCAAAAACATCGTTGGCTTCGGATTTGTCCGGACAGGCGACAAACGCACCACGATTCGACTGTAGGTCGATGATTCCCTGACTGGACAGCAACAAAAGCGCCCGACGAACCCGCATACGCCCCACACCAAAAGTCTCGCACAGGCGCGCTTCGCTCAGCTTCGTGTTCGGCGCCAACCGCTGTTCCATCACGGCCTTATAGATTCGCTCGACGATCAGATTTTCGTCCGGTTCAAATGAAATATCCTTTTCACCTGGGCCGGTTGGCTGAGATTTGGTGCTCACTCTGAAACCTTTCAACTACGTCTGGTTGGACGGCACCGGGGGCACCCGATACATCTAAACTTTAAGTCAGCCTTGCACCAAGTGCGAGAGCTTTTTGTCGACCACTTGTGCAAATTGTGTTGACAAAAATTGTTAACAATCGTGAAGTCGAGGCGCGGCATACGTGATGCGCCCATCAGATTTGCCGATCAATAACGGTGCCCAAGGCGCTGAAATCGAATTCAACGGGAGATGAAAATGCAACGTAGAACACTGATAAAGGCAGCGGTGACAGCTGTGGCACTCACAGCGGTCCAGGCCACGACAGTTGTTGCGGAAAATCCAGTCCTAAAAATCGGCTTTGTTGGCGTGACCAGCGGTCCTGCTGCGGCTTGGGGGATTTCAAACCAGCGTTCGATGGAGGCCCGCGCGGCCTGGTTGAACGAAACCGGTGGCTACACCATCGGCGGCACAACCTATGACATCGAAATCGTGTCATTTGACGATCAGAAAGACCCCAAACGCGCCATCGCCGGTATGGAAAAGATGGCCCAGGAAGGCATCCACTATGTGGTCGGCCCCAACGTCGATGACGGCGCGGCAGCCGTGCGCCCGGTGGCCGAGGCCAACGGCATCATGTATTTCCCCTATGCCTTCCCCAAATCGCTGTACACAGCGCCCGCATCCAACGCGGTTCTGGGCATGGTGGCGAATTACCAGTCTGGCCCCGCGATCTATAAGCACCTGATGGAAAACGAAGGCGTCAAAACCGTCGCCTTCATCGCAGCAAATGAATCCGACCCGCTGAGCCAGCGCGACGGCGGCGTTGCGGCGGCAAAGGCGCTGGGGTTGGAGGTGGTCTCTGACAATGTGACCTATCAGGTCGATACCACGGATTTCACCCCGGTTCTGACCCCGATCATGCGCACACGCCCCGATTTGTTGGTGCTGTCCGGGGTATCGCCTGCAAATGCGCCCCAGCTGATCCGCTCGGCGCGCGAGTTGGGTTTCCAAGGATTGATTTCCACCGAAACCGCGCAGGATGCCGGTGTTCTGGCCGAAGGGGCTGGGGATCTGGCCAATGGGTTCATTTCGGTCGGCGGTGCGTCCACGCCGGAACTGGCCTCGCCCATGATGAAAGAATTCGTCCAGCGTTACACAGATATGTTCGGCGAATATAACGATGAATCCAACACCAAGGTTTATGCCCTGGAATATATCCTGGAAACGCTCAAGGCGGATCCGGCGGCCATCAGTGATGTGGGGTCGTTCCAGACCACCATGGACACATTCGAGGCTCCCAACCCCTATATGAATGGCGACGCCAAGCTGCGCTATGTCGGGATGTCGTCCTTTGGTCAGCGCCGTCAGGTGGCTGTGCCGCTGGTGGTGAATGTCTATCGCGACGGTGCGTTTGAAACGCTGTTCGTTGCCGAAGTCGACTAAGACCAACTCCCCTTGCCAGGTTTTTCCTGAGCAGACTTTCCCGGGCCGTTCTGGCCCGGGGCTTTTCCAAGAAAGAAAGCCGTCATGGAACAGATATTGGCTAATGGTGTCTATCTGGGGTCCCAATACGCAATGATCGCGTTAGGTCTGACCCTGATTTTCGCCCTGATGAATGTCCTCAATTTTGCTCATGGCCAAATGTATGTGATCGGCGGTTTCGTCACCTATACATTCTATGGCCAGTGGGGTGTGCCGTTTGTGCTCGCCCTGATCATGTCCTGCGTCACCCTGGCCATTCTGGGCGCGCTGATCGAAAAACTCCTGTTTGCCCCTGTGATCAAGGCATCCGCCCGCGAGGAAAGCACGATGCTGCTGGCCGCCGGGATCGCCTTTCTGCTCGACGCGGTGATCCTGTTGGTGTTCGGAGAGAAACAACGTGGTGTCCCAAAGATCGTCGATGGCGTGTTCAACTATGATTTCCGCCTGATCATGCCCTATGACCGGATATTGATCTGTGTTCTGGCGATCCTGTCGATCGTCGCATTCATCGGGTTGATGCAATACACCAAAACCGGTCGCGCCCTGCGTGCGCTGGCCCAGGACCGCACGGCTGCCCAGTTGATGGGGGTGAATGTGGACCGCTATTCGATGATCGGCTTTGCGCTCGGCGCGATGCTGGCCGGGCTGGTCGGTGGCCTGCTGGTGACCATCACCGGCGTGAATCTGGGCATGGGCGGACCAACATCAATCAAGGCATTCATGATGGTGATGATCGGTGGAGCCGGCGTGATCTCCGGAGCGATCTGGGGGGGCATTATTCTGGGCTTCATGGAGGCTATCGGCCTGGCGGTTCTCTCGCAATATGGCGACATCACCTATCTGCTGATTTTCGTGTCGCTGATGATCTTTCTTGCCATCCGGCCTCAGGGCCTGATGGGCAAGCCGTGGGGTTGATCTGATGATGAAATTCTCTGCAAAACAACTGATTGGCGTCGGAGTGTTCCTGTTTGCCATCTTTGTCGGCGTGCCGTTGATCATCGGTGCTACGGGGCGCTGGGACTTTTACTTTACGCTCACGTCGGTCGCGCTTCTGGCCATCGCCAGCGCCGGGGTCTGGCTGACCTTCTACATCGGCCGCATCAACATCGGTCAGGGCGCATTTGCTCTGATCGGGGCCTATGTGTCGGCCATTCTGGTGGTCAAGGCCGGGTGGTCGTTCTGGATCTCGCTGCCAGCGGCTGGATTGTTCGCGGCCCTGGTCGCGGTGGTGATCGGCCTGCCGATCCTGCGGTTGCGCGGCGTCTATTTCGCGATGATCACCCTGGTCCTGACCCAGGTGGTGACGCTGACCGCGCTGGCGCTGCCCATCACCAATGGGGCCAAGGGGATTTCGTCGATCCCCCTGCCCGCGGGCATGTCAATCCTAGGTATCCCGCTGATCCCTGATTTCGCCGCCATGGCCAACACCAAACTTGCGTTCTACTACACGGCCTGCATTCTGATGATTACCACCTATGCCGCCCTTTATCGTCTGGTGAATTCACGGTTGGGCCACCTGTGCCGGTCCATGCAGCAGAACGAGGAACTGGCCAGCTCGATCGGTGTCAACATCTCATATATCCGCATCGTCGTCTTTGCCATATCCAGCTTCTTTGGCGGCATCGGCGGAGCAATGTTCGGGTCCATCGCCCAGTCGGTCTATCCTTCCAGCTTTCAGGTCGCGGACTCGGTAAATTTCATGCTCAACTGCTTTTTGGGTGGGCTGGGGTATGTCTTTGGTCCGATGCTGGGCACGCTGGTGCTCTACTTTGGCTGGGACCTTTTGTTCGAGCTCGGGAAGTACCAGATGCTGGTCTATTCGATCATCCTGATCGCGGTGATCCGTTTTCTCCCCAATGGGCTGCTCAGCCTGCGTATCGGCAAAGGGGGTGAAAAATGAGCGCTCTGCTACAGGTCAAAAACGTCACCAAAAAATACGGTGGCTTGACCGCAAACAACGACATCAACTTTGACGTTTCCGAAAACGAAATCCTGTCGGTGATCGGACCAAACGGGGCCGGGAAATCGACCTTGTTCAAGATGATCTCCTCGTTTACCCCCACCACAACAGGCGAGGTGCTGTATCGCGGCGAAAGGATTTCGAACCTGAAACCACACATCGTAGCGCGAAAAGGCATCGTTCGAACGTTCCAGGAAACCACGATCTTCAAAAGCATGACTGTGCGTGAAAGCGTGGTTGTGGCCCAGCATCTGCGCGCCAAGGCGTCGCTGGCCGGGTACTTCTGGGGGTCCAAAACCGCCAGGGAAGACGTTACTGCCTTTGGCCAATACGCCGACGAGCTGCTCGACTTTCTGGGCATGTCCGCGATCAGCAACGAACTGGCCAGCAACCTGCCGCAGGGCAATCTGCGCGCGTTGGGCATCGCCATCGGTCTGGCAACAGACCCCAAGGTTCTGCTTCTGGACGAACCTTTTGCAGGCATGAACCATGATGAAACCATGAACATGGTCGATCTGGTACGTTCGGTGCGTGACGAACGTGGCGTGACCATCATGCTGGTGGAACACGATATGCCCGCAGTCATGACGATTTCGGACCGGATCGTCGTGTTGAACTTTGGCGAAAAGATCGCCGAAGGCACACCGTCGGAAATCCAGAACAATGAAAAAGTCATCGAAGCCTATCTGGGCAGTGTCGATGATGAAATCGGGATGTAGGCCATGACAGCACTGTTGGATTTCAAAAACGTCGAGCTGTATTACGACCATGTCTATGCGCTGAAGGGGGTGTCGCTGACCGTCAACCAGGGCGAAACCGTTGCGTTGATCGGTGCCAATGGTGCCGGGAAATCGTCGATCCTGCGCGCCATTACCGGGCTGGCCAATCCGGTCAAAGGCTCTGTCACGTTCGAAGGCGACCGCGTGGATGGTGTCAATCCGTCCAGCATCGTCAAACGCGGCATTGCCATGGTGCCCGAAGGGCGGCGGGTGTTTCCATTCATGTCGGTCAAGGACAACCTGATGATGGGGGCCTTCACCCGCACCAACAAGGCCGACATCCAGACCACATTGGACAGCATTCTGACCCGGTTTCCGCGGCTCAAGGAACGCTACACACAGGCGGCTGGCACATTGTCGGGCGGCGAACAGCAGATGATGGTGATCGGGCGCGCCCTGATGGCCAAACCCAAGCTGTTGCTGCTGGATGAACCCAGCCTGGGGATAGCCCCCAAGCTGGTCCAGGACATTGCCCGTTCAATCGTTGCTATCAACCGCGACGAAGGGGTGTCCGTGCTGCTGGTGGAACAGAATTCGCGCATGGCGCTCAGCATTTCGCACCGCGCCTATGCCATGGCCACCGGCAATGTGGTGATCGAAGGCAAGTCCAAGGAATTGCTGCACGATGACCGGATCAAGGCAGCGTATTTGGGCGGCGAGGTCTGATCGGACATGAAAATCCTAGTCATTAACCCCAATACCACTGTCTCGATGACACAGAAGATTGCAGCTGCCGCGCGCTCTGTGGCGCGCGATGACACCGAAATCGTCGCCGCGAACTCGCAAAGCGGACCGGCCAGCATTCAGGGCTTTCTGGACGTCGCAACATGCGTTCCAGGTCTGCTGGATGAAGTCGCAAGACATCCGGATGTGGATGCGATCGTCATTGCCTGCTTTGATGATACCGGGTTGGATGCCGTGCGCTCTCTGGTTTCGGTTCCTGTCTTGGGTATCGGCGAGGCCGCCTATCACGCGGCGGGTATGGTCGCGACCAAATTCAGCGTCATCACCACCCTGTCCCGCTCGGTTCCGGGGCTGGAAAACAATCTGATGCGTTATGGCCTGTCCCGGAAATGTGTGCGCGTCAGGGCCACGGACATACCTGTGCTCAAACTCGAAGACGGTGATCCTGAAACCCTGCTCAAAATTCGCTCTGAAATCCGCCAGGCAATCGAACAGGACAACGCCGAAGCGATTGTTCTGGGGTGCGCGGGAATGGCCGATCTGATGGCGCAACTCAGTGTGGATTTTGGTTTGCCGGTTATCGACGGTGTTTCAGCGGCGGTGACATTTGCCGAAGCGTTGGTCAACAACAGGCTGACGACGTCCAAAATCGGGGCTTATTCCGCTGGATGATTGACCTGCGCCGGTTGCCACGGTGGTGCGACCACTTCAGGGGCCTGGCGCTGTGCATGAATTTTGGGCTGTGCAGGGCGCGGACAACACTCGCAGTGCGACGTCGCGCATTGATCTGCATGGTCGGGAGACCGTGAATTGGACCTGACCTTGCAGATCAATCCGCCCCAGCGTTCGAGGCGGAAGTGTTCCAAGTCTCGCAAAAATACCCATGCCGAGGGCTTGGGTTCCTATCGGGGCATCTCATCGGACTTTGGCAGGTTCGGATCCATAACGTCCCAAGGCTGCGCGCTCTTTACAAAGATGTCACGACTGGGCGCGTACCAACTCGGGTCGTCCAGGCTGCCTGCATAAATCACGATCGCTCCCTCGCCCGCGCCGTTAATCAGAAACAATGGCGAGCCGCATGTCGCACAAAAACCCCGGCGCATGGCATGTCCACGATCGGCTGGGCGTTCAAACCAGCTTGGCTCACCCTGCTCGATTTTGAAATCGGATTGCTTAACCAGAACCGCGGGGAAATAGGCACCACCGGTGGCCTGCTGACAATGGCGGCAATGACAATTGCCCATGTATCGAGCAGGACCTGAAGAGGTGTAGCGGATCGCACCGCAGGCACAGCCGCCTGAAAAACTATCTGTCATGTTTTCTCCTTGCTACAATTTTCATTTGTCTGCCGCGCTATAGCGCTGCTGCCAGTGTCACTGTGACCAACGATCCTATCGATGAATAAAGAATGGCACGGGCGATGGCGTCAACCCGCACGCCATAGTTCAGTGCCATCATAAAGGCCATGACCCCACAAGGCGCAGCTGCCACCATCATGGCCGGGTTGCGCTCCTCGGGTGCCAGTTGCAGAACGCCGGCAAAAATCGCCCAGGCGAGCAACGGGTGAACCACCAGCTTCACACCTGTGATGACCACCGGCAACATAGGTCGGGACCCGCTCACCTTCTGGCTCAGAATGACGCCAAGCGCAAACAACAGCACCGGCGACGCCGTGCCGCCCAGAAAGTCCGTGAAGACGTCAAAGCCCCTGGGCACTGACAAGCCCAGCACTCCGACAACAAGCCCAAGTGCCATGGCAACCAAGGGAGGATTGCGCGCGATCTTGCCAATTGTGTGCCCAAGAGAAGCACCCTTGGTCGCCAAAACATCCATCAGGATCAAAGACCCGCTGAAAATCAGCATCCCGTCCATGGAGATGATGGCGACAATCGGCGTAACTGCGCCTTCGCCAAACAGGGTGATCGCAATCGGCAGAACGAACAGGATGTGGTTGGTCAGCGCGATGGCCGATCCCAGAAGAGCAGCCTCCATGACATCTGCTTTGAAGATCCGCCGGGCGATCAGGAAACCGGCGGTATATATCAGCAATTCGGTAACAAAATACCCGCCGAGCATGACCAGGTTGAAGTCTCCCAGCGGGGCATTGGCCAGCAATCGAAACCCCAGTGCCGGCATCGCGACGAACATCACGAATTTATTCAGTGCCATGGCCATGTTGAAATCAAAAATGCCACGCAGACCAAAGACAAAGCCCAGCGCGCCAATCGCAAAGACTGGGAGCACCCCGTTCAGCAATTGATCGAACATTGCGTCGCTTTCTGTGGGTTTGGGAGAGCGCTGGCGCGCGCGGGGTCACACCCCCCGCCGGCGGTCACCATGTTTCAGCGTAGGGGCGGATATCCAGCTCGTGCGTCCAGCCATCGCGCTGTTGGTGATGCAGGGTCCAATAGGTTTCGGCAATGCTTTCGGGGTTCATAAGCGTGTCTGGTGGCAGGCTGACAGGGTCCTTGCCCGCCTGCTGCATCCGATCACGCACGAATTCGGTGTCGACGCCCGCATCAATGACAAGATGCGCCACATGGATGTTTTGCGGCCCCAATTCACGGGCCATCGATTGCGCCAGTCCCCGCAGCGCGAATTTACCCGAGGCAAAGGCGGCATATCCCGAACTGCCGCGAACCGACGCGGTTGCCCCAGTGAAAAAGATCGAGCCGCGTCGCCGCGCGACCATGTATTTCGCGGCTTCCCGCCCGGATAGAAACGCAGCATAGGCGCACATTTCCCAGACCTTGCGAAACACGCGTTCCGTCGTTTCGAGAATGGGAAACCGAACATTGCCACCGACATTGAAGATGCAGATGTCTATCGGTCCGATCTCATCCTCGACATGCGCGAACATCTCTGTAGCGGTCTCTTCCTGGCGCGCGTCCCAAGTAAAGCCCTGGGCGCTGCCCCCTGCCGCTTCGATCTCGGCAATAAGCGGGGCGAATTTTCCCCCGCGGCGGCGGCCCATCACGACGTGATAGCCACCACTGGCAAAACGCTTGGCAATGGCTGCGCCGATATAGTCCCCGGCACCGATGATCAGACAGATGGGTTTTGCGCTCATACCGTTAGCCTATACCGTTTCTGCCGCCTGAAAGGCGGGCCTGGCCTCGAGCCGGTCCGCATAGGCCGACAGGTTCGGCAGATGTGCAAAGTCTGCGCCCAAGCGCCGTGCCATGAGAACCGCGTGACCCGTTATCGTGTCTGCAATCGTGAACTCTCCGGCCAGAAATTCCCGACCTTCCATGTGCCGTTCGACGGCCGCAAGTGTGCGGTTCAAAAGCTTGAGTGCGCGTGCCGCGATCTCATCATTGCGCCGTTCAGGCGGCAACAGGATGGTTTCGACTACATAGGTGTTGATCGGCGGCATGATCATGCCCTCGGCATAGTGCAGCCATTGCAGGTATTCGGCAAAGTTCTGGGCCTCAGGGCCGGGCCCAAGGTCCGGGGCATATTTGGCTGCCAGATACTGCGCGATCGCGGTGCTCTCGGTGATCGTGACGTCCCCATCAACCAGCGTGGGAACACGGCCATTGGGGTTTATCGCCGTGTAGTCGGGGCCACGCATTTCTTTCTGGCCCAGCGTGAATTTCTCCAGCTCATAGGGCTGCCCGATTTCTTCGAGCAGCCAGACAGTGCGCACGGCACGCGATTGGGGTGCAAAATAGACTTTCATGACAGACCTCTCCGAGACCTGCTGGCCAAGTGCCAGCGTCGGGCAAAGCACTTGCAGGGCAGCCCTTTGGGATTTGTTTGACAATCAGGAGACTTCAACTTTAGAAACTAGTCAATTCAAAAAATGAAGTGACCATTCATGAGCCGCTCTGACCTTCCGTCACACTCCTGCACCATCGCACGCGCTGTTGCGCAGGTGGGCGATGAATGGACGCTTCTGATTGTGCGGGAAATGTTCCTGGGCACCCGGCGATTTGACGATTTCCTGCGCCTCACGGGCATGTCGTCCCACCTGCTGTCGCAGCGTTTGAAAAAACTGGAAGCGCAAGAGATCATCCAGCGTGCGCCCTATTCAGTCCGCCCGCCACGCCATGAATACCGCCTGACCGAGAAAGGGCGCGACTTGTGGACGCTCATCATCGCGCTGAAACAATGGGGTGATCGCTGGTTGAACGCCGAGGTTTCACCCGTGCTGATCGTCCACAAAACCTGCGGTCAAGTCGTAAGGCCACAAATGACCTGCCCCGACTGCGGCGAACCGATGGATGCCCACGACGCCGAGGCCAGGCTTTCCCACCCGTTTGAACAGGAACGGCACACCGCAAGGCGTGTGCCGTGAAACCGGCCAGAGGTCACGCCCAGGGACGATGAAACACGTCGCCTCGAGATTGCCGACAGCATGGCGACAATCCCCCTGGCCCGGCGCCTACCTGATCAGGTCAGCCGTCAAGGCCAATGCGGAAGTGTTCGGCCATGGTTTCAGCCGCTCGGGCGACGTCCTCGGGGTTGTCGTAGAAATCGAACTGGGTCACGTCTTCCAGCCACTGTGCCGTCGCATCACCGGCAAAGCCTGCAAGGAAGGTCTGCACGCCCTGCGGAATAGCGGCGCTCTCGGAATGCACAATGGAGAGCGGTTTGTCCAAGCGTTCTGGATTGTCGGCGGGGTGATATGTCAGCCAGCCTTCCCATCCTGCATTGTTCCACTTGTCGTCATATTCCGGGATCGCACCGCGGTCGGCTTCGTAGTAGTATCCACCGATTGGCATCAGAACGCCTTCGGCCCCCTCAGGACCAGCGGCAGGAATGATCTCACCACCTTTGGCTTCAGCAACGTGAGAGACTTCGATCAGGCCAGCAACGCCTTGCGCGCCACAATAGACCGCTTCGACGATCTCTTTGTTTTGCAGCCACGGCGCCACCAGACCAAGGCGCTGCACCAGCGGATTGCCGGAAACGGCATCGACCATGTAGCCGGCGGACGCACAGATCCCCAAACCGTTGATGTGATCGACGTCGACTTCGGGCAGGGTTGCGACAAACTCAAACGCAGCCTTGATGTCCGAGGTTTTGGCTTCGGGGCTTTCCACAAAGCGCAAGCTGTTCGGCAGGTCGCCAGATTTGCCCCACCCCCGGAAATCGAAGGTGAAGGCAGCAAAGCCACGTTCGGCCATCTCGCGGGCATAGTTCGCGGGCATTTGCTCTTGAACGGACGTCCAGGCACCGGTCACGACGACGGTAGGTAGCAGCGCGTCGTTACGCTCTTCTGGCAGATATAAGGTGCCGGACAGGATGGCACCTTCGTTCTCGAAGGTTACGGTACGGGTCTCGACCTGAGCAATGGCGGCCGTGGACGCCATGAGAGCTGCGGCGGCTGTAACGGAAAGCTTTTTCATTGGGGTATCTCCTCGTGGTGATCTGGGTGGGCTCGAAGCCCGATAACCAATGAGATACGCGGTGGCCGACAGGATTAATTGCACCTGCCCGCCTAAGTTTTGAAGGATTCTGCTTTAGGTCTTTTGAGTGGCCCGATGCGCGCGCGGGGTCCGTCCTGTAAGCTGTTTGAAGCTGCGGGTAAAATGCGCCTGATCCGAGAATCCGCAGGCCAGAGCGATATCCCCAAGCGGTCGCGTGGCGTCTTCCATCATCTTGATGGACTGCTCGATGCGATATGCCATGACGAACTGCATTGGAGTTGTTCCCAGTGTTTCCTTAAAGACGCGAGCGAAATGGGAGGGGCTCATGCCGGTCTCCTTTGCCAGCTCTTCAACGGAAATCGTTTGATCCAGCCGACTTTGTACATGGGATAACACAGCCTGGTAGTGCTGTGATGTGAAGCGGGCCGAGAGCTCCACCTCTTCCGGGCGACGTTTGCCATAGCGCTGTAGCAGCTTGACGAGAAACACACGGCTCATTGCCTCGAACATCACGGCAGACGAAATGTCGTCATCTTCCAGTGCGTCGCGCAGGATGACCCCTGCTGCGCAGAGATCGGCGTCGGTGAATTGGGGCAGATCGCAGAGCTGTTGTGGATCGAGCAGTATCCCCAGTTGGGATTGCGCAAATCGTGCGATCTTGCTCGGATCAAGCGTGACGACAATCACATCAGATGGCGCAAACCAGCGCCAGCCTGACCGCATGCCAGCAGGAGTAACGACAATTTCATCTTGGTGGAACGTGAAATCACGCAGCTTTCCATCGCGCCAGTTTTGGACACGGTGCGGGTTGTCTTAAAGGTTCAAGAGCACGTGGTGCTCGGCAAAAACATCCTCCGGCATACTGTCGGGTTCGGCTCGAAAATACCGGACAGACATCAACGCCGCCGCTGACGGGTGATCCAACACATCGCTGTTCAGCAATGGCTCAGATGGATAGATATCTGCATATCTTCGGGCAAACTGAACTCCAAGCCTCACAAATCGGATGTCGCCACTGAGAAGTATAGGTATCATTCCCTGGCTGTGCAGCATTTTTGATTTGGGCTCGACGTAGACATGAGCGGCATGGGGCACGAATGACCGTCAAGAGCCGTCCGCGTTGAGCAAGCTGGTTGCGACCCCAAATGATGGCATCATCCGGAAGTAGAGCAGATGCTTAATCTCCCGTGCCTACACTGCATTTTTCCATTTGGTCTGGGTCACGTACACGATGCTATCATCAACACTGACCATCACATCGCCATCCTGAATATTGACCTGCAGCTTCATCGAGCGACTTGCAAGGTTTCCCAAGTCACTGGTATCCGTCTCTGAAAAATTGACAATCTGAAGGTTATTAAACCGGGTGGTGCTGTTTTTGATTTTTTCCCACCACACCTCGGCCGTCCTGCCATAACTATAGACAATCACCTCTTTGGCTTTACCACAAGATTGACGCACGATCTTCTCGCTTGGGAGCCCCAACGCCACCCACAATTCAAGCTCGCCACTCAGGCTTTTGAGCCAAATGTCAGGCTCATCATCAGTTGACAGGCCCTTCGTAAGTTCCAATTGTTCATGGGCATTCAGTGCAAAAGCGAGAAGACGCACCATCAGCCGTTCATCCGTCTCCGAAGGATGTTTGGCAACGGTCAGCTTGTGGATTTCATAATAATGACGATCCATATCGGAAACGGAAAGCTCGACTTTATAAATGGTGGCTTTTTGCGCCATGATTTTTCCCGGAATAGCGAAGATGAGTGTGTTTAGAGTGCAGCGTGGCTTTGTGAAAGCGGAAAGCGATTGGCATCGTCTGGCGATGTGCACCCCCCTCCGACGACCTTAGAGCCATCACGTCTTTAAGTGGGCACGCATGGCTGGACTGGGGAAGCCGCAGCGCAGCGTTCAACGAGCCGGGCAACGGCAGATTTGGGCCGTCCGTATCGCTGGCGTTTGGCCCATGCTGCAACCGATCCAATGGCAGCAGAGAGCCCTGGTTGCCCTCAAAACCGGCGATAGCCTATCGCTGCTGCCGCGCCCCGTGGGAAAACTTTGACACCGAGACCTGAGCGGCGTCTATTGAGGCAGCCAGTCGGCCCAATTTCAAGGCACCAACAGGTTTGGAGATTTTCATGACACTAAACGTTATTGGAACTGGATTTGGCAGGACTGGCACCGATTCAATGCGCACCGCTTTGAACATTCTTGGCGTCGGGCCTACGCACCATATGTTCGAGCTTGAAGAGGGGACGCCACTAAGGCAGCCGTGGCTTGATCTTGCCAAAGGTGCCGAGCCGGACTGGGAATTGCTGTTTACAGGCTATCACGCCTGCGTCGACTGGCCTTCTGCTCATTACTGGCGGACTTTGATAGATGAATATCCCGATGCGAAAGTGCTGCTGACGCTGCGTTCGGCGGAAAGCTGGTGGACCAGTTTTGAGGCAACGCTTTTGAAACACTTCCAAAGTGGTGATGATCCGGACGGGCTAGGTGTACTGTTGGTCGCTGAGCAGGTTTTTGGCGGGCGTCCAGACGACCGGGGTCACGCCATTGCGACCTATAACCGGAACACAGAAGAGGTTATCGAGACTGTCGACCCAGAGCGGCTGTTGGTTCATAATCTTGGCGACGGGTGGGATCCGCTGTGCAACTGGTTGGGGATTTCTGTCCCCGAGATCAGTTATCCGATGGGAAACACCACCAAGGACTTGAATAAGCGCCTGACTGACAAACACATTGGCCGTTCATAGGTCTGCGTCCCGCGATTTAGCGAATTGACGGAACGTGTGACGACTGTCTTGGCCATTGGTTCCAATAATTCATGATTACCCACGAGAGCACCTGTGACCTGAAACTCGACGCGCGGCCCACGGCCAGACTACGGGTAAATGCGCATTTGCACCAAAACCATTCAATGGCAGCTATTGTCCCGCGCTACGGCCCCTCACCCTTCGAAAATGCGGCACGATTCGTGAATGGCCAATCTCGGGAAGCCGCAACGCGGCACCGGCGCTACTGATGGACGGCGGGCGTGGGCCGAGCGCGTGACTTTGCAAAGTCCGCTTCTACACACAGCAGCTATTGACGGCCAGAACAGCATCCAAGGCGTGGGTCGGTGCGGCTGCTCGCGGCCCGGACCGGACCTCGAAAACCTCCCAAGATGCTGCGGTGCAGCCCGTCATTGCTGCCAATCGTGCAGAGCGCAGCATTTTGGCCAGTGAAACGCCGGTCAGCGGGCATTTCCACCGTTCGAATAAGAGCAACCGATTTCAGTGGCCGTCATGGGCTGTGCTGCTGTAGCGATAGGCGGATCAACTAATATCTGTTCTTATGATTTGCCGACTCGGAATTGCGTCGGTGTCATTCCCATCTGGGAGCGGAAGAAGCGTGTGAAATGCGCCTTGTCCGAGTACCCCAGTGAAGCGCCGATGTTTGCCACGGTTTGCGTAGGGTCCATTAAGTATTCCTTGGCCACGTCGATCTTCAGGCGTTTGATTTCGCGCGGCAATGTTGTGCCATTATGTTTCAGTGCATTGATGAGTAAGTCAGGGTCGATGCCGAGCAGACTGGCAACCGATGCAGGCTTCAGAACTGTCTCGTCCAGTTTGTCTCGCAGAGCAGATCGCAAGGCGGCAACCACTGAAACATCCTGCTCCGACGACACCGGTTGTGCGCTAGCGAAACGTGATCCGATTGCGACGTCCTTGTGAAGCCAAGCCGTCGGAAAGCTGATCTCCATACCTGGGTCGGGTCCGACCCGGGTTTCTATGCCGCTGTAGCCTAGTGGTACGCCGAGAAGATAACGACTTTCCCAGGCTACCACCGAAGGATCCCAGTTTGGGCCTGTAACCGATTGCAGCAGGCGGACGTAAACGGCAGCACCAAAGCCCGTGACTTGAAGTGGCTGGACCGACGGCTCTTGCTGTCGCGCAATACGATAAATCGCCCTGTCAGCCTCAACGATGAGACTGTGAAGAACAGAGCTGGATTCCTGCGGCACCAAGCGCACGAAATCGGCGAAGAACTTGAACAGAGTTGATGGTCCCTGAAGCGCATTGGTAAACGGAGGCCAAGATTGGAGGTCAAAAGTTTCACCGACATGGATACCAAGGTATTTGTCGCCAGACAGTTCCGACAGCTTGTTTAACAAACCAAAAACCAGCTCGGCGTGGACATAGACTTTGGCGTCGCGCATCAGGTCTTCACTCACACCAAATTCCTCCAGCGCCGGGTGTGGGTCAATGTCGCGAGCGTTCAGATAGTCCAAAAAAGGCAGCACCAGCGCCAAGCGAATAAAACCTTCCTGATGGGCCTGCGAATTGGTTGTGTGCGGCATGGGCGACTCCTTGGCCCAGCATACGCCTTAATTTCCTCAGCGGTTGCCATTTTTAGTTTCAGAATCGTGTTTTTGATCGAAAAGTGGCCACCGATCCTTCAGCTGATCTGCTAGATTTCCCCGGAAGTTCATCAGGGGAGATCAAGATCATGTCCAGTTCAATCAAATCGGTGGTGTTTGCGGCAGGTGTTGCCTTTGCTCCACTCAGCATTGCTCAAGCGGAGGAAGACGCGCCACCACCAATCTTGTTCACCAATGTCGATGTCTTTGACGGCTTCAGCCCGGACCTGCTCATGGACGCAAACGTTCTGGTCGAGGGCAATGTCATCACGCAGGTCTCGACCGACCCGATTGACATGGAAGGCGCGTTTGTTATCGATGGGACCGGCAAAACGATGACCCCCGGGCTGATCGACATGCACCAGCACGTCATGTTGAATCCCCCAGAAGGCACAGCCGCATATCAGACGCGATGGGACGAGGCATCGGGCGGCGCGATCGCACAGCACCACCTCGTGAACAACATCCTGATGAAGGGTATTACCTCTGTTAGGGATATTGCAGGAGATCCGCTGGACATTGCCAAGGCCATTGACATGGGACTAATTCCCGGACCGCGGATCGTCTCTTCTGGTGGCGCTATCTCACAAACAGGTGGTCATGGTGATTGGGCCGGTCGCAACGTCCCTCCTGGGATTATCGCGGAACATGCCGACGTGACTCAAGCTTCGCAAAACTCATGGACTGTTGATGGGCCTGACGAGGTGACCAAGGCGGTACGCCTGAACCTGCGGCGCGGTGCAGGGTTCATCAAGGTCATGGGCGGTGGCGGTGTCTCCAGCGAATTTGACCCGCTCGACATTATGGGCCTGTCCGAAGAAGAAGTGGCTAAAGCTGTGGAAATCGCGGCCGACAACGGCACCTATGTCGCTGTTCATGCATATCACGACGAGAGCTACGAGAGGCACCTGCGCCTTGGGACTCGGTCCTTTGAACATGGCTTCCTGATCTCGGAAGACATGGTCAAGAAAATGGTCGCTAAATACAAAGAGACTGAGGACATCGTCTGGAGCTTCCAGTGCTTTATGAGTGTTAACTCCTTCGGCAGCTACGAATCCATGCCCGCATTCTTTACGCATGAGCAAAAGCTGAAGGGTGTCCGGGTCGGCGAAGGTGTTCGGGCGATGTCCAAATGGATGAACGAATACGATATGTTTACCATCGGCGGTTCTGACATGTTCAGCCCCGGTCTGGTCGAGAAGATTAAGGAAGACATCACCTGCAATGTCGACGCTGGCTTTACACCTGCACAAGCTTTGAAGCACTGGACTGGAAATGCCGGAATCGTGATGGCCTGGTCTGGTCCGAAAAATCCATATCCGAGCTTCCACCTTGGCCGGATTGCCCCGGAGAGCTACGCAGACATTTTGCTTTGGGACGGCAACCCGTTGGAGGACATCAATCTGATCCTCGACGAGAGCAAGCTGCAGTTGGTGATGAAGGACGGCCGTGCTTACAAGAACACATTGGCAGACAGCGACAGCATCATGTACCGGCCCGCGGTTTCAGAACCAAAGGTCTACCCCTGATCCTATGATCTGGGCTTCGTCACAACAGTTGTGACACAGCGGGGCGGTTTGTTTACCTCGGCCGCCCTGCTTTCACCGGAATGAACCTCTAGACAAGATAGGGAATAACGATGAAGTATAGACTGGTTTCAGGTCTGACAGTTGGTGCGCTATTGGCCGCGACTGCAACCTCTGCGCAGGTATCGGATGCCTCCAAACTTGGCGCGAATGCTGGCGCTATGGAATACTGCCGCGACAATTTCATGACGGACGATGACAACGGTCGGTATGGTTTGCTTGTTGCGGCAACAACCAAAGACTTCAGTAATCTGTCTGCAGATGGCGATAAAACCAAAGCGCTGCTTATGAAGAAAGCGGCAGAGGATGGTGACTACCTCGGCAAGCCGCTGGATGCAGGGCGCTGTGAAAGTGTCCGGAAAACTCTTCTTACTCAATACGGCATCAAATGATCGGCGGTCTTCCGGCTGATTTCTGAGCTGTACGCGGGGCGGTTTCTTTACCTCGAGCCGCCCCGCAATATTATTTCCTAAGGGACCCAGAAATAAATAGATATCTCACCTGATGCGCTCGCGTCGAATTGGAAGTGCTGTTCTAAATTGTGCGCTGGCTGCCTGTGATACAATTATAGATTAGATAATTTCGCCTCCTCTGGATTCACGGCCGCCCTCCGCTGCAAAAACGAGCTTCCGATCTGCGGCCATTTAAATGTCTGCTCTCGCCGTTGACGCTATCTCGCCTCGCACCAGTAGCGAAGGCCCGGTGTCCGCCCTCCCTGTGGGGGTAGTGGTAGTGGCACAGCTTCGCGGATCGTGTCCGCTTTGGGCTGCGAACAGACGTTCCGGGCCAACACCAGCCGCTCCGACCCACGCCCAGGATGCCGTTCTGGCCGTCAATGGCTGTTGTGCGCAGGATAGTGACCTTTGCAAAGTCGCGCGAACGGCCCTCACCGGACGTTGGGTAGGTCGAACGTCATCGCAGTGCAGCGTCCCCAGACCTGCCGTTCGTGCATCGCGCAGCATTTCCGTTCGGGCAATGACGGCAGAGCGGACTTTGTTGCCGTTCAATTTGCGAAACGTGATGGCCGCTAAACGGACGTTCGCTGACAGGTGCTATCGGTAAGTTATTTAAAGGTAACTAGTTTCGCCGAAATTCGCTCGGTGTCATCCCTGTTTGCGCGCGGAAGAAACGGCTAAAGTGTGCTGGGTCGGAGAAGCCGAGCCGTGTAGCCAGATCGGCGATAGGTGTGTCGGTCTTGGCCAGTGCTTCCTTGGCGAGGGTCAGGCGCACCTCCCGAAGTTCTTGAGACACACTTGTTTCGACTTTGGATAATGCATGCTTCAATTTGCGCGGTTCCAGACCAACGGCATTTGCCACGTTTTCTACGGTCACGCACCCGCGAGGAAGCAAGCGTTCGACCGATGTCCTGACCGCGTGAACAAGCGATACCCCAGCCTTAGATGCCGATGCTTGATCGCCTAAGGTGTTCGCCGCTTCGGGCTTCAAAACAATTCGAGCGGGTAACCACTCGGACGGAAATGATACCACTGCGGCGTAGTCGCCTGATCTTCCGACATATGCGCCCCTATAAGCCGAAGGAAACGCCTCCGGGTACATTGTGCGCACGCGTACGTCTCCCGGCTGGACCTCGATCCCTTGGACAAAATCAAACACGCGAAGGAACATCGCTATGCCAAAACCATCTGTTTGTCTGGGACTATTCAAGGGTTGTCGGGGGCGTTTGGCTCTGAGAAGAGCTTCCCCGGCACGTTGGACCAGTTCGTATCGGACCGTCGTAGCGTGTTGCGGGACTGACCTGATCCAAGCCCCGAAGAAGTCTCCCAAAGAGCCCCCGTTCTCGAACGCTGTCGCAAAGGGCGGCCACTCCCGGATGTCGGTGCTTTCACCGACGTGACACCCTAGATGCGGGTCCCCAACAAGATCCGCCAAAGTATTCAGGAAGCAATAAACAGCTTCAGCGTGAACAAAGGTGGCCGGATTGAATGCCTCTTCCCGGGTGACGGAAAGAGCTGCGAGGGGCTCATCCAAGCTAAAGCCCTTCTCCTCAGCGTATTCGATGAACGGACGAAAAAGCGACAACCGAACTACAGGTTCTAGAGATGAGCTATCAAATGTTACCATGCGGTAGGTGCTATCTTTGATCACAGTACGATTTCAAGGAAGAATTGCCCGAGGAGCCGCGTTTTGGCCCGGTGCATGTTCACAGAGGCTAACGGACCAAAGTCGCATAAGGTATGCTTCGTAGGGCAACTTTTGGATTGGAGACCTTATGGTCAGGAACTCACTCACCTTATTCGCAACAGCGCTGAGCTTCGCAATCGCCGCGAACACGTCCTTTGCGCAAGATGAAACGACCCGCGTTATCTTCACCAACGTTCACGTCTTCGACGGGATAAACGAAGAACGGATTGAGAATGCCAACGTTCTGGTTGTGGACAACCTGATCGCAGAGATTTCCACCGAACCGCTCACAGCAGCCAATGCGCAAGTCATTGACGGGGGCGGCAGAACACTGATGCCCGGGATTATCGAGGGCCACAGCCATCTCATGTTCCCTGTTTCGGCTTCAGCCTGGTTCAATTCCCACGATGTTTTCTATATCGGCGCGGCAAGCGCCCAGATTGCAAATGGCTTTCTGATGCGCGGCTGGACGACCGTCCGGGACATCGGCGGACCGGCCATGGGCTTGCAGCGTGCCATTGAGGACGGTCAATCCATTGGCCCGAGGATCTATGCCTCCAGCGCAGTCATCGGGCAAACGAGCGGCCACGGGGACTTCAGGGACTATAATGATCCACATCCCAATGAGGTTGCGCACAAGCAGCAGTTCTACGAGCATTTTTCTTTCATCGCTGATGGTCCCGCAGAGGTGCAGCGCGCTGTCAGAGAGGCGCTTCGCCGCGGAGCCGTACAGATCAAGTTGATGGCGGGCGGTGGCGTGTCCTCGGTCTACGATCCGCTCTATACGGTTCAGTACTCAGCTGAAGAGCTGCGCGCTGCTACAGAAGCCGCGGCGGATTACGGGACTTATGTTGCTGTACATGCATACAACGATACAGCCATCATTCGTTCCATCGAAAATGGGGTAAAGGTGATTGAGCACGGAACCCTGATGACGGAGGCATCGGCCGAGGTCATGCGCGATAACGATATTGTCCTTTCGCCAAGCTGTCAGGTTCTGAACCTTTCGGAGGAAGAAGTATCCTTCCTCGATCCGGTTAGTCTTACAAAGTTCAATGAGGCACTGGCCGGGCTTGACCAGCAAATGCAGCTCGCAAAGGAATACGAACTGACGGTTGCCTTCGGTACAGACATGTTCGGATCGCCGCAAAACTTCGAGAACACTGTGTATGAATTCTCATGTCGCGAGCGCTACTTTTCGCCGTTTGAAGTCCTGCGTCAGGCGACATCCATTAACGGTGAACTTCTGGCAATGACCGGGGAACGCAATCCCTATCCAGATGGGCCGCTGGGTGTGATCGAAGCTGGTGCATACGCGGACATTATCTTGGTGGACGGTAATCCGTTGGACGGAACAGAAGTACTGGTCGACTATGAGAACAACATCGACCTGATCATGAAGGATGGCGTGATCTACAAGAACACGCTGAACTGATAAGACTGCAGGGCGGTTTGATATCTCGGCCGTCCCGCAAACCTCTTCGGACAAAAGTTGGATTACAATGGACATTGGTGTCGGCACCTGAAAACCGACCCGTGGTGTGGGCGAATTCCCTAACTCGGACAAATATTTATCGACGGGTCTTCAGTTTTGAGAAATGCAATTAAATTTTGACGATCCTCGGCTTCTTCGACGCGCCCGAACCAAGCCATGGCACTCTCGGGAAACTGGCCTTCTGGGTCTGCGAGAAACACTTCAAGCGTCGTTTCTGTCCAAATAATGTCCGACTGCAGCAGCCCGTCCGAATAAAGACCATAATCAGCAAGGATTTGACCTATGATCGCGATTGGATGTTTCCTATCCTTCGTGAAAATTAAGGAGCACTCGATGAAAGCATTTTTTCTGCCGCGGCCTTGTCCGCGATAGCAACCGCAGGATTTGCGCAAGACGAGCAATTCCCAATCCTCTTTACAAATATCCACGTCTTTGACGGGGTTAACGAAGCCCGCATCGAGAATGCCAATGTGCTCGTGGTCGATAATCTCATTGCCGAAGTTTCATCTGAGCCGTTGGCCGTTGCCAATGCGCGAGTTATCGATGGTGGCGGTCGAACACTTACGCCCGGGTTCATTGATGCACACACCCATATGTCTTTGATCGCGCCGTTTGAGCAGCTCGAAAACGAATACACGGCGATTTATGTTGGAGCGGCGGCGGGCCAGATGGCTGAAGATATGCTGATGCGTGGATTTACTTCGGTGCGCGACGCTGGCGGTGCGAGCATTGGCGTCCAACGCGCAATCGACGATGGCTGGTTTAACGGACCGCGCGTGTTCTCCTCCGGAGCATTTATCACGCAAACTTCCGGTCACTTGGATATGCGGGATCGCACGAATACGCACCACAGCTTCGGTGGGCAGCACAGCCACGCTGAAAGCATTGGTCACTTCTATGCCGTTGATGGCGAAGATGAGATGTTAGCCGCTGCACGGCAAAATTTCCGTGGTGGTGCGACCCAGCTAAAACTGGCTACCAATGGCGGTATTTCCGCAACTTATTCACCTCTCGACATTGATCAATTCACAAATGACGAGCTGGAAGCTGCGGCCTATGTTGCTGAAAGCTTTGGTTCATACATAATGGTGCACGCCTATTATGACAACGCGATTAACAGAGCGATAGATTTTGGCGCCAAGAGCGTGGAACATGGGCACCTGATGACCGAAGATGTGATCAAGAAGATGGCTGAAAACAACGTCTATCTTGTGGTCGAAGCACTGATGTCCACATCCGAAGCCCCACCATCTTTCACTCCGGATCAGGCAGAAAAATTCGGGCTCGCGAAGAGTGGGTTCGACGGAATGGTTGAGCTAGCAAAACAATACAACTTGAAGATTGCATTCGGTTCAGACGTCTTTCTGTCGAAGGATGCATATGGTCTTCAATCACAAGAGTGGATCGCGCGTAACCCATACTTCACACCGTTCGAGAACCTTCGATCTGCAACAGGCATTGGCGGAGAAATCCTCGCTCTTTCAGGTCCTAGAAATAGGTATCGGGACGGACCGCTAGGTGTCATCGAGGTCGGAGCCTACGCTGACATTTTGTTAATTGACGGAAATCCGCTGGAAGACATTAAAATCCTTGCTGACCCGAAAGAAAACATCGACCTGATCATGAAAGACGGTGTCATTTACAAGAACACATTGGGCAACAACTGATGGTTTTCCGTGGAGTGGTTTTCGCGCTGGCAGTTGGACTATGCGCTTCACAAGCCGCCACTCAGGATTTCGAGCACGCTGTTACAGGAGGCGCGACACCTTGGACCGGTGAATTGCAAGCGAGTGACCCAAAAGATCTGACGTTCGTTATACACTCCGACCTGACGGGCGGCGAGCGGCCCGGCATATTCGAGCTTGCGGCCCGACAAATGGCTTTGCTACGGCCCGAGTTCGTTATCAGCGTCGGCGACCTGATAGAAGGTGGCGGAAATCGTGAAGAACTGATCGCCGAATGGGAAAGCTTTGATGAGCGAGCGGCGCTTATCGGCGCACCTGTAATTTACGTGGGTGGCAACCATGATCTTTCCAGCGAATTAGAACGCGAGGTATGGGCCGAACGCCACGGCCCCCACTACTTCCATTTCCGCTTCAAGGATGTTCTGTTTCTTGTGCTGGATACTGAAGACATGACAGCCGAACGTAGAGACATAATTGCTAGTCAACGTGCAGGAGCAGTCGAAGTCTACAAAACAGAAGGACCTGAAGCTTTCGCACAAACGCCATATGCGCAGAGCCCGGAACGATCAACAGGCGCGATCAGCAAGGCGCAGGGTGATTACTTTGTTGAGGCGATCACATCAAACAATGACGTGCGTCATGTCTTCGTCATCACCCACAAGCCAGCTTGGGAGGCCGAAGAAACGGAGTTCCGCCGATTGGAAATCGCTCTCGCCGATTTGCCATATACGGTGTTCAACGGTCACGAGCATTTCTATGAGTACAAAAACCGGCTTGGCCGAGACTACATTCAACTCGCGACAACGGGAGGTGAGCAGTTTCCTGAAAAGGGGCTGTCAGAGGATCACGTGACGCTCATTTCCGTCCGTGGGCAGGATGTCGAGATAGCCACGCTAATGCTTCAAGGGATAAGAGATCGCAAAGCTGAATTTCCCGGTGTGGAGAGCATTCCGTGCTTTGCAAAGGCAAGTTGCTAGACCGTCAGCTTTGGGCTCACAGCCGACTTGCGGCGGTGCAGCACCTGATTTTGCACCAAAAGGCCACCGCCAGTGGTCTGATCTGCCCCACCGGATGCCCGAAGTCAGCCCAAAGCGGACGCGATCTCCACGGTTGACCGGTGCTAGCTGTGTGTTCAGAGCGCGGATTCCAGTCATTCGCCGCAACTGCGAGAGGCTCCTGTCAGAGAGGAACAAGCGGCCATTCACCGCCACTTTGATCACCGGGTCGATGCTGCACTACGCATCAAGGTCAGCAATGCGCAGATAGCGCCCTTTGCAAAGCTGCCACCCATCGTCGCCCTTCGGAACGTGGTCGGCCCAAACCGGACATCGATCTAGGGTTCGATGCTGCACTGCAGCTCCGCCGTCACAGGCAAAAATTTTTCAGTGCAAGTTTAAAAACTATGATGGTCATATCTTAATACACTACCCGACAACTCGTACCGCAACACGGCATGTCGACTGTGTTTTTGATCAAAGAAACAACTGAAAAGAGATGGTTCCCCAAGTTGCCCGGATTGGAAAGAGAGGTAATTGGTGAAATTGACTTGGCAAAGGCTGACATAGACATCATTGTTGAGTAAGCTTCCGAAGAAAATAGATTTTTTATTGAGAAATACTTTGACCGTCACATCGGACTCCGAACATTGCGAAGATGATAACATTGCAGTTGGACGCCCGCTGCATTGCCAAGATTGCGATATCGACGACAACTGTATCGGAGAGAGATGGGTTCCCGACAACTATGACGAGCTTGCGGCATTGATAGCCATTGTCGCGATGGGTCAAGCCATCCAAGCCTCACACATCCTTCGAGAGCTTGCCCCCGCCGAACCTGCCTATTCCTTTGACGAGCTGCGCGCGGAAGCAAAGGTAAAACTGACGGTACAGGACACTCCTGAAAAACCACGTACAGGCTATCCCAAATGGCAACGCGACGGCTTTGTCTTCGAAGTGATTTCGTGGATTGCCGCAAAGATCACCTATGGCGATCAAGCCTTGCTGAAGAACCCCCATGTAAGTGCAACATCCCAAGGTTTAGACGGTCTTATGCTGCAGCTAAATGGCGAGCAGGACGCTGTCGTGAGTAGCACAGTTTTTGAAGACAAATGCACAGACGATCCAAGAAACACATTTCTTGCAAAGGTTGTTCCTGGATTTCTTGATCGTCATCAAAATCTTCGAAGTGCCGAGATCATTGATGCGGCGGGCGCGTTGCTCCGTATCGCTGGACTGGCCGAAAAAGACGCAGCCCACCTAAGTGCGGCTGTGACTGAAATCGCCAAAAGGAAGTATCGCGCTGCATTCTCGTTGCCTCCAGACTTCGACACGCTTGCTGCGCGTCAAAGCCTCTTCTCGGACTATGATCGCATCCAAAGCATCACTGCGGAGCAACGGATTGGTGCATCGTTTATCACGCCAATTGATATGCGCGATTGGATAGCAGAGCTTGCCGACAAGGCTATTGAGTATCTTGAAAATTTAGATGGTGAAGAGGCTTAGATGTTTGACGCGCAAACAGCAGAACTTCTGAGGTCAGCCCCAGCAGTTCCGGGGTTCGATCCAGAACTCTTGCCCGCGTTCTTAACTTACCAGTATGCGAACTTAGCATCTTACCGACTTGGGGGATTAGAGTCCCCGTCTGACGGGCAAGGTGATGAATGGACGCTTGAGAGACTAGCGGATACCTACGAACTAACTGCAGTTCTTCAAATAGAGCCACAGATGGCGCGCGCCTCTTCTTTCGTAGCGGCAACTGCCCAACAAATTATTGCGCGGCGTGAACAGACACACCCCGATGCTACGGCCCTGCCAAATATTGACCAGCATCGTCTAGACCCTGCGCTGTCAGCAGTATTGCTGTTCTTGCTTTCGGAACAGTTCGCCGATGCGAATGAAGCCACAGCGGCGATCAATCTCAACACCGACGTTCAGACATACGAAGCGACAATCTTAACTGAGCATATCATCGACCTTGGGAAAGGAAGTCTCCATGATATATTAAAGCGCTCGGAACGTTGGCGCGTGCCAAGGGATTTTCAGGATTTGGAAGAGCGTGCATTGGCCGCTCTCTTTGAGAACCTTGCAACGGGCATAGAGCTTTTTGCAGCTGAATTTCTGAAATTGCCCGCACCTGATACAGTTTTGGGCCGATACGACGACCGGAGACAGGCCTTCGAGCGTGTCATAGCCCTCTCCGCCGCACGGCACGACGTGTCAGGTCCGCTGGAAAGTATAGATTTTATTTTTGCGGGCCCGCATCATCTAGCATCACTGCTTTTATCGGCCACCGATGGCATATCTGCTGCGAGCCTTTTGGAGGTTCCTCCACCGACAGGAGCGGACGAAAAAACTTGGAGAGACTGGCTTCGCTTTCGGAGCGAAAAATTCCCGTATATGTGGTCAAACCATAGGCAAGCTGTTGAACGCGAATTTCACCAAACAGGCGTTTCGGGAGTTGTGGTTTTGCCGACTGGTGCCGGGAAGACGACTGTATCCTCGCTCAAGATTGCCGGAGCGCTGGCACGCGGCAAGAAGGTGGTCTTTCTTGCTCCAACACATGCGCTTGTAGAACAGCTCACCGAAGATCTGCAGGAGATGTTTCCAAAGGATCTGCTTGGATCCGTTGTATCGAGCGATTTCGATCTTCTTCTACAAGAAGACGCTACGTTCCAAGATATTGAGGTGATGACGCCTGAACGATGCTTAGCAATGTTGTCTTTCGCCTCTGAAGCCTTCCAAGATGTAGCTCTCTTGGTCTTTGACGAGTGCCATCTTCTGAGCCCAGAGTCTGGCAAGATTAGACGCGCGCTTGATGCCATGCTCTGCGTTCTGGGTTTCAATAATGTAGCATCCGATGCTGATATTCTCTTCCTTTCTGCGATGGTCAAGAACGGTGACGAGCTGGCAGTCTGGCTGGCTGAGTTGACAGGCAGGCCAAGTGTCTCGGTTGATCTAATCTGGAAACCAAGCCGCCAGGCGCGGGGTGTCGTTATCTACGACTCAAAAGAGTTGGAGTCCGCACGTGCAAATGCGATTGCTGCACAAGAAGCCGAAGACGCGCGGCTCGAAAAGACAGCCAAGACCCTAAGAAAAAAGGCCCAAGAACAGCTCACTGCTCATCCCTATGCTATTTGGGGCCTTCAGCATAACTGGATATCTGAGGACAACCTTTATTGCTCGACGACTCCATTATTATCCAACAGTGTTTTTTTGGCAGGCAAGCTAGAATATGGGCCTTCCGTACGACTTACACCCAATGCCAATGGTGTCGCCGCGAGCATTGCCGCAGCTGGTGCTGCGAAAGGTCTCAAGACGATCATCTTTGTGAATACGAAAAATGACGCGGTAACGGTCGCTGGCAATGTTACCGAGTTGCTCAATGAGACTGTGGAGCCAACTGATTATGAAGCCCTCAGATGGAATGCGCTGGAGCTAGAACTCGGAGAACTGAAGCATTCTCTTTTGTCTGGTCCAGCAGTAGCGGTTCCCCACAACTCGGCAATGCTCCGCTTAGAACGAGACCTCGCAGAGAGAATGTTCAAGCGCTCCAACGGCGCGAAAGTTATTGTTGCGACACCAACCCTGGCGCAAGGTCTCAACCTTCCTGCTCATCTCGCAATATTGGCGGGTGACAAACGCGCTGGCATTGAAGGAGGACGTGAAAGCTTAGAGGCGCACGAAATATTGAATGCGGCAGCTCGTGCTGGGCGCGCAGGACATTTGGCAAACGGTCTGGTGCTTCTTGTGCCTGAGCCGAACATGCATTTCATCCAGAAGAATCAGGTATCAAAAGCAACTCAACAGAAGCTAAAGGCTGTGCTCCCTGAGGACGATCATTGTGTTACGATCTCCGATCCACTGCAGATCGTACTAGACCGCGTGAACGTGGGTCAGGCCACAGACCCACAAGTGGCATATACCATTAATCGCTTTGCTAACCTTCCTTCCGAAGATGCGTCTACGGCAACAGATCAGCTCTTCGATTTAAAGAAGTCGTTCGCCGCGCATATTGCTCGGAACAAAGACAACATCGAAACCTTCAACCAAAAGGTTGCTGTTTTCAGAGCAGCAGTGTAAGCGTTTCCTGGCCCGCACCTTCCCAATTCTCACCTGACCTGAGATTTCGCACCTGACGGAGATTAGGGCAGGAGTTTCGCGATGGCGACTACGGTGGAGTTTCTCAGGGACTACGGGGTGGACATACGGACCAATGGTCAGCGACGCTGGCCGGATGAGGTCAAGGCGCGGATCGTGGCTGAGAGCTTGAAGCCTGGGGCGACAGTGAACGGGGTTGCTGCCCGGTATGGGCTTCGGGCGAACCATTTATCGGAATGGCGCAGTCGGGCGCGCGATGGCAGGTTGGTTTTGCCCGCAGTTGAAGACGATGACTTTTGTTTTGCGTCGATTGTAGTGGCGGATGATGGCGGCGATGCTCCTGTGCCAGTAGCGTCTGCACATCTGGCCAAGTCTGACGTTGCACCATCTGGTCCTATCGAGATTTGCATCGGCCAGGTGACAATCCGGCTTGATGGCGCCACAGGGGCTGCGCGGGTTGGTGAGATTGTACGGGCGATCGGTGCGCGGCCATGATGTTCCCGTCCAATCGGGTGCGGGTTCTGGTCTCGACGCAGCCTGTGGACTTCAGGAAGGGTCATGATGGCCTGGCCGCGCTCGTGTCATCAGTGCTGCGCAAGGATCCGTTCACCGGCACAGTGTTTGTGTTCCGCTCACGCCGGGCGGATCGGCTAAAGCTTTTGTATTGGGACGGCACCGGTCTGGTAATGGCGTATAAGCGGCTGGAGGATTCGACCTTCACCTGGCCCGCGATCAAGGCTGGGATAATGGCGCTGAACCATGCCCAATTCGAGGCGCTGTTTGCAGGTCTGGACTGGCGGAAGGTAAAGGCGCTGGAGAGGCGCCCACCATCTGCGGCAGAGTGAATCAACCGCCTGGTTTTGCGTGTTTTTACTGGGGCTTTGTGGTAGCTCTGGCCTATGCAAACAGCCCCCATTCTTGATCTTTCTGCCATCCCGGTTTTGCAGCGCGCAGCGGTTCTGGCATTGATGGATGAGGTGACAGCGCTGAAGGATATCACCAAGCGGCAGGAACATCTGATCGCTGAACTGAACCACGCCCTGCATGGCAAACGGTCAGAGAAGCTGTCCGAGGATGAGCGACAACTGGCGTTCGAGGATCTGTCCATCGCGCTGGCCGAGGTCGAGGCGGAAAAAGAAAAACAGGCCGCCAAAGCGGGCGACGGGACGGCCAAACCGTCGCCCAAGCGCACCATCGGCAACCTTCCCGCTGCGCTGCCGCGCATCGAAGAGGTCATCGAACCTGACAGCCTGATCTGCCCATGCGGCTGCGGTGTCATGCACAGAATTGGCGAAGACCGCAGCGAGCGGCTGGACATCGTGCCTGCCCAGCTGCGCGTCATCGTCACCGTGCGCCCGAAGTATGCCTGCCGGACCTGCACCGACGGGGTCACCCAGGCATCAGCGCCATCGCATCTGATCATGGGCGGCCTGCCGACCGAGGCCACCATCGCTCATGTGCTGGTCAGCAAATATGCGGACCATCTTCCCTTATACCGCCAGAGCCAAATACTGGCGCGCGCAGGGCTTGATCTGCACCGCGCGGTGCTGGCCGATTGGGTCGGAAAAGCGGCGTTCCATTTGAAGCCGGTTGTCGACCGGCTGGCCGACCATCTGAAACGATCCGGCAAGCTGTTCATGGACGAGACAACGGCTCCGGTGCTGGACCCGGGGCGCGGAAAGACAAAGACCGGGTATCTTTGGGCGTTGGCTCGCGACGACCGAGCTTGGGGCGGTGAGGACCCGCCCGGCGTGGTTTACTTCTATGCCCCGGGTCGTGCGGGTGAGAATGCCGAAACCTTCCTCACCGGCTTCGATGGCATCCTGCAGATCGACGGGTATCAGGGCTATAATCGGTTGACCAAACCTTCGCGCAAGGGTGGTACGCCCATTCGGGTGGCCCATTGCTGGGCGCATGCGCGCCGCAAGCTCAAAGAAGTCTTCGACCGCGACGGATCAGAGATCGCCGCAGAAGGGCTGCACCGGATCGCCGAATTTTACGCCGTCGAGGCCGATATCCGCGGTATCTCGCCCGGCCAGAGATTATCAGCCCGTCAGGCCCGCACCGCGCCGCTGGTCGCAGCCTTCGGCGACTGGCTTCAGGCGCAACGCCGCAAAGTCTCCAGTAAATCCCGGCTCGGCGAAAAGCTGACCTACATCCATAACCATTGGAATGGGCTGCAAACCTTCCTGACCGATGGCCGCGTCGAGATCGACAACAACCGCGTCGAAAACCTCATCCGCCCCATCGCCCTCAATCGCAAAAACGCGCTCTTCGCCGGCCACGACGAAGGCGGCATCGCATGGGGCCGCATCGCCTCGCTGATAGAGACCTGCAAGATCAACGGCGTCGAACCCTTCGCCTATCTCAAGGCCACCCTCTCAGCAATCGCCAACGGCCACCCGCAAAGCCGCCTTGACGACCTTCTGCCGTGGAAATTTGCGCCGTCAAGCTAATCCGCTGGTGCCATCCAGCTAACGCTTACGCAGCAGTTGAGGAACGCCATCAAGGAGGCGCAGACGAAACATCCGCTATTCTGGCATCTCAAAGTGGACTGTCATCCGAAGTCGTCGTTCGCCTCAAAGAGCGCATCACCAAGTCCATTGGCAACCTACCGACAAGCATACCTAGTTGGGTTGAATGGATGACAGAATGGCTCATTGAAGACGATGAAGCTCGCGCTGAATTGCTTGCTGATACGCAGAGTGCAATGTTGGCTGTTTCAGGTAAGCCCAAAACCGCACCGCTGGATGCACAAGTTATGCGGCATGTTCTCAGTGGTGCTTTAGCATGGATTGCAGGAAAATCACTGGCCGAAATCGAGACGACGCTTGGCGGCGAACCTCAAGCAGATGCCATCACCAAGCGTGCATGTCCTAGAGCTCGCTCACTTGCAAGCGCCGTAATTCCGAGGGGGTACTCTTTCGTTCTTGGGTTAATTGCTCACGTTGTTAAGGAAGTTAATCCGTTTGAGGTTCAAGACGACCTAGATCAGCAAATGGTTGAGTGCATGAGTACTGGGTTGCGGCTTGGGTATGACACAACTGAAAAGCTCTTCTTCGCGAGCGACGCAAAAGATGCTCTTGGTCGTGTACAGGCACATATGATGTGGGATGCCACTAACCGCGAACTTCATACCTCTTAGCTTTAAATTGGCGACTAATATGGCCGCCCGTGTATCGAGGCGGCAAGTTTTCGCGGCCGCAGCGAATGACCGGTTTCGCCCGACCTACGGGCGGTGCCAGTTGATGCCGGTGCCGCACGAATGTCCAGACTGGGCTGGGGGCAGCCATCCGCAGGGGCCGCGGCGATGAGCAGGTCATGACCTTTGCAAAGTTTTGTCGCTTGGCCTCCATTGAAGTAAATCACTCTGCACCGCCGCATTAATAGCGGACGTTCATCGAACATTGCGGCACGATTTCGGTATGAAAGTCGCCTATGCGGGACGAAACTGCCGTTGCCAGCAGACATACGAATGTCTCCTAATGGCATTAGTCTGGTTTAAGGTAACTTGGCAGTTGTGAGAGGCGATTCCTTAATCACTTCAAGCGGTTTTGCGGCGCTTCCGTGCCGCCCGAGCCACGAATTTCTAGATAAGCCATGCCGGGGCGTTTTATGGACGCTTCCAGCATCGTTACTGCATCGCGGTTCAGCGAAGGCGATCCGTATCTGTCTTTCAGCGATTTTAGGGCTTCATCCTTGGTGATGATGTCCTCTGCAACGAATGCGCCCGCGCGACGTGCAACTTGGGCTAGGATCGAATCTCGCACCTCACCCGGCGCAGCGTTTGAGAGGCGCCAAAGATCGAATTCGAATATCATTCGGCATCGATCTGCGCCATATTCTTCGATCACAGACTTTCGCCCTTCTGGCTTTAACCCAGTGCGACGAAGGAGGCGTCCGGAGGCTTCGTTTATCATGTCCCAGTAGCCAGCATAGATGACACCTAAATCGTCAAGGGAACGAAGCCTCTCACCCAATGTGTCAGCAGCTTCGCTCATAAGCCCGCGACCATGCCATCGAGTTCCCAATGCATAGAAATATTCGCCGTTCCAGCGTTGGTGTTCGTTGCGTTCCATGTAAAAGCCGGTAACGCCTGCCAAGGCTTGATCGGATTTGAGCACGATCGCAAAAAGACCCATTCCACCATCATCCCAAATGCCACCGTCGATCCCCATGATCGAGGTCCAGCGCTCGGCTTCGGCGATGGCGCTGTCTTGCGTTCTGATGTCATGCGCCAGCATTCCTACGACACCGGGGTCTGAAAAAACGACCTGCGCGATGTCTTGTGTGTCTTGCTTGCTTACCGGCCGCAGGATAAGGCGATCCGTTTCGATGATCATTCTACCACCACCTCCTTGATGCCGCCGTCTATATGCAAAATAAAAAAGGCTTTCGAAGGTACCGGCAGGGACATGGTGTCGGGCTTGGGCAAATCAGCATGAATTCCCCTCAATACCCGACCGGCCAATCCATGCGAAACAATGATCTTGTGTTCGCGGAGGTCGTTGGTCACGTCTTCCAGAAAACGCGCAAGGCGAACCCGGCAGGCATCGAAAGCTTCACCTCCAGGTGCTTTAAAATACCATTCGCCGGGCATGCCCGCATCACGGGCACCGGGCCAGCCCGCGTCGATTTCATCGTATGTAAGCCCGTCCCATCTCCCAAAATCGATTTCGGATATCCGGTCATCCACCACCGTTTTTTTCAGACCTGAAAGTTCCGCCGAGATGATTTCGGTTGTTTCCAAAGCTCTGGTCAAAGGGCTTGTGAAAACCACACAATCGCCTTCACCAACCTCGCGAGATATCACGCGGGCAGTATCTTGTGCAAAAGATCGTCCAGCTTCCGTAAGATTGGCCTGACTCAGACCTTGCAGGCGTCCTTGCACATTCAATTCGGTTTCCCCGTGACGCAATAGAAATATCATACGCAGCCCTCTGTTGTTGTCTCTCAGCATACCGCATTTTCACCTTGGCGAGTAGCCATGCCTTGAAAAGCAGTAGTTCGGTCGATGCGCAGCATTAGTCGAAATGGGCTCCCTACTGCCGTTCGCTGCACCAGGTGCGGATGGCTGCAGGCAGCCCTTTCGCGACATTCGTGCCAGGTGCGACTTCAGCTATGCTGCGAGAGCAAAGCATCCGACCCAACTTCTCGAAAGCTGCCATTCAAGGGGTGATGGCCGACCGGACAGATGCTGCGCCTCCAACCAATGGCCGCGAAGCGCATAAAGCGACCTTTGCAAAGTTTGGTTCACCAAGTGTTCCGGATGAACCGGAACGGCCCAAAAGAGACATCTACGAGATCGGCTCACGCTACAATGCAGCGTTCGCATTCCTGCCGTTCGGCACATGGTGCAGAATTTTTGATGGCTAGAAGGCAGCACTGCGGGACAATCCGGACTGATGCACCTGCGGCACACTCAGCCTCATCAGCAAACAACAAATCCGTCCCACGCAACGAAGTTCCACCGCCCCAAGACCCAGTCACTCGACGCCAACGCCTCGTAGCCTGTCTAAATTGTCTGCTGCCTCCGCCAGCGGGCAGGCGTAGTTGCGGTCCAGCGCTTGAACGCGCGGATAAAGGATCGAGCTTCGGCATATCCAAGTAACGTAGAAATCTCGGCAATATCTTTGGATGAGTATTCGAGCAGCCTGAATGCCAAGGCCATTCGAGTTTGATCCAGTAACTCTCGATGACTTGTCCCATCGTTATGCAATCGGCGATGATAGGTGCGAACATGCAAGCCAAGCATCGATGCAATCTGATGGGCATCCACATGGTTGAAGGCCAAGGCCGTCTGCATCAATCGTCGTACATTCTCGGAAAGGTCCTCGGCTGTCTGACTTTCCAGCACTGATAACTTCTCGGCAATGAGTTGCGCGAGCGCCTCATCTGTTGATGGCAAGCGGCGCGTAAGCCAACTTGAAGAAAATTCCAGGCCGTAGATTGAAGCATCGAACTGCAAGCGTATCTGAAAGAAATCGCGATAGGGTTTCAGGTTTTTGGGAGCTGGGCGAACAAACCATGCCGCGAGCGCCCTAAAGTCGGGACCGCAGAGTTCATGCATAATGTTAAACTGTGCCGCGACGGCACCATCGCCCACCTGATCAAGCCCAGTAACGCCTTCTTCAGCGATCGAATACGAAAAGAGCGCCCGACCGCCATCGACAGCAAGGCCGATTTCGACCCCTTGCGCTTGAAGGTGGAAGTGTCGGATCAGCCGTTGCAACGCTGTGCCGACGTCAGGGGCGTGCCGAGCGAGAAGCCCCACAATTCCAAGCTGGTCAAGACCATCTTGTTGACCAATCAATAACCCGAAATGCGGGCACCCGGACACTTTCCCGCAACATTCAAGCAACCTACCACGTTCAGCAAGTGTTATGCGATTATCGGGATTGTCGAAGAGAGTCGGTGCAAAGCCCAAATCATCAATGACCTGCGATGGATTCTGTCCAAGTTTGCGCAAAATATCGGGCACGCCATGTACCGTAGAGACACGAAGAACCGGTTGGGACGTGGAGGCCGAAGAAGACATTCATCAAATCTACTCACTGTGTCCCAAAATGTCTATTCTTTGTCTTTCCCTGTCGTTCCAAAACCCCATCAGCGTCAGGTAAACTTTGGCCAACAAGTACAGACGAGTCTCGCCAAAATACCTGCTGAAAGGATCGAAATAATGCCTTCCCAAGAAAGAAAAGCCAATACCGTCCCTTTGGATTGGAAAGAGGTTTGGTACACAAACTGCCCCATGGTTTCGGCCAACAATGTTGATCAGGAACTTGGCTGGTGCCGCGAAGAATACAAGAAAATTGGGGTTGAGTACGATTATTTCCGACATGCAGAAGGAAACAATTGGTACCCACATTACATCCATAACCTAGATAACCTGATCCGGTTCGGCGGGCTTTATCCTCCCATTCATGTGAACGCTGACATACGCCGGACGGTATTGCTCGGGGCGACTTGGGTCAACGAAGGCGGCTGCATGGCCGTCCGCGCAAGTGACAATCTGTTCCAGATGAAAGATCTAAAAGGTAAAAAGATCGGCCTCACCAAAAGCCAAAACACGATCAAGAATGACTGGTGGCGCATTCAAGAGCACATGGGCATCGAGAACATGCTGATGTTGAACGATATGACGATGGACGACGTCGAGATCGTCGAATTCCCCTATCCAGACGACTGGTACGACGACCCGCAAATGCTGACACCGATAAACAATCCGTCGGAAACCTGGCTCAAGCGCGATCACAAACACGATTACGCCTTCCGCCCACTGGAAAAGGCCCTTTTGGCAGGCACGGTCGATGCCATTTATACGCAGAGCAAGGTGTTTCAGCATATTCAGGAGGCGACCGGCCAGTTGGCGATGATCGAGGACCTGACCCGTTATCCGGATTGGAGGGTTCAAGTAGCAAACACTCCAGCTGTTATTACTTGTACCGAGGTAATGGCGAAGGAGCACCCGGAACTGGTCGTTGCGTATATGAAGGCCATGATCAAGGTTGGACGTTGGTCCAACGATCACAAGCACGCTGCTGCTGCAATTCTCAACCGCCAGACCTTCTATCTTGATGCCGAAGATACATACGAGGGTATTAAGAATGTTGATATGGTCCCGAGTCTAAGCGCGCAGAACATGCAAACCATCAAGATTGGCAAGGATTTCATGTTCAAACATGGCTACATCGAAAACGACTTTGATGTGGACGAGTGGTCAGCACCAGAATTTCTAGAGAAAGCGGCGGCAGAAGTGCTGAAGGAAGAATGGGAACGCCGCAGTTGGAGCAAGCTTCCCGAAGGGGGTGGGCTTGACGCACAGAATGTGCGTCTCGGTTAATGGCGCTGTAAAGCATTGGTTGGAGTCTTTTCAAGCGAACCGATGCCGACGCCCGTTCCAGGCATTGGTCACCCGGCAAACAAGGAGTCGTTAAAGATGCAACCTCAACCTATCTCTGACGCTGACCTTCCAAAGGGCAAAAGGACGACGCTCAAGCTTTATGTCACGTCAGCAGATGCCTATGAAATGTGGCGAGCCGATCCGATCAATGTGAAGATCATTGATATACGCACTCCTGAGGAATTTGTTTTCGTCGGGCATCCGGAAATGGCGTGGAACGTTCCCCTTGCCTTCGTGACCTACCAAAGGAAAGCGGGAAAGACGAAACACGCGGTCCAGTGGAATCCGGATTTCGTCGACGAGGTAAAGGGACTGGCTGGACCAGATGATGTCCTTCTCATAACTTGTCGGTCTGGGGACAGAGGCGCGATTGCCGTGAACCAACTCGCAGTCGCCGGTTTCACGAACGCCTTCAATATCGTTGACGGTGTTGAGGGCGACAAGGTTGACGATCCGGGGAGTGTTTTCCACGGGAAAAGGATGAGGAACGGTTGGAAGAACTCTGCGCCCTGGGTTTACGGATACGATCCTGAAAAGATCATCCTAAAAGAAAGCCCTCCCAAACCTGCCGATCCATAGGATTGAGCCGGGCGGTGCGGTTCATGGGTTGTTCCACGACCACCGCCTGAGAGATCACATTTGGCCAATCAATCCGGAAGCGGCCGGGAATACGCGAACTGACAGAATTCGAGGGAATCAAAAATGTCTTTATTATCAATGCTCAAACACTCACGGACGAGACATATACGAACGGCGATAAGGTGCTATCCACATCGGCGGCCTTCAACTTTGGCGGCGATTTTGGTGTTTGCAATTCTAAGCATGGCAACAACAGCAACTGCGCAACAAAGCACAACGATTGGGGACCTGCCGCTTGCACTGATTTGTGCAAAAGAAGATGTCACTGTGATTGGCTACCTAGCACGCGTCAATGCAGACGGTAGCGCTGTATACATGACGACAACCAATATCGTCGTAGCCGTTTCAGCGGAAGGTATGGTTGACAACCGCGCCGAGGGCACCTGCGCGGGCAAAAGCCTGGATGAACTGCGCGACAGCGGTCAGACCCGCGCGTTCCCGGAGTAGTTGCGTCCTGTTGTCTCGGCAGAGGCCGGGCTAACAAATGCCTACATGCTAACAGAGGGAGCGCCAGGGATGTTCGTTTTCCATAGAGCTAAAAGTGTTCTGTCTGTATCTGCGTCTACAGCCAGCTTGTCCTTCATGTTCCTCGGGATGATGACCACCCGTGCTGCCGCGCAGTCGGAAATCCCTGTGACCGGGGACACCATCTATTTTCCGATACCTCATATCGTTACGTTTCTTTTTTTAATGCTCGGGCCAACCAAAATCATTGGCCCATTCGTGAAAATGACAGAGGGTGCGGATCGGGCGCTAGAGAAAAAGATTGCGCGCAATGCCATCCTCTTTTCGGGCAGTGCACTTTTGATTGCGGGCCTGCTCGGTGAAATGATTCTGGCGAAACATAGCGTCCCGCTTCCGGTTCTCGCACTCTCTGCTGGCGTCATTCTGTTTCTCGTGGCCATTCAGGACACTGTAAGGCAATTTTCGTTTTCGACGCATGGGTCTACCGCAGAAGCCAAGGCAGAGCCATCGGTGAAGCTCGCGCTGGACCCGCTTGCTTTCCCGGTGATTGTAACGCCTTACGGTATTGCCGCGTTAATCGTGTTTCTGTCCTTTTCGCCTGACGTGGAGAGCCAGCTTCAGATTGGTTCGATCTTGGTGGCGATCCTTTTGTTGAACTTTCTGGCTATGCTGTTTGCCCGCAAGGTGCTGGCCGCCCTGGGTATTGTACTGGCGATCCTGGGATCCGTGCTGAGCGTGGTTCAGGTCGCATTGGGTCTCCAAATCATCCGTCAGTCATTGCTGGCGATGGGTGCTCTATAAGCGGGGCTTTTCGCTGTTGCGACTCCCTCTTGCAGAAACAATTCGGACAAGGAGAGAAATGGTATGCCTGCAAGTCAACCACAGGATGCCGCGACGCTTTCGCTGGGGCAGCGCTTGGCCCTCGAGCGGACCCGTATCGCTTATGAGCGCACATTGATGGCATGGGTTCGCACCGGCGCCTCGATGATCACGTTTGGATTCTCGGTGTATAAGTTCTTTGGTTTCGAACTAGAGAAACATGCCATCGACGCATCAGCGATCGGACCGCGTGAGTTCGGTATTGCCCTGATCTTGATCGGATTGGCCACGCTGATCATGGGGCGTCTTGAACACCGACGAGATCTACGCCAGCTTAACTCGGTCTACCCTGAAATGCCTGTGTCCGGAACCAGGATCGTAGAGGCACTTGTTGCGGTTCTTGGTGCCCTTGCGTTAATTGTCGTGATCCTAGGAGTCTGAGGTCTGGGTATTTCAAAGAATACCTTTTACATTACATTGCTCGCCTTAGAAGCAAACCCGGCGAACTGAAAGCGAGCCTTGATGCTGCACCCGCGCGGTACGGTGTTTGGCCATGACTGCTTCGGGCTCACAGCCGACTTGCGGCGGTGCAGCACCTGATTTTGCACCAAAAGGCCACCGCCAGTTGTCTGATCTGCCCCACCGGATGCCCGAAGTCAGCCCAAAGCCGACATGTCTGTTCGACACCCAGGGCGGAGAGTTGTCATTCTCTGCAAACGGGACCAAGGTCCGCTTTGAGCCCGGATGCAGTCATCCGTTTGCAGTCTGGTATGGCTGCCAGGTTGCTAGCCTTCCGGCGTGTACCAGATAGCAGATGTGTACGCACGCTCTTGTGCGACGGTCACTGCATCTTCAGGGATTTCTGCGCCCAATCGCAGCTTGTCATAAAGAACCCACCGGGGTGTCGGGATTTCGATCACCCGCGCATAGTAAAACGCGTGTTGGCTGGGATCAAAATCAGGATCCGTCCAAATAGCTCCTAGTTCAGCAGAGCCAATGGTGTTGGTGTAATTGGCAATGTCTTCGTTGACAGTGTTTCCAACCGGCGGAACCATTCCGTTAGCGTCCAGCGCACGATCGTCTGACCACGCAACGTCATAGACCTTTTCCTGAAGGGTTCCGTCGGCGTCCATCCATCCTTTCACAATCTGGATCCGGTCCAGATTTGCCCCTATCGGATCACGCAAGGCAAAAACCATAAAATTGGGCGCATCCGCACCGTCTGGCGCAGTTCTCAGATCGCTGCCCATCGGCACGCCTTTTTCATAGCCGACAAAGGCAGGCGTCCGAGACTGGCCGTCACTGTCATCAAACTCCCAGCCGCCGAAGAACCGGACCATCATGCGTGGACCCGTGGTTGCATAGACCTCGCGACGGACCATCGCATCCCAAATACTCTTGCGGGTATTCTCTTCGGCCCAGACGCCAGTGTACCCAGATGCGACAAGGGACCAACCCGGGAACTCTCCATTTTCTGTCTTGGTAAACGGATGCTCCATGCGCGTCAGAGACGGCTCGGCATTGGTTGCCTTGCCAAAATAGTTGTCGCTGTCCGCTGTCGAAAGCGAGGTGTGACTGTCCGTTGCGCCGGAGAACCCAAATTTGTAAGGGTTAACCCCAAACTCAGCTTGCAAAGCAAAGCCCTGCTTCAATGCTTCTCGCGCATATTCGCGCTTCAACATGTCTTCGGTCTTGGCCTCAGAAATGTCGAGATTACCAGCATCCCACGTCTCGTAATCTGCGAAAGGATCATCCGGAGACAATAGCGGATGTGTTTCTCCATCCCCCTTGATCTGTGTGATCTCGTACAACGGCTCCCACTTAGCCCGCGCAATTACGTATTCTTCATCAACCGCATCCCCGGTAAAGCGGGTCTCTGTGGGGAACATAATCCCATTTGACAGGTTCCCGTTGTGCGCCAAGGCAAAGACACTGCCGCCAGTCGTATCTTCGTAGTTTTCCAGCCACGCGTAGAGGTCCATAGGATCAACAGACCCCATCGGGCCTTGCGTCACCATCGGCTCCACCATCAAGGCTCGCGACGCGCCATCACGAAACACGACATTGCGGTGCAAATTGTTGCCCGCAACAAGTGACGTCCATTCATATCCAATAAATGCTGTGAAATCGCCAGGATCATTATAAGTTTCGGCAGCCTCGACTATATCCTCCCAGACGCTTTTGTAGATTGGCGAACCGGGCGAATAGTCGGCAATCAGTTTTGGATCCATATTTCCTTGAGAAAAGTTAGTGATCAGATCAAGGGCCGCGGCTGCTGAGGCCTCTCCACCTTCAGCAATGCCTGCCGCCCAGCGTGCGCCTTGCTCTGACGCCAGAATATTAGGCGCTCCTTTTGCAAGGTCCGTGATCATACCCATTCCGTCGGAATGCTCGGTCAGAACCAGCCAGTCCAGCGGACGCGCCAGTTTCACAGGTTGACCAGAGGCCGCCATAACCTGCTCGCCTCGCGCAAACCGATAAGCCGTATCAAGTCCGGTCGTATTGCCGAAAAGGCCCGCGTCCATGGACAGACCCGTATGCAGATGAGTGTCGCCCCAAAAAACCCGACTTGGGAATGATCGCTCGGCAAAGGGCGAATAAGCTTTTCCGCTATAAAGCCCCTCAAGGCTGTCTTCCGACGGGATAAACTGCGCTGAAGCAGAAAGAGGAGTGAAAAAGGTTGTTGCAAAGATAGCCAACGCTCGAAGCATGATATGGTCCCCTTTTGAGCAGCCTTGATTCTGATGTTACAGAGCGACCATAGCATTCTTTCTGACCTATTTCTTCAACCCTTGGCGTAAAGGTTGAATGTCGGCTTGTCCCGCAGTGCGGTCGCAACCCACAAATGACAGCAATGTCCGCTTCGGGCCGCCTGCAGCCATCCGCACCTGGTGCAGCGAACGGCAGGTGTAGAGCCCCTATTGACCAGTGCCGCGCAGTGAATGAACTGGCGCAAACCGCGCTAAGCGGACGTAAATCGCAAAGAGCAATACACAAATCAAACACACATATTGAACCTGAGCTTTGCGGTCCCATCGTCCGATCTCTGACATCCGATTTGGACAAAATCTTTCATATCCCAATCAAACGATTATCGTACATATACGAAAGCATATATGGGATAATCTTTATTCCCCCTCATGCACCTGTTCTGACGGTCTAAACTCCTCCGCATCGGAGGGATAGTTCTGTGGCATATGTAATACAACGCTTCTCACGCGCCTTTGGAACAATCCAAAGAGTTCGCGTCCACATGTTTCTGGGCATGGTGGTTGTCTTGCTAGTAGCCATCAGCGTGTTTTTGCAGAACCGTTACAAAGTGGCTTTTCAGCGCGAGCTGGACAAGGTGGAGCAATCGCATCTTGTCATTGCTGAGAACCTTGCATCGACGCTGGATCGATACGCGATCGACGTCAAAGCCACTTTCGACTTTGTGGTGGCCAACTATGACCACAGTTTCGCTCCGGGCTCGATTGATGAACTGCTTGGGTCATACGATTTTCGGTCGGTGGCGGTTTTCAGTCCCGACAATAACGTTGTGAACGTGTTATATGCCCGAGAGTTTGAAACGCCACCCGAGGCGGCCTTGGCCAGCCTTCGCGAAAATGCAGCAATCGAAAAGTCAACGTTTTCGGGCGTCCAGCAATCGCCGTCTGGACCAGTTATCTACATCACGCGCTTATCTGCTTCTGGAACGCTTCTGGTAGGGGTGATCGACACGAGTTTCCTGATTTCACAACAGCTTGACATCGCCTTTGGCGATCGTGGTCACGCCATGATTGTAGATCACGAGGGCCGTGTTTTGGCGCATCCGAAAAAGGACTGGGTTGAAACGTCCAAAGACGTGGCCGGGCTTGAAGTTGTTCAACGCATGACATCGGGTCAAACCGGAGTAATGCAGTTCTACGCACCTCCGTTGAAGGCTGACGTGATTGCAGGCTACACTTCCGTGCCGTCCACAGGTTGGGGGGCGATGGTTCCACAGCCTATTTCCGAGCTTGAAGAGGCGGCGAGCGTTGAAGCGAACAAACTCCTTCTCACATTATTAGTGGTGTTTTTGATTGCCGCGTTGGCCAGCTGGGTCTTGTCGGGTCTGATTGCTCGCCCCATTCACAGGCTGTCAGAGGTGGTCAATAAAGTCCGAAGTGGAGACCTTTCGGCGCGCGTGCCCGACTTCAATTGTCTGACGCCGACTGAACTCGTTTCTCTGCGGTACGTTTTCAACGGCTTGTTGGACAACTGGGCAGAAAATAGAGCGCTGCTGGAGAATTCGCTGGAAGCGGCCAAAGAAGCCAACATGCGCAAGTCTAAAGCTATCTCGGTGCTCAGTCACGAGATGCGGACGCCGCTGAATGGAGTCGTTGGTGCTGTGGACCTTCTCGAACGGACTGAGTTGACCAACCTGCAAAAAAGATATCTTGGCTTCGTGAGCACCTCAACCAACACTCTTCTCAAGCACGTTAACGACGTTCTGAAAGTGAGCAGACTCGAAAGCTGCAAAGTCAAACTTCAAAAGGACTGTGTTAATCTGTCGGATATGATGAATGAAATTGTAGAGGAAAACTCTGCACAGGCAGAGCGCGCTGGCAGTCAGATCACTCTCAGGTTCGAACCAGGTATGCCGCTTGATGTTGAGACTGATCCGCGGTTGCTCAGGACAATTGCTGCAAACCTCGTCGGCAACGCCGTAAAGTTTGCAGCAGGCGCAAAAATCGACATCCTGTTGGAGTTTGATCCGGAAGGTATCCTCGAGTTTGCGGTGAAAGATAACGGCCCTGGGATACGGGCATGTGATATCGAAAATGTCTTTGAGCCATTCACAGTGCTCGACGCATCATACGGGCGCCATTCTGAAGGCACAGGTCTGGGATTGAGCATCGTGGCAACGTCTGTCAACGCATTGGACGGTCAGATAGATCTCAAGAGTGAGCATGGTGCTGGAAGCGAGTTCTGTGTTCGTATTCCAGTTGGGCTCACGCCAGGCTCTGCCCGGTTCGACAGTCGGGACTGTGACAAAGCGCGGTCACTTAGTGGTGATCACGTTGCGATCGATGCCGCCGAACACAAAAAAGTTCTCGTTGTCGATGACAACAAAATAAATCGCCTATTACTTGCAGATATGCTCGAGGTGCTAGGACACTCCGTTTCTGAGGCCGAAGACGGGCGGGATGCGATTGACGTGGCCATGAATGAGCACTTTGACTTAATACTGATGGACATAAGCATGCCGTACATCGACGGTACCGAGGCCGCCAGATTGCTACGTGACCGCCAAGGTCCCAACCAGAGCACAAAAATCATTGCGCAAACCGCACATGCCAGTCCGAAAGACCGGGACAAGATCTTTGCCGCTGGAATGCAGGGCATCTTAACCAAGCCCATCTCGACCGAAGCGCTCCGGGTTGCGTTGACTGATAAGGTGACCAAGGAGCGCGCGGTCGGTTTCGACGACAAATCTTCGCGACCGGCGCTCGAATTGGAGCCCCTTAATGTGCTGGTTTCGACAAGTGGCCTTGAGCGCACTGGCAAAAGTCTGGATGAACTGTTTGACGAGGCCTCCACCATCATCCAACAGTTTAAGACGTGCGACCCTTCGTATTTTGAGGAAGAATGCGTGATATCCCGTGTCCACAACACCACTGGCGTCTGTGCCAATCTGGGCGCAAAAGGTCTACACAGGAGTTTTTATAAAATCGAAGACTCTCTGAAGCGCGGCTCCATGGTTTCATCACGTGACCTGCTGCTTGATGCCGCAGAGCGAGCGCTGGAGGAAACACGCAATGCTGCGTCCAATTTGATGTCTCAATTGAAACAGGCGTAACAAAAGGCCGATGACGTGCTACACTCTGTTTCTCTTGAGGTTTAGAGCCAGTGGCCTGAGATCTCCAAGAGCCTTATCGCCAGCGTCGCGTACCACATAATCCGGTCATTCGTGAATGCGCAGCGAAAGGGCGTTTTGTCCGCTTCGTGTGAATTCGCGCGTCGCCTGATTTCGCACGCGCGGCGAAAGCCCGGTCCCATGGGCCGCAACACAGCAGAAGAGTCTGATAGTCAACGGCAGGAATGGGTTGGGAGCCGACCTCCGCTGCGTCTGTCTTGAATGACTGCTGTGGGCGGTTCGTGTAACTTTGCAAAGTACGTTATCTGCGCATTTCTGCCTTCAAGTCGACTTGCCGTGAACCACCGGAATCAGCACTCATTCCAGGCATCTTTTTCATGACGGCTATCCACCTTTTTACAGCTGCCTGATTATCGGTCATCCTGGTGATAGGACGACAGTATCCGCGATGATCTAAGTGCTTAAAGGGGAAAGGGGAAAGGCAAGGTGGACGCGAAACACTACCACTCCATCAAGCACTTAAAAATATTAGATATTTTTATTTTAGTTGGTGCGGTCGAGAAGACTCGAACTTCCACTCCGGTTAAGGAACAGCGACCTCAACGCTGCGCGTCTACCAATTCCGCCACGACCGCACTGTCTTAGGCTTGGTACGGGGCGATATAGACGAGCTGGATAAGGTTGTGAAGAGGCAAATCACTTCTTTTTCAAGCGGGTTGAAATAATGATCCCGGCCGTTATCTGCAACTGTGTTGCAGCGCTGCAATCCCCTTGTTGGAGAACCCCGCCAGATGACTACCACGACTGCCGCCACTGTTCAGGTCGATATTATTTCCGACGTTGTGTGCCCCTGGTGCATTGTCGGGTTCCGCCAGCTCAGCCAGGCACTGGAGCGCGAAGGAATTCGTGCGGCGGTACGTTGGCATCCTTTCGAACTCAACCCTGACATGGGCATCGACGGGCAGAATCTGCGCGAACACCTGATGCAAAAATATGGGATCAGCGCTGAGGACAGCATCGCGGCACGGCAACGGTTGACGGATCTGGGTGCCGATCTGGGCATTGACTTCAACTTTACTGATGAGATGCGCATGGTGAACACCTTTCGCGCCCATCAGCTGTTGGACTGGGCCGAAGACAGCGACAAACAGACTGACCTGAAACAGGCGCTGTTTGCAGCCTATTTCACCAAAGGGCTGGATGTATCCGACAGCGATGTCCTGGTGGGCATGGCGGAGTCGGTCGGGCTAGATCCGGACGAAGCCCGACGGCTTCTCAACAGTGGCGAGCGCGCACAACAGGTTCGCCAGAAACAACAATTCTGGACCTCGCGCGGGATTACGGGTGTTCCTGCCATGGTTTTTGCAGGCAAATATCTGGTCACGGGCGCGCAGGGCACTGACGCCTATGCCGATGTTCTGACGCGCTGCCTGGCAGAGGCGGCTTGAGCCTGCGGGCACGCTGGCATAAGCAGTGAGCATGGTTGAATGGATCACAACAGACGGGCTGACCGATTACGAAACGGCTGTCGCCTTTATGGAAACGCGCGCAGCAGACATTGCTGCGGGTGAAGCGGATGAATGTATCTGGCTGGTCGAGCACCCGCCGCTGTATACCGCTGGCACCAGCGCCAAACGCGAAGATCTGACAGATCCCGATCGGTTCCCTGTTTACGACAGCAAACGCGGCGGGCAATATACCTATCATGGGCCGGGACAGCGGGTAGTCTATGTTATGCTTGATGTCGGCAAACGCGGTCATGATGTGCGCCGCTTTGTCGCCCAGCTGGAACGCTGGGTGATTCTGGCACTGGAAGAATTCAATGTCACCGGCCATATCCGCGACGGGCGTGTCGGAGTATGGGTCGTGCGCGACGACAAACCTGTGACCGTCACCGGGCACCCCAGCGAAGACAAGATCGCCGCCATCGGCATCCGCCTACGTAAATGGGTCAGCTTTCATGGCATTTCGATCAATGTAGACCCGGACCTGGGCCATTTTGGCGGCATTGTCCCCTGTGGCATCACTGAACACGGTGTCACCAGCCTGGTAGACTTGGGTCTGCCAGTAGTGATGGACGATTTGGACGTCGCCCTTCGGCGCGGGTTTGACACTGTCTTTGGTGGCTCCGACTGATTCAGATCACCGATGCAAGGCCGCGATTTCACCAAGCGCGGCAAACACGAGATCGGGACGTTCATAAAACAAAAGCTGCCCGGCATCTTGCAGAACACGCACTTGCACTTTGGGCCAGCGCGTCATTGCCTGGGTGACGCGATGCGCGCGGTTCACCATATCCTGCCCACCATGCAGATAGATGCCCGGTACCATAGCGCCCCGAACCAACTCCCCCCCCCCAAATCCCGCACCGCCCAATGGGAAGCACAGGCAAATCCCGCAACGCCTTGCTGAACGGACAGACGATAGCCATCCTGGATCAGGGACCCTAACGCCAACTGCTGGATCGTCCGTCGGTCCGTGCTCCCCTTGGGGAATTGCACATCCATAAAGCCATCCCCATCATGGCTGTCGATCATTGCAACCCCTGCCCGCAACTCCGCAGGCAACAAAGAGGGGGTATATCGCGCTGTATAGGCGATCGCCCGCACACGGGCAGACATGGACGAAATATCACCCAGCCGGGTGACCGGAGCCCCGCTGGAAACAGCCACCAACCCGGCCACGCGATCCCGCAACCGATGCGCCAGGACATGCCCATAAATCCCCCCTGCCAGATGCCCCAGCGGATCGACTTTGCCAGCCTCTCGCTTTTGATCAGGTCAGCAATCTGTTCGGTCACACGATCCATCATCTCATTGGCATTCGTGACTGGATCACTCAGACCGAACCCCGGCCGCATCGGTGCCAGAACCTGATAGTTCTCATGTTTCACCCTGCCTTGCAGACATCGCAAAACCGCTGTCCCGTCCAACATACCATGCAAAAAGATCACCGGAATGCCTTTCGGGTTTCCTGCGTGAAACACCTAGACCTTGCAGCCAGCCCGCGAGCCCGGCACTTCGCCGGGCAACAACCCCGGCGGCCCCTGATCATCTGCTGCATTCGAAACCTGATTGCTTAGACATGCAACCAGACGGATCTATTCGATCGGCCCCGGTGCCCCTGTCTTGGCCAGAACCAATTGGATCTGGGTACGCACCGAGTGTTCCGAATTGTCGGTTGCCGCTGAAATCTCGCTCGGCGTCAGGCCGTCCAAAAGATGCCCGGTAACCTCCACTTCTTCGCGTGCCAGACCAAAGGACTTGGCCAACATCTGCGCGACGTGCGCCGTCCACTGAAAATCCAAAGCCATGATCAACAAACAGGGCCGGTGCCCCCTGCCCGTCCTGGCGTGCCGCCATTGTGCGACTGCCACGCAATCAGATGGCGCGGCTGGGTCCTGGCCCTCAGAACAGCCGGTGTCAGCATTTTGACCGACTGTTCGTGCAACTGGTCGATCATGCGGTCCAGCACCTGACGAGACTGACCGGTGATCTGTGCACGCAGGTCCGCCAGCGCCCCGGCTCCGGGCATCCAGATCTGCGCCGCCTCGCTGGCTGCCCGCAGCAGGCCGTCTTCGGATACCGCCAAATCAGCCCATTGGACCGGCGAACGCTATCCAGAATGTCGGTTTGCGGTGCCAGACATTCCATATTCTCAAACATTCTTTGGGCTTGGGTGAAATGCTGGTGCAGGCTGGCATCCGCCCCCCCCCTGCTCCAGATCTCCACTGGCCTCAAACCCGTCCGATAGGGCGTCGCCCTGATCCCACGCGACCGTATCGTGCAAATGGCGCGACCACAGGTCCAGGAATGTTTCGAACTGTGCCGGGTTGATCACAGATTCATAGATCGTCGACACCACCTGTGCGCGTGTGATCCGACGTGTATGCGGCGTGTCGCCATGGTTCCCGTGTGTCGGTTGCTGCAACTGAAGCCCATAGACCTGTCAAAAAACCTACATATTGATCCGTTATTAACGCCACAGGGTCAGAACGGATCTATCCCGTCGATCTTATCGCGGCCCGAACAAATGGGAACCGGTTAGGTTTCTCATCTCGAATTTTGATCGGTAACGCATAACACTGCAAGTTTTTCAGCACAGCCCGCCGCTCCGCACATTTGCGGGGCGGCAATTTTTGTTGCGACCCGGATTCAGAGCGCGGATCTGATCTGATCGGCATGCCCGGCAATGACGTCAAAGTCACCCATTTGGCCCGGTGCCCGCAGGCTGACCCCGTCATGACGCGGCAGAACGTGGAAATGCAGGTGGAACACTTCCTGTCCGCCTGCCGCTTCGTTGAACTGCTGAATGGTAACCCCATCGGCCGAAAACGCCCGCAATACGGTCTGTGCCATTTTCTGAACCGTGGACATGACCGCCGCCAATTGTTCGGGGCTGGCGTCCAGAACATTCCGGCAGGGCGTTTTGGGGATCACCAGCAGATGCCCGTCGGCCCGCGGCATGATATCCATAAAGGCAAAGGTGTCGTCATCTTCATACACCTTGTTGGACGGAATTTCGCCGCGCAGGATCTTGGCAAAGATATTGTCGGGGTCGTAGGTCATGAAAACGTTTCCTTGGTCATATCTGTCATATGTTTTCTGCGGCCCAGGTGGGGCAAGGTCAAGCCATGCAACTCGAACGCTCTGGATCAGAATTGCCGATTTCCCCCCTTGAATCTCGCCGGACCGTCTCCACATCAAGCAGGCGCGGCAATTTATCTTGATCCAGATCAAACTCGGCCATTGAAGCGGGTCGCCTGAAACTCTAAAACTCATGTGAATCTAGGCGCATTGGGTCCTGCTGGGGTCCGATGTGCCTTTCGACATGCAACAGGAGGCACCTAAATGGCAGACGCAGCCATTCATGGTCACGGGCACGAGGACGAACGGAGTTTCTTTACCCGTTGGTTCATGAGCACCAACCACAAGGATATTGGTATCCTTTATTTGATCGTTTCGGCGATCGTCGGCCTGATCTCGGTCACTTTCACCGTCTACATGCGGTTGGAACTGATGGACCCGGGCGTACAGTACATGTGTATGGAAGGTGCGCGTCTGTTCGCATCTGCCGCTGAATGTACTCCCAATGGCCATCTGTGGAACGTGCTGATCACCGCGCACGGCATCCTGATGATGTTCTTTGTGGTCATCCCTGCCCTGTTTGGCGGTTTTGGCAACTATTTCATGCCGTTGCAGATCGGTGCGCCGGACATGGCGTTCCCGCGGATGAACAACCTCAGCTTCTGGCTGTATGTTGCGGGCACCTCGCTGGCCGTGGCTTCGGTCCTGGCTCCGGGTGGCAATGACCAGTTGGGTTCGGGTGTCGGCTGGGTTCTGTACCCGCCGCTATCGACCAACGAAGGCGGTTTCTCGATGGACCTGGCGATTTTCGCGGTTCACGTCTCGGGTGCCTCTTCGATCCTGGGCGCGATCAACATGATCACCACCTTCCTGAACATGCGTGCCCCGGGCATGACCCTGTTCAAGGTGCCGCTGTTCAGCTGGTCGATCTTTGTCACTTCGTGGCTGATTCTGCTGTCGTTGCCGGTTCTGGCGGGTGCAATCACCATGTTGCTGATGGACCGCAACTTTGGCTTTACCTTCTTTGATCCTGCCGGTGGCGGCGATCCGATCCTGTATCAGCACATCCTGTGGTTCTTTGGTCACCCCGAAGTTTACATCGTGATCCTGCCCGGGTTCGGCATCATCTCGCACGTCATTGCGACCTTCTCGCGCAAGCCGGTCTTTGGTTATTTGCCAATGGTCTGGGCGATCATCGCGATTGGTGCGTTGGGCTTTGTCGTGTGGGCACACCACATGTACACCGTCGGCATGTCGCTGAACCAACAGGCCTACTTTATGCTGGCCACGATGGTCATCGCGGTTCCGACAGGGGTCAAGATCTTTAGCTGGATTGCCACCATGTGGGGCGGGTCGGTCGAGTTCAAAACCCCAATGCTGTTCGCCTTTGGCTTCCTGGTTGTTTTCACCGCAGGTGGTGTGACCGGTGTGGTTCTGAGCCAGGCTGGCGTCGACCGCGCCTATCATGACACTTACTATGTGGTTGCACACTTCCACTATGTGATGTCGTTGGGTGCTGTCTTTGCGATCTTTGCCGGGATGTACTTTTACTTTGGCAAGATGACCGGTCGTCAGTATTCGGAATTCTGGGGCAAAATCCACTTCTGGCTGTTCTTTATCGGTGCCAACCTGACCTTCTTCCCACAGCACTTCCTGGGTCGTCAGGGCATGCCGCGCCGTTATATCGACTATCCCGAAGCCTTTGCTCAGTGGAACTATGTGTCTTCGATCGGTGCATTCATTGCCTTTGCTTCGTTCATTCTTTTCTTTGGTATCGTCATCCACGCCTTGCTGCGCGGTGCCCGTATCACCGAAAACAACTATTGGAATGAATACGCAGATACGCTGGAATGGACCCTGCCATCGCCGCCGCCCGAACACACGTTCGAGCAGCTGCCAAAGCAGGAAGATTGGGACAAGAGCCCCGCACACTGATCCGGCTCTGACCAAAGAAATACAAAAGGCCCAGCAATGCGGGGCCTTTTTTTTGTTGGTCACGATCCGTTTCGAGAAAAGGGACCTTATCAGAATTGACACAGCCCCAATTTCATTTTTCGCAAACTGTGTATTTTGGGGCCATTTAGGGGTATTCAAATAACTATTTAGTGATGGATGAGGGCGCGGAAACAATGAAAACGTCGAGCCGATTAACAGTCTTAGCCAGCTCCCTTTTTCTGACATTCGAACCTGGTGCCGTGCTGGGAGAGGACAGCTCTCCGCTCACCCTGGATCTGGGACATGGCGTGACGATCACACCCTATGGATACATCAAGGCTGACGCCATATGGGACGACGGCTTTGATCTTGGTGGCACGACGAGCGGGCTCAAGAACATCGGGCTACCCGCCGGCGGGCCTCCGGGCAGCTATAACCGGCAACAGCTGAATGACACCCGCATCGGGTTTGACGTTCGCGGACCCGACAATCTTTTTGCCAAGTTCGAAGGTGATTTCTTTGGCGCCAACGACTCGCTCCGCCTGAGGCACGCCTATGTCGACTGGTATGGTGTGATGATTGGCCAGAACTGGACCAACTTCATGTCCGTCGAAAACATTGCCGATACTGTCGACTTGCAGACATCCCTTGGCTACCCGTTAGCCCGGGTGCCGCAGGTCCGGTACACCTATCAGGGCTGGGGCAGTACAAGCCTCTCTGCCTCGGTCGAACAGGACAAGAGCAATACAAGCGATGTCGCCTATACCCTGGCCCTGCGCCATGGGTTGGACAACGGCATGGTCCGGGTTTCAGGTCTTTGGCGGGACACGACAATCAGCGGCGCTGTGGTCAAAGGTTGGGGCCTGAACTTCTCTACGGTTCTGGAGCTATGGCAAGGCGGCAAAGTAAAGGCCAATGTCACAACCGGCGAAGGCATTGCAGATATCATCAATGCTGGGCTGACTGGAAATGCGCTGACAATCGGCGGAAATGCCGTGGGCGTCAATTCGGCAGCATTGACCGTAACCCAACAGGTCAACCCCAAGCTCAAACTGGCTGCAACAGTTGACTGGATGAACGTCAATCAGGCCTTTGGAACAGATACGGATCGGTTGACTTCGATGCACCTGTCGGCGTTCTTCACGCTGCGCAAGAACACCACGCTGATGGCCGAATACTTTACGGTCAACCGCACGCAGGGAAACGGGGCGTCCTTTGATTCGGATCGTCTGCAGTTGGCTGTGAAATACGCCTTCTGATCCCGGTCTCGACCAACGCCCCCTCGTTTGCAGTCGCCTCAAATGGTCCCTGGGTGCACAATCGCCAGCCTGGCTTGGGACATCCCCCGACCATCAGAAGGCTCGACACCCGTACATCACGTGCTAGAACCACCCCAAGATGCCGTATCAATGGAACACGACCTCATCCACCGAACCGCTTCAGGTGTTGCAGCTGTGGCCCCACCAATCACTGCCGCCCAAGGCGCACAAGTGGTTCATTCTGGGGACTGCGGTGTTGATTGCTCTCCCCCTCCTGCCCTTTCTGGGAACTGTCGTTCTGTGGGGGTTGTTGCCCTTTCTGACGCTGGCGGTCTTGGGAATGTGGTACGCTCTGGATCGCAATCGCCACGACCAAAGGATCCTCGAAATCCTGGAACTCGGCCCGCAAGAAGCGCGGCTGGAGCGCCACAATCCACACGGAGCGGTGCAGGATTGGTCCTGCAACCGCTATTGGACCACCGTTGAAATGCATGAACAGGGCGGCCCGGTGCCCTATTACATCACACTACGCGGCAATGGTCGTGAGGTCGAAATCGGTGCCTTTTTGTCCGAGGACGAGCGCAAGGCCCTGTATCACGAGCTCTCACACCGCATTCGAAGCTGAGAGGCCGCCTGTGCAGGCCCAAACCGTCGAATCGAATCGCACGGCTGTCCAGTTCGCCCCGGCATCGGAAAGCCCGCGAAACCAATGGTCCCGGACTTCCTTTGGTTCATGCCGTGATGCATGGGAAAATCGGGCCAGTTAACAGCCCTGACCGCCACCGGCACACAGCTGGTCCTTGACCATCGGGCCGACTTTGCCAAAGTCCATCTGACCCGTATAGCGGCTTTTCAGCTCTCCCATGACCTTGCCCATGTCGCGGATAGATCCGGCACCGGTCTTGGCCACGGCTGCCCGTACGGCGTCCTCGACTTCGTCGTCATCCAATTGCTTGGGCAGAAATTCTTCAATTACCCCAATCTCTTGAAGCTCGCGTTCGGCCAAATCCAGGCGACCGCCCTCTTCATAGGCGCGCGCGCTTTCGCGGCGCTGTTTGGTCATCTTGTCCAGAATGGCAAGAACTTCGTCGTCACCAACTCCGGTGCTTTCATCGTTGCCACCACGAGATGCAATGTCCTTGTCCTTGATTGCTGCATTGATCAGCCGCAAGGTCGACAACCGCTGAGCGGCCTTGTCTTTCATTGCCTGTTTCAGGGCCGTGTTGACCCGCGTGCGCATGTCCATTTTCAGTTGTCCATCCCCATGGATATTCGAACTGCCAACAATACCGGAACAAATTGGCTGACACAACCATGCACCATTTCCCCTAAGTCATTGTTTTCAAACAACCTAGCAAAAAAACCATGGCCTTGACCCGCGCGCCCCTGCCCCGTACAAGCCCATGAATTTAGCCCACATGGAGAGTCGTGCAATGGCCCTGACCGCACCGCCCAAGCCCACCGCATGTCTGGCACTCGCCGACGGTACCGTGTTCTATGGCATCGGGTTCGGCGCCACAGGACAGACCGTGGCCGAACTATGCTTCAACACGGCAATGACCGGCTATCAGGAAATCATGACCGACCCCTCCTATGCCGGGCAGATCGTCACCTTTACCTTTCCGCACATCGGCAATGTGGGTGTGAACCCCGATGACGATGAAACCGCGGACCCGGTTGCCGCCGGCATGGTTGTGAAATGGGATCCCACGCTGGCTTCGAACTGGCGTACCACCGAAGAGCTCAAGTCCTGGCTGGAGCGCACCGGACGTATCGCCATTGGGGGCGTGGATACGCGCCGCCTGACCCGTGCGATCCGCCAACAGGGTGCTCCGCATGTGGCATTGGCCCACGATCCAGACGGCAATTTTGATGTCGAGGCGCTGGTCGCCGCGGCCCGCGCCTGGCCCGGTCTCGAAGGTATGGACCTGGCCAAGGACGTCACCTGTGCGCAATCTTATCGCTGGGATGAAATGCGGTGGGCCTGGCCTGATGGCTATACCCGCCAGGAGACCCCCGCGCACAAAGTCGTTGCCATTGATTATGGTGCCAAGCGCAACATTCTGCGCTGTCTTGCCTCGGCAGGTTGCGATGTAACCGTATTGCCTGCCACGGCCACTGCGGCAGAGGTAATGGCCCACAACCCCGATGGCGTGTTTCTGTCCAACGGCCCCGGCGATCCGGCTGCAACAGGCGAATACGCCGTGCCGATGATCCAGGAAATCCTGAACGACACCGACATTCCGGTCTTTGGCATCTGCCTGGGTCATCAGATGCTGGCGCTGGCGTTGGGTGCCAAAACGATCAAAATGAACCACGGCCATCACGGTGCCAACCACCCGGTCAAGGACCACGACACCGGCAAGGTCGAGATCACCTCGATGAACCACGGGTTTGCGGTCGATGCTCAGACCCTGCCCGATGGTGTGATCGAAACGCATACGTCGCTATTTGATGGGTCAAACTGCGGCATCCGCATGGCTGATCGCCCTGTGTATTCGGTCCAGCACCATCCCGAAGCCAGCCCGGGCCCACAGGACAGCTTTTATCTGTTCGAACGTTTTGCCGAAGCGATGGCCGCCCGCAAATCTGCCTGACCCCCGCAAATCTGCGTGGGCAAAGACAAACAACCATGAATGAACTCAAACACCCGCTCCGGCGGGTGTTTTGCGTACCCCTCCCGTCAATCCCGCCCCGAAACTGGGAAAGACCTTATGCTTTAACCCGCTGTTAACCCTGATTCGGCCACTCTCGGGCAAAGGGCTTGGGTTGACGGCATGAGTGAACAAAATCTGCGGCTTTTACGGCCTACTCCGATGGAGCTGGCCGATCAGCCCCGGTTGCCACTGGGGCGATATCTGGTCGACAATGGCGTCATCAGCCAGGACCAGCTGATCCGCGCTTTGGAAATGCAATTGCGGCTTGGGGCACCGATAGGGGAACTGTTGGTTGCCGAAGGATGGGCTGACGCCCGCGATATCCAGTTCGCGCTGGCGCAGCAACACGGGCTTCAACAGGTGACCTTGCATCCGCGCACTGGCGACGATCGTCTGCTGTCCACAAAGTCCGCGCAATTCTGGCTGCATCACGGTGTTGTGCCCTGGATGCGACTGGGATCAACGGTGTTGATCGCAACCTCAAGGCCCGACCGGTTTGACGCTCTGCTGCCCGAATTTGAAACGGTTTTCCCTGATGTGGCCCCGGTTCTCGCCACCGAGACGGAAATTGCCGCCTTTGTTGCCTCGCATTTCACGCCCGATCTGGCCCGGGCGGCCAGTGCACGGGTTGCGGGAAAATACAGCTGCCGCACCTGGGATAGCCGGGTGCATCGCTATGTCGGTCTGTGCCTGCCGCTGTTGATGGGTGTTTTGTTCTGGGCCTTTCCTCTGACGCTGTTCACCATAGGGTGCATCCTGGCGATTTTTACGCTGTGTCTGTTCACCTCGCTGAAAGCCGCCGGGTTCGCCATGCATCTTGCGACGCATGGGTTCATTGCTGCACCTGTGTCGCCGCCCCCTGTGTCAAACGCACGATTGCCCAAGATTTCGGTGCTGGTGCCGCTCTACAAGGAGAAGGCCATTGCTCGCGCACTGGTCAAACGCCTCAGCCGGCTGACCTATCCCAAATCGCTTTTGGACGTGATCCTGGTTCTGGAAGAGCACGACCACGTGACCCGGGACACATTGGCCCAAACCGATCTTCCAGCATGGATGCGGGTCATCGAAGTCCCCACCCACAATGGGTTGACCACCAAACCCCGTGCCATGAACTATGCCCTCGATTTCTGCCGCGGCGATATCGTGGGTGTTTGGGATGCCGAAGATGCGCCGACCCCGGACCAATTGGAAATGGTCGCCGACCGATTTGCCCATGCCGACGATGACGTCGTTTGCCTGCAAGGGGTTCTGGACTACTACAATCCGCGCTCCAACTGGCTCAGCCGCTGTTTCACCATCGAATACTCCAGCTGGTTCCGCATTGTCCTTCCTGGCATTGCGCACCTGGGTCTCGTGGTTCCGCTGGGCGGCACTACGCTGTTTTTCAAACGCGAGATCCTGGAGCAACTGGGGGGGTGGGATGCCCATAATGTCACCGAGGACGCCGATCTGGGCGTGCGTCTGTGCCGCGCCGGGTACCGGACCGAGCTGATCGAAACCGCCACCTATGAAGAGGCCAATTGCCGCCCCTGGCCGTGGGTCAAACAGCGTTCACGTTGGCTCAAGGGATTCATGGTCACCTATCTGGTGCACATGCGAAACCCGATCGAGCTGTGGCAAGATCTGGGGCTGAAACGGTTTCTGGGATTTCAGGCGTTTTTTCTTGGCACATTGGGACAATTCCTGCTCGCCCCGCTGTTGTGGTCCTTCTGGCTGATCCTGCTGGGCCTGCCCCATCCTGCCGCCGACATGTTGCCCCCGCATGTTCTGAACTTTGGCACCGGCGTCTTGATGCTGTTCGAAGTGCTGGCGATCGGGATCGGCATGACAGCCGTTTCATCGTCAAATCGCCGCTATCTGATCCCTTGGGTTCTGACCATCATGGCCTATTTTCCGCTGGGGGTCTTTGCGGCGTACAAGGCGCTATACGAACTGATCTGGTGCCCGTTCTTCTGGGACAAAACCGAACACGGTCATGCAGGATCCGAATGCGAAACGATCTGATCAGCTTTTGATCCGCTTTTTCGCATCCTGTTTCAACCGGGTCATGAAGGCGACAGAGATATGTTCCTTGAGCGCCTCGGCCGCCGCGTCTTCATCGCGCGCGGCAATGGCCGCTACGATCCCGTCGTGTTCATTCTGGGCAATTTCGCCCCGCCCCTCTGCCGCCAATGACGTGGTTGCCATCAACGCCATGGTGCGGTGCACAAGATCCAGTTGCTGCACCAGATACCGGTTGTGCGACGCCAGGTGGATCTGCTCATGGAACCGGCGGTTGGCCTTGGCCAATTCGGTCGGATTGCCGACCAGTGCATTGTCGGTCTCCACCATCTCCCTGAGCACCTTGACCTCTTCTTCGGTCGCATGTCGGGCGGCAAGCCGCGCGGCCAGCCCCTCCAATTCCCGTCGCACCATATACAGTTCGGCCATCTGGTTGTGGTCCAGCGAGGCCACGATCAGCGATCGGCCATCCCGTTCCAACAGTGACTGGGTTTCCAGACGCTGCAGTGCCTCGCGGATCGGAGTGCGAGACACGCCAAACCGCTCGGCCAGATCGCTTTCCACCAGCCGATCACCGGGCTTGTAGACCCCGACGTCGATCGCTTCGAGGATCAGGGCATAGGCATCTTTCTGGGTCGGGCGGCTGCTGTTCATGGCGTCCTCGTGTCATCGGTTGGACATGTCTACAGGTCGGGTCCGTCGGCAATCAAGCCTTGGGTTGCAGATTGACACAATTCCCTTGCGCGATTTGGTGGCACTTTGATTGCCAAGCCCCCGGCCCTGCCCTACATCTCGGGGCATGGTAAAAACATCTTTTTCACATGTCGGGGAATGGGTCTTTGACCTGGACCACACATTGTACCCACCGCATATGCAGCTGTTTGATCAGATCGAAGTCAAGATGACCGGATATGTGATGGAACAGTTGAACGTCGGGCGGCCCGAGGCCGATCGCCTGCGCCATCATTATTGGCGCACCTATGGCACAACTTTGGCGGGATTGATGCGCGAGCATGGCGTCGATCCCGACCCCTATCTGATCGAAGTTCACGACGTGTCCATGGAGCATATGGAGCCTGACCCGGATCTGGCCGCCTATATCCGTGACCTTCCAGGGACCAAGATTGTGTATACCAACGGATCGGCCCCCTATGCGGAACGCGTGTTGCAAGCCCGTGGTTTGAGCGGGCTGTTTGATGGCATCTATGGCGTCGAACACGCCGACTATCGCCCCAAACCGGAACGTCAGGCGTTTGACACCGTGTTTACCCAGGCGGGCATCACCCCGACGCGGGCCGCCATGTTCGAAGACGATCAACGCAATCTGGCCGCGCCCCATTCCATGGGAATGCGCACCGTACATGTGGCCCCGGCCCGCCATGATGGCGACCACATCCACCACCACACAGACGACCTGACCGGATTCCTGCGCAAGATCGTGACCTGAGCCCCCGTGACCGGATGTCACTTGCCATTCCCCGGTTCAGAGGCCTAGATCAATCACAAGAGCAAAAAGGGCACAGATCATGGCCGACACAACATGTGACATACTGGTTTCCGGCGGTGGAATTGCCGGGCTGACAGCGGCAGCGGCCTTTGGCGCGGCCGGCTTTACCGTGGTCTGTGTGGATCCCACAGCGCCCGTCACCGAACGCGACGTGGCCGGATCGGACATGCGAACCACTGCCTTTTTGCAGCCAGCCAAGGCATTGCTCGAAGACTGCGGCCTGTGGGCGCGGCTGAAGGACCACGCAGCCCCGCTCCAGGTCATGCGGATTGTGGATGCGGGTGGCGATACACCCGCCCCCCGCGTGATCAAGGATTTCAACGCCGCCGACATTTCGGACCAGCCATTTGGATGGAACCTGCCCAACTGGCTGTTGCGACGCGAGATGGTCGCACGTCTGGCAGACCTGCCCAATGTCGAATTCCGCCCCGGCATCGGCACTCGTTCGCTGTTTACCCGCACCGCGCAGGCCCGCGTCGGGCTGAGCGACGGCAACCGAGTCACCTGCAAACTTGTGGTGGCCTGTGACGGGCGCGGCTCTCCCATGCGGGAGGCGGCCGGGATCACTGTCAAAACCACCCGATATGGGCAAAAGGCACTGGCCTTTGCCAGCACGCACCCGATTGCGCATCAGAATGTATCGACCGAAATTCACCGCTCGGGCGGGCCCTTCACTTTGGTTCCGCTCCCCGATTATCAGGGTCAGCCGTCTTCGGCGATTGTCTGGATGGAGCGGGGACCGCGTGCTCAGGAGCTGTTTGATCTGGAGGTCGCAGACTTTGAGGCCGCGATGACCGAACGCAGTTGTGGCCTGTTCGGCGATCTGAAGCTGGCATCCCGTCGGACCATCTGGCCGATCATCAGTCAGTCGGCGGACCGGTTAAACGGCGAGCGACTGGCCCTGATGGCGGAGGCTGCACATGTGGTGCCTCCGATCGGGGCGCAGGGGTTGAACATGTCGCTGGGCGATCTGCGAACACTCTTGAAGCTGGCACAGGACCGCCCCGAAGGTTTGGGAGACGTGCAGATGTTAGAGGCGTATCACAAAGCCAGACACAATGAGATCCAGTTGCGGGTCAAGGGGATCGACCTTCTGAACCGCACATCCATGCTGGAAGCGCGGCCCTTGCGGGATGCCCGTGCCATGGGATTGAACGCGCTGTATTCATTGGCCCCGGTGCGCAAGACATTGATGCAGATGGGTCTGGGCGTGACGTAAGAAAACCGGCTTTCCCGATGGGAAAGCCGGTGCCTCCGGCGGAGGTATTTTTCACCAGAAAGAAGCCGCAGATCAGAGAACCTGATCAATCGCCCCCTGCAGACGCGCGATCGTGGCATCGACATCATAGAGTTTGTCGAGCCCGAACAGCCCGAGGCGGAAGGTACGGAAATCCGCAGGTTCGTCGCATTGCAGCGGCACGCCCGCAGCGATCTGCATACCCAAAGCACCAAATTTCTTGCCGTTCTGGATTTCGGGATCGCCGGTATAGCTGACCACCACACCCGGCGCGCCAAACCCATCGGCCGCGACCGAGGTCACGCCCTTGTCCGCCAACATCGCCCGCACGCCATTGCCCAAGGCCCATTGCGCATCACGCAGTTTAGTGAACCCATATTCGCGAGTTTCCAACATGGTATCGCGGAAGTCGCGCAGCGCATCCGTCGGCATGGTGGCATGATAGGCGTGGCCACCGTCCTCATAGGCCTTCATGATCGTGCGCCACTGTTTCAGGTTGATCGCGAAGCTGTCCGAGGTGGTTTCCTCGAGCCGCGCAAGTGCGCGATCGGAGAACATCACCAAACCCGCGCAGGGCGATGCGCTCCAGCCTTTTTGCGGGGCCGAGATCAAGATATCGACACCAGTGGCTTCCATGTCGATCCAGGCACACCCGCTGGCGATACAGTCCAGCACCATCAACGCGCCAACGTCGTGGGCGGCCGACGCCATCGCGGTCACATAGTCGTCGGGCAGGATCACGCCGGCAGCGGTTTCCACATGCGGCGCAAACACCACGTCTGGTTTCTGCTCACGGATCGCCGCGACGACTTCGTCAATCGGTGCAGGCGTGAACGGTGATGGCGTCGAATTGCCGGTCTGGCGCGCCTTCATCACCGTGGCCGAGGCCGTTAGCCCACCGGATTCGAAAATCTGGCTCCAGCGATAGGAAAACCACCCGTTGCGCACCACCAGCGCATTGGCACCGCGCGCGAATTGACGGGCGACAGCCTCCATCGCGTAGGTGCCACCACCGGGGATCACGGCTGTGGCCTTGGCGTTATACACCTCTTTCAGCATGGCATCGATGTCCAGCATAACCTGTTGAAAGGTCTTGGACATGTGGTTCAGTGACCGGTCAGTGAAAACCACCGAGAATTCATCCAACCCTGTCGGGTCCACCGTGTTCAAAAGTGCCATCTGGCTCTCCCTGTTTTTCTTCTGCCAAACGGCTAGCGCTCCGCGACCATATTGGCAAAGTCTACTTTTGCATGCAGGCCGTACCCGGGCCTGTTCAATTCGGGATACTGGCGAGGCACCCTATCAAAAGACAGCCCATAGACGACAAGGTTATGCGTCTTTTGCGCCAAATCGTTTCGCATCGGCGCAAAAGGTTTCCGCCGGTGCCTGACAGAGGTTATCCCAAAGGGCCCGGGCGACGTTCTTCGGAGAGCAGCACATTCGCCTCCACATCCCCGACCCCGGGCAATGTCATGACCCTGCGCCGCAGAACCCGTTCGAAATCGGCGATATCGCGGGCAGTGACGCGCAGGCGGTAGTCGTACATGCCCAACACATGTTCCACCGTCTGCACCTCGGGGATGGCAGACACCGCGCGTTCAAAATCTTCGAGACTCACCCGGCCCTTGGTGGCGAGCTTGATCCCCAGAAAGACGGTCACGCCAAACCCCAGCTTCTCCCGGTCCAGATCCAGCCTGCGTCCGGCAATAATCCCGGCCTCGGTCAACCTGCGAATTCGTCGCCAGGTTGCGGGCTGGCTGAGCCCATACCGACGCCCCAAAGCGCCTGCGGATTGCGTGGCATCCTGTGCCAAGGCCCCCAACAGGGCGTGGTCGATGTCGTCCAGGTCCATCATAGAGGCAGGCTTTCGTCGGATTTCACACGGCTGACCAACATCAACGCTTCGATATCCGCAATATGGGGCAGCGTCAGGATGCGGGTACGATAGATCTGTTGGTAATGTGCCATGTCGCGCGCGATCACCGACAGCCGCACATCGACACGCCCCAGAAAGGTCTGGATCTCTATCACTTCGGCAATATCACGCGCTGCTATGATAAAGTCGTCAAAAGCCCGGGTCTGGGTCTTGTCCAGCGTCACCCGCAACGATACCTCGACCGCATATCCCAGCGCCTGCCAGTTGATCACCGCGCGCTGCCCCCGCAAGACACCTGTTTCGGACAGCTTGTCCAATCGGCGGGACAGGCGGGAAACCGTCAGCCCCAGACGGTCCGCCATGTCAGGCGACGAGAGTGTCGGGTCCGCCTGCATGTGGCGCAGAATTCGTCTGTCGAGATCATCCAGCATGAAATTCACGCTATATTAAATTTTGGCGAATGAAAATGTCACAAAATTCAGAATATTCATGCGGAATTCAGGTCGATTTCCCCGAAACACACCCTATGATCGCCGCCAGACACAAACAAAGGGACGTGAAACATGCGCGTTTATTACGATCGCGATTGCGATATCAACCTGATCAAAGACAAGAAAGTCGCCATCCTGGGCTATGGCTCGCAGGGTCACGCCCACGCGCTGAACCTGCGCGACAGCGGCGCGAAAAACCTGGTCGTCGCCCTGCGCGAAGGCTCGGCCTCGGCCAAGAAAGCCGAAGGCGAAGGTCTGACCGTCATGGGTATCGCCGAAGCGGCAGCCTGGTGTGACGTGATCATGTTCACCATGCCCGACGAACTGCAGGCTGAAACTTACAAAAAATACGTCCACGACAACATCAAGCCAGGCTCTGCCATCGCATTCGCCCACGGCCTGAACGTGCACTTTGGCCTGATCGAGCCCAAAGAAGGCATCGACGTCATCATGATGGCCCCCAAAGGCCCCGGCCACACCGTGCGCGGCGAATACACCAAAGGCGGCGGCGTGCCCTGCCTGGTGGCTGTGGACCACGATGCATCCGGCAAAGCGCTGGAAATCGGCTTGTCCTATTGCTCGGCCATCGGTGGCGGTCGTTCCGGCATCATTGAAACCAACTTCCGCGAAGAATGCGAAACCGACCTGTTCGGCGAACAGGCTGTTCTGTGCGGCGGTTTGGTCGAACTGATCCGTTGCGGTTTCGAAACCCTGGTCGAAGCCGGTTACGCACCGGAAATGGCCTATTTCGAATGTCTGCACGAAGTGAAGCTGATCGTTGACCTGATCTATGAAGGCGGCATCGCCAACATGGATTACTCGATCTCGAACACTGCCGAATACGGCCAGTACGTGACCGGCCCGCGCATCCTGAAGTACGACGAAACAAAGGCCCGCATGAAGGAAGTCCTGAACGACATCCAGCAGGGTAAATTCGTCCGCGACTTCATGTTGGAAAATGCCGTTGGTCAGCCGACCATCAAAGCATCGCGTCGTGCCAATGACGAACACATGATCGAAGAAACCGGTGCGAAACTGCGCGGCATGATGCCGTGGATTTCTGCTGGCAAAATGGTCGACAAAGAAAAGAACTAAGCCTCACACAGGACTAGTTCGCCTATCTCGGAGCGCCCCGTCTGGGGCGCTCTTTTTTGTTCAGCGTCAATACCGCCCCAGTTCGATCTGGGCCGTCTCCAATACCTTTCCCTGGGCTGATATCGCTTTGACGTCTGCAAAATATCGGTTGCCCTTGCCCCCGGAACAGGGTGCCAAATATCCTTTGGATGCGTATTGGCCACTGGACCGTGCGGGTTTGATCACCTTGGCTCCGCCGGGCAGTTTCTCGCTTTTTTCAGGCACGGACACAACATTGGCCTTGGATCCTTTGGCGGGGTAACCGATCACCCCATGCCCGCCCTTGCGCGACAATGGACGATAATCCCGATCGTTGAATTCAATATAGACCCAGACCGTTCCTCCGGGCAGGTTGCTGACGCTCATCGGCGGGCTCATTCCCTTGCCGCCCTGAAATCCACAATGCTGACCCGCAGGAATCGTCTTGCCATTCCAGCCGCCTTTCAGCGCGACCTGCATCTCTGCCAGACACGCGCCAGCCGAAACACCCAACGTGCACATTGTGGCCAAAACCAGTTTTGAAATTTTCATCTATCAAACCTTTTCCATTCAATCCGGTTCTGAAAACTATCCAGCCCAACCAGATGCCGCAAGGTTTTCCCGTTCGTCGCCAGACAGCAACGTGATCTCCATTGACCACCCCCAAAAGGTCAGCCAAGCAGTAGGCCCCGAACAGGTTGGAAACCCGATGTCCCAAACGCCCGAAATCACATCCAAAAGCTGGATCATGTTGTTGATCCTGGGTGTGACCTGGGGAGGAACATTTTTGGTCATCGAAATCGCGCTGAGGGGGCTGCCTCCATTCTGGGTTGCTGCCTGCCGGATTGTTTTTGCTGCGGTGCTGACCTGTGCATTCTGGCAATGGCGCGGAGGGCGGCTGTTTGCGGAACCCTTGCGTACATCGCAAAAGATTTCGCTGTGGGTCATCGGATTGCTCAGCTCGGCTCTTCCGTTCATCTTGCTCAGCTGGGGGCAACAGTATGTAACGTCGGGATTTGCAGGCGTTTCGATGGCGTCCGTGGCTTTGATGGTGCTGCCGCTTTCCCATTTCCTGATTCCGGGTGAACGGCTGACCCTGCGCCGAACCATCGGATCCGCCATCGGGTTTGGGGGCGTTTCCCTGTTGATCGGGGGACAGGCCTTCCACTCCAGCGGTGCAGACATGGAGCTCGCCGGACGCCTGGCCTGTGTTTCCGCGGCCGGATGCTATGCGCTCAGTTCGGTTATGATGCGGCGGTTACCGGCCGTGGACTCCGTCGGTTTGACCGCCGTGCTTCTGTTGATCGGGGCGGTTGTCGTTCTGCCTGCGGCACTGATCCAAGAAGGAATTCCGCCAATGCCTTCGTCTGAAACTCTGTGGGCTGTCCTGTTTTTGGGCCTTGTGCCCACAGCGGGCGCGAACCTGATACGGGTCACACTGGTGCGCACAGCCGGACCGGTTTTTATGAGCCTGGTAAATTATCAGGTCCCCATGTGGTCGATCCTGCTGGGCGCTTTGATCCTGAACGAACCCCTGCCCGGCAGTCTGATCTGGGCCTTGGGGCTGATCCTGATCGGTTTGGCGCTCAGCCAATTTGGTGCCTTGGCCCGCCTGTTCCGGCGCGCATAACGCCGAACCGCGGTACCTGCGCCAAATCCGACCCAACAGCGACACGCGCCATTCGATCTCAGCCCGAAACGGCGTCCGCCACAGCGTTCACCACGCTGTCCACGGTTTGGTTCAGCAATGACGCATCTTCACATTCTGCCATCACCCGGATCAAAGGTTCGGTTCCCGACTTACGGATCAACAGGCGCCCTTTCCCAGTCAGCGCAATCTCTGCCTGATGGATGGCGCTTTGCACCACATCCAGCTCCAATGGTGTCTGGCCATTGGAGAACCTCACGTTCTTCAACAACTGTGGTACCGGAGTGAATTGCTGAGCCAGTTCACTGGCCTTTTTGCCCGACTGCACCATCGCAGCAAGGAAATGCAACCCCGCCATCAGTCCATCCCCGGTGGTGGCATGATCGGTCATGACGATGTGCCCGGATTGCTCGCCCCCCAGGTTAAAACCGCCCTCGCGCATCCGTTCGACCACATAGCGGTCCCCAACAGACGTACGTTCCAGGTTCAATCCCTTGTCGTTCAAGAACCGCTCGAGCCCAAGATTGGACATCACCGTCGCCACCAGAGAGTTTCCGGCCAACCGATCATCTTCCGCCCATTGCGACGCCAGCAACGCCATCAGCTGATCCCCGTCCGCAACAGTGCCAGTTTCATCAATCACGATAACCCGATCCGCATCGCCATCCAGACAGATCCCGACATGCGCCCCATGGGCCACAACCGTTTCCGTTGCCAAACGCGGTTTGGTCGATCCGCATTTGGCGTTGATGTTCAACCCGTCCGGCGACACCCCGATCGGAATCACTTCGGCACCCAGTTCCCACAGGATTTCCGGCGCGGTGCGGTGAGCGGCCCCGTTGGCACAGTCAATCACAACCTTTAACCCGTCCAGGCGAATGCCGCGCGGCAACGAACTTTTGACCCGTTCACCATAGCGGAAACGCGCATCGTCAATCCGTTTGGCGCGCCCAATATGTCCAGCACGTGCCAGATCGACCCCGCTGTCGATCAGCTTTTCCAGCTCAATTTCGTCCTGGTCCGACAATTTGAACCCGTCGGGTCCAAAAAATTTGATCCCATTGTCTTCGGCCGGATTGTGGCTGGCAGAGATCATTACGCCCAGATCGGCCCGCATCGACCGGGTCATCAACCCCACCGCAGGGGTCGGAACCGGCCCCAGCAACAGCACGTTCATGCCGGTCGACGTCAACCCGGCCGTCAGCGCGCTTTCGAACATATAGCCGGACAGCCGTGTGTCCTTGCCAATCACCACCCGATGCACGCCAGAGGCATCGCGGCGGAAATACCGCCCGACCGCGGCGCCGATCCGCAAAGCCATATCCGCCGTCATGGGGTGGGTATTCGCTGTTCCACGGACCCCATCGGTTCCAAACAATTTTCTCATGAATACCCCTTATCGCGCGGCCTGCCACAGGCGCACTGCCTGTGCTGTCTCGCCAACGTCGTGTACTCTCAGAATTTGCACCCCCTGCGCCAAGGCTGCAAGCCCTACGGCGATGGACCCAGGTGCCCGGTCATCTGCAAGCGGAGCCTTGCCGATGGTTCCGATAAACCGCTTGCGCGAAGCCCCTAGCAAAATGGGACAGCCAAGCGCGTGAAACAACGAAATATTTCTCAGAATGCTCAGATTGTGCTCCAGCGTTTTGCCAAACCCGATCCCCGGATCCGTCACGATCTGGGTCCGGGCAACCCCCAGGGATTCCAGATACGCGATCCGCTCCTGGAGAAAATCATAAACATCCAAGACCACATGATCGTATTGCGGGTCGTTCTGCATGGTCTTGGGATCACCCTGCGCATGCATGACGCAAACCGGCACCCCCGCCCTGGCCGCTACCGATCCCAATTCAGGGTCAAACGTAAACCCGGCCACATCATTGATCAGGTTCGCGCCCACATTCAACGCAGCCTGCCCCACCGCAGCCTTGCGGGTGTCGATCGAGATCTGCACCGTGCTTTTGGCGCGGATCGCCCCGATCACCGGCACTGTGCGCTCAATCTCGTCGGGGATTTCAATAAAATCGGCTCCAGGACGCGTGGATTCGCCGCCAATGTCGATGATCGACGCCCCGTCCTGTGCCATTTGCAAGGCCGCAGCAGTGGCATCAGTCAGCTCATTGTGGCGCCCACCATCCGAAAAACTGTCGGGAGTCACATTGAGGATCCCCATGATCTGGGCCTGTCCCATATCCAGCCCGGCAATGGGTTCTCGTGGTGCAGACAGGCGGGCCAGGACATCGCCAGGAACGGCCTCAACGGTCACAATCTCGGAGCCAGCGTTTCGCTGCATGATCTCGACATGAGTGAACCACAAATGCGGCATCCCGGCCAGTGTCACGGCGGTGTCGGGGCGGATCTCTCCCGATTGAACGAGAGGGCGGAAATAGCTCACAGTGTCACCTGCTCCAGCCCTATGGCGCGCAATGGCACGCCCGGATTTTCGGGCAGCGCCTGATCGACAACCAACATTTCGTCCCCCGCGAATGTCGCAGCAAACCAGGCCGCCAGGGCCACCGGTTCGGAGGGAGCAGCCGAGGGCCCTTCGACGGCATCCAACACGATCTTGGACGGGGCCCAGACACAGATTTGACCGTTTTTCATCGCCCAATCCAGCTCGGTCCGGGTGGCAACCACAACGCACCGCGGATCCCGTGCTGCCAGCCGCCAGGCATTCTGTTCGATGGCCAGCAGGTCGATCCGCTGTTGGGTCATCTTGTGTCCGGTATGGGGCACCGCCAATGGATGCGCCCCGACACACAGGATCAACGGGTGGTCACGTGATGCCATCTGGTCAATCCAACCACCCAGAAGCGGGCTGTCGATCCCTGCATTGGACAGAAACATCAACCGGGGATGCGGCACGTCGGTTTGGTTCACCCCTTTGCCCATTGGATCGCCGGATCGCACGATCTCGACCCCCAGATCACCATTGCCCCGGTCCAGCTTTTCGATCCGCACAAAGACGCGGATGGCCTGCGGTTCCAACAGGATCCGATCGGCAACCCGTTCGGCCAGAGTCTCCAGCAGATTCAGGCGTTCGGCGGCCAACTCATGGGCGATCGCCTCGGTGACACGATCATAGGACAGGATGCGATCCACATCGTCATCGACATCATCCGGCAGCGGGGTAACCTCGACCACCACATTGAAACTGATCCGCTGGGTGGTGCCGCGTTCGGCCTGAAATGCGCCGATCTCAACTTCGACCAGGTGATCACGCAAAGAGATCCGGTCCAACGGGCCATCGCTTGCTGTCGCAACAGAACGGTCAGCGGGATGCCCAAACGCGTGGGAGATTTCAGAGTTCATGGGCGCGCACCTTTGGCAGCAACAATGGAAGAACCAACAGCCTAGGCTGTGCGCGCAGCTTTAACACTCTCGCAAACGCCATGCCAGTCTCTGAAAACGTCGGAAATCCACGCCGCAATTCGGCGGATCAAGTCATTCGGAGGATGCGGTGCGATAGTTGGGGCGATAGAACAGGTGAACCCCGATCTGGGCGGTCCTTTTGAACGTTTTGGACCACCGGGGGCGAACCGCCGTGGTGTGGTAATATGTGGCACCATCAACCAGATCGCTGCCGACACCATCAATCACCGCACGGGCGACTTTGGAGACGCGCATATACGCCTGTTTCTCCGCGATGACTTCCTTGTGCCCATCACAGGTATAGGTGAACTGGCACTGATATTTACGCCCTGTTCCCTGCCGGATTACACTGCACAAGGAATTGGGGAACTTGTCGCTTTTGACCCGGTTCATGATCACTTCGGCGACAGCGAATTGACCTTTGACGGTTTCGCCGCGGGCTTCGAAATACAGCGCCTCGGCCAGACAGGCATAATTCGCGTCACCTTCGGGTGCCGGCTGTGCATCCACCCAGGTTCGCGTATATTGCAGCGGAATTTCGGGTGCCTTGGGTTTCCCATTGAACGTCAACAGTTTGCGCAATTTCCCGCCCGGTACATTTTGCAGATTCTTGCGTTCCTGTTTCACCAGGGTATCTAGCCCCGCCTCTGCGCTCACAGAGGCTGGAAGCGCGGCAAAAGCCAGCGCCAGGGTGGCAGCACATAGTCGTTTCATTCCGGTCAACCCCACAACAAGACTGTCACGCTCGGTCCTCCCCAGAAACGAACGCTGCGGGCCATCTATAGCAACGGTGGGAAAAAGTCCAGTTTAGCGCAAATTCTAGCCGTTACATGGATCACCCAGGCTTCCGCCTGGGCTGTTGCACCCGAGAAAAACCTAGGCTGGATCACTATATCTGGCGGAATTCGGTGGTCAGGCGTCGCCGATCTTGTCGGAGATTGCCAGCTGTGCGGCAGCAAGTCGCGCCACGGGCACCCGGAAGGGAGAACAGGATACATAGTCGAATTGGGTCTGTCGACAAAAGGCGATTGATTCGGGGTTGCCGCCATGTTCGCCACAGATTGACAGCGTCAGATCCGGGTTGGCTTCGCGCGCCCGTTCGGCCCCCAATTGCAACAGCTCGCCCACACCTTCTGTATCCAGCACATGAAACGGGTCCTCGGGGAAAACCCCCTGGTTGACGTAATCCGACATAAAGCGTCCCGCATCATCGCGTGACAGACCATAAGTCATCTGCGTCAAGTCATTGGTTCCAAAGCTGAGAAACGCCGTGTGAGGTGCGATTTCTGCCGCGCGCAAGGCGGCCCGTGGCGTTTCCACCATCACGCCCAGACGATAATCGAAATCCAACCCCCGTTCGCTTTTGACCGCCGCTGCGACCGCATCAATCCGGGTCTTGACCAATTCAACCTCGCGCCGCGCCGACACCAATGGGATCATCACTTCGGGCACCACCGGGTCACCGTCATGGGAGGCTTCCAATGTGGCTTCGAAAATGGCGCGCGCCTGCATGTCATAGATTTCGGGCACCGTAACACCGAGCCGCACACCGCGCAGACCCAGCATCGGATTATACTCCTTCATTTCCTCCACCCGGCGGGTGACATCCGAAACCGGAATATCCAGGGCCTCGGCCAATTCACGCTGGCCTCCGCGGGTGCCTGGCAGGAATTCGTGCAACGGCGGATCAAACAGGCGGATACACACCGGCTGGCCTTGCATGATACGGAAAAGTTGAACAAAATCATCGCGTTGCATGGGCAAGAGACGCGCCAGCACAGCCTGGCGGCCATTGCTGGTCTGGGCAAAGATCATTTCCCGCATCACGGTCAAACGGCCGGGATCAAAGAACATATGTTCGGTTCGGCACAGCCCGATGCCCTGTGCATTGAAATTCCGGGCAGTTTGGGCGTCAGCTGGCGTATCTGCGTTGGCCCGAATGCCAATGTCGCGTTCGGCATCGGCCCATCCCATCAAAGTCTGAAACGCGTCATCCAGCGCCGCCTCGAGCATCGGCGGCTCCCCGGCGAGCACCTGACCAGAACTGCCATCAATCGTGACCACATCTCCAGCCGCAAACACTCGGCCATCCGGCGCAGTAACCTTTTTCGTCTTGCTATTGAAGACCATCGAAGAGGCCCCGACAATACAGGGCAGCCCCAGACCGCGCCCGATCACCGCCGCGTGACTGGTCATGCCCCCCCGTTCTGTCAGCACCCCGGCAGCGGCATGCATACCGCGAATGTCTTCGGGAGAGGTTTCACGCCGCACCAGAATGCAGGGTTCGCGTCGGGATGCGCTGGCCTGTGCCTCGGCCGACGTGAAGACCAATCGCCCCGTCGCAGCGCCCGGGCTGGCGGCGATTCCTGTGCCAATCACATCCCGAGGTGCCTCCGGATCGACCTGACGGTGCAGCAATTCGCTGACCGCGTGCGGGTCGATGCGCATGACGGCTTCCTGGGGGCTGATAATGCCGTCCTGCGCCAGGCTGACGGCGATCCGCAGTGCCGCCCGCGATGCGCGCGCGACACGAACCCCGTCCAGAATATGGACCCGGCCGCTTTCTATGACAAATTCGACCTGCATTTCCTCGCGCAGCTTGGTCCGCATCAGGGCGGCGTGGGCCTTGAGGTCGTCAAAAGCCTTGGGTGCAAGATCCTGGAGCGCCGGTCCGCGGTCGTCGGTTTCGAGATAAAGCGCACTGGCCCCGGCCCCCAGAGCGTCACGCCCCTGTGACTGGCTCAGGTAGCGTCCAACAATCTTGGGCACCCCAGTGGTCGGATCGACCAGTTGCAAGACGCCCGATCCGCATTCGCCCTGTCCAACTCCAGGAATCATCTCCTGTACGACCAACCCCAAACCGGCATCCGCCGGAGCCCCCTTGGCCTGGCGCAGCAGACGCGCCGAGGTGCCTTCCCACGCACGGGCCATCGATCGCAACACCGCTGCCAGATGCTCCGCAGGATCCTGTGGAAAGGCTTCATCCGTTTCCATTTCATAGGCATGCAGGATTTCGGACAATGCTTCGGGTCCGTCATCGGCCACATGTTCGAATTCATCCGGATCCAGGCGCGCCACATGCACGGCATAGGATTGGACGAACCGCAGATACAGGGCCGCTGCGGCCTCGGCCCCCAGCGCCTCGCAGAAATCAACGTAGCGAGCGTCGTTCATGCCAATGTTCAAAATGGCACCGGGACCGCCCCAATCGGGGTCTTCCGAAGACGGGCGCACGCACAGCAAGGCGTTTTCGGGAAACTGCGAGAGGATTTCTGCGATATCGGGCATCTCGCCCTCGGCAATCCGGTGCACCGTGTCAAATGACAAAGCAACAGTGCGCGGCACCGGCAGATCCAGCCGGACCAGCCGTTGCAGACATTTTGCCCGGCCCCCATGGGTATTGGCTGCGACAGGCGCTGTCGCAGTGATCAGCGTCGTATGCGGGTCTTTGGACAATTCGGCTTGCGCTCGTTTCTGCACTGCAGCACCTTTCATTTGCCCTGCAGCATAAGCCGGTTGCGCCCATGCGCAAGGAAAAGCTTTTGCGCCTTGTGGTGCAACTTTGACACCTCGGCGGGCTCCCGCGCCCTGCCCATGCATCACAGATGCAAGGGCACAGACCTTGGGCCTGGCACCGCGCGCCCATAGGGCAAGCGGTGCCGGCGCTCCACATCAGTCTGAGCGCATACCATCGGTTTCATTTCCCACAGCGCGCAGGCCTGCCTGCGCGCTGCCTGGCCCAACGGCTGTCCGGTGATCGCAGATCATTGGACAGCGGGCGGGAGCGCCTGTGGTTTGGGTTTGGCCCTGATCAACCCTCAATGCGCGTCAGATCAGCAACCTGACCACAAACCTGACGGATCTGGTTGAGCAGGTTCAGCCGGTTGCGGCGCACCACCTGATTGTCCGAATTCACCTGCACCGCCTCGAAAAACGCATCCACAGGCCCACGCAGCGCCGCCATGCCGCCCATGGCGGCCGCGAAATCTTCGGCTTTAACCGCCGAAGAGATCGCCCCCTGGCTGGTTTCCAGCGCGTTGAACAGGGCGATTTCGCTGGCGTCTTCGGCGAATTTCACATCCGCACCATAGGAATATTCGACCCCATCCTTTTCTTCGGCCTGGGCCAGTATGTTGTTGGCACGTTTGAAGCCCTGGAGCAGGTTTTCGCCATCCTCGGTCTTCAGGAAATCTTCCAGCGCCCGGGCGCGTTTGACCAGCAGGGTGAGATCGTCATTGCCGTCCATCGCAATGCAGGCGTCGATCACATCGTGGCGAATGCCCTGATCGCGCAGGAACACCTTGAGGCGGTCGTGGAAGAAGGAGAGGAGATCACGCGACACATCCGGCAGACGTTGTTTGAGCTCTTCCATACGTCTGGGCAGATCGCCGTCAAAAGCGTCCAACACCGTGCGCACTGCGGAACCAAAGACGCCATGATCGGCAATTTCTCCAAGCATGTCGGCAAGCAGCCCACGAGACACATCATCTTCGCCATTTTGAGCGAGTTCATGGCGCAGCAGCTGTTCATCAATGAACCGGTCGAGCCCAGAACGCGCGTCATTCTCCAACACCAACCGGATCACCCCCAGCGCGGCGCGGCGCAGGGCAAAGGGGTCTTTCGAACCGGTGGGTTTTTCATCAATCGCCCAGAACCCGGTCAGCGTGTCCAGCTTGTCAGCCAGCGCCACCGCAACCGAGACCGGTTCGGTCGGCACATCGTCCGACGGGCCGAGCGGCGAATAATGCATCTCACACGCATTGGCGACGGCCTGCGGCAGGCCCGCGGCTTCGGCGTAATAGCGGCCCATCAGGCCCTGGAGCTCGGGGAACTCATAGACCATTTCGGACGACAGATCAGCCTTGGCCACCCGGGCGGCCTGTTCGGCCAGATCGGCGTCAGCGCCCACAACCGGGGCAATTTCGCGGGCCAGCGCGGCGATGCGGTCAATACGCGCGGCCTGGGTGCCCAATTTGTTGTGGAAGGTCACATTGGACAGCGCGTCCACCCACGTGCCCATACCGGCCTCGGATTTCACTGTGCGCAGGTCGTTCTCCCAAAAGAACTTGGCATCTGCAAGACGGGCGCTCAGCACCTTTTGGTTGCCGGCCAGAATGGTCGCACCATTGTCGGCGGTTTCGCGGTTGGCGACGGTCACAAATTTTTCGATCCGCCCGGACTTGGGGTTCTTGACCGAAAAGAACTTCTGGTGCTCCTTCATCGAGGTTTGCAGCACCTCGGGTGGCAGGTCCAGGAATTCGTCGTCGATCGCCCCCATCAGCACCACAGGCCATTCGACCAGACCGGCGACCTCGGCCAACAGGCCCTTGTCGTCGACCAACTCCAACCCGCTGGCGAACGCCTGATTGGTGGCATCCTGCCAGATCGCATCGGCGCGTTCGCCTGCGTCCAGAACCACAAAGGCCCGCTTTAGTTTGGCAGCGTAATCATCGAACCCGGTGACAGCAAAGCGTGCCGGGGCCATGAACCGATGACCCCAGGTTGTGTCGCCCGATTTGATCCCGTCAATGTCCAGATCGACCACAGTATTGCCGGATTCTTCGCTGAGCAGGCATAGGATCGAATGCAGCGGGCGCACCCAGCGCAGCGTCCCTGTGCCCCAGCGCATGGATTTCGGCCAAGGAAAATTTCGAATGGTATCTTCCAGAACCTCGGCAACGATTTCTGCCGCAGGGCGGCCCGGTTTTTCGATGGTGGCGAAATAGACCGCGCCTTTGGGGGTATCGCGCTCTTCGAGCTGTTCGCGGGTCACGCCCGCGCCGCGCAGGAACCCGTCGACCGCCTTGTCCGGGGCACCGACCTTTGGACCCTTGCGCTCTTCGTGGATGGTGGGGCTTTCGCCCAACACCCCCTCCAGCGCCAGCGTCAACCGGCGCGGAGTCGAAAACGCTGCCGCGCCTGCATAGGTCAGACCGGCCTCGACCAGCCCATCGGTCACCCGCTTTTTCAGATCATCCGCAGCGCGCGCCTGCATGCGGGCGGGGATTTCTTCGGAAAAGAGTTCAATCAGCAGATCGGGCATCTGGGGTCCTCAGAGGTTCACGATTATCTGGATGACAATCGCATTGGCGATATCGACAAAGAAAGCGGATACAAGGGGGAGCACGACAAAGGCAATAGGCGACGGCCCATAGCGTTTTGTCACAGCGGTCATATTGGCAATCGCCGTGGGGGTCGCCCCCAGGGCAAACCCACCAAAGCCAGCCGCCAGAACGGCCGCGCGATAGCCCCGCCCCAACAGCGGAAACAGCACATAGAGCACGAACAGAACCGCGAATAGCGTCTGGGCCAGCATGATCATTGCAATGGTCATGCCCAGCCCGGCAATGGTCCACAGCTGCAGGCTCATCAACGACATGGCCAGAAACGCACCCAGCGCAAATTCCGACACAAGAGCGAGCGCCGGCGTGCGGGCAACAGGGTTGGCATTGGGCAACAACAGGGCGCGCAGATTGGCGATGACGATAGCGGCGATCAGACAGGGCACGAACAGCGGCAGCTTCAACCCGAATTGGGCAATCAGCGCATGCAGGGCATAGCCCAGAATGATGGCGAGGTTCAGATACAGCATCACCCGCATCAGGCCCAGATGGTCGATCCCCTGCCCTTCGGCGGCGGCGTCATGGGACAAGCCGATCGTGTTTTCCTCGTCCGGGCGCGATGGGCTCAGGTCGTGGCGATTGATCAGATACCCAGCAATGGGACCGCCAACCAGCGCGGCCAGCACCAGCCCCAAGGTCGCCACGGCCACGCCCAGCTCGGTCGCACCCTCCAGGCCCGTTGCGGCTGCTACATCAGGGGCCCAGGCAATTGCGGTGCCGTGCCCGCCGATCAATGCAGCCGATCCGAACAATACCCCGGCCTGCGCCGGATAGCCGAATACCACCGCACCAATGACACCGATCAGGTTCTGCGCGACAATCGTGGCCAGCGTCAGCCCCAGAAGGATTGCCAGCGGTTTTCCTCCGGCAATCAGATCCGACAGGCGGGCGTTCAACCCAATCCCTGCAAAGAACAGCACCAAAAAGTAATCCCGGGCGTCCATCTGAAATTCAATGGCCGTGCCGCCCCATTGGTACAGGCCCCAACCGACCAATGCCGCCAACAGGCCTCCGGTCACCGGTTCGGGAATGTTGAGATGACGCAACAGGGATATCCGTGCATTCAGCCCCGCGCCCAACAGAAACACCGCAAACCCGAGGGTCACGGAGATGAAGTTGGGAATGAGGATCGGATCATCCATTGGACAGCCTGGTTTTCCGTGTTTGCAATTAATTCAGCGTTGCGGCAGCGGTGGGCATTCCTCGCCCACAACCGTGCCATCATATGCTTTTTCACCGCAATTGTTCAGCTCATGCCAGGCATAGCCGCGTCCGTCGCTGGTCAGTGCCACGATGCGATCCACGCCATATTCGATATTCTTGTGCGACAGGAACGTGGTTGCGGTTCCGGCTTCCAATTCGCCGCCCAACGCTTCGGCGTCAAAGCAATCAAACCACCCCGGAGCGGTTCGGGGTGACTGATCTGGCATTTCGATAAATGTCGCACGGGCAGCCTCGATCGTCAGATCGGTTTGGAAACAGGCCCGATAGCGGATAGGAGAGCTATCGGCATCGATGGCCTGAAACCCCGAATAGGGGATCGCCTGAGGTGCCCCCCCATCGACAGGTACCAGAATGACATCTTGCCCCGGTGTCGGCGTGACTTCGTTATAAAAGGCATAGACCTGCAGATAATACATCGCTGCACCGCCGATCACAGCGGTCAGAATAAGAACGATTGTCAGAATTTTACCGGTCATTGTTTACTTGCCTTTCGGGGGAGTTCCCCAATTGCCCGGGACATCCATGTCCCGGTACCGGTCGATCAGGCGACGTGGCCGCCTGCATCGGTCAACACAAATGCATCGGCGCATTGTTTGGCCAGGGCCCGCACGCGCCCGATGTAGGCCTGACGTTCCGTGACCGAAATCACGCCGCGAGCGTCCAGCAGGTTGAACATATGCGACGCCTTGATGCATTGGTCATAGGCCGGGTGCGCCATGATGATACGCTTGCCCGTCTTGGGGTCGATGTGCTCCTGCGACAGAATCGCGGCGCATTCGGCTTCGGCTTCCTCAAAATGACGCAGCAGCACTTCGGTATTGGCAACGTCAAAGTTCCAGCGCGCGTATTCTTCTTCGGTCTGTTTAAAGATGTCACCGTATTTCAACGGGATTGGCGACTGTGGGTCGTTGAATGGCATGTCCATCACGTGATCCACACCCAGGACATACATCGCCAGACGTTCCAGACCATACGTCAGCTCGCCCGAAACCGGTTTGCAGTCATGCCCGCCAACCTGCTGGAAATAGGTGAACTGGCTGACTTCCATGCCGTCACACCAAACCTCCCAGCCCAACCCCCAGGCACCCAGTGTCGGGCTTTCCCAATCGTCTTCGACAAAGCGGATATCGTGCAGCTCCATGTCGATGCCGATGGCTTCGAGGCTGCCCAGATACAGCTCCTGCAGGTTGGGCGGGCTGGGTTTGATCAGCACCTGATACTGGTAATAATGCTGCAGACGATTGGGGTTTTCGCCATACCGCCCATCGGTGGGACGTCGCGACGGCTGAACATAGGCGGCAGCCCAGGATTTTGACCCCAGCGCCCGCAATGTGGTGGCCGGGTGAAAGGTGCCAGCACCGACTTCCATGTCATAGGGTTGCAACATCGCACAGCCCTGCCCGGCCCAATATGTCTGAAGCCGCAGGATGATCTCCTGAAACGAACGCGGGGCACCGGTGGATTGGATCATGGAACTCTCATCTGTAAACGGACTGCAAATGCGCGTCTTACCTATGCAAGCGCCCCGACGGGGTCAACGGCTCATATGGTCCTGAACTCCTGTCGACACTGGCGTGCCCATTTATTCCTGCGCATGAAAACCTGCGCCACACGGCCATGATCGGGCTCTGCTGTTACGTGTTCGGAAATTCCCCCTGTCCAGAGACCGTCATGGGCATTCCCATTTTGGATGGAAAATGTTTATCTTCCCCGCAGATTATGAATTAAAAGGGCACGAGACCTGATATGACAAGATTGATCGCGGCGTTCCTGTTTGTGATAGCAAGCTGGACAGGGCCGACCATGGCGCAACAGAGCAGCCAGGATATTGTCTGGATCCAAATTGAAGCACACCCCAGCCTGCGCGACGCACAGGCCCGGGCACAAATTTACTCACAGGCGTTGGCCGACGTGACCGGGTTTTCGCTGGGGGGCAACTGGTACGGAATTCTGTTGGGCCCCTATACCCGCGAAGACGCGCAGCGTGTTCTGCAGGTGTATCGTCTCGAACGGCAGATTCCCCGCGACAGTTTCATCTCCCAGTCATCGAACCTGCGTCAGCAATTCTGGCCGGTTGGCGAAAACCTGTTGTCCCGTAACCCGATTGCGGCCCCCTCTTCGGGAGCCGGAACAATTGCAACATTACAGCCCGATCCGGAACCTTCGGATGAAACCCCGTCCCAGGCCCGGCGCAGTGAACAGGGCCTGAACGGAAACGAACGCAAGGCCTTGCAGATCGCGTTGCAGGCAGGTGGGTTTTATACAGCGGCAATCGACGGTTCGTTCGGCCGCGGGACCCGCGCCTCTATGGCGGATTGGCAGGCGGCAAACGGGTTTGAACAGACCGGGATCCTGACCACCAAGCAACGTCAGATATTGATGGACCAGTATAATGCACCTCTGATTTCGGTTGGCATGTCCCGCATCAGGGATGACAAGGCCGGAATTGAAATGCAACTCCCGACCAAGGAGGTCCGCTTTTCTCATTACGAACCACCCTTCGCCCATTACCCGACGTCTGGGTCATTGGGTGCCCGGGTGCTGATGATCAGCCAGCCCGGTGACCAGACCACCCTGTTTGGCCTCTTTGATATCCTGCAAACGCTGGAGATCATCCCTCTGGAAGGCCAGCGGGAACGCAAGTCCGACAGCTTTGTCATCGAAGGGCGCGGCAACGGTATCGTTTCTTATACCCAAGCCGCCCTGAAGGGAGGCGAGATCAAAGGCTTTACCCTGATCTGGCCCGCCGGAGACGAAGAGCGCCGCAGCCGGATCCTGACCGAAATGAAGGCCAGCTTTACCCGTCTCGATGGTGTGCTGGATCCCGCGGCAGGTGCTGACGCTGAACAACGCATCGACCTTGTGTCGGGACTTCAGGTGCGCAAACCGCGCCTGTCGCGCTCTGGTACATTTGTGGATGGCCAAGGCACAGTGGTGACAACAGTCGATGCGGTTCAAAACTGCACCCGTATTACACTGAACAGCGACTTCCAGGCGGAACTGGTGGCCAGCGATGCCTCGACTGGTCTGGCACTGGTACGCCCCGTCGAGCGTCTGGCCCCGATGGAAGTGGCTCAGTTGCGGGCCAGTTCCCCGCTGCTGCAATCCGAAGTGGCCGTGGCCGGATTTTCCTACGAAGGGATTCTCGGCGCGCCGACACTGACCTATGGCACCCTGTCGGACCTGCGGGGATTGCGTGGCGAAACCGGAGTGACCCGGTTGGCGCTGGCCGCACAACCGGGAGATGCCGGTGGTCCGGTTCTGGATGCGAATGGCGCGGTGCTGGGCATCCTTGCCGCCGCTCCGGCCGGCACTCAGCAGTTGCCCCAGGGTGTCAGCTTTGCGGCCAATGCCGATACGTTGCGGGCTTTGCTCCAGCAGGCAGGGATCGCAGCCCAGGACAGCCGCGAGGCCAACACACTGTCGCCGGATGCCATGACCCGGTTGGCGACCGGCATGACCGTATTGGTCAGTTGCTGGGATTGATCCACCACAGGTCATCCGAGGTGAAATGAGACCGCGCACAGATTATGTCTGTGCGCGTTTTTCATTCCCCCAAGCGTCCACGATTGCCCCAGTCCTCCAAACGCTCCCGCGCCCTGCCCCCGCATCCAAGATGCGCTGGCAAAGGCCTTGGGCCACGCAGGCCGCCGATGGCGGCCTGCGTGCGACGGTGGCGGCACCGCGCATTCATGCGCGGCGCCCGGCCCAACGCTTTGGGGGGCTTTCGTCAGAAAGGCGTCAAAGGGGCGGGAGCGCCCCAGTCAACTTGCGATGTTGGGCGTCACATAAATCAGCGTCGGACCGCTGGCATCAAAGGCTTCCAGCACCGCCCCCTGCAGCTCATTGATCGACGACGGAGCCACAGAGATCGCGCCAAAGGCCTCGGCCAATTTGCAGAAGTCCGGGTTGTGCGCCATGACAGCATTGGGGGCAATCTGGGCCCGAGTCATGCTGTCTTCGATCTCCTTGAGCTTGCCATTGTCCCACAGGATGATCGGCAACGGCAGCCCCAGTTCCACCGCGACACCCAGTTCTTGCATCGTATAGTGGAACCCATAGTCGCCGGCGATCGCAACCGTCGGCTTGCCGCGACGCGCCACCGCCCCGCCAATGGCGGCGGGCAGCGCATACCCCAATGTTCCGAACCCGGTCGGATGGTGCCATTGCCCCGGGCGCGGCATGTCCCAGATTTCTTTGGCCACATAGGCAAATTGGGTCATGTCCGAATAGATCATCGCATCTGCGGGCATCACGGCGCGCAGCGCGTCGCAGATCGGCACAATCCCGGGTCGCTCTGCGTCTACTTCGCTGCGCCAACGGGTTCGGATGGCGGCCACTTCATCTGCGGTCCAGTCGGTCTGGCGCGCCTGCCCCTTGGTTGCATCCCAGAACGCCCGGGCAAAGCTGTCGGCGTCGGCCTGTATCTTGACCGCAGCACGTTGCGCATCGCTCAACACCTCCGGATCCAGATCAACCCGCACCAAAGTCGCCGTGTGCCCCAAGTCAGGTCGCCACATGTCCACCTCGGCCAGTTCGCACCCGACAACAACAACCAAGTCCGCCTGGGCCACCACTTCGGCACTGCCAGGGCGGGCCAGACAGGCTCCAAAGTCCAACGGCGCATTCAACCCCATGGCACCGCGCCCGGCATAAGAGGTCATGGTGGCGATCCCCAGCGGCTCAAGCAGGTCGCGCCAATAGACCGACGCCGCCCCTCCGCCCAGAATGAACAAAGGCCGCTTGGCAACATTCACCAGCGACACCACCGGAGCCACATCCGGGGCGGCGACCTTGACCCGCTCGGCTGCCATGTTGGGGAACGGGGCCTCGGCGGTCACGCTTTCCAATTGAGCAATGGGCACCTGAATATGTTTGGATCGCGGGCGATTGGTTTCGAATTCATCAAAGGCGCGTTCCACCAGACCATAGGCCGCGCGCGGTGTACGCGCCTCTTCGGACCATTCACAAACGGTTGCAGCGGCCCCGCGTTGGTCTTTCATCTGGTGCAACTGACCGCGCCGGTCGGCCACTTCATCCAGACAGGACGACAGCACCAACATCGGCACGCTGTCGGAATAGGCCTGCCCCATCGGCGTCATGATGTTGCACAGCCCCGGCCCGGTGATCACATAGGCCACTCCCGGTTGGCCGGATGCACGCGCATAGCCGTCGGCCATGAACCCCGCCCCCTGTTCGTGACGGGCCAGCACATGGGTGATCCCGGCCTCTTCAATACCGCGATACATTTCCTGATTGTGTACGCCGGGAATGCCAAAAATCACCTCGACTCCGCGATCTTTGAGCATATGCGAGATCTGCGCACCCAGTTTTCTTTCCATCACGCCCTCCAGAAGCGAATTGTCAGAATGGCGTAAACCGCCAACAGTTCCAGTCGGCCAATCAGCATTGCTGCGCTGAGCAACCATTTCGCTGTGTCGTTCAGCCCAGAGAAATTACCTGATGGTCCAATCTGTTCCCCCAGGCCCGGGCCAATATTGGCCAGCGCCGCTGCCGCGCCTGACACGGCGGTGGTGAATTCCAACCCCGTCAGCCCCAACGCCCAGGACAATGCGCCCAGCGTCACTGTAAAGAACACAAAGAATGACATCACCGAGCTGAGCACGTCCGGCCCCACCGCACGTCCAGCATAACGCGGCACAAACACCCCATGCGGTGACCGAATACGCTGCAACTGCACCTTGATCGAAGCAAACAACAGCTGGTAGCGAAAGATCTTGATCGAACAGGCCGTAGACCCCGCGCATCCGCCGATCAGACCGGCAAAGAACAGAACTGTCACCGGGAAACCGCCCCAGATCATGTAGTCGGTCGAGGCATAGCCAGTGCCCGTCAGAAGGGAAACAGTGTTGAACAACGTCTTGCGGAACACTGTCTCGCTTTGTTCAGGGCCCTGGGTCATGTTCCACAACGACAACGCCAGCACCAGCACGACGGCAGTGGCAAAAAACACGCGAATTTGACTGTCGCGAAACAGCGGCTGCACATGGCCAGAGGTCATCTGTACAAAGCGAACAAACGGCAGGGCCGCCAGCATCATGAACACGACGGCCACATATTCGGACATCCCGCCAAACGCCCCGAATGAAGCGTCATAATTGGCGAAACCGCCAGTCGCCACCGTGGTCATCGCATGGGCCGTCGCGTCAAAGGCCCCCATCCCGGTGGCAGCATAGGCCAACGCGCAGGCTCCGGTGAGCCCGATATAGATCACCGAAATACGCGACGAAATCTCGGTCGCGCGGGGCAGGATCTTGCCAAAGGTGTCAAACCCTTCAGAACGGAAAATCTGCATGCCCCCAACCCGCAGTTCAGGCAGGAACACCATGGCGACCACAATGATACCGATGCCCCCCAGCCATTGCAGCAGCGCCCGCCACAGCAGGATCCCACGTGGTAGGTCGTCAAGCCCGGACAGCACCGTTGATCCGGTGGTGGTCAATCCCGACATCGATTCAAAAAACGCATCGACAAACCGCAGGTCGGTATCGCCCAACATGAACGGAATCGCCCCAAACACAGGCAGCGCCACCCAAACACCGGTGGTCAAAAGGAAGGTCTGCTGGATTGTCAGCCCCTGTTTGACCCCATTGGAACAGCTGAGCGCCATCAAGACACCCACCAGAATGGTCACGGCAGCGCTTTGCAGAAACACAGGCCATTCGCCCTGCCCCTGAGCCAGGTCGGCCAGCATAGGCAGGAACATGGTTGCGCCCAGAATGGCAACCAGCAATCCAATGACATATCCGACGGGTCGCAGATCCAACATGAGGCGCAGGGTTGGCCTGCGACATGGGGAGTGTCAACCCACAGCAGGCCGGGAAACGCCCGGGGGGTTAACCCCGGTGAATCAGGGTTCCGAACAGTTGCGGATCCAGGCTGGTGGCCTTGAACAGATCGCCATGCGTCAGGATCGACACCGCATCATGGCTGTGCAGGCTCTCCTGATGGCTGGCGACAACCCGGAAATCACGCACCCGGTGGTCGCTTTGCAACGCTTCGCAGAACAGGCGGGCAGCGTCTTCGACAAAGATCGGATTGGCGGCGTTCAACTCGGCAAAGGCCTGTTCGTCTTCGCGTTTGACCATGACCTGGGTTTCCGTCGGCACAGCGCGGCGACAGTGGTCAATCAGATCCTCGAACCAGACCCGGTTGCCGGCGTCATCCACCTGCACCGAAATCCGCGCCACGGACCGCTGGGAATGCGGCGTGGCCAGTTGCCCGCGCGACGCGCGTGCATGTTCGCTCAGCTCCAGCGAACAGGGACAGGTTGACGAATAGACATAGTCCAGGTGCATGATCTTTTCACGAACACCGTCATGATCAACCAATTCCAACGCAATGTCGTAATACTGATAACCGCTGAGCCCCGAACGCAGGCTGTCCACCCGCGCCGGAAAGGAAAACCGCATCTGAATCCGCGCATCCGGGCTGTCCAGGTCGGCCAGATAGTCGTCCAGCGCATTTGCCATCACCGCAAAGCTGAAGGTGCGTTCCGCGTGTTTGTAAAATGACCGCATGATCCGGGACATGTTGATGCCCTTTTTCTCGGCATCCAACGACACGGTTCCGGTCACGCTGGTCTCCAGCGTCATTTCGCCCCCATCCCGGGTCCGGAAACGGATCGGCAGGCGGAAATTCGAAATCCCCACGTGCTGAATGTTCTGTTTGGCACCACGGATCAGGCTGGACGGGCCATTTTGCAGATCAGGCATTGTGGCCCTGTAGTCTGCATCGGCCGTGAACTCTTCGGGATAATTGCGCGACAGGTCAGGATAATTCGACACTTCGCGCCCGGGCAACAGACGCGCCACGGCAGGGTCCAGTTGTGCAATTTCAGTCGGTGTCGCCGACACCGCCCATGCGCGCAACACATCCAACGCAGCCTCAGCTTCGTCGCGGTTCGGCAAATCGTCGATATCGCGGGAATGAATGTTCATCGGCGCGCTTCCTTCCAGTGATGCCACATCAATTATCAATGCAGACAGCAGATCCCCTTCATAGACTGATACGTCATAAAACACAAAATGGATTAGCCAAATGCGGCAGCTTTGGCCGCTTAAAGGACGCCCAGCGCGCCCGCAAGGTCCTGAAGACGCCGGGACCGCGTTTTATAGTTCGCCATGACCATGACATAGGGTCGCGGCATCGGCAGGGACAAATCCGTGACCGGGAACACGGATTTCGATTTGATCTGCTGCGCCAACACGGTTTGCGGCAACAGCGCGACCCCCATCCCGGCCCGCACCATCGACACGGCCACAGGCACCGATGGCGCCACCAGGGCAATCGGGTCCGTTCTGTTCAAACCGTGTGTTGTCACGAACTGTGCCCAGCGCGGGACCGACCGCACCGACATTCCCCAATCCACATCAATCAGCGGAGCGTTAGCCAGGTCAACGTCAGGCGTGGCAGCCACCGGAATCAATCTGTCCGAGAACAGGGTCCGAATGCGATAATCCGGATGCTCCCCGCCATAGGTCAGCAACACATCCACTCCGGCCGGGTCCAGATCGACCAGGTCGGTTTCGGTAAGGATGTGCACCGGTACATCAGGGCGCATCCGTCGAAAGACTTGCAACCGGTCCGGCAACCAGAATTGTGCCAGTGCCGGCGTGGCGGCAATCACCAATGGTTGGCGCGCCTCGCCTTCGGTCAGCGCCTGGGTAAACCCGGCGATGTCGGTCAGCGCGCTGGCCGCATTCATATAGTATTCCCGCCCCGCATCCGTCAGACGAATCTGATTGGCCCGCCGGGCAAACAGCTTGAGCCCCAGCCAGTCTTCGAGATTGCGTACCTGCATGGACACAGCGGCAGACGTGACACCCAGTTCAGCCCCGGCAGCGGAAAAGCTCCCTGTGCGGGCCGCGCTTTCAAAAGCGCGCAAAGCGTTGAGAGGAGGAAGCTTCATGGCGACACAGTGCAAGAAATTCTTATGGTCGCCAAGAATAATTATGGTGGTGAGCTGCAAGTGCTGTGGGCACAGTCCATCTCGGCACACCTCAGGTTTCACCCCAAGGAGAAAGACATGCGCGACATACTGGATCTGGATCAATTCCCGCTGGACCGTCCCGGCAGCCCCGAGTGGCAGGATTTGGTCGATCGCTGCCGAACCGATCTGGAGCGAGACGGAATGTTCAATCTGCACGAACTGATGCACCCACATGTGGCCCAGCAGACCGCCAAATCCCTGTCTCCCAGTTTCGCGACCCAAAGCTTTCGCCACGAACGCGACCACAATATCTATTTTCAGGACAAGATCGACGGCCTGGCGGACGACCATCCGGCCCTGACCCGGTTCAAGACCTCGAATTTGACGCTCTGCGCCGACCAACTGGGCGGTTCTGCGCTGTTGCGCCTGTACGACTGGCCCGAGTTTGCCACCTTCATGGCCGCGACCATGGGCAAGGAAGATTTGTTCACCATGTCCGACCCTTTGGCGCGGGTGAATGTGATGTCGTATTGCGAAGGCCAGGAGTTGAACTGGCATTTTGATCGCTCTGAATTCACCACCACCATGTTGATGCAAGCCCCGGATCAGGGCGGTGAATTCATCTATCGCACCGGCCTTCGCAGCGACGATGACCCCAACTACGACGGCGTGGCCCGGATGTTGCGCGGTGATGATCCCGACGTGCAATCCATCACACTCAGCCCGGGAACTCTGAATATTTTTCGCGGCAAGAACACCCCCCACCGCGTCGGCACCGTCAAGGGTGAGACGCCCCGTGTGATTGCGGTTTTTTCCTTTTTTGATCGCCCCGGCGTGACGTTCACCCCAAAGGATCAGATCGGCTTTTATGGACGCGCAGCATGACGGAACTGAGTATTTTCAAGGACGAGCGTAAACGTGTCTTTCTGAACGCCAACGGTGCCGACAAACCGTTGAAATCACCGCTGTCGCTGGATGTTCTGGACCGCGCGCGCGATTATCGGCTGGGACGTCTGCGCGCAGAAATGGCGCGTCAGGATGTGGCGGGGTTGCTGCTGTATGATCCCGTCAACATTCGCTATGCGTTTGATTGCTCCAACATGTCGATCTGGACTGCGCACAATCCGATCCGTTATGCACTGATCCTGGCCAATGGGCCGGGCATCATGTTCGAGTTCAAGGGGTGCGAACATCTGAACGACGGCTTGCCCGGCATTGATGAAATCCGCACCGCCATCGGATGGATGTTCATGTGTGCAGGCGATCAGGCGGGGGCACGGCTTGCCCCTTGGGCCGATGAAATCAGCGATCTTCTGCGCCAATACGGCGGCGGAAATATGCGGTTGGGCGTGGACCGGATGGAGCCCGAAGGGGTTCACGCGCTGACCCAGCGCGGTGTTCAGATCCTGGATGGTGGACAGATCACCGAAACCGCCCGTGCGATCAAATCCGCTGACGAAGTCGCGCTGATGCGCTGGACCATCCGGGTGTGCGAGGCCGGAATGGCGCGCATTTACGAACATTCGGTGCCCGGCGTCACTGAACGCGAACTCTGGGCGCATCTGCATTTCGAAAACGCACGCTCCGGCGGTGAGTGGCTGGAGACCAAGCTGTTGACCTGCGGCCCCAATACCAACCCCTGGTACAAGGAATGTTCGGACCGGGAATGCCAGCCGGGTGAAATGATCAGCTTTGACACCGACATGATCGGCCCCTACGGCTATTGCGCGGATCTGTCACGCAGTTGGACGTGCGGGTATACGCCGATGAATGACACGCAAAAACGGCTGTACAGCGCGGCCCGCGACCAGATCGACCATAACCTGGCACTGTTGCAACCGGGGCTGAGCTTTGCCGAATTCAACGCCAAGAGCTGGCGGATTCCGGACGCCTATGTGCCCTATCGCTATTCGTTGGCTGCCCATGGTGTGGGCATGGCGGACGAATGGCCGGTGATTCCGTTGCACCCGGACTTTGACGGGGCGCACGGGGGGCACATCGAAGAAAATATGGTGATCTGCATCGAAAGCTTGATCGGCGAGGCGGGATCAGAATCAATAAAGCTGGAAACTCAGGTTCTGGTGACACCTGATGGTCCTCAGCGTCTGGACCAGTTCCCCTGGGAGTTCTAAATCGCGCCAAAAACAAAAAAGGGCACCGTCGGGGTGCCCTTTGACGTGGAATCGTGAACTGGGTCAGTCCATACCCAGCGCTTCCTTGTACATTTCCAGAACGGCCTCTTCTTCGGCAATGTCGTCCTTGTCGCGCTTGCGCAGTGCAATCACCTTGCGCAGGACCTTGGTGTCATACCCGCGCCCCTTGGCTTCGGCCATAACCTCTTTTTGCTGGTCGGCAATGTCCTTCTTTTCCACCTCCAACCGTTCCATCCGCTCGACAAACTGGCGCAATTCGCCTGCGGTCACGCGATAGCTGTCGCTTTTGGTATCTTCGGTCACGTCCATGAAGGTCTCCAGGGTCACAAATGAATTTCGGCTGGTTTTGCGGGATACAAGGCCGCGCGTCGCGCCGCAAGCAGGGAATGCGGGACTGCGCGCCATCTTGCACGCAGTGACCCAATCGGCTAGGCGCACTGCGGGTATCTGCCACCGTTAGGAGATCAATATGTTCGATATTCTCGTTTGGGCCGGCGCAGGCCTGTCGGTCACCGGGCTGGCCGGGTTGGTCTGGTGCATCTTGCGTGTGGCGTCTGCCCGCCGCCAAAATCTGTCGGATGACGAATTGCGGGCGGCTGTTCAGGCCGTTCTGCCCTATAACCTTGGGGCGCTGGCGCTGTCTGTTCTAGGTTTGATGATGGTAATTCTGGGAATTTCTCTGGGGTAACAGCCGTCCCGCCCCCAGAAAAACCCCTTGCCACAAAACCATCCTGTCCCTGCAGTCCGGCCACAAATCAGTTCGGCCACAGATCAGACGGGCATGTTATCGAAACTGTCTTCGACGGCTTCTTCACACAGGATTTCGTCCAACCGCTTCAACCGCAAAGGGATCTTGACCCCGGCATCACGCATCCGGTCCAATGTTCTTGTGAATTCCGGCTGCAACGCCAAACGCATTGCGCTGGTCGCCCCGTCGATCCGTTGTTCCAGATGTTCAGCAACTTTGATTAGTTCCTGATTGGACATGTCTCAATCCTCCCCTGAATTGCCCTTGGTAAGTTCACATGCTAACGCGTCCATGTGACAGAAGTTAAATGATCACCTACCGTTTACCCATGCCTCACCAATTTTTGTTAATTTCCTGTTAACGTAGGTGTTGGAGAGGCTTCCTGCATGATTTTGAAGCATCCCTCCGAGTCTTGCCTTGATTTGCGTCAACAGATTAAATCCAGGCTTGATATATTGTGTTTTTTGCATGTAAATTTCTGGGATAGTTAAGGAGCCCTCAATGACACCCAAGGTCCACGCATTCTTTGACGACGCCACCAACACCGTTTCCTATGTCGCGAGCGAACCAAACGGCAGCACCTGTGCGATCATTGATTCCGTTCTGGATTTCGATCAGGCGTCAGGGCGGACTGACACCAAGTCGGCCGACCGGATCATCGCCTATGTCCGGGAACAGGGGTTCAAGGTCGCGTGGATCCTGGAGAGCCATGTGCACGCCGACCATCTGTCTGCCGCCCCCTACATACAGGAAGAGATCGGCGGCAAGATCGGGATCGGCAAGAACATCACCGTTGTCCAGGATACATTCGGCAAGGTGTTCAACGAAGGCACCCGGTTTCAACGCGATGGCAGCCAGTTCGATGCATTGTTCGTGGATGGCGACAGCCTGCATATCGGACAGATGCGGGCCGAAGTGCTGCACACCCCCGGCCACACCCCCGCCTGCCTGACCTATGTGATCGGCGACGCAGCCTTTGTTGGTGATACGCTCTTCATGCCTGATTTTGGCACCGCACGGTGCGATTTCCCAGGTGGATCGTCGGAAATGTTGTATGAATCGATTCAGAAAATCCTGAGCCTTCCCGACGACACCCGAATTTTTGTCGGTCACGACTACAAGGCACCCGGGCGCAATGAATTCGCCTGGGAAACCACAGTGGGCGAGCAAAAGGCACTGAACATTCACATTGGCCAAGGCCGTCCCATCGCCGAATTCGTGGCCATGCGCGATGCCCGCGACGCAACGCTGGGAATGCCACGTCTGATTCTGCCATCCCTGCAAGTGAACATGCGGGCAGGCCAGATGCCCGAGCCGGACGAGCAGGGGGATGTGTTCCTGAAGCTTCCGGTAAACAAGATCTGAATTCAAACATAACGCGCGAACATCCGGGGGGATAAATATATGGAAATGGACTGGATTTGGGGGCTGCTCGGCGGAATGCTGATTGGCTGTGGCGGCGCGGTCTATTTGTTGGGCAACGGTCGCATCATGGGGGCCAGTGGTATTTTGGGCGGTCTGATAGACGGAACCGGACGTAACTCGTGGTTGGAACGAATGGCGTTTCTGGTTGGTGTCATGATCCTCCCCTTGGTTCTCTGGCCGCTCTATGCGGTTGAGATTGACACCCATATAACCTCAAACGTGACCGTGATCATTGCAGCCGGGTTGCTGGTGGGCATCGGGACACGGATTGCCAATGGCTGTACGTCGGGACACGGAGTTTGTGGGATTTCGCGGCTGTCGCTGCGCGGGGTTGTAGCCACGGTATTCTATATTCTGACCGGTGGATTGACCCTGGCGCTATTGCGCCACGTGTGGGGGCTGATCTGATGCGGGCAATGATATCGTTTCTCGCCGGTGGCCTGTTCGGTGCCGGGTTGTTCGTGTCAGGCATGACAGACACCACCAAGGTTCAGGGTTGGTTGGATGTTTTTGGAGACTGGGACCCAACGTTGGCCTTTGTCATGGGGGGGGCAATCATTCCGATGTTCATCGCCTGGCGGCTGGTCCCTGGGCGCGCGCCGCTGGTTGGAGGTGAATTCCCCGACCTGCCCCGTCCCGAATTGGACCACCGGTTGATCACTGGGTCGGTGATGTTTGGCATGGGGTGGGGATTGGCCGGGCTGTGCCCTGGGCCAGCGATCGCATCGCTTTCCTATGGCGGTTGGCAGGGCGCGCTGTTCATGGTGGCAATGCTGGCCGGAATGCTGGCAGCCCCCCGGGTTGCAACGGCACTGGACCATATGGCAGCAAAAGCCTAATAAACGATCATGGACGCACGCTCGATCACACCCCGCTATTTTGTATCTCCTCAGATCTCGGCCGAGGACATACCCGCCATCGTTGACGCCGGGTTTACCCGGATCATCTGCAACCGGCCCGATGCAGAAGTGCCGCCCTCGCATCAGGCCAACGCCATTCGCGCCGCGGCCGAGGCGGCAGGGTTGGAGTTTCTGGACCTGCCGCTTACTCATCAGACAATGACGCCGGAAAATGTCGCCAAGCAACTGGACCTGATCCAATCCTGCGAAGGACAGGTTTTGGCCTATTGCGCGTCGGGAACCCGGTGTTCGGTGATCTGGGCACTGGGCCATGCAGCCGAATTGGGCGCGGACACCGTTCTGGAAAAAACGCATGGCGCTGGCTTCCAACTCGATGGGTTGCGCCCCGCGTTGGAACATATCGCGCAGTCCAAACGCCGATAACCGCAACACCCCCGTCACCGGCCCGTCCTGCCGCCGTCGCGGATCCAGCGTGGAACCGGACGATGTGCCGGTGATGAACTGCCGCCCTTGGGCTAGGCTCGCAGCAGCCATTGGTCCAGGTGGCTATCCACTTTGATCAACAGATCGGCATGGTCCTCCTATTGTTCTTTGGACTTTTTAGGGGGGTGGGGCAATTCTTGCGTATTCTGAGATCCTGGGCGTTGCGCCGCGGTGGCACGGCACTATCCGTTTGGGCTCACCCCCTCCAAACCCGCCAGTTCTGAAATTTCCGCGGCCACCTGTTCCGGTGTCAGGACCGAAAAATCCTCTGCGGTGTCCATGGGCGCGTTCAGGGTGTCTCCGATTGTACCTTCGACTTCGGAATGAACGCTCGCCTCCTGTGCGGTTTCGATCGTCACCACCTTGTTTGCAGAGTGCTGTTGCGGTGCCTCCGACCCATCCGCAGAGGTGCCGGAATGCCCTGGAAGGTCAACGGGGCCGATATGGGCGGCAAACTCGCCTGGATCTGCATCCCGAACAATGCGGCGTCGCCCGGTGGCATGCAGGCGCACAGCCCGAGCGCCCGCCGCCTGCCCAAGCCGTCCAAACGCCACCGTGCTCCCGTCAATTCCAGTGATTTCAGTACCATTCAACGTCGCGGCCGCCAGCGGCAGAACCTTCCCGGGTTTCAACGCCATCAGGTCTTCGAGCGACAATTGCATACGGGTCAGAACCGCCGACAATTCAGCCCGGACCACACCAGCGCTGCCGCTCAGATCGGCCACGTCCTGTTGGGCATCAGAAGCGGTTTCTTCCTCTGGAAGATCCGGCATGTCAGGCAGGATCAAACACATGTGCCCCTGTGTGCGACCAACAGCCAGATCCAGTGTGAGTTCAAAAACAAGGTATCTTTCTGCCTCGAGCATCAAGGACAGGCTTCGCACATCGTCAACCCGCGCCCCGAACCGAAACCCCCGGATCTGATGCAGATCGGGCGATTCGCCCAGATTGCGTTCAGCCCGGGTCAACATGCCGTCGATCAGGGGCGCAATCATGGCCGCATCCGTCCCGGTATAATTTCGTGCGACGGATGACGGGCCAGACACCTGCCCCATGGTTTGTTGCTGAATGGCCGCTGTTACAGCCGCACCATCCATCGCAATCGCCCCTGGACACCCATCCGGACCATCCAGGAGGAGCAACAGCTGACCATCGACCAGACAGCCGCTCAGCCCATCCGGGGCGCACAGCGCCTGTTTGGCACCGATCACCGCCAGGGGCAGGTCGTACAAGTCTTCGGCTGCGCGGGCCAAGGCCCGCCGCACAGCCCGCAAAATCGCCCGCGAGTCCCCCGAAGGTTCTTCCGCGGGCCTGCCCGCAGACAGTTTCCTGCGCAAAACCGTTTCGGTTGCGTCGTGACCTGTATCATTGTCCGCGGTGTCGGTCATATTCTGGTCCAGCCTACCATCCAGCCCTCCTGGATCAGATCTAACCCGCGGTTGGTTACGAATGTCTTTAAATTCAGAGGATTTTCAGGCCCATCACCGGAATAGAAAACGTGGTGATCCTAGGGCGTCCCGAGCGGCAAGCTGACGCGAAATGCGCCGCCGCCCTGCCCGTTCAGATATTGCACATCTCCGTTCAGACGCTGCATGATCTCGCGGCAAATCGCCAACCCCAACCCTGCACCACCAGCCTTTTCCGAACTAACACGGGCGAATTTTTCAAACACCATCTTTTGCGCATCGGCCGGAATGCCACTGCCGTTGTCGACAAAATCCACGTAAACCATGGCCCCGACCCGACGCACTTCGATCCTGAGTTCAGGTGCCTGCGCATCACAATATTTCTGAGCATTGGCAATGACGTTGATAAACACCTGGGCCAGCCGGTCCAGATCCGAGCTCAACGTCACGGATTCGCCGATGGGGTCGCGCCTCACCGTCAACGGTCTATCCGACCCGGCCAGGGCCGCAGACACCGAATGATCCAGCACATCGCCCAGTTCGCCCTGTCGTATGTTCAGGCTGACCTGACCGCTTTCCAACACACTGAGATCCAACAAGTCATCCAGCAGCCGGGTCAACCGCACGGCCTCGCTGTGGATGATGGTGGAATATCGGATCTGGTCATCTATCTCCAACCCGTCTGCGTCGCGCAAAATTTCAGAAAACGCCCGGATCGACGTCATCGGTGTGCGCAATTCGTGGCTGACCTGACTGAGAAACGCATCCTTTTGCAACGAAATCTGGGTCAGCTTTTCATTGGCTTCGCGCAGTTGTCCGGCCGTACGGGACAATTCGGCCGATTTCTGTTCCAGCTGGTTGGAATATTCCAGCATCTGCTGGGTTTCATCCGCCACGGCCAACAGATCTTCGACCGACACGGACGATCCGCCAACAATCTGACCAATCATCGCATGCGCCGCGGCCGCACCGACCGAGCCGCTGAGTTCGCGCTCCAGATTTTCCAGAAACCCGGGCGTGGGCTCTGGCAGATGGCCCGGCCCGCCTTGACGTTGGGCCTCCTTGGCAAAAAAGGCCTGGGCCTCGTCCGCGCCCAGAATACGCTGGGACATGATCATCAGATCTTCGGATTGAGCAACCGATCCTGTCCAGCCACGCGGACCTGTGGAGTGTTCAAACACATTCACGAATTGCGCCCCCTGCAGGCGTTCCAATGGGCTGGGAAAGCTGAGCAACGACCCAATACAGAACGTGGCGGTGTTCAGCCCCATGCTCCAGATCACCGCATGAATGGTCGGGTCCAGCCCCTCGATCCAGAACAGCGCCTGGGGGCGCAGTCCGCTGAGTCCGAACAACCCGTCGCGCAAGATTGTTTCCGGCATCAATGCCCCACCAAGGTTGGGCAACAACATGGTGAACAACCAAAGACCAAACCCGGTGCTCAACCCCGCCAGCGCCCCTATGCGGGTGGCTCCTCGCCAAAACAGCCCCCCCACCAACGCGGGCAGAATCTGGGCAATACCGGCAAAGGAAATCAACCCGATGGCGGCCAATGCCGCGCCGCCACCCGACAGAGTGTAATAGACATACCCCAACGCCATCACACCAGCGATCGAAATTCGCCGCGCCATCAGGACCACATTGCGGACATCACCTGACACAGACACCGCTGTCCCGCGCGAGCGCAGCCAGATCGGCATCACGATATGGTTCGACACCATGGTCGACAGCGCCATGGCTGCGACGATCACCATCGAAGTCGCAGAACTGAAACCGCCGAGAAACGACAGCATCGCCAGCTTTTCCTGCCCCTGGCTGAGCGGGATGGTCAGAACGAACAAGTCCGGGTTGGCCGAGGCTGGCATAATATCCAGACCAATTGCGGCAATGGGCAGAACGAACAGGCTGATCAGCAGCAAGTACAACGGAAAGGCCCATGACGCGATGCGCAGATGGCGTTCATCGACGTTCTCGACCACCATGACCTGGAACATACGCGGCAGGCACAAAAAGGCGGCAGCCGACAAAAAGGTGATGCCGACCCACCGGGTGCCATCAACCTCCCAGCGACCAATCTTGGAGGCGTCGATCGCCGCCAAAGTTTCCGTAACCCCACCGGCCAGCCCCCAAACCACAAAAATCCCCACAGCCAGCAGCGCCACCAGCTTCACCACCGCTTCGAGAGCGACGGCCGTGACAACGCCGTGGTGGCGTTCATTTGCGTCCAGATTGCGGGTCCCGAACAGGATGGCAAACACGGCCAGCCCCGCCGCAACCCAGAACACCGAGGACCCCGGCATATAGCTTGTTCCGGGGTCGGCCTCGGCAAAAATTTCAAAGGACAGGGTGATCGACTGCAATTGCAGCGCGATATAGGGCGTCACCCCAACTACGGCCAGAATGGTGACACCAATCGCCAGCAGGTTGGATTTCCCATAGCGCGATGAAATCAGGTCGGCAATCGACGTGACCCGCTGACTGCGTCCCACCCGGATCAGCTTGCGCAGCCCCCACCACCAGGCCGCCATGACCAAAGTGGGCCCAAGATAGATGGTGACAAATTCCAGCCCAGACCGCGCCGCATACCCGACGGCCCCATAAAAGGTCCAAGCCGTACAGTAGATCGACAGCGACAGCGTATAAATCAGCGGCGAGCGCAACCAGCGCGCCGCCGCGCCGCGCACGGCATAACGGTCGGCAGCAAACGCCACGAGGAACAAAAGGACCACATACCCCAGGCACACCCCGACAAGCAGATTGAGCGACGCCATCACCCGTGCTCCTCGTCCGCCGTATTCTTAGGCGATTGTGGCGTCGTCACCCAGCTTTCGGCCCAGCGGCGCACCGCGACGCCAAACAAAGCGTTCACACAGATGAGCAAGGCCCAGACCACAAAGATATAGATAACCGCCCGCGATGTCGGAACCGGGTCGGCCGACGCCCCGCCTAGCAGCCAGAACAGTGGTACCAGAAACAGGACCGACCCCAGGATCGGCAACAGCTTGGCCACATCCATCAACCGGCGCCGCCGATACGAACGATGTTCCAGAAACAGCGCCTTGCTGGGTTGCGCCGCAGATTGCACGCGCGGCTGTCCGACACGCGGTTCGCCGTCTCGATCCGGCACAGTCATGGGCGGGGCGCTTGGGCATACAGATCCCGAACGGCGTCCATGACCTCGGCATTGGAAAAGGGTTTGGTCATGAACCGGTTAACCCCGGCCTTTTCCGCCATTTCCCGATCCCGTGCCTGGCCCCGCGCCGTCAGCATCAGCACCGGCAGGGTTTTAAAGCTGTCTTCCTCGCGCAGGTCGCGCAGGATCTCCATGCCATTCTTGCCCGGCAGCATCACATCCAGGATCACCAGATCCGGCTGTGCAGCCCGGATCACATCCATTGCATCGCTGCCGTTGGAATGGGTATCGACCTGCCACCCGTCCCGGGTCAGAAGAAAACGGATCGCCTCTATGATATTCGGCTCATCTTCGATCAGCACAACACGTCGGCTCATCCCTGGTCATCCTCCCCCGGCGGACCCTTGTTGTGTCAGGTCCTGATATTTGATTGTCCCGTCCCGCAGATTAGCCGTGTGGTTGACGACCTGTCAAAACTCTTCGCTCAGAATGGACGGCTCACGTCGTGCGCCGCACTCCTTGCGCGGACACACCCGGCATGAACTGCCCACGGGCAGGCCAGGCTGGTCCCCCGCTTGGGCCGCCGGCACCGGCAGGATCAACATCGCCGCGTGATACAGCGGATCACGGTCAAAATCGAGCGCCTCGCGCGGCCAGCAGATTGCCAGACAGTCAAAGCTGGCCGTGGTCTGACCGGCCTGGGACACCCGTCGCCGAATGGGCAGGTTCGGGCGGGTAAAGGCAGTAAACACAGGCCACAATGGACAGGATGCCCCAAATTTGGGCAGGGCAAAATCCGTTACAGGTTTACGAAACAGGATAGACCCCGACCCATCAGAAATTACCAGCCCGACTTCGCCCCCGGTGACGCTGGCCGGCATGACGGCGAGCCTGCGAAAGACCGTTTGCAGGCTACAGGCAAAGATATCCGCCAATTTGACCGGGTCCACCCCGACCTGTTCCAGGGCCTTTTGGAACCGGTCCAACGGCAGCTCTTGCGCATCCGCGACATATTGCGCCAAGGCTGCGCGTGCGATGATCTGGGCCGACGAAGACCCCAATTCAACCGCACCCGAGACCAGAGCGTCAATGTCACCGCCAGCCCCCTCCAATTCGGGAAAATGAAAATCATGGGCTTGGAAAAAGGCTTCGACTTCTTCCTGCGGCACGCCACGGCGATCTTCACCTGTGTCGCTTTCATCCAGAAAATTCACCAGCGCACGGGAGCTTTCGGCCAGGCGCAGGCTGTCCTCATTCAGGTTCTTGTGAAACCGGTCCCGCCATTCCGGTTCGATCTCGCCGGTTTCGGCCAGAATCGATGCGGTTGAACGGATCGCGGCCGCCGTGGACAGCACCTCGTGCAGCGACGCGGCCAAATGCGGGTCATGGGTCAGCCGGTCCGACAATGTCTGGACCGTTCGCTCCAACGAAGCGACCCGGCGGTGTTCACCGGCGAGCACCTCGGCCCAGCCGGGAAAACGGCCTGCAAATTCATCAGCACGGTCGGTTTCCGCCACTTGGGACACCGCATCTGCGGCGGCTTCGCGCAGGGTGGCAATCAGCGCGGCCTCAGCCCCTTCGGTCAGCATCGAAGGCTCGACCCCCAGAACCTGGGCAATATCCACCAAAAGTTTGCCACCGATTCTGCGCCGATTGTGTTCGATGAGATTGAGGTAAGAGGCAGAAATTTCCACCTGCCGCGCCAAATCGGCCTGGCGCAACCCTGCGATCAGACGGCGTTCGCGAATTCGGCTTCCGGTCAGAGTTTCACGCACCATGGTATTCACTCATTCAATTATACGTGTTTTCAACGGCTTTCTGCGCTGCAACATAAGTTTATTTACAAAAACCATCCAACACCTGTGCAGTTATTTACAAAATTATCGTGTTTTTCAAGGGCCTTATTGCGCAATTTTACATCCCGCGCCCATAATGCATTTGCACAGACATGTGTCTGCGCCGTGTTGGTTGAGGAGCCTCATGGCGCGTTTTTCGAAATGGGAGGAATTCATGACAAAATCCGATGTCACCCGTCGTGGTGTGCTGAAAACCGGTGCTCTTGCTGGCGCTGGTGTTGCACTGCCGACGATCTTTACCGCATCTTCTGCGGCTGCTTATACCAATGAACCCACCGGCGGCACGGTTACCCTGGGCTTTAACGTGCCCCAGACCGGCCCCTATGCGGACGAAGGTGCCGACGAACTGCGCGCTTACGAACTCGCAGTCGAACATCTGAATGGTGGCGGCGACGGCGGCATGATGAACACCTTTAGTTCCAAGGCGTTGCAGGGCAACGGCATCCTGGGCAAGAAGGTCGAATTCGTCACCGGCGACACCCAGACCAAATCCGACGCAGCCCGTGCATCGGCCAAATCGATGATCGAAAAAGACGGTGCGGTGATGATCACCGGCGGTTCTTCTTCGGGTGTTGCGATTGCTGTTCAGGGCCTGTGCCAGGAAGCTGGCGTGATCTTTATGGCCGGTCTGACGCACTCGAATGACACCACCGGCAAAGACAAGAAAGCCAATGGTTTCCGTCACTTCTTTAACGGTTACATGTCAGGCGCAGCTCTGGCACCGGTTCTCAAGAACCTCTATGGCACCGACCGGAACGCCTATCACCTGACGGCGGATTACACATGGGGCTGGACCCAGGAAGAATCGATCGCAGCCGCGACCGAAGCCCTGGGCTGGAACACCGTGAACAAGGTCCGCACACCTCTGGCGGCGACCGACTTCTCGTCCTATATCGCACCGGTCCTGAACTCGGGCGCGGATGTTCTGGTTCTGAACCACTATGGCGGCAACATGGTGAACTCGCTGACCAACGCGGTTCAGTTTGGCCTGCGCGAAAAGATCGTCAACGGCAAACAGTTCGAAATCGTTGTTCCGCTGTATTCGCGCCTGATGGCCAAAGGTGCCGGTGAAAACGTGAAGGGCATTCACGGATCCACCAACTGGCACTGGTCGCTGCAGGACGATGCCTCCAAAGCGTTCGTCAAATCCTTTGGCACCAAATACGGCTTCCCGCCGTCACAGGCCGCCCACACCGTGTACTGCCAGACTCTGCTTTATGCAGATGCAGCCGAACGCGCGGGCACCTTTAACCCCTGTGGCATCGTCGAAGCGCTGGAAGGCTATGAATTCGACGGTCTGGGCAACGGCAAGACGCTGTATCGCGCCGAAGACCACCAGTGCTTCAAGGACGTTCTGGTTGTGCGCGGGAAAGAGAACCCGACGTCCGAGTTCGACCTTCTGGAAGTTGTCGAAGTTACACCCGCCTCGCAGGTCACCTATGCACCGGATCATCCGATGTTCGCAGGTGGCGCGCTGGGTACCTGTAACTCGGGCGCATAATGCGAAACGGTGCCGGAATTATTCAATAATTCCGGTCCGAATTCCGACCCGGAATTCGGAACTGCCAATTGTCAAAGCGCCCTCCCGGCCGATCGGTCAGGAGGGCGCATGTGACCCTCAACCAAGGTGGGGACCATGGACGCAATCCTCCTGCAAATTCTGAACGGGCTCGACAAGGGCTCTGCCTATGCGCTGATCGCGCTCGGGCTCACTCTCATTTTCGGTACGCTGGGCGTGGTGAACTTTGCCCACGGGGCCCTGTTCATGATCGGTGCCTTCTGCGCGGTCACCGTTCAACGCATTCTGAACCTGTCGTTTGAAACAATCGACGAAACCAAAACTGACTTTCTTGGCAACCCGGCCAAGGTCAAGACGGCCTACGTCGAATCCTGGTTCGGCCCGGAAACCGGGGCCGCCATAATCGACTGGTCTGTGCCATTGGCGATCCTGTTCGCCATCCCGGTCATGCTGTTCATCGGCTATGTGATGGAGCGTGGCCTGATCAAACATTTCTACAAGCGTCCCCATGCGGATCAGATTCTCGTGACATTTGGCCTGGCCATCGTGTTGCAGGAAGTGGTCAAGTATTTCTATGGTGCCAACCCGATCCCTACCGGCGCGCCGGACGTGTTCAAAGGGTCGTTCGATTTCGGTGTCATGCTGGGATTTGACCCCAACGCGATCATCTATCCCTACTGGCGCTTGGTGTATTTCGCCTTTTCGGCCCTGATTATCGGCGGCGTGTTTGCCTTTTTGCAGTTCACGACATTTGGCATGGTCGTACGGGCCGGCATGGCAGACCGCGAAACCGTAGGGCTGCTGGGCATCAACATCGATCGCCGGTTCACCATCATGTTCGGGGTCGCGGCAGCCGTCGCAGGGCTGGCCGGGGTGATGTATGCGCCTATCAATTCACCCAATTATCACATGGGCATGGACTTCCTGGTTCTCAGCTTTGTTGTGGTGGTTGTCGGCGGTATGGGCTCGTTGCCCGGAGCGGTTCTGGCGGGCTTCCTGCTGGGCGTTCTGGAGAGTTTTGCCTCGATGAACGAAGTCAAATCGATCATCCCCGGCATCGACCAGATCATCATCTATGTGGTCGCAATCATCATTCTGCTCACCCGTCCACGGGGTCTGATGGGCCGCAAAGGCGTGATGGAGGATTAAGCAATGTTCGGACTGGACAAAAAAGACACCACCCTGCTGATCATCGTCGCCTGTCTGGCGCTGTTCGCACCCTTCATCCTGAACCCATTCCCCACGGGCAGCGCCATGGCGCAGTTCAACGCGGGCTATCCCGACCTGATGCAACGGTTCGTGATCTTTGGCATCTTTGCCATCGGCTTCAACATTCTTTTCGGCCTGACCGGATACCTGTCCTTTGGTCATGCGGCCTTTCTGGGTGTCGGGTCCTATTCGGCGGTCTGGATGTTCAAGCTCGTTGGTATGAACGTGATCCCGGCCATCGTGCTGAGCGTCATCGTTGCCGGCCTGTTTGCCGTCGTCATCGGCTTTGTCAGCCTGCGCCGCTCGGGGATCTACTTCTCGATCCTGACGCTGGCCTTTGCACAGATGTCGTTCAACCTGGCCTATTCGGTTCTGACACCGATCACCAACGGCGAAACCGGCCTGCAGCTGACACTGGATGACCCGCGGGTTCTGGGTGTTTCCCAAACCGCCGATGGGTCGATCCCGGTCACCAGCCTGTTTGGTCTGGAGATGCGGTCGACCTATGAAATGGTCGTCGGTCCCTGGGCGTTCCAGTTCAATGTCGGTTACTACCTGTGTGCCCTCATCATGCTAGTGTCTTTCTATCTGGCGGTGCGCATCTTCCGTTCGCCATTTGGCATGATGCTGCGGGCAGTCAAATCGAACCAGCAGCGGATGAACTATACCGGTTTGAACACCCGTCCGTATACGCTGGCCGCCTTTGTCATCTCGGGCATGTATGCCGGTCTGGCCGGTGGTCTGATGGCGTCGATGGATCCGCTGGCCGGTGCCGAGCGCATGCAGTGGACCGCATCGGGCGAAGTTGTTCTGATGACTATCCTGGGCGGTGCGGGCACTCTGATCGGTCCCGTCGTGGGCGCTGGCTTTATCAAATACTTCGAAAACATCTTCTCCAAGATCAACGACACCGTGCTGCATCAGTGGTTCGCCTTCATGCCTGACGGAGTTGAAGATTTCATGGTCTTTGTCGTGCATCCGTTTATCGGCAAGGGCTGGCATCTGACCTTGGGTATCCTGTTCATGCTGGTGGTGATCTTCCTGCCAGGTGGCCTGGTTGAAGGTGGTCAAAAGGTCAAAAACTGGATCAAGGGTCGCGGGAAATCCGAAGACAGCAAATCCGGCAAAACCGAACCTGCGGAATAAGGAGCGAGAGCGATGGGAATTCTCGAAGTCAAGAACGTGGGCAAACGGTTTGGTGGCCTTCAGGCGCTGGGTGACGTGAACCTGAGCGTCAAGGAAAACACCGTTCATGCCATCATCGGCCCCAATGGGGCCGGTAAATCCACCCTGCTGAATTGCCTGGTGGGCAAGCTGATCCCCGACACCGGGTCGGTCATGTTCGATGGTCAATCCGTTCTGGGGCGCGCGCCCTATGAAATCAATCAGATGGGCATTTCACGCGTGTTCCAGACGCCCGAGATCTTTGGCGATCTGACAGTGATGGAAAACATGCTGATCCCCTGCTTTGCCAAACGGGACGGCGCGTTCGAACTGAACGCCATCGGGTCAGTGTCCGGACAAAAGGACGTGTTGGAAAAGGCCGAAGCCATGCTGGTGGACATGAACATGGCGGACAAACGGCATATGCACGCTGCCGCCATGTCGCGCGGTGACAAACGGCGTCTGGAAATCGGCATGTGCCTGTCTCAGGAGCCACGCCTGTTGCTGTTGGACGAACCCACTGCCGGAATGGCACGTGCCGACACCAACAACACCATTGATCTGCTCAAACAGATCAAGGAAGAGCGCGACATCACCATCGCCATCATCGAACACGACATGCATGTGGTGTTCAGCCTCGCGGATCGGATCACGGTTCTGGCCCAGGGCACGCCGCTGGTCGAAGACGATCCGCAGAACATCAAGGGCAACCCCAAGGTGCGCGAAGCGTATCTGGGCGAGTCGGCGTAAGGAGAGAAACAGATGAACGTAAAACCCGATTTCTCCAAGAACGCCAATCAGGCGACAACCGCACCGGCCTTTCTGTCGGTGTGGGACCTGCATGCCTATTATGGCGAAAGCTATATCGTCCAAGGCATCAGCTTTAACGTCCACGAAGGCGAAATCCTCGCCCTGCTGGGCCGCAACGGCGCGGGCAAAACATCAACCCTGCGCTCCATTGCCCGTCTGGGCGACCCACAGGTCAAACACGGCGAGATCTGGTTGGATCACCAACCGCTGCACAATATGGCGAGCCACGAAGCCGCCACCGTCGGGCTGGGCCTCGTGCCCGAAGATCGCCGGATTATCCCCGGTCTCACGGTCGAAGAGAACCTGCAACTGGCCCAAATCGCCCCGCCCATTGGTTGGTCGATCGAACGCCTGTATGATCTGTTTCCCCGTCTGGGGGAGCGGCGCAAGCAGGAAGGCATCACTCTGTCCGGGGGCGAACAGCAGATGCTGGCCATCGCCAGGGCTCTGGCCCGTGACATCAAGGTGCTGTTGCTGGATGAACCCTATGAAGGTCTCGCACCTGTCATCGTGGACGAGATTGAAAAAACCCTCATCCACATCAAGGAACAGGGCATGACCACTGTCATCGTTGAACAGAACGCGGTTCGTGCGCTGGAGCTGGCCGACCGGGCCGTGATCCTGGACACGGGTGGCATCGTTTTCGACGGCGCGGCCGCCGAAGTTCTGGAGAACGAAGAGCTGCGCGCCGAATATCTTGCGATCTGAGTTTTACTCCCCGTCTCACCGGTAGTCCCCCTGCCGGTGTTGACCGACTAAAAGGCCGGTGCTGCGCGCAGCCCGGCCTTCTTTTTTTGCAAAACTCAAGGTGATCAGTTCACCCGTTTCCAGGTCTGCCCCCGACAGATCAACCCACCCGCGACACAGCCCTTGACGGTCAGCGCATTGCCACTGAGCGACATTTTGGACGAATAGGTCTTGCCCGAATCCGCGGCCCAGATCTGACCGTCTGAATAGGACCCGCCCCCGTCGGCCTGCATGTCCCAGATCATCTTCTTTCCCTTGTGTTCATAGTCGGTCTGTTCCACCCCATTCTTGTCAAAGGCGGTTTTGATCGTGCCACAAATGGCAGAGCCACAGGGCCCCACGTCCACATGCAGATAGCCCCCCGTATCCCCGGGTTCCGTCTTCCATGTGCCGGCCGCCGGATCGGCCAATGCCGCCCCCGCCAGACCGATTATCACTCCTGCGCTTGCAATCAGTCGTTTCATCGCGTTGTCTCCCTGGCTGTCTTAACACTTGGACCCACTGTGACCCTCCTGTGAAAACCGGGCAAGACTGACTTTGGGTCGCGTTGCATTTCGGCAGGGACCGGTGCATAGCACCCGCGACAGACAGCAAAAGGATGCCGAACCATGATCCTCTACCCCGCCATCGACCTCAAAGACGGTCAGGCCGTTCGCCTTGTGCATGGCGACATGGAGCAGACCACCGTGTTCAACGACAATCCCGCGGCCCAGGCGCTGGAGTTTGTCAACGCCGGGTGTGAATGGCTGCATCTGGTGGATCTGAACGGTGCCTTTGCAGGTGAACCCGTCAACGCCGCCCCGGTGGAAGAGATCCTGAAACAGACCCAGGTCCCGGCTCAGCTGGGTGGTGGCATCCGCGACATGGCCACCATCGAACGCTGGATCGACCGTGGTTTGGCCCGTGTGATCCTTGGCACCGTCGCCGTTGAAAATCCCGATCTGGTACGCGAGGCCGCCCGCGCGTTCCCCGGCAAGGTCGCGGTGGGCATTGATGCGCGCAATGGCAAGGTCGCAACCAAGGGCTGGGCCACAGAGACCGACGTCATGGTCACCGATCTGGCGAAATCGTTCGAAGATGCTGGTGTGGCCGCGATTATCTACACCGACATCATGCGTGATGGTGCCATGAAAGGTCCCAATGTCGAGGCCACAGCCGCGCTCGCAAATGCGGTGTCGATCCCGGTCATTGCCTCGGGCGGCGTCTCGTCGATTGCCGACCTTCAGGCGCTGAAATCCTGCGGCGCGCCGTTGAATGGTGCCATTTCAGGTCGCGCGCTGTATGACGGTGCCATCGACCTGAAAGAGGCGCTGACGGTCTTTCGCGCCTGAGTTTTTTTCTGGTTAAACTACCCCGGAGTGATTGGTGCGGGACTGGGCCATCGGCCCACCGGGGGCAGCGCCCCCTGCCCTTTTTATGTTGCTGTTTCCGGTCGGCTGTCAGGCCGACCGGATGCCCGGCATCACACCGACCGGGTGATGCCGCCATCAACCCGCAGGTTCTGCCCGGTGATATAGCCGCCGCCCTCTGACGCAAGAAAACCAACGGTCGCCGCAACTTCTGCATAGGATTTTCCGTACCGACCCATCGGGATTCTGGCCTTGAAGTCCGCATTCTCCGGCAGGCTGTCAATGAAACCGGGCAGCACGTTGTTCATGCGCAGATTGTCGCCCGCATATGCGTCGGAAAACAGCTTAGCAAAGGCAGCCAGCCCGGCCCGCATCACACCAGAGGTCGGAAACACCGGATCCGGCTCAAAGGCGGCAAAGGTCGAGATGTTGATGATGCTCCCGGATTTCTGCTGTACCATGATTGGCGCAACCAGCCGCGTGGGGCGCACCACATTCAGAAAATAGACATCCATCCCCAGGTGCCACTCCTCGTCGCTCAGCTCCAAAACCGGAGCCCGGGGCCCGTGGCCGGCTGAATTCACCAGCACATCGACACGCCCCCAGGCATCCATGGTCGTGTCGACCAACCGCCCAAGATCTGCATTCGACTGGTTGGACCCGGTTATGCCGATTCCCCCCAATTCTGCGGCCAGTGCCTCACCCTTGCCCGACGACGACAGGATCGACACCTTGAACCCATCCGCCGCCAACCGCCGGGCCGCATCCGCGCCCATGCCACTGCCCCCTGCGGTGATGATTGCAACTTTTTGATCGGTCATTTTTCTCTCTCCAGATACGTTAACTGCGGCTTTCGTCTCAGCTTGGGCCATGCGGCCAGATTTGACCAACCAGAACTTCTGCGATAAGACAGTAGAAATTCTATACTCTATGCGGACGCCCACATGCGCCGAATGCCCCCCCTCAACGCGTTAAAGGCCTTTGAAGCCTCTGGCCGTCACTTAACCTTCAAACGGGCAGCCCAGGAGCTGGGCGTCACCCAGGGTGCCGTGTCTCAACAGGTGCGGTCTTTAGAAAAAATATTGAAAATCAAATTGTTCAATAGAAATCCAAGAGGCTTGTCTCTCACCGACGAAGGACGGCGGTACCTGCCGTCGATCCACCGCGCGTTCGACATGATTGCCGAAGCCACCGATACGATCACCCCCGGAGAGGTCGTTGTGACGATCAGTACGTCGCCCTCTCTGGCAACAAGATGGCTAGTGCCACGACTGGGAGAGTTTTCCGCGCAGAACCCCGATATCCGTATCCGCCTGGATGCCTCGAACACTCTGGTGAACTTTCAATCCGACGGTGTCGACATAGCAATTCGCCTGGGCACACCGCCCTTTGGCCCCGGGCTGCTGGCGGATCCTCTATTTTCCTCAGACGTGATCGCCGTCTGTCACCCCGACCTGGCACAAGGCCCCCAGCCAATCCGTGTCCCACAGGATCTGCGCCATCATGTGCTGCTGGAAGATTCCCATGGTCGCTGGCCGCTGTTTCTTGAAACCATGTGCACGGGGCAGCCGCTGCCGGATATCAGAACCATGACCTTCAGCCACACCTCTCTGGCCATCGACGCCGCGCTCGCCCGGCAGGGGGTGGCGTTGACGCCCAAAGCACTGGTTGACCGGGACCTGAGCAGCAACCGCCTGTGTCAGGCATTTGAAGCAGCGCTGGCAACCGGCGACGGGTATTACATCGTCAGCCCCCGCAAGCCACGTGACCCGGCGCTGATTGCGACCGTCCGCGATTGGCTGCGCAACGAGAGCCAAAACCAAGGGGCGGAAAGCCGTTGATCCCATGGATGCCAAACACGCTCAGATGCCAAAGCGAGAATTCATCGCGTCGCCAGTGATGGGGTAGCGTGACGTGATAGGAAATCAGGCGTCACGGCGAGCAAAACAACTGATCCAAAAGCGGAATGGCTGCTGAGAACACCAAATTGTGGATTGAAGCCCATTCCGGTGTGTTAAACGGGCACCATCAAGCCCGTTGGCGGCGGCTAAAAGGCGGCGACCAACAACCCGGCCTCCTGAGTTGAAACTGTCGCTATGGGTATTGGGCAGATGATCGATGGTCGACGTCACGCGGCCACCTTGCCATCAGCTTCTTGGTTTCATCTCATCAAAAACCATCCCCTCATCGCAACAATCGATAAAGAAGGCCGCCAACGCTCTCAAACCCAATGAAACCAGCCCTGCTAACCCGTTGATTTTATTGACCCGCACCGCGCCAGACTGTCAAACCAAGCGCAAGCAGCCGCCCAGATGTATCTCCGCTGCCCGCCCCCCCTTTGGACCCAAAAAAATCAAGAGCGAAATGACCAATCGGCGCGGGTCGAACCGGAAAACCCCTTCCCCCTTGGATCAAACCGGTCCATAACGCCCCCATGCTGAAAACCCGCATCATTCCCTGTCTCGATGTCGCCGACGGCCGTGTGGTCAAGGGCGTCAATTTTGTCGGCCTGCGCGACGCAGGCGATCCGGTTGAATCCGCCAAGGCCTATGACGCGGCGGGCGCGGACGAGATCTGTTTTCTCGACATTCACGCCACCCACGAAAACCGCGGCACCATGTTCGATGTGGTGAGTCGCACCGCCGAACAATGTTTTGTGCCCCTGACCGTGGGCGGCGGGGTCCGCACCAAAGAAGACGTGCGCGCCCTGTTGCTGGCCGGAGCTGACAAGGTCAGCTTCAACTCGGCTGCCGTAGCCAACCCGGATGTGATCGCCCAAGCCGCTGATCAGTTCGGCAGCCAGTGCATTGTCTGTGCCATTGACGCCAAAACCGTTTCTCCGGGCAAATGGGAGATCTTCACCCACGGCGGGCGCAAACCCACCGGGATAGATGCGGTCGAGTTTGCCAAGCTGGTGGTCGCCAAGGGGGCGGGCGAAATCCTCCTGACCTCGATGGATCGCGATGGCACCAAATCCGGGTTCAACCTGCCCCTTACCCGCGCGATCAGTGATTCTGTGGAGGTGCCCGTGATCGCCTCGGGCGGTGTCGGGACCCTGGACCATCTGGTGGATGGGGTGACCGAGGGCGGTGCCAGCGCTGTGCTGGCTGCATCCATCTTCCATTTCGGCGAATACACCATCCGTGAAGCCAAGGAACACATGATTTCCGCCGGCATCCCGATGCGTTTGAACTGAGGGCTCTGCTATGTCCATCCTGCACGAATTGGCCGCCACCATCGACGCCCGAAAGTCCGCTGATCCCGACAGCAGCTGGACCGCCAAATTGTTGGCCAAGGGCCCCGAGAAATGCGCCGAAAAATTCGGAGAAGAGGCCATCGAGGCCATCATCGAAGCTGTTAAGGGTGACCGAAGCAAGCTCACCACCGAAGGTGCCGACGTCCTCTATCATTTCCTGGTCATGTTGGCAGCCAGGGACGTCCCCCTGGACGATGTGCTGAACGAATTGGCCCGACGCCAGGGATTAAGTGGACTGGTGGAAAAAGCAGCGCGTCCGACGTCCTGAGAGTTTCACCCCACTCCGCAGGCCCACATCAGGCGTGCGTCGTCGCCGTATCTGGCCGCCCATTCATCCCGCCGCCCCCCTGACTGACAACGACCTTGCCTGACCGCACCACACCTTGCAACAGGCCAATTCCACATGTCACCGTCCCACGCGCACGGAGGCGACGCCCCAAGGGCGGCGATGACATAACCTGCGCGCCGCAGGCGCTCATTTGGGTCAGGATATCGCCCTACAGCTTCGAAGAAATGATTCCGGTGGCAAATCCACCCATGCGCAACTCGCCGAACAGTCGTTGGTATTCGATCTTTGGGCAGCGGTTTTGGATAACTGTAACGCCCCGTGCTTCGGCTTTGGCTGCCGCTTCGGCGTGCTCGACCCCGATCTGCATCCAGATCGTCTGTAGATTGGGGAATTCGGCTAACGCCTGATCGACGATACCCGGCACCGCTTCGGACCGGCGAAAGATATCAACCATATCGACCGGCCCTTGGATATCACTCAGATCACCGCGCACGACTTCGCCAAACAACCGTTTACCCGCGTGCCCGGGGTTCACCGGGATGACCTTGTAACCCTTGAGCCCAAGATAGCGCGCCACGTAATAACTGGGGCGGACAGAATTCATCGACACCCCCACCACCGCTATGGTTTTGGTTTTTTTTAGTACCGATTTGAGCAGTGAATCACTGTAATCCGCCATGTTCATCTCCTGTGGCCCGCACACAACCATTGACGCTCAGGCAATGCAAGTCGGCAATCGACACCACACGGGATACAAACGCTATGTCTCCCCGCGACTCCAATTGAGAAATGCCATAAAAAATGCGCCCGGGTCTTGGGGGCCGGGCGCACAGTGTGGAACGAGGGACAGTGAAAAAGACCTCCGGGTGTTCCCGTCCGGGGTCTGTTATTAAATTGGGGTCACACAGGATGGATTTAAACCCTGCTCTCCAACTTGTGACTTTCTGGGGTCTTAATTCCGCAGCACGACAGGCCAATTACCCTGGCCCTTGGCGATATGTCCGTCACGATCCTTACGCCAAATCTGGTGCACCGGCGGGCTAAACGTCAGATACAGGCGGTTGTCCACAATCTCCCACGCCATGGGATCCCCATTCATCAGATACCCATTGGAAACTGCATAAGCACAATATCCGCCGAATTGAGGAGCATACGCACGCGGGTTGGATTCAAAGGCTTGTCGATTTCCATCCGAGACAAACAACCAGGTAACGCCCTTCCACATCACGGCAAAATCGCGCTGACCCGGCATCGGATGGCCCGCTTTGAAGTAGGCGACGGTATCATACCCGCCGATTGCGACCCCAGAGGATTCGCTAAAAATCGATGTGTCCGCCCGGGCCGCAGTCAATGGCAGGAACACGAGCATAATCAGGAGGATGATAAATCGGCGCATGGTGTATCGGGTCAGTCATCTTTGATGTTGTATTTCCAATAAAATGACGTCCCGGCCCCCGTCTGGAAACCTTTCATACGCTTTTGTGATCGAAATTGCAGCGCAACGTCCGTCTCAATCAAAAATGTCTTCGATTGCGTCGAATGCCTCGTCCAACACCCGCGACCACATCCCCTTGCGCTTGCGCGTTTTGTATTTGTTTTTTTTGGACTTGGAAGACTTGTGTGATTTTGCGATTTTGACACCGGGCGCGCCACATCCGGCCGCAGTATGGGCCACAGCGGCGACCACAGTCGATTTCCGTGCCTTCTGCGCAGCCAATGGTGCACCGCAAGAGCTGCACACCAGGGTCGTATGACCCTGGCGGCGCATAGCGGCCATGATGGTGCGGGTTCCACAATAACAGCAGGTCAGAATCTTGTCAGTCTGTGGAATGGTCGCCTCCTATCGCTCTACCGAAGCATATAGGGCGATTGCCGCGGCGTTTGAGACGTTCAAAGACCCAAATCCACCCGCCGCGTCAATTTTGACCAACTGATCGACCACCTGTTTGGTCTTTTCGCGCAGCCCGGGCCCTTCGGCTCCCAGCACCAGCGCCACGGGCCTGTCCTTGCGTCCCTCCAGGGTGGCTTCGATGGTGACCTCGGCCTCTCCGTCCAGACCCAGAACCAGGAACCCCATATTCTGAAGCTCGGCAATAGTGTCAGCCAAATTGCGCATCCGCAAATAGGGTTGACGCTCCAACGCACCACTGGCCGTTTTGGCCAATGCACCCGTTTCGGGCGCAGAATGGTGACGGGTCCCAATGACTGCACTGGCACCCAGCACTTCGGCCGATCGCAAAATAGCGCCCACATTATGCGGATCGGTCACCCGATCGAGCAGCAGAACACGCGGAGCTTCGCGACCGATACAATTGTCGGCCAATCCCCCCCAGTTCAGTGGCTTCACCTCCATCGCGGCCCCCTGATGGACCGAGTTGGCATCAATCGGTACATTGAATTTTCTGGGGTCGACCACTTCGGGTTCGATCCCACCGGCGGCAATGGCATCTTCCAGCTTGGCCCGCGCGTTCAATGTCACAACCAGACGCAATTTCTCACGCTTGGGGTTCATCAGCGCATCCCGAACCGCATGCAGGCCAAACAGCCAGACCGTTTCGGATCCAGCGGCCTTGCGGGCCTGTTCTTTTTCGACGATCCATTTGGGTTTTTTGGCCATTTTCTTCTCCAGCAGGCTTTTTTCAACGCCACGTGAAAATCTTGGGATTTTCCTGTTGACGCTGCTTTTGTCCGCTAGTAATCACGCCCTCACGTCAGGTGCAACAACCACCTGACAGTGGGCGACAGGCCGCAAGGTGTGGCAGGGGACTGTAACTCCCTCGCGGAGACGCACGCCTGGTTCGATTCCAGGGTCGCCCACCATTTCATCCTTTTGGTTGAAGAAAACCACGACCTCCCTGAAGGCAAGAGTGGTTCCTGAGGTTCGAAAATCAATTCTCAGACTGTCTTCCTAAGGCTCGGCAAAGACCAGATTCGGCACAGAATGCTTGAGCGCGGTTTTTCAATTTCACTTATTTTACAACATCTTGCGAAGATAACTCTTGGTCGCTCTAGAAGGCCGCCAAACCGATCCTTGGTTGGTCTCACATATTCAGCCTGATCTGCGAGCCGTTTTTTTGGTTTGGGCTTCTCAGCCTTGGCGTCACGAGCTTTGATCCATGAGGTGCGATTGGATTTGGCCACGCGATCCAGCACGATTACGATCTGACTTTTGGTATCACCAAATTGACCAGGGCGTGTCTTGTTCGCAGATTGTGATTTGCAATGATCAGGATGCGTTGGTTTTTTTGCGCTTCGTGATTCACACATCGGACGCCGACGGTCCGACCAAGATGCCCCAATGCCGCTGAAAGCGCCCCGTCGCACGTCTTCCGCGAATGTGTTGCCGGTCACCGGGAATGAGAAAGATATCTTCGCGCGAAATCATGGTCGGCTTGGTTGCCGAACACGGCACCAGGAAGATCGTGATGAGCGACGCGACCTAAGCCAGCGGTTGAACGCAACAGAGCGCACAAGCAGCCACCCAAACCAAGATCTGATCAGGGGTTGGCCCGAACCCTATCCAACCAGCTCTCCAACGCCTCGACCGTGGGGTCGAGCGCGACAGCCATTCCCTCGCAGTAATCCTCAAAGCGTTTGCGATTCAGGCGGTTGACCCCGGTCAGGACCGGGATCCCGCGGGCCATGGCCTCGCCGATGACTGGTCGCATACCGCGCCCGTCGGCCTCGTGTTTGCCGAATTTGTTGACGATCAGAAGATCCGGCGCTGGCACCCCGCCCAGCGATTGCGTGACCAGCCCGACCGCCTCTTCCAGCGCAGCAGGGTCCAGCCGGCATCCCTTGGACCCGGGGCCCAGGGTTTGAGAAATACGAAACACCTTGCCATCCGGCAGGACCTGCACATCCATATCACACAGCCGGTCATCTGCGCATTCGGTGTTGGTCTGCACGATGCCAACACAGCGCACCGCCTGCTGGGTCAGTTGTGCGGCAAATCCGCTGAGCAACCGGTCGGTGGCACCGCGTTCGGTGGTCATAACATAGGCCAGGTTCATCTCAGGGTCTCTCGTGTGTTGTTGGATGGGCTCGGAGTATCACAGCAGAACATAAGCAGGATTTAAACAAAGCAAAGCCCCCCTTCTCAGGGTAAGGGTGAAAACCCGATGATTGGCAGGTGCAGGTGAAACAACACGACAAAGATGGCGATGGCCGCCGCCACCTGCCACAGACGCGGACGCAGCGCTGCAGGATTGAACAGCGATGTGTTGCAGGCCAGGTCCTGCCAGGCCCCGACCCCCATCAGACGCTGTTTGCGCAGATCCAACATTTTCATCGCCATCACCGCAAACCCCGCAAAAACCCCAAACAGGATCACATGGGCCAGGTCGCCCTTGGCCAACAGATGCGCGCCGGACCATAGAGCCAGCGCCATTGGCAACGGGTGCCGGGTAAACCCAAGAACTCCGGGATTTTCACGGTCGAATTCGCCGCGCTTCATGCCACCAAAACTAAGCGGGTTGGATGTGCCGAGACCTGCCACCGCCAACCAGCAAACCAGCGGCATGATCAGCACCGGAGCCCAACGCCAGCCCTCCCAATCAGGTAGCACCTGAATATAGGGCGCATAGCGCGCGGCCAATACCAACCAAATCAACACACCGATGGACAGGATCGAATAACAGACCAGATAGGGCACCAACCCCATTCGGGCCACCAACCAGGGCCGCACAGGCGGGCGCACCGGGATCGCGTGACTCAGCAAAAAGACGACCATGGCCGCCCCGAATTCACCCCAACCGCCCATCTCTGCCTCTTTGATCGCCGTGTGTTGGCGCACATCATCTGTTGGATTGCGAGGGTTGGCAAGGTGGCCCGGTACACACCAAAGATGGCGCATACCGGGGTTGTTTCAGGCGGGTTTCACAGACCCAATGCGCGGCGGCGTTCTTCGGCAAACCCCTGTACCATCCGATCCGCAATCAGCGCCAGAATAGCCATTGCCGCCCCAGCAGAGATGCCCAACCCGACGTCGGCCTTGCCCAGCGCCAGATAGATCGACTGGCCCAATCCGGTGGTCCCGATCAACGCCGCAATCACCAGCATTGCAAAGGCATAGAGAATGGTCTGGTTCAGCCCCAACAGGATGGTCGGGGCCGCATAAGGCGCGCGCACATCACGCAGGATCTGCCATTCGGTCGCCCCGCTGGCGGTGGCAGCCTCCAGCATTTCAGCCGGAGTTTCAGTCAGCCCGTGGCGCGTATATCGGATCATCGGCACGATGGCATAAGCGATGATCGCCAGAAAGGCAGAAAACTCGCCAATCTGGAACACCATCAGAACCGGAATCAGGAACACAAACAACGGGATGGTCTGCAACATGTCACAGATCGGCTGCACCACCCGCCACACCATGGGGCTGAGCGCGCTCATCAACCCGATACCACCGCCCAGAACCGCGCAGGCAAACACTGCCGCGCCGCTCAGATACAAGGACAACAGCGCCCGTTCCCACAGCCCCGACAACAGGATGGTGCCCAGCAACAGAACCGAAACAATGGCTAACTTGCGCCCGCCCGACACCCAGCCCAACAACCCGGTGCCCACCAGGACAAAGGGCCAGGGCAGATTGGCAATCCCGGTTTCCAGAACAATGGCACCGATACACAGCAGCGCCCCTTGGGTCATGCGCCCGCGCAGCCCCAGCACGATCCCACCAGCAGCCGCAGCCGCAAACAGCATCAGGCTCATCTGTGTGGTCCACTGAAATCCCCAGGTAAAGGGCAACACCGCCTGGTCCAGGCCAATCCTTAACGGCAGCAACCCATAGAACAGGAAATTGTTCTTGAAGCTGGCCAACCAATCGCCGTTGGCCCGGGTAAAGGCAGTCAGCCCATAATCCACGCCATCCGCCACCGGCTGTAACAGGGTAAAGCCTGCTGGATCCGGCAAGCGCGCCCAAAAGATCAGCGAGACAGCGACGCCCAGCGCCAGCACACCAATCGCAACCCGCTTGTCATAGCTCTGACGCCGATCCTTGGCCAAGGTCGCGCTCATCCGGTCGATGACCACGGCGAAAACGACGACGACCATCCCGGCCAACAGGCTTTGCCCGAATTGGGCCTTGCGCATGGTCAACAAAACTTCCCAGCCGATGTCATTAAACCCACCGATAACAGCAGCGATGATCACCATCGACAACGCCGCCATCAGACATTGGTTGACGCCCACCATGATCTGGGTCGAAGCGGACGGTATTTCAACCTGAAACAGCTGCTGCAACCGGGTCCCTCCGGCCATGATCGCAGCTTCCTTGATCTCGGGTTCGACCCGCTCCAATCCCAACAATACATTGCGCGCCATCGGGGGCGCGGCATAGATCGCCGAAGCGATCAGCCCAACCACCGGGCCAAAGCCGAACAACAGCAACAACGGTGTGAGATAGGCAAATGTCGGCACGGTCTGCATGATGTCCAACAACGCCTGCACGGCGTTCTTGATCCGTGGATATTCATTGGCCAGCACACCGATCGCACCGCCGATTGTCAACGCCAAAGGCACCGAAACCGCGACCAGCGCCAGCGTATTCATGCTCTCGATCCAATACCCCGAAGCGAGAACAAAACTCAGCCCTACCAGACCCAGCGCCGCCATAGCGGTGCCCCCCAGGATCCAGCCCAAGGCGGTCGTGGCCCCGATGACCAGCGGCCAGGGCGCTGCTGTCAGCACCCAGTTGGCCCAGTCCATCGGATAGAACATTACTGCGGAAAAGGCGCGCGCCGCCGGCTTCACGGCCTCCAGAAACCAGGTCAGCCCCGCCCCCACCCATTCGGTCGCAGGCAGAACCCAGGCCTGGGGCCAGGTCACCACCCAGGGCGCTGCGTTTTCCAGCACCAGACACAGGACGGCAACAGCCAAGGTGATCAATGCCGCCAGCGCACCTTTGGTCAAACCACCTGTCATGGTGTTTCGACCTGCAACGCGGCGGCGAGATCGGCGGGGTTCACCACCCCGACCACCTGTCCGCCGGCATCTCGCACCGGCACGGGTTCATACAGATCCATACACCGGGCAAGCGCTGCATCCAGAGTCATACCCTGAAGCAGGCCCGGATCATCCGGCCCGTGGCTCAGGTCCCCTTCGGTCCGCATGACCGAAACCACATGAGCATGTTGGCCCTTGGCCACATCCTTGGAGAACTCGCGCACATAGTCATCCACCGGATTCAGCACGATATCGGCAGGCGTACCAATTTGTACAATCTTGCCGTCGCGCATGATGGCAATGCGGTCTGCCAGTTTCAGCGCTTCGTTGATGTCATGCGTGATGAAAACGATGGTGGTTTTTAGCTTGTCCTGAATTTGCAGGAATTCATCCTGCAATTGTCGCCGGATCAGTGGATCCAGCGCCGAAAACGGTTCGTCCAGAAACCAAACCGAACAATCCGCCACCAGCGACCGGGCAATCCCGACCCGCTGCCGCTGTCCACCGGACAATTCACGCGGGTAATGGTGTTCGCGCCCCTCAAGGCCCACCAATTCAATCACCTCCCGCGCCTTGGCGTGACGGTCGGCTTTCTTCTTTCCCTGCACCCGCAGCGGATAGGCGACGTTGTCCAATACGGTCATATGCGGGAACAGGCCAAAATGCTGAAATACCATACCCAGCTTTTTGCGCCTCAGTTCGATCAGCCGGGCCTTGCTGGCCTCGACGATGTTTTCGCCGTCAATGCGGATTTCCCCACCCGTGGCATGCAGCAGATGCGAGATACAGCGGATCAACGTTGATTTTCCCGACCCGCTGAGGCCCATGATCACGAACAGCTCGCCTTCGTGGACTTCGAAATTTGCGTCCTGAACTGCAGGGATCAATCCCTTGTCGCGCAATTCCTGTTCCGCCGCTCCCGGGTCATCCCCTGACCGAGCCAATGCATCGGTCAGGGCCGTTTCAGCGCCCGGCCCGAAAACCTGCCAGACATTCTGGCAGGAAATCGCGGGCGTGTTGGCAGGCCTGTTACCTGTGCTCACGTGCCAGCTCAGTTGGTGGCTGCGTCGACGACGGGGCGCCATTTACCTTCGTTGTCAGCCATCCATTTGGCGACAACCTCCTCGACCGAACCGCCGTCCACGTCGATTGCGCCCATCATGGGCTGCTGATCGGCCACGTCCAGCTGATAGTTGGTCAGGATTTCATGGGCCGCAGGCCAGGTGTCGGCCATGCCGGACCATCCCGCCTTGAAGATACGGCTTGGGGCGAAATCGCAGTCATTGACCGCATTGGGGTTCGGTCCCCAGGCCGGATCATTAAAGCAGGCGTCTTCGCCAACGGGCAGATCAACAAATTGCACATCATAGGCCGACATCGCCCAATGCGGCTGCCAGAAGGTGATCAGCAGCGGCGTCTTGCGTTCGGTCGACGCCCGCAATTCGGCAATCAGCGCCCCTTCGGACCCAGCCGGGATCGCCTTGATCGGCAGGTCCAGACCGGTCATACGGTCCGCGCCCGGTGTACCCCAGTCCGCCGGGTAATCCACCAAACGCCCCATCGGGATGGTTTCAGCCGAGGCAAACACCTGGGCACAGTCTTTCAACGCTTCCCACGCGGGCAAACCCGGACACATTTCGCCAACATGGGCCGGGTACGCGATGCCCTCCTTGGCATCCAGCCCCAGATCTCCCAGCTCGGCCACACCACCACCTTCGACCTTTTTGGCATAATCATCAGACACGTTCGAAGACCAGATCTCCATCGCGCCGTGCAATTCGCCATCGGCCATCGCCTGATACATATTCATGTAACCGGCGGTCACATATTCCACCTGATATCCAGCAGCCTTGAGCATCTCGCCCGCCACATGGGTCGAAACATGCTGGCCGGTCCATTCGTTGATGGCCAGCTTGATCGGCTTGTCCACGGCTCCCATCTCAGCTGCCTGAGCCGCGCCTGCAATCATGCCCAACGCACCCAGTGCGACGCCAAAACCCTTCATTTTCATTTCATCTTCTCCCAGATTGGTATTCATTATTTTTTGGAACTCGGCACAGTATCAGCCGGGGATCGGGTCCAATTTGGCCCCGTGTCCGCGCCCCAGGCCGCGCAACGCATTCAACATCGCAAGTTCTGCCTTATGCTGCGCGCAGCAGCCGCAACGGTCAACCCCCTGATGTGAAAGTCTGATTTATGTTGACTGTACAATCGTTTAAGTTTTTGACTGACCATTTCACCTTGGGCCGTTCCTTCCGATCCTACGAGAATCCATTCTGATTTTAACCATCAGAAGCACCCCGAACCGGCGCGCGCCCCTCTGTGTTATGCCCGCCCAACGCAAAACCCCCGCAATGGTTCCATGACACATTGCGGGGGCATAGATGCCAAAAGGCACTGGAGACACTGGCGTCAGACCTGGGTGTCCCCTGATCAGAGAGAGGAGAAAGCCCGATCCAGGCCGTCATGGACCTGATCCACGTCCTGAAGCGACAGGCACATCGGTGGCACCATCCGCAAACAGGACTGGAAAGCGCCGGATTTGGACAGGATCAGGCCGCTGTCGCGACAGGCTTCGAACACGGCGGCCGTGGTTTGCGGGTCTGGTTCCTTGGTCTTGCGGTCCTTGACCATTTCAATGGCCAGCATCAACCCTCTGCCCCGAACATCACCAATGGCCTCGTGCTTGTGTTTCAAAGCCCTGAGCCGTTCCAACAGCGCCGCCCCAACCGTGCGGGCATTCTCTTGGATCTTGTCTTCGCGGATCACCTGCAACACGGCCCGCCCTGCCGCGCAGGAGGTCGGATTGGCTCCATAGGTGTGGAACATGAACTTCTCTGCCATGGGCGCTGCGATATGTTTGCGTGCCACGACGGCCCCCAAGGGGAAGCCGTTCCCGATACCTTTTGCCATGACCACGATGTCCGGGATCACCCCGTCGCGCTCGAACCCCCACATGTGATCGCCCGTACGACCAAAACCAGCCTGCACCTCGTCCGCGATCAACAGGCCACCCGCCGCGCGCACCCGTTCGGCGGCGCCGGACATATAACCGTGCGGCATCTCGATGATACCGCCATAGCCCTGGACGCTTTCGATGAACATGCCCGCGATCTGGCCGGTGGTGGCCGTGTTGATGGTCCGCTCGATCTCATCCAGATAGGGATCGACCCCTGCACCAAAGATACCGCGATACTGGTTCGGCTCGGCGACAAAGGCGACGTTGCCGGGCATGCCCGGATGACGCCAGCCGGAAATCCCGGTGATCGACTGCGCAGCCGCCGTCGGTCCGTGATAGGCAGTGCGCAGCGCCAGCAGATCCAGGTTGCCAGTGTAGGACCGCGCCATCGTCATCGCCAGGTCAATCGCTTCGGACCCGGAATTGGTGAAATGCACCACCCATTCGATATCGCCATCGGGATTGGGCATGGTCGCGGCCAGTTCCTCGGCAAAATGGGCCGGGACCGGATGATAGAACATGGTGGTGCAATGGGTCAGCTCCTGCGCCTGCGCCATCGCCGCCGCCACGACCTTGGGATGGGAATGCCCAACCGAAATGCAGACGTTCATCCCCAGAAGGTCGGTGTATTTACGCCCCTCTACATCCCATAGGTATTGCATCGACCCTTTCTTGAACACCATCGGGTCCTTGAAAGGGATAAACTTGCTTTGGCTGGCGGCATAGAAATTATCACGCCGCGCGGCGGTTTCGTTCAGTGTCCAATCGGTGTGCAGGGTCATGCGGTTTCTCCCTCGATCTCATGAGTTCTGCGGGCGACAAAGTCGTCCAATGCGTCGCGTGTGCCCGCCTCCATTGGCGGGGCATGATAGTCATCCAAAAGCTGTTTCACCCGGGCACTGGCCCGGTCGTGCTGCCACAACGCACCTTCGGCGTTCCATTGTTCAAAGGTGCCATTGTCAGACATGTCCCCCATCCAGAAGGCCGTTTCAAAATTCTCCTGGGTGTGGGTCGCCCCTAGAAAATGCCCTCCGGGTTCGACTTCGAAAAACGCGTCCATCGCTTGGGCCGCTTCGGAAAAATCCACCCCTTGGGTGAACCGTTGCATGGCCGAACACCGGTCCGCGTCCATGACGATTTTCTCATACCCGGTGGTCAGCAACCCTTCGAGACACCCGGTGGCATGGATGATGAAGTTCACCCCGGCCATGGTGGCCCCCATCAACTGCGCCTGTGATTCATAACCAGCCTGGGCATCCGGCACCTTGGCCGCGGTCAGCCCGCCCACTGAATGGAACGGAAGCCCCAACCGGTCGGCCAGTGTTTTGGCACACATCTGAAATTGCGTGCCTTCGGGCGTTCCAAATGTGGGCGCGCCGGTTTTCAGACTGATCGGAGAGAAGAACGTGCCAAAGGCGGCCGGGGCTCCGGGGCGGATCAGCTGGATTAACGCGACCGAGGCCATGACCTCGGCCAGCACCTGCGCCAACGTGGCCGCGACCGACACCGGCGACATTGCGCCTCCCAGAACAAAGGGCGAAACCACTGTACATTGCCCCGCCTGGGCATATTCCTTGAGCGCCCACAGCATGGTCTCATCCATCACCAGCGGTGCATTGGTATTGACCACGGAATAGAGCACACAGTTCTGATCAACAAAATCACGCCCCATGGCGATGCGGCACATTTCGATCGTGTCGCGCGCCCGTTCCGGGGCTGTTACCGCGCCCATGAACGGCTTGTCATTCATCGTCAGATGCGTGTGCGCCATATGCAAATGGCGCAACCCAACGGGCACATCCACAGGTTCAACGACAACCCCACCGGAGTGATTCACTGCACCCAGCTGATGATGCATCCTGGTGATATTCTGGAAATCTTCCAGCGTCGCATAGCGCCGCCCTCTCTCCATGTCATGCACAAAGGGCGAACCAAAGCTGGGCGCGTAGACCTGCGCGTTGCCACCGATCTGCACGGAACGCGCCGGGTTGCGGGCGTGTTGCGTGAACTTCTGTGGTGCGGCCTTGATCTTGTCGCGGCACCAGCCTGGGTCAAACCGCACACGTTCCCCATCGACCCGCGCGCCGTGTTTGGCGAACAGCTCCAGCGTCTCCGGGTCCCCCCGGAACTCCATGCCAATCTCGTCCAGGATCCGGTCGGCATTGCGTTCAATAATCGCAATCGCCTCGTCATCAATCAGGCTGACCAGCCCGATCCTGCGCAGCGTATAAGGCACCGACAGGGATTGCGCCGCCTTGCGGGCCGCCATCCGTTCACGTCGCCCGGATCGTTTGTTTGTATCCCGAGCCATCCGGCCCTCCCAAAATCACAGATCTGACAGGATCATTGGCAGGGAAAACCGGGGCTGCACAGGAAAACCCGGTAAGTTCACAATTACTAATACAAAGGATTAGCAGTGATAGGTGACTTGTTCCGGCAGGTCCGGAAACCGGGTTTCAAATTGGTGGCGCAACATCGCGGCACAGGATGCGGCCACCCGCTCGGGGATATCGCCCAATTCTCCGGACCGGGCAATCACCAGGACCGAGCGTTTGAAGCCGGCGAACGGCAGGCTTCGGATCTTTAGCGCCATGCCTTCGGCAACCGCATCAATCAGCAATGTGGGCGTCAGGATGGCAAAACATTTTCCAGTGATGACGCCCGCCACAACCATCGACGCCCGGTCCGCTTCCATGGATCGGCTCAGATCCACACGACAGCGTTGCAGGTGCTGGTCAGTGCGACGCCCCGCGGGCGCATCGGTGCTGAACCGGACCAGCTTCAGCCGTTTGGAAATTTCTCCTATATCGTCCTCAGGTCCCTCGTAACTCTCTGGCAACACGAGGAGAAAGGGCTCGTCCAACACCGGAACGACCTGATAATCACTGACATCGAATTGGGGGTCTGATGTTACGGCAATGTCAATCTTGCGCCCATTCAGTGCGGTTTGATGATCTGTGGCCAACCCGGCGGACAAGGTCAGTTCCGGCACCTGGAATTCCTGTTCGACCAGGTCATACAACCCCGGTGTCAGCGACGTTGCAATGGACGCCAACAGCCCGATCCGCAGCACTGGCAAGGTCGAAGATTGCAACCGCCGCAAATCCAGCTTCAGGTCTTCGACCTCATTCAGAATGCGAAAGGCGCGCCGTTGCAGCACCTCGCCCGCATGGGTCAACTCCAGCGGCCGCGAGGCGCGGCTGAACAGCGAAACGCCCAACCCCTGTTCCAGCTTTTTCAGATGTTGCGAGGCCGCCGACTGTGTCATCCCCAACGTCTGCGCCGCCACAGTAACCTGGCGGGTTTCGCTCACCGCCATAAAAACTTCGAGCGCGCGCAGCATGTTGAAGTCGGGGGTCGGGCTGGAATTCTTCATTATCTGCTACCCCGGATTAGATTTCCTAATGAAGTTCTATGACCGCTTGCGTCGCAATTGCAATCCTCTCATCGTCTGCGCACATCCCAAGGGAGGGCGAAGGTGACAAAATCTGTTCTGATCATTGGTGGCGGGGCCATTGGGCTTGGGCTGGCCTATCATCTGGCGGATCGTGCCCGGGTGACGGTGCTGGACTGCAATCAGCTGACCAGCGGAACAAGCTGGCACGCAGCCGGGATCGTCGGACCGCTGCGCGCGACACCCAACATGACCCGGCTCGCCATGTACGCCGGAGAGCTGTTCCCGAAACTGGAGGAGGAAACCGGCCTGTCGACTGGGTATCGCCAAACCGGCGGCTATTGGCTGGCGCGGGACGCGGCACGGATGGATGAATTGCACCGGATCTGTGCGCTGGGGCGGCATTTCGGACTGACGCCTTCGATTGTCTCGCCTGATGGCGTGGACGTACCGGGGCTGGACCCCGCGGGCCTTGTGGGCGCGCTGCGGGTTGAGGAAGACGCCAACGTCAACCCGGTTGATCTGTGCATGGCCTATGCCAAAGGGGCGCGTGCGAAAGGGGCCGAGATCCGCGAAGGTCTTCGGGTTGAACGACTGCTGGTCGAACAGGGCCGTTGCAAGGGTGTCGCGCTCGCCGATGGAACCGAGATCCTGGCTGATCAGGTCGCGCTGTGCGCCGGGGCCTGGTCGAAAGGGTTGGCCGACGCCGCCGGGGTTGCCCTGCCCCTGCAGGCGGTCGAACATATGTATGTGGTCACCGAGTCCATGCCCGGCCTGCCCGCGCCCTATCCGGTATTGCGCGATCTGGACCGGGGGTTTTACGTCAAGGGCGACGCGGGCAAGCTGGTCATTGGCGGGTTTGAACCCGACGCCAAGGTCTGGAACGCGTTTGGCCCCGAGGGCGACCGCCCGTTTCTGGAGATGCCCGAGGATTGGGACCAGTTCATGCCCTTTATGGAAGGCGCGTTGCAACTGATCCCGGCGCTGGCCGACACCGGCATCCAGCATTTTATGAACGGCCCAGAGAGTTTCACAAATGACACCCGCCCGCTGGTTGGTCAGGTTCCAAACGTGGACGGGCTGTTTGTGGCGGCGGGCATGAATTCTGTCGGGGTGATGTCGTCGGCGGGGATCGGCCGGGTACTGGCCGACTGGATGCACGACGAACAGCCTCCCATGGACCTGTGGGAGGTCGACGTGGCGCGCGTCGACCCGCTGACCGCCGCCGCCGACCACGTTGAGACTCGCATGCAGGAGGCCGTCAGCGACGCCTTTGCTCTGCATTGGCCGTTCAAACAGCCCAAGGCCGGACGGGGTCTGCGCAAATCTGTGCTGCATGACCATTGGGCGGCGGCGGGTGCGCAGTTTGGCCTGACAGCAGGCTGGGAGCGGGGCCTGTGGTATGCGCAATGCGACGCAGAAAGGAATTTGCCCTATTCGACAGGCGACCAGCCCTGGTACCAGGTTGCACAGCGCGAGGCTGCGGCGATGCAAACCGGTTGCGCACTGATCGATCTGACGCCCTTTACCAAGATTGACGTGACTGGCCCCGGTGCCCTGCCCCTTTTGCACCATCTGGCGGCGGCGAACGTGGATGTCGATCTGGGCCGCGCCGTTTACACACCGCTCCTGAATGACCGGGGCGGGATCGAGGCGGATGTGACGATAACCCGGCTCGGCGCAGATCAGTTCCGCATCACCTCGGGCGCGGCGACCCGGCAGAAGGACATGGCCTGGCTGCGTCGCCATGCAGGTAACCAGGTTTCCCTCAAAGACGTCACCGAAGACGAGGCTGTCATCGGCGTCATGGGCGCTGGTGCGCGGGCGGTGTTGCAGGGGTTGAGTTCAGATGATTGGCAGAACTTCCCCTTCTCCACCGCCCGCAATGTGACGGTTGCCCAGCGCCCAGCACGTGCGACCCGCGTGAGTTTCGTAGGTGAGCTGGGTTGGGAGCTGAACATCGCCAGCCGCTTTGCCGGGCCCGTGTTCGATGCATTGAAGTCAGCGGGCGCGACGCCGCTGGGCCATTTCGCGCTGGATGGCTGCCGCATCGAAAAAGGGTTCAAACATTGGGGCCATGATCTGGGGCCAGACATCACACCGCTGGAGGCTGGTCTGGGGTTCACCATCGACTGGTCCCAGGATTTCAAGGGCAAGGCCGCGATGACCGCACAACGCGAAACCGGCCTGACCCGACGCATGGTGTTGTTCACCCTCCCAAGCCACCCTCTGGTTCTGCACGACGAACCGATCTGGGAAAACGGTCGTGTGGTTGGGTTGACCACATCCGGGGCACGCGGAGCCCGTACCAACATGACCTTGGCGCTGGGGGTGATCGACATCGCTCCGGGTGAAACGCTGACCGCCACCACAGAACGCAATTTTGAAATCGAGATCGCAGGCACGCGACACGCAGCAACAGCGCTGAAACGCCCCCCCTTCGATCCCTCAAGCGAACGGATGAAAGCATGACCGACGCAAATGTTTTGATCATCGGCGGCGGAGCCATGGGCGTGTCGCTGTTGTACCACCTGACCAAAGCCGGGTGGAGTGATGTGGTGCTGACCGAAAAGAACGACCTGACCCATGGGTCGACCTGGCACGCCGCCGGTCTGTGCACCCATTTTGCCCACAACCCGACCATCCAGGAACTGCGCGCCACTTCTGTGCGGCTTTACCGCGATATCCTGCCCGATGAGACGGGGGATACCTGCGGTTTTCACCGTTCTGGCGCGATGCGGATCACCACGAATCCCGATCGGATGGATGAATTTGCCCATGTGGCAGGCCTGTCGCGGTTTACAGGCTACGACTTGCAGATGCTCACCCCGGATGACGTGGAACGCCTGCACCCGTTGGCCCGCACGGACGGGTTGCTGGGCGGTATCTATGAACCCGATGATGGCCATGTGGATCCCTCGCTGGCCACCAATGCCATGGCCAAGATGGCGCGCCGGAACGGCGCGACGATCCTGCGCTATAACCCTGTGACATCGGTGCGACGCGAAGACGGTCTCTGGATCGTTGAAACAGAAAAAGCCACCATCCGCGCCAAACATCTGGTCAATGCTGCCGGCACCTGGGGGTGGGAGATCGGCCACATGATGGGGCTGAACATCCCGTCAGTCCCGGTGCTGCATCAATATCTGGTGACCGACACTGTGCCTGTGGTCGCGGACCGGATCAAACAGGGCCTGCCGGAACTGCCGATGATCCGCGATCCCGAAGAAAGCTGGTACGTCCGTCAGGAACGCGATGGGCTGATCCTGGGGCCCTATGAAAAGGACGCCCAACCCTGGTCAATCGACGGCTGCCCGCCCGAATTCGGCGCGGACCTGATGCCGGCGGATCTGGACCGGGTGGAACATATCATCATGGCCGCGATGGAGCGCATTCCCGCGCTGGAAACCGGTGGGGTGAAATCCGTGGTCAACGGCCCGATCACCTTTACGCCGGATGCCAACCCGCTGATCGGCCCGGCACATGGGCTGGACAATGCCTGGCTGCTGACCGGATCGTCCATGGGTGTGATGGAGGGGGGAGGCGCAGGCTGGTTCCTGGCGCATTGGATGACCCATGGTGCCCCGCCCATGGACGCGCTGGCGGTGGACAGCCGCCGGTTCGGCAGCTGGGCGGATCGCGATTATCGTGTGACCAAGGCTGTTGAGTGTTTCGGCTTGCAGTTCGGTGTGCATTACCCGCACGAAGAACGCCCCGCCGCGCGCGGCAAACGTCTGTCACCCATTCACGACCTGATGGTCGAACGTGGCGCGGTGATGGGCGCAGCTTATGGCTGGGAACGTCCCAATTGGTTCAGCGACCACCTGGGAGACGAAGCGGTGCCAAGCTTTCGCCGGTCCAATTGGTTCGCCCCCGTTGCGCAGGAATGCGAAAGAGTCAGCACGGCTGTAGGCTTGGCCGATATGTCGGTGTTTTCCAAGTTCGAGGTAACCGGCCCTGACGCGCGCGCCTTTATCGACGCGCTGGGAACCAACCGTTGCCCCCGGGTGGGTCGCATCGGTCTCACCCACGCGCTCAGCCCCGCGGGCGGCACGGAATCCGAGTTCACCGTCACCGTATTGGGCGAACAGCACATCTATTTGACATCGGCCGCCGCTGCTGAAGAACGCGACGCCGACCTGCTGCGCAGACGCGCAAACGGGTTCGACGTGATCCTCACCAACGTGACCGAAACCTGGGGGGTGCTAGGCCTGATGGGGCCGAACTCTCGCGCCGTCCTGGAAAGCTTGACCAACGACGACCTGGGCCCCTGGCTGTCACTGCGCGAGATCACGGTGGCCGATATCCCAGTGCGGGCCCTTCGGGTGTCCTATGTCGGCGAACTGGGCTGGGAGTTGCATGTGAAAGCGGAACAGATGAAGGATCTGTTCCAAGCAATTGAAAAGGCGGGAACTCCTCATGGACTGGGCTATTTTGGAGCCTATGCGATGAACGCCATGCGGCTGGAAAAAGGCTATGCAGCCTGGGGGGCTGACTTCACCACTGAACGCACCCCAGCGGAAACCGGCGCCGGGCATCTGATCAAACCCGAAGGGCGGGAGTTCATCGGCAAACCGGCGCTGCTCGACCGCATGGCGTCGCCCGATCGCTGGGAGCTGGTGCTGCTGGAGGTCGAACCCGGCGATGTGGACCCCTATTATGCCCACGGGCTGTATCAGGGCGATTCTTGTGTCGGTATTGTAACCTCAGCCGCCCACGGGCATCGCACCGGCAAAACACTGGCCTTGGCTTATCTGCGCGACCGCGATGCCGTAGACGGTTTGAAGGTCGAGATTTTGGGGCACAGACGTGGGGCCAGCGTTCTCTCCCACCCCCCCTATGATCCGCAAAACGCCCGTATGCGGAATGCCTGAGGGTCGCCCGCATATCGCGGCTTTCTGCCTGGGGTGCGGGCGGTCAATGCGTTGGGGGCGGTGATGCAAGGGCCTGGTCAATCAGGGCTTTGGCCGCCGCTTTCGATTGGACCACGACATCACACCCGACATTCAGAATGGCCGATACAATCGCGCCTTCCTTGAGGATCATCAACTGACAGGCCAGCTGCTCGGGGTCCCGAGCCCCGGCCTGTGCCGCAATCCCGGACAAATAATCGTACACTAGCCGTTTATGTTCGGTCGATTGTACATGAATCGGGTGAGATCTATCCTGAAATTCGGCACTGGCCTTGATGAACATGCACCCTTTGAACTCATCCAGGTTGATCCATTCTCCCAGAACGTCGAACACCGCCAACAGCCGGTCACGCGGTGCCACGGCCAGTTCTTCGACCCGGCGCATGAACCAGTTGCGAAACCGCTCGTCACGCAGGCGCAGCGCCGCCAGAATCAATTCGTCCTTGGTGCGGAAATGCTTGTACATCGACGTTTTTGATATACCGGTTTCAGCCACCAACCGGTCCATTCCGGTGGCGTGAAACCCGTTCTGGTAAAAGACAGTTAACGCCTTGCTGACCAGCTCTTCGCGTTTGTTCGGTCGCATGTACCGCTCCATTGGTTACTGATCAGTACATAAGACACCAGATCGACCATTACAATTTTCTCTGCGAGAATGAGGGGTTTATTGCACAGCCCTCCGCTGAGCAGATGTCCGAGAAAAGATCGGGACGGATCCGCTGCTTGTCTTGTTCAAGACGCAGGTTCCATGGGCGACAGCATCAATCAGAAATTTGGTCAGATCGACATATGTGCTCATTGTGTTCCCTACGATCTCTTACTGGCTCTCGGGTGGTATGTTCACTTGAAGAAACGGCAGAATGCTTGTTTGCAATGCCGGTTGGGTGAGGTGATCCCTGAAAATCGGACAGTCAGCCACCTCCCCTCCCAACCAGAGGCATTGTGCGGCTGGTGAGCTTGGGTGAGATGTTTGGAGCTATCGCTATCTGGTTCTCGGGTGACCGGCTCGACTGTGATGACATCCGCGGTTCCGTAGAAAAACACCTCTCAAAAGACACTGTTGGCTGGATCCGGATTGTCACGGAATGCCTCGAAGGGACTAAATTGCATGGTAACAGGGAAGAAAAAACCACCCCTCAGTTTACCATATCAAACAAAAATACGGCGCGCTTAGAATTCACCTGGGCGGCGTAGCAGACGCCCCGTTCATCCAGTCGAGCCTGGAGGAAGCCGTCCAGAAAGCTGAATGAAGTTGTGAGCACTGTGGAAACGTTTCGAGAATTCAATGTATCGGATTCCAGTATGGCAACCTGTTCTGTTGGCACGCGCATGAGGCAGCAGTCGCGCGCTCGCGGAAGTTCCCCACGGTTGGGCTAAACCTGCCGTCAAAAGGCGCGATGCTTCAGTACCAGAGTTGCGGCTATCTCGATCAGATTGCCTGGGGTGTGTCTGGCCACAGATGCCCTGCCTGCGTTTCGAAACGTTGGTCAGATGAGAAGCAAGACAACATGATCAGACGGGGAGGTCCTTGCTCAAGGCCCAAAGCAAACCAATTTTCCGAGCGAGCGGCCCCGTCAATATCAGTTGAGTGGCATCACATCATATTGGACGCGCGGCTGATCAGGGTGTTGTTGCAGTGTGGTATCAATTTTACGCGCGCAAAATAGTATCTTTACATGAATTAATGTTTCTGAGCACTCTTGGAAAGCACATCTATCGCAGAGCTATGGAAGGTCTCGCCTATGAGCGATCCCAAAATCAGGAATATGGAGGATTTTGCAGCCGTTAGCGGAATTTCCCGTCCAACAGTTTCGAAATACTTCAATGATCCACACAGCGTTCGACAGTCAACACGCGAAAAAATTGAGGCTGCGCTCAAGGAGCACAACTATCGACCCAACATTTATGCGGTCAATCAGAACCGACGCCAGACCAAGAACATCGGGCTTGTGGTTCCAAATTTAACCGATCCGTTTTTTGCCGGTATTGCGCGTACGATCGAGGGGCTTATCGTCAAGGCTGGCTTCAATCCATTGTTGCTCAGCTCGCATGGCGGGCCGGAACAGGAGATTTCCAACCTTGATAGCCTTCGGTCTATCAAGCCTGCGGCTGTGCTGTTGGCCCCTCTCGGCCGGGCCTCGCTTGACGCGCAGGTTGCAGAGTTCGCCAGCGAAGTTCCAACGGTCCTTTTTGACGCCAACCTTGACAACATCGGCGAAGCATTTTTTGGCTCGGACAACGACCAGAGTGTCAGCTTGATCGTCGATTATCTGTGCCGATCCGGAGAGCCCCCCGCGTTCTTTGAAGTCGGGACACCGATAAACCCAAATGCCTACAAACGTCGCTCGGCCTATCAGGCAGCGATGGAACGTCTGGGGCATGAACCACATCTGATCCAGGTCAACGGAGAGGGCTGGAATTTCGAAGAGATCGGGTTTCGCGAGGGCACACGGGTTCTCACAAGCCGTCGACTTCCGACGAACACAATTCTTTGCTCGAATGACAGGCTCGCCATCGGACTGCTCTCGGCAGCATATGAAAACGGTATCCAGGTTGGGTTGGCTGAGGGCGACTCTCTTAGGATAGCAGGTCACGACGATCACCCTTTTTCCCGTTTTACATGTCCAAGTTTGACCACCGTTTCGCAAAACTATGATGCCATTGCCGCCAGAAGTGTTGAGACAGCTCTGTTGCTGATCGAATCTAACGAGCGTCTGAAAACGCGCGAGGAAACGTTGTTTGAAGGCAAGTTGGAGATGCGAGGTTCAGCGTAAGGGGCTGAAAGGGAAACCATAATTATATAAATTTACGCGCGTAAAAGTTTTAATTGACGCGAAACAACGAGACTTGCTACCGTTCGTGCATCACATCCAACCTAGGGAGGAACCCGGATGTCCTTTGGAAAAGCACTTTGCGCGGCCAGCGCTATTGCTCTCATGTCGGGCTCTGCTGCGACCGCTGAAAGCCTGACAATCGCGATCGTAAACAACGGCCATATGATCAACATGCAGAAGGTGGCCGAAGCTTACACCGCCGAAACTGGTGTCGAGCTGAACTGGGTCTCCCTCGAAGAAGGCGTTCTGCGCGAACAGGTCACGTCCGATACAGCAACCGGCGGCGGTCAATACGACATCATCAACATCGGCATGCAGGAGGCACCGATCTGGGGCGCGGCCGGTTGGATTGAACCCCTGACTTTTGGAACGGACTATGACGTAGACGACATCCTGCCCGCCATGCGCAATGGTTTGTCGCATGACGGGACGCTTTACGCGGCCCCGTTCTACGGTGAATCGTCGATGGTCATGTACCGCAAGGATTTGACGGACGCGGCTGGTGTTTCCATCGCTGACAATGACAGCTGGGATAATGTCAAAGCAGCGGCCGCCGCGATCCACGACCCGGACAACGGTGTCTATGGTGCCTGTCTTCGTGGCAAGCCGGGTTGGGGCGACAACATGGCGTTTATCACAACAGTCGTGAACTCCTTTGGTGGCGCATGGTTCGACAAAGACATGAAGCCGACGCTGGACTCCGCTGAATGGAACGCTGCAATCAACTTCTACGTTGACCTGCTCGGCAACTACGGCCCTCCGGGTTCAGAAGGCAATTCGTTCAACGAGATCCTTGCTCTTTACAACGAAGGCAAGTGCGGCATGTGGATTGACGCAACCATCGCGGCTTCGTTCCTGGAAGTTGACGGTGTCGCATACGCTCAATCGCCGAACGCGGGCAACCCGGTTGGTGCCAACTGGTTGTGGGCGTGGGCAATGGCAATTCCTGCAGGGTCACCAAACGCCGAAGCGGCAGGTGCATTCATCGAATGGGCAACGTCAAAAGAATACGTTCAGGCTGTTGGAAACCATCCGGACTTTGGTTGGGGATCTGTACCGACAGGCCAACGGGCATCGACCTATGCGATCCCCGAGTTCCAGGCCGCCGCTGGCTTTGCGGCGGCTGAACTGGCTGCGATCGACGGCGCAGCACCTGCCGCAACCGACCTGAAGCCTTATGTCGGCGTTCAATTCGCGGCCATTCCGGAATTCCCCGAAGTGGGCTCAGCCGTTGCACAGGAAATGGCAGCCGCTTTGTCTGGTGCCAAATCCGTCGAAGACGCCCTGGCCGCATCACAGGACGCAGCAGATTCGATTATGCGCGAAGCTGGTTACTACGACTGATCACACCAAAGAGGGCCCAGGTTCACCGGGCCCTCTCATAACCCTGCAGCTTTTGTTGATAAAACGATCAAGCCGCAGATACAGTCCAAGCATTCGCAACGCTCTCATCACAAGCTGAACGAAATCACCGTTCCGCTCGAAGGATAGATTCATGTCTGACAGAAAGCTTCCTCGGCTTCTTCAAACACCTGCGGTTTTGCTGCTTTTGATTTGGATGCTGGTCCCGCTTGGGATGACCCTTTATTTTTCATTCATTCGGTACGTGCTGAACAACCTGCGCCGACCCGAATGGACATCACCAAGCCTGAGCAACTGGCGTGGTTTCGGCAACTACGAATTTGTTCTGAATTCCAAGGACTTCGTGCTCGCCATTCAGAACAGCCTGTTCATCGTGTGCAGCATTCTGTTCCTGACGGTCATACTGGGCATTTTGATTGCCGTACTGATCAACAAGACCTTTCCAGGACAGGGGATTGTACGGGTATTGCTGATCTCGCCGTTCTTTGTGATGCCTGCGGTCAATGCGGTTCTCTGGATCAACATGATCCTTGATCCGGTTCTTGGCCTGCAGGGCATTGCAATTGCCGGCGTGAACGACATGCTGGACGGCCTGAGGCAAATGCCCGTGTTGGGCAGCTTCTTTTCGCTTTGGCCTGAATTCGAACCGATATCCTTTCGCGCAACACAGACATCGGCCATCGCCGTTATCATGATGGTCACGTGGCAGTGGACGCCATTTGCTGTCCTAATCTTCATGACCTCGCTTCAATCCGAGGATCAGCAGCAAAAAGAAGCGGCGGTTCTGGATGGCGCGGGCACCTGGTCTCAATTCCGCTTTCTGACGTTGCCGCATCTGGGCCGACCGATCGCAATCGTGGTGATGATCCAGGCCATTTTTCACCTGTCGCTGTATGCGGAAATAGAAATCGTCAGCCGGGGCAATGGCAACAAGAACCTGCCTTATCTGATTGGCGAGTTTGCCAACAACAACATTGGCGCCGCCAGCGCAACCGGCATCTTTGCCGTCATCCTAGCCAACATCGTAGCCATTTTCCTGCTGCGGATGGTTGGCAAGACCCTGATGGAATAGGAGCGCCAGATCATGCCAATCGTTGCACAAACTTCGAAATTCAGCACCTATGGGCGGCCTGTTCTGGCCTGGGGTGTCGGACTGCTCTTTTTCTTCCCGATTTTCTGGATGGTTTTGACGAGCTTTAAGACAGATGCCGACGCAGTAAAGCCAGAGAACCTGGTCTTTTTCACACCAACGCTTGAGAACTATTTCAACATGGTGGAAAATTACGACTACTGGCGCTTTGCACGCAACTCGATCATCACGGCTGTGTCGGCCACGGTGTTTACGCTTTTTGTCAGTATCCCCGCAGCATACGCGATGGCGTTCAATCCAAGCCGCGCCACCAAAGACATCTTGATGTGGATGTTGTCGACCAAAATGCTGCCGGCAGCGGCCGTGCTCTATCCGATGATATTTCTTGCCAAAGGCATCGGGCTTTATGACACGCATATCTTGATCATTACCGTGCTGAGCCTGATCAACCTGCCAATCGCAATCTGGATGCTGTTCACCTACTTCAAGGAAATCCCAAGGGACATTATCGAAGCGGGCAAGATGGACGGCGTCAATACCTGGGGTGAGATCAAGGAGATCCTCATTCCTCTTGCCTGGGGTGGCATCGCCTCTACTGCGCTTCTGGTTTTCATTTTTTGCTGGAACGAAGCCTATTGGACGGTCCGTCTCACTACGATCGACGCCGCCACGCTCTCCAAGCTCATCGAAGGCAACCGTGCACCAGAAGGCTTGTTCTTCGGGCGCCTGTCCGCCGTCTCAACCGCCGCAGTTGGGCCCATCGTTGTCCTTGGATGGTTCTGCCAGAAACAACTTGTCCAAGGCTTGACCTTTGGCGCCGTGAAATAAGGAAAGACCATGGGACGTATTGTACTCGATCAAGTATCCAAGCGGTTCGGTGATGTCGAAGTCATCCCCCCGCTGGACCTGACCATCGAAGACGGTGAATTTGCAGTTTTTGTCGGCCCGTCCGGTTGTGGTAAATCCACGCTGTTGCGCATGATTGCCGGGCTCGAAAACCTGACCTCTGGCGGCATCGCGATTGACGGCATGGATATGACCGACGTGCCCCCGTCAAAACGGGGCTTGGCCATGGTGTTCCAGTCCTATGCGCTTTATCCGCATATGACGGTGCGCAAGAACATTGGCTTTCCACTGCGTATGGAAAAGATGGATCAGGCGGAAATCGACAAACGTGTCGAAACTGCGGCCCGATCTTTGAACCTGATGGATTATCTGGATCGCAAGCCGGGGCAACTGTCCGGTGGGCAGCGGCAGCGGGTCGCCATTGGCCGTGCCATTGTCCGTGACCCTTCGGCCTTCCTGTTTGACGAACCCCTATCGAACCTCGACGCTGCTTTGCGCGTGGGAATGCGGCTTGAAATCAGCGAGATGCATGAGCGCATGCAGACCACCATGATCTACGTGACGCACGATCAGGTGGAGGCAATGACCATGGCCGACAAGATCGTGGTTCTTCAGGCAGGTGTGATTGAGCAGGTTGGTTCACCACTGGATCTGTACCACAAGCCACAGAATGTCTTTGTTGCCGGCTTCATCGGCTCGCCAAAGATGAACCTTTTCTCGGGGCCCGAGGCCGAGAAACATGGCGCACATACGATCGGCATCCGCCCGGAGCATACCGAAGTCAGCATGACTGCAGGCCAATGGGAAGGGCGCGTTGGCGTCGCCGAACATTTGGGGTCCGACACGTTTATCCACGTTCATGACACCGGGCTTGCCGACATGGTCACCGTCCGCATTACCGGGGATATTTCGGTGAAACACGGCGATACGATTTACCTGACACCACAAGCCAACCAGATCCACAAATTCGATGCGCAGGGGCTGCGGATCGAATGAAACGACTGGACGGTAAATCGGCGCTGATTACTGGAGCTGCCCGGGGGATCGGGCTGGCCTTTGCCAAGGCCTATGTCACCGAAGGCGCCCGAGTTGCCATTGCGGACATCGACGGTGATCGCGCGCGGGACGCCGCTGCCGAAATCGGTGAAGGTGCTATTGCCGTTGAAATGGATGTCACCCGGCAAGACAGCATTGATGCTGCCATTGCCCAAACCGTCAAAAGCCTGCGTCAGATCGACATTTTGATCAACAACGCGGCGGTGTTCACGGCCGCCCCGATTGTGGAAATCACACGCGAAGAATACGCACGGGTTTTTGATGCCAATGTCGCCGGGCCATTGTTCACGCTGCAAGCCGTTGCGCGACATATGATTAAACACGGCATCAAGGGCAGGATCATCAACATGGCCAGCCAGGCCGGTCGACGCGGTGAACCTTTGGTGGCCGTTTACTGCGCCAGCAAATCCGCCGTCATCAGCTTGACCCAATCGGCGGGTCTCGACCTGATCAAACATGGGATCAACGTGAATGCCATCGCACCGGGTGTGGTGGATGGTGAACACTGGGACGGCGTAGATGCCTATTTTGCAAAATACGAAGGCAAAGCCCCCGGACAAAAGAAAAGGGAAGTTGGAGAAGCTGTTCCTGTTGGGCGCATGGCGCAGGCCGAAGATCTGACTGGAATGGCGGTTTTTCTCGCCTCGCAAGACGCCGATTACATTGTTGCACAAACCTACAATGTGGACGGTGGAAACTGGATGAGCTGATGGAAAAGCAACCGCAGGGAACCGATCTGGTGAAACTGAGCAATGCAACTCTGAACGAGCTTCCAGAGGCGGTTTTGCGCCCGTCCTATAATCGTGCCAAGCTGAAACCGGGTATTGTCCACATTGGCCTTGGCAACTTTCACCGTGCCCATCAGGCATGGTATCTGCATCGCCTGATGCAAAGGGGGGCGGCGCTGGATTGGGCGATCATTGGTGCCGGTGTTCGACCCTACGACGCCATCATGCGGGACAAGCTGGTGGCGCAGGACTGCCTGACAACCTTGATTGAGCTGGATCCATCATCCTCTTTTGCCGAAGTCGTCGGCTCGATGATCGATTACCTGCCGATTGAGCAAGGTAACGAGCGACTGATCGAACGGATGGCCCACCCGGACATTCGCATCGTTTCGATGACTGTGACCGAGGGCGGTTACTTTATTGACCCTGCCAACAAGGGGTTTGACCCGACGCACCCCGATATTGTCCATGACAGCCGCAAACCCGACCAACCCAAAACCGCATTCGGTGCAGTTGTTGCCGCGCTTCGCTTGCGTCGCGAAAATGGGTCCGGTCCGTTTACCTGCCTGTGTTGCGACAACTTGCAGGGCAACGGAGATGTATTGCGGCAAACGGTGGTGTCATTGGCGCGCATGTCCGACCCAGAACTGGCAGATTGGATTGATCTCAACTGTACGTTCCCGAATTCAATGGTCGATTGCATCGTCCCGGCAACCGGTCCGAATGAGCTGGCCTTGGTCCATCAGCTGGGCATCGACGATCAGGCCCCGGTGACCCATGAAAATTTCCGCCAATGGGTTATCGAAGATAACTTTTGTGCCGGGCGACCCGATCTGGATGATGTCGGCGTGACATTCACGGATGATGTTCACGGCTATGAGGCGATGAAAATAAGGATACTGAACGGCGGCCATCAGGTGATCTCTGTGCCGGGAGAGGTTCTTTCGGTCCAAACGATTGCGGATTGTATGAAGCATGATCTGATCGGCCGACTGTTCACCAAGGTTGCGACGGAAGAAATCGCACCATCGGTAAAACCTGTCTTGGGTACGACACCAAAGGACTATGTCGCACTGATCCATGGCCGGTTCTCGAACCCGCAGATTGTCGATACAACCCGGCGGGTGGCATTTGACGGCTCGTCTCGCCATGCTGGTTTTTTGATCCCCTCAATCCGTGATGGTCTGACAAATGGCACCTCAATCAAAGGGCTTGCCCTGATCGAAGCGGCCTGGGCACGGATGTGCCAAGGCACCCGCGAGGATGGCAGCACAATCGAACCCAATGACCCATTCTGGGACGAATTGAGAACGAAAGCCAATCAAGCACGCGAAAACCCGGTCACATGGCTTGAGATGCGCCAGATTTACGGAGACCTGGCAGATCAGCCTCAATTTTCCGACAGCTTCACAAAGTGGCTAAACGTGATCTGGGACGAAGGGCTCGAAAAAGCGATGGCAACTTACCTCGCCCAGTGAGAACTGCCAAAATTAGGAGTAACCTATGTGTAAAACGATTCAGTATCTTAGCCTTTGTTGAGGGAAGCCCATGATCCTTTGCTGCGGTGAAGCTCTCATCGACATGATCCCCGAGCCAACGCTTGGGGGCTCGAATGGATATGTGCCGCGATCGGGTGGCGCGATATTCAACACGGCAATTGGATTGGGGCGGCTTGGCTGCCGAACCGGCCTATTGAGCGGCATTTCAACAGATATGTTTGGTCATCAGCTTATGGCCGACTTGCGGGCCAGCAACGTCGAAACGCACAGGGTCATACGATCAGATCGCCCTACGACTTTGGCCTTTGTCAAACTGTCTGAAGGTCACGCCTCGTATTCGTTCTTTGACGAGAATTCGGCCGGGCGGATGATCGCAACCGATGATTTACCTGGCAATGTGGGCGATGTTTCCGCTCTTTACTTTGGGGGCATCAGTTTAGCCTGTGATCCGGGGGCCGAAACATACATGCAGTTTGCGCAAATGCACGCAGGCAACTGTGTTGTGATGGTCGATCCCAACATTCGGCCCAGTTTTATCACTGATGAGCCGAACTTCAGAAACCGTATCGAACGGATGCTCAAGCTGGCGGACATTGTAAAAGTATCTGATGAAGACCTGAACTGGATCATTCCAACAACCGATGCGCTCGAAATGAAAATCGCCCACCTACGGTCGTTTGGGCCCTCTGTCGTGATCTTGACACATGGCAGGTCGGGTGCCCAGGCATGGCTGCCGGACGGGCAATCTGTTTTTGTGGCCGGTCAAAAAGTCGATGTCGTCGACACCGTTGGCGCAGGCGACACGTTCAATGCCGGTGTACTTGCAGGACTGTCCGAGGCAGGCGTGCTCACAAAATCCGCACTGCAAACGGTTTCAGAGCGCGCTATTCAACGGGCCATTGATTTTGGCACGCAGGTTGCAGCAATCAATGTTGGCCGGGCCGGTTCAAACCCGCCATGGCGTGATGAGCTTTGACACCGCCAAGAGCCTGTGTCGTTTCGAAGCCGCCAATCTGCAGTGCCGCGTCCAACCAAAACGCGGTGCCAAGTCGACGTCCGTCGCCAAGATTTCAGAATGACAGTTCCGCTCGTGCACCTGCCGTGAAAGCCTGCTTTGTCCGGTTTTGCCTTCCAAGGCTCCAATTTCATATGCCTGCGACGAAAGTCCGACCTGACGGACTGCACAGCATCGAGTGTTGAGATGCGCGATCGGCAAGGAACTAAGGGCCGCTCACATCATAAACCTGGCTGCCTTAACAGTGACTTTTCAAAGATCGCTTTCTGCTCACAGCAACCGCAGACGGTCGGAACAGCATCCACGGCTTGGGTCGATACGGCTGGTTCCAGCCCAGAATGCTACTGACAGCCCCAAAGCGGATATTACTGTCACTTGTAAGATGCGGCCGTACCGCGGGATAGAGTGTGAACTCGCTGCACTCGTACCAATGACCGCTTGACTTGGCTTGCGTAGTTCGGATCGAGGAAGAGCTCGCCCCCAACGCTCCTGCCAACCAGGGAATTGTCGTGGTTGAGGGACATGAACTCCGGGCAAGCAGCGGCTATTTTCGGGATCTTAAAAATCGTCAAATTCGGGAACATTGCCTAGCCTTACGAGGAAGCTTGGTTCGCCAACTTCTCCACTGTTCGGGTCTTCACTCACCATGTATGCGTCGGCGCCCGCGCAATCCTCGGATAGAGCTTCTCGTTCGGCTCTGTTTTGTGCTTCCGACGCTGTGGAATATTCAAATTGCTTGGCAATTTTCAGGCTGGTCTGCCCATTTCGCCCAGCCTTCGTTTCAACATAAGTCTGGCAGATATAGTGTGTTTTTTCTGGGGAACGCTCTGCGTTTGTCATGGATGGATCCTTGTGCTCGGCTGGGAAGATTGGAAGTTCTGGGACCAGCCCTGGCCGATTTCAGCCTGATTGAAGTGCCTGCTGCCCTACGGAACACATCACGCAAACAAAGTCGCCGAAGTTCGGCTACCGCGTCGAAGCGGCTTTGGTGCGACGCGGTTTGGGCGCTGCTGAAGCTTTGGTTTCAGGTGGCGTGTTCGCCTCTCTTTCAAGGCGAGCATTGCGCAGTCGGGAATTTTTGGCGTCACGTTGCACCGTTTCTTCGTCGACCATTTGTCTGACGACACGCGTCGTCTTGTCCATCGGGGTTTCCGGTTTTGAAACATATTCTTTGAACACATTGGTTTTTGTGAGCTTCTTCAATTTTCAGTTTCCTTTGTGGTTTAAGTTCGGCTGAACCAAGCGAAATCTTTCAAACCAGCGCCAAGTGGTCGACCTTGCTTTGGGTGCGCTGTGATAGCCATGTGGGTGGGCTGCCCAAGAGTTTTACCTTGATATCGGGCGTGGCCATGGCATGCATCAACGCATTGTAATTCATCTGAAATCTCACCTCGGAACCCACCGTCGGCCGGGGTCGAGGTGCTCCAAGGACAAGATGATCGCTGGTTGCACCAATCAATGTGCTTCCAATAGGCATTGAAAGCCCCAGAATGTCGGTGTCCTGATGCCCTATCGCGAGGATCACGCGTGTACTGGCACCACTGGTTGTCACAATGCGAAGTCGGTCCGTCGTTGGATCGATCAGGGCAATAGGGGAAGGCGAGGGTTTTGCATCGGTTTCGATAACTTCGGCAACAAGAGTGAAGGCGTCCGTGTGCATCCCGCCGATCTGGTCCCCAGAAACTGGCTCAACACCCAGAAGAATCGCCTCGCCCAGACGGAGGTCGTTGACGCGACCCGTCGTGCGTTCGCCAAGCGCCCAGGGCAAATTGGCTGAGTTGCCACCAGACACGATTCTGAGGAATGGACCGCATCCGCCCTCAATCTCATTCGCGAGGTCGCAAAGAGACATCATCTGAGAGGCCGTGGGAGCGCCCCCGTTCAAACACGCAAAGTTCGCCCCAATCCCTTTCAACGCAACCCCAGACGTTTGTATGACCATCTGAGCAATATCTGCCAAATTCTCGGGTAATATCCCATCGCGCCGGTCACCCATCTCGACCATTAGGACGATACCGTGGACAGAACCATTGCGGATCGCGGCGGCAGCCAAGGCCGAAATGACTAAAACCTCTGTGTTGTAGCTTGTTTCACAGGATTGCACGACTTGATCGGCTTGGCTTAGCATCGGCGTACGGATCAGAGTAATGGGCCCTGTCAGACCTGCCGCACGTAGCCTTTGAACATTGCCGATACGTGCTTCGGCCAACCCCTTAGCCCCCCCATCGAGCATCGCCTGTGCAATCGCAGGATGCCCACAGACAGCCTTGGTCACGCCCGTGACTCCGATTCCACGTGGGCCCAGGCGCGCGACAAGTGTCTGCGTGTTGCGCCGTATCTTGCCCAGATCCACTTCGATGCGCGGGCAACTCATATCGCGGCCACAGAGGGCCTTTGCATCAAGCCGGGGTACGCAGCGACCACCATTGAAAGTAAATGTGACACCGGTCGGGCCAAGGCATCGGTGACAGGCAACCCGAGTTTGTGTGATTGCGCGGCGATGGTGGCTGTGATTTCTGCCTCTGACATCCCCTCGTGATTGAGCGTGACACCGATGACCTTTGTGTCAGCAAAGGCTTCGATCAAAGCAATCTCACTTAAAGGCGCGGGCATCGGCATATCGGGAAAGTCGCAGCGATGTGCACGTTTGGGTGCGTGCTGAAGGATGACAGCATCTGGCTGGCTCCCACGCAGAATAAAGGCAGATGTGCAAAATGCGGGATGGCTGAGTGCGCCCTGGCCTTCGATCAAAATAACATCGGGTTGTTCGGCTTCAGAAGCCGCAACAATCGCGCCTTCAAGCTCGCCACAACAGAACTGGGGCGGCACGGCATCCATTGCGACACCGAACTTCGCGCCCTGCATCAGGCCGGTCTGGCCCGTGCCAACAAGCACTGTCTTGATGCCCTTCGCATTCAAAGCCCGGGCCAAGACGGTCGCCGTAGTCCGCTTTCCAATGGCGCAATCGGTGCCGAGAACGGCAATGCGCAGCGCCTTGACACCGGCAACACTGCCGTCGAACAGGCGCATATCCTTGCTGGGTTTCGGCTTGCGGATGTCGCGGATCGTGACATTCCGCATCGATGCCGCATTGGCTATTTCGCTGTCATCGCTCAGATATTCATGCAACCCACTCACGATGTTCATGCCTAGCTCGATCGCTTGCAGAACAACACCCCGGTCCACCGTCGAGAGACGCCCTGTTGACGGGGCCATCCCATAGATCAGCGTGTCGGGAAGGGTGGCTTCATGGGAAACTGCCGCCTCCAGATGACCAACGATCGGTATGTTGTTGCTGACAGCATCCAGAACGGTCCCGCTGTCTTGTCCGCTACAGGTGCTGTCGATAACAGAAAGGATGCGATACGCTTGAGAATGGCGCACAAGGCCATTTGCCGTCTTGCCATCGATTTGCGCGAAGTTCCCCTCGCAATAGACGACGGCCGTCGGTGAAGCTGTTATTTGCCTGCCTGACGTCAAGCCTGCGGGTTTGATCTGTGTCATTGGCGGCGCTTGCGGACCCCTGATAGGGCGGTGGATGGTATCAACAGTTTCAGATTTGGTTTCCATGTTAGTTCCCTATTGAAATACGGTACGAAAGGCGGACCCGCCCTCACTTGCGTATTTCGGTGAAAGCGTTTCCGTGTAGTGCGTCTAGTTGTTCAGCACGCACTGCCCCTTGGAATTTTGGAAATTTTTATCGCATTTCCATCGGTTGCCCGTCCTGTCCAGATGCGCGTTTTCGGGAACGTTTATGAATTGACATGTCTCCCCAGAGGCGACGTATCCACGATCACACTTCCACCCTGTTCCGTAGGTTGCGTCGTCGAAATATGCATTGGCAGGGATCGCGACGGCTTCGCACAGACCAGCTTTCTCAAAGAAGCCACGCTCACATGTCCAGGGCTGACCGTATCCTGATCCGTTCAGAAAGGCATTGGCCGGAACCTCAATGGCAAGACACTGGCCGTCAGTTTCTTCAAAGCCCCGCTCGCACGACCAACTAGAGCTATGTGAGGCACCTACCAGGTATGCATTCGCTGGCAGCACGATTTCCTGACATGTATCATCGACCTTGATGTAGCCCCGCAAACACCGCCACCGTTCGCCTGACGGGTCCAAAAACCCACCCTCGGGCACCTCTACTGCAACGCATTCAGCTTCGTCGGTTTTGCGAAACCCATGCAGGCATTCCCATCCTGACCCATAGGACCGGTTCGTGTCGTATGCGTTTTGCGGCACAACAACAGCGACACAGGCATTTTCGTCTAGTCGGAAACCAATATTACATTTCCATCCATCACCGTAACTCTTGGCACTGGCGTTCTCAGGTATTGGTTGTGCGTCGGTCTGGGCAAAGGCTGGGAGTACAAGCAGTATGGCTGCAATAATTGAACCCATAAAGAGGGCCATGACTGTTGATGTGTTTGCGGGGATTTGGGCTTTGACGGAGTGCGGAGCCTGTGGTTCCGTTGTTCCTGATTTACGATCCATCTAAAGCAAGCTCTGCGAGACAGGCGTCTGCCAGATCTCGGCTCGGGGCATCAGTGCCCGGCAATGTGACCCAGCCGGTTTCCATCATCGCTTTGCGCCGCTGAAAGTTGGAAGCTTCTCGAAGCGTTGCCAGTATTTCGACCCGTTCCGCATCAGCTTCTGAAAGGCCGAGACAGACCGGCACCATCGCCAAGGTGACTTGCTCTGCGGCAAAGCTATCGGCCATATCCTGCGCGGTGCCTGAAGTTGTCCAGCCACCCCAGCTGAAGCCAACAATTGAGACAGCGACAGCGCCAACCAAGGTTCCGTAAACACCGGGTTTCGTCCATTCGGGAAATGTCATTTTTGATCCTCTGACGGAGAAAGCGCCGCCGCACTATTTTGATTACGTATGTCCTTGCGTTGGCCTGATATTGCGCCAGAGCCAACTCTAGGTCTCGATGATCCACTGCGCGCAGCTCTGACTTTCCTGCGTACCAATTGATCAATAGAACCGTCGCTGTCCGTCGTTAGGCCGCAAAGCTGTGGCTCAGCATCACGTCATCGTTTGCCAACACGTCCTATTCAACAACGGCCAGCTCATTTGCGTATCCCGCGACCACAAACGGATGAAGAAATGTCACAACTGACGTGGTCGTGCGCGATGACATCGGCACCCTTCCCAAACATCAGATCCCTGCTACGGGACGTGACAGCTGAATTTTCATGATGGAGGGTTGTGGTCCGCTCTTGCAGGCTGATACGCCAATGCCGCAGAGAACCGCAACTTTCGTATCTCTCACATAGTCTCTTGGCATCGAAAATGCAACGTCGGTGACTCCGGCTCAATTTTCTCAGGCCACCCATACCCCAAAAGAGGTCAAGGTTGGCAAGCCTCCACCCAGCGCATTTGAAGATCACCCTCCAGCCATCTTTCTTAGTTCGCCGGCCCAGGAGCAGACCTTCGCCCCGTCACAGAAAATTGGCAAAGAGGGCTCCCTACTGCCGTTCGCCGCACCAGGTGCGGATGGCTGCAGGCATCCGGCACCATCAGCCCAGAGCAGACATTACTGTCATTTGTGGGTTGCGACTGCATCGCGGGACTTTTCTGAGCTTCGTCTTAGGCGATAAATGTCCGTCGTCAGAGTTTTTGGAACCAGTGGCTGCCTAAACTAAGAGAGAGTTTGGCTCATCTGTTTGGTTTGATTATGCGGCGTGCTGGCGGTGATGCAATCGTCGCGCTTCGCGTGTTTTCCGTTTGATCCTTTCACGTTGTTTTAGAATGGCTTTGTCGCGCCCGAAGTAGACGTCGGCGGGTGTGACGTTGTTGATGCTCTCGTGGAAGCGCTGGTGATTGTAGTGGTCGACGAAGGCTTCGATCTGAGCTTCGAGGTCACCCGGTAAGAAGTAGTTTTCCAGCAGGATGCGGTTCTTAAGGGTTTGATGCCATCGTTCGATTTTGCCCTGCGTTTGCGGATGATATGGCGCACCGCGCGCGTGCTTCATACCTTTGTCCTTTAGCCATTCGGCCAAGTCGCCTGAGACATAACTGGAGCCGTTGTCGCTAAGAAGACGCGGCTTATGAACGACGTGGATTTGATCACAGCCAGACGCCTGTAGCGCCAATTCCAGTGTGTCCGTTACATCTTCTGTCCGCATGTTCGTGCAGAGCTTCCAAGAGACGATGTAGCGACTGTAATCGTCCAGGACCGTGCTGAGATAGAACCAGCCCCAGCCCAGAACCTTGATGTAGGTGAAGTCTGTCTGCCAAAGCTGGTTGATACCAGTTGTCTTATGCTGGAACTCATCCATTGCCCGGCAGGCGATTGCAAAGCAATCTGCCGAGAGGGGGCCGCCTTCAAGACGATGAACGCCGGGCTGGTGATGAGATCATGGGCTTTGAGGGTGCGATACACCGTAGATTCCGAGACAAAATAACGGTCTTGATCGGTGAACGTCACGGCCAGCTCGCGGGGCGATAGCTCTGTCTCTTTCAAGGCGAGGTCGACAACCTTGCGCTTCACTTCGACGGGAACGCGGTTCCAAACGTGATTGGGCTTGGGAGATCGATCCTGCAAACCAGCCTCACCACGCTGCAGATACCGGTCGTACCAGCGGTAAAATGTGGTGCGGGGAATGCCCAGCTTGGCCAGTGTCCGACGCGCTGACAGGTGGCTTTCTTCCACCAGCCGAATGATCTCCAGCTTCTCTGATGCGGCATATCTCATTCGTGGTCGTCCCCATCCCCGAGCATGCTTTTTTGAGAAGACGCAGTTCAAGCGTCTGCTCTGCGACGACCTCCTTGAGATCCTTTGCCTCGCGGCGGAGTGCCTTGACCTCATCGGTGTTGGCTGCTCGTGCTGTGTCGCCAGCAAGCCTCTTCTTGCCAGCTTCCATGAAGTCTTTTGACCATTTGTAGTAGACGCCCTGCGATATCCCTTCACGACGGCACAGCTCGGCAATGCTGTCTTCGCCGCGCAGCCCATCCAGTACGATCCTGATCTTCTCTTCGCTGGAATAATGCTTGCGCGTGCCGCGTTTGATATCTTTGACGATCTTCTCGCCAGGGCTCTTCGTTGTCTTTCTCATCGTCCACTCCTCGGTGGCTACGATGAGCAACAAACCCTCTCTTAGCAAATAACCCTATTTGGACCCATAAGCGCTGACGTCAGACAAATCCTACCATCAGATGCCAAAATCAAACTGACCTTCCGCTGCACGCGGGCGCAACAAACAAGTCTTGGAACATTGCAGCCGTTGTTCGCATTTTCCTCAGATCGAAAATCGCCGATGCGGCACGCATCGTCGGACGAAGGCTCTCCATCCAACGACTAATAATTTCCAAATCACGCTTGCAGCATGGACCAGCCACAGAACAGGGTCACACCAAGCGTATAAATCGCGAGAATGACCACATTTACCGGATTCCCTGATAGTTTTGGTGTCTTGATCTGAGATACATTCAATCCCGCTAGACACAGGCCACAAACCGCCAGAATGATCGCAAACGTCGGGCGCTCAAAGTGCCCTGCGAACATGACGATGAAGACAAGGATGATGCTGTTGTTGTCAATCGCGAGCCCCGTATATTTGGCATCACCCGACAGTCCGAAGGTGTTGAAATAACTCAGACGGATCACGCCAAAGACCAACGTCACAAACACAACGGGCAAAAACGCAGCACTGAAATCGGCGTAACTCAGTATGAGAATGGCGGGCGTCACGCCGTAACTGACAAAATCGATCAGCAGATCAAGCGTGCCGCCAAATGCCCGATCATCGCCTGTGCGGCCCTTCATTTTGCGCGCAATCAATCCATCGGCCCAGTCAAATCCAACGGCCCATATCATGCCGATCATCGCAGCAGGATACAGCCCGATAATCAAAAAATAGATCGCCAGCAGCGAACACCCCAAGCCCGCTAACGAGCAGATGTTAGGCAAATCTCTGATGTAGGACAGGATCGATGGGTTCGGCGTGGCAGCGTTTTCGATTGTCATGAAGCATCCTTTGAGTTATCAGAAAAGACACCTTGTCAACATTTGACAGGCAATCTCTGCTTTCCATTCTGAGTGCATTTGAAACACGTCGTTTCAAAACATTAATCAACTCCGGGCTTCTGAAAGCCTGGAGATATCTCAGTTTAATTGTTTGAAACAACTGAACAAAACTTACGCACACGCGCATTCAGATGCCGCTTGCTACCACCGATGACGGGTGGGCAAAAGGATAAAGTAAAAATGATCGTCTATACCGTTGGCACGTTCGACCTGCTTCATGTTGGCCATCTGGCATTGTTGAAACACTGCAAATCTTTGGGAGATGTTTTGGCCGTCGGCGTGGCCTCTGATGAGGTTGTGAGCATGTACAAGCCGAACGTGCCGGTAGTCCCATTGGAACAACGGGCTGAGATGCTTGAAGCCCTCAGTTGTGTCGACATTGTGCGCCCCTATCACGCGCTAGAATACGTTTCAGGCTGCAAAGCGGTAGGTGCCGATATTTTCGTGATTGGCGAAGATTGGGGTAGCAAATCTCACAACCTCGATGTCGACGCCTATTTGAATGAAATGGGCAAAGAGATCGCACAGGTGCGCTATAATCCGCGCACCTCGTCCACAAAAATCAAACAGATGGTTCTGGCACAATTCCAAGCCCGCCGCCCGACCACACTGAAATCGCGCTCAGGTTTGCGCCACCTATTTGGCGTCCACCCTCATTCTGTCTCATAAATGGTGACGCACATGACTGTACTCTACTCCGTGCCAGAGGCGTTCAGCCCGGGCGAGTGTGACCGTATTATTGCGGCCATCACCGTGGTCCGGTCCAAGGACGCGATGCTTGTGGGCCAGACTAAGGACCACACTCTTCGTACCGCAAAGCTGGTCTGGGTGGATGACGTCGACGGGCTGGACTGGGTCATGAACCGCCTGATCGAGATTGTCCGAAAGTCCAATGTCGACCAATTTGATTTTGATCTGCGCGAGTTTGCTGAAAGCCCGCAGGTCGCAAGTTACAACGCCTCTGACAACGGCCATTTTGCTTGGCATTCTGACATTGGCGATGGCCCGGTGGCACGCAAACGCAAGCTCACATTGGTATTACAACTGAGCTTGCCAAGTTCGTATGACGGCGGAGATTTAGAGATTATGCCAAGTGCTCAGGTCTTATCTGCCAGCCGCGCACAAGGTTGTGTCAGCATCTTCCCCAGCTTTGCACTTCATCAGGTGGTACCCGTGCATTCAGGAGTCCGCCATTCTTTGACGCTCTGGGCCCATGGGCCCGCGTTTAGGTGACATGCCTTACCGATTGCTTCGCATTGGCGCTTTAAAAGTCGTCAAACTCGGGCACATTTCCAATTCGGACAAGAAACGTCGGCGCACTTATCTCGCCAGAACTTGGATCTACGATGATCATATAGGCATCTGCACCCGCGCAATCTGGCGATTGGCTCGCACGTTCCGCTCGGTTTCCGGCTTCTTCTGCCGTCGAATATTGGAACTGTTTGTCAATTTTCGCACCCGCTGGTGCGCCCTTTGCCCCCTTGGCCTATACATAGGTTTGACAAATGTAATGGGTTTTTGACGTGTCGCCGTTGTCGTCTGACATTATGGTAGTCCTTGAAGAAATTCTGGAGGAGTAGGCAAAAGTCTGAGCCAATATGCGGCTCTCAATGCGCGATCGCTCAGAAACCTGAGCTTTCGAGATCAACGCCTACTATCCTACATGAACCAGAGAGTCCCTCGCGAACTTTTTAAACGAAGCGGCCGGAATCCGTAAATCAAGTCTGGTTGGGTGACCCTTGGGTGTTTATTTTCCGCTGTAGGTCGCTTGAATGACCGGTTTTCCCGCCGCGCAGTAGCGGAGAGATTTATACGGACACAGAATTTCTCACGCTGCGAGCGCGCGCAGCGTGAAAACCGATCTCACAGTAATGGGATGTACCGGCTGCTTCACCCGGCAGGTTAGGCTTTGCCTATTTCTGCAAACAGGAGAAGTAGTTATGAAATCGAAGAACCCAGAAGACATCGACGGGATCGTTGTCATTGGCGTGGACATCGGAAAAGACACGTTCCATCTGGTTGGCTTTGACCACGCAGGTCAGCGCGTTTTGCGCAAAAAGATTAAGCGGTTGGCGCTGAAGTCGGTCTTTGAAGAATTGCCGCGCTGCGTTGTCGGCATGCAAGCCTGCATGAGCGCGCATTTTGTCAGTCGTATGCTGCGTAAACTTAGGTTTGAGCCCCGGATCATTCCAGCAATCTACGTGAAGCCATTCAACAAAGGCCAGAAGAACGATTACAACGATGCGGAAGCAATCGCAGAGGCCGCCATGCGACCCAACCTGCGAACAGTAACTGAGAAAAGCCAGGACCAGTTGGACCTGCAGGCAATGCACCGAGTTCGGTCGAGGCTGGTGGCACGCCGCACCGCCACGATCAATCAGATCCGAGCGTTTTTGATTGAGCAAGGCATCACCGTGCGGGCGGGACGGCATGCTTTACAGAGTTCTTTTGAGGCGATCCTTGAGAACCGGCGCGATGAAATCTCCTCGCGAATGCGCGGCACGCTCCTTGGGCTTTATGGCGACTGGCTCTGGGTTGATGAACGGATCAAAGCAATCTCGTCAGAAATTGAGGAGATCAGCAAAACAGAAGAAAACTGCGCCAATGTCATGACCATTCCCGGGATCGGACCACTCATCTCAACGGCTATCGTGGCCGCAATTGGTCATGGGCGAGGTGTTTGACAGAGGCCGAGATTTTGCCGCTTGGCTCGGTCTCGTTCCGCGTCAGTTCAGCACGGGTGGGCGGACAATCCTTGGTCGGATCAGCAAGCGCGGCAACGGGTATCTAAGGATGCTTTTGGTGCAGGCCGCAAACGTCATTCTCATGCGATCGCACCGCTGGGATTCGATCGGTCTTGGCCCGTGGTTGCGCGGAGTTGTGAGCCGGATGCCGCACAACAAGGCCGCTGTCGCGTTGGCCAACAAACTGGCGCGCACTGCCTGGAGCGTTCTGCGCTACGGCAGGCCATACGCGGTCAACAGAGATGAGACTTAGGGCGCGATCTGAAACGCTCGAAGTCACAAAGAAGTTCGCGAAGGAGAAAAGCATGGAACGGAGACAATACGCCCCCAGAGTCTGAGAGCCCAAATGATCGTCATCGGTCTGGACAGTAATGAGACCAAGGCGCGTGCGTAACCCAAAATGGCCACGGCCCGCGAGCCGACAAACAGGCCGGATACATATCAGCGACTACCGCTAACCACGCCAATATCTCACTTGCGAACAGCAGCCGGTACATACATCTGGGCTCGAAACGGACATGCGGCAGTGCGGCAGCAGGGTCGCAGCGATTCCGCACCAGTTCCCAGCCGCCAGATGACAGAAGCCCAGCCAAACGGACACACGGCCCTAGATGCGGATTTGCGAAAGCGGACCTTCACCGCGCGCGTCGAAAATGGGTAGACGCTGGAAACATTTACCAAACGGAATATGGTCGACCTCACCTTTAGACTGCCATTTTTTGGAGTTTATTTGAAGTCTCCTATATGCCAGCTTTAGTCATGTCGGCGGTCAACTTTGTGCCCGTGTTCTTTTGCGATTTTTGAGGGAAGACATAATGAAACATGAACTCTATGGCTGTCCGTGTTGCAGTGGCACATTTGGGTTGCTCTTTTCCGTTAACAACACTGTACGTAATCTGAAAGAAGAAGCCGCCAGTGAGAACGGATGGTCTTGCAACTGGGGGATCGACTGGGCGCGCTTTGGCCGACGGGACTTTCTCAAATCTGGCGCGGCCTTTGCCGGGCTGTCAACGCTGTTGCCAAACGGGGGCCAAGCGCAGTCCGCAACATCTACGCAGGCCACCACAGTATTCACCAACGGCAATATCCTCACGGTAGACGACGATTTTTCGGAAGCCGAAGCGATTGCTTTGCGTGGAAACCGGATTTTGGCTGTTGGGAGTGATGGCGAGGTCCGCGCCGTGGCCGGTGCAGATGCCAACATAATCGATCTGGGTGGCAAGACAGTGCTGCCAGGGTTTATCGACGCACATACTCACGTTGTGTCTGGTTCGGTGGTGGATGCCATTATGGAATACGTTGGCATGGCCCGCTATTCCACCGTCGCTGAAGTGCTCGATCATATTGCGCAGCGGGTGGCAGAAACACCGGCTGGCGACTGGCTGGTGTTCCGCAATTTTGACCCTGCCGTGCAGGAAGGGGCTGACGCTCTGACCTTCGCGGATCTTGACCCAATTTCAACCGAGCACCCGATTTTTGTCCTGAACGCCTCTGGCCATTTGGCCTATGCCAATTCCAAGGCCTTTGAAGTCTCTGGCGTGACCAATGATGTCGAAGATCCCCCAGGGGGAGAGTTCGTGCGGGACGCAGATGGCAAGCTGACCGGTACGATGAAGAACAACGTCGCGTTTTTGAAGATCGCGGAAAACTACCCCGCGATGGCGGAGGTGAACCCGGTTGAGGGTCTGCTTGGGCTGTTGGACAAGTGGGCGAAATTTGGCCTGACAACAGTTTCTGAGCTCAGCCTTGGTGCATTGGCACAGTCCCCTGCAGACACCCAGGTCATGGCCGCCGCGGCACAATCTGGGCGCATGAACGCGCGCATTCGGGCTTATCCGTTCTATACTATCGGGGCTGAGGCTTGGGACGAAGCCAAGGTCATGCAAGGCGATGGAAATGCGCTTGCGCGTATTGCAGGCTATAAGCTTGTCGCCGATGGCTCCAACCAAGGGTTTACCGGCCTGCAACGCGACCCCTATCTGGACAGCGACAATCGAGGCTTGGCCTATATGCAGCCCGACGAACTGACCGCCGCCGCGCTTGAGAGGGCCAGTAAGGGCTGGCACTTGGCGATCCATGGCAATGGCGATGCCGCTATCGACAATATCCTCGACACCTGCGAGGCGCTACGAGAGGCAGGGATCGACATGTCCCGCGTCCGCCCACGGATCGAACACTGTTCGATCCTTCATGATGAACAGATCGCGCGGATGAAGGATCTCGGTGTCTCTGCAAGCTTCCTAATCGGCCACGTTCATTTCTGGGGCATCGCCATGCGTGACGAGGTTTTTGGCGAAGAAAAAGTACAGCTTCTCGACCGCTGCCGCAGTGTCGACGAAGCAGGTGTTGGCTTCACATTGCACTCGGACTTTATGGTGACTGATCCGGACCCCTTGCATATGATCGAGATGGCAGTGACCCGGCGCACCTGGAAAGAACCAGACTATATTCTTGCGCCTCAAGAGACGATTTCAGTGGAGACTGCCATTCGTGCCATGACTTCGGAAGCCGCTTGGCAGCTTTTCTCTGATCACGAAGTTGGAAGTTTGGAACCCGGAAAACTGGCGGATATGGTAATCCTTGATCAGGATCCACGTGACGTTGACCCAAATGAGATCAAGGCGATCAATGTTCTTGAAACCTGGATGGACGGACGGCAAGTTTTTCAGGCTTGAGCTCTTCAATTTTGCGGTGCTTGGCAACGGTTTGACGCCTGCTCAAGGGGGTGCAACGGTGAAGTTTCTGGGGGCTCCCAACCGGCTTTAACCGCACACGACATGAACGGCCGCTGTCGGCAAATGGCCTACACTTTGCAAAGCCCCCTTCCTGCGCAAAGCAGACAAAGCTTGCTAAGATCGTCGCCAGAGTGACTAACCCTGACACTCCCACATGTGGCACTTTGACCAGCAGCAGAAAGTCCATCTACGGCCGTTGGGACCTATGCGGCCGAAGGCCTAAACACTAGGCATGCGGAAGTTCTTTTTGGCGCAGGTGTACTAAGATGCGGATCATCTCTCGAAGGCGGCGCAGGTCCCGATAGTCCCTGAAGTCTCGCTCCAGTAATTCGATATCTCCCAAGCATAAGGGGATCAATCTTGGGTCCACTGCGCGTTCAATCGCATATGAGGAATGCATGGATCTGATGATTGCGGGTAATTGATCATCAGTGAGTCGTTCCATTTTGTAGATGGTGCACCTGTTTTTTAGCGGGGGCGGAATACTTGTCAGGTCATTCGCAGTGAAAAGCCAGGACATTCGAGAGCAATCGGTAGCAGCGCTCAGGAACTTGTCCCTGTATGCCTTTGCATCCGAGGGTTCGCTGAGAAGCAACAGTTCCGCATAGATATCCCCATTATGGTTCGGACGTACCTTGTCAATTTCATCGAGCACCAAGCCAGGGTTAAGGATTTTCTGTCTCAATACGGCGTTCGTCATCACACTCGGCATCGCACTCGACCAACCAGCCGACACCCCGAACACCTGAGAGTCAGTGTGACCAGCCACCGAGACGATCTTTGGCCGCATATCGAGGGATGCGTACGACGGTGGTCTTGCCGATGCCTGGTTCGCCCAGAATGATCGTCGGTCGAAGTTTAATGGTATCATTGCCGAACTCGAAACCTCGAAGCATCTCAGCCAAAAGCCCATCGATCACCTGACTTGCGTTCGGGAAGCAAGATTTGACCTCCTCAGCAGCGACCGACGCCTTGTCATCGAACCGGGCAAGGTCACGAACGGCAAACAGGCGCTCAGGCTTGTCAATGTTGTTTCTGACAGTTCGAGACAACTCCGTCTTGTCATCCATACCAATCAGGTAATCTGGCACCCCCCTTCCTTCAGGCAGCTCCAAGGGCAACCGAAACGCTTCCCTAATCAGCTCGAATTCCGACTGTTGGGTCATGAGCAGCAATCGACGAAGTACAGTGGCAGCCCTTCTCATGTCCGAAAACCCTGAGACTTCCCAGGCCCCAAGGAGGCGTTTTTCCCAGCTTTGCATCCAATCCTCGTGGCGGTCACGAGGGATAGTATCCAATGACTGTTGCCATTCTGCTGGATCACTCGCTTGACGAATGGCTGCCTCGACCATCATGAAATCCACAATGTCCCAGCCTTCAAAAAGGTCTTTCAGGCCAGCGGGTGAGTAGTTTGCAGACGCGGCTAATTTCTTTAACTTGTCGTCCAGTTCGTGAGACATCTCGCGCCTCAAAACCATCTTTTCCAAAAATTCTTATGGGTTGGATACAGAGTGACCATGACCAAAGTCTGAGCAGTCTCAGCAACAGCTCTGTTGCCCCGCACTCTCCAACGTGACGTCTTCAAGTCAGCGCCGTATTCGACCTTTGAAATGGATGCATGTGGAGGCCATCAACTGAAGAGATTCCCGAGAGGTGGATCCGTCATTCTCGTCATGACAATATTCCATTTGATGGGAAACGATCCGAGCAATTGTCCGCTCGGGAGAAGGTCGCTGCTTGGTCAGCAGGTGTAGTTGGCGTGTATGAGCTTGTTCAATTCCATGCTCATCATGATCCGGATTTCACGCAGTGCGTCAATAGCCGCCAGCAAACCGACAGCCGCATTATATAGTCGAAGCGCCAGATTTCGAGATTTAACTATAATGATTTATTTCAATAGGTTACGAAAACTTGGGCGACAATCACTTGGCATATGGGCGACGAAATCGCCCATATGGGTTCTTTATGCACCCTGAAACAAACGCGTCCCGGTGCTCCGTTAGCCACACTTGGAGTGACCACAGCTGCGACAGGTCATGCAGCCTTCTACCATCTGCATGTCGAACTGGCCGCAGCTCGGACAGGCTTTGCCGCGGGGTTGGTCCAGGTTGACGACTTGCGCCTGAGGGTCCGCTTTGAGCCCCATGCCTTCGCCTTCGAGGAACCCAGTTTTGACCATATGGGTTTCGATCACGCCCCCGATGGCGGCCAAGATCGACGGGATGTATTTGCCCTGCACCCAGGCCCCACCGCGCGGATCAAATACGGCCTTGAGCTCTTCCACTACAAAGGACACATCACCGCCACGCCGGAACACGGCCGAAATCATCCGTGTCAATGCCAGGGTCCAGGCATAATGCTCCATGTTCTTGGAGTTGATGAAGACCTCGAACGGGCGGCGATGGTTGTTTATCACAATATCGTTGATGGTCAGATAGATCGCGTGTTCGCTGTCGGGCCATTTCAGTTTATATGTATGCCCTTCGAGCGACTGCGGACGGTCCAGCGGTTCGGACATGTAAATGACATCGCCACCTTCAACTTCATGCGGGGCTCCGGCGCTTTCACCCGGTGCCTGCTCGGAACTTTCCGAAACGGTCAAAACCGACCCGGTCACATCATTGGGACGATAGGTCGTGCAGCCCTTGCAGCCCTGATCCCATGCCTGCATGTAAACGTCCTTGAAGTCATCAAAGCTGATGTCTTCGGGGCAATTGATGGTTTTCGAGATTGAGCTGTCGATCCATTTCTGAGCTGCAGCCTGCATCTTGACGTGGGCCGTCGGGGCCAGGGTCTGGGCATTGACGAAATAATCGGGCAATTCCTTGTCACCGAATTTATCACGCCACATCTGCACGGCGTAATCAACCACTTCCTCTTCGGTGCGCGAACCGTCCTTCTGCAGAACCTTGCGAGTATAGGCATAGGCGAACACAGGCTCGATCCCCGAGCTGACATTCCCCGCATACAGGCTGATGGTGCCGGTCGGTGCAATTGATGTCAGCAGCGCATTGCGAATGCCGTTTTCACGGATTGCATCACGCACATCGCTGTCCATTGCCTGCATCGTCCCGGAATTCAGATAAGGCTCGGCGTCGAACAGCGGGAACGCGCCTTTTTCCTTGGCCAAATCCACCGACGCCAGATATGCGGCGCGGGCGATGGCTTTCAACCAGCTTTCGGTCTGACGCGCCGCCGCGTCCGAACCATAGCGCAGCCCCATCATCAGCAGCGCATCGGCCAGACCGGTGACACCGAGACCGATCCGCCGTTTGTTGTGCGCTTCCTGCGCCTGCGCCTCGAGCGGGAATTTGGATGCATCGACAACGTTGTCCATCATCCGCACGGCCGTAGCGACCAGCTCCTGCATGGCTGTCTCATCCAGAGCGGCACCGGTTTCGAACGGGTTCGACACCAACCGCGCCATGTTGATCGACCCCAGCAGACAGGCACCATATGGCGGCAGCGGCTGTTCACCACAGGGGTTTGTCGCCGCGATGGTTTCGCAATAGCTCAGATTGTTTGCGGTGTTGATCCGGTCGATAAAAATCACGCCCGGCTCGGCATAATCAAACGTCGCCTGCATGATCTTGTTCCACAGGTCGCGTGCCTGAACCGTGTGGTAGACTTTGCCGCCAAAAGACAGCTCCCACGACCCGTCTGCCTTGACCGCTTCCATAAAGGCATCGGTTACCAGCACTGACATGTTGAACATGCGCAAACGGGCGGGATCGGATTTGGCGGTGATGAAATGTTCGATATCGGGATGGTCACACCGCATGGTCGCCATCATCGCACCCCGGCGCGAACCGGCGGACATGATCGTGCGGCACATGGCGTCCCACACATCCATAAAGCTCAAGGGGCCAGAGGCATCGGCCGCCACGCCTTTTACGTCGGCACCACGCGGGCGAATGGTCGAGAAATCATATCCGATACCACCCCCCTGCTGCATGGTCAGCGCAGCCTCTTTGAGCATGTCAAAGATACCGCCCATGCTGTCTGGCACGGTGCCCATGACAAAACAGTTGAACAAAGTAACCTGACGCGCGGTACCTGCGCCTGCGGTAATGCGGCCTGCTGGCAGGAATTTGAAATCCTCCAGCGCCCCATAGAATTTGTCTTCCCAAACCGCCGCATCGTCTTCGACCTTGGCCAGATCCCGGGCAATCCGCCGCCAGCTGTCTTCGACCGTTTGATCGATTGGGGTGCCATCGGCACCTTTGAAACGGTATTTCATATCCCAAATCTGTTCGGCGATCGGGGCGGCAAAGCGGCTCATGGGGCGAATCCTTCCTGGGTAGGCTGGCGGCTTCGATACTACAGGATTCCAGAAACCCTCAACGCCGAATTCACGGTTTAGAGAGGTTTTTTCCTGAGACACACACAATACCTTGAAGCCCGCGACCAGTAAACTACAATATCATGATGAAGCTCGGGACGACTCTGGGGATGACCTGTGGATAAGCATATCAATCTGATCAAACTGTCCGTTGGCTCGGAGAGCGTCGAATCCCTGATTGACTGGCAAGAGATGCGTCGGGCAGAACTGCCCGATGGGTTGCCGCGCCATGTCACCCGGATGTGGCCCAAGCGCGAAGCCGAAATCCTGAACGGCGGGTCGATCTATTGGGTCATCAAAGGCGTCGTTCAATGCCGTCAACGGGTGCTGCGTCTGGATGAGGTGATCGGCGAAGACGGGATTCGTCGCTGTGCCATCATTCTGGATCCTGAATTGCACCGCACACAGACCGCTCAGAAACGTCCATTTCAGGGCTGGCGCTATCTCAAACCCGAAGACAGCCCGCCAGACCTGCCCATGGGACGACACAGCGAAGACATCCTGCCCCCAGAGCTGAACCGGGCGCTGGCCGAAATCGGGGTCATCTGATCCGGGCACCCGAGGGGGTCGCAAACACCACAGGCGCTATCCCAGCGCAGCGTCCATCGCCGCCCACAGCTCCTCTACGGGTTCGCATCCCACAGACAAGCGTACAAACCCGGGTGCCACGTCATCTCCCCAGCGTGCGCGGCGCTCGGCCGAACTGTGAACCCCGCCAAAGGAAGTTGCCGGCCGCAAGAGCGGGCAGGAATTGATAAAGCTGTCGGCCTTTTCCGCGCTTGCCAATGTCAGCGATATCAGAAACCCGAACCGATGTGTCTGCTGCACCGCCAACATATGAGCCGGATCCCCCTGCAACCCCGGATAGCGAACCTTTTGCACCTCTGGGTGATCGACCAACCGTTCAGCAATGATCTGTGCTGAACTGCACATGCGGTCGAACCTGACGTCCAGCGTTTCAATCCCCCGGTGCAGCAACCAGGCCTCCTGCGGGCCGGGAATACACCCCGAAAACGTGCGCCACTCTTTCACGGCCTCAAGGATTTTTTCGTTCCGCGTCGCCACATGCCCCATCAGGGCATCCGAGTGGCCGCCCATGGATTTGGTATCCGACGACACCACGACGTCAATGCCCAGATCCAACGGTCTCTGCCCCAGCGGGGTCAGCGTGGTATTGTCAGCAATGGTCACCCCACCTGCGGCCCGCACCTGTTTCGCCACATCTGCCAGATCAACCATGTCGAGCCCCGGATTGGACGGGCTTTCCAGAAACACCACGTCAAACCCGTCAAACCCGCCACGATCAAATGCGGTCGTCGGTCGCTCTACGACCTCGACCCCCAGATTGGCCAGAAACCGATCCGACAGGCGGCGGGTGACATAATATCCGTCCGACGGGATCAACAACCGTGCCCCGGCCCGCACCGTGGCAAACAACGCCGCTGCAATCGCTGCCATCCCCGAAGGGAAGCTCAGACAAGGTGCCTGTTCCAGATGCGACAGCACATGTTCCAGCTGTTCCCATGTCGGGTTGTCGACCCGCCCATAAGACCGCTCACCTTGCCAGGTGCCCGGCAGGTGATACATCGAACTTTGGACCAGTGGCAAAGCCACGGGATCGCCTTTTTCAAGCGCATTCCCTCGCAGATGCAACATTTCACCGGCGCGGGGCAACATGGGGTTTGTCATCGTGAGTGTCCTGTCCTTCGAGCCCGCACAGGAGGTATGCGGGCCGGATCATGGATACTGGTCGCTCCGCCCAATGCAAGAGGCTTTGCCCAAAGGTTTGGGACAATACGTGCATGGCAGCGCGTCAGATGCGGCACCACGTTCAACAGTCCCCCCAACAAGGCCCGCACCACCAAATCGGCTGTCCCGCGGTGTTGGTTCTTCTAGTGGGCTTTCATCCGTCCCCTATCGGGTTCACATGTTCCCTGGAACAGTCGTCAAAACCAGAGCGCCGAGACAAGAAACCCAGCCGGAGACACGCCCCGGCTGAGAGCCTTTAGTGATGTGGCCATTGACCAAACAGGGCGGACCGTTTGGTCAGACGAGCCGATCCAGCAACTGGTTCAAGGCCTGCTTGTCATCCTTGTCATAGCGCGCCACACGGCTGCGCCACAAAGTGGCCTGTGATTTCAAAACCAACCCGTCAGACAACAGCTTCAGGTGATTGGCACGCAGGGTTTCACCGGTCGATGTGATATCGGCGACCATTTCAGCGGTTTCGTTCTTGACTGTGCCTTCGGTTGCGCCCTGGCTATCGACCAACTGATAGTCAGCCACGCCTGCGTCATTCAGGAATTCCCGCACCAGGCGGTGGTATTTGGTTGCAATCCTCAGACGGAACCCGTGGGTCTTGCGAAAAACTGCGGCCGCTGCGTCCAGATCATCCAGTGCATCAACGTCGATCCAGAACTGCGGCACCGCCAGAATAAGATCCGCATGGCCAAAACCCAATGCCGCAATCTCTTCGACCTGCTGTTCCCAGCGTGGCAGTTTTTCCTGAACCAGATCGGTGCCCGTCACGCCCAGGTGGATACGCCCTGCGGCCAGTTCACGCGGGATTTCGCCGGCGCTCAGCAGAACCAGATCCACCCCATCAACACCATCTACACGTCCTGCATATTCACGGTCAGATCCCGTCCGTGACAGGGAAATGTCCCGTTTGGCGAACCAGTCGAAAGTCTTCTCCATCAGCCGCCCCTTGGACGGCACGCCCAGCTTGATGGTCATATCCGGGACTCCTCAATCTCAAGGATCAGATCCGGGCGGATCACACCGCCCACGGCCGGAATTTCTGCCCCCTGCCCCAGATGCCAGGTCAACGCATCATACCGACCACCGCTGGCAATCGACGGCAGATCAGGGCGGGTTTCCGCGTAGAACCCAAAGACAAAACCGTCGTAATACTCCATCGACGTACGCCCATAGGAGGCCTCGAAATCGAGATTGTCCACATCGACACCTCGTGCTTTCATCGCGGCGGTACGCGCATCCAATCGGTCCAAAGCCGGGATGATCGCGGGCAGATCAACAGCAATATCACGCATCTGTTCGATGGCATAAGGCACGGTTTCCCGCACCGCCATCAGGGCTTCAAGCGCCAGGATTTCCTTTTCGGCAATCGGTGGTGCGGCGGCGTCAGCGCGCAAGACCTCGATGCGTTCGGCAATTTCGGCGGCGCTGCGCTTGCCGATTGCAACGGCCCCCCGCAACAGATCGCCTTTGGTCGACAACAACGCCTTGCGGCCCTCTGGTATCGGCGCACGCCCGGCATACCGATCCAGCAGCGCCCGGAAACGACGCGGACGCCAGATATGACGCATCAGCGCGGATTTGCGCTTGTCGCTGGTGTTCAGCCCTTCGACAGCAGCCATCAGAATTCCGATGTCCCCGGTCGCAGCACGCAGCGACACCCCACGCAATTGCAAGGCAAACAATGAAAACACTTCGGCATCGGCGGCAGCCGGATCTTCGCGGTCAAACACCTCGTATCCGACTTGGACATATTCGTTGGCACGATCGGGGTCGTGTTCCTGACGCCGGAACACTTCGCCCGAATAGGTATAACGCGCCGGTTCGGCCCCTTCGCTCATATGCATCTGAACCACCGGCACGGTGAAATCGGGGCGCAACATCTGTTCGCCGCGCAATGCGTCGCTGGTCACATAGGCGCGCGCACGGATATCTTCGCCATAAAGGTCCAACAAGGTACCTGCGGGTTGCAACAGCGGCGGGTCCACCACCAACCCGCCGGCCGCTTCGAACCGCACGCGCAACTGTGCCGCGCGGGCGGCGATCTGGGAACGATCTGGCATGATTATCCCTGCCCTTCCAGGATCTCGCGCACCTTGGCGACCAACTGGTCACGCGGCACTTCGAATTGGCTGGGGCGCTCTTTCCACTCTTCCAGGGTCGCGCTCTGCGCGATCTGTGCGCCCAGGATCAGATCCTTGATCTGGATGATGCCGTTGGCTTTTTCATCCCCGCCTTCGATCACGGCCACTGGCGAATTACGTTTGTCCGCGTATTTCAGCTGGTTGCCAAAATTCTTGGGGTTGCCCAGATAGACCTCTGCGCGGATGCCTGCATTGCGCAGCTCGGACACCATGGCCTGATAATCCGCCATCCGGTCGCGATCCATCACGGTGACGACCACCGGCCCCTTGGGTTGGGCAGCAATCCGGCCTTTTTCGCGCAAAGCCGCCAACAGGCGGTCTACGCCGATGGAAACCCCTGTCGCGGGGACTTCCTGTCCGGTGAACCGTTTGACCAGATCGTCATAGCGCCCGCCACCAGACACGGATCCAAATTGACGCTTGCGCCCCTTTTCATCCAGAATATCAAAGGTCAGCTCGGCCTCATAGACCGGTCCAGTGTAATATCCCAGGCCACGCACGACCGACGGGTCGATCTCGATCCGGTCCGATCCATATCCGCCTGCGGCCAACAGCTCACCAATCTGTTCCAGCTCGGCCACGCCTTTGGCACCGATGTCGCTGGACCCGATTGCCGCGCGCAGGTTGGCAATGGTGCCCGCCGCATCTGCCGCCTTGGATGTCAGAAACGCCAACACGGGGGCCGCTTGATCGTCGCTGAGGCCAACACCGTCGATGAACGCGCCAGAGGCATCCAGACGTCCCTTGGTCAGCAATTCGCGCACGCCCTGCTCGCCCACCTTGTCGAACTTGTCGATGGTGCGCAGCACATTGTCGCGTGCGCCCTGATCGTCGCCCAGACCCATCGCCTCGAGTACGCCGTTCAGAACCTTGCGGTTGTTCACGCGCACCAGATAATCGCCGCGCGGAATGCCCACGGTTTCCAGCGTGTCGCTCAGCATCGCACAGATTTCGGCATCTGCCGCCATCGACGCGGTGCCCACGGTGTCGGCGTCGCATTGATAGAACTGGCGATACCTCCCTGGGCCGGGCTTTTCATTGCGCCACACGGGCCCCATTGCAAACCGGCGATAGGGTGTCGGCAGGTCATTGCGGTGCTGCGCATAGACACGGGCCAGAGGCGCGGTCAGATCATAGCGCAGCGCCATCCAATCCCCGCGATCGTTTTCTTCAAACTCCTGCCAGGCAAACACACCCTCGTTCGGGCGATCCACATCGGGCAAGAACTTGCCCAGCGCTTCGACTGTTTCAACCGCCGAAGATTCCAGCGCCTCGAACCCGTAATGATGATAGACACCCGCAATCGCACGCAGCATCTCGGTGCGCTGCGTCACCTCGGCACCAAAATAGTCACGGAACCCCTTGGGCGTCTCGGCCCTGGGGCGGGGGGTCTTCTTGGGTTTGGCCATCTCGGCCTCCTCGCGTCAGTACGGGTTTGTCGTCGCCGCGCGGTCTAGCCCATGCGTGTAACAACAGCAAGGCGCGAGAGCCCAGCTGAGCGGTCCATAACCGCGCGCCCAGCCAGGTCCAGTGCAAAAAATCCCCGCCAGAGGTCTGCGGGTTTTCCCCAGAAAACCGCATCCCGGCGCAGCTTCGTCGCCTCAGATATCGGAAAAACTCCCGGACCGCCCCTTGCCTGCCGCGAACCGCGCCGCGCCCGAACGCCCCTCAGAAACAAAAGCCGTCGCCGACACCCATTCCCGACGCAGGGCGGCAGCCAGCTGTGCCGGGGGCTGGCGTGCGGACAGGTGGTCGGCCCGCATACAGTCCTGTGGGAACCGGGTCAGGTCACGCGCCAGATCCATTGCCACGGACAACGCCTGCCCCGGTGCGCACAACCGATCCGAAAACCCGATCTGATGCGATTCTACGCCGGTGACGGGCCGTCCGGTCAGGATAATGTCATTTGCCCGGCCCTGCCCCAGGATCTGCGGCAATCGCACAGTACCACCGTCCAGCAGCGGCACTCCCCAGCGACGACAGAACACACCGGTCACAGCATCCTCGGCCATGACCCGCATGTCGCACCAGGCCGCCAGTTCCATGCCTCCAGCAACCGCAAACCCTTCGATCGCCCCGATCACCGGTTTGGACAGCATCAACCGGGATGGCCCCATGGGCCCGGGGCGCGGAACATTTATCGGATCATTCCAGGTTTCGGGAATATCCAGGCTGTCAATCCAATCATCCGCGTCGCCGCTGCCTGCTTCCTTCAGGTCAAAGCCCGCGCAGAAATAGCCGCCGGTTCCGGTAAAGATTGCGACCTGCGCATCCGGGTCGGCCTCAAACGCCAGAAACGCATCATAAAGCAACCGCGCCGTGGCTGGGTTCACACAATTGCGCACCTCTGGTCGTTGGATGGTGATGGTGGTGATCCCACCCTGGGTTTCACTGCTGACTGTCATGACAAATTCCTCCCTCACGGCCAAGCCTGCGCAACACGCCATGGACCGGCAAGAGGTTTGCCCCTATGACGTTGCGATCAACGCCATGAGGATTCCATGCAGCATCTCGAAGAGAAAATCGCCCATCTGATCCGCACCGTGGATGATCTGAACGACGTGGTTGCCAAACAGCAGGGCGAAATCGACGTGCTGACGCGCCGGGTTCACATGTTGATGGAACGCGAAGCCATGCGCGAACAGGATGGCGGTGGCGGCGTAGTCATCGGTGACGAACGCCCTCCACACTATTGATCACGGCAGGATCTTGAACCGATCGCGAATGGCCCGATCCTGCGTTTCGCTCAGATAATCGGGCTGATGGACCATCAGGATCTCGCGCGCCTTGTCTTTGGCCACGCTCCAGGCATCGCGCGCGCCTGAGATCGCCCAGCTGCGTGGCTCGTCTCGATCCGCGAGCGGTGGGTAAAAGTAATCCCGCTCCATCGCCTGCAATGTGTGCGCCCCGCCCAGAAAATGCCCCTCGCCCAGAACCGACTGGCAAATGGCGTCAAAACCCAGTGTATCGTCGCTGACCTCGACCCCGCGCAGAACGCGATAAGTATGGGCGTGCATTTCGTCATCCAGAACAAACGCCTCAAAACTGACCCCCAGCAATGCCGCCGTCATGCCTGAGCTTTCGTAGATCAGATTGCCCCCGGCCAGTGCCGCCGCCAGCGAGGTCAGCCCCTTTTCCACGCCATATTGGGCGTCAATCGCCTTGGCGTCGCTCATCGATGCGGCGACACCCGATGGCAGGCCCAACCAGTTGGACAGCTGCGCCGAGGCGGCATTGAGCAGTGCGGTTTCGCCGCCACCACCGGAAAATGCCCCGGTGCGCAGATCGATCACCAACGGCCAGTTGGAAAACACCATCGGATAGCCCGGTTTGATTGCGTGAACCATCACCAGACTGGCCAGCGTTTCCGCCAGCGATTGCGCCAGAAACCCGGCCATGGTCGCGGGTGCTGTCGCCCCCGCCTGGGCCGCGGTGATACAGGACATCGGGATATTGTGGCGGATGCATTCATAAACGACATCCACCGCGTCCTCGCCATAACGCATGGGTGAAATCACCGGGCTGATGTGCGCCTTGAGAAAGGGGCGGCGCGCAAACGCGCCTTCGCCCCCGGCCGCGATATCCAGCATTTTGACAATGGGATCAACGTTTTCGGCAACGGTAAACGACGTCGCCACAGGTTTGGTTGTATTGCGCATCAGCGCATAGGCGGTGTTCACGTCCAGATCCAAAACATCCGGCACATCGGTCGCCACGCAACAGCGGGTGAACCAGGCCACATTGGTCAGCCGATCCTGCAATCGGGTGAAATCATGCAGATCCAACAGGGTTGACGGGCGATACAGCCCGCTATCCAGATCCAAGGTCTGGACCGCCGCGCCACCCGTGCCGAAATACACCTTGTCGCCCCCCACTTCGATGGATCGATCCGGGTCGCGCCCATGCAACACGAATATCTTAGCCGCCGCCGCAATCGCGTCTTCGATCAACGCGCGGGGAAACAGAACCCGCCCGTTGCCCGCATCACTGGCCCCTGCCGCCAACAGATCCCGGTGCAATCGGTCGGGGACTTCGCCCATGCCCAGTTCCGCCAACAGGCGCAGCGCCGTGTCATAAATGCTGTGCAGATCCGTTTCGGACAGCGGGCGATAGGCCCCGCCGGATTGTCCTGGTGGGCAGGGGTTCACCTGCGGCGGTGCTGCGCGCAGTGCCAATCTCTCTTTGCGCCCACCGCGTTTACGTGCTTGCTGCATTGCAACCTCCCCTGCCTTGGGTGCCATAAGGCCGGGGCCAGGATGATTTGGGCAAGTGGCAATCCATAAATCCAAATTTATCGAATTATACTTTCGATTTTTTCATAACTCAGATCAAACCCGTTGACCCGTCCCCGCAAAACCCGTCCTTCCATGGTCCCAGTTACATTCTTGCTCGGAGACATCAGGCACATGAAATCGCGCACCAAAGTAGTGGTCATCGGCGGCGGCATCGCCGGGTGTTCAACGCTCTATCACCTTACGCAAGAGGGATGGACCGATGTGGTTCTGGTCGAACGCAACGAACTGACCAGCGGCACCACATGGCATTCGGCGGCGCAGGTCACGAACTTTGGCATGAACCAGACCATGGTCGGGCTCAAAACCCATTCCATCAACCTCTATCAGGAGCTCGCCAACGACCCCGAATACCCGATCAACTACCACCACGGCGACGGCGGTATCCGCATGGCCAATACCGAAGCGCAGATGCAGGGTTATCGCCATTTCGCCTCGATGGCGCGCGGCATGGATGTGCATTTTGAGGTGATCGACGCCGAAGAATGCGCCCGCCGCCACCCGCTGATCTCGACCGACAATCTGATCGGCGGACTGTGGGATCCGCTGGATGGCGACATTGACCCGGCGCAGCTGTGTCAGGCGCTGGCCCGGCGCGCCCGCAAGGCAGGGGCAGAGGTCTACCGGAATACGCCCGTCACCGGCCTGACCCAGCACAAGGATGACACCTGGACCGTTCACACCGAACATGGCGACATCGACTGTGACATCGTGGTCAACGCCTGCGGCTACCGCGTGAATGAGGTCGGCGCCATGATGGGCGTGCATCACCCGGTCAGTTCGATGGAACACCAGTATTTCCTGACCGAGGAGATCGCGGCGATCAAGGACGCCGGGCACCGGATGCCGCTGATCCGCTGTCCGATCAGCGATTATTATTGCCGGCAGGAGAAGAACGGCCTGCTGGTCGGATTCTACGAACAGGGCTGCAAGACCTGGGGCATGGACGGGATCGACCCGAATTTCGTCAACGCGCTGTGCCCCGATGATCTGGAACGCATCATGGATGTGTTGGACGGCGCATTTGCGCGGATGCCCGCCCTGCAAGAGGTCGGCATTCACACTGTGGTCAACGGTCCGATCACCTATACCATCGACGGCGCACCGCTGGTTGGACCGATTCCGGGCAAACGCAACGCCTTTTGCATTATCGGCCTGCGCGCGGGATTGGGCGAAGGCGGCGGACACGGCTGGCTGCTGGCGCAGCAGATCGTGCATGGCGAGGCCTGCTATGACACCTGGTGCCTGGATCCGCGTCGTTATACCGGCCACACCAATGTGGAACTCTGCGCGCAATACGCCATTCAGGACTATCAGAACGAATTCCGCTTCCACTTCCCCAATGAACACCGCCCCGCTGGACGCTATGCCAAGACCACACCGCTGACCCCGGTGCTGGAGGCCAAAGGCGCTGAATTCACCCCGGTGAATGGCTGGGAACGGGCGGAGTATTTCAAACCCTCTCCCGATTTCCACCCCACGCTGGGTTTCGATTTCGACGAGGCGCACGATCTTGTCGGCGCAGAGGTCAAAGCTGTGCAGGAAACCGTTGGTCTGGCCGAAGTTAACGGCTTTAACAGGTTCGAGATCGCCGGGACGGACCGGCACAGCTTCCTTGACCGGATGTTCTGCGGCACCGTCGCCAAACGCGTGGGCCGGGTGGGCCTCGGTTATCTGTTGAACCATCATGGCATGGTCAAAGGCGAGGCCACAGTCGCCAACCTGCCCGCCACGGATCGAGGCCCCGACCGGGTCTGGTACGGGTCGGCCGCCGCATCTGAATTCCACGACATGGATTGGCTGCAACAGCACCTGCGCGACGATGAGGACGTACAGATCCGCAGTCTCACCAACGACCAGACCATTCTGGTTCTGGCCGGTCCCCGGGCGCGCGATGTGCTCTCCTCCGTGTCCCGGGGCGACTGGTCTGCGGCGGGTTTTCCCTGGTTGAGCGTGCGGGAATGTTTCATCGGCTTTGCGCCTGCCACGGTGATGGCAGTCAGCTTCTCGGGCGAACTGGCCTATGAGATCCACGTGCCCAACGCTTCGCTTTATGCCGCGTACAAGGCGCTGCGTCAGGCGGGTGAGATCCATGGCATGAAGCTGTTCGGTGCCCGCGCGGTGGAGTCGATGCGGATGGAAAAGGGCTTCCTGCATTGGAAGGCCGATCTGATTACCGAATTCGACCCCTTCGAAACCGGGCTGGATCGTTTCGTGAAACTCAACAAGGGGGATTTTGTCGGCCGCGAAGCGTTACTGAAACGGCAGGCGCATGGGCCAAACCGCAAGCTGGTGAGCCTCCAGATAGACAGCACCACCACTCCCGCCCATGGCGGTGCCTCTCTGATGCACGGCGATGAGGTGGTCGGCACTGTGACCTCGGGGGATTGGGGGTATCGGGTTGGGATGAACCTGGCCTATGCCTTTGTCCTGCCGGACCTGGGCAAGGTTGGTCAGACCCTGGATCTGGATCTGTGCGGCACGATTGTTGGTGCGACTGTGATCCCACCCTGCCCCTATGATCCCGACCACACCCGCATGCGCGGCTGAGACAGGACCACACGCCAAATTTCCGCAACCTTGGAACGGTCGATCCAAGGCTGCGGACTTGAACAGCTAGGATACCGGGCCGTTCGACCGGATGACTCGACAGGAGTCTCGTTTAACACGGTGCAAATCTCCTTCCCACAGCGAAACCTGACCTTGCGGCAGCTTCCCCAAGGTTCGCATCGCCCCCGGCTTTTGGAAAAATATTTTCACTTTCAAATCAAAGCCGTGACAGCTTCCCGTTTATGATTTCATTCCCGTAACAAATTCGCATTGACTCCCGATTGGCGTAATTGGATACAATATGAAATATGTCACGGCCCTGACCTGAGGTCGCATTGCGACAAAGAGCCGGGAAACGGGGAGTGTTTCGGGTCGGGGCCGTGATCAAAAAACAATCATTGGGAGAACATCATGAAGTCTCGTTTTTTAGCGGCGACTGCCGCGCTTGGCCTGATGGCGGTGCCGGCATTGTCCAGCACATTGGTTTACTGTTCCGAAGGATCGCCCGAAGGGTTTGACCCGGCGCTGTTCACTGCGGGCACCACTTTCGACGCCTCGGCCCAGCCGATCTATAGCCGTTTGATGGAATTCGAAACCGGCACCACCAACGTCATCCCCGGGCTGGCGGAAAGCGTCGAAGCCAGCGATGATGGCCTGGTCTACACCTTCAAGCTGCGTCAGGGCGTCGCGTTTCATTCCAACGCCGATTTCACCCCGACCCGCGATTTCAACGCCGATGACGTTGTCTTCACATTCGAACGTCAACGTCTGGACGATCACCCGTTCAACAAGGTCAATGGCGGCACCTGGGAATATTTCAACGGCATGGGCATGCCGGACCTGGTAAAGTCGGTTGAAAAGATCGACGATTACACCGTCAAATTCACCCTGAACACACCCGAAGCGCCATTTGTTGCCAATATGGCAATGGATTTTGCATCGGTTCTGTCGGCTGAATACGCCGACGCGATGATGGCCGCTGGGACCCCCGAAAAGCTGAACACAGCCCCCATTGGCACTGGCCCGTTCAAGATGGTCGCCTATCAAAAGGACGCCGTGATCCGCTATCAGGCCAACGAAGGCTATTGGCGCGGCAAGGCGGACGTGGACAACCTGATCTTTGCGATCACTCCGGATGCGTCCGTGCGGTATCAGAAGCTGAAAGCCGGCGAATGCCACATCATGCCGTACCCGAACCCGGCTGATATCGCAGCGATGAAAGAAGACGGCGACATCACCATGATGGAGCAGGAAGGTCTGAACGTCGGCTATCTGGCCTATAACACCACCATGCCCCCCTACGACAACCCAAAGGTGCGCAAGGCGCTGAACATGGCCATCGACAAACAGGCCATCATTGACGTCGTGTTCCAGGGGTCGGGCCAGATCGCCAAAAACCCGATCCCGCCCACCATGTGGAGCTATAGCGACGCCATTCAGGACGACAAATATGATCCGGAAGCGGCCAAGGCCGCGCTGGAAGCCGAAGGCGTGTCCGGTCTGGAGATGAAGATCTGGGCGATGCCGGTTCAGCGTCCCTATAACCCCAATGCGCGTCGTATGGCCGAACTGATGCAGGCCGATTTCGCCAAGGTTGGCGTGAATGTGGAAATCGTTTCCTACGAATGGGGTGAATACCTGGCCCGTTCCAAGGAACTGAACCGCGATGGTGCCGTTCTGCTGGGCTGGACCGGGGACAATGGGGATCCGGACAACTTCCTGGCCGTTCTGCTGGGCTGCGACGGGGTCGAAGCATCGAACCGGGCACAGTGGTGCCACGAGCCGTTTGATGCGTTGATCAAAAAGGCCAAGGTGACCACCGACACCGCCGAACGTACCAAACTGTACGAAGAGGCACAGGCCGTGTTCAAGGATCAGGCCCCCTGGGCGACCATCGCGCATTCGGTTGTCTATATGCCGATGAGCACGAAGGTTTCCGGCTACAAGGTCCACCCGCTGGGCAGCCACATCTTCTACGGCGTTAGCGTCGAATAAGACCAAACATTTGAACCGGGGCTGTCACACACAGCCCCGGTTTCCTCTTTTGTCGGAGACCCCAAAATGACCGATCGCTTGGCCGAATATCGTCAGGTCGCCCGTGACCTGTCGGTGGATGCCGTGGCCCTGGTGCCGGGCCCCAACTTCACCCGCGCCCTTGGCCACAGCTTCATGAGCCACGAACGCCCGTTTCTGGTGGTCATCCCCGCCGATGGCGCCCCGGCGGCCATTGTTCCCAATCTCGAACTCTCCAGCTGGGCCCTTGTGGGACTGGACGGGGCCACATTCGATTGGCGCGACCAGACCGGATACATGGATGCCTTTGCCGCGCTGGCAGCACATATGCCGATGAAGCGACTGGCCGTCGAAGGTCAGGTCATGCGGGTGTTTGTGCATCACGCCCTGGCGCAGGCCTATGGCGACCTGAACATTGTTGATGCCGAACGCGAAATCTCGGCGCTCCGGATGATCAAAACGCCCGATGACATCGCCGCATTGCAGGCCGCAATCGAAATCTCCGAACGCGCTCTGACCCGGGTGCTGGACGGTGTGCGCATCGGGCAGACCGAAAAACAGATCGAAGGCGCGCTGATTGCGGCGCTGTTTGCCGAAGGGGCGGATGATCTGGCCTTTGCCCCCATTGTCGCCGCTGGCGCCAATTCCGCCCTGCCCCATGCCCACGCGCGCGATGACTATCCCGTGCAATCTGGCGACGCGTTGCTGTTTGACTTTGGCGCGCGCAAACACGGGTTTGCCGCCGATATCACCCGCACCGTGTTTGTTGGCGAAGTGTCCGACGAAGGGCGCGCCGTCTATAACACCGTGCTCGCCGCCAATATGAAGGGGCTGGAGGTCACCCGCGACGGTGTCACCGCCCATGACATTGATGACGCGGTGACCGGCGTGCTCGAAGCGTCGCCCTACGCAGACCGGATCCGCACCAAAACCGGGCATGGATTGGGCCGTGATGTACACGAAGCCCCCTATATCATGCGCGGCAACCCGATGGTTCTGCCTGCGGGCACCGTTTATACCAACGAACCGGGGCTCTATGGCGAAGGCAAATTCGGCGTCCGGATCGAAGACGACGTGTTGATCACCGAAGACGGCTGTCGCACCCTCACAACATTCACCAAAGATCTGTTGATCATAGGCCGCTGATGCTACGCTACCTGCTCACCAAACTGGGGACTTTCATTCCGACGTTTATCGGGGTGACGCTGATCTCCTTCATGTTCATCCGGGTGCTGCCCGGGGATCCCATCATTGTCATGGCCGGCGAACGCGGCATGACCGAAGAACGCTATCAGGAGATGGTGGTCAAACTGGGGTTTGATAAACCCGTCTGGCAGCAATACACCGACTATCTGGTTGGCGTGGTTCAGGGCGATCTGGGCGAAAGCTTTGTCACCAAAAAACCGGTCTGGGACGAATTTTTTGCCCTGTTTCCTGCAACGTTCGAGCTGGCCTTCTGCGCCATGATCTTTGCGGTGCTGCTGGGCCTGCCTGCGGGGGTGATTGCCGCCGTCAACCGCGGCAAATTCTTTGACCGGGCGCTGATGTCATCGGCGTTGATCGGGTATTCGATGCCGATCTTCTGGTGGGCTCTGCTGTTGATCATCGTATTTTCCGGCAATCTGGGCTGGACTCCGGTGTCGGGGCGCATTGATCTGCTTTATTGGTTTGACGATGTGACGGGGCTGATGCTGGTCGACAGCCTGCTGTCTGGCCAGGAGGGCGCGTTCAAATCTGCGGTGCGCCACTTGATCCTGCCGACCATCGTCTTGGGCACTATCCCGCTGGCCGTGATTGCCCGCCAAACCCGATCCGCCATGTTGGAGGTATTGGGAGAAGATTATATCCGCACCGCCCGCGCCAAGGGCCTGAGCCCGACACGTATCAACGGTGTACACGCACTGCGCAATGCGCTGATCCCCGTGGTCACCGTGATCGGCCTGTCGGTTGGTACGCTGTTGGCGGGGGCCATCCTGACAGAAACCATCTTTAGCTGGCCTGGGATTGGCAAGTGGATGGTCGACAGCATATCGCGCCGCGACTATCCGGTTGTGCAGGGCGGATTGCTGATGATTGCCGTGATCGTGATGATCGTGAACCTCACCGTTGATCTGCTGTATGGCGTGATCAACCCCAAGATCAGGAAGCGGTAATGGCGGATCAAACCATGACAACCCAAAGCCCCGTCCGCCCCAGCGCTCTGCGCGAATTCTGGTATTACTTCCGCGAAAACCGTGGTGCGGTCATTGGCTTCTACTTCTTTGCCGCTTTTGCCTTTTGCGCGGCGTTTGCGCCGTTCATCGCACCCTATGACCCCACAGAACAGTTCCGCGATCATATCCTGCAACCCCCGGTCTGGAGCGAGGGTGGCAGTTGGGAGTTCATTCTGGGCACCGATCCGTTGGGTCGGGATATGCTGTCGCGCCTGATTGCGGGGTCACGCTATTCGTTCTTTGTCGGCATCGTGGTGGTAACGATCGCGGCGTCGGGCGGGATCCTGATCGGGCTGCTGTCGGGCTTTGCCCCCAAGATGGTCGACAATATCATCATGCGGATCATGGACATCATTCTGGCCTTTCCGTCGCTGTTGCTGGCGCTGGTGCTGGTGGCCATTCTGGGGCCATCATTGACCAATGCGATGATCGCCATCGCCATCGTGTTCCAGCCCCATTACGTGCGCCTGACCCGTGCACAGGTTCTGGCCGAACGGCAAAAGGATTATGTGACATCCGCCCGCGTGGCCGGGGCCGGGTTGTGGCGGCTGATGTTCATCACCGTGCTGCCCAATTGTCTGGCACCGCTGATTGTACAGGGCGCACTGTCGTTTTCGACTGCGATCCTGGATGCTGCTGCGTTGGGGTTCCTGGGAATGGGGGCGCAACCGCCGACCCCGGAATGGGGCACCATGCTGGCCGAGGCCCGCGAATTCATCCTGCGCGCCTGGTGGGTTGTCACCTTTCCCGGTCTGGCCATTCTGGTCACCGTGCTGGCCATCAACCTGATGGGCGACGGGCTGCGGGACGCGCTCGACCCGAAACTCAAGCGGAGCTGATACCATGACACTGCTGCGCATACGCAACCTCTCTGTCGATTTTGCCACCTCGTCGGGATCTTTTCGGGCGGTGGACGGCGTCGACCTGACGCTGGATGAGGGCGAAATCCTCGCCATTGTTGGCGAAAGCGGATCCGGAAAATCGGTCTCGATGCTGGCGCTGATGGGGCTGTTGCCCTGGACCGCGACCATCACGGCGGATGAAATGTCGTTTCAGGGACAGGACCTGCGCGGTCTCAGCCCACGGGATCGACGCAAGATCATCGGCAAGGATATGGCGATGATCTTTCAGGAGCCGATGTCGTCGCTGAACCCCTGTTTCACCGTCGGTTTTCAGATCAAGGAAGCCCTGCGCATCCATCTGGGACTGGACCGGGCCGCACGCAACAAACGCGCCATCGAACTGTTTGAAAAAGTCGGCATCCCGGCTCCGGAAACCCGCCTGAATACATTCCCGCACCAGATGTCTGGCGGGATGAACCAGAGGGTCATGATCGCCATGGCCATCGCCTGCAGCCCCAAGCTGTTGATCGCGGACGAACCCACCACCGCGCTGGATGTCACTATTCAGGCGCAGATCCTGGATCTGCTGGTTTCCTTGCGCAAAGACACCGGCACAGGGTTGGTGTTGATCACCCATGACATGGGGGTTGTTGCTGAAACCGCCGAACGGGTTCAGGTGCAATACGCCGGTCAAAAGGTCGAAGAACAACCCGTCCGAAACCTGTTCCGTCACCCATACCATCCCTACACCACGGCGCTTTTGGCCGCTCTGCCGGAACGCGCCACATCCAGGCTGTTGCCCTCGATCCCCGGTGTCGTGCCGGGGCAATTCGACCGACCGGCTGGGTGCCTGTTTGCGCCGCGCTGCACCCACGCCACAGACCTGTGCCAGACAACGCCCCCGCGCCCCGAAGCCCCCGAATTGGGCCGGGCCCTGTGTCACCATGCGCGGACATTGCAAGAGAAAGAGCTGACATGAGCGCCCCAATCGTAAAAGCCGAAGGGCTGGCCCGCTTCTATGATGTCAAAGAGGGCTTCCTGTCCAAGACCCAGACCGTGCGCGCGCTTGCCGGAGTCGATTTCGAATTGTCACCGGGTAAAACGCTGGCGATCGTCGGAGAGTCCGGCTGTGGAAAGTCCACTCTGGCCCGCCTGATAACGATGATCGAAGAGCCCAGCGCAGGACGGTTGACCCTGGACGGCACCGAAGTTCGGCCCGACACATGGGCATCGCTGCGCGAAACCGTGCAGATCGTGTTCCAGGATCCTTATGGCTCGCTCAACCCACGCCAGAAAATCGGCACCATCCTGATGGAACCGCTGGTGATCAATCGCCCGCAGATGCCCGCAAGCGAGCGTGAAGCCAGCGCGCGCGAGATGATGGACCTGGTGGGATTGCGTTCGGAACATTTTGATCGCTATCCGCATATGTTCTCCGGCGGCCAACGACAGCGTATTTCCATCGCGCGCGCTCTGATGCTGAACCCCAAAATCCTGGTGCTGGATGAACCGGTGTCAGCGCTGGATGTGTCAATCCAAAGCCAGATTCTGAACCTGTTGGTCGAACTGCAGGACCGGTTGGGGCTGGCCTATTTGTTCATTTCGCATGATTTGTCGGTGGTCAAACATTTCGCCGATGACGTGATCGTCATGTACCTGGGCCGTGCCGTGGAAAAGGCCAGCAAACAGACGTTGTTTGCCGCGCCTCGCCACCCCTATTCCAAGGCCTTGTTGTCGACCACACCACGCGCGGACCCCGAAGCCAAAAAGGATCGGATCAAGCTGGAAGGCGAGTTGCCATCGCCCCTGAACGTACCGCCCGGGTGTGCTTTTGCACCGCGCTGTTGGCTGGCAACAGACACGTGCCGCGCGGCAATGCCACCGATGGAGGGTGAGACCGGACATCAGGTCGCCTGCTACCATCCATTGTAAGCCCATTGTAAGCCGGTCGAAATATTGTCGCAGGCGGGCACCGGGATAGGCGTTTTGAAACGCCTGTCGACAGGGCCGTGCAAGGGCGTTGAACCCGAGCTCTAACCGCGTTGTCAATCGGTGCCGAAGCGGCTTTTCAGGTTTGCGGCTTGGCGTGGATATGTTCTTCCAACGAAGCCTTTGCCCCCAGGATATGGTCGGCCGTCAGTTGCGCGGCTTTGTCCGCGTCGCCCTTGCGGCAAGCGTCCAGAATGGCCTGATGTTCGCGATCCGCACGTGACATCCCCCCGCTCAGAACCAATTGCGCCCGCAGGTAACGGTCGATCCGGTCCATCGAATTCTCGATCACGCTCAGGTGATAGGGCCGTCCGCTGGCACGGTACAGGGTCGCATGGAACCCACGGTTCAGATCACCATACTCCATGGGCTCGCTCGCGGCTGCAAACTTCTCCAGAAACTGCTGGGCCTGATCCAAGACCCCAGAACTCATGACCGGCACAGCCTGCCGGATCACTTCTGCCTCGAGAAAGGCCCGGAAATCAAAGATTTCGCTGGCCTCCTGCATCGAAAGCGCCGCCACGACAGCGCCCTTGTACCGTACGGTTTTGACCAGCCCTTGCTGCTCCAGCATGGTCAAAGCTTCACGCACCGGTATGCGGCTGGTGTTGAACATACGGGCAATCTCGTCCTGGCGGAGCGGGTCTCCATCCGATAGATCCCCTTCAACGATGGCTTTGCGCAATGCGTTAAAAATGATCGTCGCCGCCGATGCGGTTTTGCCGATATCAACAGCCTGAAACTTACCTGCCATGTCACTCCCCCATGAACGATCCCCGGATCTTTGGCCTCGTCACATGCGATATTGGCAATGATTTTGGGAAAAGGGAATAATGTATCCATTATCCAATCTGGATTTGCACCCTGAAACAACGATGATCGCAAACCAGAGCCGTCGACCATCGCTGCACCACCTCTAATTAGCTCATCTTTGATCCCATGGCGACCCGAAGGGTACATCCCTGGACAGCGCCACGACCTGGGCCAAATTCGCGTGAGAAACAGAACCCCTCCTGACGGAGCGGTTGCAAACAGAACATAGGCCCCCATCCGATGACCCGCCCCATGAACATTTGGTTCGACGTTGTGCACCCTCAAAGTGTGTCTGGGACAAATACTGACGTGGACGTAAGCCGCAGATGCGTCAACTGTCTTGTTTCCGCACAAAGAATCACATTCGCATATGTGCGAAATCCTGGCCCGCCTCCCTTCACAAAATCGCGACAGCCGCCCGGATTTTGGCCCAAAAGGTCCGTCTGGAACGCAGAAAATTCATCGAGAAACCAAGTTTGAAGCGCTAGTTGTTTCAGTTTTGTGATCGCCTGTACGCCCCCGTCCCCCCCTGTGCCTCCCTGTGCGCGCCGATGACCTGATGTGTGTTTTCATGTAGGAAATGTTGGCTGATTGGATGCCTGGGCCATCGAAACCCCGGCCTCGCCCAGGATCCTCTGGTGCGTGCCGAGCCGCTCAGACCAGTGCCATGATCACGGTCTCTCCAACAGTCTTTGAAGGTTGTTAACCAAATTGGGATAGAAAAATCCAAGGAATTGATGTAACATGAACCCAATCGCCAAATAAAATGTTGAATAGATTCAACACTCTGGATTGCGCGCGCTGTGCCAAACCAGGGAATGGCAGCCCGTGAGCGGGTTTGGGCAGGCTCAGAAAACGTTGTGGACAAAGTTTCCTCACGTGCGGACAGCACTATGTTTTCGCACAGGGAGGACCGTGGAGGATATTGGCAACCAGGAGGTACGTGTCGATGAAGGACATTGTCGAGCTTTTTGCGGAGCAGTACGCAGAAACAAAAGAGCAGGAGATGTCGCTGCATGACTATCTGAATGCATGTCGCGAAAATCCCCAGACCTATGCCACCGTGGCCGAACGCATGTTGGCCGCCATCGGAGAGGAAGAATTGGTGGATACCTCCAAGGATCCACGCTTGGGCCCTCTCTTTCAAAACCGCACCATCAAACGATATGCCGCCTTCAAGGATTTTTACGGCATGGAGGATACGATCGAACGGATCGTTGGCTATTTCCGCTATGCAGCGCAGGGGTTGGAGGAGCGCAAGCAGATCCTGTACCTGCTGGGCCCCGTCGGTGGCGGTAAATCCTCGCTCGCCGAACGGCTGAAACGGCTTGTCGAAGAACAACCCATTTATGTACTCAAGGCCGGGGACCAGATCAGCCCGATATTTGAATCTCCGCTGGGGCTGTTTGACCCGACCCGCATGGGCGACATGCTCGAGACCGAATACGGCATCGCAAAACACCGCCTGCCCGGCCTGATGTCACCCTGGGCCGTCAAACGGCTGGACGAATTCGACGGTGATATTTCAAAGTTCACGGTCGTCAAGCTGCACCCCTCCCGCCTAAGACGCATCTGTGTGGCAAAGGTGGAACCGGGCGATGAGAACAACCAGGATATCTCGACCCTGGTAGGCAAGGTCGATATCCGGCAACTGGAACATTACAGTCAGGATCACCCGGATGCCTATTCGTTTTCCGGCGGATTGAACCGGGCCACCCAGGGCATCATGGAATTCGTCGAGATGTTCAAGGCTCCGATCAAGATGTTGCACCCGTTGCTGACCGCAACGCAGGAAGGCAATTATATGGGCACCGAAAGCTTTGGGGCCATCCCGTTCACCGGTCTTATTCTGGCCCATTCAAACGAAAGCGAATGGCAGGCGTTCAAGAACAACAAGAACAACGAAGCCTTTATCGACCGGGTCAGCATCGTCAAAGTCCCCTATTGCCTGCGCGTGACCGAAGAGGCGATGATCTATCATAAACTGTTGGAAAACAGTGAACTGAACAATGCATCCTGCGCACCGGAGACGTTGCGGATTCTGGCCCGCTTCAGTGTTTTGTCACGCCTGAAACCACATGAGAACTCGAACCTTTATTCGAAAATGCGCGTCTATGATGGCGAAACACTGAAAGATACCGACCCCAAAGCCAAGACGGTTCAAGAATATCAGGACCATGCCGGTGTCGACGAAGGTATGAGCGGCGTGTCGACACGGTTCGCGTTCAAGGTTTTGTCCAATGTGTTCAACTATGACACCAAAGAGGTTGCCGCCGACCCGGTGCATCTGATGTATCTGCTGGAGCAGATGATCAAACGCGAACAGTTTCCGCCCGAGACCGAAGCCACCTATCTGGAGTTCATCAAGACCGAACTGGCCCCCCGGTACGAAGATTTCATCGGCAATGAGATCCAGAAAGCCTATCTGGAGAGTTATTCGGAATACGGGCAAAACGTGTTTGACCGTTATATTTCCTATGCGGATGCCTGGATCGAAGAGCAGGATTACAAGGATCCTGACACCGGACAGCTGTATGACCGGGAGATCCTGGACAAGGAACTGTCCAAGGTCGAAAAACCGGCCGGGATTTCAAACCCCAAGGATTTCCGCAACGAGGTGGTCAAATTCGCCCTGCGCCACCGCGCCAACACCGGATCGAACCCGGCGTGGAATTCCTATGAAAAGCTGCGCGACGTCATCGAAAAGCACATGTTCAGCCAGGTCGAAGAGCTGCTGCCCGTGATCAGTTTCGGGTCCAAGAAAGACAGCGACACCGAAGGCAAGCACATGGAGTTTGTCGAACGCATGCAAAGCCATGGGTATACCACTCGCCAGGTCCGGCGACTGGTCGAATGGTACATGCGTGTGAACAAGGCAGGGTAATCATCGAGGAGGTGCACGTACGATGCATCACTTTATCGACCGCCGTCGCAATCCCAAAGGCAAGAGTCTGGGCAACAGGCAACGGTTTCTGCGCCGCACCCGTCACCATATCAAGGACATGGTCGACAAATCGGTGCAGAAACGATCGGTCAAAGGCGACGGGACCGACGATCACAGTGTCGGCGAACGGGTCACGATCCCGGTCAAAGGCATTCGCGAACCTCGGCTGACGCAATCCAATACTGGCGGGTTTCGTCAACGGGTATTTCCGGGCAACAAGGACTTTGTGGTGGGGGACAGTTTTCCCCGCCCCAAAGGTGCTGCTGGTCAGGGCGGGCGCGAAGGGGCCGATAGTGGCGAGGGCGAAGATGGGTTTTCCTTCAACCTCACCCGCGAGGAATATCTCCAGATCCTGTTTGACGGGCTGGAACTGCCGGACCTGATCAAAAAGGCGTCCGTGGAAACCGAAACCATCGCGACCCGACGGGCGGGCATCACCACATCCGGCACTCCCAACAACCTCAACCTGGTGCGCACCATGCGCAACTCTTTGGGGCGACGGATTGCGTTGAAACGCCCGTCGGCGGATGACTTTGCCAAACTGGAGCAAGAGATCGTCGATCTTGAGGCGTTGAACGATCCAAGTGCTGCACAGATACGTCTGTTGGCAGACCTGCGCCATCAGTTTGAGGCATTGGAACGCAAACGCCGGGTCGTCGGCTATATCGACCCGCTGGATCTGCGGTTTGATACGTTCACGACGGAAAAAGTGCGCAATTCCAAGGCTGTGATTTTTTGCCTGATGGATGTGTCGGGATCCATGCAAGAGCGCGAAAAGGATTTGGCAAAAAGGTTCTTCATCCTGTTGAACCTGTTTCTGGAACGCGCATACGAGCATTCGGAGGTCGTGTTTGTTCGTCACACACACCACGCACAAGAGGTCGATGAAGAGACGTTTTTCTATGCCCGCGAAACCGGCGGCACCATTGTCAGCACCGCGTTACAGGAGATGCGCGACATCATCGACGACAGATACCCGAGCGACGAATGGAACATCTATGGGGCCCAGGCGTCGGACGGGGAAAACTTTGGCAACGACTCGGTCAAATGCGAGAGCCTGCTCACGGAACTGCTTTTGCCGTTTTGCCAATATTTCGCCTATGTCGAAATCGTCCCCGAAAGCGAAGACCGGCTGTTGAACGACCCAGGTGCCGGGGGCGATCTGTGGCATTCCTATCGTCGGGTCAAACAGAATTTCCCCAACTTTGAAATGCTGCGCGTGTCGGAACCGGCCCATATCTATCCGATGTTCCGCAAACTGTTTGCCAAGAAAGTCGCGGGAGACACCTCATGATCGATTCCACCACACATGCGCGTCCGCTGTTTGACGGCCCGGACTGGAGCTTTGATCTGATGAGCACGGTCCATGATGCGATCCAGGAAATCGCGCTGAACGATCTGGGACTGAATATCTATCCCAACCAGATTGAAATCATTTCGGCGGAACAAATGCTGGATGCCTATTCCTGTGTCGGAATGCCGTTGATGTATCAGCATTGGTCCTTTGGCAAACATTTCGTGCGCGACGAAACCTATTACCGAAAGGGGATGATGGGGCTGGCCTATGAAATCGTGATCAATTCAAACCCCTGCATCAGCTACAACATGGAAGAAAACACCATGGCAATGCAAACGCTGGTCATGGCACATGCGGCCTTTGGACATAACCATTTTTTCAAGAACAATTATCTGTTTCGCGACTGGACCGATGCGTCGGGCATCCACGACTATCTGGCCTTTGCCAAAAACTTCATCGCCGATTGCGAAGAACGCCATGGGTTGGATGCGGTTGAACAGGTGCTGGATGCGGCCCATGCATTGCGCGATCAGGGGGTGTTTCGGTATGGGCGCCCCCCCAAGCCGACAGCACAGGAACAGGCGGCGATGTTACAACAGCGCGAGGGTGCCAAAAGCGGTCGCAGTGTTCTGGATCTGTGGACCGACACGATATTGGGTTCTCCAGAACAGGCCCAATCCGAGGGCGAGGCCGCGCTCAGTTCGCGCCAGGGGGAGCTAAGTCTCCCACAGGAAAATCTGCTGTATTTCCTGGAAAAACACAGCCCCAATTTAGCGCCCTGGCAACGTGAAATCGTGCGGATCGTGCGGTATCTGGCGCAATACATGTACCCGCAGAAACAGACCAAGGTGATGAACGAAGGCTGTGCGACCTTCACCCATTACTACATCATCAACCGGTTGTATGAGAAAGGGTTGATCACCCAAGGCGCATTCATGGAGATGATGCACAGCCATACCAATGTGATCATGCAGCCGGAATTCGACGACCCGCGGTTCAACGGGCTCAACCCTTATGCCATCGGTTTTGCCATGATGCAGGATATTCGGCGGATCTGCGAAAACCCTACGGTTGAGGACCGTGAATGGTTCCCCGAATTTGCAGGCGATCCTGATTGGAAATCGGTGATGCGCAATGCCTGGGCCAATTACCGGGATGAATCCTTTATCCTGCAATTCCTGTCACCGCATCTGATCCGACAACTCAAGCTGTTTGTTATCACCGACGACGAAAAACAGGCCAATCTGGTGGTCAGCCAGATCCACAACAAACGCGGATACCGCGAGGTGCGTCAGATTCTGGCCCGGTCCTATGATCTGGCGTTTCTGGAACCGGATATTCAGGTGGTGGACGCAGACCTGAAAGGCGACCGTGAATTGCAACTGGTGCACCGGGTACAAAACGGCATTGATCTGGTGGATGAGGACCGCACCGAAGTCCTGAAGCACATCAAGCGTTTGTGGGGCTATGAGGTGAAACTAACTGGGATTGACCGCGATTCAGGCGAGACACTGTACAGCCGCACCACGCGGGTTGCTGCGGCGGACGCCGCCTGACACCGGGATCTCGGGGCGCGCCATACCAGCCCGCCCCGGTGCTGTCTTACATGCCGGGGTCTACCGGTTCCTGTTTGGGGCCGGCCCAATCCCCTAGCCCACCCAGATTGAACACCTGATCATACCCCATGTCCCGCAGAAGCTTTCCCGCGAGGGCCGCACGTCCACCGCTGGCACAATGCAGCACAATCACGCGCTCCGGGCGCATTTCGGGATCGTGAAACGGGCTGGCCGGGTCAGCGCGAAACTCCAACATCCCACGGGGGATATGGTGCGAACCGACGGCACGCCCGGATTTCTCCAACTCGGGTGCATCGCGGATGTCCAGCAACAGCGCCCCCTGCCCCATCAATTCCTGCGCGCGACTGCTGTCAATGCGTTCAACTACGGCATTCGCCTCTTGCATCATGGCTTGTAATGTCACCGGCATTCGAGATCTCCATTTCAATATGTCGGGCGTACGGTATTGCAAGGTACGCGCGCTGACCAGACACCTGCGTCACCCCGACGCTCGGGAAATTGCGCAATAAGCTTGACCCCGCCCCTTGCATGGCGAAAAATCCAAATGTTGCCGAATGGTTGAGACCTCTTGCGACGTGGCCCGATGCGGCCCGATGCGACCAGTGGATATCGGCGACACTGTGGATATCCATGGCCGTTTTCCTGCGCGGACCCGCCGCACGATCCCCGCTGTCGTGCAGCGCAGGAATTGAGATATGCATGAGAGAGGTACTGACGATGAGGGTATTCACGATATTGGGGCCGTCGCATTCAGGCAAGTCAACTCTGGCGGCAACATTGGCGGGGTTGGATGACACTCCGCATCAGACCCTCGACATCTCTGGTACTGCCAGCGTGCACACGTTCAGCTATATGGGCGAAGATTGGGGCGCGATCGACATTGCAGGCGGCGCTGAAAACCTATGTCAGGCGGGGCCTGCGCTCGCTGCCAGCGACGCGGCGGTGCTGTGTGTGCCTGCCGACGCCGAGGCCGCAGTGCTCAGCGCCCCATTCATCCGCCTGATCGAAGAGGCCGGTATTCCGGCCTTTCTGTTCATCAACAAGGTGGATGTTGCCACTGACCGGCTGAGCGATATCGTCATGGCGCTGCAGTCCTATTGCGGCCACAATATCGTGTTGCGTCAGGTTCCGATGCGTGACGGGGACCATATCGTCGGCGCTGTAGATCTGATATCCGAACGGGCCTGGGAATATCACGATGGGGAACCTTCCACCCTGATCGAAATCCCCAGCGACGTACTGAACCGCGAACAGGAGGCCCGGACCGAACTGCTGGAGGCTTACTCCGATTTTGACGACACGCTCCTGGAACAGTTGATCGAAGACAAACAACCCATGGCTGACGACGTTTTTGACGTGGCCACCCAGGTTCTGCAACACAACGATCTGGTGCCCGCGCTTATTGGATCTGCCCTGCATCGCAACGGCATGACCCGGATCATGAAATCCCTTCGTCACGAAGCCCCAGGGATTGAAGCCACCTGTGAACGCCTGACAACCGGCAAACCCCCACAGGCGGTGGGATGTGCCGCCGATCTGGTCAAACATCTGGGCAAAACCATCGTGGTGCGCGCCTTGGGCGGGCCTGTTAACAGCAACACAGCCCTGGCTGGCGGGTCGATCGGCAATTTGACGGCCGTCGGATCCGGGCAACAGATTCAGGAATTGGCCCCCGGGCAGTTGGGCGTTGCGGCCAAATCCGATCAGCTGTCTCTCGGCTGGTCGTATGACGCGGATGGCGCATCGGCGTTGCCTGGTTGGGCCAGCGGTCACCCGTCAACCTATCGCCGCCTGATCACACCGGTGAGCGAACGCGACGAAACCCGGCTGACGACAGCGCTGGACAAGCTGTCCGAAATCGACCCAGCCGCCCAGGTCAGCCAGGATGAACAGACGGGACACGCAGTTCTATCCTGCCAGGGACCGCAGCATTTGCGCCGTCTCATTGCCATGCTTGAACACAGCTTTGGCATTGAAACCACACAGGAACAGCTGCCACCGACGTTACGCGAGACCATCACCAAATCCGTGGAACACCGCCACCGTCACCGCAAGCAATCCGGGGGTGCCGGACAATTTGCCGATGTGGTGATCGAATTGGCCCCTCAGACCCGCGGGGCCGGGTTCCGGTTCGACGAGATCGTCAAAGGTGGTGCTGTGCCGCGTAACTATATTCCTTCTGTGGAATCCGGTGCACGCGACGCGCTGGCCAAGGGGCCAGTCGGGTTTCCGGTTGTCGATGTGAGCGTGACGCTGAAAGACGGAAAACACCATTCGGTCGACAGTTCGGACTATGCCTTTCGAACGGCTGGGCGCAACGCCGTGAATGACGCGATGGCAACGGCGGCACCGGTTCTGTTGCAACCCATCATGAAGATCGACATCCACGTTCCATCGTCCTTCACCGGGGCACTGGTTCCGGTGATCAGTGGCATGAAAGGTCAGGTTCTGGGGTTCGAGGCACATCCGACGGCCGCCGGATGGGACGTGTTCAACACGCTGTTGCCGATGTCGGCCCTGGATGATCTGGCCAATGCCTTGGCGTCAAATACCCGTGGGACAGCCTGGTACACGTCCGACTTTGACCATTATCAGGAAACCCGCAAAGAAGATTTCGGCCTTTAGGCACGGGCGACGAGGCTGGGGGACGCTGTCCCCCAGACCCCCTGAGGTATTTTTGACCAGAAAGAAACAGAGAGCTATGCCCTTCCACGATCCTGAGGCTGTATGGCCCACAGGCCAAATGCGTCCTTGGGCGTTTCGCGAGACACCGGAACCGCCTGACATCAATGATTTCAACGTGTTAATCGAAACAGTCTCTCTCAAGCTTTTCACGACACGTTTTAAAGCAGATCAAAAAGCCGTCCCGGTGCATCATCATGACGGGGCAGATCCAGCGCACGCATCAGGCAGAACATCATCGCCTGGTTCGAGGTAACAACCGGTTTGCCCAGCGCCGCTTCGACCCGAGTGATGCATTCGACCGACCGCATATCCGTGCAGCTGAGCACGATGGCTTGCGCATCGGGGTGATCCGCTTGCAGCGCCAGCTCAAAGACTTCATCCGGCGTCAACTCTCCCTGTCCATAATTGCCCAAGGGGCGGCCAACATCGTGGCATTTGACGGTTTCGATGCCCTGCCCGGACAAAAATCGCATGGCCTGGTCGTTGATTTCCCCTAGATAGGGCGAAGCAAAGCCCACCCGCGCCGCGCCGAGCGCCTGAATGGCAGCCACCAAAGAACCCGCAGCTGTCAGAGACAGCGCACCAGACCCGGATTTGATCCGTTCGGACAGATCCGCGTCAAAGGCTGGCCCGTGGGTCAGCGTCGCCGAGGTGCATCCATACAGAATGGCATGGGGTCTGACCCCGGACAACAGCATCAGCGGTTCGGATATATCCGAAGACCCAAGACCCGCCATCTGATCAGAGCCGGGGATTTCATCAACGTCATAGCCGCCCATACGGGCACAATGTATGGTCGCGCCGGGCGGGCACAACAGTTGCATATCCGGTTCGATATTGCAGTTGGTATAGGGCACCAGAACCCCGATCCGGGGGCCGTTACGGGTGATCGTTGTCATGTCAGCACTCCTTTGAGAACAGCAACGGCACGGTCCATCACCGTTTGGTCGCAGATTGTGGCCCGCAGGCAGTCCGACAGCCCATAGCACCCCATGCCCCGCATCATCAGGCCATGTCGCCGCAGCGCCTGATCCGCGCGTCGGGCATCTTCGGCAGAGCCAAATTGCATCAAGGCGAAATTCGTCTGAGACGGCGGGACATGCAGACCCAAGGCCCGGCACTGTGTTGAAAACGCATCGCGCAGTGCGCCGGTCCTGGCGACGATATCGGATAGATGCGCCTGATCCTCTATCGCGCCCCGCGCCATCTGTTGTGAAATGATCGAAACGTTGTTGGGATTCAGAACCTTGCGGATTTCGGAACCGATCCGGTCAGGGGCATAGGCCCAGCCCACCCGCACGCCGGCCAGCGCATAAGCTTTGGAAAAGCTGCGGGTGATGATCGTATTGCCCAAATCGACAAGCGCGAACAAACACGCCGGATCGTCCAGCGGGTCAGCGAATTCACCATAAGCCTGGTCAATGACCAAGAGTACATCATCCGGCAGATCCCGGCGCAACGCCACCAGATCTGCGTTGGCGATTGTTGTGCCGGTCGGGTTGCCCGGATTGCAGACAAACACGATACGCGTCGCTGGCGTAACCCGGGCCAGGATTTCGGTTGGAGACACCACCAGATCCAGTTCTGGTGCGGTTACATATCGGGATTGGCTCAGCTGACAGGCGGTCGCAACATAGGCATAGCCAAATTGGCTGCCCAGAACTTCGTCACCGGGTCCCGAAAAGGCCGAAATCAAAGCGCCAATCAGCTCCATCGACCCGGCCCCGCACAGGATACGGCCAGCGTCCAGCTGATGCACCCGGGCGATTGCTGCACGCAGGTCAATCCAGTCAGGATCGGGGTAAAGCGCCGCCTGCGCCAGCGCCGCCTGCCCTGCGGCCAGAGCCAATGGGCTGGGGGCAAAGGCGCTTTCATTCTGGGCCATTGAAACGGCACCTTCGGGCCCCAGGTCGGCCAAAGCATAGGGGGCCATGGCCCCGATATGTGGAGTGGGATTGATCATGTGGCACCTCCGTATTTCTTGGCTCCGGTCGGCGTGACCAGACCACGGGCCAGATCCTGCGCGAGCGCCTGCGGATCACGCAGGAGCGGATCACCGAAACCACCCCCGCCCGGGGTTTCAAAAATCAACCGCTGACCGGGTTCGACCCGCAATTCACCTTTGCCCGGAATATCCGTGTCCGCGCCGTCGAACCGGATGCGGCCCGGTGCGCCGGACAGCCCCCCGGCCCGGCCCTGTGCTGGAAACTTCAACCGTTCAACCGACAGGAACACCAGGAATGCCGCATCATTGGTCGCGCTCAATTCAATGCGCTGCCCCAATCCACCGCGATACTGACCGGCACCACCGCTGTCCGGGCGCAATTCGCGCCGCCAGATTGTGACAGGTGCCACAGCCTCAGTGATCTCGATCTGGCTCCCCCAGACGCCGGACGGATAGGCCGTTGCCGACAATCCGTCTGCATGGGGTCGTGCGCCGGTGCCGCCATTATGGACGGGTTCGATGGCGAATTCGAGCCCCCCGTCGCGGGCCACCTCGGGCGCGTGGCGCATTGGCAGATCAAACATGCACGAGGCCCCTTCGGCGGGCACCCGTTCAGGCAGCGCCTGATGCAGGCACCCGAACACCAGATCCGGCGTCATTTGCCCCAAGGTGTGCCGCATTGCCACCGGCACCGGCCGCTGCGCGTTCAGGATACATCCCGCAGGTCCCGTGACCTCAAACGGCTCGAGCGACCCGGCGTTGTTGGGAATGTCCGATCCAACGATACAGCGCAGCGCAAACACCGTATACGCCGTCGCATAATTCAGCGGCACATTTATGCCCTTGTTGGAACACCCCGAGGTGCCATCGAAATCCACCACCATTCGGTTGTCGCTGATGGTGAGTGTCGCGTGCAGCTCGATTTCGCGATCATAACCATCCGTGCGCATGGCATTGCGATAAACGCCATTGGGAACTTCTGCGATAGCCTCCAATGTGCCCCGCCGGGAGGTGTTGATGATGTAGGCGGACAATTCCTCGAGATCGTCGAGCTTGTATTCCTCCATCATGCCCAGCAGCCGGTTCACACCAGCTTCGCAACAGGCAATCAGAGCATAGATGTCGCCTTCGTTGGCAATGGGTTCGCGAGAATTTGCCCGGATGATGTCCATCAACAGCGGGTTGGGCACACCACCTTCGACCAGCTTGCAGGGGGGGATCAACAGGCCTTCGTCATAGATGTCCGACCCCTCGGGCCCCATGCCCAGACCACCCAGATCCACCAGATGCGAGGTGCAGGAGGTAAAACCAACGACCTTGCCGTCCTTGAACGCGGGCATCATCAACAGGAAGTCGTTCAGATGCCCCGAAGCCAACCAGGGATCATTGGTCATATAGATGTCGCCGGGCTGCATCTGTTGTGACGGAAACCGGGCGCGCAGGTGTTGCACCGCTTCGGCCATGGTATTGATATGGCCAGGCGTTCCGGTCACGGCCTGGGCCAACATCTGTCCCCGGGCGTCAAAGATCCCGGCCGAGATATCGCCGCATTCGCGCACGATCGGGGAAAAGGCGGCACGGATCAGGGTTTGCCCCTGCTCCTCGACCAGCGCCAACAAACGGTTCCACATCACTTGCAGGCGGGCATTGCTAATTTGGGTCATCTTGGTCTCTCCTCAGCCCTGCCGTGTCAGGATCAGGTTGCCCAGAGCATCGGCCCGAGCGGTGAAATCGGCACTGACCAGTGTGGTGGTCTGTGGTTCAAATATCAGCGCGGGCCCGTGCACCACATCCCCAGCACTCAGATCGCAACGGGCGATCAGATGCGCCTGTTTCAGGGTGCCATCAATGTCACAGCTGATTTCGGATGTATCGTGTCGGGGCAAAACCCGTTCGGGTGGCGCGGCAACCGCATTCTGAACCCTGCGGGCCGGGGTCGACGCATAGACCGCCCAGTTCAGGATCTCGATCACCATACCCGGCACCGGACGCGAAAACTGGCGGCGATATTCCGCCTCGAACGACTGGGTCAGCAACGGGAGATCGCCCGCAGCAAGATCATGGTTCGGCAGCGAAATCTCGATCTCATGCCCCTGTCCTGCATAGCGCATGAAGGCCGTGCGGCGCAGCTCGATCTTTTGACCATCAGCCCCCAATTCTACAACCGCGCGGGCTTCATTTCCCATGTCGGTCAACAGCGTGTTGACACCCGATCCGATGTCATCAAGCAAGGTATAACGGCTACGCACGATTTCAAACGACACCGGCGCAAACAGGAAACCGACGGCGGAACCGACCCCGGGGTTTGGCGGAACCAACACACGCGACACACCACAGGCCCGGGCTACGCGTGTTGCGTGCAATGGGCCATTTCCACCATAGGCAATCATTGTGCGATTCCCCAGATCCTTGCCCGATTCCACAGCATGCATGCGTCCCGCGCTGGCCATGGATTCATCGACGATGCGGCTGACCCCATCGGCGGCCCCGGTGGCATCGGTCCCCATCTTGTCCCCTATGTCGCGGGCCAACACCCGGCGGGCGGCCTCGGGTTCGATCTTCAGGTGGCCCTCTGCAAATGTTTCGGGTCGGATATAGCCCAGTGCTATGTCACTGTCGCTGACTGTCGGATCATCGCCGCCGCGACCAAAGGCGGCTGGACCAGGCTCTGATCCCGCACTGCGCGGACCGACGTTCAGCCGGCCCAGACGGTCCACTGCCGCGATTGATCCACCGCCGGCCCCGATCTCGATCATCTCGATCACGGGAATGCGAACAGGCATACCTGATCCCTTGATGAACCGCGCGGCGCGGGCAATTTCAAACTGTCGCGCGGTCTGGGGGCGGGCATTGTCGATCAAACACAGCTTGGCCGTGGTGCCGCCCATGTCAAAGCTCAGAACCTCATCCAACCCCGCCTGCGCGGCAATCCGTGCGGCCAGAATGGCCCCACCAGCAGGACCGGATTCCACCAGCCGGATCGGCAGGCGCGCCGCCGTTTCCAACGTGCACATTCCGCCGCCCGCAGTCATCATCAGGATCGGACAGGTCAGCCCCTGATCGGAAAAAGCTGCCTGGAAACGTTCCAGGTAATGGCGCATCAGGGGCTGGATATAAACATTGGCCACGGTGGTGCATAGCCGGTCAAATTCGCGGGCTTCTGGGCTGACCTCGGAGGAAATTGACACCTCCAGATGCGGGCGCGCGACCTGTATCAATTCCCGCAGATGCCGTTCATGGGCGTCATTGGCATAGGCATGCATCAGGCAGATGGCGACAGCCTGTGCACCCGAACCATCAAGCGCCGTCAACAGATCCGAAATGTCTTCATCCAAAGGGATCAGTACCTGCCCATCGGCAGACATCCGTTCACATACTGTAAAGGCCCGCTCCCGCGTCACCAGCAAATCAGGTTTTTCCAGATCTATGTCATATTGCGAATAACGTCGCTCATAGGCGATTTCGAGGATGTCGCGAAAACCCTGGGTGGTGATGGTCGCAACCTGTGCGCCACGCCGTTCGATCAGCGCATTGGTTGCCAGGGTTGTCCCATGAATAAACCCAGTCACCTGGTGCAGCGCGCGTCCGCTGTCCTGCATCACCCGCGTCGCGCCCAAAAGAGCCCCCTCGGCCGGATTGTCATGGGTTGTCAGGGTCTTGGTCGAAGCGAGGATCTGATCCTCACCGGCCATAAGAACGGTATCTGTAAAGGTGCCACCGATATCGATCGCCAGACGCAGCGCGTCATGAGTCATGTTGCAGGTTCCGAGAATTGAAAACAAAGGACAAACAGCGTGAGCGGGTGTCACACACCCCAAGCGACCGTTCAGGTCACCAGATCACAGCCGGTCGCACGGCGCAGCAGAGATGGCACAGTTTTCATATCACAATGGTTGATCCACAACCGACAGTCTCGCAACCAAAAAAAACGGGGTCATGGCAACAAAAATTCGGGGCCATAAAAAACGCGCTGCCCCAACCAAGGGCAGCGCGCAGATGAAAAATCAGGCCCAAGCCGATCAGTTGTTAGAGGATGAAAACACCGGGATCGTGGTCGCGGCCTGTCCACCTCCCGAGAGCGCAGCCCGCAGAACGGCAATGCGGTCAGGTGTTTGGCCGGTGAACGGCGCAGCACCTGCATCCAAGGAGGCCAGCGTCATCTGCATCCAGCTGGCCGCCGCCAAAGACGAACTTTGGGTGCCGAAACCGCCGCGCAGGTGGTGGCTGACCAATTCGGCATAAGCCGGCTCGCCGCCAGCGCTCAGAACCAGAGCCGAGGCCAGGGCCATTTCGGAATTGTCATTGCGATACCCAACCCCCAGGCACACTTTACCGCCCGAGATCAACTGTGCGATCGGATGGCCGGAATTCTGCAGAACCACACCGATCTGACGGGTGACCTGTTGCGGATCAGTTGTGCTGAGCGCGCCCATATGCGGTTGGATCACTTGGGTCAGCCCATCGCATTGCTGTTCGATCTGCGCCGGTGTCATGTTGGGAATGGTGGATTCGACCCGGGCTGCGTCAACCTGAACCTGCGTGCGGGCCAGACAGAATTGTTCAGACAGCGCAAATTCGGCATCGCCAATACGGGCGGCTGACGTGAGCCCACCATTGGTCGTGGTCATGACATTGATTTGGTTGCAATGCGTCGCGGCGGATTGTTCCGTAGGTGTAAAATTGAATGTCGGCAGCGCCGCCGTCTGATTTCGGGCCAGAACACCCTGGGGCTGCGCGGCGGTTGGAGCAGGCGCGGTCACCGGCACGCTCGCTGGCGCTTGGGATGCCGCTGTATAGGGCTGCTGATACTGACCCTGTGGTGTGGCAATGCCCAGCTGTTCATTGCGATAGGTCCGCAAAACCCCGATCGTCCCCTGGCTTGCCAGGATCTGGTTATAGGGCGCGACATGAATGCTTGCCTGCGCGCGATGGTGACTGTTGATCAGAAATTCGCGTTCATAGTCGTCCAGATACCCGTCTGATGTGTACCCCATGTCAGCCTGATACCGCGAAATCCCAGCGCGGCTGCGCCGCCCCAGGGAACCATCCACCGCCCCTACGTTATATCCAAAGTAATTCAGGGATTCCTGAACCTGCCGGTTCTGCGCCCTTTGGGCCGAGGACACTGTAGACGTGCGACGGGTTGTGGTCTTGCGGCGCTTGCTTTTGTTGACTTCGTTCACGATTGCGCCGCCGATGATCATTCCACCCAGCAACGCGGCCGCATCATTGGCTTGTGCGCGTTGCACGGGACCCAGAACCAAGCTGGCCGCGACGGCTGACATACAGAGTTTACGAGCAAACATTTTTCCACCCTCATGAATTGGCCGCCTCATGGGAGCCCCTGGTCGACGGCGTGGTATTAAACTTATGAAAAACCTGCTCTCAGCCGACCAAATACAATCATCTGTGTCAAGGTTTCGATACAGATGATCATCCCCCTGTCCCTATTCACAGGTCGAGATCGGGCCCAATAACCTCGGTTCCCTCCATTTTGCAGGGGTGTCACATAGGGTCGGACATTCTGGCAGCATGTGCACCGCGTACTAATTCGCCACCGTCTTCTGCTCTTCGGTTTCCTCCAGCGACGGGTCATAAAAGAAATGCTGCGCCCGCCCTGCATTTTTGGCCGCGTATAATGCGACATCCGCCTGGTGCAAGAGAACGGCCGCTTCGGTCTTTTGGTCCGGAACCGACAGCGCAGTGCCGATGCTGGCCGAGATCCGACAGACCTGACCATTAAAGAAAATCGGCTCTTCCAGTTGATTGATCAGACGGCTTGCAATCCTGTCCAGGATGTCCCGGTCCTGCAAACCGTCGAACAACAGAACGAATTCATCACCGCCCACCCGTGCAACAGTATCCGATTGGCGCGTTTCCGCGATCATGACCTGCGCCACATGTTCCAGCACATGATCCCCAGCAGCATGACCCAGTGTATCATTGACCGTCTTGAAATAGTCCAGATCCAGGTTCATTACGGCAAAGCAATTTGATTTGGAGATCGTGCGATCCAGAATGTGGTCCATGGCGCGGCGGTTCTTCAACCCGGTCAGCGTATCCGTAAAGGCCTGTTCCTCTGCCGCAATCATGGCGTCCTGCAAACGCAGGTTCAACGTTCGCGACGCCTCCATTGCTGCCGACTTTGCCTCGACCAGATACAACAGTTCAATCGTCAGATCCGTTGCCGAAAAATCGGCGCTGGTCAGCGCATAGTCCCGCACCGCATCCAGCACCGAAATACCAAAAGACAGATTGACCAAAGCTCCCTTTTCCTCTGGCAAGGGAACCAACACCCCTTTCAGGCTTGTTCTGGGTTGATCTCTGAAACACAGGTGCAGCTTGGCCCCGGCCGTGGACATCAAGGTTTCCATACGGTCAATCGACCGGGGACGGTTCAATTCGAACACTTCCAGGAACCGCTGGCCTGGCATCAGGCTTTGTGGTCTCAGCTTTTGCAAGGTGGGCCCTACGCGCAGCATATGGCCCGTCTCGTCCAGCATGACATACATTGGACAGATACAATCAAGGATCTTGGCGAATTCCGGCGACGAAATCATCCTGCCCGGGCCCCCAGTTCAAAGCTGCGGCCTTCTGCAAACGCGGTTTCAATCAAAGTTATGGAAATCACATCGGTTTGCCCACCCGATGGATTCAAGTCCAGCATGGCCAACGCACCATAGTCATCGGCCATGGCACGCAGAACGCCCACCATGACGCTGCAAAACCCCGGCAATCCGGGGTGGCAAGTCAACGTGAATTGATCTGATGCATATTCCCTCAGTTCCATGGCGGGAAGATGCAAATCCGACACTGCCAACCGTGCGCGATCAGGCAGATCATCCAGCGAATGCAGGAATTCGACATAAGTCACCCCTCCAAACCGCAATAGACGACGCAGCGCTTCAAGCTGGGGATGTGATACCAGAAAGGTTCCCATATCCTCCAGGATTTCATCCAACGGTCGACCCAATTCGCGCCCCAGTTCAGCGAGCACTTTTTGTGACTGCTCATCTTCATAGATCAGCATCGCCTCAAAATCGGTGAATCCCAGGCCGGCACGGTCCATCACCGTGTGCCATCGTTCCTGTCCATATGTGTTGCATACAAATGATTGTATGGCCTTGTTGATCAGACCGTGCATGTCTGGCCTCTCTAGTCGCGTTGCCCAGATTTCACCGGACAACCCTTAAGAAAAACCCAACAAATAAAACTGGAGGTACTTTTGACCTCCCTGTTTCAGGGGATGGCCTCGAGCGTCTGGCCACCGATATGCAAGGCAACGCCACCGCGCGGGCGCAGGTCAAAGTCGCCGTTCAACGCATCGGCCACTGCGTTTGCAGGCAGTTCAGGCCAGCCACGGGTTGCCATGTCATACGCATCCTGAACCTGGACACCGTCCGCGCGAACAATCAGATGGTTGACCCTGGTTCGATTGAATTCATCCACAAACAGGACCATCGCCTGTTCTTCTGACCCCGGCAAAAACTGTCCCCGGATCATAACACAGCCTGGTGTGCCTTCGGGCCTGATCTGTGTACAGGCCGTCAGCCATTGCGTCCGGCGGAACTCTGGCAACCCGGACAGATCCGCAACACTCAGGGGGTTGTTTTCAGGGCGGACAGGCATTGCAGCGACGAGTTGGGCCAGTTCTTCGGGTGCACGCTGGTCAATCAATGTCTGTTCAAACCGATATTTATCGGGCTGCGTCTGCACGACCTCGATGCTTTGGACCAATTGGGCGTGTTCCGGATGATCAACCAACGCCTCGAGTCGGGCCAAACCCGCCTGCCCGGCAGTGCCCCAATCATGTTGCATTGCCCACAGGGCCAGTTGCTGCGTCGTCAACTCACCGGCAGAAAACCGGGTGATCTGGCTGTTCGTGCTGATCCGGTTGGCATCCAGTACCGGCGTCAGCCACGCCGCCGATACTGTCATGACACCAAAGGCCATGATCACATTCCATCCACGAATGAGTCCGGTCCAGCGACGGTTGATCAGTGAGGCCCCGGCATAGCCGGCCCCATACAGCCCCAGGACGATGGAAAACACCGCTGCCAAAACGCGATCCGGCGTCCATCCATATTGGGCCACCCGGATCGCAATCGCCCAGATCGCCAGCCCCGCCAACCCGGGCAGCAGAATTGCCAGCCCCCGTGTTGCCAGGTTGAGCCCCGCCGACGACACCCGGGCATCGTCATCCCGATCCACGGCAATCGAAATCAGACATATTGCCGAGATGCACACCGACATCAGCGTTCCAGCCGAGGACACCGCGCCAAACAATTGCGAAAGCCCCCGAAACGGCAGGGCAGCGAGAAAGAGCGCGACGATCACCAACACAAAGGGCACTAGCATGCGGAACATCCGCAGCACGACAAAAGGAGACAGGGTTTGGCGCAGCTCGTACACAACCGCGAGCCCGAGCCCCAGAACACCTCCGCTGAGACCGAACACCACCCATTCAGAGTCCAAGAGCCGTTCGATCAGATCAATGCCGATCAGATTCATCAACGCATCCGACAAAAACACCAGCAACCAGAACACCGACACCAGGATCCAGGCCAACAGATAGCGCGTGCTAAAGGACCAGGCTGTATCAAACAGCAGCGCGTAATCCCGCCAGGCGCTGCGATTGCGCAGGATCACCGAGAGGAAGGGGGTTGCGAGATAGACAAGAAGCACCGTGACTGTCAGGGCCGGTGCCCGATCAAGCAGCTGCATCGGATCGACATATCGTTGCCCCCCCAAGGACACCAGAACCGTCGCCGGTACAGCAATCAGCCCGGCACCGATCAGCGCCCGCCCCATGGACACCGGGCCAATCAGTGCGAGAACCACCGCCGCATAGACCGAAACAAATGTGAATGCCGCCAGAAATGCACCCCGGGGCCAGGCCGAATGGTTCCAGTTCTCGCCCAACCCCCACAGCGCCAAAGCCAGTCCGCTCCCCAAGACGCTGAACAACAGGCGATCCTTCATCAAGGATGCGGAGGATGGTGCAGGGACAGAAGCGGGCATGAGCGATCCTTGATGCGACGCAGGGGCCTGACTGTTCTAGCCCAGCGTGGATCACAACTGCAACGCGGCGCAGTCCCGCATCGGCACCCGCCCGCCCGTAGGGCCAGGCATTGCGGCAAACGACACCAGACAAACGCAGCGAAACATGAGAGCCAAGAGGGGGCTCTGCCCCCGCAGCCAAAGGCTGCTCCCCCGAGGTATTTTCGACCAGAAAGAAGCCGCTTTTTCGGGGAGTGATAAAGGATACGCAGACGCCGGTTGCGGGCGTCCTGCGCTGTTTTTCAGGGCCGTGCCGGATTAGAAATCGGTCGGGGCGCCGCCTTCGGATTTGCGCCGCGCCACAAAGTCGGCAAGCTCATCGCGGATAGCGACATCCATCGGGGGCTCTTCGAAGTTGGCGATGATGTCTTTGAACATGTGATGGGCCCGTTCCGGGGTCCAGATGGCACCAGCGGCCTCCCAGCCTTCGTAGTTCTTCCAGTCGCTGAGGAAGGGTTGGTAAAAGGCGGTGGAATAGCGATCCTGGGTGTGCTGAATGCCAAAAAAGTGGCCTTCGTTGCCGACCTCTTGGATCGCATCAAAGGCAATGTCATCGGTGTCGGTGCGCCAGATCTCGGGCTGGCTATAGCGCTGGATCTGTTGCAGGATTTCGCAGTCCATGATGAATTTTTCGGGGCTGGCGATCAGCCCGCCCTCGAGCCAGCCAGCCGCGTGATAGACCATATGGGTGCCCGATTGCACGGCCGCCCAGAGCGAATTCGAGGTCTCCCACATAGCCTGACCGTCCGGCACATTGGCCGCGCAAACACCGGAAGACCGCATTGGCAGGTTGTAAAACCGCGCCATCTGGCCGGTCATCTGGGTCGAACGCATGTATTCCGGTGTACCAAAGGCGGGCGCGCCGGTCTTCATGTCCACATTCGAGGTGAATGTGCCGATGACACAGGGTGTTCCGGGGGCCACATATTGGAACAGCGCGATGGCACAGAGGCTTTCGGCAATCGACTGTGCTACCGCTCCGGCCATGGTTACCGGTGCCATGGCACCCGCCAGGGTAAAGGGCGATACAACGATGGCCTGGCCACGCCGCGCCAGCCGCAGACACCCGTCGATCATCGGGTAGTCGTGTTTCAACGGCGAGGTCGAGTTGATGTTGGTGTACATATGCGGTTTTGCGTCGAATTCTTCGTGGCTCAGCCCGCCCGCGATACGCACCATCTCCATCACGTCCTCGACCCGCTCCTTGCCCAGGCTATAGGCGTGCATGGCCTTGTCGGTGATGGTCAGCTTGTCAAACAGCACATCCAGGTGACGCACCGACGCATGAATATCAACCGGTTCCACCGGATAGCCACCGGCAAAGTGGATGCAGTTGAAATACTGGGTCAGTTTGAGAAGATTCTGGCACATCTCTCGGTTGCCGGGCACCTTGCGGCCAATTTCCATGTCCCAATAGTTTGGTGGCGATGAGACATTGCCAAACAGCATGTGGTTGCCACCGATGGGAATGGTCCGATCCGGGTTGCGCGGGGTGATGGTGAATTCGCTGGGGGCCTTGGCGATCATCTCCATGATGAAATCGCGATCAAAACGGACCAGCTCACCATCGACCTTGCAGCCAGCCTGTTTGAAGATCGCCAGCGCTTCGGGGTTCAGGAACACCACACCGATCTCTTCGAGGATCCGCATGGCGCCTTCGTGGATGGCTTCAACCCCTTCGGGCGGCATGGGTTCGATCGGATTGTCCCTGTTGATCGGGATCGACCAGGGCATTTGTTCAATCACCGAGGTTCCGCGCCGTGCCGATGCCCCTGCCCGACCGCCACCGCGCCGTTTGCGTCCCGCCGAATCTGCCATGCCATGTCTCCCTTGCGTCATGATGTGTCGAATTTGTGCCGTTGACCCGCAAAAGCCGCACAAACAAACACGACAAGTTTTGTCGTTTTTGGATTTCCAAATAAATTCGAGAGAGATTGCACAGGATCGCCACGGGATCACGCCACCCGCAAAAAGCAAATACCCGCTGGCCGGGGGGCCAACGGGATCTGTCAGTGGTGCCAATCGAAAAAGGGTTACTGGGTCAGCCAGGCCGGGATATGACCCACATCGGGCAGCACCGCATCGGCATGTGGGCTCAGTTCATCCGCGCCAGCCATCCCTGTCAGCACCGCAAGGGTGCGCATACCAGCGGCGCGACCTGCAACAAGATCATGTTCGCTGTCGCCGACCATGGCGGCGCGGGCAGGATCCACGCCGACAGCTTTGCAAAATGCAAGCAGGGGATCAGGGTCCGGCTTTGCGCCATGCCCGCTATCATACCCGGCGACAAAGGCAAATTGTTCCAGAATTCCCGCCGACGTCAGATGCGCGCGGGCCGAATGTTCTGCGTCATTGGTCATCACACCCAGCGTCACACCGTGATCTGTCAACGCCTTGCACATCTGTGCAAGGTCCGTGGCAGGCACCAGCGGCGCAGTTGCTGCACTGTGGGCCAGATAATCGGCGATTTCCTCGGCTGTTTTTCCGGGCAGCGGTTCGGCCAATGCCTTTGAAATCACTGCGTTCGAAGCGGCGATGACAATGCTGTCGGGACGGATGCTGCCGGTTTCCAGATCATAGCTGACAACATCTGCCAGGGCCTGGATCAGATCTTCGTCTCCGTCGGACAGGTCGCGAATCATCTGACCTGTCCAACCGTTCCACGTGGCCGCGAAATCGAACAGGGTTCCGTCCTTGTCAAAGAGAATGGCGTCAACGGGCATGGTGGGATCCTTTTGGGTCGCGACGTTCAGTTGCGGGCCTTGTATCAGGTCCAATGCACCTGTGCACCACCCGGCAGCGACATCCGCGCCCGCATTGGCATCTCGTAAGCGACACCATGGGCGTCGCAAAACGCCATGACCCAGGCATCATCCATCATCAGGAAGTCCAGCACAGAGCTCAGAAATTCCGGTTGATCCGCCCGGGCACGCAGATCCTTGGCGTCCGCTCCGGTGGCCCCCAGAAACACGGGCAGAAGTTCATCATTGCCCACCAGCCAGGTCAGCGCCTGCAGGGCAAGTGTTTCGGCAGTATCGGCGTTCACGCGCGCACCTCACCATTTTTAGCGATAGAAGAAAGGGTTTGTTAACCACATTCAATAACACTTCAACCATCGTGTATAGCAAGTATGGAAAAGGTGTTAATGTGCAGGGCACCATTTTGATCATAGATGGCGTGGCCACCAATCGGATCATGCTCAAGGTTCAGCTCACTGCTGCGTACTATCATGTGGTACAGGCTGAACGGCTGGAAGGGTTGGGTGCGACCATCCAACGAACCCGCCCCGACCTGATCCTGTCGGCCATGTCCCTGCCCGATGGCAAAGTCACAGATATCAAGGCCATGCTGGCCCGCAGCGATGGGTTTGCAGGCGTACCCATAATTGCTGTTACGGAACAGAATGACCGCCAAAATCGGCTGGCTGCGCTGTCGGCTGGAATTGACGACGTGCTGAGTTACCCGTTGGATGATGTTATTCTTCAGGCTCGGATCCGCAGCCTGATCCGCAATCGCACCAACACCGCTGAGATCACCCACCAAAGCAACAGCACGCCTGCGATGGGCTTCGCTGAAAGCATGGAGCCCTTTGCTCCGGCGCAATCGACAATTTCAGTTGCACTTGTGGCGCAGAACGCCGCCACTGCCGCGCTGTGGCGCGCCCGGCTGAAACCCGAGGTGCCGTACCAACTGCGCACCCATCAACTGAACGACATCCAGGCGCTGATGACAGATCCGGTGCCGGATGCGGTCATTCTGGAGCTGGACCAAAGCGCCGAAAGCGCCGGACTGCGACTGCTCGCCGATTTGCGCGCCCGCGCTGCCACGCGCCAGACGGTTGTCATTGCCGTGCCCAACCCGGCCAGCCCGAAACTGGCGGCCGAAGCGCTGGACCGGGGGGCCCATGACGCAATGCAGACCGGGTTCTGTGTCGACGAGCTGGCGCTGCGATTACGAACCCAACTGCGCCTCAAGGCACAAAGCGACAGGGTCCGCGACCAGGTGCGCAGCGGATTACGCGCGGCAGTTCTGGACCCGATGACCGGGTTATACAATCGCCGCTATGCCCTGCCCTATCTGGCCCGGTTGTCACAGCATGCAGAGCTGCATAACCAGAGTTTTGCGGTGATCCTCGCAGATCTGGATCATTTCAAATCGATCAACGACCGCTATGGCCACCCGGCCGGGGATGCGGTTCTGGTCGAAACGGCCAAACGATTGCGGTCGGTTCTGCGTCCGGGTGATCTGGCTGCAAGGGTCGGCGGCGAGGAGTTCCTGATCGTCATGCCCGGGACAACGGCCAACGAATTGCAGAAAACTGCCAGTGAACTGTGCCGGGTCGTCAACCACAGCCCGTTTCAGGTCGCCAAAGTCGACCACCCTGTCCCCGTCACCATCAGCATCGGTGGCACCTTGGGACCGTCACTTTCAGACACCGGCCGCAACCAGGTTGAACAGTTGATTGGCAAGGCTGATCAGGCGCTATATGCGGCCAAACATGCCGGGCGCAATCGGGTGACCCTGTCGCCCCAAGCCGCGTGACGGGACAGGTCCTTTGCCAGGACGCTGTAGGTGGGAAACTGCCGCCAGGCAAAAAGCCCCCGTCGTTGCCCGGGCTGATGTTTGGACCACGCCAGGATTTCGTGGAATGTTCAGGGGCACCGCATTCGAATGCTCTGGGCCCGACTACCGACATTCGTGATCAGACAGACCTACAGCGGTCTATGCTGGATCAATTTCCAGGGCATCAGTGGCGTTTGTGTCCGCCTTTTTTCATGCGGGTTTCGAGACGATCAGCATAGTCCTGACGCTCTTCATCGCTCATTTTCGCAACCCGATTGATCCATTTCTCTTGAATGCCGGCTTGAAACGTCTCGCGTCGATGCACCTGGGCCCTCAACAATTCTGACAATGCGTCAGGATCAAAAGGCACCTGCCGCAGCACCTGGGTCACAGCCAGCCCGTCTTCCAGCCGTTTTTGTTTGAACTTGCCGCGATCTCCCCAGGCATGTTGGCGCAGTTCATTGCGATCCGCGCGGGACAATTCCCTGTACATAATCGCCCCAACGGACGGTGTGGGGCGCATTCCGTCATGATCCCGGAACCGCCATGCTGCTCCGATGACCAGGCCGACCACCAACAGGTTGGCCGTCAGGGATCCAATCAACACGACCCGCAGCCACGGGCGCATCGGGGTCTTTTGCGGTTTGTCCTGTTCGGTGCTCATGATCCGTCCTCTGCAAACACGATAGCCATATCGAAACTGTCAAAAACATCGACGTCTTGGGCAGTCTGCCCCAGGGTCTGTGTCGCATCCGGCAGGAACGCCGGAGGTGCTGCGCCGATCCAGACACCCAACAGCGATGCAACCACCATGCCGCCCAGCGCAGGCCATCCGCCCAGCGTTGCCCTCAGCTGAGCCCACAGCCCAGGTCCGGCTTCGGGAGGCCCCATCTCGACACTGGCCTGTGATCGGCTGATTTGAAACTGTTGGGCATCCATCACGATCCGATTGCTCAATCCCACCGGCATCTCGGGCGGAATGGCCCGCGCCTGTGCAAACAACGCCTCAAGTGTTGCATCCGCGTCGCCCGGCTCTTCGGAATCTTTGCTTTGGTCAACCATCGCTATACCCCAACTCCTTGCGCTGACCAGCCAATGCGGCTGCCAGGGCCCGTTTCCCCCGAGCGGTCAGACTTTCAACCGCCTCGATTGTGATGTCCATAATTCCGGCGATCTCCGGATTGGATAATTCTTCGATGTGGCGCAGAACCACGGCCTGACGCTGTCGGTCAGACAATTGCATTAATCCCTGCTGCAGCGCATCCCAACGGGCGTTGTCCTGCATCCGATCTGCCGCGCTTTGGGCGGGGTCTGCGGGTTCCGGGATTGCATCCAACCCAACCGCCCCACCGCGCGCACGCCTCTTGCGGTCCAGACACAAATTCATAACCACACGATACAGCCAGGTCGACACTTTGGCCTGGCCGGTTTGCCAGTCCGGTGCCATTCGCCACAGACGCATCATGGCTTCCTGGGTGACGTCTTCGGCCTCGGCCCGGTCGCCCAGCACCCGTTGTGCAACAGCAAAAGCACGTGGTGCCAACCGATCCGTCAGATCCCGCGCAGCCCGAGGGTCCCCGTTGGCAAACAACACCAACAGCGCATCTTCTGACGGAATCTGTTCCGGCTTTGTCATGTATTCAGGCCTGTCAGCGTTGCGTCCGGAGCAAGGCAGCGCGGTCCATGGGCCCGCCTCTGGCCGCCTTGCTCCTGTTGTTATCACCTAGGCCGGATCAGTTGCTGCTGCAATCCTTGCCCTTGCCTTTCATCCAGCCACGTTTCTGGCCCATGCGAGATTTGGCCTCGGCGAATTCTTCGGCCGAGATCCCGCCACTTCCATCCGCATCCATATGCGTGAACATTTTGCCTGCGCGACGGGGTTTGGGCATCTCATCCTGGCTCAGTGCATTGTCACCATTCTTGTCAAACTCCTTGAGCATATTGGCGCTGCGCGCTTCGGCCTTTTTTCGGGCCTGGGCTTGCATTTCGTCCAGGGTCAGCTTGCCGTCACCATTGGTGTCTGCCTTGGCAAACCGGGCGTCACGATGAGCTTCCATTTCCGTTTTGGTCACTTCACCATTACTGTCCGTATCCAGTTCTTCAAAGCTCACCTTAGGACCGTGTTTGCCAAAACCACCTTGTTGCGCATGTGCCGTTCCAGCCACGATCACACCTGCGGTGGCAAGAATGGCAGCGATGAAAGCCGTGTTTTTCATGGTCTATGTTCCTGTGATAATGGGCGACCCGGTGCCGCCAACCATGCTTCTCTAACGAAACGCTCCACGGGTTCCGTCGCAGAAAAATGCATTTTCTTCTGGCTCCCTCGCTTTCGCGGCATCCTGCCGCAGAGATAGGCTCGCCTCTTTCCCTGACCCGACCCACCCCCCAAATATGGATCAAAGACACAGGAATTTCTCATGACCCAATCCCAGATTTTGGAGTCGCTTCCGGATCAGACCGAGGCGCAGACCGATCGCCCGCTGAAACCGGCCCTGCTGAAAGGGTGGCGGCGCAAATGCCCCAATTGTGGAAGCGGCAATCTGTTGCACGCCTACCTGAAGGTGAATGACGCCTGTTCGATCTGCGAACAGCCGTTACACCATCACCGCGCGGATGATGCCCCTGCCTATTTGACGATCCTGATTGTCGGACATCTGATGGCACCATTGTTGCATGTGGTATTTACCACCTGGAGGCCGGAGCCGTTGACGCTGTTTACCATCTTTGCGGTTGGCTGCACCGGATTGTCTCTGTACCTTCTGCCCAGAATTAAGGGCGCGGTCATCGGGTTCCAATGGGCACGGCGTATGCACGGGTTCGGGGACAGCGATTGATCGACAGCGGATCATCGGGGAAAAGGGCACGCAGTATGAGCACGGACAAGACCGCCATTCGCAATGCGGCAACAGTAATTGTTTTGCGGAACCGGATGGATGATCCGGCAATCCTGATGGGGCAGCGGGGTGCCAAAGCCGCATTCATGCCCAACAAGTTCGTGTTTCCCGGCGGCGCAGTGGACGCGGCGGATGCCGATGTGCCCTTGGGTACTGCATTGCCAGATCTGTGCCGCGACCGCCTGGCCGATCAGGCTCCAGAGGGTCTGCATCATGCGCTGGCTGTGGCCGCGGTGCGCGAGCTGTGGGAAGAAACCGGTCTGGTGCTGGGAACCCCCGGGTCCTGGCAGGGCGACGCCCCCGAGGATTGGACCAGCTTTGCCGCCACTGGCCACGTCCCGGCCGCCCATCCGTTGCAGTTCGTGTTTCGGGCCCTGACCCCTCCCGGTCGACCACGCCGATTTGACGCCCGGTTCTTCTTGGTGGATGCGGGCGAAATTCAGGGCGATCTGGATGATTTCACCCATGCGTCTGACGAACTGTCGCATCTGCAGTGGATCAAACTGAGCGAAGCCCGTCAGTTCGATCTGCCGTTTATCACCGAGGTGGTGCTGGCCGAAGTTACCGGTCGTGCCCGGGACCGAACGCCCCCCAAATCGGTCCCCTATTTTCACAACAACGACGAGGCCAGCCTGTTCCTGCGCCTGCGCGGTCACGCGATGCCTGACACGGATTGATCCATCCGTGAAAAATCGACGGGATACTCCCGCCCCCGCGCCTTGCATCCTCTGGATGCCAGGCTTGGCGTTGGGCCGCGCAGCGCCCGTCGGGCGCTGCGTCACAGCATCTGGATACTGGAATCAGATGGTCAAAACCAACGCCAGGATCGAAACCCCCAACAGCGCCATACCCAACATTTCGCGGGCGGAAATCTTTTCGCGAAAAAACAGCACCGAAGCCAGCAGGCTCAGGATCAATTCGACCTGGCCCAGCGCTTTGACATAGGCGGCATTCTGCAGGGTAAAGGCCAGAAACCAACAGAAAGACCCTCCCATGCTGGTCAGCCCCACCCACAGGCCCACACGGCGGCTGGCCCAGACTGCGCGCAATTGCGGCCGATCCCGCCACGACAGCCACAATGCCATGCTGCCCGCCTGTAGCGACACAACGGCCGCCAATGTCACAGCTGCACGGAACGCCGGTTCCAGCATGCCCAGCTCCAAAGACGCCCCCCGATAGCTGACCGCTGAAAAGGCAAACAACACCCCAGAGCCCAGACCCAGCTGCGCCGCCCGGTTGGTCAGATGCCGCCACCAGGCCCCGGTGCTGTCGGGCGCCTTGGACAGGACCAGAACTGCCACCAGGCCAATGAGAATTGCAACCGTACCCCACAGCGATACCTGGTCCCCCAGCACCAGCAGTCCAACGATTGCGGTCTGGATCACTTCGGTCTTCTTGAAAGTGATCCCCACCGCGAAATTACGCTGTTTGAATAGCGCCACCACACAAACAGTGGCCAGGATCTGTGCCGTTCCGCCAATCGCGGCAAACATCCAGAACGTCGCGTTCAACGTCGGCAGTTCACGCCCTGAAACAACCAGATAGCCTGCCAACCCCAACAGGATCAGCGGCATCGAATAGGCAAACCGCGAAAACGTCGCTCCGACGGGCGACAGGGTGGCGGTGCTGAGCACCTTTTGCAGCATGAACCGCACCGTTTGAAACGATGCGGCGGCGATTGCGACCGGAATCCATAAGCTCATGTTCCCGTCTATGACGGCAATTCAGCCCTGAGGCCAGAGCGGATGCGGAACCGGATCTTTGGCACGAAGAAAATACTGCCGAAACACCTGACCGTAAGAGCGGAACACATAGGCCTCGTTGCAGGCCAGGTAACGCTCCTTGCCTTCCCGATAGAGCCGCGGCAGCTCGTACCAGGCAGCACCTGGGTGCATGTGATGCACCACATGCAACGAGTTGAACAGAAACAGCCAGGCCAACGGCCCGCGGTCTTCGACGATCACGGTTCGTGCCCGGGATTTTTCGTGGGCGCGATGTTCCAGAAATGTCCGGATCTTGAGAAGCCCCAGCCCGATATAGGCCGCCAGCGCATAGGCCCAGACCGGCATGGGGGATGCCACAACCGCCCAGATCACCAGTGCCACTCCGGGCACATGCAACATCCAGGCCCAAAGAACAGCCCCGTCGCCCCGGCCCATGGCGCGCAGATCGTCCAGCGTAAAACAGGTCTGGCCAATGGCGGGCCCCACCAGGATCCGCCCCAACAGCGTATTGTTCACCCGATACAGCGCCCGTTTCCAAACCGGCATGGCGTGCCATACCGCAGGATCCAGAAAATTGGATTCCGGATCGTCATAGGGATCGGTCAACAACGCATCCCGGTGATGCGCCAGATGCGTGTCTCGGAACCGATTATACGGGATGAACAGGTTCAGCGGCAGGAACATGGTCATCTCGTTGACGCATTTCGACTTGAACGGGTGACCATGCAGAACCTCATGGGTCAGCGAGGCATGGAACGCGATCACAACTCCTAACACGAGCACCGCCAACACCATGCTCAACCCGGGCAGCCACCACAGCGCACCCAACCAGGTCGCATAACAGGCCAGGATCAATCCAAGGGTAATCCACTCCACTCCGGCCCAGTGGACCCGACGCTCAGACATGACGCCGCCCCCATCCGATCCGGGCCCAGACCCGTTCGTAAAACAGGTACATGCCAAAACCGATGGCAGTATTGACCACCGCCATGACACCGCCTGCCGCAACCGACCCGGTGGCCAGAAATCCGACAATGGTCATGGTCAGCAATCCCATCACATTCCAGATCACCGCTTTGACCATTGATCTCAAACCCGATTCCATTTTTGCCCCTGCTCGTTGATTTCACAAAACTGTTACTGCAAGAGCATGGGTTTTCGAATTCCGAATATGATTAACAAAATTCACAGATCGTGATAATAATCACCATATGAGCATAAATATCGACAAACGTTTGCGTGCCGAACAATTTCGCCTGCGCCTGGTCCGGGCACTGCAGGACAGCGGTCTCAGCCAAAGCGCCCTGGCACGTCAGACCGGGGTGGACCGTTCGACAATATCCCAGCTTTTGACGGATGATGGCGCGCGTCTCCCCAACGCCCATGTGGTCGGGGCCTGCGCTGCCGTGCTGGGGGTTTCGGCGGATTGGTTGCTCTCGCTCTCCGAACGCCCCGAAAGCGCAGCAGAGTTGCTGGCGGGGTCGCTGTCACTGACCGAAGCCCCCCGGGCGCTGGTTGACGAGCGTATTTTTGAATGGCACCGCGAAGCCGCCGGTTACAAAATCCGCCACGTTCCCGCAGCCCTGCCCGACATGCTCAAGACCCGCGCCCTGCTGGAATGGGAATACGCCCCGCATCTGGGGCGCACCGCCGATCAGGCCATTGGTGCCTCGCAGGACCGGCTGGCCTGGATGCAACAGGCTCCGTCAGATTATGAAATCGCCATGCCGCTCTACGAGCTGGACAATTTCGCCACCGGAACCGGCTACTACAACGGGCTACCGCTCGAAATCCGGCGGGAGCAGCTCGGACACATGAAAACGGTCTGCGATCAACTATACCCACGTTTACGGATCTATCTGTTTGACGCCAAACGCCTCTATTCGGCCCCGGTCACCCTCTTTGGTCCACTTCTGTGCGTCTTTTATGCCGGATCGCACTATCTGGCATTTCGTGACAGCGACCGGATTCAAACCTTCACCACACATTTCGACCGGCTGGTGCGCGAAGCTGACCTGACCGCCCGCCAGATCCCGGATCATATTGATCACCTTCTCGCCAGGCTGACCTGCTGATCCGTCCTTCGCCTGGCTAAAAATATCCCGGGGTGAATGCACCGCAGGTGCATGAGGGGCAGCGCCCCTAACGCACCCTTTGGGTGCCACCAAGAATGGGCTCGCCCGCAGGGCACCACCGGACCTGCGCCCGCAGGGCGCCAGCGACATCGCCGCGCCCCGCCAGGGGCGCGGCCATAAACACATACATCCTACACCTTGGGGTCGGGGTTTTCCGTATGCCCATCCACTGCGATCACCTGACCCGATACCATCCGCGCCGCATCAGACCCCAGGAACACCGCCATGTTGGCAATGTCGCTGGCCTCGACAAAGGACCGCATCGAGGTGCCCGACGCATAGCCAGCATACACCTGATCGCGGGTCATCCCCTTGGCCGCGGCTTCGCGTTCCAGTACGCCTTCCATACGCGGACCCTCTACCGCTCCGGGGCAGACGACATTGGCCCGGATCCCATGCGGGCCCAGTTCCATGGCCAAGGTCTTCATCAACCCGATCACCGCCCATTTCGCCGCCGCATAGGGCGCACGGTTTGGATAACCAAACTGTCCAGCGGTCGACGAGGTCACCACAATGGATCCCCGCCCGGCGGCCTTCATGATCGGCGCCGCGTATTTCGCAGCCAGAAATGCACCTTCAAGATTGACGCTGACACAGCGTCGCCACTCTGCCAATGCCACGTCTTCGATCAACGCCGTCGGCCCTGCCACTCCGGCATTGGCACACAGGACATCCAACCCTCCGGCTGCGTCGACCTCGGCAAACACCGCCTGCATGGCTGGTTCGTCGGTCACATCCACTGCAAAGCTACGCCAATTGGCAGGGACCTGTTCCAACGCGCCGGTGTCCACATCGGTGATCCAAACGTCATATCCGGCTGCGGCAAAACCTTCGCCCATGGCGCGCCCAATTCCGGACGCGCCTGCGGTGATCAAAACCCGACCCGTCATCACCGGGGGGCCCCCACGCCGCGGCCCAACCCTTCAGGAGCGTCCAGCGCCGCGTGGGCCTCGGCAATCTTGACCAAATTGGTCTCGATGTGCGGGGCCGGAGCCGATGTCTTGCGGGTCTTCAGATCCACATGCAGCAACATTGTTTCCCCGGTGGACACCAAACGGTCGCCCACGAACATCTCGTGCCACAGGTGCATTTTCTTACCGCCGCCCTGGATCACGGTCGTTTTCACCTCGATCGCATCCCCTGCGTGGGCCTCGTCCAGATACCGCACATGCGATTCCGCCGTGAAATAGCTGCCGCCATTGGCGATGTAATCCGCATCACAGCCAATGATGATCATCAGCCGATCCGTCGCCTGGGAATACGCCTCGAGATAGCGCGCTTCGTTCATGTGCCCGTTGTAATCGGTCCAATCCAGCGGCACGACGCGGGACTGGGTCAGGATCGGCTGCGTAACATCGACACCGTCCATCCCGCGGGACAGCCCGGCTTCGGTCTCCAGCGTCAGGTCATGGGCGTTCTGCAATGCACCCGCGCCAAAGTCATTGGCCCCCAGCGCCCGCATCATGCCCACCAGGTTGTCATCGCGCGCGCGTTCCAGTTCACGGATCGACATATGGCCGGATTGATCGTCAGACTGCCCGGCAATCAAATCCACCAGTTCATCGGTGAACTCGGGCACGTCCATCAGCTTGGTCCATGGCCATTTCAGCGCCGGGCCGAATTGCGCCATGAAATGCTTCATCCCGGCTTCGCCACCCGCGACGCGATACGTCTCGAAAAGGCCCATCTGCGCCCAACGGATCCCAAAACCATAGCGGATTGCGTTGTCGATCTCTTCGGTGGTGGCGATGCCGTCCTTGACCAGCCACAGCGCCTCGCGCCAGACCGCTTCCAGAAAACGGTCCGCCACATGTGCGTCGATCTCTTTCTTCAGGTGCAGTGGATACATACCAACCGACGAAATGATCTCCTTGGCCCGGTCGATCACGCCCTGCGTGTTGGCCGGGGTGGTAACCAGTTCAATCAGCGGCAACAGATACACCGGGTTGAACGGGTGGGTCACCACGATCTGGCCCGGGTTGTCGCGCCCGGCCTGCAATTCCGACGGCTTGAACCCGCTGGTTGAAGAGCCGATCACCGCATCCGGCGCGCAATGTGCCTGAATTTCACCGTAAACCCGTTGTTTCATGTCCAACCGTTCCGGGACGCTTTCCTGGATCCATTCGGCTCCTGTCACGGCTTCGGCCACGGTGCCATGAAATGTCAGGGTGCCTTCGGGCGGCAATGCCACATTGCCCAGACCGGGCAGCGAGCGACGCGCATTGCCCAGTACTTCGCCGATCTTGCGTTCGGCTTCGGGGTCCGGGTCAAACACCCGAACGTCCCATCCATTGAGCAAAAAGCGCGCGGCCCAGCCGCCGCCGATCACACCACCACCAATGATTGCTGCGGTTTTCATGTGTCTCTATTGTCCTTTGACACAGCGTACCAGGTTGTCGGTCACGCCAGTTTCGTCGATGATCAGCAGCCGGTCCTGAACGGTCAGCAGGAAGAGCTGCGACTGCTTGTATTCAAATCCTGCATCCAGACAGGTCGTGTCGATGGTCCAGCTGTTGGGCAGGCCTGTTGGGCGTGCACGGGTGATGTCACAGCTCCATTCGATGCCAAAAAACCCGTCGCGCCCGAACCAGGTCGGCGTTTCGTCTCCGACCTCGCCCGCCCGGACGCACCAATTTGCATTGCCGCTCCAATGACCTTCCCAACCGGGGGCCTGCTCTGCCAGAGCGGAACAGGCCATCAGGCCAAAAACAGCGGCAAGCCGGATCACTTGGCCACCGGGGCCCGTTTGGTCAGACCCAGCTTCTCACGCACCTCTTGCGCTCCGATCACGCGGGCACCCATGTTGGACACCACGGTATTGGCACGCTCAACCAACTGCCAGTTCTCGGCCAGCACACCCTTGTCCAGCCACAGGTTGTCTTCGAGACCGACCCGTACATTTCCACCAGCCAGAACAGCGGCCGCCGCATAGGCCATTTGGTTCCGCCCCAGCGAAAAGGCCGAGAAGGTCCAGTCGTCCGGCACATTGTTGACCATCGCCATGAACGTGTTCAGGTCATCCGGAGCCCCCCACGGCACGCCCATGCACAGCTGCACCAGCGCCGGGCTGCTCAGAATGCCTTCCTTGACCAGCTGTTTGGCAAACCACAGGTGGCCGGTGTCAAAGGCTTCGATTTCCGGCTGCACGCCCAGATCGGTCATCATCTGCCCCATGGCGCGCAACGCACCGGGGGTGTTGGTCATGACGTAATCGGCCTCGGCAAAGTTCATCGTGCCGCAATCGAGCGTGCAGATTTCCGGCAGGCATTCCGCGATATGGGCCACGCGCTCGGTGGCACCAATCATGTCGGTGGCGGCCGCATTGACCGGGAACGGGCTTTCGACCCCGCCGAACACGATGTCGCCGCCCATGCCCGCGGTCAGGTTCAGCACCACATCGACCTCGGCGTCGCGAATGCGGTCGGTGACTTCGCGATACATTGCCAGATCACGTGACGGTGTGCCGGTTTCGGGATCACGCACGTGGCAATGCACAATGGCGGCCCCCGCCTTGGCCGCGGCGATGGCGCTGTCGGCGATCTGTTTGGGCGAACGCGGCACATGCGGGCTGCGATCCTGGGTACCGCCCGATCCGGTCACAGCACAGGTGATAAAGACTTCGCGGTTCATTTCGAGAGGCATATTTTCTTTCCCCAAGTTTTACCGGGTTTCCCCGAGGGATATCCCCAGGCTTGTCCCCCGATTCCGATTTGATTTCGCAATCAGAGTGCCGCAGCCTTGGGCTCCAAACTTTACAACATGCGAATCGTACTTGATGAAATCCGCAAAAAACATCCTTCAACCCGAACATCGGGCCCTGAAAACCGCCGTCCTGGTGCTGGACGATTGCAACACGCTCAGCTTTGCGGCGACCGTGGATCCGATGCGGGCGGCCAACCGTCTGGCGGGTCGCGCGGCGTTTGACTGGGACTATGTCACCGCCACCGGTGCACCCGCAACGCTGACCAGCGGGGTGCAGGTACCCGGCATCCCGTTGTCGCGATTGGACAGCTGCGAGCTGCTGATTGTGGTCGCCGGATTTCAGCTGGCGCGCCATGCGACGCCCTCGCTTCTGGCCGGATTGCGCCGGATCGCGGGCACCGGTGCCACCATCGCCGGGATCGACGGTGGTCCGTGGTTGCTGGCCGAAGCTGGGCTGCTGAACGGCCATGCCGCGACGAACCACTGGGAAGATCTAGAGAACTTTGCCACCCGCTTTCCCGATGTCGACGTCAGGCAGGATCGTTTCGTGGTTTCAGAGTCGCGCCTGACCAGCGGTGGGGCCACTCCGGCGATCGAAATGATGTTGCACATCATTGGAGCCCGCCATGGCGCAGGCTTTGCCTCGCGCGTGGCTGGGTTGTTTTTGTACGACGGCCCCACGGCCCCTGCTCAGCGTCCGCAAAGCCGCCTGGGTTCGCACAAACACAATGCCCTGACGGCCAAGGCCCACGCCATGATGGAGGCGGCGCTGGACGACCCGATCCCGCTGGCTGAAATTGCCAAATCGCTTGGCAGCTCACCGCGCAGCTTGCAGCAACAGTTCCGCCTGCGGTTGGACACCACGCCACAGGACCATTACCTGCAACTGCGTCTTGCCGAAGCCCGCCGTCTGGTCACAGATACGGAAACACCGCTGATGGACGTGGCGATTGCCACCGGTTTCACATCTCAATCCAGCTTTGCCCGCGCCTTTCGTACCGCTCATGGGACCTCGGCGCGTGACCTGCGGCTGGAAAACCAGCGCACGACCTTACACTGAACTCCTCTCTGTGCCGGGTCGGAAAGCCCCTGGGCACAGGGAAAATCAGAAACGGGCGGGGGCGACGGGCCCCGCTCTCATCCCAATTTGCGCTCGAATAATCCGCCCGTCCAAAATGCCGCCATGTGAAGCAAGTGGCCAATCTATGCGGACACCGCTCATGTGATCCTCTCGGACTGATAAACAACGCTGGCGTTTTTCCGCCTTGTGGATGGCCAAGCGACGTATTGCGTTTTCGACGAAAACTCGGCGGGTCGGATGATGAAACAGGCCGATATTGTCAACGTGCCCGACCAAGACCTGAACTGGATTCTGCCCGCCCCTGTGCCGGTGGAGGAAAAGGTTGAAACTGGTGACACGTTCAACGCCGGATTTCTGACAAACATGTCTGAACTTGGCCAACTGAAAAGGCCCAAGCTGAAAACTCTGTCGCCTAAGGTTTTGGAAGCGGCCTTGTCGCATGGTGCCAGGGTTGCGGCCGTCCCTGTTTTGCGTGCCGGTGCCAATCCCCCGTGGGCAGGAGAGCTTTGAACAAAACCGAGGCCCGAGAGAGGCCCAACAAGAGACTCGCTTTTCCTTTCCGCCTATGTTAGCGCTATCATCAATAGATGCGGCCGCTCTCTGGCCCTATCCCGCGCGGAGGATGAATCAATGACAGTCAAGATTGCAATCAACGGATTTGGGCGAATTGGTCGGGGTGTGCTGCGTGCGCTCATCGAGGGGAACACCCATGATATCGAGGTCATCGCCATCAACGATCTGGCCCCGGCACAGACCATTGCCCACCTTTTGAAATACGACAGCGTTCACGGGCGGCTGAACGAACGCGTTCTTGTGGACGGTGACCGGCTGGTGGTTGGAAAAAACAGAATTCGCCTGACCGCCATCCGCAACCCCCAGGACCTACCCTGGGGAGACGTCGATATCGCCTATGAGTGCACCGGCCTGTTCACGACGCGTGAAAAGGCTGCGCTGCACCTCGACAATGGGTCCAAACGGGTACTGATTTCTGCACCGGGCACGGATGTTGATCGAACCGTTGTTTACGGAGTCAACCATACGGATCTGACACCTGATGACGTGATCATTTCCAATGCATCCTGCACCACCAATTGTCTGGCCCCGATTGCAATGGTCCTAGATCAGGCGTTTGGCATCACAACCGGCTATATGACCACGGTCCATTCGTTCACCGGCGACCAGCCCAGTCACGACACCAGCCACAGCGACCTTTACCGCGCACGGGCCGCGTCACTGTCGATGGTGCCCACGTCAACTGGCGCGGCGCGGGCTATCTCGCTGGTCCTGCCACAGCTCAAGGGCAAACTGGAAGGCTCGGCCATACGCGTACCGACACCCAATGTCTCTTTGGTGGATCTCTCCTTTGTGCCGCGATCTTTGGCAACGCGGGATGACATCAATTCGGTGATCCAAAAAGCGGCGCAGGGTCCGCTTGCCGGTATCCTCTCCTATGAAGAAGATCCGCTTGTCTCGATTGATTTCAACCACGATTCACATTCGTCCTGCTTTGCCGCAGCGCAAACCTCGGTGACAGATGATGGCCTGATCCGTATCGTCAGCTGGTATGACAACGAATGGGGATTCTCCAATCGAATGATCGACACCGGCCGCCGGATCGGAGCCCTGCTCCGAACTGGCAACGCTTTCAGCTTGGCGAGTTGAACCAATGGTGTCTCGTGTTATTCCTGTTGATCCTTTTGACCTGGTTATCTTTGGTGCAACAGGCGACCTGGCGCGCCGTAAAATCCTGCCGGGTTTGTTCCATCGCTTTGCCGTGGGACAAATGCCTGCGGATGCCCGGATCATCGGGGCGGCCCGTTCAGCGATGGCCGAAGACGCCTTCCGCGAACAGATGCGCGCGACCTTGACCGAATTCGCGCCCGACCTGAGCACACAGACCGATGTGCTGGACGGTTTTCTTGCCAAGATCAGCTATGTCTGCGTCGATGCAACTGGGGAACAGGGTTGGACCGAGCTGGGTGAAAAGCTGCGCAATGGCGTGACCCGGGCGTTCTATCTGTCGGTGTCCCCGGCGTTATTTGGTGCGCTTGCGGCCAATTTGAATGCCCATGGCATTGCGACACCCGACAGCCGCCTCGTGGTGGAAAAACCCTTTGGCCACGATCTGGCTTCGGCCAAGGCCCTGAACGCCGATTTGCGCCACAGCTTCGAAGAACATCAGATCTATCGGATCGACCACTACCTGGGCAAGGAGACGGTTCAGAACCTGATGGCATTGCGGTTCGCCAATTCCCTGTGGGAACCGTTGTGGAATTCCACACATGTGGACCACGTTCAGATTACCGTAGCCGAACGCCTCGGCGTCGAGGGGCGCGGCGAATACTATGACCGCTCGGGCGCGATGCGGGACATGGTGCAGAACCACCTGATGCAGCTCTTGTGCCTTACCGCGATGGAGCCACCATCCAGACTGCACCCAAACGCGGTGCGGGACGAAAAAGTCAAGGTGATAGAGGCCCTGGAGCCTGTTCCCCAAGCCGATATCATACGCGGTCAGTATCGGGATCGCGACGGCTCTGGCAGCTACCGTGATCACGCCGGCGACGCCAAGAGCAACACCGAAAGCTTTGTCGCGTTAAAGGTCAATATCGGCAACTGGCGGTGGGCGGGCACACCTTTCTATTTGCGCACTGGCAAGAAACTGCGGGCGCGTACATCAGAGATTGTCGTGATGTTCCGGGATCCACCACACATGATTTTTCCGAAAATGGAGGGGCGGCGCGGAAACGCCCTGATCATTCGCCTGCAACCCGACGAAGGCATCACCCTGCGTACCACGATCAAGGAACCCGGCCCCGGCGGAATGCGGCTGGCCGAGGTCACGCTGGACATGACCTTTGCCGATGCCCTCGGCGAACAGGCCCAAGCCCAAGACGCCTATGAGCGGTTGATCATGGACGTGATTCGAGGCGATCAGACGTTGTTCATGCGCGGTGACGAAGTCGAAGCCGCCTGGGCCTGGGCCGATCCGATCATTTCGGGCTGGGAAGAGGCCCGCCTGGCCCCCGCCCCCTATGATCCCGGCAGCTCGGGACCCGAAGACGCATTGATGCTATTACATCGAGATGGCCGGCGCTGGCGCGAGATTGATTGAAAGGCAACAGAACATGACCCTGAACCCAACGCTCCTCCGCGTCACCGAACGCATCGTTGCCCGCAGCCAAGCAACCCGGAAACCCTATCTGGAGCGCATGGCTCAGGCCACATCCAAAGGTCCGGCCCGGGCGCATCTGTCCTGCAGTGGGCAGGCCCATGCCTATGCGGCAAGCGGTTCTGACAAAGAAGGACTGTGTGATGGGCAATCTGGCAATCTCGGCATTGTTACGACCTACAATGACATGCTGTCTGCGCATCAGCCCTTTGAACGCTATCCCGATTTGATCCGGCAGGCGGCCCGCGATGTGGGGGGAACAGCACAGGTCGCGGGCGGCGTGCCTGCCATGTGCGATGGTGTCACCCAGGGCGAAGCCGGGATGGAATTGAGCCTGTTTTCGCGGGATGTGATCGCGTTGGCGGCTTCGGTGGCGTTGAGCCACAATACTTTTGACGCGGCTGTTTTTCTTGGGGTCTGCGACAAGATCGTGCCCGGACTGGTGATTGCAGCCCAGACCTTTGGCCATCTGCCAGCCGTTTTCCTGCCAGCAGGTCCGATGACCAGCGGGTTGGCAAATGATGAAAAAGCCAAGGTCCGTCAGGACTTTGCAACCGGAAAAGTTGGCCGTGATGCGTTGATGGCTGCCGAAATTGCGGCCTACCATGGCCCTGGCACCTGTACCTTTTATGGCACCGCCAACACCAACCAGATGCTGATGGAATTCATGGGGCTGCATCTGCCCGGTTCCAGTTTTGTGCCGCCAAACACCGAACTGCGCGATGCGCTAACGATCGAAGGCAGTCGGCAAGCCCTGCGCCTCAGCGCCCTGGGCGACAAGTATACGCCAGTCTGCAACATTCTGGACGAAAAGGCTTTTGTGAACGGAATCGTCGGGTTGAATGCCACGGGCGGTTCGACAAATCTGCTGATCCACCTTGTCGCGATGGCGCGGGCGGGCGGAATTGTGCTGGACTGGCAGGATTTTGCAGATCTGTCGGCGGTGACGCCTTTGATGGCACGGGTCTATCCCAACGGGTTAGCAGACGTGAACCATTTCCACGCTGCGGGCGGTCTGGGCTATTTGATCGGCGATTTGCTGAACGCTGGCCTGCTGCACCCCGACACACAAACGGTGGTTGGGACCGGGCTGGAACACTACGCCAGGGATCCGGTGCTTGCCGACGGTACGCTGGGCTGGCGCGACGGCGCAGATCACAGCCTGAACGACAAGATCCTGCGCCCGGCCAGCGATCCGTTCCAACCGACCGGGGGTCTCAGCCTATTGACCGGATCGCTGGGCAGCGCTGTGATGAAAGTCTCGGCTGTGGCTCCCCAACATCAGGTGGTCGAAGCACCCGTACGGGTGTTTGCCGACCAACAGGCCGTCAAGGCAGCGTTCAAGGCCGGGGAATTCGACGGCGATCTGATTGTGGTCGTGCGCTTTCAGGGACCAAAAGCAAACGGCATGCCTGAACTGCATAGCCTGACGCCGCTGCTTTCGATCCTGCAGGGACGGGGCCAGAAAGTTGCGCTGGTCACGGACGGGCGCATGTCTGGTGCATCCGGCAAGGTGCCAGCCGCCATTCATGTCTGCCCCGAAGCTGTCGATGGCGGTCCCATCGCAAAACTTCGGGACGGTGACGTGCTGCGCGTGGATGCCGTGGCCGGAACGCTGGACATCCTGACCACAGGTGTCCTTGATCGCCCGGCCGAGGTGGCGGATCTGTCCGCCAACCAAGCAGGCACGGGCCGCGAGCTGTTTTCCATGTTCCGCAACACCGTCAGTGCCGCCAACACAGGCGCAACCATATTCGGAGGCTGATCGCCATGACACTTACGCCATCTGATGCAAGCCAGCTGACTCGAGGGATTTGTGCGCTCGCCCCTATTGTTCCAGTTCTGGTGATCGACGACATCACCAGCGCCCGCCCCCTGGCCGAGGCGCTGGTCGCAGGTGGATTGCCGGCGCTGGAAGTCACGCTGCGCACGCCAGCAGCCTTGGATGCCATCGCCATCATGGCCCAGGTGCCGGGTGGGCATGTCGGGGCCGGAACCTTGGTCACCCCCGAAGATGTGCGCGCAGCAAAACAGGCTGGCGCAACCTTTGGCGTCTCCCCCGGCGCAACGGATGAATTGCTGAAGGCCTGCGAAGAGGCGGATCTGCCGCTTTTGCCTGGCGCTGCAACTGCAAGCGAAGCGATGCGTCTGTTGGCGCGCGGCTATGACATGCTCAAATTCTTTCCCGCCGAGACCTCGGGCGGTGCACCCGCGCTGAAAGCTATCGGTGCCCCCCTTCCCCAAATCACTTTCTGCCCCACAGGCGGTATCAGCCCAGCGAACGCCAAAAGCTATCTAGACCTCCCAAACGTCATCTGCGCAGGCGGAAGCTGGGTCGCGGCAAAGGACAAGATTGCGGCTGGGGACTGGAGCGGAATCGAAACCCTCGCCCGTGACGCCTCCAAGCTGGGAACCTCATCATGAACGGGATCCGGCAAAAGTTTGATTGGCACCGCGGTCGAAGGAAACCACCACCCGGTCGTTGACGCAGAGGGGGCGTGCCCTGGCACGCCTCTCACCCCCTGTGAAATCGAAGCCTTTGCCGATAGCGTCCGGTCGGGCCGCATCCGGTCAATAGGGCATCGGGTGCGCCCGGTGCGCGACATTGATTTCGTCCAGAACCTCCTGGCTCAACTCCAGATCGGTTGATCCGAGGATGTGATCCAACTGTGCCAACCGTGTCGCCCCAAAGATTGCCGAAGCCATGAAGGGCCGCGTCCGACACCAGGCCAGCGCCATGTGTACAGGGTCCAGCCCATGACGCGCCGCGATCTCCAGATAGGCGTCCACCGCGTCATAAACCCGGTCCGAATGGCGCCCGCCCAACTCCGGGTTAATCGTCTTGCGTGACCCTTCGGGTAGTGCGCCGCCCTGATACTTGCCGGTCAACAATCCGGTCCCCAGCGGCGAAAACGCCAACAGCCCAACATCTTCGTTTACGCTCAGCTCGGCCAGATCGGTGTCATACATCCGGCAAACCAGAGAATATTCGTTCTGGATCGACGCCACTCGTGGCCCGCCCTGCGCATCGGCAATCCGCAGCCATTGTGCCGTGCCCCAGGCGCTTTCGTTCGACAGACCAAAGGCGCGGATATTGCCCTTGTCCACCTGTTCCTGCAGCGCCTCCAGGCATTCGGCCATGTTCGCCAGGGTTTCTTCGCGGTTCTGGCGGGATGGGTCAAAGGTCCAGTTCTGGCGGAACATATAGCTGCCCCGGTTGGGCCAGTGAAACTGATAGAGGTCGATGTAGTCGGTTTTGAGCCGGCGCAGCGAGGCCTCGATCGTGGGGGCAATGGTCGCCGCGCTGATCGGTGCCCCGTCGCGCACGTGCTTCATGCCTTCACCCGAGTGTTTGGTGGCCAGAATGTAATCGCCACGCCGCCCCGTACGTGCGTTCCAATTGCCGATGATTGCCTCGCTGCCCCCAATATTTTCGGGGCTGATCGGGTTTACCGGATACATTTCGGCGGTGTCGATGAAATTCACCCCACACGCCAGCGCCCGGTCAATCTGGGCATGGGCTTCGTCTTCGGGGGTTTGCGTGCCAAAGGTCATGGTACCCAAACACAACTCAGAGACCATCATCCCTGTCCGGCCCAGCGGATTCATTTTCATCGGGACATTCCTTCTTTGTTCGCGGTTGCTGTGAAGGTAACGCTCTGGGGCGCGACCACAAGCCCCCCGTTTTGGCATTGAGCCTTCGCCCTGTTTGCGCCAGCCTGCAACACAACAGCCAAGGAGAACGCCATGCCCCAAACCATCACCACAGGGATCAAAACCCTGGTGGACGACGCCAACAAGGTCGTGACAACCCTGTCTGTGTCCGAGGCCAAAACCCTGTATGACAACGAGGATTACGTGTTTGTCGACCTGCGTGACATCCGGGAACTGCAACGCAGCGGCATGATCCCCGGTGCCTTTTCCTGCCCGCGCGGGATGCTGGAGTTCTGGATCGACCCCGACAGCCCCTATCACAAGGAGGTCTTTAATCAGGACAAGACCTATGTGTTTTATTGCGCCAGCGCCTGGCGCTCGGCGCTGAGCGCGCGCACCGCCCAGGACATGGGGTTGAAGCCCGTGATGCATCTGGAAGGCGGGTTCAGCGCATGGGTCAAACAGGACGGCCCCACGGTTGAAAAGGGCTGAACCGGGACCCAGTTTGGTCGTCGGTGTCGATGTCGGTGCACCGGGCTTTGGGGCCGAAATCTCTGGGGGCAAAATCTTTGAGGGAGATCGGACAGCGCTGTCGGGCTTCAAATGTGAAACATCACGACATTCGACAAGATCGCACGCAGCATCGGCCAGTTTCGCGCCGCTGATGTCGATGAAGATTGTGGTGTAGATGGCGGTGGCGACCGCCCGGTCCCCCAGGCATCAGATTTCGACGCTGCCCGCTTCGTTATGGCCACCAGCCGCCCAGCCCTTTTAGTAAGGGAAACGGTCGATTTGGTTGCGTTGCGACGATGCGCGAGGGGCGGGGCTCCTCCTGTGGTCTGAGAGGTCGTGAAAGAATATTGAGAACATAACTGGAACATAGTAAAGTGCTCTCATGTCGACTCATCTGCTCAGACGCGCGCCAGAGCGGGCGCGCCCGCATCTTACCCTGCTGCCCGGAATCACCCTGTCGCAAGCGCGGGTGCATGAGGCGTGCGGCGCGGCGCGGCGCAGTTTTGCGCTGTGGCTGGCGTCTGTCTGTAGCGGGCCGGTGCTGTGGATTTCTCCGACCTGGGAACCCGGACAGCTGAACCCGGACGGGATGCGGGATTTTGTCGACCCGGGGCGGTTCATCTTTGTCAGCGCGGCGCGGGCCAACGATCTGCTGTGGACGATGGAAGAGGCGCTGCGCGCAGGAGCGGTGCCCCTGGTTGTGGCCGACCTGCCTGCACCGCCCGCACTGACCCCGGTGCGCCGCCTGCATCTGGCCGCCGAACAGGGCGGCACCCTGGGGCCTGCACCGCTGGGGCTGCTGCTGACCCCCGGCGAGGGCGGGGCGCAGGGCATCGAAAGCCGCTGGCGGATGACCCCGTGTCATCAGGCCCGGTTGCGGATCTGGCATCTGGAGCGGCTGCGCGCCCGGACCCTGCCACCGCGCGGCTGGCAATTGCAGCAGCGGGCCCCCGGAGCCGGGATGAACCTGGTGGAGCCGGAAACGGTCTGACCCGCTAACTGGGAGAACGCCAACCTGTTGGGGGCGCTGCCCCCACCGCAGCTCTGCTGCGGCTCCCCCGAGGTATTTCCAACCAGAAAGAAGCAGGAAGGCGGCTCTCTGGACCTGACAAAACAGTGACCCCCGGCTGACAGCGAGCGGAAAGATGTTACGGTCACACACAAAGGGGCGCATCACGTGACATTTCCAAATCGACGCCAAGCGATCGCAGCACTGGCCGGGCTGATCGCCCTACCCCGCACGGCCCTGGCGCAAATGCGGCAGTATCAGTTGGTACAAGGGGAGTCGCAGGTCGGGTTCCTATTTGACCTGCAGGGAAGCAAACAGCGCGGCACCATCCCTGTTCACAAGGCAGATATCCGGATTGATCCCAAGGCCCTGCACAGGGCGGTCGTGGCCGTTGATCTGAATGTAGCCAAAGCCCGTACCGGGATATTTCTGGCAACACAGGCGTTGACCGGACCAGAGGTTCTGAATGTGGCGCACTATCCGATGATCCGTTTTCGATCCACGCAAATCCGATTGGCACCCAGTGGGCGATTGTCAGACGGGGCCGCGGTGATCGGAGACCTGACCATCCGCGACGTGACCCGTCAAATCACCCTGAGCGCTGATATCTACCGCCCCGCAGGCAGCGCGCCGGACGCCCTGGACCGGTTGAGCATTCAATTGAAAGGCAGTATCAGCAGGCAGGCATTCGGAGCGGTCGGATTTCCCAAGCTGGTTGCCGATCAGGTACAGATCGACATCCGCGCCGTGATCCATGTTACGGAATAAGGCGACGAAGTGATGACAATACCCCATTCGCGACATCAATACGTCGAAAAAGCCCAAGCGGCCCGCCCACCTTGCGCCATGGTGTGACGTCATGCGCCTGATCATTTCCTTTGCCGCCCTGTTTTTGTCCGTCATTCTGCTGCAGCTCTCGACCGGAGGGGTCGGGCCGCTAGATGCAATTTCCGGCCTGTCGCTGAACTTTAACAAGGGACAGATCGGTCTGTTGGGGTCGGCGCATTTCTTGGGCTTTTTCATTGGCTGCTGGTGGGCCCCGCGGTTGATGGGGTCGGTCGGGCATTCGCGTGCTTTTGCCGTCTGTACTGCGTTGGGTGCCATGGGGTTGATCGGCCACACGTTGACCGAAGACCCTTATGTCTGGGCGATGCTGCGGATTGCGTCGGGCACCTGCGTGGCCGGCTGTTACACCGTGATCGAAGCCTGGCTGAATTCAAAGGTCACCAATGAAAACCGCGGCCGCGCAACCGGGGTTTACCGCATCGTCGACATGAGCGCATCGCTGGGAGCCCAGTTGATCATCGCCGTACTGCCGCCGGCCAGCTATGTGTCCTATAACCTGTTGGCAATCCTGTGCTGTGCTGCCTTGTTGCCATTGACCCTGACCAAGGCGAGCCAGCCCGAAACACCCGATGCGCCCCGTCTGCGGCCCAAATTGGCCTGGCGCTGTTCGCCTCTGGCCGTGGCCGGTGTGATCGTCGCGGCGCTCAGTTCGGCATCCTTTCGGATGGTCGGTCCGATTTACGGCCAGGAAGTCGGGTTAGAGATCGGGCAGATCGCGTTTTTCCTGGCGGCTTTTGTTCTGGGTGGTGCGTTGGCGCAATATCCGATGGGCTGGTTAGCCGATAAATACGACCGCCGCTGGGTGCTGATCTGGTTGTCTGTCGTCGCCATTGTGTCCTGTGGCATCACCATGATGGCCAGTTCGTCAGGCATCACTGGCGTCATGCTGTCGGCGGTCTTTTTTGGCTTTACCACCTTTCCGATCTTTTCTGTCTCGGCTGCCCACGCCAATGACTTTGCCACATCAGAGCAGCGAATCGAGCTCGCCGCCGCGCTGATGTTCTTTTTTGCGTTGGGGGCCATTGCCGCCCCCTATGTCGCCTCCAGCCTGATCGAGGCCTATGGCCCCGGAGCCCTGTTCGGATTCATCGCGTTGGGCCATGTGGTGCTGATCATCTTTGGCCTGACCCGGATGCGGGCCCGCCCAACCCCCGAAGACCGGACCAAATATGTCTATTCGCCGCGAACGTCCTTTGTGGTCGGCCGGTTGTTGCGACGTCAGCGCGAGCGTCGCTAGCCCAGGCAGCCCAGCCTGACACAGTGAGAAAGACGTGACTTTCCCCCCCGGTGTACAAATGGGCTTCGTTTCGGGGGTGACGCATACCCATAGCTGCGGTAAACACGCCCGCACCACATCAGACGGCGGATAAAAATGGCGCGGATTCTCATTACCTCGGCAATTCCCTATATCAATGGGATCAAACACCTGGGCAACCTTGTGGGCAGCCAGCTGCCGGCGGACCTGTATGCCCGGTATCAGCGGTGCCGGAACAATGAAGTCATGTTCCTGTGCGCCACCGATGAACACGGCACCCCGGCCGAGCTGGCCGCCGCAAAGGCCGGCAAGCCGGTCGCCGAATATTGTGCCGAGATGCACGCTGTCCAGGCCGAGATCGCCAAGGGATTCTGCCTGAGCTTTGATCACTTTGGCCGATCCTCCAGCCCGCAGAACCACGTGCTGACCCAGCATTTTGCAGGCAAGCTGGCAGAGGCAGGGTTGATCCGCGAAGTCTCAGAAAAACAGGTGTATTCCAACGCTGATGGCCGGTTCCTGCCCGATCGCTATATCGAAGGGACCTGTCCCAACTGCGGCTATGACAAGGCGCGCGGCGACCAGTGTGAAAACTGTACCAAACAATTGGACCCGACCGATCTGATCGAACCACGCAGCGCGGTGTCGGGGTCCACCGATCTGGAAGTGCGCGAGACCAAACACCTGTATCTGTGCCAGTCCTCTCTGAAGGAGGATCTGGACGCCTGGATCGACAGCAAGGCCGACTGGCCTATTCTGACAACCTCGATCGCCAAAAAGTGGCTGCACGACGGTGACGGATTGCAGGACCGTGGCATTACCCGCGATCTGGATTGGGGTATCCCGGTGAAAAAGGGTGGCCATGATTGGCCCGGCATGGAAGGCAAAGTGTTCTATGTCTGGTTCGATGCCCCCATCGAATACATCGCCTGCGCCGGTGAATGGGCCGAGGCCAATGGCAAGACAGACGCCGATTGGGAACGGTGGTGGCGCACCGACAAAGGGGCCGATGACGTGCGCTATGTCCAGTTCATGGGCAAGGACAATGTGCCCTTCCACACGCTCAGCTTCCCGGCGACCATTCTGGGTTCGGGCGAGCCATGGAAGATGGTCGACCACCTGAAATCCTTCAACTACCTGAATTATGATGGCGGTCAGTTTTCGACCTCGCAAGGGCGCGGCGTGTTCATGGATCAGGCGCTGGAGATCCTGCCCGCCGATTATTGGCGCTGGTGGCTGTTGAGCCATGCTCCGGAAAACAGCGACAGCGAATTCACCTGGGAAAACTTCCAGCAGTCGGTGAACAAAGATCTCGCGGATGTGCTGGGCAATTTTGTCAGCCGCATCACCAAATTCTGTCGCTCGAAATTTGGCGAAGCGGTGCCTGAGGGTGCCGAATATGGGCCGCAGGAACAGGCATTGATCGACGAGGTCACTGCACGGGTCCGCACTTATGAAGCCCATATGGAAGCTATGGAAGTTCGCAAGTCCGCCCAAGAGCTGCGTGCAATCTGGGTTGCGGGCAATGAATATCTGCAAAATACCGCGCCATGGTCCGTGTTCAAAACCGACCCCGAACAGGCCGCTGCGCAGGTCCGGCTGGGCCTGAACCTGGTTCGGCTTTATGCCGTGCTGAGCGCGCCGTTCATTCCACAGGCCTCGGCCAGTATGCTCGAGTCGATGAAATGCACCGACGACAGCTGGCCCGATGATGTGCCGGCCGCGTTGTCCGCGCTGACACCGGGACATGAATTTGTCGTCCCCGAAGTTCTGTTTGCCAAGATCACCGACGATCAACGCGAAGATTGGCAAACCCGGTTCTCGGGCACCCGGGACTGACCGATCCCGGTGGTCGACATCTGATCCTTGCACAAACACAAAAGCACCCCGCATCGCTGCGAGGTGCTTTTTTTTCAATCCGTCGTCGGAAAACCCGACACCACAAGAGACTGGCGTCTTATTCCACCACCTGCCCGTTCATCTCTTCGCGGGCCAGATGCCCGATTTCAGCACAGGCGTCATAGTCACCGGCAACGCAGCGTTCTTTGGTCGCGCGCCGCTCTTCTGTCGGTTGCTTCCAGCCGCCACAAGCCGTCAAAATCAACGGCAAGAGCAGCACGAGTGAAATACGTTTCATGTCTCCAATCCCCAAAAGCTTTGCCCCATAATGCGTAAAATTCTCTCTGAAACCAAAGGGAGATTTGAAAAAACCTGATATTTCAGGCCGGTCGCCCCCTGGATTGTTTCAGTTGAAGCACAAATACAGCGCCTTGGCGAACACTGATCACCAAGTGTTTGTCAAAAAATAATACCTTAGTAAAAAAGTCAGATTGACAAAGCTGACTATATCAATCAGGTATTACACATCAGCCACCCGATCTGGAATCGGGAAGCCACGACCATCAACGCAACCCCATAGGGGCCCCGCACCCGTTCTAGCGGATGCCAAGGGCCCCATGTGATCCGCAACGAGGCTGATGCCATGAATCAAATCGTCCGAGACACCGTGTCCACCGCAACCGAAGTATTCCCCACATTTCACGCCGAAGAACTGACCAAGGGCGGAAATCAGGCGCGGATTCTGCTGAACGGTCAAATTTATTCCCTGCGCATCACTCGGGCGGGGAAGTTGATCCTGACAAAATAGATCTAGTTCAGGTCAAATTGGTCGAAATCGGTCGCATGCATGCGACTCAGTTTTCGCATTTTTGATCTTTGGATCGGAGGGACGGTCGCCCGGCACTTACCCAAGTTCTGCCGAATACCCGTCCTGCCCACAATATCGCAGCTCAGCGCAGATTCGCCTTGATGCTTTTCAAGGCGGCCAGTAGGCATGTTACGTTATAACATAACGTAACGCTGCAACCCCCTCCAAACTCAAGAAGAAGACAAGATGAAAAAGCCCACTACCCTGGCCATCCTGGCCAGCGCCCCAGCTCTTTTGCTGGCACAGCCCGTTGTTGCCCAAAGTTTCGAATGGGAAGGAGAAATCGAGATCGGAAACGAACAAATCGTGTCCTCTCCTGTCGCGGCCAATGAAATCCGCGACACCTATGCCATTATGACGTTCAGCGGTGCCTATACGTTTGGCAATGGGATCGGCGTATTCTCTACCCTCACAGCCGAGTCCCTGACCGATGCCACAGCCGATCGCAGCTTTGACGACTTTGGCGCCTATATCGAAGAGCTGGGCCTGTTCTTTGCCGTTGGTCAATCCGCCACCGTTTCGTTGGGCAAACTGCATCCGGTCTTTGGGTCAGCCTGGGACAATACCGCCGGTTTCTTTGGGGGTACGCTGGCCGAAGATTATGAGTTGATCGAGCAGATTGGGATCCTGGCCGACGTTCAGTTTGACGGGGCTGGCACGCTGTCCTTTGGGGTCTTTTATGCCGACGACACCGGACTGAGCCGGTCTGTCGGGTTTGATCGGGGCCGCAATACCGTCGCCGCTGGTGGCGCAGGCAATACCGGCGAGCTCGACAATTTTGCCATTCAATGGGATGGCGAAGTCGGAGACACCTATTACCAGATCGGTGCCCGCCATCTGAGCGCTGGCGTCGGTGATGTGGACGATGAACAGGGCCTCGTGGTTGGGATCGGCCACAGCTTTGACTCCGGGCTGGACATGTTCGGTGAGGTGGCTCGGTTTTCGAACTTTGGTGGCACCGTCGATGATGCAACTTATGTGACGTTGAACGCGGCTTACGCGATTGGCGAAGTCACCCTGTCAGGCACCCTGGCCCAGGCGGATCTGGACACGTCGGGAGAGACCAAGCTGGCGTCACTGGCTGCGGAATACGAACTGCAAAATGGCTGGACCGTTGGCGGCGCACTGGCACGTGTTGATAATTCAGGCGTCAAGGACACGGTGATCGGTATCAACCTGATCCTGCCGTTTGGCGGGTAACAGCCGGCGCACCTGCAACCCGGCAACGGCGTGCCCGGACCAGGTCCGGGCCGCTTTCGTTTTGGCAAGGGGCACTGCGTCCTGTAAGCCTGTTTCTACATCCAAACCGGACTATATCATGATTATGGTGCAACACGCGGTTACCTTTTTTGCGACGCTCTGTGTTTCCTGTTCCAGTATTGCGCTGGCCAGCGAAAACACCGCAGACCAGGATCGAGACCCGGCGGTCAGTCAGGAGTTTGACCCGGGCTGGTCGCATCTGGCTGTTGCGCCCTGGACCCAGCAGGAACAGAACCGAGCCCGGATTGCAGTTGAGCGACCTGTCACCGCGCAGGAGCCCGAAGCTTTTGAAGCCTACCCGGGTGGCGCGGCCACAGGCGGTGACGTCTTTGGGCAGGACGCGTTTTCGCAACCCTCTGGCAACATGGAGTTTGAGCAAAAGCTCGAGTTTCAACTGGGCAATGCATTTTTCGAAAAACTTTGGGTGTCCTCGCCCTCATCGACCAAAGCCTCCGATGGGTTGGGACCGCTGTACAACGCCCGCGCCTGCCAATCCTGTCACATCCGGGACGGTCGCGGCGCGGCCCCTGATGAAACGGGCGACAGCGGGTCGCTGCTGTTCAAGATCTCGGTGCCAGAAATCGGTGCAACGGACAGGTCCATAACCGCCTCTGCCCCAGATCCTGTTTATGGAGGTCAGATTCAGGATCACAGCCTGCCCGGACTGCGTGCCGAAGGTCGCATTGATGTCCAATGGAGCGAACGTCCTGTCACATTGGCCGATGGGATGACGGTACATCTGCGCGTGCCCGATCACCAGATTGTCGACCTTGGTTGGGGGCCTTTTGCCAAAGGCGCCCGTCTTTCCCCCCGGGTCGCACCCCAGATGATTGGTCTGGGATTGCTCGAGGCCATTCCCGCTACCGAAATCCTGGCCGGAGCAGACCCCGACGATCACGACGCGGACGGCATCTCGGGACGCGCCAATCTGGTCTGGTCTGATCGATACCAAAGGACAGTGCTGGGCCGTTTTGGCCTCAAGGCAGCAAGCCCTACGGTTCGGGACCAGTCTGCAGCGGCGTTTTCGTTCGACATCGGCATCTCATCGTCCATGCACCCTGATCCATGGGGCGATTGTACCGCCGCCCAACCCGCCTGTCAGGCCGCCCCGCATGGCAACGATGATGCACGCTTCACAGAGATCGACGACATCGGGCTGGACTTGATCACGTTCTACAGCCGCAATCTGGCAGTGCCAGCCAGACGAAATGCCAATGCCCCCCAAGTTCTGAGGGGTAAGGCGGTGTTTCACCAAAGCGGCTGCGCCGACTGCCACCGCCCCAAATTCGTAACTCACAAGCTGCCGGATCAACCGGAACAGAGCTTTCAGTTGATATGGCCATACACCGATATGCTGCTTCACGACATGGGTGACGGATTGGCCGATGACATGCCCAAAGGGCTGGCCAGCGGACGGGAATGGCGTACCCCGCCCTTGTGGGGGCTCGGTCTGACCACCCAGGTTTCACCCGACGCGGGCTTCTTGCACGACGGACGTGCCCGTACAATGTTGGAGGCGGTTCTGTGGCATGGCGGCGAAGCGCGCGCATCCCGGGATGCGGTGATTTCCCTGTCTGCCGAAGATCGCGACGCCTTGTTGCGCTTTCTCGCCAGTCTTTGACAGCCCATCCGAACCGGAGTTCTCCCGCCCGTCCCTCCCAACATCCAAGGATGCTGGGGGGCCCGTTGGCCCTGCGCTGCAGGTACCCGGATGCACGCGGGGGACACAAACCAAAGCAAAACGAAAATAAATGCGTGACAACGAAAGGAAATGAAAGTACCTGACGGTCTCAAAACCATGCGAGCCCCAGACATGAACGCCCCGAACCGTCATAGTGACATCATTGCGCTCCTGACCAAAAACGGGCAGGTCGAAGTCGATGATCTGGCCCAGCGTCTGTCAGTGTCCAGCCAGACCATTCGATCGGACCTGCGCGACCTGAGCAACCGGGGCTTGTTGTCCCGTGTCCATGGCGGCGCGGTTCCGCTGGGGGCGGCGGCCGGGCGCGGGTATGATGAGCGACGCCAATTCAACGCCGCCGGAAAACACGCCATGGCCGCGCTGGTCGCCGAACACATCCCCGAACATTGTTCGATTTCCCTGAACATCGGCACCTCGACGGAACAGGTCGCCCGCGCGCTGTCAGATCATCAGGGGCTCACGGTTCTATCCAATAATATCAACATTATAAACCTCATGATGTCTGCCCGGCTCAGAGAGTTGATCCTGGTGGGCGGTGCTGTCCGGCAAAGCGATGGTGCGGTTGTCGGAGAAGATGCGGCGGCCTTCATCTCCCGATATAAAACCGATTTCGCAATCATCGGGGCTTCGGCCCTAGACACCGATGGGGCAATTTTGGATCACGATGCACGCGAAGTCACGGTTGCCCGCGCGCTGTTGCAAAATGCCCGCACACGCATTTTGGTCTGTGACGGGTCAAAATTTTCGCGCACCGCAGCGGTACGAATCTGCGCGATTTCCGAATTGGACATGGTGATTACCGACCGCCCCGTCCCGTCCGATTTCGCCGAAGCCGCCAGCGCTGCTGGCACCAAGATCCTTGTCGCCTCCCAAGCCGAAAGGACCGAAAATGTCTGAAAGTGAAATCAAGGACCTGTTCATTATCGGCGGTGGCATCAACGGCTGCGGTATTGCCCGCGATGCGGCGGGCCGTGGATTGAGCGTGACACTGGCCGAAATGAATGACCTGGCCTCGGCTACATCGTCGGCCTCGACCAAGCTGTTTCATGGGGGACTCAGATACCTGGAGTACTTTGAATTCCGCCTGGTGCGCGAAGCATTGGTCGAGCGGGAAACTCTGCTGCGCGCCATGCCCCACATCTCATGGCCGATGCGATTTGTGTTGCCGTATCATCGCGACATGCGGTTTGAAAGCGACACCCCGACCTCGCGCTTGTTGACGTGGGTCATGCCCTGGATGAAGGGGCGCAGACCGGCCTGGTTGATCCGATTGGGTCTCTTTCTGTATGATCACCTGGGTAAGCGCGGCATCTTGCCAGGCACCCGCAAGATCGACCTGACGCAAGACCCTGCCGGGCAGGTGTTGAAACCCGAATTCAGCACGGCTTTTGAATATTCTGATTGCTGGGTCGAGGACGCCCGCCTGGTCGTGTTGAACGCGCGGGACGCACAGGCCCGCGGGGCCGACATTCTGACACGGTCCAAGGTGGTGTCCGCCAGCCGGGAGCAGGATCTCTGGGTGATCAAAGTCCAGAACCAAACCACCGGCACCATCCAGACGCACCGCGCCCGCATGCTGGTCAATGCCACCGGCCCCTGGGTTGCGGATGTCCTGAAGGATCCGTTGGGGATCAAAAGCCGTGAAACCGTACGGCTGGTGCGCGGCAGCCATATTGTGACCCACAGGCTGTTTGATCATGACCGGTGCTATTTTTTTCAGGGCACGGACGGGCGGATCATCTTTGCGATCCCCTATGAAGAAGATTTCACATTGATTGGAACCACCGATGCCGATCATGATTCCCCCGACACGGCCCCAACCTGCAGCGAGGCCGAACAGGAGTATCTGGTGAAATTTGCGTCAGAGTACTTTGAACACCCCATCAGCCGGGATGACATCACGTGGACCTATTCAGGGGTACGCCCCCTGTATGACGACGGTGCCAGTTCTGCGACCGCCGCGACCCGGGAGTATGTGCTCAATCTGGATCAGGCCGCCGCGCCTTTGCTGACCGTATTCGGAGGCAAGATCACAACCTATCGCAAACTGGCCGAAGCCGCGATGGCACAGGCCCAGGCGGTATTTCCGGATCTCGCGTCGAACTGGACGGCAGGCGTGGCAATGCCAGGTGGCGATTTTGGCGTGGACGAGTTTGGGGCGCAGGTGCAGGCGCTTGAGCAGAGCTATCCGTTTCTAACCCCCTATTGGGCGCGCCGACTCATCCGGGCCTATGGAACCGAAGCCCGGATCGTTCTGGGCGATGCCAAATCCGAAAGCGATCTGGGACAGTCCTTTGGGGCCACGATCACGGCCCGGGAACTCGAATGGGCCATGGATCAGGAATGGGTGCGCACGGCCGAAGACTTCTTGTGGCGGCGTAGCAAGCTGGGGCTGCGGGTCTCTCCACAGCAGGTCTCTGAGATCGACGCCTTCATCGCTGCCAGTTGCACCAGTCGCAAAGTATAGGTCACACAAACCGGGCGCTCGACGGACGGCGGGCATCGGGTGGGCTTGCCCGCGCGATGCCTGGCCCAACGGGAGGAGGCGCATCTGCGATGCGCTGAGCTCCGGGCGGGAGCACACCGCCGGCATCGAACACGTCGGTCGGACCACTGGCGTCGCTTTGTCTGTCACGGGCAGCGACCAGGTATTTTCAACCAAAAAGAAGCAGGAGCCCTGTGCCCGGCTTCGAGCGGACGCGCGGACCGGTCATCGGTGCGGGGGTCCTGGCCCTGACCTGAATAGCTGACTACTGGGCGGTCTAACGTTGGAGTTTTCCAGTGCCTTTTCCGAGCGCGGCAGACAGAGAGGTGCAACAACCGGGCAGGGTCACACATGCACAGATGACGTTTTTGCCCAAGCAGGTGGAGGATTGCACGCTGATGGCGCGCGCAATGCCGAGCGGTGCCACCGAGCGGAATTGCCGAGGTGACACTCCACAACTGGTGCAAAAAATATTCCGACCAGATGCCGCCCGAGATAAAACACTTGAAGATGTCGGATGAGGCGATCACCAGGGTGACACACCGGGTCGCTGATCTGCCCTTGGAATGAGCCACGTCACGCCATTGTCCGTGTGACCCTGACGAATGCCGCAATCGCAGGGTTTACCAGAAAGTTCCGAGCGAAAGACCTGAGCACACACCGGGTCCCGAGCCTGGACGATGCAGGTTCAAAACCCAGGAGTGGTGTAGCGACGACAGCGAAGGTCGCCCCCACAGCGCAATCGGAAACACCCCGCCGACCGCGTTGATGAATGGCTCAGACATGCAACAAGCGCCCTGAGACTGCCCCCCCCGAGAACTTTCAGTCCGGTGGCCCACACACCGGGAGCGGCACAAACCCTCTGCTTTGCCAAAGCTATGGCAGAGCAGTTCAGTGGGAAACATCACCCGCCTGTCGGCCCTGACACTGAGCGTCAAGGAAACGACGGCGCGATCTGCCCAGATCGACGCGCCGAAGGAACCGCCGATCAGACCTCACCCAAAGATCAGAATTCCACGCCCTTTTGCGCCTTCACACCCGCCCGGAAGGGATGTTTGACCAGCGCCATTTCAGTGACCAGATCCGCGATTTGGATCAGCTCTTCCTTGGCATTGCGACCGGTCAACACCACATGGGTCATCTCGGGCTTTTCAGTGGCCAGAAATTCCACCACTTCGTTGATATCCAGATACTCATAGCGCAGCGCGATATTGATTTCGTCCAGCAACACCATCTGTATCTCGGGGTTACGAATCATTTCCTTGGCTTTTTCCCAGCCCCGTTGCGCGGCGGCAATATCGCGGGACTTGTCTTGGGTTTCCCAAGTGAACCCTTCGCCCATGGCATAGAATTGGCACAGATCGGAAAAATGCGTTTCGATCAGGGTGCGCTCCCCGGTCTGCCAACCACCTTTGATGAATTGCACCACAGCCGAGGGCATTTCATGGGCGATGCAGCGCATGATCATGCCAAATCCAGAGCTGGATTTGCCCTTGCCCGGGCCGGTATGCACGATGATCAGCCCTTTTTCACCGTCTTTGGTGGCCATCATCCTGTCGCGGGCGGCTTTTTTCTTGGCCATTTTCGCCGCGTGGCGGGCATCGTCATCACTTGGTGTTTCTGGCGTGTCGGTCACGGGGGACATCCTTCTCTTGACAAGGGGCAGGCCTTTGCCGCAAGGGGGCAAGGCTGGTGCCTGTTCTAGGACAGGCGAAGAGGGAATGCGATAGGCTGCGCGACATGTAAATGTCCAAAGCCGAAGCGCAGCCGCCCCCGCGACCGTGACCGGAGAGGTTGCCTGGCCACTGACCGCAAGGTTGGGAAGGCAGGCCAGCCGCAGAGAGCCCCACGTGGGTTTCTCGAAATCCGCAAGCCGGGAGACCTGCCAGCGCTGGAACTGTAACGGGCGAACGGGGTGTTTCGCGTCCGGCTGTTGGGCATGCCGCTCATGGCGCCCTTGCTGGCCATCTCTCCCTTGTCGTCGAAACGCGCGAAAGAGGTCTGCCATGATGGCTGAAAAGGGCCAGGTAACACTGACGATCTGCACGACCTGCCGTCGTGGAGAGATGAGCGACCCGGAAGCCAAACGCCCGGGCACCGAAATGTACGAAGCCTTGCAGGCCTTCGACCTGCCGGACAATATCCGCTTGCGCCCGGTGGAATGCCTGTCGGCCTGTACCCGGGGCTGTTCCATGGCGCTGACCGGAGGGCCGGCGCGCTGGTCCTATGTGTACGGCGATATGGACCCGGCGCAACACGCCGAAGACATCATTGCCGGCGTCACCGCCTATTCCAATACCGACAACGGGCTGGTGCCCTGGCGCGAACGCCCCGTTGTCTTTCGCAAACAATCCATCGCACGTATCCCCCCGGCTGAAATGCCGACAGAGGAGTAAGTCATGTCCGACCTCAACAAGATCCCCGTCACCGTCATCACCGGTTTTCTTGGCGCTGGCAAAACCACGCTGATCCGGCATCTGATGCAAAACCCTCAGGGCAAGCGTCTGGCCGTGCTGGTCAATGAATTTGGCACCGCCGGTGTGGATGGTGACATCCTGAAATCCTGCGCCGATGAGAACTGCCCGGAAAACAGCATTGTCGAACTGGCCAACGGCTGTATTTGTTGCACCGTCGCCGATGATTTCATTCCCACCATCGAACAGCTGATGGCCCTGCCGGAGCAGCCTGAACATATCTTGATCGAAACATCCGGTCTGGCTCTGCCCAAACCGTTGCTCAAGGCGTTTGATTGGCCCGCGATCCGATCGCGCATCACCGTGGACGGGGTGATTGCTCTGGCCGATGCCGAAGCTGTCGCCAAAGGCCAGTTCGCTCCGGATTTGGACGCGGTTCAGGCCCAGCGCGAAGCTGATGAGTCGCTGGATCACGAAACGCCCCTGTCCGAGGTGTTCGAGGATCAGATTTCCTGCGCTGACATCGTACTGCTCTCCAAGGCGGATCTGGCTGGCGAAGAGGGTATTGCCAAGGCACGCGCCGTGATTGATGCGGAAACCCCGCGCAAGCTGCCGGTGCTGCCAATGAGCGAAGGCGTGATTGACCCGCGTGTGATTCTGGGTCTGAACGCCGCCGCCGAAGACGATTTGGACGCCCGCCCCAGCCATCATGATGGCCATCATGACCACGAACATGACGATTTCGAATCCATAGTGGTCGAAATGGGCGAAGTAGATGACCCCCAAGTGTTGCAGGATGCAATCATCCGTCTTGCGCGCGAACGCAACATCCTGCGGGTCAAAGGGTACGTCGCTGTTACCGGCAAGCCGATGCGCATGCTGGTTCAGGCCGTTGGCGAACGGGTTCGGGCCCAGTTCGATCAGCCCTGGGGCAGTCAGCCCCGCAAGACCCAATTGGTTGTGATCGCCGAGCATGACGACATCAACGAAACGGCGATCCGCGCCGAATTGGGAGCCTGACGCACGATGCATGTCGTCTTTCGCGAAAGCCATGGGTTGGACCAGACCGACACCCCACAGGATCTGGGGCAAAACCCTGCGGACCTGGTGGTGTTGTCGTTCTCGGACAGTGACCTGGGTGCTTTTGCGGCGGGCTGGCATCGCGCGAATGGCAAACTGCCCACGTGCCGATTGGCCAACCTGGTAGCACTGAAACATCCGCTGTCGGTGGATGTTTATGCCGAACAGACGCTGGAGGGGGCCAAGGGCATTCTGGTGCGTCTGATCGGCGGCGAAAGCTATTGGTCCTATGGTCTGGCCACGCTTCAGGATTTGGCACGGCGCAAGGGCATTGCCCTGGCCATCCTGCCTGCGGACGGGCGCGAAGATGCACGCCTGGACGAACTGTCCACCCTGCCCGTTTCCACATTACGCCGATTGCAGGCGTTGTGCGATGCAGGTGGCGCTGTGGCAGCACAGGCGGCGCTGGCCCAGTTGGCGCTGGCTGCTGGTCTCTATGCCGGGCCGGTACTGGGGCTCAAATCCATGCCGCAGTTCGGGTTTTATGATCCGGATCGGGGCGTCGTGCCGGACGTTGATCCGGACGGCAAACCGTTGGTTCTGGTCAGTTTTTACCGCTCCTATCTAACTTCTGCCGATACCGAACCGGTGGATGCGTTGATCGCCGAGTTCCGCAACCGTGGCTATGCCGCCTTTGGCGTCTTTGCCGCCTCGCTCAAAGCCCCTGCTGCTGCGGGATGGTTGCGCGAGACATTGCCCACGCTGGACCCGGTTGCGATCATCAACGCCACAGCCTTTTCAGCCCAAGCGGCGGATGGATCTGGGTCCCCCTTGTCGGTTGTCGGCTGCCCTGTGTTTCAGGTCGCCCTGTCAACCGCCCGGCGCAAGGATTGGGCCGAAGCCGAACGCGGATTGTCCCCTGCCGATCTGGCGATGCATGTGGTGCTGCCCGAAGTCGACGGTCGGATCTTTGCCGGGGTTGCCAGCTTCAAGGCCCCCGGACGCCAGGACCTCGATCTGCAATACTCGCGCTTTGCCCACCGCGCCGATGCCGATCGCATTCGCGCCGTGGTGGATCGTGTTGATGGCTGGCGCAAACTGGCCACCCTGTCCAACGCGGACAAACGCCTCGGCATCATCCTGTCCACCTATCCCGGTAAGGCACACCAGTTGGCTCATGCCGTGGGAATGGACGCGCTGGCCTCCTGCACCGAAATTCTGACGGATCTGGCCACACATAGCTATGCGGTCGCTGCGCCCTCAGATCTGGGTCAGGCGCTGATGCGCGACACGTTGAGCTGGCCAGTAAAGGACTACCTCGCCGCGCGCGACGCCCTGCCTACAACGCTGCGCGACGATCTGGAGGCGGCCTGGGGCGCACCGGACAGTGATCCCGATTGTATCGACGGTCAGTTCGTGTTCAAGGCGCTGCGCGCCGGTCAGGCGCTGATCGCGCTGCAACCTGAACGCGGCGATGTTCAGACACGCAGCGATGATTACCACGATCTCGAACGCACGCCACGCCACGCCTATGTCGCGTTTTATCTGTGGTTGCGGGGCCAAATCGATGCGCTGGTCCATATTGGCGCGCATGGAACACTGGAATGGCTCCCTGGCAAATCCGTGGCGCTTGGCAGCGACTGCTGGCCCGAGGCACTGACGGGTGCCCTGCCCGTCACCTATCCGTTCATCGTCAATGACCCCGGTGAGGCCGCCCAGGCCAAACGCCGTATCGGCGGCGTGACCATCGGGCATCTGCCGCCGCCGCTGGCACAGACCGCCCTGCCCGAAGGCATGGGACGACTGGAAAGCCTGCTGGATGAATACTCCACCGCCGACGGTCTGGACCCGGCCCGGCGTGACCGGTTGATTTCTGACATCCGCGCCGAAGCCCAGGGCACCGGGGTCGAAGCCGATCTGGGACTGACGCCTGACAGCTCGCCTGCCGAAGCGATCACACGCATCGACCGCTTTGTCTGTGACATCAAAGAAAGCCAATACGGCGAAGGTCTGCACATCTTTGGCACCGGTGACTGCGGTGACAGTGAACGCCAGGGCCTGCGCGATGCGTTGGCCGGTCGTCTGGTCGCCCCCGGCCCCTCCGGTTCTCCATTTCGCGGGCGCTCGGATGTATTGCCGACCGGGCGCAACCTGTTTACCACCGACCCACGCGCGGTCCCGTCGCGGGCGGCGCAGGCGCAGGGCGTGAAACTGGCCGAAGAGTTATTGCGCCGCCACCTTCAGGACCATGGCGACTGGCCCAAAGGGTTGGTCATCGACCTGTGGGGGTCAGCCACCATGCGCACCGCCGGTGAAGAATTTGCCATGGCCTTGCATCTGGCGGGACTGGCACCGAAATGGGACGAGAATTCGGAACGTGTGTCCGGATTCGAAGTGATCCCGCTGGCGCTCCTGAACCGTCCCCGGATCGACGTGACTTTGCGCGTGTCGGGGCTCTTCCGCGATGTGTTCCCCGGGCTGGCGCAGATGTTCGAATCCGCCGCCGCAGTGTTGCACACCCGTGACGAAAGCGCCGACGACAACCCTTATCTGACCGAGACACCCCGCGTCTTTGGCCCCCGCCCCGGGCAATACGGCCTGAACATGACCGCGTCCCTGGACGATTATACCCACGAGGCCCGCGAAGCCGCAGGCGAGGCCTGGCTCAACGCCTCGTCCCACGCCATCGACGCCAAAGGCGACATCACCAACGCCCGCGCCGCTCTCGAAAACCGGCTGAAGGGTGCCGACAGCTTTGTCCACCTGCAGGATCTGCCGGAAACCGACCTGTTGATGGCCTCGGACTATGCCGCGCATGAGGCCGGATTTGCCGCCGCCATGGCCCGGGTGGGCCACAAAGCCCCGGCGCTCTATCACATGGACGCCACCCGCCCCGATCAGCCACAGGCGCGATCTTTGGGCGAAGAAATTGCCCGCGTCACCCGCGCCCGCGCCGCCAACCCCGATTGGGCGACCGCGATGATGGAACACGGGTTCCGGGGCGCAGCCGAAATTTCTGCAACCTTGGACCATATGGCGGCCTTTGCCCATCTGGCGCAGGTGGTACAGCCGCATCTGTTCGATCTCTATTTCGAAGCCACTCTGGGGCGCGACGATCTGGTCGATTTCATGGAACGTGAAAACCCACAGGCGCTCCAGGCCATGCGTGACCGGTTCCGGGCTCTGCATGACGCGGGCCTGTGGATCACACGTCGCAATTCGATCATGGCCGAACTGGAGGGCGCAGCATGAGCGCAGCCTCCGCCCACAGCCCCAAGGTTTACGGCTGGTGCCCCGGTGCCCTGCGTCCGATGATGTCGGGCGACGGTCTGGTGGTACGCGTCCGCGCGCCTCTGGGACGTCTGACCCGCGAACAGGGCATCGGCATTGCCGATCTGTCGCGCCGCTTTGGCAATGGGTTGCTGGACCTTTCCGCCCGCGCCAACCTTCAGATGCGCGGCATTCGTCAGGAGTCTCATCCTGAATTGATCGCCGGTCTGCGCAAACTGGGGCTGGTGGACGACGACGCCGAAGCCGAAGCCCGCCGTAACGTGCTGCTGACCCCATTCTGGCGCGACGGGGATGACACGCACCGGATCGCCACGGCACTCAGCACGGCACTGACGGCTGCCACCGATTTGAAACTGCCCGGAAAATTTGGTTTCGCGGTGGATTGTGGCCCAACCCCGGTGTTGCAAAATGTGGCCGCCGACATTCGCATTGAACGCACGTCTGACGGGTTGACCCTGCGTGCTGACGGGGCCGAAACCGGGCTTTTGGTCACAGTAGAAACCGCTGCTGACGCGGCCTTGGATCTGGCCCGCTGGTTTTTGACGTCTGGTGGCGCGCCCTCGGGTCGCGGACGGATGAAGACGCTGATCGCAAACGGCGCCACACTACCGCAGGGCCATACCACCGGCGCGACGCGCCCCCAACAAACTCAGCCCCTGCCTGGCCGTTGCCCCTCGGGCACGCTCGCGGCATTGGCGTTTGGTCAGATCGAGGCCGACAGCTTTGCCGCCCTTGCAGAGCAATCCCCGATCCGGCTCACACCCTGGCGGATGCTGCTGCTCGAAGGGCTTGCCACCTGTGCCCCCTGCGACGGTGTCATCTTTGACGCCGCTGACCCGCGCCTGCGAGTGACCGCTTGCACAGGCGCGCCCGGGTGCCCGCAGGCGCTTGGCGTCACCCGTCAGCTGGCGTTGGATCTGGCTCCCACATTGCCCGCCAACCAAACCCTGCACGTGTCCGGCTGCGCCAAAGGATGCGCGCATCCCGGCCCGGCCCCGCTGACGCTGACCGCGACCGGCCCTGATACTTTTGACCTGATCCGGGGTGGCACCGCCGCGGATCGACCCGCCCACACCGATTTGACCGCCGACGCCCTGCGCCGCGCACCCGACATTCTGACCCAGGGGACCTGAGATGCTCCACACCTATGAAACCGATGGCGCCAAGATCTATAAAGAGAGCTTTGCCACCATCCGCTCCGAAGCCGATCTGGCCCGTTTTAACAAGGACGAGGAATCCGTTGTTGTCCGCATGATCCATGCCGCCGGTATGGTGGGGCTGGAAGAACACGTGCGCTTCACCCCCGGCATGGCCGAAATCGCCCGCGCCGCATTGGCCAATGGCGCACCGATCCTGTGCGACGCCTATATGGTGTCCGAAGGCGTCACCCGTCCGCGCATGCCCGCCGACAACGAAGTGATCTGCACTCTGCGCGACCCCAAAGTGCCCGAGATGGCCAAGGAGATGGGCAACACCCGCTCTGCGGCTGCCGTGGAATTGTGGCGGCCCAAGCTGGAAGGCGCGCTGGTTGCCATTGGCAACGCCCCCACGGCGCTGTTTCACCTGCTGAACATCCTGCAGGATCCGAATTGCCCCCGCCCTGCCGCCATCATCGGCTGCCCCGTGGGGTTTGTCGGCGCCATGGAATCCAAGGACGCATTGATGCAAGATCCGCCGGTGCCGTCGATGATCGTCAAAGGTCGCTTGGGTGGATCGGCCATCACCGTGGCCGCGATCAACGCGCTGGCCAGCTGGAAAGAGTGACATGGGTAAAGTGATCTGTGCCGGGCTGGGTCCCGGCGATCCCGAATTGATGAGCGTCCGATCATACCGCGCGATCCAATCGGCGCGTCATGTGGCCTATTTCCGCAAGGCTGGCCACGTGGGCCAGGCCCGCACCATCGTCAACGGGTTGATGCCCGATACGGCCGTGGAACATGCGATGGAATACCCGGTCACCACGGAAATCCATTTCTCCGATCCCGAATACAACCGACAGCTTTCGGCGTTTTATGACGATTGGGCCGACCGTCTGGCCGAATTGTCTCAATCCGAAGACGTCGTGGTCCTGTGCGAAGGTGACCCGTTCCTTTATGGGTCGTTCATGCATCTCTATACCCGCCTGCGCGACCGGACACAGGTCGACGTGATCCCCGGCATAACCGGTATGTCCGGCTGCTGGACCGCCACCGGCCACCCGATCACCTGGGGCGACGATGTGCTGACCGTGGCAATGGCGACGCTCTCCGAAGACGAGCTGACCGAACGTGCCGCTGGAACCGACGCGCTGGTGGTGATGAAAATTGGCCGCAATCTGCCAAAACTGCGTCGTGCCCTGGAACGGGCTGGCCGTTTGAACGACGCCTGGATTGTGGTCAAAGGCACCATGGCCGAGCAACAAGTGCACAAGCTGTCCGAGTTGGACGGCCCTGTGCCCTATTTCTCCATCGCGATGGTCCATGGACAGGGGCGCAGACCATGAGTGTTTCGGAAAACGGCTGGGTCGTTATCGCGGGGCTTGGCCCCGGAGACGAGGCATTGGTCACCCAGGAAGTGCGCGATGCGCTGGCCCAGGCCACCGACATCGTCGGCTATATCCCTTATGTCAAACGTATCGAACCGCGTGACGGGCTGACCCTGCACGCCAGCGACAACCGGGTCGAAGTCGACCGCGCTGCCCATGCGCTGGAAATGGCGACCGAAGGCAAACGGGTTGTTGTGGTCTCTTCCGGTGATCCCGGCGTGTTTGCCATGGCTTCGGCCGTGTTCGAAGCGCTGGAAGACGGCAAGCCAGAGTGGCTGGACATCGACATCAAGGTCCTGCCCGGCATCACAGCCATGTTGGCAGCGGCGGCCCAGATCGGTGCGCCCTTGGGCCATGATTTCGCGGCGATCAACCTGTCCGACAATCTGAAACCCTGGTCCCTGATCGAAACCCGCCTGCGCGCAGCTGGCGAGGCCGGGTTTGCCATGGCGTTTTACAATCCGCGTTCAAAATCGCGCCCGCATCAGTTCGCCCGCGCGCTGGAGATCCTGCGCGAAGCTTGTGGCGGCGACACGCTGATCAGCTTTGCCCGCGACGTGACCAAACCGGGGCAGACCATCACCACAGTCCCTCTGAAAGACGCGACGCCCGAAATGGCGGATATGCGCACCGTGGTTATTGTCGGCAACAGCGACACACGGGTCGTCGGGCGGTATGTCTATACTCCCCGGTATGCCCCCGATCAGGAGGGGTCGGCGGCGTGATCCAACCAGGCCAGAACCTGATCAACGGATCGCAGGATCCGGCGCTGCGGCACCTGGGGGCGGTCGATCATGATGATCGTCGCGCCCAAAGTCCGTGCGGCGATCAGCTTGGCCTCGGCCCCCGCGCCACCGGCATTCTTGGCAACCACATGGGTGATGGCGTGTTCCAGCATCAGGGCTGTGTCAGTGTCGGCGTCAAACGGACCGCGGGCAATGACCAGGGACGTATCAGGCAAAGGAAGCGCCGCCTCTGGCGCGTCGACCAGACGCAGCAGATAATGGTGCTGGGGTTTGGCGGCAAACACGTCGAGGTTCTGTTTTCCGATGGCCAGAAAAACGTTGACCTTGTCTTCGGGCAATGCAGCAACTGCGCCTTGCATATCGCTGACATGCAACCACGAATCTCCCTCAGCCGCCTGCCATGGTGCACGTTCCAGCGCGGCCAATTTCACACCCGCTTGCGCGCAGGCCGCAACCGCATTGGTGCTCATCTGTGCGGCAAAGGGATGGGTGGCATCGATCACATGGGTGATGTTTTCACGGCTCAGGTATTGGACCAGACCGCCCACGCCGCCATATCCGCCAACCCGCATGGGCAGCGGTTGCGCCACCGGGCTGGCCGTGCGTCCGGCATAGGAAAACACCGCATCCGCACCGCGTTCTGCGAGAACGCTGGCCAGGCGCGACGCTTCGGTTGTGCCGCCAAGCAAAAGGATGCGTGTCATGAGTAACCCGTGGTTGTCGATTATTGGCTTGGGCGAAGATGGCCTGAGCGGGCTGTCGGATGCAAGCCGATCCGCGCTGGACGCGGCAGAAATCATCTTTGGTGGTCCGCGCCATCTGGATCTGGTGAATGCCGGTGACCGCGGCCAGCCCTGGCCTATTCCCTTTTCGATTGATCCGGTTCTGGCTGCACGAGGCCGCAAAGTGGCGGTTCTGGCTTCGGGTGACCCATTCTGGTATGGGGCGGGCGGGTCATTGTCACGTCATCTGGCGGATGGGGAATGGCAATCGTTTCCCGGGTTATCCACATTTGCCTTGGCCGCCAACCGGCTGGGTTGGAAGCTGGAAGAGGTGTTATGCACAGGGCTGCATGCGGCCCCGTTTGCGCAGTTGCTTCCGCTTTTGGCACCCGGTGTTCAGATCATTTGCACGCTTCGAGATGCCGCAGGCCCAGGTTCATTGGCCGCATGGTTGACCGATCAAGGGTTCGGTGCCTCGCAGGTCAGTGTCCTGGAACGCCTCGGTGGCCCGATGGAGCGCATCCGCACAACATCTGCCAAGACCTTTGATCTCAAAGAGATAGACACGCTTGTTACCGTGGCGATCCAGGCGGCCGGTGCTGCTGGGCTACCCCAGGCGTCGGGGTTGGCGGATGATCTGTTCCACAGTGATGGCCAAATCACCAAACGTCCAATCCGTGCCCTGACGCTGTCGGCCCTGTCCCCGTGTCCGGGTCAACTGTTGTGGGACATCGGCGGCGGGTCCGGGTCGATTTCGGTCGAATGGTGTCTGGCCGCACGTGGCGCGCGCGCTATCACTTTCGAACCACGCGAAGATCGTCTGACAAATATTCGTGCAAACGCGGAAAAATTCGGAATAGCCCATCGGATGACACCGGTCATTGGCAAGGCCCCCGCCGTGCTGGACGGAATTGAGCTGCCCAACACCGTGTTTATCGGCGGTGGTGGCTCGCAGATGTTGTTGGATCACCTTTGGAATATCCTACCCGAAGGTACGCGCATCGTTGCCAATGGTGTGACGCTGGAAACCGAGACGCTGCTGATGACCGCCCACAAGACCCGCGGCGGTCATCTGTTAAAAGCGGAAATCGCCGAAGCCGCCCCCTTGGGCAGTATGTATGGCTGGGACCGGGCCCGCCCGGTGATCCAGTGGAGCGTGACCCGATGAAGGTGGCGGGGTTCGGCTTTCGCTCAGGCGCAACTGTTGCTGATCTACGCGACGTTCTGGCGCTGACCGGGCAGACACCGGATGCGGTGGCGTCGATCTCAACCAAGGCACAGACACCCGTGCTGCAACGACTGGCCAAAGAGCTGGATGTGCCCCTGATCGCGTTGGACGAAAATGAAATTGCCGGAGAACAGACATTGACCTGTTCCCCCCGGATCAAGGCCCGGTTTGGAACCGGGTCGCTGGCCGAAGCCGCTGCACAAGCAGGCGCACGGACCAGCGTCAAAGGGGCAACTGTACGTTTGCTAAGCCCCCGCGTAATAACCGCCAACGGCAACGCCACAGTGGCGATTGCGCAGGCGACTGTAAAAGGACGAACCTGATGACCGTTCACTTTATCGGCGCCGGACCGGGTGCTGCTGACCTGATCACCCTGCGCGGGCGCGACCTGATCGCCGCCTGCCCCGTATGTCTGTATGCCGGATCGCTGGTCCCGACCGAATTGCTGCAACATTGCCCCGAGGGCGCGCATATCGTGAACACCGCGTCCATGTCGCTGGACGAGATCGTTGCCGAGATCAAAACCGCCCATGCCGCCGGTTACGATGTGGCCCGTTTGCATTCTGGTGATCTGTCGGTCTGGTCGGCCATGGGCGAACAGCTGCGCCGCTTGCGTGCCGAAGATATTCCCTATGACGTGACTCCGGGTGTGCCCGCCTTTGCCGCCGCGGCGGCCACTTTGGGCGCTGAACTGACCCTGCCGGGTGTTGCACAATCGCTGATCCTGACCCGGACCTCGGGCCGCGCCTCGTCGATGCCCGAAGGCGAAACGCTGGAGAATTTTGCCCGCACAGGTGCCACGTTGGCCATTCACCTGTCGGTGCATGTGCTGGACGATGTGGTCGACCGGCTGACCCCCCATTATGGTGCCGATTGCCCGGTGGCGGTGATCTGGCGGGCAACCTGGCCGGACCAGCGGGTGGTCAAGGCGACACTGGACACGTTGATCGAGGCCACCGATGGTGAACGCGGCCGCACTGCGCTGATCTTGGTCGGCCGCGCCATCGGAGCTGAGGAGTTCGACGAAAGTTGCCTGTATGCTGGCGATTATGACCGCCGCTATCGCCCCGTCGGCACCAATCCACGGTTCCCGGAAGGAGTAGAATAATGCCAGCAGGTCTGATGATTTCAGCGCCTGCATCGGGCACCGGCAAGACCACGGTCATGCTGGGTCTGTTGCGCGCTTTGGCCGACGACGGGCTGGCCGTTCAACCGTTCAAAAGCGGCCCGGACTATATCGACCCGGCGTTTCATCTGGCTGCCGCCGGACGGGCGTCGTTCAATCTGGATACCTGGGCGATGGCACCGGACCTGTTGAACGCAATTTCGGCGCAAGCTGAGGGCGCAGAAATCTGCATCGGCGAAGGGTCCATGGGTCTGTATGACGGGGTCGCCACGCGGGGCCAGACTGCGTTCGGCACCAGTGCGGAAACCGCCAAGCGCATGGGGTGGCCCGTTATTCTGGTGGTCGATGTCGGCGGACAGGCCCAATCGGCCGCCGCTACAGCGTTGGGTTTCAAAAATTACGACCCGGAATTGCCCTTTGCAGGGGTGATCCTGAACCGCGTCGCCAGCCCCCGGCACGAACGCCTGACCCGTTTGGGAATGGAGCGCGCCGGCATCAAGGTTCTGGGATCTCTGCCCCGGCGCGGTGATCTGACCCTGCCCGAGCGGCATCTGGGGCTGATTCAGGCCGTTGAACATCCCGATCTGGACGCCGCGATTGCAGGCTACGCCACTTTCCTGCGGGACAACGTCGATCTCGACGCGATCAAGGCCGCCGCCATGGCTGGGCCGGTCGAGCCCGCAACAAACGGTCTGCCAAAGCCCCCTGCCCAGCGCATTGCATTGGCACGGGATGCGGCGTTTTCCTTTACCTATCCGCACCTTCTGAAAGGCTGGCGTGATGCGGGGGCAGAAATCCTGCCGTTTTCACCGCTGGCCAATGAGGCCCCGGCGACCGATGCGGATCTGGTCTGGTTGCCCGGCGGATACCCCGAATTGCACGGCGGCACCTTGGCCGCAGCTGCGAATTTCCGTGCTGGTCTGTGCAAACATGCGCAGACCAAACCGGTGCATGGCGAATGCGGTGGATACATGGCCTTGGGCGAGGCGCTGATCGACAAACAGGGTGTGCGCCATCAGATGGCCGGTCTGCTGGGCCTGGTCACATCCTATGAAAAACGCAAGTTCCATCTGGGGTATCGCCGGGCGGTTCTGGGTGCAGGAATGCCTGGGTTTGACGCAGGTCGCGCCCTGCGTGGGCATGAATTCCACTATTCCACAATCCTGGACGAACCCGACGCCCCGCTGGCACAGGTATTTGACGCCGATGGCAACCCGGTGCCAGAAACCGGGTCGATCAAAGGCAATGTCACGGGCACTTTCTTTCACCTCATCACTGGAGAAGCGTGACGATGAGCGGCTTTGTCAGTTTTGTCTCCTCCGGGCCGGGCGATCCCGACCTGTTGACCGTCAAGGCGGTCAAATCTCTGCAACAGGCCGATGCGGTTCTGTTTGACGACCTGAGTTCCGGCCCGATCCTGAGCCATGCGCGCGAGGACGCCGATCTGGTCGGCGTTGGCAAACGCGCGGGCCGCCCGTCCCCCAAGCAGGACCACGTCAGCCAGCTTTTGGTGGACTATGCGTCCACCGGCGCGCGGGTTGTGCGGTTGAAATCCGGGGATTGCGGAATTTTCGGACGGCTCGAAGAAGAGTTGACCGCCCTGCGCGCAGCCGGGATCGAATACGAAATCATCCCCGGTGTCACAGCCGCGTCGGCCGCAGCAGCGGCGGCGGGCATCCCGCTGACCCGTCGGTTGACGGCACGGCGCCTGCAATATGTCACCGGCCACGATGTTACTGGCGAATTGCCCGAAAAACTGAACTGGGCGGCGCTGGCCGATGGCGAAGCAACAACCGTGGTCTATATGGGCAAACGCACCTTTGCCGCCCTTGCCGAACAGCTGCTGGAGCGTGGGTTGTCCGCCGACACTGCCTGTTTGTTGGCCACCGGTGTTTCGACGCCGGACCAGGCCCTGTCGCATCACACATTGGGTGATCTGCCCGCTCATTTGGCGCAGCTGGATACCAAGGCGCCGGTTTTGATCCTGTATGGAGCCTTGGCTGTTGCGGACGCGTAAGTGACGCTTGACAGACTGCGATTCCTTATGAAAACAAAGGCCATTGACGGTTCCCAGCGGTCCAAGACCAAGGGATTAAAAGGGAACACGGTGTGGTGTAGCCAAAAGGCGCCAAATCCGTGACTGCCCCCGCAACTGTGAGCGGAGAGTGTGCCCCGCCAAAGACCACTGATCGCCCCAAAGGGCGTCGGGAAGGTCGGGGCAAACTATGACCCGCGAGTCAGGAGACCTGCCGTCAGCGGTCCGGGATGGTCCCGGTCTGGTCCTGAACTTTTCGGCCGTCGGGTGAGACGGCAGGGAGACACATTATGCATATCGAACCAGGCATCGTAAACGGTGCCAAAATCACGCTGTCCTACGCAACTGCAGCCGGTGCCGCCACCTATATGGTCAAGGAAGCCGCGTCTGCCTTTGGCGTATCCGGTGCCATATCTCTGGCGGTGCGCTCGGTCATGGCGACCGCTGCGGCCTTCACCTTCTTTCAGGTGCTGCCACATTTCCCCGTCGGCGTGTCCGAGGTCCACTTTATCCTCGGGTCGACCTTGTTCCTGATCCTGGGCGCAGCCCCTGCTGCGGTGGGTCTGGCGATGGCGCTGCTGTTGCAGGGCATGTTCTTTGCGCCTACCGACCTGCCCCAGTATTTCATCAACGTCACCACCCTGTTGGTGCCGCTGTTCGCGCTGAAAGCCGTGGCAAACCGCATGATCGCGCCCGGTACAGCCTATGTTGATCTGAAATACACACAGGCCCTGGCGCTGAGCACCGCCTATCAGGGCGGCGTTGTGGCCTGGGTTGGTTTCTGGGCCTTTTACGGTCAGGGCTTTGGCGCGGAAACCATGACATCAGTGCTGACCTTTGGTGGGGCCTATATGTTGGTCGTTTTGATTGAACCCGTCGCCGATCTGGCCGTGCTGGCCGCGGCCAAGACCATGCGTGGCCTGAATGGATCCGGTCTGGTGACGCCGCGCCTCTATAACGCGGCGTAATTCAGCTTGCACACACACGGACGCGGCCCCATTACGGGGCCGTGTTTGTTTTTGGCACATGATTGTTTTGGCAAGGGCTCTGACAGATGATCGAACTCACCCTGATCGGAATCGGCACCGGCAACCCCCAGCATCTGACGTTGCAGGCGGTGGACGCGCTGAACGCGCAGGATCTGATCCTGATCCCCAACAAGGGCGCGGGCAAGGATGATCTGGCTGGTTTGCGGCGTCAGATCTGTGACCGGGCGATCCGGGGCGCTGGTCCGCAGATCATCGAATTCGACCTGCCCATCCGAAACGAGGCCACCACCGATTATCGCCGGCGGGTCGATGATTGGCATGATGCCATTGCCGAAATCTGGTGGCAGAACATCACCGCCAACCTGCCGGATACCGGTGGCAAGGTGGGGTTTCTGGTCTGGGGCGACCCGTCGCTCTATGACAGCACCATGCGAATCGCCGACCGGTTGCTGACCCGGGCCGCGTTCACCATATCGGTCATCCCCGGCATCACGTCGATCCAGGCGCTGACCGCCGGGCACGCGATCCCGCTGAACGAAATCAATGGACCTGTTGTGATCACCACAGGCCGTCAATTGCGCGATCACGGCTGGCCTGAGGGGGCAGATACCGTTGTGGTGATGCTGGACGGGACCTGTTCCTTCCAGACCCTTGATCAGGACGGCGTTCAGATCTGGTGGTCAGGTTTTGCCGGAATGCCCGAAGAGATCACCCTGTCTGGCCCCTTGTCCGAGGTCTGTCAGACGATCATCGACACCCGCGCACAGGCGCGCGCCGATCACGGCTGGATCATGGATATCTATCTGCTGCGCCGGTGAAATGTCGCGGGGGCCCTGCGCACCCTTGTGCATGAATACCCGGTTGGCCTAAACCAACGGCCATGAAGCCATTTCTGATCCTGCAATTGCGCCCCGAAACCGACGCCGCCGATGCGGAGTTTGCCTCTATCCTGAACCGATCCGGCCTGACGGCTGAACGCTGTCACCGGGTGCGATTGGATTGCGAAGAGTTGCCCGCTGGGCTGGATGTGCGCGATTACGCCGGTGTGATTGTCGGCGGCGGCCCAGGCTGTGTCAGCGACGATCCCGCGAAAAAATCCCCGATGGATGCGCGGATCGAAGAGACCGTGCTGGGGCTGATGCCGCAGATCACCGCATTGGATCACCCATTCATGGGCTGCTGTTACGGTCTGGGCATTCTGGCCGCGCATCTGGGCGGCGACGTGTCCAAGGCACAATACGGCGAACCGGTCGGCCCATCCGATTGCACCCTGACCAAGGACGCGCAAAACGATCCGCTCACAACGGGGTTACCCGTCGCGTTCGAAGCCTTTGTCGGCCACAAGGAAGCGGTGCAGGCGCTGCCGCCGGGCTGTGTGCATCTGGTGGCCTCGGCCCCCTGCCCGTTCCAGATGGTGCGGTTTGGCGAAAACGTCTATGCCACCCAGTTCCACCCCGAAGCCGATGCCGCCGATTTTGAACAGCGCATCCGGATCTATTCCGGTCACGGCTATTTCCCGCCCGAACAGGCGGATGAACTGATCACCCAATGCCACGCCGCCGAGGTGACGGTGCCGGGCGAAATCCTGCGCCGATTTGCCCAGCGTTATGGGTGATGCCGCCGGGTGACCAAACGGCACGAACCGCCCGCACAGGTTGCCTGAGTGGCCGCGACACGGCTAGGCTGATCCGGCAGATATGCCAAAGGAGCAGCGCGTGCCCCATCAAAACGGTCAAATCAACAGCGCCGATGTCATCATAGTTGGCGCGGGATTGGCCGGATTGGCCGCCGCGGTCGAATTGGGTGACCGCGGCAAAACCGTCATTTTGCTGGATCAGGAACCGGCACATTTCATGGGTGGTCAGGCCCATTGGAGCCTGGGCGGGTTGTTCATGATCGATACCCCGGAACAACGTCGCATGGGTATTCGCGACTGTCCGGATCTGGCGCGGCGCGACTGGCTGGGCAGCGCACAGTTCGACCGCCCCGAGGATGCCTGGCCGCGCGCATGGGCCGATGCATATCTGGACTTTGCGGCTGGTGAAATGCGCAGCTGGCTGCATGACGTTGGGCTGCGCTGGTTCCCGGTTGTGGGCTGGGCCGAACGCGGTGGAGACACGGCCGAAGGACATGGGAATTCTGTCCCCCGGTTTCATGTCACCTGGGGCACCGGACCGGGGGTTGTTGCCCCTTTTGCAGCCCGTGTGCGCAATCATATGGCCACCGGGCGCATTCATTTTCGGGACCGCCATCAGGTCAGCTACATCATCATGCAAAACGGCGCGGCCAAAGGCGTCTCCGGCGAAATCCTGGCTGAAGATGCCAGCCCCCGGGGACAAAAGACCAGCCGGCATGAGATCGGTGAATTCGAATGTTACGCGCCATCCATCATTGTCGCCTCGGGTGGGATTGGCGGCAATCTGGAACTGGTGCGCAAAGCCTGGCCCGCTGACCGTCTGGGCACCGCGCCCAAAACCATGGTGTCAGGCGTACCGTTTCACGTCGACGGCCGCATGATCGCAATATCCGAAACCGCCGGTGGCCATGTGATCAACCCAGACCGCATGTGGCATTACACCGAAGGGGTACAGAACTGGGACCCGATTTGGCCCAATCACGGGATTCGGATCCTGCCCGGGCCGTCGTCGATGTGGTTTGACTCGTTGGGGCAACGGCTGGAGGCACCCTGTTTGCCGGGATTCGACACGCTCTCCACGCTGCGCGAAATTCTGAAGACCGGTCAAGATTACAGCTGGTTCGTGCTGAGCCAGAAGATCATCGAAAAGGAATTTGCCCTGTCCGGGTCGGAACAGAACCCGGATCTGACTTCGGGCAGCTGGTTTCAAGTGCTCAAGGCGCGACTGTTGTCACGCGGCAGCGCCCCCGGACCTGTCGAAGCGTTCAAGAAACACGGAGTCGATTTTGTCGTGGCCACAACCCTGAGCGATCTGGTCAAAGGCATGAACCGTATCGCCGAAGTGCCCGTCGACGAGGCACGGTTGCGGTCCCAGATCGAGGCTCGGGACGCCCAGGTTGACAATCCCTTTGCCAAGGATGCGCAGATCATCGCCATCAATGCCGCCCGTAACTATCGCGGAGACAAGCTGATCCGCACGGCCAAACTCCACCGCATTCTGGATCGCGACAATGGTCCATTGATCGCAGTCAAGCTGCATATCCTGACACGCAAAACGCTGGGCGGGTTGCAAACCGACCTGGACAGCCGGATGGTTGGCGCTGATGGGACCCCGGTGCCGGGGTTGTTTGCCGTGGGCGAGGCCGCCGGGTTCGGCGGTGGTGGCTATCACGGGTACAACGCGTTGGAAGGGACGTTTTTGGGCGGTTGCCTGTTTTCCGGGCGTCGCGCCGGGCAGTCACAACATATCGCTTGACGCCACTTACCAACTGCCGCTGGCACCGCCCCCGGATGAGCTGCCACCGCCAAAGGAACTGCTGCCCGAGCTAGAGGATTTGGTTTTGCGCGGGATCGTTCGGAACACCTGATTGTGGTACTCACAGTGGTTGCAATCATAGTCGATCCGCTTGCGCCCCGTGCTGGAGGTGGTGGCCGACACCAGCACCGTGGTCTGGGTTGCCATCGTACGGTACGAGCAGCGCGGACAATCACCATAGCCCGAGAACCAGCTGCGGTAATGTTCGATGTCCATGTGCCCACATTGGCCACAGCTCCAGACGTCGTAATCAACTGATTTCAGGAATTCTTCAGTCTGCTGCCCATCATCCAGAAATTGATCATCCGCCTGTTCATCCAGCCGCCCCATGATCGTGCCACATTCCCGACAGGGACGCGGACGGTTGCGCAAATAGCGGCGAATGCCCCAGAATGCTGCGCCCGCTGGCACAGCCAGCAACGCCCAGATCCATTCTCCGAACTGACGCAATTTATACCCGATCCAATTCCAGCCGCGCTGAACGGTCGAAACGTCCTGTTGTCCTGGCAAGGCACCCGTGATGGCAAAGATCGTGGCATCCACGCCATCTTCTATTCCCTGCTGATAGGCATCCTGCCTGAACTGAGGCAGGAACGCGATGTCAATCACCCGCTGCATCGTGGCGTTCCAGTTGTCGCTATACCCGCTGCCGATTTCGATCCGCATCCGGCGATCAAAGCGTGATACCAGGATCAGCACCCCGTCATTGCGCGTCGCATCGCCAATGCCCCAGGTGTTGAACAGCCCGGTGGCAAAGGGTTCGATTGCTCCGACGTGACCAAAATCGCTCATTCCGGGGATCGTCAGAACCGTCATCTCCACATCGGTATGACGGTAGAGATCAATCAACTTTTGCCGCACCCGCGTTTCGGCTGCGGCATCCAGCAAGTCGGCGTAGTCGTTGACGTATAACTCTTGATAGCCGGGGTATTTGCCACCGCCCGTTCGGGGAACATCAGGGTTGGCCCAATCGGGTTCACCCTGCTCTGCCTGAGACGTCACCACATGCCGGGGCTGTGTCATTATCCCGACACCATATCCAATGGCCCAGCCAAAAACCAACACGACACCCGCGATGATCAGGGCCCACTGAAGATCGCGTTTGGTCATGGCAATGCGTCCTTTTCAGATCAAAGTGGCCAGAACACCGGAATCAATGCCGACGCCAGAAGACCAACCGACAGGTTCAACGGGATACCGACGCGCATGAAATCCGTGAATTTGTAACCGCCCGGCCCATAGACCATCATATTGGTCTGATAGCTGATCGGCGTGGCAAAGGTTGCGCTGGCTGCGATCATGACCGCCACCACCAACGGGCGCGGGTCCACCCCCAGCGACACTGCCAGACCAATGGCAACCGGGGTCAGAACCACCGCCACCGCGTGGTTGATCAGCTCCGACAAAAGCGAGGTGAGCAGATACAGCCCCCAGACGATCAGGAAAGGCGGCAGGCCGCTCAGATAGGGGGCGAATTTATGCACAATCAGGTCGATTGCGCCCGAAGTTTCCAATGCTGTTGCCACCGCCAGCATGGCAAAAATCAGGGCCAACAGCCGCCCATCAATAAATGAGAACGCTTCGTCCGAGTCGATACACCGGGTCAGGAAGACCGTGGCCATGGCCAACACTGCCAACAACAGAATCGGTGCCACACCCAATGCAGCCAGGGCGACAATCCCCGCAATCGAGGCGAGCGCGATCGGCGCGTGGCTGCGGCGATAGGCGCGCGCCGTTGGTTTGGTCACATCGACCATCTGCATGTCCTGGGCCAGACGCTGGATATCTTCCGGAGCCCCTTCGAGCAGCAATGTATCGCCCACGCGCACCACCAACTGATCCAGTTGCTGACCGATGTTCTGATTGCTGCGGTGCATGGCCAGAACATAGACACCATATCGACGACGCAGACGCAATTCGCCCAGCGTGCGCCCGACCATCTTGCAGCCCGGCGTAATCAGAACCTCGACAGTCGAGGTTTCCACCGCCGATACCTGATCAACCCGTTTGAGTTCCTTGTTGGATTGTAGGCTCAGCAATTCGGTCATCCGGGTGCGCAAAACCACCCTGTCCCCGACCTGCAGTTCAACACCCTTGAGATCGCGGCGCAGAGACAGATCGCCCCGGATCACATCGATCAGTCGAACACCGGGACGTTTGAACAACTGTACGCTGGTCACTTCGCGCCCGATCAAATTGCTTTCCGGAGGTATCACCGCCTCAGTAAAGAACTTTTTCGAAGTCTGCTGATCCGAAAGCATTGACGCCATGCTGGCGCGTTCAGGCAATAGACGCGGGGCCACGAACCGTAAATAGATCGCGCCCCATATCACCAGAATGATCGCCAATGGCGTGATTTCGAAAATGGTGAACGGCTCTAATCCCCGCGCCCGGGCAACCCCATCCACCAACAGGTTGGTCGAGGTCCCGATCAAGGTCAACGTTCCGCCCAGAATCGCCGCATAGCTGAGCGGGATCAGCATCTTGCTGGCCGAAATGCCCAATTTGCGCGACAGCTGGACAAATACCGGGATCATGACCACCACAACTGGCGTATTGTTCACAAAGGCCGAGGCAACGACAACAAAGATCATCAATGCGCCAATGGCCACGGCTGGTCGGGAATCCGCCTGTTTTTCAGCCAGTTGCGTGAACCACTCCAACGCACCGGTGCGCACAAGGGCCCCCATGACGATGAACATTGCGGCAATCGTCCAGGGTGCCGGGTTGGACAGGACATGCAGCGCTTCGTCATAGGGCAACAAGCCCAGAACCAACATGGTCGCCGCACCCCCGATCGCCACAACTTCGGCCGGATAGGCTTCGCGCATGAAGAGGATGAACATGATGACCACAACGGCGAGCGTGGTAAGAGCACCGCCAGTTTCAGAAAAAGCTATCAGATTCATAGACCCGCCTGCTGAAATTCTTGAGTTTTATCCTGACCGCCTTTGTTCGACGGTGCAAGTTCAGTTGATGTGCGCGGCTGTACCAGAAACACTCCGGCCAGCATCAGCCCCATGGCGACCCAGACATAGGAGGAATAACTTTCCCCCAAAAGGACCATCGCCCAGAACACGCCAAACCCGGTAACCAAATAGCTGACCTGCATGGAGAACACCGGCCCCGCCTTGCCCACCAACCACACATAGGATGCATAGACCACCACATGGATAATGGACGAGGCCACCAACGCAAATTCTGCCGCACCATAGGAGCGAAACGGTGAAATGTATTGGCCCGATCCGATGGCCATCGGCAGCACCAGAACCGACCCAATCAGCGATGCGCCGAACAGAACCTGAATCGGGTCCAGTCCGCCGGTGCCCCACTTGGCCACATAGTTGCCCTCGAACGCGTAGCAAACCGGAGCAATCAACGCGACCGGGATCCAAATCAACATGGCGCGATCCGGCAGGCTGGCTTCGGGGATCACCAGGAACAACACCCCGACCAGCCCCAGGGAAAGTCCCGCCAACCGGGTGATGCGAAACGGCTCCAGCCGCAGGCCCAGCGCAATGGGAAAAGCCATCATCGGGATCAGCGACAAAAGGATCGACATGATCCCAGATGGCAAATGCACGATCGCCGTATAAGACGCGGTATTGGGCACCAGCGTTCCGATCACGGCCATCACCAGCGAAATCCGCAATGTGCCGCGGGTCAGTGGCAACCCCTTGCCCCGCAACAGTGAAATCACCGCCATGAACACCGCACCGATGATCAATTGCCACAGGATCAACCCCCAAGGTTGATACCCGGTGCTGACCGTGATCTTGGTCAATGGCTGCGTGATCCCCCAGCCTGCCCCCAGCATTCCCAAAACGAGGCTGTACCAGACAAGCTGACGGCGTTTTGTCATGGACTGGCCTGTTCCAGCAATCCGCCCTGGCGGACCATCTGCACGGTCTTGGCCTCTCCCGTGCGATCATCGGTTTCGACAAAGATCCCCGACAGGGTTGCCGCGCCATTGGCCGGGGTAAACCGTGATTTCGGCATCCCGGTGATGAACCGGCGCATGGGCTCCATTTTCTCCATGCCGATAACGGAATCATAGTCGCCGCACATCCCGGCATCGGTCAAATAGGCGGTGCCTCCGCCCAGGATCTGCGCGTCAGCGGTTGGCACATGTGTATGGGTACCAACCACCAATGACGCCTTGCCATTGCAAAAATGCCCCATCGCCATCTTTTCGGACGTGGCTTCGCAATGCACATCGACAATGATCGCCTGGGCCAACCCACCCCGAGGATGCGCCTTGAGCACTTTTTCGACCGCTGAAAACGGATCGTCAAAAGCGCGTTTCATGAACACCTGACCCAATACCTGCAACACCAGGACCTTGCGTCCGCCCGGTGCCGTGAACAGCCGATATCCTTTGCCCGGCGCGCCTTTGGCAAAATTCAAGGGTCGGATGATGCGTGGTTCGCTTTCGATGAATTGCAACATGTCCTTTTGATCAAAGGCATGATCGCCCAGCGTGACGCAATCGGCACCGGCCTGCAAAAGCAGGCGCGCATGTTCCCCGCTCAACCCCATGCCGTTGCTGGCGTTTTCGCCATTGACCACGACAAAATCCAACCGCCATTCGTCACGCAGACGTGGCAGGTTCTCGGTAATGGCCCGGCGTCCTGCGCGGCCCATCACATCACCCAGAAAAAGACATCTCATGTCCCCGTCCTACGGCATTTTTACAGCAGGTGGAAACCGTAAAAACAGCACGGCCCCGATGAAAGACCCCAAGGCCGCCCCAGATGCCCCGACCTTCCCCGCAAATGTGCGACCCATGCCGCAAAACGGCCCCAAACGCGGCGCACCATGTGCAAAAGCATTGCAATGTCCGGTTTTCGGACAGATCATTTCACATGTGGACCGCCCCCTGGAGACCCCACAGGAGATCACTCATGACCCAACCTGTCCTTGCCCTGGATCCGGACACCCTTTTGATTTCATCGCGCAACGCGCGCGAGGCAGCCAAGGCGCTGGCCCCGGCGTATCAATCCCGCGAACCCTTTCACTATGGCGGATATGACAATTTCCTGAACCCCGAGATCCTCGAACGGGTCAAGGAAGAGCTCAAACAGTTGCCAGAGTCGGAAACCAGCTTTGACCGGCCCCAGGAAAAACTGAAGACCTCCTACACGCCGGAACGGCTCCCACCTTATACGCGGCAGTTGTTTTATGCGTTAAATTCTCGCCCTGTTCTGGGATTTGTCGAAGAGCTGACCGGGATCAAGGGTCTGATCCCCGACCCCTACTTCGCCGGTGGTGGGGTGCATGTGGTGGCCAATGGCGGCCATCTTGATATTCATGCGGACTTTAATCATCACGCCGGGCTGAACCTGGAACGCCGTGTCAACCTGCTGATTTATCTGAACAAGGATTGGAAGGCTGAATATGGTGGGTCCTTTGAAGTCTGGAACGATGACATGAGCGCCCAAGTCGCGAGCTATGCCCCCCTGTTCAACAGAATGTGCATGTTTTCGACCAGCTCGAACAGCTGGCATGGCAACCCGGAACCCGTGAACCACCCGGATGGCGAACCGCGCATGTCAATCGCGCTTTACTATTACACCGCGACCTGGGACAGCACGCGCAAATCCCACACCACCCTATTCAAACCCCGCCCCGACACAGTCGACAAACCCGACCGCATGGTTGCGCGGCGGGAATTGCTGCAGGATCTGCTCCCACCGATCATTCACCGCAAGGTTGCCTGGCGGCTGGAAAAACTGGGATTCTGAGCACCACCATACCCCAGCCGCTTCAAAACGGTTCGCGCGCGCAGCTGAACAGCCGCGGGGGGTGCATCACTTGCGAAAGCTCAAGATCCTGCGTTCGGTGATCAACATGTCCAGCGGCTGATCTGTGGGCTCCAGTGGCAAATCCTCGGCCTCCTGCGCATCAAAGGCAAACCCGATGGCCAGCGTCGCCCGTTTGCCGCGCAGCAGTTCCAATGTTCGGTCATAGAACCCGCCACCATACCCCAGCCGCCCACCTTTGGCGTCAAAGGCGACCAACGGCACCACCAGGATTTCCGGTTCGAAATAGTCGTCCACCTCTGGCACCTGCGCACCAAACGGACCTTCACGCAATGCACCGTTGGGCTGCCAGCGGCTGAACTTGAGCGGCAAACCAGCCCCCTGGATCACGGGCACGCCGACCGGCCCATAGGCCGCCGCTTCGGCCATGACTGGCAGGGGATCTATCTCGGTTCTGATCGGCATATACCCGGCCAGCGGTACACCACGATACCCGGCCAGCACCTCGGCAAGATGTCCCGCAGCACCAGGGATCTGCGTACCATGGGCCGCTTTACGTCTCGCAAACGCATCCTTGCGGGCCGCCGCCTTGATTTCGACCAGATCCATATTGTTCACCACCTTCTCCTGGCCACTGCTACAGCAGCATGACGGCCGCCAAACCCAGAAATGCAAAAAACCCGACCACATCCGTCACCGTCGTCACAAAGGACCCCGAGGCCAATGCCGGATCAACTCCTGCTTTCTCCAAAAGCACTGGAACGATGGTCCCGGCCAGCCCGGCCACGACCAGATTGATCACCATTGCGACGGCAATGACACCGCCCAACAGGGGGGACCCGAACCAGGCCAAACCGACCAGCCCCATGACGACAGCAAAGACCAGCCCGTTGATCAGCCCCACCAGCGCCTCGCGTCGGATCACACGCCATACGTTGGATCTGGTCAAATCCTTGGTCGCGAGGGCCCGCACCGCGACGGTCAAACTTTGCGTCCCGGCATTGCCACCCATGGACGCGACAATCGGCATCAATACGGCAAGAGCCACAAAGCGTGCAATCGTCTCTTCGAACATCGAAATGACCAGTGACGCCAAGACCGCCGTGACCAGGTTCACCGCTAACCACGGAAACCGCTGCATCGTGGTTTCAAATACCCGGTCCGACAGGGATCCTTCGCCCACACCAGCCAGTCGCAGAATGTCCTCTTCGTGCTCTTCGTCCAGCACCACCATGGCATCGTCGATGGTGATAACCCCGACGATGCGGCCCTCTTCATCCACCACAGGCGCGGAAATCAGGTGATACTGATTAAAGGCATAGGCCACATCCTCTTCGTCCTGATTGACCGGGATGACCTGAAAGCTTTCTTCGACCAACGTCTGCAACGGGGTGGCGCGATGCGCGCCCATGATCTTGCCCAGTGTCACGTTGCCGACCGGGTGCATCCGCGGATTGACCAACACCATGTGATAGAATTGCTCTGGCAGATCGTCATGTGTGCGCATGAAATCGATGGCCTGACCGACATTCCAATGCTCGGGGGCCATCACCACTTCGCGCTGCATCAGTCGACCGGCGGAATTTTCCGGATAGCTCAGGGATTGCTCGACCACCGCCCGGTCAGCATCTTCCAGCGCGTCCAGGATTGCTTCCTGCTGGGGCTCTTCGAGATCCTCCAGCAAGTCGACGACATCATCGCTGTCCAGGTCGCGCACCGCATCCGCCAAAACATCAGGGCGTAGGATGGCGATCACTTCCTCGCGGATCGATTCATCCAGTTCCGACAGAATGTCGCCGTCGAATTCGCGATCATACAATCGGATCAGGCGTGCCCGGTCATAGGCGTTGATCTGTTCCAGAAGGTCAGCAATGTCCGCCGCATGCAGCGGTTCCATCAGTTCGGTCAGCTTTTGGCGGTCTTCGATTTCGACCGCATATAGGATCGCCGACACGTTCTTGCGATCCAGCATATAAGCTTCGGAGTCGTCTTCCCGGGCCAGGTCGATGTCCATATCTTCCATACCTGTACCCCCTGGCTGACCGTCGATTGGCTGCAACCTAAAAGAAGCAGCTACCGAAAAACAATGACAATGGTGGAATTTACCGCAACTGTTGCGGCGGCTATCGTGCTGGACGTCATTTGGCAACCACGGACACGCGCAATGCAAGCAGATTTCATACTCAAAGGGCACGTCCTGTCCTTTCACAGCTCCCCGTTTGAAGAGGATCCAACCGCCGCCAGCCAAACCTGCGAAGCCGTGGCGATTGGCAAGGGCAAGGTGGTTGCGTTGGGGTCTGCGGACGAATTGCAGGCTGCGAATCCTCAGGCGCAGATCGTGGACTATGGAGATCATCTGATTTGCGCCGGGTTTGTGGACGCCCATGTGCATTTTCCGCAGACCGCGATGATTGCGAGTTGGGGCAAGCGTCTGATCGACTGGTTGAACAGCTATACGTTCCCAGAGGAAATGCGATTTAGCGACCCTGTCTATGCGGCTGAAATTGCCAACCGCTATCTGGATTTGACCACGTCACATGGCACGACCAGCGTTTGCAGCTTTGCCACCATTCATCCCGAAAGCGTCGATGCGCTGTTCACTGCGGCCCAGGCGCGGGGTCAACGGATCGTCACCGGCAAGACCTGTATGGATCGCAATGCCCCTGATGGCCTGTGCGACAGCGCACATAGCGCCTATGACGACAGCAAACGGTTGCTGGAAAAATGGCACGGCGTAGATCGGTTGGAATATGCGATCACACCCCGGTTCTCGCCCACCTCTACTCCGGAGCAGATGGAAGCCCTGGGCGCGTTATGGGCCGAGCACCCCGAGGTTCTGATGCAAACCCATCTGAGCGAACAAACCGACGAAATTGAGTGGGTGCTATCACTCTACCCGGATGCCCGTGACTATCTGGATACATATGAAAAATTCGGTCTGCTGGGCGGGCGGGGATTGTATGGGCACGCCATTCACCTGGAAGAGCGCGAACGGGACCGACTGCGGGAGCATGGGGCCGCCTTGGTGCATTGCCCCACATCCAATACCTTTATCGGGTCTGGTCTGTTCGATATGGCCGGTTTGATGGCCCAGGGCCAGCGGATCGGGCTGGCCACCGACACCGGCGGCGGATCCAGTTTTTCGATGCTGCGCACGATGGCAGCCGCCTATGAGATCGGCCAATTGCGCGGCACGCCATTGCACGCGTCACAGTTGATCTGGCTGGCGACCCAAGGGTCTGCCACAGCGCTGCGGATGGACGACAGGATTGGCAATATCGCACCTGGCATGGAGGCCGACATAGTGGTCTTGGATCTGAGCTCGACCCCCGCCATCGCGCAAAGATCGCAACGCGCTGCCGACCTGTGGGAAGCCCTGTTCCCCACCATCATGATGGGGGATGATCGGGCAGTTGCCGAAGTCTGGATTGGCGGAAAACGGTCTGTCTGACACCTGTTCCGGCGCGGGTGGTCAGGGGGTTTGGGGGGCGTTGCCCCCTTGCCCCCCAAGGTATTTGGGACCAGAAAGAAGCAACTGCGATCACGCCATCAGACGATGGACCAGCTGGGTTTGACGTTCGATCACTTTGGGCATGTCCAAGGTTGCAATCTGGCCGTCCTGCACGACCTGGCGCCCTTCGACCAGCAGATGTTTGACCCGCGTCGGCCCCGCCAGCAGCAAAGCTGCTGGATCCCAGCTGCCGGCGCTGTCGATACCCGAGATGTCCCAGAGCGCGATATCGGCACGTTTCCCGACCGCAAGGCGGCCGCAATCCGGGCGCCCCAGCACATCCGCGCCGCCGCGGGTTGCGATTTCCAAAGCCTCCCGGGCGCTCATGGCGTCTGCGCCTTGGGACACGCGTTGCAGCAACATCGACTGGCGCGCCTCGGCCATAATGTTGCCGCTGTCATTGCTGGCCGAGCCATCGACCCCCAAACCCACCTTGACACCCGCGTCCCGCATCCGGCGAACCGGCGCAATGCCGCTGCCAAGGCGACAATTCGAACACGGGCAATGGGCGACACCGGTACGGGTTCTGGCAAAGAGGTCGATTTCCGCCTCATCCAGTTTCACACAATGGGCGTGCCAGACGTCCTCACCCGTCCAGCCCAGCTCTTCGGCGTATTGTCCTGGGCGGCATCCGAAATTTGCCTCGGAATAGGCGATGTCCTCGTCATTTTCGGCCAAATGGGTGTGCAGCATCACGCCCTTGTCGCGGGCCAGAAGGGCCGCATCCCGCATCAGGTCGCGGCTGACAGAAAAGGGGCTGCAGGGTGCCAGGCCCACCCGGCACATGGATCCTGGGTCAGGATCGTGAAAGGCGTCGACGACCCGGATCATGTCCGTCAGAATATCCGCTTCACGTTCAACCAGGCTATCCGGTGGCAACCCACCCGCGCTTTCACCGATGCTCATCGCGCCGCGTGTCGGATGAAACCGCAGCCCGATTTCGCGCGCCGCAGAAATCGTATCTTCGAGCCGGGCACCATTGGGGTAGAGATACAGATGATCTGAACTGAGCGAACACCCCGAAAGCGCGAGCTCCGCCAATCCCACCTGAGCCGAAATGAACATCTCTTCGGGGCCAAACCTTGCCCAGATCGGGTAGAGCCGTTGCAACCAGCCAAACAGAAGGGCGTCCTGTGCGCCGGGTACAGCACGGGTCAGCGTCTGATACAGGTGATGGTGGGTGTTGACCAACCCCGGTGTCACGACGCAGCTGGCCGCATCAATGATATCGCCTGTGTCCGCCCGGGTGAGCGCCAAATTTTCCCCAATTGAGGCGATCACCCCATCGCGCACCAACAGATCCATCCCCGAAAGCTCGCGCCGGGAATCGTCCATTGTCACGATGGTGTGGGCATTGCGGATCAGAATTTCGGCCATCAGACATACACTCCTTCATTTGGCCCGCTTCGGTGAAGAAGTGTTTTGGACGCGCCGACAGAAGACGGGCAAAGGACTCGGCGCTGATATGGCCGCAAAGATATCGTGTCCGTCGCCCCGACTCAAGCCCCGGTTCCCGGGGCAGATGCGCGACTGGCACAATCGCAGCCGGCGTTGTGCGGGCTTGTCCGTGCAACGCTACGCCCAACGGGGTCCGGCGCATCTGTGATGCGTTGGACACAGGCGGGAACATTGCGAGTCGGCGGATCCGATCAGAATTGGGTCAGGATGGCCAGCGCCTGGGCATGCAGCTGTGCATTGGCTGCAGCCAAAGCGCGCCCACCGTTGTGGGCCGGGCCGCCTTGCCAATCCGTGACGATCCCGCCTGCCGCCTGGATCACGGCGATGGGTCCCTGAATGTCATAGGGGTTCAATCCCGCTTCGATGACCAGATCAATCTGACCAGCCGCAAGCAGCGCATAAGCGTAACAATCCATTCCGTAGCGCGCCAAGCGACACTGCCCGGCCACGGCTTCAAAACCCGACCGATCATCAGCGGATCCGACTTCGGGAAAGGTGGTAAAGACGATGGCCTCATTCAGATCAGAGGTAGATCGGGTCCCCAACGCAGTTTCCCCCATCGGACCTGTCATCACCGCCGCCCCCGAACCGCCGACAAATCGCTCACCAGTATAAGGTTGGTCAATCACACCCAAAAACGGGCCATCACCGTCTGACAACGCAATCAAGACCCCCCAAGTCGGGGTGCCGCTGATAAATCCACGGGTGCCGTCGATCGGGTCCAGAACCCACATGCGGCCAGAGCTGCCGTCATGTCGTCCAAATTCTTCGCCCCAGACTCCATCCGTTGGGCGATGCTCGGCCAATACGGCCCGCATGGCCTGTTCCGCTTCGCGGTCAGCAATGGTCACCGGGTCGAACCCGCCCTGATCCTTGTTCTCCGTGCCCAGATCAGCACGGCGGAAATACGGCAGGATCGCCGCACGCGCGGCATCGGCCAGTTTATGGGCTATTTCAAGATCGGAAAACGCGGCATGTGACATACCCAACCGGGTGCCACTGTGCCGCGTTCATTTCAAGAGCGAATTGCCCCTTTGTCCTGATCTACCCGTTTTCAGGCGACATCGCTCAGAACACGCGCCAATTCAAACAGGCGGCGACGCTGGTTTTCCGGGATCGCATAATAGGAGCGCACCAGATCCAGAGCTTCCTTGTGACCCATCAGGTCGTCAGGCACCATGGACTTCTTGCCCTCGGCCTTTTCCGTCTCGTCCAATCCTTCAAAGAAGAAACTGACCGGCACATCCAGGGCTTCGGCGATATCCCACAGTCGGGATGCGCTGACCCGGTTCGCACCGGTTTCATACTTCTGAATCTGCTGGAATTTAATACCAACCTGTTCCGCCAGCTGCTGCTGGGTCATGCCGATCAGCCAACGACGATGTCTTACGCGCTTGCCCACGTGCACGTCTACGGGATGGGTCATGCGTTTCTCCTTGTACAACACTGGTTACCGTCAGGCACTCACATAGCCCCAGGATACCTCTGTGATCTTACCGAGGTATCCTTACCGTTTCCTCAACTATGATTGCGTCCCAAACCGCACCTCTATCGCGAGAGTTTACGCCCTTTTCGGTTGAATTCAACCCGGATCACTCTCCATAGCCGATTGCTGGACCTCACGTTTCCGTATATTTCACACGCAAATTTCGCTGTTTCCCCATGTTTTCCAACGTGCCGCACCTTCCCCCTAAATAGCGGGTTGGCGACAGGAAATGCGTTTGACACCAGATCAAAAACCACGGCTTACTATCGGGAAAATAGGGGTTTTATATGCTTGCCTATCATATTTCCACTGCCGGTTCCCCGGCCCGGTTGATCCAGATCAAAGCCCCCCGTCCCGGGGCGGGTCAGATCCTGGTCGACATCAAGGCTTGTGGGCTTAATTTCGCCGATCTGCTCATGCAAAAAGGCACCTATCAGGACACACCAGAGGCTCCGTTCACCCTTGGAATGGAAATTGCAGGCGTGGTCAAGGCTGTTGGGCCCGATGTCACGGGATTCGCAGTCGGCGAACGAATCGCAGTCTATTCAGGTCAGGGGGGGCTCGCCGAACAGGGCGTGTTCGACGCAGACCGGGCATTGTCGTTGCCCGATGGCATTCCATTCGAACAGGCGGCTGCCCTTCAAATTGCCTATGGCACCAGCCACATGGCCCTGGGATACCGCGCCAGATTGCAGCCGGGAGAGACCCTGCTGGTCACCGGTGCAGCCGGAGGCGTTGGGCTGACGGCGGTCGAGATCGGCAAGCTGATGGGGGCAACCGTGATTGCCCATGCCCGCGGTGCCGACAAATTGGCGGTAGCCCAGGCTGCCGGGGCGGATCACCTGATCGATGACAGCGAGGACCTGCGTATCCGCGTCAAGGAACTGGGCGGAGCCGATGTCGTCTATGACGCCGTTGGGGGGGCTGCATGGACGGCCGCATTTCGGGCCTGCAACCCCGAAGCCCGCCTTCTGCCTATTGGCTTTGCCAGTGGCGAGGTGCCCCAAATCCCGGCCAATCACCTGCTGGTCAAAAATCTGGATGTGATCGGGTTCTATATCGGCGGATATCTCAAGTTCCGCCCGGACGTCGTGCGCGACAGTTTCAAGACGCTGTTCGATTGGTATCTGGAAGGAAAACTGTCACCCCACATCAGCCATACCTTGCCTCTGGCCCAGGTCGACGAAGGAATGGAATTGCTGCGCCAGCGCAAATCAACCGGCAAAGTCGTGATTACGCCCTGATCCCATGACAAGAACGGGGGCTCCCGCCCGGTTTCTCGGCATCACAGATGCAGCGAAACCCGTTGGGCCAGGCAGCCCGGGCAAAGCCCAAGGCGCTGTAAATGCGCCCTTTCAGGCCGCATTCCTGTTCTTGACGCTGATCGGCGTGCTGACCTCGCGAAAGGCGCGGCGCACGAATTCAGCCAGCTCACTGACAATCTGGCTGCCAGTGGTATCGGCCCCATACAGGTTGATCTTTTGCGTCGGCAGATCAGGCAACCCACCACTATGATCAATTTGGGTCAGATGCGGTGGCTCGGCACCGTCTATCATCGTGTTGACGGCCAGATCTGCGCTGACGGTCGCCTCGATGGTTCGGTCGGAATCCGTCTCGACCGCCATTTCCCACGGGATTCCCGCCTGATCCAGCGCCGTGATCACCTTGGGCCGGAAGGTACACGCCCGCCCAAACGCCAAACGCAGCGGCCGCTGCCGCCAGGCTGTTCCGTCGGGCGCTCCGATCCAGCACAACGGACGACTGGCCAGAGTTTCGCTTTCTGCTGTTTCTGAGCTTTCGGTGGTCAGCACCAGGTCGCATTCGCCTTTGGAAAACTGCTCCTTGAGCGCCACGGTAAAGGACGAGATCAGTTGAACCTTGACCCGTGGGTACGCGATATTGAATTGCTGCAGCACCCGCGGAATCGCGGGATAAACGATATCGTGGGGCACGCCCAGCACGATCTCCCCTTCGAACGCCTGGTTTGTCAGCCGCCCGATCACCTCGTCATTCAGGGCAACCATCTTGCGTGCATAGACCAACAGCTGTTCCCCAGACGCCGTCAGCGCAATACGCCGCCCCGATCGATCCAGCAATTCCAGACCCAACAGCTCTTCGAGCCGTTTGAGCTGCATTGAAACCGCCGACTGGGTGAGATGCAGAAACCCGGCCGCGCGGGTCACCCCACCGTTGTCGGCAACCGCCACGAAAGAGCGCAGTGTCGTGATATCCAAATTTCGCATCATCACAATCCTTGATGAAAGAGATCAAAAACATTCGTTTTCAAAATCAATCATACCTCTCCATATATATCAAGGAAATTGATGAAGGACGCGAAAGCATCACAATATCAGGAAAGGACCTAGATGATGACCTATATCGCAGACCACAGCCACTGTACCCCGCGCAATCGCTCCTGGAGCGTCACGCTGATCACCGCCCTGGCCGTTGCCCGTCAGCGGCGCGCCCTGAAAAAGCTGGATGCCGCTGCATTGGACGATATTGGCATCACAAAAGCCCAGGCCGAGGCCGAATCAAGCCGCCTGGCATGGGATGCACCGGATCACTGGTGCCGCTAAGCCGGCATATTCAAATTGGTTCTTCCGGACAGGCTGGGCTGCAATTGCCCTGCCTGTTCCGCTTTTCCTGCGGATTTGACACAGGAAGCACTTGATAACAGTCCCCTTTGCACCAATATTCAAAACAAAGGCCGCCGATACGTTTTGGCGGCGAATTGGCTATGAATGGAGACCAAAGGGAATGGCTGAATTCGACACGATCCGCGCTGGAGTTGGCGCACGCGCCGCCCAGATCGACGAGGGTCTGCGCGCTCATATGAACAAAGTCTACGGCACAATGTCTGTCGGGACTTTCATCACCTTTTTGGCGGCCTGGGCCATTGCCGGGCTCGCGGTCACCAATGATCCGTCCGGGGCGTCTGCACAGCTGAGCCAGGACAAATACCTGACGTCGATTGGATATGCGCTTTATGCCTCGCCTTTGAAATGGGTGATCATGTTTGCGCCGCTGGCCTTTGTCTTTGGATTCAGCGCGGCGCTCAACCGCATGTCGGCTGCGGGTGCACAGCTGCTGTTCTATGTCTTTGCCACGGTGATGGGTCTGTCGATCAGCTCAATTTTCCTGGTGTTCACCGGTGAATCGATTGTTCAGGTCTTTTTGATCACCTCAATCGCGTTTGCGGGCTTGTCGCTCTATGGCTACACGACCAAGAAGGACCTGTCCGGCATGGGCACCTTCCTGATCATGGGCCTGATCGGGTTGATCGTGGCGTCGGTCGTCAACATCTTCCTGGCGTCTTCTGCCATGGCGTTTGCCATCTCCGTGATCGGCGTTCTGATCTTTGCGGGCCTGACAGCGTATGACACGCAGAAGATCAAGGTAACCTACATCCAGATGGCCGAATCCGGCGATCAGGAATGGCTGGGCAAGGCGGCCATCATGGGCGCGCTGAGCCTGTATCTGGACTTTATCAACATGTTCATGATGCTGCTGTCACTCCTAGGAAACCGAGAGTAAACCTCTCTCACGTCCATTCAGGACCGTTCGAGCCTGCCAAGACCATGTCTTGGCAGGCTTTTTCACGTCTCAGCCCCCTCTGCAGAACGCGACCCCAATAGGATGGGTTCGATATTTTCCAATCAGAAATCGTAAATCTCGGTTTCTTCGGACTGGCTGATGATCTCGGAGAATTGGAACGGCACACGGTTCAAAAGAAGTTTGCAGTCTCAAAAGCTGCTCGTTTTCAGTTTCAGATCCGGTCCTGGATGTCAGGCCAAGGCCCGAGAACTCTCCTCATGGATCGGGTGACATGCGCATCCAGCCTGATAGGCGGCCCATACAAAGCCCTACCTTCACGTGCCGACCTACGCCCCAGGGTCAGCAGTCCAGGCGATGGCTACAGCCCTTCTCCAGAACGGCTGGCAACCGTCAACAGCTAGCTGCAAGGCGCACAGACCTTTGAGGATTGGTGCCTTCGATGTGCCGCCCTTGCCCGGCACGCGCGCCACAGCCGTCTTGTAGATATGCGCTTGGTTCAGAACCGATGCTGGAAAGGTGCCCAGAGAAACATCCCTCACCAGACATATGCAGACGGCTTCACTGACCGTGGGATCCAGGCTCTCAGCCTCGCGGGGCAACCGTTCTGGACCCACAACTCCCGAAAGTTTGTACGAATTTAGGACCGGGACGGATCACCGGATCCACGCGGAGCAAAGGGCGCAATCTTCTCGTCAGGCTTTGGGACAGATTTCCTTGGCACGGCTATTTCCATCGACCCAATGGCTTTCGCCACAGCGCGAGGCAACGCCTCGCTTCCTGCGTGGAAACGCAAAAATGGACCCTGCGCGCCGCAGGCGCTCCATTTGGTTACACGACCGGAGATGGCGCGATGACTCAGCTGCAGTCCAGCGCCGCTGCCAAGCCGCTCAGGTCGCGTTTGGGGTTGCCCAGCCCATAGACCCCGCTCGCTGGCTTGCAGCCTGTCAAACCGCCCAGCTGCTCGGCAAAGGCCGTTTGCGTCCGTTTGTCCATCCTGGCTGTGCTTTGGCCAGATGGCACACGCAAAACAGCAAAAGGAGTCTGGTCGACTTGAACCAGGCTCATCGCCAAAGGTTGCCCGGAAACTTGCACCAACGTCGACCGGCCCGGCACGGTTCCTCCGGTTCGGATGGCAATCTCGGCCATGTCGCTCAGTGTCCCCGAACCTGAGGTCGCCTGATGAAATGGCAGGGGACGCACCTGGGACGTCGATAGCCGCGTCTCGCTCACTGGGGCAGCACCGGCAACTGCACCGCCTTCGAAACCGATCCCCGAGAATCCGGCTCCTTGCGGCTGACTGCAAGCCGCCAAGCCAAGACTGGCCAGCGCCAAGATGTAAAGTTTGGTTTTCATGACACCCTCGTCAGCACAAATGACATCATGCAAACCACTGGCGGACAAATGCGTCAGAAACCGCGCAGGCTGGTGACATTTTCTGGGTCACACAACAGAAGGGAAAAAACCTGTCCCGCAATACAAAAAGGGCCTCGCGGCAATCACGACGCCCTTTTCAAATTCACCACGACCGTTCGGTCAGGGAAGGCTTACTTGATTTTGCCTTCTTTGTACTCGACATGCTTGCGCACAACCGGATCGTACTTACGTGCTGTCATTTTCTCGGTCATGGTACGAGCATTTTTCTTGGTCACATAAAAGTGGCCCGTGCCCGCGGTCGAGTTCAGGCGGATCTTGATTGTCGTCGGCTTCGCCATGGGTTTTCTCCTGCGTCCGAAAAGGCAGGGCCGTTTCGGTTGAATTCGTATGAGCATCGGCTTTTAACGGGGTTGCCCCCCGAGTCAATAGGATTCCCGCAGGTTTAGGTGTGGAAACGTGCCCAGACGGCCTTAAACGTTGTTTTTGTCTCAACAGCCAGCGTTCTTCGCTCCTGTCCTGCCGAAATGACGCCAAAATGCCAGGGCGCAGATCCATAGGCGTCGGCCGGTTTTTGATTTTTCCGTCCACTTGCCGCATAGTGCCCCAGGCACCGCCGCGGGGAATACCCTATGCAAAAACCATCAAAGGACGATGCATTTCACCCCCGGGCACGCCCGACTCCTGTGGTGCGCGCCATTGCCCGGCTTGGCATCTCGATCCGGGTCAAGCTATTGATCGCCTTTCTTGGGATGACTGGCCTGATGACTGTCATCGCATTTCTGGGTCTTGCGACGTTGCGCCAATCCAACGCACGCACCGAGGCATTGATCGAAAGCCAGCAGCGCATAGAAATCTATGATCGCATTTACCTTTCGACCAATGACGCATTGGGTTTTGGGGTTTCAAGCGCAGTGGCAAATCCGGTTCGATCCTCTGCCCCAGCCTTCCAACTGATCAACGAAATGAACGATCTCTTTCGGATTATCGCACGTGCAGTTCACACTCTAGGTGGTGCGCAGAGCGTCGAAGGTGCCCGGGTGGCCGAGTTTCATGCACAGATTTCGTCCCTGCGCCTGGTCGCCTTTGAAATTCTACAAGCCAGGAAAGCCGGCGAATTTGACCGGGTCCGAACCCTTATGAACACGCAGGTTTTGCCTGTGTTTCAAAAGATCCAGCGCAGCGCCTATACCCGCTCCACCGAGATCAGTGAAGAAATGAAAAACCAAGCCACAGAGACTCGGTTGGCTTATGAACGCGCGCGCCGCATTGTCCTGATTGCCAGCGTGAGTGCGGTTCTGTTGTCGCTGTTTGCCGGGTATGTCATTTCCTCGACAATCATCTGGCCGGTGGAGCGCATCGGGCGCACGCTCAGCTCGGTTGCCTCGGGCAATTTCGATGCGCGGGTTCAGGTGCCCAACCAGGACGAATTCGGCACGCTGGCTGAGGATGCCAACACCATGAGTGACAAATTGGGTAAACTCTATGACAAAGTCCATGCGCAGCGTGACCAACTGGCCAATTGGAACCGTGATCTCGAACATAGAGTGGCGCGCCAGGTCGAAGAGATTTCGCGCAGCAACCGCCTGCGCCGGTTCTTGCCCAAACAAGTGACAGAACTGATCCTGAGCGCCGAGGACGGCGCGGATCTTCTGAGCAGCCGGCGCGGTCTGGTTACGGTTCTGTTTGCCGATCTGCGCGGGTTTACCGCCTATGCCAATGCGGTCGACCCAGAGCGGGTCATTGCCGCTCTGAATGCCTTTCACGCCACGGTCGGTCCACTCATTGAACATAGCGGCGGCACGCTGGAACGGTTTTTGGGGGATGGATTGATGGTCCTGTTCAATGCCCCGGCCCCCTGCGAGGAGCCGGGGGAAAAGGCCTTGGCGCTGGCCTGTGAAATGCAGGCCGCCTTTCACCCTGCCCTGCGCCCCTTTCAAAGCGACGCCGGTCGGTTGGGGCTGGGGATCGGCATTGCCTCGGGTCAGGCCACATTGGGCCAGATCGGATTTGAAGGGCGGCTGGATTATGCAGCAATCGGAACTGCACCGAACCTGGCGGCACGACTGTGCAATCAGGCGCGGGACGGTCAGGTCCTGATGTGTGAAATCACGGCTCAGGGCGTGACCCCGTCTCTGAATCGGGTCGGCCCCTTTGATCTCAAAGGGATGGCCGATCCCGTGATGGCCTATGAACCGGAAAGACGCGCAGAGAGCCTATAAGCCGGATTTTGTTCCGGGGTTGCCCCCTTTGATGACCATTCCTCTGGTGCGCCTGTTGCCAGACGCCTCTAGCTGCCAACCCGATCCCTCTCGGCCAAGGCGGCCTAGCGGCGGTATCGGCTGACGCCGACCGGCCCGCGCGGGGGTCCTATTTGGCATTGCTCCAGGTGGGGCTTGCCGTGCCACCCCTGTTGCCAGGGGCGCGGTGGGCTCTTACCCCACCGTTTCACCCTTACCCCGAAACAGGTTCGGGGCGGTTTCATTTCTGTGGCGCTTTCCGTCGGGTTTCCCCGCCCGGGCGTTACCCGGCACCGTTGCCTTGTGGAGTCCGGACTTTCCTCGCGGATGTTGCCACCCACGCGGCCATCCAGCCCTCTGCGCCCGGATCGCCTACGCGCCTGGCTCCTGCTCGTCAAGCGTTTGCTGATCCTACCGGAAGTTTGCGGGGCTTTGCCCCTCTTGACCTGCGGCCAATTCACCCCAGGATATTTTGAGCCAGATGAAGCCGGATCAGATCAGCACGGACATATCTGCCGCGCACAGGCAGCCACGGGCCCAAGGGCGGTACCGCAGGCGCACGGCCCCAAGCAGCGTGTCGTCATCCACAGGGGCGGTGAACCCGACCTGCCGAGCGGCGGCGCGGAACTGATCGGGGGTTGGGTCCGGGGAGAGATCAGGGGAGAGATCAGGGGCCATGACGGGCACCAGGCCGGGTGCTGCGCGCCCCTGGCGGGCGAGACGCGCCCAATCAAAGCGCGGTCCAGGGTCCTGCTTGCGCCCCGGTGCCATGTCTGAATGACCAATCACACCCTGCGGCGGGATCTGCCAGCGGTTCAGGATTTGCGGCAACACTGATTCGAGCTGCACCATCTGGGGGTGAGAGAACGGATGGTCTGCGCGATTGTCCAACTCGATCCCGATCGAGCGAGAGTTGATATCGTCCAGCCCGCACCACTCCCCCGCCCCGGCATGCCAGGCCCGATCCTGTTCGCGTACCATCTGCCACAGCGTACCATCGCCCCCGATCAGGTAATGCGCGGAGACTTCGGCCGTCGGGTCACACAGACGGTCAAGCGCCGCCTGCGCGTCGCTCATGGCTGTATAGTGGATCACAACAAAAACGGGCCGCAACCCGTCGCGGCGCGGCCCGAAATTCGGTGAAGGATGCCAGATTGCGTCTGCTGTATCCACGGTGCCAGCAGGCATGATCAATTGGTGGCGACGGTTCTGAACGGTGCTGGATCCCAGGAACAGGCGTAGCCGTCTCCATCCGGGTCCAATGCCATGCGATCACGCTGTGGGCCGCCTTTGGCCAGAAAGTCCATCTGCGCCTGATCTGGCGATGCATAACCTGCGCAGTTGCGGTGGTTGCGCGCCGCCATGTTGATGCCCGCACGGGTATAGACCCGTGTGCCTTTCGGATTCGATGTCGCCAGCGCATATTTTACAATGTTGGGCTGTCCGGTGTTGGTCCGGCTGGGCAATGCGGTCGGTTGCACAATCGTGTACTGAGAGCGGTTCTGGGCGATGCGGTCTGCATCGCTTTGAATGGTCTGACGGCTGGACACGGCGGCAAAGTCGTTTTCGTCCGAAATTCCCGCATTGGACACAATCTGAGGTGCAGGGTTAGACGGGCTGGCCTGTAGCGGCGCAACACCGGAATTGGCGTTGGCGGCCTGCAAAGCAGCCGCCGTTTCACGCGCAATATCATCTGCGTTGTCAGTGCCCGACAATGGGATGACCGCAGGCGCCGGTTGGTCGCTTGCCGGAATGCTGCTGGCAACGGTTGCGACCGGTGCCAGTGCAGTTGTCGATGATTGGGGCGGCGGTGCAATCGGCACTTCGGAGGATACGACCGCCGGTGGCACCAAAAGGTCGCCATTGATGGTCTCTCCAGCCTCAGGCGTAGAGGGTTCGTTAGATCCGAAGCTATCGAACCCCGACCCGGCCCCGCTATCGGGAATTGCCGGGGTACATGCCGCCAGAACGCCCAAGGCAAGGACGGAAAAAATAACACGCATGGCTGCTTTCCTGCCGGTTTTTGCTTTTGCTTGACGCCCGTCTTACCACCATTGACCCGGTTTGGCCACAAATCCTGCCGCGGTTTCCAACGCATAGGCGGTGTTCAGCAGATCGCCCTCTTCCCAGGGTTTGCCGATCAGCTGCAGGCCCAGCGGCAGACCCTGTGTGTCCAGCCCTGCAGGCACGGAGACACCGGGCAGGCCCGCCAGGTTCACGGTCACGGTAAAGACATCGTTTAGATACATCTGCACCGGATCCGCATCGGTCATTTCCCCCAGACCAAAGGCAGCCGACGGCGTTGCCGGGGTCAGGATCGCATCGACACCTGCGGCAAACACATCTTCGAAGTCCTTTTTGATCAAGGTGCGGACGCGGCGGGCGCGGTTGTAATAGGCGTCATAGAAACCGGCCGACAAAACATAGGTGCCGATCATCACCCGACGCTGCACTTCGTCCCCGAACCCTTCGGCGCGGGTCTTTTCGTACATCTCTGTGATACCGTCCCCGGCCTCGAGCGTGGCGCGGTGACCGTAACGGACCCCATCATAGCGCGCGAGGTTCGACGACGCTTCGGCAGGGGCAATCACGTAGTAGGCAGGCAACGCGTATTTGGTGTGCGGCAACGAAATATCAACGATCTCGGCACCGGCAGCTTTCAGCATCGCGGCACCATCTGCCCACAATTTTTCGATTTCGGCGGGCATGCCATCCATGCGGTATTCGCGCGGGATGCCAATTTTCTTGCCCTTGATGTCACCGGTCAGCATCGCTTCGAAATTCGGCACCGCCAGGTCGGCGCTGGTTGAATCCTTGGCATCGTAACCGCACATCGCTTCGAGCATGATGGCCGCATCGCGCACGTTCTTGGTCATCGGGCCGGCCTGGTCCAGAGACGAGGCAAAGGCGACAATCCCCCAGCGCGAGCACCGCCCGTAGGTTGGTTTGATGCCGGTGATGCCGGTGAACGCCGCAGGCTGGCGAATCGACCCGCCGGTGTCTGTCCCTGTAGCGGCCAAACACAGATCGGCAGCCACAGCAGACGCCGAGCCTCCGGAGGAGCCGCCCGGGGTCAGTTGGGCGTCATCATTGCCACGCCGCCAGGGGCTGACAGCATTGCCATAGACAGAGGTTTCATTGGACGACCCCATGGCGAATTCGTCCATGTTCAGCTTGCCCAGCATCACGGCACCTGCATCCTGCAGCTGCTGCGAGACCGTGGATTCATATTCCGGCTTGAAGCCTTCGAGAATACCCGAGGCGGCCTGAGAGGCGACGCCTTTGGTGCAGAACAGGTCCTTGATGCCAATCGGCAGACCACACATGGCGGGCGCATCGCCCTGCACCAGACGCGCGTCCGCGGCCTTGGCCCGGTCCAAAGCGATTTCCGGTGTCTTGTGCACAAACGCATTCAGCGCATCTGCGGCATCGATCGCGGTCAGGCAGGATTGTGTCAGCTCGACGCTGGTGGTTTCACCCTTGCGCAGCAGGTCGCGGGCCTCGGCCAGGCTCAATTTGTTCAGCTCAGTCATTATTCAACCACCTTGGGAACTGCAAAGAAACCTTCGCGCGCGTCGGGCGCATTGGACAGGACCTTGTCCTGCTGATTGCCATCACTGACCACATCCTGGCGGCGTTTCAGCTGTTGCGGAGTGACAGAAGTCATCGGCTCGACACCTTCGACATCCACTTCGTTCAGCTGTTCAATAAAGCCGAGGATATTGTTGAATTCCGACGCAAGCGCCGGCAATGCGTCTTCCTCGACCCGGATCCGGGCCAGTTTGGCCACCTTGGCGGCTGTGCTTTGGTCAATCGACATGGGAACCCTCATCTGCGTCAGGCAGGCATTTACCCCTCTGGACGTCCGGTCGCAAGGGTTCAGGTGGAGTCCAAGCGCCTGAAACCGTCACATGCGACCTGACAGCTATCGTCTATACCCGGGACCGGGATATGCAACGGAGTTCGCCAGTGTTTCAATCGGATGCTTGAAACAGAGGGAGCCTTGCGGCAGCATCTCGGGAGGTCGACCCCGCTGGATTGAAGGGTCTTGGGGGCGCTGCGACATCTTCGAACCGAAAGCAAATTTACAATCTACGGAGGCGATTCATGAAAATCATCTGGTTGGGCCACGGCAGTTTTCGCTTGGAAACCGAAGGGCAGGTTCTGTTGATAGACCCCTGGTTGACCGGCAATCCGGTGCTGGGCGAAGACCAGCATGAGGCCGCCGTATCCGGCGCTACGCATATCTTGTTGACCCATACACATTTCGACCATGTGGTCGATGTCCTGGATTTGGCCAGGACGCTGGCCGTCCCCGTGGTGGGTCAATACGACCTGATGGGACATTGGAGCGAGTCCGAAGGCATCGACACCATCGGTTTCAACAAGGGCGGTACTGTGGATCTGAATGGGGTCAAGGTGTCCATGGTGCCTGCCTCGCACAGTTCGACCTTCAACACACCTGAAGGGCTTCGCACGGGGGGCACCGAGGTTGGGTTCATGATCCGGGCCGAAGGCAAAACCGTCTACGTATCCGGTGACACGGACATCATGGCCGATATGGAGTGGATGGGGGATTATTACAAACCTGACATCGGCATCCTGTCGGCCGGAGGACATTTCACCATGGATATGGCCGGAACCGCCTATGCGGCCAGGCGGTATTTCGACTTCAAGACCGTGATCCCCTGCCACTACAAGACGTTCCCCATTCTGGAGCAATCGGCAGACGTTCTGAAACAGGGGCTCCCGGGCGTAGATGTGATCGAGCCCGACGTCATGACGGCGATCGAACTGTAGTCTCCAGACCCGGCTGCCAGCGCACCGATGCGCCACGCGCGCTAGAACGGCGCCGATGCGCTCCCGCCCGTCGTCCCCGCCCCTGCGGGGCAGGTCCTTCCGTTGGGCCGGGCCGCGCGCGCGGCGCGCGGCGGGCGCAGGTCGTTGCAGGCTGGTCAGGGATGCCGGCGGGCCGCAAAGAAAGTTTTGAGCAGATCGGCTGCGCTTGCTTCTCCGATCCCGTCGTAGATCTCGGGAACATGATGCGCCTGAGGATGGTCAAACACACGGGCTCCATGCAGCACACCACCGGATTTGGGGTCCGAGGCCCCAAAATAGACCCTGCCAATACGTGCTGCGGCTATGGCCGCGGCGCACATGGCGCAGGGCTCCAGCGTCACATAGAGATCAAATCCGATGAGCCGTTCTGTCCCCAGCCGGGCACAGGCGTCGCGGATCACCAGGATTTCGGCGTGCGCTGTCGGATCGTTCCGCTCCCGCGTGCGATTGCCGGCTTGGGCTGCGACCTGACCCTGCGGATCAATCAGCACCGCGCCCACCGGCACTTCGCCGCGGTCCGCGGCAGCGCGCGCTTCGTTCAGTGCCAATTCCATGTATGATGTGAATGCCATATCCCTCACTGCCCCAGGAATGGGTGCTTTCGCAAGCCCGCGAAACCCTGTAGGAGCGCTTCATGACCCAGACTCCCTCTCAGAATGGCGACCGGATCGCCAAAGTGCTGGCCCGCGCCGGTGTCGCCTCCCGGCGCGAAGCGGAACGGATGATCGAAGCCGGGCGGATCGCCGTCAACGGCAAGAAGATCGACAGCCCCGCCCTGAACGTCACAGATCAGGACAAGATCACCGTGGATGGCGCGCCAATGAAGGCACCGGAGCCACCGCGGCTGTGGCTTTATTACAAACCATCGGGGCTGGTGACCACCAACAGCGACGAAAAGGGACGTACGACCATCTTTGACGAATTGCCCGACACATTGCCCCGGGTGATGACCGTTGGACGGCTGGACCTCAATTCCGAGGGGTTGTTGCTGTTGACCAATGACGGCGGCGTCAAACGACAGCTGGAGCTGCCATCGACCGGATGGTTGCGCAGGTATCGTGTGCGGATCAATGGTCGCCCACAGGATCAGGACTTTGCCCCTCTGCGCCAAGGGTTGGTGGTGGACGGCGAACGGTTTCAACCGATGACCGTCTCGCTGGATCGTCAACAAGGGGCCAACGCCTGGGTAACAATCGGGCTGCGCGAAGGCAAAAACCGCGAAATCCGCCGGGCCATGGAAGACATTGGATTTTCGGTAAACCGTCTGCTGCGGATTTCCTATGGCCCCTTCCAGTTAGGCGATCTGAAACCCGGCGACGTCGAAGAGCTGCGCCGCAAATTGATCCGCGATCAGTTGGGGCTGGAAATTCCCGAAGAGGTCGCCCCCACGTCCAAACGCCCGACGCGACGACGCCCGTCCCTGGCTGGCAAGCCCGGACGCCCACAACCCGAAACTGCGTCATCCCCGCGCCCAAAAGGCGGTGCAAAAGGTGCGGCCAAGGCCGCCAAAGGCGCTGCGCGCGAGGCGGCCACTGGTATGGCACCCACCGGCAAGGCACGGCGCAAACCGGCCGATGGCCCGGCCGGGACACGTGGCTCAGCAGGCAAACCGGGCAGCAACAGACCCGGATCCGGCAAAGGCCGCCCATCCGGTTCCCCACGCCCCACCGGCAAGAACCCGCGCCGCTGATCCAAATGCGGCTCTGTTCCCCCTAGTATGACGGCGAACCTTCGCCTAAATTCAGGTATAGTGAAGGAAATCAGGGAGCAGCCATGTCCGGCAAGGCAATCCAGCGCATCGCATTTGCTGCGCTTCTGGTGTTGATGTTTGGCGTCTCCACCGGCTGGATCATGGGAGGGTAACCCATGGCCAAACGCTATGGCGGGCAATACAGCCCCGACGACTCGCGCTCAGAGCCGGATCAGGACATCTCCCGCACCGGATATGCCGGGGCACAGGTCGATCCTGTCGGAGTGCGCGCCAATCTGATGTTCATTCCGGCGATCCCGCTGGTTTTCACGTCCTTGAATGATGGTGCCACCGGGCTTGCGATTGGGCTGGGCGCTGCCGGAGCATGGGTGCTGGGCGCATGGTTGCTGCGCGAAGGACTGCGCGCCGAGGTGGCATTCAACGCCCGCCGGGTTGCCAAACGCCCCGCAATCCCGCGCAAGATCTTCTCTTCGGTGCTGACCGGGGTGGGGACAGCCTTGGCCGCCTACAAATCAGATCCGACCTTGGTTGCGCCATTGATCTATGGCGGGGCCGCAGTGGCTCTGCACCTCACCGCCTTTGGCCTGGACCCGCTGAGCGACAAGGGCGTCGAGGGCATTGACCAATTCCAGCAAAACCGCGTGGCCCGTGCCGTGGACGAAGCCGAAACCTATCTTGGTGCCATGTCCGACGCGATCCGACGTGCCGGGGACCGAAGGCTGGAGACACGGGTCGAGCAATTCCAGACCGTTGCCCGCGATTTGTTTCGCACCGTCGAAGAGGACCCCCGTGATCTGACGGCGGCGCGCAAATACCTGACCGTCTATTTGATGGGGGCCCGCGACGCGACAGTCAAATTCGCCGACATCTATGTCCGGTCTGGCGACGCGCAGGCGCGCACGGATTATGAGACGCTGCTGGACGATCTGGAACAGAATTTTGCCGCTCGAAATCGCAAGATGCTGCTCGAAGATCGCAGCGACCTGACCATTGAAATCGACGTGCTGCGCGACCGGTTGCAGCGCGAAGGAATTCAATTGAACCGCCGATAAATTGCTTCTTTCGGGTAATCCGAGACAAGAAAGGAACGAGTACATGTCCGAGACTATCCAACAAAAAGCGGCCCAGACCATTGGTCTGGTCGACGAAGTCACCGCCGTGGTTCTGCCCGAACCCAAAGCCGAGATCGCCACCCTGGAACAGGCCGACGCCCCGACCAGCGACGCGATCCGGTCCCGCATGGACGAACTGGACATGGAAGACACCAATTCGATCATCTCGTTCGGCTCCGCCGCCCAAGCGGAACTTCAACAGATCAGCCAGGCGATGCTGACGGATGTGCGCAACAAGGACGTGGGCCCTGCCGGCGACAGCTTGCGCAGTATCGTTACCACCATTCGCGGTTTTTCAGTCAGCGAACTGGATGTGCGGCGCAAGCAGAGCTGGTGGGAAAAACTGCTGGGCAAGGCAGCCCCTTTTGCACAGTTCACCGCACGGTTCGAAACAATCCAGGGGCAGATCGACAAGATCACCGACAGTCTTTTGGGCCACGAGCACACCCTACTCAAGGATATCAAGTCGCTCGACCTTCTGTATGAAAAAACCCTGAATTTCTATGACGAACTGGCGCTGTACATCGCCGCGGGTGAAGCGAAGGTCAAGGAACTGGACGCCACCGCGATTCCTGCCAAGGAAGCCGCGGTGCAGGCCGCCCCGGAAAATGATCAGGTGATGAAGGCGCAGGAACTGCGCGATCTGCGCGCCGCGCGCGATGATCTGGAGCGCCGGGTTCATGACCTGAAACTGACCCGGCAGGTGACCATGCAGTCGCTGCCTTCGATCCGGTTGGTACAGGAAAACGACAAGTCGCTGGTGACCAAGATCAATTCGACGCTGGTCAACACCGTGCCTCTCTGGGAAACTCAGCTGGCACAGGCCGTCACCATTCAACGCAGCGCCGAAGCTGCTGCTGCCGTGCGTGACGCCAATGATCTGACCAATGAACTGCTGACCTCGAATGCGGCCAACCTGCGCGACAGCAACAAGATGATCCGCCAGGAGATGGAACGCGGCGTGTTCGACATCGAAGCGGTGAAACAAGCCAATGCCGACCTGATCGGCACCATTCAGGAAAGCCTTCAGATCGCGGACGAAGGTAAGGCCAAACGCGCTGCAGCCGAAGAGGACCTGAAGAAGATGGAAGCCGACCTGCGCGACACGCTCTCCGCTGCCAAGGCGCGTCGGGACGGAACCGGCGACAACGCTGGCACGGCGGTGCCGCACTGATATGTCAGGCATGCGGCGTCGCTCTCTGACTGCAATCCCAGCAGCGCTCATGGCTCTGGCGTTGCCTGGCTGTGACGACGCGTTGCGCACATCCCTGACACCACCGAGCCGTCCACCCGAACTGGCGCAACCCAAACCCGTCTCGGCGCAAAGCCAGGAATTGGCCCGCTACTATTCCGCTCTGCAAAGTGACCTGTTGACCCGTGGATTGTTGCGCAGGGACGGCGGGGGGCCGGACACCCCTTATGACGCCGATGACCTGGTTCAGCACTTTGAAACCGTTGCGTTTTATGACGAATACGCCCGCGGAACAGCGCTTGGGGCCCGCCCCAACACCAATGCCGGAACGCTCAGCCGGTGGAGCGCCCCGGTGCGCATCGGAGTGGAATTCGGTGCCTCGGTGCCGCCAGAGATGCGGGCACAGGATACCGCGACCATCGACGCCTATACCAATCGGCTGGCACAGGTGACCAAACACCCGATCACCACCAGCGGCTCCCGTCCCAATTTTCACGTCTTTATTGCAGGCACGGATGACAGCGCCCAGATCCAGGATCGGTTGCGCCAATTGGTGCCGGGCATTTCCATAGAAGAGCTGGCTCTGTTCCAGAATTTGCCGCGATCCTTTTATTGTTTTGTTGTCGCCGTGGCGGACCGAAACAATCCGCACACCTATGCGCGGGCGGTCGCTTTGATCCGGGCCGAACACCCGGATTTGTTCCGGCTCAGCTGCATCCACGAAGAGATTGCCCAAGGGCTAGGCCTGCCCAACGACAGTCCGACCCTGCGTCCGTCAATTTTCAACGACGACGATGAATTCGCATTGTTGACCAGCCACGATGAAAAACTGCTGCAGATCCTGTATGATCCAAGGCTGAAACCGGGCATGACTGCCGACGAGGCCCGCCCGGTCGTGCGCGTCATTTCCCGCGAAATTCTGGGCGCGCCGCTGTAAGGGCTGCCCGCCGCAAGTGAGAGGAACCAATATGGGTATTTTCGACTTTCTGACCGGAGAATTCATCGACGTCATCCATTGGACAGACGACACCCGTGACACCATGGTGTGGCGGTTCGAACGCGAAGGCCACGAAATCAAATACGGTGCCAAGCTGACCGTGCGCGAAGGGCAATCCGCAGTGTTTGTGCACGAAGGACAGCTCGCAGATGTGTTCACGCCTGGGCTCTACATGCTAGAGACCAACAACATGCCAGTAATGACAACGCTGCAGCATTGGGATCACGGGTTCAAAAGCCCCTTCAAATCCGAAATCTATTTCGTCAACACCACCCGGTTCAACGACCTGAAATGGGGCACCAAAAACCCGATCATGGCGCGTGATCCGGAATTCGGCCCGGTGCGGTTGCGCGCCTTTGGCACCTATTCGATCCGGGTGAGCGATCCGGCGCGGTTCCTGACCGAGATCGTCGGCACCGACGGCGAATTCACCATGGATGAGATCAGCTTTCAGATCCGCAATATCATTGTGCAGGAGTTCAGCCGGGTGATCGCCGGATCCGGGATTCCCGTCTTGGACATGGCCGCCAATACCGCCGATCTGGGCAAACTGATCGCCGCAGAGATTTCCAGGACTGTCGCCGAATACGGGCTGGCCATCCCCGAACTTTATATCGAAAACATCTCATTGCCACCTGCGGTTGAAGCCGCAATGGACAAACGAACACAGATGGGCATTGTCGGCGATCTGGGGCGCTATACCCAATTCTCAGCCGCTGAAGCCATGACCGCCGCTGCCCAGACCCCCAATAGCGGTATGGGCGCAGGTATGGGCATGGGAATGGGTATGGCGATGGCCCAGCAGATGCAGGGACACATGGCAGTGGGTCAACCGTCGGGCCCGTGGGGCGCGCGCGCCCCCGCTGCTGCACAGGCCACAGCGCCTGTGGCCCCTCCCCCCCCACCGGTCGAACATGTGTGGCACATTGCCGAAAACGGCCAGACACATGGCCCCTTTTCCAAGGCCAGGCTGGGGCGCATGGCGGCAGATGGAGCAATGACCCGGGACAGTCTGGTGTGGACAGCCGGTCAGGACGGCTGGAAGCGGGCAGAAGATGTCGCTGAGCTGGCACAGCTCTTTACCATCCTGCCGCCCCCTCCTCCGCCGCCTCCTCCCGCGGCTGGGTAATTGCGGGCCACCGACCGAGCGGCTGCTGATTGTGTCCTTTTGCGATCAGCACTGCGAGGTCGGATGACCCGTTCGACGTTTGAACTTTGCTCTGCAGCTCCTCCTGTCGCATGACGTCGAATGTCGGAAATAACCTTCAAAGATGACCTGGCGTTGAACTGCCGATCCTTTTGTCGCCAACAACATGATCCCCCTTGGACCCCGTAACGATGATCACCCACCGAACAATGCTAAAATGGTTGCACTGGCTTAGCGCCCTGTTGCTCATGTATTTTCTTTTGATCGAGCCCGAAGACAACCGCAGTGACCCCGGGTTGGCCCTGTCAACGCACGCTGGAATGGGGGTGTTGCTGGCAATCGTGACGGCCACCTGGCTGCTCGTGTATTGGCGCAAGGGGCTGGCCGGGCGGCCAGGTCCAAAACTGCCAGGGTGGGCGCGCCCGGTGCACCAGCTAAGCCACAGGGCGCTTCAGATCGGTCTGCCTGTCGTGGTTCTGACAGGCGCGTTGGCCGGGCTTACTGCGCCATTCGCCATCAGGGCGTTTGGTGTCGTCCAGATCAACCCCGGGATCGCGCCCCGCGGGTTGCACAAGCTGGCCGAAGACATCCATGAGATTGCCTTTGACGCCCTGTTGGTTCTGATCGTGGCACATATCGTTTTCCATCTCTGGCGGCATTTTCTGGTCAGGGACAACGCGCTGCGCATAATGGTGCCCAAAGCCCTGCATAAATATCTCTGATGACAAAGGTCCTTTTGCCATGAGCGCAACGCCCCCCCCTCCTCCCAGCCACCCGCAGGGTGCTGCGCCAGGCACCCCATCGGACACACACCGGTTTCCATGTGATCAATGTGGGGCGGATTACCGGTTCGAACCCGGCAAGGGCCAGTTGACCTGTGATCATTGTGGGCACAGTGAACAGATCGCCGGTGGACCCTGGCGTGGAGCCCCCCTTCGCGAGCTGGATTTCGAAGAAGCGTTGGCCCGACGTTTGCCTGATGTGGAGATCGAGGAAACCCGCGTTTCGAGCTGTCCGAATTGTGCGGCTCAGGTTGAGTTCGATCCCCGGACCCACGCGGCCGAATGCCCGTTCTGTGCCACGCCGGTGGTGACCGACACCGGCCCCAACCGCCATATCAAACCCAAGGGGGTCTTGCCGTTTGCCTACAGCGAGCGTGAGGCCCGCAAGGCAATGACCGATTGGCTGGGTCGGCTGTGGTTTGCCCCTGGCGGCCTCAAGGAATACGCCCGCAAGGGACGCAAGATGCAGGGTATCTATGTGCCCTATTGGACCTTTGATGCGCAGACACAATCCCGGTATTCGGGACAACGGGGCACGGTCTATTATGTGACCGAGACCGTGGTCGTGGATGGCAAGCAACAACAAAGACAGGTGGCCAAGGTTCGGTGGACCCCGGTATCAGGCCGGGTTGGACGGTTCTTTGACGATGTGTTGGTGCTGGCGTCCCGCAGTCTGCCCAAACGCTATACCGATGCGTTGGAACCGTGGGATTTGTCGGCTCTGGAGCCTTACCAACCACAGTTCCTGGCGGGGTTTCGGGCCGAAGCCTATGGAGTTGAACTCAAAGACGGCATGGGCGAGGCGCGGATCAAGATGGACCGGGTTATTGAACGCGATGTAAGGTTCGACATAGGTGGGGATCGCCAACAGATCTCGATGATCGATACCGATCTGTCCGAAGTGACATTCAAACATATCCTGTTGCCGGTCTGGCTGGCGGCGTACAAATACCGTGGCAAGACATATCGGTTCGTGGTCAATGGCCAATCCGGGCAGGTCCAGGGCGAACGCCCCTGGTCCGGTTGGAAAATCGCAATGGCCGTTGTGGTGGGGGCTGTGATAGCGGGAGCTATCGGCTACATCATGGCCCAGAACCAATAGGCCCGGTAGGGCACCTGCCGGAAAACAGGGTTTTCCGGTCAAAATTCTTATTTAAGAATTTTGCCGCCGCCGTTGCGGGCGTGCGCTTGCGTACGCCCGCAACGGCCACCCGTCCTGATCAGCCGCGGGTAATCTCGATCCGCTGGGCCTTGTCTTCCTGTTCTGGCGCTTTTCTAGGGATCTTCACGTGTAGGACCCCCTCTAGCATCCGTGCATGGGCGCTGGGGCCATCTGCGTCTTCGGGCAAGCGGAAGGTGCGACGAAAGGCACCATACTGGCGCTCGCTGAAATACCAGGTATCCCCGGTTTTCTCTGTCTGAGTTTTCTTTTCGCCCCGAATGGTCAACGCCCCATTGTCAAACGTCAGTTCAATGTCCTGCTCGGACACTCCGGGCAATTCGATCGAAATGTCATAGGCCTGTGCATTGCCAGACGCTTCTGTCGCCGGGTTCAACCATTCGGACACCCGTGTCCCAAAGGCGCGAAGCGGATCATAGAGCGATGGCCAAAAGCCACCGGTTTCGGTTTTTTCTACCATTTCATATCCTCCTTTCGTTACTTTGGAAGGATAGCATTTTCGCGTCCTTCACGCCTTGATCAGGCGCAAAATCCGCCCCTTGCAACCTTGGCGGTGCCCCGGCACTGTCTGTCCGAACGCATTAACCAAAGACGAGCCTGCATGACTTGTAACCTGACCGATCTGGACAGCCTTTTGTCCGCCCGCCATTCCTGTCGTGCTTTTCGCCCTGCACCGGTGCCCCGCGCCACCATTAAACAGCTGTTGCAGGCAGCACAAAAAGTACCCTCGTGGTGCAATGCCCAACCTTGGAAGGTCACGATTGTCAGCGGGGCCCAGACCGACCAATTGCGCAGCGTGCTCGTAGACCGGGCACAGGCCGGCCATCATGAACCGGATCTGGCGTTTCCCACCCGCTACCAGAACGAATACCAGGACCGGCGGCGGGCCTGTGGTTGGGCGCTGTATGAGGCCATCGGCGTTCCCAAAGGCGACCGTGCGGCATCGGCCCGACAAATGATGGAGAATTTCAACTTTTTTGGCGCGCCCCATGTCGCGATCCTGTCCAGCCCGGTCGAACTGGGCTCGTATGGAGCGATGGATTGTGGGGGGTATGTGGCGGCGTTTACGCTCGCAGCCACAGCGGCGGGGCTGGCTTCGATCCCTCAGGCGGCTGTTGCGTCACATGCACCGGTGTTGCACGACATTCTGGATATCCCCACAGACCGCACGATTCTGTGCGCGATCTCATTTGGTTACGCGGATACAGACCATCCCGCGAACGGGTTTCGCACCGACCGGGCGGCGCTGGACGAATTTGTCGACTGGCGCTCCTGAACTCTCTCTTATCCATTTCAACAGGACCCAACCCATGCGCGCTTTGATCCAAAGAGTCAGCGAAGCCTCTGTGACCGTCGAGGGCAATCGCATTGGTGAAATCGGCCCCGGCCTGTTGGTGTTGATCTGCGCCATGCAGGGCGACACCACCGAACAGGCCGATCACCTGGCCGCCAAAATCGCCAAGCTGCGGATATTCAAGGATGACGCGGAAAAGATGAATCTGTCTGTCCGCGATATCGGCGCAAGCGCTCTGGTGGTCAGCCAGTTCACGCTCGCGGCGGATACCAGACGCGGAAACCGTCCGGGATTTTCGACGGCTGCTCCGCCAGCCGAGGGCGAGAAGTTGTATACGTATTTTGCTGATCAACTGGCGGCTCAGGGCGTAGCTGTCGCACGAGGCAAATTCGGTGGCGACATGCAGGTGCGCCTCCTCAATGACGGGCCGGTGACGATTTGGATGGACACCGATGACCGGTGACAGCGCATTCCGCGTCAGATGGTCTGAAAACGACCTCACGGCGGCTTGACATATGTGGGGTGCCAGACCGACAGTCGCGCCATGATACCAAACACTCCCCCCCTCCGCGACATCCAAGAACTGCCCGATATGGCGATCACCCTCAGCGACGGTTGCCGGCTGTCGGCCCGGGTCTGGCGACCGGTGGATGCCGCAACCGATCCGGTCCCGGCAATTCTGGAATACCTGCCCTATCGCAAACGCGACGGAACCACGGCGCGTGATGCGTTGACCCATCCTTATCTGGCGGAACATGGGTATGCCTGCATCCGCGTCGATATGCGTGGCAATGGCGACAGCCACGGCGTGATGGAAGATGAGTATACCCAGCAGGAACTGGACGATGCCGTCGAAGTCATCAACTGGCTGGCCGAACAACCCTGGTGCAGTGGCACGGTGGGCATGATGGGGATCAGTTGGGGCGGGTTCAACGCGTTGCAGGTCGCCGCCCTGCAACCCGATCCGCTCAAGGCCATTATCACTCTCTGCTCCACCACGGATCGCTATGCCGATGACATTCACTACAAAGGCGGCTGTCTGCTGAACGAAAACCTGGGTTGGGGGGCGACCATGTGGTCCTATTCGTCCCGCGCGCCCGACCCGTCCCTGCGCACCGACGATTGGCGTGAACTCTGGCTGGACCGGCTCGACAATGAACCGTTTCTGCCCGCAACCTGGCTGAAACATCAACGCCGCGACGCCTATTGGCAACATGGGTCAGTTTGCGAAGACTATAGCGCGATCAAGGCTGCCACCCTGGCCATCGGGGGGTGGGGCGACGCCTACAAGAACACAGTTCCTGCGTTGGTCGAAAACCTGACTGCCCCGGTCAAGGGGATCATTGGTCCCTGGGTTCACAAATACCCGCATTTTGCAGTGCCGGAACCCCGCATCGGTTTCTTGCAGGAGGCGTTGCGTTGGTGGGACCACTGGCTGAAGGGCGTGGACACCGGTGTCGACCAAGACCCGGATTACCGCGCCTATGTGATGGACGGCGTGCGCCCGGCAACCTGGTATCTGGATCGACCAGGCCGCTGGATCACCGAGACCGATGGCGCGACTTCGCATCTACCGGCAAAGGTCCTGCATCTGAGCAAGGACGGATTGGCCCAGCAGGCAGGCCCGATCACCACCAAGGTCAAGTCTCCGCATCACTGCGGCCTGCAATCCGGTGAATACTGCGCCATCTGGCTGGGCCCGGAACTGCCGGGCGACCAGCGCCCGGATGACGCATTTTCGGCCTGTTTCGACGGTGCACCATTGAAGGCGCCGCTGGATATCGTGGGGGCTCCGCGCATCAAACTGACGCTGAGCGCAGACCGACCTCAGGCGCAAATCGCAGTTCGGTTGAACCATGTGCACCCGGATGGGGCTTCGACCCGGATCACCTATGGCGTGCTCAACCTCAGCCATCGAGACAGCCATGCCAATCCTGAACCGATGGAGCCGGAAACCCGCTATGAGGTGACGCTGGATCTGGATCATATCGCCTATCAGGTTCCCGCCGGGCACCAGCTGCGCCTGGCGGTGTCTTCGGCCTATTGGCCTCTGATCTGGCCGTCGCCGGAAACAGCAGAACTCACCCTGTTTCAGGGCCAACTCACGCTGCCGACCCGTGCCACTGGTGCCGCCGACGAATGGAAATTCGCAGATCCCGTGGCCGCACCGGAATGGCAAGTCAAAACCCTGCGCGAAGCCGCCAATACACGCCGGATCGAGACCGATTTGGCCACTGGAGAAATCTCTCTGATCATCGAAGATGACTTTGGCAAGGTCGAAGACAGCGATCATGGGCTGATCAATGGGTCCATCGCCCGAGAAGCCTGGACGATTCACCCCGACGATCCACTATCAGCCCGTGGCAAATGCCATTGGACAGATGAATTAGAGCGCGGCGAAACAAAATTTCGCACCGAAATGAGCTGTGAAATGTTGTCGGATTTGACACATTTTCACCTCCGAGCCCGCCTTGAAGCTTATGAAAACGACGCACTTGTGCGGGAACGCGACTTTACCGAGAGCGTCCCACGCGACCAAATGTGATTGGCGCGACTCGGGAAGGTCGCTTTTAACACTTGCCCGGTCGCAAGAAATGCGCAAATCTTGACTCGCCAATCAAGAAAAATGCGCCGAGCGCAGATAATCAACTGGGAGACATCAATGAACAATCAAATGGAATTCATGGCCGGTCGTGTAACGGCAGGCAAAATGACCCGCCGCGAATTCATGGGCAAAGCCGCCGCACTGGGCGTCAGCGCCGCGATGGCCAGCACCCTGTTTGCCGATGCGGCACGCGCGTCGAGCCCCAAACAAGGCGGTGATCTGAAAATCGGGTCGGTCGGTGGTGAATCCACAAACTCGCTGGACCCGGCAACCTATGCCAGCCAAGTTCCCTATCACAACGGGCGCCAGTTTGGTGACACTCTGGTCGAAGTGGCCCCCGACGGCACAATCGAACCGCGCCTGGCCACCAGCGTCGAAGCCTCAGCGGACGCCAAAACCTGGCACTTCAAGCTGCGTCAGGGCGTGGAATTCCACAACGGCAAGACCATGACATCCGAAGATGTCCTGAAGACCATGGAACGTCATTCGAACGAAGATTCCAAATCAGGTGCTCTGGGCATCATGAAAGGGATCGAATCGATGAAAGCCGATGGCGACACCTTCTCGGTCACGCTGAAAACACCCAATGCCGACCTTCCCTATCTGATGGCGGATTATCACCTGATCGTTCAGCCCGATGGTGGCATGGACAACCCCGGTGCGGGCATCGGCACCGGCCCCTACGCCACGGAAGTCAACGAACCCGGCGTACGTCACATGTACAAGAAGTTCGCCAACTACTGGGGTGATGACGCACATTTCGACTCTGTCGAGATCCTGGCAATCAATGACGCAACTGCACGAACCGCAGCTCTGCAATCCGGTCAGGTTCACCTGATCAACCGGATCGAACCCAAAGTGGCCGGCCTGATGGCACGTGCGCCGGGTCTGTCGGTTGAATCGACTCCGGGCCGCGGTCACTATGTGTTCATCATGCACGTCGACACCGCGCCGTTTGACCACAATGAACTGCGACTGGCACTGAAGCACGCAATCAACCGCGACGAAATGGTGGAAAAGATCCTGCGTGGCTATGGCTCTGTCGGGAATGACATGCCAATCAACGCGGCCTATCCGCTGTTTGATGAAAACATCCCGCAGCGTCAGTTCGATCTGGCCAAAGCAGCTGAGCATTACAAAGCGTCCGGTCATGATGGGTCTCCGATCATCCTGCGCACAGCCGATGGTGCCTTCCCCGGTGCCGTGGATGCGGCCCAGTTGTTCCAGCAGACCGCCAACCAGGCTGGGATCCCGCTGGAGATCAAGCGTGAGCCCAACGATGGCTACTGGTCCGAAGTCTGGAATGCTCAGCCGTTCTGCGCCTCGTATTGGGGTGGCCGTCCGGTTCAGGATCAGATGTACGCGACCGCGTATCTGTCGACTGCCGACTGGAACGACACCCGGTTCAAGGTCAAGGACTTCGACGACCTGCTGTTCTCGGCACGTGCCGAATTGGACAATGCCAAGCGCAAGGAAACCTATTCCAAGATGGGTATGATGCTGCGCGACAACGGCGGCCTGATCTGTCCCATGTTCAATGACTTTGTTGACGGTGTCAGCGCCAAGCTGTCCGGCTGGGAAGTCGATCCGAACGGTGAACTGATGAACGGTCAGGTCACACGCAAAATGTGGTTCGCCTGATAGGGACCCCGCATAATGCATCCTGTCATTAAACTGGTTTCCCAGCGCATAGCGCTGGGACTCCTGCTTCTTGTTGGCGCTTCGGCCTTGATTTTCGGCCTGACCGAAGCCCTGCCCGGAGACGCCGCGCAAGCCGTCCTGGGCCAATCCGCAACTGCTGAATCTCTTGCAAACCTACGTGAAGAAATGGGCCTCAACCGCCCGGCCCTGACCCGCTATGTCGATTGGCTGGCCGGCATCGTCCAGGGCGACTTGGGTATCTCCATGACGAACAAACTCGACATTGCCGAAAGCGTCGGGAAACGTCTGGGTAACACGCTATTCCTTGCCTTCTGGTCTGCTGTCTTTTCTGTTCCGTTGGCAATCTTTCTGGGCCTGCTGGCGGTGCGTTACCGCAACCGTTGGCCCGACAAGCTGATTTCGGCCGTGACCCTGCTGACGGTGTCCGTTCCCGAATTCCTGATCGGGTATGTTCTTGTCTACTTTGTGTCTGTGAAACTCGGCTGGTTTTCATCACTGGCCATGGTGAATGACACCATGTCGTTGGGTGAAAAACTGTATGCCATTGCCTTGCCTGCTCTGGTTCTGACTCTGGTCGTCCTGGCGCAGATGATGCGGATGACTCGGGCCGCGATCCTGAACCTCATGCAATCTGCATACATCGAAACGGCCGAACTCAAGGGGCTGTCCAACTTTATGGTCATTTACCGCCATGCATTCCCCAACGCGATCTCTCCGATCGTCAATGTGGTCATGCTGAACCTGGCCTATCTGGTTGTGGGTGTTGTGGTGGTCGAAGTTGTGTTCGTCTATCCCGGCATGGGACAGTTCCTGGTGGATGCCGTGACCAAACGCGATGTACCGGTGGTTCTGGCCTGTGGCGTCATATTTGCTGCGGTCTTTATCGGACTGAACATGATGGCTGACATCATTTCGATCCTTGCCAACCCAAGACTGAGGCATCCCAAATGATGAAAAATCTCCCTCTCTCGGCGATGATCGGGCTGTTCTTTACCGGCTTGTATTTCTTTGTGGCCATCTTTGCGCCCCTCATCGCCCCCTATGGCATGGCCGAAGTTGTCGGTGATGTCTGGGAACCCGCCAGTGCCGAGCACCTGCTGGGCACGGACAACATCGGTCGTGATCTGTTGACCCGCATGATCTATGGTGGCCGAACCACCATCTTTATTGCCGCCTGCGCGACGATCCTCAGCTTTGCCACAGGGGCTTCGTTGGGCCTGCTGGCAGCGGTTCTGGGCGGATGGGCCGACCAGCTTCTCAGCCGGACGGTTGACCTGTTCATGTCGATCCCCTCGCTGATCCTGGCGCTGGTTGTTCTGGCCATTGTGCCGGTGACAGTCCCCGTCCTGATCATCGTCATGGGTCTGCTGGACTCCACCCGCCCCTTCCGCCTGTCGCGATCGGTCGCCGTGGATATCAATGTGATGGACTATGTCGAAGCCGCCAAGCTGCGCGGAGAAGGTTATCGCTGGATCGTGTTCCGCGAAATCCTGCCCAATGCGTTGTCACCACTGGTGGCCGAATTCGGACTGCGGTTCATCTTTATGGTTCTGTTCATCTCGACACTGTCGTTCCTGGGCCTGGGCGTGCAACCGCCGCTGGCTGACTGGGGCGGCATCGTGAAGGAAAACAAGGACGGCATCGTCTATGGTATTGGCGCCGCCCTGTGGCCCGCCGTTGCCATTGCCACGCTGGCCATTTCGGTCAACCTGGTGGCCGACTGGGTGTTGAACCGCACCACAAGCCTCAAAGGGGGACGCGGCTGATGAGCGATGATAAACTTCTCAAGGTCCGCAACCTCAAGATCGGTGCCACCGTCTATCCTCCGGGTGAAAACCCGAAAAAGATCGAGATCGTTCATGGCGTGTCTTTTGATCTGGAAAAGGGCAAGGTGCTGGGGTTGATCGGGGAATCCGGGGCCGGCAAATCCACCATCGGCCTGGCCGCAATGGGCTATGGTCGCGGTGGGGTTGAGCTGACTGGGGGTGAAGTCTGGGTCAATGGCCGCGACATCCTGCGCGGTGGCATCAAGGGTCTGCGCCAATTGCGTGGATCCGAGGTGACCTATGTGTCCCAGTCTGCGGCCGCATCGTTCAATCCTGCAAAAAAGATCATGGAGCAGGTGACCGAGGCCGCAATTCACCACAAAAAATTCACCAAGTCCGAAGCTGAAGACCGCGCCCGGTCGCTGTTTGCCAAACTGGGTCTGCCAGATCCGGACAATATTGGCGAACGCTATCCGCACCAGGTGTCAGGTGGTCAGCTGCAGCGGTGCATGACTGCATTGGCGCTGTGTCCGGAACCGGATCTGGTGGTGTTTGATGAACCCACCACGGCGCTGGATGTCACCACACAGATCGACGTTCTCAAGGCGATCAAGGAAGCCATCGCGGACACCGGGGTTGCTGCGCTCTACATCACCCATGATCTGGCGGTTGTGGCACAGGTGAGCGACGATATCATGGTGCTGCGGTTGGGCGACACCGTGGAATATGGCGATGTGAATCAGATCATCAATGCCCCGCAGGAAGAGTACACGCAGGCTTTGGTGTCGGTACGTTCGATCGACCATGAAGAAAAGGCACCAACACCGGATCCGGTGCTGAGCGTGCGCAACATCACAGCGCGCTACAAAGGCACCAATTTCGACGTTCTGCACAATGTGAATGTTGATCTCTATCCGGGTCAAACCCTCGCCGTCGTGGGCGAATCCGGTTCGGGAAAATCAACGCTCGCGCGGGTTATCACCGGACTTTTGCCCCCACGTGACGGGGACATCGAATTCGCCGGGCGCACTCTGTCTCCTGCTCTGTCGGGGCGCAGCCGCGAAGATCTGCGTGAACTGCAAATGATCTATCAGATGGCCGATGTGGCGATGAACCCGCGACAGACCGTGGGCACCATCATCGGACGGCCGTTGGAATTCTATTTCGGCATGCGCGGTGCCGAGAAAAAGAAACGGATCGTTGAACTGCTGGACGAGATCGAATTGGGCGAAGGCTTTATGGACCGCTTCCCGGCGGAACTGTCCGGAGGCCAGAAACAGCGCGTCTGTATCGCCCGTTCGCTGGCGGCAAAGCCCAAGATGATCATCTGTGACGAGGTGACATCGGCGCTTGACCCACTGGTGGCGGACGGCATTCTGAAATTGCTGTTGGACCTGCAAAAGATCGAAGACGTCGCCTATTTGTTCATCACCCACGATCTGGCCACAGTGCGGGCCATTTCGGATAACATCGCGGTGATGTACCAGGGCAAGGTCCAGCGCTATGGCGGTAAAACCGAGGTGCTGACACCACCATTTGACGATTACACCGACCTTCTGCTCAGCTCGGTTCCCGAGATGAAACTGGGTTGGCTCGAAGAGGTCATCGCCCACCGCAAAATGGAAAGCGCAGGCAACTGACGCCAACTGTAACAGCGGTATGAAGAATTGAAATCCCGACGTTTTCTCTCTTGGAAGACGTCGGGATTTTACCATCATGGACGCGAACAGACGGGCCTGTTCCTCTCGGCATTCTAGGCTCGACCAAATTTCCAACGGCGCAGCACAAAAGGAGCGCACAATGGACAAGAAACTTCTCCTGATTATCCTGGACGGCGTGCCCTATCGCAATTTCCGCCGCCTGTTTGGCAATCTCGAAGGCTGGGTGGACAGCGGCGATGCACGGGTATGGAAACTGCGCGCGGTGCTGCCGTCCATTTCAGCCAGCTGCTATGCCTCGATCCACACCGGCGTCGCCCCTGCCGAACATGGCTGCACCGGAAATGGAAATGTGTTCAAGCTGAGCCACAAGGACGTATTTTCCCAGGTCCGCGAAGCGGGCGGCACCACCGGTGCCGTGACACACAGCTTCTGGTCCCAATTCTTCAACCGGCATCCCTTTGACTATGTCCGGGATATCGAATTTGACGAACCCGATAACCTCACCATCAACCATGGCCGGTTCCACACCATGACCGGCTATGGCAAGGACAACCAGATGACCCCGTCGGACGTGGATCTGTTTGGCACTCTGACCAACCTGTGTCTGCGTTTCGGGCTCGATTATGGCATCCTGCACACCTGCACATTGGACAGCATGGGACACCGCTATTTCCATGACTGCCAGGAGATGGATCACGCCTGTTTTGTCATGGATGAAATGTTGGCCCCTTTCATCACGCGCTGGCGCCAACTGGGGTATGAGGTCATCGTGACCGCCGACCACGGCCAGGACGAACGCGGCCACCACGGCGGACGCGGTGCGTTGCAACAGGACACGGCACTCTATTACTTCGGCGATGCCCAGGGCCCGGCAGAAGATTACGTAATCGACCAGCGCCAGCTTGCTCCAACCATCCTTGATCGCATGGGGGCCCCTATTGCCGAGACAATGAAAGGCACGCCTTTTCTGACATAACCTACCGCGCGCCGTTGGCAAACTGCGGCGCGCCCCTGCTTCTTTCTGGTAGAAATACCTCCGCCGGAGGCCTCGGTCTTTTCCAAGGGAAAAGGCCGATCAAAACGGATCAGTCATCATAGGGCCAGATCTCCTGACCCAACGCCTCGATCGCGATTGAAATCCGTTCGAAACTGTCACGGGCACGGGCCACGCTGTGCCGCGCGCGCAGATACCCGTGTACCAGACCAACCTCGTTGATCCAGGCCACCTGTCCGTCTGCTGCGGAAATACGGTCACGATACGCCCGCCCATCATCGCGCAACGGGTCGCAGTCAGCCGTAAAGATCACCGTAGGTGGCAGGCCAGAGAAATCGCTGTCTTGCAGTGGTTCGGACGTCGGATCATCGACGGGAACCGGTCCTTTGTGGCGCACTTGCATGTAATAGACCATGTCATCACGCGACAGCAGCGGTGCATTGGCATGTTTCAGATAGGACCCCTGGGCCATGTCCCCACCCAGGGCCGGATAGATCAACACCTGCCCCAAAATCTGCCCCAGCCGCCCGCGTGCGTGATGGGCGACACTGGCCGCCAGCGTCCCTCCGGCGCTGTCCCCCACCAAGACCATCGGATCACCCCAGATGCGCCCCGCCCATTGCGTCGCGCACCAACAGTCGTCAAAGGCCGCGGGGTGGGCCCATTCGGGCGAGAGCCGATAGTCAACTGCGACGACACGATATCCGGTTTGTGCACATAGTTCCGCGCAGACATCATCATGCGTATCCAGATTGCCAACGACGAACCCGCCCCCATGCAGGAACAGGATCGTGCGTGTCGGATTCCCAGCCCAGTAAACCCGCACGGGAACTCCGTCGGCATTGCGATCTTCGGTCTCGACGCCATCCGGATGCGGTTGGCGAAAGGTCTGGCACAGCGCAGTGTAGACTGCGCGCTGATCCGCAACGCTGGTTTCAACTGCGTCTTCGGGATAGGCCGCATTGGTGCGCCGGATATAGGCCCAGGTCTCTTCGTCGATCAATTCGTTGTAGTCCATGCCACAGCCCTTTTGTGTTCCGAACCGGTCGGTGCCCCCTGTTCCTTGGCCAAAGACTAATGTGCAAATGATCTTCTGTGAAACAGTTTTCAGCCTGAAACGGCTCCGGAATGCACGATGCAATTCTGAACGCTGCGTGCGTGGGAATCCCCCCCTCCGTCACGTTTTGGTTGCGGCATGGCTTTGGGTTGCTACCTTGGTTTCATGGCTGTCACACAGGACATGCCACTCCAAGAAATTTTTGGACAAGGGAGAGAAGATTGGATTTTTACCTCAAAACTATAACTTTAGTCGGATTGATGGCCACTTCGGCCGCTTGCACCGTCAGCACTCCGGCGCAACATGAAGTGGCCTGCGTCGGTGGAACCCTGGCAGGGGCCGCAATCGGTGGTGCCATTGGTAACAGGTTCGGTGGCGGCACAGGGCAGACAATTGCCACGGCCGCAGGGGTATTTACCGGCGGAGCAACAACCGCACGAAGCATGGGGTGCTGAAGATGAAAATCATCTCTTTGATCCTGCAGTCGACAGTCATCGTTACATCTCTTTCATCGCTGACATCAGCCCAAACAATGCCCGGAGAGGCCCTGCAACTACTTGATGGCGACGGTGATGGCCTGGTGACCCTTGAAGAGTATTCAAATCGCATGGATACGCTGTTTACCGGAATGGACACCACGCAAAATGGTCGGCTCGAATACAGCGAAATCGATAGCTTTGTGAGCCAGGACATTTTTGACACGGCCGACACGAACAACAATGGCAGCCTGTCCAAGGGGGAATTCGACATCCAGGTACTTAAAGATTTCCAAGGTGCCGATCAGAACAGTGACGGCGCTCTGGACTGACCCGTCACAGCATGACGAATTGGCGGAGTCATACCGGCTCCCTTGCATCATTTTGGTGCCGCCAGGCCCTAACAATCGTCATCGCAAGATGTGCAAGAAGACCAATGCAACCACAGGGTCGCGCCTGAGGGGGCGGCTCTTTGGTGGCTAGAGCTTCGCCCGGGAAAGATCCCTCAGGCCAGCTGCCCCCAGAAGCCGAACAAAGGGGCGTTATTCGATGGGTGGCAATTTGTCAGCGGCTCATACGAGCAAGGCCCAAAATTTCTGCTTGCCGCAATCAAGGGTCCGATATTGTGAAATCCCTATCGTACCCAGATAGCAAAAGAATGGGCGCACTCTGATGCCATATTGGACGAACGCACTCACAATGTCGCATGTCCCGGTGTTTCCCATCGGGCGCACGTATCCGTCAGCAAACTGGCGCAGCCCAAATTTGGGCCTTTTATCGGGCAAACGGGCAGCACTGCGATCCGGTTTCGTCCCAATGGTGATGCCCCCAAAAACGGCACAGACCCGCCCCCCAAGGGCTGAGCCTGATCTGTTTTTGGACTGGATCGGCGGACCCAGTCGAACACCTGTCAGCCCTTGGCAAATTCCCATGGACGGACAAAGCCGCCCAATACCTTGCCAATCGCGGTCTCATCGGCACCATTGGCTTCCAACTGCGCCACCAGGCCGCGTTTCTTGTCGTCCGTCACCGACACAACGCGGGCAGCGACGTCTGCCTTGTCCAGCGCCGCGTTATAGACCCTGGTGATTGCGTGTTTGCGCAGATCGGGTTTGAACACCTTGCCCACCGCCGTCTTGGGCAATTCATCCAGAATGGTCATATGCTTGGGAATGGCGGCACGTTCGTGAACATGAACGCGACAGTATTCCATCAACTCCTCTTCGGTGACAGACGCCCCGTCAACCAGTTCGACAAAGGCACAGGGCAATTCGCCAGCATGCGCATCCGGTTGTCCGATGGCCCCGGCAAAGGCCACGGCCTCATGCCCCAACAGGGCTTCTTCAATTTCGGCGGGGTCGATGTTGTGACCGCCCCGAATGATGAGATCCTTGGCCCGCCCAGTGATCCACAGGTAGCCATCTCCGTCTATCCGCCCCAGATCGCCGGTCCGCAGATGGGTTCCCTGATAATACAGGTCAACGTTCTTTTCGACTTCGGTATAGGTATTGCCGGCGTACACACCGGGGTTCGAGATACAGATTTCACCGATCTCGTCGACACCACATTCGATCAACCCGTCGGGGGTCCCTTTGGTGATCCGGACATCGGTGTAGGGAAATGGAATACCGATTGATCCGACTTTCTTTTCGCCATCCGTGGGGTTGCACGACACCAGACAGGTCGCTTCGGTCAGCCCATAACCTTCGACAATTGTGACGCCCGTGGCTTCTTCGAACCGGCGAAACAATTCCAAAGGCAATGGAGCCGACCCCGAAAACGCGGTTTTGACCGTCGAAACATCCGCATCAATCGGGCGCTGCATTTTGGCCGATATGGCTGTTGGAACCGTAATGATAAACGAGATTTTCCAGCGTTCTATCAGCTTCCAGAAGTTGTCAAAAACACCATCGCCTCGGTATCCCTGTGGAGTTGGAAACACCACATGCGCCCCCGATGCGATCGCCGCCATCAGGATCACATGGCAGGCGAATACATGAAACAGCGGCAGCGGGCACATGATGTTGTCGTCTTCGGTGAACAGCAGACGATGCCCCAACCAGCCATTATAGATCAGGCCGGAATACTTGTGCTGTGCCACCTTGGGCATGCCGGTTGTGCCGCCGGTATGAAAATAGCAGGCAACCCGGTCGCCATCGCTATCGGCAAAATTCAATGTGCGCGGTTGGGTGCGCATCTCTTTGACAAAGCTCTTGTAATCGGCGTGGGCGATCTGGGCCTTGTTCTCCAGCTTGGGCCGGATCAGCGGCACTATCCATGACTTGGGCGGCGTCAGGTAACGGTTCAGATCGACTTCCAGCACGGTGTTGACACCGGGTGCGTGGCGCACGGCTTCGGCGACCTTTTGGGCCACGTCAGTTTTTGGAAATGGCCTCAGCGTGACCACCACCTTGGCCTTGGTCTCGCGCAGGATCGACGCGATCTGTTCGGGCTCCAACAATGGATTGATCGGATTGACGATCCCTGCAATGGCCCCTCCCAACAGCGCCAATGTGGTTTCGTTGCAATTGGGCAGCACATAGGCCACCACGTCTTTTTCACCCACGCCCAGAGATCGAAACAGATTGGCCGCCTGGCACGTCTGGGCCAACAGCTCGGACCAGCTCAGGGTCTCTGCCTTGTCCTTCGGACCGGAGAAGATCTGATAGCTGACTGCATCGTGATTGGGGAACTTGCCCGCCGTATCGCTGAGCATCTGGTACAAGGTCGCCGGTAGCGGTCGATCTTCCCAGCTCATTTCCGTTTCGATGGCCGTGCGATCTTCCATCCCGGCAAAACTCATGGTGTTCCCTCCCCTGCGGTCCCGTTCGGACCAGTCTTTTCAGACACCAAAATGGGAGGAAATGCGCGCCGGTGCAAGCGGCGTCCAAACGTAAGCCCCAGTCCGCACGGGTTCTGACGTTGCGCCATTTGGGAATTTCACTGGGCCTGCGGGTCTGACGTGGCAGGGCGCGCGATCCGCGCCCTGCCACGCCCAACGGTTTGATGGGCAATTTATTGCCCTGAAAACGGGCGGGAGCCCCCCGTCGAGAAGAGCGCAAGGCTCACTCCGCGGCGACACCATCGGTGAATTGCAACCGGGCCAACCGTGCGTATAGGCCCCCATCTGCCACCAGTTGGTCATGGCTGCCTGTGGCGACGATCCGGCCCTGATCCATCACAACGATCCGATCCGCCTTTTTCACGGTTGCCAGACGGTGCGCCACGATCAACGTGGTTCGTCCTTGGCTTAACTCATCCACAGCGGCCTGCACCAGACGTTCGCTTTCAGCGTCCAGCGCCGATGTTGCTTCGTCCAGCAACAACACCGGAGCATCCCGCAGAATAGCGCGGGCAATGGCGATGCGCTGTTTTTGCCCCCCCGACAACATCACGCCACGTTCGCCCAGGAAACTGTCATAGCCTTCGGGCAGTGCGGTGATGAATTCATGCGCGGCGGCGGCATGGGCGGCGGCTTCGATTTCGGTGTCGGTCGCGTCCGGGCGGCCAAAGCGGATGTTTTCGCTGGCCGAGGCGGCAAAAATCACCGGATCCTGAGGCACCATGGCAAGGAACTTGCGAAATTCGTCGCGCTGCAGATCGCTCAGGACCTGACCGTCCAGCAGAATCTGACCGGCATTGGGATCATAAAACCGCTGGATCATCTGGATCACAGTGGTCTTGCCCGCCCCCGAAGGACCAACAAAGGCAACCGTTTCACCGGGTTCGATTTTCAGCGTAACGTTCTCCAAAGCCGAAGTGTCAGGGCGTGCCGGATACCGAAAGGACACATCGTCAAATAGGATTTCACCCCGAACCGGAGTAGACAGCTGCCCCGGCGTTTCAGGGTCGCGTACATTGTCGCGGGCATTCAACAGCTCGATCAACCGCTCTGTCGCCCCGGCCGCGCGCTGCAACTCACTCCAGATTTCGCTCAGTGCAGCAACAGACCCGGCCACCAGCACCGAATAGATCACGAACTGGATCAATGTACCTTCGGTCATGATCCCCGCGCGCACATCAATGGCCCCCATCCACAGCACACCTACAATTCCGGTGAACACCAGAAAGATCACGATGACGGTCAGATAGGCCCGGGTCAGGATCCGCTTTTGCGACACATCGAACGATGTTTCGGTCAGTTCGGCAAACTTGGACCGCATGGACCGTTCCTGGGTAAAGGCCTGAACCGTCTGAACCGCTCCCAGCGACTCGCCCGCATTGCCCGACGACGCAGCGATCCAATCCTGGTTCTCGCGGCTGATCTTGCGCAGGCGCCGCCCCAGAAACAGGATCGGCACAATCACGGCCGGCACGATCAACAAGACCAACCCGGTCAGCTTGGCCGAGGTCAACAGCATCAACACCATGCCGCCTGCAAACAACAGCAGATTGCGCAGCGCAATCGAAACAGACGACCCCAGAACCGACTGGATCAGCGTCGTGTCCGTGGTGATCCGGCTCAGAACCTCTCCGGTCATGATCTTTTCGAAGAATTCGGGGCTCATCCCGATGACGCGGTCAAAGACGGCCATCCGGATGTCGGCCACAACCCGTTCTCCCAGGCGTGTGACCAAGGCATAGCGCAAACCCGTGCCCACAGCCAGAAGCCCCGCAATGGCAAGCGCCGCCAGAAAATACTGATCCAGAATTTCGGTTTCCGCGACACGGAAATTATCAACCACCCGACGCACGGCCAATGGCAGGGTCAACGACAAGGTCGCCGTCAGGGTCAAGGCACAGACCGCAGCAAACATCAGGAACCGATAGGGGCGCATAAACGGCCACAAGGCCGCCAGTACGCCGACCTGTCGGGATGTTTCGCGTTCTTCCGTCGCGTTCGGAGCCGGTTGCGATCGCGCCATGTCTGGTCCTTCAATCCTTATTTGGACTAGCCTGCACAGGGTTTTGTCCTTCGGCCAGCTTCATGGCCGCCCAACCCGTCACAGTCAAGCGGCCAGATGCCACGGCCTGCAGCAGTGGGTGGTTCTGAACACGTTTCCAAACTCTTTCTCCCGAGATTTCCCCCAGGTGGGCTTGTGGTCCCGGACGGTTCGGGGCTCCACGCCCCTGGTTCCGGTCCCGCGTCCAATGCCCCCAAAAGGTTCAGAGCCGATCATAGCCCAACCCTCCTACGGCGGGTATCCATAGACTCTTGGAAGACGAGCGAACCGCCAGCCATCGGACCCCGAATTGCACCCCGTCGTTTCGCTTAGACATTCAAGGCGCTGCCTGTCCAACTTTCTCGCAGCCAGGTGTATTCCTGACAGCACCGGCCCAATCCTTGTCGACCTTCTGCTGCCCAGGAAGGAACCGACGCCGTGCATTATCAACAGACCGCGCCCTGGCCATTGGCCAAAGGGCATCAGACCTTGCAAAAATGGAATGGGGCCATATCGAAGACGACGGAATCTGGGTCACACAAGCCAAGACAAATACCCACCCTTGGATCCCCTTCCATAGACAAGCTGCGCAAAGCCCTGCCAAATCCCAAACCCAATGGCCTGAAATTCATCTGATGTGATCAGCAATTGCCGGGCACAACAGCCTGTCGATGGATCAACACTATTCCAAAGGTGCCTGTCAAAATCGACGAACCAAGGCGGCCCAATCTCTACGGGACCAGATCAAGAATGGAATGTGATCGTGAAAAACTTTTTGGGAAACTGTCATTTGGCACTTCGGGAGGGGCAATCAAAAACCCGTATAAGTCATTGATTTTGTGGCGGGGAGACAGGGATTCGAACCCTGGGAACGCTCTCACGTTCAACGGTTTTCAAGACCGCCGCATTCGACCACTCTGCCACCTCCCCGGTGCGCTGCGGGTTTAGGACGGGACGCCGGTACAGGCAAGTAAAAAAATGACAGGCCATTGGAAATAGTTTTGAACAGCGAGGCACAAGTCGAGTGCTCCGATTTGCGCCGCATCTTTGGTTCCCTTTGGCGAACCTGCGCCCGGTTGGCTAGGTGGATGGCAGCGCGCGGGGTACCAAGCCCAGTCTGATCAGGCCCCGGGCAATCCCATCGTTGGATTAGGCTGCAATCAAGCCTCGGCATACGTGCTGCGACTGCGCCACAGGACAACCGGGCCCTGCGTGCGGAATGCCCCCCATTCGCGCCAAGGGGAATTCTTGCCGAGTGCTGCGGGACAGTCTTTCCATGTGCCCCCCCTCGCGCTATGGTGCAATCGACGCGTGTTTGTTCACCAGCGTCACGCAGAGAGGCCGGTCAACCGGCGCGGGCAGGCAACCGGGACATCCCGACAGGCAGGGGACAGGCGATGGTTCACATTTCAAACGGAACACGACGCGGCATACGCGTGGTGGCGATAGGATTGGCTTTGGGTGTTTTGACCGCCTGCGAAAGCGGTCCGGACCTGTCTTTTTTGAAACCTGCGGACGGCGAAACAGCCGCCAGCACGGAGCCGCAAACCAGCACCAAGCTGGTTGAACGCGATGTCGAAGCCCCCGAAGTCTTTCAGGTTACCGAAGCCGGTCTATGGGACGGACGTCCTTCATTGGGTGGGGTATGGGTGGCGCACCCTGACGCCAAGGACCCGGAACGGGTGATCATCCGCAACAATGCAAACGGCAAGTTCGTGATTGGTGCCCTATTCCGGCGCGAACGCGAAATTCCCGGCCCTCGGGTCCAGGCCTCATCAGATGCTGCGGCCGCTTTGGGAATGCTGGCCGGCGCACCTGTCGAGTTGAACGTGACGGCCTTGCGCCGTGAAACAGTGGACGAAGAGCCACCTGTCAGCGAAGCCGCGCCCCTGCTCAGCGACCTCGACGAAGACAGCGACACACCCGCCGTTGCTGCCGGTACGATCCAGTCCGATACCGAAAACCAGATCACCGAACAGGCATTGGACCCGATTGCAGGTGCCGCCGCCGCTATCGAAGCTTCCTCGTTGATCTCGCCCGCGCCACAATCTGCGCCAGCTGCCACAGCCGCGCCGAAACCTGCTGCGACGCCGTCCAAGCTCGACAAACCTTATATCCAGATCGGGATCTTCAGCGTTGAAACAAACGCCAACCGCACTGCAAAAATCATGCGCGATGCGGGCATGACCCCCACGGTTTATGAACAATCCTCCAACGGCAAGAAATTCTGGCGTGTTCTGGTGGGCCCCGCCCAAACCAAATCGGAACGCTCCAGCCTGTTGAAAAGAATTCAAAAGACCGGTTTCTCTGATGCCTATGCCGTGACCAACTGACGGGACCTGACCCCAAGTGACCTATACGTTTCGCACCACTCTTTGCTCACTGACCCTGGCAGGGTTTCTGGCTGGTTTCGGCCCCCTGCCTGCTGACGCCTTTGACACCAAGGCCCGCGCCGCTTTTGTTCTGGATCAGAGCACGGATACCGTTCTACTGAACAAGAACGCGCAGGAGCCCCTGCCGCCCGCGTCGATGTCCAAGCTGATGACGCTGTATGTCGCCTTTGAGGCAATCCGGGACGGACGCCTGACCCTGGATGAACGGCTGCCCGTATCGAGCCACGCAATGAGCTATAAGGGTTCGACCATGTTCCTCAACACCCAGGATCGGGTCCGGGTCGAGGATCTGTTACGGGGGATCATCGTGCTGTCAGGCAACGATGCCTGCGCGGTCATCGCCGAGGCGCTGAGCCCGGATGGCACCGAGGCCGGGTTTGCCCGCTACATGACACAGCGTGCGCAACAGCTGGGCATGATGAATTCGACCTTTGCCAATTCCAACGGCTGGCCCGCAGTCGGGCACCGCATGTCAGTCGAAGATTTGGCCATTCTGGCCGAGCGGCTGATCGAGGATTTCCCTGAATATTACACGCTGTTTGCGGAAACCGAGTTCAAGTTTGACGGGCGCGCGCCCTCCAACATCCGCAATCGCAATCCGCTTTTGCGGCTGGGCATTGGCGCGGACGGGCTCAAGACCGGCCACACCGAAGAGGCAGGCTATGGTTTGGTCGGATCTGCCAAACAGGGCGACCGCCGGGTGATTTTCGTGATCTCGGGTCTGGGCAGCAATTCCGCCCGGGCAGAGGAGGCTGAAGCCATCGTTAATTGGTCGTTTCGCCAATTTGCCCCCAAGACCGTCGCCAAAGAAGGCCAGGCCGTCGCGCAAGCCGAAGTCTGGATGGGTCGAGATTCAACGGTAGCGCTGGTACCTGCCAAAGACCTGACGGTGCTGATGCCGGCGTTGTCGGGCAAACAGGTTGAAGCCGAAGTAGTCTATACCGGCCCGGTGAACGCGCCCATTACAGCGGGCCAGCAGCTTGCTGAACTGGTCGTAAAGCCTGCGGCCCTGCCCGAAATCCGATTGCCATTGGTTGCTGCACAGGATGTTCCCGCGGGGGGGTTCTTTGTCCGGGTCAAAACCGCCGCCGAGCTTTTGGTGTCGCGCTTTCTCCAAGGTCCAGAGGGAACATTGTGAGCCCGCGTCCCGGGCTGTTCCTGACCTTTGAGGGCATTGACGGGTCAGGAAAATCCACTCAGGCGCGCCTGCTGGCCGACGCTTTGCGTGCGCAAGGACAGGATGTCATTCTCACGCGTGAACCCGGCGGATCTCCGGGTGCCGAAGAGATCCGTCGTCTGGTGCTCGAAGGCGATCCTGACCGTTGGTCGGCTGAAACCGAGATTCTGCTGTTCACAGCAGCGCGGCGCGACCATCTGGAACGCACAATCGAACCTGCGTTGGCGGCCGGCAAGGTGGTAATCTGCGATCGGTTTGCAGATAGCACCCGCATGTACCAGGGCCTGTCGCGCGGCAACCTGCGTCGCGTGGTGGATCAGCTGCATGTTCTGATGATCGGACGGGAACCTGATCTGACCCTTTTGATCGACATGGAGCCCTCGACCGGGCTGAACCGCGCCAAAGGGCGTCAGGGCACCGAAGAACGGTTCGAAGATTTTGGCGTCGAACTACAGCACAAGATGCGCGCGGGCTTTCTGTCATTGGCCCAGGAATTTGCCGACCGTTTTCGGGTGATTGACGGGGATCGCGGTATCCAGGACGTTTCGGCCGACGTCACCGCAGCGGTCGCGGACGCTTTGATCCACAATGGTCATGGCGCATGAACGACGATCTCCCCGCCCCGGATCAGGCACCCGGCGCACCGCATCCGCGCGAAACCGCGCGCCTGATTGGCCAGGACCCGGCCGAAGCTGCGTTTCTGGATGCCTACAATGCCGGCCGCCTGCACCACGGCTGGATGCTGACCGGGCCACAGGGCGTGGGCAAGGCGACCCTGGCCTGGCGAATAGCCAAATTCCTGCTGGCCACACCACCGGCCGAAGAGGACGGGCTCTTTGGGGCACCACCGCCTCCGGCATCGCTTGAGATTCCAGACGATCATCCGGTGGTGCATCGCATTTTGGCGGGGGCCGCACCCGGGCTGGCTGCGATTACCCGCAGTCCCAACGACAAGGGCAAACTGCGTGACCAGATCGTTGTCGACGACGTGCGCAAATTGAATCGCTTCTTTGGTCTCTCGGCCACCGACGGTGGGCACAGGGTCGTGATTGTGGACGCCGCCGACGACATGAATACCAGCGCCGCCAATGCGCTGCTCAAGATGCTCGAAGAGCCACCCGCCCGCACCACAATGCTGTTGATATCGCACCAACCTTCGCGTTTGTTGCCGACCATCCGATCACGCTGTCGCACATTGCGTCTGACCCCTCTTTCACCGCCGGACATGCAGACAGCCCTGACCCAGGCCGGAGCCGTATTGCCCGACAATCCCGATGCGCTCGCGGCCCTTGCCGCCGGATCAGTGGGGGCGGCGCTGCGCGTGCTCAATCTGGGCGGGCTACAGATCTACGCCGAACTGATTGCCATTCTTGGCAGCCTGCCCCAGCTCGACCGCCGTCGTGCCATGTCCTTGGCCGAGGCCGCCGCCCAGCGCAATGCCGGTGAAAAGTTCGAACTGCTGTTGACCCTGATCGACATTGCCCTGGCCCGGCTGGCCCGCACCGGGGCCGCCGGTCACCCACCGATGCCGCAGGCGGCACCCGGAGAGGCAGACACTCTGCTGCGGCTGGCTCCGAATGCCCATCAGGCCCGCGCCTGGGCCGAGCTTTCGGCACAGGTGACGGCACGGATGCGTCACGGTCAGTCCGTGAACCTTGACCCCGCCGCTCTTGTCCTAGATACGGTTTTCAAGATGCAGGAAACCGCGAGCCGGGCGTGAGATGACCGAACCAACAGCACCAGAGATGACACCAGAAATCACGGACAGCCATTGCCACCTCGATTTCCCTGACTTCGAAGGGCTGTTGCCCGAGATCGTCACCCGCGCAGCAACCGCAGGTGTGACCCGCATGGTGACAATCTGCACGCGATTGAAAAACGAACCAACCGTGCGGGCCATCGCCGAATCCCACGCTCCGGTTTTCTATGCCGCTGGCACCCACCCGATGAGCGCCGCCGAAGAGCCGATGGCCACGGTCGATCAACTGGTCGCCTTGGCCCAACACCCGAAATTCGTCGGTATTGGCGAAACCGGGTTGGATTATCACTATACCGCCGAAACCAAGGATATTCAGAAGGAAAGCCTGCGCATTCATATCGAGGCCGCCCGCCAGACCGGCCTGCCGCTGATCATTCATTCACGCGATGCCGACGACGATATGGCCCGCATTCTGTCTGACGAGATGGCCAAAGGTCCTTATTCCTGCGTCATGCATTGCTTTTCCTCTACGCCCGAACTGGCCCGCGTGGCGCTGGATCTCGGGTTCTACCTCTCTATGTCCGGTATCGCCGCCTTCCCCAAGAGCCAGCAGGTGCGCGACATTTTTGCCGCCGCCCCGGTGGATCGCATTCTGGTAGAAACCGATGCTCCATATCTCGCTCCTCCCCCATTCCGGGGCAAGCGCAACGAGCCGGCCTATACGGCCCATACCGCCCGCAAGGGAGCCGAAGTATTCGGCATGAATTATCCCGAATTTGCAGCCCGGACACAGGCCAATTTTGATCGCCTGTTCACCAAGGCTGCCCGACACAAGGCCGCCGCATGACGCCAGAGCTGCGCTTTACCATCCTCGGTTGTGGATCCTCTGGCGGGGTTCCACGTCTGGGTGGCCATTGGGGCGATTGCGACCCCGACAATCCGCGCAATGTGCGTCGTCGCTGTTCGATGCTGGTCGAACGCGACGGACCTGGGGGCACGACGTCTGTTCTGATCGACACGACCCCGGACATGCGGTCGCAACTTCTGGATTCGGGTACCGGACGCCTGGACGGCGTGGTCTATACCCATGCCCACGCAGACCATGTCCACGGCATCGATGACCTGCGCATGATCGTTTTCAACATGCGCGCCCGTGTGCCAGTCTGGGCTGACGGTGATACGACAAATGCCCTCCTGAACCGATTTGGCTATGCCTTTGTTCAACCCGAAGGCTCGCCCTATCCGCCCATTCTGGAACTGAAGTCGATCGCCGGTCCCTTTGAGATCGACGGGCCTGGTGGGCCGATCCCCTTTCAGCCCTTTACCGTCAATCACGGTGCCATCGACAGTCTAGGGTTTCGGATCATGGATCTCGCCTATCTGCCGGATGTTGCCGAAATGCATGACGCCTCCTGGGCCCAACTCGAAAACCTGGATTGCTGGATTCTGGATGCGCTGCGTCGCAGCCCACATCCGACACATGTGCATTTGGACAAGGCCCTAGAGTGGATCAAACAGGTTCAGCCGCGCCGGGCCGTGTTGACCAACATGCATATCGACCTGGACTATGCCACGGTCGAGGCTGAAACCCCGGATCACATCACCCCTGCCTATGATGGCATGGTGATCCGTTACCCGCTCTGAGCGCTGCAATCCGCGCCCGCCCACATAACCGGTTTGGGGATATATCTCCCCGCTCCGCTTTCATCTCGCCAGAAAACTCCCGCCGGAGGCATCCTGAATGCGCCGCGCTCACCCCGGCTGGGATTGGGGCACCTCTACTGGACACGCGGCCATGTTCCAGAGCTTGATCGACGTCATCCTGCCCGTTTTTCTGGTGATTGGCGCAGGCTATGCCACCACCCAAGCGGGGTATTTCAAGGCGCAGCACATCGACGGGATCATGCGGTTCACCCAGGGGTTTGCCATTCCCTGTCTGCTGTTTCGCGCCATCGCCGATCTGGATCTCTCGGCCAGCTTTGACCCGGCATTGCTGGTCAGCTTCTATTCTGCGGCCTTCCTGTGTTTCCTGGCTGGGGTCTGTGGGGCGCGGCTGATTTTCAAACGTGACTGGGAGGACGCCATAGCCATAGGGTTCTGCTGCCTGTTTTCCAATTCGGTGCTGCTGGGCCTGCCGATCACCGAACGCGCCTATGGGGCGGAAAACCTGACCGGGAATTATGCCATCGTCGCCTTTCATTCGCCGTTCTGTTACGGCGTCGGCATTACCGCGATGGAGATCGTGCGCAACCGGGGCAGCGGGAGCCTGAAAACTGTCACGTCGGTGTTGAATGCGATGTTCAGGAACGTGCTGATTCTGGGAATCGCGCTGGGGTTCATCGTGAATCTGACCGGTTTCATAATACCAGAAGCCGTAGATAGTGCCCTGTCTCTGGTCATACGTGCGGCCCTGCCCGGAGCGCTTTTTGCGCTGGGAGGGGTGCTGGTCCAATACCGGCCCGAAGGTGATTTGAAGGCGATCTTCTATGTCTGCACCATATCTCTTCTGCTCCACCCCACCCTGGTCTGGATGTTTGGAAAAACCGTGTCTCTTCAACAGGATCTATACAGGTCTGGCGTTTTGACGGCGGCCATGGCCCCCGGATTCAACGGCTATATTTTTGCCAATATGTACAACCGTGCCAAACGGGTTGCGGCCTCCTCGGTGCTGATCGCAACCGGACTTAGCCTCTTTACCGTCTGGGGCTGGCTCATCGTGCTGGACTGAAATTTCCCGGTTGACGCGAACCGCCCCCACCCCCTACCAATTGGCCCACGCAGGGGGGTCCCGCCTAGGGGACTGAGAGGCTGACAGGGCATATGCCCGGTGATGCGACCCTTTGAACCTGACCCAGTTGATACTGGCGTAGGAAGCTAGGTTTGCATCGCTGTGGGGGCCGTACTCTCCCGCATCGTGCAAGTCCCGAACAAGAGGGCCTGTACACCCTCTGTTTCCCTCGGCCTAACCTCATCTGGTGTCTTTTTGAGTTGAGAGCTTGAGGAGCACCGAAATGAACGTCCCCAATCCCAAAATCACCACGGGCGAATTGCCTGCGTCGCGCAAGATTTATGTCCCGGGCCAGATGCACCCGGATGTGCGCGTGCCGATGCGCGAAATCTCTGTACACCCCACCGCGGGCGAAGCGCCGCTGCCAGTCTATGACAGCTCGGGCCCCTATACCGATCCCAACGTGCTGACCGACATCAAACAGGGTCTGGAGCCCCTGCGCCGCAAATGGATCGAAGCCCGTGGTGATGTCGAGGAATACGACGGGCGTGACATCACCGCCGCAGACAACGGCTTTGTCGAAGGCGACCGCCTGACGCCTGAATTTCCGGTCAAACCACGCCCCCTGCGCGGCAAGGACGGCAAGGCCGTGACCCAGCTGGCTTATGCCCGCGCCGGGATCGTCACACCCGAAATGGAGTATATCGCGATCCGCGAAAACCAGCTGCGCGACCTGTCACCCTGTCATGGTGCGACAGACCGCGATGGTCACGACTGGGGGGCCAATATCCCCGACTATGTCACGCCCGAATTTGTCCGCGACGAAGTCGCCGCCGGGCGCGCCATCATCCCGTCAAACATCAACCACCCGGAATCCGAGCCTATGATCATCGGGCGCAACTTCTTGGTCAAGATCAATGCCAATATGGGCACCTCGGCTGTCACCTCCTCCATGGAGGAAGAGGTCGACAAGATGGTCTGGTCGATCCGCTGGGGCGCTGACACCGTCATGGATCTGTCGACGGGGCGCAACATCCACAACACCCGTGAATGGATCATTCGCAACGCGCCTGTGCCCATCGGCACCGTGCCGATGTATCAGGCGCTGGAAAAGGTAAACGGCATCGCCGAAGACCTGACCTGGGAGGTGTTCCGCGACACGCTGATCGAACAAGCCGAACAGGGCGTGGACTATTTCACCATTCACGCGGGCGTGCGGCTGCACATGGTGCCGATGACCGTCAATCGCGTGACCGGTATCGTGTCGCGGGGCGGTTCGATCATGGCGAAATGGTGCCTGCACCACCACAAGGAGTCGTTCCTCTATGAACACTTCGAAGAGATCTGCGAGATCTGCCGCCAGTATGACGTTGCCTTCTCGCTTGGGGATGGTCTGCGCCCCGGATCAATTGCTGATGCCAATGACGAAGCACAATTTGCCGAGCTGGAAACCCTGGGTGAGCTGACCAAGATCGCCTGGGCCAAGGACTGCCAGGTGATGATCGAAGGGCCGGGCCATGTCGCCATGCACAAGATCAAGGAAAACATGGACAAGCAGCTGGCCTGTTGTGACGAAGCACCGTTTTACACGCTTGGACCACTGACCACCGATATCGCACCCGGCTATGACCACATCACCTCTGGCATCGGGGCGGCCATGATCGGCTGGTTCGGCTGTGCCATGCTGTGTTACGTGACGCCCAAGGAACATCTGGGCCTACCCGACCGGGACGACGTGAAAACCGGCGTGATCACCTATAAAATCGCCGCCCATGCCGCCGATCTGGCCAAGGGTCTGCCCGGTGCCCAGCGTCGCGATGACGCGATCAGTCGCGCCCGGTTCGAATTCCGCTGGGCGGATCAGTTCAACCTGGCATTGGACCCCGAAACCGCGCGCGAATTCCATGACCAGACCCTGCCGAAGCAAGCGCATAAGGTGGCGCATTTCTGCTCCATGTGCGGGCCGAAATTCTGTTCGATGCGGATCAGCCACGACATCCGCGCCGAAGCCCAGAAGGAAGGCATGGAGGCGATGGCCGAGAAGTTCCGGACCGGTGGCGATCTCTATATGCCGGTGACCGACCCTGCCTTGGAGCCGGGCGAATGATCACCATCGCAGGGGCCGGCGTTGCCGGCCTCGCCAGCGCCTGGGAACTGGCGCGCCGGGGGGCACAGGTGACGGTTTTTGAAACCGGCACCGCGCCTGCTGACAACCCCTGTTCCTGGTTTGCCGGCGGGATGCTGGCCCCCTGGTGCGAAGGTGAAACGGCCGACGCGCAGGTGGTCCGGCTGGGTGCCGGGGCCATCGACTGGTGGGTGCAGTTCACTCCTGTCACTCGGGCAGGCACGCTGGTGGTCACCCCACCCCGCGACCGGGCTGAACTGACCCGCTTTGCCCAGCGCACCCAACAGCATCGCCGGGTTACAGGCGACGACATCGCCACGCTGGAACCGGCGTTGGCGGGGCGATTTTCAGACGGTTTGTTTTTTGAGGATGAAGCCCACCTGGATCCGCGCCGGGCGTTGATCGACCTGACCGATGCCGTATTGGCGGCGGGTGTCGACATCCGATACGAGACCCCTGCCCCAGCACAGGTGGATGTGGATTGTCGCGGCATGGCTTCGGGTCTCAGCGGGCTGCGTCCGATCCGCGGCGAAATGGCGATCATTGAAACCAAGGACGTGCAGATCACCCGCACCCTGCGGCTGCTGCACCCACGCATTCCGCTTTATCTCGTGCCCCGCGGGGACGGGATTTACATGATCGGCGCGACCATGATCGAAAGCAGTTCATGGCGGCCCATCACCGTGCGCTCTATGTTGGAACTGCTGGGGGCTGCATTCACCCTGCACCCAGGTCTGGGTGAAGCCAGTGTGATCGAAACCGGCGTTGGTCTGCGCCCGGCATTTGCCGACAATATTCCGCGCCTGACACACCTTGGCGACACCACCCATTTGAATGGGCTTTACCGGCACGGATTTCTTCTGGCCCCCGCCCTGGCGGGCCAGCTGGCAACGCAATTCTTTCAGGAACCAAGTGATGCAGATTATCGTGAACGCACAACCGCATGAGATAGCAGGCGCGACCCTGGCACAGGCACTGCACCAGCTCGGATATACCAGCCCCGCCATCGCCACCGCCCTGAACGGTCAGTTCATTCCGCGTGAAGCCCGCGCAGGCACCCCCCTGTCCAACGGTGACCGGCTCGAAGTGCTGGCACCCATGCAAGGGGGATGAAAAATGCTACTTTACGGACACCAAATTCAGTCACGCTTACTTCTGGGAACGGCGCAATACCCCTCTCCCGCAATACTGGTCGACGCAATCCGTGCCAGTGGCACCCAGATCGTTACCGTCAGCTTGCGCCGTGAAGCGGCTGATGGCTCGGGCGCGGGGTTCTGGGACATGCTGCGCGACACCGGCACACGCATCCTGCCCAACACCGCAGGGTGCCATTCGGTGCAGGAAGCCGTGACCACAGCCCATATGGCGCGCGAAGTTTTTGGCACCAATTGGATCAAGCTGGAAGTGATCGGACATTCCGACAGCCTGCAACCGGATGTCTTTGCGCTGGTCGAATCCGCGCGGATCCTGTGCGACGATGGTTTTCAGGTGTTTCCCTATACCACCGACGACCTGGTGGTGGGGGAAAAGCTGGTTCAGGCGGGGTGTGAGGTGCTGATGCCCTGGGGGGCACCCATCGGGTCCGGTCAGGGGCTACGCAACCCGGACGCTCTGCGCGCAATGCGGGCCCATTTCCCTGATATTCCATTGATCGTGGATGCCGGGATCGGGCGCCCTTCGGATGCAGTGCAGGCAATGGAACTGGGCATGGACGCGGTTCTGCTGAATACAGCCGTGGCCAAAGCGGGCGATCCTGTGCAAATGGCCCAAGCCATGGCAGCCGCCATCGACGCTGGCCGTGCCGGGTTCAGCGCCAGCCCAATGGAACGGCGCGACATGGCCGTGCCCTCAACCCCAATCCTGGGACTGGCAGAGTTGGCATGATGGAACGGTTTTATTTGATTGTCGGCCATGTGGGCCGGTTGGAGCTGCTGGTACCTCACGGTGTGAAACTGGTGCAACTGCGGATCAAGGACCAGCCCAAGGCCGAGGTCCGCCGCCAGATCACCCGTGCCCGCGATTTTTGTGCCGTTCATGGCGCGCAACTGGTGGTGAACGACTATTGGGACCTCGCGCTGGACCTGCGCTGTTCCTTCGTGCATCTGGGACAGGAAGACATGGACAATGCCGATTTGGGCGCGTTGCGGCGGGCCGGAGTGCATATCGGTCTGTCGACACATGACGAGACTGAACTGGATCGGGCACTGACCCAAGATCCGGCCTATGTGGCGCTGGGACCGGTCTATCCCACTTTGCTGAAAAAGATGAAATGGGGACCCCAGGGACTGGAACGGGTGGGCCGGTGGAAACAGATGGCCGGGCGTACGCCCCTGGTGGCCATCGGGGGGTTGACGCCGGACCGTTTGCCCGGTGTCTTTGCCGCCGGAGCCGACAGCGCCGCAGTGGTCATGGATATCCAGATGGCACAAAACCCCGAGGCAAGGACGCGGGACTGGATCGCTGCCTGTGCTCCGCAGGTGGCACCGGCATGAACCGCTATGCCCGTCAGATGCTCTTGCCCGACGTCGGCCAAATCGGTCAGGCCCGATTGGCGGACGCGCATGTGCTGGTGGTCGGTGCCGGGGGGCTGGGCTGTCCAGTTTTGCAATATCTGGCCGGTGCCGGGGTTGGCGAAATCACCCTGTTCGATCCCGATCTGGTTGAAGAAGGCAATCTGCACCGTCAGCCCCTGTATCGAATAACCGACATCGGGCACCCCAAGGCACAGGCGGCACAGGCGCATCTGTTGGCGGCCCAACCCGATCTGCGCCTGCATCCCCGCATCTGTGCTTTGACGCCTGCAAATGCCCACACAGCGGTTGCGCTCTCTGATCTGGTGATTGACGCGGCTGACAGTTTTGCAGTGTCCTATATCCTGTCGGATACCTGTCTGTCCCAGGGTAAACCGCTGATCTCGGCGTCGGCCCTGGGGCAATCCGGCTATGTCGGCGGGTTCTGCTGTCAGGCACCCAGCCTGAGAGCCGTGTTCCCGGATCTCCCCGAACACGCCGCCTCTTGTGCCACTGCCGGGGTTTTGGGACCGGTGGTCGGGGTGATTGGATCCTTGCAAGCCCAAATGGCGCTGCGGGTGCTGCTGGCGTGCGACCCTTCGCCATTGGGCACAATGGCAACGCTGGATCTCGCTACCATGCAATTGGGGCAATTCTCGTTTCTTGGGGCACCCGAGCCGGACCGGCAGATGCCCTTTGTGGCCCTACAGGATGTCAAACCCGAGGATCAGCTGGTCGAATTGCGCCCCACCTGCGAGGTTCCAGAGATGGCAATCGATTCAGCACGACGGATCGCGCCCGATGCCATGGCCGATGCCACCTTCTCGACCCGGCATCGCATCATCCTGCGCTGCCGCAGCGGGCTGCGGGCCTGGCGTGCCGGTCGCCAGTTGCAACAGCGTGGCTTTACGGACATTGCCCTGATGGCAGATGGAGATGTTGTGTGACGCATTTGTTGGTTATCGCGGGCACCGACAGCAGCGGTGGCGCGGGATTAAGCCGTGACATCGCCACTGCTCAGGCGTTTGGCGTTTCGGTCTGCCCGGTTGTTACCGCCGTCACAGCCCAGACCCATGGCGCATTGCACAGGATCCAGCCGATGCCACCGGACCTGATCCGGGCACAGATTGTTGCCGCGCTGGACAGCGTGGACATAACGGCCATCAAGATTGGAATGCTCGGCAATGGCGAGAGTGTCAAAGCCGTGGCAGACTCGCTCGCTCCTACCGGGTTGCCCATCGTTCTGGACCCAGTCTTACGGGCCACATCGGGCGGATCACTCTTGACTCAGGCCGGCATGCGGGTCCTGTTGCGGGACCTGATGTCACTGGTGCGTGTGGTCACGCCAAACCTTGATGAGCTAACCCAGTTGTCAGGTCTGCCCGCCGCCGGGATCCCAACACAGGTTCGCGCCCTGCACCAACAGGGGTGTCCGGGTGTTCTGGTCAAGGGCGGGCATGATACAGGGCCCGAAAGCATTGACCAATTGTTTGAACACGACGGAAACACCCTGTTGCGCGCCCCGCGGCTGGCTGTCCAAAAGCGGGGCACCGGATGTACCCTGGCGACGGCAATTGCCTGTGGGCTGGGCCGCGGTCACTCGTTGAGCACCGCCTGCCGATCCGCCAAGACCCATGTTCAGACCTGGTTGGCCTGTTAGATCTTGCGTGCCAGCATCCAGACCGCATCATACGTCAGCGGCAACCCCTGCGCCGTGCCAAACTGTGCGTCATAATCCTGCTCGAACTTTTGCAACCGGGCCCGGCTCCAACCGCCCTGGGCATTTCCATTCACCCCCGTCTCGCGAAGATGACGCAACACAGCGCGGACCGTCGGAAAATACATGCGGGTCTGTATCTGACGGGTCGCCATCAGCGCCATCCCCTGTGGTACCATCGCGGCCCAGTCGCCTGCATTGCGATACCCCGGCGCACTGGCCGAAGATCCCAACGCCTGAAGTTCGCCAAACTGGTCCTGCCCAAACCCGCTGAGCGCAATCCACCCGCCCGGTTCCAGTCGGTTCGACAGATCCCGCAAAAGGCACCGATGGTCCGGGATCCACTGTACAACCGACGCCGAGGCGATCAGATCGAACGTCCCCTCCGGATCCAGCCGCTCGACCGGGCCAGCGTGAAACCGGGCCCTTTGCCCGGCAGGCAGCCTTGCCATGACATGGGGCTCACAGTCACCCACCAGATCGTTCAGCGCCAGATCCGCAATCGACAGTCGATCAACCAGCGCCCGGGTCAAATGCCCGGTCCCGCATCCAAATTCGAGACACCGACCAACCGCCTGCGCTCCGCGGTGCGTGACGACCATATCTGCCAAGTTTCGTGCGATATCTGCCTGAACCGATGCCGATTGGTGATAAGAACTCAGACCCCGGCAAAAGCTTTGGCGGACGCGAGATGCCGGAGGCGACGAGGGGGGCGAAAAATCTCTCATGTCCACAGCGCCTCTACCCTGTCAAAACGATCAAACGGGGCATGAGGGGCATCGGTCATATACCGAATGACGCTGCTTTGCCCGGCCCAGGCCCGATCCAGATTGGCCGGCGGAAAGATGCGGTCTCCGGTGCTGATCCAGACCCGGTGAAACATCACTTTGCCCGGCGTCGCGCGGGATTGAACCGCAGCCAATTCGGCCTGACGCGCCGCAATATCAATCTGCAAGGGCGGTTGAGGCGCATCAAAAACCCGCGCAACGAAGCTTTGAAATGACTCTGCGGACAACCCGTTTTGGGTCTTGGAATAAATCATCGGCGGAATGCCCATGCGCCGGTCTGCCGGGGTCAGCGTGCCATTGACCGCAATCTTGCGGGTAAACGGGTCTGCACGCCCGTCCTGCCAATGCGCATAGCCCGCCACCCCAAAGGACCAGGCCAGCAGGATACGCTCTTCATAGGCGTCCAACCCCTTGGGGGTCCAATCGAGTTCACGATAGTCGCTGACGAACAGCAGATCGCAATCCTGCGCCAGATGGACAAAGGGTTCGGGGCCGATGGCCCAACCGCCAAAGACCACCAAAACGCGTTTTGCACCTGTTTTGCTGACCCACTCTTCCTGCATGATTACAGCTCCCGCGCCAGGCGCAGCATTCCGGCGGTTATTTCGCTCAGCTGATCCGGCGTCGTGATAAAGGGCGGCATAGTGTAGACATTGGTGCCAAAGGGGCGCAGGAACACGCCCATCTCGCGGGCGCGGGCGTGGGCCTCATCCGCAGACACGCGGTGTTTCATCTCGATGACACCAATGGCACCCAAAACTCTGACGTCTGCGACGTTTTCATAGCTGCGTGCCGGTGCCAATTCGGCCTTCATCTGTTCGGCAACGGCCCCTACCGTCCCCTTCCAGTCCTGCCCGGTCAACAGATCCAGCGAGGCCTTGGCCGCAGCACAGGCCAGCGGGTTGGCCATATAGGTCGGCCCATGCATGAAGATGCCGGGGTTGCCGCCACCCACGCCTTCGGCCACGCGGTCATTGGTCATGGTGGTCGCGAATGAGATATGCCCACCGGTCAGACCCTTGCCCAAGCAAAGGATGTCCGGTTCCACATTACAGAACCCGGTCGCGAACAGCTCTCCCGTGCGGCCAAAGCCCGTGGCGATTTCGTCAAAGATCAGCAGAATGCCCAACTCATCACACAGGGCACGGGCCTGATTCAAGAATTCGGGGTGATAGAAATACATGCCACCGGTGCCCTGCACCACAGGTTCCAGAATGAAACCGGCGATTTTGTCGGCGCTGGCCTCCAGCACCTGGCGCAGTTCAGCCAAACCGTTGCGGGCCGGGTCGTCGGTCCAATCTTCGTTGATACGGATCGGCGGGCGTGACACAAAATGCTGAACGCTCAACGCTCCTTGGAACAGGTGGTGCATGCCGGTATCGGGATCACAGACGCTCATCGCCTTCCAGGTGTCCCCGTGATAGCCTGATCGGATGGTGGCAAACTGACTGCGGCCCACAAACCCCATGGCGTGCTGGTACTGCACCGCCATTTTCATCGCCACCTCAACGGAAACGGACCCGCTGTCGCAATAAAAAATGCGGGTCAGGCTGTCGGGCGAGACCTCCAGCAATTTGCGGCCCAGATCTATCGCCGGATCATGGGTCAACCCCCCGAACATCACATGCGGCAGCGTGTCGAGTTGGCGATGGATCGCATGGGTAATCGCCGGGTTGCGATGGCCATGCATCATGCACCACCACGAGGACATCGCGTCGATCAACCGGGTGCCATCATCCAGCGTGATGTACATCCCTTCGCTTTCCTTGACCACAAAGGTCGGACCGGGTTTGACCACATTGGTATAAGGGTGCCACAGGTGTTTCTGGTCAAATTCCAGCGGGGTCAGATCGGACACACTCATTTCAGGGCCTCGCGTATGACGGTCATGTCGATGGCACCAGAGAAGGCGGCTCTCAGAGTTTGCGGTGTCAGGTCGGACAGCATGGGCAGCCGTCCCAGTCGCGGCACACCGCCAAAATCGACAATGGTCTGTTCAACGTCCGGTTCGGGATCACCGATAAAGACAACACCAACAACGTCACATCCCGCAATCTTTAGCGCCTGAAGCGACAGTAATGTGTGGTTGATCGTGCCGAGCTGTGTGCGGGCGCACAGGATCACCGGTGCCCCCCAGTTGGCAAACAGATCCAGATACAGAACATCCCGGTTCAAAGGCACCATGACCCCCCCGGCCCCTTCGGCCACCAGAACCGCGTCGGTTTGTGGCAAATCCAAGGTATTGGGGTCAATTTCCACCCCTTCGGCTTCGGCCGACAAATGCGGCGAGGCGGGCAGCGTCAGCAGGCAACCTTCGGGCAGAACAGGGCGACCGGACAGGCGGGCCACAATCTGGCTGTCGGTTTCTTCCTCCAACCCGGATTGCACCGGCTTCCAGTAAACGGCTTGCAGCGCGTCCACCAATCCGGCGGAAAAAATGGTTTTGCCAATGCCGGTATCGGTGCCGGTCACGATAAGCGCGTTCATGCAAAAACCCCTTGTATCAGCGGCACCAGATCGCCAAACGCCCGAGTGATGACATTTGAAGACGTGTTCGGCGTGATCGAAATCCGCAACCGTGACGTGCCACGCGGCACTGTCGGCGGACGAATGCCGCGAATGTCGTGCCCCTGTTCCTGCAACGCAGCCGCGACCTGCATCGTGGCTTTGTCATCGCCAATGATCACTGGCATGATCTGGCTTTGAAATCCGGTCAGACCACACAATCTTTCGGCTTCGGCCCAGGCATGGTGGATCCCGACCCAAACCTGTGCACGACGCTCCGGGTTGTCCTGAAGGTCCCGCAATGCCGCCCGAACCAACGCCGCATTCAGAGGCGACGGCGCAGTGGCAAAGATAAAGGCCCGCGCCTTGTTCACCAGAGTTTCGATCAACACGGATTGCCCACAGATCAGCGCGCCGGACACGCCCAAAGCCTTGCCACAGGTATGCAAGGACAGAACATTTGGCAGAGGGGCGATTTCATGGGCCAACCCCCGGCCCATTTTCCCGAAAACGCCTGTCGAATGCGCCTCGTCGACGACCAGAACTGCGTCTTCGAGTTGGGCCAGATCCGATAGGTCGGACAGCGGCGCAATATCGCCCTCCATGGAATAGAGCGCCTCGACAGCGATCCAGATCTGCCCCCGGCCGCCCGCGGCGCGCCAGGTTTCGATTTCCTGTCGACAGGCGTCTACGTCATTGTGGGCAAAGCTGCGGCGCTCGGCACGCCCAAGCCGCATTCCGTCATGAGTGCTGGCATGGATCAACGCGTCATGCAGGACCAGATCGCCCTGCTGTGGCAGGGTCGAAAAGATTGCCAGATTGGCATTGAACCCACCACCCATGAACAACGTGGCCTCAGTCCCAAAGAACGCCGCTGCTTCGGTTTCGAGCAGCACATGTTCGCTGGCATTGCCCCGCAACAGGCGCGACCCACCGGCCCCAACCGGAACCCCACGGGCCAATGCATCGCCTGCCGCCTGACGCATCAGGTCCGACCCGGCCAATCCCAGATAATCGTTTGACGCAAAATCATGCCCGGCCCGCGGTGCCAACTGCCGATAGCGTCCGCGTGTCTTCAGCGCATCCAGAGCGCGTTCATGGCGGGCAAAGCCGGTCATCGCGACCCGTCGCACCCCACGTTCATCGCCTCCAGGCCCAGACGGGCAAACAGCTGACTGTCCTTGTCTTCTTCGGGGTTGTCTGCGGTCAGCAACGTGTCGCCCACAAAGATGGAATTCGCTCCGGCGAACACGCACATGGCCTGCAGTTCGTCTGTCATGTCAGTCCGGCCTGCAGACAGGCGCACATGCGATTTCGGCATCAGGATCCGCGCAAGAGCAATAGTGCGCACAAATTCGATCGGATCCAGCGGCTTTACATCGGCCAGCGGCGTATCCGCAATCGGGATCAGCATGTTGACCGGAACGGAATCGGGATGTTCCTCCAGCGTTGCCAGAGCCAAGAGCATATCGACCCGGTCCATCTGCTGTTCACCCATTCCGACGATACCACCGGCACAGACCTTCATTCCCGCCTCGCGCACCCGGTTCAACGTGTCGATCCTGTCGGCAAACGTACGTGTGGTGATGATCTCGGAATAATAGCGCTCCGAGGTGTCGATATTGTGGTTGTAGTAATCCAGCCCCGCATCGCGCAGACGAAACACCTGGTTGTCGTCCAACATGCCCAACGTCATGCAGGTTTCCATTCCCAGGCCTTTGACCCCTTCGATCATCGCCTCGAGCGCGGCCATGTCGCGATCTTTGGGCGACCGCCAGGCAGCCCCCATGCAATACCGGGTTGCCCCGCCATCCCTGGCCTTCTTCGCCTCGGCGATCACCCGCTCGACCTCGATCAGTTTCGAAGCGGACAGCTGCGCGCCATTGCGCGCCGACTGAGAGCAATAGGCACAATCTTCGGCGCAGCCGCCGGTCTTGATGCTCAGCAACTTGGATTTCTGCACCTGATTGGGGTCAAAATGCTGCCGGTGAACCGTATGGGCCTGAAAGAGCAGATCCATGAACGGCTGGTTATAGATCTTCTCCGCTTCTTCGCGTGTCCAGTCCGTGCGCAAGGTGCTTTGATCCAACATGTGGCATCCGCTCCAAAATATAGATAACTTTTCAGGGACCCCTCGGGGGTTTTGCGTTTTATAGATAAAATTGCAGCAGCGAGGCAAGGTCTTTCCTGCCACCGCCTCAATTCGCCGCAACCAAGGCCAGGATCACCATCAAATGCGCGCTCTGGGTCGTCTGCAAAACCGGAGTCCGCCCAACGAAACCAGCCGCCACCGAACCCAGCCACCACCGAACGAGGAAAAAGTCAGCGTCTCTTTACGAAAAAGACCTGTCTGAACAGTGTCGAGCAAGGTTCTGCAAGGCAGCTTTTGGACTCCGATCGAAACCCATGTGGGACGGCAATTTCCGCCTACCTTTCCGGGCGTTCATTTTGGCCCAGAACCTGCGGGGACAGGCAACCGACGGCATGCCCCCCCGGCGCGGCAGAAACCGCGAAAACCTTGACGCAGAAAGCGCAAATCCGTCACATGGAGTCAAAGGGTGTTCAAAATACCGGTGTGTCCTGCGTTCCTTTTGCTCATATGAGCAGCCGTATTTTTCTACGTGGGGACATCCTGTGCGAATTTTCAGGGAGTTATTAGGATGACAATTTCGATTGATGGCACGCCTTCTGTGATGGGACTGGGGAGTGGGCGAACCTATCGGGTCGGCGACGCGGCGGTCACAGTCAACGGCAACCGGATCTCGTCTGTGAATGATGACGGGCTGGTGTTTGACACGGTTGAATTTGCCGACGCCAGCGGACTTGGCCTGGGCAATCTCACCACATATCATCTGCATGATAACACAGACGGCAGCATGACCCTGTTCTATCAGATCCGGGATGCCGATCCGCTGCCTGTGACCATCTCGAACTGGAAGATCACACTGGACGCTACCACTGGCGCTGCTGTCGCGCCCGCCGAGGAGCTGACAGAAGGCCCTTTGTCGGCCACCGACCAAACCATGTTGCACCATGCCTATTCCCTGCCTGATGGCAATATTTTGATCCACAACTGGATGGGTCTGTCGCTGATGGACAATGATGGGGCACTGGTGACCTCGGTTGGAAACCCCGGTTTTGATCGGTTTGTGGGCGGTGTTTTCGGAGAACAATTGAGCTGGAGCACGGTGGGTCTGGACGGTGTCTTTGCCGTGGGTGCGGCCCGGACCGTGGGCAGCGGCGCGCCTGCCGCCTTGCGGTTCTACAGTTACGATGGCACGGCGGTCGGGGATGTCATTGATATTGGCAACCCGGACAACACCGGTCTCGGCAATACACCTGCGGTTCAGCTCGAACGCCTGAGCGATGGGAACCTGTTGGTCGTCTGGGTCGAAAACAATGCTGGCTCAGGCGATGACAGCCAAACGTCGGTCTGGTTCAAAATCCTTTCCGCATCCGGGGCAGAAATCCGGGAAACGACGTTGGTCAACACCGAAGAAACCCGCGACAGACAGGACATGCCTATCGTCACCGCCACAGAAAACGGTTTCGTGATCGGGTATTCGATTCTGACGTTTTCGGCACCGGCCCTGAACGAAGGACGACTAAAAGAGTTTGCCAATGACGGGACCGAGCTGAGCCTGTTGACCAGCGCCTATAACTGGTCAGCGGATGACTTTGTGCGCACGGACAACAACACGGCCATCATCGTTGGCGGTCTTGTCACCGAGCTGGTTCTGCCTGGGGACGACACACCTTTGCACAGTGGCGATGGCGGAAGCGCTCCGATCACCGGCTCGCCCAATCCGGATGTTCTGACTGGAACGGCGGGTGATGACACCATCCTGGGGCTGGGCGACAATGACCGTCTGTTGGGCGACGCGGGCAATGACAGCATCGATGGTGGGCCCGGCGCGGATACACTGAATGGGGGCGAAGGCAACGATGTTATTATCGGCGGGCCAGCGGCGGATGATCTACGTGATGTGATCTATGCCGGAGCGGGCGATGACAGCATCGACGCAGGCGCGGGCAACGACCAGGTGTTTGGCCAGGCGGGCAACGACACCATCGCCGGTGGTGCGGGCGTCGATGACCTGCAGGGTCAGGACGGGGATGACGTGATCACCGGGTCGGCGTTTTCCGATCTGGTGTTTGGCGGCGCGGGCAACGACTTTGTCAACGGTGGCTTTGGCCATGACCGGATCAATGGCGGCACCGGCGCGGACAAATTCTTTCACGTCGGGATCGCCGATCACGGGTCCGACTGGGTGCAGGATTATGTGGCCGCGGATGGCGATGTGCTGCTCTGGGGCGGGGCTGCGGCCACGGCCGGCGACTTTCAGGTCAACCTGGCCCACACCGCCAACGCCGCCGGGGAACGGTCAGGCGATGACGGCGTGCAGGAGGCGTTTGTCATCTATAAACCAACCGAACAGATCATCTGGGCGCTGGTTGACGGCGGCGGTCAGAGTTCGATCAACATTCAGATCGGCGGCGATACATTCGATCTGCTGGCCTAAGCCTCACTTGAAAGAACCGGTATTGTGAACGACTATTGGAGGTAAAATGACATATCAAATTATTGGCCCCAGCTCCGCTTCAGTCGCGGAAGGTCGAGACATTATTTTTGCGGTCACCCGTACGAATACCAATTTCGAAATCCTAACCCTCAATACAATTTCGGGTGGCTCGTACTCTGAAAATGACGGCGACCACTCGATCATTTCCAATCAATGGTTGATGTTCAACACCGGAGAGACGAGCAAGTTCGTAACCATTTCAACAACTGACGACACAAGGTTTGAGGGAGATGAGCTTTTTGCGCTACAGTTGAGTGAAGACAGCTACTACCCGCCACGTCTCGCAAGCTACATCACGAGATTTGATTTCACGATTGTCGACAATGATTCCGAACCCGCCGTGTATTCGTTTGGGCCGGTTCCGGATATCCTTGAAGGCAACTCCGGCACAAAAACGGTAGAGCTGACCATTGAACGCAGCGGCAATCTGCAAGCCGAAACTGTCTATTATCGAACAGTCGACGGGACCGCGACGCGGTTTCAAGATTTTGGTTTCATCTCTTCCGAGCCTGTGTCCTTTGGTGCTGGAGAGACCCAAAAGACGATATCATTCGACATATTCGGCGACCGGGGCCTGGAACCGGATGAAGTCTTTCAGATCGCCTTGGGCAGTTCGGCATCAGACACGAGCCGTCTCGCCGAAGTCGATGTCACGATCTTTTCGGACGATCTCGTGTCTTTTCAGTTTTCGGATGGCGATGACGAGGTCGTACTGACTGACACTGGCCCACACCGGGCATTTGATGGAAACGACTCTGTGTCTGGAACCGAAGCCGGGGACGACATTCGCGGCGGCGACGGCAATGATCGGCTGGTGGGTGCGGGAGGCAATGACAGCCTCGATGGTGGGCCCGGGGCCGATACGCTCAATGGCGGAGATGGCGACGACGTGATCCTGGGCGGTGTGGCAAGGGGCGATCTGCGTGACGTGATCTATGCCGGAGCGGGCGATGACAGCATCGACGCGGGCGCGGGCAACGACCAAGTGTTTGGCCAGGCGGGCAACGACACCATCGCCGGTGGCGCAGGTGTTGATGACCTACAGGGCCAGGACGGGGATGACGTGATCACCGGGTCGGCGTTTTCCGATCTGGTGTTTGGCGGCGCGGGCAATGATTTTGTCAACGGCGGCTTTGGCCATGACCGGATCAATGGCGGCACCGGCGCGGACAAATTCTTTCACGTCGGGATCGCCGATCACGGGTCGGACTGGGTGCAGGATTATGTGGCCGCGGACGGCGATGTGCTGCTCTGGGGGGGCGGTGCCGCCACCGCCAGCAATTTCCAGGTCAACCTGGCCCACACCGCCAACGCCGCCGGGGAACGGTCGGGCAATGACGGCGTGCAGGAGGCGTTTGTGATCTACAAGCCGACCGAACAGATCATCTGGGCGCTGGTTGATGGCGGCGGTCAGAGTTCGATCAACATCCAGATCGGCGGCGATACATTCGATCTGCTCGTTTGACAACGCGGGAGGCTGCGTCCTGATCCAAAGTCGCTCTGTGACGACTCCCGAAATGCGGGTGTCGCGCGGGGCGAACATATCCGAAACGGGTATGTCTGTTGATCGAAACTTAACAAGTGTGCGAGGATACGAGATTGGCGCTCTGATCCGGATCTGCCAAAACCAAGGAGCGTTCTCATGCCCATAACAGAATCCACTCAGCGTATCCTAGGCGAGGTCGGCGACCCGCAGTTAATAGCAAACACAATCGCACGCTCGCAGCCAATCAATCTCAAGGTCACGGGGTTGTCCGATGGTGGCTTTGTCGCGACCTGGCGGGAAAGCGATGTCAAAGTCAATTTTGCAATCGGAACCACGACCAACACTGAGATCAACGATCTCTTTGCTCAACGATATGACGCCTATGGCACTGCCGTTGGCTCTGCGTTCTCGTTAGAGACCACAGCCGGTATCTGGCCCGGGCAGCATCATACGATCCCGCTGGCAGATGGCGGGTTTACGGTCGTTTTCGAGCGTCTGGAAAACACGGGCACCTCCCCCAATCCGCCTATTCGAGGTGTCCAGCACAATACCTATGATGGCATGGGAGATCTGGTTGCGTCCGTCGACCTGCCAATCCCGTCTGATTTGTCCGGGCTCGCCGGCCTTAAACTCGTCGATAGTGTCCGCCTGAGTGACGGTAAGATCGGGCTTTTGTACAGCTTAGCCAATCCCGGACCGACATTTCTTGTTCCCGACTCGACATTGTTGAACCTGGTGATTCAGGATCCGACCAACCCAGATGCGTTGGTTGAGCCGCGTGAATTGGCATCCAGTTCACTTGCATCTGCGACATTGGTCGAAGGTGCCGACGGCGGATTTGTTCTGGTCATGGCGCAATTTACGGACGACGGCGGAAGTACACGTATCCTGAGCCAAAGGTTCGATGCCAGCGGTACGGCGGTCGATCTGCTGCCCGTGACAATCCTGACAACGCCACACTATCTGAATGAGGTTGTTGCGACTGGTTTAGATGGTGGCGATCTTCAGCTGAGCTGGGCCCAGGGCGTCGGGACCATATACAACGACGCGTTCAACGGTGACATCATGTCCCTGCGCATAACGTCGTCGGGCGAAATTGTCGGCGAAGGGCCAACGGTCATCAACACCACCCGGGACGGCAACCAGATTTTTCCGGCTGTGACCGGGCTGGGCGTGGATGGGCATGCGATTACCTGGCGCAGCGTGGATGCATCCGCCACAGGCGCAGACGCCGAAAAGCTGTACCTACAGAACTTTGACGCTACTGGGGCCCCAACTGGCGGCGAGATCCTAGTTCCCGAACCGGATCAGGCGGACTTCGCCACCCGCAACCTGGGAGGCCTGATGGTGGCCCCACTTGCTGATGGCGGTGTGATCGTATCTTGGGGAGTGTATGAAACGCGCGAAATTGACAGTGCCTCGCACGACTCAGTCGTGTTTAACGATCATGTTTTTCATCGGTTTAACGCGTTTTATGATCTTCCGGGCACTCCGGCAGATGACGTGGTGACGGGTTCGGAATTTGATGATGCTATCAGTGGCTTTGCTGGCAATGACCGGCTGGTTGGTCTTGAGGGTGATGACTTTATCAATGGCCAGGCAGGGGCGGACACCTTGAATGGTGGCGAGGGGCACGACACGTTGCTTGGCGGGTTATCGCCCGAAGATCTGCGCGACATCATCTATGCAGGCGATGGCAATGACAGTGTGGATGCGGGCGCGGGCAATGATTTGGTCTTCGGTCAGGATGGCAATGACACCATCGCCGGGGGCGCTGGGGTGGACGAATTGCAGGGTCAGAACGGTAATGACGTGATCACTGGCTCGGCGTTTTCCGATCTGGTGTTTGGCGGCGCGGGCAACGATTTTGTCAACGGCGGCTTTGGTCATGACCGCATCAACGGTGGCTCCGGGGCGGATAAATTCTTTCACGCGGGCGTTCTGGGTCACGGATCGGACTGGGTGCAGGATTATGTGGCCGCGGACGGCGATGTGCTGCTCTGGGGGGGCGGACCAGCCACGGCCAGCAATTTCCAGGTCAACCTGGCCCATACCGCCAATGCCGCCGGGGAACGGTCGGGCGATGACGCGGTCCAAGAGGCCTTCGTGATTTACAAACCCACCGAACAGATTATCTGGGCGCTGGTTGATGGCGGCGGTCAGAGTACGATCAACCTCCAGATCGACGGTGATGTGTTCGACCTGTTGGCCTGAACCATAATCTGCCGCAACTGCGAGCGCTGCCATAGGCCCCCAATGTGACTTTTGGCTGGTTTTGAGGTATCATGCCGGGACACGCCAACTTCATAAGGTACACGACTACTGGGGGACATTCGATATGGCAACGATCACGGTAAATTCTGAACTTCGCCTTTCAAGTCTTGAGAATTGGGATGGAGATCTGCTGGCGGCAACTGCGACGCAGATCCGGTTTTCAGATGGCTTCAGGTCCGAAACATATGGCGGCAGCTTCACCTATTCTCCGACCGGTGACGTATTCGGCACGCTGAGATCGTATTCCGAATTCAGGGGCGGCGTTTTGTTTTACAGCATCACCGGCATGTCGGTGGACGCCAATGCCGTTTATCGCGCGGTGGAGATCAACGACAATCTGTTCGAGGCGGCCAGCCTCATGCTGGCCGATGCGGACCAGATTACCGGTTCAACGACCGGGTCGGACGAACTGCCCGGATTGGGCGGAAATGACACGATCAACGGGTTGGGGGGCAACGACACGTTGGATGGCGGCATTGGTGATGACCGGCTCGACGGGGGCAGCGGCAATGATCTTCTGATCGGCGGCAGCGGCACGGATACGGCGGTCTTTTCCGTGGCCTTTGCCGATGTAACCGCGACAGCGACTTCCAGCGGGTTTCAAATCAGCTTTGGATCCGAAACCGATGACATCCGGGGCGTGGAGTTTTTTCAATTCTCCGATCAAAGGGTCGCAGCTGGCGATTTGATCCCGGAACCAACCGATCCGCCCGTGGACCGGGTCGGGACGGCGGCTGCAGACACCCTCTCGGGCAACAGCGGCAATGACCGTCTGGTGGGCGAAGGCGGCAATGATACGCTGGATGGCGGACCCGGGGCGGATACGCTCAACGGTGGCGACGGCGATGACCGGATCATCGGTGGGCCAGCCGCCGGTGATCTGCGCGATGTGATCTATGCCGGGGGTGGCAATGACAATATCGACGCAGGTGCGGGCAATGACCTGGTGTTTGGCCAGGGTGGCAATGACACCATTGCCGGGGGTGCCGGTGTGGACGAGCTGCAGGGCCAGGAGGGGGATGACGTGATCACCGGCTCGGCCTTTTCCGATCTGGTGTTTGGCGGCGCAGGTAATGATTTTGTCAACGGTGGCTTTGGCCACGACCGGATCAACGGTGGATCCGGGGCGGACAAATTCTTTCACATCGGGATCGCCGATCACGGGTCTGACTGGGTACAGGATTATGTGGCAGCCGACGGCGATGTGCTGCTGTGGGGCGGGGCTGCGGCCACAGCCAGTGACTTCCAGGTCAACCTGGCCCATACCGCCAATGCTGCCGGCGAACGGTCGGGCGATGATGCGGTGCAGGAGGCGTTCGTAATCTACAAACCCACCGAACAGATCATCTGGGCGCTGGTCGATGGCGGTGGTCAGAGTTCGATCAACATCCAGATCGGCGGCGATGTGTTCGATCTGCTGGCCTAGGTGGTTTGGATAGCTCGACTGGAACTCGAACCGCGGTCAAGATGCTGCGGCTGGCTCTTTGTCGACCGGACGGGCGGTTCATACCCATCCGGTCAGTCATAGCCGTTCAACGCCCCTCGCCGTAGTGGGGGGCCGGTCCGCCACGGCCACATCAAAACAGTCGCTGTGCATATGCAGACCGTGCATATGTGGTCCGTGCAAACCCCAATAGGGTATTAGCTGTTGGGGCGCACACGTGCTGCTGTTTTTTTGGCAAACGCTTCCAGCCGCGCGCGGGCGGCAGGCTGCGTGTTGACAACCCCGGCCACAACGGCTTCGGCATAGGCGGCATCCATCCCGGACATATTGTTCAGATGGCTGATCGCAGAACAGATGGCGAAATTCGTCAACGGCAGGTTTTGCGCGGCTTTGTCAGCCAGTTCCAACGCTTTGTCAAAGCTGGATCCTTCGGTGATGTATTGGGCCAACCCCAAATTCACCGCCTCTTGTCCCTGATAGACACGGCCCATCAGGATCATGTCGATCATCCGGGTCTTGCCGATCATATCCGAGACACGAATGGTGGCACCGCCGCCCGTAAAGATTCCCCGCTGCCCTTCGGGAAGCGCGAAATAGGCAGTCTGGTCGATCACACGGATATGCGCAGCGCTGGCCAATTCCAGACCGCCCCCGACAACGGCCCCCTTCAGAGCCGCAATGATCGGGACCCCACCGTATTCCATCTTGTTGAACGCTTCGTGCCAGCGCAGGCAGACATGCATGAATTCGTCCGGGCTACGGTCTTCCTTCCAGTGCTCGACCAGATCGAGCCCTGCGCAGAAATGATCGCCCTCCCCGGCCAGAACCACCGCCTTGACACCGTTCCGATGGGCATTGCTGAAAAAGCTGACCAGTTCTTCGATGGTCGCGGCATCCAGCGCATTTCGTTTGCTGGGCCGGTTCAACGTTACAACAAAAACACCATTGTCACGCTCTTGTATGGCGAGTTTCTCATAGGATTGAGGGTTTATTGTGTCGGACATGTTTACGACCTTTCAGGTTATTCAGCGCAGCGCTGTGTCACGATATTTCCAATGTTCAAAGCTGAATGCCATCGTCAAAAAGGCTCGGGCTGCCCTGAAGGATCCGCGCGCATTCCGCATGGCATTCCACAAGGATGTGATGCGCATAGAATTGCGCGGTCGCGACTTTCTGAGACATGAATTCCACGTCTTCGCCCTGTGCCAGTTTTGCTTCGGCGATCACCGCGGATCGACCCAATTGCCATGCCGTAGCGAGATTGCCCGAAAGCATCAAAAAGGGAACGCCACCTGCAAATGCAGCGTTGGGGTCGCGCCGTGCCGTGTCCAACAACCACGCCAGGCTGGTTTCGAACAGATCCCGCGCCTCGCTCAGCCGATCGGCAATACCTTTGGCCTTTGCGCTACCCTTGCGCAACTCTTCGACGGTCTCCTGAACCATCCCCGAGAACCGGCGTGCAGTGTCCCCGTTGTCGCGCATCACCTTGCGTCCCAAAAGGTCATTGGCCTGAATGGCAGTCGTGCCTTCGTAGATCGGCAGAATGCGAGAGTCCCTGTAGAACTGGGCAACCCCGGTTTCTTCGATAAAGCCCATACCGCCGTGCACCTGGACCCCCAGCGACGTGACCTCGACAGAGCGTTCAGTGCAATATCCTTTGACCAGAGGCACCAGGAACTCGGCCATGGCATCTGCGTCACGCCTGTAGTCTTCGACCCCGTTATGGGCAATGTCCAGCCATCCGGCCGTGGTGGCGGCCAAGGCCCGACCACCTTCGGTCAAGGCGCGCATACGGAGCAACATTCGGCGCACATCAGGGTGCTGGACAATTGGCACGGCGTCCTTGCTGCTGCCATCTACCGGACGGCTCTGCTGACGCTCCTGCGCATAGGTCACAGCGTGCTGATACGCACGATCAGACACGGCGATGCCCTGGACACCAACCGAAAACCGGGCCGACGTCATCATGACAAACATATACTCGAGCCCGCGATTTTCTTCGCCAATCAAAAAGCCTTTGGCCTTGTCATAATCGAGCACCGCAGTCGGGCTCGCCCGCACTCCCAGTTTGTGTTCGATGCTGACACATGTGACCGCATTGCGATCCCCCAGCGACCCGTCATCCTGCACCAGATATTTGGGAACGATGAACAGGCTCAACCCTTTGGGGCCGGCAGGAGCCCCCGGCGTCCGGGCAAGAACCAGGTGGACGATGTTTTCAGACAGGTCATGTTCGCCAAAGGTAATAAAAATCTTGGTTCCGGATACCGCAAAAGATCCGTCGCTCTGCGGCTCGGCCTTAGTGCGCACCCGTCCCAAGTCGCTCCCGGCCTGTGGCTCTGTCAGGTTCATCGTCCCCGACCATTGCCCGGTAATCAGGGGTTCCAGATAGCGTTTCTTTTGATCTTCGGATCCGGTGATCAACAAGGCATGAGACGCACCATCCGTCAACAACGGGCACAATCCAAAACTCATGTCAGCAGCGTTGAGCATCTCAGTCGCCGCCGCACCAACAACGCGGGGCAGCCCCATTCCGCCAAATTCGGTTGGGTGGGACAGGCTTTGCCAACCCATTTCGACAAATTGACCATAGGCCTGTTCATAGGGCTGCGGCATCACCACCTGTGTGCCGTTGAACTGCGCGCCAGTTTCATCACCAATCGTCGACAACGGGGCGATGACATCTTCGCAAAAGCGACCAAACCCTTCGAGCGCGGCCTGGGCGTCTGTCTGATCAATGTCGCTATAGACGCCCAGAGACGTAACCTGCGGCCAACCGGACAGATGCTCGATGTTGAACATAATATCGCGAATTGGCGCCTGGTAAGTCATGTTTTTGATCCCGCAAATTGTTCTATTCCGCCAAATAGGCGTTGGAATACTCCCGTTCCACTTCCATAAGGGACAAAATCCTTTCCAAAAGTGACAAAAGACATCACAGTCTGCCAGTGATGAAAGACTCTGACCCTTCAAATATCGCGACCGTTTCGTCGCATTTCGTGGATGATTGGCTGACAGCCTTGCAAAGCTGCACCTCTCCAGTCCAACTGGTTTCGATGCTCAAACGTTCTGGCATGCATACAAATCAGGGGCGTCTCGTCCATCGGGTCACTTTGGACCACATCGTTCGCCTCTATCAGATCGCCGCCATAGAAACCGAAGACGAAATGATGGGGCTGTGGAGCCGCCCGATCCGCGCAAGAGCATTGCAACACCTGCTGACAACGGTGCGCGAAGCAACGTCTTTGCCGTCGGCGCTTTACAGGTTCTCTTCCTTCTGGAATTTGCTTCTGGATGATTTCCAATTCGAACTGGTCGATGAAGGCGGTCGTATTTCTCTGCGCCTTCTGCCCTGCACCGATCAACCGGTTCAACGATTTGGACATTTGCTCATCCTGAAACTGGCGCATGGGTTGATGTCCTGGCTTGCCGGTTACGAGGTGCCTGTTGTGGCTGTTCAGTTTGCCTTTGAACGCCCCGCATTCGCCGCCGATTATTCGGTCATTTTCCCGGTGACTGCCAGTTTCTCCGCCCCGGTTTCGGCCATTTCCTTTGCCCCTGAAAAACTGGGGCTACCCGGCACGCGCAGCTCCTCGGAGCTGAATGATTTTCTCAACCGCGCACCCCGGGATTGGATCTTTACAAGCTTTCGGGAACACAGTCAGTCATTGCGGGTCCGTGAGTTCCTGTATCAATCCAATTGGGAAAACTGCCACCTGAATGAAGCCGCAGAAATGCTCAAGGTTACCCCCAGAACGCTGATACGACGGCTGGGAGCCGAAGGAACATCCTTTCAGGAGATCAAGGACGGGTTGCGCAGGGACATCGCCATTCGTGACCTGCAATCCGGACGCAAGAGCATTGAAGAGATCTCTCAGGATGTCGGGTTTTCATCGGCTGCCAATTTTCACCGGGCGTTCCGACGTTGGACCGGCGTAACACCCCGATCGTATCGTCACACAAGCCCCTAGACCCAATCACCATCCCTCCCGACCGAGCCGTGTGACCATTGTGCTGGGATCACAGGCGCTCTGGCTTCAGTTTCGCACCCGGCCAAAAGTGGAAAGACGATTGATTTCATCCAAACGTTCCAGGTTCACAACGGTCGAAAGCATCAGACGGTCCTGGCTCCAATCGCCCGGGCGCTGAATGGCCACGGCCGTCAACGCCACCGATGCCACCAACGGCAGGATCACAGCAAGATAGACCAAATTCGGATGTGCCAGGCGACGTGCATTCAAAAGCGAACTGATGCGGCGTTCGAGAAAGCTCATCTTGCCATCCCGCAGCGCGGATCTGTCAGCGGTCACCAGCGTCACCTTGGGGACAGCAATCACAAACGCCCGGTCACGGCGCAGCGTTTTCTGGCAGACCGACAACAGCGTATCACAATACGCGCGGACATCGATCCGACCACGGGACAGTACCTCGCTGTCACAGTTCAGTTCGCGCAAATTTTCGACTTGGCGCTTCCAGGCATGATAGGCAGGGTTCAAGAAAAACAACGGTTTCAACGCTTCCAGCAGGATTTCCCATTCCAGATCGCCCTGACGGATATGCTGACATTCGTGGGCAATAGAGACCCGCATTTCATTTTCGTCACCCAACATATGCGATGGGATTACAACATAGTAATTTCGCAATCCGCGCGTCGAGAACGGCACAAGCGTGCGATCTGAAAGCCGCAGCTTCAGACGACCAAAGCTGCGCCAGGCATAGCTGTCCGCCACGATCCGCCGCAGGCAGATCATCGAATAGATCAATCGCACGGCACCGACCGCAAACCCGGCCACAAACACCAGAATTGCACCCAGAGCCATCCATCCGGCACCATTCATGACATTGAGCGTGAACGTATCGCGCATCTGGACAAGGGCTTCGAACTTGGACGCTTTCATTTCAAAGCCGCCATTGAGATAATACGCAACGACATTGTCCGAAAGATTGAGGTTCACCTCGGTCGCCACCCCCGAACGTTGAAGAGTGGTAAAGGCGAGCGCGACAAAAGGGGCAACAACTATGGCAAGGAAAACAGTGTTCAGAAGCTTAAGCTGGGTTCCATAAGCATGTTTCAAACCCAACCGTGACAGGACCTCCCGGACCGCAACCCAGATCGTGTAAGCCACACAGAAAAGGATATTGGCGTCAATGAAAGCGTCCAGTAGCGCATCACCCGGTATCATTTTTCAACCTCCGATCCACAAGTGCCCGGATTTGCCCCAATGCTTCCTCTGTCAATTCGTCATCATTCACCAGCCGTGCCACCAGCGACGCCGGTGTGTCGTCAAACAGTTTCACTGACAGATCTTTGAGCGAACGGGATTGATACGTGTCTTTGGCCAGCGTGGGGACATACACATGTCGTTTCCCCTCTTTGCGGCTGGTGACGAATTCTTTTTGTTCCAGAATGCGCAGAATGGTCGCGGCAGAAGTATAGGCAAGGTTCCTGTCTTCGGGCAGGTTGTCCAGCACATCGCGCACCGTTCCCTCACCCAGGGCCCAAAGCTCGTTCATGAACTCCAACTCGACTTGCGTCAGAAGTTCGCTTTTCTTTTTCTCTCTCATTGCCGTCCCATCCTGGGGCATCGCTCGCATTTTAGTGACGCGAGTAGATACTAAGAGTTTCGTTTTCCAAAGAGGATTCTCACACTTTTCTAAAACAGAACACCGCCCAACCGATGGCAAACCCCAATGGCCACCACAGCGGTTGCCCCACAAACCCAAGCCAGGCAAGGAAAATATAGGCAGTCCCCAAGAGTGAAATGAACAGGCGATCCCCAAGGGTCGTCGTCAACCCCAGGATGCCCTTGCGTTCCAATCCGTCCTTGTACCGGACGCCTTCCAACACGCCAATCACGGCAATCGCGCCAAAGATTCCGCAAAACAACAGGAAAGTGGCCGGGGTCCAGGCCATCCAGAATGACGGCCACAAGGGGGCAGTCCAGGCGAACCCGGTTTCCTCTTCCTTTTTGGCGACATTGCCCCATGTCTGCGCAAAACCCGGAGTGGCCACCATCAGTAGAGCCGTCAGAAACAAGGATCTCATCACACTCTCCCCAGGGCAAAACCCTTGGCTATATAGTTTCGCACAAAATAGATCACGATGGCTCCGGGAATGATTGTAAGCGTCCCCGCAGCCGCCAGCAGGCCCAGCTCATACCCCGCTGATGACGCCGTTTTGGTCATCGTCGCGGCGATTGGTTTTGCCGCCACCGCTGTCAGGGTCTTGGCAAGCAGCAATTCGACCCACGAGAACATGAAGCAAAAGAACGCCGCCACCCCTACCCCGGCTTTGATCGTCGGCAAGAATATGGTCACAAAGAACCGGGGAAACGAATACCCGTCAACATAGGCTGTTTCGTCCAACTCTTTGGGAACGCCCCCCATAAAGCCTTCCAATATCCACACGGCCAGCGGGATATTGAACAGACAATGGGCCAGGGCCACGGCAAGATGGGTGTCAAACAACCCGACCGAGGAATAGAGTTGGAAGAACGGCAGGGCAAAAACCGCAGCCGGGGCCATGCGATTGGTGAGCAACCAAAAGAACAATTGTTTGTCACCCAGAAACCGATAGCGCGAGAATGCATAGGCCGCCGGCAGCGCCACGGCGACAGAAATCACCGTATTCAGCGACACATAGAGGATCGAATTGATATACCCCCAATACCAGGTCGGATCGGTAAAGATGACCCGATAATTCTCCAACGTGAACGTCTGCGGGAACAGGCTGAAACCCGACAGGATCTCTCCGGTAGTCTTGAAACTCATCGCGACCAGCCAATAGATCGGCAGCAACAGGAACAGGATGTAGAGGATCGGAATGAGGGAGCGTTTTCTCATTGCTCGTCATCCTTTGTCATAAGCGTGTAGAACAACCAGCTGACCAGCAAGGTGATCGCGAAATAGATCAACGACATTGCTGCTGCGGGGCCCAGGTCGAATTGCCCCAGGGCAATTTTCACCAGATCAATCGACAACAAGGTTGTCGAATTGCCCGGCCCGCCACCGGTCAGCACGAAGGGTTCGGTGTAGATGTTGAAACTGTCCATGAACCGCAACAGGATCGCAATGGTCAGGACTGTCTTCATCTTGGGCAGTTGGATATAGCGAAACACCTTCCAATTCGACGCGCCATCAATCTTGGCCGCCTGGTAATAGGCGTCCGGGATGGAAACCAAACCCGCATAGCTGAGCAACACCACCAGCGACGTCCAATGCCACACGTCCATCACGATGATTGTTACCCAAGCCGAAATCGGTTGCTGGGTCATGTCATAGTTCACGCCCAGAACATCGTTCATGAAGTAGCCCAGCAAGCCAATGCCCGGCAGGGTAAAAATGTTCCACATCGACCCGACCACATTCCACGGGATCAGCATCGGCAGCGCCATTGTGACCAGACACACGGGCACCCAGAACCCCTGTTTCGGCATCGACAGCGCAATGATGATCCCCAGGGGCACCTCTATTATCAGGATGAGAAAGGTGAACAGGAACTGTCGCCCAAGAGCCGCGTGAAACCGGTCCGACCGCAAAATCTGTTCGAACCAATCCAGCCCTTGCCAGAAGAAGACATTGTTCCCGAACGTCTCCTGGACGGAATAATTGACCACTGTCATGATCGGCACCAGCGCATTGAAGGCGACCAACAGCAATACCGGAAGGACAAAGAACCACGCCTTTTGATTTTCGGTTTTCATGTGCGTGCCTCCGTCGCAATCCATCCATCCCGGTACAGGCGTGTCTGATCTGGGCGGAGGACCAGATGTACGGCTTCGCCCTGTTCCGGCACGGCACCTTCGACCACGGCCTTTACGGGTATGTCGCCAACCATTGCCTCGACAACCGAATGGCGCCCGACGTCCGACACCTTGCGAATACGGGCCGCAATGCCGCTGTCGCCCAGCGACACGAATTCAGGGCGAATACCCAATTCGATCTTGCCACCCTGGCCAGAAATTGCGCCCTCCAATGTCACGGGGTGACCCTCCAATGTTACCACGCCTGCGTTTTCGGAAACCGGCAGTACATTCATCCCCGGAGAGCCGATAAAATGGCCGACGAAAGTATGCTGGGGACGTTCAAACAGATCCACGGGCGATCCGATTTGTACCACCTCTCCGTCTTGCATCACGACGACCTGATCGGCAAATGTCAGTGCCTCGGTCTGATCATGGGTGACGTAGATCATCGTAGCGCGCACACGCTGGTGCAGCTCTTTCAGCTTTGAACGCAGCTTCCATTTCAGGTGCGGGTCAATCACGGTGAGCGGTTCGTCAAACATCACCACATTCACCTCGTCACGCACCAAACCGCGCCCCATCGAAATCTTTTGCTTGTTGTCCGATGACAAATGCGCCGCTCGGGTATCGAGCATCTCCTCGACTTCCAACATGGAGGCGATTTCTGCCACGCGCTCGGTGATTTTGGCCTCGTCCAGCCCGCGATTGCGCAACGGAAAGGCCAGATTCTCCCGGACGGTCATCGTGTCGTAGATCACGGGGAACTGAAACACCTGCGCAATGTTACGTTTGTCCGGCGGTAGGTCGGTAACATCACGATCGTCAAACAGAATTCGCCCCTCGGACGGCGTCAGCAGCCCGGAGATGATGTTCAACAAGGTCGATTTCCCGCATCCCGATGGACCAAGCAACGCGTAGGCACCACCGTCGGTCCAATCGAGATCTATTTCTTTCAGCGCATAATCTTCGGGACCCTTTGGGTTGGGCATGTAGGAATGGCGCAGGTTCGAAAGAGTTATCTTCGCCATCACAGCAGCCTCAAATCTAAACGTCGCTGTTCGCGATCTTCGACCCGCGATATCCGGGCTCTATTGGTCAAACGGCTCATGCTGCCAGGCTCCCATCCGGGGCAAAGAAAAAGGCCTTGCTGGCGTCCATGTAAAACCGGTGATCTTCACCGACCTGATACGGGTGGACGCCGTGGGCCAAGGATACCCAACCGTCGCTGCCCATCTGAAAATGAGCGCTGGAGTCCGACCCCGACAATTCTGTCACCTGCACAATGCCGTTCAAGGCCACGTCACTGGCGGACGCCGCGACCGGTGTGACATGGTGCGGACGGATGGCAACGGTGTATTGGCCATCTGTCAGCGCCGCGGCAGCCCCGGTCAACGTCCAGGTCACCCCCGTCCTCAGGTGCGCCTGTGTTCCGGTCTTGGTAATTTCGGCGGCATTGATGGGTGGATCGGAAAAGACGCGCGCCGCAGTGAGGTTTTCGGGGTTGCGATAAATGTCCGTTGTAGCGCCAAACTGGGTCACGGCTCCGTCATGCATCAACGCGGTCCGGCCGCCCAAAAGCAACGCTTCTTCCGGCTCGGACGTGGCATAGACCACCACTGCCCCGCGTCCTGCAAACAGCTCGGGCAATTGTTCGCGCAGCTCTTCGCGCAACTTGTAGTCAAGATTGGCAAGCGGTTCGTCCAGAAAGACCGCCTGGCTTTCCTTGGCAATGGCACGCGCCAACGCGCACCGCTGTTGTTGTCCGCCTGACAGCTCCTGGGGGCGCCGTTTGAGCATCGGTCCCAGTTGCAGGATATCCGCAGCTTCCTGCACACGGTCGGAAATTTCGGATTTTGCCATACCTGCAACCCGCAAAGGGGAGGCGATGTTTTCAAACACGGTCATATGCGGGTAGTTGACAAAGAACTGGTGCACGAGGCTGATATTGCGCTTTTGTGTCGACAGCTTTGAAACATCCTGTCCTGCCATCAGGATCCGCCCCGAGGCCAGCGGATCCAGCCCGGCCATCAGTTTGATCAAGGATGTCTTGCCCGCGCCGGTCTGACCAAGCAGGACATTGAAATGCCCCGTCTCCAAAACCAGCGATGTTGGCTTGATATGGGTGATCCCACGCACCACCTTGGTGGCGTTTCTTAACTCAATTGTCATCGTATTCCCTTGCCCCGGTAAGGCTGGCCGAAACCCAGGAAGACGGTTTCGGCCAAACACTGGCCCCCCAGCAAAAGGGCCAGTGCAACGGTCTTGTTACTGGTTCCAGCGCGCGACCAGATCATCATAGTTGACGGTCTCGCCCTGCGGTTTTTCGTTTTCCAGCTTTGCCTTGGCACCACCTTTGCCCAACCATTCCGAGGGGTCTTTTTCCTCGTTCAGACGGGGTCCGCAGCCACCATAAACATTGGCGGCCTCATCGGCGGCCTGCATACGGGCCATGGTGATGTCCATTTCACCGGCGAGACGATCCATCGCTTCTTGGGGGGTAAAGGCACCAGAGTTCACATCGCCAATCTGTTGCCACCAGATCTGTGCCAGCTTGGGATAGTCGGGCACGTTGATGCCGGTTGGCGACCATGCCACACGGTCCGGCGAGCGATAGAATTCAACCAGGCCACCCAGCTTTGGAGCACGCTCGGTAAAGCTGGCGTGGTTGACGGTGCTGTCACGCATGAAGGTCAGGCCAACGTGGCTTTTCTTCACATCGACTGTCTTGGACGTTACGAATTGCGCGTAAAGCCAAGCCGCCTGAGCGCGATCGGTCGGGGTGGATTTGAGGAATGTCCAGGACCCAACGTCCTGATAACCAACCTTCTGACCTTCTTCCCAATAAGGTCCATGCGGGCTGGGTGCCATCCGCCACAGCGGGTTGCCGTCACCGTCGACCGTGTTGTTGCCTTCGGACTGTGGCTTGACCATGTCTGCAGTAAAGGCCGTGTACCAGAAGATCTGCTGGGCCACATTGCCCTGCGCCAATGCGGGCAGCGACTGGTAAAAGTCATAGGACGCAGCCCCGGGAGGTGCATAGGCGCGCAACCATTCATCCCATTTGCGGATCGCATAAACCGCAGCCGGGCCATTTGCAGCACCACCGCGTGACACGGACGCACCTGCCGGGTTGCACGACCCAGCTTCCATTCGGATGCCCCATTCGTCGATCGGAACACCGTTTGGTTCCCCTTTGGACCCGGTGCCCGCCATCGACAGCCAGGCATCGGTCATCCGCCAGCCCAGATCCGGGGCGCGTTTGCCGTAATCCATATGGCCATAAATCGCGACGCCATCGACTTCTTTCACATCGTTGCTGAAGAAATCGGCAATGTCTTCGTAGGCCGACCAGTTGACCGGAACACCCAGTTCATAGCCATATTTGGCCTTGAACGCAGCTTTGTTGTCCTCATTGTCGAACCAGTCCTTGCGGAACCAGTAGAGGTTCGCAAACTGCTGGTCAGGCAGCTGGTACAGATTGCCATCCGGGCCCGTGGTGAACTGGATACCCATAAAGTCATCCAGATCCAGTGTCGGAGATGTGGTGCCAGACCATTCGCCCGCCATCTGTTCGGTCAGGTTATAGGCCAGTTGCAACCGCGAATGGGTGCCGATCAGATCGCTGTCATTGACGTAGCCGTCATAGAGATTGCGCTGGGTCTGCATCTGTGTTTGCACAGCCTGCACCACTTCGCCTTCGCCAAGGATCTGATGGTTCACCTTGATCCCGGTGATTTCCTCGAACGCCTTGGTCAGGACTTCCGACTCATACCCGTGGGTCGGGATGCCTTCCGACAGGACGTTGATCTCCATGCCTGCAAACGGTGCGGCCGCCTGGATGAACCATTCCATCTCAGACATCTGTTCGTCTTTGTTGAGCGTGGATGGTTGAAATTCTTGGTCAATCCATTTCTGGGCTGCTGCCGTATCGGCAAAAGCAGTCCCCGACCCCGCGATGACGGCAACGGCCGCAGTCGCGGAGAGCAGATACTTACGCATCATGTCTCCTCCCAAAGATTATTATTTGTACCGACAATTGTCGGCCACCTAGACGGTAGTCCCAGAAATGGCACCCTGTCAAACTATAAAATTAGTAGATAAATTTCCGTTTGAATTCAAACTACAACACGGCGCTCGCGACCTGTCACATGGCAATCATGAACCCGCGGGCGGACCGCTTGCGTTCGATAGAAACAGGTCACACAGCCAGTTATCGCTCGAGCGCCAATCTGGCCCGAACACCCACAAGAGGGCCATAGCGCTGCCAACCGCATTCTTGTTTGACCAGCCCCGGACGTTTGCGGCGGCACCGTTGTTGTGACTGATATTCAGCAATCCCGCCCCTGTCTCACGGGTCTGCCGCCGAAACCTCTCTTTTCAGCAACCCCCTGATCACTGACGACAAACCGACAATGTTCTGATCTGTAAAGAACTGTGCATGCCCGCCTGGAATTGTATGAGACGTAAAGCCATCTGGATAAAGGTTGTTGAACCAGGCAGACGGGTCCGCCCCATGAGAAAAGGGGTTAAGATGACTGTCACGTCCATATAATAACGCAGCTGAACCGAGATGGCGGGAAAAATCCGTGTCCTCCATAAAAATGGTCAAATCAACCACACGACCTTTTGCCCTGAGTTGGCGCACCACCTCGCGGACGATGACTGTGGCCTGGCAATTGCCCCCGATCGTCAGACAGCCCTCAGGTTTGAGAGCATCGATTTCATAGGCATAATGCACGGACAGCGCCTGAACATCAGGTTGAGCGTAATCAAACACAAGATGCCCTGATCGCATACCAGTGACCGGATGCTCCGGACCAAGATGATCGGCCAGCTGCTTTAGTTCGTTGAACCCCTGGAAGCACCAGAACAGATGTTTTCCGCGCCCGGCAGCGTTCAAGGTGAACAAAAGCGAGTCCGCGCGGCTTTGTTCGCCCTGCCACGTTTTCAGAAATGGCTGCAATTTGGATTGAATGGCTTGGAATCGGGGCAGCTCGGGGGGTGTTTCAGCGGGCGTTTGCAGGTTCGACACTGCCTGCGCCAACGAAATCGGAGTCGCATGTCGGAAAAAATCCTGCAGGCTCAGCTTCCTGTTCAACGCCTCTTCCAACAGCATATGGCATTTCAATGCAGTCAGTGAATCGCCGGCAAGATCGAGAAAGAAATTATCCTCCCCCCCAATACCGTCAAACGCTAGAACCGTTTTCCAGATATCGACGATGGTGGTTTCCAGTTCATTCAGCGGCCTCTGGTTCGTGCATCGTATGTGCAGCTGCACGGCGTCTGGACAATTGGTCGCCGCTGATCGGTCGATTTTCCCGGATGCACCACGCGGCAGGGCACCAACCGAATAATAGGCACCCGGAAGCATGTTGCGAGGAACGCGATCCGCCAGAAAATCCCGCAATTGCGTCGCCGTCACTGTCACGTCCGGCTCCGCCACCACCAGAACCGCCAGATACGGGTGCGGCCTTTCAGGATTGTTTTGCAGCACGGCAACCGCCTCAACGATATCAGGATGGGTCATCAGGGCGGCTTCAATCTCGCCAGGCTCTATGCGTGTTCCGTTGAGCGCGATCTGATTGTCGAACCGACCCGTCGTCATCAGGAGACCATCCCCACGCATCCAGGCCGTATCCCCGGTCCGATAGAAACGACCCAGGCCAACCTTTGGAAGCTGTACAAAACTGTGAGTCGTTTTCCCAGGGTCTCCCAGATACCCCAAACCGGCACATACGCCTCCCAGGTACAGTTCTCCGATGTGATCAAAGGGCGCGATATCGCCAAAGTCATCCAGAACAACCGCTGTCACGTTGGGAATCGGGCGGCCGATCGGCACAGGCGCGGTGATGTTCTCATCTATGCGATGTACGACGGCGCTGATGGCCGCCTCGGTTGGACCGTAAGAATTGTAAATAGAAATTCCTGGGAACCGCGCGCGAAATCGGTTTACGGGTTCCGGTTGCATGGCCTCGCCGCCAATCAAAATCGTGCGGACCGATGCCAGAGCGTCGCCAAAACCGGGGTCATTGTCGGCCCGATTTGCAATCTCGTTGAACACAGACGGCACATAATCCAGCAACGTCACCTGCTCTTTCCGGCAAATTTCGGCTGTTTGGTCTGGAGAAATCAACACTTCGGGTTGTGCGATGACGCATGTACCGCCACAGCACAGAGGAAAGAAATACTGCCAGACCAAGGTATCGGCTGTTGTCCCGGAGGTTGCCAGAACCTTGGGATCAAAGCCCGAGCAAAACCGGTCGAGCATGAATTGAATCCGGTTCACAACACCCTGGTTGGTATTGATTGCTCCCTTGGGCCGACCGGTCGATCCAGAGGTGAACAGGCAATACACCGGGTCGTCCGCCCCGATGTCCACACCGTCGGAACACTGGTCAAGCTGCAAGATTTCGGACGGCGCAGGCAATTCGACGGTCGGGACATCCAGATACGCCAACGCGGCGCGATCCTGGATCCGTGTCACAATGACGTTGGTCTGGATCTGGTTCACAACTGCCAGCACCCTGGATTTGGGCCACCCCGAATCCAAGGGAACGAACACCCCGCCAATCTTGAGAACGGCAAGTTCGGTCAATAGCATCTCGGGCGACGATGCCATCACCATCGGCACCAGATCTCCGCGTTTGACACCGGATGCCGTCAGACGATGCGCGATGTAATTCGCCTTGGTGTCAACTTCGGAATAAGTGAGCCGTTCAGCCTCACAGACGACCGCTGTTGCCTTGGGGGTTTTCTGTGCCTGGCGTTCGATCAACCGATGTAACGGCGTGTCCGTCGGCGCATCGGCCGGTTCGCCAATGGCATGGCGCAATATCTCGGCGCGCTCTGCGGGGGGCGTGGTCGCCAGGGCAGACAGTTTCTGGTCCGGGTCACTCAAACCTTGTTCCAGAATATGTTCAAACTGACGCGCGGCTCTTTCAATCCAGGACCGATCAAAGCGGGCCTCCCGATAGACCCACGTCAGTTCAAAGCTTTCCCCCACGTCCTGAAAATAGACTCCCAGATCCCGGTTCGCGACCGGCAGAAAAACCCGTTTTTCGCCAAAAATCATATCCTGTGTTTCAAAAGTTCGACGCGAAGGGAGCCGGGTGAAAGCGGCCGGTGGTGCCACATAGCCAGACCGGCGGTTCATGGACCCGTTGGCGGCTTCGAATGCGGTTCTCAGCGCAACCGCCTGATGCCGTTGAGAGAGCTTGATCTGACGACTGACACCATTGGCCAGATCACAAAAGGTGGTCTCAGATGTCCGAACAGATTCGATATGATGCACAGTACCAAACAACCCAATGACACCCTTGAAACCGTTCGTTGGCAAAGGCCCCAGCGTTGTGGCAATCATGACGTCCTGTTGTCGTGATATCCGGGATGCCCATTCGGAGAACGCTGCAAAGGCAAGCCGAAATGGGCTTAGGCCCAGTTCCGCAGATCTTTTGACCAACAATTGACAGACACGGAGCGGCACAACGGCCTGCAAAACGCCTCCTGCTGCGCTGTGTGCACTGTTCGCGGACCTGTCCCCAGGCAAATCCCATGTTGCTCCTGGTGACGCGGTTTTCTCCTGCCAGTAGGCGATTGATGGGGCAAAGGCTTCGCTTTGTGCATCCTTATGCTGTGCCTCGCAAAAATCCTGATACGACACGCTCAAAGGCTCGGAGGGAGTTTGGGTCAAAGCGTCCCGAAGGTCCTCCAGAAAAACGGTCCAGGTCAGCCCATCAATAATCATGTGGTGGAAGGCGCACACCAGCCTGAACGTAGCATCGCGCCTGTGTTCGAGACGAAACCGATAGAGCGGTCCGGCCCCAAGATCAAAGGCGGCCATCCCAAATTCCAGATCCCTTTTACGGTCGCATTCCCGGGACTGCGTGGTCGCGTCCACAACCTCGATCCTCACAGTTTCGGTCCCGCTGCGGATGCTGGACACGCCACCTGGTATGGCTGCAAAGACCGACTGCAAACCCTGTTGGCGACGCACAACCCGCGACAAGGCCTTGGACAATTTCTCGGCCATCGCCGCAGCGCTGATGTGCGCCTGAATTTCAACTTCCCAAACAAGATTATGAACCGGCGCATCCGTGAGAACCTGAACATCGCCCCAAATCGCAATTTGACCAAAAGAAGCCTGCCCGTTCGTTGTCATTTGTTTCCCCTTGGCAAGCATGTGTTTTGATTTCGGCGCTTTGGAATGAAGCTCAAGACAGCGCATCCCGACGGCAAATCATAGATCGACTGGAGGGACTTCGAAAAGAGTGATAGATGCGTAAAGACCGGGCGTGGAGCGACTTTTCCCAGGTATTTCCCATCGCCGCTCCAACACCGATCAGCAGCAGAAAATGCGCCGACAGGATCTGGGGCTGTACGGGGACCAACGTCAGACGCGCCTCTCATCCCTGAGCGGCGATTGGCGGTGACAAAGTCGGCTTGAAAATACATGCCGCGGACTATCGCCAAATGCATGTAACGCCCCGGGTGCGTCAACACCGGGTCAATCCAAAACGCTTTGTCACCCGTTCAACTGGGTGCAAGCCACGTATAGGCACATGGCGTTGCATAAACAGGCGTAGAACCTCCGGGCCAGTCTCCCTGATACGAATTCGGGAACATTGCCCAGATCGATCAGAGCCTCGCCTTGCAGGCGGTCAGCGAACCGCGTGCTCATGCTGGGTCATCGCGGACAGCAACCCACGCTATCGTTCATCCAACCGTTTGATACACTGAACAATCCAGAACTGCCCAAGGTCAACACAAACCCCTGGCACGCCATGAGTTTGCCGTCGTCCTCACCCTTTGATCGGATATCGGTCTGCTTCTTCAAAAACGTCTATAACGCGGGCCCCCGCCTTGATCTTTGCGCCGTGTTCGACTCCTGATGGAATCGAGTAACTATCGCCGGGTCTATAGATCTTTGTCTCGCCGCCAATGGTTAACTCGATTTCTCCCTCGACCACGGTGCCCCATTGCGCGCCATGAGAATGCATAGGCAGCTCCATATCCTTCAGGAAGGTAAAGAAGGCCACAAGACCGGCGTCCGACTGTACAACCGCTGTTTGCACGACATCCTCTGGAAATGGCACATCAATACTGGGCAATGCTGTGACGAAATCGGGAAAAGCCATAATTGTATCCTTTGTCTTTTGGCATGTGTGAATGATCTGTGAAATGTCACGACACACTGACAGGGCAACTTGAATTTGGCAATCTTCGCGATTCTCTGGACGGCTCTTTCAATCTTGCTCTGGCCAATGTGGGCGGTTGCAGGACCGACAGGCACCGCCTCCCGCAATGCGTGCGATGAACAGCTACCTGGTGGGGGCAACATTCAGGTTTGACGACAAATGACACTCCCCGAGAACGTCAGTACATCTTTGACCAGAAGGATGATTTATGTGCATGCCTGTCTCGCAACCCTTGCAGAAAGTCCGCGTGGGTCGGGAACCGGCCATAGTCCTCGATCTCGCCGTCAAGAGCGGTGCAATCCTGCAAATGATCCACTGCATGACCATATCTGGATGCACGACCCAGTTCGAGCGCATAGGTGATCATGGCCCGCCAAAGCAGGACAGCTGCAAGCGGATGTCTGGCCCGCAGGGACTCGGCCGCAGGTGCCATTAGCGCATAGTGGTCCCCGTTGATTTCATCAGCACGCTGATCAACCAATTGTGCCGCGCTCAGCAAGTCCGGCCATTTGAGGAAAAAGTCGAGCGCAGCGGAGAAGCTGTGAAACGCCAGAACAATCTGTTTGGCCTGTTCTTCGGCTTCGACATCATCAAAATCCGGCAGACGTCTGAGATAGGCGCGCAGATGTTTCTGGTTCAGAGACGCACCAAAGCAAGACCAGCGATGTTCCTGCGCGTCCTCATCCCGCCCCAACGCCATCAGGCATTCGATATAGGCCTCGTCCCAGGCGTCATGTTCCTGCGTCCGCCCCTCTTGATCCGCATTCAACAATACTTGCAAAGCGTCGCTCGCCTTGCCCTGTGCAACCAATAAGACGGCAACCTCGGCTGCGACGCCCTTGCGTTCCAGCTCCGCCTCCGAAAACTGGGCAATATAGGCATCCGTATCCCCAGCGACGGTTGCGATCTCTTGCAGACACCATTTGACGAAACGGGCTTTGCGGTCAGCCACATAGCTGGTCCCACCGCGCAATTGACGCAAGAACTGTATGGCAGCGTGATCTTCGGCCCCGTCATCCTCGGCGCTTGACGCATATGCTTCGACATGCGCCTTCAGCCGGGCCAAACCAGAGGACCCGAGCACCGGAGCCATAAGGGGAATGATGCCATCCCATTCGCCATAACCGTTGTCTTGAACCACCGTCCATACACGATCCGCCAAGGCATCGGGATCAAGAAGCGCGCGCGGTGCCAGATCCGCGAATTGCTGAATGGCAGCCCGAAACACATCGCCGACTTCGCCCCGGCTGTCATCCACACGCTCATGGACAGATGGCGCGATTTCCAGGAAATGCCACAATAGATCAAATGCGGCAGATGGATCCTCTGGCCCGATCTTTTCAACGATCATCGCCACTTGGGTCTCCAGGTCCTTGATCAACGCCTTGCGTTTTCGCCAACTGATCCTGCTGGTCGATTTCCGAATGGACACAAGCCGTTTGGCCACATCTCTGGCCAACTCTGTCGCACCCAGATTATGACTCAACTCCAACCGCAAGCGGCGTTTGATGTCGGCGCTGCCTGCGCTGACTTCCATCAGCAGTGCAGCCAGCCGTTCTGCGCCCAGGGCTTCGAGGTTGGATGGGTTCAAGGTCTTTTTCGACATTCCCTGTTTTGGCATCCGAAACCGATGAAGGAAAGACGAACAGTAACTGGACGCATGGTTTCGGACTTGGGATGCAGGTTGGATATCCTCCCAATGCCCCAATATCCGCGCATTTTGGGTACACCCGACCCCGACCCGACCTTTCTGCAAAACAATTTGAGGAGAGACCTTGACCTCAAAAAAACGCTGGAATAGGAAGAGCAAAGATGAGCGGGCGTTGTGTAGTGGTAAGACCTTAGCCTTCCAAGCTAATGACGCGGGTTCGATTCCCGCCGCCCGCTCCAAAAAATTTCCCTTTAAAATTGAATACCTTAGATTGCACTGGATGCCCTGTGTGTCTGTGTTGGTGACACGATCAGGCCAATCTGAATGCTGACGATCCTGTGTTCGTGAACCGGCCTGTCATCGGGGCACCAGCCAAACCTCTCTGCTGCTCTCCCCGCGATATTCAATGCATTCTTGGAAATCATCCCGCTACCGCGCTAACATTCAAATTGCATCGTTTATGCGGGTTACACCACGCGCGCGGGTTGGGGGAGAGATGAAGCATGACACAAGGTACCGGACGGTTTGGGCAGTTGATCGCGTTTTTCCAAGAACAAACAAGCGATCGCAACGCGCTTGAAGAAGTCCTGCGCCGCGCCGGGTTGCCAGAAAAATACCGAGGCAACGACAACAAGATAAACCCCGAAGGCGAAGCCCTCTTTATTCGCAACGCCTGTGATATTCTGGGCGATCCGGTTTTTGGGGTGCGGGCAGGATTGAACCTGGGGGAAACCGGCACGCTGACCAGCTATATCAACAAGTATTCACAAACGCTGGGCAACGCGATCGAGAATTCACAACGCTATCACCATATCATCGATTCCGGTCATTCCTTTACTTTGGACATTGGTGGAAATTCAGCGTCCGTCAAGGTTCAGCGGGCCAATCCTTCGTTTTACCGCTATCATAGATACATGGAATACCTGATGTTCGCCGCCCTTTGCCGGATGCGGGCAACCACGCAGGTCACGTTCTATCCGATCGAAATTCGGTTTGACCACGTCGTAAAGGCCGAAGCCGATCAGATCAGGAAGCTGGCGGGCTTCCCTGTCGTTTTTGGAGCTGAAACCCCCGAAATCATTCTTCCGCTTTCGACATTGTCGTTGCCTATCCCCACCTATGAACCCAGCCTTCGGGAGCACCTGGTGCAATATGGGGACCGGCTGTTGGCGGAACACGCTTCTGCACCTCCGTCGTTGCGCGCCTCGATCGAAGGCGTTCTGGCTGCCAGCCTTCCAGGAAGGATCGCGCCCGCCGACGAAGTTGCCGCAAGTGTCGGGATGAGCCGACGCACCTTTGCCCGACGGCTCAAGGACAATGGGCTCAGCTTCCGCAGGATTGTCGATGACTTGCGCTGCGACCTGGCCAAAACCTATCTCAAAGGAGGCTTCAGCATTGCCGAGGTGGCCTTTTTCCTGGACTATTCGGATCAGGCAGCCTTCTCCACGGCCTTCAAACGTTGGACCGGAGCCAGCCCTAGCAGCTTTGCATGATCTGCACCCAAAAGCCCCATTGGCGGCTTTGCCCCCCCTCGTGAAGACACAGGTGATCTGCGCTTGGCTGCAAATACCAAGTGTTTGGCAGGAAATCACATGTCATTTGGTCCTCAACCGACCATCTCACGGTCATGAGTAACGACCGATACAGACCGATGCCAGCGGCACAGCGGCTCTGTGGTTTATTTCGGGGGGATGACATGGACCGACTGACTGAAATGGAAGCTTTTGCCAATGTGGTTGACCAGGGGTGTTTCACCTATGCAGCCAAGAAGATGGGCCTGTCGAAATCGGCGGTGTCCAAACATGTGTCCAACCTCGAAGATCGGTTGGGCGCGCGGCTGTTGAACCGCACCACCCGCAGGGTCAACCCCACCGACATCGGATTGGCCTATTATGATCGGGCGCGACGTGTGCTGAATGACGCTGGCGAGGCAGATGCTTTGGTCACAGCCATGCAGCGCAGCCCGACGGGGTTGCTGCGGGTCAGTGTCGCAACGGACTTCGGCGTCTCACATCTGTCACCAACGCTTGGTGATTTCATGCAGAATTACCCAGACATCAAAGTCGACATGGTCCTGAATAACCGCTTTGTCGAATTGATTTCAGAGAACTTCGATCTGGCCATTCGCATCGGTGCGTTGGAAGATAGCACCATGCAAGCCCGCAAGCTGGCCGAAACCAACCGGCGGATCGTGGCCAGCCCCAGGTATCTGGAGCAGCACGGTCAACCACAGCGGATCGAAGACCTAAACAACCACCGATTGCTGCATTATTCACAGGGATCTAGCGGCAGTGTCTGGAAGCTGAATTCTCCCTCGGGAGAGTTCCGACAGGTCCGGACCGCCGGCTCGCTTAGCATCAACGACGGGCAATCCTTGTTGAATGCTGCCATCTCTGGCCTGGGCTTGGCTTATCTACCCAGCTATCTTTACTCGGATGCGTTAAAGAGCGGACAGGTCGTCAAGGTGTTGCCGGATCTGCCCCCAACCAAGCAGGGGATTTATGCTGTATACCCGCCCGGACGCTTTTTGCAGCCCAAGGTACGGGCGTTTATCGACTTTCTGGTTCAGGAGTTTTCTCACAAGGGACCAGAGAACTGGACCTGAAGCCAGCCGTCCACCCCCCTCACGCGACCCCAAAGACCCCTGTAGCCCGATTGGGTACGGGGGTCTTTTATTTTTGCCCGTCACCCTGAGCATTCTTTTCTGGCACAAGATTGCCAACCCCCACCCTGCGCCCTAGGTTGCGATTTGCACAAGGCATCCGAACCCGTGGAGACCCAATTGCCCTCGCCTACAGATACACGCCCCGCAGCGATCCTGGTCGCACATGGTCAGCCCTCGGCCCCGGCCCCCGCCGAAGCAGCGCTGAGTCAATTGACCCAACAGGTTCAGGCGGAATTGCCGCACACAAGAGTTCTGTCTGCCACACTGGCGATGCCGGGGAGGCTGGAACAGGTCTGTGAACAGGCGGGCGCTGATGCGCTTGTATATCCTTGTTTTATGGCGCGAGGTTGGTTCACAAATCAGGTTCTGCCCAAAAGACTGGCCGGGCGGTCCACCAGAACAACCGACCCGCTGGGTTCGGATCCGGACCTGCCGGCGATGGTGGCCCGGTTTCTCCATGCCCAAGCCGAAAAACGGGGCTGGGTTCTGTCGGAAACTGACCTATTGCTGGCTGCACATGGATCGGCGCGCGGAAATTCGGCCGCCGAAGCCGCCTATGGCTTTGCCGAGGCCCTGTCCGCTGTCGCCAACACCACACGACTAACCGTCGGATTTGTCGAACAACGCCCCTTTGTGACAGATGCTGCAGGAAAATGCGGAACCCAAACCTTGTGTCTCCCCTTTTTTGCTCAACAGGGCGACCACGTTCGCAATGATATCACCAAGGCTTTGCAGGACGCGGGGTTTGCCGGAGATCTGCTGCCTGTTGTTGGCCTATTGCCCGAAATTCCAGCCCTGATTGCGGCCGGGCTCCGCCGCGCATTCGACACCTGAAACCGGGTGGCTATCGGTTTTTGGCGACCAGATCCAACACCGATTGCGCGGCCCGTTGCGTCCCAGAATGGCGCTGCATCTGATGTGAGACGGCTTTGAGGCGCACACGCATGTCGTCATCATTCAAAAGAGACAAAATTTCGGACCGCAGGGACCGCGCCGTCCAATTGGCTCGATCAAACCGGCGACCAACCCCTTTGACTTCGGCGCGGCGCGCGTTGTCATGGCCATCCCAACAATACGGCATGACCAGCGAGGGCACCCCATGAAACAACGCCTCGCAAAAGCTGTTGTTGCCGCCATGGTGGATGAAAAGCGCGGATTGGGCGACGACGGATGGTTGCGGAAACCAATTACCCAGATGGACGTTGTCGGGGATATGTTCATACGAATCTTCGAACCCGCCAACATTGACCAGAAATCGCGCTGGAATTGTGGCAAAGACATCAATCATACGACGGATCAAATCGGTATCTATGGCACCAAGGGACCCGAAGCTGATGTAAATCATCGGACCATCATTGACCGGAAAGTCGGGAATTTCGAAGGGAGCCTCTTGCCGCACACATCCTTCCAGGAAAACGAATTGCTCTGCGGACAACTGGTTTTCCCTGTCATGGCGCACTGCGGTGGGTGCCAGCAACAGGTTCAGCGACGGTGACGGCTCCAGAAACAGACCAGGGGGCAGCGCCGCCGCGCCACGTTTCTTGCGAAATTCGTTATAGCGTGCATGCGACGTGCGGGTGTGCCGATCATAGGCTTTCTTGAACGCCACGCGACCTGTGGCGTCGTCACCATCCAGCCCAGATAAATAGGGTGGCACAGCTGGATCGGGGATCTCGGTTTCCGCACAGGAGACGATCCGCACCCAGGGGCACCCCGCCTTGGCGATGGCTGGGAACATGATGACATTGTCCAGCAGGACGGCATCGGGTTTGATCCGGTCCAGAAGCGCGCCCAGATCGTTTTCGACCGCAATCGCCGTATCGACGATAGCCTCCCATGTGGGGGCAACATAGGTCGGCAATTGCTCCAACGGTGTCAGGTTGAAATGCGGCAGATGCGTCGTGATAAAGCCTTGCCAATAGTCTTCTACCGCCTCGGCGCTATTCTTGAGCCTTTGCGGCAGGTGGTATTCCTTGAACCCGTATTCGGCAAAGACACCGGTAAACCCCGGGTGGCAGATGAACACGGGATTGGCCCCCTGGTGCCGCAGTTCCTGGGCAATGCCAACACAGTTCAGCCCCGCACCGAAACCGGCTTCGGGGAACAGGGCAATGGTGGGCGAAACAGTCACGCGCGTGGCCCTCTTGTCAAAGGCGGGATACCCCGGTTCGCTGCCTCGGGCCGTCGAATGCGCGAGCGGCGCAGATGCACCACCATTTGGTCAGCAGCCAGGTCGAATTGGTTGCGTTCCAGGCTGTCCAGAATTTCCAGGTGTTCGATCATGGCCTGTCTCATGCGAAAACTCGGCATCGACGTACTGCGTCGGGATGCCTTGCGCAATCGGTGATGCGCCAACAGAGCGCCGCGCACAAACCGATTCCCTGAACTTTGCGCGATGAGGCTGTGAAATTCAGTGTCGATACGGCGAAATCCACCCGTGGTCAGACGCTCTTCGCCAGCACGCAGGAAATCGTCGATCTGTGTTCTCAGCAACCCGGCCCGCTTGATATCCAGCGAAAATCCCGGTGCCATGATGGCCTGTGGCTCCATGGACAGACGGAAGTCAAAGCTTTCATCGACAGATTTGGGCGAATCGATCATGGGCTGAAAGGCCCAGGCCCGCCCCGGCAATTGCGTAACAATTCCATCTTGAGATAGTATTTTTAGCGCAAGTAGTACCGAGTTGCGTGACACACCATACCGCCGCACCAAAGCACTCACTGATTGCACATCCTCAATGCGCCGATCCGCCCGATCCGAAAGGATCCGTCGCGCCAACGAATCCTCCGCCTCCTCAAATGCCTCCAAGGCCCTGGAAGCCTGGTCCGCCGCATCCACAGCCAGAAAGAATCCCTCTTCCTGACGCCACTCCAAAATATCATTTCTCTCCAACATCTTAAATGCAGATCGAATTGGCGTTCGCGACACACCGCAAGCCTCGGAAAACGCCTGCTCCGGCAAGTGATCACCGCGCCTCATGCCCCGCTCCAACGCGATACTCAACACCTGCTTGGCGAGAGCGATATGGCTTTGCCGAGCATTGCGCCTAATCTCTGACATCTCCCGACTCCCTTCAGGCACAACAAGGCCCGCAAAGTGACCAAGTCAAAAAAGAACAACGAATACAGTTTGACGTACTTTTTCTTTCATTAATACTAGATTGCAGTGCGGCGAACAACAGCCGCTTGGAACAAAACCAAAAACCGCAGGTCCCGTGGACATGCGGCATCCAACAGGAAACGAGGAGAATTGGAATGTTTCGAAAGGTCCCGAAAACGCTCACCGCAGTGGGTCTGTGCCTGACGTTCAGCGCCAGCACCTTGGCCGCCGACGGGTTGGTGGTGTCCAACTGGGATGGCTATATGGCCCCCGATGCCATCGACAGCTTTAACGCGGCCAGCGGCAACAGTGCCGAATTGGTTCTGCATGGCACCAACGAAGAGATCATGGGCAAGCTGATTGCCTCCAAGGGCAAGGGATATGACGTCGTCTTTGTGTCGTCCCCTTTTGCCGAAGTGCTCCATAATCTTGGACTGGCCGAGGACCTGGACCACGCCAAGATCCCCAACATGGCGAACCTTTATGATCAGGCGACCAAACTGGAGCATGATCCCGGCAACATGTTTTCGGTTCCCTATGCCTGGGGGACGACCGGATTGTGCTATCGGTCCGACCTGGTGGCCGATACCCCCGACAGCTGGATGGACTTGCTGGATCCCAGCGACGACCTGAACGGCAAGACAACCATGCTCGCCACCGACCGCTGGCTGCTGGCTGCCGGTCAGTTGGCCAAAGGGTATTCGGTGAATGAAACCGATGGCGACAAGCTGAACGAAGTCCGCGACCTGCTGATCCAAGCCAAGAAGACGTTGCTGGCCTATGACGATACCACCTTTTACGCCAAACTGGTGTCGGGCGAGGCGGAATTGGTCCACGCTTGGGATGGCTGGTGCAACTATGGCATCGGGGAAAACGCCGACATCAAATATGTGATCCCGAATGAGGGTTCGGATCTGTGGGTCGACACCATGGTGATCCTTAAGAATTCGGAAAACAAGGACGCGGCCTATGCGTTCGTGGATTTCATTCTGGATGCCAAGAACCACGGTTGGGCAGCGGAAAACATCCTGTACAAGGTGCCAAACGAGCCGGCCATGTCAGCCCTGTCCGCCGATTTCATTGCCAGTTTTCCGAATATGGGTCTGACCCCGGATACGCTGGTCGGATACGAACAGCTGCGCGATGTGGGCGAGGCAACCCGGGCCTATTCCCGCGCCGTGTCTGAAATCAAGGCCGCCAACTGATCCCGATCCCAGTGGGATACTTGGCCCGGTGCTTGAATGGCGTCGGGCCGCCTTTTCCAATCAAGTTGACCGGGTGATCTGATCGCCTGCGTCCGTGTGACGAGCCCCTGATGACTGACCGCAAGTCCCTGTACCTGATGTCCCCGGCCCTGGCATGGCTGACCGGCCTGATGGTGATCCCCTGCCTGCTGATTCTGGCCTTGGCGTTCTTTCGGCGGGGCATTTATGGCGGCATCGAATACACGTTTACGCTGGAAAATATCTGGCTGGTTTTTGATCCGCTCTATGCCGGGATATTCCTGAAATCCGCCTGGATCGCCGGGCTGTCAGCCGGGATCGCGGTTGTTGTCGGGTATGCTGCGGCCTATGCGATAGCTGCTGCGCCCGCCAGGCGCCAACCAATCCTGCTGTTCTTTGCGGTTCTGCCGTTCTGGTCAAACTATCTGGTGCGAACCTATGCCTGGATCGTGCTGCTGAACCGCGAGGGGCTGATTGCTTCGCTGGTTCAGACATTTGGCTATGAAGGCGAACTGCCCAAGATGCTGTATACCGAAAGCGCGGTGGTGATCGGGCTCGTGTACAACTATTTGCCGTTTGTCATTCTGGCCTGTTATGCGCCGCTGTCCCGGCTGAATCCCGAAATCACCGAAGCCTCGCGCGATCTGGGCGGGTCGGGGTGGACAACGTTTCGCCGGGTGACCCTGCCCATGACTGTTCCAGGGATCGCCACCGGATTTGTCTTTGTTTTTGTTTTGTCGATCGGAAATTTCGTAACCCCCGCCTTGTTGGGGGGTGGTCAATTCCAGATGATCGGCAACCTGGTCTATGCCCAATTTCTGACCGCCAACGACTGGCCGTTTGGCGCGGCACTGTCGATGTTTCTGATCGCGATCATGATGGGGTTGCTGACGCTTCAGACGTTTGCCACGGAACGCGCCTCGGGCGCACGTGGGGAGGGCAGCTGAGATGCACGGTCAAGCCAATCGCCGCCTGATGCTGATGATCCTTTCGGCCGTTTTTGCCTTTCTCTATATCCCGATTTCGGTGCTGTTTGCCCTGTCGTTCAATGACGGTGGCCTGCCGACGGCATGGACCGGATTTTCGACCAAATGGTATGGCGCGCTCTTTGCCAACGACGAAATCATCGGTGCAGCGTTGAACACGCTCTTTGTAGCCGTCGTATCAACTGTTCTGGCCACTATCCTGGGCACCCTGTTGGCCATCGGCGTTGAAATCCGCCGTCGCAAGGGGCGCTTCATCGAAACCATCATCTTTGCCCCGATGATCATTCCCGACATCGTGCTGGCGATTGCACTGCTCAGTTTCTTTTCCTTGCTGAATGTGACCATGGGTCTGCACACGGTGATTGTCAGCCACGTTGTGTTCAACCTTGCCTTTGTCTGTTCCGTCGTCCGCGCACGGCTCAAGACGTTCGACTGGTCGATTGTCGAGGCCTCGGTCGATCTGGGAGCTTCGACCCCGATCACTCTGTGGCGGGTGGTTTTGCCGGTGATGCTGCCCGCGGTGATCGCTGGGGCGCTGCTGGCGTTCACCTTGTCTGTGGATGAATTCATCATCGCCTTTTTCACCGCAGGTGCCGGTCGGGATTCAATCACCTTGCCAATGCAGATCTTTGCCATGATCCGCTTTGGCGTCACACCGGAAATCAACGCATTGGCGACTCTTGTGATGACATTTTCCGTCATCGCGCTCGCCCTGTCGCAACGTCTCAACCGCGGAGGGCTTCCGGGACAATGACCCAGACCTTGCTGTCGCTCAGAAACATAGAAAAGCGGTTCGGCGCGATCAAAGCCGTGGCCGGGATCGATCTGGACATCCGCGAAAACGAATTCTTTGCCCTGCTGGGGGCTTCGGGCAGCGGCAAGACCACCCTGCTGCGGATGCTGGCCGGATTTGAAACACCCAACGCCGGGTCCATTTTGCTGGATGGGCAGGACATTTCCGACATTCTCCCCAACCACCGCCCGGTAAACCTGATGTTTCAGTCCTATGCCCTGTTTCCGCATATGACGGTGTTCCAGAACATCGCCTATGGGCTGGAGATGGAAAAGCTGCCCAAACCCGAGATCAAACAGCGGGTCGATGAGATCCTGGAAGTTATTCAGCTGTCGCCGCTCGCCAACCGCAAACCCGACCAACTGTCGGGGGGGCAACGTCAACGGGTCGCCCTGGCCCGTGCGTTGGTCAAACGGCCCCGGCTGCTGCTGTTGGATGAACCGCTGGGCGCACTGGACAAGAAGCTGCGGGGTGACATGCAGCTTGAACTGAAACGCATTCAGCATGAATTCGGCATTACATTCATTATCGTGACCCACGATCAGGAAGAAGCCCTGGTGATGGCGGATCGGATTGCCATTCTAAAGGACGGCAAACTTCTGCAATGCGGCACACCGCACGAAATCTATGAACACCCCCAAAGCCGCTTTGCCGCCGACTTTATCGGTGTGATGAATTTCCTGCCGGTCCAGCGGGTGGGCGATGCGTTGGTGGCCCAGGACGGCACCCGAATTTCCGCACCTCTGGATCATGACACCGTCGACGGGGAACGGGCCGTCGCCGCTGTGCGCCCCGAACGACTGCGACTGGGACAGCGCGATGGCGACAATACCCTGACCGGCCGTGTCAGTGCCGTGGCCTATCACGGGCTGGATCTGCAGGTACATCTGAACACTCCCTTGTCCCCAGATCCAGTCATGGTGCGCCTGACCGCAGATGCCGCCGAAGGCCAGCCGCTGACCATCGGCGAACAGATCACTGTCAGTTGGACGGCCAAAGATACCCGCGTTTTTGCCGTCTGAGCACGGCCCCGACCCAACCGGCCGCAACAGCCGGAGCACACAACAGAGGAGAAATTCATGGAACAGAAAACCTTTGCCTTCTTCCCCGAGGCAGCCTTTGGTCCAGCCCTGAATTCAGTTGGAATCGCGCAGGCGGTCGAACGCAAAGGCCACAAGGCCGTGTTCCTGTCCGATCCCGGTTTTGTCGATGTTTACAAGGGATATGGCTTCGAGGCCCACCCGGTGAACCTGTCCGAACCCATGCCCGCAGAACAAATGGCCAAATTCTGGGAGGACTTCATCAACGGTCACATCCCCAATTTCCGCAAGGCCCCGATCGATCAGATCGACAATTATGTCAAGGAATGCTGGGAGGCGATCGTAGACAGCGCCAAATGGGCGCAAAAGGATTTGCCCGGCATATTGGCCGAAATCAAACCTGACGTTATTTCCGTGGACAATGTGATCCTGTTCCCGGCCATCAAACAACACGGTGTGCCTTGGGTGCGCATTATCTCCTGTTCGGAAAACGAAATCGAAGATGACGCCATCCCACCGCATCTGTCCGGTATGTCCGAGAACGATTCCGAAGGACATGCCGCCTTTCGCGCCAAATTCCACGAAGTCATCAAGCCGATCCATGACGACTTCAACGCGTTTCTCGCCGCAAACAACGAAGACGCCTATCCGGTCGGCCAATTCTTTGAGGCCTCGCCGTATCTGAACCTGCTGCTGTACCCGGAACAGGCGCGTTATAACCGCCCGGTACCGCTGGATCCGGCGCAGTTCCAGTACCTCGAAGGGTGTGTGCGTCAGGACGACCCCTATGAGGTGCCGACGTTCAAAAAGAACAATGATGGCCCTCTGCTTTACGTCTCCTTCGGATCGCTTGGTGCCGGTGACACCGATCTTCTGAAACGGCTGATCACATTGATCGGTAACAGTCGCTACCGTGCGTTGGTGAATGTGGGGGACTACAAGGACGACTATTCCGACATCCCCGATAATGTGATCATCGACAGCTGGTTCCCGCAGCCCTCGGTCATCCCACAGGTCGATTTGGTGATCCACCACGGAGGCAACAATTCGTTCACCGAATGCCTGTACTTCGGCAAGCCCGCGATCATCATGGCCTATGTCTGGGATGGGCACGACAATGCCATGCGGGTGCAGGAAACCGGTCACGGGTTCCGGTCAGATCGCTATGACTGGACCGACCGGGAGATGATCGACAAGATCGAAGCCTGCCTGACCGATGAAGCCATGGCAGCCAAGTTGCGCGCGACCTCTGAACATATGCAATCGCAGAACGGCCAGGAAAAGGCCGCCAGCCTGCTGGTTGATCTGGCGGAGAAAAACGCGTGACCAACCTGTCCTCCTCGGCGCCCCATATCCATGGGGCGACCACCTATGACGATCTGGTCGATTGGGGCCCGCAACCGGACATGACGGTCGGACAGTCCCATTCTACCGGACGTTTGCTGCACAAGGGGCCAGACAATTCGCCGGAAACCGGTGTCTGGGTCTGCACTCCCGGGACCTGGCGCATTTCGGTACCGCGTGATGAATTCTGTCATTTCGTCGCCGGTCACGTGATCTATCGCCGGGATGGGTCGGACGAGGTGATCGAGGCCGGGCCGGGCACCTGCGTGCTGTTCCCCGCCGGTTGGGAAGGCACAGCTGAAATCACCGAAACCCTTCGCAATATCTACATGCTCGTCTGAAGAGGACCCAATGACCATGAAAGCCCCCCTAATGCGCAAGCCTCTGGAGATCACCGACACGGTGGACTGGGGCATTATTCCCACGATGATCGAAGGGCAAAGCCACACCTCGGGCCAGGTTCTTTACAAAGGTCCCAACGGTGAAAGCGAATGTGGTCTTTGGATCTGCACGCCCGGCAAATGGGAATGCCACGTCACCAGAGACGAATTCTGCCACTTTCTCGAAGGGCGCTGTACCTACGTCCACGACTCCGGCGACGTGATCGAAGTCACGCCAGACACGGCTGCCTTTTTCCCCCAGGATTGGAAGGGTGTCTGTACCGTCCATGAAACGGTCAAAAAGGTCTATATGATCCGATGAACCGTCCGACATCCTCCAATGCTCCGCTGTCCTCTATCGACCTGCCGACCCCGGCGCGGGTCTTTTTGACCCGGCAGGGGATGGGTGGGCGTGTGCTCGAACGGTTCGAGGCCGACGCGTCGCCCCGGCGCTATTTCAGGGTGGTGGGCGAAGGCGTGCTGTTGATGGAGGAACGTCGGGATCCAACAGGCTTTGCAGCCTATCTGCGCCTGTCCCATCACCTGAACCTTTTGGGGCTGTCAGCCCCAAAGGTGTTCGGAGCCGATCCGGTGCATGGGTTGGCGTTGGTCGAGGATTTCGGCGATGGAACCTATACGGCCTGTCTGGCCCGTGGAGACGACGAAACAGAGCTCTATGAATTGGCGATTGATACGCTGCTGCACCTGCACCACGCGCCCCGCGGCAAGATGGTGGCCCAATCGCAATTCGATATGCCCATGCTGCTGGACGAATTGGGAATTTTTGCGCGCTGGTTTGCTCCCGCAGTGGTGCCGCATCTTCAGGTCGATCAGTTTACCGACCGGTTTCTGTCGCTCTGGCATCAGGCGCTGATCACTGTGGCGACACGGTGGGACACGCTGGTGATGCGGGATTTCCATGTCGACAACCTGATGCGTCTGGACGGGCGCACCGGTATCGCGCGCTGCGGCGTGCTGGATTTTCAGGATGGTGTTCTGGGGCCCTGTGAATATGATCTGGTGTCGCTGCTTCAGGACGCCCGACGGGATCTGTCCGATGGGCTCGAAGAGGCGATGTTGGCGCGCTATCTGGCTCATGCGCCACACCATTTGGGGGGCCCGGACGACATCCGCCACCGCTATGCCCTGTTGGGTGCCCAGCGCCACGCCCGTATTCTGGGGGTCTTTGTTCGCCTATGCCTGCGGGACGGCAAGCCGCGATATCTGCGGTTTCTGCCTCGGGTGTTGGCCCAGTTTCGTACAGCTCTGAGCAACGCCGGGCTTGGCGAGATCGAAGCCTTTTTGGACACCGAATTGCCAGACTGGACCACAAAGGCGCTCGATCTTGAGCACACCCTGGCAACCAATCAAGGAGTGTCCCATGCGTGACGCGCTCGCCCCCTGCTATTACCTGTCGCCGACCTATGTCCCAACCGAAGGGCCAACCCAGATGGCGGTTGATCCGGCAACCCTGAAGGACATCGCTCCTGTCGGCACCCCGTCCCAAAGCCAGCTGGACCACATTCTGGATCGGGTAAACGCTGCGCAAAAGAAATGGGCCGCAATGGATTGCAAGTCGCGCGCTGGTTTACTGCATGGGATCGCCGACGCCATGGAGCGGGCCGACATGACCGACATCGCGATCATGATGACCCGAGAGATCGGCAAGCCCTATCCTGAAGCGATTGGAGAGATCGCCAATATCGCGCCTGTGTTTCGCTATTTCGCCGAGTTGGCCCGCGACGATGCGGGCAAGATCGCAGGTACCATGCAACCGGGCTCTTTTCAGTTCCAAACCTATGCGCCCTACGGTGTGTCGGTGCATATTGTGCCCTACAACTTCCCTCTCATCCTGGGATGCTGGACCATTGCCGCGTCTTTGGCGGCGGGAAATGGAATCGTGCTCAAGGCCGCTCCGGCAGGATCGCTGTGCACGCTGTCCTTCATGCGGTTTTTTGACGGGCTGCCCACTGATCTGGTGGCTTGTGTCACCGGCGGCGCAGAGGTTGCGCAACAGCTGATCGCCAGCCCCAACACCCATGCCATCGCCTTTACCGGCTCCGCAGATGTCGGGCGGCAGGTCGCGGTGCAATCGGCCGGGCACATGAAACCTTGCGTTATCGAAGGCGGCGGCAATGATCCGATGATCGTCACCCGAAATGCCAATATTGCAGTGGCCGCCGCCGGGGCTGTGACCGGGGCCTATCTGCAATCTGGACAGGTCTGCACCTCAACCGAGCGGATTTACGTGGATGACGCAGTGCATGATGAATTTGTCGCGCTCTTGATCGAGCGGGCCCGGCAGCTGCGGGTCGGCAACGGGATGGGCGTGGCCGAGATCGGCCCACTGGTCTCACAGGCTGCGCGTGACAAGGTACTGGGCTGGATCGACCGGGCCCGCGCCCAGGGGGCCACCATCGCATTGGGCGGTGGCGTTCCGGCAGAGCAGCCCATCGGCTGGTTTCTGGAACCCACTGTCGTTACCGGTGTGACGCCGGACATGGATCTGTTGAACGAAGAGATCTTTGGCCCTGTTGTGTCGGTCGTGCGCACCGCGTCATTCGACGAATCCATAAGGTTGGCAAATGCCTCTGACCTGGGGCTGGGGGCCTGTATATTCACCAATGATCTAGGTGAGGCCCATGACGCGATCAACCGGCTCGAGGCGGGCATGGTCTGGGTCAACAACCCGCTGGTGGACAACGACGCCCTGCCCTTTGGCGGGGTCAAGAAATCCGGCATGGGGCGGGCGTTGGGGCGCCATGGGTTGGACGCATTCCGCCAACCCAAGATGGTCATCCTGGACCCCGTCGCCAAAGAAGCCGACTGGTGGTACCCCTATCCGGACGATTGGTTTCTGGAGTCGGGCGGGCGCAAGCATGTCTGACCTTTGGCCTATTCGCCTTTGGTATCCCGAAAGCCCACGATGAGACAGGACACCAGCTTTCAGAACGCCCACAAAACACCCTATTGGGCCGAAACCGTTGCAACGACACCGACGCACCCGGCGCTGCACGGCGATGTCACTTGTGACCTGGCAATCGTGGGCGGAGGTTTCTCGGGTCTTTGGTCCGCGCTCATGGCGCGTGACCGGTTTCCTGATGCGCGGATCGTCCTGCTGGAGGCAGACCATTTGGGCAATGCAGCGAGCGGTCGCAACGGCGGGTTTTGTGCTCCCAGCATATCGCACGGGGTATCCAATGCCCTGTCGCGCTGGCCCGACGAGGCGGAAACATTGATCCGACTGGGCCGCCAGAACATGAACGAACTGGAGGTTGACCTGGGCCGGTTCGATATCGACGCCGAATTCGAGAGACCCGGCAAATTGAACCTAGCCGCCACCCCATGGGAAGCCGAGGGGTTGAAAACCATGCAGACGGCCCTGACCCGGTTCGGAATAGGAACCGAATACCTGGAAGGCGCGGCCCTGAGGGCGCGACTGAACAGCCCCAAATACATTGCTGGCCTCTACGAGACAGATTACGCCCTCTTGAACCCGACAAAAACAGTACACGGGCTGGCCCGGTCTGCGTCAGATCAGGGTGTAGAGATCCACGAACACAGCGCCGTAACAGCCTTGTCCTCGCACTCCGACGGTATCACGCTGAACACCCGCGCCGGCCGGGTCATCGCCCGTCAGGTCATTCTTGCTACCAACGCGTCTGTTCCCCTGCTCAAACGCCTGCAATCCCGGATCATTCCGGTTTTCGACTATACTCTGATGACTGAGCCGCTCAGCGATGCTCAGCTCCATGCGATCGGGTGGACCGGGCGCTATGGTATCGCAGACAGCGGCAACCAGTTTCACTATTCGCGCAAAACGGCTGACAACCGCATTTTGTGGGGTGGGTATGACGCAATCTATCACAGGGGCAACCGTCGCGACGCCGCTCTGCTCGACCGACCGGAAAGCTATGCCCGTTTGGAGGCAAATTTCCGCGCGACCTTTCCGGCACTGGGCGATGTTGCCTTTTCACACGCTTGGGGCGGGATCATCGATACGTCGGCCCGGCTGACCTTCTTTGTAGGCACCGCCATGAAGGGGCGGCTGGCCTATGCCTTGGGGTTCACCGGTCAGGGCGTTTCTGCAACCCGATTTGCAGCATTGACCATGCTGGACCTGCTGCAAGGGAAACAAACGGAGCGCACACAATTGCGCATGGCGCGCAGTTGGGCACCCCCGTTCCCCCCCGAACCGTTCCGGTCACTGGCTGTATCCTGGGCCCAGGCCGATCTGTCCCGCGAAGACCAAACCGGGCAGCGGTCGCTTTTTCTAAAAGCGCTGGACCGGCTCGGCATCGGATTCGGATCCTGAAGACCCCACCTATTCGGGCATGCCGGCTTTGCGCAACCCAGAGATATAACGGTTCGCCGCGCCAGTCACAGCAAACACATTGCGCGCCTGAATCGAGGCGATGCTATCATCGGGTTGCAATCGCAAGGCGTCGGCCACTGCTTTGGTTGCAGCGTCATCCTGTCCCAACTGGGCATGGGCTGCAGCTAGAATCCTATACAAGGTGGTATACCCCACACTGATATTCAGCCCTTCGCGGGCCAATTTCACAGCGGCCGCGTCGTCCCCGGCCTGCAGCGACGCCATGGCCAGGCCGCCCTGGATCGACAACGCCCAGGGGCTTTTCCCACCCAGCACATGGGCCTTTCTTAGACAATCCAGCGCCTCGTCATGATCGCCAATCCAGATATAGGACCACCCGCTGAGCGCCAGGGTCACGAAATCGGACGACGATTGACGCAGCGCATATTCGACAACCGACCGCAAACGGGAGGGTTCTCTGAGTTGGGAATATGTCGTCACCCCCAGCGCCAACCGCAACAGAGAGTGATTTTCAACCAGCGGCGCAGCCGCCGCGCACCACATCGGCACCGAAGACGCATATTGCTCGGTGACCTCGTCATACCCCATCGCCGTCGCCGACAAATAGGAGACCAAGGCCAGCGCAAAAGGATGCGGCAGAGATGGATCCTTGGTGATCGCGGCGCTGGAATATTTGAGCGCCGAGGCAAAGGCATCCGGGTCCAACCGGTCAATCGCGATCTGACCCCGCAATTCGCATTGGTTCGCGCTCATGTCTGCGATTGACAACTTGTCTAACTGTCTGCGTTCGCTGTCAAAGGTTGCGGTCATCACCTGGTTGACCAGCGTTTCGGCAGTTTCATCCTGCCAATCAAACGCATTGGCCAGATCGCCGTCAATCTTGGTCGACCACAGCTCTGTCTGCTCGGGGTCAGTGTACCGCACCTCCAACCGCAACCGCCCGCCGCTGGCCCGAATGCGCCCAGACAGGGCATAAGCCCGCCGTCCTGTGTCACGCGCGCTCACCGATAGCCAATGGGTTGCGCCCAAATAGGTCATCAAATCCCCAGTCAAAGCATCACACAGCTCGCGCACTTCGTCCCGCTGGTCCGACGTCTCAAGGGGACGCACCACAATCTGAGGGCGTTGAGACGCATCGACCCCGCTCACCTTGCGCCCGGGCAACGACCCCCGCGTCCAGACACGTACCGGTTTGGAGATGTTTTTGAGATCATGTTCACCGGCATCGTCAAACGACGGCCTGAGCGTTCCATCCAAGCTGCCGAATACGGCGTCGGAAATGGCGATACTGCCAGGGGCGGCGATCTTTTCCAACCGCGCCGCGACGTTCACTCCGTCGCCAAACACATCTTCTTCTTCTTCGATCACATCCCCCAGATGCAATCCCAGCCGCAATTGCATCGACAGCTCAGACCGGGACCCGTCACGCGCCAATAAGTCCTGGATTTGAAGTGCACAGGTCGCTGCGTCCGAAGCGGCCTGAAACAGAACGATCCAACCGTCGCCCATGCTTTTGACCACCCGTCCCCGCCGCGAGGCCACTGTCGGTCGGAAAATCTCGGATCTGAGCCGCCGAAGCGCCACCAGCGTTCCTTCGGTATCTTTGCCAAGCAGCTCTGAATAGCCCGCGACATCTGCCGCCAAAACTGCGGCGAGACTACGTTTCATTCAACGCTCCCCCCACACGAAAAAATCTACCCGCCCGCAACAAGTCTGGCCAAATAATGGCCAACAAACAAGGTTTTCCTCTGATGACCCTGCAAACCGCCGCCGTGCTCCGTGCAACCACGGCGGCCAGAGCAGATGTTGAAAAATTCGTAAAAATCCAATAAGATCCTGAAATTCAATACATTATGAAAGGTGTTCCTGTATGGCCCTGGACATAAGATTGCTGCAACGCCGATTAAAGGAACTGAAATGCTACGCCGGACGCATTGACGGCATCTGGGGACGCAATACGGAAAAAGCGGTCTGCACCTTTCAGAAAAATACCGGGCTGGATCCCGACGGGATCGTCGGCCCCAAAACACTGGCGGCCCTGAACATCCAGCGACCGGATCTGGACAGTTCGGTGGCGACAGCAGCCGAGTTGGTCAAGATTTCGTACACCGTCAACAAACAGGGTGTCGAAGCAGTCAACAAAACACTGAAACAGGACCATGGCGTCTGGATCACCAGCCAATGTCCCGTCAAAGGGGTGGAAGCCTATCTGCTGAACAATCGCTGCCTGCTGGTACCTGGCAGCAACTCCTTCTGGGATTATGCCAAGTTCAACTTTCGACTGTTGAACCTTGGAATGCCCCGTCTGGGGTTCGGGTCACGCAACAAAACCAAGGGGTTCGGGAGAGGCACCGCGCCGCCGGACAAAAATGGAATCATCTGGCACCAAGGGTTCCTGACCCATGCCAACCACATCAGCAAATGGATCGGCAACAATCCTGAACATTGGCCCCGATTGGTGGTCGGCCATTCCCTGGGCGCAGCATCGGCCCAAATCCTGTCCACAATCTGGACTGCGCCGTCGATCGGTTTTGCCGCGCCACGGATCCTTAAATCAAAGGCACCGTCAACCTATCGGAACCTGTCCCTGTCCATCTGCAGAACAGACGATCTGGTATGCCGGTTTCCACGCGGTTTCGAAAGATTGGGGGCCTCCAGGACTTTGATTCACAAATCGCCGCGCAAGGGTCTGAACCACAACATGGCAGCTTATATTGACGCGATGCACAATCGGATTTCGGGCCTTGGCATTCCCGACCATTGGGCTCCCTGAACCAACGGTGCCGGACAATTGATGCAATCAGGTCCGGCAGGTTAAAGGACATCACCGTCCGCACAATTCCCCTGCCCCAACGTCACAAATCAATCGACTTACAGAACCCGCCATTAATTTGATCAAATGTAGTGACAAGCTCCCGGACCTCGGTTACATCTGTCCCAAGATGAATGGAGCCTCTCATGGATCTCACAGATCTCGCCACCATCCGAATTGCCGCCTGTGACCTGAACGGTCAGATGCGCGGCAAACGCATGCCTGCGGACATGGCCGACAAACTGGATCAGGGTTCGGCCCGAATGCCGGTGTCGACAATGAACGTGGATCTGTTTGGATGTGACATCGAAGACAGCCCACTGGTGTTTGAAACCGGGGACGCGGATGGCATTCTTCTGCCGACCGAACGCGGGGCAGTTCCGATGCCCTGGTTGCCCACTGAAACCGCCTTGGTACCGATGGTTATGCACGCTGATGATCAGGCACCGTTCATGGGTGACCCGCGTCATGCGCTGGCCGATGTGCTGGGGCGCTATGCAAAACGAGGCTGGACCGTTGTCGCAGCGACCGAAATGGAATTCACTCTGCTGGACGCCAGCGGCACGTCTCCACAGCCGCCGCTGAACCCGGTATCAGGACGCCGGGTCAAGAACGAAGCCGTTCTGTCGGTCGGGCAACTGGACGCTTTTGATGCATTTTTCACCGACCTCTACGACGGCGCAGCGCAGATGGGCATTCCCGCCCAGGCTGCGATTTCCGAAGCGGGTTTGGGTCAGTACGAAATCAACCTGAACCATCAGGAAGCCATGAGATGCGCAGACGATGCGTGGCTTTTCAAGGCGTTGGTGCGCGGCTTGGCCCGCAAACATGATTGCGCCGCTACCTTTATGGCCAAACCCTATCCAGATGACGCAGGCAATGGGATGCATGTGCATTTCTCGGTTTTGGACAGCGACGGGAACAATGTATTTGACGACGGAACCGAGCGTGGGTCTGACCTGCTGCTGCAAGCCGTTGCCGGATGTATCGCTGCAATGCCGGCCAGTACCTTGATCTTTGCTCCGCATGGCAATTCCTACCAACGGCTGGTGCCCGGTGCCCACGCCCCAACTGGTGCAGCCTGGGCCTATGAAAACCGGACTGCCGCAATTCGCATTCCGGGGGGATCACCCAAAGCGCGGCGCATTGAACACCGGGTCGCCGGTGGCGACACCAATCCCTATTTGATTCTGGCCACTCTGCTGGGGGCTGCACTGATCGGCATAGAAGATGAGATGACGCCCCCGGACCCGATTTCCGGCAACGCGTATGACGTGCCGGACCTGCCACATCTGGCCCCCGATTGGGCGACCGCCATCGACCGGTTCGAAACCGATCCTCTGATCGCGCGGATCCTGCCCCCCATGTTGATCCAAAATCTCGTCATGACCAAGCGTCAGGAAATGCAGCGCTTTGATGACCTGGATCCGGACCAACACTGGCTGACCCTACTGGAGACTGTCTGAGTCCCCCTTGCCTGGTGGATCATCATGGTCTACGTTCAATTTGATCAAATCTGGTGACTTATGAAAATCGGCATTCTGCAAACCGGCCATGCCCCGGACGCTCTCATCGAGACGACGGGAGACTATGACGTGATGTTCGCCAATCTGCTGGCGCAGAACGGGGTGACATTTCAAGGCTACGCGGTGGTTGATGGCGAGTTTCCCGCAAATGGTGCTGAGGACGCGGATGGTTGGCTGATCACCGGATCGCGGCATGGTGCCTACGAAGATCACAACTGGATTCGCCCACTGGAAGACCTGATCCGCGACATCGACGCCCAGAAAAAACCACTGATCGGTGTGTGTTTTGGACATCAGATCATCGCCCAGGCCCTGGGTGGAAAGGTCGAAAAATTCGACGGTGGGTGGGCCATTGGCAGAGTCAGCTATGATCAGAACGGCGATACTGTCACCATGAATGCCTGGCATCAGGATCAGGTGGTGGACCGCCCGGACCGCGCCCGCGTTCTGGCAGGCAACGCATTCTGTGAAAACGGCATCCTCGCCTATGACGACCATATCTGGACCGTTCAGCCGCACCCCGAATATGGCGCTGATTTCATTCAGGGGCTGATCGACCATAGAGGACGCGGTGTGGTGCCGGATGACGTTCTTGACGCTGCTGCGGCCGACCTGCACGGCCCCGTCAGCAACCCTGAAATTGCAACCTTCATGAAAGCATTCTTGACGAAAGAGAGGACCTGATGGCCGACTGGACAGACAACCTGCCTGACGCCGCGAAAACCTATCTGGAGGGCCGTCGTCTCGACGAAGTTGAATGCGTTATCTCGGACCTTCCGGGTATTGCCCGAGGCAAGGCAGTACCCGCCACCAAATTCGCGCGTCAGGATTATTTCCACCTGCCTGACAGTATCTTCTTTCAGACCATCACCGGAGGCTGGGGCGAAGCCGCAGACGATGACGGGTTCATCGAAAAAGACATGACTCTGCGCCCCGATTTCACCACCGCTACGGCTGCGCCCTGGACCGGGGACTGGACATTGCAGGTGATCCACGACGCCTATGATCGCGATGACAACCCGATCCCCTATTCGCCCCGCAACGTGTTGAAGCGGGTTGTAAAGCTCTATCATGACAAGGGTTGGAAACCGGTTGTCGCTCCGGAAATGGAGTTCTTCCTGGTTGCTCGCAACATCGACCCGGCCCAAGAAATCAAACCGATGATGGGTCGCTCTGGCCGTCCGGCAGCGGCACGACAGGCATATTCGATGACGGCCGTGGACGAATTCGGTCCCGTGATCGACGACATTTATGACTTTGCCGAAGCGCAGGGGTTCGAGATCGACGGTATCACCCAGGAAGGCGGCGCCGGTCAGCTGGAAATCAACCTGCGCCATGGCGATCCGGTCAAGCTGGCGGATGAGGTGTTCTACTTCAAACGCCTGATCCGCGAAGCCGCCCTGCGTCACGATTGCTTTGCCACCTTCATGGCCAAACCGATCGAGGATGAACCGGGCAGCGCCATGCACATCCACCATTCGATCATCGACATGGCGACCGGGGAAAACATCTTTTCCGGGCCCCAGGGCGGCGAAACGGATGCCTTCTACAACTTTATCGCGGGATTGCAGAACCACCTGCCCTCGGGGTTGGCGGTAATGGCACCCTATGTGAATTCCTATCGCCGCTACGTGAAGGATCATGCCGCTCCGATCAATCTGGAGTGGGCCCGCGACAATCGAACCACTGGCATTCGCGTTCCCCTGTCCGGCCCTGCGGCACGCCGCGTCGAAAACCGGATCGCTGGTATGGACTGCAACCCTTATCTGGGTATCGCGCTGTCCCTGGCCTGTGGGTATCTGGGCCTGATCAACGAAGAGCGGCCTCGGCGTCAATTCAAAGGCGACGCCTATGCGGGCGAAGGCGATATCCCCCAGGTCATGGGACAGGCGCTGGATCTTTTTGAAGAGGCCACCGCATTGCACGAAGTGTTGGGAGCCGATTTTGCGCGGGTCTATTCGATCGTGAAGCGGGCAGAATATGATGAATTTCTTCAGGTGATTTCACCCTGGGAACGCGAACACCTGTTGATGAACGTCTAAACGATTCAGGAGACGACGATCTTCTAGCCGCCCGACCCTGGTCCGGGCGGCTTTTTTCACGACCAGAGTGATATTAGAGGTCACCCCGCAACAGATTAGAAAATTTTTGCCGTCTTGGGCGTCCAGCCAAGCGCTTCTGCTTGGCTTCAACCCGGCTTTGTTTTATATTTTTGAAAGGTTAACTTCAGGTTTTTGAAATATGCAACAACCACCAAATGTCCACGACGCCGAACCAATCCCATCTGCCGCACTGGCGGCCGTGACGGAGTTGATGAAGTCAGGGGACCTGTTTCGCTATAACTCCGACAATGCCCCGGTAACCCTGTTGGAACAGGAATTTGCCGCGCTTTTGGGGGCGAAATACGCGCTGGCAGTCTCGTCATGTTCCGCCGCATTATTCCTGTCGCTCAAGGCGTTGAACCTGCCCCGTGACGCGCGGGTTCTGATCCCGGGGTTTACGTTTGCCGCTGTTCCGTCGTCCGTGGTTCATGCAGATTGCATTCCCGTCCTGTGCGAGGTGGGGGACAACTATCGCATCGACATGGACGACTTTGCACGCAACCTGGACGATGTGCAGGCCGTCATCATCAGCCACATGCGCGGGCACACGTCGGACATGGACGCCATCATGGCCCTGTGCAATGCGCGCGAGATTCCGGTGATCGAAGATGCCGCCCATTCGCTGGGCACCACCTGGCACGGCAAGAATATTGGTACGATTGGGCGGATTGGGTGTTTCTCCTTCCAGTCATACAAGATGATCAACGCCGGTGAAGGTGGCATTCTGATCACCGACGATCCCGACCTTGTCGCACGGGCCGTCATCATGTCCGGCGCCTATGAACACAACTGGGCCAAACACAAAGGTCCCCATGGCGACAATTCATCGGATCTGGAGGCCGCTTTTGCCAAGTGGCAGAACCAACTTCCGCTTTATAACCTGCGTCTCAATAATCTGAGTGCCGTGGTGATCCGTCCCCAGATCCCTGAACTGGCCCGACGGGTGCGCGACGGTTTGGCAAACCACGACTATGTCGCGGGCCGCCTGAACAGCGAAACACCGTTTATTCAGGTGCCGCCCCCCCTTCCGCCAGAACAGCGGGCCCCGGATTCGATCCAATTCAATCTGGTCGGTATGGAAACAGAGGAAATTCTCGCCTTTGCCAAAGCCGCCGCAAGCCGCGGGGTCAAAGTTCAAATATTCGGCCACAGCCGCGACAACGCCCGGGCCTATTGGAACTGGCAGTTTCTTGGGGAAATTCCGGAATTACCACGCACCCGCGACATGCTGATGAAAGCCTGCGATGTGCGATTGCCCGTGCGCCTGTCCAGGGCAGAGCTGGATGTGATTGCCGATATCCTGCTGAGCGCCGTGGAAGACGTGAAAAACCCGCCCCAAGCCTACGGCACCTGAACAGTCCCACACCCCAGAAAAAAGAAAAAAGGCCGGGTGATCCCGGCCTTATGTCATTTCAGCTTGGACAGTTTTGTTTGGAGTTCTGCAAGCTGCTTCTTGATGTCATCAAGATCTTCGCCCTTGCCCGCTTCGGTCGTGTCGTCGGGCGCGGTACCGGTTGGCCAATTGCCCAATCCGCCTGTCATCGCCTTTAGGAATGCCTCTTGCTGAGCCTGAAGTGCGTCAAAGCCAGGGATTTGCGACATCGGATTGATGGCGGTCATGTTTTCCATCATCTTGGACTGACTTTCCCGCAGCATCTCGAACGAACTTTGCAGGAACTGCGGCATCATTCCACCGCCAGGCAACATGTAAGAGCGAACCAAATCATTCAGAACATTCACCGGCAGGACGTTTTCGCCGCGGCTTTCGTGTTCAGCAATGATCTGCAACAGGTATTGGCGCGTCAGGTCGTCACCGGACTTGAGGTCCACAATTTGAACTTCGCGTCCGTCCCGGATGAACCCTGCGATATCCTCCAGTGTCACGTAATCGCTCGTCTCGGTATTATACAGCCGTCGACTGGCATAACGTTTGATCAGCAGAGGTTTTTCGTTGTCCGACACCTTGTTTGCCTCCCCGGTCATGATGCGTTGCAGCAAACACTATGCGAGTGCAGAACAAAAGAAAAGACTTTGCCATCCAGTTGGAACAATGTTCCAACTGCCCCCGTCAGGCCATCCAGCCCACCGGTCCCCCCGACGTAAAAAGGGCGGGCCTTGGCCCGCCCCCGCGAAAACACCATCTGGGAGGAGAATGATGTCTGTCGCGCTCGTGCTTACTTCGCTGTTGCCTTCTTGGCAGCAGTGGTCACCTCGTCGGTGGCCTTCTTGACAGCGGCAGTTGCTTCTTCGGTCATGTCTTTACCAGCCGACATCAGCAGTTCGACGGTGTCCATCTGAACTTTCTTGGCGATTTCAGCAAAGGCGGCCATGTTTTCAGCAGCAACTTCGGCAGTTGCGCTGGCGAAATCGGTGGCGGCTTTGGCGTAATCGGCCGGGTCGGTTTTGGCTTTGGACACGTCACCCAGTTTGGTCAGGGTTTCTTTGGTCCATTTGCTGGAAATCTCGGCCGATTTTTCGGCGGCTTCCAGAGCAACACCCGACAGACGCTCGTTCAGAGCAGCGGTGTTTTTGAACGCGTCTTCCACGGCAGAAGTGTCTACCGGAAATGCGCCCATCATGTCTTTCATTGCGGCGGTGAAGTCTTGGGTTTTTGCCATTGTACTGATCCTAATTGATTGCTCAACGGGCCTGTCCCGTTCCATCTTCTGCAAATAATATGCTTTCTGCGATGCGGCATTTCAAGTATTTTTTGCTGCACCGCAGCATTTTTTGCCAATACCCTTTTAAATCAACGACTTGCTTTCAGATCAACATAGGTACCCGGAGCAGGACAGATCGGGTCATACGCCGAATCGCCAATTTCACGGGCCGGGACCTGCTTGCCCGACCGTTTCTTCAGCCAGGCTTCCCAGCGCGGCCACCATGAGCCCTGATTGTAGGTCGCGCCCTCCATCCAGTCAGCGTTGTCCAGCTTCAGGTCGTCGTTGGTATAGTGACCATATTTGTTCTTGGATGGCGGATTGACGATACCGGCGATATGCCCGGATTCGGACACGATAAAGGTCTTGCTGCGCGACCCCATCTTTTGCACACCTCGGTAACAATCTTTCCAGGCTGCGATGTGATCCGTCTCGCAAGTGATCGCCATCAGCGGAACATCCACATCGCTCAGCTTGAGTGTGTGACCCATCAGCTCGAACCCGTCTTCGGCAAACCGATTGCTCTGACACAGGCCACGCAGGTATTGAGTCGCCATCTTGGCTGGCAGGTTGGCCCCATCCCCATTCCAATACAACAGGTCGAACGCCGGCGGTGTTTCTCCCATCATGTAACTGCGGATAGCAGGGCCATAGATCAGGTCGTTGGACCGCAGATAGGAGAATGTCCGTGCCATGATCCACGATCGCAGAATACCTATCTCCTTCACCTCCTCTTCGATCCCGTCGATGAAGTCATCCTGCAGGAAGGGGGTGAATTCGCCTTGCTCCGAGAAATCCGTCAGCGCGGTAAAGAAGGTCGCCGATTTGATCGACTTGTCGCCCCGCTGTTTCAACAGGGACAAGGTCAGGCTCAACGTGGTGCCCGCGATACAATAGCCAACCGCGTTGACTTGCTTGACCCTACAGATCTCCTTGGCCTTTTCGATGGCGGTCAGGAAACCATCCTGAATGTAATCCTCCATGCCCACGTCGGCATAGGATACGTCCGGGTTGATCCAGCTGACCACAAACAAGGTATACCCCTGTTCGGTGATCCATTTGATCATGCTGTTCTGGGCCTTGAGGTCCAAAATATAGAATTTGTTGATCCAGGGCGGGAACAGTACGATGGGGGTATCGTGCACTGTGTCAGTCACCGGTTTGTACTGGATCAGCTCCATCATCTTGTTGCGATAGACCACATCACCGGGGGTCGTGGCGATGTTGCGTCCCAATTCAAACGCCTTTTCGTCAGCCAAACGCACAACCAGCGCGCCATCGTTGGCTTCGAGATCGGCAACCAGGTTTTCCAAACCCTGAACCAGCGATTTGCCTTCGGTCTCCACCGCTTTTTCCAGCGCATCCGGGTTTGTGGCCAGAAAGTTCGTTGGAGCCATCAGGTCCACGATCTGCTGCGAAAAATACTGCAGGCGCCGCTTGTCTTTGGCGTCCAGATCCTCGACCTCGTCTACCGCTTTGGAAATTGCGTCGGCGTTGGTCAAATACTGCTGCTTGATAAAGTGGAAATAAGGGTTGTTTTCCCACAGCGGGTTGGAAAAGCGGCGATCTTTGGGTTTCTGCTGCGGTTCATCCGTCGTGACCGCAGTCAGAGCCTGTTGGGCTTCGGCGAAATTCAGCACGGATTTGCCCCAATATTCAATCTGTTGTTGCAACAGATGTGTGGGATCCTGCAGCGATTTGCTCCAATAGGCCGTTGCTGCGCGTGCGAACAGCTCTTGATTCGGCCCATCAAGGGCAGAATTATGCGGCGTCTTATTCGCCATTGCGTCAACAAGCCGTTTTGTCAGCTCTTCGACTTTTTCCATATTTTCCTGAAGGTGTTCAATATGTTCTGGGCTCAACGCCGAAGTACCTTCATCACTTGTTGTCATTTTAAGGAATCCCCCCTAATCTTTCTGCTGTGCAGAATATCCGGCCTTCGGATATCGGGCAAAGCGACGAAAGGTCCGATTTACGTGAATCTTTTGTAACGTATGTTCCGGATGCAGGAAAAGGAGACGTACATGCGCTATATGATGACTTACGACTTGATGGAAACGGCCCGGAACACGAACCAATGGCTCGGGGCTACGGCATCAGCCATGGCATCGTATCCCATGTTCAGTGCGTTTCCCAACCCTGCACTCAATTGGATGGCCGCCTGGGGCGAGGTCACGGAACGCACGTATCAGCGCATGGTCGTCAAACCTGACTGGGGCATTCGCACCTTTACCTGCGAGGATGGCAAGGACCACCTGGTCGAAATCACCCCTGTGATTGAACGTGACTTTGGCGATCTCCTGCATTTCCGCGTCAACGGACGCAAGGAACAACCCCGCAAGGTTTTGGTGGTTGCGCCGATGTCCGGTCACTATGCGACCCTGCTGCGCTCCACTGTCAAAAGCCTGCTCGTGAACTGCGAAGTCTATATTACCGACTGGCACAATGCGCGTGACATTCCGGTATCCGCTGGCAAGTTTGACGTCGAGGACTACACCCAGTATCTGGTTGATTTCATGCGGGAAATGGGTCCGGAAACCCATGTCGTCGCGATCTGTCAACCTGCCCCGCTAACGCTGGCGGCCACGGCCTATCTGGCCGAACTGGACCCAGCGGCACAGCCGACCACCCTGACCCTGATCGGCGGCCCCATCGACCCTGATGCGACCCCCACCGAAGTCACCGATTTTGGCCGCCGGGTCACCATGGGCCAGCTCGAAGAAACCATGATTCAACGCGTCGGGTTCAAATACAAAGGCGTCGGGCGGATGGTCTATCCGGGCCTGCTGCAGCTGTCGTCCTTCATGTCGATGAACAGCGAACGCCATTCCAAAGCCTTTAACGACCAGATCATGCGCGTATCGCGCGGCGAAGCATCGGATCATGATGCCCACAACCGGTTCTACGATGAATATCTGGCCGTGATGGACATGACGGCGGAATTCTACCTGTCAACGGTCGAGCGGATCTTCAAAAATCGCGAAATCGCGCGCAACGAATTTGTGGTAAATGGCCACAAGATTGATCTGAGCAAGATCACCAATGTTGCCGTCAAAACCGTCGAAGGCGCGAATGACGATATCTCTGCTCCGGGGCAATGTATCGCAGCGCTGGACTTGTGTACGGGCCTGCCCGACAGCAAGAAGGCCAGCCATGTTGAACCCGGCGCAGGACACTATGGTATCTTTGCCGGGCGTAGCTGGCGCGACAACATCCGCCCGTTGGTGATTGATTTCATGAACAGCAATGTGCGCAAACCCAAACGAGCCAGCAAGCCGGCGAACAAAAACTCGGCCGCCTGATCGTGGCCCTGGACAACGTCCCTCTGAACTTTTCCTGCACCTGCGGGGAAGTTCGGGGCGTTGTCGATATCACTGCCCTGAGAGACGGCGCGCATATTGCCTGTTTTTGCCCTGATTGCCGCGCGGGTGAGCTGTTTTTTGATCAACCTGATCCGGCACCTGGACCTGTCGCCCTGTTTCAAACTGCACCGGACCGCCTGACCTTCCTGCGGGGCCAGGACAAGCTGGGCCTGATGCGGTTGGGCCCCAATGGGTTGTTTCGATGGTATGCCACCTGCTGCAATACGCCCATCGGCAACACGTTGAAAACTCACAAACTTCCCTTTGTTGGTATCCCCGTGGCCAGGTTCGCTGCGCCTGAACGCCTGGGCCCGGTGCAGGCACAGGGGTTCATTGTGACATCGGACGGCAAAAAGCGGCACAAGGGCGCAGGGCGGATGGTCTGGCGTATGTTTTCGCGGTTCCTCTCTGCCTGGATGTCCGGACGTTGGCGCAACACGCCATTCTTTGACGTGGAGACCGGCAAACCCGTTGCCAAAGCGAAGATCCCGACCCGTGAAGAACGTGCCGCGCTCTATCGGTGAGCGATCAGCCATAACTCCACGAACAGCTGGCTTCCGTCGTGCAACGGACCCCCTCCCACAACGGGGCGCAGGTCTGGCCTACCCTTCAGCCACCTTTGCAAGATGCTCCATACGCTTGCGGCTCTCGGCACGGAAGTCATGCGCCTGTGCAAACGCAAGCGCATTGCGGCAACGCTCGGCCAGCTGCACGCGGTTTCCAGCGGCCTGGGCCACAGCGTCTGCCAATTCCTGCGGCCGTCCCGCCGGGCTGGTCCACCCTGCGATTGATGCGCCAGCCAAAGCAGACCACATCCGATTTTCATAGCCGATAACAGCAAGCCCGCACCCCATGTTTTCGATATAGGTGCAGGACGGATCAGATTGCTTGTGACAACACAGAAAAATATCCGCGTTCTGGCGCAGATGCGGCACCAGTTCCGTTTCGAAATCCAGCGGTTCGTGCAACCGCACCTGCGGCGCAAGACCACCCGCCTCAATCTGGTTGGCTATTTCATCCCTCAGCTGGCCCGCGCCAAAAATATCCAGCGAATACGTCACGCCCCTTTGGGACAGCGCCCGCGCGACGGGTATCAGATCCTGCGCGCCCTTCATTGGCTCCAGCCGGCCAGTATAGACCAGCCGCACGGGCGCAGCGGACAGGAGCCTGTCGCATCGTGCGTCCATTTCGGTCTTGGTTGCAAACAGGCCCGGAGACATCCGATTGTCCAGATACAACAAAGCATCCGGATCACTTTTCCTGCACAGGGAATGCGCCGGATATCCATTTGCCTGCAACCCCTGCGCAGAGGCCATGAACCGGCGTCGACGCAGTTCCCGCGCCATCAAACGCAGGGCGGATATACAGCGTCTGGGCAGGCTGCGCCCCGGTGTCAGGAACAGGATCTTCAATCGCGTTTCCAACGTATATTCAAGCGTTACAACCAGCCGCGCCCCCGCAGCCTGCACTAGTGGGGCCAACCCCAGGTTCCGGTCGTCATCAGCGCTGCACATCACCAGATCATAGCCTTCGAAATGGGCTTGTGTCAGGCGCTCGTCTTCTTCCAAGACATGCAGGCCAAATGTCTCCTGTGCAGGGTTGATCACCCGGGCTCCAAATGGAATGCTGCGCGCGCCGCGGCGCAGAATACAATCGAATTGGCCTGGCCAGAGGTCCGACTGAAGCCGCATGCCCTCGACGAATTTTGCATCCAATGTCATCCCGTCGGGAACCGGGATGACCGGGGCCGGGGCAACCATCAACAACCTCAAGGAGCGGTCCGTCATACCGTGCCTGTTGGCATGGACAACCATTGCCCCAAAACCTGCGTCACCGTTTCGGGCGTTTCCACCACAGGCAGGTGACCTGCATTTTCCAGCACATGCAACCGGGCGTTGGGCATCAGTTCGGACATGAATTCATGCCGACGCACCGGCACCATTGCGTCGTGATTTCCGCACAGGATCAACGTTGGCACCCGCGATTTGCGCAACGTGGCCTGCTGGTCCTTGCGTCGCTGCAAGGCCCTGGATTGGCGCAGATACAGGTCGCTGCCCAATTCTTCGCCCATTTGCCAGAACCGATTCAGCACCTCCATCCGTTGCGGGCCAGGTGCCAGAAACTCGGGCCGCATCGTCTCGCGCATCACATCGGCCAATTGTCCGGCCTGTACCCGCACCAGCATCGGTTCGCGCGCGGCGGCCTCGCTCGGCGTTTCCGCCAGCGGACTGGTCCCCATAAGGCAAAGGCGGGTTATTCGCTCCGGGAGCCGGCGCAGCAGTTCCATCGCGACAATGCCGCCCATGCTCAGCCCGCACAACGCGAAGCGCTCTGGCAATTGACCCAGCAACGACATGGCAATGTCATCAATCGTTTCGCCCTGCGTAATCGGTGCAACCATGACCGCCCGATCGCGCGAAAGGTGCAGAATTTGATGCGCAAATATCCGGGCGTCGCACATCATGCCCGGAACGAGAACCAAAGGTTCGATCATTGACTTGCCTCTAAAATGAGTAGCTGCCCGAATGGTCCCATTGTGCGGCTTTCACCACATCTCAGCAAGGGGTCTCAGGGATAAGCTATGCCACAGAACGCCGGGAAATCCTCATATCGTGACTGACGCTGGGTCAGGGGCTCATTCGGGATATCTCCGGCGCGGAGCAGGTTGCCACGTGGTGCAATGTAACTGTCGATGCGACGCAGCGGTTCAGGACGCCAAACCAGATTGAACGCACAGAGTTTGGGAAAGAACCAGATTTCAGAGTATGGCAGGTGGTCGTGCATCCACCATGCCAGGTCACGCCAATCCCGTCCGCGATCGTATTGATCGGCAAACCACGGGATCACAACCGACGCCCCGGCAATGCGATCCGCCCCGGTGCCCCGGTCCCAGATATGACATTCCAGCGGATGGTCATTGCGGGCACAGTTCAGTTTGTTTTCATTGCCAAACCTGTTCAACGCAGGTGATCTGTATCCGGACCGGACTGCCACCCGGCCAAATGTCTCCTCCAGCGGATCCAGAAGCGTCTCGCAAAACTCCCGGCCGGTTTCAATGGCCAGATCGGGATTGTCGGGAATGTTCTGGCGGGCATGAAAATTGGCGATTTCGGAATAGAGAAAATCACGCATGTAGAAATATTTGGAAAGCCGAACCCTGCCCAGCGTCTCGACGCTCCACATGCTGCCCGGCCGCCGCATCAGCCGTACCCGTTCCAGCGGAATGCACCATCCGGCGACAATGGAGAAAACGGATTGAACGCCACCTCCCAGATGGCACCACCAACCGCCCGGAAATAGCCGTGATAACCACCCCAAAACACTTCCGTCGCTGGTTTCAGGATCTCGGCCCCGGCCCGCTCGGCGGCTTGCATCAATTGATCAACCTCTGCCTTGGCGCGCACATTATGGGCAAACGTCAACGCGCCCTGTCCCAATGTACCGACCGGCACACCGATGTCTTCGGCCAGGGCATCCAAAGGATACAGTCCCAGTGCCTGACCGATCAGATCAAAGGCAATTACCCCGTCAAGGCTGTCGGTCCGCCGCCAGCCCAGCGCCTCATAAAACGCCGCCGCCTGCGCCATGTCCGGGACACCGATGGTGATCAGGCTGACACGCTGCTGCATCACGCTCAAACCGCCCCCAACACTTCAGAAACCGCCTGCTCGATCAGACCCAGACACGGGCCGTCCGAAAACCGGTGATCCGCATCCTTGACCAGCAACAGACGCATGTCATCACAGGTGGCGTGTTCCAACAGGCGCAGGGCAGTGTCAGTCGTAACGGCCGTATCTGCTGTCCCCTGCAGGCAGCGCACCGGAAACGGCAATTCCAATGGATCACGCAGAACCAAACGGGCGCGTCCGTCTTCGATCAAGCGTTTCGTAATGATATACGGCTCCATGTAATCAGACGGCAATTCGATCTGGCCGACAGTGTCCAACGTCTGTTTCTGCAGGTCCGTGAAGCTGGCGACATACCCGTCCTCGGTGAAATCCGGTGCCGCGGCAATTGTCACCATGCCATGTATCCGACCAGCCCGCGCCCGCGCCAGCAGCAACGCCTGCCAACCACCCATGGATGATCCGACTGGTACGATCGGCCCATCGCACAAACGGTCGATGACCTCCAGGGTATCCTCGTGCCAATCCCCGATACAGGTTTCTTCGAACTTTTGCGAACTCTCCCCGTGCCCCGAGTAATCAAACCGCAGGAAAGCGCGGCCCTGCGCTTGGGCCCAGGCTTCCAGGTGCACGGCCTTGGTGCCTTCCATGTCCGACTTCAGCCCACCCAGAAACACGATGGTTGGGCCCCGTCCTTTGGTTTTCCGGTACGCCAGACGCCGACCCTGCGCCGTCTCGAGAAATGCAGTTTGCCCCATGCCCGTTCCTTCCGGCTTTGTCGATTTGATTTGACCAACACTGAACCCAAAGCGCAGGCGAACCGCAAGCCCGGTCAGCCACCGACATAGACGTCGTTGCGGGGGCGGAAAAAGTTCTTTTGATTGTGCATGCGCCCCAATAGATCCGAGATCTCGCGCAGAGTTTCCTGGGGATCAGCAAGACCCGAGCCGTCGGCTGCCGACAACGTTGCGTCCAAATCGGGGCGCGAAAGAATGGACATGGTCTTGCGCAGCGCCATTTCGATCAGCTCTACATCCTCGACAGTCAACTCAAAACTCTTATTGAATTCAACCACTGGCTTGTTCTCCCTGTTCAGTCTCATTGGCATGGCACGACAACCCATCGGTGCCGTTCCAGCAATGATAACCGCGTCATCTGCAATTGCAGTCACGTTTTCTTGGATTGATCAGGAATGTCGCAGGGATCCCTCCTTCATCTGGCCAAAAATATCCCGGGGGTCTGGGGGCAGCGCCCCCAGCCTGCGCCGAACGTGCCACAGGGGCCAATACTCTGCCAGACACTGGTCTTGACACCACCCCAAGGTGCTGCCAAATCAGCGACACATATAACCCGCAACCGGGCGTTCAGTGGGCGCCAAACCGACGAGGAGAGCCGACAGATGGCCCAAGTCTCCCTTACTTTTCCCGATGGCAATGCACGATCCTATGACGCAGGCGTAACCCCTGCGCAGGTCGCGGCCGATATTTCGACGTCGCTGGCAAAAAAGGCAATTTCTGCCACCGTTGACGGCAAACATTGGGACCTGCAATGGCCGATCCACGCCGATGCCGCCATCGCGCTTCACACCATGAAGGACGAAGAACAGGCCAATGAACTGATCCGCCACGATCTGGCCCATATCATGGCCCGTGCCGTACAGGAAATCTGGCCCGCAACCAAAGTCACCATCGGCCCCGTGATCGACAACGGCTGGTATTATGACTTTGACCGCGCCGAACCCTTCACCCCCGAAGATCTCGGCACCATCGAAAAGAAGATGAAGGAGATCATCAACAAGCGCGATCCCGTGACCACCGAGGTCTGGGATCGTCAGCGTGCCGTTGAATTCTACACCGCCAACAACGAACCCTACAAAGTCGAACTGATCGACGCGATCCCCGGGGATGAGCCGCTGCGCATGTATTGGCATGGGCATTGGCAGGATCTGTGCCGCGGTCCGCATCTGCAGCACACCGGTCAGGTTCAAGGCGACTGCTTCAAGCTGATGTCCATTGCCGGTGCCTATTGGCGCGGCGATTCCAACCGCGCCATGTTGCAGCGGATCTATGGCGTGGCCTTCACCTCCAAAGACAAGCTGAAAGCGCACCTGCACATGCTGGACGAGGCCGCCAAACGCGACCACCGCAAGCTGGGCCGCGAAATGGATCTGTTCCACATGCAGGAAGAAGCCCCCGGGCAGATCTTCTGGCACCCCAATGGCTGGTCGATCTATGTGCAGTTGCAGGATTACATGCGCCGCCAGCAGCGCAAGGGCGGCTACGTCGAGGTGAACACCCCGCAGGTTGTGGACCGCAAGCTGTGGGAGGCCTCGGGCCATTGGGACAAATATCAGGAGAACATGTTCATCGTCGAAGTCGATGAGGAACACGCCCGGGAAAAGGCCGTTAATGCGCTGAAACCAATGAACTGCCCCTGCCATGTCGAAATCTTCAAACAGGGTCTGAAATCCTATCGCGACCTGCCGTTGCGCATGGCCGAATTTGGCTCGTGCAACCGCTATGAACCTTCGGGTGCGCTGCACGGCATCATGCGGGTGCGTGGATTCACCCAGGACGACGCGCATATTTTCTCTACCGAAGAGCAGATCGAAGGTGAAACCGCCGAATTCATCCGGTTCCTGTCCAAGATTTACAAAGACCTCGGGTTCGAAAATTTCTCGGTCAAATTCTCGGATCGTCCGGACACCCGTGCCGGTTCGGACGAGGTTTGGGACAAGGCTGAACAAGCGTTGTTGTCAGCCACGCGCGCCGCTGGGATTGAACCTGAACTGAACCCCGGCGAAGGGGCATTTTATGGTCCCAAGCTGGAGTTTGTGCTGACCGACGCCATTGGTCGCGATTGGCAGTGTGGCACGTTCCAGGTTGATTTCGTGCTGCCCGAGCGGCTGGATGCGACCTATATCGGATCTGACGGCAGCAAACATCGCCCCGTCATGCTGCACCGCGCGACGCTGGGTTCGTTTGAGCGTTTCATCGGCATCCTGATCGAGGAACACGCCGGCAAGCTGCCATTCTGGCTGGCACCACGTCAGGTTGTCGTGGCTTCGATCACGTCCGAAGCGGATGACTACGTACACGAGGTCGTTGCCGAGCTGAAAGCCGCAGGCGTGCGCGCCGAAGCCGATATTCGCAATGAAAAGATCAACTATAAGGTCCGTGAACATTCCGTTGGCAAGGTGCCCGTTATCCTGGCCGTGGGTCACCGCGAAGTCGAAGAACGCACCGTCAGCATCCGGAGACTGGGTGAAAAACAAACCCGTGTGGACAGCCTCGTAAATGTTACAGAGGCGCTGGGACGGGAAGCCACACCCCCCGATCTGCTGTAACATTTCTCCCGATTTGACGAAAAAAACGGCTCGCCCTGGCGGGCCGTTTTGCATTTCCCCGCTGTTTTTGCTATTTTTTCAGCGCCTTACGGCGCAATACTTTGTCACACTTGCTGACACAGGTGTGACCCACGGGCTCGTGAATTCAAACTCGGGTCGGGACCGTTTAGCTTTTACTCATATCAACCGAATACCAAACACAACATGTCAGAAGAGGATCACTGAAATGTCGAACACCACCAAATCTTTGGCCGTTGCCGGTGCCGTTGCTGCTGCTTTGACCGCTGCCCTGTCGACCCCTGCCGCTGCGCAGGCAAAGGAAAAGTGCTATGGCGTTTCGCTGGCTGGTCAGAATGACTGTGCGGCTGGCCCCGGCACCACCTGCGCGGGCACTTCGACCGTTGATTATCAGGGCAACGCCTGGACATTGGTCGACGTGAACACCTGCGCCAATATCGAACTGCCTGCTTTGGCTGACGGGACCGCGCGCACCGGGTCTCTGGAACCTCAGGAACGTGATCTGCCAGCATAATTCCGAAGTGTGCAAAACCTTTGGGGGTGGGCCCTTTCTCAGGGCCCCCGCCGTTCTTTCCAAATAACGAGCGTGCTCATGCTTGATGCTGCCCCCCGCCACAACAGACTGCCAGCCAAAGCGGGCGTGGGATACAAGCCGCAGCATTTTGGCCAGATCTGTGACACGCCGGGAGCGGTTGGATGGCTGGAAATTCACGCTGAAAACTATATGGGGGATGGTGGTCGCCCTCTGGCGCAACTGCGTCATCTCGCCGAACGATTTCCGATTTCGGTTCACGGCGTCGGGCTGTCCATCGGCGGCGATGAGGATCTGGACCCTGACCATCTAGCCCGCCTGAAACATCTGGTCGATTGGCTGAACCCCGCCAGCTTTTCCGAACATCTGGCCTGGTCGACCCATGACAGCCAATTCCTGAACGACCTGTTGCCCCTGCCCTATACCAACACAACCCTGTCCCGTGTGGCCGATCATATCGATCATCTGCAAGACGTAATTGGGCGCCAGATGCTGCTGGAAAACCCCTCCAGCTATCTCGCCTTTGACGAAAGCACCTGGTCCGAGCCCGATTTCCTGCGCGAAATTGTGCGCCGGACCGGCTGTGGTCTGCTGTTGGACATCAATAATGTCTTTGTCTCTGCCACCAATCTGGACTTTTCGCCCCTGGGCTACATCGACGCCTTTGATTTGGATCAGGTCGGCGAGCTTCATTTGGGCGGGCACGACGAAGACACCGACGATCACGGGCATCCACTGTTGATTGACAGCCATGGGCGCGCCGTCGTTGATCCGGTCTGGACCTTGCTGGAGTACACCCTGGAGCGCTCTGGCCCCAAGCCGGTGTTGGTGGAATGGGACACCGATGTCCCCGCCTGGACCGTGCTCGAGGCCGAAGCCGCACGCGCCCGCGACACCCTGCTGCGGGTTGCAGCATGAAAGTGTCCCAAAATCTCTTTGCCTCTGCTTTGCTGGATGCATCAGCAGCCATTCCCGATGGCCTGAGCGACGCGGATGCCCGCCCCGCGGGACGACGGTTCAACGTCTATCGCAACAATGTCGTCGTTTCCCTGACCCAAGCACTGCATACTGCCTTTCCGGCGACCGCCAGCCTGCTGGGCAAGGCCAACATGGATGGATTGTCAGGGCAGTACCTGCGCCAGACCCCGCCGTCATCGCCCCTGTTGATGTTCTATGGCGACCGATTTCCCGATTTTCTGGCCTCGGTTCCGCAACTTGCAAAGATGGGGTATCTACCGGATCTGGCACGGATGGAGTTGGCTCTGCGTCGCGCCTATCACGCCGCTGACGCAGACCCGATCGCGGCGCAAACCTTGGCGACACTGGGGCCAGAAGAGCTGATGGCGACCCGGTTGAGCCTGGCTCCTGCGGTTCATGTTTTGCCGTCGCGTTGGCCGATCCACGATATCTGGCGGTTGGGCACCGAACCGGACGCCCCAAAACCCCGCGCCACGGCTCAGGATATCCTGATCACCCGCCCGGAATTCGACCCTCTTGCCACGGTTCTGCCCCCTGGGGGTGCATCGTGGATCAAAGCCATACTGGGCGGCCACAGCATTGGCGAAGCTCACGAACAGGCAACGGAAAATCAGCCAGATTTCGATCTGGGCGCTACTTTGACCCTGATGTTGCAGGGCAACGCCATCATATCTCTGACGACGAAAGGATAAGGCCATGCACGCACTGGTCTCGCTTCACAACGCCATCTTCGGCCTGATCGAACGTCTTGGCGATTGGGTCATGCCTTTGGCCGCCCGCTTTGTTTTTGCTGCAACCTTGTTGTTCTACTACTGGAACTCGGGTCTGACCAAATTGGGCGACGGGCTCTTCGGCATCTTCAGCCCGTCCATTGGCGCCTACAGCCAGATCTTCCCGAAAAAGCTCGAGGCGGTCAGCTATGATGTGTCCCAGTTCGGGCTCTTCGAATGGGTTGTTGTCATGGCAGGGACCTGGGCCGAATTCATCCTGCCGCTGCTCATTGTCATTGGTCTGGCGACGCGCCTGGCCGCGCTTGGCATGATCGGGTTTGTCATCGTGCAGTCGCTGACAGATGTCTATGGCCATGGTGCCACCGATGCCAAAACGCTGGGTGCCCTGTTTGATCGTTTTCCCGACAGCGTGATCATGGACCAGCGTCTGTTCTGGGTGTTCACCTTGTCTTATCTGGTGATCAAGGGGGCCGGTTTCTTGTCGGTCGATGCATTCCTGCGCAATCGCGAGGAAACCGTTTTGGCCTGACGACCATATCATCACTCACGGCAAGGGCGTCCCCACAGGGGCACCCTTTGTGATTTGAAGCCTGTCAGAAATGCGCCTTCTCCTCGTCCGGCTTGCCCGCCGCAACAGCTAGCAACCCGGCCACCCCGGCAAAGCAGATCGGAAACATGGTAAAGACGTTGAAACCATAGCCATAGTACATCCCACCGGCAGACAGCAGCAAAAGAATGCCGCCCCACAGCGCCCGCGCACGTGCCATGCCGCCCCCCGCCAGCGCGAGCATCGGTGAAATCACAGAGGCCAATCGCACCGCATCCACATTGGCCACCTGCTCGGCTATTCCCTCGATTTCGCCAAAATGTTCGATGGCCGATGTATAGCCATAGCCAAAGAAGCCGACGATCATTCCGAACACGCCGGCAATAATTCCCAAAACCAGGGCCGCATTGCGCATAATTTTCTCCTGCCACTCATGGGGCACATAAGGGCTTGTTCACCCCACGCCAAGCCCTGCCTGTGTTTCCTTGGTCCATCCCAGGTACAGCTTGCCCTCCGCTTCGATCAGCGGCCTTTTCATCAGGCTCGGGTGCGCCCTGAGCAGAGCCAGCGGGTCGGATTGGCGCGCTGTCTCGTCCAAGTTACGCCACGTCGTAGAACGCTTGTTAACAAGTATTTCGCCAAATTCTGCCAACGCCGCCTCCAGCATTCTGTCAGCGATTCCATCCGCTCTCACATCGATCAGCGTTGCAGACGGGCATGATTTCAATGCCTTACGGCAAGTGTCGCAATTTTTGAGTCCAAAAATTGTGATGGACATTCGGTAACCCTTCTATTTTTTGTGCAAAATCCCACCAAAACAGGTTTTACAATCCCGTTACGCTGTTTTTCTTGATTTTCGCCAAGACCATGCGATCCTGCGATCGTTACAGCCGCTGTTCAGACCTCTGTCAATCCTTTGGCCTGTCCGACGCCTGAATGACCGGCCGTATCTTATGACCACCGAAGACATTCGGTGAGAACTACAAGATAGAAGGAGACACGGGACATGCCAAGCGGCACCGTGAAATGGTTTAACACTACCAAGGGTTACGGCTTCATTGCCCCTGATGAAGGCGGCAGCGATGTTTTCGTTCATATTTCGGCAGTCGAACGGTCAGGATTGACCGGCTTGGCTGACAATCAAAAAGTTTCTTACGAGCTCCAAGAAGGGCGAGACGGCCGCATGATGGCCAGCGATCTAAAAACGCAATAGCCACGCCCCTGCCCGCCTGATCCGTTAGGCTGGCAGACCCCTTCATTCCGGAACCGGCTCCCGTCCTGCACCATTCTGGTGCCGACGGGGACGTGCATTTTGCGCTTTTCGACAATCCTGCGGGCGGATCAATCCCGTAGCCGGAACCGTTGGATTTTACCCGTTTCGGTTTTGGGCAATGTGTCTGTGAAGACCACTGATCGTGGATATTTGTACGGCGCAATCGTCGCTTTGACGTGATCCTGTAGCGTTTTGATCAACAGATCAGATGGCGCATGCCCGTCGCCCAACACCACATGGGCTTCGACGATTTCGCCGCGCGCCTCGTCCAGAGCGCCAATCACGGCACATTCGGCCACGGCTTCATGTGCCAGCAGGGCCGCCTCGACCTCTGGGCCCGCAATATTGTAACCTGACGAAATTATCATGTCGTCGTTCCGCGCGGCAAAATGCAAATACCCACCTTCATCCATCATGAAACTGTCACCGGTGATGTTCCATCCGTCCTGCACATATTCGGCCTGCCGATCATCAGCCAGGTAACGGCACCCCGTGGGTCCACGCACGGCCAACCGACCAATCTCCCCACGCGGTGCCTCGGTTCCATCAGCGCGCAACACCCGGACCTCGTACCCTCCCACGGGCTTGCCCGTGCAGGCAGGACGGTGGTCGGTAAACCGGTTGGTCAAAAAGATATGCAGCAATTCGGTCGCGCCAATACCATCCAGCATTGGCTTTCCGGTTTTGTTGATCCATTCGTCGTAAACTGGCGCAGGCAATGTTTCGCCTGCGGACACCGCCGCCCGCAACGACGACAGATCTGCCCCTTCATCCATTGCACGCAGCATCACCCGATAAGCGGTGGGGGCCGTAAAGCACACAGTTGCCTTGTATTTTTCGATGATCTCGATCAGATTCGGCGGAGTCGCCGCCTCGAGCAACGTCGCCGCCGCACCAAACCGCAGCGGGAAAATCGCCAACCCACCCAACCCAAAGGTAAAGGCCAGTGGTGGTGAGCCGATAAAGATATCTTCCGGCTTCACCGCCAGCACTTCGTGTGCATACCCATCGGCAATGATCAGCAGGTCGCGGTGAAAATGCATCGTCGCCTTGGGCGATCCGGTGGTACCACTGGTGAACCCCAACAACGCAACATCATCCCGCCCCGTCTGCACCGCATCATACATGACCGATTTTTCCAACGCCAATCGGTCCAATTCGGCATCGTGGTTCGAGGTCCCGTCAAACCCCACCACCGATGTCAGGTAATTCGACGTTTTGGCGCAACTTACCAGTTCTTCCATCAGCCGGGTGTCACACAGCGCATGGCTGATCTCAGCCTTGTCAACAATCTTGCTCAGTTCTCCGGCGCGCAACATGGGCATTGTATTGACCACCACCGCGCCCACTTTGGTCGCTGCCAGCCAACAGGCCACCATCGCCGGATTGTTGGCAGACCGGATCAGCACCCGATTGCCCGGTTTTACCTTCAGATCCTCGACCAGCACATGGGCCAGACGGTTGGTCCAATCGGTCAATTCCTTGTAGGTCCGCCGACGTCCATTGCCGATCAAAGCGGTGTGATCGCCAAACCCCTTGTCGACCATCGCGTCGGTCAGTTCGACTCCGACATTCACATGCTCGGGGTAGTCGAACCCATCAAGCAGAAAGTCGGGCCATTGATCAAAAGGCGGCAGATTATCCCGCGTAAACGTATCAATATGTGCCGTTGGTCCCAGCATCTTTATCCTCCCAGATAGGCACCCAGCGCCTGGCGCGCAATCACCACGCGCTGTACGTCGGACGCGCCCTCATAAATTCGCAATGCCCTAATATCGCGGTACAACTCCTCGACCTTTTGCCCCGACCGCACCCCGTCGCCGCCGTGCAGCTGCACGGCTTTGTCGATGACCTTCTGGGCCTGATCCGTGGAGAACAGCTTGGCCATTGCCGCTTCGCGTGTGACCCGGGCAGCCCCCGTATCCTTGGCCCAAGCGGCGCGATAGACCAACAGGGCACTGGCATCCACATCCAACGCCATATCGGCGATATGGCCCTGCACCATCTGCAGATCGAACAGGGGGGCCCCCTGAACCTGTCGCGTGGTGACCCGAGCCAGCGACTCGTCCAGCGCCCTACGGGCAAACCCCAACGCAGCAGCCGCCACCGTGGACCGGAATACATCCAGAACCGACATCGCGATGCGGAACCCCTGCCCCGGTTCGCCGATCAGCGCTGTTTTCGGGATCCGGCAATCGCTGAAGCGCAGGGTCGCGAGCGGATGTGGCGCGATGGTCTTCAATCGCTCGACCACCTTGAACCCTGTCAGCCCCGCTGGCACGATGAACGCGCTCAACCCTTTTGCCCCCGGAGCCTCACCTGTGCGGGCAAACAATGTATAGACGTCGGCAATACCGCCATTGGAAATCCAGGTTTTTTCCCCGTTCAACACATAGTGGTCGCCATCTTCGACCGCAGTCATCGTGGAATTGGCCACATCGGACCCGGATTGCGGTTCCGTCAGGGCAAAGGCTGAAAGTGCCTGACCGCTGCGGGTCAAAGGCAACCACTCCCCTTGCTGCGCCGGCGTGCCAAACAGCGAAATCGCCCCGGTCCCCAACCCCTGCATGGCAAAGGCAAAATCCGCCAGCCCATCGTGACGCGCCAACGTCTCCCGGATCAGGCACAGCGTCCGCACATCCAACGTCTCTCCGGCCGCAGCCCCGGAATGACGGGTCCAACCGCCCTGGCCCAACGCCGCTACCAATGTCCGACAGGCCGCATCGGTGTCTGAATGATCTATGGTTGCCACATGTGTTTGTGCCCAGGCGTCCAAATCATCGGCCAGCGCCCTGTGACGCTCGTCAAAAAACGGCCAAGACAAGAAACTTCGATCCGCCATCTCACCATGCTCCTTCATTCATCTTGCCAGAAAACTCCGGGGGTTTGGGGGCTGGCCCCCAATCGCTCCAGGGTTTGGGGCCACCCCTCAAAGACCACCTTCGCCTGCGTTCAATCCCCTTCAAACACCGGACGTTCCTTGGCCACAAACGCGTGATAGGCCCGGTGGAAATCCTGTCCCTGCATGCAGATCGCCTGGGCCTGGGCTTCGGCTTCGATGGCCTGTTCGATCGACATTGCCCATTCCTGGGCCAGCATGGTTTTGGTCATCATATTGGCAAAACCGGGCCCGGCTGCGATCCGACCAGCTATATCCTGGGCATTGGTCATTAGATCGCCGCGATCCACCACCCGGTTGAAAAACCCCCAGGCCTGACCTTCGTCGGCGGTCATGGCGCGTCCCAGATAGAGCAGTTCGGCCGCGCGACCCTGCCCAATGATCCGGGGCAGGATGGCACAGGCCCCCATGTCACACCCCGCAAGGCCGACGCGGTTGAACAAAAACGCCACTTTGGTCTCGGGCGTGGCGATGCGCAGGTCCGACGCCATGGCAATGATCGCCCCCGCCCCGGCACAGATCCCGTCAACGGCGGCGATAATCGGTTTGCCACAGTTTACCATCGCCTTGACCAGATCCCCGGTCATGCGGGTAAAGGCCAGCAGCTCCTTCATGTTCATTTTGGTCAGCGGCCCGATAATGTCGTGCACATCCCCGCCCGAGCTGAAGTTGCCACCATTGGGGGCAAAGACCACCGCCTTGATGGTGTCATCATAGTGCAGGTCGCGGAACCAATCACGCAGTTCGGCGTAGCTGTCAAAGGTCAACGGGTTCTTGCGCTCGGGCCGGTCCAGCGCCACCGTGGCGATGCCGTTTTCGACGCCCAGTAGAAAATGTTCTGGTGCACTCTTGCTCATCTGATCCTAGTCCCTGTCTTCCAATTGCTTTGCCACGCCATCCAGAGTTTCGGCGATATTAACGGCATCCAACGGCCCCACGTGGGCAAATATCTGGTCAATCCACGCCTCATGCGCCGCCGCCTGATGGGCGAATTCCGCCCGCCCCTTGGCGGTCAGGATCACCCTGCTGGCACGGCGATCTCCTGGCACTTTTTCCCGCGCGGCATGTCCATCTTCGACCAGCCGGTCCACGATGCCGGTGACATTGCCATTGGACACTTTCAACACGCCTGACAGTTCGCTCATTTTCAGCCCGTCGCCATGCTGGGTCAGAGCAGCCATCACATCGAACCGGGGCAAGGTGGTTGCAAAGTCGCGTCTCAGATTTTCGCGAATTTCGCTTTCCACGGCACGGGTGGCCTTGAGCACGCGCAGCCACAGGCGCAGCCGGTCCTTTGATGTCGCAGGGGATGTTGCGGGGGATGGGGTGGTGTCGCTCAAATCTCGCCTCCAGATATCGGCAGCGCACTGCCGTTGATCGAGGCCGAGCCGTCTCCGGCCAGCCAGAGCGCGGTTTCGGCCACTTCCTCCGGCTGAATCAGGCGCCCCTGGGGGTTGCCCTTGGCCAGCGAAGCAATCGCCTCGTCACGGCTCCGGCCGGTTTTGACCATGATCGTCTCGATCGAGCGTTCCAACAAGGGGGTCTCGATGAACCCGGGACAGATTGCGTTCACGGTGATCCCGGTGCGGGCCAGTTCCAACGCCAATGCGCGGGTCAAACCGACCACGCCGTGTTTGGCGGCGCAATAACCGGACACATAGGGAAACCCCTTGAGCCCAGCAGTCGAGGCCACAGCGATCATTCGCCCCCACCCGTCGGCTTTCATACCCGTCAGACAGGCCTGCCACAAATTGAACACCCCACCCAGATTGACAGCTAACGTGCCGGTCAAATCCTCGGGCGTCATCTTGGCAAACGGAGTGCTGGGCGCAGCACCGGCATTGGCGATAGCGATATTCACAGCGCCATTGCGCGCCTCGGCCTGGGCCAGCGCCACGTCCAGCGACATTCTATCGGTCACATCACAGGTTGCTGCAAAACAGCCGTTTTCCTTGGCGACCTGTTGTAGCGGTTCCATGCGGCGCCCCAGAATGGTCACCTTGGCCCCCGCTGTGGCAAAGCGGGAAGCCATCGCGGCCCCAACGCCGCTACCGCCCCCGGAAATCACCACGTGTTTGTTCGTCACGCTCATGCCCGGATCACCTCTGCCTCGCGATCCGCAAGACGCCAGGCCTGATCCCGGCCTGCCTCATAGGGCAGCGGCCAATCCGGAGCCAAACGGTCGCCCACTTTGGTGGCCTCGTGAAGGGTCCAATAGGGATCCGCCAAATGCGGACGCCCGACACAGACCAGATCAGCCCGCCCAGCCATCAGGATCGAGTTGGCGTGGTCGGCTTCGTAGATATTGCCGACGGCCATGGTCGAAATCCCCGCCTCATTGCGGATCCGGTCGGAAAACGGTGTCTGGAACATGCGACCATAAACCGGTTCGGCCTCGGTCGAGGTCTGACCCGCCGAGACATCAATAATATCGGCACCTACCGCCTCGAACATGCGGGCGATTTCGACCGCCTCATCCGGGGTGACACCAGCCTCGCCAACCCAATCGTTTGCAGAAATCCGCACCGACATCGGTTTGGTTGCGGGCCAGACAGCGCGCATGGCATTGAACACTTCCAGCGGATAACGCATCCGGTTTTCCAGCGACCCGCCGTATTCATCGCCACGCACATTCGACATGGGCGAGATGAAGGACGAGATCAAATAGCCGTGGGCGGCGTGCAATTCGATCATGTCGAACCCGGCGCGGTCTGCCATTTCAGCGCTGGCGACGAACTGATCGCGCACCATGTCCATTTCGGCCCGGGTGATTTCACGCGGCGCGGCGTTTTGATCAGACCAGGCAATAGCCGAGGCCGACATGGTGTCCCAATTGCCATCGCTCAATGGCGCATCCATTACTTCCCAGCCCACCTGGGTCGACCCCTTGCGCCCGGAATGACCGATTTGACAGCAGATTTTGGCATCGGTTTCAGCGTGTACAAATCCGGTCAAACGCTGCCATGCGGCTTCGTGCTCTGGCGCGTACAGCCCCGGACACCCTGGCGTGATCCGCCCTTCGGCAGACACACAGGTCATCTCGGTATACACCAACCCGGCCCCGCCTTTGGCGCGTTCACCGTAGTGGATCAGATGCCAGTCTGTCGGGCAGCCACCCACCGCCTTGTATTGTGCCATCGGGGACACGACGACGCGGTTTTTCAACGACATGTTGCGCAGCTGATAGGGGGCAAACATCGGTGGGCGCGTTGGCGCATCAGCCGGAGCCCCGGCACGGGTTTGGAACCATTTTTCAGCGCTTTGCAACCATTCCCCATCGCGCAGGCGCAGGTTTTCATGGGAAATCCGCTGGGATCGCGTCAGCAAGGAGTAATTGAACTGCACTGGATCCATTCCCAGATAGCGCTCGACTTCCTCGAACCATTCCAGCGAATTGCGCGCCGCCGATTGCAGGCGCAACACATCCAGGCGGCGCTCCTCCTGATAACGGGCAAAGGCCTGTTCCAGCGTTGGTTCAGTGGTGACAAACTCCGCCAGCGCAATGGCGCTGTCAAAGGCCAACCGAGATCCTGAGCCGATCGAAAAATGCGCTGTAGCCGACGCATCGCCCAGTAGAACGACGTTTTCGTGGTACCACTTTTCGCACAACACCCGCGGAAAGTTGATCCAGACCGCCGAGCCGCGCAAATGATCTGCATTGGAAATCAGATCATGCCCGTCCAGATGATCGGCAAAGATCTCCTCGCAGGTGCGAATGATCTCGTCCTTGGACATGCCCTCGAACCCCCAGTTGTCCCAGGTTTCAGCAGAGCATTCGACAATCACCGTCGCAGTGTCATCATCGAATTGATAGGCATGGATCCAGACCCAACCGTGTTTGGTTTCCTCGAATACAAAGGTAAAGGCATCATCGAACTTTTGATGGGTGCCCAACCAGATGAATTTGCACGGGCGCACGTCGATGTTGGGTTTGAAGTGGTCTGCAAATTCGCTGCGCACCTGTGAATTCAGGCCATCACAGCCCACCACCAGATCATATTCTTTCTGATATTCCGATGCCGGTTTCGCAATGGTTTCAAATTGCAAGTCCACGCCCAATTCGCGTGCGCGGTCCTGAAGCACCAATAGCATTTTCTTGCGACCGATCCCGGCAAACCCATGACCACCCGAAACGGTACGCGCACCGCCATGGACCACGGCGATATCATCCCAATATGCGAAACTGGCACGAATGGCCTCGGCGCTTTGGGGATCGTTGGCAGTCAGATTTTCCAGCGCATCATCACTGAGCACCACACCCCAGCCAAAAGTATCATCAGGCTTGTTGCGTTCGATCACTGTGACTTTGGCGTCAGGCTGACGCAGCTTCATCGAGATCGCAAAGTAAAGACCCGCGGGCCCTCCACCCAGACAAGCAATTCGCATGACCATCCTCCCGCAATATTTTCCGTGTTGGGAACAGGATAGGCCAAGTCAAATACATTTCAAGCTTAAAATTTCAAGCATGAAATATTTTCGCTCTCCCTTGATATACCCACCTGAACCCAGAGCCAGATCAGACACTGTGAAAACCGGGATTCAGGCATGTTTACAATGAGGTAGATGACACGCTGGCCCCTCCGCAGACATACAATGTCTGCCCGGTGACAAATCCGTTTTCCGGGTCGCAAAAGTAAAGGAATGCATTTGAAATATCACGTGTTGTGCCCAACCGGCCCACGGGAATCCGATCGGCCAATGCCGTCTCGCGTTTCGACCCTTTGGGAATGATGCCCCAGAAATTATCGGTTTGCACCGGGCCGGGTGCTACAACATTAACGGTTATTCCATGTGGGGCCAGCTCAAGCGCCCAGGTCCGCGCCATCCCCACCATCCCCGCCTTGGTCGCGGAATAGGCGGTGCGTGTCGGCACGCCCAGCGCCGCCCGCGACCCGTTGAACAGGATGCGCCCAAACCGACGCGCTTTCATCGCAGGCAAAAACGCCTGCGTCAGGGTCAGGGCCGATCCCAGGTGCAACTGGGTCAAGCCCAATAGGTCATCCGGTTTCGCCTCTTCAATCGGATTGGGCCAGATCAGCCCGGCGTTATGCACGAAATGCGAAACGTCGTGATCGGTTGCGATCTGTTGCGCCACACCGGCAACCGCGTCAGTATCCAACAGATCCGCTTTGACCGTATGGAACTGCGAATGCGTGAACCCCTGGGGCGCATTGCGCGCGATGGAGATCACGGTATAGCCCTTCTCCAGCAGGCGTTGCGCCAGATCCAGACCAATCCCCTTGGAGGCACCGGTAATGACCGCTGTGTAACTCATGTGTTCTCCACCATGGCCAGCACACGCAGGGGGCTGCCGGTGCCGTTTTTGATTTTCAATGGTGCAGCCATCAGCACGGCACCCGTCGCGGGCAATTGATCCAGATTGGCCAGACATTGCAGACCGTATTTCCCTGCCCCATGCAGGATGTAGTGCGCCGGATATGGCGGCGTATAATGTGCGCCCTGCCCCGCATCCGTACCAACAGTTTCGGTGCCAAACCCGCGAATATCACGCTGTTCCACCAGCATCCGGATCGCGTCGGGCGTTGGCCCCGGAGAATGCGCCCCGTCATCGCGCATGTTCAGATACGCGGCCCCGCGCCGTTTCGACCAGTCGGTGCGCATCAAAACCCAGGCCCCTGCCGGGATTTGCCCGTGCTCCGACTCCCAGGCTTCGATCACCGCAGGTGTCAGCTCAAAATCTTCATCCTCTGCGGCACCCTCAGAGCAATCAATCACCACCACCGAGCCGACAAAGGCAGCGGGGTCAATTTCATCCACCGCGCCATTTGGGACATCACGACCGGATATCCAGTGAACCGGCGCGTCAAAATGGGTGCCGGTATGCTCTGACATCGAAATATTATGCCACTTCCATGCAGGCCCGCGATGATCATAGGCACTGACCTCCTCCATCCGAAATCGGGCGCATTGGCCAAATTCGGGCGGCAGGATGATCACCGGGAAGTCCGGGTCCAACGTGTGGGTCAGGTCGATCACGCGCACATCACCCGAGGTCAGTTTCACAGCCAGATCGCTTAGGGTGCTCATTCCGGACCTCCCATGGTCATTTCCCGTTCCAGAACCTTTGCACCCGCTCTGAATCGTTCGATCAATTCCTTAGCCACATCACCGCACCAAACATCCTCCAACCCATCGCGCAACCCCTGCACCACGGATCGCGCAATGCCATCGGGCAGCACCTTTGGTGGCGGCAGTGGTTGGTGCCAATCATCTTCGGTCGGGCCGACAAACACGGTCATCAACCGCAATCCAGAACGACGGAATTCGCCCCGCAATGTCTGCGACAGGTTCAGCGCTGCCGCATTGGACGCAGAGAAACAGCCGAAATCTGGCGTCGGCATGATTGCGTGAGCCGACAGAATGTTAACCCATGCCACCGCCGAATTTACGCCATCAGCCGTTCGGTCACACATGCCGGGACCAAAGGCCTGCGCCAGCCGCATGAGGCCAAGGTAATTCACTTCCATCTCGTCACGGGCAAAGGCGGTGTCTCCACGGCCCATCACGCCTCCTGGGCGAATGAAACGGGCGTTGTTGATCAGGATATCGGTCTTGCCCCCGATCTCACCGGCCAGCTCCACGACCGACGCCGTATCGGTCACGTCCAACGGCAGGATTTCAACACCCTCCAGCGCCGCGCGGTTCGGATTGGGTCGCCAGCGTTCGCTTTCCCCGACAAAAATCATGCTGGCCCCGGCCCGTTGCAGCGCCTTGACCAGCGCCGGTGTATTCGGGTTGCGCCCGTCGGTGATCAACACCCGACGGTGTTTGGGATCGCTGCCCAGCGCGCGCAGTTGCGGGTCGTCTTCCATATTGGGTGTCCTTTCTTCTGGCACCGCCAGAATTACCCCCTGCCCCGACCGGTCCAGGCGGTTCCACAACCGCACCCGCGACCGGGGCACCACATCACCATGCACGTGGCAAATGATCACCGGCCCCGCATCTAACCGCACCGATCCCGTGCGCCATGGCGCGCGTTCGCGGAAATAGAGGTTGGTCGAGGTGCGAATGGTGGTCTCTGCAAGCAGCTCTCCTTCGGGCGCGGTGTCGCGCCAGGGCAGGTCCGTGCCGAGACACTGGCAACAGGCATCACGCGGCGGGTATTGCACCGCGCCACATTCGGCGCAGTGCTGCAACATGAACCGCCCCTCGGCAGCTGCTGCGCTCAGCCCCATAGCGGCGCGCGACCGCATCTCTGGCGGGCGGGTCGGGCTGAGCGTGCGTTTCTGCGGGTTCTTCTTTGGCGGAGGTGTCAGAGGCGTTGTCATGCCGCGCCCTCCAGAATGGCGGCGCTGGAACAGACACCCCGATCATAGTTGATCATGCCAAAGCCAGACACCAATGCCCGTTTCGCGCCCTTGACCTGTGTCGGCCCTGCCCTTCCTGTCACCTGACGGATCGCTTCGACCAGCCCGATGAAACCGCCCGCCGCCCCGGCCTGACCGGCAGACAGCTGCCCGCCAGAGGTGTTATGCGGGAAATCCCCGGTGATGGTCATATCCTTGTCCTTCAGAAAATCCGGCCCTTCGCCCTTGGCGCAAAATCCAAGGTCCTCGATCTGCAACATCGAGATCACCGGATAATCATCATAAGTCTGCACCAGATCCATCTGATCCGGCCCGCTGTTGGCCATGGAATAGAGTTCATCAATGTCCAGCGTCCAACCGCCGCGCAATTGGATCGGGTCGTCTGCATGGGCGTTGTGACGTTCGATGGCACCGGCAATGCGGGCATATGGCAGGTTTCTCCGCTCGGCCTCTTCCACCGTCATGACCAGAAATGCCTCGCCGCCCGCACAGGGCATGACACAGTCAAACAGCGCAATAGGATCGGCGATGGGTCGCGCGTCCAGGTATTGATCCAGCGTCAGCGGTTTCTTCATCACCGCGCCCGGATTGTGCAGCGCATTGGCCCGCTGTGCCACGGCAATCCGTCCGAAATCGGCCCGCGTCGCGCCGTATTCCTGTATGTAGCGGTCGGTCAACAAGGCGAAATTCGCATTCGGGCCGCCATAGCCATAAGGGTATGAGGCATCCATCGCGAACCGGCTGAACGACGATAACAGCGAGCGGAAACTGTCGATATGGTTGGTGTCCCCCGCCACGCAGGCCACGATATCCGCATCCCCTGCCTGCACCGCGCGCGCCGCCCGGCGCAATGCCACCACGCCCGAGGCCCCGCCCATCGGGATATGATCCAGCCAACGTGGACACAGGCCCAGATGCTGGGTCAACCCCACCGCCGTGTCGGGAAACAGCGTAAAAGACGCCGCGCAAAACCCGTCCAGATCGGCAGGTTTCAAACCCGCCGCCTGCAATGATCCGCGCAGCGCACGCGCGATCCACCAATGGGCAGTTTCGATAGAATACCGCTGGTACGGCGTCGAAAAAGGCGCGACCAGGGCCACGCCGTCATAGGATTGGCGGGGTCTCATGCGACGACCTGCCTTTTCTTGAGATGGGTGAGTGTCACTGTGGCTGTATCGTCGCGCAATTGCAAAGCCAGCTCCTTCAGCGCCTTGCGTTGAATCTTGTGGGTGGCGGTCAGTGGCAGCTGATCGACAAAGGCGATGAACCCCGGCACCTTGTAATAGGCCATTTGGCCCAGCGCCCATTTGGTGATGGCCTGCGCGGTTTCAGGCGTGGGGTCATCGACGGAGAGACAGGCAAAGACCTCATCCCCCCGGATTGGATCCGGCACAGCCGCGACGCCCGCCGCACGAACCTGCGGATGGCGCATCAGGATCGATTCCACTTCGACAGCAGCGATGTTTTCACCCGACCTGCGGATCACATTCTTGCGCCGGTCGACAAAGAACATGTTGCCCCCCTCGCCCCTGCGCACGATATCCCCGGTGTGAAACCATCCTCCCTCCCAGGCCTCGGCAGTGGCCGACGGGTTCTTGTAGTATTCGCTGAAAAACCCAAGGCGCGGCTGATCGCCTTTGCGCCGCACCAACAACTCTCCCGGCGCGCCCTCAGGCACATCCCGTCCATCTTCGTCGATCAATCGGACGTCCAGCCAGTCAGGCACGCGACCCAAAGCGGACCGCCCGATCAACCGATCCAATTCATGCGCAGAAATCACCGCGCCAGCCCCGGTTTCGGTCATCGCCCAGGCCTCCATCAAAGGAAAACCAAACCGGTCCTCGAACGCGGCCTGTAACTTGGGATCAACGCCTGCGCCAAAGCCAAACCGCACCCTATGCGCCCGATCCTGCAGAGCGGGCGCCGCCCCCATCAACATCGACGGCATCACGCCCAGGTAGTGCAGACAGGTGGCACCACTGTCAGCCACATCCTGCCACCAGGTCGAAGGGTGAAACCGGTCCAATGCGGTCAGGCATCCCCCCACACTCAGCATGGCCATAAAAGAATAAGCCATTGCGTTCATGTGAAAAATAGGAAGAGGGGTAATCATACGTTCCCCGTCAGTTGACAGAGATACGATCCCGCCCAGCGATGTGTACCAGCGAGCGACCTCGAGAAAATAAGAATTGGACAGCACACAGCCTTTTGGGTTTCCGGTCGTGCCCGAGGTATAAAGCACCGCCGCTTCGCGAGACATGTCGTCCCCTGTCAACGTCGCAACCGTCGCCTTCCGGCGCGGCCGAGGCAACCGGTCATCTGGCGTCACCGCCTGAACGGACACCTCTGCCGCGTCCGCGGCCACCTGAAGCTCGGCCACACGCGGCGCAATGGTGACAATCAACGCCGGTTCCGCGTGGGCGATCAGGTACTCCAGCTCGGCCACACGTAAGTCCGGGTTTATTGGCACGATCGACGCACCTAACCGGTTCAATGCCAGCCAGAGCAAGAAGAATTCCGGCCTGTTTTCCAGCAACACCGCGACCCGCATACCCGACGTGTATCCCGCAGATTGCAGGCGCTCCGCCCAATGGTCCACACGTGTCAACGCATTAGAGAAACTAATCTGCCCAGGATCAATATCATAGACCTGCGCCACGGATGGCAGAACATTCAGCAAAGGACGACCCGGCCACTGGCCTGCTGCGTTCTGCAACGCCCTGTAAACATTCGGTGCTTCTGATGGCATCATGGCAAAAGCTGAATGTTGCCAAAGGCAGCATCGGAATTCAAAAGATCCACCCGCTTGTTTGCGATCCTCAGCCGGCCATCGACCAACTTCAGTTCGTGCGTGGCGGTCAGCGCCAACAGGAATTGTTCGTCCAGCCGGGTTTCTACATAATGCATTGACGTGTTGGTCACGAAATGCCCGGCCTCGACGTCGAACTCATCGACAAATGGACGTTGGATCACATGATGACAGCGGCTTTTGGGTTTCTGGCTGAATGTGCGTTCCCCGTTCAGCCGTTCAACCCGCAGTCGCAGCATGAAATTGTCCTCATACAGCAGCGAAGTCACCAGATGCGGGTCGGCCTGTTTGTAATCCAATGGCATCCAGTAATGCCCGTCCTCCAGCCACAGGTCCAACCATTCGGAATACCGCCCCTCGTCCAGCATTCGCGCCTCGGTGTAGATGAAGTCGATGATATCGTCGCGCGTGATGCTCATTCCGCGGCCTCCGAATTGGGCATGGACATGGTCATGAAGCGGCTCCAGGCATCGAATTGATTGCGCATCTGGCGTTCGGTGGTGCCGTTTTCCACCGCTTCGACGCTCATATCCTCTTCACCCTCATAAAGCCGCTGGATGTTGATCCAGTCCGAGCCTTGCGAATGCAGCCCCTCCTGGGCACGTTCATACATTTCCAGATCGTCATGCCCCACAATCGACGTCGGCGCGTTGATCATGCGGTTGTACATCGCGGTGCGCGCCAGCAGTTGATCGGGCGCGCCGACCAGGCGATAGATATAGCTTTCCACCAATGTCTTGTCCGGTCCCATCGGGATGAAGTTGCGCAGTTGCTGGATCGGCCCCTTGATCATGATGTTGGGGAAGTAGACCGTGTTGTGACGGTTTTCGCCCAGGATTTCCGCCGCCTTTTCAGAACCATAGGTTTCATTCATCGCGTCGTGATAACCTGGGATGGCGCTGTAATCGGAATGGATTGAGTGATGTACCCCGGTGTGACCATGACCATTGGGCCAGGTGCGGATGCCCATATCCTCAAAGAACTCATAAGGGCTCATGAAGGGGGCGATGATCTCCATCGCGACGGGTTTGGGTTTGTCCTCGGGCCAATTCGCCGCGTCGAACAACTTCACCGCAGTGCCCGCGCTGCTTTCATGCGCCACCATCGGATGGCAGGTGTCGGTCTGATTATCGACCAGCATCTTCCAGTTGCATTGATGCATATAGCGCAGCGGCGGCCCGGCGACCTCCAGCCGACCGTCGGGGCTGCGGTCCACCATATTGTCGAGCGAGCTGAGGCTGTCGCCAAAGAACGCCTCGAACGAAATCCCCTCAACCGCCAGCCGGGCAAAGACAAAGCCCCGGTGATTGTGCACCGCGCCCACTGGCTGCATGCCTTTGGCGCTTTCGCTGTCGTTGAATTCTGTCTGGGCATAGCCCTTCTTTAGCGGGATCGCCAACAGGCAGCCGTTGGTCTTGAAGCTCCACGCATGATAGGGGCAGCGAAAGAACTTGCCCGTATTGCCGCTGCGATCAATGGCAATCTTGGTGCCCTTGTGGGGGCAGCGATTATAGAGAACATGGATTTCATTGTCCGAATGACGCACCATGATCACAGGCTGATCACCGACCTGAGTGGTAAAGTAGTCCCCCTTGGTCGGGGTCTGGCTGTCGTGACCGACAAAAACCCACGTACTTGAAAACAGGTGACGCATCTCCAACTGATAAATTTCTGCGTCGATATAGGTATCCTTGTGCACCTGATGTGGCTGTACCAACGCGGCCACAGCGGCAGGGTTATCGCTGTATTTTCCCATATGTGCCTCTCCCATAATAATCGTGTGGATCGCGTGCTTTCTAGAGATCCAGAACCAAGCGCGCCGATTTGGCCCGGCTGACGCAGATCTGCATGACATTTCCGGCGGCCCGTTCCGCATCGGACAGAACCACGTCGCGATGATCCGGCTCCCCTTCCAGGACGTCGGTCTGACAAATCCCGCAATCGCCACGCTGACAGTCGAATATCACGTCAACGCCCGCCTCTTCGAGCACATCAACAATGGTTTTGTCAGCTGGGATGTCAAAGACCTGGCCCGTGCTGGAAATCTCGACTTCGAACGGCTGATCCCCGGATTGTGCCTGCGGTGTGGTGAACAATTCAAAATGCACATGGTCACCGGGAATTCCCAAAGTTTCACATTGTGCACGCACCGCGTCGATCATGCCCTTGGGGCCGCAACAATATACATGCGCCCCCTGTGGAGCCGATCCAATCACTCGCCCCAGATCAATCGGCGTGCAATCATCATGCCACTGTTGCAATTGCGCGCCAAACCGATCCCGCAGGACGTCCCCAAAGGCCGAGACCGCTGCACTTCGGGTCGCATAGTGCAGCGAGAATTCGGTCCCACGCCGGGTCAGTTCGGCCGCAAAGGAAATGATGGGCGTGACCCCGATCCCCCCCGCCAATAGCACCGCCGGAGCATCCCCGTCGTGAAGTGCGAAATCGTTCTTGGGCAAACTGACAGACACCTGCGCCCCAAGGGTAAGCGCATGCATCGCCACAGATCCGCCCTGCCCCTTGTCTTCGCGCTGAACGGCCACACTGTAGGTGTCTGGGCCCCCGGATGGCGCAACGAAATCGATCAATGAATAGGATCGCAATCCGGGTGCGCCCATATCGAAATCCACATGTGCGCCTGCGGCGTAGCCTGACAGCTCTTCGCCATCCGCCGGCGCAAAGCGAAACAGGGAAATAGAGTCCGTCACAGGTGTCTTGTCGAGCAAAGTCAGTTTCAGTGTCACGATGCGCTCCCTTTCCAGTTAATATGAATTTTCATATTAACTGCGTCAAGCATCAATATGGCACCTCTGCGCAATCCGTTGAAATAGACCCGCTGTATCTTGGGGCGCTGCCCCTCTGGGGCCTGAAGGCCCCATTCACCCCGAGGTATTTTTTACCAGAAAGAAACCCCAGCGGTGCCAGTCAGAACGGGTTTTGACGAATATTCCCAAGGATTTGCATCAAGATCCGCATGAGATGGGCACGGTCTTCGGGGCTGACCTCCTTGAGCAAGGCCTCGTTGGCATCGGTCATCACCGGCCAGATGCGGTCATAGAATTCGTGGCCGACATCTGTCAGGCGAATCACGCGGACACGCTGGTCCTTGTCACTGATCTCGCGCGCGATCAGGCCTTCGCCCTCCATTTTGTCCAGGGTGCGGCTCATGGTGGGTTGTTCCGCAATGGCGTGCACACAGAGTTCGTTCACCGTGAGTTCACCATAGATTTTGAGCGACACCACGGTGCGCATGGTGATCGTGGTGACACCTTTTTGTTTCAACTCGCCCTGAAGCGTTTGATTATAGCGATGGATGATGCGGTTCAGCAGATAGGAGGCCAATTGCCCGAGACGTTCGGGCCGGTCGGGCGCGCCTGGAACATCGCGTGTTTCGGACATGTCATTCCCCTCAGTTCAGATCTGTAGAACCGCCCTATTACAGAAAGGACGGCAGAAACAACACCAGCCCCGGGATCGCCAACAGCAGCAGCAGACGAAGAATATCCACAACCCAGAACGGCGTCACACCCCGAAAGATGGTTCCGGTCGAGACATCTCCGACGACACCTTTGAGAATGAACACATTCAACCCCACAGGCGGCGTGATCAGGCTGATCTCGGTCACGACCACAACAATGATCCCGAACCAGACGGGGTCAAATCCCAATCCAGTCACCAGCGGAAAGAAAATTGGCACGGTGAGCAACAGCATCGAAAGGCTTTCAAACACACAGCCAAGCACCACATAGATCAGGACAATCATCGCCATGACCATCCAAGGGCTGAGCCCCATCGACGTCACCCCGCCTTGCAGTGCCTCGGGCAGGCCCGCGATATTGACGAAATTCGAAAACACCCAGGCCCCGATCAGCACCGAAAACAGCGAGGCGGTGGTCGTTGCGGTTTCCGACAGCACCTCGCGCAGGGCCGCAAAACTCAGGCTTCCTCGCGCCAGCGCAATCAGAAAGGCACCCGCCGCGCCCATCCCGGCGGCCTCGGTCGGGGAAAATGCCAGGTGCAGCGGCCAGAAATCCAGCGCCCCGTACAGCCCACCGATCACCAGGCCGAACAGCAGCAGCACCGCCCAGACACCCTTTAGCGCTGTGATGCGACCGGCCCAATCGGTGCGCGGTCCTGCCGGCCCGGCGTCAGGATTGCGCGCCACGGTGAACCGCACCGCCAGCAGATAGAACAGGATCCCCATGATCCCCGGAACAATACCCGCGATGAACAGCTTGCCGATCGAAGTTTCTGTCAGCAGGCCATAGATCACCAGAATGACCGACGGCGGGATCAGAATGCCCAGCGTGCCCCCCGCCGCAATCGACGCGGTCGACAGGCTGTCCGCATAGCCGTATTTGCGCATCTCGGGCATCGCGACCTTGGACATGGTCGCCGCCGTCGCCAACGAAGAGCCGCAGATCGCTGCAAACCCTCCACAGGCCACCACCGTGGCCATCGCCAGCCCGCCGCGCAAGTGTCCCAGAAAGGCGTTCGACACCTGATAAAGCTCGCGGCTGATACCGCTTTTGTTCACCAGTAGCCCCATCAGCACGAACAACGGCACCACCGACAGGCCATAGTCCTGACTGGTGTCGATGATCAGCCGTCCCACCATCGAAATCGCCCCGCGATAGGAGGTTTCGATCATATAGCCCACCATGCCGACCAGCCCCATGGCGAATGCAATCGGCATGCGCAGCAGGACCAGCACCAGAACGGCAGCAAACCCGATCAGAGATTCAGTCATGTCGCACCATTTGTTCTGGATCCCGTCCCAAGGCCAGCGCACCGCCACGTAAAATCAGCGCCGCCGCGGTCACAAAGGCGGAAATCGCTATGAACCAGCCGATGTAATAGGTTGGAATATTGAGGTATTCAGTTTGATCGCCATAGCTGCGCGCCCGTTCGGCCAGATCAATCATCCGGTTCGCCGGCCAAAAAAGCATCCCCCCACACATCAGGCTGATCGCAACATCGCGGGCCCGCTCCAACCGGAACCGGGCAAACAGCCCATCCAGCAGGTCAACAGCAATATGATGGCCCTGAAATGAAATCATCGGCAGTGCCGAGAAAACGATCAACGCCATTAACAGGCGGGTCAGCTCGGTCGCGGCCTCGATCGGTGCATTGAACGCAGACCGCAGGATCACGTCCGCAAACGTCATCGCCATCAGCAGGAATAATGCCAGCGACGCCAGCGCCACGGGCAAACGAAACACCAGGTTCAAAATTCGGGGCATGCGAAATCCGGTCCAAAGATGGCCCGGATCAGATCCGGGCCGTTCCGTTCGATTCAATTGGCAGCCATGTCCTGGATGACCATTGCGCGGGCGGCTTCGGCGTCAACACCGGCCTCGGCGAGCTCGGCGAGAATTTTAGCCTGAATCCGGGTCGCCATTTCCGCAAATGCCGCCTGATCCTCGGCCGAGGCTGTCACGATCCTGTTGTCTGGCGTGGCTTCGGTCGCAGCGCGCGCCTTGGCGTCATGGCTGTCCCAGACTGCGCCCATCATGCGGCTGGCCGGCTCGCCAAATACGTTGTCGTCCAGCGCCTTTTGAACGTCGGCGGGAAGCGAATCAAATTTTTCCTGGCTCATCAGCACGGCGAATGATCCACGATAAAAGCCACCGGGCATTTCATAGACGTTCTTAGCTACTTCGTTGAGCTTGAAACCGGTGCGTTCCCCGATGTTCATGGCAACAGCATCTGCGGCACCCGACGACAGGGTCTCGTACACCTTTGGGGCAGGCACCTGAATGCCGATCAGGCCCAACTCGGCTCCGACATCTGCTGAAACACCGCCGCCCAAACGGGTTTTCAACCCTTGCAGGTCGGCCAGGGATTCGACGGTTTTGTTCGAATGTATCTGACCGGGCCCATGGGTGTTCAACGCAACCAACTTGACCCCACGGTGTTCGTTCAACTGCGCCAAATGCGCCTCGTGCACACGCCAATAGGCGACTGATGCTGCTTCGGCGTTGCCTTCATACCCCGGAATTTCGATCAGCTTGGTGCCGACAAAGCGGCCCGGCTGATAGCCGTGAAAAATGATGGTCATATCGGCCGCGCCGTCCATCACCAGATCCATCTGCGCCGGTGGAGGAGCCAGACCGTGTTTCAACTCGCCAGTGATCTCCCCACCTGTTGCTTCGCCCATCATGTCGATGAGCCCCTGCAACATTTGCGTATTGATGGGATGGGTTGGTGGCAACCAGGTCGAAACCGTCACCTTGGTTTCGGCCGCAAGGCTGCCCACGGCTGCGCCCACGGCAATCACCGTGCTGGCCAGAAGCTTGGCAAATTTGTTCATGTCATACCTCCCAAAAGGTCCAAGTCGTCCCGGTTTTCCGAGAACATTCAAAATTGTATAATTTTTCATATATATTTTTCTCCCGTGCTTGGGAACATTTTTCTTTGCTCCAAGGGGGGCGAATTAGAAAAGAACGGATTAACAGAGCGCTAACAGTAAAAGCTCTTGTGACGCTCCCGCAAACGGAACAGGTCGGCCCCGTTGCAAAGCAAATCACCAAAAACCGTTCTTAAACTTCTGGCCAGTTCACCTTCAGCGAAACAGGGCTGGGTATGGGAGCGACGGCGCAGGGACGTCGCAAATTTCAGTCAGTGGATAATTTGGATTTTCGTTGTTGTTCCTGTATGTAAAAGCACATTCCTCCTGTGATTAACCTGTGGATTACTTGTGATCAAAAGCTCAAAGATCACCCATTGCGCTCGCGGTCTGACCCTACGCCCCAGGTGACTGAATATCATTGGTCGACGCGCAAACGCCGTAGAAAGGATCAACCGCTCTCTGTGGATAAATTCAATGCGCCCTTGGAAAAACACAGGAAACGCCAAAGGATCACGTCCGCACCCGCAAATTGCAAAAATATCAATAAAAGAATACTTTCATACCTAACTAAGCGACCATCTCTCAAATAAAGCAGAGTTTTGATTATCGTCACACGGATAGGCACCCGCTCAATACTCTGCATTTCAGAAGGCGAGCCTGAACATTTGTTGGGGATAACCTGCGGATCCCCGACATCTGCAAGCGGTAGCGCACCTAGACGCCCAGATGATCCCAAGATCGTAAATTTTTGGACAAGATCGACCAGAAAGGCTGAACTGGGCGCACGCGGCCCGCAAGCCGCCTAGCCTGCATTCCGAAGATAGTCGACAACCGACGCCCGGACCGATTGTTCGCCCCTGTTCCTGGCCTCGCCGATGACACGTCGGACTTCGTCCAGGTTAGAGCGCAAAAGCAAAGACTTAACAGGTCCAATTGACGCCGGGCGCATGGAAAGACTGCGAATGCCAATGGCAGCCAGACAGAGGGCTTCGATCGGTCGGCCTGCATCCTCGCCACAAAAACTCAACGGCGTCCCAGTTGCATTGCAGCGCTCTACGATCCGTTCGATAAAGGTCAGGAAACTTACGTTCAACGTGTCATAGCGTCGGCGCACACGTTCATTTTCACGGTCAGCGGCAAAGAAGAATTGTTTTAAATCATTGCCCCCGATCGACAGGAACCCAACCTCTTCAAAAAACTTCTGCGGAGCAAAAGCCAAGGATGGGGTCTCTAGCATTGCCCCAATTTCCAGACTTTCCGGCAGCGGGTGTCCCAGGATGCGTTCCCGCTCCAGGCTTTTGTCGACCTCGGCTTTGGCTGCGCGGTACTCTTCGAACTGAGCGACAAAGGGAAACATAATGGTCAATGGCCGCCCATTGGCTGCCCGCATCAGCGCCTGCAACTGCATCCGCATCACGCCAGGTTTGTCCAGACCGACACGAATGGCCCGCCAGCCCAATGCTGGGTTCGGTTCATCTGTCGCCTTCATATAGGGCAACACCTTGTCCGACCCGATATCCAGCGTACGAAACACCACCCGCTTGCCATGTGCCGCATCCAGAACCCGGGCATAAAGCGCGACCAGTTCCGAACGTTTGGGCATCTTGTTACGGACCAGAAATTGCAGTTCGGTTCGAAACAACCCCACCCCTTCGGCACCAGAACTGTCCAGCGACGGCAGGTCCGCCATCAGACCTGCGTTCATGACCAGATTCACCCTTTTCCCGTCCAGGGTTACAGCAGGTTTTTCGCGGATCGACCCATAGCGCTCCTGGGCTTGGGCCTGCATCGCGATTTTGTCCCGAAAGGCTTTAACGACGGTTTCATCGGGGCGCAGATGCACCACGCCCTGATCGCCATCCACCATGATGTGGTCGCCGTTCAAGGCCTCGGTTGTGATCCGTTCGGCATGAACGACCAAGGGAATAGCCAGAGCCCGCGCCACGATTGCGGCATGTGACCCGACCGAGCCTTCTTCGAGCACGATCCCCTTGAGCGACCGCCCGTATTCCAAAAGATCCCCTGGACCAATGTTGCGAGCAATCAGAATGGGATCCGGCGGCAGCTCAGCACCGGCAGTCGCCCCCTGACCGGTCAGGATCCGCAGCAAACGATTGGACAAATCATCCAGATCTGCCAGACGTTCCCGAAGGTAGGAATCCGTGACCTGGCTCATCCGGGCACGGGCTTGGGATTGTTCCTTTTCCACCGCGGCTTCGGCGCTGAGTCCGCGGGAAATATCCTCTTCCATGCGTCTCAGCCAACCTTTGGAATTGGCAAACATGCGATAGGCTTCAAGAACTTGAAGCTGCTCCTTGTCCCCGTTCTGGGACATCTCCAACATCTTGTCGACACCGACACGCAGCTGTTCGATCGCCGTGTCGAGCCGTTCACGTTCCTTGTCGGGGTCGTCCGCAATCGGATTGGTGACAACGACGCGAGGTTCATGCAACCAGACGTGGCCTTCGGCTGCGCCTTCCTGGGCTGTGCCCCCACGCAGCAGGACAGATTGCTGGTGCAGCGGCGACAGGGCCGCGCCTTCTCCGACAAAGGCACCAAGCTCGGTCATTTCGGCAATAACCATGGCCACCACTTCGAGACCATAGACTTCGTCAGCAGAGTACACACGGGCATCGCGGCTTTGGACCACCAGAACACCCAGCGTTTCGCCCAGTCTCTGGATTGGAATCCCGAGGAACGAAGAATATTTTTCTTCCCCGGTTTCCGGCATGAACCGGAATCCTTTTGCAGATGGCGCATCCGGCGTGTTGATGACCTTCTGGTATTTCGCGACCCGGCCAACCAGCCCTTCGCCCAAACGCAAACGGGTCTGGTGCACCGACTCGGCAGCAAGACCTTCGGTGGCGCAAAGTTCCAGCGTTTCGTGATCGCGGAACAAATAGACCGAACACACTTCGGCCCCCATGCTGTCAGCGATCAGATGGGTAATACTGTCCAGCCGCGCCTGACCCGCTTCGTCGCTGGCCATGGCTTCGCGCAGCCGCCGCAACAGTTTGCGGCTCTCGGTCTCGGTACTGTCAACCATGGGCCCTGTCCACGCGGTTCCGGTGTCAGGCGTCCCAAAGGAAATCAGGCCGCCTTGTCCAATTCAAACGCATCATGCAGTGCCTGAACCGCAAGTTCCATGTATTTCCGATCAATCAACACGGAAATCTTGATCTCAGAGGTTGTAATGACCTTGATATTGATCCCCTCATCCGAGAGCACCTTGAACATCTTTGCGGCCACGCCAGATTGGCTTCGCATGCCGATTCCCACGACAGAAACCTTTGCGACATTGGTATCGGCGTCCAGTTCCGCATAATTCAGCTCGCCAGCGTCTTTGATTTCCAGCAACGCTTTTTCTGCGCGGGTCACCTGGTCGGTGGGGCACGAGAAGGTCATATCGGTGCGACCCTCTTCCGAAATGTTCTGAACGATCATATCCACGTTCACGCCGCCCTCGGACAGCGCGGTAAAGATGATGGCCGCGATGCCCGGTCGGTCCGCGACCGAGATCAGGGTCATTTGGGCTTCGTCGCGGGAATAGGCCACACCGGCCACAACATTGGATTCCATGATTTCCTCCTCGTCGCAGACCAGAGTTCCGGCCTCGTCCGATTGTTCCTCAAAGCTCGACAAAACGCGCAGCTTTACCTTGTAGCGCATCGCCAGTTCAACCGAGCGGGTCTGCAGCACCTTGGCACCCAAGCTAGCCAGCTCCAGCATTTCTTCAAATGCGATCTTGTCCAGCTTGCGGGCCTTGTCGCAAATCCGAGGATCGGTTGTGTAAACCCCGTCCACGTCGGTGTAGATATCACAGCGTTCGGCACCGAATGCCGCAGCAAAGGCAACCGCCGTTGTGTCGGAGCCGCCACGTCCCAGGGTGGTGATCCGGCCTTCGGGGCTGATACCCTGAAACCCGGCAATCACTGCCACGCGCATGCCTTCGGCAAATTTGGCATTGATGTTTTCCGGGGGGATTTCTTCGATCCGGGCCTGGCTGTGGGCGGATGTGGTGATCAGGGGCACTTGCCATCCCTGCCAACTGCGGGCGGGCACATCCATTTCCTGCAACGTCAATGCCATCAGGCCAGCGGTGACATTTTCGCCTGACGACACAACCGCATCATATTCGCGGGCATCATACAGCGGCGAGGTTTCATTCACCCAGCCCACCAATTCGTTCGTTTTACCGGACATGGCGGACACAATGACGATCACGTCATAGCCTTTGGCAACTTCGACGCCAACGCGTTTGGCCGCGCGGCGAATTCGGTCCAGGTTGGCAACCGACGTGCCACCAAATTTCATCACAAGTGTTGGCATGGGGTCAAAGGTCTCCGCGCCTGAGAATATAGGTTGCGTGCCTCATAAGTCAGGGGGGCAGCAAGAGCAAGTGGACAAAGCCGCCACAGAGCCAGAACCCTTACCCTGCGTCAGCCACGCAACGTTGCTTTACACCTGCGCCCGCGGCTGACACTTTGGGGTGGAATTCAGTTCAATTGCTAGGATATGTCATGCGCTTTCTTGTTGCCGCCCTCGCCCTTGCCGCCACTTCTGCCATGGCAGAAGAGGCAACTCTTGCCGGAACCGACGGCAAGAACGCATTGGGCACCGTCCCCTGCGCATCACAGGGCTCATCCATATCGAAGTGTCACGCAGAACTGCGCCGCCGTAGCGATGGCACCATGACACTGGCCGTTCTGCTGCCCACAGGCGACACCCGCCGGGTTTATTTCAAGGACGGCAAAGCCAGCTCTACAGACTCGACATCGCGCATGTCGACACAGATGCAAGGCGACACCTTGATCATCCATATCGACCCCGGCGAGGTCATCGAAGTCCCTGCCGCGGCCATTGCTGCGCAATAGGTCGACTCAGTACGGGTGGTCCTGTCCATCCCAGGTCTGGAAACACCCGGTGGTGTCCAGAGCAAGCTCTGCAAATCTGTCGACCAGACCACCCGTGGCCTGATCGACCGCTATGTCGGCTGCACCGCCGCCCATATCGGTCTGCACCCAACCGGGGTGGTAGATCCCGACGCTAATCCCATCGGGTTTCAGGTCCGTTGCCAGATTGCGCCCCAGATTCAGCGCCGCCGCCTTGGAGGCGCGATAGATATAGCTCCCGCCGGGTGCCCGTGTATGCGACGCCATCTGCGATGAAATGATTGCCACCTTGCCGCGAGCTACCTTCAGGTTTGGCAACAGCGCCTGAACCGTCAGAAACACTCCGGTGACATTTGCAGCAAAGCTCTGGGCCCACATGTCGGCTGGATAGCCGTCGATGCTCTGTCCTTTATCCAGATAAACACCGGCATTGCAGACCAGCAAATCCACTGGACGACCCTTCAGCATCTCGGCCATCGTTGCCTGCGCGTCCGGATCGGTCACATCCAGCGTCACCGCTTCGCTGCTGTCACGCGCGGTGCCTGTGACCTCATGTCCAGCGTCGCGATACCGCGCGGCCAGGGCCTGTCCGATGCCACGATTGGCACCTGTGATCACAATATGCATGGGTCAGTTCGTCTTTCGGTTAGGCATAAACGGCAAGGGCATCACCGGGACACCCTCTTCGATCAGCGCCTTGGCATCGTCCAGTTTGGCTTCGCCATAAATCGAACGTTCAGGAGAATCGCCCAAATGCATGGCCCGGGCTTCGTTGACAAAATTCTTGCCCACATAATCCGAATTCTCTTCGACCTTGCGACGCATATCGGCCACGGCCTGCTCCGCAGCACTGGCCGGTGCGCTTAGCGGGCCGGCGGGTTTCGCCGGGGTATCTGGTACGGGGGGGGCGGTTGGCGCTGTCCCCTGTCCGGCGTCACCGATCCCGGATGTCGCGGACCGCGCCGGACGAACCCGGGGTGTCATGATCGCCTTTTCCACAGTGCTGGACCCGCAGACAGCACAGGACACCATCCCGGCCTTGGCCAACTTGTCGTAGGCCGCAGCAGATTGGAACCAGCTGTCAAAGCTGTGGCCGTCGGCACATTTCAAAGCATATTGAATCATTGTCAGGCTCACTTACCGGAGTGCCGATTAGATAGCCCGGAGCCGCCGAATTCAAGAGGCTTGCGACAGAGAGGTTACCTCGGGTGCAACGAAGTCTCGCATTATCCGGGCCAGACCCGGATTGTGCACTGCATCCGCCGCGTCATGCTGTCGAAACCAGCGGCGTCGGCGGTACGGTTCCTCGGGAAAATCCGCAGCCATGACATCGACTCGCAAAGGGAACAGATGAACACGAACCTGTTCTTCGCGACCCGCCCGCGATCGAACCCCCAAATAGGATCCGACGTCTTCGCCGGTGAGCGCCCCCCGCACCCCGGCTTCTTCCCAGGCTTCATGCACAGCAGTTGTCATCGGCTCCAACCCGCGTGACGGGTTTCCCTTGGGCGCAATCCAATGGCCTGACTTGCGCGAACTGACCAGCAGGATCTCGACCCCATCGATGCCGCAGCGATAGCACAGGGCCCCATATTGCTCGGGTAATTTCCGTGGCTCTTCTGCCATGATATGCCTCTGTCTACACAGCTTTTATTCTTTGTGTCGCCTCAGTGTGACAGGGACATGAACCCTGCCCCGATTTGGTGTCAGGATTTGCCCAATCTCAGACGCAACCCGTTGACCAATTCGTCGTGGCTGATATCCGCATCAATTGCCAGACGGCGCAACCCGAAATGCACCTGAGCGATCTGCTGGTAATAGTCGGTATAGACATAGTTCACGGCCGCTCCCGACATCGCGCCCAGAACCGGCACAGTCTGGGCCGCCAGCTTTTGCCCCAGAACCACAGCCAATTTCGGAGCCACCGTTGCGATCAGCTTTTTCATCGCGACGCCGCTCAGGCTGACCCGTACAGAGATGAAACCCAGATCGCTCCCGTCATCGTGACTGAGCGGCCCGCCGTCCGCGAACACCCGAACGCAATCGAACTTGACGCTTTCGGCGTCGGGATCAAAACCGTGTTCGGCTGCCACCCCCTGAACCGATCGCATCAACAGCGTGACAGTCGCGGGCAGCTCCACCATCGTGCCCGGCAGCCCGGAAAACCCACCAGCTGCTCCCAGAACCGAACTCATCGCCGTGTTCAGCCAGGCGGGTTGATCGGCTATCACATTGCGGGATTTGCCTGCGGCCTCGACAGCCAGCGTCAGCGCCTGCTCGGTCGCGGTTCCCAATCCCGTACGCACGGAATCAGGCAAACGGTCCAACAGGTTCTCGGCTTGGGTCCCCACCAGGTTGACAATCTTGACACCGGCCCCGCCAGCCGCGCGATAGCGTTGGGCCAGCTGATCCAACGCCTGCTCTGCTTCGGTCCGGTTCAATACCGGGACAGCGTCCAGAATCTCGTTCATATGATTTCCCCGGGCCTTGAATCCACAGATAGTAACATCGGGTCTCGGGCCCGCCGGTTCAAGGCCGTTCCATCGCCTGCCACCGGTTCACCTGCCCACGAACGCCGTCCCAGGCCCCATCACACAAATCAAAACCCAACACCCGATTGGGGTTGGTTGGCGGCGGCATTTCCACCCCCTCCAATTTGGTAAATCCGAACCTTGAGTAATAGGGTTCGTCACCAACCAGCATACAGCGTTTCCAGCCAGTTTCCTGCGCCTTGGCCAGAGAATCCCGGATGAGCGATCCGCCCAACCCCTCGCCTTGGTGCGTGGGGTGGATTGCCACAGGTCCCAATAACAGCGCCGGATGCGGCCCGACCATCACCGGCCAGAACCGGATCGCCCCGGCCAGAATGCCCTGCTCGTCGCGGGCGACCTGGCTGAGGCCTTCGACCTGAGGCACATCATCGCGCAGACGATAAGACGACAATGCCTCGCGGCCAGGAGCAAAGCACAGGTCATACAGTGCTTCGACCTCCCACCAATCGTCGGCCTGTTCCGGTAAGAGCTCGATCACCTTGGTGTCCCGCGCCTTTGTAATTCAAACTGGTGAAATCCGCCCTAACATGTGCGTGCGCCATGGGCAAACCGCGAAGTTTGACTTCCCGGACATTTCCTCTACCCCTTGGGGACACCCGACAGGAGAAATACATGTTCTACCGCCCCGAGGACGGCCACGGCCTGCCCCATAATCCGTTCAATGCCATCATCACCCCGCGACCAATTGGCTGGATCTCGACTCGTTCGGCCGAGGGCGTGAACAATCTGGCACCCTACTCCTTCTTCAACGGCGTGGCCTATACCCCGCCTCAGGTGATGTTCGCGACCACGGGCACCAAGGAAGACCAGGACGGAACCAAGGACAGCGCCGCAAATATCGAGGCCACCGGCGTGTTCTGCGTCAATGTCGTCGAATACGCGATGCGTGACGCAATGAACGCCAGTTCGGGCATCTTGCCGCGCGATGTCGATGAATTCGACCATGCCGGATTAGAGGCCGTAGACTGCCAGACGATCAATTGCGCCCGGGTCGGGGGTGCCCCTGCCGCGTTGGAATGCAAGCTGACCCAGATCGTCACCCTGCCGGGCGCGGCCAATCGCGTGGTGTTTGGGGAAGTGGTGGGCATTCACCTGCGCGACAATTGCATCGTTGATGGCCGGTTCGACGTCACGACGTTTCAGCCCCTGGCCCGCCTGGGCTATCGCGACTACAGCGTTGTGACAGATCTCTTTTCCCTCAGCCGCCCAGACGATTGACATGCCCTTACCCGACCCGCATCTGCCACATCCCATCACCTTGCCCGACGGCAACGCCCATGCCGGAACGGTGATGTTGGCGCGGGTCGTGGATCACCCGCGATTCTGTGTTGGGGATTATACATATGCCTCGGACTTCGACCCACCTGCAGATTGGGCCTGCCATCTCGCCCCTTATCTGTTTCCAACCTCGCGCGAAACCTTGCGGATCGGCAGGTTCTGCCAGATCGCCCATGGAGTCCGGTTCATTACCGCTTCGGCCAATCACGCACAGGACGGGTTGACCTGCTATCCGTTCCCAGTGTTCGACCCGACGCAAATGACCAGCTATCAACCCGACACCCGTGACACGGTGATCGGTCATGACGTCTGGGTCGGCTATGGTGCCTTGATCCTGCCCGGTGCCAACATTGGCAACGGCGCGATCATTGGCGCAGGCTCGGTTGTACGTGGGACGATACCGCCCTATGGCATCGTGACGGGCAACCCCGCGCAGGTCGCGCGGTTCCGATTTACCCCGGACAAGATCGCCCGCCTTCAAACTCTGGCTTGGTGGGACTGGCCGGATGAGCGTCTGAAGCAGGCCCAAACCGCCCTGCTGGGCGATGACATTGATACCTTGGAATCTCTGGCACCAGACTGACGGCTGGCGCTCTGATGTGTGTTTGGGCCAGAGTTCTCCCCGCCACTCGGCAAACCACGCGCAGCCACCCCAAACAAAAAAAAGAGACACGCTCCAGGGCGTGCCTCTTTTGAATACAACGTGACTTGAAACTTAGTGGCCGCCCAGGATTCCAGTGCGCACGGAATAGTCCACGGCCACCTGGTATTCCGGGTCATCGTCGCTGTCGATCATCAAGTGGCCAGCCTTGGTCAGCAATTCGTGGCAATCCCGGCTCAGGTGGCGCAGCTTGATCGTCTTGCCTGCCGCCTCATATTTGCCAGCGACCGCCTCAATCGCCTGTAGGGCCGATTGATCTGCCACACGGCTTTCGGCAAAGTCGACGATCACCCTGTCGGGGTCGCTGTCGATTTCGAACAGTTCGGCAAAGCCTTCGGCAGATCCAAAGAACAGCGGGCCCTGAATTTCATAAACCTTGGCTCCTTCTTCGCTGTTTGATTCCCGCGTGATCGCGTGAATGCGACGCGCATTGCTCCACGCATAGGCCAATGCTGAAACAACCACGCCGACGACAACCGCGATTGCCAGGTCTTCGGCGACTGTCACAGCTGTCACCAGCAGGATGACAAAGGCATCAATGGCAGGAACGCGGGTCAGGATCTTGAGCGAGTTCCAGGCAAAAGTGCCAATCACCACCATGAACATCACCCCGACCAGCGCCGCCAACGGGATCTGTTCGATCAGCGGGCTGGCCGCCACAATGAACAGCAGCAGGAAACCTGCGGCCGCTATTCCGGCAATTCGCGTCCGACCGCCCGATTTTACGTTGATCATCGACTGTCCGATCATAGCACAGCCCCCCATGCCACCGAAAAAGCCGGTTGCAATATTGGCTGCGCCCTGGGCGATGCATTCTTGGCTGGCACCGCCGCGCTTGCCGGTGATTTCACCAACCAGGTTCAGCGTCAGCAGGCTTTCGATCAACCCGATCGCTGCGAGGATGACGGAATAGGGCAGAATGATCTTGAGCGTTTCAAGATCAAAGGGAACCATCGGCACATGCCATGTGGGCAACCCGCCTTCGATCGAAGCCATATCGCCAACCCGCGGCACATCCAGCCCCAGTGCGATGACCAGAATGGCAACAACCCCAATCCCGGCCAACGGTGCGGGGATCACATTGGTGACTTTGGGTACGCCCCAAATAATCACCATGGTCAGCGCCACAAGCGCCAGCATCATGTACAGCGATGCCCCGGTTAACCATTCGGTGCCGCCCGACGCCGGATCCTTGAACTGGGTCAGCTGAGCCAGGAAAATCACGATGGCCAACCCATTGACAAACCCCAACATCACCGGATGCGGCACCAGGCGAATGAATTTCCCCCAATGCATCGCCCCCGCGATGACCTGCAGGATCCCCATCAACACCACAGTCGCAAACAGGTATTCCACCCCATGTTCCGCAACCAGCGCCACCATGACCACCGCCAGCGCCCCGGTCGCCCCGGAAATCATCCCCGGTCGTCCCCCGAACAAGGCTGTGATCAGACCGACCATGAACGCTGCATAAAGCCCAACCAGAGGGTGAACCCCGGCTACAAAGGCAAACGCAACCGCTTCCGGGACCAATGCCAGGGCCACGGTCAACCCGGACAACAATTCGGTCCGGACCCGCGACACGGACCAGCCCTCGTCCTGCATGATGGACAGATTGGGCGGGGAAATACGTTTGGCCAGAAGGGCCAGTGCGGCGCGTCTCATAATGTCGATACCTGTGTCTGGGGGGCTGTTCGCATGCCCGCCCCTATCGAAAAACGACCAAGGGTACAAGAGGGCACAGGGGACGCACACCCGCGAAGTCCCCGAAAGAACAGATGCACAAAGCCACACCTGTGAAACCCTTGCCAAACGCGCCCCTGCCCGGCAAAACCCTGAACATCACATCCCTCAGTGCAAGGAGAGTTGCGCGTGACTGAAACCATGATTGCCGTGATCGGCGGTTCCGGACTGTACGAGATCGACGGCCTGCAGGGTGCCGAATGGACCACGGTCGAAACGCCCTGGGGGCCCCCATCCGACCAGATCCTCACCGGCACGCTGGACGGTATCAAAATGGCCTTTCTGCCCCGCCACGGGCGCGGCCACGTTCATTCTCCGACCGAAGTCCCTTATCGCGCCAATATCGACGCGCTGAAACGGATTGGGGCAACTGACGTGATTTCCGTTTCCGCCTGTGGGTCGTTTCGCGAAGAAATGGCCCCTGGACATTTTGTCGTGGTGGACCAGTTCATCGACCGGACCGTTGCCCGCGAAAAGAGCTTCTTCGGCACCGGCTGTGTCGCCCATGTCAGCGTCGCCCACCCGACCTGCCCGCGTCTCGGCGATGCCTGCGAAACCGCAGCGCGGGATGCGGGCATCACTGTGCACCGCGGTGGCACCTATCTGGCGATGGAGGGGCCCCAGTTTTCGTCCATGGCCGAATCCAAACTGTACCGCGAAGTCTGGGGGTGCGATGTGATCGGCATGACCAACATGCCCGAAGCCAAGCTCGCCCGCGAAGCCGAGCTGTGTTATGCCTCGATCGCAATGGTCACCGATTTCGACAGTTGGCACCCTGAACACGGCTCGGTCGATATCACCGCCATCATCGCCACGCTCCAGGGCAATTCCAGCAACGGTGCCGAAATGGTTCGCCGTTTGCCCGCCCTTTTGGGAGCCGAACGCGCTGACTGCCCACATGGCTGTGACCGCGCGCTGGACTATGCGATTCTGACCGCACCGGAGAAACGTGATCCGGCTGTCCTGGCGAAACTGGACGCAGTGGCGGGCCGGGTTCTGTAAATTCAAAAACACCCGGATGAGCCAGGGTCACGATGCCCACGGCTCATCCTCTCCGTCTCGGCCCACCTGTCCCACATGCCTTTGGGCCCGACCGGCTCTGACTATGTCGCGTCCTTGAGAACGGTTTTGTCCACGTCAATGACGTTTCGTTTCAGCCGTGTGAAGAAACGAGGGGTCAACAGTTCGTCCAGGATGGGCATCTTGTCCCGGCAGGCCTGGTCACACTCTGACACCAGCATCGGCGACGACTTGAACTTTACCATAAAGGGGTCTGTTTTCTCTGGCGTCGTGAAATAGACCGTTTCAACCTGAAACACGTAATATGCCTGATCCCAGAATTTCTTGGTCACTGTCTTTTGACAGTCCGGGTTGAATTTCAACGAAGTCGGGGAATTGTGTTGAGCGTACAGGGGCCAGAAACGCTCTGCGTGTTGGGCCATGAGCAAACCCGGGGCCATTTTCAACACGGTTTCGGGTAGATTGGCGACAGCTGAGTTATAGTTCAAGCCGATCAGGTTTTTGCCGACATAGCCGGTTTCTGCGATCGCATCGTTGCGCGCATTTTCTGCCTGACAGACTTCGGCGGAATCAAACCGGCCGTTTCGTTGGTGGATAGCATAAAGTTTGCCAGGAGCCGGTTCCCAAAGATCATCTGCATCCACGAATTTTTTGTGAAAAAACAAATCCTGACGATCTGTGGAAAACACCAGTTGTTTGGCGACGAGAAAGCCAGTCAGACACACGATGGTGACGGCTAGGATCAAAGATTTCCGTTCCATAACCCCACCCTCAATTTGGACAACAAAGATTGCCGCCGCAATTATAGTAACCAACGGGGCATGGGCCGGCCACCGATACCACGGGAGCCAGAGTGAATAGGGTACAAAAGACCAAAGTTACAATTTTCATAATAGGATCTCCTCAAATAGGTGATCCCCAAATACCACAAATCAAACCCGCCACCGAACCACCCGTCTCCCAAGAGCGGGCATTTACGGTTTTTTAACTTTGCAAACCGGTTTCCCCACTCATTTACCGCGTCGAGACCCTGCAAGTGGTGCATTTGTGCAGCAATAATTGGTGTGATCCCATCCTGGTTCGGGCGCAACCTTTACGATCCAGCATCCAACTACCAGATCATATTCGACACAACAGAGGGACACCTGCATGCGTCTATCCGGCCTCGACATCGCCCGGTTTCTGGCTTTTTGCGGCATGGTGCTGGTCAATTTTCGCATCGCGGCCAACGTGACCCCGCAGGACGATTTGTTCTCGACCCTGACCACAATGCTCGAAGGGCGCGCCGCAGCGCTGTTTGTCATTCTCGCGGGGATTGGCCTGACGCTGGCCCGCTCCGACACCGCAACCGTTTTACGCCGCGCGGCTTTTCTGTTTGTCATTGGGCTGGCCAATCTCACCATCTTTGACGCCGACATTTTGCATTTCTATGCGGTCTACTTTGTCGTTGCCCTACCCTTTGTCCCAATGAACAACCGCAACCTTTGGATCAGCATCGCCGCTATTTTGTTTGTCAGCGTTCTGGCGCTGGTCATCCTGGATTACGAGGCCGGGTGGAACTGGGACACCTACAGCTATTCCGACTTCTGGACCGTGACCGGATTCCTGCGCCATACCTTCTTTAATGGCTGGCACCCGGTTTTTCCCTGGATCTGTTTCCTGCTGGTCGGTCTTGGGATCGGACGGTTGCAGCTTGGCACCAGAGCGACGCAGATGCGGCTGATCGCAGGCGGGACGCTGGTTGCGGTTCTGGGCCTGATCCCCGGCTGGATCACCAGCGATCCCGAATTGATAGACGTGCTAAATGCGACCGCCATCCCACCAGGCCCGTTCTACATCCTGTCTGCCTCTGGCAGTGCCGCTGCTATGATTGGCCTGACCCTATGGGCCGCACCGCTATTGGACTGGCTGGGCATTGCAGGTTGGATGACAACCCCCGGTCGCCAGGCGCTGACGCTGTATGTGCTGCATATCCTTGTCGGGATGGGCATTCTCGAGGCACTGGGGCTGTTGGACGGCTCTCTGGAGACCAAAGCCATATTTGCCTATAGTCTTCTGTTTTGTGCCTTATGTGCCGTATATGCCCGGATCTGGACCCTTTTGGCATCGCGCGGGCCGCTGGAAACCCTGATGCGCAAACTGGCCGGTTGACGGCTCAGTTGCCCTTGCCGTGCTGTTTTACAAACTGGCGCATAAAGCGCCGGATTTCCCGTGCCGCGCTGGTGTCGCGCGCCTTGCACAGATCGACAAAGGCGTCACGTTCGGCCTTGTCCAGCCTCAGAACCAACTGGCTGTCTTTCTTGCGCCCTGGTTTTCCGTCCGTCTTGCCCATTCTATCCGGCCTCGGCCCCTGTCCTACAGGCGCAAGTGTACATACAATGTCCTGCATGTGTCGACCGGCCTGATATTCCTGCCGACCGCTGCGACCCGATGCCTCACGACACGCGACCGTCACCCACTTGGCCCTTGCAACATTGGCCGACATCGGCGAAACCGCCCGGGTTGCTCTGGGCGCGCGGCCGTTCGGAATGTTTCACCATAACCGGGTCATCGCGGGCTCTGGTCAGATCGGGAGTCTTGCAAATGCCCAAAAGAAAAACCGTTCAGGATTACATCCGGACCATTGTCGATTTTCCACACGAAGGAATTCTGTTTCGCGATGTGACCACCCTGTTCTCGGACCCGCGCGGTTTTCGCATGGCCATCGACCAGATGCTGCACCCCTATGCGGGCGAACGCATCGACAAGGTGGTGGGACTGGAGGCCCGCGGATTTATCCTGGGCGGTGCCATTGCGCATCAGCTGAGCGTTGGGTTTGTACCGATCCGCAAAAAGGGCAAGCTGCCGGGCACCACCATCAGCCAAGAGTACAAGCTGGAATACGGCGAAGCGATTGTCGAAATCCACGATGACGCGATTCAACCCGGCGAAAAGATCCTGGTGGTCGATGATCTGCTGGCCACGGGCGGCACAGCGTCGGCGGGAATCAAGCTGATCGAACGCCTGGGCGGCGAAATCATATCTTGTGCCTTTATTGTCGATCTGCCGGATCTGGGCGGGCGCAAGGTACTCGAAGACATGGGAATGGACGTACATGTCCTGTGCGAATTCGAGGGCGAATAACCTCTTTTGCCGCGACAGAATGGTTCAGGTCCCGGCAGGTTTCAACACTGCGCCGGGATTCATGATTCCATGCGGGTCCAGTACCGTCTTGATCGACTGCATCGCCGCCAACCGCACCGGATCACCATAGCGCACCAGATCTTCGGCCTTGAGCCGCCCGATGCCGTGTTCGGCGCTGATTGATCCGTCGAACTCATGCACCAGGTCGTGGATCGCCTGCTGCACCACAGGCTTTTGCTCTGCATATTCTGCCCGGTAGTGTCCCTTTGGCGGAAACACGTTGTAATGCAGATTGCCGTCGCCTAGGTGGCCAAAACAGTTGATCCGGAAGGTCCCCAATTCGGCAATCCGCGTCCGCCCGCGGTCAATAAAGTCCGGAATTGCGCTGATCGGGATCGAAATGTCATGGCTCGACACAGATCCGACCCGTTTGTTTGCAACAGGAATATGTTCACGGATATTCCACAAGTCGCGGCGCTGCGCTTCGGATTGGGCAATCACACCGTCCTGCACAACCCCCGCCTCAAAGGCCTGGCTAAACAGCTCCTCCAGAACCGTTGCGGCATGCTGTCCCTCTGTCAGCCCCAACTCGATCAACACCGACCATTCTGGTGCCGTGTCAAACGGGTGTCGTACCTCTGGAACGGTCTCTTGCAGAAAGGCCAGGCCTTGCGCATGGATCAGCTCAAAGGCGCTGACCGCCTCGCCTACCCGCCCACGCGCCATGGATAGCAGCTGCAACGCTGCAGCTGGTGAGGTCACGGTCAAAATCGCTGTGCCACGCTCTGCCGGCACCGGATACAGCTTTAACGCGGCTGCGGTGATGATCCCCAATGTGCCCTCGGACCCAACCAGAAGGTTGCGCAAATCATAGCCGGTGTTGTCCTTGCGTAGCCGCGTCAACCCGTGCCAGATCCGCCCATCGGGCAGCACGGCTTCGAGCCCCAGACACAAGTCACGTGCATTGCCATACCGCAGCACATTCACACCGCCAGCGTTGGTGGCCAGATTGCCGCCGATACGACAGGACCCTTCGGCGGCCAGTGACAGGGGAAACAGCCGATCCTGATCCAGCGCGGCCTGCTGCACCTCGGCCAGAACCGCGCCTGCTTCGGCGATCAGCACATTCTCCGACGGATGTACGCTGCGGATCTTGTTCATCCGCTCCAACGAGACGATCAAAGGGGCCGCGTTCGGCATCACCTGACCGCCAACCAAACCCGTGCCGCCACCAAAGGGGACCACTGCCACTCTGGCCGCATGTGCTGCGCGTATCAGAAAGGCCACCTGTTGCGTCGTGCGCGGGCGCGCCAACAATCCACCCTGCCCAAAATAGACGCCGCGTGGCTCTTCGAGGTAGCCCGCCGTAGGGGGCGAAAGAATGTCTTCAGGCAGTTGTCCACGCAGCCGCGCGGCAAAGCCTTCATCTGCCGGGTTCAATATCATACCGTTTTCATGCCCGAGCCCAACGCCTATCACAAGCCCTCTAAAGGGCTGACAGCCATTCTCGTGCAGTGACCGCACGTATCCCCGAGTTTGCCGGTGGTCGCTGTTTGGGCGTCAGGCAGATCATCGGGCAGAGACAGGCCGCGCGCGCCCCAAATAACGCTTAACCAGCGCCCGTACGCCCGCGCCGATCGCTGCGCAGGGCCGCATACAGCACATGGGTGCGCCAGCGGCCGTTGATCTGCAAATAGGATTGCGCCACGCCTTCGTATTTGAACCCTGATTTTTCCAGCACCCCGCGCGAGGCCTGATTTTCCGGCAGACAGGCCGCTTCGGCGCGGCTCAGGTCCAGTTTGGTAAAGGCGTGATGCAGGACCGCTTCGATTGCTTCGCGCATATATCCCTGGCGCGCATGGCGTTGCCCGATCCAATAGCCCAGCGTCCCGGCCTGGGCCGGGCCGCGTCGAATATTGTCCAGCGTTATGGCCCCGATCAGTTGTTCATCGCTGCGCCGAAACAGAAACAGTGGCACGGCCGACCCATTTGAAATCGACCTCTGCGCCCAATAGACCCGATTGGTAAAAGATTTGCGCGTGAGATGATCGGCGGCCCAGCTGGGCTCCCAAGGCGTCAAGAACGCCTGGCTGTCCAGCCGCAGATTGGCCCAGTCGCGAAAATCCGAATGAACCGGAGGCCGCAAAGTCAGCCTCTCGGTTTCGACCCGGATCTTGCGCTTGCCAAGAAGCATCAGGCCGCACGCCTCTCCTGCAGTTGCGCCAATGTCGGTGCCTGTGACACCGGACCATACAGCGCCAAAGCCGCTGGGGCCTGTGTCGCGATCCGTTCCGCAAATTGACGCACGTCCTGTGTGGTCACCGCGTCAATCCGGGCGATTGTTTCGGTCAGATCGGGCACGCGATCCCAAATCTGCACCAGTCGCGCCAGTCGTTCGGCGCGGTTTGACGGGCTTTCCAGCCCCATCAGCATCCCGGCCTTCATTTGGGCGCGGGCGCGGGCGACTTCTTCGTCCGACATATCATCAGCGGCGCGTTTCATCTCGTCAATCGTGATCCCCGCCAGCTCTGCGACCTGATCCGCCGACGTACCGGCATAAATCGTGGTGGTCCCGGTATCCGCATAGGCACCGGCCTGGGCAAAGATCGTGTAACACAGGCCGCGATGTTCGCGCACCTCCTGGAACAGGCGGCTCGACATGCCGCCACCCAGGGCACTGGAATAGATCTGCGCCGTATAGATTTCGTCGTCGCGATACCCGGGGCTTTCGAACGCCAATGCGAAATGGGCCTGTTCCAGATCCTTTTCGTGACGCGCCTCGCCCCCACCGGTAAAGCGGGCAGGATCGGCCACCAGGCTGGGCCGGGGTGTCATGCCACCAAACAGACCTTCGGCCAATTTGACCAGTTGGTCGTGATCCACTGCACCCGCAGCCGACAGGATCATCTGACCCGGGCCATAATGCTCTTTGATAAACGCCGACAGATCCGCCTGATTGAACGCACGCACCCGTTCAGAGGGGCCCAGAATGGTCCGCCCCAACGCCTGATCGCGATAGCTTTCTTCCTGCAACCAGTCAAAGATCACATCGTCCGGCGTGTCATAAGCCTGACCGATTTCCTGCAGGATCACACCACGTTCGACCTCGATCTCGCGCGGGTCAAAGATGGGATTCATCAGGATGTCGGAAATCACGTCCAGCGCCAGCGGCACATCCGCCTGCAATACCCGCGCGTAATAGGCCGTGACCTCGCGCGAAGTATAGGCGTTGATATAACCGCCCACATCCTCGATCTCTTCGGCGATCTGCAGGGCCGACCGGGTGGTCGTGCCCTTGAACGCCATATGTTCCAGGAAATGGGCGATGCCGTTTTGTTCCAGCCGCTCGTGCCGACCGCCCGCTGTCACCCAGATGCCGATGGCTGCGGATTGCAGCCCCGGCATATGTTCAGTGACGATGCGGAACCCGTTGGCAAGCTGGTGGTGCTGAACTGTCAATTCGCGATTGTCTTTCTGATATGATCCTCGAGAGTGGCCAGATCGCTGCCGATCCGGGTCACCCGTTCCGGCCTGTCATACAGATCTGCCATGCGCGGGGGAAGAGGCGGATGCATTCCAGATGCTTTTTCCACTGCGGCCGGGAATTTTGCCGGATGTGCAGTGGCCAAAGTGACCATCGCCGTGGTGTTGCGGACCTCATCAGCGACTTTCACGCCCACAGCCGAGTGTGGGCACAGCAATTCACCCGATGCTGCGGTCTGGGCCTTGATGGTGGCCAGGGTTTCGTCTTCGGAACATCGCCCCGAATCATAGGCCTCGGACAGCGCCTGCATCGCCCCCTGCGAGACATTGAACCCGCCCTGCCCCAGCTCATCCATCAGCTGCGCAACGGCGGCCCCATCGCGGCCATAGGCATAAAACAACGCACGTTCAAAGTTCGAGCTGACCTGAATATCCATCGATGGGCTGATCGACGGGATGGTATCGCCCTTGAAATAGCCCTGCCCGGACAGGCAGCGGTGCAGAATGTCGTTCTGGTTGGTGGCAACCACCAGACGATCAATCGGCAGCCCCATTTGTTTGGCAATGAAGCCTGCAAAGATGTCGCCGAAATTGCCGGTGGGCACGGTAAAGGACACCTCGCGTTCCGGCGCACCCAAAGCCACGGCGGAATAGAAGTAATAGACCACCTGCGCCAGCACCCGGGCAAAGTTGATCGAATTCACCCCAGCCAATTTGACGCCATCGCGGAACTCAAAGTCGTTGAACATGTCTTTGACGCGGGCCTGGCAATCGTCGAAATCTCCATCCACTGCCAGTGCATGCACATTGCTGTCATCCGGCGTGGTCATCTGGCGACGCTGCACTTCGGACACGCGGCCATGCGGGTACAGAATAAACACGTTGACCGCATCCAAGCCCCGGAACGCCTCGATCGCCGCCGATCCGGTATCGCCCGAGGTCGCGCCGACGATGGTCACGGTTTCACCGCGCCGTTTCAGCGCCACCTGGAACAGCTGACCAATCAGCTGCATGGCGAAATCCTTGAACGCCAGCGTCGGGCCGTGGAACAGTTCGAGCAGGAAGTGGTTTGGGGCCAGTTGCACCATGGGAGCGCGGGCCGCATGGCCAAAATCGGCATAGGCGCGGGTAATGCAGCCGCGGAATTCTTCTTCGGTAAAGCTGTCGGAGACAAACGGCCACATCACCCGGAACGCCGTTTCCTCATAGCTGAGACCGGCCAGCGCCGCGATGTCACCCTTGGACATCTGCGGGATCTCTGCCGGGACATACAGCCCCCCGTCGCGGGCCAGCCCGGTCAGCATGGCCTCTTCGAATGTCAGCTCGGGCGCTTGGCCCCGGGTCGAGATGTATTTCATCGGTTCAACTCTCAGCTCGTTTTTGCGGCGCGGGTGCGCCAGAAGAAAAAGGTCATCATGGACGCCCAAACCAGGGCCAATCCGTACCAGGTGATGACATATTGCAGGTGGTCATTCGGGATGCCTGTCGTGCTGACAGGCAGTGGCATGATCGCAGGGTCTGTTTTGGATCGCGCAATGACCAGAACAGGTTCGGTGCCCAATGCCGCCGACAACATGTCCACATCGCGGGCAAACCAGATGTTGGCGTCAAAACCCGGATCCGGCGTATAGCTGTCGATTTCCTGGGGCCAATGCAGATTGCCGGTCACCGCCGCCTCGCCCAGGGTGCGCGGGGTGTCCTTGTCTTCGAGATCGATAAACCCGCGATCCACGAGAATAACCCGGTCCCCAGTCGCCATCGGTGCAATGACACGATACCCGGCACCAACCCGTTTCAGAGACACCAGAACGTGAATTTCCCCCTCCAGCAATTCACCCGTGATCTGCACAGGCAGATACCGGTCTGCTTCGGGGTTCAGGGTCACCGGCAACGCAACTGGCGCGGCAGCAATTCGGGTTTCAATTTCGGACAGCACAGCCTCTTTCCAGGCCAGACGGCGCACCTGCCATGTCCCCAGAGACAGCAGGATACCCAGACCAACCAGGCCAAAGATGACGAACAGAAAACGACGCATGTGCGGGCTCTTGATAACGCAGAAGGCGCGCGGGGTTTCCGCGCGCCTTGCTTGTGACAACCGGGATCGTGTTTTTCAACTACAATCCTGTATCGGTTACATTCGCACGATTACAGACCTGCAGTGCCCCACAGGTACACAGCAAAGAACAGGAACAGCCAAACAACGTCCACAAAGTGCCAGTACCAGGCAGCAGCCTCGAAACCGACGTGCTGTTCAGGGGTGAAATCACCCTTCATTGCACGGATCAGGCAGACGATCAGAAAGATAGTCCCGATCAGAACGTGGAAGCCGTGGAAACCCGTGGCCATAAAGAAGTTCGAATAGAATTCGTCCCCGCCGAACTGCCACCCTTCGTGCAGCAGGTGTGCGTATTCATACGCCTGCAGCCCGGTGAATGCGATGCCCAGCAGAATGCCGATGGTCAGCCCCTGAACCAATGCCTTGCGGTCATTGCCATGTACCAGCGCGTGGTGTGCCCAGGTTACGGCACAGCCCGACAACAGCAGGATCAGCGTATTGATCAGCGGCAGGTGGAATGGATCCACCGGCAGGATATAAGGCGCGACATATTCGGTGCCGGCATAGGTCTCCATCGGGTACATGGCGTGTTTGAAGAACGACCAGAACCAGGCGACAAAGAACATGACTTCGGACATCACAAACAGGATGAAGCCATAGCGCAGGCCGATACGGACCACTTTGGTGTGATCGCCGATCTTGCTTTCAGCGACAACTTTGGACCACCAGTCATACATGACATACAGGACCATCGCGAGGCCGATCCAGAACATGTAGGGGGTGATATCGTGCATCCACATGACTGCGCCAAACAGCATGATGAAGCCACCCAACGCGCCCATAAAGGGCAGAATCGACGGGGGCAGAATGTGAAAATCGTGATTTTTAGCGTGCGCCATTCAAGTGTCCCTCACCTAGCGGCCTTAGTTCATTTTATTTTCTGTCTGTCCATCAAGAGCGGCATAGCCCTCGGGCAGATCAATTTCATAGAACGTGTACGAAAGCGTGATCGTATGCACGTATTTTCCGTCCCGGTCATCAACGATTTCCGGGTCGACAAAGAAGGTTACAGGCATTTCCACCCGCTCCCCCGGTTGCAGGATCTGCTCGTTAAAGCAGAAACACTGTATCTTCTCAAAGAACCCCCCGGCCGAATAAGGCGTCACATTATAGGACGCAGCCCCGGCAATGGGACGGTCGGTGGGGTTGTAGGCCTCGTAAAAGGCCAGCCCGGTTTCACCAATGCGGATGGTCATCTCGCGTTGGATCGGTTTGAATTCCCATGGGAAATCACGTTCCTTGGAGGCATCAAAGCGCACTTTGATCGTCTTGGTCAGAATCTCGTCTGATCCTTTGGTTGCAACGCCAGTGACGCCGCCAAATCCGGTGACCCGGCAGAACCAGTCGTAAAACGGAACGGACGCCCACGCCAAAGCGCCCATGGTGACAACAACAGCCACCAATTGCACTACGGTTTTCTGGGGACCCTGCAACGCCATTACTTTTGCTCCGACGCGGCCTGAGACACGGAAAAACCAGGCGATGTGACCTTGGCCACAGTCAGGCCGAACACAATCACGATAAAGGCGACGAGCGTGAGACCGACGCCAACATTGCGGCTGAACCGGCGTTTGTGCAGTTCGTGAGTTGGTTGCAGAGCCATATTACCAGCCTCCCAGACCAAAGGGTTTCAGGACCGCCTCGATCAGCACCGCACCAAAGTGCAGGAACAGATACAGAAGCGAGAGTTTGAAGAAGCTGCGTTCAACTTTGAAGTTGTCGGCTTCTGACGCGTCTTCGTCACGGCGCGTAATCTTCCAGGCCCCACGAAGGAACAGGGCGTTCAGCACCACGGCGACGGTCAGATAGATCGGCCCGCCAATGTCCGAGAACGCTGCGCCCACCGCAAACAGGGCCAACAGTGCCGTATAAACCAGAATATGTGTGCGGGTCGCGCGGCGACCGTGGGTCACGGTCAGCATCGGCACACCAGCATCGTCGTAGTCCGAACGCATGAACAAGGCCAGAGCCCAGAAATGCGGCGGCGTCCACATGAACGTCAAAGCGAACATCAGCCAGGGTTCAACGTCCATCGATCCGGTGGCCGCGATCCAGCCGATGACCGGCGGGAAAGCTCCGGCAGCGCCGCCGATCACGATGTTCTGTGGCGTCAGCCGTTTCAGCCACATGGTGTAAACGACAACGTAAAAGAAGATGGTAAAGGCCAGGAACAGACCGGCAAAGATATTGGTTGCCAGCGCCAGCATCACACAGGACATGGCCGATAGCGCCAGACCGATCTGCATGGCTTCTTCAGAGCCGACCTTGCCCGCGGGAATCGGACGCTTTTTGGTCCGCTTCATGATGGCGTCGATATCGGCGTCCCACCACATGTTCAAAGCACCCGAAGCCCCGCCGCCAATGGCGATAAACAGGATGGCACAAAAGGCAACAAATGGGTTCACAGAAACCGGCGCGGCGACCAAACCGACAAGCGCCGTGAACACCACAAGCGACATCACCCGTGGCTTGAGCAGGGCGAAATAGTCACCAAAGCTGGCTTCGTCCTCGTAGGCCTGGCTGGCATTAAAGCTTGCGTCGCTCATTTCGACTTCCTTTGGGCGCGAAAGGTGCGTGAAACCACGCACCCTACTTCCGTCTTGCGAGAACGGTGGGCCAAGGCCCACCATTCGGGGTTCACTTCATTGCAACCTGATAGGTCTGCGGCAAAGAGGCGTATTCTTCTTTGGCCTCTGCCAACCAGGCCTCATAGGCTTCCTGGCTCACGACCTGGACGGTGATCGGCATATAGGCGTGATCCTTGCCGCACAGTTCCGAACACTGACCAAAATAGATGCCTTCTTTTTCGGCTGCGAACCACAGTTCGGCCAAACGTCCGGGCACACCGTCCTGTTTTACGCCAAACGCGGGAATGGTCCAGGAATGGATCACATCGGCAGCAGTCACCTGCATCACGATGGTCTTGCCGATCGGCACGACGACTTTGGTGTCGGTGGCCAGCAGATATTCATCAGGCTGGTACCCGTTTTCGACCAGTTCGTCCTTGGGCAGCAGGAAGCTTTCAAAGCCAAAACCCTCGTCAACATATTCATAGCCCCAGTACCACTGGTAGCCTGTCACCTTGATGGTGATGTCTGCTTCGGGGATTTCCTGCTGTTTGAACAGCACCGGCAACGAAAACGCACCGATGAACACCAGGATGATGATCGGGCCCAAGGTCCAGGCGATTTCTACAGGTGTGTAATGCGAAAAGCTGGCCGGTGTCGGGTTGGCACGCTGGTTATAGCGAACGATCACCCACAGCACCAATCCGATCACAAAGATACAGATGGCGGTAATGATGACCAGGATCAAATAATCCAGCGATTGCAAATCGCGTGCCAATTCCGTGGCAGCAGGTTGGAAACCCAGTCCGCCGGGAACAGGTTTACCAATGGATTGCGCGGCGTCTTGTGCGGCGGCGGGCAAGCTCAGCAGGCCGGCAAAAAGGCCCGAAAGCGTCAAAGCGTTCTTCATGTTCTGTCCTGATCGGTTGATCGTTTTAGTCCTCGCACCGGCAAACGCATCGCATCAGAATCGCTGATTCACGAAAACGCACCGGCCCCGTTGTCTTTAACGGCGTTAAAAACCATATTCCGGAGTACAGATAAAGAGGAATGCTTGCGTCAAACAGACGCTTTCTTGATCTAAATCAAAAAAATCCGAGGCTCGCCCCCATGACAACGACGTCTGATACCCAATTTCGCCCGTTTGACACCTCTCTGCCGCTGGATGAGGCCGAAGGGATTCTGCGTCACGCCACCGACGGGGCCGACGATGGAGAGATTTTTGTCGAACGACGCAAATCCGAAGCGCTGGTGTTTGACGACGGGCGGCTGCGCACCGCCAGCTATGATGCCTCCGAGGGCTTTGGACTAAGGGCCGTGCGTGGCGAAGTCGCCGGATATGCCCATTCCACCGATGTGTCGATCCCGGCGCTGAAACGGGCAGCCGAAACCGCGCGTCTGGCGGTTGGCGACGGCGGCGGAACCTTGGCAGCTGCCCCGGCGCCCACCAATCGCAGGCTCTACACCGATGCCGATCCGATTGCGGCCATGGATTTCCCGCTGAAAATCGACACGCTCAAGGAAATTGATGCCTACGCACGTGATCTGGATCAAAGAGTGGTTCAGGTGTCGGCGACTCTGGCTGCCTCGCTTCAGGAAATTCAGATCCTGCGCCCAGACGGGGTACACCTGAGCGACACCCGCCCGATGACCCGTGTCAACGTGTCGGTCATTGTAGAGCACAACGGTCGTCGCGAAAGCGGAAGCGCCGGGGGCGGTGGCCGGATTGGGCTGGATGGGCTGGTGGATCCCGCCGATTGGCAGGCCAAGGTCCGCGAAGCTCTGCGTATCGCGGTGGTCAATCTGGATGCTGAACCGGCCCCGGCGGGCGTGATGGAAGTGGCGCTCGGCCCCGGATGGCCCGGTATCCTGCTGCACGAAGCGATCGGCCATGGGTTGGAAGGGGATTTCAACCGCAAAGGATCGTCCGCCTTTGCCGGTCTTCTGGGTCAGCAGGTCGCCGCCCCAGGGGTCACCGTGTTGGACGACGGAACAATCGCCGACCGGCGCGGATCGATCAGCATCGATGACGAAGGAACACCATCGCAAAAGAACACGTTGATAGAAGACGGTATTCTTGTCGGCTATATGCAGGATCGCCAGAATGCCCGCCTGATGGGAGTCTCCCCCACTGGCAACGGTCGCCGCCAAAGCTATGCTCATGCGCCGATGCCGCGGATGACAAACACCTATATGTTGGGGGGCGACGCCAACCCGGATGATTTGGTGGCCGAAATCAAGGATGGGATCTGGGCCGTCGGGTTTGGCGGCGGCCAGGTCGATATCACCAATGGCAAATTTGTTTTCTCCTGTACCGAAGCCTACCGCGTTCAAAACGGCAAAATCGGCGCTCCGGTCAAAGGGGCGACATTAATTGGGGATGGTGCTTCGGCGTTGAAACGCATTCGCGGCCTCGGCAATGACATGGCGCTGGATCCCGGCATGGGCAATTGTGGCAAGGCCGGGCAATGGGTCCCGGTCGGTGTCGGACAGCCCACGGTGTTGATGGATGGGCTCACCGTCGGGGGGGCAGCCGCCTGAGGCACTCAGACCCCAACGATCTGTTCGCAGTGAATATTCAGACTGGGCGCAAGTTAATCCTTGCGCCCATTTTGTTTTGATTTCGCATAACTTTAGAGGGCCACCATTCCAGCACCCAAAATTTTCCTTTTATTTACAATGAGGTACCAAATAACCGACCTCGAATTAGAACAAATCTGCGATTAATTTGCTTTGATTCACCAGCTGTTAACCCGCGACACGTTAATCCTGTTTCTGCAAGCAGGCGGAGCAACGGATGACCGAGGATCAGAATTCTTCCATTCACCCCCCACTCCCACCCACCACGGAAGATGATCGGTTTTCGTGGCTTCGTCTGTTGCGCTCTCGCAGGGTCGGGATCACGACCTTTTATCGACTGATGGCCGAATATGGCACAGCGCAGAACGCGCTTTTGGCACTGCCCGAAGTGGCACGTGCAGCCGGGGTGTCGGGGTATGAAATATGCCCGCCCGGTGTGGTCGAAGCGGAACTCAAGGCTGCAAAAGTCGCCAACGCGCGGCTTTTGTGCCTGGGCTCCCCAGAGTATCCTTCAGACTTGGCACAAATCAGCGATGCGCCTCCGCTTCTGTGGGCCATTGGCGATCTTTCCCTGCTAACGCGCCCCTGTGTGGCTATGGTCGGGGCGCGCAACGCGTCGTCGTTGGGCACACGCATGGCGCGGGCATTGGTCACTGAAATGGGCCAGCAGGGCTATGTCATCGCCTCGGGTCTGGCCCGCGGTATCGACACGGCCGCACATGTAGCGTCGCTAAAAACCGGCACGATTGCGGTCATGGCCGGGGGCGTCGACCAAATCTATCCAGTGGAAAACACCGAACTCGCCCACGACATTGCCACCAGTGGACTCAGGTTGAGCGAGCAACCAATGGGGGTCTCCCCCATTGCCCGCCATTTCCCAAAGCGCAACCGGATCATCTCGGGCCTGTCGCGCGCAGTCGTCGTGGTCGAAGCAGCCGCAAAGTCGGGCAGTTTGATCACCGCTCGGGACGCGCTTGATCAGGGGCGCGAGGTTCTGGCGGTACCCGGTCATCCCTTTGACACCCGGGCCGCTGGCTGCAACATGCTGATCCGGGATGGTGCACAACTGGTGCGCACGGCGGGCGATATCGTTGCTGCGCTCCCGATTGTTGAAGACGAAGTAACAACAGAGGCCGCGACAGAGGATCTGCTTTCGGCTCTCCCTGCCCCACCACCAGAGAAACGCAGCCTGCGTGAGACCGCGGAATTGCACCAACAGATCCTGAGCCGGCTTGGGCCATCACCCCTGGCCGAAGATCAGCTGATCCGCGACCTGCACGCCCGTGCCGGAGACGTCGGCCCTGCGCTGGTTGATCTGGAGTTGGACGGCAAGATCAACCGACAGCCTGGCGGATTGCTCAGCCTGTCGCATTGACCCCCTATTGCCCTACACAGTATTCGGGGATGACCGCGCGCCAGATTCCACAGTATTCAGGCGCGGCAAACCAAACATCCGTCGCGCCCACAGACCACAACACGGCCACCCAGACCGAACCGGACCTGCGATAAAGGGCATGCATGTTAGTCCCATCCATGACGTCTGCATCCAGTTGCCCCCGGGCAAACCCCGGCGTTGCCCGAATGTCAATCTGGCCGCCACCCGGCCGCTGCGGGCTCAGCGATACATAACCCAGCGCCCCCGCAACCCGAAGATCATCGACAACAAATTGCACCGGCGCGCCCAACACCCATTCAGCATGCGGGCGCATGGCATCCATCAGCGCGGCACGCTCAGCGGTGCCCCTGTTCGGGCTGTGCCAGGTCTGTGCCAACGCGCCCTGTCCAGAAGCCAAAAATCCCAACAACAGCCACCCGAAAATTCGCCATTCCACCATGTTCACATCCTGATTTGCGGGTTGTTTTGCCCCGTTACCCTGCGCCCAAAACTCGCGGATTGACAATAACCACTTGCACCCCACATCTTGCCCGGCCATAGAACGCAGTATACCCGCCCAAAGAGGTTTTAACGTAAATGCCTGTAGTTGTTGTAGAATCCCCGGCCAAAGCCAAAACCATCAATAAATATCTAGGCTCGGACTACACCGTTTTGGCATCATACGGCCATGTTCGGGACCTTCCGCCCAAGGATGGATCCGTCGATACGGACAATGATTTCGAGATGAAATGGGAAGTCGGCAACGACAGTCGCAAACATGTCAAAGCCATTGCCGACGCCCTGAAGGAAGACAACGCGCTGATCCTCGCGACGGACCCCGATCGCGAGGGCGAGGCCATCAGCTGGCACCTGCAAGAGGCGTTGACAAAACGTCGGTCGATCAAAAAGGACACGCCGGTAAGCCGCGTGACCTTCAACGCGATCACCAAGGACGCGGTTGCCGAAGCAATGCGCAACCCACGCCAGGTTGATATGCCCCTGGTCGAAGCTTATCTGGCGCGACGCGCGTTGGATTATCTGGTGGGTTTCAACCTCTCCCCGGTGTTGTGGCGCAAACTGCCCGGTGCCAAGTCAGCCGGACGCGTGCAGTCGGTGTGCCTGCGCCTGATCGTCGAACGCGAGATGGAGATCGAAGCCTTTAACGCCCAGGAATACTGGTCGGTACGCGCTCTTCTGACCACCCCGCGTGGTCAGGATTTTGAGGCCCGCCTGACCGTTCTGGGCGGTGACAAACTCGACAAATTTGATCTTGGAACAGAAACTGCCGCAGAGCTGGCCGTCCAGGCCGTCGCCTCGCGCGACTTGTTCGTGCAATCGGTCGAAGCCAAACCCGCCTCGCGCAACCCATCAGCGCCATTCATGACCTCAACCCTGCAGCAGGAGGCCAGCCGCAAATTCGGCATGGGCGCGCGCCAGACCATGAGCGCGGCACAGCGACTGTATGAAGCCGGCTATATCACCTATATGCGGACCGACGGTATCGACATGGCCCCCGAAGCGGTCCAGGCCGCCCGCGCCGAGATCGAAACCCGCTATGGTGCCAACTATGTGCCATCCAAGCCGCGCATTTATAAGAACAAGGCCAAGAACGCCCAGGAAGCCCACGAATGTATTCGCCCGACCGACATGTCGCGCGATGCGAGCAGCCTGAGGCTCACGGATGATGATCAGCGCAAGCTTTACGACCTGATCTGGAAGCGTACTCTGGCCTGCCAGATGGAGGGTGCCCGTCTCGAGCGCACCACCGTCGACGTCGGATCGAATGACCGACAGGTCGTGCTGCGCGCCACCGGGCAGGTGATGCTGTTTGATGGTTTCATGCGCGTCTACGAAGAAGGCCGCGATGACGTGGCTGACGAAGATGACAAGCGCCTGCCTCAGATCATGCAGGGCGAAGCGGCCAGCTTCTCCGGCAACTCGCTCAGGGGCCAGTTCGAAAAGACGGCCAAGGACAGCGCCGACGTTCTCGAAGCAGCGTCCGCCTCGGACATGATGAAAAACGGCACGGCTGTTTTGTCCGCAGACCAATCCGTCCTGGCCCTGCAGCACCACACCCTGCCACCGCCGCGTTATACCGAGGCGACACTGGTCAAGAAGATGGAGGAGTTGGGAATTGGTCGTCCATCGACCTATGCCAGCGTCATCACCACGATCCAGGACCGCGAATATGTGCGCAAGGACAAGAACCGCCTGCACCCCGAAGACAAGGGACGTATCGTCACCATCTTTCTGCTGAATTTCTTCCGCCAGTATGTGGGGTACGAATTTACGGCCAATCTCGAGGCGCAACTGGATGACGTCAGCGCGGGAGATGGCGACTACAAGGATATCCTGGGCAAGTTCTGGCGCGATTTCTCGGCCGCGATTTCAGAGACCTCCGAACTGCGCATCACCGAAGTTCTGGACGTGCTGGATGACGCGCTGGCACCTCAGCTCTATCCCCCGCGTGAAGACGGCAGCGACCCCCGGGTTTGCCCGAAATGCGGCCAGGGTCAATTGCACCTGAAAACTTCGCGTACCGGCGGATTTGTCGGCTGTGGCAATTACCCCGAATGCACCTATACCCGCCCCATCGCAGGCGAAGGAGCCGATGGTGACGAACGTCTGCTTGGCATGGACGGCGAGGATGAAATCCACCTCAAGGCCGGGCGCTTCGGCCCCTACGTCCAGCGCGGCGAACCCACGCCCGAGAACAAGAAACCCCCGCGCGCATCTTTGCCACGCGGCTGGTCCAAAGATGACATGGACCTTGAAAAGGCATTGGTTCTGCTCAACCTGCCTCGGGTCATCGGCGTCCACCCTGATGGCGGAGAGATCAAATCGAACTTTGGTCGCTTTGGCCCCTTCCTGATGCACCAGCTTCCGGACGAGGAAAAACCGACCTACGCCAATCTCAAGGATCCCAACGACGTTCTGGAGATCGGTATGAACCGCGCAGTAGAGCTGTTGGCTGAAAAGCGCGCCAATCCACGCGGACGCGGGCGCGCGGCTGCAAAACCGATCAAGGAGTTGGGCGATCATCCCGATGGCGGCGCGATCACCGTTCAGGATGGGCGTTATGGGCCTTATGTCAAATGGGAAAAGGTCAATGCGACCCTGCCCAAAGATACCGATCCCACGACTGTCACTATGGAGCTGGCGCTGCAACTGATCACCGAAAAAGCAGCCAAGAAAACCACCAAGAAGAAAGCTCCTGCCAAAAAGCCTGCGGCCAAGAAAACCACCAAGAAGACCGCCAGCAAAGGCTGAGCCTGTTTCTTTCTGGTAGAAAATACCTCGGGGAGCGCGAGGGGCTGGCCCCTCGCTGAAGGGCGGGGAGCGCGAGGGGAAAACTCCTCGCTGAAGGACGGCGCGCGCGAAGGGAAAACCCCTTGCTGAATGACAGGGTGGGCGGAGGGCGCGAACGGCCGGCCCTGCACTGAGCTGTGCAAATCAGGTCGAGAGGTCTCACCTGCGCCCGCCGCCATCGAACCATCCGTAGAAATACCCATGCCCGGTATGGCACATTGACTCGTCCCCGCACCGGGGGCACAACCGCCAGCAACTTCATGCTGTTGGGAGAGTTTCATGAAAAAAGTCTACGCCAACGCCGCCGAAGCGCTCGATGGGCTGCTTCATGACGGCATGTTCATTGCGGCAGGGGGCTTTGGCCTATGCGGCATCCCCGAATTGCTGCTGGACGCCATCAAAGAGTCCGGTGTCAAGGATCTGACCTTTGCCTCCAACAACGCAGGCGTTGATGATTTTGGTATCGGCATCCTGTTGCAGACCCGCCAGGTCAAAAAGATGATCTCCTCTTATGTGGGTGAGAACGCGGAATTCATGCGTCAGTACCTGTCCGGCGAGCTGGAGCTGGAATTCAACCCCCAAGGCACCCTGGCCGAACGTATGCGCGCCGGTGGCGCAGGCATTCCCGGCTTTTACACCAAGACTGGCGTGGGCACGGTGATTGCTGACGGCAAGGAAGAAAAAACATTCCCAACCGGCCCTGATGGCGCAGACGAAGCCTACATCATGGAGGAAGGGCTGTTTGCCGATCTGGCCATCGTCAAAGCCTGGAAAGCCGATGAGACTGGCAATCTGGTGTTCCGCAAGACCGCCCGAAATTTCAACGCACCGGCCGCAACCTGTGGCAAGATCTGCGTTGTCGAAGTCGAAGAAATCGTGCCGACCGGTTCGCTGGATCCCGACACGATCCACTTGCCCGGCATCTACGTGCACCGCATCATCAAAGGCGATCATGAAAAGCGCATCGAACAGCGCACGGTTCGTCAGAAGGAGACCGCATAATGGCTTGGGATCGTAACCAGATGGCCGCACGCGCGGCTCAGGAACTGCAGGACGGCTGGTATGTGAACCTCGGCATCGGGATCCCGACGCTGGTCAGTAACTACATCCCTGAAGGCGTCGAAGTGACGCTGCAATCGGAAAACGGCATGCTGGGCATGGGCCCCTTTCCCTACGAGGGCGAAGAAGACGCGGACCTGATCAACGCCGGCAAGCAGACCATCACCGAGCTGCCCCAGACCGCCTATTTCGACAGCGCGCAGTCATTCGCCATGATCCGCGGCGGCAAGATCGCCATGGCGATTCTGGGCGCTATGGAAGTGGCCGAAAACGGCGACCTGGCGAACTGGATGATCCCGGGCAAGCTGGTCAAGGGCATGGGTGGCGCCATGGATCTGGTCGCTGGTGTGGGACGCGTTGTGGTGGTCATGGACCACGCCAACAAACATGGCGTCTCCAAGGTCCTCAAGGAATGCACCCTGCCGCTGACCGGCAAGGGCGTCGTGGACCGGATCATCACAAATCTGGGCGTGATGGACGTCGTCGATGGCGGTTTGAAACTGGTCGAACTGGCCGACGGTGTGACCGAAGAAGAATTCCGCGCTGCGACCGAGGCCACTTTGGTCAACTGATCCGCTTGATGTTCAATTCAAAAGCCCTGCCTGTTCCGGCGGGGCTTTTTTTTGTGCTGTGCTGGTGCCCGAGATCACAGGGCGTCACCTGAAATGGAGTTTCACTGTTGTGCGGCGTGCATCACCTGAAACACGCAACCATCGCTGATCAATTCGGGCGGCGTGGCGCATAAACCGCGCGCCACGTCAAAAGCCGCCAGAACCTTGGGAACATAGTCACGGGTTTCCGCAAAGGGCGGAACGCCGTCATGATTACGTACCGACCCCTCGCCTGCATTATACCCGGCCAGCACCAAAATCGGGTCATTGCCGAACTCCTGCATCAGCCAATCCAGATATTTCACTCCACCACTGATGTTTTCATCTGGTTGCAGACTGTCTGTCACGCCAAAACGGCTGGCCGTCGCTGGCATCAGTTGCATCAGCCCCTGGGCCCCTGCCCCGCTTTGGGCATCCGCGCGACCTGCGGATTCCACCGCAATCACCGCTAACACCAAGGCCGGAGAAACCTTGGTTCCGACCGTCGCCGTCAGAATCGAAATACCGCGCGACTGGGCGATTTCCTGGAGATGTTGCAACCGTGGGGTCCGAACACCTCCCTCGGCGCGAATAGCCTGCAACGCCTGGTTCAACCGTCCGGGACCAGAGCTGGTCAATTCCGGCGATACCCGATCCCAAAACCAATTGTGTGCGCCTACCGCAGCTGTGCGGGTTTCAGAATCGTTCTCTGGATCGGCGGCCTTGGTGACCGGTCGTTGTTCTTCGGGATCAATCTGGATCGTGATCCGTTTTTTGGTCCCGGTCGACGGCGGCTTTATCCGTTTGGCACTGAATTCAGGAAACGGAGCGGGGGTATCCGCAGTCGCAGGCACGGCCGACAGGGCCAGCAGAATGAAAATTCGCCTCAAGATCACCATTGTACTGTACTGCTCGTTTTGTTTTGCGTGAATCTTTGCTGAAAAACCGGTGCGAAACCAGAATATGCAGCCCAAATCGTGACGATTCTGCCTAAATTGATGCCCTCACGACGCACCAATCGACGAGGCGACAGCGGCGTCAGTGAAAAATTAATATTAAAATCAATAACTAAGAGAATTATTGTCAAAAATTTAGAATCTGGCAAACATTTCCCAGAATTCGCCCAAATCCTGCCACGGGACGCTGGCTATATATGCTCATACCAAGTCGGACATGAACCAACGAGAGAGACGGTTCCAAACGGACGACACGGTTAACTGGCAAAATCTTGTGATCCTATGGAGGGACAAACCATGATGAAATTCTTCAACAAATTCCGCAAAGACGAAAACGGTGCTGTGACTGTTGACTGGGTCGTTCTGACCGCTGCTGTTGTTGCCCTGGCTGGCGCTGCTTACACCTCGATCGAAACCGGCGCGTCGAACCTGACCGAATCCACCGGCACCTTCATCGAAGGCAAAGACCCCGCATAATAGGGTTTCTTCGATATCCAGATTTGAGCCGCGTTTCCCAAGTAGGGAAGCGCGGTTTCTTTTTGTTTGCCCTACAGACCATGGGTGCAAACCACGCAAGATCAAAGTCACGGCATCACTGGCACTGTCCTGGCGGCTCTCCATTGATCCCGTTTTCGCGTCCGCCCTTTTGCGCGTTTCAAACCAGGTTTCACCAAAGAAAACGGCAGGGTGAGCTTCTCTTAGGGTTGATTGGATTGAAGGCCACGTTCGGTAAGGCCTGAGAGAACAGCATCGCCACATTCAGACCATATTTAACCCAATTTCAACGTCCTATCAAAAACTATTCTTCATATATTTCATTTAATTTCAGTATCTTACCTTGCTTTCGAGGGAATAATGCGAATTTTTATAATTTTCTTTTTCGCTGCCAAACTGATGCCCCATTCACCCCGTTATATACAACCATGCCAAGCTGAAACGGCCCTGAGTGAGAGCAGGACCAAAGAGTTTCGGGGAGGATAGAAAATCAAACAGGATCCTATGGAGGGACAAACCATGATGAAATTCTTCAACAAATTCCGCAAAGACGAAAACGGTGCTGTGACTGTTGACTGGGTCGTTCTGACCGCAGCTGTTGTTGCCCTGGCTGGCGCTGCTTACACCTCGATCGAAACCGGCGCGTCGAACCTGACCGAATCCACCGGTACCTTCATCGAAGGCAAAGACCCGGCATAATTCTGGCTCCATAGCCGCAAGACTGCCAGGAGGCCGTGTCTTTCGCGTAAAGACACGGCCTTTTGTCCAAAGTGATATTCCCATAGGGGAGGGTAATATGTTCAAGCGTATCAAAGAGACCTTTCGCAAGGACGAAGACGGCGCTGTGACTGTTGATTGGGTTGTACTGACTGCTGCGGTCGTGCTTTTGACCGGTGTCGCAATCACATCCTTGCAATCTGCATCCGGTGGCCTGGGCAATAATGTCGGTGATCATTTAACCGATACGGTTGTTGGCGATTAACAAGAATTCAATACCCGGAATCATCCCGATCAGCTGGCGACTCTGGCCCACCCTAATATGGCCATGATCTGTTGCTACGATTGATCTGCGGCGACAGGCATCGCCGATGATTTTGAAAATTCGCGGGTAAGAAGTGAGGTGAAGGTATGAGAGCTGTTTTTGGATTGGTGCTGATCGTAGGGATTGCCCTCGCAGGGGGCGCGGTCATGATGGCAAAGAAATACATAGCCTCCTACCAGAACGAATTGGCACGTGAACGTCAGGCTCGGCAGGAAGTCGTGCCCACGGTCAAGGTTTTTGTCGCCAATCGCGCTCTGCGGTATGGCGAAGAATTGGCAAAAGAAGATGTGCGCACCGTGCTTTGGCCCGTCAATGCCATTCCCGAAGGAACATTCAAAGAGGCCGACGCCCTGTTCCCCACCGACACCAAGGATAACCGGGTAGTGTTGCGCGCGATGGAAAAAGACGAGGCAATCCTCGCCATCAAAGTGACCCAGCCCGGCGAAGATGCCGGCATTACCTCTCAATTGGAGCGGGGTATGCGTGCGTTTGCGATCAAGGTCGACGTCGCCACCGGCGTGTCCGGCTTCCTGCGCCCAGGGGACCGGGTTGATATTTATTGGACCGGTCGAGTCCGTGAAACCGGAAACGACCGCGGAGATCTGACCCGTCTGATCGAGGCCGGTGTTCAGCTGATTGCCATTGACCAAAGCGCAGGCGACGATCTGGAAGAAAACGTGATTGCACGCACTGTCACGGTCGCCGCCCGCCCCGAACAGGTTGCCGGACTTGCCCAGGCCCAAACAACCGGGCGGTTGTCACTGTCACTTGTCGGGGCCACCGACGACACCATCGCATCGTCTATCGAAGTCGATCAGCGTTCGCTGTTGGGGTTGGAAACGCTCGAAGCGGTGGCTGTTCAAGAAGAAAAACAGGTTTGCACCATTCGCAACCGCCGCGGTGCCGAGGTTATCGAAATTCCGATCCCCTGCACGAACTGATGAAAATTCAACGCGTTATTCACGATCAGGCCCGGCAATTTGTCGGGCCTGCGTTCTGCGTGTTGCCACTTACCCACATCAGAGACGCGCCAGAAGTCTTTGATTCTTGCAAAAAAATAGAAATTGCCGCACAGTGGCGCAAAGATCGGGCAAAAAGACCCGTAACCGAGGCGTGATCGGAGAGGCAGGTCACATGGGAATTAACGATTATTTCAAGGCAGCCCTGTTTGGGGTGGCGGTCGCATGTGCACCAGTGATGGGCGCATACGCACAGGCCGATTCACTGAAGGTGGTCAACCGTGGAACCCAGGCAACGCTGGATGTTCCTATGAACCGCGCGGTGGTGGTCGAAAGCGAGACTCCTTTTGCCGAACTCAGCATCGCCAATCCGGGGATCGCTGACATTTCATCTCTGTCCGACCGCACCATCTATGTGCTGGGCAAATCCCCGGGGCTGACAACATTGACCCTGCTGGATGCAACCGGGCGGTTGATCACCAATGTCAATGTGCGCGTCGCAGCCGATGTGACCGAATTCAAAGAGCGCCTGCGTCAGATTCTGCCCGGCGAAAAGATCGAAGTTCGCACCGCCAATGATGGCATCGTTCTGTCCGGTACCGTTTCCAGTTCCTCGCGCTTGCAACGGGCCATGGATTTGGCCGAACGCTATGCGCCCGAACGGGTTTCCAACCTGATGAGCGTTGGCGGCGTTCAGCAAGTCATGTTGAAAGTACGCTTTGCAGAAATGCAGCGTAATGTATCCAAATCGCTCAGCACATCTCTCGGGATCACTGGCGGCAGCAGCTTTGGCGTCAACGGTGGTGTCAACACGCTGAACAACCAGCCTGCCCTGACCAACGCTTTGACCGGCAATATCCCGGTCACAAACGAAAACACCGGCGCAGTCCTGTTTGGATTTAATGCAGGATCGTATCAGGTCGGCCTCTTGCTCGAAGCATTGGAGCAAAAAGGCGTTGTGCGCACCCTGGCCGAACCGAACCTGTCAGCCCTGTCCGGACAAGAAGCAAAATTCCTGGCGGGTGGCGAATATCCGGTTCCCGTCGCACAGGAAAACAACACGATATCAGTTGAATTCAAACCCTTTGGGATCGAGCTGAAATTTGTGCCCCGCGTGGTGGACAGCGACCTGATCAACCTCGAGCTCGAAGCTTCGGTATCTGCCATAGACAAGAATAATGGTATCAATATCAATGGCTTCCAGATTGACGCCTTTACCCGCCGCGAAACATCGACCACCGTTGAAATGCGCGACGGAGAAAGCTTTGCCATTGCTGGGTTGATCGAAGATGAGTTCCTCGACAATGCGTCGCAATTGCCCTGGTTGGGGGACGTCCCGGTTTTGGGAACACTGTTCCGCAGCGCAAACTATCAGCGCAGCCAGACCGAATTGGTGATTATCATCACTGCGCATCTGGTGACCCCAACACGGGGCGAAGCCTTGGCGTTGCCGACGGATCGGATCAAGCCCCCCAGTGAACGCAATCTGTTCCTGAACGGGCAAATTGCCAAGACCACAAAAGGCGCAGCCAGCGAGGTTGCAAAACAAGATTTCAGCGGGTCCTATGGCTACGTGATGGATTGAATTGAGAGGCGAAAAGCAGATGATCCGACAGATCACAGCACTTGGGCTGATTCTGGCGCTGGCCGCCTGTGAAAATGAAGCCGGTCGAGCATTGGACAGCGGCCAATTTGGCAATGCAACGCTGAACAACACCCAAGTTCACAGCGGTGATCGCAACTATACCATCCAATTGGCTCAGAAATTCGCCGCCGAGGTCCCGACGACCATCACTTTTGCGTTTGACAGTACGGTTCTGGACGCCAATGCCCGTGCGGTTCTGGACCAACAGGCCGATTGGATCCGACAGTTTCCCGAAGTCCGTTTTCGTGTTTACGGACATACGGACGCCGTCGGGTCATCCGGCTATAACAAACGGTTGGGCCTGCGGCGTGCCCGCACGGTTGTGTCCTACCTGACACAACGCGGCATCAGCCGGTCCCGGCTCGAAGCTGTTGTGTCCTTTGGTGAAACCCGGCCGCTGATCCAGACGCCGAACCGGGAACGCCGCAACCGGCGTACCGTAACCGAAGTAAACGGCTTTGTGAAAAACCACCCCTCGCTGCTGGACGGTAAATACGCCCAGGTGGTCTATCGCGAATACATCGAAAGCGCGGTTCCCAAAAGCGAGCTGAGCAAATCCGGTAGTTTCGCGACATCCACACAATAAGGTGCATTTGGCGGTGATCGTCGCCATATTCCCCACAATTGGATGGTTTTAGCCCAAATCTCGCCCAGATTGCCCCCGACATTGTTCTCAATAGGTGACGTGCGACCAATGCGAGTCGCATGCGGGTGAGGACAAGGCCACAGCCATTGCCCCGCCCCAGTAAAGAGGACGAAGGCAATGAGCAGCGAAATGCCGCAACCCGAAGCAAACCCGATCGTCGCCTGCACGATCAGCCGTGATGTGCAGAACTTTGACCTGTTGATCGAAGACATGGAATCCGCGTTGGGCGAGAATTGGGGTGACCTTGGTTTTGCCGAAGCCCTCGCCTTTTTCAGCCAGCCCGAGGCCGAGTCGCTGGAATTTGTGGCCCTGGCCATTGATGGGGACGACGAAGACAACCTGGTTCTGATGGGGGAAATCATCACCCAGGCCAAAAGCCGTGACATCAATGTCATCCTGATCGCCGAGGATGTCACCCCGGCGTCCCTGCACCAATTGCTGCGCAAGGGCGCGGATGAATTCGTTCCCTACCCCCTGCCGGAACAAGAACTGCAATCCGCAATCGACCGGCTGAACAAACCCGAAGAAGCACCGGAACCGGCCCGAAATCCGCACCAGCTGCAATCTGGAACATCCCGCGAAGGTGCGGTCATCGTTTGCCAGGGTTTGTCTGGCGGCGTTGGATCCACCACATTGGCCACCAATCTGGCCTGGGAACTGGCCCTTTTGCAGGACGGCGACAAACCATCGGTCTGTCTGATTGATCTCGATCTTCAATTTGGCACGGTCTCCACCTATTTGGATCTGCCACGGCGCGAAATCGTGTTCGAAATGCTCAGCGAAACAGACACTATGGACGAAGACATCTTCAGCCAGGCGTTGCTGAGCTTTCAGGACAAGCTGCAAGTGCTGACTGCTCCCAGCGACATTATTCCGCTGGATCTGGTTGGGCCTGAAGATATTGAACGTATTATCGAATTGGCCCGCAGCCATTTCGATTACGTTCTGATCGACATGCCCAAAACACTGGTGCAGTGGACGGAAACCGTTCTGAGCAAGGCCCATGTGTATTTTGCCCTGCTCGAACTGGACATGCGGTCGGCCCAGAATGCTCTGCGCCTGAAACGGGCGCTGCAATCCGAAGACCTTCCGTTCGAAAAGCTGCGGTTTGCGCTGAACCGAGCACCAAAATTCACCGACCTGAGCGGCAAGAGCCGGGTCAAGCGGATGGCCGAATCCCTGGGGATTTCAATTGACCTGCAATTGCCCGACGGCGGTAAACCGGTCACCCAATGCGGGGACCACGGGATGCCGTTGGCGGCATCGGTTGCCAAGAACCCATTGCGCAAGGAAATCGCCAAGCTGGCGCAGTCCCTGCACGATCTGGGGCACAGCGAAGCCAAAGCCGCGTGATCATCCAAGGGGGCCTAATCCATGTTTTCAAAATATAAAAAGACTTCATCCGCTCCGAAACAGGTTGCCGTCAAAGCGGCCCCCGCGCCCGAAGCAAAATCCAGCGATATGTCAACGGCCTCGCCTGCGGCCCGGTTGCGCAAACCTATGGCCACCCGCGCGGCAGCAGATGTCGCGACGATGGACAAGGAACGCAAACGCAAGGAACGCCTGGGCGAAATCAAGATCATCCTGCACGGCGAACTGCTGGATCAGCTGAACCTGGCTGCCCTGGAACATGCCTCTGAGGCTGAGCTGCGCACCGAAATCAGCACAATCGCGACAGAGATCCTCGAAACCAAGGGGATTGTGCTGAACCGCGAAGATCGCCAGACCCTGAACAAGGAACTCTATGACGAAGTCACAGGGCTGGGTCCGCTGGAAACCCTGCTTCAGGATGACTCGGTCAACGATATTCTGGTCAACGGCCCGCATCAGATCTTTGTCGAACGCGCAGGCAAGCTGTCGCTCAGCGACATCACGTTCAAGGATGAAAAGCACCTGCTGCGGATTATCGACAAGATCGTCTCGGCCGTTGGACGTCGTGTTGATGAATCCAACCCTTATGTGGACGCCCGTCTGGCTGATGGATCGCGCTTTAACGCCATGGTCCCGCCCGTTGCCGTGGACGGGTCATTGGTGTCCATTCGTAAATTCAAAAAGGACAAGCTGGGCATTGATGACCTGGTCGGTTTTGGAGCCTTTACAGAAGAGATGGCCGCCTATTTGCAGGCTGCGGTGGCAACCCGACTGAATATCATCGTGTCAGGCGGGACGGGGTCGGGTAAAACCACGACGCTGAATGCCCTTTCTTCATTCATCGACAACGCCGAACGCATTTTGACGATCGAAGATACAGCGGAACTTCAGTTGCAGCAGACCCATGTGGGCCGGATGGAATCCCGCCCGCCCAACGTCGAAGGCAAGGGCGAGGTTTCGCCGCGCGATTGTCTGAAGAACGCGCTGCGGATGCGACCAGACCGGATCATCGTTGGTGAGACCCGGGGCGAGGAAGTTATCGACATGCTCCAGGCCATGAACACCGGGCACGACGGCTCCATGACCACGATCCACGCCAACAGCGCCCGCGACGGGGTCAGCCGTTTGGAGAACATGATCGCAATGGCCGGGATCGAAATGCCGATCAAAGCTGTCCGCTCCCAGATTTCTTCTGCTGTAAACCTTATCGTTCAGGCCTCGCGCCTACAGGATGGGTCCCGCCGCATGACATCGATCACCGAGATCACCGGCATGGAGGGTGACGTTATTTCCATGCAGGAAATCTTTCGCTTCCAGCGTGTCGGCCTGACCCCGGACAACAAGATCATCGGTCATTTCACCGCGACCGGCGTGCGCAGCCATTATTCCGAACGGTTCCGGATGTGGGGGTATGATTTGCCTGCCTCGATTTATGAACCGACCACGATGGGAGCTCAGTAATGCAACTTAGTGCGGAACCGGTCATCTATGGCCTGATCTTTGTCGGCGTTCTGGTACTGGTCGAAGGCCTGTATCTGGTGGCCTTTGGCAAATCCATCAGCCTCAACAGCAAAGTCAATCGCCGCCTGGAAATGTTGGACAAGGGTACCGGGCGCGAACAGGTCCTGGAACAGCTGCGCAAGGAAATGCAGCAGCACATGAAATTTCAGTCCATTCCGCTGTATTCGCTGTTGGCGGAAAAGGCGCAAAAGGCGGCCATTGCCTTTACGCCCAAACAGCTGATCATGATCATGGCCGGCCTGTCGGTGCTGGCCTTCATCGGTCTCAGCATCGGCACTCAAACCGAAACTCCAATCCGGATCGTGGCCTCTGTCGGGATCGGTATTGGCGCTGTGTATTTCTGGATCAACAGCAAGGCCAAGAAACGCATGGCCATGCTCGAAGAACAACTGCCCGACGCCGTGGAATTGATGGTGCGGTCGCTGCGGGTTGGACATCCTTTCTCCTCGGCCATCCAGATCGTTGCCAAAGAAGCCGAGGACCCGCTGGCCACCGAATTCGGCATGATCGCGGATGAAAGCGCCTATGGCCGTGACGTGGGCGAAGCGCTGAAAGAAATGGCAGAACGTCTGGACATGCAGGATTTGCGGTTCCTGTCGGTTGCCGTGACGATCCAGCAGCAATCCGGTGGTAACCTCGCCGAGGTTCTGGACGGTTTGTCCAAAGTGATCCGTGCCCGGTTCCGCCTGTTCCGCAGGGTCAAGGCGATTACGGCCGAAGCTCAATGGTCCGGAAAATTCCTGTCCGCCTTTCCCTTGCTGTCACTGATCGTAATCCTGGTGCAGGATCCGAACTATTACGACGAAGTGCTGGATCACCCGTATTTCATTCCTGCCTGCTTTGTTGTGGGCATCCTGCTGACGGCCAATCTGTTCGTCATGCGCACTTTGACCAACATCAAGGTATAATGAGAGGCACATCATGGAATTTCTGAATGCCATCAACGACCTGATTACCAGTCAATTGGGCGACTTTGGTCCCCTGATTGTAGTTGGAGTGCTGGGGCTGTTCATGGTGCTGGTCGCCGTTTTGTTGTTGCTGAACCAGCCCGAAGACCCGCTGAAGAAGCTCAAGAAGAATATCAACCCCGACACACAGGCAAAACCGCAAAAGGAACGCTTGCGTCAGGGCGGTCGAAATGAACAATTGCAAAAGTTCGCGACTTTTCTGGAACCACAGGACGCCGACGAATTGTCTGCTGTTCAGCTCAAGCTGCGCCAGGCCGGGTATCAATCCAAAGATGCAGTGCGGTTTTTCCACTTTGCTCAATTCGCCCTCGGGATCCTGGGGCTGGTGCTCGGGCTGGCCTATGTGTTTGCGATGGGTGCCGGTGACGATATGACCACCCAGGACAAGCTGATGTATGTGCTTGGCCCTGGCGGTGCGGGATACATGTTGCCAAAATATTGGGTCACGCGTCGCGGTGAAGCGCGCAAGGAAGAGATCACTTCGGGTTTTCCTGATTCCCTGGATATGATGCTGGTCTGTGTCGAGGCCGGTCAATCTCTGGACCAATCCATTGTGCGCGTCGCCAAGGAACTCCGGGCCTCTTATCCCTCGTTGGCCGACGAATTCGAAATCGTCGCCTACGAAATGAAAGCAGGCAAAGACAAGGACAAGGTTCTGCGCGACATGGGCACCCGTTGCGGCGTGACCGACATTTCATCTTTTGTAACAGTGATGATCCAATCGGCGGCCTTCGGGACTTCGATTGCCGACGCACTGCGGATTTACGCTGGGGAAATGCGTGACAAACGCGTGATGCGGGCCGAAGAGGCCGCAAACAAGTTGCCAACCAAAATGACCCTTGCCACAATGATGCTGACGGTTCCGCCCTTGCTGATCATTCTGGTTGGTCCTTCGGCAAACGGCATCGCGAACCTGGGCAACATGAGCAATTAACAGATGACGTATTCGGGACACGCCCGACAGTGGGCGATCCCCGCGATCACGCGCAAATATTTGGCAGCCACCATTGCACTTGCTTTGGTGGCTGGTTGTGATTCCGGGTCGTTGTCACAGGCCGAAAATGGCCCCTATGCCCCCGGCGTCGATCTCTCCAAGGAGGCTGTCGACGGCACAGACGTCGGCCATCGGTTGATGGCGGCCGGGCAGTATGAGCTTGCCATAGACGCCTTTACCCGCGCCGCCTTGGTACAGGGATCGACGCCGGAAATCCTGACTGGCATGGGGTCGGCCAATCTGGGATTGGGCCGCCTGGGGCAGGCCGAAGATCTGCTACGGCGTGCCGTTGTTGCCGCGCCCGAATGGCCAGGTGCCTGGAACAATCTGGGGGTTGTCCTGATGGAGCGCGGAAAAATCGCCGAAGCGGAACAGATTTTTCGCAAGGCCTATGCATTGGACAATGGCGAAAGTGACTCAATCCGCGAGAATTTGCGCTTAACGCTCGCAAAATTGGAAAATCCTGATAATACTGGTGGACAACAAAAAGATTACAAGCTGGTGCATCGGGGAAACAGCGATTTCCTGATTCGAAAAGGCCAGTGACGAGAGGCAAGAGCAGTAAAGGACGCAAAAATGCGCCACTCTATTCTGGTATCCACATGTCTGGCGTGTGCCATGACCTTGTCTGCATGTGCCGACAAGGGAGAAGAGGCCGTTGAACGCGCCTTGCAGGATGTAAACGTCATTGATGAAACCAACCTGAATGACGTGATGCTGACCGTCGCCGACCCAAATGAGGCGGTGGACTATTTTGCTCGGGCGACCGAATCCAGCCCAGGTCGTATCGACCTGCAACGAGGGTTGGGAAAATCTCTGGTCCGCGCCAAACGACACACCGAAGCCGTATCGGCCTGGTCCAAAGTGACCCGAATGGACGGTGCCACACCAGATGATAGCGTTGACTATGCAGACGCCCTGATCCGGAATGGGGATTGGGACGACGCGGAAAAAACATTGGACCAGGTGCCCCCCACCCACGAGACCTTCAAACGTTACCGGCTGGAGGCCATGGTCGCCGATGCCAACCGGGAATGGAAACGGGCCGACAGCTTTTACGAAATCGCGGTTGGCCTGACCACACGCCCAGCAGGTGTAATGAACAATTGGGGCTATTCCAAGCTGACGCGGGGCGACTATACGGACGCCGAACGCCTGTTTGGCGAGGCCATCCGCCAGGACCAAAGCCTGTTCACGGCCAAGAACAACCTTGTTCTGGCCCGTGGTGCCCAACGAAATTACACTCTTCCCGTGATCCCAATGGATCAGATCGAACGGGCGCAATTGTTGCACACCCTGGCTTTGTCCGCCGTCAAACAGGGGGACATCACAACCGGCAAAGGTCTGTTGCGCGAAGCCATCGGCACCCACCCGCAGCACTTTGAAGAAGCGGTTCGCAGCCTGCGCGCTCTCGACGCTGGCTGATCCCGATGGCGTTGACGACATCTGAGGCCTGGTGGTTCCTGCCATTTGTGCTGCCGATCTGCTTTTACGTGGCCTTTACCGACCTGCGCGAAATGCGGATCACAAATCAGGCCGTTCTGGTCCTGGCTGGCATTTTCCTGATTGTCGGCCTTTTTGTCCTGCCGCTGCCGGTATACGGCGCACGGGTTCTGCAAATGATTGTCGTGTTGATCATTGGCATTCTTTTGAATGCCGGAGGTGCCATTGGTGCCGGTGATGCCAAATTCGCCGCAGCTGCGGCACCGCTGATTGCGCCGGGCGATCTGCGGCTGCTGTTGGCTCTGTTTGCCGCCAACCTGCTTGCCGCATTTGTGACCCATCGGCTGGTCAAATACACGCCGCTCCGCCAAATCGCTCCCAACTGGCAAAGCTGGGACATGGGGTGGAAGTTTCCCATGGGGCTCAGCCTTGGTGGAACCCTGGCGCTTTATCTCATCCTGGGAACCCAGTTTGGAAGTTGACCGGGGAAGACGTTTGTAAACGCCTTGGCACCTTGGCCATTGAAACACGCGGCTAAAGATCAGTCCCCATTGCCACGTCACGCCCCGACTTCTGCCCATCTCTTGCCACACTGCCCCTGCATGATCACTGCAACCGTGGATACGTCCGCCTTCCTGTTGCAAGAGATCGACCGCCGCCATGAATATGCAAGCATCCCCCGTAATGGAGCCCCCCACCCCCAAGGGTCTGAGCCAGATGCAATTGCCCATTGTGATGATGCGGGACATTCTGCTGAAAACCATTTTCCGCAAGAATCTGGATCTGGTTTCTGAAATCGCCAGCGCAATCTGTTTGCCAATTCCAGTTACACAGGAGCTCGTCGATCTGGCCCGCAGCCAGAAGCTTCTCGAAGCCACAGGCACACTCAGCGCCACCTCCGGCAATGAAATGGGGTATCAGTTGACCGATGTCGGCAAGGCCCGCGCGCTGGATGCGTTGGGTCAATCCGAGTATTTCGGAGCCATGCCGGTGCCGCTGGAGGTCTACCGCGAACAGGTTAAACGCCAGTCGATTCGCAATATCCAGGTCAGCCGGGCACAATTGAACAATGCCATGGGGCATCTGGTGCTGCCCAACAGCCTGCTGGATCACCTAGGCCCCGCAGTCAGCGCCGGCCGTTCGATCTTGATGTATGGCCCGCCCGGAAATGGCAAATCTTCGATCTCCAACGGCATCCGCGATGCTTTGGGCGACTTTGTCTATGTGCCCCGCGCCATCGAGTACGCAGGTCAGGTGATCACCGTCTATGACCCGATCGTCCATACCGCCATCGAAGAAGAGGCCGACGATCCGACCCAACTTCGTCGTCGCAAGCGGTTCGACACCCGGTACGTGAAATGTGAACGCCCCACGGTGATCACCGGCGGTGAGCTGTCATTGTCGATGCTGGATCTGGTGTATAACCCAACTGCCCGAACGTATCAGGCACCGCTCCAGCTGAAATCAACAGGGGGCATCTTTATCGTGGATGACCTCGGTCGTCAGGCCGAGCCACCCCAGACACTGATCAACCGGTGGATTGTTCCGCTGGAAGAAAGCAAAGACATCCTGGGACTGCAATCGGGTGAAAAATTCGAAGTTCCCTTTGATACGCTGGTGATTTTCTCTACCAACTTTCACCCCAACAAGATTTTTGACCAGGCCGCGTTGCGCCGGATCTTCTTCAAGATCAAGATCGACGGCCCCAGCCAGGAAAACTTTCTCAAGATCTTTGCCCTGGTCGCGCGCAAAAAGGGCGTCCCCCTGGACGAAGCGACATTGGTGCATCTCCTAAAGAAGAAATACCCGACCATTGACAACATCTATGCAAACTATCAGCCGATCTTCCTGATCGATCAGATGATTTCAATTTGCGAATTTGAAGGTATACCCAACCAAATGAACCCCGACCTTATCGATCGTGCATGGGCGAACATGTTCGTCAAAGACGAAGACATCGTCAAATAAGGGGCCTAAGCCCCCAGATCTCTACTCGGAAAACAGCACCTCGATGATCTGCATCTGTTGACCACGGTCGCCGCCGGTCAGCTCTTGGACGCGTGTGTCTGCCTGGGTGGAGAATCCGGCGTCGGCCAACCGCGCCAGCCCCGTTTCCAATTCTTGCCCGCTCAACGCGATCACTGTTTCCACATCCGCCTGACCAATCGCCTGCATTACCACCTGAACCGGGCTTCCGCCGCTCGAAACCGGCACAAAAGATGCCAATAGCACCACGGCACTCACCCCCATGATCCCTTTGGCGAGCGGTCGTTTGAAATAGATTTTGAAGGCCCGCCAATTCATCGCTAGATGAGCCCCGACGCCCGCCACCATGGCCCAGCCGGCCCATTCATGGATAAAGCCGTTCAATCCGGTTTCAATGTGGAAGAACATCAGAACGCCAGTTGCCCCCATGATTAGAAAGCTTCCGACTGTCAAAGGGGTGGCCCAGGATCGTAGCGAAGACATGATCTGCTCCTGAAATCAAATGTTGTACATTCGCTAAACGCCGATGATCACGGTTTCCGTCGCGGTTTTTGCAAATTAATTTCCCTATCTGCAGCAACCGATTAGATTGGAGTCATGACCACCCTACCCGCCCCGATTCACGATTGGTTCCGCTCCAAGGGATGGGCGCTGCATTCTCATCAGATTGCCATGCTAGACCGGGCAACTGACCCCTCTACCCTTTTGATTGCCCCAACTGGCGGCGGCAAGACGATGGCCGGGTTTCTGCCCACGTTGGCCGAATTGGCCGATGGCACACACACGGGGTTGCACACGCTGTATGTCTCGCCGCTCAAGGCCCTGGCCGCCGACATCAAACGCAACTTGCGCGCCCCGGTCGAGGACATTGGGCTGCCAATTCGGATTGATGACCGTACCGGGGATACTCCGTCCAGCCGCAAAAAACGCCAACGCGCCGATCCGCCCCATATACTGCTGACCACGCCCGAAAGTTTGGCACTGCTGGTTTCCTACGAAGACGCGGCCCGGACCTTTGCGGGGTTGGAGCGCATCATCGTCGATGAGGTGCACGCGCTTGCCGAGAACAAACGAGGCGATCAGCTGATGCTGGCCCTGTCGCGGCTACAGGCTCTTTGCCCCACCCTGCGCCGGGTCGGTCTGTCGGCCACGGTTGATGACCCTCAGGCGATCGCCAGCTATCTGGCGCGACACCCCGATCCCTGCAACATCCTGCTGGCCGATCCAGGCCCGCCCCCCGACATTGCCATGCTGGAAACGGACGCCGCCCCTCCCTGGGCCGGGGGCGGTGCAGCCCATGCGATTCCGGCCGTGATGGAACAGATCCAGCAGCACAAGACGACCCTGATTTTTCACAATACCCGCGCACAGGCTGAAATCTTCTTTCACAACCTCTGGCTGGCCAACGATAACGCACTGCCCATCGGCATCCATCATGGCAGCCTTGACCGGGTACAACGCGACCGGGTCGAAGCCGCGATGGTCCGGGGCGATCTGCGGGCCATTGTTTGTACCGGGTCGTTGGACCTGGGGATCGATTGGGGCGATGTGGATCTGGTGATCCAGATTGGTGCGCCCAAAAATGTCAAACGGCTGGTTCAGCGCATAGGCCGGGCCAACCACCGCTACAACGCGCCCTCCAAGGCGCTGCTGGTACCCGCAAACCGATTCGAAGTCGTCGAATGTCGTGCCGCGCTGGAAGCGGTGCTGGCGGGTGATCTGGACGGTGCCGCCCGTGGTCCGGGTCCGCTGGATGTGTTGTGCCAGCATATTCTGATCGCCGCCTGTGCCGGCCCCTTTGACGCCGACGCCTTGTTTGGCGAAGTCACCACAGTTGGCGCGTATGCCGACCTGGAACGCAAAGACTTTGACGCCTGCCTCGATTTCTGCGCCACGGGCGGATATGCCCTGCGTGCCTATGATCAGTGGAACAGGCTGCAACAACGCCCGGACGGGACGTGGCAGCTGCGTGACCCTCGTGCCGCTGCAAGGCTGCGGATGAACCTGGGCACCATTCAGGACATCGACACACTCAAGGTGCGGCTAAAACACAGTCGGGGCGGCAAGCCCCTGGGCGAAGTCGAAGAGGGCTTTGCCGCCTCTCTGACCGCCGGAGACACCTTTCTGATCGGCGGGCGTGTGGTGCGATATGAGGGGCTGCGGGAGATGACCGTCGAAGTGTCGCGCAGGGCCGATAAAAAGCCCAAGATCGCGGTATTTTCCGGGACCAAATTTGCCACGTCGACGCAGCTGAGCGACCGCATCCTGCAATTGCTGGCACAGTCGAAATGGCCCAACCTGCCAGACCACACCAGCCAATGGTTGACCTTGCAGCAAACCGTTTCCCAATTGCCGGGAACTGGTGAATTGCTGATCGAAAGCTTCCCGCACAACGGACGCGAACATTGTTGTGTTTACGGGTTTGCGGGGCGCAATGCACAGCAAACCCTGGGGCTGCTCCTGACCAAACGCATGGAAGAAATGGGCCTGCGGCCGCTGGGATTTGTCGCCACCGACTATGCCACACTCATCTGGGGGCTGGACCGCCTGATCGACCCAAAGCCGCTGTTTGACATCCAGGCCCTGCGCGACGGGCTGGACGGGTGGCTGGCCGGCAACGCCGTCATGAAACGCACCTTTCGCAATTGTGCGACCATTGCGGGGCTGATCGAACGCAATATCGCCGGACAACGAAAATCTGGGCGACAGGCGACGTTTTCGTCGGACATCCTGTATGACACGCTGCACAAATACGATCCCGACCACCTGATGCTGTCAATCACCCGGACCGAAGCCCTAAGCGGGTTGGTCGATTTCGGTCGAATAGAATCAATGATCGAAACGCTGGGTGGTCGCATCACTCTTAAACGGGTTTCCCGCGTCACTCCGCTGGCGGCCCCCTTGTTACTGGAACACGGCAAGGTTCCGATCAAAGCGACCGGGGCCGAGCAACTGATGGCACAGGAAGCCGAAGAATTGATGCAAAAATCCGGCTTGAAGGATCTTCTGGTTTGACTCTTGCAGCCAAACCGGGGTTCGGTCATGACTGGAACAATGGAACACATCAAGAACAGCTTTCAATTTTCTCTGGCAGGGGTGCCCCTGTGCGCCCTGGGTACTGGTGCCTTGTGGTGGCCAGATCAGCGTTTGCTGTGCGTCTCGGACCTCCACCTTGGAAAGGCGGAACGCCTGGCCCGACGCGGCGGTCCGGTTCTGCCGCCGTATGAAACCCGTGACACTCTGGACCGGTTGTCCCAGGACATCACCAAAACCGATGCTGCCACAGTGGTGTGTCTAGGCGACAGCTTTGATGATCTCGCGTCGGCACAGTCTCTGTCCGATACGGCGCGGATGCAGTTGACCGGCTTACAGGCAGGGCGGCGTTGGATCTGGATCCAAGGCAATCACGACCCCGGTCCAGTTGAACTTGGCGGGGCCCATCTTCAGGACCTAAAGCTTGCACCCTTGGTGTTTCGGCATATCGCCGACCCGGTCGCGCAAGGCGAGGTCTCTGGCCATTATCATCCCAAAGCAAAATTGCGCGGCACCGCCCGTCCCGCGTTTCTGGTGGACACGGCCCGTGTCGTTCTGCCGGCTTATGGCACATATACCGGGGGATTGCGGTGTACTGACGCCCCCTTGGTCCAACTGATGCAAGAGCCTGCGCTTGCGATCCTGACAGGGTCTTCTCCCCTGCCGATCCCAATGCCTCGCCGTCCCTGATGACATGCCTCGCCCGGAACAGGCGCTCTTCTGGCCTTATATCCTGACCAGATCATGATGCATGGGCCCAGGCCGCGTGGTTTCACCTGCAACCACTTTTCAAAATAAACCGTGATCCGCCACATCTGGCAGAACTGCCTGTTCGTGGATGACACAAATGAATCAGGCATCACTCACACCCAACCAATGCAATTGAGGTGCCCGATGTTGTCACCCCTGTTATAGTAGCTGTGCCTCTTCCAGTTGCTTGCGGTGTTTTCGGCTGACGGGCACCAGATCACCATTCACCAATTGCACCCGCACCTGACCATCTTCCCGAACGCTTCGGGCAATCGCAGTCCGTGTGATCCAATGTGATCGGTGGGTATAGACACCTTCGATCGGTTCCATCTCTTCGATGGCATCCGCAAACCGCATGCGCAATTTATGAGCCCCTTCCGGTCCGACCACTTCGACCATGTGATCATCAACGGTCAGACGCAATACGGGGTAAACGAACCCATCAGGCAATCGCCGCGCGATCCGGGGCCTGATGTCTTCCTGCAACTGCCTCTCGGGGTGCACCGGGAAATACCATTGCAATTCTGACCCTGGCAGGGATCTCCGAAATACGCAAAACCCTGCCGTTACAAAGACAACATATTGCGCCGATCCTAGCAAAGACACCATCAGCGTATTGCCAGCCATGATCCGAATAAACCCCCACAACAACGGGGTTACCAGAACAGTCATCGCCAGAATCACCAGCGCATCACGCTGCAATGCACCAACTTTGGGTGACATGCGATCAATGACATGCCGACAAAACCGCCCGACCAAAACCGCGCCAATGACAATGGTTCCCCAAAAAACCAATCGATAGCCGAAATGACCCAGCTTCAAAGTTCCAAAGGGCCCCGAATAAGCCAATAAAAGCGCCAATGACACATAGCTCAACAGATTTACAATGAGTGGGGCAGACAGGGTCAAATTGCTTAACTTTTTCAGCATACAGACGCTAAACTCATTTCTCAATTTCCGCAAAAGTCTTTGGATGCCGTTCACGTCTAACTAGGCAATCAAAAACAACAATTCCCATTATTGATTACAACAGATCGCAAAAGCCTGTAAACATCCAGTAAACTTAACAGAATGCGTGCGATGGAATGTCCGAAACAATAGAATCCAGAATCCGGCAGAGTTTTCAAAAACAAAGTATGATGCAAACTCTGGGTGTTGAAATCGACATGATTGAAAAGGGCGTTGTCACCTTGTCAGCTCCCATTCTGGAGAGCAGTCGTCAACAACACGGAGTCGCTCATGCGGCCCTGACTTTCGCCCTGGGGGACACTGCCGCAGGCTATGCAGCGCTCTCGGTGATGGAAGAAGACAGCGAGGTAATGACGGCAGAGATCAAGATCAATCTGCTCGCGTCGGGGCAAGGCGACAGGCTGGTCGCGCGAGGAAAAGTTCTCAAACGCGGTCGTCGTCTTGTTGTCGTGTCGGCCGACGTGTTTGCCCGTACCGGGGATCGGGAGGTTTTGATCGCCGTGTTGCAGGGCACGATGATTCCGGTCTGATTACCCCCAATTCTCCAGTTTTGCGTCTACTCCCCGAAGAACCAACAAAGGCGGCCCTTTAGGTGGGCCGCCTTTGTTGGTTTGTTTGTTGGTTTTCCGCGGATCAGGCTGTGAGGCCTTCTGGTTCGGGCAGGTTGTTGGCGCGGCAGGCGGCTGTGACGGTGTTGGCCAGCAGGCAGGCGATGGTCATGGGGCCAACGCCGCCGGGGACCGGGGTGATGGCACCGGCGCGCTGTGCTGCCGAGGCGTAATCCACGTCGCCGACCAGCTTCATCTTGGGGCTTCCGTCTTCATTGGCACCCTTTTCCGGTGCCGGGATGCGGTTGATGCCCACGTCGATCACGGTGGCACCTTCCTTGATCCAGTCGCCCTGTACCATTTCGGGACGGCCCACGGCGGCGACCACGATATCGGCACCGCGCACCACGTCCGGCAGATCCTTGGTGCGGCTGTGCGCGATGGTCACCGTACAGCTGTCACCCAGCAGCAGCTGCGCCATTGGTTTGCCGACGATGTTCGAGCGCCCGATCACAACCGCGTTCATGCCCGACAGGCTGCCGTGATAGTCGCGCAGCATCATCAACGAGCCCAGCGGCGTGCAGGGCACCATCGATTTCTGACCGGTGCCCAACAGGCCCACGTTCGAGATGTGGAACCCGTCCACATCCTTGGCCGGGCTGATCGAATTGATCACCAGGTCTTCGTTCAGATGCTTGGGCAGCGGCAGCTGCACCAGGATGCCGTGGATCGCCGGGTCATTGTTCAGCTGATCCACCAACGCCAGCAGATCCGCCTCTGATGTGTCCGCGTCCAGCTTGTGCTCGATCGAATTCATGCCGACCTCGACGGTCATCTTGCCCTTCGAGCGCACATAGACCTGGCTGGCCGGATCTTCACCCACCAGCACAACCGCCAGGCCCGGCGTGATCCCGTGTTCTTCCTTCAGGCGCGACACGTGGCCCGCCACTTTTTCCCGTACGGTGGCCGCGAAGGCCTTCCCATCAATGATATTTGCAGCCATTGCTCTCTCTTCCTTTGTGCAGCGGACAGGTAAAGATCCGCCTAATCTCGTATCCTTCAGACTTCCCGGATCACCTGCGCTTCGCGGGCAATCGACCACTCCACCAGCCGCCGCCACAGATCTTCGACCAGATCCGGGTCCAGACCTTTGGTCTCTGCCGCGGCGCGGGCATTGGCGACCACTTCCTCGACCCGATCCGGAATACGCGCAGGCCAGCCATTGTCGGACTTGAGCGCAATCGCCCGGTCAATATAGCCCGCCCGCAGCGCCAGCATCGCGATCAAATCGCCATCCAACCGGTCAATCTGCGCCCGCAAGGCACCCATGTCGGCACACTCCTGGGGTGGTCTGGCCTGTGGCAGTTTTGATGTCGTCATCGTCGTCATGGTTGTCATAGCCCCGGCCCCAGAATTTGCTTCGTCTTAACAGAAGGGGAACGGGCCGGTCTTTGTGGTGGCGCAATCCGATGTGCACTGCGCCCCCAAACATAGGGTAAAACTCAGAAAGGCCCGGGTTTCCCCGGGCCGCTGAATGTCGCAATTTCCGTCTTAGAACAAGCCTTCGATCTGGCCGTCGTCGTTCAAGCGGATGCTTTCGGACGCCGGTTTGCGCGGCAGACCCGGCATCGTCATGATCTCACCACAGACCGCAACGATAAAGCCCGCACCCGCGCTCAGGCGCACTTCGCGCACCGGAACCGAATGGCCCACTGGCGCACCGCGCAAGCTCGGATCCGTCGAGAAGGAATATTGGGTTTTCGCCATGCAGACCGGCAGATTGCCGTATCCTGCGTCTTCCCATTCCTTCAGCTGGTTGCGGATCTTGTTGTCGGCCAGCACTTCGTCCGCGCGGTAGATCCGCTTGGCGATGGTGTCGATCTTGTCGAACAAAGACATCTCATCGGGATAGATCGGGGCAAAATTGGCCTGACCCGCATCAACGATTTCAACAACTTTGCGCGCCAGATCAGCAGACCCTTCGGACCCCAGCTCCCAGTGACGCGACAGAACCGCCTCGACACCATGGGTTTCGGCATAGGCTTTGACCGCAGCAACTTCGGCATCGGTGTCGGTGACAAAATGGTTGATCGCAACCACAACCGGCACACCAAAGGATTTGATGTTCTCGATGTGACGGCCCAGGTTGGCACAGCCCGCGTTCACGGCCTCGACGTTTTCAGCGCCCAGATCGGCCTTGGCCACGCCGCCGTTCATCTTCATCGCGCGCACGGTGGCAACCAGCACAACCGCGGACGGTGCGATGCCTGCCTTGCGGCATTTGATGTTCATGAACTTTTCAGCACCCAGATCAGCACCAAAACCGGCTTCGGTCACCACATAGTCGCTGATTTTCAGCGCCGTCTTGGTGGCAATGACCGAGTTACAGCCATGGGCGATGTTGGCGAACGGGCCGCCGTGTACAAACGCCGGGTTGTTTTCCAGGGTCTGCACCAGGTTCGGCTGCATCGCGTCCTTGAGCAGAACGGTCATCGCGCCTTCGGCCTTGATGTCGCGGCAGTAAACCGGGGTCTTGTCACGACGATAGGCAACGATGATGTCGCCCAGACGCTTTTCCAGGTCTTTCAGGTCGTTGGCCAGGCACAGGATCGCCATGACTTCGGACGCAACAGTGATGTCAAAACCGGCTTCGCGCGGGAACCCGTTGGACACGCCGCCCAAAGACGCGGTGATCACCCGCAGGGCGCGGTCGTTCATGTCGACAACACGACGCCATGCGACGCGACGGGTGTCGATATCGCATTCGTTGCCCCAATAGATGTGGTTGTCGATCATCGCCGACAGCAGAGAATGCGCCGAGGTGATCGCGTGGAAGTCACCGGTAAAGTGGAGGTTCATCTCCTCCATCGGCACAACCTGAGCGTAACCACCGCCTGCGGCACCACCCTTCATGCCAAAGTTCGGACCCAGGGACGCCTCGCGAATACAGATCATCGCGTTCTTGCCGATCTTGTTCAGACCATCACCCAGACCAACTGTCGTCGTGGTCTTGCCCTCGCCCGCAGGCGTCGGGTTGATCGCCGTCACCAGGATCAGCTTGCCATCATCATTGCCCTGAACAGAGTTGATGAAAGACTGCGATACCTTCGCCTTGTCATGACCATAAGGCAACAAATCCTCATGCCCAATCCCGATCTTTAAACCAATCTCCTGAATAGGCTTCTTCTGCGCCTCGCGCGCAATCTCAATGTCGCTCTTATAGCTCATGGGTAGATCCCTGATCTGTCGTGTTGACGGAATTTCGGCATACCATTGCCGACACTGGCCCAGTGTGTATCCGCCATTGCGTGTCGCAAGCGCGTGATTTCCGACATTTCTACGCCGTGAAGCGGCGTAGTGGTCAGATGCTGTTTCAGATCGGAAACCTGAGAGGGGTTCAGGGGGCCCAGGCGCGTTGGTCCGGAACAAAAAGCCGGATCTTGTCCCCCCGTTTCAACGCCCCAGGACGTTGTACCCAGGCGGTGATTCCTCGCCGACCCGTCGCTGCGGGTTTGAATTTTGGCCCATGCCCGGGCGAGTCGGCCTCAACTTCGCGGCCTGGAAAGATGCAGGGACGGTTTTCCATATCCGCCACCAGCGTACAGCCATCCGGGCCCTGCAAACGTGAGGACGGCGGAATATGGGTGAAATCGGGAATTCCGCGCACCACCATTGTGGCCCCCAAATACGACGGGTCCAATGTTTCCATCTCCATCTCGGCGGCAATGACGTCCAATTCCTCCTGGGACAGAATCGACAATTGCCGAACATTGGCAATTTTGGTGCCTTCGGGGTGCAGGTTTCGCACCCGCACACAGGACGGTGCTGTCAAGCCCTCGTGCTGTTCGCGCGCGACGCCGTCAAAGCCCAACGTCAGACTGTCGCGCGGCACGGAGCGAAGGCTTTCCCCTTGCGCCACGTGGCCCAGCCAGACAATTTCACCGGTGTATTCGGTTTCGATCAATGTGGGCATGGCTGTGTCCTCCGTTCACCTTTGCCACAGCTCGTTCCATCCAGACAGACCTGTCCGCGGCAAACTGCAGCTACAATCACAAAAAAAGGCCCGGCGACATGGAGTCTCCGGGCCTTGGTCCTTCACTGAGGCAGCTTAGGCCGTAGGTTCTGGTTCCATCCCGCCTTCGGGCGGAGATTTCTTGGGTTTGGTTTTCGGGATTGCCGTCACCGATGGTGCGCTTCCCTCGTCCGACCCATCCTCATCGTCACTTTCGTGAGGCGGTTCACCCTTCATCACCCGTTTGATTTCATCACCGGTCAGGGTCTCATATTCCAACAGGCCCTCGGCTAGTCGTTCCCATTCGTCGTGATGATCGGTCAGGATCTTAAAGGCACGGTCATATCCATTCTGGATAAAGCCTTTGACCTCTTCCTCGATCATTTCCTTGGTGTGGGCCGAGACGGAGAAACCGGCAGTATTGCCGCTGTATCCATCGTGCGCTTCGGCATAGTCGATGTTTCCGACCTTGTCCGACATGCCCCAACGCATCACCATGGCCCGCGCCAGTTGGCTGGCCTGCATGATGTCACCAGCAGGGCCGTTCGAGACGTTTTCTTCACCATACTTGATGATTTCCGCCGCCTTGCCCGCCATGGTCATGGCCAGTTTCTGTTCACATTCGGCCTTTTGATAGTTTAGACGGTCCATCTCTGGCAGGCTGACCACCATCCCCAGGGCACCGCCGCGCGGAATGATCGTCGCCTTGTAGACCGGATCGCATTCAGGCAACTTCAGACCAACAACCGCATGACCGGCTTCGTGATAGGCGGTTTTTTCCTTTTGGTCCTGTGTCAGCACCATGGACCGGCGTTCGGCCCCCATCATCACCTTGTCCTTTGCCTGCTCAAAGTCTTCCATAGTGACAAAGCGGCGACCGACACGGGCAGCCATCAGAGCGGCTTCGTTCACCAGGTTGGCCAGATCGGCACCAGAAAAACCCGGCGTACCACGCGCGATGATGCGCAGATCGACGTCAGGGCCCAGCGGGGTCTTGCGCGCATGCACGCCCAAAATCTTTTCGCGGCCCTTGATGTCGGGGTTGCCAACGGTGACGTTGCGGTCGAACCGGCCCGGACGCAGCAGCGCAGGGTCAAGCACGTCCTTGCGGTTGGTCGCGGCCAGGATGATGACGCCTTCGTTGGCCTCAAAACCGTCCATTTCGACCAGCAGCTGGTTCAGCGTCTGTTCGCGTTCGTCGTTGCCACCGCCATAACCGGCACCACGATGACGACCCACGGCATCGATTTCGTCGATGAAGACGATGCAGGGCGCGTTCTTTTTCGCCTGTTCGAACATGTCGCGCACACGAGACGCGCCGACACCCACGAACATTTCGACAAAGTCAGACCCTGAAATGGTGAAGAACGGCACACCCGCCTCGCCTGCGATGGCGCGGGCCAGCAGCGTCTTACCCGTACCCGGAGGACCAACCAGCAATGCGCCCTTGGGGATCTTGCCGCCCAGGCGGCTGAATTTCTGCGGGTTGCGCAAGAATTCTACGATCTCTTCCAGCTCTTCCTTGGCTTCATCGATACCGGCAACATCGTCAAAGGTGACGCGGCCATGTTTTTCGGTCAGCATCTTGGCCTTGGATTTACCAAAGCCCATGGCACCGCCTTTGCCGCCGCCTTGCATCCGGTTCATGAAGTAGACCCAGACACCGATCAACAGAAGGAAGGGCAACAAGGTGACCAGGAAGGACTGGAACCCCGATTGCTGCTGTTTTTCTGCGCGGATCGGAATGCTCTTTCCGATCAACAGATCGGTGACTTCGGCGTCTCCCGGTTTGATCGTGACATAGTCCTGACCATCGGATCCGCGGAACCGGATCTGTTCGCCGTCCAGCGTCACCTGCGTCACTTCGCCTTCATTCACCGAGTTCACAAAATCCGAGTATGTGATTTCGCGGCTCTGCAATGTGCTGCCCGACCCGCTGAACAGGTTGAACAAGGCAAGGATCAACAGAAACAACACAACCCAGAAGGCGATATTTCGTACGTTGCCCAAAGGAAACTCTCCCAAATTCGAGGCTGATCAACAGTCAGCTTGGCTCAGACAACTAAAATAGAGATGATTGGGGCAGGTTCAATGCGATAAAAGCGATGCAAAGAACTCTTCGTGCCCTCCGTCCAGTTGCGCATCCCACCCGTTGGCCCATCCAGCCAAGGGTGCGGCGACCAATTCGGTGCCTTTCCACAGGGCCGGTGACACCATTAAAACTTCACGTGGAAGGCCCGTTTCACGCCATTCCTTGCATTCTCGGAGCCCTAATTCGCCCAATGGGCGGATTTCGCACCCTGTCACATCCCCGCCATGCAGGTGCCAACGCCCGTCCCATTTCAGGCCCGCCGGCACCGCGAGATCGCGCACGGCCTGCAATTCGCGACAAATCCAACTGTGGTTTCCGCGGCTCAAAACCCGGCAACCATGCAACGTCAGCGATTGCCCGCCGCGAATCGCTTCGAGCGCATCGCCGACCGCGGTCCGGCGTGGCGGGTAGTCGGCACCGCTGATCCAGTTCATCGTTCGCACCAACAGACGCCGCGCAGTTTCTACCGGCAGGGTCCGAAATTTGCGCATGTCCAGCATGAGGCTGCCTGCGGTGACAACGGTCATGTCGCGGGCCGCCAGGAACGTGTACCAATCCAGCGCCTCGCGCGCCTTGCTGACGTTTTCAGCCACCTGCGAAATCGACATGGCGGTCAGACCGAGGGGCTCCAGGACCTCCATCGCCTTGCGAATGCGAACCCGTTCAAATCGCAGATCGTCGTTCGATGGATCCTCAGACCAGCCAATGTCGTGTTGCTCCAGATAATGGCGCAGCATCTTTCGGCTGATCCCCAGCAACGGCCGGAACACGGTGACGCCATCCACGGTCCGTTGCACCGGCATCCCAGACAGACCCGTCACACCAGACGCGCGCGCCATGCGCATCAGAACCGTTTCCGCCTGATCGTCCGCAGTGTGACCAAATGCCAAAACCGGGATGCCTTTGCTCTTGGCCCAGTCCGTCAACAACCGATACCGGGCACGGCGTGCCTGATCCTGCAAGTTGCCCTGCAGATCCCAGCCCCGCCAATACAACAACGTATGTTCGATCCCCAGAGAGTCGCATAAAACCGCCGCCTGGCGGGCTTCGGCTTCGGCACCTTCGCGCAGACCATGGTTCACGGTCGCGGCAAACATCACCGTGCCTTCGGGTTTCAGACATTGATGCAGGATGTGCAGCAGGGCCGTTGAATCGCCGCCACCCGACAGCGCCACGCCCAACTGGTCAGGCAGGACGCCCTTGAACTGCGCCCGGACCGCCGAAAGGATATCGGCGTCGGGGATGGTCAAGAACAGCCCAGTGCGGTCAATTCCTGGTCAGCCTTTGCAACCGCGTCGGACACCGGGAACCGGACCCGCACTTCCCCCAAAGTCACGCAGGCCTGTTCGGTTTGTCCCAACCGTCCCAAGGCTGCCCCCAATTCGACCAAAGCCTGTGGCGCGGTCGCTCCGGTTGAATCGCGGGTGAAACTGGCCAGATAGGCGCGGGCCGCTTCGCGGGTGTCGCCAATACCGTCCAGCGCCTGCCCGCGCAAAAGATGCGCTGTGGCCGCCAAGGGGCTGCCGGGATAGGCCTGATCAAAAGCCGCGAAACCGGAAACGGCCGTCTGGTAGTCGCCGTTTTCCAGGGCCGCACGGGCCGCGTCGAAATCAGCTTTTTCTCCGACGGCCAGTTCGCCGCCTATGGTGCCACCCGTCGGTGGTGCAACCGTCGTCCCAGATGGTGCGTCAGTGACGCCCCCCAGGGTTGATGTTTCCCCCAACGTGCTGACGTCTCCGCCTTCCAGTTCGACCAGACGGAATTCCAGATCTCCGATCCGATTGGTGCCATCAGCGACCACCCGCTTGATCCGATAATCCAACTGTTCGGTCTGCGATGTCAGGCGTTGCAATTCGGTTTCGATGGCATTGACCCGTTCCAGCACGCTGGTGCCGGACAGATTGGTCGATGGCGCACCCGTGGTCGATAATTCCCGCTTGAGCCGCTGAATCTCCACATGCAGCACCGTCAACTCCTGGCGGATATCCGCCAGTGTCTGCTGATCCTGGGCCTGAACCGCTGTCCCGGCAGAAAAAACCGAAAAAATCACAGCCAAAGCGAGTGTGCGCATGGTCTTATCCTGTCAAACCGGCAGCCAGAACCGTAACCGCGCGACGGTTTCGGGAATAGCAGCTTTCTTCGCTGCAAATTTCGATCGGGCGTTCCTTGCCGTACGACAATGTCTTGACCCGATTGCCAGCAACCCCGCGCGTCACCAGATATTCGCGCGCCGCGTTCGCGCGACGAGCCCCAAGCGCAAGGTTGTATTCCCGCGTACCCTGCTCATCGGCATGTCCTTCGATGGTGGCCGTATAGGACGGGTTGTCGATCAACCATTGTGCCTGCGCGGCCAACAGTGTCTGCGCTTCTGCATTCAGAGTGGATTGGTCCACGGCAAACAGCACCCTGTCCCCGATGGCCTGCTGAAAATAGGCCGGGCTGGTGATATCGTTTACCAATCCAGGCTGGTTCAAATCCACCGCATTGGCCCCATCATCATCGTTCCAGCCCGCCGCATTGGTACAGGCCGACAGCGCCAGTCCGGCACAAATCATCATCAGTTTCGTTGAGAGTTTCATGCTCATAGCCCTATTTTGCCGCCAGGTATTAATTTTGCGTCTATTCATTGCGAGAAACATACCGTCAGTATTCGCTGTTTTCTCACTTTTGCAAGGGTGACCAGGCAGGGTCTGACCCGCCGTCAGGAGTTCGGACAGGACGCAGGTTTCGCCCGCTGATGTCGACAGAATACAACAGGGCCCGCCCGCTGGCACCCTGAGTTTCACGTGCAAACATGATCACCCGCCCATTCGGAGACCAAGTTGGACCTTCGTCCAGAAACGATGCGGTCAACAGGCGCTCTTCGCTGCCGTCCACACGCATGACACCGATGTGGAACCGGCCTTTGCTTTGTTTGGTAAAGGCAATCAGATCACCGCGCGGGGACCAGACCGGGGTGCCATAGCGCCCCTTGCCAAAGCTGATCCGCTTCGCCTCGCCGCCGCCGACGGGCATGACATACAATTGCTGTGTCCCGGAGCGGTCGCTTTCAAAAACAATCTGCTGCCCGTCCGGAGAGAACGATGGTGCGGTTTCGATCGAGGGGGCGCTGGTCAACTGTTTGCGGCTGCCGCCATTGATATCCATGGTGAAGATATCCGAATTGCCGCCCTGAGTTTCCGAATAGACGACTGTGCGCCCATCCGGCGCAAACCGTGGCGCAAAGCTCATGACGCCCTCGCGCGAAGAAATGACCCGGCGCTGCACCTTGCCCACATCCAGAACATGCACCTGGGGAAAGCCGCTTTCGTAACTGGTATAAAGAACCCGGTCGCCGGTGGGCGAAAACCGCGGTGCCAGCACGATTGCAGAACTGTCTGTCAGATACTGCACGTTGGCCCCATCGTAATCCATGATCGCCAGCCGCTTGCGACGTTCGTTCTTGGGTCCGCTTTCCGAAACGAACACCACGCGGCTGTCGAAATAGCCGCCCTCGCCGGTGATCCGGCTGTAAACAGCATCCGCCACCTTATGCGCCATCCGGCGCCATCCGGCAGTTGTGCCAGCAAACTGCAGTCCATTGCCCAACTCGGCACCGGAAAACACGTCATAAACACGGAACTGAACCGTCAGCTGATTGCCCGTAACTTGCGCCGAACCGGTGATCAGCGCCTGTGCGTTGATCGCTTTCCAATCCGCATAACGCACCGGCGCGTTGAAATCCGTGATCCGGCTGATATGTGCATCCACCGGTACTTCGCGGAACAATCCGGTGCCAGACAGATCAGCAGCAACCACCCGTGTCAGTTGGTTGGCGATCTCGGCCCCGCCAGACCCCGAGGCGGTGAAGTCAGGGACCGCATAGGGCAAGGGTTCGATCACGCCTTCGGTGATTTCCAGCCGCAAGGGACCAGTCTGTGCCTGAACGGCCGGGGCCACAAGAGAAAGCCCCAAGAGGAGGCAGGACAGAATTTTCTTCATTTGATCCGCATCCTTTCCGGATTGAATGTCATTTCGATGTCGCGCCATTGCGCATATTTATCGGCTGGCAAATTGTACCCCTTGGCCCCGCAGCGAATGACCGCGCGCCGGGCGGCCTCATAGGCCTGTTTGGCCGCCGCTGCCGAACCGCCTTCGCTCGACAGCATTCGGATGGATCCGACATCCGGCTTGCCCTGCTGGCTCATAGACACGGCAAGAACGACCGTGGTGTTCAACGCCTCTGAGGACAGGGACCCCACATTCCAGCAGCTTGAAACGGCCACCCGCAATGCGTCTTTCTCTCCCGCACTCAGCGGAGGACCAGTCGGAATGTCCGCCTGTTCGGTTGCATCGGTCTGGGGACTGGTCTGCGCACCCGTCAATGCCTCGGCCAATGCGTCTGCGACAGCGTCACGCTGGGCAGGCTGGGCGGGCCGCTCTGTCGGACGTTCCGGTCGGTTCGACGGAGGACGCAAGGACCGTGCCGGGGCCAAGGCCGCGGTCTGGGTCTCTTCCTCGCGATTGGCTTCGGTCTCGATCCGGTCGCTGGCTTCTTCGGGGGCTGTCGCCTCCTGAACCTCACGCTCGGCGTCCGCACCTTCTGTTGCCGCAATTTCGGGCTGTTGAACCGGGTCTGGGACGGCCTCGGGCGGCGGCGGGGCGACGGGCACGGGCGCAACCCGGTCCGCCGGACGGGTTTTGGGGCGTTTGGCCACCAACGGGGCCAAAGGCTCAGGTTCTGGTGTTGGCTCGGGCAAGCTTGCAATCACTGACGTGGTGTCGGCAACGTCGGGTTCCGGCAACGGATCGGGCAGTTGCGGAGTCGGTGGCGTCTGTTCCGCGACCGGGGGTGCCGTCGGTTCCGGCGGTTTGACCACAGGGGCCACGTCTTCCACCGGGTCCGGTGTCGGTGCGTCAGGGACGGGCGTTGGCTGCACCAAAGCAGCAGGATCGTTTGACACCTCTGGCGTGGCAGGTCGTGCGCTCAACGCTTCGAACTCCTGGGCCGAAATCACCGCAACCTCCTGTACATCAAATGGCAACGGCTCGCTGTCAAACGTCCCGCCAAAGAGCGCCCACCCCACCAGTCCCAGGTGGATCGCCACGGAAATTTTGCTGCCGGTCTGCACGCGGCTGCCTCACTCACCCTGGCCGGTTGTGCCAGCATCCAATTTTGGACCACCAGTGTCCGTCACCAGCCCCACATTCGTAAATCCACCTGCATTCAGCGCACCCATCACCTGCATGACCTGTTCATAGGCGATCCCCCCATCCGCGCGCAAATACACCCGGTCCGAACTACGCTCAGCCGCAATGGCGCGCAGCTTGCCCACCAGTTCGGCGCGGTTTACGGATGTTGTCTGGATCTGCACATCCCCGGTTGCGGTAATGGTCACGGTCAAAGGTTCCTCATCATCGCCCGGAAGGGCACCAGCCGCCGTTTTGGGCAGCTCGACCGGAACCCCAACCGTCATCAACGGAGCAGCCACCATAAAGATGATGAGCAACACCAGCATCACGTCAACAAAGGGGGTCACATTGATCTCGGCCATGGGCCGCGATCGGTGGCGCCTGCGTCCACGGCGTCGCGCCTCGGGAGCGTTCTGCTGAACCCCGGCCCCCATGGCTCAGGCGTCCAGCTGGCGGCTGAGGATCGTGGCGAACTCATCCGCAAAGGCCTCATAGCCTGCGACGATCCGATCACTGTCGGCGCTCAGTTTATTATAAAAGATGACAGCCGGAATCGCTGCGAGCAGCCCCAACCCTGTGGCCAGCAACGCTTCGGCAATCCCAGGTGCCACAACGGCCAGATTGGTGTTCTGCTGTTCGGCAATTTCGATAAAGGCCGACATGATCCCCCAAACAGTACCGAACAACCCGATGAACGGCGCTGTGGACCCCACGGTGGCCAAAACCGGCAGCCCCTTTTGCAGTGCTTCGGATTCCTTGTTGATTGCGACATCCATCGACCGGTCGATGCGCGCCTGGGCACCTGCAATCAACCCGCCGTCATTGCGGTGGCTGCGCCGCCATTCGATCATCCCCGCGGCAAAGATCTTTTCAGACGATCCCGAAGGTTGGGTGCCAATCTGGTCGAACAGACCATCCAGAGGCTCGCCCGACCAAAAGGACCGGTCGAATTTGTCCGCCTCGGCCCGGGCCGAGCGATAATTCAAGAGTTTTTGGATGATGATACCCCAGGACCAGGTCGAGGCCACAACCAACACCACCATGACCAGCTTGACCGTCAAAGTGGCCCGCGCGAAAAGCCCCCACATGGAGAAATCAATCTCCTGTGCCAAAGCCAGAGTTTCTGCTTCCATCTGCCTGCTCTTTTGCCTGTCGACCGTCTCGATGCGGTCTTGGTTGGCCTTAAACTATCGCAGATCAACGGGGAAAGCCAATCAATCCGCCGCAAAACCGGGTTTTGTTACAGGAATGCGCGAATCTCTGCCGGGAGACGCTGAGGTTTTCCCGCCAGCGTCATGCAGATGACCGTGACCACAGCCCGAAACAGATCCGTGCCATCACGGCGCACGGTTTGGTGCAGGGTCAGCCGGGCGGGTGACACCGCCGTGACTGTGGTTTCGACGATCAATGCATCCTCAAACCGGGCCGGTGCCAGATAATCAGCTTCGATCCGGGAAACGGCAAAGATCAATCCAGCCTCGCGCAGCGCATTCTGATCCTGCCCAATGGAGCGCACCCAATGACTGCGCGCCCGTTCAATGAAACGCAGATAGTTCGCATGATAGACAATACCGCCCATGTCGGTGTCTTCATAGTAGACGCTCACCGGGAACTCATAGGGCATATGTCTCTCCTCTGGCATGACAGCCGGATCGGCAGGGATCAATCACCGCCACTCTGAGCGGCATGCACCCGCGCAAACAGCCTGAGCGCGTGGCTTTTGTCCTGAGCCACAGACGGCATAATCGGATCATAGGCCGCGACAATCACATTGGCGATGTCTGGACGCAACACGGTCGCCCCGCTGTCGGGCAGGATGGCCAGAGGCGAGCTTTCGGAGAACGCCGCATCGCCCCACACCAACAGAACCTGAACCGCCTGGGTCAAGGCCAGCGTTTCCGCGGGCATCTCCGCCAATGGCCCAGTCATCCGCAGGAACACAAAGGCCGCCTGAATGGCACCGTGATCGTCAAACCGAAAGGCCCGATACTGGCTCGCATCCGCGGCCTTGAGCCGGTCGACCAAAGGCTCCAACCCCGGAATGAGACGCCCCAGATCCGGGACATCCAGCAGTTCGTCCCAGTCCCGAAAGAAAAAGAACATCAGGTTCGACCCCAATTCGGGGTCCATGTCCGTCAGCTCATGACCTGCCATACCCACCAGCGCTTCCAGCGCACCTTTGACAACGCCCAGCGTCTGCTCTTCGACGCCAAAGGCAATCGGGGCAATCGGGCGCCCCCAGCGGGCAAACCGATAACTCCCATCGCGGCCAGTGAACAAGCGTTCGATATTCTCAGGTGTCATGCGGATCGTCCGGCTGTTGGCAAAAATGTGCCGCGTCTATGCCTGCAAAGCCCGCTCCCGACAAGAGGCAGGGCCGCACACGGGTGCATCGCGTTGCGCTACTCGAACAGATCCCGCGACTTGCGTGGCATGGGCAGCCCCATGTGATCCCAGGCTTTTTGCCCCAGCATCCGCCCCCGCGGCGTGCGTTGAACCAACCCCTGCTGCAACAGAAAGGGTTCAATCACTTCCTCGATGGCGTCCCGGCTTTCCGATAGGGCCGCAGCGATGGTTTCCACCCCAACGGGTCCCCCGGCATAGTTTTCAGCGATCAGATGCAGATACCGCCGGTCGGCCCCGTCCAGCCCCAAATGATCCACACCCAGTCGACTCAGCGAACTGTCCGCCAGGGCACGGGTGATCGTCCCGTCGCCTTCGACCACAGCAAAATCGACCACGCGACGTAGCAACCGCCCGGCAATCCGGGGTGTGCCGCGGGCGCGGCGGGCGATCTCACGCGCGCCATCATCATCCGCCGGTGCGCCCAGCTTGCGGGCATTGCGGCGCACGATTTCGTGCAGTTCGTCCACCGTATAGAACTGGAGCCGCGTCGGAATGCCGAACCTGTCCCGCAGCGGCGTGGTCAACAGGCCCATCCGCGTTGTGGCCCCGACCAGCGTAAAGGGCTGCAGTTCAATTCGCACGGTCCGTGCCGCCGGTCCTTCGCCAATCACCAGGTCCAGCTCGAAATCCTCCATCGCTGGATAAAGCACCTCTTCGACCACTGGGTTCAGGCGGTGAATTTCGTCGATAAACAGGACGTCCCGCGCCTCCAGGTTGGTCAGGATGGCCGCCAGATCCCCCGCCTTGGCCAGAACCGGCCCCGAGGTCATGCGGAAGTTCACCCCCAATTCACGCGCCATGATCTGGGCCAAAGTGGTCTTGCCCAACCCTGGCGGGCCGTAAAACAAGGTATGGTCCATGGCCTCGCCACGCTGTCGTGCTGATTGCACGAACACCCGCAGGTTCGATCGCGCTTCGGCCTGGCCAATGAACTCGTCCAACCCCTGAGGTCGCAGCGCACGGTCATTGTCTTCGGGCAAAGGGGCTGGCCTCAGGGCGGGATCTGCGTCAATCATTTCTCATCTCCCGCGCGCACACTGACCGGGATGGACGCCGGGATGGAGCATGTGCAGCTCACGACTTGGGCGCCAACAATTTCAGCGCCGCCTTGATCAGGTCCGTCTCGCCAGCATCAGTCTCTGTCGCCGCCGCCTCTGCCACGGCCGCCGCTGCCTCGCTGGGTCCATACCCGAGGTTGGACAGAGCCGACAAGGCACCCGCCTGTGCCTGGGCGTCCTGCGCCTGCTTTGATGGCTTGCGTGGCTGGGAAACCTTTGTGGTTTTGGGTGCGTCGAAATCCTCGACAACGGACAATTCCGGCCCATCCAGGGCTTCGGCAACTGTCCCGCCCATCGCCATCACACCCGGTGCCTTGTCCTTGAGATCCAGCACGATCCGCTGCGCGGTTTTGGGACCAACGCCTTTGGCCGCCTTGACGGTCGCCCAGTCGCCCAACGCGATGGCGCGACTGACCCCGTCGGTGCCCAATGTCCCGAGAATGGCCAAAGACACCTTGGCCCCAACCCCCTGCACCGAACAGAGCAGCCTGTGCCATTCCTTTTCGACCAGCGACGTGAAACCGTACAGCTGCATCAGATCTTCGCGCACCACCATATCCGTATAGAGCGCTACAGCTTCGCCCACCCCGGGCAAGCTCGCCATGGTGCGATCCGAGCAATAGACGATATAGCCGACCCCACGCACATCAATCAGCACATGGTCCTGTGTCCGGTAGTCCAGTCGACCGATGAGCTTGCCAATCATGCCCCGACCTCCTTGATCCGCATCGTTTGAACCGCCCCATAATAGGCGTGGCAAATCGCAATGGCGAGCGCATCCGAGGCGTCGGGCCCCTTTGGTTCACACCCGGGCAATTGCAGCTTGACCATATGCAGGACCTGTTCCTTTTCCGCGTGGCCGACGCCAACAACCGTTTTCTTGACCCGATTGGGGGCGTATTCTCCGACTGGCAATCCGGCCTGCGCCAATGTCAGCAAGGCCACCCCGCGCGCCTGGCCCAACTTCAGGGTGCCAGCGCCATCTTTGTTGACGAATGTCTGTTCAATCGCGGCCTGATCGGGCTGATAGGCGTCGATCACCTCTTTCACTTGGTTATAAAGCGACAACAGGCGTTCGCCCAAATCGTCCCCATCCGACTTGCACAGCCCGTTGGCGACATGGCTCAGTTTGCTTCCGCGCGATTCGATGACGCCCCATCCCAGGGTTCTCAACCCCGGATCAATGCCCAAAATTCGCATACAAGACCCCGCCCGCCAGTTTTTTTCGATTGTTTTCGATCCAATAGCACAAAACGCGAACATGTCCAAAGCTTTTGCCGTGATCCATTTTGTAGAAAACAGCTCTGCAAGAGGTCTGGATTCGACCCATTCCGAGCGCGAAAACGACATTTTCCCTGTGCCGCGATCACAAGTGTTTCAGCCTTAATATTAAAGGGTCCGAGCTATGCTGAAAATGCATATGACCCTTGCATATTCATCCCTTGCTCCGGCGAAAAGACAGCCCTACATGCCCCTCATCGAAACGCAAAACTGAAACTCAAATAAAAGGACAGAGGATATGGCTGCATTCGACACTACTCGTACTTATGGCTCGTTGGGCTTCGCCGGTCGTATCGGCGCGACTTTCTCGGCAATTGCAGCGGCGATTGTTGAATGGAATGACGCCCGCGTCACACGCAACGCACTGTCTGACCTGACGGATCGCGAACTGGAAGATATCGGCATGATCCGCGGCGATATCGACTATGTTTCGCAATCGAACCGGGTTTTCTGAGCAGGATACATTCCTGACCCCAGTTCCTCCCTCGGGGTTATTCAGAGCGCCGTACAACGCAAGTTGTGCGGCGTTTTTCATTGCCACGAGCCAAGTCCGTTCGAACCGCCCTGGGCACCTGATTTCAAATTACGTAGAAGCGCCCGAAAGGTGCCTGGATCAGGGTGCATCGGCGCGTCTTGCCCGACAAGAAACCGGGCGAACACAGACAAGGGACCGCACAAATTGTGCGATCCCTTGTGTCAGTCCGTACAAAACATGTACGTCGCAGGGCTCAGCGCAGCACCGGTCCAATCTTTTCCGCGATCAGCTCTGATGCGGGGTCAATCTGCATGACCCAGGATCCGGCAGCTTCCACCGCATTTCCGGATCGCAGGCGATCAACTCGATCCTGATATCCCTCAATCCCGATATTGGCGATCAGGAATCCCTTGAATGCCAGAAACGCCAGAACAAATAGAATGACAGCCCGGCCGGAAATCGCAGACTTCTTGCGCTGAGGCGTCATCATGATCAGGCCATCGGATCGCAGCTGAGCGCGATACCCGTTGGACATTGCAGTGTGCTTGCGTTCCAGACGACGCAAGCGATTTTTGAACTGAAGAGCTTCCTCGCTCATGGCAGCCTCCAAACTGGCCCCCACCAGTGGATGCATAAAACTGAGATTGAATTGTGGCAGAAATGGGGCAAGTGCCTAAAATGCCCCTAAAACTTGCCTAAATCATGCCTTCTTCTGCAAAAGCAGCGTCGTCCAATCACCAATTTCCTGAGAACGGACAAGATTGTTTCCGTTCTGAATATAGACACTTGTCACGTCTTCGGCCTGTTCGTTCAGAATCCCTGACAAAATGGCATATCCCCCCGGGCGCAGATGCGCGGTGAGGTCCGGTGCCAATGCGACCAGTGGGCCTTTCAGAATATTGGCAAAGACCAGATCATAAGGTGCATGGGCTTGCAGATCCGGGTGATCAAAGCCTGCCGCCTCCAGACATTGAACGGCTCCGGCCATACCATTGGCGTCCAAATTCGCCACCGCGACATCGACGGCGACCTGGTCGATGTCGGACGCAAGGAACGTCCCATCCCACACCCGCGCACCAGCCATGGCCAGAACAGCTGTACCACATCCGATGTCGGCCAGCCTGTCGGCCTTGAACCCCTGGTCGATCAGATGATCGAGCGCGAGGAGGCAGCCCAATGTCGTGCCGTGGTGCCCGGTGCCAAATGCCATGGCCGCCTCGATCAGCAACGGGATCTTGTCGGCGGGGACCTTGTCGGCATCATGGCTGCCATAGACAAAGAACCGACCGGCCTCCACGGGAGCCAACTCGCGCTTTACATGGGCGACCCAATCGGTTTCGGGCAATTCAGACACCACAAAGGGTTTGGCCCCAAAGGCAGCCGCCAGAACCGCCAACGCGGTGTCGTCAGGGGTTTCGGTGAAATAGGCACCTACCTCCCACAGACCTGATCCATCTTCGACCTCGAACACTCCGATTCCGGTGGGTTCCGGGATCAGGCGCTCCATGGCTTCGCCCAGCTTTTCAGCGGGGGCTTTTCCGGGCAGGGTGGTCAAAGCAGTAAAGGTAGGCATCAGCGTCTCCGAAATCTGTCAGCATTCGCGTAAGGACGCGGCGGGGCAAGGTCAAGCGGCGGCAGAGCCTGCCGGTTCAGACAGGTCACATAATGCCACCCCCACAAGCACGCAGCCAGCCCCACAAGCATCGAGCACACCGCTTGGGCATAGATCACACCCGTTGCGCCGAACCAGGCCGCCAATCCAATTGCGATCGGCAAGGTTAGCAGCCCGTCCCGTATCCAATTGGTCGCCGTGGCGCGACGTGGTTTGCCCAATGCGTTAAAGGCGGAATTCGACACGAACAACAGGCCGGCAAACACAAACCCGCCTGCCCCCATCGTGGTAAAGGCCGTCAGGACCTGCATCGACAGCCCCTCCAGAGCAAACGCCCGCCCGATCATGGGTCCGCTCAGGGCCAGTATGGCCCAGGTTACAATCGTATAGATCAGGCCAAAGATCACCGCGTCGCGATAGGTGCACCGCACCCGCTCGTAATTCCGTGCGCCAAAGTTTTGACCGAAAATGCCACCAATGGCCCCTGCCAGCGAAAAGATGCCGCCAAAGGCCACCACGGTCAGCCGCCCGACCACCGCCCATCCGGCCATTGCGTCGTCACCAAATTGCGCCATGACAGCAGTCATCACGTAGTTTCCGACCGGCGTGGCCAATTGGGTCATGATCGCCGGGACGGCAATGATGAAATAAGGCCGCAAGCTCCCCCAACAGTCCCGCCTGCGCGGGCGGGCAAGCAGATCGTGGCTGACAGTTGCAAAATAGATCGCCACGCCCAGCATGATGAACCGGGACACCACGACGCCAATGGCCGCACCATCCAGCCCCATGCCCAGCCCATAGATCATGATCGGGTCGATAATCATCGCCACCCCACCCGAGGCCAGCGTCACCGACATCGACCGCATCGCATCGCCTTCGGCCCGCAGGGCGGCGCTGGCAATCATCCCCGCCGCCATTACCCCCAGCGTCGGAACGGTCATGGCCAAATACCGCGCTGCCAGCGCGGCGGTTTCCCCGGTCGCCCCCGACAGCGCCAGGATTTGATGACGAAAGACCAGAATTACCAGACCAACCAGGCTTTGGATCACAAACGCCAGAATTACGACGCTGGTCGCCTGTCGTCGCGCCAACCCGCGCTTGCCCGCGCCAATCCCGCGCGAGATCAACGCCGTGGCCGCGATCATCAACCCGATCCCCGAACTGACCGACAAAAACTGAATGGCAAAGGAAAACCCGATGGCGGCCATCAGGCGCGGCTGATCCAGCTTGGCAATCCAGAACAGGTTCGCCGCATCCACCAGAAACACAAAGGTGATCCCCATCGCCCCGGCCAACGTCATGCGCACCACATGCCCCATGGTCGATCCGGTCAGGAACCGCCCCTGTTGTTCCTTCACGGCGGCCATTATTCCGCCGGTGCCGGTGCGTATTTGGTCAGCACCGTTTCATTGCCTGCCTCAGGATGGCGCGGGATCAGCATCGACAGCCCCAGCGAGGTCAGCGCCATACAGGCCGCCAACCCGAACACCGCGGCCGGAGAAATCACCCATAACAATCCCAAGACCACCGGCAGAAACACCGCCGCGATATGGTTGATCGTAAAAGCCACGGCCGCCGTAGGAGCTATATCCGCAGGATCCGCGATCTTCTGGAAATAGGTCTTCAACGCCAGCGCAAAGCCAAACAGTATGTGGTCGACCACATACAGAAACGCTGCCAGCATGACGCCCCATCCAAACCAATACACCCCGCCATAGGCCAGGAACACGATGGTCAGCCCGACATATTCCAGGATCAGCGCACGGCGTTCACCGAAATGACCGACCATTTTGCCCAGAAACGGTGCGGCAATCATGTTGATCACCAGATTGATCAGATACAGGCTGGTTAGTTCATGGACTTCGAAGCCAAAGCGCTCGACCATCATGAACCCGGCAAATACCATAAATATCTGACGCCGCGCCCCCGACATGAATTGCAGCGCATAATACAGCCAATAGCGCTTGCGCAGCACCATCGTCTTGTTCTGGACCACCTCAGCCTCAAACTGAGGATAGACGACCAGACTGCCCAGCGCGATCAACGCAGTTACGCCGCCCGCCACCATGAACACGATGTTATAAGACAGGTTCAGCGTTTCCCACATCAGCACGATCAGCACGAACACCACCAACGTCATCGCCGACGCTGCCCCCATCAGCCAGCCCATCATCTGCGGGGCCTTGTTCTTGGGCAACCATTGCAGCTGCAATGACTGATTTACCGTCTCAAAATAATGAAACCCCAGCGAACTAAGGAATGTCAGCGTCAGAATGCCGGTCAGATGCGGAAACCAGGCGGTAAAGGCCGTGGCGACTCCCAACAGCGCCAGCGACACCAGCCCCAACACCTGTTCGCGTACAAACAACAGAATGGCGATCACCCCAATAGCGGCAAAGCCGGGGATTTCGCGTACCGTATGCAACAGGCCGATATCGGCCCCATCGAAATTCGCAGCTTCGATGACAAAATTGTTCAGCAGGGCATACCAGGCGTAAAACGCAATTGGCATGGCCATGGCTGTCACAAACAACAGAGCTACTGGCCTGCGCCACAGCGGCAGGTCCTTGGCTTGGGCAAGAGGAACGAACTGGGTCATCCTTCGCACATACGCCTGTCCCGGGAAGTTGGATAGGGGAAATCAGGCGACGCACAGCCGGTCTGCACCCATGCGCAGAGATATTTGCGACACCGCCCGGAGAACTCCATGATCGGGCCCAGATCCCCACCACACGGACCAGCGCGCCTTTTGCGGGGCCCAGTCGATGTGCATATCCCACCAGTGCATTCAGTCGGTTACGCCATTCTGACGCCCGAATTCCGTATAACACTCCTCGCTTCGCAACGGCGCGAGCTGATGCTCTTCGACGTTCTCGGGATCGAGATAGTATTCGGTTATCCCGGTTCCTTCCAGAATACGGTTCATCATGTTGAACAACCCGCAAACCTGAACTGCATCGAACAAGGCGTCCTCGGACCAACCTGCATCATATACCGCCTTGGCGTCCTCTTCGATCATCATAGCCGGAGTCCGCGTGAGTTTGGACACATAGGACAGGATCGGTCTGACCTTCGGGTCTACAGGCGCTGACAGGGGGTCTTGGATTACGGCCTCGATCACGCCCACATCAACCCCGAATGCCTGGGCATGAACACTGTGCGCCCCATGGCAAAATGCACAGGCATTCAATCCCGAAACATAGGCCGCGATCAGTTCACGCTGTGCAATGGTCAGGTCGCTTTCACCGCGCATGACCAGATTCAACTGTGCCACCAATGGCCCAAGCTTTGCGGGAAATCTGCGAAAGACACTGCCCAAAGTCGCAGTCTCTTGCAGAGAGGGGAACAAGCGTTTCATATGTGCATCTCCTGACCTGACGGTGCCTTACACTACACGAAATCGGCACCCGTGCGTAAACAGGAGCGTGTTTGGACCGGCTAGATACTGGGGCTCTGCCCCGCCTGTGCCCCTCAGCAGCAATTTTGCGGGAAGCCACCCAAAAGCCCGGGCGGGAGCAAGGACGTTGCCACATCAAACCCGTACATTTCGATGTCTGGGCATCTGGGCCGGCAGGTCCCTGGGAGGGGGAAATTTTGTCGCTCAGTCATAAAGTGACAGTGTTTGAGCAGAAACCGATAGGGGGGACCGCAAGATGGCACTGACATTTGCGCAAATGGAGACCCAAGAGATTTCCAACGCTCAACCGATTTCACCAGCCGATGCATTGTCTGCAATGGAAGCAGACTCCAACATATTGATCGTCGATGTGAGAGATACGGCTGAAATTGAAACAACGGGGATCAACCCACGCGCGCTTCCCGCGCCCGGTCGCGCTGTTGCCTGGATGGCGGACCTGGAAAGTAACTACAGGTCTCCAGAGTTTCAAGATCGCTCAAGGCGCATTTTCACGACCTGTGGTGGCGCTCCAAGCTATCGGGGCGCTGCGGCGGCCAACGTCTTGACCACGATGGGTTTCGAGAATGTCTCCTTCATAGATGGCGGCATGGCGGCACTGATCGCCGCAGGCTCCGAGACGGTACAGCCTTGATCACGAACGCCAGACGCAAGTTCTCCATGCGCCATCTCCAAAGTACGGCTCTCGCCACAAGCAAGAACGTCAATAGACGTTGACCTCACACGACGACCGGATCTTTGCTCTGAAAATCAGCACGAGGCATGACCTTGCCCGCTGTGGCGCGTCTGTCGCCCCTGCCCTGCCTTGACCTCGCCTGACCTGATCTGGATCAAGGAGACATCCCCTTCACACAAATACATTGCGATCAATGCATGTATGGAGGGACCCATGGATCTCGTGACCTTGGTCGAACGCATCGGCGAAGCGCCGACGGCTGCGCTGTTCGGGCTGATCACCGGCATCGTGTTCGGCATCGCGGCGCAACGGTCGCGGTTCTGTCTGCGCGCCGCCACCGTCGAATTTGCCCGTGGCAAGATGGAGGACAAGGTCGCAGTCTGGTTCCTCACCTTCTCGACTGCAATGGTCTGGGTGCAGGGCGCGCAGCTGCTGGGGCTGATGGAAAGCGCCGATGCCCGCATGATGGCGGTTCCCGGCAGCTGGTCCGGCGCGGTGATCGGAGGTTTGCTGTTTGGTGCGGGCATGGTTCTGGCGCGGGGCTGTTCCGGGCGATTGCTGGTACTGGCAGCGACCGGCAACCTGCGCTCGGTGGTCTCGGGCATGATTTTTGCCGTCGTGGCACAGATGAGCCTCACTGGAATACTTTCACCTGTTCGTGACAGGCTGGCCATGCTCTGGGTGACAGACGGCGGGCGCAATATGGACTTGCTCGCTACGGTTGGCCTGCCCTCCTATGCCGGGCTGTTGATCGGGGCCGGTTTTGCCGTTCTGGCCCTGATTCTGGCCCGCAAACATCAAATCGGCGCGTCGCGGCTGATCTTTGCCTCTGGCGTCGGCTTTGCCGTGGCTCTGGGGTGGGTTCTGACCTACGGGCTGTCCCAGGTGGCCTTTGACCCGGTTCAAATCGAAAGCGCCACGTTTACCGGCCCCTCAGCCCACACGCTGATGTATTTCCTCGACCGCAACGCCATATTGGAATTCGACGTGGGCCTGGTACCAGGTGTGTTCATTGGCGCGATGATTTCGGCGGGGCTGGCCGGAGAAATGAAGATCCAGGCCTTTGACGGCCCCGTCACCATGCGCAAGGCAATGATCGGTGCCGCTTTGATGGGATTCGGTGGCATGTTGGCTGGCGGCTGCGCCATCGGTGCGGGCGTAACCGGTGGGTCGATTTTTGTGGGCACCGCCTGGGCCGCGCTGTTCTTTATGTGGGTCGGTGCCATGATCACCGATTTTCTGGTCGACCAGCGCGGTGAGCCTGTGGCGGCCTAAGAGATTGGCGAGGCTCTGCCTCGCGCTCCGGGATATTTCCAGCCAGATGAAGAAGGGATCCTTTGTTCATCTGGCCCTAAATATCCCGGGGGAATCGCCAAAGGCGATGGGGGCAGCGCCCCCGCCTTTTCTTCTCAAAAGAAATTTTGCGGGTCGATGTCGACATTCAACCGCAAATCCCCACGAAGCCGAATAGGGGCCAGCCAGCGCGACACCGCGTCCTGAATCGGCGCGCCTTTGGCCGCCTTGACCAGTAATCTCACCCGATGACGCCCACGAATACGGGCAATCGGGGCCGGGGCCGGGCCAAAAAGCTGCGCCCCAATCTGACGCAGGGGGCCGTCGTTGCGTGCCAGCGTATTCCCCAGATCGAACACTTGCGCCACATCACCGCCGGACAGGATGATCCCGGCCATTCGTCCAAATGGCGGCACCCCGGCGGCATGACGTTCGGCGGCCTCCGCGCGCCAAAAATTCTCCTCATCACCGGAAAGGATTGCACGGATCACCGGATGTTCGGGTTGAAAGCTTTGGAGCAACGCCTGACCGGGGCGTTCTGCCCGGCCAGCGCGACCCGCCACTTGGCGCATCAGCTGAAACGTGCGCTCGGCGGCGCGCAGGTCCGACCCCTGCAGACCCAGATCCGCATCGATCACCCCGACCAGCGTGAGCAAAGGGAAATTGTGCCCCTTGGCCACCAGTTGGGTGCCCAGGATGATGTCGGCCTCTCCAGCAGCTATCTCTTCAATCCGTTGTTTCAGCGCCCTTGCCGATCCGAACAGATCCGAACTCAACACCGCGATCCGTGCCTCGGGGAACACCCCGGCGGCCTCTTCTCCCAGACGTTCGATGCCGGGCCCGACGGCTGCCATCTTGCCAGCAACATGGCAGGACGGGCATTCTTCGGGCAGCGGTTTGGTCTCGCCGCACTGATGACACATGAGGCGCTTCAAGAAGCGATGCTCAACCATGCGCGCATCACAGTGATCACAGGCCACCTGCTGGCCACAGGCCCGACACAGGGTTACAGGCGCAAAACCGCGCCGGTTCAGGAACAGCAGGGATTGTTCACCCTTCTCCAACCGGCTGCGCATCGCCTGACGCAGGGTCGGTGAAATCCAGGTCGCGGGTTGCATCTGTTCATTGCGCATATCGACCGCGCGCATCTCTGGCATGACGGCCACGCCAAACCGGGATTTGAGATCTAGGCGGGTGTATTTTCCGGCCTCGGCGTTGGTCCAGCTTTCCAGCGATGGCGTGGCCGACGCCAGCACCACCTGTGCCGAACACATCGCCGCGCGCAGCACCGACATGTCGCGGGCGTTGTACAAAACCCCATCGTCTTGTTTGTAGGAGGTGTCATGTTCTTCGTCGACAATGATCAACCCCAGATCCCGAAACGGAAGGAACAGCGCCGAGCGCGCGCCGACAACCAGCTGCGCGCCCCCCTGTCCGACCATACGCCAGACCCTGCGTCGTTCGGTCATGGTGGCACCAGAATGCCATTCGGCGGGGCGTGCGCCAAATCGGGCCTCGACCCGTGTCAGAAACTCGGCGGTCAACGCGATTTCGGGCAACAACACCAACGCCTGTCGCCCTTTGCGCAGACAGGCCGCCACGGCCTCGAGGTAGACTTCGGTCTTGCCCGATCCCGTCACCCCTTTGAGCAGCGTGGTGCCGTAGGCCCCGGACGCCACACCTTCGGCCAACTGGCCTGCGGCATCGGCCTGATCCTGCGTCAGCTCTTTGCCCGGCAGCTGCGGGTCGAGGGTGGGGTAAGGAACGTCGCGCGGGGTATCCTCTTCGCGCAGAGCCCCCAGTTTCACCAAACCCTTGACCACCGAAGGTGTCACCCCGGCCATCTCGGCCAGCTCGCCAGTGGTAAAGGCCAGGCCGCCATAGTGTTCGATGGCCTCCAGCACCCGGGTGCGCGCATCCGTCAGACGATCCGGGTTTTTGTCGCCCCGCCGCAGGATCTTGCGCATCGAAGGAGGGTCGCTCAATCCAGGGGCGCGGGTCGCCAGCCGCAGCATCGCAGGCATCGGGGTCAGCGTGTAATCGGCAGCCCGCCCCAGGAATTGGCGCATTTCCTGACGCATGGGGGCCACATCCAGCACCCGGATCACGGACCGCAATTTGGCCGAATCGAAATCTCCGGCACCTGCGCCCCAAACCACCCCGATCACCTTGCGCGGACCCAACGGCACCTCGACATAGGCCCCCAGGAAGCAGCCGCCTTCGGGTGCACGGTAATCCAACAGCCGATCAAGGGGTTGCGTCGTCAGAACGCCAACCCGTTCACCTTGATGAAAGAACTCTTGTGTGGCCGCCTGCCCGCTCACGTTATCCGCCTTGTTGTCCCGTTCTCCTACATGAGGTAAAGGCTGGCGCGACCAAGGCCAACCCATTCAGAGGACTGCCACATGAAATTCTTCGTAGATACCGCCGAGATCGACGCAATCGCCGAGCTGAACGATCTGGGCATGGTGGACGGCGTGACCACCAACCCGTCGCTGATCAAGAAATCCGGCCGTGACATCATCGAAGTCACCAAGGAGATCTGTGATCTGGTTGAAGGGCCTGTGTCCGCCGAAGTAACAGCCACCGATTCCGCGACCATGATCGCAGAAGGGCGCAAACTGCTCGAGATCGCGGACAACATTGCTGTCAAGGTGCCACTGACCTGGGACGGGCTCAAGGCCTGCAAAACTCTGACCGACGATGGTCACATGGTGAATGTCACTCTGTGTTTTTCCGCCAACCAGGCGCTGCTGGCAGCCAAGGCAGGCGCGACATTTATTTCGCCGTTCATTGGACGTCTGGATGACATCAACCTGGACGGTATGGAGCTGATTGCCGACATCCGCACCATCTATGACAACTACGGGTTTGACACCGAAATCCTGGCTGCGTCGATCCGCAGCGTGAACCACGTTCTGGACAGCGCACGTTTGGGCGCGGATGTGATGACTGCACCTCCTGGGGTCATCAAATCTATGATCAACCACCCGCTGACCGACAAGGGGCTGGACGCCTTTTTGGCGGACATCAAAGCGGCCGATATCAAGATCCTCTGAACCAAAGGCGCTTGGAGTTCGTCGCGCGAGGTTTGACGCGCGACCCAAGAACGGGGGCCTCCCGTGCCCCTCGCAACCTCGGCTTCGCCGGGCTTACTCGGGCCTTCGGCCTGGCAGCGCGGCTTGCCGCGCTGTCCCCCTTGTCGGATCGAACTCCCGGCCTCCCCATTCAGCGCACGCATCGCGCCCTGGTGCGATGCGCCCGGCCCAACCGGGCCTGATGGATCTCTGATCCAGCAAAACCGGGCGGGAGCGCCGCGGTCGCAGGTGAAACCCTGGTCATCAGAGCCCAGATTTACCCAAAATTTACCATTCCGCGGGAATTTTCCGGCAGCCAAGCCCGAAACTCGTGCTATAAACCAGAAAAAAGACGAACAGAGGCAGACATGAGCAGTAGCCCGAAACTGGAAGATACCCTGCGCGATGCGATCATTGCCAAACCAGACGCTGTTCTGGATGACAAGGCGATCATGCACGCGTTGATTGCTGCCAATGAACGCATCATGGGCGGCAACATCATTGACCTGCGCGGCATCGCAATGGACCGTCTCGAAGCCCGGTTGGACCGGCTCGAAGACACCCATCGTTCGGTCATTGCTGCGGCCTATGAAAACCTGGCCGGCACCAATCAGATCCACCGTGCCATACTGCGCATGCTGGATCCGATGGAGTTCGAAACCTTCCTACGGGATCTCGGCGGCGAAGTTGCCGAAACTCTGCGGGTTGACGCCATATCGCTGGTGCTGGAATCCGTCCAGAATGATCAGGACCCTGCCGTTCAGCGGCTTGACGGGGTTTTGCGCGTGGCCGCCCCAGGTTTCATCGACGGGTTTCTGACCCAGGATCGCAATGGTCGGTCCCGTCAGGTCACCCTGCGCCAGATCCAAAGCGGTGCCGAGCGAATTTATGGACCCAAAGCCGGTTGGATCCGGTCCGAAGCCTGCCTCAAATTGGATCTGGGCAACGGGCGTTTGCCCGGCCTGCTGGTAATGGGTGCCGAAGACCCCCACCACTTCTCTCCGCAACAGGGCACGGATCTTCTCACCTTCTTTGCTGGCGTCTTCGAACGGTCGATGCGCCACTGGCTGTCGTGAGCCAAACACCTCCCCCTCTCATTTCCCCGGCGTGCCGGGATGCACTACAGTCATGGCTGACTGGACAGGCCGCGCTGAACGACGCGTCTGAAAACACGATTGCGGCCTACAACAGCGATGTGATCGATTTTCTCGGATTCATGACCAATCACCACGGTGGCCAACAGGGGCTGGCTGCGATCTCGCGCATATCCGTATCTGATATGCGGGCCTGGATGGCACGGTCCCGCGCCGATGGTCTGAGCGCACGATCACTGGCCCGCAAGCTGTCCGCGGTCAAGACCTTCTACCGCTGGCTCGCTGAGCGGGAAGGGTTCGAACCCACCGCCGTGCTGTCGACCCGCGCCCCCAAATTCACCAAAAAACTGCCCCGACCATTGGCACAGGACGCCGCCCGCGCGGTTCTGGACACGGTCGAGCTTCAGTCTGAACGTCCTTGGGTTGCGGCTCGGGATCTTGCGGTGATCACCCTTCTCTATGGCTGTGGGCTGCGCATCTCCGAAGCCCTGGGCCTGAAAGGTCAGGACGCCCCATTGCCACCCGTGCTGCGCATCATCGGCAAGGGCGACAAAGAACGGATCATGCCGGTGCTCCCAGCCGCGCGTGACGCTGTGGACAAATACCTGCGTCTGTGCCCGCATCCCATGAAACCCGAGGACCCGTTGTTTCGCGGCATTCGCGGTGGTGCGCTCAATCCTCGCATAATTCAGGGCGTTATGGCCCGGACACGGGCGCAGCTGGGATTGCCGTCAACAGCCACCCCACATGCGCTAAGGCACAGTTTTGCAACGCATCTGCTCGAAGCAGGCGGCGACCTGCGCGCCATACAGGAACTGCTGGGACACGCCTCTCTGTCGACCACCCAGACCTATACAGCCGTCGACACGGCCCATCTGATGGAAGTCTATCAACGCACGCACCCCAAGGCATGATGCCGATGGTGTAGCCCCCCCTCTCCGTCCGCCAGGTTTCGCTGGTCTCACGCACCCGTCACCCTCAAGTGTAAAATCGTGTCCTCTCTGCGGATTGATATGATCGCCGTTTGCGCCAACGCTGAGGCATCAGGCGCAACACATCCCACGGGAGGGTCCAGAAATGAAGCACGCAACCACGTTTTCCGCAGCTACCTTTGTTGTTCTGCTGGGTGGTGCTGCTGCCCAAGCGGCCGATTGTCCGGTGGACGTCGAATCAGCCTTTGATCTGGAAGAGGCGCAGGTGGTGGCACTGTATGATTGCATGAAGGACACCATGGTCACCGGCTATTCCAAACAGGGCAACAAGGTCGCACAAAATTATCGCAACTGGACGATCAGCAGCACGCGCCCCGCCGTGGCGGGACCACATGGCAACCGATTGTTGCAGACATTTGCCAACCCGATCGCAGCCGAACAATATCTGAAGTTCGAAGAGCAAGGCGTCAAAATGCCTGCTGGATCTGTTCTGGCCAAAGAAAGCATTACCATCTCCAAGAAGAAAAAGGCGGCGCGCATCGGCCCCCTATTTCTGATGACCAAACTGGCCGCCGGCGGCGCGCCTGAAACCGATGACTGGCTGTATGGTGGCATCCAACCCAATGGCAAACCGATGAAGTTCAAACAGAGCTTTTGCCATGACTGCCACATCGGTTGGGCCGACCAGGACAGCCTGGCCTATCCGCTGGAAGAGGTTCGTGTCTCTTCGAATTGAACTTTTTGCGCTCACATGAAAAACCCGGGCATTTTTCCGGGTTTTTTGCTTTGCATCCCGGCGCAGCATGGGCCATGACGGGGTTATGACCCCTGAATTGCGTGCCCTCTCCGTCCATCTTTTTACTGCAACCGGCGCTGTTTTTGCCATGCTCGCCATGCTGGCAGCCGTCGATGAAAAATGGAGCCTGATGTTCCTGTGGCTCGTCGTGGCCTTTGTTGTGGACGGATTTGACGGTCCATTGGCCCGCCATTACCATGTCAAGAAATACGCACCCGAATTCGACGGGGTGTTGTTGGACCTGATCATCGACTATCTCACCTATGTGTTCATTCCGGCCTTTGCCCTGTTCAAGTCCGGTTTAATGGACGGGTGGACCGGGTGGTTTGCGATTATCGTCATCACCTTTGCCAGTGCGATGTATTTTGCCGACACCCGGATGAAGACCAAGGACAATTCATTTTTGGGATTTCCAGGCTGCTGGAACATGGTTGTGCTGGTGATTTTTGCGCTCGAACCGAATTTCTGGGTCAGCCTGGTCCTGGTAGCCTTGGTGGCAATCGCCATGTTCCTGCCATTAAAATTCGTCCATCCCGTGCGCACAGAACGCTGGCGAAAGATAACATTGCCAATGGCTCTGGCCTGGACTTTCTTTGCCGGCTGGGCTGCCTGGGTGGATTTCCATCCCGAGAGCTGGGCCCATTGGGGGCTGGTCGTGACATCGATCTACCTGTTGTTCGCCGGCATCGCCCAACAGATCATTCCCGAACAAACACCAGCCAATCCCAACTGACACCGGACATTCGATTGTTGGGCTGATGCGATTCGAGGTTTGCCTGATGAGCGCACAGCTTCAGACCACATGTCGTGGCATGGCAGACCAAACCCGGTGTTGAAACAGGATATCCCGGACGGGCACTAGGCGTTGGACCATGACGCAGCGAACAGATCAAACGCCCCTTGGGTGCCATCAGATCATAGGCCACCTGCATGGCGGCGTTGCGATCCATGGGGCAGAGATGGTGAAGAACCGCATTGGCGATAATCAGATCAAACCGTTGTCCCAAACACAATGTACGACTCAAGCTTGGCAATTGATCGTCGACCCAGGTGATCCGCTGAGCGCTGTGCAGAATCTGCCCCGCCTGGCGAAAGGCCGACACAGGTTCGACCGCCCAGACCTGGTGCCCCTGCTGACACAACCAAGCAGCATCCCGCCCAGTGCCTGCCCCCAGATCCAGTACCGTCGCAGGCCGATCGGGCAGCCAGGTCTCAACAGGTTCATGCAATTGCCGCGACGACAGCGAGTCATAGGTCGGGATCAGCGTTGCTGCATCCTTGGCATACCCAGACAGAACCGTTTCCATCTGCCGCGAACGGGCTCTCAAAAAACGTCTTCGATCTCGACGTCTTTACCGTTGAACACAAAGGTATCACCGGCTTCCAACCCGGCCATGGCTTTGTAGATCGGGCTTTGCTGAGAAATGCCCATATAGGTTTGACCGTCGACTTCGAAACGCGTCGTCGATACCGCAACAACAAAACTGCGACCATTGAACCGGACAACCGCACCGGGGCGCACGCTGTCGGTCATCGAAAAATCCAGATTTTCCAGCACGTCGATCTTGGCATGATGCGCCTGGACCGGATGGTCAAAGGCAGCGGCCAGATCGGCATTCTCGCGGGCACCGACCAAATCGTCCTTGTCATGACCTTCGCGGTCATCCAACAGGGAGTCCTTCAGGAACGCCTCGTAATGCGCGATGGCAGAGGCCAATTCGGCCTCTTCCAATGACATAATCCTGTCTTGGATGGCCTGTTTCAGCGCGACCCGGTCCGAAGTCATGGGCGGTTCTCCCGTTCAATCTGCGTGCTTGGATGTGGAATAGTGCGATTTCAGACGTTTGCACGTCAAGCCGCCTTGTTCTGGATCAAATATCCGGACATCTTGGTCAAAACGGCAATTTGGCCACAGGACCGGGGCGCTTGACGCTCAGATCAGCAATCCCGCCGCCTTTTCGTGGCGCAGCAAGGCCACCTTGGTTTCGACCCCGCCCATGCCGGAAAACCCACCCAGGCTGTTGGCCGCCAGAACCCGATGGCACGGGATGATCACCGGGATCGGATTTGCGCCACAGGCATTGCCCACAGGCTGCGGCGGCGCGCCCAGCTCTTTGGCGATCTCGCCATAGGTACGGGTGTCACCAAACGGGATCGCCAGCATCGCATCACAAACTGCCCGCTGAAAATCGGACCCCTGCACCTGCAAGGGCAAATCAAACTGCTTAAGCGTACCGGCAAAATAGGCCCGCAGCTGCGCAAGGGCCTTGTTCAGAACCGATGTGCTGTCGGCACCTTCCCACGACCAGCCAACCCGTATGATTTCTCCGTCGCGTTCTTCAACGCTCAGCGGGCCGATGGGGGTATCTAAGGACGCTATAGGCATTCCCCTACCCTGTCGCATGTTGTGCAATCGGACAAGAGCGGTTCTTTGATCCTTCGGGATCAAAGAACACGGGCTGGGACCCCCTCGATGGGGGTCCCGGCCCGCGCTGCGGAAACAAGTGCGATCTGTTTCACCCATCGAGAGCTTCACAGGTCAGCAGACAGACGCTCTGGAACGCTCAGTTCAACGCGTCATTGCACCGGCCACAGACACCCAAATGTGCGTGCTGCCCCACATCGGGCAGGATCTTCCAGCATCGCTGACACTTTTCGCCCTCGGCCATTTCGAACACAACCGCGACCCCGGTGATATCCGGCATGCGAAACGCTTCATCCGGTGCCGGATCCGCGCTGACTGTCAGGCCTGAGGTGATGCAGACATCATCCATATCCACCAATGCCATCAAACGGCGAGTTTCGGCATCTTCCACATGGACCACAGGTGCCGCCTCCAGGCTGGAGCCAATCACCTTGTCACGCCGCTGAATTTCCAGAGCCGACGTCACCACACGGCGCACACGACGCACCCGAGCCACATTTTCCTCGTTCTGTGAATTGCGCCAGCTGGCCGGAGTTTCAGGGAAGTCGACCAGATGCACCGAACTTTGCGCGCCTGGGAAGCGTTCCAGCCAGACCTCTTCCATGGTGAACACCAGGACTGGGGCCAGCCAGGTCGTCAGACGGTGGAATAGCAAATCCAGCACCGTGCGCGCGGCACGGCGACGGGTGCTGTCGCCATCGCAATACAGAACGTCCTTGCGGATATCGAAATAGAAGGACGACAGATCCACAGTGGCAAAGTTGAACACCGCGCTGAATACGCCCTGGAAATCGAATTCGGCGTAACCTTTGCGCACGACTTCGTCCAATTCCGCCATGCGGCTCATCACCCAGCGTTCCAACGGCGGCATGTCCGCCGGATCTTCGATCCGGTCGACTTCGGTGAAATCGGACAGCGCGCCCAGCATGAACCGCATCGTATTGCGCAGGCGGCGATAGCTGTCCGCCACCCCTTTCAGGATCTCCGGACCGATCCGCTGGTCAGCGGTATAGTCGGTCTGAGCCACCCAGAGGCGCAGGATATCTGCACCATACTGCTGGACGATCTTTTCCGGCACGATGGTATTGCCCAGCGATTTGGACATCTTGTTGCCCTTGGCATCCAGCGTGAACCCGTGGGTCACCACATTGCGATAGGGCGCACGCCCTTTGGTGCCACAGGCCTGCAACAGCGACGAATGGAACCATCCGCGGTGCTGGTCGGTGCCTTCCATATAGACATCAGCGATGCCATCGGGAGCACCGTCTTCGCGGTCGCGCAACACAAACGCATGGGTCGATCCGGAATCGAACCACACATCCAGCACGTCAAAGACCTGCTCCCATTCATCCGCATTGTAGTCGGAGCCCAGGAACCGTTCCTTGGCACCTTCGACATACCACGCATCGGCACCTTCGGCCTCAAATGCTTCGATCACACGGGCGTTCACGGCCTCGTCGCGCAACAGAAAGTCCGGTGCCGTCGGCAGCGTGTCCTTCTTAACAAAGCAGGTCAGCGGCACGCCCCAGGCGCGTTGGCGCGACAGCACCCAATCCGGGCGCGCTTCGATCATCGAAAACAGGCGATTGCGCCCGGTCTGGGGCGTCCATTTCACCAGCTCGTCGATCGAGGTCAACGCCCGCTGGCGGATGGTATCGCCATATTGGTCCATGCCGTCTGCGATCTCGCGGTCCACGGCGGCGAACCACTGTGGTGTGTTGCGGAAAATCACCGGGGCTTTGGAACGCCAGGAATGCGGATAGGAATGCGTCACCCGTCCGCGGGCGATCAGGGCGCTGATTTCGGCCAACTTGTTGATGATGGTGGTGTTTGCTCCGCCTTCCTTACCCTTGGGCGTGATGATGACCTCGCCACCAAACAACGGCAAATCGGCGCGGAAGGACCCATCTTCGATCACGTTATAGGTCATCTGCAAGCCATGTTTGACCCCCAGAACATAATCGTCGGCACCATGGCTGGGCGCAGTGTGCACGAATCCGGTCCCTGCCTCGTCGGTGACGTGATCGCCGGGCAGCATCGGAACCTTATAGTCCCACTCCCCTTCGCCCCCATCGACCCCTTTGAACGGGTGCGCACAGGAAATCAGGTCCAGCTGTTCCGCCGGAATATCGCGTTTGCGCACAAATTCGTCGACCTTGGCGGATTTCATCACATCGGCGGCCAGATTGTCGGCCAGCAGGTAATGATCGCCCTTTTTCGCCCAATTGCCATCGGGGGCTGCCGTGACCTTGTACAGGCCATAGGACAACGCCGGGTTAAAGGCGATGGCCCGGTTAGACGGGATGGTCCATGCCGTGGTGGTCCAGATCACGACGTCGACACCTTGCAGGCCAACGTCTGCGCCGGTCGGCCCAATCGCCTGAGTGATCGGGAATTTGACCCAGATGGTGTGGCTTTTGTGATCGTGATATTCGATCTCGGCCTCGGCCAGGGCGGTTTTTTCCACTGGCGACCACATCACGGGTTTTGACCCCTGGTACAGGGTGCCATTCATCAGGAATTTCTGGAATTCGCCAGCAATCACCGCCTCGGCATGGTAATCCATCGTCAGATAAGGATTGACCCAATTGCCGGTGATGCCCAGACGTTTGAATTCCTCACGCTGGATATCGACCCACCCTTCGGCAAACTTGCGACATTCCTGACGGAAGTCGATGACAGGAACTTCATCCTTGTCCTTGCCCTTGTTGCGGTACTGCTCTTCGATCTTCCATTCGATCGGCAGACCGTGGCAATCCCACCCAGGCACATACCGCGCATCAAATCCCATCATCTGATGCGACCGCACGATCATGTCCTTGATCGTTTTGTTCAGCGCGTGACCAATATGCAGATGGCCATTCGCATAGGGAGGACCGTCGTGCAGGATGAACGGGGTCCGGCCCTGTTTCTCGCGCAAGCGGTCGTAAACTCCGATCTGTTCCCAGCGCTCCAGCCATGCGGGTTCGCGTTTGGGCAATCCCGCGCGCATTGGAAAATCGGTTTTGGGCAGGTTCAGCGTGGATTTGTATTCGGGCGTTTCAGGCGTGTCGGCGCACATGTGTGGCGTCCTTTGGATGATCGTGTCGGTGGGGAAAGGTTCGGTCGGTGCGAAGTCTCAAACACCTTGGCCCGGCGTCTCGTCTGATCAGAGAGCCGGGGATATAATTCGAATAATGATGGCCATGCCTAACATCTTGGTCCGCGTTATAGGCGCAGTTCCAGGCAGCGTCCAGAGGGCGCGGTTGCGACAGTTCGGACGCGCAAATGATCGATCAACCCATCCAAACTATGTCCGGGCGCTCCAGCATCAGCCAGACGATGGCCAGCACTGCGGCAAAGGCGGGAAACCCACAGACAAACCAGATGGCAAACAGCCGATCATAACGCGGTGTCAGATCGCCCCCCGTCGCCACCGCATGGCGGGCCATGTCGCGCAGACGGATCTGAATCCAGACAACCGGCAACCAGAACACCCCCGTCACACCATAAAGAACCAGAGACAGCAGTATCCAGCCTTCGGTCAGGCTCCACCCCAGTTGCCAGGCCAACAGCGCCCCTGTCACAGGTTGCACAATCACCGCCGAGGTCGTGAACAGCAGATCAGCCAACACGACGACACCCGCTGTATGGGCAATCACATACGGGTCGCGGCTGCGGTGTGCCATCAGCATAAAGAACGCGATGCCCGCACCAGTGCCCAGCAGCACACAGGCCCCGACCACATGCAGCCACCGTAGGATCAGCTCTGGGTCCATTCAACGGTCCTCCAGCAATTGATGGGTGATCAGCGCCAGAATGAGACCCGGCCCCACCTTGACCATCGGGCCCAGTGGATCCGACCACAGGGCGGGCGTCAAAACCGCGCCGCTGACCAGATAGAAAACCGACACCGCCGCCATCCCCAGACAAGCCAGCCCAGCCCAGGGCCGATACAGAATGGCCAGCCCCAGCATCATGTCCACCACCGACCAACCTGCGACACTCACCCTTGCCACCCAGCCGGGCCAGCCAACCTGAACCAATGTTTCGGCAGCCCGTTCGATCTGCCACAGGCCGATCACCCCGGAGACCAGCCAGAACAAGCTCAGCATTGTCACGGCGACGGGCATCAAGACCGCCAGCCGCGCCGCCAAACGGTCTTCGCGGCGCGCATCAAACCGCGCATACGTCGCCGCCAACGCAGTCATCGGGCGACCGGTTACCGCCAGATAAGGCCCCGGGTCCCCCAAGACGCCATCCCGGAGCACATGGATTGCCGTACTGCGCAAAGGCGAGCGCCACCCCAACCGCCCCAACAGATCGGCGGCTGTGCTGATACCGATCGTGATCCAGCCCGGCATGTTCAAGGTCCAGCGTGCTGGGGCAAATCCCAACCACCTTCGGGTTTCGCGAACGACCACGTTCAATGGCTGCGCCGCCTCTTCGACCAGATCATATTGCCCGGGTGGCAAGGATCCGGTGGTGGCCTCGACAACCGCACGCGCGACATCGTCCAAAGCAACGGATTGTATCCGGGCATCCGCCATCGCAATGGGTTGCACCACCGGCACCGCCGCCAACGTCCGCAACAACAGCGTTCCCCCAAAAGCCGTTGGACCCAAAACCAGCCCCGGGCGCAACACCCAGACACGCGCGTCAGAAGCCCTTAGCGCCGCGTCCCCGCGCGCCTTGGAGCGCATGAATTCTGTGCTGGCGTGCCGAGAGGCTCCCACAGCCGAGATCTGAACGATCCCAATAGCGCGTGCGCCCGCAGCTTTGGCCAGCGCGGCAATGGCCAGGTGATGCACGGCCTCCAACTCTCCGGGACGCTGATCCTGGAGGGCACCGGCGCAATTGACCACCAGGTCGATGTCTTTCAGAACCGGCTGCCAATCCGCCGGTTCCAACATCCGGCTTAAATCACCTGTCAGGACCGTATAACCCGGATCCACCCGACGCGGCGCGCGCCCCAACCCGGTCACTATGCATCCTGCGCCCCGCAAGGCACGCACCACAGCCGCACCGATGAACCCATAGGATCCGAGCACCAATACCCGTTGCTGCATCTCGCCGCTTCCTGACTGCTGTAACGCGCCTAACACTAGGCGGAAATAGCCGGGCGTCCAGCCCGGATCTATCCGTGAAACAGGGTACCAACCCCATAGGCCATCGCCGCTGCCGCGCCGCCAATTGCCAGTGTTTCCAGACCGGATCGCCACCAGGGTGCCAATGACCAGACGCTCTTCATCGCACCAATGGCAAAGAACACTGCCCCTGTCATCCAGGCCGACAGGGCAAATGCCCCTGGCAGCCCCAGAAGAAACGGCAAAAGCGGGATCATCCCGGCCACCAGAAAGGCCGCGAAGGTCGCCAAAGCCGCCCGCAACGGGTGCGGGTCGACACCCCCCATCCCATATTCGCCTTCCATCATCAGGTCGATCCAGCGATCCCGGTCGGCGGTGATTGCACGCGTCGCGTCTTCCAACACGTCCCCGGTCAGCCCCTTGAGCGTCAGGATTTCGCGGACTTCCTGGCGTTCACCTTCGGGATAGCGGGTTATGTGGCGGTCTTCCACCTGGCGCAGGCGGCGGATATTGTCCAGTTCGGCCTTGGTGCCAGAGTAATTGCCTGCTGCCATGGAAAAACCGTCGGCCAAAACGTTCGCCAACCCCAAGGCCACGATTATGAACGGGGACAACCCGGCCCCCGCCACCCCTGCCACAATGGCAAAGGTGGTGACCGACCCGTCGATCCCGCCATAGACCAGGTCGCGCAACACGCCCCGACCGGGTGGTGATCCGATACGGGCGGCGATCGACTGGGGATCATGGCTGTGTTCGGGCATGGCTGGCTCCTGGAGGGCGGCTGGCGGTGCCGTTATCCTGCGCCAACGCCGAACCTGCGGCCTTGCGTCAGGTCAAAGCGGGTTTTCAACCGCCCCTGCGAGGCTTATGTCATCAGGACACAAAACAGGACCGCGTCATGACACATCCCGCCACTGACACGCCGCCCAATCCATTGCGAAAATTCGACATCACTGGTGATGAGATCGACCGGGTGGTGGGCGTATTTTACGCCCGCATCCGAACACATCCGACCCTGGGTCCCGTCTTTGCGGCCCATATCGGCGATTGGCCCAGCCACGAGGCCAAGATCGCCGGGTTCTGGCGCAATGCGATCCTGCGCGAAGGCAGCTATAACGGCAATCCGATGCGGGTTCATGTGTCCACCCCCGAGATTCAGGCTAGTCATTTTCCGATGTGGCTGGACCTGTTCTGTGAGGTGTTAAACGCCGAGCTGCCTGCCGAAATCGCGGTCCGTTGGGATGCGTTGGCGCGCCGGATCGGCGAAGGGTTTCGCATGGGGGTGGTGTCCATGCGCCAACCCAAAGACGCCCCTCCCACCCTGTTCTGATCAGGATGGGCTGCGATCGAACAGCCCCACCAACGCCCGTTTGATCACCGATTTGACTTTGGGCCGGTGCGGTTTGGAAAACGGCATCGGACGGCAAACTTCCATCGCTGCAATGCCAACGCGCGCGGTCAGGGCTCCGTTGACTACACCTTCGCCGAACCGGCGCGACAGCTTGGCCAGAACGGACCCGCCCAGCACCGATTCAAGCAGGTCATCGCCTATCGCCACTGCGCCGGTTGCCGCCAGATGCGCCAGAACTGCGCGCAGCAGACGCCAAGAGCCAAACAGGCCTGACCGCCCACCATAGATCTGAGCAATCGCGCGGGTCATCCGCAAGGCATTCAGCAATACAGCCACAACATCCGCCAAAGCCAAAGGCACCAACGCGGTGACCGTAGCCACCTGTCGGGCGGCGCGTTCGATCTCGTTCAGGGCCGCGTTGTCCAATGGTACCAAAAGCTCGGTTTCCGCCAGGTCCAGCAGGGCATCGGCATCCAGCACCTGATCCGCATGTTCACGCCACCGCGCCCGCCCCCAATCCTGGTCACTGCGCCCCTGATAGAACGCTGATAGACGGGTGCCAAAAGCCCGCGCAGCCGTGACATCTCCCGCAGCGGCGTCAGCCATGGCTCGCAGCGTCTCTACACGACGCAAACGGGCCAGCGCCGCCAATTCGCGCAGTGCAATGGCCACGGCCAGACCCAAAAGAACCCCGATCGCCCCTGCCACGGCCCACCCCAGAACCGGCCAGCGGTCCAACAGGCCGACGGCGAAATCCCAGGCCGCAACCCCGACGGCGGCCAGGATGATCGAAACCAGAAGTCCCGAGAACCAACGTGCCAGCCGCGATGGTCTGGTGCCGGCCATCTGCATCGCCACGGTTGTTGCGCCCGCACGATCAGGGCGCCCGGACAGGTTCAAGTCAGGCACGGGAGGAGCCGCTGCCACATCCACCTCCGGCGTGTCGTCGCTCTCGTCCAAATCGAACAGAACAGGCCCCTTGCTCACGGTTTTTTCTCCCTGGTTCTGGTGTCGGTCTCGGCCTTGGGTTTCGAACGGGCGTCCAACCGGATCTCCGGTGCCAAAACCATCGGCGCGGGCCAAACAAAGGCAAGATCCGGCAGGCCTTCGTCATTGGCGCTTCCGTCGCTTTGCCCCGTGACCACAAACCCTTCGCGCCGATAAAACCGCTGTGCCCCGATGTTGGCCTGAAACGCCCGCAGCGTCAGGCGTTTGCTCTGCGTCTTGGCATGATCCAGCAATAGTTTTCCCACACCCTTGCGCCGTCCATCGCGCAAGGTATAGAGGCCACAAATTTCTTCGCCGTCCCGTGCCAGAAACCCGATCACCTGCCCGTCGTCTTCGGCCACTGTGACCCACCCGCGGTCAATCATGGCACCACAAAAGGCAATGATTTCCGCCGATGTATACAGTTTTGGCATCCAGGCCGTGGATTCCTGGAACCGGTACAGGATATCTCCGGTCTCCCCCGCATCCGTGGGAAAGGCTGCGCGGATATGCAGGCTCATAACCGGTCTCCGATCAGGAACTCGGCGGCTCGGTCCAACCGAATATGCGGCGGCCCGTCACCCGGTTTCAGCGTCAATCTGGCGGGAGCAAACCGCATCGCCTGAAAGTCATTGTCAAGCCAGCCTTGGGCGCCTTCGCGCGCCGGTCCCAGCAGATGTGTGGGATCATCGGGCAACGCGCCGGGGTAAAAGGCCGCCTGTTTTCCACTGTCCAACAGCGTTCCCCGCACACAGCCCAGATCGTGACCGTTGTGGGGGCGCATTTCTTCGGTCGTGGCACGCAGAGCGGCAAGTGCCATAGCCGACGTGGCCGCCCCGGCAAATCGCGCCCGTTCCCGGGCCTCCTGGGTCAGGGCTTCGATAATGGCCGTCAGCTGTGGATGCTGACTGTGGTGCAGATGGTCTGCCTTGGTGGCTGCGAACAGGATCTTCTCGACCCGTTTGCCGCGCACGAGCCGGGTGAGAAAGGCATTTCGCCCCGGGCGAAACGCACCCAGTATATCGGCCATGGCGCGACGCATGTCTTCGACGGCCTGCGGGCCGGAGTGGATGGCACCCAACGCGTCGACCAAAACGATCTGGCGATCAATCCGGGCAAAATGATCGCGAAAAAAGGGCTTTACCACACGGGATTTATAAGCTTCGAAGCGGCGTTCCATCTCGCGGTGCAACGACTTTCGGACAGACCCCGTGGTGACCGGCAACGGCGCAAATGTCAGCGCCGGAGATCCCGCCAGATCGCCAGGCAACAGAAACCGACCAGGGGTGCAGTCATAAAAGCCTTCCTGTCGCGCCTGTGTCAGATACTGGGTGAACTGGCGGGCAAGCGTTTGTGCTGTTGGCTCCTCATGTTCGGCGCTCGGGTCGATCTGGCGGGCCAGCCCGATATAATCCTGCGCACAGTCGCGTTTGTCGATCCGAGTCAGGACATCTTTGGACCACGCGTCATAGCTGCGCTCTAGCAGCCCCAAATCCAGCAGCCATTCACCCGGGTAATCAATGATATCCAGATGGATGGTGCGCGGGCCTTGTAATCCCGACAACAGCCCAGAGGGCTGCACCCTCAGGCTGAGACGCAGTTCCGAAATGGCCCTTGTGCTGTCTGGCCATTGCGGCGTGTGCGACGTCAACGCCCCCAGATGTGTTTCATAATCGAACCGGGGCACTGTGACATCCGGCTGAGGTTGCAGAAAGGCAGCTTCGATCCGACCCTGACGCGCGGCTATCAGCTGCTGCATCCGCCCCCGCTTCAAAAGGTTGGCCACCAGCGAAGTAATGAACACGGTCTTGCCCGAGCGCGCCAATCCGGTCACACCCAATCGGATGGTCGGTTCGAAAAAGGTCTCGGATACGGTATCGCCCAGCGTTTCCACCCCGCGCATGACGTTGTCGGCAAGCGATGTGATGACCAATGTCGTGTCCCGTCCAAAATCCAATGCGCCCAAGATAGGGCGCACTAGCCCCAGTTACCAGTCCTAGCGCAGCGCAATGGGGGGCGGCGCGCCCTTGCGATCTGCCTTCGGGGTTGCCCGGCACGTCCGCGCAGGCTAAGGCCCAATCATGCCACGTTACGCGATGAAAGTAGAATATCAGGGGGCGCCTTTTGCCGGATGGCAGCGCCAAAAGGACCAGCCGTCGGTGCAGGGTGCCATAGAAGCTGCCCTGGCCCGTCTGGAACCGCGCGACCATACGATTGCTGCCGCAGGGCGCACCGATACTGGCGTACATGGGTTGGGCCAGGTGGCCCATTGCGACATGACCAAGGACTGGGACCCGTTCCGCCTGTCCGAGGCGCTGAACTATCATCTGAAACCCGCCCCGGTTGCCATCGTGGCCTGTGTCCGCGTTGACGATGATTGGCATGCCCGGTTTTCTGCCATTGAACGGCAATACCTGTTCCGCATTCTGATCCGTCGTGCGCCCGCCACCCATGACCGGGGGCAGGTCTGGCAATTGGGCCATGATCTGGATGTTGATGCCATGCAGGAGGGTGCCAACCACCTGATTGGCAAACATGATTTCACCACGTTCCGCTCATCAATCTGTCAGGCAGCCAGCCCGCTCAAGACATTGGACGAACTGTCGGTTGAACGCGTTCAGGGGTTTTCTGGACCCGAAGTCCGGTTTCATGTTCGCGCCCGGTCGTTCCTGCACAACCAAGTGCGCAGTTTCGTAGGAACGCTGGAACGGGTTGGTGCCGGAGCCTGGGCTCCGAATGATGTCAAAACAGCGCTCGAGGCCCGGGATCGCGCTGCCTGCGGACCGGTGTGTCCGGGACATGGGCTGTATCTGGCGCGGGTCGGCTATCCATCAGATCCCTTCGCCTGATCATTGGCCCCTAACGGCTTTGCAACACCATCTGAGACTGCGCCGCTCCAATCATCGGGTTGGCACCGATCCGGTCGTTCAAACGCGTCAGCTCCTCGGGCGAGGCCAGTATGGCATGCACGATGGCGTCAATTTCCCCGGAAATCGAAAACACATCTGTCACCCCCACCAGGGATGACAGCCAATCCAACGCCGGATCACACGGGCGTTCTGCAATCTGAACAAATATCACCACCCGAATTCCGGTCACGGCGTCCGGAGCTATGACAGGTCTGTATCCCAGCAAAAGACCGGCAGTTTCCATCCGTGAAATTCGGTCCTGCACTGCTGTGCGGGACAGCCCAATAGCCCGCCCGATGGCGGCGGCGCTGGTGCGGGCGTCGCGTTCCAGCACGGCGAGAATGCGTTTGTCTGTCCGATCCGGTTGCATACACCATTTCCCCCGTTTCGCAGGCCTCTTCCGTCGGTTCGCAATCTGGGGGCATCAAAGATTTCTGATAGGTTGCGCAGACAGATCAGCAGCAGGATAATCCAATGCGAAAAATTGTTCCAACCGAGTTTTCCGCCAATGTCGCCTGGGGGGCTTGTGATATTGAACGCATCAATGATGCCAGCATTCGGCTTCATTGGACCGACGCGCCATATATCTGGCACATTAATGACGGGCCCGAGGTTTTTGTTGTTCTGGACGGCCAGGTAGACATGCACACCCGCCAGAATGGGCAGGAGCAGATTGTGCAGCTGAACGTCGGCGATATATTTCACGCGCGGGACGGGGACGCACATATGGCGCACCCGCGCGGGGTCGCGCGGGTGTTGGTCATTGAACAGGCCGGCAGCGTCTGATGTGCTGGCTCAGCGCATCACAAAAGGGTCCGGGATCGGATCGTCGCTGGTGCGCAGCCACACCGCCTTGATCTTGGTGTAATCCAGCGCCGCCTGCAGCCCGCCTTCGCGTCCGTGACCGGACAGACCATGCCCGCCAAACGGCGCAATCGGGCTGACCGCGCGATAGGTGTTGACCCAGACAATCCCGGCCTGAATGCCCCGGATCATCCGATGCGCGCGGGTCAGATCGCGGGTAAACACCCCCGAGGCCAGGCCGAATTCGGTGGCATTGGCAATTTCCAACGCTTCGGTTTCGTCCTCGAAGCCCAGAACCGACAGTACCGGACCAAAGAATTCATTGGTGATACAGGCCGCATCCGGCGCGTCAGCACAATCCAGAATGGTAGGCGGAAAATAAAACCCCGACCCGTCAATCGCCGCCCCGCCCGTGACCAGACGGGCACCCTGCTCCACCGATTGCGCGATCAACGCGACTGCGTTGTCCCGCTGTCGCGCGGTACACAGCGGCCCGACCTCGGTTGCCATGTCATCGGGGGCCCCAATGACCACCTTTTGCGCCTTTTCGCTCAGACGCGCGAGGAATTCATCCTTGATCGAATTCTGGACAACCAGCCGCGAGCCGGCGACACAGCTTTGACCCGTGGCGGCAAAAATCCCCGACACCTGCGCATTCACAGCGCTGTCCAAATCGGCATCCTCGAACACGATAAACGGGGATTTTCCACCCAGCTCGAGCGAGGTGGAAGCCAGGTTCTCCGCAGAATTTCGCACGATGTGACGCGCTGTCGACGGCCCACCGGTGAATGCCACATGGGCGACCTTTGGGTGGCTCGACAGGGCAGCACCCACTTCGGGGCCCCCTGTGATAATGTTCAACACACCCGCCGGAAATCCGGCCTGATCAAAAATGCGGGCAAACTCCAGCATCGGTGCAGGGCCATCCTCGGACGCCTTGAGCACCACGGTACAACCCGCGGCCAGCGCAGGACCAATCTTGACCGCTGACAGGAACAGCTGTGAATTCCACGGAACGATCGCCGCCACCACCCCCAAAGGCTCCCGGCGCAACCAGACCTCCATGTCCGGTTTGTCGATCGGCAGATGCGCGCCTTCGATCTTGTCGGCGAGCCCTGCGTAATAGCGGTAATACTCCGCGACATAGGCGATCTGGGCGCGGGTTTCACGGATGATCTTGCCTGTGTCGCGGGTTTCCAGCTCAGCCAGCCGCAGCGCATTTTCGGCCACCAAATCGGCCAGTCGCAATAACAGTTTGCCCCGCCCAGACGCCGTCATTCCCGCCCATTCGGGCGAGACAAACGCATTCTGCGCGGCCTCGACAGCGGCATTCACCCCTTCCACACCCGCCTCGGGCATCATGGCCCAGGTCTGGCCGTCAGCCGGATCAATGCTGGGAAACTGAAAGATCCCCGCCGAGAACACACCGCCGATATACTGCTGAAACTGTTGCATCATCTGTCCTTAGTCAAAGGCTGGCATCACATCGTTGATAAAGCGTTCCAGCGAGGCTTTCTTGCGCTCAAAGCTCATCGAGCTGTCGATCCAGAACGAATATTCATCATAGCCCAACGCTTCGTACCCTTTGAGCCGGTCGATCACCGTGCCCGCTTCGCCAATCACCAAATCGCGCTTCATCGCCTCGGGCGAATAGAACGGATGGGCGGCGATGTCCTCGTCCGACAACGGATCAATCAAGCCTTGCGAGATCTCGCGCTTGTTCATGAACCAGGCGCCAAAATAGTTGTAAAACCGGTTCAACTCGACCGCGCCCAACTCGACATCCTCGGGGCTGTCGGCCACATAGGTATGTTGCAGCAACATGATCTTGGGCCGTTTCACATTCGGGTGTTTGGCGCAGGCATCGTTGAACTTCTCAATCAGCTCGGCGATTTCACCGTCCCCTTTCCACAGCGGCGTCACCTGGACGTTGCAGCCATTGGCCACGGCAAAATCATGGCTGTTGGGGTCACGCGCCGCGACCCAGATCGGAGGGCCGTCCTGCTGCAGCGGTTTGGGTGACGACGTGGTTTTGGGGAAACTATGGAATTCACCGTCCTGGGCGTAATCCCCCTTCCACAGCCCCTGCACCGCCGGGATCAGTTCACGCATGCGCTGGCCCGCTTCCCAGGCATCCATGCCCGGCACCATGCGTTCGTATTCAAAGCTGTAGGCCCCGCGCGCAATGCCCAGATCCAGCCGCCCGTCAGTGATGATATCGGTCAGCGCCGCCTCACCAGCCAGGCGGATTGGATGCCAAAACGGTGCAATTACCGTACCCGTTCCCAGGCGCACATTCTTGGTCTGACGCGCCACATCCACCAGGTTCAGAAACGGGTTTGGCGAGATGGTGAAATTCATCCCATGATGTTCACCGGTCCACACCGCGTGCATGCCACCCGCGTCGGCGATTTTGCACAGTTCGACGAATTCGTCATACAGGCGCTTCTGGTCATCTTCCGGAGATATGCGCTCCATATGCGCGAACAGGGAAAACTTCATTGGTCTTGCTCACTTGTCAGAGACGATCGGGCGGACCTCGCCGCGGATCTGGTTGCCATAATATACCCCGAAATTGCCCATGCGGCTTTCCCGGGCAAACCGTTCCAGCATGGTGCACATGGCCGGATCGGCAATGTCCATCAGCGTGGTTTCGGTCAGATCGGTAAAAACCCCGCGCGAGGGCAAACCCTCGGCGGCCTGGCACAGAAACGAGATATGTTGGTGTTCGCGCGCTTCGTCTTCGTAAACGGAATAGATAAACCCGGGCTGGGCCGTGATGCCGATCCCGTCGATCAGCTTTTTCAGCGTGGCCGTCGCCCCGGCCTTGCCCACGGGCATTTCGGGCAAGGTCAGACGCCCATGCCCATTGTCGGTCAACAGGATCTTGCCGTCCCGTTCGATCAGGGCCGAAATCAGCAGATCGGCCTTGTTGTTCACCGCTTTGGCCTCGGCCGCCGGGGTGACATAAGCCCCTTGGGCGTATCCCAACCCCGGCGCAGTCGATGTTTCGAACGCCTGAACCTGACCGATCAGGATCAGATGGTCCCCGGCTTCGACCGTTTTGAACATCGAACAGTCAAACCAGGCCGACACGCCATCAAACACTGGGGACCCCTGCGGACCAAACTGCCAGTCGACTGCGGCAAAACGATCGTCAACCGGGCGGGCAAAGGTGTTGGAGACTTCCTTTTGCCCCTCGGACAGGATGTTGACGGCAAACCCACCCGCCGTGGAAAAGGCCGCATAGTTACGCGACGTGTTTGCCAAACAGATCGACACCAATGGCGGGTCCAGCGAAACCGAAGAGAACGAATTTGCCGTAAACCCCAACGGATTGCCATCACCGTCGCGGGTCGTCACCACGGTAACACCGGTCATGAAGGCACCATAGGCATTGCGCAAAGCGCGGGGATCGAAACAGGCTTCTTTGTCGGTCATGCTGCGTCCTTTCCGGCCGCGGGCGTTTCCAGCCACTCCCGCAGGGCATCCGTCACGGCATCAGGGTCCGTCAGATTGACCATATGCCGATGTCCGGCCAAAACAACCGCCCGCCCGTTTTGCGCGGCCTCGGCCATGGCGTGGGCCATCGCGGGTGTCGAATTCGGATCCCCATCCGCGGTCAGCGCCAACAGCGGGCAGGCAATGGAAGAAAACCGGTCGGCATAGGTGCTGTCACCAGCGGCAAAGGCTGCATATGCAGTGGCATATCCGTCATTATCGACGGACGACAACCACCCTGCCACCTTGTCCAGGGCGGCTTGCTCGATCGGACTGTCGCCAAACCAGCGTTTGAGCGGAGTTTGCAAGTCAAACCGACCTTTGCGAATATCCTCGGCGCGCGCGATGACGGCCTGTCGCGCCTCGGGCGACCGGCAGAAAACCCCGTTCAGCAACGCCACCCGCGCGACCTTGTCGGGGTGACACGCTGCATAGCCACCCGCGATCATCGCGCCCATGGAATGACCAGCCAGATTGACAGGCCCAAGACCCAGGGCGGTCAAGACCGCATCCAGCCAGGCCACAAAGACGGGCAGATCCGCGTCTGCGGCCACAGGGTCACTGCCCCCATGCCCCGGCATGTCCAGCGCAATCACCCGATGGGTTGCCGACAGGGCGTCCATCTGTGGCCCCCAAGCCGCCGATTGCATCCCGACCCCGTGGATCAGCAGGACCGGCGCGCCCTGCCCGGCCACCCGATAGGCGACCCGACCAAAGGGTTCAGACAGCTGCAGGATTGTCGACGTCATGGCCCAGATCCTTGAGATCCTGATAGCGGTCTCCGATGCGGTGATGCGGGCGTCCGCCAATCGATGCGCCCAGCGCCACCACGATTTCATCCGGACCCGGCGCATCAGCGACTGACAGTTGAATGGTCAGGTAATGGCTGCGTCGCCCCCCGTCGTTTTTGTCCATCAGCGGGATGTGCAGTGGCGCGTTGGCCGAGCCACGGGTGTTGGTGAACGACAGATAAGATTTTGCACCCACCGCCTCGCGATAGAAATTGCCAAACCGCAGAGTGTGGATCAGGGCCGAGCCATGTTCAACCTCGCCATTCACTCCGACGATGGCGGACTTGCCGTAACCTTCGACCTTGTCGCCGCCCCCGGCGGCCTCAATGACCATACCGGTCAACAACTCGCCCAAACCGGGCGCACAATCGTGGATCGCCGGCTTCAGGTCGTCAACAAACCCCTGCCCAGCCCAAGGGTTCCGGATCACCGCCACCGCTGCAATCATCTTCAACGGCACCGGAGCGGCCTTGCCCCCTTCGATCAGGGTTTCTTCGACATGGAGCAGCGTCTTGCGGATTTCGGCGGGCATTTCGGCACCTTTTTGAGAAACGTGATTCTGTTGACGTATGATGGTATACCATCATACCATATGTCAATATCAACTTGTCCCACCCTGAGCCCGCTGCTATCCCGTTCCCATGTCAAACCCGCCCCTGACCAAGATCGAACACCCCCCCGCCACCCTGCGCGACATCGTGCAGGACCGGATGCGCGAGGCGATCATTGATGGCCATTTCAAGCCCGGTGATCGGCTGGTGGAACGCCCCCTGTGTGATCAATTGGGGGTCAGTCGCACGGTGATCCGCGAAACCATCCGGTACCTCGAAGCCGAAGGGCTGGTCGAAATCTTGCCCGGTCGCGGCCCGATCGTCGCCAGGATGAGTTGGGACGACGCCCGCCAGATCTATGACATCCGACGCATGTTGGAGACCGCCGCCGCGCGCACCTGTGCCAAACGGATGACGCCGGAACTGGGCAGGCGATTGGAACAGGCGCTGGACCAGCTCAAAGCCGGATTTGACGAACAAACCCCCGGCGCGTTGTTCCGGGCCACAGCCGGGTTTTATGCGGTAATCTTTGACGGTGCCGGTCACAATGTGGCTTGGGAAATCGTCCAACGTCTGAATGGGCGGATCAGCCGGTTGCGAATGATGACCCTATCCACACAGGACCGCAGCCAACCCGGTCCGGCGCACATGCGGGCGATCTGTGATGCGATCCTGTCGGGTGACGCGGATGCTGCGCAGGCCGCCGTCAACAACCACCTGGACGACGCCACCGCCGTGGCCGAACGCCTGCTGGCCAACGCCCCGAAAGAAAGCTGAACAATGCCCAAAGCCTATTGGATCGCCAATGTCTCGGTCACCGACCCAGACGCCTACGCAGGATACCAGGCCATCGCGCCCGAGGCCTTTGCCAAATTCGGAGCGCGGTTTCTGGCGCGTGGCGCGGCGGTGACGCTGGAAGGGCGGGACTGGCACCGCCGGGTGATCATCGAATTCGACAGCATTGATCAGGCCCGTGCATGTTATGACTCGGCCGAATACAGGGCCGCGCGGTCCCAACGCGCCGGGGCATGTGACGCCGACATCGCCATCATCGAAGCAATGGATTGATGATCTACTGGCGGTCCGGGGCTTTGCCCTGCTCCATCAATTGCGCCAGTTCTGCACCCGGGTATCCGTCGGCAGCATAAGAGAATGTCCCTGTCTCACGCACTTCCAGCGCGGCGCGGCGCAGCGCGCCCAATGCGGCCCGCGCCATGGAGCCGCCAACGCTGATCCGCTTGACACCGACCTTGGACAGCTCCTCCACGCTATAGGTTGGCCCTTGCAACCCCATAACGACATTCACCGGCTTGTCCACAGCGTTGCAAACAGTCCGGATCGCATCCAGATCCGGCAGACCGGGAGCATAAAGCACATCCGCGCCGACGTCACAAAACGCCTGAAGCCGTCGGATCGTATCGTCCAAGTCGGGACGCCCCCACAAAAAATTTTCGGCCCGCGCGGTTAGCAGGAACGGGCGTCCTTTCGCCGCCTCTACTGCCGCAGCAACCCGGTCTGTGGCCTCGGACAACCCATAAATCGGGGCCGTTTCATCGCCCGTGGCATCCTCGATTGATCCCCCAACCAGTCCGATATCACAGGCCAGTGCTATCGTGTCCCCACAGGCCTGTGGAGATGCGCCGAACCCATCCTCCAGATCCGCCGATACCGGCAGATCAGTGGCTGCAACAATAGCAGCAGCGTTTTCCAGAATTTCCTCCCGCCCCAACCCGGCAAAGGAATCTCGCTTGCCTGCAGAGAATGCATATCCCGCGCTGGTGGTGGCCAGAGCATCGAACCCCAGAGCATCCAATATCCGCGTCGACCCCGCGTCCCACGGGTTGGGCATGACAAACGCCTGTTCGCCAGAGTGCAGAGCCTTGAAACGGTCGAACTTTTCGAGTTGCGTGCGCATGTGGGTCTCCTGATCCAATCAGAAGATCTCTAACATGCCCGCGAACATTTCGGGAACAAAAAAGCCCGTGTCAGACTTTTTCCTGGGTGTATTTTCTCAATTCACCGCGGGCCACTTGACGGCGATGCACCGCATCCGGCCCATCGGCCAGCCGCAAGGTGCGCACATGTGTCCAGGCAATGCCCAGCGGCGTGTCCTGGGATATGCCCTGCCCGCCATGCATCTGCACCGCCTCATCAATCACTTTCAATGCAACCCGAGGGGCCACGACCTTGATCTGGCTGATCCAGGGTGCTGCCGCGCGCGCATCACCCTGATCCATATACCAGGCCGCTTTGAGGCACAGCAGCCGGGCCATTTCGATTTCCATCCGGCATTCGGCGATGATGTCGTAATTCGCGCCAAGATGGGCCAGCTTCTTGCCAAAGGCCTCGCGCTGCAGCGATCGGCGACACAGCCGCTCCAACGCTGACTCGGCCTGTCCGATGGCGCGCATGCAATGGTGGATGCGGCCGGGCCCCAAACGTCCCTGTGCAATCTCAAAACCCCGTCCTTCGCCCAACAGGATGTTCTCCGCTGGCACCCGCACATTCGTAAACCGCATGTGCATGTGACCGTGAGGCGCATCGTCATGGCCATAGACTTCCATTGGCCGCAGCGTCTCGATGCCGGGGCTGTCGGCTGCCACAACAATCATCGACTGGCGTTTGTGCACCGGCAAATCGTCGCCGCCGGTCTTGACCATGACGATATACACCTTGCAGCGCGGGTCCCCAGCGCCCGACGCCCACCATTTTTCGCCATTCAGCACATAGTGATCACCATCGCGCACACAGGACATCGAAATATTGGTTGCGTCGGAACTGGCCACATCCGGTTCCGTCATCAGATAGGCCGACCTGATCTGCCCGTCCAGCAATGGCTCCAGCCACTGTTTTTTCAGCCCGTCGCTGCTGTATCTCTCGAACACTTCCATATTGCCGGTGTCGGGCGCTGAACAGTTGAACACTTCAGCACCCAAGGGCGTCTTCCCCATCTCCTCGGCGAAATAGGCATATTCCACAGTGCTCAACCCAAAGCCGCGGTCACTGTCCGTCAACCAGAAGTTCCACAACCCTTCAGCCTTGGCCTTCGCCTTCAATCCTTCCAGGATCTCAGTCTGGCGGGCAGTGTACTGCCAGCGGTCGCCCTTGGCGATTTCCGCTTGATATTCTTCTTCCAGCGGCATGATTTCATCCCGCACCATGACGGCCACGCGATCCAACAAAGCGCGATTTTCCGCGCGCATCCCAAAATTCATATCCATGTGACCGCAATGCCTCCAACCAAAACTGCGAACCCGCGCTCGCCTGTGCTGTCTGCACGATGGCGCATCCCGGTCCGGGCTGTCTACCCGCGTGACGGAACGTTATTCCGCACAGTGGAAGCGCAAATGTCACCCCACGCGCCCACGGTTTTTCGTCTCTTGCAGAGAGACGGAAAACTCAAAACAGCGACGGGCCCCGCAGGGCCCGTCTCCGTATTCCTGAAATCGCTGCGGTTCAGGCGATAAAATCGTTATAGGCCGCTTCGTCCATGTAATCATCCATCGGCGACATATCCGAAACCTTCATCTTGAAAAACCACGCGTCCCCGGTTGGGTCTTCATTGACCTTGCCCGGGTTATCAATCAATGCCTCGTTCACTTCGACGATTTCACCATCCAAAGGTGCCAGAATATCAGAGGCCGCCTTGACGCTTTCGATCACCACGATTTCTTCGTCTTTGGTTACTTCGGTTCCCGCCTCTGGCAATTCGATGAATACCACATCGCCCAGCTGCTCTGCCGCATGGGCCGAAATGCCCACTACCATCAGATCGCCTTCGGGCAGCAGCCATTCGTGTTCTTCGGTGTATTTCATGATTAGGAGATCCTTCCTGTTTCCTGCGCCGTCCCGCAAAGAACCGGGAGGCGTGGGGGCTTTTGTCTCGTGCAGGCCAGACCTGCAAATGATAAAGTTCCGGGGCATATGGTAAATTTCAGGAGCCGCCACACCCCCGTATGCACAGGCATACGGTAGTGTCACGTTCTCAACCTCACAAGAGCAAATGCAATCGTCGCACAGCGCTTTGCACAGACCCGAAGCGCCGGTCAAAGAAGGTTGAAATACTCTGCCTGCTCCCACTCGCTGACCGTGGCCAGATAGCGGTCCCATTCGAACCGTTTCAATTGCACCAGATAATCGACACAGTGATCACCCAGGGTCGTGCGGAACAGCTCGGACTGGTCGAATGCGGCAATCGCGGCACCCAAACTGGAAGGCAGCCGGTCGGCCCCATCGTCATATGGTGTCACCGTCGGTGCGGGGGCGACCCATCCCTTGGTCACCCCATCCAGCCCGGCAATCAATTGCGCTGCAATCGCCAGATGGGGATTGACGGCACTGTCGGGTGCACGGTTTTCGATCCGGCTGGCCGGGTTCCCGGCATCCATCAATGCCCGCAGCATGGTGCCCCGGTTGTCCCGCCCCCATTGCACTCGATTGGGGGCCAGCTGAAAGGGTTGATAGCGCTTGTAGCTGTTCACCGTGGGAGCGATCAGCACCGAAGCCTGCTGGGCATGGGCCAGCAACCCGGAGATCCAGGCGCTTGCATGAACGCTCAGCTCATCTCCGGATTCGGGCATGAACAGATTGCGCCCCGACGCAAGATCCCGCAACGATTGATGCACGTGCCAGCCGTTGGCGGCGGAATTTTCCAGCTTGGGTTTGGGCATAAAGCTGGCATGCAGCCCCTGTGAGGCACAAACCTGTTTGACCAGGCTGCGGAACATCACCATGGCATCCGCCTGGGTTATCGGGTCCGAGGGCTCAAAGGTGAACTCAAACTGGCTGGGCCCCATCTCGATCTCGACAGATCGCACCGCCAGCCCAATCCCTTGGGCCGCGCGTCGCAGATCGTCCAGGATGGCCTCGGCCTCGCCATAGCGGGCGTCGGTCAGAAACTGATAGCCTTGGGTCAGATTGCGCGTCTGCACTGGCGCGCCAGGCATGGTCGAAGACGCATGATCACAGGCATCATCCACCCGCTGGAAGATGTGAAATTCAACCTCCAACCCGATTGTGGCCCCCAGCCCCTGATCCGCCAATCGCTCTACAGCGCGGGACAGGATCGTACGGCTGGCAAAGGGCACAGGGCGACCATCCGGATACACCACATCACACAGCACCCAGGCCGAATGCAAAGTCCAGGGAAGCGTCCGAAATGTTGCCGGATCCGGTACCAACAACACATCACTGGCCCCCTGCATCATGCCTCCGCCCACACCGGCATCCTCGGACCAGACCGGAAAGGCGGTGCGGTGCGACGTATCCTTGAGCAGCAGTGTCGAAGGCACCATCATGCCATTGGCGAATGTGCTGGCCATGGCACCTGCCACCAGCGTCTTGCCCCGCAGGATCCCGTGTTGATCGGCAAAAAGCACCCGAACGGTTTCAATGCCGTCCTGTTCGAGACGCGAAAGCACCTCGTCAATGGCCGCGAGTCTGTGTTGCGAACACAGCCCCATGCGGGCCAACGCACCCGATGCCTGATCGTCCTTCATCCCGCAGTCCCCCTACTTGTGCTGTTGTTATAGCGCGGTTCGATCAGATTTGCGCGTCCCACGGACAGGCGTTCCGGCGCGCGGCATCGCTCTCGCACGTCGCCTGCTCCAGGTCGCCATTATCGGCCAAAGCATCGTTGGAAACCGGGCCGACAATGGCCGTCACATCGCCACGCATCGGTAGATCTGCATCGCGCCCCTCCTGGACCGCGGCAATGGCTGCGCGCAGCCGGCGGCGATTGCGGATGATGCCCACATCGGTCTTGCCCAGATGTTCTGCGGTTCGATCCTGAATGGCACCCATGCTTTCCACCGCCCATTGATCGTGCACGTTGATGTCCAACCCCATGCCGGTATAGGTTTCTGTCGCCTGTTCGCTAGCGTCATATCCATAATTGTTGCGGGCATTCTTGCGGGGCGCATAGCTGGGCAGCTCATGCTCCTTGAGCCGTTGTTGCCGCATCAGATCCTTGTCCACGGGTTTGTCAAAGCTGGTGAACATCGAATACCAGTAACAATTTTCGTCGTCGATCGGCACATGCCATTGCGTAATTGTCATTTCGCGCGACATCGGAATACAGATCGCTTCAGGGAAAATCTGGTTTGTGACCCGCACATGGGTGCGCCCATCGTCCAGGTGGCGCAGCGCGGTCAGCTTCAGACCATAGTCTGTGTCCTCAACCTCGATATCCGGGCGCGGGTATTCGCGCAGCAACCGAGTCATCGGGATATCGGTATTGGCGGCTTTGTCGCGGAATTGTTTGCCATAGCTGTCGGCCGGATCTTCGTCCTGCAGGAACCGATGCAAAAAGGACGCGTGTGCCGGATCAATGCCAACTTCCAGCGCCTGCAGCCAATTGCACTCCCATAGCCCCTTGAACGCGAACACATGGGTTGTCGGCGCGCGAAAACAATCGAAATTCGGGAAATCAGGCGGCGTGCCCGGCCCCATATAGGCCCAGATGATGCCGTTCTTTTCGACCACCGGATAAGCGGGGGTGGTGATCTGTTCATGCATGCGCGAACCTTCGGGCTCGCCGGGTTGTTCCACGCATTGGCCCGTGCGGTTAAAATGCCAGCCGTGAAACGGGCAGCGCAAACCATTGTCTTCGAGCCGACCGTAACACAGGTCCACACCACGATGCGGACACCGCCGCCCGATCAGCCCCAGTTCCCCGGCGCTGTCCCGGAACAGCACAAGGTCTTCGCCCAACAGCCGCACAGGTACAACCGGGCGACCCTGGTCCAGTTCATCCACCAATGCGGCAGGTTGCCAATAGCGGCGCAGGACTTCGCCCGCGTCCGTCCCCGCTCCGACATGTGTCAGGCTGTCGTTGAGTTCCTGGCTGATCATGGCTGCCCCCCGGATTGACAAATGTTCGCATTACGCACAATATGATCTATATACGACCACATTGACCACCGCGCCCTTGCCCTGTCAAGCGAGTCGGCACTGGTGGTGGAGACACTTATGCCGACCACACCCCAAGACCGGAATATTTCTGCCAGCTTTGCCAAAGGGTTGGCTGTACTGGCCTGCTTTGATGGGGGGGCTCCGTCATTGACCCTGGCTGATCTGGCCCGTTTGACTGGACAGGATCGGGCCACGACGCGGCGTGGAGCTTTGACGTTGGTCGCCCAGGGATATCTGCGTCAGGACGGGCGGGCGTTTTCATTGGCCCCCCGGGTGTTGGCCTTGGCGGGAGGATTCCTGCAGGCCAACCAATTCGGCCGCTTGGTCCAGCCGGTTCTGAACCACCATGCGCGGCACTTGGGGGCCGAGATCACTCTGGCAACATTGGATCAGGATCGGGTGTTGTTATTGGCGCAATCGACAGTCAGCGACGGGCCTGTGTCCTATGGGTTTACTGTTGGATCGCATTTGCCGGTGCTGCATACCAGCCTGGGACGAATGTTGCTGGCCAGCGCGCCCGACTGGCTGGTTGACGCAACGCTGATAGCTGGGGCGCAGGTCACCCACACCCCGCAATCACTGCGCGATCCGAATGCCATTCGCGCCCAAATTCACACAGCGGCACAAACCGCCCAATGTATCACCTGCGGAGAATTCGAACCCGGCATTACCGGATTCGCCGTTCCAGTGGCAAGTCGAGGCCCAACACCTTTGGTCGTGGGCAGCTCAAGCCCCGATAGCACGATGAATCGCGCCAGCCACCAAGCGATCTGTGATCTGTTGCACACCTGTGCGGCGGATCTGAAACATGCGGGTGTGCCGCACAGACCCTGAGACCAAACGTCAGGGCTGCAGTTGCCAGGTTCCATCGGCGCCCTGGCACTGACGTGTGCGCAGCGGCAGCCCCTGTTCGCGCCCATTGGGATAGGTGCTGTGCAGCAAGGTCGCGCAAGAGCCCGAACGCTTCTCCAGCTTGACCACCCCATGCGAGCCGGTTTTTGGATTGTTCCATGTCGCCGTCGCGCCAATGGCCGTGCCCGCAGCGGCGTACAAAGATCGGGACGCAACCCCCATGGCATCAAGATCCTCGGGTGACAGGCCGCTTGTGGCCAACATCCGAGACAGGGATTTGGCTGTTCCAACTTCGGGCAGACCAAACACCGCCAAAGACATGATCATCGCTACGGCCAAGCGTTTCATTTCCAAACTCCAATCACGAAACAATAATTCCAGCCCAAGGTGCCATGGTGTTGGCGGCAATGTCCATGCCCAAAACCGTCCCTCCCCGTGGTCTGCGCTTGGCGAAAACTCGGCCAATACTCGGCCACCTGACTGATCTTCAAAAAATTGCGAAGAATGCTATCGCGCCAAACCGCCTTGGATCCCACCTGTGTTTCCCAGCATGATCACGCAACTCGAAATACCCGGAGAACCTGCGTGAGCCAGTACCATACCCCAACCGGCGGTTTGCCCGGTCAGACCCAGCTTTTGACCGATCGTGCCATTTTTACTGACGCCTATGCGGTGATCCCTCGGGGCACAATGCGGGACATTGTGACGTCTTTTCTGCCAGGGTGGACGGGAATGCGCATGTGGGTGATCGCCCGCCCGATGACCGGGTTTGCCGAAACCTTCTCTCAGTACATCGTCGAATTGCAACCGGGTGGCGGGTCCGAGCATCCTGAAACAGACCCAGCCGCGCAGGGTGCGGTGTTCGTGACTGCGGGCCAGATTGTCCTGACCGTTGATGGGGTTCAGACGACGTTGGACCCCGGCGGCTTTGCCTATCTCCCGGCAGGCAGCACCTGGCAGATCCGCAATTCCGGCCCCGAGGTCGCCGGTTTCCATTGGATCCGCAAGATCTGGCAGGATGCGCCCGGGATCGACAAACCCGAAGCCTTCTTTGCCAATGAACGCGACATTGCCCCGAACGCAATGCCCGATACCAATGGCGTCTGGGCCACAACCCGGTTCATGGGCCCTGACGACCTGCGCCATGACATGCATGTGACGGTGGTCACGTTCGAACCGGGCGGTGTGATCCCGTTTCTGGAAACTCATGTGATGGAACACGGTCTGTTCGTGCTGGAAGGCAAGGCGGTCTACCGGTTGAATGGTGATTGGGTCGAGGTCGAGGCCGGCGATTTCATGTGGCTGCGCGCCTTTTGCCCACAGGCCTGTTATGCGGGTGGGCCCGGTCGTTTCCGCTATTTGCTGTACAAGGACGTCAACCGCCACATGCCGCTGGGTCTGGCACGTTGACCCACACCCTGTGGTTGAAAACGATGTGACCTGAAAAATTGCGTTTCCATTGCATCCGGTTATACTGCTGTCATTGCTGAAAAAAAAACGAGGTGACACATGCGTATAATCGGTATGGCTCTGGCTATGTCACTGGCCTACAGCAGCGTGTCTGCTGGGGAATTGTTTCAAAACCTGAAGGACGACGGCATCAGCGTCAATGTCTGGGGTCGCACCTGGACCATCGCGGCGGTCGACGACATGCCCGACTATTACAGCGCCACCCGCGCGCCCTATGGCGTTGATGGGCTGAACCCTTATAGCCCGCCTGCACGTACACGCACACATCAGGCGATTCGCGCCTACAAGGGGGCCACCGGGTGCAAGGTGGATTTCCCCTCCATGTATCAGCTGATCAGCGGTGTCTTTATGGCAAAGCTCGTCTGCCTCAAGTGACCTGATCCACACCTGACGGCCTGTACAACGGGCCGCCTGGGCGGTGGAGATTTGGTACAATTCAGCCAGCGTATCAGCGGGTCGCTTTTCATTGAGGTCCGTCAGAACCCCTGCCATAGTTTCGCGCATGAAACTGGCTATTAATGGATTCGGACGGATCGGTCGCGCCATCTTGCGCCAGATCCTGACAACGCCCCGCGGTGACGGCATAGAGGTGGTGCGTATCAACGATATCGCACCTTTGGACATGTGTGCCTATCTGTTCCAATATGACAGCACATTTGGTCCCTTCCCGCACCCGGTCGACCATGGGGACAATGCCCTGCGCGTTTTGGGTCGCACCATCGCAATGAGCCACGAACCAGACCTGACCAATGTTAATTTGAGCAGCGTGGACGTGGTTCTGGAATGCACCGGCATCGCACGCACATCCGACGTCGCAGAACGCGGCATCTCTGCGGGGGCACGCAAGGTGCTGATTTCGGGGCCGTCCCCGGCGGCCGAGATAACCGTGGTTCTGGGCGCGAACCAGGAACGCCTGAATGGCGCGCGGATCGTGTCGAACGCCTCTTGCACCACCAATGCGCTGGCACCGCTGGTCCGATTGATCGACGAGATCGCCGGAATCGACAGTGCCCATATGACGACGATCCACTGTTACACCAATTCGCAACCGATGGTGGATGCTCCGCGCGGCGATTTTGCCCGCTCCCGTGGCGGAGCGCTATCGATGGTGCCGACCACCACCTCGGCCACCCATCTGATCGACGAGGTGCTCCCGCATCTCAAGGGTCGCATCAGCGGCGCCGCCTTGCGGGTGCCCACGGCCAGCGTCTCTGCGGTGGATCTGATTGTCCGGGTCAACCAGCCAGTCCAAGAACCGGAACTGATGCAAGCCCTGCAATCCGGTGTTGCCGCCTCTGATGTTCTGGGGTGGACCGATCAGCCATTGGTGTCCTCGGACCTGCGTGCAAGACCGGAATCTTTGGTCATTGCAGGCCCTGAAACCCGTCTCGTGGGGGATCGGCAAATGCGGGTGTTTGGCTGGTACGACAATGAATGGGGGTTTTCTGCCCGCATGTTGGACGTCGCCAGACATATGGCTGCCAACTAAAGCTGGCGACATGGTGGTTGGCCGCCACAGAATGCCCCACCCAAACTCCCAAGCCAATGTCAAAACCATCCCCGCATCACGGGTGCGATAACGGAAGACAGAACCGCCCGCTATCCAAATGCGTTCCGCTTTCCGATGACAATCGACCCGCGGTGATCACAGCGCCACAGCGCATGGGGACTCCCATGCGCTGCCTGGCCCAACGGCCGGGTTTGTTTGAAAAACAATCCCGGCGGGCGGGAGCCCACCGTGGCTGATCGACGACCTAGTCCCGAGGCAAACTGCCGGTTCCACGACCGGCCATTCCCCCCGAAACTTCTTCGGTGGATTCTCCGGCCAAGTCATCTGGCAAGATCAGGTTCAATACGATGGCGATCACAGAGGCAGGCAACAGGCCGCTGGTCATCAGGATCCGCAACGTATCCGGCAGATGCTGAACCGCGCCCGGTTCCAGTTGCAGTCCCAGCCCGATCGACAGGGAAATCGCAAAGACAACCATGTTTCGTCGGTTCCAATCGACGTCGGACAACATGGAGATCCCCGCCGCAACCACCATGCCAAACATCACGATCACCCCGCCCCCCAAAACTTCGATGGGGATCGTACGGATGATCGAGCCGACTTTGGGCACCAGCCCGCACAGGATCAGAAACAGCGCTCCGAATGTCACCACGTGCCGGCTCATCACGCCCGTCATCGCGATCAACCCGACGTTCTGGCTGAAGGATGTATTGGGAAAAGCGCCGAACAGACCTGCCACCGCCGACCCCACACCATCGGCATAGGTTGCGCCTTCGATCTCGCGGTCCGTGGCTTCGCGCCCAGCGCCACCTTTGGTGATCCCCGAGACATCCCCGACGGTCTCCACCGCCGAGACAAAGGCCATCAGACAGAATCCAATGATGGCAGCTGCCGAGAATTCAAATCCGTATTTGAACGGAACGGGCAACGCAAAGGACGCGGCGCGGCTCCAGCTTGTTCCGATGGCTTCAAACGTGACCATACCAACCAACAGCGCGTAGATATAGCCAGCGATCAGACCCAGCAGCACAGCCGAAACAGACAACATGCCACGGGTAAAGAACTTGAGCCCCAAGGTCACCACGATCACGACCAAAGCCGCAGACCAGTTGAGCAGCGACCCGTATTCGGGTGTACCAATCGCGGGAACACCTCCGGCGGCATATTGAATACCGACCTTCACCAGCGCCAAGCCGATCATTGTCACCACCAGCCCGGTCACCAGCGGAGGAAGTGCAAATCGAACCTTTCCGATCACCAACCCCAAAAGCGCGTGAAAGAGCCCGCCAATGACGACCCCACCAAACAGCGCAGCCAGCGCATCAACGCCCTTGCCCGCCACCAGCGGGATCATGATCGGCAAAAACGCAAAGCTGGTTCCCTGGACAATCGGCAACGCGGCTCCGACCGGCCCGACCGTCAAGGTCTGCAAAAGGGTCGCAACCCCGGCAAACAGCATCGACATCTGGATCAGGTACAAAAGCTCCGGAAAATCCGGAGAGTTGGACCCAAAGCCAAAGCCGGCGGCTCCTGCCACAATGATGGCAGGGGTGACATTGGAGACGAACATGGCCAGCACATGCTGGATGCCCAATGGAATTGCCTTGTGCAAGGCAGGTGTATAGTTGGGATCACGCAGCTGCTCCGGCGTCCCAATCGAAGTATCGGCCATGGTTCACATCTCCCTGTTGGTCCATGGGGGTCTTGCCGCTTCTTTTTGATTTTGTATTGGCGGCCTCGAACTTCAGGAGCGCACAACGACATAGGGTGCGTCGAACCAATGCTCCTGAAGATTTTCGCCGGGACCGATCCGGTCCACAACGGCAAACAGTCCGGGAGCGTGCAATGGGGTCAGCACCCCATGCCAGGTGCCCCGGTGAAAATTGATCGCCTGCCCCGGCTCGGTCTCGAACGCCAGCGGCGTGCCAGGGTGCCCGTCACAATCGAGGGCAACGATAACCAGAAACGGGTGCTGCGACATCGGGATAAAGGCCTGAGACCCCTCCGGGTGACGTTCGACCAGATCCAATTCATAGGGCAGCACTCGCGGGTTGGCGTGAAACAGGCTCAACCCGGCCCGCCCATCGACAAAATCCAGCCCGGCCCGATCATGGTACCGGCCACATTGCCCCTGATTGATCAGCTTATCCGGCGGGCCTGTACACTCTATCAAGTCGCCAAACGGGGCGAAGGCCTGTGCTGAAATCGGTTGGATCTGAATGTGCTGGCTCATGATGGCAAGATATCCCGCAGCCGGACTTCGGCGATCCGCTCGACCTGACGGCAGGCCTCGGCAAATTCGGTCTCTCGTGTTTGGTTGATCCGGCGTTGAAATGCCGATTGAATCGATGCCTTGTCATGATCGCGAACGGCGATGATAAAGGGAAAGCCGAACTTATTCACATACTCTTGATTAAGTTCGGTGAATGAGTGGCGTTCTGCATCTGTCAGCGCATCCAGCCCGGCCGAGGCCTGCTCGGACGTGCTTTCTGCGGTCAACCGTTTGGCCTGAGCCAGCTTGCCCGCAAGATCCGGATGCGCATTCAGAACACCCAGCCGTTCGGCTTGGGTGGCAGAACGGAACATGCGGCACAGCGCATTGTGCAATCCCCCTGCCGTGTCATGTGCCGGTCCCAATTCCAATTCAAAGGCCCGCTCGGCAATCCAGGCGGAATGTTCAAATACCCCACCATAATTGGCGACAAAGCTCTCCTGGTTCATCTGGCTGGGTCGTACCCGTTCGATCGGAGGGTGCAATGCGGCCCAATGTTCGGCGATGTCCAGACGTGTCGCAAACCACACATCCGCATGCGATTGCGCGTACTCCAAGAACCGTTTGAGCGCCATGACACGACCCGGGCGCCCGACCAGCCGACAGTGCAGACCGATGGACAGCATCTTAGGGGCCCCTTCGGAGCCTTCCTGATACAGCGCGTCAAAGCTGTCCTTGAGATAGGAATAGAATTGGTCACCCGAATTGAACCCCTGCGGTGCAGCAAAGCGCATATCGTTGGTGTCCAGCGTATAGGGAACGATCAATTGCTGGCGGTCCCCGACCTCCATCCAATAGGGCAGATCATCTGCATAGGTATCGGCCACATAGTCAAATTGCCCGGTTTCGGCCGCCAGACGCACCGTCTGATCCGAACACCGGCCCGTGTACCAGCCGCGCGGTGCCTCGCCCACCACTTCGGTATGCAGGCGAATGGCTTCCCGCATGTGGTCTGCCTCTTCCTCGGCTGGCGTATCGCGGTAGTCAATCCATTTGAGACCATGAGAGGCGATTTCCCAACCCGCCTCCTTCATCGCATTCACCTGATCCGGGGACCGCGCCAATGCTGTTGCCACACCATAAACCGTGACCGGCAGGTTCCTGAGCAGCCGGTGCAACCGCCAGAACCCGGCCCGTGATCCGTATTCATAGATCGATTCCATGTTCCAATGGCGCTGGTTGGGCCAGGGCTGGGCTCCCACGATCTCGGACAGGAATGCTTCGGACGCCGCGTCTCCGTGCAAGAGGCAGTTTTCACCGCCTTCTTCGTAGTTCAGCACAATCTGGACAGCAATTTTTGCGCCTCCCGGCCAGCTTGCCTGGGGAGGGGTGGCTCCATAGCCGATCATGTCACGCGGGTATCTGGTCATACTGTTCTCCGAAGTTCCAAACCTTAATATGACAGAAGATCGCCGAGGTTTTTCAAAAATTCCGAAAAACACTGTCGTGCAACATGGGTTTGTGATGATGATCCGGTTCAGGCACACCAATAGGCAAAACCCACAATGGGTCAGGAAAGGAAAACGGATGAGCGGATATCTGACCACGCATGTTCTGGACACGGCGCGGGGATGCCCGGCCAATGGTCTGCGCATTGAATTGTACCGCTGGACCGGCGAGACGCGGGTCAAGCTGGGTGAAATGGACACCAATGACGATGGCCGGACAAACGCGCCTATTTTGGACGTCGCCAGCTTTGAAACCGGGCAGTATGAACTGGTTTTTCACGCCGGTGACTATCTGCGGGAAAGTGGCCAGGCTGCGGCCGAGCCCATGTTTCTGGACATTGTTCCAATCCGGTTTGGCATGAACGACGCAACCGCCCACTACCATGTGCCGCTGCTGCTCTCTCCTTATGGATACTCAACCTATCGCGGCAGCTGATCCCGGGGGTCTCCCGCCCCATCATGCAGCATCAAAGATGCCGCAGGCTGCGTTGGGCCGGGCACCGCGTGCGGTGCACGCGGTGCGGGTCGGATGGTGCCGTCAGGCGCAATCCGAAACTCGGTGCAGCCCGCCCCCCGAAAAACTACGACGTTCGCCGCCGCCCCCTCGGACCCCCAAAGGCTCGATTGGGCCCGATATGAGAAGTCCTGACAACCGACCGGACCCGCGCCAGCCCGCAAAAGCGAGGGAAAGAAAACCGCCCGGGCCGAACTCTGCGCTTCCCAATCCGGCCAGATCAGAACTCCTGGTCCGATGAAGCTGTTGGGATATGGTCGGATTGCGCCGTGGTCCCCTCTGCCACCTTGTCAGCACAAAGGCAAAACCAGTCCTTGCGTCCCTGACGTTATAGCTGTGCTCCATCCAGACGGTTCGGAACCCCGGCACGGTTACCGCGGCGCAGGTTCAGGCTCACTCGGATACACGGCTGTTTGGGTTGCGCGGGTCCAGACGCATCGCCGGCTCTCAAACCGCGGCCCTTCCCGACAGGTGCAAGCCGCACGTGGGCTCAGGGGTTAGAAAGCAGTGTTTCGGTCACGGCTTCGGCGTCCTTGACCGTGCGGGCCATTCGTTCGGTCATAAAATCCATGAACAATCGGGTCTTGGGGTCCTGATGCCTGCGATGGGTATACAGACACGCCATCTGCACCGACACAGGCAGCGTTGCCTGGGCAACGGGTATCAAACGACCTGCCGTCAGGTGGTCGGCAACTTCGAACACCGGTTTCAGCGCCACCCCCTGGCCAGCCAGCGCCCAATCCGTCAGCACATCACCATCATCACATTCACACCGCCCGGTCACCGCAAACCGTTTGGGGCCGTCCGACGTGTCCAGCATCCATTGAAACTCGCTCGCGCCCGGATACCGCAGGCTGAGACAATCATGTTTCTGGCGCACCAGATCCTCACCGGACTCAGGCATTCCCCGGCGTTTCACATAATCGGGTGCGGCGACCAAAACCCGACGGCAATCGGCAATTTTTCGAATGCGCAGCGTGCTGTCTTCGGGTTGCCCCAAAAAGAACGCCAGATCCAAACCTTCGGTGGTCAGATCCACCACCCGGTCGGACAATCGCAGACGCAGGGAAATTTCGGGATATTCGCTCAAAAACGCAGGGGCCTGTGGCGCGACAAGCCGTCGCCCGACGCCCAAAGGAGCCGCCACAAACAGCGACCCACGCGGGGCATCCGTCAGGTTCATCACCTTGGCTTCGGCTTCGTCCACAGATTCTAGCACTGCCACTGCGCCGCCATAAAACGCCTGCCCCTGTTCCGTTGGCGTCAGGTTCCGAGTTGTGCGTTGAAACAGCCGAACGCCCAGATAATCCTCGAGCTGAGAGATCCGCGCCGATGTGACCGCAGGTGAAATGCGCAGGTCGCGCCCTGCGGCTGACATGCTGCCCAGTTCGTAAACGCGGACAAAGGTTCGGATGTTATCGAGATATGACATTGTTCTGGATTTTTTGATACAGTTAGAGACTATCATGGAATACCGAATAAAGCCACGATTGCCTAGGCTGACGGCAAAACAGAAATCGAAAAAGAGGGCTCAATGTTTGAATTGACCTTGGTTTGGGACTGGCTGGGATTTGCAATCCGCTGGCTTCACGTGATCACCGCCATCGCCTGGATTGGCTCATCCTTTTATTTCATTGCGCTGGACCTGGGTCTGCGCAAGGCCCCCAACCTGCCCGTTGGGGCCCATGGCGAAGAATGGCAGGTCCACGGTGGCGGGTTTTATCACATCCGCAAGTTTCTGGTGGCCCCCGAAGACATGCCGGACCATCTGACCTGGTTCAAATGGGAAAGCTATGCCACCTGGCTGAGCGGGTTTGCGTTGTTGATGGTGGTCTATTGGGTGGGCGGAGAGCTGTATCTGATTGATCAATCCAAAGCCGAACTGGCGCTGTGGCAAGGCATTCTGATTTCAGCGGCAACGCTGTCAATCGGCTGGCTGGTTTATGATCGGTTGTGCAAATCTGGACTGGCCGAACAGCCCACCCTGTTGATGGTCTTGCTGTTTTTGCTACTGGTGGCGATGGGTTACGGGTTGAACCAGGTGTTCACCGGCCGTGCGATGATGCTGCATCTGGGAGCCTTTACTGCCACGATCATGAGCGCCAATGTCTTTTTCATCATCATTCCCAACCAAAAGATCGTCGTGGCCGACCTGCAGGCGGGGCGTTCCCCGGATCCAAAGTATGGAAAAATCGCGAAACTGCGGTCGACGCATAACAATTATCTGACCCTCCCCGTGATATTCCTGATGCTGTCGAACCATTATCCGCTGGCCTTTGCCACGCAATACAATTGGCTGATCGCTGCGCTGGTGTTTCTGATGGGTGTCACCATTCGCCATTATTTCAACACCCGCCACGCCCGCGCCGGGAACCCGGTCTGGACATGGGGGCTGACCATCCTGCTCTTCTTGGGTATCATCGCCCTGTCCTCGGCACCTATGGAGTATGGGGACGAGGAAGAGGCAGCTCTGAGCGGTCCGGCTTCTATCCTGCTGGCGGCAGACGGCTTCGAAGAAGTACACGAATTGGTGCAGGGCAATTGTTCCATGTGCCACGCACGCGAACCATTTTGGGAGGGCATTCGCCAAGCCCCCAAAGGGGTTCTGCTGGAAACCGAGACCGACGTTGCCCGCCAGGGACGCGCCATTTATCTCCAGGCGGGGGCTACTCACGCAATGCCACCTGCAAACGTCACCTATATGGAACCCGAAGATCGTCTGACCATTCGTCGCTGGTACGAACAGGCCGGGTCCTGACCTGACGATCGAGCCCCTGGTCAGACAAAAACAAACCAGCATTGCAGTTCTCCCGCCCGTCGTCCGTCTCCTGCGGAGACATCCTTCCGTTGGGCCAAGCGCCGCGCGCTTTGCGCGCGGCGCTTGGCGGATTGCGCCGCAAGGCGCGATCCTAAAATCCTTGATCGCCTGACACCTGGTGCGCTGACAGGCCTGCCCCCCTACGTCAGGGCGCATCCAACCCGGCATCATACCGTATCGGCCAGTTTCCGTCACTATCCGCGCTATCCGCCACCAACCGCCACTGCAAATTGTTCCAAGGTGGTACAGAAACTGAAACGTCCTGCCGGCGCCCAGCCCTTGCACGCGCCCCTGCCTCTGCGCTTGCCTTTGTCCTTGTCACAACGGATTGCCTTCCGACTTGCAGGAAACGCCGGGAGCGTCGCTCCCGGCGTTGATCGGATCATGGCCCGCATGATCCGACTTCCCTCAAACGAGCCCTATGCTGATGCAGCACGCCGATTTACAGGCGCCCTCGCCTTGCATCGCCTGCACGAACCCCGAAGTTTTCATCTTTCGGCAATCTCTTGCCGAAAATTCACACTACAAGGTATTGAGGCCAGATCGCCTTTTTGCCTGCTTCTGCCCCCGTATCTTGTGTGCTACCCATGATCCTGAAGTGAGTCTCTCCCACCACAGGAGGGCACGCTATCTGTGGGCAGCCTGGAGCCAAATTCATGGTGTTGTTACCTGTGCGCGTTCGTTCTCGCGCCCTAATGCTGGCAATTTCGTCAGCCATTCTGTGCGTATCGGCCCCGCCGTCAGACGCTGTCGAAACCACATTGAGCGCGCCGCAATCGACTGACGAACTGCGTGAACAGCTGATTGGGTCATCAGCAATCATGGGTGCCGAGACCCAGGGTTTGGACACGGTTCAGGAATTGCTGGCCGCGTCGCTCTCGGATTACAGAACGCTTGTTCAGGTGCTTTACAATGCCGGATATTTCAGCCCCACGGTCAACATCCGATTGGACGGGCGCGAAGCGGCGACAATTCCGCCATTGAATCCGCCCGGCGCAGTCAACAAGATCGCCATCACGGTTGATCCCGGACGCCTTTTTACCTTTGGTCTGACCCGCGTCGCCCCATTGCCACCCGACACCAAATTGCCGACTGCCTTTGCAACTGGGCAGACGGCTGGAACTGGTGCCATTCGTGACGCGGCGGTCACCGGGCAACAGGCCTGGCGCAACGCCGGTCACGCCAAGGCCCGTGTCGGCGCTCAGAGGATCACTGCCAACCACGCCACGGACACCATAGACGCCGACATTCAACTGTCTCCGGGACCACAGTTGACCTTTGGCAACTTGAACCTGACCGGCGAAACCCGGGTTCGCCCCGATGCGATCCAGCGGATTGCCGGTTTCCCGACAGGCCAGGTTTTTTCCCCGGACCAGGCACAGCTGGTTGGCACCCGACTGCGGCGCACCGGAACCTTTGCGTCGGTGGCCTTGCGTGAAGCAGAAACCCCGAACCCCGATGGCTCGCTCGACTTTACCGCCGAGTTCGCGGATTTGCCGCAGCGTCGTCTGACCTTCGGAGCCGAGCTCAGCTCGAACGAGGGGTTGGATCTGACGGCCAATTGGATGCACCGCAATCTGTTTGGCGGGGCCGAGAAGCTACGATTTGAATCACGGATCACCAATATCGGTGGCAATACCGACATTGGCGGGCGCATAGGCCTGCGCCTGGATCGTCCCGACACCCTGGGCCCGGATGACAACACCTATTACCTGGCCGAAGTCGAAAGTCTGGACGAATTGCACTATTCGGCGGTCCAGGGTCTGCTGGGGATGGGGGTACGGCGCGAGTTCTCCAAAGGCGTGTTTGGCGAGGCCGCGTTGATCGGATCGACCATTCTGGCCGACGACGCGTTCGGCACCAATCGCAGGTTCAAATTCTTTGGCGTTCCTCTGCGTCTGGAAATGGACAAACGGGACAGCAAGGTCAGCGCCACCAAGGGCTATTTCCTGAATGCGACAGCTATGCCTTATGCCGGGTATGACGGAACCGCATCCGGATTGCGCCTGACGGCCGACGGTCGGATGTACCGGCGGTTGGGCGGCAACGACGGACGGCTGGTGATTGCAGGACGGCTTCAGCTTGGGTCAATCATTGGTCCCTCGCTGCAAGACGTCTCTCCGACGATGTCGTTCTTTTCAGGCGGGGCGGGCAGCGTCAGAGGGCAACCCTATCAATCGCTGGGTATTCCGGTGGGCACGGGAAGTGCGGGGGGACGGTCCTATCTGGCAGGTTCTGCTGAAATCCGTGGCTACGTGAGCGAAAAAATCTCGCTCGTCGGGTTTTATGACGTGGGGCTGATCGGTCGGGATGCCTTTGTCACGGGGGGCTCGACCCAACATTCCGGGGCCGGTATCGGTGTGCGCTATGATCTGGGGGGCTTTGGGCCACTGCGATTGGATCTCGCGTATCCGACCAGCGGACCAACCAGCGACGGGTTGCAATTTTACATTGGGATCGGACAGGCATTTTGAAACGTATTCTTTCATATAGCTTCTGCGCCGCCCTCAGCCTTGTTCCGATGGATCTCGCTGCCGAGGAGGAAGACGAAGCCGGTGGGCTGCTTGTCGATTTCCTGCAGAACACCTTGTCCAGTGACAGCCGCACGATCAAGGTCAAGGGACTTGAGGGTACCTTTAGCTCGCGTGCCACGATCGAACAGATCACCGTGGCGGACGACGATGGAATCTGGCTGACCCTGCACGGTGCCGAACTGGACTGGAATCGGTTGGCTTTGCTGCGGGGCCGGTTTTCGGTCAATTCGCTGGGGGCCGACAAGATCGAAGTAACCCGCGCGCCCAATCCGGTGGATGCCCCGGCCGATCTGCCCAGCCCCGAAGCACAACCGTTTCAGCTGCCCGAACTGCCCGTTGCCATCGAGCTGGGAGAACTGCGGGTGGAGTCGGTCATTTTGGGCAAAGCTCTGATTGGTGAACCTGCTCTGCTGTCGCTCAAAGGCGCGTTGCAGCTGGCCGATGGCACATTGGACACGTCTTTGGCGGTCAAACGTCTGGACAGACAAGGGGATCGGTTTGATCTGATCGCCGTATTTGCCAATGAAACCAGCCAACTGACACTGGATCTGGCCCTGATCGAAGGGGCCGGTGGGTTGGCCTCCTCACTCATTTCGCTCCCCGGAAAACCGGCAATTGCGCTGACGGCCAAAGGCAGCGGTCCGGTCGCGGATTTCACCTCGGACATCACATTGGCGACCAACGGGCAGGACCGTCTCGCAGGTCAGGTCGCGCTCAAGGCCCTGCCCTCGGATGATCCCGAAGCGGCAAACAGTATTGGCTTTTCCGCCGATCTGGGCGGCGACGTCACCGCGTTGATGCCCGAAGAGTATCGCCCCTTCTTTGGAACCGACACCCGGCTGGACGTCAAAGGTCAAAGTGACCCCGACGGATCAATCCGGCTTGATCGGCTTGACCTGCGCTCGGCTGCGCTGGATCTGTCAGGACAGATGTCCATGGCCCCTGGTGGCAAGCTGAACGAGGCCCGTCTAAAGGCAGAGGTCCGGCCGGTCCCCGGCGCTACCACTGTTTTGCTGCCGCTGTCGGGGCCACCGACGCGGATCACCGGGGCGTCGCTGAACCTGATCAAAGACAAAAACAGCGGCAATGCGTTCGAACTGGTCGCCGCCCTGCGGGATCTTTCCCGCCCGGACACCTCATTGAACGCGGCCGACATCACGCTCAGCGGCACGTTGGACCAAAGCGCCGGACTTGCCTTGGACGCACAGTTGACTGCCGCGCTGGAGGGGCTGACATTCACGGATCAGGACCTGAACCAGGCCGTGGGACGCGATATTACACTGGATACCCGCCTTTTGACGGATGGCGAGGCGTTCCGTCTGCGCCAGATGACTTTGCGCGGCGACGGCTATGGAGCGCAGGGTGATTTCGGGCTCAAAGGGTTGGACAGCGGGTTGGAATTCGACACAGCGCTGCGTCTGGTCGCCTCGGATCTGGCGCGGTTCTCCGGGGTTGCCGGGCAGGATCTGGGCGGCCGGATCACCGCCGACATCGACGCAACCGGCGCACCGCTGTCGGGGACCTTTGGGGTTGAGCTGAACATGCTGGCCCAGGATCTGAGCGCCAATATCGAACAGGTTGACCCGATGCTCAGCGGGGTTAGCACCCTAAAGCTCAAGGCTGAGCGGGGGGCAGATGGTATCTCCATCGACCAATTTGCGCTCTCGGCCACCGGGTTCGAGGCCACGGCCAATGGCACGCTTTCCAGCCGGGACGGCCAGTTGCGGCTGGATGCCCGGCTGTTCGATCTGGCCCCGCTCGTGCCGGGGGTATCCGGTCCCCTGACGCTGGGGGGCGATGTCACACGCGAGGACAATACCCTGACCGGGACCATGCGGTTGGATGGGCCGCACACCTCCTATGCTGCATTGGATGGCTCTGCGACCTTTGACGGCCAGGCCGACTTCAACTTTGACGCGACACTTTCGGAGTTGCAGAGGTTCTTCCCGGAAATCGCGGGAACATTGACGGCCCAGGGCGCCGCAAGTCGCCGGGATGGTGTCTGGCAAATCGACACCAAGGCCACTGGCCCGGCCGGCATCGCAACAGAAATCGCTGGCAGCTGGGATGAACCCACCGGCAGCGCCGACATGACAGCCAAGGGTCAGCTGCGGCTGGATGCTGCCAACCTGTTCATCAAACCCAATACTGTCAAAGGCATTGCCGAATTCGATCTCGCGCTCAAGGGGACACCGTCGCTTGATGCACTGAGCGGAACGATCACAACCGGCGGGACGTCACTGGCCCTGCCAGGTGCCAAACAAAGCATCAACGATCTGGCCGCCGACGTTCGGCTGGCAGCGTCCACCGCGACAGTTCAGGTCAGCGGTGTCTCGCGCAACGGAGGCAATTTTCAGGTGTCTGGCCCCGTGGCGCTCCAGGCTCCGTTTCAGTCCGGGTTGGATATTGCGCTGAATGACTGGATCGTGACCGACAATCTGGTGTTCACCACCACCGCCAACGGACGCCTGTCCTATCGCGGTGCCCTGACCGGTCGCAGTGATCTGGCCGGAACGGTTACTTTTTCTGATACCGAAATCAATCTGGCCAACGTCTCAGGGTCGGTAACAACGGCACCGATTCCGCCGATCCGTCACGTGAACGAACCGGCCTCAGCCCGCCGCACCCGCAGCCGCGCCGGGTTGATTGAAACGGCATCGTCTGGCAGCGGGCCGGATATCGGGTTGGACCTGTTGCTGAGTGCCCCCAACAAGGTTTTTGCCCGCGGGCGTGGCTTGCAGGCTGAATTGGGCGGTGAAATCAAGATCGGCGGCACAGCTGCAAATCTGGTTCCATCAGGCCAGATCGAATTGATCCGCGGCACGTTTGACTTCCTGGGGAGACGGTTGGATTTGACCAAGGGTCTCGTGACGCTGCAAGGCGATCTGACGCCGTATCTGGAATTTGAATCCAGCACCAATACCGACAGCGGCACCGCCACATTGGATATTTCAGGGCCAATCTCGGCCCCCGAGGTCACGGCAACATCGGATCCTCCACGCCCCACCGAAGAGGTGCTGGCCCTTTTGCTGTTCGGAACCAATATCGAAGATATGTCGCCCCTGGCGCTGGCGCAGCTGGCGACTTCGGTGGCGCGGCTCAGCGGCCGTGGAGATGCTGGCGGCAAAAAGGTTCGCGAAGAATTGGGTGCCGATACCGTCGATGTGGGTACCGACAGCAGCGGCGCAGCCCAATTTGGTGCCGGCGCTTATCTGGCGGACGGGCTGTACACCAATTTCACAGTCAACACGCGCGGGGAAACCGAGCTGAAGCTGAACCTTGATATTACCGACAACGTGACGGCAAAAGGGTCTGTAAACTCGATAGGGGAATCCAGTATCGGGCTCTTTTTCGAACGGGATTATTGAATGCAGTCAGCGCCACCCTTTACCACTCGCCCGGAAATCGCGGGCACGTTCGGGGTGGCCACGTCGACCCATTGGATCGCATCGACTGTCGGAATGCGGATTCTTGAAATCGGCGGCAATGCCTTTGATGCCGCGGCCGCAATGGGGTTTGTTCTGCAGGTGGTGGAACCACATCTGAATGGACCGCTGGGGGACATGCCCGTATTGATCTGGCCTGCAGGCGAAGACAGCCCGACGGTCATTTGTGGACAAGGGGTTGCGCCTGCGGCGGCAACCATTGCCCATTACCGTGATCAGGGGCTGGACCGAATCCCCGGTTCCGGCCTGTTGGCCACGGTGGTTCCAGGTGCGTTTGACGCCTGGATGGTGATGTTGCGTGACCATGGTCGGTTGCCCTTGGCGGACGTTCTGGAACCCGCCATTCATTACGCCCGCACCGGCCATCCTGTTTTGCACCGGGTCTCGACAGAGATTACCGAACTGGCCGATTTTTTCCGCACCGAATGGCCCAGTTCTGCTGCCACTTGGCTGCCTGGCGACCGTCCCCCAGCGCCCGGATCTCTGTTTGCCAACCCCGATTTGGCCGACACCTGGGAACGATTGCTGGCCGAGGCAGGATCGGCCCAGGGCCGCACGTCCCAGATTGATGCCGCCCGACGCGCGTTCTATCAGGGCTTTGTCGCTGACAGAATTGACCAATTTGTCCGCACGGCCTGTTTGATGGACGGTGGCGGGGCCCGACGCAGGGGCGTACTGACAGGACAGGACATGGCCGATTGGACGGCCAGCTATGAACAGCCGACCTCGACCACTTATCACGGCTGGGATGTCTGGAAATGTGGGGTCTGGAGCCAAGGGCCACTTCTGTTGCAGTCGCTCAACCTGCTGTCGGGTTTACCGCTGGACCGCATGAACCTGACAGGGGCCGATTTTACCCATGTGGTGAGCGAGGCGATGAAACTGGCGTTTGCCGATCGCGAAGCGTACTACGGCGACCCGGCACATACGGATATCCCCCTGGCACAGCTGTTGTCGCCCGCCTATGCCAATCAGCGCCGCACGTTGATGACACAGACGGCCAGCAACGAACAGCGTCCCGGCGAACTGCACGGGTTTGAAGCCTGGGCCCGAGCCGCCATTGCCCGCGCGGCCCAACCCTTTGATCCGGGCGAAACGATCGGATCGGGGGAACCGACCATGGCACATCTGGGCGAACGACGCGGCGACACCTGCCATCTGGACGTGGTCGACCGCTGGGGCAACATGGTGTCGGCGACCCCCTCGGGTGGTTGGCTGCAAAGCTCGCCAGTGGTGCCGGGGCTGGGGATGCCGTTGAACAGTCGGGCCCAGATGTTCTGGCTCGAAGACGGGCTGCCTTCATCTCTTGCACCCGGGCGGCGCCCTCGCACAACCCTGTCCCCGTCGATGGCCCGTGATCCTGATGGGCGTATGCTGGCCTTTGGTACTCCGGGCGGCGACCAACAGGACCAATGGCAATTGATCTATCTGTTGCGATTGGTACATGGCAGGATGGGTTTGCAATCCACCATAGATGAGCCGTTGTTTCACATTGATCACGCCCAAAGTTCGTTCTACCCCCGAATTGCCAATCCCGGCGCGCTGCTGATCGAGCCCGGATTTGGACCGATGGTGATTGACGCATTGCGAGACCGCGGCCATCGGGTCGACGTGGCCGATGCCTGGTCGCTGGGGCGTTTGACCGCCGCCTCGCGCACGACCAACGGGCAGTTGCATGCCGCAGCAACGCCACGTCTGATGCAAGCCTATGCGGTTGGACGATGACGGACAAAGCAAGGATCGACGCGGTCGTCATCGGTCGCAATGAAGGAGACAGGTTGCTGGCCTGCCTGCGGTCCCTGACCGGACAGGTGCACGAGATCGTCTATGTGGACAGCGGGTCAACAGACGGCAGCGTCGAACACGCACGCGATCTGGGGGCAACGGTGGTCGAGCTGGATCTGACGCGCCCCTTTACCGCTGCACGGGCCCGCAACGCCGGGATCGCGCAGCTGCCACCGGGCGATTTTGTGCAATTGGTGGACGGAGACTGTACGGTCGACCCAAGTTGGGTCGCAACCGCAGCCACCGTCCTAAGTGACCAGCCCAAAGTCGCCGTGGTTTGCGGGCGGCGACGCGAACAGGCCCCGCAAGATTCGGTCTACAACCGGCTTTGTGATCGGGAATGGGACACGCCGGTGGGCGAAATCCTGGCCTGTGGTGGCGACGCCATGATGCGCCGAGAGGCGTTGCGCCAGGTTGGCGGATACCGCGATGACCTGATCGCTGGCGAAGAACCCGAACTTTGTGTGCGGCTGCGTCAGGAGGGGTGGACCATTCAGCGGATCAACGCCGAAATGACCCGCCATGACGCCCGGATTATGCGGTTTTCTCAATGGTGGCAACGCAGCCGGAGAGCCGGGTTTGCCTTTGCTGAAGGCGCGGCATTGCATGGGGCACCGCCAGAACGCCATTGGGTCCGCGAAACGCAACGCGCTCTGGTCTGGGGCGCAGCCCTACCGGTTGCGGCTGTTGTGTCTGCTGTATTGCATCCGATGGGCTGGGCGCTCTTGCTGCTTTATCCAGCGCAAGTGCTGCGCCTGAGCAGACGCCTCGGACTGGAGACCGCCTTTTTTACCGTGGTTGCCAAATTCCCCGAGGCGCAGGGCGCGCTGGAATTCCTGTGGCATAAACGTCGGGCCTCAAAACGCGGTCTGATCGAATACAAATGACACGACCACGGCCAGTTACTGCATCCGCAGTTTGAGCGCCTGAAACACCTGCCCTGGCAGGATCGCAATACAGCGCAGATACCGCGGCCCCAGACGCAGCGGATTGTTCAGTGCCCGCCAAAGCCATTCCAACGCAAACCGACGGGCCCAGGAAGGGGCGCGCTGTTGATGACCGCCCAAAAAGTCCAGTCCCGCTCCAACAGAGGCAAACCCGACATCCGGTACAATGGCCCGGCCCCGAAAGGCCAGCCGTTCCTGCCTGGGGGCACCCAGCGCCAGAAAACACAACCGGGCTCCGCTGTCGGCAACGGCCTGTAACACGCGATCCGCTTCGTCGCTTTGCGGATCAAAACCCTGGCTGGGCGACAGGCACAGAACCACGTGCAAGCCCGGCACTTTTGCCGTCAAATACGCGCGCGCATCCTGCAAGGCGGCTTGCGTGCTGCCCACCAAAGCCAGCGATACACCCTGTGCAGCAGCCAAACGGCACAGGGGCAACACCAGGTCCGATCCTGGCAACACCGACACCGGGTCGCCCGCAATTTTCGACAACCAGGCAATTGGATGGCCATCCGCAACCACCAGATCCTGCCCGGCATAGGCACTGCGAAACGCCGCGTCGGCCCTGAGCTTCACCAGATGGTCCAGATTGATCGTTGCAAGTGCAAAACCGCGCCGCGCCGCGAACCGCTGTTGGATGGCCGCAGACAGCATGGTCCAATCCCCCATATTCACTTCGATCACTTCACCGTCGAACCGGAACTGCACTTTCGGATTACCTCACACCCATTCCCCTAGCGGTTTAGGGCCTCTGCCCGAATGGCGCAAACCTCGTGACGGGGGTTGCCGCCAGCCGTTGCCATATTGTCATGTTCCAGCCACAGGGTTGCCCAGATGCGCAGGCAACTTATGCTCTTCAGGGACCCGAATTCACGAAAGCAGCCACATGCCCAACGCGTTGGCCTTTACCATGCTCCTAATATGGCCGCTGATTGCGGTCGTTCTGTTCCGGCGGCTCCCGCTGGAACGGGCAATCATTTGGACCATCCTGGGGGGGTACCTGATCCTGCCACCGGTCGCTGAATTCGATCTGCCCCTGGTTCCGGATATGGACAAACACACGATTTCGGCGATTTCAGCCTTTGTCCTGTGCGTCTTTATGATGAAAAAGCCGGTGCCGATGTGGTCTTCGTCCCGTGGTGCCCGCGTATTGATTATCGTGTTTCTGCTCAGCACCATTGCCACGGTGTTCACCAATACCGACCCACTGTTGGCCGATGTCATCGAAAACAGTTATCCGATCCAGATCATCATGACCCATCTGCCTGGCCTGACCTGGCGGGACCTGGGATCGGTCACGATCAATCAGTTCATTGTCCTGTTGCCGTTTTTTCTGGGACGCGCCTATTTGTCGTCTGATCATGGGCTTCGCGAATTGCTGCTTGCCCTTGTGGTTGGCGCGCTGATTTACTCTGTTCCTGCGCTGTTTGAAATCCGGTTCAGCCCGCAGATCAACATCTGGGTCTATGGGTTTTTTCAGCATGATTTCACGCAGATGATCCGAGGCAGCGGGTTCCGGCCCATTGTCTTTCTGCAACATGGCCTGTGGGTTGCCTTTTTCATGACTACAGCCGCGATGGCCTGTGCCGCATTGGCCCGGTCTGTATTGGATCAGGACGAAAAAACCCGTTGGCTTGTTGCGCTTGTGTGGCTTTTTATGACCTTGATCCTGTGCAAAAGCTTGGCATCGCAATTGTATGGCCTGTGCTTTGTTCCGGTCATCCTGTTCCTGTCGCCCCAATGGCAGCTGCGGTTGGCAGTGTTTCTCGTGCTGATGGGGGTTGCATATCCTATGCTGCGCAACTTGGGCATGGTGCCGATGGATGCCATCATTGCCCAGGCCCAGGAGTTCAACCCAGACCGGGCCGAGTCGCTGGCGTATCGCGCGCTGAACGAAGAAATCCTGATGAACCGGGCCCATGAAAAGCCCTGGTTTGGTTGGGGAGGATGGAGTCGAAACCTGATCGTGGACATCCGTTCTCGGGAATCCGTTACCATTCCCGACGGGCGTTGGATCATTGTCTTTGGAACTGTTGGCTGGGTCGGGTATGTGGCCGAAATGGGGCTTTTGGCTTTGCCTGTCTGGCTGTTGTGGTTGCGTACTGACGCCCGCACACCGCCCAGCCCCGAGGTCTCGGCCATCTCGCTGATCGTTGCTGTCACCATGGTCGACATGCTGTTGAACGCGACGCTGACGACCTATACCTGGATGTGCGTCGGTGCAATCTTGGGCTATGTCGAACGATTGAAATCAGGTGTTTCCAAGGACCGCCCGTCCCTGTTTGGCGATGGCCCGATCATGGGTGGGCCCCGTGACGCCTCTCGTCCACGCAACCTGTTGTAACAAATCTGGCAGGATGAAATGGGGCAAAAATGACCATATATTGTCCACACTCAGGCCTCAATGCCATGAGATTTTTAGATTTGTTGACAACCCGAAAGGACACACATTCAATGTACCTGATATTTTTACATTGATTTCAGGTTCCTGTGTGCCCCGGTTGTACGGGACGTTTTGAAACCGTTGTTTCCCGGCTATGCTCCCCGATATCATCGGGACATGGCCTGCAAAGAGACAATGATCTGATGATGAATTGGGTGAATGATGGCAAATGAAGACATCAGGACCAAAGCGCTCGGCGATATCGCAATCGTCGGATTGTCGGTCTGTGTTCCAGGTGCCCAATCAGCGGCGCAATTCTGGGACAACCTGAAAAACGGCGTGGAATCGATCCAGGTGATGGACGAAGACGCGCTGCTGGCTGCTGGTGAGCGCCCCGAAAACCTGTCAGATCCCAATTATGTACCCTCGGCGGCCCCGCTCGATGCGTTCGATCAATTTGACGCCGATTTCTTTGGGTTTTCGCCCAAGGAGGCTGCAATCCTGGACCCCCAGCATCGCAAGTTTCTGGAAGTCGCCTGGGAAGCCATGGAGAGCGCAGGCCATCCACCGGAAAGCCTGGACGGTCCCATCGGTGTCTATGCCGGCTGCGGCATGGGCAGTTATTTCTATTTCAACATCTGTTCAAACCGCAATCTGGTCGATGATGTCGGCATGTTCCTGCTGCGCCATACCGGCAATGACAAGGATTTCCTGACCACACGCGTCAGCCACGTCTTTGACCTCAAAGGGCCCTCGATCAACATCCAGACCGCATGCTCCACGTCTTTGGTTGCGGTGCACTACGCCTGTCAGGCGCTGAGGGATGGCGACTGTGACATGGCGCTCGCGGGGGGTGTGACCATCGAACTGCCACAGGGGCGCGGTTACCTGTACAAGGAAAACGAAATCCTGTCGCCGGATGGCCATTGTCACGCCTTTGATCACCGGGCTCAGGGCACGGTGTTCGGGTCTGGCGCGGGCGCGGTTGCGCTGCGCCGGCTGGAAGATGCCATAGCAGATGGCGATCACATCTGGGCGGTAATCAAAGGCTCTGCCGTGAACAACGATGGCGCGGCCAAGGCGGGTTATCTGGCCCCCTCGGTTGATGGTCAGGCCACCGCCGTGCGCCAGGCTTTGGCCAATGCCAATATCCCGGCTGACACGGTCGATTACGTCGAATGCCATGGCACCGGCACCTATTTGGGCGACCCGATCGAAGTTTCCGCCCTGACCGAGGCCTATCGCGACACCACGGAGGAAACCGGATTCTGCCGGATTGGATCGGTCAAAACCAACATCGGCCATCTGGACACCGCAGCGGGCGTGGCCGGCCTGGTGAAAACCACGCTGGGGCTGCACCACAAACAGATCCCCCCATCTTTGGGTTACGAAGCTCCGAACCCGGCCATTGATTTTGACCATTCGCCGTTCCGGGTGAATGACAGGTTGACGGATTGGACGTCGCACAAGGGACCGCGGCGGGCGGCTGTAAATGCCTTGGGGGTTGGTGGGACCAATGCCCATGCGGTCATCGAAGAAGCGCCCGACCGGGGCGCATCGGAAGACAGCGATTTCCCGTTTCACATTCTGTGCCTGTCAGCCCAATCCAAAGCCGCTCTGGATGGCAACGCACAGCGGCTGGAGGATTGGCTGCGTGCCAACCCGGACGTTGATCTGGCCGATGTGGCCTGGACCCTGAAACAGGGTCGGCGCGGGTTTGACAAACGTAGGGTGCTTGTGGCCGAGACGGCAACCCAAGCGGCCGACATTCTCAAGGCTGGCGATCCGCGCAGCCTCCACACCCATGACCGCCTGGGCAGCAACCCGGATGTGGTGTTCATGTTCCCGGGTGGCGGTGCCCAATATGCCGGTATGGCACGGGACCTGTATGAAACCGAACCAGTATTCGCAGATTGGATGGATCGCGGGCTGGAACACCTGCAGACTCAACTCGACTATGACATTCGCGCCATATGGTTGCCCGAACCGGGGGACGAAGAGACCGCAAACCAGCGGCTGAAACAGCCATCAGTGCAATTGCCCCTGATCATGATCGTCGAATACGCGCTGGCACAGCTATGGATCAGCTGGGGTGTTCGCCCGACGGCGTTGGTTGGCCATTCCATGGGCGAAAACACCGCGGCCTGTCTGGCCGGGGTCATGGATTTTGAGGACTGCATAGACCTGGTTCTGCTGCGCGGGCGTCTGTTTGACACGGTTCCCGCAGGCGGGATGTTGTCGATTTCCCTGCCATTGAAAGACGTGCAGGCACGGATCGGTGACGATCTGGATATTGCCAGCGTCAACGCTCCCGACCTGACGGCTGTAAGTGGCCCACAGGAGGCATTGGAGCGTCTGTCTGATCGCCTGACCGCAGAAGACATCGACCACCAACGCATTCAGATCGACATTGCCGCCCATTCGCGAATGCTGGACCCGATTTTGCAGAAATATGGCGACTTTTTGTCAAAATTGCACCTGAACACGCCCAATATTGCAATCATCTCGAACCGAACAGGAATTGCGCTAACACCGGAGCAGGCAAGGGATCCCTCCTATTGGGTCGGCCAATTGCGCAATACCGTTATGTATGCGGATTGCATTGAAACCCTGGCTTCGCGCGCGGATCGGGTGTTCCTGGAAGTGGGGCCCGGCAAGGCGCTCAGCACTCTGGCACAGATGCATCCGGCTGTGGCCCCGGGGCAGGTGCTCAGCGCGCTTCGTCACCCGGATCAGGACATTGGCGACGATAGTTATTTTCTGGAGGTGATCGGGCGGTTCTGGGCCTGTGGGATCGAAGCTGATTGGGATCAGATTTGGGGCGAGGCGAAACGCCACCGCCTGCCTTTGCCGACCTACGCTTTCCAACGCAGCCGTTATTTCATCGAACCCGGCAAGCAGATCGACGCCGAGGCCGCAGCCCTGCCCGCACGGGTCACCGACCTGACAGATTGGGGGCACCGCCCGGTTTGGCGCCCTCGGTTTGCGGATTGCACGTTGGACATGGTGTCCGACCTGTCACAGAGCCAGATGACCTGGCTGATGTTCATGGATGATGCCGGTGTCGCGGCCGCTGCCGCAGACCGACTGGACCAGGCTGGCCATCACGTGATCCGGGTCCACTCTGGTGACACTTTTGCCCGCTTATCCGACACCCGTTATATTCTAGCACCCGAACAGGGATTGCCAGGATATGAAGCGCTGCTGCAAGATCTTGCCGCCGCAAACCAGCTGCCGCATCGGATTGCCCATTTCTGGTTGGTGACCGAAGACGAGAGCTTTCGTCCCGGATCGTCGTTCTTTGACCGAAATCTCGAAATGGGATTTCACAGCCTGACACATCTGGCTCAGGCCCTCGCCGGGGTGGATATGCCTGGAGGGACACACCTGCAGGTGTTTACCACGGGTGCCGCTCAGGTGCGGGCAGAAGCGCTGCCCTATCCCGAAAAGGCGATGATCTCTGGTCCTGTTGGCGTCATACCGCGCGAATTTCCTGGGTTCACCTGCGCTTGGGTGGATATCGAAACGGCACAGATCGAAACCGGTCTTTTGGCCCGGATGCGCGGGCACACACCGCCGGACATGACACCCCGGCTGCTCGAAGAGTTGATGGGAGAGCCCGCCAATGAAACTGTCGCCTGGCGCGACGACAAAAGGTTGGTGCAGGATTGGCACCCGGTGCCCCTGCCCGTCCCCGAAACACCCGCCTTCCAGCGCAACGGAACGTATCTGATCACGGGGGGCTATGGCGGCATCGGTCTGACCATTGCCGCGCATCTGATGCAGGACTTTGATGCCAATGTCATTCTCCTGACCCGTGACGGGTTGCCGCCACGCGATCAATGGGACCAGTTCCTGCGCTCACATAGTCCGGCGCACCGGACGGTCCGCCGCATCCAGGCCATACAAAAGCTGGAACAGATCGGATCCGGCCGGGTTCTGCCATTGGCCGCTGACGTCTGCAACAGCGACCAGATGCAGGATGCATTGGATCAGGTCGCCCGCGCATTCGGCGCGGTCACCGGCGTCTTGCATGGCGCGGGTCAGATTGACGACGGACCGATTCTGACCAAAACAGACGCCGCAATTGCCCAGGTTTTTGCCCCCAAGGTCAGCGGCCTGCGCGTGTTGGATGATCTGTTCCCGGACGGCTCAATCGACCTGATGGTGCTGTTTTCGTCCTCTTCGACTGTCACGCGTCCTGCGGGTCAGGTGGATTACGTGGCCGCCAATGAATATCTCAACGCCTATGCCAAACATCGCACAGGTGGGCGGACGCGGGTCCTGGCCATTGACTGGGGCGTCTGGAGCGACGTTGGCATGGCCGCCGAGGCCAAGACCGCACGCCAGAATCCAACCGCCCCAAGCGCGCGTACCCCATGCGATGCACCCCTGTTGGACAGCGCCGGATTTGACGCCAAGGGCCAGCCGATCTTTGTCTCGCAGTTTTCCGGCGCATCCGATTGGGTGATGAATGAACACCGGCTGAAAGATGGTACCGCGCTGATGCCCGGTACCGGCTATATCGAACTGGCAGCCGAGGCCCTGCGGGCCCGTGGCATAGACGCCGGGTTCACCTTGCGGGATCTGTATTTTTTCCGTCCGCTGAATGTCGAGGATGCACACGCGCGGGAAACCGTCATACGGCTCGAACCGACAGAAGCGGGCTTTGGCTTTTCTGTGCACGCGGCCCTACCCAATGGCGGATACGCGTTGAATGCCCAGGGATCTTTGCTGCTGGAAGGTGGCGAACAGCCCACGCTGAACCCACAGGACATTGCCGCGCGCTGTGCGCCTCCGGTGCAGGCCCCGGGGGACCGGTTGCGCTCGCCACAGGAGGCGCACCTGAAATTCGGACCGCGGTGGCATGTGTTGACTGAAACCGCCCTGGGCGAAGGTGAGGGTCTGGCCCGCCTGTCCCTCCCCGATGCCGCCCGAAATGACGGGTGCCTGTTGCACCCCGGAGTGATGGATCTGGCCACAGGTTGGGCAATGGAATTGATCCCCGGCTATCAGGGACGGATGCTGTGGGTGCCGGTGTCTTATGGCGCAATCCAGGTGTTCTCTCCCTTGCCACAAGAGTGCCTCAGTCATGTGCGCCTGGGGCCATCCTCAGGCGACGGGTTCGCCACTTTCGACATCACGATCAGCGACACTCAGGGAACTGTGTGTGTGGCCATCACTGGTTTCCAGATGAAACGGCTCGATGAGGGATTGGAACTGGCGCAACCGGCACGTCCAGATGCCACAGCCGCCGACCTGGGGCTGGAGGTACATGCCAACGCCCAGCCGCTGTCGCCCGAAGAACAACGCCTGCACCACAATATCGCCAATGGCATCAACCAATCCGAAGGTGCCGAGGCCCTGGCCCGGGCCATCGCCGTTGCGCAGCCGCAGGTGGTGGTTTCCTCTCTGGACTTGCCCGCGCTCATCAAACAGGCCGCTCAATCCGGTCAGACCGACACGTCCGAAAACCAAAGCTTTGAACGCCCCCAGTTGGACAATGATTACCAAGCACCCACCAACCCGGTCGAAGAAACCCTTGCCGGTTTTTTCACCGCGTTGCTTGGGGTAACCGAAGTCGGCATCCACGACAGCTTCTTTGATCTTGGCGGGCATTCATTGATCGCGGTGCGGCTCTTTGCCCAGATCAAGCGCGGCTTTGATGTGGAATTCCCCATCTCGATCCTGTTCGAGGCCCCCACCGTGGCCGGGCTTGCCGATCTGGTGATCCAGCAGACCGGCGGCGGCATCACGGTCAGCGAAGATCCCCAGGGAACCGACGAGACCCCTGCGACCAAACCACAGTTCTCGCATCTGGTAAAACTCCACCCCGGCGATGGCACCGGCAAACGCCCGTTCTTCCTGGTGGCTGGCATGTTCGGCAATGTGTTGAACCTGCGCCAGCTGGCATTGCTCGTCGGGCATGACCGCCCAGTTTATGGCCTTCAGGCCCGCGGACTGATCGGCGACGACGAACCGCATACTGACATGTGCAAGGCCGCTCAGGATTACCTTTTGGAAGTCCGCCAGATTCAACCCAGCGGCCCCTATCATCTGGGTGGTTTTTCTGGCGGCGGCATCACTGCCTTTGAAATGGCGCGCCAATTGAAGGCAACCGACGAAGCGGTCGCCTCTCTGGTGTTGCTCGACACGCCTTTGCCGACGCGCCCGGATCTGACGCGGCGCGACAAGGCGATGATCAAACTGCAGGAACTGCGCAACAAGGGGATCGGATATCTTTCGGAATGGCTGGGCAATCGGATCCGTTGGGAGATCGAAAAACGCCGAAGCGTTGCTCCGCAAGGCGGCACCCAACCTGAATTCAACAACCGCAAGATCGAGTTGGCCTTTCGTCAGGCCCTGTCGACCTATGCGATGGCTGATTGGGCTGGACCCCTGACCCTGTTCCGCCCGCCGCTGGATCGCAAGTGGAAGGTTTCGGACCAGAAATGGGTTTCCGCCGCGCGGGAATATGTTTTTGACGACAACGACTGGACCCGTTGGGCCCCAGAAACCAAGGTGATCGAAGTCCCCGGTGATCATGACAGCATGGTTCTGGTGCCCAATGTCAGTGTGCTGGCCAGCCATGTGCGCACGGTTCTGGATGCCGCCGACCCGGCTCCGCCGTCGCCTTTGGCGTCGCCCGTCGCCGCAGCTGCGGAGTGATGGCATGAAAGAGCCGACAATCCAAATCATCATCCTGAATTTCCGCACTCCGGACATGACGCTCAGATGTATGGAGACCGCTCTGCGCGACATTCGTACGGTGCCGGGCGAAGTATTGGTGATCGACAATGATTCAGGCGATGGCAGCTATGAGCTGATCCGCGACACGGCACAGGAACACGGCTGGTTTGACGATGGACGGTTGCGGGTGATCGCATCGGACCACAACGGCGGCTTTGGGGCCGGGATGAACATCGGCTTTGCCACCCCGCTGTCGAATGGGGCAGATCCCGACTATTTCTACCTGTTGAACTCCGATGCTTTCCCGCAACCCGGTGCCATGCGGCTGTTGCGGGACTTCCTGATGGCCAATACCGGCGCTGGTATGGTCGGCTCCTATTTACAGGGCGTCGATGGGGAACCCCATTGCACTGCGTTTCGCTATCCCACAATTGCAGGAGAATTCGAAGGCGCGGCACGCACCGGGGTGTTTTCGCGCCTGTTGAAGAACGCTGTTGTGCCGATGGGCATCCCGACACAGGAAACCCGCGTCGATTGGACAGCAGGAGCCAGCCTGATGATCCGTCGCGAAGTGATCGAAGAGGTCGGCGGCTTTGATGAGACGTTTTTCCTGTATTACGAGGAAACCGATCTGTGCCACCGTGCCGCCCGTGCCGGGTGGTCCACGCATTACTTGCCAGCCAGCGAAGTGATCCATATCGGCTCGGCTTCGACTGGAATGAAGACTTGGGCACGTACGCCGCAATACTGGTTCGATTCGCGCTTGCATTATTTCACCAAGACCCACGGACGTCTTTATGCGACGTTTGCGACCCTCGCCCGGATCAGCGGCACCCTGATCTGGAAGACACGGTGCCTGATCCAATCCAAACCCCAGGCCGACCCTCCGGGGTTTCTGGTCGATTTGATCACCCATTCCATACGCGCGACAGCACGACGCCATCCCACCACCCGTCGTGAGCCTTCCCACTCCACCCTTGTTTCGGAGGACCCCAAATGACCGCTTTTTCCTGTGTCGTCATCGGAAATGAATCCCTGCTGATCGGCTGCAGCGATGCGCTGCTGGACAAGGGCCACAGGATACGCGCGGTGGTGTCTCAGGACGCAGACATCCGCAATTGGGCCAGCGGCAAGGGATTGCCGGTGTTGGACCAGATTTCGGACCTGGCTCAGGCGGGGCCATTTGACTGGTTGTTTTCAATCGCTAATCTCAGCCTGTTGCCCGACGACATCCTGGCGCTGCCGGCGCGGGGCGCTTTGAACTTTCACGACGGCCCTTTGCCACGGCGGGCGGGGTTGAATGCACCTGTCTGGGCGCTGATTGACGGCGATGACCGCTTTGGCATCACATGGCACATGCTGGAGCCGGGCATCGACACCGGCGACATCGTCGAACAGCGGATGTTCGACATTGCCGAAGGTGAAACCGCATTTTCACTCAATTCCAAATGCTACGCCGCCGGGCTTGACAGCTTTGGTGCTGTAATTGCGCAACTTGAATCCGGGGGGCTCGATCGCACGTCTCAGGATCTGAGCCAGCGCAGCTATCACGGTCGAAATGACCGCCCCCGTGCCGCTGGGCGGATTGATTTCACCGATCATACGACTGATATTCTGGCGTTGGTCAATGCGCTGGACACAGGACCTTATTGGAACCCGCTCACCTGTCCCAAGATCGAAATCGCGGGCGAGGTCGTTCTGGTATCTCAGGCCGCCCATGCGCTGGGACACGGCGCGCCTGGCAGCGTGATCGAAGGCACAGGCGACAGCCTAACCATTGCAACCGGCGATGGTGCTGTCCGTCTATCGGAATTGCGCGATGCCTTTGGTCAGAGTTTTGACCTGTCCGGAAAAACCCAGGTCGGGCAAGCCCTGCCCTCGCCCGATGCAGGACTGGCCGCTGCCTTGGAAGACGGGCTGACCCGCTGTTTGCCCGGTGAAACCCGCGCGCGCGCGGCCCTGCAACAGATGCGCCCGACCACAGCCCCCCTGACCCACGACACGGGAAAGACCGGAACGCTAGCTCGGGAACTGCTGTTGCCAGGTACGCTGGGCACGGGCCAGATCGCCGCGGCGACGCTCGCTTGGGCGTTGCGCAACGCAGGCGAAGACATCACCGACATCGCCCTTACCACGGACAAAATGCAACACCAGACCCGCCCGGGTTATGTCACGGGATGGCGCCCGCTTCAGGCCCGGCGCGATCAGCGGTTCACGGATCTGACGATCGCGCTCGACTCGGCTCTGTCAGCCGCATTGGATGACGGTGGCTGGCCCTGTGATCTGGTCGCGCGAGATCCAAATCTTGCCGGATTTTCCCAGCCCGCCATTGCCCTGTCTCTGGACTACGACGCCCCACTGCCCGGCAGCGTCCTGACCCTTGCGATCACCCGAGACACCGCCCGGCTGTATGCGGATGGCGCGCACATGGATCAAACGGCGCTGGCCCTGTTGGCCGCCCGGCTGGAGCTGCTGCTGAATGCGATCGCAGATGGCGTCGGCGACAAGACGTTGGCCGAACTGCCGATCCTTCCTGACACAGAACGCGCCCGTCTGTTGCGCGACTGGAATGCAACAGCATCCGAATTTGACGTCAACCTGACCATTCACGCCGCCTTTGAGGCTCAGGCTCAGCGCACACCTGATGCCACCGCGTTGTTTTTCGAGGGAGACGCCCTGACATATGCAGCTCTGAATGCGCGTGCAAACGCGACTGCCAAGCGGCTTCAGTCGATGGGCGTCAAACCCGGATCGCATGTTGGCCTTTACACACGGCGCTCCCCAGATCTGTTGATCGGCGCTTTGGCCATTCTCAAGGCTGGCGGTGCCTATGTTCCGCTGGACCCATCCTATCCGGCGGACCGGATCGCCCATTACATCACGGACAGCCGCGCACAGGTGATCGTGACGCAGGCCGATCTGGAGGACACGCTCCCGCCACATCAGGCCCAATGTCTGATCCTGGATGCCGCCCCGGCAGACGCCAGCGCAGACAATCTGGATGGCGGTGCCACAGGCGCGGATCTGGCCTATCTAATCTATACCTCCGGCTCGACCGGCACGCCAAAGGGCGTCATGGTTCGCCATTCCAATGTGTCGAACTTCTTTGCCGCGATGGACACGCGCATTCCCCATGCGATCGGTGACACCTGGCTCGCTGTCACCAGCCTCAGCTTTGACATTTCGGTGCTCGAACTGTTCTGGACTCTGGCGCGAGGGTTGCGCGTGGTGCTGTCCAGCGACGAAAGCCGCCTGACCCTGTCCAACGGTGCCCCCACTGTGTCAGACCGGCGGATGGACTTTAACCTGATGTATTGGGGCAATGACGACGGTCCCGGTCCCAAGAAATACGAACTGCTGCTGGAAGGTGCCAAATTTGCCGACGCCCATGGGTTCAATGCGGTCTGGACCCCGGAACGGCATTTTCACGCCTTTGGCGGCCCCTATCCGAACCCTTCGGTCACCGGGGCAGCCGTGGCCGCCGTCACCCAAAACCTGAGCGTCCGCGCAGGCTCTTGCGTTGCCCCGCTGCACCACCCGGCCCGCATTGCCGAAGAATGGGCCGTGATCGACAATCTGACCAATGGCCGCGCCGCTCTGGGCATTGCATCGGGCTGGCAGCCGGATGATTTTGTCCTGCGCCCCGAAAACACCCCTCCGCAGAACAAACCGGCGATGTTTGAAACCATCGACGTCCTGCGAAAATTGTGGCGGGGCGAAGCCGTGGATTTCCCACGGAAGGACGGCAGCATGCACACCGTCATCACCCAGCCGCGCCCGGTCTCCAAGGAATTGCCGCTGTGGGTCACCACCGCCGGCAACCCTGACACCTGGCGCGAGGCCGGGCAGATCGGTGCCAATGTGCTGACCCACCTGCTGGGTCAAAGCATTGACGAAGTCGCGGGCAAGATCCGCATCTATCACGAGGCGCTGCGCGAAGCCGGACACAACCCGGACGATTTCACCGTCACGCTGATGCTGCATACCTATCTGGCCGACACCCGCGAACAGGCGCGCGATGTGGCGCGCGAGCCGATGAAGGATTATCTGCGCGCCGCCGCCGGGCTGATCAAACAATACGCCTGGGCGTTTCCCGCGTTCAAAAAACCCAAGGGTGTGAACAACCCCTATGAAATGGACCTGGGCATTCTCAGCGACGCGGAACTCGAGGCCATTCTGGACTTCGCCTTTGAACGCTATTTCGAGGATTCCGGACTGTTTGGCACGATCGACGATGGTGTGCGCCGCGCGGAGGATCTCAAACGCATCGGGGTGGATGAAATTGCCTGTCTGATCGACTATGGCATCGCGCCGGATGTGGTTCTGGAAGGGCTGAGGCCATTGGCCGAAGTGCTGCGACTGGCCAACGCGCCAAGCGAATTGGCAATGGACGACCATTCCCTGGCGGCACAGATAAAGCGCCACACCGTAACCCATATGCAATGCACCCCGTCGATGGCCCGCATGATTGCTGCCGATGATCAGGCACGGGTTGCCTTGGGGCATCTGCAACACCTGCTGATCGGGGGCGAAGCCCTGTCCGGTGATCTGGTGGCCGAGCTGCACGCCTGTACCAACGCGCAGATTCATAATATGTACGGGCCGACCGAAACCACAATTTGGTCCACCACACAGACCTTGGGGGCGGCACCGCGCGGTATTGCGGACATCGGCAAACCCGTTGGCAACACGGCCGTCTATGTGCTGGACGAAACGGGCCATCCCGTGCCGACCGGAGCACCGGGCGAGCTGTATATCGGAGGCGCGGGCGTGACCGCCGGGTACTGGCAGCGTCCGGATCTGACCAAAGACCGATATGTCTCCGACCCCTTTGCCCAGGGATCGGCACGCATGTATCGCACCGGAGACCTGGTGCGCTGGCGGGTTGATGGGCGTCTGGCCTATCTTGGGCGCACGGACCACCAGGTCAAAATCCGCGGCCACCGGATCGAACTGGGCGAGATCGAAGCCGCCATGAGCCGTTTTGCAGGGGTGACCTCTGCCGTGGTGCTGGCGCGGCAGATGGCGGGCGGAGACGAACGTCTGGTGGGGTATGTAACGACCAACGCCCCGGTTTCCGAAAACGCGCTGCGGGCACATCTGTCGGCAACTCTGACGGATATCATGGTGCCTTCGACCATCGTGACGTTGGATGCCATGCCCTTGACGCCCAACAAGAAAATAGACCGAAAGGCGCTGCCTGAGCCGCAACCGATCCGCAAACCAACCGAGACCACAGTCAGCGCTCCGATCCAGGGCACTGCGGCAAGGATTGGTGGTATATGGGCCAAGATCCTGGGCCTGACGGATATTCGCGACGGCGACAATTTCTTTGATCTGGGGGGGCATTCGCTGCTCGCCGTACAGGCACATCGGGAAATTCGCGATGATCTGGGCGCGGTGAAACTGTCGATCACGGACATTTTCCGCTTTCCGGTGCTGGGTGCCCTGTCAGCACATGTGGACAAGCTGACCGGAGGCCCGGTAGAACCGGAAACGGCAGATCCGCAAAACACGATCGACAAGTCCCAGACCATGTCGAAGCGCCGCGCGATGCGGGCAGGACGGCGGACCAAGACCGGATGATCACAGACGTGACAGACAGAACCAAAGCGCGGCTGGACCTTGTCCGGCCGCTTTTCTCTGCCTCGCTTGGCGTGGCGGTGACCGACCCCCAGGCCCAGGCCCCCGCGCCAATGGCCGAGGAGATCGCGGGTCTGTCACCGCGCGCCATCGACAAACGCCGCCGTGAATTTGCCGCCGGGCGCCATGCAGTGCGCATCGCCATGGCCCAGATCGGCGTGCCTGCCGCCCCGGTGCGTGTCGGGTCTGATCGTGCGCCCATCTGGCCCGACGGAATTGTAGGCGGTCTGACCCATACGACCACATGTGCCATTGCTGTTGTGGGCCGGCGTGCGCCGGTTCACAGTATTGGCGTTGATGTCGAAGAGGACACACCGCTGAAGGAGAAACTGCTGTCAGAAATCTGCCTGCCTCGGGAACAGGTCTGGCTGGCGAGTCAGGCGGACCCGCTGCGTCTGGCCAAACTGATTTTTTCCGCCAAGGAGGCAGCCTATAAAGCGCAATATCCCTACAGCCGCACAGTGTTCGGCTTTTCCGGGATGGAAACCGAATGGGATTTGGCGCAGGGCCGTTTTACTGCACGGTTACAGCGCGATGTCGCCCCTTTTGCCACTGGGCATCGGATCAACGGGCGCTTTGCCATGGGACAGGGGATTCTGGTGACTGGCGTTGAAATGGAGGCCGTCTGACATGTTCCGTCTTGGAATAGTTCTGGTGTTGCTGGCGTTGGCTGGCGTGACCTGGTGGTGGTTCAGCGCAGGTCGCAAACCCTCCCCCGCCCAAATCGAACAGGCCTATACCGCGCTGCCTGCCCCAAAGGGGCCTATGGCGGTTTATCATCTGGGTCACTCGTTGGTGGGGCGCGACATGCCCGCCATGCTGGCACAACTGGCGGGCGCGGACCACGCCTATGGCAGCCAATTGGGATGGGGCACCTCGCTGCGCGAACATTGGGAACCCGAATTGCCGATCAACGGGTTCGAAACGGAGAATGCGCACCCCCGTTTTCGCCCTGCACGCGACGCGATTGCTTCTGGCGACTATGACGCCGTGGTGCTGACTGAGATGGTCGAAATCCGTGACGCCATCAAATACCACAGCAGCGGCAAATACTTCTCCCTGTGGGCTGACCTGGCCCGTCTCTCCAACCCCAATACACGGGTTTACCTCTATGAAACCTGGCACCGTCTGGACGACCCTCAGGGGTGGCTTAACCGGTTGGACGACGACCTGAATCGCCATTGGGAGGATCAGATCCTGCTGGTCGATCTGCCCCAGGCCGGGAACCGCCCGGCCCGTTTGATCCCCGCCGGGCAGGTCATGGCCCGTTTTGCCCGGATCGTGACAGAACAGGGAGGCATCGGCGACCTGAGTGGTCCCGAGGATCTGTTCGCGCGCAATGACGATGGCACGCTTGATACCATTCACCTGAACGACAAGGGGGCATATCTGGTCGCCTTGACCCATTACGCCGTGCTTTACCACCGGTCGCCCGTTGGTCTGCCACATCAATTGTCCCGCGCTGATGGCACCCGTGCCGATGCGCCCTCGGCCGAGGCTGCCGCGCTGATGCAACAGGTTGTCTGGGACGTTGTCACCTCGCTGCCCAAGACCGGGGTGGCCCGATGAAATCTCTCACCCGCCTGATAATCGCCATCAGCCTGATGCTGGCGACTGTTGCAACAGCACAAACACCCCAAACCGACCGCGGTCAAATGGCCGTCAATCTGGCTGGCGTCACCGATTGGGGCACCCAGCAACCGTTTATCGACGTGTTCAAGACCGCGCGTTCGTGGATCGGGCATCTGCCGCGGCAATGGGGCGGTGCCTCTCATGAAGACCTGAAAGCGGCTGATTATCTGGATTCCAATGGCTGGCCGGTTGCAATCCCGCCCGAACTGGGTTCGATCGGAACCGTCATCCTGACTGGACTACCCCCCGAAGCCAGCTCTGCCGCCGGGCGCTATCGGTTGCGGTTCGATGGCAATGGCATCGTCGAAGTCGGAGGGCGCGCCAGCAAAGTGCGCTATGGCAAGAACGAAGTAACATTCGACTTTACCCCCGGTCCGGGATCCGTCGACATCCGCATTCAACGCACTGATCGCGCCCGCAAGGGCGATTACGTGCGCAACATTACCGTTGTCAAACTGGACAACATCGCCGCCTACGAGGCCGGAGAAATATTCAACCCTCTCTGGCTCAAGCGCCTTGAGGGATTTGCGCTGTTGCGGTTCATGGATTGGATGCACACCAATAATTCCACCCAGCGCCATTGGAAAGATCGCCCGCGCCCGGATGATTACACCTGGGCTCACATCGGTGTGCCTGCCGAAATTATCGTGGCCCTGGCCAATCAGGTGGATACGGATCTGTGGATCACCATGCCTCATCTGGCCGATGACGAATATGCCAGAAACTGGGCCGAAATCATAAAACCCACCTTGTCAAACGGTCGGCGCGTTTATCTGGAGTATTCGAACGAAGTCTGGAACTGGCAGTTTCAACAGGCCATTTGGGCTGATGAACAGGCCCGGGCCCGATGGAACACACCGGATGCCTGGTTACAGTATTACGCCGCCCGTGCCATCGAAATTGCGGCCATCTGGACCGAGGTTTTTGGCCCCGAAGCATCCGACAGTCTGGTTCGTGTCCTGTCCAGCCAAACCGGATGGATGGGGCTCGAAGAGCAGGTGCTGGAAGCCCCTCTGTGGCGCGCCGAAGATCCAGGTCGCCCGCGCCCGGCCGATCTGTTCGACGCCTACGCGATGACAGGATATTTTGGGTACATGCTCGGCACCCAGGAACATTATGAATTGGTCAAAGGGTGGATTGCCGACAGTCTCGCACAGGCACAAAAGCAGGCTCAGGATCAGGGGTTGAGCGCGCAGGAACAACAGGAGTATGTCGCGGCGCATCGTTTTGATGCGGCTGTATCACTGGCTTGGGACGACTTGCTTGATGGCTCTTCCAGCGGTGATCTACGCACGTCCCTGGCTGAGTTGTTGAACACGACCCTTCCGTATCAGGCTGACGTGGCAGAAAAAAACGGTATGCAGCTTGTTCTGTACGAAGCGGGGTCGCATGTGGTCGGTGTCGGGCCAATGGTCGATGACCCCGAATTGACCGCGTTTTTCATCCATCTGAATTACAGCCCCGAGATGGGGCTCTTGTACGAAGAACTTCTGGCGGGCTGGGCGACCCTGTCTGACGGTGTATTCACCGCATTCAATGATGTGATGGCCCCAACAAAATGGGGCAGTTGGGGGGCCTTGCGTCATCTCGATGACACCACGGCGCGATGGGATGCGCTGGAGGCGGCCAAGTGAATCTGAGTGTGCTGATCCCGGCCCATAACGAAGCTTCTTATATCGGTCCCTGCCTCAGCGCGCTTTTGGCGTCAGAGCCATTTTGCAGTGAGACGACCTGCGAGGTACTGGTCCTCGCCAACGGCTGTACCGATGCGACGGTCCAAACAGCACAGACCTTTCAGGATCAGGCCAGAGCACGAGGATGGACCTTGCGGGTGCTGGACCTCGAGCAGGGGGGGAAACTCAATGCGCTGAACTGTGGGGACCGGGCAGCAACGGGGCAGATACGTGTGTACCTGGATGCGGATGTGACCGTAGACCCGGACCTCCTGCCCCAGCTGGCCACGGCGCTCGATACCAAGGTGCCATGTTACGCCAGCGGACATCCCCGAGTTTCGCTAGCGAAAAGCTGGGTGACGCGCACCTATGCGCGGTTTTGGCAAAAGCTGCCGTTCCTGAATGAACCCGCCCCCGGGTTCGGGGTGTTTGCGATGAATGCAGCGGGGCGCGCGCGGTGGACACAATGGCCGGATATCATATCCGACGACACCTTTGCCCGGCTGCAGTTCACGCCGTCCGAACGGATCGGCGTACCCGCCGGCTACGACTGGCCCATGGTCGAAGGGTTTGCCCGGCTGACCCGGGTACGACGCCGTCAGAACAAGGGGGTCGAAGAGATCGCAGAACGCTACCCGATGCTGATCCCGAACCAGACGCCTGCCCCTGCCACAACGGGTCAGATCGCGCCACTGGCGCTGGGTGATCCCCTGGGGTTCATCATTTACGCACTGGTGGCAGTGGCCGTGAAAACCCCCTTGTTTGCCTCACAAACCCGATGGGTTCGCGGGCGATGACCTGACGTCCATCGTCGGACCCGGGCGGGTCCGGCACGGAACTGACGTCTGGTCTGCGCCCGCACCGGAGGCTTTGCCGCCGGTGCCCTGCCCAACGGGAGGCGGCGCATCTTTGATGCGTCACCGACGGGCGGGAGCTCTACGTGCCCAGTTTTGCACCGTGCGTATAGCAAGTCACCTGTGGGCCCTGACCGTCTCAGGGTCCGGACTGGCGAAACAGACCGGCCAGCTTTGCCGCTTGGGTATCCACGTCATGGCGCTGCATCACCCGGGCATATCCAGCCCGTCCCATGGTGCTTAACCGGGTGATGCCCGTGTCAGCCACCCGTACGATTGCCGCAGCCAGCGCCGTACAATCACCTGCGGGGACCAACCATCCGGTTTCGCCATCGCGCACCAACTCAGGCGTCCCCGCCACATAGGTGGCAATGACCGGGCGTTGTGCAGCCATTGCCTCCATCACCACCATCGGCAACCCCTCGGCAAAGCTGGGCATCACCAGAGCATGGCAGCCTTGTAGACGTGCGGTTACCTCGGCCTCCGACACCCAGCCGGTCAGCGTGATTCGATCAGTCAGCCCATGTCGGTCTATTGCCGTTTCCAGTTCAGCGCGCATTTCACCGTCACCAACCAGGGTCAGATGCACGTTGGGATGGCTGTCGCGCACCCGCGCCATGGCCTCGACCAGGACCATTTGCCCTTTTTGCTCCACAAACCGGCCGATTGACACCAATTGCACCGGCCCCTCGGGCATCGCGACCGGCTCCACGAACTTGGTCGGCTCAATCCCACAATGCACCACATGCAGCCGCTCCCAGGTGGTGAAACCTGCCCAACGGCTCAACTGGCTGCGTCCAAACTGGCTGACCCCGACTGCAAACGCCGCATGATCCAGTTTGGCTCCCAAAGACAATGCCCTGGGGGCATCAAATTCTTCGGGTCCATGGGTCGTAAAGCTGAACGGCGGCCCGCCCAAGGTCCGGCACAACAGGGCCACGGCGGCGGCATTGGTGCCAAAATGCGCATGACAATGTGCTATTCCAGCCCTTTGGCACTGCCGTAGAACCCAGGCCGCTTCGGCCAGATAGATCACGTGCCGCAACACCCCCACATGCGAAACCCGCCCCATCCGCCAGGTCAATACCAGCGCCGAAATCCCCCGGACAGGGCCGCGCAACAGAACGCCCAGCAACGCCATCAGCAATCCCACCGACCCGGCATCCAGCACATATTGGGTCCGGTCTGCCTCGGCCTGGTCCTGCGGATCCACCAACCCAACGGACGCACGGCGCATTGCCAAGCGGTCGATCACAAACCCCTGACGCTCCAGCGCCTGAATTTCGCGCCGGATAAAACTGTGTGAAGGTTGCGGATAGGTATTGAGGATATAGCCAAGTTTCAAAAGCGTACACCAGATCAAAGGGTTCTGCGCAGACTAACCCGACGCCAGCCTGCAGTCCAAGATTAACACACAGACGCCCGGTTCGAACGCAGCAGACAGCGCCAATCAGCGCCTCTGGCGGAATTTGTTTCAGATTATTTGCTAGTCGAACTCGAATTTCCCGGTTTTCGGGCTGTACCAAAGCCCCAAGGCGCGTAAGATTCGTGCCAGACCAAGGCCGGGCAGAAAAGGCAAACATGAACCGAGTGACCACAGCATTCAAAGGTGGCAGCCTGATGGCCCGCGTCCTGCGCAGCGCGTCGTGGTTGATGATCGGATATGGCGGCAGCCAGGCCCTGCGGCTGGCGGCCAACCTGGTTCTTGCACGGCTGCTGTTCCCCGAAGCCTTTGGTCTGATGGCTCTGGTCAACGTCGTGATACTGGGTTTGACCCTGTTTTCCGATACCGGAATCAATGCCGCGATCGCCCAAAGCGATCGGGGTGACGATCCCGATTTCCTGAACACCGCCTTCAGCATTCAGGTGGTGCGTGGGTTGATCCTATGGGCCACAACCGCCTTGCTCGCCTGGCCTGTGTCACAGTTTTACAACGAGCCGGATCTGTTGGTGTACCTGCCGATTGCCGGCGTTGGCCTTGCAATCAACGGGTTCATGCCGACGCGGGTCGAAACCGCCCACCGTCACCTTCTGGTGGGTCGTGTCACGGCGTTGGATCTGATCAGCCAGGCGCTCGGCATTCTGTCGATGGTGGTTTTGGCGGTGATCACGCAATCGGTGATCGCGCTGGTGTTGGGTGGCGTGTTCCAGGCCTTTGTGACGCTGGCTCTCACCCAAGCCTTTTTGCCGGGCATGAAGAACCGTTTCCGTTGGGAGGCCAAGGCCGTGCACGAACAGCTGCATTTTGGCAAATGGATCTTCCTGTCGACAGCCTGCTGGTTCTTTACCAGCCAGGGCGACCGGCTGTTCTTGGGTAAATTTGTGACGCTCGAAGTGTTGGGTCTGTACAATATCGGGTTTTTTCTTGCCAGTTTTCCCATGCTGCTGGGCTATGCCATCAACCAACGGCTGCTGATCCCGGTGTACCGCGAAAAACCGGCGACCGAATCCCGCGACAACTGGCGCAATCAACGATGGCTTAGGTTTGGCCTGAGCGGTGCCATCCTGTCGTTGCTGCTTGTCGTTGCCTTTGCGGGCCCGTGGTTGGTCGATCTTCTGTATGACGAACGATACATGTTGTCCGGCCCTATGGTCAGCCTGATTGCCATTGCCATGATCCCGGCCGTCATTGGGCTGACCTATGATCCGGCGGCCCTGGCCGCTGGTGACAGTCGCGGGTTCTTTGTTTTCACCGCCAGCCGGGCAATCATTCAGACCATCCTGTTCTTGCTGGGGCTCAGCTGGTTCGGGGTTCTGGGAGGGATCGCCGCATTGGGGGTGTCGATGCTCCTAGCCTATCCAGTGCTGATCTGGCTGGCCACAAAACACAAGGTCTGGGATCCGGTGCATGACCTGTTATGTCTGGTTCTCGCTGGCGGGATCGCGGGATTGATCCTGTCGTACCACGCCGGAATGATCCCCGACATGGTCCAGGCCCTGGGGCAAAAAGTCAGTCACTAGACGTCCGAAACAACGGGTCAGGCAGGTCCACGTGGTCTGCGTCCGAACAGCCGGGACAAAAGTCCCCGCGACCCGGTGCCCTTGTTGATCACCGGTATGGTCACCACGGGTTTCAAACCGGTTTTCTGTTCCATCCGATGGGCAGTCCGCAACACCGGATCACGAAATTCCAGAAGGACGGCCAAACCCAGCCCGGCCAGAATACTTGCCATCATCCCGGCCAACGCCAACATCTTGCGGCTGCCTGTGAACGGGTACTCCGGCAGATTTGCCGGTTCTAGAACCATCAGACGTTCGGATTGCCTGGCGGTTTCCAGCCGGAACCCGATTTCGGCCTCTGTCCGGCGGCTGCGCATCGCGCCCAGCTGATCCCGCAGCTGTTCGGCCTGGCGTTCGAAGGACTCCAATTGGCTTTGCACCTGAGGAGACGTCTGCAGCACCTTCTCCAGCGCCTCCTTGCGATCACGCATCAAATCGCGTTGCTCAGCCAATGTGGCCAGACGTTCTTCGTATTCCGCCAACAACCGCTTGGCTGTGGCAGGGCGCTCTGTCTTGGTTGCCATATCGGCAGCGCGCTGGATTTCGATCACTTCACGGGCGATATCCAACAAGCCTTCGTTCAGGGTTTGCACTTCGCCGGCCCGCAATTCGACATTTGTCGAAGAGGACGCATTGTTGGCCTTGCGAAATTCAGAGATTTCCTCCTCGAGCGCGGCAAGTTCCTGAAACAATGCCCCTTCCTGTCGGGCAACAAAGGTCAGAGTTGCCTTGGCCTGGTCGATCCGGGCCTGTTGGCTCAGTTCGATGGTGCGTTGAGCGAATTCATGGGCAATCTGTTGGGCCTGAAGCGCCGTCGGCATTTCGGCGGACACCGTCAGAATGGAAATCGTGCCATCATCCGAATATCCTTCCCGCGCCGCAGCAACCCCTTCGATCCGCACCGAGCTGCGCAGAAGAAAGGCCAGATGGTTGGGTCTTTGGTCCCCGACATCCTTGAACAGCCCGTATTTCTCGATAACGTCGAGCACATTGCTGCGTGCCATCAGCCGCTGTTCAATCAACTGCAACCGGCGCGCAGACGATCCATCGACCGTTGATTTTGCCAATTCATCAGCAATCTGGGGCTGGGCGATCTGAATCACTTCGGCCGAACGGTACATGTGTTGCTGGCTCAGCGCGACAAACAGCGCCGCTACGGTTCCGACAATCGACACGACAGCAATCAGCACCGCGCGACGACGGAGCATATCATAGACATCATGAATAGACTGAAACGGACCCATACTGCTCTTTCCTACATCCCGGATGCACAACATGCCCCAGGTACGTCTTGGGTTTCACCACAGCATCCCGGCAAAACTATGACATATGCAAGGAGAACATGGGAAAGAGATCGTGCCCAATCAACCCGTCAACGTCCCCGATTGAGCAGGACACCCAGCAATTGTGTCTGGTTGTCCAGCACTCTCTCGCACGCTTCCAGATCAGCCGCAGTGGTTGTCTGACCATCCGCAACCAGCAAAACACCGTCCACCTGCGGCAGAAACGCCATCAGATCGTCGTGCTCCAACAAGGGGGGCAAATCGTACAGGACGACATCGGCCTTTAGCGCGTCGCGCATATGGTCCAGCGTTTCGGCTGTCTGCGGATCATGCAGAATTTCCGCAGCATTTCGATCCGCTGCGCCAGCAATACCGACGGCCAGTGTTTCACTGCACCGCACCAGATGATGCTGCAACGGCACCTCGCCCATCAAGAAACCGGGCATGTCCCCCAACGCCTGAATATCCAGGGCGTCACCGATACCGGGATCGCGCTGGTTCAGATCCATCAGAACAGTCCGAATTTCACGAACACGCGACAGGCTGAGTGCCAGATTGGTCGCAGCAAATGTGGTCCCGCATCCGCTGGTTGGCGACACCACGGCGACCCGGCTCCAGCCGCGTTCCTTGAGCGTTTTCAACAACCTGGTACGCAGCAGATCAAACTGTTTTGCAGCGGGATCCTCCCGGAAAAAGCTGATCAGCGATGACCGGCGCAAAATATGGCGACGCACCCCCAAAGGCACCTGCCGCAACAGCTCCCAAGGTTCCGGAGTCGGGGCAGGCAACTGGATCCTGAATTCAGGTTCCTCGTCTACAACAGGGCTAAGGTTGGCCTGGGGGTCCCGAATATCCTTGCTCACCCGCGCGTCCGGCATGGGACGGGGGCGGTTCTTGCGTCGAAACCGTTTGAAACCTTGTTCTGTCATGGCCTCCGTGTCTTCCAGATGGGCTGCCTCAGCAAAATAGTCTTCCAGATCGCTAGATTCGAAATCTCTCATCGCCAGCATCCTTTGCATATTCTAGCATGGCCAGCCCCCAGGCGCACACAAACCATTGTTTGAACGGGAATTGATCCGCTCTTCTTTCTCAATATCCGGTTTCTCAATATCCGGTCCCCCGGAGCACAACGCTGACTGTCTTGCACAATAGCTTTATGTCCAACGACAGCGACAGATCTCGGTGGTATTGCGCGTCGGTTTCGAACCGATGGGCAAAACAGCTCTCATTTCGGGCCGACACCTGCCAGATTCCGGTGATTCCGGGTTCAAGATCATAATAATAGGCATGGTTGCCATACAACGGCAGCTGTTCCGGCAGCATGGGGCGTGGCCCAACCAGGCTCATTTCACCGCGCACAACATTCCACAATTGTGGCAATTCATCCAAAGATGTCCGGCGCAGCAAACCGCCAATTCGGGTGATCCGCGGGTCAGTTTTCAGCTTTTGGGTCGTTTCCCATTCACGGCGCAATTCCGGATCCTTGGCCAGCAAGTCTGCCAGTTTGGCATCAGCGTCCCGTACCATGGTCCGCAATTTGAAGATCTTGAACCGTTTCCCATCGCGCCCCAACCGGTCCTGTCGATAGAAGGGCTGCCCCCCTTCGATCCACAACGCCAGCGCACACAATCCGGTGACCAACAACACTGCTGGCAGCGCCAGAAGGATGAGCACCAGGTCCAACATGCGTTTGCCATGCTGGGCATAGATCCCGTGGTTGCCGATTGTCGATCCCGGCTCGGGCTCACCCGGATTGTACAGGGGGACAGAACCATTGATATTGGCTGCTTCCAACGACAACTCCCGCCTATGCAAGGGCAGGAACATGGTCAGCGATGCACTGATCCGGCGCGCGCCATCGCGTTTCAACCCGGCAGCCCACACAACAGCATTCGTGCGAATCAAACTACTCATGACGCTCCCCAAGCAGCAGCCGGTTACCCGACTGGAGAGATGCCTTTCGGCACGACAAGAAAACCAAAATGCCCCCAGAGTGCAAAAGCGGACTGGAAACGCGACATTCGAACTTTTGGGCCAATTCCCGAACGACACCCCCATGTGTCCGAAATTTTGATCCCTGCGCATTTGAGCCGGGTTTCCGCCCCAAAATTGCCTAAGTTGAATTTATCAGTCCCCGGAGCATTTATAAGAAATTGCACAGAAACAGTTTGTTTCCAGTGGGAATATCCTTGTTTTCTTCCCTTTATACGAGATGGTTAACGAAACATTCAAAGATTTATACACGTATTGTTCCTGTATTTTAAACGAACCCGACACAGAATCAGCTGTCACCGATGCTGAGTCGCGTCTGCCACAGAGCTGGAAGGCAGGCAGAAAATGGACACAATCCGCGTGAAATTGTGGGACATCCCTCACACCAACACCCGTGAATTTTGGCAAAGTCGTCAAAATTGGGCACCCCGGAGCAAGGAACAGCACCGGTCAACGGGCGGAATCACGCAATTGCCCTCGCACCGGGCGAGCCATAGAACGGGGCACGGGAAAGCTCTGCCAAAAGGGAAACTCACATGAGCCAAGACACATTTCGGGCCGATTGGATTGCCGCCTCCTTTGATGGGTGCCAGCTCAGAGCCTGGCCCATGCAGGGTGGCGATCCATTGCAAATGTTGTCCTGCCCGTCGGGGCCTGCCGGTGTGGTCGCAGATCTGGTATCGCTGACCTCCAGCTGGCTGACGCCAGCCCCCCTGCCAGTCGTCCTGAGCGGCGATACCGAAATTCGGCCTATCCAGGTGCCATGCAAACCTTTGGATCTGCGACCCCGAACCGATACGGATCGGCACACACGGATTGTTTTACATGCGCTCCCGGGGCTGAGCCAAAGCGCGCCCTGCGCGATCATGCACAATGCAGCGATCCGCGTCGCCGGTTTCCTGTCGCTCAACACGGATTGGGATGGGGTGATCTGCCTTCCCGGTGCACAGACCCACTGGGCCCAGATCAGCGCCGGAGAAGTTGTCAGCTTTCAAAGTTTCCTAACTCTGTCGACGCTTGGTGCGATGGCTGAACTGCCCGGGCTGGAAGCGGCGTTTTCTGACGCTGACTGGGATCGTGACACCCTGGCCGACGCCGTATCGGATGCAATGTCCAAGCCCGAGCGGCTGGCCGCGCGGATGGCCGAAGTTCAGGCGGACATGGCCCTGAATGCTCCTGCGCCGGCGCACTCACATGCCCGGTTGATGGGGCTTCTGATCGGGGCCGAGCTGGCCGCCGCGCGGCCCTATTGGCTGGGCCAGAATCTGGCCGTCATCGGCGATGACACCCAAAGCGCGCCTTATGCCGCCGCATTAGGCCAACAGGGGGTGGCCGCGACCATTGCAGATGCCCAACGCATGACATTGGCCGGGTTGACCGCTGCGTGGCGCCGTTTGGGCACCTGAGTCATCCGGCCTTGTGGCGCGCGCCCTTGGCCGGAGGGGTGACCGGAGGGCCGGCAAAACACTGTGCAACTGACATCCAGTGTTCAGCGACTGCGCCCGTGGTCCGCAATTCGGTGTCCTGAATACTGCGCACTTGGGTGACCACCTGGGCAAACGCCACAGCAGATCCGACAACCGCATTGTCCGACTGCGGGGTATTCCATTCCCACACCGCGCCCGATGGCCCGGTCAGGCGCACATATGGAACGGGATCGGGCACCGGCTCCTTGCGGTTGATAAAGGTCCAGCCAAAGGTCGATACACCCAGATGACAGATATTTCGGATCCGGTCCTGTTCGGAGCGATCCAGCCCCAACACGTCAAAGACTTCCTGTCCGTGCGACCAGGTTTCCATCTGGCGCGCCGTGATCGAGCTGAGCGCGCTCATGTCCGGCCCCACCCATTTCACCCGCTCTTTGGGATTTACCTTGGCGAATGCATCCGCGCAGCTTTCCGCTCCGGCCATCCAGGCGTCAAACAGATCACGCCCGTCCAGACCACCCAGCCAGGGAAACTGACATTCCAGAATCGTCTTGCCCGCCTGCATGTCCCGAACAATCGGCGCGATGAAGACATCAAATGCTTTGGCACCGGACAACGATGTTTCGGCCGCGACATTGAACAGATGCAAATGACCCAGGACATCCTCGATGGTCCACCCTTTGAACAGGGTCGGCTGGCGCAGGTCATCCGCAGACAGAGGGTTCAGAATCGCCGCCAGGGCCCGGCTTTCGGCACGGAAATCTTCGGCTTGTTGCATTTGCGTCTCCTGGTTTGACGGTGGTCGTTCCGCTGCGTCTGAGTGATTGAACAGACTGATCGTTCTGTTTTATATCTGATTCAAAGAATAGGCGTACGCAAATGAAAACCCGAGCCGAACCCAACGTCACACGCACCGCCAATCCCGACCGCACTGCGCGCACGCGCGGGCGGATCTTTTCGGCTGTGGTGCAATGCCTGGACGAAGTCGGGTATTCCGAAACCTCGATCAATCGCGTGCAATCCCAGGCGCAGGTGTCGCGCGGGGCATTGACGCATCATTTCCCATCAAAGGAAGAGATGATGGCGCAGACCCTTGAGCGCCTGTTGGCTCCGGTGCGTGGACCTGAGACTGAGACTGGAGACCTTGGGCTGATCCACCACCAAGGCCCGGATCAGGACATTTCCGACGACCTGCTCCGTCTTTGGTCCGAAGTCATCAACACCCGCCCGGGGCGTGCGCTGATGGAGATCCTGGTCGCGTCGCGCACCGATGATGCTCTACGTCAGCGGATCACCCCGGCGTTGCAGGCCTATAACACCGACTTCAACCGCAACATCGCCCACCTGTACAAGGCGGCGACGGGCGAGGCCGAAGACCTGACGCTGTTGTGGTCGATCTGCCGCAGTTTCATGCGCGGGCTGCATACACATGCCCCATACGAAGCCGACCCGACCGTGATCAACAAGATGGTGCACCGCTTTGCCCGGATCATGGCACCGCATTTGCTGGCCAAACAAAAGGAAACCGGATGACCTCGCCCTTTGACACACCGGAACGCTCGGCCTTTCGCGACACCATGCAAAGCTTTGTCGCGCAGGAGATTACCCCCCATTGCGATACCTGGGACGAAGCAGGCGCGGTCCCCTGGGCGCTCCATCAAAAGGCGGGCGCGTTGGGGATCTGGGGGTTCGGCATAGACGAAAAACATGGGGGACTGGGGTTCGATGATTGTTTCATGCGCGCAACCTACAGCGAAGAGTTGGCCCGCTGTGGGGCCGGCGGGGTCGCCGCGGCAATCAACGGGCGGATGATCTCGATCGAGCCCATTGCCCGGCTGGCCAATTCCGATATCCAGGACCGGGTTCTGCCCGACATTATCGCAGGCCGCAAAGGATCCAGCCTGGGCGTGACCGAACCGGGCGGGGGGTCGGATGTGGCCAATCTGACGACACGGGCGCACCGCGACGGCAACCATTGGGTTCTGAACGGCTCCAAGACCTTTATCACTGGTGGCATGACGTCGGATTACTTTGTCGTTGCCGCGCGCACCGGGGGCGACGGTTTGACCGGTATTTCGCTGTTCTTTGTCGAATCGGACACGATCGGGTTCTCGCGCAGCGCCCTGCCCCGCAAGATGGGTTGGTGGTGTTCGGATCAGGCGACGCTGTTCTTTGACGACATGCGGGTGCCCGCCACCAATATGATGGGCGCAGAAAACAACGGGTTTCTAGCCATCATGGAAAATTTCAATCTGGAGCGGGTTGGGTTGATCGCCGGAATGTTGGGGATGATGAAAACCTGTCTCGAAGACAGCATTGCCTGGGCGCAGGAGCGCGAAACCTTTGGCAAGCCCCTGATCCGACATCAGGTCATCCGCCACAAGATCGCCGAGATCTCGGCCCGCATCGACGCGGTCGAAGCCTGGCTGAACATGATCTGCTGGAAGGTGAACACGGGGCCCATGCCCGTGGCCGAAATCTGCAAAGCCAAATTCTTCACCTCCAAGGCCTGCGAATTCTGCGCCTCCGAGGCGATGCAGATCCTGGGTGGTGCTGGTTATTTGCGGGGCAACCGGATCGAACGGATCTATCGCGAAGTAAAAGTCATGGCCATTGGCGGCGGCTCCGAAGAGATCATGCGTGATCTGGCCGTCCGCCAGATGGGATTGTGACGCTCATGTCAGTCGGCCAACGTGTCACCTGCCCCGTTTCTGGGCGACTTCGGCCAGTTGCCGACTGATCTCCAGGCCGCGTTCGATCTTGTCATTTTCCAGATAGGCAACCACACGTTCCAGCCCCATCGGCACACAGGCCGGGTCCAAAGTGTCCGTCACCTGCGCAACATCCCGGCGGCGAACAGACAAGAAATGCACCGGCACATCCTGGGCGGCAAAGCGATGTTTGTACGGCTCGTTCCCATGGCCAAAATCATAGACTTTGATCCCGTTTTCGATGGCCCACCTGATATTCTCGGAATGCAGCAGAAGTCCGACAAAATTGTCTTCGAGCGTGACATCCCGCCCTGTGACCAACACGTGCATCCGTTTGCGCGCCGGGTCCAGAACATTGCCCAATGTCGCGATCGGACGGTCGCCCTTCCACAGCACCGGCATACGCAAGGTCCCCATCCGATAGGCAGTTCCCAAACCATGCAGATAGTTGCGCGATGTCACAAATGCAGCCTCTCGTCCTTTTGACGGTTCCCACTGCTGCATCCACAACCGCAACAATATGCGGATCGCCTCTTTCAACTCTCCGCCCTCGGGCCAGGTGACACGCATTTCGCCCGTCTCCAGCCCCCTTTTGGTGGCCAATCGGATTTGCCGTCGTGTGTTTCTTTTTAACATCGCCAGAAACAGATTATGTGTCGGCGGCAGATCAATTCGCGGGCACAGCAAGTTATCAATCTGGCCTTGGTTGATCTTGTATTCTCGCCACCGGGTGCTGAATGCGGCTCTGGGGAACGCCGCCATGAACGTGCTGGCACGGTCCTGGGATTCCACGTAACGGATCGACAGTTCAGACCAGGGCATTGTCTGAACATGCTGCGCCATTTCCCGCAGCGCCAGATCCTGCCATTCGGGGTCGCACAAAAATCCCGTGTATTCCGATCCGACCAGCTTGCCTCCGGCCTCTATCTCGGTTTGCAAGCGGGCGCGGGTCTGGCTCCAATGCACCCGCAGCTTGAGCGGCAGAACCGCGACCAGCCGCCCGGCGTGATACACGGCGATAACGCGCCACCTGCCCGGGTTTGCCGCAAACGCGGCCGCCATCCAGCGCCAGGACAAAAAGATCGTCGCCTCTGGATCGCGCCGCTCCAGAAGCTGCCAATCCTCGCGAATACGTTTCATCCGATCCAAAGTATCAAAGCTGAACACACGCAAGCTGTCGTCGCTTGCGCCTGTCATTAGGGTTTTTGCCGCTGCATTCATGGTTCAGGCCGACTTCAACGAAGAGCCGTCGCGCAGGATCTCTTTGAACGCGCGCGCTGCTCCTTCAAAATTGCGGGACAAGGGGGCTGTGAGCGGAGATTGCGCTGCAAAATACTGCCCAACTTTGCAAATTTGCACGGCAAACTCGGGATGGACCCCCGCATCATCATATTTTCGCACTCGCTCCTTGGAGAGCCAGCCACGTTTTTTGGCTTCCTTAACGATCAGCTTGAACCGCTGCACCGCGTGAAGTGTCAGGTAAACCGACATATATTCCAGATAGTCCGAGATTTCATGGCCGCATTCATGATCATAGGCATCAATCATGATGTCGACCATAACGTCCGGCGCAATTGGCCAGGCTTCGTCCCCAATCAGCCAGGCAAAGTCTTCGGCACCATGACGCAAACCGGAATACTCAAAATCGAACCAGCGTAGCCGTTCATCCTGACCAATTGCGGCATTGCCGGACCGGCAATCCCATTTGACGAACTGTTTGCCAGGGTAGGCAATCGCATTTCCCACTGCGGCGCGATCATAATCGCCCGAAATCCCCTGGGAATAGGGTTGCAATGCATCCACAGCATCCACGAGATTGCTGATCCATTCGGCATTATTGCCCAGATGCGGCATCATTTTGTGCAGATCAGTCTTGCGCGCCGCCGCGTGGATCCGAAAGATCCCGGCCACCGCCTCTGCCGCCAGGTCCTTCTGGCTCCCGGCCGGGCAACGCACGATTTCCTGATTCAAGCGGCGCCGACCCACATCGGATTGGAACAAGATTTCCCCGACGACTCCCAACACGCGGGGCAAATCCGAACTGTATGTGTTCAAACTGTTCAGAACATGCGCTTCCAGGTGGGTTCTGCGAAAATTTGGGCGCAGCGTCGCAATCACGTCCCGGTCGTCAAAATGCAATCGAAACGAAGATCTCCCCTCGCCACCAGGTGCTGTTACGCGTTCGACTTCCTTGCCAAAATGCTCTTCGGCACATTCCACAATGCGCGCAATGCGTTTGCTGTTGGAACTCTCGGACACGGCATACCCTTTCACACAATTGATCTCTAATGACCGCGCAGACGATCAGGCGCAGCACCCCTTACCCAGCAATGAGTATATCGGAATTGAGACATTTTTCGGGATCGAATTGGACAGATCTGCGGCCCTCGTCGAATCGCTCGGCTTTTACGTTAGGTCAAGAAATTCGGCCCCATTGATGTCAGCCCCGAACCAATATCCCCGATTTCTCAAACACTGTTTCGCTAACTCGCCGGTATTGCAGCATGTTTCCCAACAAATGTGGCGAAAAATTGCCTCAAACGTGCCCGCTTTGTAGCGTCGAGGCTGGTCAAATGAGCCCTGCAAACACGAGGGCCAAACTTTGGCCGCTGTTGGAATTGTTTGCCAGGTTGCAGGCAATGGACGTTTTTTGGAGGGTGTGCGCGATGAGTTGGAGTTCCTACGGTTCCGGTACAAAATCGTACCACAATGGGGGTGTCGAAGGGGACAGCCTGTACCAATGGTACAAGGAACACCTTTTGAGCAAATACGGCTCTGAGGACGAGCCCTCCGAAGGCTCCGGTTCGGGCGGCACCAAAGGCTCAGGCTCCGGTGGCACCAAGGGCTCGGGCTCGGGCGGTACCAAAGGCTCAGGATCCGGCGGCACCAAAGGCTCAGGATCCGGCGGCACCAAGGGCTCCGGCTCAGGCGGCACCAAAGGCTCCGGCTCAGGCGGCACCAAAGGCTCCGGCTCAGGCGGCACCAAAGGCTCCGGCGGTACCAAGGGCTCAGGCTCAGGTGGGACCAAGGGCTCAGGCTCAGGCGGCACCAAGGGCTCAGGATCCGGCGGCACCAAGGGCTCAGGATCCGGCGGCACCAAAGGCTCAGGATCCGGCGGCACCAAGGGCTCAGGCTCCGGCGGCACCAGGGGCTCAGGCTCCGGCGGCACCAAGGGCTCAGGCTCGGGCGGCACCAAAGGCTCAGGCTCAGGCGGTACCAAAGGCTCAGGCTCTGGCGGCACCAAGGGCTCGGGCTCGGGCGGCACCAAGGGCTCAGGCTCGGGCGGTACCAAAGGCTCAGGCTCTGGCGGCACCAAGGGCTCGGGCTCGGGCGGCACCAAGGGCTCAGGCTCTGGCGGCACCAAAGGCTCAGGCTCCGGCGGCACCAAAGGCTCAGGCTCCGGCGGCACCAAAGGCTCAGGCTCCGGCGGCACCAAAGGCTCAGGCTCCGGCGGCACCAAAGGCTCAGGCTCCGGCGGTACCAAGGGCTCAGGCTCAGGTGGCACCAAAGGTTCAGGCTCCGGCGGAAGCAGCGAAGCACCACCCACTGGCACCGCTGGCGGCGGTGGCGGCGGTGGCGGCGGCGGCGAAACACCGGCCAAAGAGCCCTTAGAGATCAATGTTGGGACAGATCCGCAAGTTGTCATTTCGGTCCTGGACACACAGGGCGGAGGTCTATTCTTCCAAGTTCAACCGAACTATCTGACAGAAGTCGGCGACCTTGATGGCATCTTTTTCAACTTCACGGATGACAGCGTTCTTGATGATGTCAACTTGTACCCGGATATCAACACCTTGGGGGTCACAGGTAGCCAGTTCGATGCAAATTCCGTATCCCAGTTGAACAACGGCTTTGACGTTGGATCCAACTTTGATGGCATGATCCAATTCGGGACTGAGGATGATTCAACCGCTGGGAACACCCAAAACATCAACTTTACGTTGTGGGGCAGCGGGCTCACTCTGGATGATCTTGACCTCAACAGCCTGACAATTGTCTTGAATTCGGACACTGCAAACCCGCATGTCCTGTCTCATGACACCAGCGCATCGGCGAGCTCCAGCGACGCATACCACAATGGAGGCGTCGAAGGAGACACCCTGGATCAGTGGTATGACGACAAGCTCGCTGACGAATTTTCGGAGTCCAGCACCCAGGGCTCAGGCTCCGGCGGCACCAAAGGCTCAGGATCCGGCGGCACTAAAGGCTCCGGCTCAGGCGGTACCAAGGGCTCCGGCTCCGGTGGCACCAAAGGCTCCGGCTCAGGCGGTACCAAGGGCTCCGGCTCCGGTGGCACCAAAGGCTCAGGATCCGGCGGCACTAAAGGCTCCGGCTCAGGCGGTACCAAGGGCTCCGGCTCCGGTGGCACCAAAGGCTCAGGATCCGGCGGCACCAAAGGCTCAGGATCCGGCGGCACCAAGGGCTCAGGATCCGGTGGGACCAAGGGCTCAGGCTCCGGCGGTACCAAGGGCTCCGGCTCCGGTGGCACCAAAGGCTCAGGCTCAGGCGGCACTAAAGGCTCAGGATCCGGCGGCACCAAAGGCTCAGGCTCCGGTGGCACCAAAGGCTCAGGCTCGGGTGGTACCAAGGGCTCCGGCTCAGGTGGTACCAAAGGCTCCGGCTCTGGCGGCACCAAAGGCTCAGGCTCAGGCGGCACCAAGGGCTCAGGCTCCGGTGGCACCAAAGGCTCAGGCTCCGGTGGCACCAAAGGCTCAGGCTCGGGCGGCACCAAGGGCTCAGGCTCCGGTGGCACCAAGGGCTCAGGCTCGGGCGGCACCAAGGGCTCCGGCTCGGGCGGCACCAAGGGCTCAGGCTCGGGCGGCACCAAAGGCTCCGGCTCGGGCGGCACCAAGGGCTCAGGCTCGGGCGGTACCAAGGGCTCCGGCTCCGGCGGGACCAAAGACTCAGGCTCCGGTGGCACCAAGGGTTCGGGCTCGGGCGGCACCAAAGGCTCAGGCTCGGGCGGCACCAAGGGCTCAGGCTCGGGCACAGGCGGAACCTTCAGCATCGCTGCAACCCACGGGCTGCCCGACTTTGAGGGCGAACCGGTGTCAAGCGGTGGCACGGATGACGACGTGGTCTATGCCAGCGCCTCTGGTGGGTCTGGTAGCGGTGGAACCGGAGGGTCCTCCGGAACTGCTGGCAACACCGAGCTATATGACATCATGGCGCTGATGACGCAGTCTCAGGACGACGACCCGTCTGCACATGAACCCGATGACGAGGGCGACGATGATGATCTCGGGTTCCTCTGACCCCGCAAATCAATGACATCCACAGGGACGGGCTTGCCCGTCCCTGTGGATGTTTTCAATCCGGTCAACACCTGAAAGTTCAACTGAGCAGAGCAGGCACCGTGCTTCCCTACCGGCGCAATCCCAGGCTCGCCCCCAATTGGCGGGGACGCGCCATGGCTTTATGGTCAGATAGCATCCGCGAAAACCGACGCTGCGCCCAATCCGGATAGGCCGTCGATCGTGCTGTCTCGTGATCGACATTCATCGCAACGATCTCTTGTATGGCACACACCACCCCGTCAGGCTGGCGCATCATCTCACCAAAGAAATGCAGCCGTTTGTGATCGTGGTCGATCAAACGGAACTGCACGTCGAATTTCTGCCCTTCCAGCAGTTCCTGCAAAAATTGCATGTGCGATTGCAGCACGTAAGGCCCCTGACCCTCTGATTTGATGAACTCGGTGCCAATCCCCAGTTCGTGGTCAAATACCTTGTCGATGGCCTGATCAAAGGCGATCCCGTAATAGCCGACATTCATGTGCCCATTATAGTCGATCCATTCCGGGCGCACGATCTGATCACGAACGATCAGCGGCGCAGCATAGGGGCCATCATGACCCTGTTCGGGGAAAGATTTGGTCATCTGTATCCTCATTCTGGTTTTGCGTTCACAATGACGCGCCGCCCCCCGTCCGCCAAGACCGGACCCCGGCATCATTGGGAAAAACCCCTGTTGGCACAGGCACCCCAGCGCCTGGATCGACGCGCGACCGCCCCTCGCAGGCCAGCCTGCGGGGGGCCACGCCCAACGGGGAGCCCTGCATCTTTGATGCTGGGTTCCCGGGCGGGAGCGCTTGGCTTTCAGAGACCGGATCAGGCTTTCAGACCTGCTTCCAACTCCTGTATTTGCCGCCAGGTTGCTTTTGGAATTGCGATCCGATCACCAGATTTCACATATTGGTCGCGTTCGCGTTCGCCTGGCACTTCGACACAATCAAACCCCGGTGCCGGTGGACAGTTGCGCATGTCCGAAAGAACCGCCTCGGCCGCAACTTCCATGGCAGAGGTCTCGCGAAAATGGTCGCAACGAAGGGTGACCAACAGCCAATTGCATTCGGTCGATGACGGCCCCAGCATCGCTTCCCCAATCATCTCCCCCATCAACGCCAATCCATACCCCTTGTGCCCACCCGCAGGCAGAATGGCGCCCCCGGAAAAATACGCTTCCGGGTCCCGGCTCGGGTTTCCATCTCTATCAATCAGGCAACCGTCCGGCAGCTGCGCCCCGGCCGAGCGCGCCGCATAGATCCAGCCTCCGGCAATCTTGGAGGTGGCAAAGTCCAGCACCACCGGGCCGCGTGCTCCACCGGGAATTCCAATGCACCAGGGGTTGGTTGGCAACAGCCCCTTCGCTCCGCCATGCGGTGCGACCTGCGGCCAGTTTTTTCGATTTCCCCCACCAACACAGATGGTCAGAAACCCCTCTTGTCCCGCCTTGTCGGCAAACGCCCCATGGCGTCCGGTGTGGCCCACGTTGCGGATCGCCAGCGCCGACACACCCGTTCGCACTGCCATCTGCATACCCGTCTCATAGGCCTGCACCATCGCAGGGATACCGATACCACCCCCACCGTCCACATGGGTGGCCCCCGACGGAGCACGAATAACCTGCGTGTCAACGCCGACAGACAGATACCCGTTCTGCATCTGCTCTGCATATTGCAGGGTGCGCATCACACCATGGCTTTCCATACCCGACAAGGACGTTTCTGCCAGGTGCTCGGCCACACACCGCGCGACCTCTGGCGTGTTGCCCAACCGCTCAAAGATCGCGACCATACAGGACACCGCCTCGGCCTTGCTCACATTGACCCGTTGATCCTCTTGCAGGTCCAGCTTGCTCCGGGTGGCGGTCATAGATCTGCCTTTGGTAGCCGAATGGGGAACCTTGCGCGGATTTCAGCGTCGATCTCCGCAGGAATATGTTCGGATCGCGGTCCCCCCAATAACGCCTCAGTCCGGGCTCGCGCCTGTTCCAACAGGTCGCGGTCCGGAGCAGCTGCCCATTCCTGCGGTGTACGCCGATCCGCCAGCGCCGGATAGTAATAGTCGCTTTCCATCCGCTTCAGCGTCTGATCATGCCCCAGAAAATGCCCGGGCCCATCGACACAGACCTCGCGGATGACCTCCAGCGACAGGGTGTCGTCACTGACCTCGAACCCGCGCGTCGCCCGCAGGATCGACCCGATCATGTCATTGTCCAGAACAAAGCTCTCCAATGAACAACCCAAAAGCGACCCATACATCCCCGCAGCCTCATAAATCAGATTGGCCCCGGACAATGCCGACAACAGTTCGGTCACGCCTTTTTCATAGCCCGCCTGAAAATCCGGCATCTTGCTGTCGGTCATGCCCGCTGACACCGCGCAGGGAATATCGAAATGCTGTGCCATCTGGGCACAGGCCGCCATCAGCAGCCCCTGTTCGGCGCTGCCTCCCGACATCGCACCAGTGCGAAGATCGCTCACGAACGGCAACGCGCCAAAGGTCGCCGGGTGGCCCGGGTTCAACAGATTCACATAGACAAGCCCCGCCAGCACTTCGGCCGTTTGCTGCGCCACTGCTCCGGCCAGCGGCGCCGGGCTGGTGGCCCCCGCCTGCCCGGCCGAGACCAGCTTCAGGGGAATGCCGTGACGGGCAGCGCACTCGATCACGCCCAGCGCCTCTTCGGCGAAGGTCAACGGCGGCACGATGAAACAGGTCGAAACACAGAACGGCGGACGCGCGCGCAAGGCCTCGGGGCCGCCCACGATCATCTGCATCATCTGCACGGCGGCTTCCATGTTTTCCTCTGAGGTGAATGACCCACCAACCGGTTTCGCCGTCCCTTTGAGACAGGCATAGGCCGTGTTCAGGTCCATCTCGAACGGATCGCTTAGATCCCGCGCGACCACAGTGCGCTGAAACATGTGGATATTTGGCAGCGACTGGGCCAGCCGCGCCATATCGTAGAGATCCCTGAGCGCCGAGTCGCGGATCGTGCCTGTCAGGCTGTCGACGATATGCACTGCGGCTCCCGAGGTCCCCAGATGGATCCGGGTGCCCGACGGATCGATGTCATACTCAGGCATTTGCCCAAACAGCTTGAAACCCCGCCCCGCCACCTTGAGCATCCGCCGCACCAGATCCGCGGGCATCAGCAATCGCCCATCCTCGGTCAGCGAGCCGCCATTGTTGCAAACGGTTTCCACGCAATGTGGCGTGGCCCCCTTCAATCCGATCTCTTCCAGGATACGCAGGGCGGTGTCGCTGACCCTCTCGATCTCGCGCCGGGTAAACGGAGTATACCGCCCCCCTTCGATCCCTGGCCAGATGGCCGTGCTGGGGCCTGACCCGGCTCCATCCGCGCGATCAATCCGGCGGGCTGCGCGCCCACCGTTACGCCGGGTTCGGCTCATGTCGTTCCCTTTCTAAAGAATCCCGCTATGTCCTGGGTGTCACGCCAGCCAAGCAATCTGGTGAACTCCGTAGCCGCCCGTCCGGTGATAGAGCTGTATTTGGCTGCATATTGCGCGTCGGACATCGGGGTCTGTCGCGACCCCAACGGATAGTCACATAGCCCTCGCACCACTCGCCCGCCCTGCCCGACCAGCTCCAGCGCATCCGGTTGCGCCGGATCATAGTTCAGCGCGGGGTTCCGAGGCGCTACGGTGGTGACGTCGGTCACCGCGATCAGGCGGGCAACTTCGGGGCGCTGCCAGAAACCGGCAGCGCTGTCGGCCATGGTCAAATCACCGCTGACCAGAACTTGTGCGACACAGGCTGGCACGGAAAACAACGCCTCGGTCTGGGTTGTGGGCTGGTCAAAGGGCAGGATTGCCTTGTGAAAATCCGGCAAGCTTGCCCGCACCTGCACCACCTCGTCATGCGCCATCTGCCGACGCAGTTCCAGCGCAGCGGTCATCAGACGATGGATATAGCTACACGACGGCCAGGGCTTTATCAGCAACCCGTATTCCTGCAGAGCCCACGGCCGCCCCAGTTTTGCGATCGCATGGGCAAAGCTGTCGGGCGTCCCGGCCCCCATCAGCCCGTTGAACCCGCGGTCGCTGTCCAGCACCTGTGGTTTGCCTGTCGCTCCGGCACGGGCAAGCATCGCCGCTTCAAACCCTGCTCGGGCTGCTTGTCCGGCCTGCAACGGTTTGACGCTGGAGCCGAACTGTATGGTATAGCCCGTTGCCTGCGACACAGAGATTGCCATGGCATGAGCGGATTGCTCCCTGTCCAAACCCAAGGCCCGCGCACAGGCCGCCGCTGCCCCGATCGCTCCCAGGGTCGCTGTCGAATGGAAGCCTCGGGTATAGTGACCCAGCGTTACCGCCTCGCCCAACCGACAGATCATTTCAAACCCGACGCAATAGGCGTTCAGCATCTGTGCGCCGGTCAGGGGCACGACTTCAGCCACTGCCAATACCGCGGGCAGGATCACAATGGTCGGATGGGTATTGCCTGGCTCCTCCCAGTCATCCAGATCATAGGCGTGTCCCGACACCGCATTGCCCAGCGCCGCATAGCCGGGGGCCACCTGCTGCCCCGCGCCATACAGCGGCGCATTGCCCGCCCCGACCACGACCAGAACAGAACGCACCCGTGTCGCGACCTCGCTGTCGGTCCCTGCGAGAATACAGCCGAAACAATCGGCCACAGCCCGTGTCACCATCGGGTGCACATCAGCCGGCGCATCGGCAGTGGCGACAAATTCAGCGCAAGAGGTGAGTGTCATCATTTCTGGTCCGCCATATTGCCTTCACCTGTACATCTGTTTCTTGCGCTCCCGGGTGGCGCGGGTGGCGGTGTCGCTGCCGTCATGAAAGGATCCAAACATCACATCCCAGGGCATCTCGGCGGTTCCATAATTGCATTCGAAATACCGATGGTGCAGCTGGTGAAAGAAATCTCCCGCACTAAAACGCCTGCGCCCACCCGACACGATACCTTCGAAACCGGAATGCGACACCGCCGGGTTCAGCCCGTTCAGATAGGCATGGAACAACACGTGAACCGGGTGTGATGGCACCACCAGATGGATCAGCAAGGACGAGAAATAGATGGCTGTTTCCACCGGATGCATCGAAATCCCGGCCCAGGGACCGATATTGATGTTCCGGTGATGCAGCGCGTGCGCCAGTTTATACAATGGCGGCCAATGCAGCCAGCGATGCACCCAATAGAAATGAAAGCTGGACCAGATCGGAAGGATCAACAGCCAGGCAATGAACCAGATCGGGTTGTCGGCAAAATTGATCTGCGGCGCATAGCCATTGGCTGCAGTCCAGAAATACAGCACCTCATAGGCGGTCCAGAACCCCACGCCGCTGATCAGCGACCAGAACATATTGTCCCAGACCTGATTGCGAAACGTGAAATGCCCGTTGCTGGCGGTCTGGTCGCGGGCGTCGAACTTCAGCGTTCTGCCCTGCCGCTTTAGCGTGATCAGCCACAGATGCAGCCCTCCTGCCACCAATGTCAGCAACACGATATTGCGCAGCCAGATCTGGGCGATCCACCCAGGAGACAGGGTCTGCATCTGGGTCCACTCGGGTTGGAACCAGGCATAGACACCCCACGCCAGGGCCAGCTCGATCGTGACCGAACTGAGCGTCAGCCAATATTGCGCAATCCATTTGATCCAGGCGACAGGGCGCGGTGGCCAACTGAGGATTGGTGACACCGGAATCGGCAAATCCGGATGGTGGTTCCAGGTGCCGGCCTTGGGCGTGGGGTCCGGTGTCATGTGATGTACCCTCTGATTTTATCAGTCTGCAAAAGGATCGGGTTGATGCGGATCGGTGGAGAGCCAGACCGATTTGGTCTGTAGGAAACAGCGCATCCCCTCCCACCCGTTTTCGCGCCCATAGCCAGACTGTTTGTACCCCCCTACCGGGGACTGGGTGGCCGCGTTGAAATAGTTGTTGATATAGACGGTCCCGGCTTCGATCCGGTCGGCCATGCGCATGGCGCGGGTCACGTCCCGCGACCAGATCCCGGCAGCCAGACCAAAGATCGTGTCATTGGCAGCGCGGATCACCTCGACCTCATCCTCCCAGGCTTCGGTTGACACCACCGGGCCGAACACTTCGGTCTGAGCCAGATCCGACCCGTTTGGCACATCGGCAAAGATTGTCGGGCCAATGTAATACCCCTGATCGCGACAGGCGCTGCGCCCATCCAGCAGCATCCGATGCCCGGCAGCCTCGGCCGCGTCAATTTTCTGCAATACGGACTCGTAATGCGGACGGTTGGCCATGGGGCCAATCTGGGTCGCGGGATCATTCGGATCCCCCACCCGGGCCTTTTTGACAACCTCGACCAGCTTGTCCGTGAATGCGTCGATCACGGATTTATGCACCAACAGGCGCGAACCCGAGATACAGCTTTGACCGCCTGCCGGAAAGATCCCCGCCGCCACGCCATTCACGGCCAGATCCAGGTCGGCGTCCGGCAGCACGATTTGGGGAGATTTGCCGCCCAACTCCATCACGATGGGTTTGACCTGACGGGCCGCGATGCTGGCCGCCGCCCGCCCCCCCGCGGTGCCACCGGTAAAGGAGACCATGCGGACATCCGGATGATCGATCAGCGGCTCGCCCGTGGTGCGGCCAAAACCGGTCACCACATTCAACACCCCCGGTGGCAGATCTGCCTCGAGCAACACATCCATCAACTCGAGCGTCGAACAGGAAGAGTGTTCGGATGGTTTCAGAACCACCGTGTTCCCAGCAGCCAGACAGGGGGCGAGCTTCCAGATCAGGGTTCCCAATGGCGAATTCCAGGGCAGGATCTGGCCGACCACGCCAAAGGGTTCCCATTTGACGTAATTGTGGATGTTGGGCGCCTCGGCCGGGATAACCCGGCCTTCGAACTTGTCACACAGGCCAGCATAGTAATGCCAACTGTCCACCTGCCACTGGCCAGAACGCAGACCAGGAGTGATGGCCCCGGGCAGCTTGCCATTGTCGCGGGTTTCCATGACGCCCAGCCGGTCGGCATGCGTGCTGATCACATCCCCAATCCGGCGCAGCACCCGCCCCCGTTCTGCGGGCATCATCCGCCCCCAGGGACCGCCGTAAAAGGCGGATTTGGCAGCCGCCACCGCCCGGTTCACATCTTGCGACCGGCAATCGGGAACCCTGGCCCACACGCGACCGTCGGCCGGATTTTCACTATCGAAATATTGTCCCGAAGCCGGCTCGTGCCAGGCGTTGTTGACAAAATACCCGAAGGTTCGAACGTCAGTCATTGATTATCCTCAAAGATCTCAGGCAAGGCGATTGAAACCGCATTGCTGCATTGGGCGGGACACGGCGATCACCTCAACCATTCGGCCTCCTCCTGTACGACGATCACGGTGGGACGATCAGCCGACAGCGCGGCACCAAAGGCATTTCGAAACGCCTTTTCGCTCTCTGGCCGATGCGCATGGCACTGGCACGCCTGCGCCAATGCAACAAAGTCCGGGTTCATCCCGTCGACCCCGACGCGCTGGATACTGCGCAGGTCCATGTCGTCCTGGATTTGTTTCAACCCGCCATTTTCCCAGATGATGATAGGCAGCGACAATCCCAGTTCGGCGGCCACCATCAGCTCGGGCATGGTAAACATGAACCCACCATCCCCGGCGAGCACCACAACCGGTGTTTCGGGGCGAGCCATCTTGGCCCCCACTGCATTGGGCAGCCCATTGCCCAAAGCACAGAACCCGGCCGGATAGAACCACTGGCGCGGCTTTTGCACATCAAAGGCAAAGGCTCCGGTATAGACCAGCTGGCAGGCATCCCCAGAAAACACCGTTCGTTCTGGTGCCACCTCGCGCAGGATATTCAGGAACTTCAGATGCTTACGCTCTGACACAGTCAGATTGGCCCGGATCTGTTCGCGGATTGACGCCACCGCCGCCGTGCCCGCGGCCCTGACCGCCCGACAATCATGATCTGACAAATAGGCCGCCAAATCGTCCATAGATGGCCCTGCGTCACCGATTATTCCCAATGTCGCCGGGTAGAAGTCATTGATCTTGTGGGGATCAATGTCGAGTCGGATAAGATCTCCGTTCAGTTCCAGCCGCTCGACAAAGCTGTCGGTTTCGGCCAGTTCGGTGCCGACTGCCAATATCACATCCGCCGTGGCCAGATAGTCGCGCACCTCGGGGCGCACGGTCGACCCGCTCAGGTGCAGCGGGTGATCGTCCGGCAAGATACCCTTGCCCGCCGTTGATGAAATCACCACCGCGCCACAACGTTCGACCGCCTTGGCCAACCCACCAGAGGCTTCGGTCGCCCCGCCGCCGACCATGATCACCGGGCGCTGTGCGTCCTTGAGCATTGCCGCCGCCGTCGGCAGCTTGCCCGCTGCCGGTTCCGGGCGGTCCGGCAGGCGCACCGGTTGCCAATCACCTTCGACCATCTCGGCCTGCACATCCATCGGCAACGAGATATGCACCGGACGCGGTCTCTGGCTGGCAAAGATCGAAAACGCCTGGGCTAACAGCTCGGGGACATCTGCCGCGCGCCGGGCCGTGGCCGACAACGCGGTCAGCGGCTCGGTCACCTTCTTCTGTTCGGTGATTTCATGCAGCACACCCCAGCCCTTGCCGATGGTATGGCTGTCCGGTTCTGCCGAAATCAGTAACATCGGCAGGCTGTCGGCATAACATTGTCCCAACGCCGTGGCCGCATTGGTCACGCCGGGGCCGGAGATCACCACGGCAACGCCGACCTCACCCGTGGCCCGGGCCCAACCTTCGGCCATGAACCCGGCACCCTGTTCGTTGCGGGTCTGAACATGGCGCAGCGCACCTGAATTGCCCCCCCCTGTCAGCCCCCGACAGATGTCCAACGTATGAACGCCAGGAATGCCGAACACCGTGGTCACACCATAGTTCGCCAACAGGCGCATTGTTGCTTCGCCGCATGTCATACTCATGCTGCAGTCTCCCTTGGATCGTTTGCCGTCAGTTGCGGACGTCCCCGGATCATATCCGCCGCCCGTTCGGCCAACATGATCACAGGCGCGCCGATATTTCCACTCACCATGTCAGGCAGAGCCGAGGCATCAACAACCCGCAGCCCCTGCACCCCCCGCACCCGGAATTCCCCGTCCAGTACCGCGCCCGGGTCGCCTTCGGCCCCGATCCGCGCGGTGCAGGCCGGATGGTGCCCGGTGGTGACCAGCTCGCGGATCGATTGGCGCAGATCCTCATCGGTTTGACAGGCCGCACCGGGGCTCAGCTCGGCGTCACCAACACCGTCAAAGGCGGGCTGGGCCATCACCCGGCGCAGGTGCCGCATTCCTTCAACCAGATCAAAAAAGTCGCTGTCATCGCTGAAATAGCCGGCATCAATCACCGGCGCCTGCAGGGGATCCGCCGAGGCAAGCCGCACCTGCCCGCAGCTGCGCGGGCGCAGCAGGTTGATGTCGAACTGCAACCCCGGCTCGGCGATCTTGCCCCGCGCAATCATCGCCTTGCCCAGATGGCTGAGTGATTGCAGGCTGAACCCCTTCTGGTTCACCGCCGAATCCTCGCGCACAACCATGGGGGTGAAAAACACCTCCAGTTCCGGCATCTCTGAATCGCGGATCGCGTGAAACAGGGCCGAGGCCCAGAACGGAGAGGCCGCAGGCCCCGACCGCGAAAACAGCCATTGCGCCCCCATCACCATCGCCCGATCCAGCCGCTGAAACCGGGCCATCGACAGGCTTGCGTCGCGCAGGCCGAATTGCATCGGCATATTCGGGTGGTCATACAAGGTCTGCCCCACCCCGGGCAGGTCCTGAACCATGTCGATCCCGTGCTCTGCCAGATGCGCGCCCGGTCCGATGCCCGACAGCATCAGCGCCTTGGGCGTTTCAAAGGCCCCCAGACACAGGATCACTTCGTGCCGCGCCCGCATTTCCCCCTGCGGGGTCAGGATCGCAACCGCACGGCGGTCTTTGGTCACCACCTTCAACACCGGGCAGCCGGTCATCACGGTCAGGTTCTTTGGAACGGGGTTCAGATAGGCCTCTGCCGTGCTTTGGCGCAGCCCGCCGCTGGCCTTGACGTCCAGCCGTCCGACACCGGTCTGGCTGGTGCCATTGAAATCCGTATTCACCGGTGCCCCGGCCTGCTGGCAGGCCGCGACAAAGACCCGGTTGATCCGGTCATAGTTCCCTGCCGGTGTCACCTTGAGCGGACCCGTGGTGTCATGATGCGCCTCTCCGCCACGGTGCTGCGCGCCCGCCGAGCGTCGAAAATAGGGCAGCACATCGCCATAGGACCAGCCCACCAGCCCCTTTTGCCGCCAGCGGTCATAGTCAGCAGCATTGCCCCGGATATAGATCATCCCGTTCAGCAACGACGAACCGCCCAGCCCCTTGCCGCGCGGATAATAGATCTGCCGCCCGTTCAACCCTGGCTGTGGCGTGCTCAAATACCCCCAGTCATACTTCGGGTTCGAATGCACCATGCCGACCCCGGCGGGCATCCGGGCAAAGATTGTTTTTGCCGGACCTCCTGCTTCGATCAGCAGAACCCGCGTGGTCGGATCTTCGCACAGGCGCGCGGCCAGAACACAGCCTGCCGACCCGGCCCCGGCAATGACATAATCCCAGTCGCTCATGGTGCAAGCTCACGGATCACGGCGTCGGCGACATCCTGGGTCGCATGCGTCCCGCCAATATCAGGCGTCCCGATTCCGGCGCTCAGAACCCGCTCGACGGCCTGTTCAATCTGGCTCTGCAGATCCGGACGCCCGACGGTATAGCGAAACATCATCGCAACGCTCAGGATCATGCCGAATGGGTTGGCAATGCCCTGTCCTGCTATATCGGGTGCGCTGCCGTGGACCGGCTCGTAGATCCCTTTGATCCGCGCGCCCACAACCGGCACATCACACAGGCAGGCCGAGGGCAACATGCCCAGGCTGCCGGACACGACCGCGGCCAGGTCGCTCAGGAAGTCGCCAATCAGATTGCACCCCACGATCACATCAAATGCGGCCGGGTCACGGGCCATCTGATAGGCGCAATTGTCGGCATACATATGGGTCAGGGCCATGTCTGGGAATTCCCCGGCCACCTCGTCTGCAACCTGTCGCCACAGCTTGTAGCTCTCCATCACATTGGCTTTGTCCGCCGATACGATCCGGCCCGACCGCTGACGCGCCAGTTCGAACCCGGCACGCATGATGCGGCTCACTTCGCGGTCGTCATAGGCCGCGGTGTCATAGCCATAGCGCACACCGTCCCGCAGGGTCTGGCCCCGCGGTTGCGCGAACATCACGCCCCCGCACATCTCGCGCAGAACCATGATGTCGGCATCTTCGGCCACCCCCGGCCGAAAGGGGGTGCGCTCTGCCAACGGTGCCCAGAACCGCGCCGGACGCAGTCCGGCAAAACTGTCCAGCGCGTGACGCAGACGCATCAATCCGTCCTGCATCTCGGGGCCGCCGTCGACCCGGATATCATCCCATTGCGGCCCACCCACAGCCCCCACCAGAACCGCATCCGCAGATTTCGCCCGTGCCAGAGTTTCGTCATGCAGAAAGGTTCCGTGCTGGTCCCAGGCCGCCCCATGCAGCAGATCATGCTGCACATTCAGCTGCAGATCATTCCGCCCGGCGACTGTTTCAGCCACCGCCAACCCGGCTTCGAGCACTTCGGGACCAATCCCGTCGCCGCCCAGCGCCAATATGTCCAGTTTCTGCATCGCCGTGGTCCCACAGTGTATCGACACTGAAACCCTAGCCCCCTTGCTTTTGCAAAAAAACGCGGAAATGATGAATACTCATCATTCAATCAGGGAATGATCCAACGATGAAAACTCTCCCTCCACTCAGTCAGTTTCAGGCCTTTGAAGCGGCCGCGCGCCATCTCAGCTTTTCGCGGTCGGCCATCGAACTGAACGTGCAACAACCTGCGATCTCACGTCAGATCGGCGCGTTGGAAGCCGCCCTGGGTGTCAAACTGTTTCTTCGCAGCAAACCCAATCTGACCCTGACACCGGAAGGTGAAACCCTGTTTGCGGCTGTTTCGTCGGGGTTGGAGGCCATTCGCAACGGCGCGCGCTCTGTCCAGCAGGTCCAGCGGGACGATGTGATCGTGGTGAATGCCGCAATCGGGTTCACATCGCTGTACCTTCTGCCGCGCATGGCGGAATTTCAGGCGCGGTTTCCCGATGTCAGGCTCGAAGTCGTGACCCGCGACCAAAACCCCGACTACGACCCTGCCCTATGTGACATCACGGTGGTATTCGGGGCGCGGGGCCCGGTCGGCATGTCGGCCAAGATGATCTTTAACGAAGAACTCATACCGGTCTGCGCACCCGGTTATCTGAGGAATGATACCCCTTTGCCGTTGGCCGATCTGGCCAACCAGCATCTCCTGCATATGTCCAGCCCGGATCATGGCGGCGACTGGGGGCTGTATTTTGCCGAAACCAACCTGATGCCGCCCGAACCGCGGTCCTTTGAGCGGATCCTCAGCTATATGGTCTATCTACGCGCCATCCAGATGGGCAACGGGATCGGATTGGGGTGGGGACGCCTGATTGACGAACTTCTGGCCAGCGGATCGCTGGTACCGGCCTGCACACGCACATGGCACACCGATCGCGGCTACTTCTGCTGTATCACGCCACGCGCGGCAGACACGCCCGCCGCCCTGGCCTTTCAGGAGTGGATCACGCGCGGCTGACCCGTCTTCCGGTCCAGCTGCGCTACCCTGTGGCCCACGCCCTCAACGGATGCGTTGCAGGCTCAACACTTTGCAATGTTGTCTGCCAGATCGCGCAACACCGCCTCATACAGCCCAGCACCTGTGGCCAGCTCGGCCCCGACCGGATCCAGGATTGCAATATTGGCCGGTCCGTCGTTGAAGACGGCAGAAAACAGGCCGGGGTTGAACTGTGGTTCGGCAAAGGCACAGGTGATGCCCTGTTCGAGCACTGCGTTTCGGACTTCGGCGACCCGGGCCGCACCGGGCATTGCCGCATCGCCAGACATCACTGCGGCGGCAATACTCAGATCAAAGCGGCGGTCGAAATATTGATACGCATCGTGGAACACCATAAAGCGGCGATCCTTGACCGGGGCCAGCTGTTCGGCGATCTGCCGCATGGCCGTCTGAAGCTCCGCCTGACCAGCTTGGGCGTTCGCGGCATAGGTCTCGGAGTTATCAGGATCGAGACGGGATAGCTCGGCCGCGATGACGCCCAACCACAGCTGACCATTCACCGGGTCGAGCCACACATGGGCGTCCATTCCCATATGCGCCGCGTGGTCGACTTCATGATCGCCATCGCCGTCGTGATCGTCGCCGTGCTGTTCATCACCGTCGTGATCATCGGCGTGATCATCGGCGTGACCCTCATCGTGGCCATCGCCGTCGTGGCCGTCATCGTCATGGCCCTCGTCATCGTGGCCATCATCGTCGTGATGGTCCTCAAACACAGCCACATCCCGTACGGGCCACAGCACAGTGCCCTCCACCGCCATCAATTCGATCCGCGTCGCATCACCTGCGAGCGTATCGAGCGGTTGCTCCAACCAAGGGGTCAGCGCCTCGCCCGTCCAGACCACCATGTCCGCGTCCGCCAGCAATCGGGCCCGAGACGGGCGCAACGCATAATCATGCGGCGACTCGCCTGGGCGCAACAATGCCTCGGGCTCCCCGACTCCCACCATCACCCGGGCCACCAGCGATTGGATCGGCGCAATATCGGTCACGACCTGCGGCACCTCCGCATCAGCTGTTGAAACAATACTGCAGGTCGCTGCGACACAGGCAATCAAAGAGGTAGGCAAGCGCATGGATCTCTCCAGTGTAATCTTATAACATTGCCGCGCTTGATAGATGTGATAGTATCACATATCAAGACCAAATATTCTGACTCCATAAATGCGGAGACTTCGCTCATGGATCCCATCGGGTTCGAACAACACGACCACGCGGCCTGCATCTCTTCGGGTGTTGCGGCCGTCGACGATCATTGTCGCCAACAAGGTCTGCAATTGACTCCGGTGCGCCGGCGGGTTCTGGAAATCCTGCTGCAACAGCACAACGCCATGGGCGCCTATGAAATCCTGGATCAGCTGCGCCAAGAAGGGCTGGGTTCGCAACCGCCAGTGGCCTATCGGGCGCTGGATTTCTTGGTCAAGAACGGCTTTGCCCACAAGATCGAAAAGCTCAACGCCTTTACCGCTTGCACCTATCCGGGTGAGGATCACAGCCCGGCCTTCCTGATCTGTCGGGCCTGCGGCTCGGATGTAAAAGGGTCTGGACTTCTGACCCAGTCCAGACCTAGGCTTTTGCCATCACTATGTTCCTGGGAGGGTCCGAGATGGCAACCGGCAAGAATATCCGCACCTATTTCAACGGCACCTGGCACGACGGCAATGCCCCGATCATCCATGCCGCCGATCATGGTGCCTGGCTGGGATCCACCGTTTTTGACGGTGCCAGAATGTTCGACGGGCTAACCCCGGATCTGGATGCCCATTGCGCCCGGACCAACCGCTCGGCGGCCTCGCTGATGCTGACCCCGACCTGCACGGCAGACGAGATGGTCGACATCGTGCGTGAGGGGCTAAAGCTGTATGACCCCGGTGCTGCCGTCTATATCCGACCCATGTACTGGGGCATTCATGGCGATCCGACCGCCATCGTCCCGCAACCGGACGAGACCGGGTTTGCCATCTGTCTGGAAGAGATCCCGATGGCCCCTTCGACCGCCAGCACCACGCTGACCCGCACCCGGTTCCGCCGTCCCGTTCTGGAAAGCGCCGTGGTCAACGCCAAGGCCGGATGCCTCTATCCCAACAATGCCCGGATGCTGGTCGAAGCCCGGTCCAAAGGCTTTGCAAATGCCCTGGTTGCGGACGCCATGGGCAATGTGGCCGAAACCGCAACCGCCAATGTCTTTATGGTCAAGGATGGCGAAGTGTTCACCCCCATCGCCAATGGCACGTTCCTGAGCGGAATTACGCGGGCGCGCCATATCTCGAATCTGGCGGCAGATGGGACAAAGGTCCATGAATCCGTGCTGACATTCGAAGATTTCCAGGACGCCGACGAGATCTTTTTGTCTGGCAACATGTCCAAGGTCACCCCCGTCACCGCCTTTGACGACACGCAATACCAGGTTGGTCCGATCACCCGGCGCGTGCGCGAGATGTATTGGGACTGGGCCGCGTCCAATCGCTGAAATCATCTGGACCTACAGGCTGTTGTTGCGTGGTCGGGCGCATTGCGTCATGATCTCAGACGGACCAAAGAGAGACTGAGATGCGTAAATTCCTTGTGGTACTGGATGACAGCCGAGAATGCCTGAATGCCATGCGGTTTGCCGCGATGCGCGCCGCGCATACCGGGGCCGGGGTGACGATTCTGTCGGTCATCCCACCAGATGAGTTCAACCATTGGATCGGCGTTGGCACGATGATGCGTGAAGAGGCGCGGGAACGGATTCATGCCCATTTCGAAGTCTTTGCGAAGTGGATGCGGGACCGTCAGAACGTGGATCCCGAACTGGTGATCCGCGAAGGCGAAGCCGTGCCGGAGATCTTGGATTATATCGGGTCCGACCCCGAAATCGGCGTTCTGGTTCTGGGTGCCGGGACCGACCGCAAGGGCCCCGGCCCGCTGGTCAGCCAATTGACCAAATCGTCCGGATCCCTGCCGATTCCGATCACCATCGTCCCCGGCGATTTGAGCAAGGAAAAGCTCGAAGAGATCACCTGAGGGCTCTCATGGGCGGGCGTGTCGCATTCTGGTTCGAATTCGCCTCGACTTATTCCTATCTCAGCACCATGCGCATCGAACAGATGGCTGCCCGCGCAGGCGTGGCCATCGACTGGCATCCCTTTCTGTTGGGGCCGATCTTTCACGCCCAGGGGTGGAAGACTTCTCCGTTCAACCTGTATCCGGCCAAGGGACGCTATATGTGGCGCGATATGGAACGGATCTGTGCCCGGCGCGGCCTGGCGTTTCACAAACCTGATCCCTTCCCGCAGAATGGCGTGGGCGCGGCGCGTCTGGTGCTGGCAGCACAGGCGGGTGCCCAGTCGCCGGATCAGGTCGGGGCATTGGTCAGGGCCATCTATGGTGCCCAATTCGGGAACCGACAGGACATTTCGTCCCCGGAAACCCTGTCCCAGTGCCTGATTGCGGTGGGGTTGCCCGTGGCCTTGCTGGACCTTGCTCGCTCTGACGAGATCAAAGCCCGGCTGCGCCAACAGGGGGACCGGGCGTCGGCGCTGGACATTTTTGGCGCGCCCAGCTTTGTCGTCAATGGGGATCTGTTTTGGGGTGACGACCGTCTGGAACAGGCTTTGGCCGCCGCTGCCACGGTTTAGAATCATTCCAAACCTTGACTTACCCTGCTGTGGACCGCATATCAGGGGCAACCGAAAACGGAGAACTGCCATGTTCATTCAGACCGAATCCACGCCCAACCCGGCGACGCTGAAATTCCTGCCTGGGCAGACCGTTCTGGAGGCAGGTACCGCCGATTTCCCCAGCTCCGACACCGCTGACAAATCACCGTTGGCGCGCCGCGTCTTTGCCGTCAATGGCGTCACAGGTGTGTTTCTGGGAAATGATTTTGTGACAGTGACCAAATCCGAAGACGTGGATTGGGACCACATCAAACCGGCGGTTCTGGGCGCGGTGATGGAACATTACCAATCTGGACAGCCGGTCATCGAAGGCGACGGCCCCGCCGCATCGGGCCATGCCGAACACACCGGCGAGAATTCGGAAATCGTTGATCAGATCAAGGATCTGCTGGACAGCCGCGTGCGTCCGGCTGTGGCGCAGGACGGCGGCGATATCACCTTCCACGGTTTTGATCGTGGCGTTGTTTATCTGCACATGCAGGGTGCCTGCGCAGGTTGCCCGTCATCGACCTTGACGCTGAAAATGGGCATCGAAAACCTGCTGCGCCACTATATTCCCGAAGTGACCGAGGTCCGCCCTGTTGCCGTCTGAGCAACGGCACACACCCATGATGACGTCTGAACCACTGATCCTCGGCTTTGACACATCGGCCGCGCATTGCGCGGCCGCTTTGTTGTCCGGTGATCGGGTGCTGGTTTCACGCACCGAAGAGATGGCGCGCGGTCAGGCCGAACGGTTGATGCCGCTGCTGGAAGACGTTCTGGCCGAAGGTGGCGTAACCTGGCGTGACCTGACCGCGATCGGCGTCGGCATTGGCCCCGGCAATTTCACCGGAATTCGCATTGCTGTCTCTGCTGCGCGCGGTTTGGTGTTGGGGCTGGATATCCCAGCTGTCGGGGTTGATGGTTTTGACGCCCGCCGCGCGCCCGGAACGCTTCCGGCGATTGCTGCGCCGCGTGGCCAGATGTACATCGCCCCGCCCGACGGCCCGGCCCGCCTGACCACCGAAGACGACGCGCGGGCAACGGCGGATCGCCTGGGATTGGCCCTGAATGCCGACCCCAGCCCCCTCGGCCTGCCCGAGGCGATCGCGCGCCACGCTGCCGCCCAGTACCAGACCACAACCGAACCGCCTGCGCCGTTGTACCTGCGCCCGGCAGATGCCGCGCCGTCGCGCGATGTGCCCCCGGCCCTGTTGGACGCATGACTCCGGACACGCTGGCCCACACCCACGCTGCGGCCTTTGCCAACGCGCGCCCGTGGAGCAGCGATGAATTCCGGGATCTCCTGAGCGACCGGTTCACCTTTCTGGTTGGCGACGCCCAATGCTTTGCTCTTGGGCGTGTGATCGTCGGAGAGGCAGAGTTGCTGACCCTTGCCACTCACCCAAAGGTTCAACGTCAGGGGCTGGCCCGTGAAAGGATGTCGCGTTGGCTGAGTCGCGCGATTGATCTGGGGGGGAACACGGCGTTTCTTGAGGTCGGTGCCGACAATTTCGCTGCTGTGCAATTGTATGACGCGTTCGGCTTTGCACAGGTCGGATGCCGGCGCGGGTATTACCCGCGTGAATCCGGCCCCGCTGTGGACGCTTTGGTCCTGAGCCGACCCTTACCTTAGGAAAACCACCTTAAATCCCGGACCAAAAGGTCAAAAAAGCGGTTGACCCTGTCTTGTTGCTGCGTCCTAAATTGTCGCACTCGATCAGGCATTGGCCTGACATGGGCGGAAAACGCATCCGCTCCAAACAAGAACAAACCCGGGAGTACCCTTTATGACCCTGATGAAATCCCTGATGGGAGCTGCTGCAACGCTGGCCTTGACTGCTGGTGCCGCGCTGGCGGAACCTGCGCTGATCTTTGACCTTGGCGGCAAGTTCGACAAATCTTTCAACGAAGCGGCCTTTGGCGGCGCGCAGCGTTGGGCCGAAGAAACCGGCGGCACCTTCCGCGAAATCGAACTGCAATCCGAAGCCCAGCGTGAACAGGCCCTGCGCCGGTTTGCCGAAGTCGGCGCCAACCCGGTGATCACCATGGGCTTTGCCATGGCTGACCCGCTCAGCGCAGTTGCAGCAGATTATCCTGATACCAAATTCGTCGCCGTTGACGTCACTTGGCTGGATGCGCCCAACATTCGCCAGATCGGCTTTGCCGAACACGAAGGATCGTATCTGGTTGGCATGATGGCGGCGATGGCGTCGAAATCGAACACTGTCGGCTTTGTCGGCGGCATGGACATTCCGCTGATCCGTCACTTTGGCTGTGGTTATGCCCAGGGCGTAATGGCCGTGAACCCCGACGCAACCGTCATTGCCAATATGACCGGCACCACCCCGGCGGCCTGGAATGACCCGGTCAAGGGATCGGAACTGACCAAGGCACAGATCAGCCAGGGCGCAGACGTGATTTATGCAGCCGCCGGTGGCACCGGTGTGGGTGTTCTGCAAACCGCAGCGGATGAGGGCATCCTGTCGATCGGTGTGGACAGCAACCAGAACCACCTGCATCCGGGCAAGGTCCTGACCTCGATGCTGAAACGCGTAGACGTGGCCGTCTATGACGCGATGAAGGCGGGCGCGGATCTGGAAACCGGTGTGTTCAACATGGGTCTGGCCGAAGAAGGTGTGGGCTATGCGCTGGATGACAACAACGCCCCTCTGGTCTCGGCCGAGATGAAGGCAGCCGTGGACGCGGCCCGTCAAAAGATCATCGACGGCGAGCTGAATGTTGTCAGCTATTACGACAACGACACCTGCCCGGCGATCAAATTCTGATCTGAATCGCGCAGGCGGGCACCTGTCCGCCTCGCACTTCCTGGCAACCTTGCCCCCTGCAAACCCTTTCAAAACAGGGATTTCCGGGGCGGCAGGGCTGCATCCGGCCGCTGGCCAATCGAGGACATCATATGACCGCCCCCGCCATTGAGCTGAAAGGCATTTCCAAGGCCTTTGGCCCGGTTCAGGCCAACAAGGACATCTCTATCAGCGTCGCCCCCGGAACCATCCACGGAATCATCGGTGAAAACGGTGCCGGCAAATCCACACTGATGAGCATTCTCTACGGGTTCTACAAAGCCGACAAAGGCGAAGTCTGGATCCACGGCAAACGCACTGAAATCCCCGATAGCCAGGCCGCCATTGCCGCGGGCATCGGCATGGTGTTCCAGCATTTCAAACTGGTCGAAAACTTCACCGTTCTGGAAAACATCATCTTGGGTGCCGAAGATGGCCGCCTGCTGCGCCCCTCGCTGGCCAAGGCGCGCAAATCGCTCAAGGAGCTGGCCGCGGAATACGAGTTGAACGTCGACCCCGACGCGCTGATCGAAGAGATCGGCGTCGGCATGCAACAGCGGGTCGAAATCCTCAAGGCGCTGTACCGGCAGGCCGACATTCTGATCCTGGACGAACCCACCGGGGTTCTGACCCCGGCCGAAGCCGATCAGCTGTTTCGCATCCTGCACCGGCTGCGCGAAGAGGGAAAGACCATCATCCTGATCACCCACAAGCTGCGCGAGATCATGGAAACCACCGACACCGTGTCGGTGATGCGACGCGGTGAAATGACCGCCACCGTCAAAACATCCGAAACCAGCCCAGAACATCTGGCCGAACTGATGGTGGGCCGCAAGGTGTTGCTGCGGGTTGACAAAGTGCCCGCAAAACCGGGCAAACCCGTGCTTGAGATTGAAAACCTGCGCGTGGTGGATGACGCCGGTGTCGAGCGGGTCAAAGGGATCAACCTGAATGTCCGCGCCGGAGAAATCCTGGGCATCGCCGGGGTTGCCGGCAACGGGCAGTCCGAACTGTTGAACGTATTGGGTGGCATGCAGCATGGCACCGGAACCATTCGGCTGAACGGTCACCCCCTGCCCCTGTCGGGTCCGGGATCAGATGGTCAGGCACGGCGCAGCGCTCATGTTGCGCATGTGCCCGAGGATCGCCAACGCGAAGGGCTGATCATGGATTTCCACGCCTGGGAAAATGTGGCCTTTGGCTATCACCATACCCCCGAATACCAGAACGGTATTCTGATGAACAACGCGGCCCTGCGCGACGACACTGCTGACAAGATGGAAAAATTCGACGTCCGCCCGCCCGATCCCTGGCTCGCGGCCAAGAATTTCAGCGGCGGCAACCAGCAGAAGATTGTCGTGGCACGGGAAATCGAACGCAATCCCGAATTGCTTCTGGTCGGTCAACCCACGCGCGGCGTCGACATCGGTGCCATCGAATTCATTCACAAACAGATCGTGGATCTGCGCGACCAGGGCAAGGCTGTGCTGCTGGTCTCGGTCGAGCTGGAAGAGATCCTGGCGCTGTCTGATCGCGTCGCGGTCATGTTTGACGGGCATGTCATGGGCGAACGCCTGCCTCATGAAACCGACGAAAAAGAGCTGGGCCTGTTGATGGCCGGTGTATCCGGGGAGGCCGCCTGACCATGGACGTAATGCCAAAATGGGCCGATGTGGTCCTGATTCCGCTGATCAGCCTGATCCTGGCCGCCCTCCTGTCGGCGCTGGTGATCCTGGGCATCGGCGAAGACCCGGTTGCCGCGGTCAAACTGATGGTGTCGGGGGCGTTGGGATCCACCTATGGGTGGGGCTATACGCTCTATTACGCGACCAATTTTCTGTTCACCGGACTGGCAGTCGCCGTAGCCTTTCACGCGCGCATGTTCAACATCGGCGGCGAAGGACAGGCGATGCTGGGCGGGTTGGGCGTCGCTTTGGTCTGTCTGTATATTCCCTGGCCACATTGGTCGCTGGCGCTGATCTTTGCGGCGCTGGGGTCCGCCATATTCGGGGCCGCCTGGGCGGCGATCCCGGCCTATCTTCAGGCCAAACGCGGCAGCCATATCGTGATCACCACGATCATGTTCAACTTCATTGCCGCCGCATTGCTGAACTATGTGCTGGTCAATCTGCTGCGCCCTGTCGGATCGATGGACCCGGCCAGCGCCCGGTTCCCCGAAGCGGTACATCTGCCCACCCTGCATGACATTCTGGCCCCTTTTGGCATTGCCTTCTCCAAAGCCGCGCCAGCAAACGTCAGCTTTCTGGTTGCCATTGCGGCCTGTGTCGCGGTTTGGCTGCTGATCTGGCGCACCCGCTTGGGATATGAAATCCGCGCCTATGGGCATTCGGAAACCGGCGCGCTCTATGCCGGGATCAGCCCGGTCAAGATCACCATGATCGCCATGCTGATTTCCGGAGGGCTGGCCGGGATGATGGCCACCAACAACGTCATGGGCGAAGCCGAACGGCTGGTGCTGAATTCCACTGAAGGGGCCGGGTTCATCGGCATTGCCGTGGCGCTGATGGGGCGATCTCATCCGTTTGGCGTGTTCCTGGCGGCAATCCTGTTTGGGTTTCTCTATCAGGGTGGCGCTGAATTGGCATTGTGGACGTCGATCCCGCGCGAATTGATCGTGGTCATTCAGGCGCTGGTTATCCTGTTCACCGGAGCTTTGGACAATATGGTGCGGATGCCGATCGAAAAACTGTTCCTGATGCTGCGCCGGGGGAAAGCATGATGGATTTCCTGACACTCATCCAGGTGTTCGACAGCACAATCCGTCTGGCGACCCCGTTGTTGCTGGCCTGTCTGGCGGGTTTGTATTCCGAACGCGCCGGGATTTTTGACATCGGGCTCGAAGGCAAGATGCTGATGGCGGCCTTCTTTTCGGCGGCCGTCGCCGCCACCACCGGATCTGTCTGGCTGGGCCTGTTGGCCGGGATTGCATCCTCTCTGGTGCTGAGCGGGCTGCACGGGCTGGCATCGATCACCTTTCGCGGCAACCAGCTGATTTCAGGCGTCGCCATCAATTTTCTCGCGGCGGGCATGACCGTGCTGGTGGCCCAGGACTGGTTCAAACAGGGGGGGCGCACCCCCGCTCTGTTGACCGGAGGGCGGTTCACCCCGATTGAGTTCCCCTTTGCCGAAGCCATGGCAGATGTGCCGGTGATCGGCCCGATCTATTCCGAATTGCTATCGGGGCACTCGATCCTGGTCTATCTGGCGTTTCTGGCAGTCCCGGCCACCTGGTGGGTGCTGTATCGCACGCGATTCGGGCTGCGCCTGCGCGCGGTCGGGGAAAACCCGGCGGCGGTGGATACCGCCGGTGTGTCCGTTGTCGGGCTGCGCTATGCGGCTGTGGCCATCTGTGGGGTCCTGTGCGGCATTGCCGGTGCCTATCTGGCCACCGCGCTGCAGGCCGGGTTTGTCAAGGACATGACGGCGGGACGCGGGTTCATTGCGCTGGCAGCACTGATCTTTGCAAAATGGCGTCCCTGGCATGCCATGGCGGCCTGTCTGCTGTTCGGGCTGCTTCAGGCCGTTGCCCTTCGGTTCCAAAGCATCGAATTGGGCGGTTTTACCATTCCGGTTCAGATGATGGATGCGCTGCCCTATATCCTGACGGTTGTCATTCTGGCAGGCTTTGTCGGCAAGGCCATTCCCCCCCGCGCCGGCGGCGAACCTTATGTCAAGGAACGCTGACGGTTAAGTCCAGTTATTCGCCGCGCATCAGTCCATTTGCTGCGCGGCGGCATAGCATATTGATTTTGCACGGCCCAACAGTCTAACAAGGGTCATGCAGATATACCTCCCCATTGCAGAAGTTTCCGTCAACGCATTCCTGCTGCTCGGTCTGGGCGGCATGGTCGGTGTTCTTTCCGGCATGTTTGGTGTTGGCGGTGGCTTTCTGATGACCCCGTTGCTGTTCTTTATCGGCATCCCCCCGGCTGTGGCCGTGGCAACCGAAGCGAACCAGATTGTGGCTTCGTCGTTTTCCGGCGTTCTGGCGCATTTCAAACGACGAACGGTCGACATAAAGATGGGGTTGGTCCTACAGGTCGGAGGTTTGATCGGCGCGGCCATCGGGGTGGTTGTGTTCAACTATCTCAAGGCGCTGGGTCAGGTCGATCTGCTGGTCAAATTGTGTTACGTCGTGTTCCTGGGCATCGTCGGCGGGTTGATGTTCATCGAAAGCTTGAACGCCATCCGCAAGGCCAAGAAAACCGGGGCTGCGCCTGCCCCTCGCCGCCAGCGCGGCTGGGTTCATGCCCTGCCCTTCAAGATGCGGTTTCGCACGTCGGGCCTGTACATTTCGGTCATCCCCCCCATCCTGGTGGGCATTGCCGTGGGTATCCTGGCCGCCATCATGGGTGTCGGCGGTGGCTTCATCATGGTTCCTGCGATGATCTACATCCTCGGAATGCCGACCAAGGTGGTTGTGGGCACGTCGCTGTTCCAGATCATCATGGTTACCGCTTTCACAACCATGCTGCACGCCACGACGAACTATACGGTTGATATCGTTCTGGCCGTTTTGCTGCTGGTCGGCGGCGTCATTGGTGCCCAGATCGGCACCCGGATCGGTGTGTATCTCAAGGCAGAGCAGCTTCGTGTTCTGCTGGCTCTGATGGTTCTTGTGGTCTGCGGGAAACTGGCTCTGGAACTCTTGCTGATGCCGTCCGAGCTGTTTTCGCTCGGCGCCTCCGGGGGACATTGATCATGCGTTATGTCTTGCTGGTTGTCGCCCTGTTGTTTGCCCCGATTGCCTCCGCTCAGGAAGAAGTGGTGCTGGGCCTCAGCCAGGACCGCGTGGCGATCACCGCCACATTCGATGGCTCCGAAATCCTGATCTTTGGCGCGGTCAAACGGGAAACACCGATTCCCGATGGTCCACCGCTGGAGGTCGTGGTGACTGTTTCGGGACCGGCCCACCCAGTAACGGTCAGGCGCAAGGAAAAGAAACTGGGAATCTGGGTCAATGTGGATTCCGTTCTGGTCGATTCTGCGCCCAGCTTTTACGCCGTCGCCACCAGCGCCCCCTTCAAACAGGTGCTGACCGACACCGAAGATCTGCGCTATCGGGTGTCGATCGAACGGGCGATCCGATCGGTTGGTGCCGCCATGCATATTCGTGGCGCTCAGGATTTTGCCGATGCCGTGGTGCGCATCCGCGCAGATCGCGGGCTATACTCGGTGCGTGAAAACACCGTCGCGGTCGATCAGCAAACCCTGTTTCGCACCGCAATCGACATGCCCGCAGATCTGACCGAAGGCGATTACTCTGCACGGATCTACCTGACACGCGAAGGCCAGGTCGTGTCGCAATATGAAACCGTGATCGACGTCCGCAAAGTCGGATTGGAACGGATCCTGTTCAATATGTCGCGCGAACAGCCGTTCTGGTATGGGCTGATGTCCCTGGCGATCGCCATTGCAGCCGGCTGGGGTGCTTCGGCGGCCTTCCGATTGCTGCGCAACGGTTGAACGTGAACACAGGCTGAGCGGGCACGCTCAGCCGCGTCCGATATAGGGCATCCGGGTGGCCATCACGGTCATGAACTGAACATTGGCCTCCAGCGGCAGGTCAGCCATATGCAGGACGGATCGGGCGGCATCTTCGACCGCCATCGTCTGTTGCGGCTCTGCCGATGGATCCTGCTCCAAAGCGCGGTGTCCCAACTCTTCGACCATCGGGGTTCGCGCATTGCCAATATCGATCTGACCACAGGCGATATTGAACGCCCGCCCATCCAGAGACAGGCTGCGGGTCAGACCGGTCACGGCGCTTTTGGTGGCCGCATAGGGGGCCGAATTCGGGCGCGGCACATAGGCAGCGATTGACCCATTGTTGATGATCCGCCCGCCCTGGGGCGTCTGCCGACGCATCGCGGCAAACCCCGCGCGCGCAGCCAGAAACATGCCGTTCAGGTTTACATTGACCGAAGCATACCAATCCTCCAGCGCGATTTCATCAATGGTCCCGCCTGCGGTAAAGATCCCTGCATTATTGAACAGGACATCCAATCGGCCCGCCTGGGCGACAAAGCTGTCAAAAGCCTCCTGCACGGCCAGCGGATCGGTGACATCCGCAGCCAGAACAATGGCCTGCGGGTGATCGGCGGCAATCTCGTCCAGCACGCTCTTGCGTCGGGCCAGCAGACCCACCCGCCACCCTTGCTCCAGAAACATCTCTGCAACGGATCGACCTATGCCTGAACTGGCCCCCGTAACGATGATTGTCTTCATTCGGTTTCAGCCTCCAGTTTCAACGTCGGTGTCGCCGCAGCGCGCAGGTCGTCCACCGGCAAGCTGGATGTGGGTTTGGACAATCGATTGCGCACCACCCAGATCAGCCGCCCTTCGGCGCGCGTTATCGCCACATAGGCCAGACGTTTCCACAATGGCTGTCCGGCCTCTACACGCCCCATACGGGCTGCTGCATACAGATCCGGGGCAAAGACCTGAACCGTCCCCCATTGGGATCCCTGGGCCTTGTGAATGGTCACCGCCGCGCCATGCAGGAACGTCGCTCCCATCCGCGCGGCATAGGGGATAAACGGTTCTTCTTCATCCGGCATTTCGATTTTTACGATGGATGCGGCGCTGACCTGCGGATCCTCGGCCCCCATCACGTGCAATCGTGAAAACCCCGGTTTGCGTCCGGGACCGAGATAGATGACCTGTGCGCCCTTGATCAGGCCCCGCGCCTCGAGATCGAGACGTTTCTTGCGGTGTTTCAGCGGCAGTTCGATCCCGTCACAGATCAGCGGCTCCCCCTCCATCAGCGCATCTTCGGGCGCGCCATAGACTTTGCGAAAGGCGTTGATCAGACGTATTCGTGTGGCATTGCGCCAGACCAGAACCGGGCTGCGGGCCATCAGGTCAACTTCGACCCGTTGCCCCCAAACCACCCGATCATCGCGGCGCGCACTGTCTTCGATCATCTGCTCAAAATCGTGAAATTCCAGCTGTGGATCCGCCAGCGCGTGCGCCAGATCCAGAATCGGGTTGTCCGCATCCTGCCTGTGCACCCGCTTCAGTTCCAGCTTGCGGTCGTCCGGCAGCGCATCAAAGACCATGGCACCGGATTGGTTGACCGGGGCCAATTGTGCCGGATCCCCAAACAACAGCAACGTTGGAAAAATCTCTTTCAGGTCGTCAAACTGCCGATCATCCAGCATGGATGATTCATCGACAAACCCGATGTCCAACGGCTCTTCGCGCCGCTTCCAGCCGGTGATGAAATCCGAACCGCGCAACCCGGCAGCAGCCAGCGCACCGGGCATGGATTTGTTCTTTTCGTAAAAGGCGACCGCCCGGTTCAACGCTTCTTCGCTCAGCCCTTCGATTTCGGGTTTATCGCCATTCCCGGCCAGCCATTCGGCAATGCGTTCGTATTCCGGGTCATAGACCGGAGTATACAGAATCCGATGAATCGTTGTCGCGGGAACCCCGCGCAGGCGCAGCACGCTCGCCGCCTTGTTGGTCGGGGCCAATACCGCCAGGGTGCGGCGCTCGCCCTTTTTGCGACTTTCGTAATCCCCCGAAACGATGTCGACCCCAGCGTCCGCCAACGCCTTGTAAAGCTGGGCCAGCAACAGCGTCTTGCCCGACCCCGCCTTGCCGACCAATGCCATGACTCCGGCCTCCCCCCGCGGGGGTTGCAACAATCCGTCGTCCAGGTCCACACCGGCCTGACGCAACATGTCTGTCACCGCATCATATGCGGCGGCCTGATCATCGGAAAACTGGACTAGGGGCTTGGGGGTCTCGGTCATGGCGCGACCCTACAACCGCTTGCGGGGGGGTACCAGTGGCTCCCCCCATTAATATCGCCCCGCGCCCGGGCCGTCACGCCGACATTGGCAACGGCTGCTCGGCCACATAGCCAAAGGACTGATCGAACCAGCGTTGCGACACGTCGGTCGGGATGCCACAACGTTTGGCGACAACCTCATAGCTGTCCGGGGTAAACTCCCACAGACCAACATTAATCTGGTCTCGCCCCTCGCCTTCGGTTCCCAGGATTTCGGGCGACGATCCGATGGCGCGATAGATCCGCACCATGCGTTTGTCGAACACACCGGCAAAATGTTTGACCCCAAAATTCCGCATGATTTCACCGCCCGCCAACATCAACGCACCGGCAATATTGCCCCCCGCATCGCGGGCCAGACAGAACCGGGTGCATTCCCAGATCAAGGGGCTGCAAATCGGAGCCCCCCCCGTCAGGTGGCCAAAGATTTCATTGATCATCACGCGACCGGTGGTCGGCAGGAAACGCATCGAACCACCATGCGTGCCGTCTGCCTGCTCCCAAATCACATACAGCGGATTGAGGTCATCATATTGGTCCCGCTCTTCGCCGTTTTCGTCTACCGTGACTTCCCACCCCAAACGGGTGCGGAATTGATCGGCGCGATCCTGAAACATCGAGCGGGCCAGTTTTGGAAATCTGTGCAGGTCGTTTGCGTAAATATAGCGCAGCATGAGCTTGTCCCCTTGTCATCCAACGTGGGAACAAACATGGAACAGCAATGGTTAATTTCTGCCTACAACAGCGACCGCCGCGTTAAACCACAATCAGACCGCGGCTCATCGCGCGGGCAATGGCATGTGTTGTGTTCATGGCACCCAGCTTGAATCGGGCACTTTCGATGTACACGCGCAGAGTGTGCTCAGAGATCGCCAGCGTATTGGCAACCTGCGCGCGGCTATATCCCATCGCCAACAATGTCATGGCGTCCACCTCACGCGGGGACAGCGCACGGGATTGCTCGGGCTGCCGGTTGGGTTCGAACTCCAACGCTTTGCGGTTAAAATAATGCGCGATCAGAATCAGGTCCCGGCTGAACTTTTCGATGAACTTTGCCCAGGCGTCATCGTCGCAGGTATGGTTCGCCGTGAACAAGGCAAACTGTCCGTTAGGTCCGCGGATGGGAATCGAATACCCTTGATTCCCAACCCCGTGTTTCAGGGCGTCCGCCAGAAACACCCGTGCGTGTTTCGTGGACCAATCCAGCCGCTTCCAATCCACCGGATGAAAGCGTTGAAAACACCCCGTGATCACCGGATCTATACGCAGATAGCTCTGATCGAGATACCGTTGCACCCAGTCCGGCTGATAAGTGCCACACCCATATTGATCGCCTGCGCTGTCGACCCAATGGTAGACGATATGATCGACCCCAAACGCATCGCGCAGCTTTTCCGTAGCAGCCTGAAGCCCTTCAAGCGCTTCGGTGGCTTCCATTTCTTCCAATATGCGATCCAAGCGGGCTTTGTTCGCCATAGCTGTTGACAGCTCCATCCCTGACGGACGCGATTTCGGCTGCCGCTATCAGCATGGTGTCATCCAGCTGTTCGGCCAGGACCCCCAACCCGTTTGCAGATGCAAAGGATTTCAGATCCACCAGTACGTCCAGTATCCAGTCATTGTTGGCCATCAGAGTCACCCCGCAGAGGTTAATGAAAGGTTAACACAACTATAGCACGAGCGCGTATTCGAAGAATATTCACTGGTTTCTACTCCCCAGAAATAGCGAGAGCCGGTTTCTTAAACCCCTGAAATCCCAAAATCAGGTTAACGACGCAAAACGCCCGCGAATCAAACGGGTGATTCGCGGGCGTCTGAGAGTCGTCAATCTGAACCGAAAAGGTTACGTTCAGGCTTCCAGAACTTCTTCCAAAGTGCGCAGACCGGTTTTGGGGGCCTGCACCAGAACCGACATGTTGCCGGGCAGGTGTTCGTTGCGGCGCATCTTCATGTGTGCCTCTGGCAGATCTTCCCAGGTGAACACTTCGGACATGCACGGATCCAGACGACGTTCCACCATCAGCTTGTTGGCCGAAGCCGCCTGTTTCAGATGGGCAAAGTGTGACCCCTGCAAACGCTTCTGGTGCATCCACATGTACCGCACGTCAAAGGTCAGGTTATAGCCGGTGGTCCCGGCACAGATCACGACCATGCCGCCTTTTTTGCAGACAAAAGTCGACACCGGGAATGTGCTTTCGCCCGGGTGTTCGAACACCATGTCCACATTGTTGCCCTTGCCGGTGATATCCCAGATGGCTTTGCCGAATTTGCGCGCTTCCTTGAACCAGGCGGCGTATTCCGGCGTGTTCACCGTGGGCATCTGACCCCAGCAATTGAAATCCTTGCGGTTCAGAACGCCCTTGGCACCCAGCCCCATGACAAAGTCACGTTTGCTTTCGTCCGAAATCACACCGATCGCATTTGCACCCGCGGTGTTGATCAACTGGATCGCATAAGACCCTAGACCACCCGACGCGCCCCAAACCAGAACGTTCTGGCCCGGCTTCAGGTCGTGCGGCTCGTGGCCGAACAGCATCCGGTATGCGGTCGCCAACGTCAGCGTGTAACAGGCGCTCTCTTCCCAAGTCAGGTGCTTGGGGCGCGGCATCAGCTGCTGGGCCTGCACGTTGGTGAACTGTGCAAACGACCCGTCCGGCGTTTCATAGCCCCAGATGCGCTGGCTGGTCGAAAACATCGGATCGCCACCGTTGCATTCTTCGTCGTCGCCGTCGTCCTGGTTGCAGTGGATGACCACTTCGTCGCCGACTTTCCAACGGGTCACCTTGGACCCCACGGCCCAAACGATCCCCGAGGCATCGGACCCGGCAATGTGATACGGGGCCTTGTGGCCGTCAAACGGCGAGATCGGCGTGCCCAACGACGCCCAGACGCCATTATAGTTCACACCGGCAGCCATCACCAGAACCAGCACTTCGTGGCTGTCCAGCACGGGTACGTCTACCACTTCCTGCACCATCGCGGTGTTCGGCTCGCCATGGCGTTCCTTGCGGATGGCCCAAGCGTACATTTTCTTGGGCACAAAGCCCATCGGGGGCATTTCGCCCATCTCGTAGAGGTCTTTTTCAGGCGCCTCGTACGACAAGACATCGGTGTTGGTGTCCAAAGCCATGGTGGCCTCCTCATTTCTGGTCAATTGCCGCAATGCAGAATCGCGGTGCTAGCTTCGGAATAAGAATGGCCACGCAATAATGCAACCTCAAATACATCAATTTTGTAATTTTATGACCTCGCGAGCGCAGAAAGTCACTGTGCAGGCGCAGAAACGGTCCCGAGATCCGGCGGGATCAGATGCCGGATCGAATTGGCGTAATAGCCCAGCAGATCCCGGTGCTGCGCGACGGGCGCAAATTTGTCGTCCTTTTCGCACAGAATTCCGCGCTCCAACAGCTGTCTCAGACCGACTTCGACCGCATAGTCCCGATCATGGCGCGGCATGTGGATGTGGGCGTGCGGAATTCGGGCGATCAGCTTTTCCATGCGCATGTTCAGGGCCGCCCGGCTGAGCGGTCCATGTTCCAGCATCACCCAGGCCACCAATGGCACCGGCAGCACCGGAACAATATCACCGATTCCCCGCATCAGATGGCGCGCCAAAGGAACGGTGATATCCTTGTCCGTCCCCTGCGCAAAGTCGCTCAGCGATATCGGATGGCCAAAGCTGACCGCGGCATAGCCAAAGCGATGGAACCGGCCCGTCACGCGCAACCAGAATTGTTTCAGCGTCCGCCCGGCAATCACGCCGATCCGCGCATTGAACCGCCGTTCGCGGGCGCGCCCCGCAGAGGTCAGGATCTTGTCTTCGAGCACCCGGTCGTAATTCACCCCCACCGGGATAAAGATCACATCATGCCCGTCGGGGTCATATCCATCGACGATATACTTCAACAGACCCAGCTTGGGCGGCATCAGCGCGCCTGTCAGACTCAGCCCGCCTTCGGGGAACATCGCCTGGGTTACACCCGCCTTGGTCGCCAGCCGCACATAGGTCGCCAGGACCTTGCGATACAATTCGCTGCGGGATTTGCGCCGGATGAAATAGGCCCCCATCGCCCGGATCAGACGGCTCAGCGGCCAGACCTGGGCCCATTCCCCGACTGCATAGGACAATGTCGTGCGATCCGCAGCCAGGTAGGTGACCAGCACATAATCCATGTTCGACCGGTGATTCATGACGAATACCACTGTCGCCTCGGGGTCGATTTCGCGCAGCGCCACATCGTCCACATGCCCCAAACGGACCCGGTACAGCGAATTGCTCAGAAACCGCGCCACCCGGATGGCGAACCCGAAATAGGCGAATGCCGAAAACGACGGCACAATTTCACGCGCATACCGGCGCGCAGTCTCAAAGGCGACGTTCTCGGGAATGCCATGTTCCCGCGCATGGTCCACCACCGCCTGTGAGACCTGGGGATCATAGATCAACCGCTGGATCATATCGTGACGCCGGGCCAGCTTGAACGGTTGGATCGGACGTTCCAGCCGTTCGTTCAACCGGCTCACCGCCCGTTCCAGCCGCCGCCGAAAAAACCAGCGCACCGACGGAAACAGAAAATGCGACGCAAAAGTCACCGCCGCAAACAGCACGATCAAGATAAAGAGCCACAGAGGGAGCTGTACGGTTTGCGTCATAATGATTGATTTACGCAGCGACGGGGCAATTGGTAAATGCCTAAACCGTGAACGCAGGCCTGCTTGCCCATCGCAAATCCTGGGTCGTATCCTGACGAACACACTTGGAGTGATACGACAGTGTATGATGGCGATTCCTTTTTTACCCTCTCCATAGGCGGGCAAATCGGTTTGGCCATGCTGTCGCTGATGCTGTGGGCGGGCTGGTTCTGGATCGTTCGCCGCCTAACCCGGTTCTCGCCCCTGTGGGTGCGCCTGCTCTTTGCAATCGCGGCATTTTGGCTGTTTGTCTGGCTCTCTCCCCAGGTCTATTACCTGTATTATCTGATGGTGATCAGCGGCCTGCCGATGCAAATCGTCGTGCAAACCCCGCCTGGCCTGTCCGATTTGGGCCAGGTGCTGCTGTTTCAATCGGGTTTGAACCTCTCGGCCCACGGCCAGGCAATCCTGGGGTGGAGCCTGATCCTGGCCGCAGCAAAGAAATCGCCGCAGCGCAGCGAATTGACAGCGCCATAATATTCCAATAACTCAGGCTTCAACGTAAGAAAGTTGCGCAACCTGATTCACGAGGCCCGTACATGTCGCAGACGCAGAAAGACCGCCCCTGGCTCATCCGGACCTATGCCGGTCACTCCACCGCAAAGGCATCGAACGCGCTGTATCGCGCCAATCTGGCCAAAGGGCAAACCGGCCTGTCCGTGGCCTTCGACCTGCCGACCCAGACCGGGTATGACAGCGACCATGTGCTCGCGCGCGGCGAAGTCGGCAAGGTGGGCGTGCCCGTCGGCCATTTGGGCGACATGCGCATGCTGTTCGATCAGATCCCCCTGGAACAGATGAACACCTCGATGACCATCAATGCCACCGCGCCGTGGTTGTTGGCGCTGTATATCGCCGTGGCCGAGGAACAGGGCGCTGACGTGTCCAAACTGCAAGGCACGGTTCAGAACGACCTGATCAAGGAATACCTGAGCCGCGGCACCTATGTCTGCCCTCCGAAACCATCGCTCAAGATGATCGCGGATGTGGCCGAATACTGCTATACCAACGTGCCGAAATGGAACCCGATGAACGTGTGTTCCTACCACCTGCAAGAGGCCGGAGCGACACCGGAACAGGAACTGGCCTTTGCTCTGGCCACGGCTCAGGCGGTTCTGGACGAATTGCGCCCCCGTGTCCCTGCCGCGGACTTCCCCGGCGTGGTGCAGCGGATTTCGTTCTTTGTGAATGCCGGCATCCGTTTTGTGACCGAGATGTGCAAAATGCGCGCCTTTGTCGATCTTTGGGATGAAATCTGTGAAACCCGTTATGGCGTCACCGATCCGAAACAACGCCGCTTCCGGTATGGGGTGCAGGTGAATTCGCTCGGGTTGACCGAACAGCAGCCGGAAAACAACGTCTACCGCATCCTGATCGAAATGCTGGCCGTGACCCTGTCGAAAAAGGCTCGCGCCCGCGCCGTGCAGCTGCCGGCCTGGAACGAAGCCCTGGGCCTGCCCCGCCCCTGGGATCAACAGTGGTCGATGCGGATGCAGCAAATCCTGGCCTATGAAACCGACCTGTTGGAATTTGGCGACCTGTTTGATGGCAACCCGGCTGTCGATGCCAAGGTCGAAGAGCTAAAAGAAGGTGCCCGCGCCGAATTGGCCAACCTGGAATCGATGGGCGGTGCCGTCGCGTCGATCGAATACATGAAATCCCGCCTGGTGGATTCCAACGCCGAACGTCTGAACCGGATCGAACGCAATGAAACCATCGTGGTCGGCGTAAACAAATGGACCGAAGGCGAAGCCTCGCCGCTCCAGACCGAAGACGGCGGCATCATGGTTGTCGATCCCGCATCGGAACAGGAACAGATCGACCGCCTGAACGACTGGCGGTCCCAGCGTGACGATGTCGCGGTCGAGGCGGCCCTGGTCGCCCTGCGCGACGCCGCGCGGACCGGCGCAAACGTCATGCGGCCGTCCATCGCGGCCGCCAAGGCGGGTGTGACCACCGGCGAATGGGCCGAAGAGATGCGCAAGATTTATGGCACCTACCGCGGCCCGACCGGTGTGTCTGGCTCGGTCTCGAACAAGACCGAAGGGCTGGACCACATTCGCCAGTCCGTGGACGCCGTCAGTGACCAGCTGGGCCGCCGTCTGAAATTCGTCGTCGCCAAACCGGGTTTGGACGGTCATTCCAATGGGGCCGAACAGATCGCCTTCCGCGCCCGCGACTGTGGCATGGATATTTCCTATGACGGCATCCGCCTGACCCCCGATGAAATCGTCGCCAGCGCCATCGAAGATCAGGCGCATGTGGTCGGCCTGTCGATCCTGTCGGGCAGCCACCTGCCCCTGGTTCAGGACGTCATGGACAAGATGCGGGCCGCCGGTCTTGGCGCAACTCCGGTTGTCGTCGGAGGCATTATTCCGGATGAAGACGCCGAAAAGCTAAAGCAAATGGGCGTTGCCAAAGTCTATACGCCAAAGGATTTTGAGCTGAATACAATCATGACGGACATAGTGACCTTGGTGACACCCGGTTCGGTTGCAGCAGAATAAAAATATGCGGCATAATGAAATTCGTTGCTGATTAGCATCACGAATTGCCTTACAGACTCTTCGTCATGCGGCCGTCTTCGGCCGCATGACATTATTTATTGGGAGTCATCAATGTCTGTCGATCTGTCGAACATGTCGCGCCACGAGCTTGCCGAGCTGCGCACAAAAATTGACGCTGCAATTGCCGAGGCCGAAGTCCGGGAAAAAGCTGCGGCCCTGCAAGCGGTAAAAGATGCCGCTGCTGAACACGGGTTCACGTTTGAAGAAATTGCCAAGGCCGCAAATACCGGCGCTGGCAAACGGGCCAAGGCGGCACCGAAATATCGCAACCCCGACAACCATGAAGAAACCTGGTCCGGTCGTGGGCGCAAACCTCAGTGGATTCATGCGGCCTTGACGCGAGGGTTGGATGTATCGGATCTTGAAATCTGATTTCTAGATCGGACCCTTATCCATGACCATACATATTGGCGCTGCCCCTGACCAAATCGCAGAAACTGTTTTGATGCCCGGCGATCCCTATCGCGCGAAATGGGCAGCCGAGACTTTTCTCAACGATGTCGAACTGGTCAATGAAGTGCGCGGCATGTTGGGGTTCACCGGTTTCTGGAATGGCCATCGCGTCACAATTCAGGGAAGCGGAATGGGGATGCCCTCCCTGTCGATATATGCGAATGAATTAATTCGTGATTATGACGTACAAACGCTGATCCGAATTGGGTCCTGTGGCGGCATGCAGGATACGGTGAAATTGCGCGATATCATCATCGCAATGACGGCAAGCTCCATTAATACGCCGTCATCAGGAATATTCAGGGAATTCAATTTCGCGCCGTCGGCGAATTGGCCCCTGTTGCAGGCCGCTGTCACGGCAGCCGGCAATCGTGACGTTACAACCCATGTTGGCGGGATTTACTCGTCAGATGTGTTTTACGACGAACGTCCCGACCTGAATGAACAGATGGTTCGTCACGGCATTTTGGGGGTCGAAATGGAGGCCGCCGAACTCTACACGCTTGCCGCCCGTTATGGACGCCGGGCGCTGGCCATTCTCACGGTCTCTGACCATCTGACAACCGGCGAGAGCATGCCGTCGCAAGACCGCGAACGCAGCTTTGGCGACATGGTGGACATCGCACTTCACGCGGCTTTCGCCTGATCTGCCCCCTGCCCTTGGCGCACCCACAGCGCGCGCACGCGCGCTGCCCGGCCCAACGCCCGATCGTGCATCTATGATGCGCGGTCGGGGGACGGGAGCCCACCGTGGACGGGGCCACACCAAAGACCGGAGCCCACTGTAGACCGGAGCCCACTGGGGCCGACCGCAAGTCCGCTGCCCCCCTCTGTCACTGTAGCTCGCTCTAGCGCCCGTGGCTGCGATCATAGCCATTCAATGCCGGCTGTGCCCATCCGGTCAGACTGTCGACCTGCGGCGTAAACACCTCGACCAGCAACGGATGGCAGGCGGCCGTGTCCGATGAATGCTCGGATCCGCAATCGCCCCCCGGACAGGCACTCAAACCCCCGATCAGGTCAATCTCGGCAAAGAACTCCAGATAGTCCCCCGGACGCACCGGCGACGCCTTCATGAAATACTGCCCTGTGTCCCGCGTGAATCCGGTGCACATAAAGACATTCAGCACATCATGCACATGCGGTTCAGCTTCGGCTGTCGACACCCCCAGATGATCCGCCAGCGCGCGGGTCAGATTGGAATGACAACAGTGGTGATATTGGCTGCCGGCCAACAGATTGCCGGTATAGGGATCGCATCTGGTGCCGATCACGTCATGTACGGATCCACCGAATTCGTCGATCCCATACCACCCCAACGTGTCGTCGATAATGGTCGCCATGGGACGCAGCTGGGGAAAGCTGCTCCACATCCGTTCCCCCGTGGTGATATGCGTGCCGTGCAGCGCCCGGGTTTTGCCGGAATAGAACCGTTCACGCAGATCATGGGCGTTCCACAGATTCAGGTCGCCCACCTGCGGCCCCCCGACCGATGTGATCCGGAAAAAGCTGCCCGCAGGCACCCGGAAACAGGCCGCATCCCGGGCCGGGGCCAGAACCTCGTCCACCTTTTTTGCCGTTGCCCGGGCCGCCCGGTACAGATCCAGATCCGGTTGCGGCAGCGTATCGGTCGGGTAACAGATGACCGGCTTGATCGCACGGCGGTCGGCCGCGTCCATGGGAGGTGTACACATATTGCTCACGCCTTGCAGATTGTTTTGACAGTGCTGCGACCATGCAAAACAATCCCGGCGCAAATTGGCAAGCAAATTGCGCGTCCGACGAACAGGTTCAGATCACCACAACTTCCAGCGGCGGGATGCCATTGAACCCGACGCTCGCATAGGTCGATGTATAGGCCCCGCAGCTGTGGATCACGATCCGGTCTCCGGACCTGAGCCCCACCGGCAATTGATAGGGCTGGCGTTCATACAACACATCGGCGCTGTCACAGGACGGCCCCGCCAAAATGCAGGACCCGGTGGCCTCGTGGTCACGATCGGTGCTGATGCGATAGCGGATCGCCTCGCCCATGGCTTCGGCCAGACCGGAAAACATGCCGATGTCCAGATACACCCAGCGGTGCAGGTCGTTGTCATGCTTGCGCGACACCAACAGCACCTCGGCAGAAATCGCGCCCGCTTCGGCCACCAGACCTCGGCCCGGTTCGGCCATGATCTGTGGCACATCGCCGAAATGACGGTGAATCAGCCCCATCACCGCGTTTGCATAATCCTCGGGCGCGTCGATCCGATCCCCGTAAAAGGCCGGAAAGCCGCCACCGATGTTCAGCAGGGTCATCTCATGGCCTGCGGCCTGTGCCGCGCGCCAGGTTTGCGCCACCTGGGCCAGCGTCGCCTCCCACATCCGCGCCTCGCGCGTCTGCGAGCCGACGTGGAACGACAATCCCACCGGGCTCAGCCCCTGGGCCCTTGCATAATCCATCAGCTTCAACGCCTTGGACGGAGCACAGCCGAATTTGCGATTCAGCGGCCAATCTGCCTCGGTGCTTTCGACGATCAGCCGCAGATAGACCTGTGCACCCGGCGCGTGTTCGGCCAGCTTGTCCAGCTCCTCTTCGGCATCCACCGCAAAATGGGTGATCCCCAGATCATGGGCAAATGCAATGTCCGAAGGGCGTTTGATCGTGTTGCCAAACGTGATCTGATCCGGCTGTGCCCCCGCTGACAGGCACATTTCGATCTCGGCCCGGCTGGCCGCATCAAAATTTGACCCCAACCGCACCAATTCGGCCAGGATCTCGGGTGCCGGATTGGCCTTGACCGCGTAATGGATCCGGGCGCGGCCCAGCCCCTGCGCCAAGGCTGCGTATTTGCGCGCCACAGCCTCCAGATCAATCACCAGCGTCGGGCGCTCAAACCGGGTCTGTTCGATATGGCGCAACAGGCGGGTGGACAGATTGGTTTCAGAATGGGTGTCACGGGCCATCAGCCCGGCTACGTTGGCGTTCATGGTCATCTCCAAAAGACCCGGCCATATATGACCGCTCAGTTCCATCAGAGACGTTACCGTCGCTACGTAACCATGGGGGGCGAGACCCTTGGGACAGAGGCGCGTGCGTTGGCGTCTTGGCCGCCCGTATCGGAGATATTCCCGAGTCGATCAAGAAGAATTTCCGGATTGCGGAAAAATTGCCTACCGCCCGACCTTCTGGCACGCCGTCGGCATGTTTTTTCCCTGCGCCTTGGACCCGCAAAAACTGCACTGCCATGCCCCGTCCCGCGACACCTGCCGCCACCGGCAATCCCGGGTCAGGGTCGTGGTGCGCGCGCGCCAGACGAAATAGGCAAAAACACCCAACAGCAATACAAGAAGAAGGACAGGCATGTGCCCGTCCTACCGTCTCGGCGTCCGACCCACAACCGGTTTGGCTCAGGCCGCGTTGGCATATTGAAACAGATCTGCCTGCTCTGGCTGCTCTGTCTGTGGGACCGGTATCGGCATCGGCGTATAATAGGCCCAGGCCTGTTCCAGCAGCTTCAGCGCCTGTTGTGCGGTGGTTTTGGATGGTGCAGATGTCATGGACGTCATCCTGTCGTTCAGATGTGTCCCTCCCTGACCATCAATCTAGCCCCGATTGGGCCCCCGTGCACCGATCAAGAACGCAACCGGGATATGCGCCAAACACAAGGCTGACTAGCCAATCACCATCTCCCCCGCCAGCCCAAGAGCAAACCCCATCACAGCCCCCAGCGACGGCGACCAGGCCCCCTTGACCTGGGCCTCGGGCGCGATGTCCTGAAACAACAGGTACAGGATGCCGCCCGCCGCATAGATCATGATCCCGCCCAGCATGGCCGGCGCATCCGCCAGCACAAAGAAACCGACACCGGCACACAACGGCCCCAGCGATGCCAGCATCACGAACAACAGCAGGATCCGGACAGGCGACGTCCCCGGGCGGGACCACAGGTCGCGAAAGGCGGCAAACCCTTCGGGCAGGTTCTGCAAAAAGATCATCGCCGCCAACAGCTTGGCGGTGGCCGCTTCGGTCACCAATAGCGCCCCCAGCGCCATCGCTTCCGGCAGGAAATCCAGCAACATGGCCAAAACCAATGCGCCGCTGCCCCCTGCCCGCGCGAGCTGTTTGTCCACCACATAAAAGGTGAGCCCACCCGCCAGGAACAACGGAATTGCCACGCCCGCCGAGAGGTTTTCCGACCCTTTGGGCACCAACACCAACGCAATCGCCGACAGCAAAGCGCCGCCACCAAACGCGGTGACGGCGTGCACAAACCGGGTTTCAATCTGCTTGTCGCGGAACCGTTCGCTCCAGGCCAACACACCACCCAACGGCATGGCAAGCCCGGCAAACAAAGCGAGTATCAAAGCATAGGTCAACGGTGTCATGCCGCTGACCTTAGGGGGCTTAGACCGTGCGTTCCACCATCATTTTCTTGATCTCGGCAATTGCTTTGGCCGGGTTCAGACCCTTGGGACAGGTCTTGGCGCAATTCATGATTGTATGGCAACGATACAGCTTGAACGGATCTTCCAATTCGTCCAGACGCTCGCCCGTTGCTTCATCACGGCTGTCGATAATCCAGCGATACGCATGCAGCAACGCGGCGGGCCCAAGATAGCGATCTCCGTTCCACCAGTAGGATGGGCAGGACGTCGAACAGGACGCGCACATCACGCATTCATACAGACCGTCCAGCTTCTTGCGGTCTTCGATGGACTGTTTCCATTCCTTGGCCGGGCGGTTGGTCTTGGTTTCCAGCCAGGGCATGATCGAGGCATGCTGGGCATAGAAATGGGTCAGATCCGGGATCAGGTCCTTGACCACTGGCATATGCGGCAGCGGATAGATTTTCACATCGCCCTTGATCTCATCCATCCCGTAAATACAGGCCAGCGTGTTGATGCCGTCGATGTTCATCGCACAGGAGCCACAGATGCCTTCGCGGCACGACCGCCGGAATGTCAGGGTCGGATCGATTTCGTTCTTGATCTTGATCAGCGCGTCCAGAACCATCGGGCCACATTCGTCCATGTCGACGAAATAGGTATCGACACGCGGGTTCTGACCGTCGTCAGGGTTCCAGCGATAGATCTGGAACTTGCGGACATTGGTCGCGCCTTCGGGCTTGGGCCAGGTTTTGCCTGTGGTGACCCGGGAGTTTTTGGGCAGTGAGAATTGCACCATGGGTAAGCCTCCTATGGGGTGAAAGGCGCTGTCGTCGCGGACAGGGCCCAATTGGCACGGCGCGTGGCCGATGCGATGGGTTGGATACGGCGGATCATGTCAGATCCCCCGGTGATACGGGCGCATGCCGGGCGATCTGGGTCAGCCGCTCGGCATCCTCGGGAAACAGGCGGTCCAACTGTGCCATCAACGCCGCATCGCGGCCGGCTGCGGCCAGCACCAGCTGATAGTCGGGCTCGGTCTGCATCTGATGCCACCGGTCCAGCACCCGCAATTCATCACCCGAAGCCGATTGTTTCTGAAACGACGAACCGCCGCCATATTTCTGGACTTCTCCGACATCCGTGTCGGCAACCGGCAGGTTCAACCGCACGAGAATGTCCTGCCGATAGCTAGCGGACTGTACCCATGTGTCATAACAGATACAGGTTTCAGCCCCCTGCCCGCGCGCAACCAGCGCCAACAGGCGGGTGTAATTGTCCATGGCGCGCAGCACCATCGAAAGACGCCGGGACAGGCTATAGCTCGGATTGCCCTGCAGTTTCTTCAACAGCGATGCCGACCAGTTCAGAAAGCTACGATAGATCAGGATGTCATGATCAATGGCCGCCTCATCCAGCGGCCCCGACAGCCGTCTGTGGCGCTTCATCTCGGCCGGCGACGTGTCTTCATAGCTGATCAGCAAAAGCGCCCCGTCCCCCGCCTTGGCAACGCGCGACGGCAAATCCCCCGCCGCATCGCCACCAGCGACATGGTGCCGGTTCACTTCGAGGGCCGAAAAATGTTGCAACGGATCCCGGTTCGGCTTGCAATTGTTCAGAAACACGGATGTCCCTGTGGGCGCGTTGCGCATCAACCAATTGGCAATGGCGTGGTTGCCGGACCGGCGCATCCCGCTCAGCCGCAGAACCAGACCCGGCGTCAGGCCCAGGGCCTGCCAGGTGGCACAAGATTCGGTGTCGCGCGCTATCTGCATCACACCCGATCCAATTCAGGGACGAAGAGGGCCTGATTGCCTTGGATCAACTGCACAACCGGTTTGCGGGCCGCGCGGGGCAGACCCTGTTGATTCAGCTGGCGCAGAAACTCCAACGATCCTGCATTCAAGCTTTCGTTGCGACGCCCCTGTTGTTCGGCCATCGCCCTGATATCTGCGTCGGGCACCCTGGCCAGACGCAACAACTGCATCCCCGGTTTGGCGCGGTTCTCTTCCTCTTCGAGGCGCAGGAAATGGGTGCGCTCGGCCCCCACCACAGCTGCGACGCGCGCCTGCAGGTCATCCCAGGTTCCACACGCCCGGGTCTGCTCCAGGAAGGTGTCCAGCGTTTCGCCATAGCCATCCGATTTGACCGCCTGGTTGTGGACACTGACCTTCCACGCCGCCATGTCGCGCGTATAAAATACGAATTCCGGCCGCAGCGGTGCCAGATGTCGAACGAACAGGTCCAGAATACGTTCAATCTCAGGGTACAGCGTCACCACCCCGCCCCGCCCCAGCATTGCACCAGGAATGTTCTCATGGGACAGGACACAGGGCTTTCCCTCGGACAGCACCGCGTCTCGCACCTGTGTCACCCGGGCAATCAGATCGGCCTCATGCGTGTCATCCAGGCTGAACAGGGCCGCAACCCGCCCCAGCTCACGGGTCGGGCTCCCCTTGACCGGGGTCCGGATGTCGACACTGCGGGACAAAAGATCCCGGTTGCGTTGCACGAAATGGTGAAAGGCGGTCGATGCGGTTTTCTGTACACCGCAATGGATCAACACCCGCGGGAGCGATGATGTCATGCCACGCCCCCCATCGACCGCACCCGGTCCGGGCACGCCTGTGGCCCGCCCCCCTGCATCGGCGACGCAACGCCCAAGCCACACCCGCATACCCCCGGCAGCGCGGCCCGAAAGGGCAACGCCACACCGTGGACATCAACAGGCAAGATCAGCTTGGGCACACAGGGTCTCCTGATTGACGGCCTTAGAAGGTCCGCGCTTTGGGCGCGATCCGCTTGAGGCTGATGCCGCCTTCTTCTTCGGTGCTCAGTGGATCAACAACCACCGGACGATAGGACAGGTCGACAGAATTGCCCTCGACCCGGCTGACGGTGTGAACCCGCCAGTTTTCATCGTCACGTGTGCTGAAATCCTCATGCGCATGGGCGCCCCGCGATTCCTTGCGGGCTTCGGCACCGACAATGGTGGCCAATGCGCTTGGCATCAGATTGGTCAGCTCCAGCGTTTCCATCAGATCCGAGTTCCAGACCAGCGACCGGTCGGTGACCTTCAGATCATCCATCTTGGCCGCGATGGCGGTCATCTTGTCGACCCCTTCGGCCATGGTCTTGGCTGTGCGGAACACGGCCGCATCGGCCTGCATGGTTTTCTGCATCTCCAGACGCAGATCCGCCGTTGCGATGCCACCGCTGGCATTGCGCAGATCGTCAAAGCGATCAAACGCCTTGTCCACGGAGGCCTGGTTCAGAACCGGGTTTGCCGCATCGGCGTCAACCACCTTGCCCGCGCGGATCGCCGCCGCACGTCCAAACACCACCAGGTCGATCAACGAATTCGATCCCAACCGGTTGGCCCCGTGCACCGACGCACAACCCGCTTCGCCCACGGCCATCAGGCCGGGAACAACACCGGTTGGGTTGTCGGCGGTCGGGTTCAGCACCTCGCCCCAATAGTTGGTCGGAATGCCGCCCATGTTGTAGTGCACGGTCGGCAGAACCGGGATCGGTTCCTTGGTCACGTCCACCCCGGCAAAGATCTTGGCGCTTTCCGAAATGCCCGGCAGGCGTTCGGCCAGCGCTTCGGCAGGCAGGTGGTTCAGGTTCAGGTGGATGTGATCGCCATCCTTGCCCACACCACGTCCTTCGCGGATTTCCATGGTCATGGACCGGGACACATAATCGCGCGGTGCCAGATCCTTGTACTGGGGCGCATAGCGCTCCATGAACCGTTCGCCTTCGGAGTTGGTCAGATACCCCCCCTCGCCGCGCGCGCCTTCGGTGATCAGACACCCCGAGCCATAGATGCCGGTCGGGTGGAATTGCACGAATTCCATATCCTGCAACGCCAGACCCGCACGGGCCACCATCCCGCCACCGTCCCCGGTGCAGGTATGCGCCGACGTCGCGCTGAAATATGCCCGGCCATAACCACCGGTCGCCAACACCACCATCTTGGCGTTGAAGACGTGCATGGTGCCGTCGTCCAGCTTCCAGCAGACAACACCCTGACATTGACCGTCTTCGGACATCACCAAATCAATGGCGAAATATTCGATATAGAATTCGGCGTTGTTCTTCAGCGACTGGCCATACAGCGTGTGCAGGATCGCGTGGCCGGTCCGGTCGGCGGCGGCACAGGTCCGCTGCACCGCAGGGCCTTCGCCAAATTCGGTTGTGTGACCACCAAAGGGGCGCTGATAGATCTTGCCCTCTTCGGTGCGCGAGAACGGCACACCATAATGTTCCAGCTCATACACCGCCTTGGGCGCTTCGCGGGCGAGATATTCCATCGCATCCGTATCACCCAGCCAATCTGACCCTTTGACGGTGTCATACATGTGCCACTGCCAATGGTCCGGCCCCATGTTGGACAGCGAGGCCGCAATGCCCCCCTGCGCGGCAACCGTGTGCGACCGGGTCGGGAACACTTTGGTCACACAGGCTGTGCGCAGCCCCTGTTCCGCCATGCCCAGGGTGGCACGCAGACCGGCCCCGCCGGCCCCAACCACCACAACGTCATAGTCATGTGTTTCGTATTCGTAAGCAGCCATTTTGGGAAAGCTCCGATCTTAAAGGGCGATGCGCGCCAGCGCGAACAGGCCGGTGGCGGCAATGGCGTAGGCGATGCAGGTAGAAATGATGATCAACAGCTTTTTGGTGACCCCACGCGAATAATCCTCGATCACCACCTGGATGCCGTGACGGAAATGGATCATCGCCACGGTGATGGTCATCCCCGCAATGATCGCCGGGAACGGACGGCTGTAATATTCCAGCACGTCCTCATAGCTGGACCCCAACGCGGATCCAAAGGTCAGGATGAACAGCGGGATCAGGATTGCCAGACCAAAGGCCGACATCGTCTGGCCCCAGAAATGCGCGGTGCCGGATCTGGCGGACCCACGGTGAACGGCGCGTTTGCGATCGGTAAGATATGCCATGTGTCTGCTCCCTTACACGATCAATACGGCCAGGATGGTCAACACAAAGGACCCGACAACGACCCCCTTGCCCATCTTCTCGGCGGTTTCCACATCCAGCCCACGGCCTGTGTCCCACACCAGGTGGCGCAGCCCCGACAGGAAATGGAAACAGGCGGCCCAACAGGCCAGCGTCATCACGATGTCGCCGAACCACGAGGTCAGCAACCAGTTGACGAATTCATAATATTCGGCACCCGACGCGGCGGCAAGGAACCACCAGACAACAAGCACAGCCGCTCCCAGCAGCGCAACGCCTGTAATACGTGCAAAGATCGAAGTCGCCGAATTCAATTGCGGGCGATAGATCTGAAGATGCGGCGAAAGCGGGCGATTGCCCCGATTGACATCGGCCATGTTGGCTCCTTTTCCGGTTAGCTGACGACGTTTTACCGCTTTTTTGCGTCCTGTCACCTTACCGAACTGCAAAAAGGCGCGGTTATTTGGCGCGGTTACGTATAAAAACGACTAGCGTGATCACAAAAATAAAGCCTGTGATCACATTTCTGGAACCTGTGAGCGATCACAGAAGAATCATTGAATTTTCACCATACAGAGCGGATTCGCACAGTTTGGCACCGGCAAAGCGGCCGTTTGCCGGGCAACCTCGCGCAACAGCTTGCGCCGGATCTGTGCCGGATAATCGGCAAAATTCGCGGCGGTGATCACAAATGCGCCCTCCCCCCTGATGACGTTCTCAAAAAAGTATGCCGTGAGATCCGGTTCGCTGGCCTCGATGGCGATTGCATTGACCGTGATGTCCCAACGGCGCAGCTGCGTTAACACCTCCACCGGCTCCATCCCTTCGTTGGAGGGGCCATCACCCGACACATCAATGATCCGACGCCGACATCCCTGAACCTCGGCAAAGGCAGCGCCGGTGTGGCTCAACGCCTCTCCAACAGCAGTCGAAAAATTGCGCCAGGGACGCGGGGCCGTCTCGATGGCCACGGCCAAACGCTCCACATCGTCAAAGGTGGTCACGCTTGTCCAGGGAATTGATGTCTGCTGGCGCGACGACCCCGACCATTGCACCACCATGATCTGCGCGCGGCCCCGCACCAGGGCCTCGGACACGATCGGATCCCGCAACCCGGCCGCCAAGCCATCCATCTGGACCCGATATTCCTTCTGATCCACCGATCCCGACACATCCACCGCCAGAGCCAAAGCCAAATCACAGGCGACGGCCACCCCCGGCAGGAAAAACAAAACAACCGAAATCAAAATGCGCAATGCCGTCATGCCCACAGCCTAGCAACACCCGGCGCAAACGCATATCACATTTCCGCCACCACCTCTTCAGGCGCTTCGCGACGGGATCTCCCTTCATCTGGCCAAAAATATCCCGGGGGTCTGGGGGCAGCGCCCCCAGCTTGAACAGGCGCCCTTGGCCAAGCCCAAGGGCCGCAGGGCAGCGCCCCCAACTTGAACCGGTACCCTTGGGCAAGCCCAATAGGGCCAAGCCAAGACGCCTTAGACCGGCATCAACGCCCAGTAATCCAGGTCCAACAGCACATCCGGCAGATACTTGCCATCCTCGCCCTTCAACTGGAACGGTTCCCCGCCGCGGGTCGCCACCAGACGCAGACGAATGGCCCCCACGCCGGGAGCCGCTGTTTCCGCCTTGTCCAAGACTTCCGACCAGGCGCGAATGGTCATGCCCGACAGGCACGGATTGGCGTGCGCGCCGCCATTTAGGCCCACGATCATCTGCGCATTGGCCAGACCGTTGAACGACAGGGTCCGGGCCATGGAAATCACATGCCCACCATAGATCAACCGGGTGCCGTCAGGGCGCGCTGTGGTGTCGAAATGCACCTTGGCGGTGTTCTGCCACATGCGGGTCGCCATCATGTGTTCGGCCTCTTCGACCGTCACCCCATCCACATGGTCGATGGTTTCACCCACCTCGTAATCGCCCCAGCGATGCGGTTCACCCGCCAGGGTGAAATCATAATTGCTGAAATCCAACCCCTCGGGCACCACCAATTGGTCCGCCGGGATCACCTTGTTCAGCGCGGGGATCACGGTTTCGGGCGCGGGCGCATCAAAATCACGTTTGCGCACCATGACCCAACGGACATATTCCATCACCGTTTCGTCGCGCTGGTTCAGCCCACGGGTGCGGACATAAACCACCCCCGATTTGCCGTTCGAATTCTGTTTGACCCCGATCACCTCGGACACAGAGCGCAGCGTATCCCCCGCATAGACCGGCTTCAGCCAACGTCCCTCGCCGTAGCCCAGATTGGCCAGCGCATTCAGCGACACATCCGGCACGGTCTTGCCGAACACCACATGAAACGCCGCCAGATCATCCAGCGGCGCAGTGGGCAGACCACACCCGCGCGCGAATTCATCCGAAGAATACAGCGCATGACGCGCCGGATACAGCGCGTGGTACAGCGCCCGCTCTCCCGACCCGACAGTGCGCGGAACCGCGTGATGGATCACATCGCCAACGGCGTAATCTTCGAAAAACCGGCCTGGATTGGTTTTGGCCTGCCCTGTGTGAGCCATTTACTGCTCTCCTAGCTTCATGTCTGGGGTGTAATCGGCGGCGACCTCCTTGGTCACCGCCTGCCCGCACCGCATCACGCCGCGGGCCGCATCAAATCCGTACACAGGTTCGCCCTGCAACACCCATCCCTTGGACAGCGCCGCCGATACCTTGTGACAGAATGCCGATGTGTCGTCCTCGGAGAGGAACCGATACAATGTCGCCATCTCAGCCGGTCCTTCAGGTCGGGAACGGCACCGGACCAACCAGCCCGTGCACATATCCGATGATGACCAGCAACACGATCGACGCGACAAAGAACATACCGTCCTTGGCAATCGATCCATCGGTGCGCGGGGTCCACTCGGGCTCTGCCTTGTTGATCACGACCACTTCGACCATGCCCCACAACAACAGACCACCAAACAGCACCATCGACGCCAGATCCCCGTTCACCAGCAGATGCGCCACGGCCCAGGTCCGGAACCCCATCAACATCGGATGGCGCACGTTGGACAGGATCTTGCCCTTGGTGCCGGCCGGGCTCATCATCCAGATCGCGACCAGTACCAGCACATTGTTGAGGTGAATGGTGAACGCGGGCGGTGCCCACACATGAATGAACGGTGTCAGCTTGTAGCCGATCACCATCAGCACGACACCGGCCACGATGGCCAACGCGACCGGCCCGCGGCCCTTGTCGCCCATGGCGGCACGGCGTTCCGGTTGAACACGTTTGAACAAATGGGCCGCCCACCAAAGGACGATCCCGAGAATCAGTATAAGAAAGCCCATCTGGCTACCCCGCTTGCAAAGCCTCTATTACTTCGGCTTTTGCCAGAAGTTCACGTGCGGTGGCAACGTGTAGGTTTTCGACGATGCGTCCATCGACCACGGCGACCGCCTGTCCGGTGGCCACGGCTTCGTCAAATGCGGCGATCTGACGACGCGACAGATCCAGATCTTCGTCGGACGGAGCAAACGCCACATTGGCCACGTCAACCTGGGCGGGGTGGATCAATGTCTTGCCGTCAAACCCCATGTCGCGGCCCTGTGCGCATTCCACGGCCAGCCCTTCGGCGTCCTTGAACGCGTTGTAAACGCCATCGACAATAATCAGCCCCTCGGCCTTGGCCGCCAACAGACACATCCCCAATCCGGCCATCATCGGCATCCGGTCCGCACGGAACCGGGTTTGCAGCTCCTTGGCCAGATCATTGGTGCCCATCACCATGCCCTGCAACTTTGGATGCGCCGCAATGGCCGCCGCATTCAACATGCCGCGCGGGGTTTCCATCATCGCCCAGATCGGCAGATCTCCGGTGATTTCGGCCAAGGCGTCCAGATCGTCGGGGCTGGACACTTTGGGCAGCAACACCGCGTCACAGTTCATCGCCGCTGCGGCGCGGGCGTCGTCAAACCCCCATTGGGTATCCAGACCATTGATGCGCACGATCCGCATACGCGGGCTAAAATCACCCTCGGCCAGGGCCTGGGTCAGGGTCGCACGGGCGTTGACCTTTTCATCCACCGACACCGCATCTTCGAGATCGAAAATGATCGCGTCAACAGGCAGGGTTTTGGCCTTGTCCAACGCCCGAGGTTTCGATCCGGGGATATACAGTACCGATCGATAAGGGCGCGTGCGCGGGTCCATGACAGTCTCCTGGGTAACAAAATTGCGCAAATACGTACATTTCCGATCGGAAACTTCAAGAGCATTTTTGCCGCATCGCAGCAATTCCTTGCAATTCGATCCAGAACAAAGCGGGCACGCGCGCCCCATTAACGCGGATTAAGGGGCTGTGGGGTCATGTTTTCCCTATCAAATCCGCCTGACTGGCCCCCTTCGGCAGGGTCGCAACGTCATACACATCGACAGAGGGCGGGTTTCGACCACCGATAGACAACAGCCTGCTGCCGGGCCTCCCCGCGTCTCACATGTTCCACAGACAGCCGAGGGGATTCGCAGGCCGCACTGGAAAGGGTGAAACCCATGATGAAGACACTGATCAACATGACCATCGGGCTGGGCATTCTGGTTCTGGCCGCTCAACAGGTGACCGCACAGACCGCGGTACAGACACAGGTTCAGGGCAATCGCAACTGCGCGCCCCGGACCCTTGTGGTGGACCGGCTTGCCCAAGGGTACGGCGAAACCCGCCAAAGCATCGGCCTGGGGGCCCAGGGCGCCGTGGTCGAGGTGTTCGCCTCGGATGAAACCGGATCCTGGACCATTACCGTGACACTGCCCAACGGGCTGACCTGTCTGGTTGCGTCCGGCCAATCCTATGAAACCCTGGCCGAAGCGCTGCCCCCCGCCGGCAACGACGCCTGAGCCTGTGTCCGACACCAAAACCAACAAAGGCCCCCCACGCATCTGAACCGCGTGTGGGGCCAGTTCTCACTCACATCAATCCATCCCAGATCAGCTTGGCCCCGGTCACGGTCAACAGCACATAGGTCAGCGCAAAAAACACCCGATCCGACACCAGCCGGTGCATATACACCCCGATCCAGGTTCCGATCAGCGCAAAAGGGGCCAACATCAGATCCACCCACATCGTATTCAATGTGAACATCCCTAGAAACGCATAGGGGATGAATTTGGCAATATTGATCGCCCAGAACACCAACACCGTCGTCGCCTGATATTCGGTCTTGTCCAGGTTGCGGGACAACAGGTAAACGGCTGCGGGCGGTCCCCCGGCGTGGCTCACAAAACTGGCAAACCCGGCCACGACCCCGGCAATCGCCCCACCACCCGTCCCCATGGGACCGCGTGCCAGGGTGCGGGCAAATCGGGTCTTGGTCAGCTGCCACAGGACAAATCCGACCGAAATCCCCCCGATCAGCACCCGCATCGTGTCATCATCCACCGCCTGATACAGCCCCGCGCCCAGCGCGACTCCCGGAATGCCACCCAGGATCAGAACCCGTGCAGCCGCCCCATTCCAGCGCCCCCAATACGGCCCTAGCGACGCCAGGTCGATCAGCATCAACAGCGGCAACATCAGCGCAAGCGCCTGCCCCGGCTCCAAAATCAACGCGAGAATCGACGCCGACGCAAATGCCGCCCCAGAGCCGAAACCGGCCTTGGAAACCCCAGCAAAAACGACAGATGGGATCGCAAAAGCGAAAAAGGTCAGATCGGTGTCGAGCATCGCAATCGTATCCAAGCCCCTTGTTTGCAACACCTTTAGCGGAAACATCGCCCGATGGGAATCACCACCGCGCGCCATCGCCGCAGCGCAGAACTCTTGCACCATCCGCGCCAAGGGCTTAGGCAAACTTGCAAATTCAACCCGACCCGGAGAGATTTCCCATGGCCAGACCCAAAATTGCCCTCATCGGTGCAGGTCAGATCGGCGGCACGCTTGCCCATCTGGCAGCCATCAAAGAACTTGGCGACGTTGTGATGTTCGACATTGCGCCCGGCACCCCCGAAGGCAAGGCGCTCGACATTGCTCAATCCGGCCCCTCCGAAGGCTTTGACGCCGCCATGTCGGGCACCCAGGACTATGCCGATATCGCAGGCGCCGACGTCTGCATCGTCACCGCCGGTGTGCCCCGCAAACCGGGCATGAGCCGCGATGACCTGTTGGGCATCAACCTCAAGGTGATGAAATCGGTCGGCGAAGGCATCGCCGCGAACGCCCCCGACGCGTTCGTGATCTGCATCACCAACCCGCTGGATGCCATGGTTTGGGCGCTGCGCGAATTTTCGGGCCTGCCCCACAACAAGGTCTGCGGCATGGCCGGCGTTCTGGACAGCGCCCGTTTCCGTCACTTCCTGGCTGACGAATTCAACGTCTCGATGAAGGACGTCACCGCGTTTGTTCTGGGCGGCCACGGCGACACCATGGTGCCGCTGACCCGCTATTCCACCGTTGCCGGCATCCCGTTGCCTGATCTGGTCGACATGGGCTGGACCACACAGGACAAAATGGACGCCATCGTTCAGCGCACCCGTGACGGTGGCGCCGAAATCGTTGGCCTGCTGAAAACCGGTTCGGCCTTCTACGCCCCCGCGACCAGCGCCATCGAAATGGCCGAAGCCTATCTGAAAGACCAGAAGCGCGTCCTGCCCTGCGCCGCCTATGTGGACGGTGCCCTGGGTCTGAACGGCATGTATGTGGGTGTTCCCACCGTGATCGGTGCCGGTGGCGTCGAACGCGTCATCGACATCAAGATGACCGCAGACGAACAGACCATGTTCGACAATTCGGTCAACGCCGTCAAAGGTCTGGTCGAGGCCTGCAAAGGGATCGACAGCTCGCTGGCCTGATCGGCGATCGCACCCGGATCAAACCGCCGCAGACATGTCTGCGGCGGTTTTTTTGTGCCTACCAAGTGCCTACCAAGTGTCTGGGCCAGTGTCTGAGCCAGTATCTGGTCAGTGTCTGGGTGATGTCCGAGCCTTTTCCTGGGGGGGGCTGGGCCCGGCCCAAACCCGGACGGGGCTCCGCCGTTTCGGGGACCTCTGTTCGGGGACCTCTGGCCGACTCGACCCTGCAACTGGGGTACCCGGACACGACGTAATCGACACGAATCTGTCGCTGACAGCGACCGGGGTGACGTTTCCCGACCAGGCACATCAGACAGGCACCCCGCGCAATCAAATATGCGAATCACGTACAACTTGAAATCTGTCATTTTGTGATCACAGCATTCTAACGTGTGATCACAAAAACATAAAAACTTCACCATTTCCCCCAACTGCGTCAAAAAAACCTTTAACCATTGGGGTTATCCACCCCTATACCTGTTTGAAATCGCAGCCACACGGGACAGTTTTAGATGAACATCCACGAATACCAGGCCAAAGCCCTCCTCCGCAGCTATGGTGCTCCGGTTTCTGACGGGCGCGTCGTTCTGCGCGCAGAAGACGCCAAAACCGCAGCGGGCGAACTGGACGGACCGCTTTGGGTCGTCAAAGCACAGATTCATGCCGGTGGGCGTGGCAAGGGCTCCTTCAAGGAAGCCGACGCTGGCGAAAAAGGTGGTGTACGCCTGACCAAATCGGTCGAAGAGGCCGCCGAAGAAGCCAAGAAGATGCTGGGCCGCACATTGGTCACACATCAGACCGGCCCGGTGGGCAAGCAAGTTAACCGCATCTACATCGAAGACGGTTCGGGCATCGAAACCGAAATGTACCTGGCCCTGCTGGTGGATCGCCAGACCAGCCGCGTTTCGTTTGTCTGCTCGACCGAAGGCGGCATGGACATCGAAGAAGTGGCCGCAGCCACACCCGAAAAAATCCTGTCGTTCAGCGTTGATCCCGCCTCCGGCTATCAGGCGTTCCACGGCCGCCGCATCGCCTTTGCTCTCGGGTTGGAAGGCAAGCTGGTCAAGCAATGCGTTGCTCTGATGGGTATGCTGTACAAAGCATTCCTGGAAAAAGACATGGAGATGCTGGAGATCAACCCACTGATCGTCACCGACAGCGGCGATCTCAAGGTGCTGGATGCCAAGGTCAGCTTTGACGGCAACGCCATGTATCGCCACGCCGATGTGGCCGAGCTGCGCGATGTGACCGAAGAAGACCCCAACGAGCTGGAAGCCAGCAAATACGACCTGAACTATATCACCCTGGATGGTGAAATCGGGTGCATGGTCAATGGGGCCGGGTTGGCGATGGCCACCATGGACATCATCAAACTCTATGGCGCGGAACCGGCCAACTTCCTCGACGTGGGCGGCGGTGCGACCAAGGAAAAAGTCACCGAGGCGTTCAAGATCATCACCTCTGACGAAAAGGTCAAAGGCATTCTGGTCAACATCTTTGGCGGCATCATGCGTTGCGACGTCATCGCCGAAGGCGTGGTCGCCGCGGTCAAGGAAGTCGGATTGAAAGTGCCGCTGGTTGTGCGTCTCGAAGGCACCAACGTCGAACAGGGCAAGGAGATCATCAACACCTCCGGCCTCGACGTGATCGCCGCCGATAACCTCAAGGACGGTGCCGAAAAAATCGTGAAGGCCGTGAAAGGGTAAACACAGGCGTTTCGGTTTCCACGCCCCCTTTGTGGAAACCAATGCTGCGTCGACAATGATGGGCCCGACCGGTTTCAGGCCGGGCCAGATCAAAGTCGAAAGAGGAAAAGGCAGATCTTGGGTGACTCATCTCTCCGGACATAACGCCAAAGGTGCCCGCGCGGCGCTTGTTGGTCTGACTTCGGCGGCCGTGCTCGCCGGGTGTTCGGTCGATGGAATCAGCCCGGATCAGGCCGAGGTCAACAATATGTGGGAAGTCTACAAGGTCCCCAAAAGCGCCCCCGCTGCTTTTGTCGGCACCTTTGACCGGTTCTGCACCAATGGCGTGTCCAGCCGGTCCGATCTGGACCGGTCCCTGCGCGCGGCACATTATGTGCCGCTCCAGGCCAAACCACGCCAAGGCGTGCGGGTCTATGTCGTGGACGACCGGCGCCCTGCGGTTGCGGTCTCGGACACCATGTGTCTGGTTCAGGCCAAATCCCGCACCGGTCAAACCGACCTGGTTCGCCGCTATGTGGCGGATGTCTTCCCCGATGCCCGTCCAACCGATGCGTCCCCCCTGGGCCGCGACGTTGAACAGGCCTGGGTTCTGCCGGACAACCGGATCGTTGCCACCCAGCGCACGGATACAACCGGTGTCTGGTCCCGCTATGCCCTGATCCTCTTTCACCCCGATACACCGCTCATCCATTAGACATGAACAGCCGCACATCTGCGGCAAGACAAGGAGACTCCTCGAAAATGGCAGTCCTTATCGACGAAAACACCAAAGTCATCTGTCAGGGCCTGACCGGCTCGCAGGGTACATTCCACACCGAACAGGCCATCGCCTATGGCACCCAGATGGTTGGCGGCGTGACCCCCGGCAAAGGTGGCATGACCCACCTGAACCTGCCTGTGTTCAACTCGGTCCACGAAGCCAAACACGTGACCGAAGCCAACGCATCGGTGATCTATGTGCCGCCCCCCTTTGCCGCCGATTCGATCCTCGAAGCGATCGACGCCGAAATGGAAGTGATCGTCTGCATCACCGAAGGCATCCCGGTTCTGGACATGATGAAGGTACAGCGCGCCCTCGAAGGCTCCAAATCGCGCCTGATCGGCCCCAACTGCCCCGGCGTGATCACCCCCGACGCCTGCAAGATCGGCATCATGCCCGGCCACATCCACAAACGTGGCTCGGTCGGTGTTGTGTCCCGCTCCGGCACCCTGACCTACGAGGCCGTGAAACAGACCACCGACGTGGGTCTGGGCCAATCCACCTGTGTCGGCATCGGTGGTGACCCGATCAAGGGCACCGAACATATCGACGTGCTGGAATGGTTCCTGGCCGATGATGAAACCGAAAGCATCATCATGATCGGTGAAATCGGCGGCAGCGCCGAAGAAGAAGCCGCCCAGTTTCTGGCGGATGAGGCCAAAAAAGGCCGCTCCAAACCCACCGCCGGGTTCATCGCAGGCCGCACAGCCCCTCCCGGCCGTCGCATGGGCCATGCCGGTGCCATCGTCGCTGGCGGCAAGGGCGGTGCCGAAGACAAGATCGAAGCCATGCGCGCGGCCGGCATCGTTGTCGCCGAAAGCCCCGCCACCCTGGGCGAAGCCGTTCTGGAAGCCATCAAGGGCTGAGTGCCCGATACACGCATTGCATCGGGCCACCCGCTGGCCCGATGCGCCCCGCCCACCAATCTGAACGCGTGATCCATCGCGCCGACCCAATGACAGCAGGAGGAGTGATCATGGCTATTGCATGCTGCGAACATGCGTTGATCGCTTTGATGTTGCGACCTGCGGGGCCGTTGTGAAATGACCGCCGCACCGTCTCCCCATGCTCCGCTGGCCAGCGTTCCCTTCAAGCTGCGCCTCAAGCATCAATTGGCGGTGTCACCCTTGGCCGGGCCCATCGAAATCCTGCGTCGAACATGGTCCGAACTGACCGGCATCCGGCATCCCGAACTGGGCCTTCTGCGCCAGGAAGACCGGTTCATCGACCTGATGTTGTCGCGTATGATCAAACCCGACTGGACCTGCCTGGATGTGGGCGGCCACCTGGGATCTGTCTCTTACAAACTGCGCCGACATGCGCCCGATGGCCGCCTGATCATAATCGAGGCCAGCCCGGGCAAGGCCGCGATGCTGCGCAACAGCTTTCCCGACTGCGACGTCCACGCGGTTGCCGTCTCCGACACCGATGGTCAGGTCAGCTTTTTCGAAAACCTGAGCCAACCGGGCTTCAGTTCGCTGGCGGATCGCAGCGGGCGCGGCGACACCCAGGAAATCACCGTTCCCGCCCGCCGTCTGGACGATCTCATCGGGGATGACATCACCCTCGACTTTATCAAGATAGATGTCGAAGGGTTTGAATACCCCGCGCTGCGCGGCGCTGCTGCCCTGCTGCGCAGATGCCGTCCGGTCGTTCTGTTCGAAGCTGGCGCAGTTCAGGACGAAACCCTGGACACCAGCCTGACAGACAATCTGTTCCGGATGTTTACCGATGACCTGAACTATGACGTGTTCGCGGCCTTTGATCTCTATTTTGACCGCCCCGCCCTGACCGCGGCGCAATTTGGGTCATACCGCCAATACCCATTTCTAGCGTTCAACTATTTTGCGGTACCGCGCGACACCACAGGTGACGGCACATGACACATCCGCCCCCCGGTTTACCCGCCCCACAACTGGCACCAGCCCCATCCCTGATGCCCCCGCCCCATACACCGAAACCAAGACACACCGCCGGAAATTGAATTTTGAAGAAGTCCCCAAGCCTTCTTCATATTACCAGGAGCCGACAATGACAGATCAAAGCCCCAACGAGCTCTTCCATGCGTCCTCGTTCATGCAGGGTCACAACGCCGAATATCTGGAACAGATGTACGCCAGATACGCCAATGATCCGGGTGCCGTCGACGCGGCCTGGGCCGAGTTCTTCCGCCAGATGGGCGACGCCGAACTGGATGTAAAAGCCGAAGCCACCGGCCCGTCCTGGGCGCGCACCGATTGGCCGCCCGTGCCCAGCGACGACCTGACCCATGCCCTGACAGGCGAATGGGCCCAGGCCGACAGCAAGGCCGCCGCCAAAAAGATCAAGGACAAGGCCGCCGCCACCGGCGTCGCGGTCAGCGATGATCAGATCAAACGCGCCGTGCTGGATTCGATCCGCGCCCTGATGCTGATCCGGGCCTATCGGATCCGGGGTCACCTGGTTGCAGATCTGGACCCGCTGGGGATGCGCTCGACCGTGCCGCATCCCGAACTGGACCCAAAATCCTACGGCTTTACCGATGCCGACATGGATCGCCCGATCTTCATCGACAATGTGCTGGGCCTCCAGGTTGCCAGCATGCGCCAGATCGTCGAGATCGTGAACCGCACCTATTGCGGTACATTCGCGCTGCAATACATGCATATTTCCAACCCCGAAGAGGCCAGCTGGCTCAAGGAGCGGATCGAAGGCCTGGGCAAGGAAATCCAGTTCACCCGCGAAGGTCGCAAGGCCATCCTGAACAAGATGGTCGAAGCCGAAGGGTTCGAGAAATTCCTGCACGTCAAATACATGGGCACCAAACGCTTTGGTCTGGACGGCGGTGAATCCCTGATCCCCGCGATGGAACAGATCATCAAACGCGGCGGCAGCCTGGGTGTCGAAGAAATCGTCATCGGCATGCCCCACCGGGGCCGCCTGTCGGTTCTGGCCAATGTGATGCAGAAACCCTATCGCGCGATCTTCAACGAATTCCAGGGCGGCAGCTTCAAACCCGAGGATGTCGACGGATCGGGCGACGTGAAATATCACCTCGGCGCTTCGTCAGACCGCGAATTCGACAACAACAATGTCCACCTGTCGCTGACCGCCAACCCCTCCCACCTCGAAGCGGTGAACCCCGTTGTGCTGGGCAAGGTGCGCGCCAAACAGGATCAGAAAAACGACGCGGACCGGATCAAGGTTCTGCCGATCCTGCTGCACGGTGATGCGGCCTTCGCCGGTCAGGGTGTCGTGGCTGAATGTTTCGCTCTCTCGGGCCTCAAGGGGCACAAGACAGGCGGCACCATGCATATCGTGGTCAACAACCAGATCGGTTTCACCACCGCACCGCATTTTTCGCGCTCCTCGCCCTATCCCACCGACAATGCGCTGGTGGTCGAAGCACCGATCTTTCATGTCAACGGCGACGATCCCGAAGCGGTCGTGCACGCGGCCAAGGTTGCCACCGAATTCCGCCAGAAATTCCACAAGGACGTCGTCATCGACATCTTCTGCTACCGTCGGTTTGGTCACAACGAGGGCGACGAGCCCATGTTCACCAACCCGATCATGTACAAGAAGATCAAAGGCCACAAAACCACGCTGGCGCTCTATACCGAACGCCTGGTCAAGGACGGCCTGATCCCCGAAGGCGAAATCGAAGACATGAAGGCCGCCTTTCAGGCGCATCTGAACGAAGAGTTCGAAACCGGCAAGGATTACAAACCCAACAAGGCCGACTGGCTGGACGGGCGCTGGTCGCATCTGGATAAAAAGGACGCCGATTATCAGCGCGGACAGACCTCGATCGATGCCGACACCTTTGCCGACATCGGGCGCGCGCTCTCGACCGCACCTGACGGGTTCCCGCTGCACAAAACGGTTGGTCGCCTGCTCGAAACCAAGAAAAAGATGTTCGAAACCGGCTCTGGCATCGACTGGGCCACGGGCGAGGCTCTGGCCTTTGGCTCGCTCATGACCGAAGGCTATCCGGTCCGCCTGTCCGGGCAGGACGCTACCCGCGGTACCTTTTCTCAACGTCATTCCGGCCTGATCAACCAGGACACCGAAGAGCGCTACTATCCGCTCAACCACATCCGCGCCGGTCAGTCCCAATACGAAGTCATCGACTCGATGCTCAGCGAATATGCGGTGCTCGGCTTTGAATACGGCTTTTCGCTGGCCGAACCCAATGCGCTGACCCTGTGGGAGGCCCAGTTCGGCGATTTCGCCAATGGCGCCCAGATCATGTTCGATCAGTTCATCAGCTCGGGCGAAAGCAAATGGCTGCGCATGTCCGGTCTGGTGACCCTGCTGCCGCACGGTTTTGAGGGCCAGGGCCCTGAACACAGCTCGGCCCGCCTGGAACGGTTCCTGCAGATGTGTGGCCAGGACAACTGGATCGTCGCCAATTGTACGACGCCTGCGAACTACTTCCACATCCTGCGCCGTCAGCTGCACCGCACCTTCCGCAAGCCGCTGATCCTGGTCACACCGAAATCGCTGCTGCGCCACAAACTCTGCGTCTCCAACGCCGAAGATTTCACCACCGGATCCAGCTTTCACCGGGTGCTGTGGGATGACGCCCAAAAGGGCAACTCCGACACCCAGCTGGTTGCCGATGACAAGATCAAGCGCGTGGTGATCTGCTCGGGCAAGGTCTACTTCGACCTGCTCGAAGAACGCGACGCCCGCGGCATCGACGATGTCTACCTGATGCGGCTTGAACAATATTACCCCTTCCCGGCCCTCTCGATGGTCAACGAATTGGAACGCTTCAAGACCGCCGAAGTCATCTGGTGTCAGGAAGAGCCCAAGAACCAGGGCGCCTGGACCTTTATCGAACCCAACATCGAATGGGTGCTGACCCGCATCGGTGCCGATTACAAACGACCGCGCTATGTCGGTCGCGCCACGTCTGCCTCGCCCGCAACGGGTCTGGCCAGCCAACACAAAGCCCAACAAGAAGCGCTCGTGAACGAAGCGCTGAGCATCGAAGGATAACATGACGATGACAAGCGAAGTTCGTGTCCCAACTCTTGGTGAATCCGTAACCGAGGCCACAATCGCCACCTGGTTCAAAAAACCCGGCGATGCCGTTGCCGTGGACGAAATGCTCTGCGAGCTGGAAACTGACAAGGTCACGGTCGAAGTGCCCTCGCCCGCTGCCGGCGTCATGGGGGAAATCGTTGCCGCCGAAGGGGACACCGTTGGCGTCAACGCCCTGTTGGCCACCATCGCCGAAGGCGGTGCAGGCACCAGCGCCGCCCCCGCGGCACCCGCCGCCGCCCCGGCCGCGGCCAGCGCCACGGACATCATGGTTCCCACCCTGGGCGAATCCGTGTCCGAAGCCACCGTATCGACCTGGTTCAAACAGGTCGGTGATACCGTCGCCCAGGACGAAATGCTCTGCGAGCTGGAAACCGACAAGGTCTCGGTCGAAGTCCCCGCCCCCACGTCGGGCGTGCTGACCGAAATCACCGCTGCCGAAGGTGCCACCGTGTCCGCATCCGCCAAACTTGGCGTGATCTCCGGATCCGGCTCGGGTGCCGCCCCGGCCCCCGCCGCGCCCGCAGCTGCGGTAAACCCGGCCGTGGCCACCACCGCGGCGGCCAAAGACGTGGCCAACGCCCCCTCGGCCGAAAAGGCGATGGCCAGTGCCGGTCTCAGCGCGGATGCCGTGCAGGGCACCGGACGGGATGGCCGCATCATGAAGGACGACGTCGCCCGCGCCGTGGCCGCGGCGGCTGCAACCCCGGCCCCCGCACCAGCCCCCGCCGCGCCCCGCGCACCGGTGGCCGCCGATGACGCCGCGCGCGAAGAGCGGGTGAAAATGACCCGCCTGCGTCAGACCATCGCCAAACGTCTCAAGGACAGCCAGAACACCGCTGCCATGCTCACCACCTATAACGAGGTCGACATGACCGAGGTGATGGCCCTGCGCAACGAATACAAAGAGCTGTTCCTGAAGAAACACGGCGTCAAACTGGGCTTCATGTCCTTCTTTACCAAAGCCTGCTGCCACGCGCTCAAAGAGGTGCCCGAGGTCAACGCCGAAATTGATGGCACCGACATCGTGTACAAGAATTTCGTGCATATGGGCGTTGCCGCCGGCACCCCCACCGGGCTGGTTGTGCCGGTGATCCGCGACGCGGACGCCATGTCCTTTGCCGCGATCGAAAAGGCGATCGCCGAAAAAGGTGCCCGCGCCCGCGACGGCAAACTGTCGATGGCGGAAATGCAGGGCGGCACCTTCACCATCTCCAACGGGGGTGTCTACGGCTCGCTGATGTCCTCGCCGATCCTGAACCCACCGCAATCCGGTATCCTTGGCATGCACAAGATCCAGGACCGCCCGATGGCGATCAACGGTCAGGTGGTGATCCGCCCGATGATGTATCTGGCGCTCTCCTATGACCACCGCATCGTCGACGGCAAAGGTGCCGTCACCTTCCTGGTCCGCGTCAAAGAGGCCCTCGAAGACCCCCGTCGCCTGCTGATGGATCTGTAAGGAGCATGGCCCTTACAGGAATACCGAGCCAGTGGCCAAGGACACTTAGTGTCCTTGGCCTGGGTTCTATCCTGTTACTGCTGCTCTCAGACTTGGCAAACCTGGCCAAACCTGCAGAGCCGCAGACTTGGCAAGCTCTTGCCTATCTTGGTCTGGAAGCGCCAAGTGTGGCAGCGATCGAGGTTCTCGTTTTCCTATTCGCCTCATGCGTCGCAGGCGAAGCTGTCATGCTCATGGGCATGGCGGCCCAACGGAAAAGCCCCGTTCATCTAAGGCGTTTCGCGGTTGTCAAATTTATCGCAGTCGAAGGCAACGAAGTTTGGGGGCAACATTTTTCTGAAGCGGAAAGAAAATTTGAACTTTTCAATGGCCTTGGCGCTGCCGCCCTCCTGATGGGTCTGAGCATCGGCATCCACATGCTTCTTGATGGCCAATGGTTGTATGGTACCTGTTTTGTGATCGGAGGGCCTGTTGTGTCGTGCGGGTTCTTCAGCTTCTCCCGAGACTCCTATCTTGGTTTCTCCGCAATTATGGATGCCATTATCGAGGCTCAACCACCTAATACGCAGTCCCAATATTCGGAGAATGCAATCGGTGAGTTGATCGGTGAACACACAGCTTCAAAAGAAACACCGTGATGCTCAAACTTGCCGACATTGCCTCCACTTTCACAGCTCAGGTCGTCCTGAAAGGTTTCCATGCAGGACGGGGATCTCTCCTGTGCTTCAATCGTGTCTCACAGGACCGCATTCCGGCGCGCGACCATCCCTCTTCATCTGGCCAAAAATATCCCGGGGGAGGCCCATTTGGGCCGGGGGCAGAGCCCCCTTTTCCCGCAATCTCACACCCCGACACACCCGTCAGGGGGGTGCACGCCTGGTGCACGTGTGGTGCACGCATGTCACCCCCCCTGTTTCCCCAATTCCTGACGAAAGGACTTCCTCATGGCATCCTATGATGTGATCATTATCGGCGCGGGCCCCGGCGGCTATGTGTCCGCCATCCGCTGTGCCCAGCTGGGCCTGAAAACCGCCGTGGTCGAAGGCCGCGAAACCCTGGGCGGCACCTGCCTGAATGTGGGCTGTATCCCGTCCAAAGCCCTGTTGCACGCCACCCATATGCTGCACGAAGCCGAGCACAATTTCGCCGGTATGGGCCTCAAGGGCAAATCCCCCTCCGTCGACTGGAACCAGATGAAATCCTACAAGGATGACGTCATCAACCAGAACACCGGCGGCATTGAATTCCTGTTCAAAAAGAACAAGATCGACTGGATCAAAGGCTATGGCTCGATCCCGGCACCGGGCAAGGTTCAGGTCGGTGACACCACCTATGACACCAAGAACATCGTGATCGCGTCGGGCTCGGTTCCAGCCGCTCTCCCCGGTGTCGATGTCGACGAAAAAATCGTCGTGACTTCGACCGGAGCGCTGGAATTGTCCAAGATTCCCAAGAAGATGGTGGTGATCGGTGCCGGTGTGATCGGTCTGGAGCTGGGCTCGGTTTACGCTCGCCTCGGCTCCGAAGTCACCGTGGTCGAATACATGGATGCGGTCTGTCCCGGCATGGACAAGGACGTCCAGCGCGGCTTCAAACGCATCCTGGAAAAGCAGGGCCTCACCTTCATCATGGGCGCGGCCGTGCAGGGCGTGGACACCACCAAGACCAAAGCCAAGGTCAAATACCAGCCCAAGAAGGGCGGCGACACACAAACCCTCGACGCCGACGTCGTTCTGGTTGCCACCGGGCGCAAACCCTACACCGACGGGTTGGGGCTGGACACCATCGGCGTCACCATGACTGACCGCGGTCAGATCGCAACGGATGCCAAATGGGCCACCAACGTGCCGGGTATCTATGCCATCGGCGACGCCATCGAGGGCCCCATGCTGGCCCACAAGGCCGAGGATGAAGGCATGGCCGTCGCCGAAGTGATCGCTGGCAAACATGGCCACGTCAACTATGGCGTGATCCCCGGCGTGGTCTACACCACCCCCGAAGTCGCCACCGTCGGTGCCACCGAAGACGCGCTCAAGGCCGAAGGCCGCAAGATCAAGGTCGGCAAGTTCATGTTCATGGGCAACGCCCGTGCCAAGGCCGTTGGCCAGGCCGAAGGCGGCTTTGTCAAAATCATCACCGACAAGGAAACCGACCGCATTCTGGGCGCGGCGATCATCGGGCCTGCCGCGGGTGACATGATCCACGAACTGTGCGTGGCGATGGAATTCGGGGCGTCGGCCGAAGACGTGGCGCTGACCTGCCACGCGCACCCGACCTACTCCGAAGCCGTGCGTGAAGCCGCGCTGGCCTGTGGTGACGGTCCGATCCACAGCTGACAATTGCGCGATATTTCAGGATCAAGGGCGGCCTCGGGTCGCCCTTTTCATTTGCCGTTTCCACACTCAACCGCTTTACTGCGGGGACACTGAAAATGAAGGGCGTTCAAAATGTCAGTTTCACTGCAAGTCATCTATCCGATCGGCGACGACACCCACTTTGACTATGAATATTACACCAGCACACATATGGCGCTGGTGGGCGAACACATGGGACCCCACCTGCAAAGCACATTGGTAACCAAAGGGCTTGCCGGTGGGCCGGATACGCCGCCAGCCTTTTATGCTGTGGCGTCAATTGTCTTTGCCGATCAGGACGCTCTGGGCGCCGCTATGGCCGCTGCCGGGCCTGTGCTCGCGGATTTGCCGAATTTCACCAATGTGCAGCCCAATATGCTGATCGGTGACGTCATCGGATAAAGCGGCACTCTTGCCCGCTGTTCCTCCGCCCTCTGTCACGGCCGCAACCCAGCGCGACACAGGAGTGAAGGGACGGTGGGCAGGCTACCACATGGTATGCGCCGCGCGCGCGCCCCAAGCATCGTCATAGGGTTTCCCGCCCTCTTCTCCGTCGGTCATCTCGGCCAGGATCTCTCCCATCGTGGGGAGATCAACACTCTCATCCACACCAAGCCATGTTCCTGCGCGCATCATGGCGCGGGCGCATTGGGTGTAAATCTCGTCGATTGCGATCACGATGACTGTTGCAGGCACTTTGCCGTTCTTGTCAAATCGCGCTCTCATATCTGCGTCAGCGGTGACCCGAGCCTGACCGTTCACCCGGACAACATTGTTTGATCCAGGCACCAGAAACATCAACGACACACGCGGATCGCGCACGATGTTTCGCAGGCTGTCCAATCTGTTGTTGCCCCGCCAATCCGGCATGGCCAGAGTTCCGGGATCCAACTCCAGCACACAGGGGCCATCATCCCCACGCGGGCTGCCATCGCTGCCTTCTGGACCGACTGTTCCCAGAACACATAATTTGGAGGCCATAATCCATTGCCGATACAAGGGTGTCATCCGCTTGGCCACTTTGCGCATCGCAGGGGCGCTGATATCGCCATATAGCGCGTCAAGCGCATCAAGACTGTTGAGATATTCCATCAGGATCAAACCCCGCTTCGCGCATCAATTCATTTGATTTGGCTTCGACCCGGGTTTCCAGGTCTTCCATGAATAGTTTTTTTCGAACGCCGGGCTGGATCGGGTCCAGAAATTCAACCACCGCAAGCCCCGGTTTTCGCATAATCCCCTTGCGGGGCCAGAACACACCCACGTTGGTTGCGGCTGGCACGCAGGTCTGGTTCAACCCTTCGTACAGCACCGCTGTACCGATCTTATAGGGTTTGTGAGCCCCTGGCGCGACCCGTGTCCCCTGAGAATAAATCACCAACTGACCTGGTTCCTGAAACTCGGCAGCGACGTCCTGAACCATCTTGGCGATTGCGGCTCCACGTTTGCCACGGTTCACCGGAACACACCCCAGCCGTTTGGCGTACATGCCAATGATGGGCGTCCACAGCAATTCACGCTTCATGATGAATTTGGCCCGCGGTGCCGCGTTAAAGATCATCAGAATATCCAAGAAGCTCTGATGTTTGGCCGCAATCATGACTTCATCCACGGGGACAGCGCCACGAATTTCGGTGCGGATCCCCACCATCCAGCGGGCAGTCCACAACACCCAACGGCAGTAGGTCTTGCACGCCATCAAGGCCCCGTTGCGCGACACCAGGGCATAGGGAGCAAACACCAATCCCAGCACCAGCATGGCCACATAGATCTGTATCACGAAAACCAGTGATACCAGCCACCGGACCGCATGTTTCATCACGCAAGCTCCCTTAGTTTACGCCGGGCCGCGGTCCCGGTTGCGGCAAACGCAACCAGGGCCCCCAAAGGCGGGATCAGGATCGGCCAGACCCATCCCCAACCCTGAAACCCCAATCCGGTCAGAAACCCGCCTTCGTCCGATGCCTCGGGCATCAACCAGACCCCCAGCATCCCCAAAATCACACCCACACCACAACCGATCAAGGCCCGCAGCGTGAACCGACGCACAAAGGCCTGGGCAATATAGGCGTCCTGCGCCCCCACCAGACGCAGCACCTCGATCACCTGGGCATTGGCCGCCAGGGCAGCATTGGCCGCCAGCGTAATCATGGCCGCCATCGCGCCCCCAATCAGCAATATGGAAAACAATCCTAGGCGACGCAGGCTGTTGGCGGCCCCAACCAGCGGCTCGCGCCAACGCGTGTGGTCATCCAGAACTGCGCCGGGAACTTCGGCAGACAACCGCAACCGCAACCCGGCCGCGTCATAGCCCGGTTCCCCTTCGATCACTTCGATCAGCTGTGGCACCGGCAAAGTATCCAGCGGAATGTCAGGACCCAGCCAAGGGGACAACAAGGCAATCTGCTCTTCTTCGGACAACGCCCGGGCCGACGCGATCCCTGGGGTCTGCTGAAGGATTTTCAGCGCCGCATCGGTCTGAGCCACACGTTGATCTGCCGGAGCATTGATCCGCAGAGTTGCCGCCTTGGCCAGCTCTTGGGCCCAGCGATCCGCCAAACGCCCCGAGGCCAGCGACAGTGCCAGCGCAAAAACGGCCAGAAACGCCATGGCCCCGGCCACGAACAACGTCAAATGCGCGGTGAACCCGCTGGGGGGCACAACCCGATCTGCCTGGGCGTCACCGATCAGCAATGCGCGAATGCGTCCCTGGCTCATAAATCCGCCCCTGCCAGCTGTAGCCGTCGGTCCGAAATGCGCAGCACCCGCGCCTGAACCTGTTTCTTGGCGGCCCGGATCAGCGCCAGATCGTGGCTCGCCACCAGAATGGTCTTGCCCATCCGGTTCAATTCGACCAGCAGACGCAAAAGACGTTGCGACATTTCCCAATCGACATTCCCGGTGGGTTCATCGGCAATCACCACATCCGGAGACAGAATGACGGCCCGTGCCAGGGCAGCACGCTGGCGTTCGCCGCCTGATAGCTCTGGCGGCGTTGCATCCGCGCGTTCGGTCAGCCCGACCCAATTGATCAACTCGTGCAGATTGCCTTCTTCCTGGGTCATTTCCCGCCCCGATACAGTCAAAGGCAAAGCGATATTCTCATAAACCGGAAGATGGTCCAGAAACCGGCAGTCCTGATGAACGACACCTATCCGGCGTCGCAGCATGGCCATCTGGTCCCTGTCCAACCCTTTGATATCCATATTAAAAGCGCGCGCCTTGCCCGACGTCGGTTTCAGTGCGCCATAACAGAGTTTCAGAAGAGTTGTTTTCCCAGCCCCAGACGGCCCTGTCAGAAAATGAAACGACCCCGGTGCCAGCTGGACCGATACATTGGTCAACAGCTCACCACCGCCGTAATTGTAACCCACATTGTCCAGCTCGATCACGGCCGACCCCTTGTCCCTTTGTCGCTGTTGTGCCCCAGTAAGGCATCAGTTTCAATGCTCTGTCCCAACGGGAGCGCACCGGATCCGCAAAAAGGTGAGTGAATTGTCTCTTCCCCGTTTCTAACAAAGTGCGTATGCTGTTGGGAAAATAAAATCAGGCAGTTAAACGGTACAGGAGGGGCAGGATGCGACTGACATGTCCGAATTGCGGTGCGCAATACGAAGTTCCCGATGGTGTTATTCCGACAGAAGGTCGCGACGTCCAGTGTTCCAATTGCGGCAACACCTGGTTTCAGGACCACCCCGACAGCACACCGGACACGGTGCGCCCGGCTGCGGAAGATGACTGGGACGCCGGTCAGGACGTCCCCCCCACAGAAGAAGAAGCGGACACCGAAACCCCGTTCGAGGACGGTGATTTCCAGACTGGTGTCGACCCCGACGCCTATGAAGACGAGGATCTGGATCTTCTCCCTGCGGATCCCGTGATCGAGGAGTCCGACCAACAACCACCGGCACCCCAGGCAACCGGAGCCCGAGGCCTGGATCCGTCGATTTCGGAAATCCTGCGGGAAGAGGCCGAACGCGAAGCCCAAATCCGCGCGCATGAAACTCCCGACGGTCTGGAAACCCAGACCGAAATGGGACTGGAAGAAGCGGTCGACGACGAACCGGCGCGCCGCGCCCGTCAGGCCCGCGACCGGATGGCCAGGATCAAGGGCGAAGAACCCACCGCCGTTGTCGAAGACACAAGCGGATCACGCCGCGGATTGCTGCCCGATATCGAAGAAATAAATTCCACACTCAGATCTTCGACAAACGCGGTTGCTTCCGCAGATCAGGACGCAGACCAGGACGCGATTGAACCCGTCCCGGAAAAGCGCGGGTTTGCCCGTGGTTTTGCATTGGTCCTAATGATCGCGGTTGGCATGGGGGTGCTTTACAAGATGGCACCACAGATCGCCCAGTCAGTTCCCCAGGCGGATCCAATGATCAGCGCATATGTCGCGTTGGTGGATCAGGCGCGGGTTTGGCTGGATACCCTGATCGGGCCTTTGTTGGGATCGATCAGGGGTGAATGACTAACCCTCAAGACAACAGGTGATTGGATCGGATCAAAACCGATCCAGCAACCGCTGCAAATAGCTGCGTTCTGTTTCTGACCGGCTGCTGTCGCCCGACCGACGGCGAATTTCTTCCAAAAGATCACGGGCCCGGCGGTACACATCCGCGCCGCGCAACATATTGTCTTCGCCGTTCAGCGCCCCGCCACGCGACGAGGAGTTGCGCCCCAACGGGTCGCGATTCTGAGCCTGTTGGGCACCATCCCGCGCGCCTTGCCCAGGTTGCTGTTCGTTGGCCATCGCCTCGCCCAGCGATCGCATCCCTTCGCGCAACGCTTCCATCGCCTGCGCCTGCTGGTCGATGGCATCGGCCAGATTGTCCTGCCGCAGCGCGTCTTCGGCCTTGTCCATTGCTTCACCGGCTCGCCCCAATGCATCACGGGCGTCTTCGCCTTCGGGCGTTCCGGCGCCGGGCAGACCATTTTCCTGGCGTTGCAGCTCCTGACGCAGGGCCTGCTGGCGGTCGGCCAGTCCCTGTTCGGATCCGGGACCTGTGGACCCTTCACCGTCGGCACCGGGTTGGCTCCCCGAGGACCCGTTTTCATTGGCTGACCCTTCGCCGCGTCCCTGTCCCTGACCTTCGTGGCTTTCACCGCGTCCCAGACCGCCATTGCGCCCCTCGTTGCCCTGGCTTTCGCCACTCCGGGCATCGGGGTTGAACTGTTCCTGCAGGTCGCGAAAGGCCTGGTCGCTCAGACCTTGTTGTTCGCGCAGCGTATCGGCCAGCCCTTCCATCGCCTGTTGCCCCGGAGATTGGCCGTCCTGCCCCTGCCCTTGCGTGACACGCATGTTTTCCATCAGCTCCTGCAATTCCTGCAGTGCCTGTTCGGCCTCGGCCATGCGGCCCTGTTCCATCAGTTCCTGGATGCGATCCATCATCTGTTGCAAATCATCCTGGGTCATTTGCAGAGCGTTTTCATCCGGCTGCTGACCGGGGCTTTGGCCGTCCTGATTCTGCTGCTGCGCCTGTCGGGACAATTGCCGCAGATAATCCTGAGTGGCGTCGCGCAGCTCCTGCATCAGTTCGGCTATCTCGGCGTCGCTGGCCCCGTTTTTCATTGCCTGAGACAGGCGTTCCTGTGCCTGGCGCATCCGTTCCAGCGCATCCGCCGCATCGCCATCTTCCAGCCGCACGGCCAGATCCCACATCGCCTGGGCGATCTCTTCCTGTTGGGTCGTGGTCATCCCATAGGCGGTAAAGCTCTCCAATCGGCGCAGGATGGTCCGGAGCCGCAGGTAGACCGTGTGCGATTTGATGATCCTGTCGGGGCGATGCGACACCGCGCGCAGCACCTGTGCCACACGACCCGCATTGTCCCGAGACCACAGCAGATCGCGCCGCTGTTCGGCAATAGCCGCCGCAAGCGGATCAAAGAAATGCCGCGCCGGAAGGATCGAACCAACCGCTTCCGACATCCCGGTCTGACCCGCCGCATCGGTGGCTGAAAGGGTAAAGATCACCGGCAGGTTGGCCCAGGGGTGCTGGGAGAAATCTTCGATGACTTCTTCGACAAAGCTGTCGCGGTTTCCAGAGATCGGCAGCGGCAACCCCACAACAATCGGATCGCGCAGTTCCGGGTCGATCCTGAGCCCGTGACGGCGATCCACAGCGTTCAAATCCAGCTCGACACGAACCTCGCCACCGGTGACCGCGTAGTCGTCCTGAGCCGCAAACGTCAACGCCATGACGCCGCCGGGTTTGGCCTCGGCCGGACCGGCGATGGAAATCTGTGGTATTGTGTCCGGCGTGGCCTGCACCTCCCATGCTCGCCCGCCCGTGCCGTCAATCCGGATGTGTCCCGATTCGGCAATGGTGAACTTCTGATGCGGATCCGAAGCCGACGGAACCACTCCGGTGCGCCCTGAAACGGTTTCGGCCAACACCAGATCCCCCACCTGACCATAAAACCTGAGCGTCACCTGGCTGCCGGCTGGTGCCGTCAACCCATCAGCGGTGATGTCATTGAGGTAGATGGTGGGCAAGCCCGTGTAACGAGGCGGTTCGACCCAACCTTCCCAGGACGGACCGGCGGCTGCCGAAGCGGCCCCTGGCGTCATTTCAGCGACCGAGCCAACCTTCCAGATCGACCCGAACAGCACAGCGATCGCCAATGCCAACATCGCGACATACCGCAGGGCAAATGGGTCGGCGCGGGTCACGCTCAAATCCGGCTTGGGTGCGCGCGCCTGTGCCGCGCGATCGGCCATACGGGCCTGATGGATCTGCCACAGCTTCAGGCTGGCCTCATCATCTGTGCCAATCGCCGGTGTATCCAACAGCGCACCGATGGGCCGTTCCGGCAGGGTTTCATCCAGGCGCGCAATCGCTTCGGAACGGTTCGGCCAGCGAAATTTCAGCGCACCACGGATCAAAAATCCCAAAAGTGCCAGAACAAGCAAGACAACGCCGATCCAGACTGCTTCGATCGCGATTTGATCCTGTATGCCCAGCATCAGCGCCGAAAGCCCCAGCATCACACAGGTCATTACCGGCCAGAACGCGCGTACGATGCGTTCAGCAGCCAGCCCCGCCTGCGTCAGCCGCAAGGGCCAGCGCAGGGTAGTCAATGCCGTATGGTGCCTGTTTTTTCTGGCCATTCGGTCAGGGTCTCCTGATGGCCTGCACCTGATCGCGTCAGAGCCACTCGGGGATGGTATCGCGATTTATCATTTCGTCAAAGGTCGGGCGTCGGCGGATAACCGCAAATTGATCCCCATTGACCAGAACTTCGGGGATCAACGGGCGCGAATTGTATTCGCTGGCCATCACGGCACCATAGGCCCCGGCACTGCGGAAGGCGATCAGATCGCCTGCGACCAGCGGAGCCATATTGCGTTGTTTGGCAAAGGTATCGCCGCTTTCACAGACCGGACCGACGATGTCATAGGGTTGGCTTTCGACTCCGGCCTCGGCCTCGGTGACGGGCACGATGTCATGATGGGCTTCGTACATGGCGGGGCGGATCAGGTCGTTCATCGCCCCGTCGATAATCAGAAAATCCCGGTCTTCGCCCGACTTCACATAGATCACTTTGGACACCATCAGGCCTGCGTTGCCTGCGATCAGACGACCGGGTTCAATCTCGATCTCGCACCCCAGATGTCCCAGCGTGTCCTTGATCAGCTGGCCATATTCCACGGGCAACGGCGGCGCATCGTTGGACCGGACATAGGGGATACCCAAACCGCCGCCCAGATCCAGACGGCGGATATTGTGGCCTTCGCTGCGCAGGTGTTGGGTCAGGTCGGCCACCTTTTCATACGCCAGACGAAACGGTTCCAGTTCAGTCAGCTGCGAGCCGATATGCACGTCGATGCCAATCACCTCGAGCCCCGGCAGGTTGGCCGCATGAGCGTACACCGCACTGGCACGCGAGATCGGAATGCCGAATTTGTTTTCGGATTTGCCAGTCGCAATCTTGGCATGGGTCTTGGCATCGACATCCGGGTTCACACGCACCGTGATCGGCGCAACCTTGCCCAGCGACAGGGCAACCGCATTGATCGCCTCCAGTTCGGGCTCGGATTCCACGTTGAACTGACGAATCCCGCCTTCCAGCGCTGTTCGGATCTCGTCAGAAGTCTTGCCGACACCGGAAAACACGATCTTGTCGCCAGGGACGCCCGCGGCTTTGGCGCGCAGATATTCGCCCATCGACACCACATCCATCCCTGCCCCAGCCTGTGCCAGGGTTTTCAGGATCGCCTGGTTGCTGGCGGCCTTCATCGCGTAACAGACCAGATGGTCGGTGCCCTCCAGCGCCTCGTCAAACAGACGGAAATGCCGCTGCAGAGTCGCGGTGGAATAGACATAAAACGGCGTACCCACGGCAGCCGCGATTTCGGTGACGGGCACGTCTTCGGCAAAAAGCGTACCATTGCGATAAAGAAAATGATCCATGACGCGCGCTTAGACCAAAACCGCGTCATGGATCAAATGAAATTCGGGTTTTCGGGCGAACAGCCTAGGCTGGTTTGCCGGTCTTTTGCTGTTTCTGGCGCTTTTTCACCAGATTGTTGCGATAATCCAGCATGTCGCGAGACCGTTTAGCGGCCGCCTCAAACACCGGCATGAAATCATCATTCTTGATGCCGCGCTGGAATGCCAGCTGATAGAGCGAATGGAACGGGTTGTCGTTGCATTCGATCAGCGACGGGCCATTGGGCGTCATGGCCACATCCCACCCAATCACGCCAAATTCGGGGAACAATGCGTGGGCTTCGGCCGCCATTTTACAGGCTTCGTCCCAATGGGGGATTTGCAGGCCTTTGAATTTTTCACCTGACACGGGGTGTTCTTCGATGTCGCGCGCATCGGGACCGGTGCCGATGCGGCATTGACCTACAATCCCTGTCTGTTCATCAACCGGCGCGATCATGCTTCCGTCCTGCCAGAAATTGTCAGACATCGCCTTGGGCGACGGCACCTTCCACAGGGCGTACATCGGTCGGGGCATCTGTTCATCCCGGATGGTGACGATTCGCAGGGTGCCGATGGCGTTGCCTGCAACCTTGGACAGGGATTCATGCTGCTCCAACGCCGACTGAAACAGGTATCCTTCGCCATATTCGCGCACGATCTCGGCACAGAAATCGTCCAGATCAATGCCGCGCCCATCGCCCAATACGATCTCGGACCCGTTCATGTGATCCAACAGGGCCGAACCAAAGCTGCCTGAATAGGACTGCGGTTTACCAAATAGTGGAAATACCGCGTCTTCGGTCAGGAACTTGCGCAGGTCCTTGGCGGTGGACAGCGTCGGGATGTTTCCGGCACGGCGCAGCGTGGAGAACACCGCCTGCGTTTTGGTTGTCCGAAACCCCAGTTGTTCCAACAGCGAGGTATACATGACCTTGTCCGCAACAAAGGTCTTTTGCCCGTTCAGGCTGCTCGGTGACAACCACGCGTTCAGATCCCAGCTGGAGCGACTGCCGACATATTGCTTTTTTGCCTGCCAGCTAAGATCCGGGTGATAGAGGCCAGAAGAGAAATATTCGTTCAGGAACAGCCTGCTCTTGCCCCGGCTCAGCAGGAATGCCTCGCGCATTTGGCGGATCGGGCTGACGCCATAGGCGCGCGCCACGCGAACCAGCATTGCCGCTGGTGGTGCCTTGACCATTTGCGGCGCGGCCAAAAGGGCCTTGCCCGTAGGCACGCTGTTGGGGGCGGGGGCTGCTGCTGCGGCGGTCATACTCTGTCTCCTCAATGGCACAACATTGACGGCAATTCTGCTCGTTACAGACAGGGTAGACGGAAAAAATGGCCAAAATTTGACTGGATTGTTTCCGATTTTATGGAAATCCAAGAAAACGGGGCCCGATGACCTGCCCCGTCTCCATATGGTCGCTTAAAACCCGACGAAAATGTTCAACGGCCCCTGTGAGAGCCCAACGCCGCCATTCACATAGGCACCAGAGCCGGAAATCCCGACATTGGCGTTCAACGAAGGCTGCACCGGCTCGCCATCCGCGCCACAGGCAGTCAGCAGCACACTACAGAACAGGGCCATCAGAACAGATCGGATCATGCCAAATTCTCTCTCCATCGCGCGATCTGGGCCCGAACCTGTGCAGGTGCGGTCCCCCCATAGGACATACGCGAGTTTACCGAATTCTCGACGCCAAGCACGGTGAAAATGTCCTGGGTGATCCCCGCATGTACACCCTGCATGTCCTCAAGGCTCAGGTCCGGCAGGTCACAGCCGCGCTGTTCGGCCATGGCCACCAGGGTGCCTGTAACATGGTGGGCATCGCGGAATGGCACCTTGAGCACCCGCACCATCCAATCGGCCAGATCGGTGGCCGTCGAGAATCCCGATCCGGCGGCGGCGGCCAGGCTGTCGACATTTGCGGTCATGTCCTTGACCATGCCTTCCATCGCTGCCAGCGCTAGCATCCAGTTGTCAGCAGCATCAAAGACCTGTTCCTTGTCTTCCTGCATGTCTTTGGAATAGGCCAGCGGCAGACCCTTCATCACCATCATCAACGCGGTATTGGCACCAAAGATGCGGCCAACCTTGGCGCGAATCAGCTCGGCCGCGTCGGGGTTCTTCTTTTGTGGCATGATCGACGACCCGGTGGAAAAGCGATCCGACAGGGTGACAAAGCGGAACTGAGCCGAAGACCAGATCACCAGCTCTTCGGCAAAACGGCTCAGGTGCATGGCACAGATCGAAGCGGTCGACAGGAATTCGAGCGCAAAGTCACGGTCAGACACCGCATCCAACGAATTGGCGGATGGGCGATCGAACCCCAACGCCGATGCCGTCATGTCGCGGTCAATCGGGAATGACGTCCCAGCCAATGCGGCGGCCCCAAGAGGCGATTCGTTCATCCGCGCCCGGGCATCGCGCACACGGGACAGGTCGCGGCCGAACATTTCCACATAGGCCATCATGTGATGCCCCCAAGTCACCGGCTGCGCGGTCTGAAGATGGGTAAAGCCCGGCATCACCCAGTCGGCGCCAGCCTCGGCCTGTGACAGCAAGGCGTTGATCAGGGCCAACAACCCGCTTTCCGCAGCGTCCAACTGGTCACGCACCCACAGTTTGAAATCGGTCGCCACCTGGTCATTGCGGGACCGACCGGTGTGCAGACGCCCTGCCGGTTCACCGATAATTTCCTTGAGCCGCGCCTCCACATTCATGTGGATGTCTTCCAACGCGGTAGAAAACTGGAACGTGCCGCTTTCGATTTCTGACAAAACGGTGAGCAGGCCTTCCCGAATGGCGTCTGCATCGTTATCGGTAATCACGCCCGTGGCGGCCAACATGGCGGCATGGGCTCTCGACCCGGCAATGTCCTGGGCTGCCATCCGCTGGTCATATCCGATCGAGGCATTGATTGCCTCCATGATCGCGTCAGGTCCAGCGGCAAAGCGGCCGCCCCACATCTGGTTCGAGGATTGGTCAGTCATGTTGGAAACCCGGAGTTGCTATGCGTCTTTTTCGTCTGATCACCCTTTATATGGCCCTTGCCTTGGGTGCAAATGCCTCTCTTGCTGCTGATGTCGCGTCGCTCGAAGCCTTGCGCGAAGGCAGCATGAAGAAACTGGTGTTCCATGCCGCGCCCAAAGAGACGTCCAAGGCCGCCTTTTTCCTGGAAGACGACCAGGGCACAGCGACGCTCGAAGACTATAAGGGCAAGTATGTTCTGTTGAACTTCTGGGCCACATGGTGCGCGCCCTGCCGCAAGGAAATGCCGCAGATCTCCGAACTCCAGGCCGAATTCGGCGGGGACGACTTTGAGGTTCTGACCCTGGCCACCGGGCGGAACAACCCGGCTGGTATCGTCAAGTTCTTTGACGAAAACGGCATCGACAACCTGCCCCGCCATCAGGATCCCAAACAGGCCGTGGCGCGGGAAATGTCAGTGCTGGGTCTGCCGATCACAGTGATTCTTGACCCGCAGGGCCGGGAAATCGCCCGTCTGCGGGGCGACGCCGAATGGAATTCCGACAGCGCCAAGGCGATCATCTCGGCGCTTTTGGAGTAGCAGACGATCGTCAGGCTGAATCACAGGACGCCCCATCGCGGATTGGGGCGCCTAACGGTGTTCAGGCAGCTTCGGTTGGCCCATAGGACCTTTGGCACTTGCGCCTCCTACCCTCGCCCGACTGACTGCGCCGGTGCCTGTGTTGTCTAACCCGCTCAGCCGGCGACACATTCTGACCCGGACATCATCAATCAAAAGCCGAAGGGCACCAACGACCGCCGAACCTTCATCCGGCATGTCCGAGGCTGCAGCAGCGAATCCAATTCCGACGGATCCGCTCCGTGATGTTGATAGTGCAATCCATGGCGGTCTGATCTGCGCGCCGCACCTGTTGGCAGTTGGGCAAATCCACACCACCCGACCACCCGGCTGATTTGAGACCCAACCGGATGTTTTGCGTCTTCGCAGCGGGATCGCATTTGCAACAGTCATGCTGTGCCCCCTAAGGTAGGGACGGACATACACCTGAAACAAAATGAGTTTTCTTCCATGCGGTTATTCTTTCTGGGAGTCGTCCTGACCTTTGGCAGCACATCTGTCGCTCTTGCGCAGGATTGCAGCGCCCCGCAAACCCAAAGCGCAATGAACGAATGTGCGGCCCAATTCTATCGGTTCGCGGACGAAGATCTGAACCTTGCCTATGGCTTGGCCCGCGACATGGCGAAACAGATCGACACCTATGCCCCCTCGGGTCAGGTCAGCAGTGTCACGCTGCTGCGCGATGCTCAACGTGCCTGGATTACCTATCGCGACCTGGCCTGTTCGGCCGAAACCATGCTGGCTGCGGGCGGATCCATGCAGCCACTGTTGCACTTTGGTTGCCTGGAACGCCTGACCCGCGCCCGAACCGAGGATCTGCGCAGCTTTGGCGAAGTGAACTGATCGGATCACCGCAGCCGCTATCGCTTCAACGTCTTGACCCTGTTATGGCAGGGGCAGGTAACAAGATGGTCGTTGATCAACCCGCATGCCTGCAAAAAGGCGTACACGATGGTCGGCCCGCAAAATTTGAATCCTCGTTTCTTCAAATCCTTGGAAATTTCTTCGGACAAAGCGGTCTTGGCAGGAACCTCTGACAGGCTGTTCCAGCTGTTTTGCAACGGCACGCCGCCAAAATAGGTCCACAAATAGGTATCGAAACCCTGCTCTGCCTCTATCCTTTGCCAGGCCTGCGCATTGGTGATTGTCGCGGCAATCTTGCCCCTGTGGCGGATGATTCCGGGGTCTTGCAACAGCCGTTCAATCTCCGGCTCCCCCCATTCAGCAACAATGTTTGGATCAAAATCGGCAAAGGCTGCGCGAAAATTATCCCTTTTTTTCAATATGGTAATCCAGCTCAACCCGGCCTGAAATCCATCCAGGATCAGTTTTTCCCACAGGGCGCGGCTGTCATATTCAGGAACGCCCCATTCGGTGTCATGATATCTGACATAGATCTCTTCCGACCCGGCCCACCCACAACGCTCCATGATCATGTTCCCCTTTTGTTTGAACCCTTGTGCCCCATGAACCGTTAAAATGCGAGGTTTAATCGCAGATTCATACTTTGGGCGAATTCTTGGCGCATCCGAAGGTGAGGTCCAGGATGACGAACAAGCGCATGATCAAAGCGGATATTCCTGTCGGGGGTGACAGCCCCCTGAACGCGGCCGTGGCACAGCGCGATGGGTCGACCATGGAAATGGTCGAAGAAGCGGTCAAACACAACAATTGCATGTTGGCCTATCAGTCAGTCATGCAAGCCCACCCACCGCATGGCGTTGCCTTTTACGAAGGGTTCATTCGGGTTCTTGATGCGACTGGCCGGGTAATCCCCGCCCGCGAATTCATGCCCCTGGTCGAAGACCGCGAAATCGGTCGTGAATTGGATTGTCTGGCTCTGGAACACGGGATGCGGGCGCTGACCAAAAATCTGGATATCCGCCTGTCCATAAACATGTCTGCCCGGTCGATCGGCTATTCCCGCTGGTCGCGCGTTCTCGATCGGTTTCTCAAGAAAGATCCCACGTTGGGTGAACGCCTGGTTTTGGAGATCACCGAAGGGTCGGCAATGTCGATGCCCGAAGTGGTGGTGGATTTCATGGGGCGTATGCAGGAACACGGCATTGCGTTTGCGTTGGATGATTTTGGTGCCGGCAATCTGGCCTTTCGCCATTTCCGGGACTTCTTTTTTGATGCGGTCAAAATCGACGGTCAGTTCATCCGCGGTGTTCACAAGAATTATGACAATCAATGCCTGACGCGGGCACTTGTTTCAGTGGCTCAGGAATTCGACATGCTGACAATCGCAGAATCGGTTGAAACCCGTGAAGACGCAGAATTCCTGGTCTCCATTGGAATTGATTGCCTCCAGGGCTATTTGTTCAGCGCCCCAACGGTTCGCCCACCCTGGATCGAAGAGATGGCCCAACGCGCCTAGCCCTGCATTTGCCGCATTTGGCGTGCAATCGGTCGCCTCTGTTGACCGTGAGACACCCTGTCCATTGCTGCGATTGCAGCATTGATGTATTTCCATCTCCAGTTAGGGAGGAAATTGATTGCCGTGTGGCCCTATGAGACCACAGATTGGCTGTCATATTCCTGACACGACAGGATGGCAAAGGATCCAACATTATGACCAACGTAGTAATCGCATCCGCCGCACGTACCGCCGTCGGCAGCTTTGGCGGCTCATTCGCCAACACCCCCGCCCATGATCTGGGTGCAGCGGTGCTCGAAGCTGTTGTGGAACGTGCAGGCGTTGAAAAGGGCGAAGTGTCCGAAACCATTCTGGGCCAGGTTCTGACCGCAGCCCAGGGCCAGAACCCCGCCCGTCAGGCACATGTCAACGCCGGCCTGCCACAGGAAAGCAGCGCCTGGGGCATCAACCAGGTGTGTGGATCGGGCTTGCGCGCCGTTGCATTGGGTGCACAGCACATCCAATTGGGCGATGCCGACATCGTTTGTGCCGGTGGTCAGGAAAACATGACCCTCTCGCCCCACGCCGCCAACCTGCGCGCCGGTCACAAGATGGGCGACATGAAATACATCGACACCATGATCCGTGACGGCCTGTGGGACGCGTTCAACGGTTACCACATGGGTCAAACCGCTGAAAACGTCGCCAACCAGTGGCAGATTTCCCGCGACATGCAGGACGAATTCGCTGTTGCATCGCAGAACAAGGCCGAAGCTGCGCAAAAAGCCGGCAAATTCGCCGACGAAATCGCCGCTTTCACCGTCAAGACCCGCAAGGGCGACATCATTGTGGACGCTGACGAATACATCCGTCACGGAGCCACAATGGCCGCCATGCAGAAACTGCGCCCAGCCTTTACCAAAGACGGCTCGGTCACCGCAGCCAACGCTTCGGGCCTGAACGACGGTGCCGCTGCAACCCTGCTGATGTCCGCTGCAAACGCTGAAAAGCGTGGCATCGAACCGCTGGCGCGCATCGCGTCTTATGCAACGGCTGGTCTGGACCCGTCGATCATGGGTGTTGGCCCGATCCACGCATCGCGCAAGGCGCTGGCAAAGGCAGGCTGGTCGGTTGATGACCTGGACCTGGTCGAAGCCAACGAAGCCTTTGCCGCACAGGCCTGTGCCGTGAACAAGGACATGGGCTGGGATCCGGCCATCGTCAACGTCAACGGTGGTGCCATCGCGATCGGCCATCCCATCGGTGCATCGGGCTGTCGGGTTCTGAATACCCTGTTGTTCGAAATGAAGCGCCGCGACGCCAAAAAGGGTCTCGCCACTCTGTGCATCGGCGGTGGCATGGGCGTAGCCCTGTGTGTGGAGCGGGATTAATCCTCGCACCCAAGCACATAATTGGGGGCGCCTTTTGGGCGCCCTTTTCTTTTCCAATTCAACAACTTGAAGGATGTGCGACAATATTAGCCGTTTCTGATGCCAAATTCATGACGAAACAATATTGCGTATCCTTGGTTAAAAACGTAACAGCATTACCAAGCCAATTCACTACTGGAGGATTCCCCACATGGCACGTACAGCACTCGTCACCGGCGGCAGCCGCGGCATCGGCGCCGCAATTTCCAAAGCACTGAAGGCCGAAGGCTACAACGTCGCGGCGACCTATGCCGGCAACGACGAAGCCGCCGCCGCATTCACCGCCGAAACCGGCATCGCCACCTATAAATGGAATGTTGCTGATTACGAAGAATCGGCTGCTGGCATCGCCAAAGTCGAAGCCGAAGTAGGCCCCATCGACATCGTTGTAGCAAACGCAGGCATCACCCGCGACGCTCCGTTCCACAAGATGACCCCTGAACAGTGGCACCAGGTGATCGACACCAACCTGACCGGCGTGTTCAATACCGTACACCCGATTTGGCCTGGCATGCGCGAGCGCAAATTTGGCCGTGTCATCGTGATTTCGTCGATTAACGGTCAAAAAGGTCAGTTCGCTCAGGCCAACTATGCCGCGACCAAGGCAGGCGATCTGGGTATCGTCAAATCGCTGGCACAAGAAGGTGCCCGCGCTGGCATCACCGCAAACGCTATTTGCCCTGGCTATATCGCCACCGAAATGGTCATGGCCGTTCCGGAGAAAGTCCGCGATTCCATCGTCGCACAGATCCCGGCCGGTCGCCTGGGCGAGCCCGAAGAGATTGCCCGCTGCGTGGCCTTCCTGGCGTCCGATGATTCCCAGTTCATCAACGGCTCGACCATCTCGGCCAACGGCGCGCAGTTCTTCGTCTGAACCGCGCCAATCCCCGCAAGGGCGACAAATAGAAACACAGGGGCCGGTCCAAATGGACCGGCCCCTTTTTCATCCCGTAAGAACAGGCGCGCTCTGCTCAGCGGGAAGGACGAATGACAAACAGCCGCGCCCAAAACCGCGTCACGGCACCGGCCAACGTGTTGGACCTGCACAGATGGGCCCGATGCGCCGCACGATGAACGTCTGCATTTGCTGAAATAATCATGGCCTTACCTCTCAGGTCAAAAATTTCTATCTGTACTGAATATGAGGCCCATCAAAAATTACTACAAACGAGACTTTTCAACGCTTCAGTTAAGTAATACTGTTCTGAAATGTCTGACCGCCTCCCTCCCCTGACCGCTCTGCGTGCCTTTGATGCTGCAGCGCGCCACATGTCGTTTGCACAGGCCGCCGCAGAGCTGAACGTGACCCCGGCTGCCTTGTCATTTCAGATCAAATCTCTCGAAGAGCATTTGGGCCAACCACTGTTTGTTCGATTGAACCGGGCCGTCGAACTGACAGAAGCGGGGCGCACATTGGCCCCCGGCGCGGCACAGGGGTTTACCCAGCTGACCGCAGCCTGGACCGCGACGCGGCGACTGCAGGACAACACCACCCTAACCGTCACTGCCGGCCCGGCGCTGACCGCCAAATGGCTGGCACCGCGTCTGTATGAATTTGCGCGCGCGCATCCCGAGATTGACCTACGCTTTTCAGCCACCTTGCGGCTGATGGATTTTGAACGCGATGACGTGGACGTGGCGATCAGATTTGGCCTGGGAACTGACGACGGCCTCTATTCCGTACCCGTGCGCAAGGAATGGATGACCCCGGTGATGACGCCGGAAATGGCCGAACAATTCCCGACACCGCACAGCTTGACCAAGGCTCCGCTGATCTTTGACACATCCATCGACTTCCTAAACCCACGGTGTGACTGGCCGGCCTGGTTTCGGGCCGTCAGGATTGATCACAACCCGACCCATGGTGCCCATTTTTCCAACGCCGACCATGCCATTGATGCAGCCGTAGCGGGGGTAGGTGTTGCGCTGGGTCGTCGCGCGATGATCATCAAGGATCTGGAAGAAGGCCGATTGGTGGCCCCGTTTCCGGTGGCCTTGGAAACCCAGGCACGATTTCGGTTTCTATGCCAAAAGGGGGCGGAGAACCGCCCACAGGTCGCGGCGTTTCGGGATTGGTTTGTCTACGAAATCGAAAAGACGGCCCATATTTCAGATCGTTTTTCGATTATTCCAGTCGAAGACATTTGATGGCACCCGATTAACAGATCACACGGGACAGGGCCGCTGATGTGATCGCCATGGGTGTCATTGCAGGCCAATGATCTCCACACGGACACCCGGGCCTTGGTCAATTCGCGCTGATTTGAAAGGGGGGGAGGGCTACGGAGAGATGTCTCTCCGCAGCACACCAAGATTCATGCGTCGCAAGATGCCAGACGCTCGATCTCTTCTTTGAGTTTTAGCTTTTGCTTCTTCAGAGATGCCACATGTAGGTCATCCACGCCCGGAGCACGTTGAGCTTCTTCAACCTTGTGACTGAGTTGCTCGTGCTTTCTTTTCAGTTCCGCCAGATGCGAGCTCACGCTCATAGCAATCCTCCTCTGAATAGTGTGCCAGACGAGTTGAGCATACATCTTTGCCCCTGTCACGTCGCAGATGCGTGTTTTTTTCACTAAACTGTCATATCGGCTATGCACCGCCGACACACAATTTTGCATTGCCAAAACCGCATAGAACCAGACAAACGCGCCACCAGCCTGCCCTAACGTCATTTTGGCCAGTCAAGCGCCGCGCCAGAACGCAGGATCGCCGCAATTTCGGGACGGTAATGGTCTTCGTCCCGGTCATGGTGTGTCCCAGTGTGCAAGATCACCGGCGCATGAAGCCGAAACGGTGCGCGCCCCTCCTTGCGGGCCCTCAGAATAATCAGATCCGGTGCACGCCCAATGCGCGCAGCCAGAGGCAGGACTTCGATTGACCCGAGACGCCCGTCACAGCCTGCCAACATGTCCGGCAACCTGTCCGCGCGCTGGATCATATGCAGGTAGCCCTTTGGCAACAATCGCCGGGCGGCGGTTTCGATCCACGCCTCCAGCGCGGTCTCCTCACCCAGCGCCGTCGCCCGCCCGGCATCTGTCGCGCTGCTGTGGGCCCCCTTGCGATAATAAGGCGGGTTGGCCATCACGTGGTGAAACTGTTGCTGGCGAATCTCGTCCGGAAGGCCGGACAGATCGGCCGTCACAATTTCCAAGGAGACACCGTTTTCAACGCCGTTGCGGCGCGCCAGATCGGCATAGGCCGATTGCAGTTCAACGCCGGCCAAAACTATGCCCCCAACCCGCGCGGCCAGACACAACAACCCCTGCCCTGCCCCGCAACCAAGCTCTAGCACCCGCTGCCCCGATCGCGCAGGAATCGCCGCCGCCAACAGAACAGGGTCTACCCCGGCCCTGTAACCCCTGCGGGGCTGCAACAGCTGAATCTTGCCACCCAGGAACCTGTCGCACGTCAGATCATCAGCCGAAAAACCGGTCATTTACCCAATGGAATCTCATTGTCCCGCATCACTCGGACAGCCTGTTCATGATCGTCTTCATGAACCATCAAACGACGTGGAAAAATCCCTATGCCGCCTTCCAGAATGCTCATATTTACGTCCATCTGAAAGCAGTCTATATCCTCTCCCTCAAGGAGAGCGGATGCAAAAGCCATGATGGTTGGATCGGTGCTGCGCAGAAGTTCTTTCATGGGATGGATCTAAAGGCAAGGAGCCGACAATGTCGAGCCTTGTAGCAGGAGCGTGATGCACAACAGCATGACTCAAAAACCTCATGAGCTTCTGGCTGAAACGCTGGCAGCAGAAATGGACAAGGTTAATGACCTGATCCAAACCCGGATGGCATCGGAACATGCACCACGCATTCCCGAAGTCACCGCCCATCTGGTCGGTGCCGGAGGCAAACGGTTGCGCCCGATGCTGACCCTGGCCGCCGCCAAGATGTGTGGCTATCAGGGGGACCACGACATTCGACTGGCGGCAACAGTTGAATTCATCCACACCGCCACCCTGCTGCACGATGACGTGGTGGATGAAAGCGCCCAACGGCGCGGTCGCCCGACGGCCAACCTGTTATGGGACAACAAAAGCTCTGTCCTGGTGGGGGATTACCTGTTTTCCCGCAGCTTTCAGTTGATGGTGGAAACCGGATCGTTGCGGGTGCTGGACATTCTGGCCAACGCATCGGCCACGATTGCCGAAGGCGAAGTGTTGCAGATGACCGCCGCCATGGACCTGAAAACCGACGAAAGCATCTATTTGCAGGTTGTCCGGGGCAAGACGGCGGCGTTGTTTTCCGCAGCGACCGAAGTCGGCGGTGTGATCGCCGGAGCCTCTGAGGTCGAAGTGAAGGCGCTTTTTGACTATGGCGATGCGCTGGGGATAGCGTTTCAGATTGCCGATGATCTGTTGGATTATCAGGGCGACAGCAAAACGACGGGCAAGAATGTCGGCGACGACTTCCGCGAGCGCAAGTTGACCCTGCCGGTCATCAAGGCCGTCGCACAAGCCACCGATGAAGAACGCGCTTTTTGGGTGCGCACCATCGAAAAGGGCCGTCAGGAGGACGGTGACCTGGAGCAGGCTTTGGCATTGATGGTCAAATACGACACGCTCACCCAGACCCGCGCGGATGCGTTTGGCTGGGCCACCAGAGCCAAAAAGGCGCTTGAAGCGCTGCCCGACCACCCCGTGCGCCAGATGCTGCACGATCTGGCGGATTATGTCGTGTCACGGCTGAACTGATCGGGTGCTCGAAGCCCGGGCACCCTGGGGGCTCTGCCCCCCACGTTGAAATCCATGCGGATTTCAACGCTCCCCCCGAGGTATTTTTGACCAGAAAGAAGCCGAAGGCGGGCTAAAGGATCTGCCCATGCGCCCGCCACCAAGGCGCGGGCATGGATTGGGCTGCCAATTGCGCGGATCCGTCTTTCGGGAACAGCGCGAAACAGGTGGCTCCGGATCCAGACATTCCCACATGCATGGCGCCGGTTTGGCGTAAAGCCTGGAGTGTGTCCTGCATCACAGGTTGCAGTGTGATGGCCGGTGCCAGCAGATCATTGCGCTGGGTTTGGAGCCAATCAACGAAATCGACAGGACCGCGCCAATGTGGCAGCGGATCCGGCATCGGAGCGTTGCGCTTGTTGCTGAGGTTTTGAAACACCGATGGGGTCGAGACTGAGACCCCCGGATTGACCAGCACGATGTCCATGCGCGGCAAGCCCGGAACAGGTGCGAGTGTATCGCCTATTCCGGTCATGCGTTGCGGTACCGACTCCATACAGACAGGGACATCCGCCCCCAAGGTCACGATTGCGTCTGATTCTGGTATCGCCAGCCCCCACAGCTGGCTGAGCGCGTGCAAAGTGGCAGCCGCATCCGCTGATCCCCCTCCGATGCCGGAAGCCACCGGCAGACGTTTGACCAGCGTCAAAGCCGCACCGCGGTTACCCGCCAACAGACGCGCAGCCCGCAGGACCAGGTTGTCCGGCTCGGCTGTCAACTGATCACCCTGGGGACCGTCCAGTGCCAACGACAGTGTCTCTGAGGCTTTGGCCAGGATCGTGTCCCCGATATCGGCAAATACAACCAAGCTGTCGAGAAGGTGATACCCATCAGCCCGCTGGTCGGTGACATGCAGTGTCAGATTGATCTTGGCCGGGGCAAAAACCTCAACCGTCGTCATTGGCAACCTTTAGCGGCGGAGCACCTTCTTCGGCCAAAACCTTGTCCAGCCCGACTTCGAGCTTGCGGCGAATTCGGTCCGGATCTGCCTCGGCATTGTTCTCGTCCGGTTTGATAAAGGACAAGGCCCGGCTCCATTGGAATTCCGCTTCGCGCAGACGTCCCACAGCCCAATAGACATCCCCAAGGTGGTCGTTCACGATTGGATCCACGGGCATCAGTTCAACCGCCCGCTCCATATGCTCAACGGCTTCGCCATAGCGGCCAAGCCGGTACAACACCCAACCAAGACTGTCGACGATATAGCCGCTGTCCGGGCGCGCAGATACGGCCCGTTCAATCATGCCCAGGGCTTCGTCCAGATTGATGCGTTTTTCCACCATCGAATAGCCGAGGTAATTCAATACCTGCGGCTGGTTGGGGTTCAAGTCCAACGCCGCGCGGAAATCCTTTTCTGCCTGGCTCCAATCCTTGAGCCGCTCATTACTGATTCCGCGCGCATAAAGCAGAAACCAGCGGCTGCCAGAGTCCGTTTCGGAAAACTCTAGCGCCTTGTCGTAGGCCGCGGCGGCCTTGGCATAGTTTTCCTCCTGGCGCTGCAGGTCGCCCAACGCCGAATGAACGGTTGGCAAAGTCGGAAAATCGCGGGCCAGCTGTTCGAGAACCTCGATGGCCGCATCAGGTTTGGCTGCCCGCCGCAGCGCTTCGGCCCGGCCCAATTCGGCGGCGTGATAATCCGGATGGCTGCGTGGGACCAGCTTGTATGTGGCATCCGACAATTCATATTGCCCAAGATTGTCCAGAAGCGCGGCACTGAGCAGCACACCGTCGATGTGATCGGGGCGCAGCGCCACGGCTGTACGCGCATAGATCAACGCATAATCATCAGCAGCTTCGCCATTCAGCACCGATCCGATTGTAAAGAACACTTCGGCCATGCCATCACGCACCGTGGGCGTGACGGTAAAGGGCAAGGTTTCACCAGCCGCCAGACGGTCGGCCATATCGGTCAGGCCGGGATCAAAATTCGCCCCGAACACATCGGCCAGCAATTCGAGCGCGTCCGAATTGCGCCCCATCTGAGACAGGCTTTGGGCGCGGGCCATGGCGGCACGACGCGACATCAGGGTCAATTTCCCGTCGTCGGCTGCAAACATCGCCTCTGCGCCTTCGTGATCGCCAACCATCGCGCGGGCCAATGCCTTGTGATAGAGCGCAAAGCCGCGCAGCCCCTTGCCTTCACCGACCAGATCAAATTCTTTCAGGGCCTCATCAACCGCCCCCTGCCCCATGAGCGCCCAGCCTTTGGCCAGACCGTCCACCAGCGGGCTGACACCATTTACATCCGGGTCCCGCTCCAGAATTTTCTGGTAATCCTCATCCTGAATCAACCCGGCCAGCGCAACCATATGTGCGATCTGGCTGCGCAGACCCAGCGCTTCCATCTGTTGGGCGACTGGCAAGGCACGGTCCACGGCCCCCAGCGCCAACAAGGACAAGGTCAGGTTTTCAAGCAGCACCGGGTTGGCCGAATCCCCGGCCAACGCCCGGGTATAATAGGCCGCGGCCTTGTCGTATTTGCTATCAAACAGAGCCTGGCGCCCGGCCAGATAGGCCCCAACATTGCCCTCAGCCTGTGCAGGACCTGAAAACGTCACGGGCGCTATCGCCAAAGACAATGCCAAAACCGCTGCTGCGGTACGTCGGATGGGGAATATCACCGGAATAACTGCCTCGCTCCTTTGTATACACTCCAAGCTAGGGCGTCCGGAGGAGGGAGGCAATGGCGTGTGGGATCACCAATTCAACAGTGGACATTTTTTGCCTAATTTATAGGGCCTTTGGGCTGTCTCGGCCCTGTTGTCAGCCGCCTATGGCTTTTGGCGCTCCAAATACCCACTGATGGCAAAGGCAATGCAGAGACCCAAAGCCGCCAATCCGAGACACCGCAACACCGGCCAATACGTCCAGCAAGGCCTGTCGTCCGGATGGGCAGAGCGCCAGCGCCCCTGTCACGCGGCGCGCTCCCACCGGTTCAATGACGGGGTGGGACCCCGACGTCCGCCCTTTTGATGCAGCAGGAGCAAAGCGACAACACGCTGGAGGCGCGTTGGTGTCATTGTTGTTCAAAAAAAGCGGCCGAACAGATCTCGCTGTTCGGCCATATTAATCACTTAGGCACCGCCATGTTCTGCTGCACGCGCACGGAAGGCAGCACCAGGAGTGCTGTCTTACATGTTCGGGTAGTTCGGCCCGTCACCACCCTGTGGAGTGGTCCAGGTAATGTTCTGGGATGGGTCCTTGATGTCGCAGGTCTTGCAGTGCACGCAGTTCTGAAAGTTGACCACGAATTCCGGCTGGCCGTCCTTTTCGACGATTTCGTAAACACCAGCCGGGCAATACCGCTGCGCAGGCTCGGCGTATTTCGGCAAGTTGACCGACACCGGCAGCGAGTCATCGGCCAGACGCAGATGGCACGGCTGGCTTTCCTCGTGGTTGGTCATTGCGAACGACACGTTGGTCAGACGGTCAAACGACAGCTTTCCATCGGGTTTCGGGTAATCAATCGGCTTGTGCTTGGAGGCCTCTTCGGTCGACTGCGCGTCATTCTTGCCGTGACCCAGGGTGCCAAAGAGGGAAAAGCCCAATGTATTGGTCCACATGTCCAGACCGCCCAGCATCAGCGATGCCGTCAGGCCCCATTTGGACCACATCGGTTTGACATTGCGCACCTTTTTCAGGTCTTTGCCAATGGCACCTTCGCGCACTTCGGCTTCATAGGCAGTCAGCTCATCACCCGACCGCTCTGCCTTGATCGCGTCAAAGGCGGCTTCGGCGGCTGCCTTGCCAGACAGCATGGCGTTGTGGTTGCCCTTGATGCGCGGCACATTGACCATACCAGCCGCACAGCCCAACAGAGCAGCACCAGGAGCGACCAGTTTCGGCATCGACTGATACCCACCTTCGGTAATCGCCCGCGCGCCATAGGCGACGCGTTTACCACCTTCAAGCAGCTCGGCCACCATCGGGTGATGTTTGAACTGCTGGTATTCCATATAGGGGAACAGATGCGGGTTCTTATAGTTCAGGTGAACAACAAACCCGACATAGACCTGATTGTTTTCCAGGTGATAGATGAAGGACCCACCGCCTGCTTTACTGCCCAGCGGCCAGCCCATGGTGTGGGTAACAGTGCCTTCTTTGTGCTTGGCCGGGTCGATCTCCCAGATCTCCTTCATGCCAACGCCGTATTTCTGGACTTCCTTACCCTTGGCCAGATCGTATTTGGTGATGATTTCCTTGGCCAGCGACCCGCGCACACCTTCGGAAATGAACACGTATTTGCCGTGCAGCTCCATGCCGGGTTCGGTACCGGGGCCGTATGAGCCATCTTTTTCCAGACCAAATACACCGGCAACGACGCCTTTGACTTCGCCATTGTCGCCGTAAACCAATTCGGAACACGCCATGCCCGGGAAGATTTCGACGCCCAGCTCTTCGGCCTGTTCCGCCATCCAGCGGCAAACGTTGCCCATCGACACGATATAGTTGCCGTGGTTGTTCATCAGCGGCGGCATCGGGAAGTTGGGAATTCGAATCTGCCCCGCTTCGCCCAGCATATAGAAATTGTCTTCCTTGACCGGAACGGTGATCGGGGCACCTTTTTCCTTCCAGTCAGGGATCAGCGCGTCCAGACCGCAGGGGTCCAGAACCGCACCGGACAGGATATGGGCCCCCACTTCGGACCCTTTTTCCAGCACGACCACATCCAGGTCAGCATCCAGCTGTTTCAGACGGATGGCGGCAGACAGACCAGCAGGGCCCGCCCCAACGATCACCACGTCATATTCCATCGCTTCGCGTTCGATCTCGGCCATTGCGGCGCTCCTTGGCTAACTGTTCGCTACTGGGCCCACTGTTTGGGCGTTCGTGGGCGCAATTTTGTTTCGCGGTTGATTACCGTTCTGCACGTGCAAACGTCAATGCAAACTCTGCGTTACGCCATAAAAGACAGGGAAATGTCGCAGCTGCGCGGCCAAATTCGTCATTCAAGGCCCATTTTTCGTCTCTGGCTGGTCTCCCATAAGATATCGAGGGCCTTTTCCCCGGCGCGCCGCCCGGTCTTCGGGGTTGTACAGCGCGCAGTTCGGCAACGACAGGCAACCACAGCCGATACACCCATCCAGATTGTCGCGCAGTTTCACCAGCGTTTCGATTCGCTGATCCAGATGATCGCGAAAGGTTTCGCTGATACCCGCCCAATCCCGGGCGGTGGGCGTGCGTTTGCCCGGCAACCCGGCCAACAGGTCGCGAATCTGGGGCAGCGAAAACCCGAACTGCTGCGCGATCATCACAAAGCTGAGCCGCCGGATGTCCGCGCGATGAAACCGGCGTTGCCCCCCCGCGTTGCGCCAGGGCGTAATCAGCCCCTGTTCTTCGTAATAGCGAATGGCTGAAACAGCCAATCCGGTCCGATCTGCCAACGCCCCGATGGACAGGCCTGCTGATGTTGCCATGGGTTTGAAATTTTTCCTTGACCTAAAGTTAGGTTTAGAAATTACCGTAAAACGACTCACAACTAAACCCCCTGTGCGGGGAAGAAAGGAAATAACATGCCTGGGCAATTGGAACATGTAAATTACACCGTGCGCGATGCGGTTCAGACCGCCAAATGGCTTTGCGAATTGTTCGATTGGCAGATCCGCTGGCAGGGCCCATCGCTGAATGATGGCCACACAGTACATGTGGGCAGCAAAAGCCATTATGTCGCGCTGTACAATCACGGCACGCCTGCGCCTTCGCAGGAGGACAATTACGCGACCATCGGCGGGTTGAACCATATTGCCGTCACCGTCGATGACCTGGACGACACGGAACAGCGGGTCAAGGCGATGGGTTTCACCCCACAAAACCACGCCGATTACGAACCAGGGCGCAGGTTCTATTTCCACGACCACGACGGGATCGAATATGAAGTGGTGCAATATGACTGATCTAGCGGCACAAGACTGCTGCAATTGGGGATAAACCTGCGCCGCCTCTTGCATTTGGGGGCCGTATTGGGTCAGGTGTCTGTCAACCACTCCGGTCGCCCCGGCGCGTAACGCGGCGGGGCGCTGGTGTTCAATGGACCCGGAACACAAGACGGACGAAAAGACCCGATGGAAAAGATCCCGATGACCCCTGCGGGCTTTGCCGCACTTGAAGCAGAACTGAAGAACCTCAAGAGCGTCGAGCGCCCTGCCATAATTCAGGCCATCGCCGAAGCCCGAGAACTGGGCGATTTGTCGGAGAACGCCGAATATCATTCCGCGCGCGAAAAGCAGTCGTTCATCGAAGGCCGCGTCAAGGAGCTGGAAAGTGTTCTCTCGCTGGCCGACGTTATCGACCCGTCCAAGCTGTCGGGCACCATCAAATTCGGCGCCAAGGTCACGCTGGTGGACGAAGACACAGATGAAGAAAAAACCTGGCAGATCGTCGGCGAACACGAAGCCAATGTCGAAAAAGGCATGTTGAACATCAAATCCCCCATTGCCCGCGCCCTGATCGGCAAGGAAGAGGGAGATAGTGTCGAAGTTCGCACCCCCGGTGGGGTTCGGTCTTACGAAGTTCTGGATATCATTTATTCCTGACGCGCGGAGCGTGCCCATGTCCGGCTCGACCCAAAACAATGACCAAAACGCTCGGGCCTCGGGCCTGGGCATTTACAACAGGCCAACCCCATCGCGGATTGCGGGGGTTGAAATGATCGCATTGGTGCTCAGCCTGATCTGGCTGGGTGGTGCTGTCGTGTTTTTTGTCTTTGCCCCTGGCGGGACGGAATTCCAGGGGTTGCAATTCCTGCTGACCATGCTGGCCGTATTCATGCCGGTGGCAATGATCTGGGTGGCGGCAACGGCCGCCAAATCCGCCCGTGTCATGCGGGAGGAAAGCCAGCGATTGCAGGCGGCCATCGACGCGATCCGAAATTCCTATGTGCTGCAGCAGAAGAACGCGACCGCCACTCAGGAGCCGTCGGTTGTCAAGAAGCTGGATGAAATCGCCGAAGCCACACGCAAGACAGAAACGACCCTGGCGACATTTCATTCCAGCCGCCGCGCGGTGGTTCGCCCCGAACCCGCACCTGGCGCAACAGGCTTGGACGACTATGACCAGGCCTCGCTCGAACTGGGCACCACCGCCGAAGAGCTGGAGCCGCCCTTGCCCACGGATGACTTCCTAAAGGCGCTGAATTTTCCGGAAACCGCAGAGGACGAAGCCGGTTTCGCCGCGCTGCGCCGGGCGCTGCGTGATCGCAAGGCCGGCCAACTGATCCAGGCCGCCCAGGACGTTCTGACCCTGCTGAGCCAGGATGGCATCTATATGGACGATCTGCGCCCTGACATGGCCCGCCCTGAAGTCTGGCGTCAATTTGCCAGCGGTATCCGCGGCCGCCCTGTTGCCGCACTGGGCGGGGTTCGTGATCGAACCTCCCTGGCCTTGTCCAACGCCCGAATGAAACAGGATCCGATTTTTCGCGACGCGGCGCACCACTTTTTGCGCCTGTTTGATCGGGCTTTCGCTGAATTTGAACCCAACGCAACCGATGCGGATATTTCGGCGTTGAGCGACACACGCACCGCACGCGCCTTTATGCTATTGGGCCGCGTAGCTGGCACATTCGACTAACCACCACCCGGCAGCCTTTCCCCTTTACGACTCCTCCCAGCGTGCTCCCGCCCGTTTCCAAAGCTTCTTTGGAAGCGTCAGAGACCGTTGGGCGTGGCCCCTCCAAACACGCTGGAAGAGGTCACACATCCGCATGAGCAAACTCTGCGCCTCCGGTCGCATGGGCGCGCATCGCACAGCAAAGCTGTGCGATGCCTGGCCCAACGGGAGCAAAGGCATCTTTGATGCATCTGCTGCAGGCGGGAGCCCGCCGGGGCGCATGTGTCCAACGGCGGGTTCACAGATTGGTCCGGTCAATGATAGTCAACCTGAAGGAAGACATGGCGGTCTTTCCTTCCCCTCTCAGATCTACGCTGCAAACCCGGAAAACGGCAGGAAACGCACCAGATCTCCGGGTTTTATGTGCCGTTCCCCATCATCGAGTTCGACCAGCCCTTCGGCCCAGCTGAGCCCGCTTATCCGGCCCGACCCTTCGGAGCCAAAGACTTCGACCCGACCATCGCGGATCCGGGCTCTCAGGTATTCTCGCCGCCCCGGTTTCTTGCGCTTTTCAAAGGCAGCCGCGACATCAAAGCCCTGCGCCTCGGGCCAATCACGCCCAGACAGGCGTGCCATTGCAGGACGCGCAAAAATCAGGCTGCACACAAGCGCGGCCACCGGGTTGCCCGGCAAACCAAAGACTGGAACATCCTCCCACAAGCCTAAGGCCAACGGCCGCCCAGGTTTGAGCGCCAAACGCCACAACTGCATGGCACCCGCCTCGCGCAACAGGGACGATACATGGTCTTCATCCCCCGCAGAGGCCCCGCCGCTGGTCAGAATGACATCTGCCGCGGCCGCAGCTTCGGTCAGCCGAACCGCCAATTCCGATTTATTGTCGCGAACTTTCCCCAAGTCGACCGGTGTATGGCCGAATTGGGCGATCATCGACAGCAGCATCACCCGGTTGGCGTCATAGATCTGCCCCGGCTCAGCGGGATCTCCTGGTTCGACCAGCTCATCACCGGTGGACAAGACAGCCACCCTCAGGCGCTGATGCACGGCCACCTCGGCCACCCCGGTTGCAGAACACAACGCCAAATCCGCCGGGGTCAGCAACCGTCCTGCTGTCAGAATCTCCTGCCCCGCGATCACGTCTTCTCCCGCGCGACGGGTATTTGCGCCCTGTTTCAAAGGGCCTCGAAAGGCGATTTGCCCGTCTCCCAGGGTTACATCCTCTTCCAGAATGACCGTATCGACCCCATCCGGCAAAGCCGCCCCTGTCAGCACACGAATGGCCTGACCTTTGGACACCACCGCATCCGTTGCCACCCCCGCAGCGGCGCGTCCATCCGCCAGCGGCAGAACATGCTCACCTGCGGGCATGGCTCCAGCAAACCCATAGCCATCCACCGCCGTATTCGGTTGTGGCGGGTTTGAACGCAACGCCGTTATCGGTTCGGCCAACACGCGCCCCACGGCTTGGGCCAGCGGCACAGTTTCCACCGAAGTCACTGGATGCAAGCGCTGCTGCAACAACGTCAACGCCTCATCCACCGGGGTCCAATGAACCCCTGCAGGCAGGGCAAAACAATCATTGCGCAGGGGCGGAGGCTTTAGGGTCATCGGTTCTGCCTTATTCCAAAAATCCAGCCCTCTTCCGGGGCTGATATGTCCAGTCTACCCGCCAGAGCTTTGGGGTCCATCCCGGCCAGGTCATTGGCAACACTAGCCACCTGCCAGGCGTCCTTGATCCAGCCATCCGGTACAGCGCCCACTGTCAGCGAGGGCCAGATTTCAAGCAGCGCAATTGGGGCCTTCAGCGGCTCAAAGGGCCAGGCCGCGATCTGCCCGGGCCAACGGTGATGCAGCCGGGACAACACCGGCAATCCCATCATCACTTGTCCCCCGACCGAACCGACACCAGACATCTGCCAACAGGTAAAGCTGCCCTTGGCCAACAGCTCAACCGCCCGCCGATCAGCAAAGGGGGATTCATAGTTGCGTTTGGTCCGGGGCAACCCCGGTATATCGCGCTTCAACCCGTTGCCCCAAAACGGGCCACGCCCGCCAAATGCCTGATTGATCTCCCCCGCCACATCAAACCGGTTGTTGGCGCGCGGCGCATCTTCGATCCGATCCGCGAACCAGTCCCACAGCTTCAGCGGGTCATCGCTGGTGGTCAAGGCCCTGGCAAAACCCGCAGGGTAACCAAACGGGAAGTCAAATCCGACACACAGGCGTTGGGTGCTGGTCAACGTATCTTCAATCAGATCATCCAGCCATTCTTCGACCAGCCCCCGATTCCGAAAATACAGCGGTTCTCGCCCCGCTTCGCAGACCCAGATCGCATCCTTGCGCGGTGTTGGACCCGTATCATTACCGCCTGACCAATCAACCATGACAAAGCGATCAAAGTGACTCACAGCCCCAATTCACCCTGAATAAAATCTGCAACCGAACCTGTATCGTTCAGGTCAAACACCGGCCTGTCCAGGTCAAGCGGCGCATCACTGGCCACCGCCCGAATGCTGGTATCATCCGTGGCGATCAACGGATTGCCTGTCTCACCGCGATGGGCCTCGATTTTGGGGTGCGCTTCGCGCTTGTAGCCTTCCACCAGCACCAGATCGACCGGGGACAGACGTGCCAGCAAAGCAGCCAGTGGGGGTTCAGGCGCATCGCGCAACTCTTGCATCAATGCCACCCGTCGACCCGACGCCAGCAGGACTTCGCAGGCCCCGGCAGCACGGTGACGATAGCTGTCGGTGCCCTTTTGATCGACGTCAAAGATATGGTGGGCGTGTTTGATGGTTGAAACCGAATACCCACGGGCACAAAATTCCGCCACCAGCCGTTCCATCAACCCGGTCTTGCCCGAGTTCTTCCAGCCCGTGACTCCGTAAACCTTCATGACAATAACCCCTTGGCCCGCTCCAGATCTTCGGGTGTGTTCACATTGAAGAACGGGTCAAACGGCTCGGCAGGAAACAACGCCTCGCGCCCGTTGTGCTGATCGGTCCAGGCCACCACTTTGCGCAGGCCATCGACCAAAGCAGCCCGCAGATCATCGCGCAAGGCCACCGGCCACAACCCAAAGGTCGGGTGGCGATTGACCTTGCTCTTGCCGCCCGATTTCAGCTCTGCCCCTGATCGCGGCGTGGTGGCCAGAACCAGAGGATGCGCCATCCCCGCGGCGGCTCCCTGTAGGCGCACCACCAGATCGCACGGAAAAAACGGTGTGTCAGCGGCCGCGGTGACGATGCAGTCCGCCCCCTGCTCTGCCGCCCAATCCAGCCCCGCCAGCACCCCGGCGAGAGGGCCAGCGAACCCGTCGATGCTGTCGGCCACAACCGGCAGACCCAGCCCGGCAAAACGGGCCCGATCGCCATTGGCGTTCAGCACCAGACCGGACACCTGGGGTTCCAGCCGGTCCACAACATGTGCCAGCAGGCTTTTGCCACCCAAGGTCAACAAACCCTTGTCACCACCACCCATTCGCGTGGCGAGACCTCCGGCCAAGATGACCCCCAAAGGCTGTGTCATGTGCTGCTCCCTCTCATCAGCTCAATTGTCCCGGCCTAACCATCCGCGCCTTTGCGGCGTGTCTTGCGGTCTTCTTCGGCCACCGAACCCGGATCCACATCGCGCTCCAACCGGTCCTCTCCGGACAGGCAGATGAACCGCTGACCGCGCATGCGGCCGATCAGGGTCAGGCCCAGCTGTTGGGCGATCTCCACCCCCCAGGCGGTGAACCCCGACCGTGATACAAGAACCGGGATGCCCATCATCGCAGTCTTGATCACCATTTCCGACGTCAACCGCCCCGTGGTATACAGGATCTTGTCCGCCGCCTGCACCTTCTCGCTCAGCATCCAACCTGCGATCTTGTCGACCGCATTGTGGCGACCCACATCTTCCATGTAGACCAGCGGGCGATCGCGATGACACAGCACAGTGCCATGGATTGCACCTGCCTCGAGATACAGCGACGGGGTGCGGTTGATCTTGGCCGCCAGCGCATAAAGCCACGAGGTCCGCACGGGGGTGGCAGGCAGTTCTATGTTCTCCAGTCCATCCATCATGTCGCCAAACACCGTGCCCACGGCACAGCCGGACGTTCGGGTCTTCTTCTTGAGCTTTTCCTCGTAGGAGGTTTCGATTTCCGTCCGGACCACCACCGTTTCCAGATCTTCGTCATAGTCGACGCGGGTTATCACATCGCTGTCATGCAACATGCCCTGATTGCGCAGAAACCCCAGCGCCAGATAATCAGGATAATCGCCAATGGTCATTGCCGTGACGATTTCCTGTGAATTCAAAAAGATGGTCAACGGGCGCTCTTCGACCACATGGATTTGTGAGACCGCGCCGGTGTGATCCACCCCCCGCACCGCACGTGTCAACCGCGCGGCCCCCGGGTCGGGTGCAATCAGATACTCTGCCGTATTATCTTCTGTGGCCAATTGCGCCCCCATCCATTCCGCTTTACCCCTATCCTCCTGCAATCTAGGGGCAAGCCATGGTCTTCACCACTCCCAAATCCGCCTTTTGGAAAGGTGTGCGCGACAGCGCCCCCTTTGTGCTGGTGGCCGGGCCGTTTGGCATGTTGTTCGGTGTCCTGGCTGCCGAGGCCGGGCTCAAGGTGATCGAAGCGATGACCTTTTCGCTGACCGTGTTTGCCGGATCGGCCCAGTTCACCGCTCTGCAATTGATGCAGGAGAATGTACCCACTGTGATTGTGTTGATTTCGGCGCTGGCAGTGAATCTGAGGGTGGCGATGTATTCGGCCTCGTTGACGCCGTACCTGGGGGCTGCGCCGCTGTGGCAACGCGCTTGTGCCGCCTATCTGATGGTGGATCAATCCTATGCGCTGTCCATCGTTCAGTTTGAAACCGAACCGGACATGACAATTCAACAGCGGATGGCCTATTTCCTGGGCACCAATGCGGTAATCGCACCCTTGTGGTATTCGGCGACCCTGACCGGAGCCCTGCTGGGGTCGCAGGTCCCCGACAGCTGGGCGCTGGATTTTGTTTTGCCGATCACCTTTCTGGCCCTGGTCGCCCCGATGATTCGCAGCGGAGCCCATGTGGTTGCCGCGCTGGTGGCCATTGTGACCGCGCTTCTGGCTGCCTGGCTTCCCTATAATCTGGGGCTGATCGTGGCCGGAGTGCTGGGCATGATGGCCGGGGCGCAAACCGAACTGATGCTATCACGTCGGTCATTTCAAACTGAAAGGGTCACCAAATGAGCACCCAAGGCGCAATCGACCCGACCACGCTGTGGATCGTCATTATCTGTATGGCGGTGTTCAGCTTTGCCCTGAGGTTCGTGTTTATCGGGTTCATGGGAGATCGCCCGTTGCCCGCATGGCTGATGCGGCACCTGCGCTATACGGCGGTCGCAATCATTCCGGCATTGGTGGCACCGCTGGTGCTGTGGCCGACAGCGACCCAGGGCGAAACCGATCCTCCCCGCCTGATTGCGGCCTTGGCAACGCTGACAATCGGGTTGATCACCCGCAATGTGATGTTCGCCATCGCAACCGGTGCCGGTACTTTGTTCAGTCTGCTTTGGCTGATGGGCTGATCAGACTGCGCCGGCCAAGGATAAAACCCTGGCACAAATGCATCAAGGTTATTCGGTCACCGCCGCAGCCTGAGCGTTCAGGATTGCATTGTTCTGGGCCAGCCCTTCTTGCAAATCCGCGCTGTCATTTTCGTAATATTTCTTGGTGACCGCCCCGGGAAGGGTACCAAACTGATCGGCCAGTTTCACCGGGTAAAAGGTGACATTGATCGATTCCAAACCCGGAACCTGTTTCAGGATCGTTGCTGTGGAGTTGGCACAATAAGCCCCAGCGACCGGCCCCGCCCGAAGCGCCAGATTATAGGCGATCTGCGCTTGTTCGGGGGTTACTTCCAGCGTCTGGACCACAACATGGTGCGTCTCTCGTGCGTGCGAGCCACGATAGGCCTTTTCTGCGGCTGGTGTGATACCAAATAGCACATCATTGCGCTCGGGGATGATGTCGGCCTTGAACGACCCTGCGGGATCAAAGATGACCCGTTCGGATGCGTTGATCATCAACGAGGCATGTGCCCCCTGCCCGGACCGGTTGTTGACCATCGTGTACAACGTCAATGTCGCGGGACCGGGGTCCCGATACGACACGGCTGCAATCGTTGCATCATCTGCGTTGGGTTGCTGTGGGCGCGTGCAGGCGCCCAGCGCCAGACAGACCGCCCCAAGTATCAAAAACATGCGCACTGGGGGCAACCTCCGGTCAGGCAAAAATCAGGACGTGAAAATCGCCATGAAGACCAGAATGGCCAGAATGACAATCACGGACCATTTGGTGAAGTTGATGAAGCCGTCATAGGTTTTTTCCTGAACGGAAATGTCCATTTCGCCGTGCTTGTGTTCTGCCATCTCGGTAATCCTATTCGCGAAGCTTTCCTGTTGGATACCGAATTCGCAAATCTGTGTCACGTCGTCAATGCATCACAGGGCCCACATTACGGTCCAATCGTCGCGCCAATATGTGGAAATGCGGGTTTTCAGCAGTTGGGGTACCCATATCCCCAACGCCAGGGCAAACCGGAACAGGGTTCTCCACCGAATCGCACCGCCCAAAACATTGCCACCGAAAGCCGTTCGTACAAGACCCCCAGATCCGGAGTAAGCGGCACGCCCCCAGAAATCGGTCGGCTGGCGATGTCCCGGATGCAACTCTGCAATTCCTGATCCGCCATCAGACGGGCCAAATAGCTTTCTTCGGCCTGCGTCGCACCCGAGGCGTCGTGGTAGGCCTGATCATGGATGACACAGCAGTTTTCCCATTCGGGACGGGTGCCGTCAGTCGTCCCCAGTTCCGGAAAATTCCGCACCGCCCGTTCCCAGATCCACGACATTCCACCGCTGCACCCGTCAGTGGTAAATGGTGCCAGCTCTTCGCCCTGGGACATCAGCGTCATCAGCTTTTGATGTTCCTTCAACTCCAGTCGGGTCAACCAGCCCGCCGCCGGCTGTTCCTGCGCCCAACCGCTATTGCTCGCGGCACACAAACTCAGGATCAGCAACAGGTTAAGGCGCGCCATCCCGATACTCTTTTACATTCAGCTTCACACCCAGCTCGGCCGCCAACCACAAGACCAGCCGTTCGGCGCTGCTCAGTTCGGCCCGCACCTCCAGCACTTCACGCAGCATACCCGGTTCGTCGGTAATGATGCCATCGACACCCTTTGAAATCATCCGCGACATGCCAAGCGGGTCGTTGACTGTCCAGACGAACAGCTCCTTGCCCGCCGACCCCACGGCATTGACCAGCCCAGGGCTGGCAATGGCGGCACGTACAGCCAGAAAATCCCCCTGCAACCCGGCCATGTTGCCGACGCTGGATGCGGCCAAGACACCTGTTTGCCAGTCACGCCGGAGATTTTGCACTTTCAACACCGAGGGATAGTTCAGAGACATGATCGCCACCTGGTTCGCCATGCCCAGTGCTTCGACCACTTGCACAACTCGGCGCTCCAGATCGACATCATACCCATAATGCTTCAGCTCGATCATCACCCGTGCGCGCCCTTTGGCCAGCTCCAGAACTTCGTGCAGCGTCGGCGTTCGCTGATCCGCATAGGCCGGGTCGAACCAGCTGCCGATGTCGATCTGTCTCAGCTCCTCCAGGCTGGCCTGGCGAACTTTGGTCGGGTTATTTGCGACCTTCATGTAATCGCTGTCATGCATGACGACGATTTGCCCATCGGCAGATTCCTGAACGTCGATTTCAACCCAGTCAGTGCCATCTTTGATCGCCTGTTCAACCGCGGCCAGGGTGTTTTCCGGTTTACTGCCCGCCGCCCCTCGGTGGGCAATGATCTGGACCTGATCCTGGGTCTTGACCGAGGTCAGCAGATTCTGAGCCGACCACAATCCTGTAATCAAGACCAGACCGGCGACGCAGATCACGACCCCCGTGCGTGGGTTGAAACCAACCTTGGACACATCGACATCCTGCGCAGTTCCGGGACCGCTGGCGGAATAAAACCCGTCCAGAATAACAGCCAATGCGCTTAATGCCATGGCACCCAGGATTACATTGGCAATCGCCCAGATACCCGACAGCCCAAGCACCACGAGAACCACGCTGAACAGGGTTTCGCCCTGGGCCATGGGCAATGTCCGCAATGCCAGGCCAGTTGCCACCAGCAACAGATTGGACACTGCCAGCCGGATCAGGAACCAAATCAACAGTTGGACCTGCAACCGCCCGCGCAATCCGGCCATGCGTGCGCGGCTCTCAGCAAATACCTGCCGGGGCGAGCGTGCTTCCAACAATACGAGATGCGGGCTCAGAGCCCATCCGCTGAGGCGGAACAGCAACGCCACCGCCATGGCCAATCCCAGCACACTGATGACCGCGATGGCAAACAGAAACTCAGGGGGGCGAAACGCAAGATAATAATTGATATCGAATTCGGTCAGATACCACAGCGCCACCAACAACCCAACCAAAGCAAACGGCAACGCCACGGCCAGCACACGCAAAACGAATATGCCCGAGAAAATCGCCAACGACCGCAACCGCCGCACAAAGACCAGCAACATCGCGCTGCGCACGACGGCCCATCCAGTGTCACCTTTGGTCCGCAGGGCAACGGCCATGACCGAAAAACCCGCGATTTCCGCAACCAAAAGCGCGCTCATCACGGCCAATGCCATGACAAACCCGGCGGGGCTGAGCAGGAACAAGGCAATATCCTGATCTGTCAGCGCCGGTTGATCGGACAAGGCGACTGCCGCATTGATCAACAGCCCCATGATCGGAGCGATCAGGGCCAGAGACAGCCCATGCAGCAACAAATAAAGCGGCAGAACCAGACGCCACCGTGACAACGCCCGGGCGTAGGCTTGCAAAACGACAGTCAGGTGATTCAAAACACTTGGCTCCGACAATTGGACGTTCATAGAACGCGACCACGCGCCGAGAGACAAGAGTATGTTTGGCCCGGCTCGTTAATGAACCGGAAAGAACCGCTCTCAGCCGTCCCCAAGATCCGAGGCCAGACGAAACCCGATCCGGCGGGCTGGTGCTGCCTGGCTGGGTCGCGGCAAGGCCCGCAACATCACATTCAGCTGGCTGACGTGCTGAACCAATTGGGTACGCGCGCCATGATCATCCGAACCATAGAACGTGATGATATCCGGGTCGTAGTACCCCAGCCCTTCGATCCGCAGCACTCCGGTGTTGCCACCGACAAACCCCATGGCAACCTCGTGTTCGCCATCCAGTTGCTCTTCGAAATTGCGGATATACAGGATCAGACGTTCATAGGCCCATCGCGACGGGCTTTTGTGGTCAGCGGGTTGTGCCATCTGTTCGGGAACATTTTTCAACCCGGCACAGGCTTCGGGGTCGGCGTGAACTTCGTGCACACAGGGCAGAATTGCTGCTTCCAGCGCCTCTGCCGAGGTTGAGATTTCGTTGTCCATGGCCGCTACTCCCCTAATTGCGCCTCACTTGCGCTGATACAGCCAGGCCCCGTCTTCGCGTTTGGTGCGGGTCACCTGACCGATACAGTACAGATGATTTACATGGGCCACCGACTCGACCAAGGCAAGCCCGTATTCACCGGTACCGATCTTGCGCTTGAACAAAGGTGAGAAGCAATCCGCGGCGGTTTGGGGTTTGTCCAGGTGATCCAGCAACCGTTCCAGCGCCCCGTGGTGATTGTCGATCAGCTGGCGCATCCGCAGCGGCAACCGCATGAACGGCAGCTTGTGCCCCCCCAAAGCCAGGTGATCCGGGCGCGCCAGATGGATCAGACGTTCACAGGCCTCCAGCCAATCGGCCAGTGGATCGGCCATCGGCTCGGTCGCATAGACACCGATATTGGGGCTGATGGAGCTCAGGATCTGATCGCCGGTGATCACCAGATTGTCATCTCGGCTCCAGAATGTGGCGTGTTCGGGGGCGTGGCCATTGCCGATATGCACGTCCCAGTCACGCCCACCCATGCGGAACACGTCACCCTGTTTGATCCGGGTGAACCCCAGCGGCATGGGATAGACCGTATCCGCAAAATTGAACGGCCGATCCTTGGCGCGTGCCTCATAAATCTCGTGATCCATGCCCGCACTGCGGTAATAGGCCAATGTCTCGGTCGGCCATTCCTCCTGCACATCCAGCGTCAGCATCCGCGAGAACAGCCAAGCGGTGCGGGTGGTGACCAATTCGCAGCCATGTTCGGATTGAAACCAACCTGCCAACCCGATGTGGTCAGGGTGGTGATGGGTCGCCACAACCCGTTTGATCGGCTTGCCCTGGAGCGGGCCTGCCATCAGCTCCTCCCAGATCGCCCGGGATTTTCGGGTGGAAAACCCGGTGTCGACAATGGTCCAGCCATCACCATCATCCAGCGCGTAGACATTGACATGGTCCAACTTCATCGGGAGCGGCTGACGCATCCACAACACGCCTTCGGCGACTTCGATAGCCTCGCCCTGAGCAGGCGGGGTTTCCCAGGGGGTGCGAACGGAAACTTCGGGAACGCTGGTCACGAATCAACCCGCCAGTTCATCAAGGGTCAGGGCAAAGGTCGTCGCAGCCCCTTCGGTCGCGGCAGCCAGCAGCGCCGTATGTTCGGGCAGCATCCTGTTGATATAAAACCGCGCCAGCTTTTCGCGCGGCCCGCCCAGATCTGCCATGGCAGCAGTCAGGTGATAATGGCCGCCCAACACCCGGGCGAACGCCTTGAGATATGGCACAGACCCGGCAAAACGGTCCTGCATGTCGGTCTGCTCCGTCACCCACTCGGTGGCTTCGCGCAGGCTTTCGCACGCCTGCCAGACGCTTTCAGCCATGTTCGGATGGGTGGTTCGGGCGCGCTCGGCCTGATGCTCGATCTCATCAATCAGAGCGTGCGCCATGTCGCCGCCATCCATCATCTTGCGTGCCACCAGATCCATGGATTGGATGCCATTGGTACCTTCGTAGATCGCAGTCACGCGGGCATCACGGTAATACTGCGCCGCCCCGGTTTCCTCGATAAAGCCCATGCCGCCGTGCACCTGAACCCCGGTTTCCGCAATGCGAATGCCCGTATCCGTGCAAAACGCCTTGGCGATCGGTGTCAGAAAAGCTGCGCGGGCGGACCATTCGGCATTGCCAGTGGCGGTCTGCATGTCGATCGCCACAGAACAGGCCAACAGGATGGCACGCGCGGCGAACAGATCCGCCTTCATCTCCATCAGCATCCGACGCACATCGGCGTGATCGACAATGGTGCCCGAGGGTGTCTTGCCCTGTTTGCGTTCGAGCGCATAGGCCAGCGCGTGCTGATAGGCACCTTCGCCCACACCAACACCCTGACCGCCGACACCCAGACGGGCGTTGTTCATCATTGTGAACATCGCGGCCATGCCGCCGTGTTCCTTGCCCACAAGCCACCCCTTGGCCCCGTCGAACTGCATCACGCAGGTGGGCGAGCCATGCAGGCCCATCTTGTGTTCCAGGCTCACGACCTTGAGACTGTTGGCCACGCCGGGAGCACCGTCATCGTCGGGGATGTGTTTCGGCACCAGAAACAGGCTGATTCCCTTGGTCCCCGGAACCCCGTCGGGCAGCCGCGCCAGGACCAGATGGCACACATTTTCGGTAATGTCGTTGTCGCCCCAGCTGATAAAAATCTTTTGCCCGGTCACCGCATAGGTTCCGTCGCCGTTGTCCGTTGCCTTTGAGTTTAGCGCGCCGACATCCGATCCGGCCTGGGGCTCCGTCAGGTTCATTGTTCCGGCCCATTCCCCCGAAATCAGTTTCGGAAGGTACAAGTCCTTGAGCGCGGCGCTGGCGTGATGTTCCAGTGCTTCGATCTGGCCCTGGCTCATCAGGGGGGCCAGTTGCAACGACAGACAGGCAGCCGACATCATTTCATTGACAGATGTGGTCAGGGTCATCGGCAACCCCATGCCGCCGTGGTCCACCGGGGCGCTCATTCCGATCCACCCCCCGTCGGCAATCTGCTTCCAACCATCGGCGAAACCCGGAGAAGTCCGCACCACGCCATTTTCCAAAATGGCCGGCTCCAGGTCGCCGCCCCGTTGCAGGGGGGCCATGATCTCTTCGGTCATCTTGCCTGCTTCGGCCAGGATTGCGCTGACCAGATCATCCGAGGCTTCTCCAAACCGATCGGTTGCGGACACCTGATCGTACCCGACCACATGGTTCAGCAGGAATTGATAATCGGAGACGGGGGCGCGATAGGTCATGGGCGTCCTCTTTGCAGGCTTGGCAACCGAGTTGCAGGTCAGGGCACAGATCGTGTCAGGGCACAGATGGGGTTGGAATTTCCACCGCGCACCGGTAATCAAGTGGGCTTGGACGTCTTACCTAAAGACACGCCCCATGCAAGCAACCAAAACGCCGCGTCATGCCATGAACCCAGAACGTACCGTCACTTTTGGCCCGTCCGAGGCCGATCTGGACCAGGCCGCAGCCCTGTTGCGCGCCGGGCGTTTGGTCGCGTTTGCGACCGAAACCGTTTACGGGCTGGGGGGGGATGCACGACTGGGAGAGGCGGTTGCTGCCATTTATGCCGCCAAGGGGCGACCCAGCTTTAACCCATTGATTGCACATGTCGCTTCGGTCGCTGCAGCCCAGCAACTGGTCCAATGGAACGATTGGGCCGACATGCTGGCCAGCGCCTTTTGGCCCGGACCGATGACGCTGGTTCTACCGCTACGCCTTGGTCACGGGGTGTCAGAACTGGTGACAGCCGGATTGCCAACACTGGCCGTCCGGGTGCCCGCGCATCCAACAGCCCAACGCCTGTTGGACAAGGTCGGCGGACCGGTGGCTGCTCCATCCGCCAATCCATCCGGCAAGATCAGCCCGACAACCGCACAGCATGTTGCGGACGGGCTTAGCGGCCGGATCGCTGCCATTGTGGATGACGGGCCCTGCTCTGTCGGATTGGAATCCACGATCATCGGGCTGGCTGGGGACAATCCGATGTTGTTGCGGCCTGGCGGAGTGCCCGCCGAGGCAATAGAGGCTGCCCTGGGGCGAAAGCTGGTGGCGCATGATGCTGGAGATCCACTGACAGCACCGGGACAATTGCTGTCCCATTACGCGCCGACAGCATCCGTGCGACTGAACGCCCAAACTCCTAGACCCGGAGAGCTGTTTTTGGGATTTGGTCCTGGCATATGCGATCTGAACTTGTCTGCTGCTGGCGATTTGCTGGAAGCTGCGGCCAATCTGTTCGGGCATCTGCACCGTCTGGATGGCATGGGCAAACCGATCGCCGTCGCACCTATTCCCGACCGTGGGCTGGGCGTCGCGATCAATGACAGGCTGCGCCGCGCGGCCGCACCACGGGATTGAACCGGCGCAAACGTCAGCTTTCTTGCAGCGATCTGTGCAAATTCAGATCAGGCGTGGCCCGCGCTGCCCGACAGGCTGAGCGGGTCGACCCCCAGGGATTGCAGCGCGGCTTCCCATTTGGTGTTGTCATCCACATCAAAAACCAGATCTTGGGAGGCATCCGTCGTCAGCCAGCCATTCTTGGCAATCTCGTCTTCGAGCTGCCCCGGCCCCCACCCTGCATACCCAAGCATCATCAATACTTTGCGCGGGCCACGACCGGCTGCGATATCTTCGAGAATATCCAGCGTCGCAGTCATTGAAAAAGCTTCGTCCACATGCATTGAATGCAGGCTGGCATCGTAATCTGCCGTGTGCAGAACAAACCCGCGCGCGGTTTCGACCGGTCCCCCGAAATGGATCGGCAGGTTGGCCCGCTCTTCGGATTCGGGTTTGATTTCCAGCTGTTTGAGCAATTCGGCCAGCCGCACATCCACAGCTGCCTTGTTGACGATCAGCCCCATTGCACCGTCGTCTGAGTGTGAACACAGGTAGATCACCGTATGTTCGAACCTCATGTCACCCATGCCGGGCATCGCAATCAAAAGTTTGCCTGTCAGATCCATCTGGTTCCGCCTGCGGGTTGTTGCTTGATCAATCAGCGCCGAGTCTGGCAACTGCTTGTCACTATTCAACAATGACGCCCCAAACCGTCGCAATCAAGAGCCCGTATGCTGATGCGTCGAAACATTTCCCTCGCGCAGGCCCTAACCATAACGTGACTTGGCATTTCATTCTCCAATGCGCATGTATGGCGCATGAGTTTTGCACCGAAGATATCGCTTGCTGCCTGTCTGATGGCGTTTTGTGCGCCGGCTGCCATTGCCGGACCGCTGGATGACCTGGTCAAGATCGAAGTGCTGGATGGTGGGGCAACCCAATCCGGCACCTATCGCGCCGCTTTGCGCCTGACCTTGGCCGATGGCTGGAAGACGTATTGGCGTTCGCCCGGTGATGCCGGAATCCCACCCAGTTTTTCCTGGCGTGGGTCACGCAATTTGGGAAATATTGCGATCACGTGGCCGACACCACAGGTGTTTTCAACGTCAGGGATGCAAACCATCGGCTATGTCGATCAGTTGACCCTGCCAATCGAGATCACACCCGACACCACAGGTCGACCAATCCGGCTAAAGGGTCGAATGGAGTTGGGGATCTGCAAAGACGTCTGTGTCCCGTCGGAATTGAAATTTGATCATACCCTGGATCTGGACGCCGATCGCAATCCATCCATCCTGGCAGCATTGGCGGCGCGCCCGTATTCTTCTGCAGAGGCAGGCGTGACCGCAGCCACATGTCGTCTCAAACCGACGCGCAACGGGATGCAGGTCGAAGCCCGCATTTCCATGCCATCGACAGGTGGCACCGAAGTGGCGGTAATCGAACCCGGAAGCCCAGACATCTGGGCCTCGCACACAGCCTCCGAACGTCACGGCAATACCTTGGTCGCCACCACCGAGCTGATTCATTCCAGCGGCGAACCCTATGCGCTAGACCGGTCTCAGATTCGCATCACCGTTCTGGGGCGCAACCACGCCGTCGACATTCAGGGCTGCACTCCCGGATGATCCGCCCGGTATTGGGAACCATTGCTGTCGTCTGTCACGAGCAGCAGGTCATCCTGGTGCAACGGGGCAAGGAACCTCGCGCCGGAATGTGGGGATTTCCCGGCGGCCACGTGGAATTGGGTGAGACCGCTATGCAGGCTGCCGCCCGTGAATTGCTGGAGGAGACGGGTGTCATCGCCCGGCCACGGCAGTATCTCACCAATATCGACGTGATTGCGCGGAATGAAACTGGTGGAATTAGCGCCCACTATTTGCTGACTGCGGTGCTGTGCGACTATGTCTCGGGTCAACCTGTTGCCGCCGATGACGCAGCACAGGCCGGGTGGTATCCCGTTGACGGTCTCGAAACTGCCGGTCTTGATCTGCTGGATCAGGTTGTCGATGTTGCCCGGCTTGCCCAGCGCCACATGGGCTGAGGTTCAAACAGGCAAATCAGACTGGCCCTTTGGCCGTCTTGCGGGCGAAAACGGCGGCAGACATCACATAAACCACCGCTACAATCCCACCCATCCCAACAACAAACGCAGCCAATCCGGCACGCATCGGAGCCATGTCAGCCAGCGGTGGCACGTGTTCAGCCAGCATCGGGTGGATGCCACCCTGAACCATCGCCCACCCCAATGTTGCAATCAGCCATCCGAAGCTCAGAATACCTGAGACCACCACCGGCAAAATTGGTCCACGACCGCTGCGCAACGTCCGGCGCAGCGCGGCAAAAGGACGGGCCACGTCTCGTTGCATTGCAACCAGCGCCGGAACAACCAGCAGGACCAGAACCATGCCAAAACCCAGCCCATAGACCAACGTAATCACTGTGGGTTTCAGGAATTGGGCCTGCTGGGATTGTTCGTACAGCAGCGGGGCCAGTCCCAGAACCGTCGTCAGCGTTGTCAGTAGAACCGGGCGCAACCGGTCAGCCGTGGCTTCGACAATCGACGGAAACAGGCCCCGGTCCTTGGTGTATTCATCAATCGTGGTGACCAGAACGATGGAATCGTTGATGATGATCCCGGTCATGCCCAACAGGCCGACAACCGTGAACATGCTCAGCGGCACTTCCCATATGTAATGCCCCCAGATCGTGCCGACCAACCCGAACGGGATGATCGCCATCACCACCAACGGACGGGTCCAGCTGGCAAAGACCCAGGCCAACACCAGGTAAATGCCACTCAAACACAGGATCAATCCAGTCCGTGCCTCCTGCAGGAATTCATCCTCTTGCTCACTCAACCCCGACAGGCGCCATTCCACCTGGCGTTCGCTGGCAATCTTGGGCAGGATTTCGGTCTCCAGCGCTTCACCAATCGCTTCGGCGCGGGCCGGGTCGTCTTCGGAAATGTCACCTTTGACCGAGATCACCCGCACACCATTCTCGCGCCGCACCGACGAGAACCCGGTACGCTGTTTCACTGTCACGATATCCGCAAGCGGCACATAGATCCCTTGCGGGGATCGCAACAGGGTTCGTTCCAGGAAATCGGCCGTCAGCTCTCCCTCAGGCAATTCGACCCGGATCGTCGCGGATCGGGGTCCGTCGGGATAGGTCGCGGCCTCGATCCCGTTCAAACGCGCCCGCAGAGCCCGCCCAAGGCTGTCGATGGTAAAATTCAGCGCCTGCCCCTGTGCCGTCAGATCCAGGATCAGCTCTTCTTTGTCATAGGCCAGCGTGTCCTCGACGGCCGAAACCTCCGGGTATCGGATCAGCGCAGTTTTCAGGTCCTCCGACGCTGCCTTGAGCGTATCCACATCCGAACCAAAGAACTGCACGTCCAGCGCGTCTCCGCCGGGACCTGAACGCCAACCGCGAAACGACACGGTTTCGACCAAAGGATGACGCACCACCCGGTCTTGCAGTTCACCAACAAAGGCAAAGCTGGAGTACTCCGGTCGCAAATCGGCGTCGATCAATTCAATCGATATGCCGCCCAACAGGTCCTTATCCTTGGCTTCCACACCGGACAGGCCGCGTCCGGCGTTGCCGCCGATTTCCGCCATCACATAGTCCAACGGGTTCAACCCATAGCGGTCAGCGTATTCGACGCCCAGCGCCTCGGTCGCACGCTGCATTTCGCGCATCATCGCCAGCGTGTCTTCACGCGTGGCCCCTTCGGCCATGGCGAAATTCCCGGTCACGGACCCGCGTTCAGGGGCGTTGAAGAACCGCCATTTCACGTCACCCTGGATGAACAGGGCCATCTGGCTGGCCAAAATCACCAACGCCCCCGCGACAACGGCGTAGCGCGCCCAGATCACCCAGGCGACCAAAGGACGGAACAGATGGTCTCGCACCCAGCGGAACCCCGCGTTTACCACGCGGTTGGGAATATCATACCAATGCTGCTTGGCTGAATGAGCGATTGCATGGCTCATGTGATGTGGAAGGATCAGGAAACATTCGACAAGCGACGCCAGCAACACGGCAATCACGGTAAAGGGAATGTCGCGGATCAATTCTCCGAAGCGACCCCCAATGGCCGTGAGACCAAAGAACGCAATGACCGTGGTGACCGTCGCCGCCAACACCGGCATAGCCATACGCCGCGCCGCATTTTCCGAAGCTACAACCGGATGCTCCCCCAGGCGCCGGGCCCGGAAATCGGCATGTTCCCCAACGACGATGGCATCATCCACCACAATGCCCAACGTGATGATCAACCCAAACAGGCTGACCATATTGATGGTCAAACCAGCAGCATACATGATCGCAATAGCGGCAAACATCGCCGCCGGAATGCCCGCCGCGACCCAGAACGCAATACGGGCATTGAGAAAAAGAAACAGCAGGCAGACCACCAACGCCAGCCCGACCAAGCCGTTATCGATCAGAATATCCAAACGCCCGGTGATGGCCGCGGCCCTGGTGCGGATCAATTCGACCGTTACCCCCTGGGGGAGTGACAGCTGCATCTCGGCAGCTACGTCTTCGACCTGGGTCTGGACACCGATCGCGTCGCCCGAGCTGGACCGGTCAATGCGGATCGACATCGCCGGGTGTTCACCAACAAAATAGGTCCGGTTTCGGTCCACGCCCTGGCGGCTCACCCGGGCAATATCTTCGATGGTCAGCGTCGAACCATCCGGGTTTGATCGCAGCACAATGGCAGACACATCTTCGGCCGAGCGTTTTTCGGTGCCCGTGCGCACCCTTGCATTGGCCCCCGCCACATCGCCGGCCGGGTCGGCATTGACTTCGGCGGCGATGGCTTCGGCGATCTGAGCCATGGTAATGTCATGGGCGATCAAGCTCGCAGAAGGAATCTCGACCAAAGTCTGCGGTGCTGCCAATCCGCGGATCGTGGTCCGCGTGACTCCGACTTCGAACAGCCGGGCAACAAATTCATCCGCGAACAATGCCAATTGCGCCGGATCTACCGGCCCTGTGATCACCACATCCGTAACCCTGTCGCGCCAAACGCTGGGCCTGACCACCGGGTCATCGGCATCCTCGGGCAGGATCGTCACCGCATCAACGGCATCTTGAATTTCATCCGTAGCGCGTTCAATGTCTGTGTCCGGTTCGAACTCCAGAATGATGGTGGCGCGACCCTCGTTGGAAATACCGGCCGATGTCTCGACCCCATCCACCGCCAGCAAAGCAGGTTCCAGCGCCTGTACGATGGCCCGGTCCACGTCTTCGGGACCAGCACCGTCCCAGGCCACCGAAACCCTGACGTTATCGACAATCACATCGGGAAAAAACTGTGCCCGCATACGCGGGATCGCAGCAACGCCCAGGATCAAAAGGATCACCAGCAACAGATTGGCCGCTGTCCGGTGCCGGGTAAAATAGCTCAGCAGCCCCCCTGCGGATTTGGGCAGGTCACGCACCATGACCGATCAGCCCCCGCTACCGGTTTCGATCCGTCGCACCAGCCCTGCGGGCACCTTGGCCGCCGCCAGCTGTTCCAACACTCTGGACTTGGCAGCTTGGGGCATACGGTCGTTGGCCTGCACCGATGCAACCAGACGGGCGCGATCCTCGTCGCTCAATTCCAGCATTGCAGCCTCGGGTTTCAGCGCGCTTTCCTGACGCAGAGGCCGCACACGGATTCCGGCACCCAGCAATGGGGTGCGCCCGGTCACCACCTCGCGCCCGGCCAGACCATCGCCACGGATCAAAACGTCATCCCCCTGACGCCGCACCAATTCCACCTGCAGGCTCTCAAGACGATCATCTGGACCCACAACCAGAATTGTGCGCGCCGCATCCAACGCCGAAGCTGGAACCCGGGCAACATTGGAAATCTCTGGTTCCTGAACGGCAACGGTTACAAAATCTCCAGGTTTGAACCCCGGTGCTGCTTCAAGCCGCGCAAAGATCACCCGACCGGATTGTCCTTCGCCTGCTGCGCCGCTGTCACGCACGATGACGCCAGAGGCCTCGAGATCCGCGCCGGTGACATCCAATGACACAGTCACTGGGGCTGAGATCAGATCACCCGCGGTGTCCAACAATCGGGCATATTGGGCTGTCGATATGCGAAACGCCACTTCCAATGCCTTGGAATCCACCAGTTCGGCAAGCTTTTCGTTGGCCGACACCAGCCGTCCTTCGACCAGAGACACGCCTTGCAACGTCCCATCAAAGGCCGCGCGGACGGTTGTCTCGTCCAAATCTCTCTGTGCTGTGGACAATGCAATTCGGGCGCGGGCCAGTCGGGTTTGGGCCTGGTCGGCCCGCGCCTCGGATTGGGCCACGGCCTGACCACGCGACAGAACCGCCTGACGAGCCGACGCAGCGGTCAGCTCGGCGGCTTCGCTGGCGGCGGCGGTGCCTACTCCGCGCGTTTGCAAATCCTGTTGGCGTTTAAAGGCCCGCTGACGCAGGTCCGCCTGATCCTGGGCTGCCACCAATTCGGCACGCGCAAGTTCGAGGTTGCGCGCTGCATCGCGAATTTCCGCTTCGGCATCCTGTAAATCGGCCTGGCCCCGTTCCAGTGCCGCCTGCGCATCCACCGGGTCAACCTGTACCAGCACCTCGCCAGCGTTCACTGTTCCACCTTCAACAAAGCTGTCGGCAAGATGGATGACACGGCCCCGCATCACCGTACGCAGCTCCAGCGACCGGCGGCTCTGGATCTGCCCAAAGGCAAGCAGCACCGGGGTCGTCCGATCATAAAAGGCCGTTACCACGTTGACCGCGAACACCCGTTCCCGCGGGGGCGGTGCCGGACGTTCATTGTTCAGCCGGGTTTGAACCGCCTGCATGACCAACTGCCCCGCATAGAGCAGCAGGGCCAGCGTCATTGACGCCAGAAAAACCCCGACAAGGCTGTGTCGCAGAAACCGCATGGCAATCCTTTATTCGGGCTTTGGGTCGACCCCCTATAACCTAGTATCGACCCAAGAATTCTCCAACCCACAAAGCGTTTACACAGCGTTACACGCGCCAACACATCACTTCCGTCGCTTGTGTTCCTCCAAACGCGGCATGATTTCGACAAAATTGCAGGGCAAATGGCGATAATCCAACTGCATGGACAGGATCCCGTCCCAGGCATCCTTGCAGGCCCCTGGGCTACCGGGCAATGCAAACAGATACGTACCGCCCGCGACACCGCCCGTGGCGCGCGATTGGACCGCGCTGGTGCCAATCTTTTCCATCGAAATGATTGTGAACACGGTGCCAAAGGCTTCGATTTCCTTTTCATAGACGTCGCGGTGTGCTTCGACTGTGACATCGCGACCCGTCAAGCCCGTGCCACCGGTTGAAATCACAGCATCCACCTGCGGGTCCGCGACCCAGGCGCGCAGCTGATCGGCGATCTGGTCGCGTTCATCCTGAATGATCTTGCGATCCGCCAAGATATGCCCAGCAGCCTTGAGCCGATCTTCGAGCACCTGCCCCGAACGATCCTGATCCAGCGATCGACTGTCCGAAACGGTCAGCACCGCGATGCGAACCGGAATGAATTCCTTGGTTTCATCTATGCGAGACATAGCGCGTCAAGCCCTTTCCATGATGGCCAGCCTCAGTGCCAGCCCGGTAAAAATCGTTCCCGAGATCCGACCCAACCAGCGACCCGCCGTTGCATTGCCGGTCAGGTAATGCCCCATGGACCCGGCAAAGACGCCGACCCCACCATTCACAAAGAACCCGGTGGCTCCCATGATTGCACCAAAGATCAGAAATTGGATGAGGATCGATCCGGCCGCCGGATCGACAAATTGCGGAACAAAAGCGAGAACAAACAGGATCACTTTCGGGTTGGTCAGATTGACCAGCATACCGTCTCGAAAGGCACGGGACGCCCGCGCGGCGCGAATTTCCTCTGGTGCATGGCCACCACGAAACGCACCCCAGGCCAGATAGAGCAGATAGCACACCCCAAGCCAGCGAATTGCCTCGAACAGCCAGGGCATGGCGGCGACAGCAGCGCCCAAGCCCAGCCCGCCCAGCGCCATATGCACCATGCCGCCAACCGAAATCCCGGCGCTGGCGGCCAGTGCCGCGCGCGGCCCTGAACGTACCCCCTGCCCGAGGCAGAACATCATGTCCGCACCCGGCGTCAGGTTCAACGCCAAAGCAGCAGGGACAAAGGTAGCAAGCGTGAACATGTCGATCATGTCTGGACCTCGAACCAATTGGGGCGCGGCCCCAAGTTAATCACTTCGGTAACACCGATGATTCCACGTTCGCCCCAACAATCATGCACATGGCCACACAGCATCAATTTGGGCTGAATGCGTTCGACAGCGGCCCGGATGGCGCTGGACCCGACGGACACGCCATCCGACGTGCGATCTGCAATCCCCTTGGGCGGGGAATGGGCAATCAGGATGTCGGCCGCCTTGCAGGCATCAAGCATCTGTGCCGCCTGGGATTCAGACAGATCACAGGACCAGCTGCCAAACGGTGTCTCGGGGACGCCATACCCAAGACCAAAAATGTTCAGCCCGCCAAAGCAGCCCCCCGCCCCGTGCAACACGGTGGTTCCCGTCAAAGCAGCCGCGCGCAGCTCCTGCGCGCTTTCGGCATTGCCCGGTACAGCAACCATCGGGGCCTTGAGTCCGGACAACAACGCCATCGCATCACTCAGGCCCATCCGCACATTGCAGAAATCTCCGGCTCCGATGACCAAATCCGCCTCGGCGCTGGCCGACACCAGATCGGCTGCGCGGTTTGCATTCAAATGGAGGTCGGAAAAGGCAAGGATCTTCACGCCAGCGCCCCCAACCGCGCCTTGATTTCCAACAGATCGGCCCAGGCCTGGCGTTTCATTTGCGGCTGACGCAACAGGTAAGCCGGATGGAACATTGGCAGGGCCGGTATGCCCCAGGCGTCGCCCCAATTGCCCCGCAGCCGGGTGATACCCCGTTTGGCCAGCACGGCCTGACAGCTGATATTTCCCATCAGGATCAACACGTCGGGCTGCGCCAGTTCGACGTGGCGGCGCAGGAACGGCACCATCATCGAGATTTCGATCGGCAAGGGATCCCGGTTCTGGGGGGGGCGCCAAGGCAAGACATTGGTGATATAGACGTTGCTCTCGCGGTTCAGGTCAATGGCATCCAGCATCCGGTCCAACAATTGCCCCGCCCGCCCGACAAAGGGCTTGCCTTGGCGATCTTCGTCGCGGCCCGGCGCTTCGCCGATGATCATGACGCGTGCACCGGCCTGACCGTCGGAAAACACCAGATTGCGAGCGCCCCGTTTGAGATCACAGTGGTCGAAATGGCCCATAGCGTCGCGCAGGTCCGACAGGGAATTGGCCGCTTTTGCCACCTGTTGCGCCACCACAACCGGATCGACCTCTTTGGGTATGACAGGAACGGCGGCCGTTTCGACGGCATTGGGCTTGGGCGCTTTTTGCTCGAGCTCGTAGCGATTGATTGGCGCATCGCTGATCGTCTCGGTCACGCCGAGTTCAATCTGCCAGTCCAGCAAGGCGCGAGCCGTATGATAATCCAGAGCCGATTCCATGCGCCACAGGCTACCCCCTTGCTACCTCGAGGGAAACCGCCAATGCGCGCGCTTTACCCATCCGCGCGTCCTGCCTAAGGTGCCCCTCAAACACCACTTGGACGGAGCCGAAATGCAGCCCATAGATCTCGTCTGCCTGTGCCGAAAATACGACCTCAAGGATTTCTTCGAAGCAGGGCTGCGCACGTATGCTCCCTGGATCACCATGCGGTTTCCTGATGAAGTCGTTGATCCGCAAACGATCCGCCATGCCGTCGCCTTTACTCCGGATCCCTCGGATTTCGCGCCCTATCCCAATCTGGCCATGGTTTCCAGCGCAGGTGCCGGGGTCGATGCGATTTTGAGCGCCCCCAGTCTGAAACCCGAAACCACCGTCAGCCGGGTGATCGTTGACGAGCAGGCGCAGATGATTGGCGGGTTCGCGATTTGGCACATCGTCAATTGGCAACGCCAGATGCAAGGCTATGTTGATCAACAGGCGCAACAGCAGTGGGCGGTGATCAACCGAACTGCACCATCAAGATTCCCAGTCGGCATCCTGGGGTTTGGCAAAATTGGGTCCTGTCTGGCCCGGGCTCTGCGCGGATTGGGATACCCGGTCACGGCCTATGCCTCGCGCGACCGGCAGGAACCTGATGGCACGGTTGTGGTCAGCGGATCTGGCGGGCTGGCACAAACGGTTTCGCAAAGCCGGGCAGTGGTCAACCTGTTGCCCTTGACCGATGAGACAGTGGGCATTCTGAACACCAGGCTGCTGGATCAAATGCGCGACGACGCAATCCTGATCAATCTTGGCCGTGGGGCCCATTTGGCCGAACCCGACCTGATCCCAGCGCTGGAGCGTGGCCGCCCTGCGATGGCGGCACTGGATACAGTTGCCACCGAACCGCTCCCTCAGAATCACCCGTTCTGGACCCATGACCGGATACGCATCACGCCCCATGTGGCAGGTGATGCAGACCCCATGGCCGTGGCCCGTTTCATCGCAGACGGCATCGCCAGCTTTGAAGCTGGACAAAAACCCGCAGGTCTGGTGGACCGACAGACCGGATATTGATCCACCGCCCCCTTGCCCCTGCCGCCCAACCCCCCGTATAAGCCCTCCAGCATCGCGGCAGGGAGCATCCTCAATGACGTTCGGTCACAAGCACCTTCTGGGCATCGAACACCTCAAACCACATGATATCACCGCGATTCTGGATCTGGCCGATGAATACGTCGATCTGAACCGGCGTTCGGAAAAACACTCCGAAACCCTGCGTGGTCTGACCCAGATCAACATGTTCTTTGAAAACTCGACCCGCACACAGGCCTCTTTTGAATTGGCAGGCAAACGGTTGGGCGCAGACGTCATGAACATGGCCATGCAGGCCAGTTCGATCAAAAAGGGCGAAACCCTGATCGATACCGCCATGACGTTGAATGCCATGCACCCCGATTTGCTGGTGGTGCGCCACCCGCATTCCGGCGCGGTGGACCTGCTGGCGCAAAAGGTGAACTGCGCCGTGCTGAACGCCGGTGATGGACGTCACGAACACCCCACCCAGGCGCTGCTGGACGCGTTGACCATCCGCCGCGCCAAGGGCCGGTTGCACCGTCTGAACATCGCAATCTGTGGCGACATCGCCCATTCCCGCGTGGCTCGATCGAACCTGATCCTGTTGGGCAAGATGGAAAACCGTATTCGACTGATTGGCCCGCCGACGCTGATGCCGGCGCAGATCGACGCCTTTGGGGTCGAAGTTTATGATGACATGCGCGAGGGGCTACAGGACGTGGACGTCGTGATGATGCTGCGCCTTCAGAAAGAGCGGATGGACGGTGGCTTCATTCCTTCAGAACGGGAGTATTATCACCGCTATGGACTGGATGCGGATAAGCTGTCGTTGGCCAAACCCGACGCGATTGTCATGCATCCCGGACCGATGAATCGCGGCGTCGAAATCGACGGAACCATCGCAGATGACATCAACCGATCAGTCATTCAGGAACAAGTCGAAATGGGGGTCGCCGTGCGCATGGCCGCTATGGATCTTCTGGCCCGCAATCTACGCGCCCAGCGCATTTCGGCGGAGCATTGACCCGATGACCGGGACCATCACCATTCCCACCGGAGAACGGGCGATTATCCGCGTTTTCACGCTGGATATGCGCCCCGAACAGGTCAAATTCCTGTCCGAAACCGGTGCGCTCGAGCAGGTGCTGGGCATCGAAGAGATGAACCGGGACCAGATCGAAATCTTTTCCACCGACGATCTCGAAGAGTTGGGGCTGACCGGATATCTGATCGAAGGTTGCGGCCTATCGCCTGAAGAGATTGACCCACAGTCCGACGTGCTCAGCGCGATCAAAGGCGACGTCCTGCTGATCCGCAGCCGCGCCTTTGGCGGTCGCGAAACCCGCCTGAACCCGGCCGATCAGATCCAGCTGGTCGCCACGCTGTCCGAACCCAGCACCAATTGGAGCGGCACCCCCATAGAGACCGCCAGCGCCCAGCTGTATTCGGCAACAAAACAATCCCCGCGTGCCGCTCGCGCCCGTGCACGTCGGATCGGGTTCACCCTGTTTGCCGTGATGATGGCCTTGATCACCATCGTCCTCCTCTTGCTGGTGTTCTAAGACCATGAGCGAAACAAAAATCTCCCCCGATGCAACCGCCTATCTGCGTGCCCACACCTGGATGGCTGCCGTTGGCATGGCCGCCGCAATGGGGGTTCTGTGGGTCATGGACAGCCCGCACATCTGGACCGGTGCCGTAGGTGGCTTGGCTGCAATCGCCCTGCGCGGGTTCTATGCCCGCAAGGAAGAACTGGCCGCCATCTGGACCCTGACAAGCACCGCATTGGTCGGCCCCACAGGGCATTCCGTGCCTTTGGCCAGCATTTCAGGTGTCAAATCCATGGGCAGCTATGTCCAGGTCATCACGACCGACGGCCAGAAATATCTGATCAAATACCAGGCCGACCCGGCCGCCACCATTGCCGCCATCGAAAGGGCCCGCCTATGAGCACCACCCTCTTCATCAATGCCCGCCTGATCGACCCCGAAGCCGGATCCGACACCTTGGGCTGGCTGCTGGTTCGCGCCGGGTCCATTGTTGGCACCGGTTCCGCAACCCCGGCACCGGCAGCGGACGAGATCGTCGACTGCAATGGAAAATGTCTGGCCCCTGGCATCATCGACATCGGAGTCAAGGTCTGCGAACCCGGTGAGCGACACAAGGAAAGCTATAAGTCCGCAGGCCACGCCGCCGCCGCCGGAGGGGTCACCACAATGATTACCCGCCCGGACACCACGCCAACCATAGACACGCCGGAAACGCTGGAATTCGTCAACCGCCGCGCCCAGGCCGACACACCTGTCAATGTGTTGGCCATGGCCGCCCTGACCAAGGGACGCGAAGGGCGCGAGATGACGGAAATCGGCTTTCTGATGGATGCCGGTGCCGTGGCCTTTTCCGACTGTGACCATGTTGTCGCCAATACCAAGGTGTTTTCGCGTGCGTTGACCTATGCGCGCAGCCTTGGCGCATTAGTGATTGCCCATCCACAAGAGCCCGAGCTGAGCAAAGGGGCCGCCGCCACATCTGGGAAATTTGCTTCGCTGCGTGGTTTACCTGCCGTCTCGCCCATGGCAGAACGCATGGGGCTGGATCGGGATATTGCGCTGCTGGAAATGACCGGCGCGCGCTATCATGCCGACCAGATCACCACCGCCAGGGCCCTGCCCGCGCTTGAGCGTGCCAAAAACAACGGTCTGGACATCACCGCCGGAACCTCGATCCACCACCTGACCCTGAACGAGCTGGACGTGGCCGACTATCGTACCTTCTTCAAGGTCAAACCGCCCTTGCGTAGCGAAGACGATCGTCTGGCAGTGGTCGAAGCGGTGCGCACCGGCTTGATCGACACCATCAGTTCGATGCACACCCCCCAAGACGAAGAAAGCAAGCGTCTCCCATTCGAGGAAGCCGCCGCTGGTGCGGTTGCGATGGAAACTTTGTTGCCGGCCGCGTTGCGCCTGTATCACTCGGGCCACTTGGACCTGCCAACGCTGTTTCGCGCCATGTCACTGAATCCGGCCAATCGGCTGGGCCTTGCTGGTGGTCGGCTCGCTGCAGAAGCCCCGGCGGATCTGGTCCTGTTCGACCCTGACACGCCCTTTGTCATGGACCGGTTCAAACTTCGGTCGAAGTCTCAGAACACTCCGTTTGACGGCCAGCGGATGCAAGGTAGGGTGCTGGCAACCTATGTCGCCGGAACCCCCGTCTATCGGAGATAGCTGATGCCCACGCTCGAATCTGACCTGCCCATTCTGCTGCTATGGGTCCTGATCGGTTATGGTCTGGGGGCGATCCCCTTTGGTGTGGTGGTGGCCCGGTTCATGGGGCTGGGCAATCTGCGTGAAATCGGTTCGGGAAACATTGGTGCCACCAACGTGCTGCGCACAGGATCGAAACCAGCCGCGTTTCTGACCCTGGTTCTGGACGGTGGCAAAGGCGCAGCGGCCGTGCTCCTGGCCCGGGCTTTTGCGCCCGAAGACGCCGCACAACTGGCCGGGTTCGCGGCCTTTATTGGCCACTGTTATCCGGTTTGGCTGGGGTTCAAGGGCGGCAAGGGTGTCGCGACCTTTCTGGGCCTATGGTTGGCGCTGGCCTGGCCAGTTGGCGTGGCCTGCTGCCTGACGTGGTTGGTGACGGCCATCGTGACCCGCATCTCATCGCTTTCGGCACTGATTGCGGCAGCTTCATCGACCATTTGGGTTGTGTTGCTCACAAACGGGGCCGCATTGCTTCTGGGCATCCCCCTGACATTGCTGGTCTATTGGCGCCACCGCGAAAACATCAAACGAATCCGGCTCGGAACCGAACCCCGCATCGGTCAAAAATAACCCGCCCGGCGCATGGGAAGATTACGGCACCAACCGTTCCAAGGCCTGACCATTGGCCCAGGTGCCGTGCAACTGCCCACTGGGCATGACCACATAGACCACTGGATGATCGGCACCCCAGTTGATCCATACGATATCGCCATTGCGGGTTCCGGTGCCCTGATACCCCTGTCCTGCCACCTGCCAGGCGATGGTGACTGTTCCATTGATTTCCACCAATTGCGCCGACCCGGTATAGGTCGATCCATCCGGGTTGCGACCTTCGACCTGATACAGTCCGTTTACGCCCTGGGCCATACCCTGAACCGCCACCAAGGCCGCCGTTGCCAACCCCAGAAAAACCCGTCGTGCCATCCGTGCGCTCATCCCAAATCCCTTTCCCGGTTCTGACATATGAGCATGCACATCTTGCCCTGACCTGTCACCCCAGGTCGGTTCGCAAAACCCTACCTAACCCACAGAAGCGGCCATGTTTCTGCCGCTGACCGCGGTCAAAACGCCAGATCGAAATCAGGACGCTGCTTGGGAAAGCTAGATTGCAAAAACCGTTTGATCAGACCCGGCCGAGAGAGCGGAGCGGAAGGAGGCTCAAACCCCGAGCCCCCTTTGATCGTCAATAGCTATAGTCGCCATAAATCCGGCTCAGGTCGCCATTCCAATCGCCATGATACCGTTCCAAAAGCTCATCCGCAGGGACCTGCCCAGATTCCAGGCTGTCCTTGAGCGCGTTCAGGAAATGGGTTTCATCTGGAACCAGACCACCGGCACCGGGTTTTGCCCGGGCCCGCAAACCGGCATCAGAAATCGACACGACTTCGCGCGCCAGATCATGCATGTTGATGTTACCGACCTGCGCCTGCAACCCGTCTACGGATGCGGCGATGCGCAAGGCTTCGCGGGTTTCGGCATCCCAGCCTTTGACCAGATCCCAAGCCGCATCCAACGACGATTGATCATAGGTCAGACCAACCCAGAATGCAGGCAGCGCGCACAGACGCCGCCAGGGGCCACCATCAGCGCCCCGCATTTCCATGTATTTCTTGATCCGGGCTTCGGGGAAAGCCGTGGTCAAATGGTCAGCCCAATCCGACAGCGTCGGGGTTTCACCCGGCAGCGCAGGAAGTTTGCCCACCAGGAAATCACGGAACGACATGCCCAGCGCGTCAATGTATTTGCCATCGCGATAGACAAAATACATCGGCACATCGAGCGCGTATTGCACGTATGCCTCGAACCCGAACCCGTCGTCGAACACGAATGGCAACATGCCGGTGCGTGCATCGTCCAGATCGCGCCACACACGCGAACGCCAGGACTTGTGCCCGTTGGGCTTGCCCTCGAAAAACGGTGAATTGGCGAACAATGCCGTAGCAACCGGCTGTAACGCCAGCGCGACGCGCAGTTTCTGCACCATGTCGGCTTCGGAGCCAAAGTCGATGTTGACCTGAACCGTACAGGTGCGGCGCATCATCGACCGGCCCATGGTGCCGACCTTGCCCATATAGGCGTCCATCAACTTGTACCGCCCCTTGGGCATCAGCGGCATTTCTTCGTGGCTCCAGACCGGAGCAGCGCCCAGGCCGATAAAACCAACGCCGATTTCATCGGCGATATCCTTGACCTCGCGCAGGTGAACATTCACCTCGTCACAGGTTTCATGGATCGTTTCCAACGGAGCGCCCGACAGTTCCAGCGCGCCACCGGGTTCCAGCGAGACATTCGCCCCATCTTTTTCCAGGCCAATGAGTTCGCCACCTTCGCGCACCTCGGCCCAGCCATGGCGGTCCCGCAGTCCTTCGAGCACAGCCACGATGGACCGTTTGCCATGAAATGGCAGGGGCTGATGCGTGTCTTTGCAATACCCGAACTTCTCGTGCTCGGTGCCGATACGCCAATCGCCCTTGGGCTTGCAGCCCGATTCCAGGTATTCGGCCAGCTGTTCGTGCCGTTCGATCGGCCCACCGCCGGATTGAGGAATGGACATGGGGCTTGCTCCGTCCTGAGTGTTCGCTTTGGGAAATCAGTGGTGATGGGAATCAACGCCAGTGTCAATGCAACCTGTGCACCTGTGTGTGGCTTGCATGGCGCTCCCAGATCACGACCTGGTGAGAGCCAGGTTTGCGCAGCTCGGACAACATGCGTTCGGTCCTGAGCCCGGACAGGGTGGTGAACGCATCGAACAGGGCATCCACACCTTCGGCGTTAACCGGAATATGCAGGCTGGGATGCCCCGGCATATCCAGCACCCAATGTGCTGGTGTTGCGGTGTGATCCAGTCGCAGCCGTTCAAGTTCTGAAAGCGCAACGGCTCCGCCCGTCAGCGGACCAAAATAGGAAATCTGCCCTTCGTCCACCTGCACGACACCCGGTCCGCCAACCCCGATCCGAAACCGCAGACGTTGCAGGCCAATGATGGTCCCGGCGGCACCAATCGCGACCAGCACCCAGCCCAGCCACCAGATCAGCCCAGCCGTTCCAACCACCCAGGATACGCCGAGCACGCCGATGCCCACCCCAGCGATCAACTCGCGACAGCGCCAGATTGCGGCGCGGGCTTCGGGCCGAATGAAACTCATGCGGCCACCTCAGGTTTGGCGGGCAGAACAATTGGGGATGCAAAATCAACGATGCCGTAGTCTCCGATCCGTCGGAACCCGATTGCCTCATAGGCATGGGCAGCCGCGGGGGTCGCTGCAAACAGAATCGCCTCCTGCACACCCTGCTGTCGCGCTTCGTCCAGATGCAGAGCAACGGCACGGCGCGCATGACCCTGTCCGCGCAAGTGCGACGGTGTATAGACAGATCCAACCTGAACACAGGAGCCGGCCACCGCATTAAAGGCCGTCATGGCCACCGGCTGACCGCCCAGCCACAGGACACGCCCCCTGCCGTTGTCAATCAATAGTGCCAGCCGCTCATCAGAAAGCGCCCGGTTTTCCGGGGTTTCCCTTAGGCCCAGCACCTGGGCTGAATAGGTGGCGAACCAGGGCTGTAACACGGCGAGATCTGCCACCCGCATCGGGCGCAGGACCGAATCTCCGCTGGGCATCTGCAACTGTTTCAGATCCAGCAGGTAGTGCGGTTTACAATCGTCGAATACAGCAGGTTCCGCCGCTAGACCCAAAGCCTTGCGTATCTTCACAAACGGCGCATGGCACCCGTTGATCCCGCGCAGGGTCCGCCCACCTAGCGCCCGGCGTAACTCAGCCCCCTGTTGCAGGTCAAAGGACGCAATTTCGAAAACAAAATACCCATATTCCGTCAGAGCAAAAACTGCCTGAATCTGATCGCGATCCCAGCTCAACCAAACCGTATTGGCCTTTGGGTGACCCGCTGTGTTGATCCCATGATCCAACAGGTTTCCAGACAAAAACATCGACGTCGCACGGCGCGGGTTCAGAAATGCCCAGATCGCGTCTGTATCCTGGGGGCGGGCCAGTCGGATCATCCCCAGTCCCCCAGCGCCTTTTGCCAGATCGTCATCGCCGCCACGGCTGCTGTGTCAGCACGCAGGATGCGCGGACCCAGGCTGACCACATGCGAAGAGGGGAGCGCGGCCAGACGGGTACGTTCGCGATCAGAAAAGCCCCCCTCCGGGCCAATCAGAATGGCCCAGGGCAGTCCCCGTTCTGTTTGCGCCAACTGCAGGGCGGAGCCCACTTCGGCCTCGTCACAAAACATCAACTGGCGGCCTGCGGGCCATGCGTCCAACAAACGGCCCAGTTTGGTCAGCTCGGTCACTTCGGGCACATAGGTGCCGCCGCATTGTTCCGCGGCCTCGACCGCATGGGCCTGAAGCCGATCCTGACGGATGCGGTCGGAATTGGTGAATTCGGTCTGGACCGGCACAATCCGCGCCGCGCCCATTTCGGCGGCCTTTTCCACGATGAAATCAGTGCGCGCCTTTTTGATCGGGGCAAACAGCAGCCACAGATCGGGCGGCATTTGCAGCGGGCGGCTTTGATCAACACAAACCAGAACACCGCCGCGTTTCCCGGCTTCGGCCACTTCGGCCTGCCATTCGCCATCCTGCCCGTTGAACAGCGCCACCCGCGCGCCAACGGCCAACCGCATCACCCCAAACAGATAATGCGCCTGATCGCGTTCCAAAGGAACCGATTGCCCCTGACCCAGCGGGTGCTCTACATACAGTCTGACTTTTGCACTCATGAGATCTTACATATGCAAGGCGATGCACCAACACCAGATGCCCCTGACCGCAAAGATCAGGTTTCAGACGCAGTCAAAGGCAATTGGGTCGACACACGGGCCCCGGCCTGGACCCGGCCCTATTTGCGGCTCAGTCGGGCAGACCGCCCCATTGGCACCTGGCTGCTGCTGATCCCCTGCTGGTGGGGGCTGGTGCTGGCCATGCTGTGGGACCAGTCGCCGCGCTGGGAGGATCTGTGGATCGCGTTGGGCTGTGCCATGGGGGCCTGGTTGATGCGCGGCGCAGGATGCACGTGGAATGACATCACCGACCGGGATATTGACGACAAGGTCGAACGCACCCGGTCGCGCCCCATCCCATCGGGCCAGGTCAGTGTCAAACAGGCGCTGGTTTGGATGGCGATTCAGGCGCTGATTTCACTGGCTATCCTGTTGACGTTCAATCCAGCCACCATCGCTCTGGGGGTGTTGTCGCTATTGCCTGTTGCCATCTATCCCTTTGCCAAACGGTTTACTTGGTGGCCACAGGTGTTTCTGGGATTGGCGTTCAACTGGGGTGCCCTGCTGGCCTGGACGGCGCATGCGGGCGCGCTGCACTGGCCAGCCGTGTTTCTGTACCTTGCCGGGATTGCCTGGACATTGTTTTACGACACAATCTATGCCCATCAGGACACCGAAGACGATGCTCTGATCGGGGTCAAATCAACCGCTCGGCTATTCGGTTCGGATACCCCGCGATGGATGCGGCGGTTTTTGGTCGTCACGACCTGCCTTATGGGGTTTGCGGTTATCCTGGCCCTGATGCCAAATGCATCGGTTCTGGCGCTGGTCATCGCATTGTCCGGGCCCTGGGCCATGGGATGGCATTTGACCTGGCAGCTTAGGGCGCTGAACACGGACAACAATGACTCGTTGTTGCAGCTGTTCCGCGTCAATCGAGACACCGGCTTGATTCCGCTTATCTTCTTTGGTGCGGCGTTGTTCGCCTGATTGAACCCTTGCCCCTGTCTCTGTATGACAGGGGGATCACTCACGGACGACCACCGCCTATGCGCCTTTCTTACCTTTTGACCGCCGTTGTTTGCTTTGTCTTTGCTGCAGGGCTTAGCCTGGTCACCGCCAGCTTTGCGGTAACCGGAATCGAGCGCAGTTCGGAAACTGCCGTACGTCGGGTTCTGGATGAAACCGGGCATGATTGGGCCGAGGTTGCGGCCGATGGGCTGCAAGTGACCCTGTCCGGGATTGCACCCGACGAAGCCAGACGATTTACAGCCATTTCCGTGACCGGCAGCGTGGTAGATGCCGCCCGGATCATCGACGAAATGCAGATAACCCCCAGCAGTGGGCTGGCCGCTCCCGAGTTTTCGGCCGAGATCCTGCGCAATGACGCGGGTATCACGGTGATTGGTCTGATTCCCACGGCGTCGAACCGTGATCAACTCTCCAGGGATCTGGCAGAGATCGCCGGTGGCAGCAGCTTTGCCAATCTGATTGAAAACGCCTCCTATCCGGTGCCGCGCGGGTGGGAAGACGCCATCGGTTTTGCCGTAGTGGCACTGCGTGACCTGCCACGCGCCAAGATTTCGGTCGTGGCGGGACAGGTTTCGATCACCGCGATCACCAATAGTGCAGAAGAAAAGAAAGATCTGACGACCAAATTGACCCGCACAGCGCCTCCTGGCCTGCGTTTGGCGTTGGACATTGCTGCGCCGCGCCCGGTGATCACCCCATTTACGCTGCGCTATGTTCTGGACGACACAGGCGGCCAATTTGATGCCTGTTCCGCCGAAAGCAAGGTATCACGGGATCGGATCATCCAGGCTGCGAAACAGGCCAAGCTGACCGGGCCCGAAACCTGCGTGATCGGCATGGGCGTGCCCTCTCCCAAATGGGCGAACGCCGCTGAAACCAGCCTCGAGGCTTTGGCCGAACTGGGCGGTGGGTCCGTGACAATTTCCAACGCTGACATCACCCTGATTGCAACGCCCACGGTGGATGAAGCCATGTTCGAGCGTGTTGTCGGCGATCTGGAAGCTGCCCTGCCTCAAGTCTTTGCCCTGCATGCGGTGCGACCTATGCCCGCCGAGGACACCGATGATACGATCCCGGAATTCTCCGCCACTCTCAGTCCCGAAGGTCTGGTGCAATTGCGCGGACGAATTTCGGATCCGCAATTGCGGCGTATGGTTGACAGCTATGCCAAGGCGCGTTTTGGGTCCGACAATGTCTATACTGCAACCCGGATCGTCCCTGACCTGCCGTCCAATTGGCCCGTTCGCGTGCTGGCCGGTCTGGAAGCACTGTCGCATCTGGGCAATGGATTTGTCAGTGTAACGCCCGATCAGTTGACACTGCGGGGGGTGAGCCATCTTGAAGACACCAAAGGCGAAGTTTCCCGTCTTCTTTCTGACAAGCTGGGCGATGCCCAGACATTCACGCTGAACATCACCTATCGCGCACCACCCGAACCGGAAGACAAAGTGCCCGAACCCGAAGAATGCGAGCAATTGATTGCAGCCGTCCAGGCGTCGAACAAAATCGCCTTTGAACCAGGATCGGCCACGGTGGCCGGCGCGTCGGCGGGAACCATGGACCAAATTGCAGAAATCCTGCTGATCTGCGGCCCCGTGCGCATGGAAATCCAAGGACACACCGATAGCCAGGGCCGCGAGTCGATGAACCAGCAGCTTAGCCAGTCCCGGGCGCAATCTGTGTTGAACGAATTGCGTGCACGCCGTGTGCGCACTGCGTCTCTGGCCGCAGTCGGCTATGGAGAAAGCCGCCCGATTGCTTCCAATGACACCGAAGACGGGCGCGAGGCAAACCGCCGGATCGAATTCTGGTTGATCCGCCCTGATTCAACTGCCGCCGAGCAGCAAACCACGCTGGATGCAACGGCAGCCGAGACACCGATGACCACAACCCTAACCGACGAAACAGCCCCCCCCGAGGAAGCCGAACAGGAGACCAGCAATGGACAGAATTAAGTTCATCATCACGACGGCCGCCATCCTGTTCGTGGCCTTTGCCCTGGGATGGTTCGCCAATTGGCTGGTGCACCGGTTTACACGCGTGCGCCAAAGCGACGTTGCTGACCTGGACCGTATGAGCCAGGAGCTGCACGAAGCCGAAGAAACACGCGATCAGGCCATCACGTATCTGCAGCAACGCGAAGCCGAGTTGAGCAATCAACTGACCCAAACCGAAGCCGAACTGAGGGCGGCCATGGATGGGCTGCGTGACGCCCGCCAAGAGGCTGAAGAACTGCGTAGCCAACTGAACGGCTGACCCCCGAAATGCTGCCGCGTCCTGGCTCTGCATCAAAGATGCAGAATTGCGGCTGAGGGACTGGCACCGCGCCGTACGCGGCGCAGCAAACCCCATGGCCGGCCCCCTTTGGACCCGCTATTTTTTGCTCGCTGTGGTCAGGTTTCGGGCTCTTGTTGATCCGTGAACATATCCTTCTGATTCATACCAAAGAGACTGAGATTCGGGGCGTGGCCAGCAAGTAGACCACAGGGGAACCATATCGCTGCTGTCTAACCGGCCGCGCGCGCCTTGTCCGTCGACTTGTGGACAAACTGGACTTCTGAATTCGTATGGCGTTGGTGCCGTGACTAACCCGTGACTGAAAAATGGTAGGCGGCGCATGGTTGGTGCAACACGAACCGCCCATCAAGATATTCTACCGCACGATTGAAAGTGTCCGCCATCTCAGGAGCAACCGCTTCGTAGGTCTTGGCACGCGCGGGATCCGGAAGGACTATCTTTTCCAGGAAGAACTCAAATGAGGGGTATTCGCGGGTCAACACATACTCCCGCTTGTTTTCCAACGCGAACCTTTGATCACGATCCATGTGATTCAATAATTGATGCGAAATGGTACGCACAATCGTTTCATCTTCAACCAATCGGACAACATCGAACATTGTTCCATATGGATAGGGTTCTACAATGTGCAGGCGTCCGTTGGTCCCCAGAACACGTCGAAATTCGTCGAAGGCAGCGGGTTGAGCGGCAATTGGCACGTGGTGAAGCGAGAAAAACAGACACACCAGATCCTGTGACCCAAAAGTCAGAGGCAGGTTTTCAGCCGCTCCCAGCTTCACGTCTATGCTTCCGGGTAGATTTTCTTTCGCTCTCTCAACTTTTTCGGGATCAATTTCGATCGCCGTGACCTTGGCCCCTGCGGCGTCCAATTGGCGTGAATAAACACCGTCACCTGCTCCGACATCAACAACATCAAGCCCTTCAAGAGGACAGAGTGATTTCAGATGTTCGATATGAGCCATTCTCTATTTTCCAAAACGTCGGGGCGAATGTGCGGCATCAATATAGCACACCAGCCATCTCCTGTCCGCTTTAGGCGCGATCCGGTCGTTCTGTGCCTTTGCGGCGAACAGCCGGTCTGGAATGAACCGCCCTCGGCCAAAGAGCGTGTGAGCTCACACAATTGGGGCCAAACCGAGTGTTGCGCAGTCTTGCGACGAACGGCACATGGCTGATTACATTTTGCGGCATATGACCTGAATTGGGTGTGTTCTTTTTTCCTCAATATTTCGAGCTGCGTTTCTCACAATCTGAGGTGCCAGCCTGCCGAGCAGAATGTGAACGCCAAAAACCGGCGCTTCACCCTTCTCTGCCATCTCTATGGCGCGCAGGTAACCTTGCAAGTATTTCGCCCCTGTATCGCTGACTTGGATATCTGAGAACCCCGATTGTTCGAGCGCCGCAATGGTGTCCGCTGGCCGCATCAAATATGCTCCACTCCCATCTTCAGACCACGGCAACGGGTGGTGGGGATCACCGACTTTGCCTAACCCATGCTCGGTCAAAGCAAAAAATGCACCGGGCTTGAGCACTCGATACGCCTCATTGAAAAAGGCGCTGCGATCACGCACGTTCATTGTCACGTGTTGAGAGTACCCGCCGTCAAAAGAGCCATCGTCATAGGGTAGCTTTTGTCCATCACCCAGCACAATTGTAACCGCGTCTTGCATCCCGACAAGCGCGCTCAATCGATTGCCCGCATCAACGAATGGAGCGGTGATGTCCAAACCATCCACTTGGCACCCGAACCTTTGCGCCAGATATCTTGCCGGACCGCCAATTCCACAGCCAATATCCACGATCCGCTGACCGGCCTCGATCGGTAGTTCATCGGCCAGTTCGATTGTGGCCGGAAATCCACGGGCGTGAAAGTGGTCAACCGGTGCCAGTTGTTCCACCGTTACGGTTTCGGGGTCGATCCCGGCGGCATGCATGGCGTCAACAATTCGGGAATAGACGTCCCCGGTTCCCCAATGATCCGAAACGGATTTGCTGTCGTGCATGTCCTGTCCTCCTGTCTCACCAGGAAAAATAGCATACTTTTGATCGTATGTGGACAACAACGGGGATCCCGCCCTGTCTGCATCGGCAAAACAGGGCTTCTCCGCATTGTTTTCTGTGGCTGATACCCCTGGCTTCTGTTTGTCCCGTTTATGTAGGTTGGGTGCGATTGCTGGAAGGCGACAGGCGTCTTGAACGCCGCTGGGACCGCGTGCTCGCAGGCGTCTCGGCCACTGACACAATTACTGACACAATTGAGGTGGACCAACAGCACTACACGCGTCGTTTATTGGGTATGTGTCCCGCACCGAGGGAGATTCCAAGTTTCACTCTTGAGTGATCACGCGAGTACATCACGCCAAAAATGGGACCTCGATTCCCGGCGAACCTATCACCAATCCGAGGCGGAGCCCGCAGGGCGACAACGAGACAACCTGAGCGCCAAAGGCGCGCCTTTCAGGACCAGCCTGTCAGCGCGCCCATCGGTTCAATGCATCTTCATCCTCGTCTTTGGCGGCAACCCATGTGCTTTGTGTTGCAGAGAGTTCCTTCTTCCAGAAGGGAGCCCGAGACTTTAGATAATCCATTAGAAATTCGGCTGCTTCAAACGCCGCGACACGATGCCGGGCGGCTGTCGCGACCATCATGATACGTTCGCCTGGGGCCAGACGGCCGAAACGATGGATCACCAGAACATCTCCCAGGTCCCAGCGCTCTACAGCTTCATTCGCGATGGCTGCCAACGCCTTTTCGGTCATGCCCGGATAGTGTTCGATTTCCATGACCTGCAAGCGACCGGCATCGCTGTCGCGCACCACTCCGGTAAAGGTAACGATTGCGCCAATCTGTTCAGCGTTCCGAGCAAAGGCCTCGCTTTCGACACCCAGGTCAAACGGCGCTTCCTGAACCGAGATACGCATAATGGTCACCCTCCGGTCATTGGCGGAAAAAACGCAACTTCGCGTACCCCGGCCAATGGCGCGTCAAAATCGCTGAGATCCTGATCCAATGCGACACGCAAAGCAGACAAATCGGCAAAGGCTGCCTCATAGCGTTGTTCACGGCCGCGCAATTCAGTCACCAGGTCCATCACGGTCTCGGCAGATGTCTTCACCGTTTCACGCGGCAACCCAATGCGTTCGCGCACCCATGCAAAATAGAGAATGTCCATCATCGAGTCTCCTTGAGGTGCGGCATCGCCTTACGCAGATAATCCGCCCCAGTGATCAATGTAAGGGCCGCCGCAATCCACAAGAGCCACAATCCCAACCGTCCAGTCCAGATCATGCCCTCAAATTTCCAGCGCAAGCCCTGAGTGTCTTCGATCTCTCCCGCCATGATCTGATCAACGATCCCTTGATCCATGCCAAACGACGACATCACAAGATAGTGCTCAAAAATACCCTGACCAAACAGGACCGAAATGGCCGTCATCTGCGCGGTTGTCTTCCATTTGGCCAGGTTTGTCACCTTGAGCGTCCCAGCCGTATCGCCGAGGTATTCCCGCAGACCCGACACAAACACTTCGCGAAACAGGATAACCGTTGCAGGCAACACCAGCCAGGGCATCCAATGGCTGGCAGAATAGCCCACGATGACCATCAAGGCGATGACCACCATGGCCTTGTCGGCGATTGGATCCAGCATGGCACCGATCTTGGTTTCCTGCCGCCAGGCCCGCGCCAGATAGCCGTCAAAAAAGTCCGTGATAGCCGCGGACAGGAACAGCAACAGCGCCAGCCAATCCGCATGCGGGCGAGAAAAATAGAGAAACATGATAGCCACCCCGGGCGCAGCAAGCAGGCGCAGGACAGTCAGGATATTGGGCAGGTTCCATTTCATGAAGCGGACCATATATTGCGCAAGACGGGCTTGGAAGCGGGGAGCGCGGAAAATCTGCTCGTTTCAGGCAGATGCCTCCGGCGGGGATATTTTAAAGCGGAAGAAACAAAAACCAAGCCAACCCGGCAGTTGGTGCGCCTAACCGCGGTCGTGAAAAAAGTCATATATCTTTTCCGCAAGAGCCGCAGAAATCCCATCGACGGCCTTGAGGTCGGCCAGATTGGCACGGCTGACCGCCTTGGCGCTGCCGAAGTGGGCCAACAACGCGCGTTTCCGAGAGGCACCGACCCCTGCTATTTCATCGAGCGGCGTGGCCCCGATCGTTTTGGCGCGTTTCGCGCGGTGCGTCCCGATGGCAAAGCGGTGCGCCTCGTCCCGTAGGCGCTGGACAAAGTAGAGTACGGGGTCGTTGCGCTGCAAGGCGAATGGACGTTTGCCAATCCGATGAAATTCTTCCTTGCCGTGATCTCGGTCGATCCCCTTGGCCACGCCGACCATAGGGATGTCTTCGACACCATGTTCGGCCATGATCTCGGCCACGGCGCTGACCTGACCGGCACCGCCATCAATGAGCAGAAGGTCGGGCCAATGTCCCTTGTCGCGATCAGGGTCTTCCTTGAGCAGGCGCGAAAAACGCCGGGTCAGGACCTCTTTCATCATGCCAAAGTCATCCCCCGGGGTCAGGTCATCACCACGGATATTGAATTTGCGGTACGCGTTTTTCATGAGCCCTTCGGGTCCAGCCACGATCATTCCCCCTACGGCATTTGTACCCTGGATATGTGAGTTGTCATAAACTTCGATCCGTTGGGGGGGCCCTTCGAGGTCAAAAGCATCCGCCATCCCACGGAGCAACTTGGCCTGGGTTGCGCTTTCGGACATGCGCCGAGCAAGAGATTCGCGTGCATTGCGTAATGCCCCGGACACCAATTCTGCCTTTTCGCCCCGCTGCGGCACCAGGATTTCAACCTTGCGACCGGATTTTTCGCTGAGCGCCCGCTCCATCAGGTCTGTGTTTTCGATTCCATCAGACAGGATCAACTGCCGGGGCGGCTCCTTGTTATCATAGAACTGACCCAGAAAGGCTTCCATCGCCTCGGCGGGGCTGATGTCGGCACCGACCCGGGGATAGAAATCCTGGTTACCCCAGTTCTGATTTGCCCGGATAAAGAACACCTGAACACAGGCTTGCCCGCTTTCCATATGCAAGGCGACAATGTCGGCTTCGGCGACGCCGCGCGGGTTGATGCCCTGGTTTGTCTGTACCTGGGTCAACGCACGGATCCGGTCGCGAATGGCGGCCGCGCGTTCGAATTCCATCGCGTCAGAGGCCTGTTGCATCTGCGCTGCCAGATCCTCCTGGATCCGTGTCGACCGCCCCGACAGGAACTGTTCGGCATCGCGCACGCTGTTGGCGTAATCCTCTTCTGAGATTTTCCCCACGCAAGGGGCCGAACAGCGTTTGATCTGGTGCAACAGGCATGCCCGTGTCCGACCGGAAAACATGGCGTCCGAACAATTGCGCAGCAGAAACGCCTTTTGCAGCTGGTTCAGGGTCCGGTTGACCGCTCCGGCACTGGCAAAGGGGCCGAAATAAGTGCCCTTCTGCTTGCGGGCACCGCGGTGTTTCTTGATCTGAGGGAATTCATGATCCTTGGCCACCAGAATATTGGGAAAGCTTTTGTCGTCACGCAGCAGCACGTTGTACTTGGGCTTGAGCTGCTTGATCAGGTTCTGCTCGAGCAGCAACGCTTCGGTTTCGGTGCGGGTGGTCAGGAACATCATCGACGCAGTGGCCGCGATCATGCGTTCGATACGGCCTGAGTGACCCGGTCGGGCATAGTTGGACACACGCGCCCGCAGGTTTCGCGCCTTTCCGACATATAAAACCCGGCTTTCCGAATCGAGCATTCGGTACACGCCGGGCGAGCTGTCCAGCGTCTTGAGATAGTCCTGAACGACACCGTAACCGGTGTGGGGCGTAGAGGCGGAAGGATCAACCGAGTCAGTCATGTCACAGAGATATGATTCTCCGCCGGGCGCTGCAATCTCAAGCCGCCTGAATCAATAGAAAACAAATCCACCGATCCTGTGGATAACTGTGGAGATATCTTTTGGTGAGATGCGCGTAACCCTTGAAAAACAGGGGCTTCCTGCAATTGCACAAAAATTAGGCAGTTATGCAACTTATTGAAATAATGAGGTAATTTATTTATTAGTAAGCAAGATTTTGAAAACAAAGACAATTTTGTAACGCATTGTTAAGGTTTTATGACGACGTGCAAAACTTACATCGCAGACCTTGGTTCAACCACATCGCGATCCCGTGAAAGCTCTGCTACTTCCCCGATCCCAAAGGGCGCAAAATGGCCCTTTGATGACGTTGGGGCAGCTCGGGAAAATCTTCAAAGCAGCCAAACCACGCCGCTTCAACAGCGTTGATCGTCTGGGGCCCGCTTCTGTTAGTGCAGAATGCTCATCACATAAACCACGTACAGGGAGGTTAGCGCCACACCCCACACCTTGGTGATATCCTTCTTGAGGAAGACAAACGGAATCAGCATCAGCGACGCCCCCAACATCACCCACAGATCAAACTCCAGGAACGCATCGTCCACCGGAATGTCACCAAAGAAGGTTGCAACACCGATGATGGCCAACAGATTGAACATGTTTGAGCCAATGACATTGCCCAGCGCGACATCAGCCTGACGACGGAGGGCCGCCATGACGGTTGTCGCCAACTCCGGCAAGGACGTCCCGACCGCAATCAATGTCAGCCCAATGACCGTTTCGCTGATCCCATAGGTCCGGGCGATCACTGTGGCGTTGTCCACCAGCAAATCCGCCCCCAGGGGCAGACCAATCAACCCCAGCACGAGATAGACGCCAATCCGCCAATAGGGCATGTTCGGGTCGGCTTCCTCGATCTCTTCTAGATCGTCGTCACAGGCACATCCGGCGCGGCGATGGGCGCGGGCCTCGCAAAAGGTATCGCCCAGAACCAACGCCAGGCCGGCCAGCAAGATCAGGCCCGACCAGATAGTGAAAACGCCACACATCGCCAAACCGATGAACAGGAACGACGCCAGCAGCATAAAGACATAGGTCTTGCGCGTGTTGCATTCGCTGGTGTGCAAGGTCGACAAAATCGCCGGTATCCCGAGTACGAGCAAAATATTGGCAGTGTTGGAGCCAACGACGTTGCCCAATGCGATTCCGGGCGCATTGTCCCTGAGCGCGCTGATGGCGATCAGCAATTCAGGGGCCGAAGTCCCGAATGCGACGATGGTCAAGCTGACGATCAAGGCCGGGACACCGACCCGTAGGCTCAGATTGACTGCGCCACGCACCAAAGCGTCGCCCGCCAGCAACAGGATCACGAGGCCCAGCCCCGACAACACCCATGGCATCATCAACCGCGCCCTCCTTTTGAGCAGGCACAGGGGCCTTTACCGATCCTGAATCGCTTGCATTTCGGACAGCGCGCAGATTGTAGCCGTTTCAGGCCCGGAACCTTCAGCTTACCGAACATGGCCAGAACCGCCATCACCACCAGAAAGAGGGTTACGATCTTGAATATCACGTCACAGGCCAAAGCGGGCGAACTCGGCCCGTTCCTCTATCCCGGCCAACGCGTCCTGCGTGACCTGGGCACCGAAACGCGACAGAATTGACCGGCGCAGCCCGTAGCGGCGCAATTGCACCTTGTCGCCGAACCGTTCTTTCAGCTTTGGTGTCAGATGCCCGATACCGTCAATCAAACCCAACTCGGCCGCGCGACCAGCCAGCCAGATATCGCCCGTAAACAGGTCCGTGTCCGACGTCAGGTTGCTGCCGCGCCGGTCTTTGACATGGGCGATGAAATTTTCGTGGATATCGCCCAGCAACCCCTTGAGCCGTTCGACGTCTCTGGGGTTTTCGGGGCGGAACGGGTCCAGCATGGATTTGGATTTACCTGCGGTATAGACCCGTCGTTCGATGCCCTGGCGTGCCAGAAACACATGCGCACCAAAGCTAGCTGAAATCACACCAATTGATCCGATGATCGAACTGTCATCCGCCCAGATCTCGTCTGCGGACGCCGCCAGCCAATAGCCTCCAGACGCTGCTACGTCTTCGACAAAGGCGATGACGGGTGTCTCAGTTTCCTTGGACAGGCGTCGAATTCGGGCCCCGATCAGCGCGCTTTGCACAGGTGATCCGCCGGGTGAATTAATCTCGAGCGCCACCGCAGCGGGTTTGCCTTTGCGAAAGGCGCGTTCCAGAACAGGCGCGAGCGCCTGATCATTCAATGCTCCACGACCACCCATTCCGATTGCGCCTTGTAGGCGGACAACCGAAACCAGCGGCGGGTTTTTAAGGAAGGGCAACCGAAGCTTCATGAAGGCGATGTAGAATGCCGGGTGCCCCGAAACAAGGCACCCCCCCTTCACGAAACGCTACGGCAGGCAAAAATCACACATGGGCGGGTAATTTTGCAACGCCTTGGCCTGCATTGGGTTGGCCGAAGCCCCCCCATTTCCGGTCAGGACCGAATGCGCCATCCGGTCTTAAAGATAAGCCCAATCACGACCAAACACAGGGCGGTAAAGCCACCAATGGCCAACAGGCTCAGCCCCACGGGCACGTCAGCGGTCCCAAAGAACGACCAGCGAAAGCCGGAAATCAAATAGACGACCGGATTGAACAGCGTGATCTTTTGCCAAATCGGCGGCAACATCGTGATCGAATAAAAGGATCCACCCAAAAAGACCAATGGGGTCACCACCAATAGAGGAACCAGTTGCAATTGTTCGAAATTGCGCGCCCAGATGCCGATGATGAACCCCAAAAGCGCAAAACTGAGACAGGTCAACAGCAGGAACAACACCATAGCGAATGGATGAGCGATCGTCAGATCCACGAACAGGGAAGCTGTGATCAGAATGACGACCCCGATGAACAACGCCTTGGTCGCGGCCGCCCCGACATATCCCAACACGATTTCCAGGAAATTGATCGGAGCTGACAAAAGCTCATAGATGGTGCCGATGAATTTCGGAAAGTAGATCCCGAATGACGCGTTGGATATCGCCTGTGTCATCACTGACAACATGATCAACCCCGGCACGATAAAGGCCCCATAGGGAACACCTTCGACCTGATCAATCCGGCTGCCGATGGCGGCACCGAAGACCACAAAATATAGCGATGTTGACAACACAGGGGACAGAAAGCTTTGCAACAGGGTGCGAAAGAAACGGGCCATTTCAAACCGGTAAATGGCAGCGATAGCAGTCCAGTTCATGCCGCGTCCTCCGATGGGGTGTTGGCGTTCTGATCGGACACGAGGCCGACAAAAATATCTTCGAGGCTGCTTTGCCGCGTGACCACATCCGCCAGCACCAGCCCGGCCTGAGAAACATCGTTCAAAAGCCCGGTAATACCGGTGCGTTCGGCGCGGGTGTCATAGGTATAGATCAACGCCCCTTCGGGGCTGAGACCCAGGTTGAGATGAGCCAGCTCAGCAGGAATCGCTGCAACAGGTTCAGTCAGCTGTACTTCGAGTTCCTTTTGCCCCATCCGCGCCATCAGCTGATCCTTTTCCTCTACCAGCAACAGCTCTCCGTTGCGGATCACACCGACGCGGTCGGAAATTGCTTCGGCTTCTTCGATGTAGTGCGTGGTCAGGATGATGGTCACGCCGCTGGATTTGAGCTCGCCCACAATGTCCCACATGTCCTTGCGCAGTTCGACATCGACGCCCGCAGTGGGTTCATCCAGAAACAGCACCTGCGGTTCGTGTGACAATGCCTTGGCGATCAGGACCCGGCGCTTCATCCCGCCGGACAGTTCCATTATCCGGGATTTGCGTTTGTCCCAGAGAGACAGTTTTTTCAGAATATCCTCGAGCAATGCGTCATTGCGAGGCTTGCCAAACAATCCACGCGAAAACCGTACGGTGTTCCAGACTGTCTCGAACGGTTCCAGGTTGATTTCCTGTGGCACCAATCCGATCAGCCCCCGCGCCGCCCGAAAGTCCGTCAAAATATCATGCCCATCGACAGTTACAGATCCCGACGTTGGCGTGGTGATCCCGCAGATGGTTGAAATCAGGGTTGTCTTTCCCGCGCCATTGGGGCCAAGCAGCGCAAGAATTTCGCCCTGTTCGATATTCAGCGTCACGCCCTTGAGCGCTTCGAAACCGCCTTCGTAAGACTTGCGTAAATCGCGAATGGACAAAATAGTCGACATGAAACCTCGCTGAAGTGAACTGATCAGTTCGGCTCAACTTAACGAGGTAATCCGTGATCTGCCAGCAAAGCTAATGCGCAACCTGCTGTGCAATTGCGCAGGGTCAGCCGCGGCCGGTGACTTTCTTGAACCACCCCTTTTTCTCATCGCCCTCGCCGCCCGCATCGGGTTCGGATGTATCTTCTTGGACCGGGGCCAGATGGGTTTGAAGATTGACAAAGAACTGGTCGGCCATCTTTTTTGCGAATCCGTCAATCAATCGGCTGCCCAATTGCGCCAACTTGCCTCCAACCTTGGCGTCCACCTCATAGGACAACATGGTCCCCGTCTCCGTCGCCGCCAGAGAGACTTGGGCCCCGCCTTTGGCAAACCCGGCAGCCCCGCCTTTACCTTCGCCAGTGATCGTCAGTTTTTCGTTTTCAACCAGATCCGACATCGTAACCTGGCCTTTGAACGTCGCCTTAACCGGGCCGACCTTTTGGGTCACAGTCGCACTATAGCCTGCGTCCGGGTCCCCGGCGACTTCGCTGGCACCGGGCACACAGGCCTTGAGCACATCGGGATTCAGAAGCGCCGCATAAACGGTGGCTGGATCTGCGGCGATCTCTTTTTGGTCGGTCATATGCATGAGAACGCTCCCTGTGTTTGGTTTTTCAAACATCTAACCGACCCGGACAGGGGCTGCCAATAGTGTAAAGGTCGCCCCCCTGTTCCAAGAAACTCATGGACAGGTCTGCACAGTACAGATAGCCATCTGGGGAAAGGAAACCAAACCGATGTCCCAGATGCCTCACAATCGCGCCGGTTTGGGAATTGCCTTTATCCTGATCGCGATGACGGCCATTTCCATCAACGACATGCTGATCAAGCAATTGTCGGGCGGTTACCCTCTGCATCAGATCGTGTTTCTGCGTTCTAGTATCGGATTGTCGATCACCTTGTTGATCGTGCAATACGAAGGCGGTGTTTCGATCCTGAAGACCCGTAACCCGGGGCTGCATCTGATCCGCTGCCTGATGGTGGTCGTTTCCAACATGAGCTTTTTCGTGGCGCTGTCGATCTTGCCGCTAGCGGATGCCACGGCGTTGTTCTTTGTGGCCCCGCTGTTCATCACGTTGCTGTCGATCCCGATTTTGGGTGAAAAAACTGGCCCAATGCGCATGGGGGCTGTTGTCGTTGGATTTATCGGCGTGTTGATCATGCAGCGGTTCTGGGAAGGAAGTGACACCTTGGGGGCGGATCGGTTGGTCTTGTTGCTGCCCGTCATAGCGGCGCTGACCTATGCCTTTAATCAGGTGTTCACCCGCAAACTCGGTGCCGTGACCAAGGCTTCGGCCCTGGCGGCCTATATCCAGGGCATGTTCATTATCGTGTCGCTGGGGTTCTATGTCGTGGCGGGCGACGGACGGTTTGCCGAAGACACCAGCAATCCCAGCCTGCAGTTCCTGTTGCGCGCCTGGACATGGCCACAGGACGGCGACTGGATCTGGTTTATCGCATTGGGGCTAAATTCCGGCGTTGTCGGCTATGCGCTCAGCCAGGCCTATCGGATGGCCGACGCTGCCACGGTTGCGCCGTTCGAATACATCGGACTACCGCTGTCGGTGATGTGGGGCTGGTTTATCTGGGCTGAACTACCGGTCTGGGAGGTCTGGGTTGGCATGGTGTTGATTGCCGGGGCCGGTCTGTTCGTATTCCTGCGTGAACAGCAAAAGGCGCGGGCCATTGCCCGCACCGAAATCAAGGGACGCTATTGACCCTAACGGTTGGGTTTGGGGATTTCCTGATTGGCGGTCCAATCATACGTTCCCTGATCCCGTTCCTGCACCGCCTGTTTCCAACCGACGTCTTCGGATCGGGTTTTAAAGTTGATCCCTTCGGGCGAATGCCGGGTAATGCCGTCAAAAATGGTGGCCAACCGTTGCGTCTGCATCATGCCGGTCTGCTCGATTGCCTGATTGATCACCATTTTCTGCATCGCCAACTGGTTGATCGGCACAGATGCCATACGCGCCGCCAGCGCTTCGACCCTGTCGTCCAGCGCATCGGCATGGACCGCTTCGACCACCAACCCCATGTCCGCGGCTTCGCGTCCTGTGATCTTGTCACCGGTAAACAGCATCCGTTTCGCCCGCTCTGCCCCCAGACGATACACCCACATCGCCGTGGTCGGGCAGCCCCAGACCCGGGCGGGCATATACCCAATCAACGCATCATCCGCCATGATGGTGAGATCAGCGCACAGCGCAATATCCGACCCACCCGCCACAGCGAACCCATGCACCTTGCAGATCACCGGCTTCATCGCGCGCCACAGCGACATAAAGTGCTGGGTGTTTTGCCACATGAAGCTGTAGTCCTTGATCGGATCCCAGGGCATTGGCTGGGTCACTTCGCCCGCCCCATTGCCCTCGGCGTAATAAGTCAGATCATATCCGGCGCAAAAGGCGTCTCCCGCGCCGGACAGGATCATGACATGGACATCCGGGTCGGCATCGGCACGGGCAACAGCGGCGGCAATTTCCACCGGCATTTCATCGTTGATGGCATTGCGCACGTCAGGACGGTTCAGGGTGATACGGGCGATACGGCCGTCTTTTTCATAGTGGATTGTGGACATGACTTCCTCCCGGATTGTGGGAGAAGCGTCGCATGGGTTTTGCACCGCGCACAGTGTCAACGCAGCGTCACACCCTCCTCGCGGTGCCTAATGCCCCTGCGCGCAGTCGGCGCCGGGAACCAGACCCGAAGTGATCATCATCACATAGGCCTCAGCGATCTGATCAGGAGCGGAGGGGGCGTCAGACCGGTTCCAATAGGGGATCCAATTCAGCGCGCCAAAGATGGCCGATGCCATCAGACGCGGATCACATTCGCGGATCTCCCCTGTCTCCATCCCCTCGCGGATCATATCACGCAAAAGATGGTCCAGACGCGCCCGCCCCGCGCGCAATTCACGGCGACGGTCAGAGGACAGGCTGACCTCGCGCACCAGCGGCGCACAGGCACCCAGATCGGTACAGACCCAGGCGCAATATCGCGAGATCAACAGACGAATCCGATCCAGCACCGGAAGGCGTTTGTCATAACAACGCTCCAAGGTCTCCCCCAGGAATTCCAGCCCCAGCTGCTGACAGCCAAACAGGATCTCTTCCTTGCTTTGCACATAGTAATAAATCGTGCGTTTGGTGATGCTCAGCGCCTTGGCAATGTCTTCAAGCGAGGTCTGTTCGTACCCCTGATCATTGAACAGCCGGGCCCCCGCCATCAGCACAGCCCGGCGTTTGGCGTCGCGTTTCTCCGCACGGGAGGCACCAGGATCTGCCCAAGTCTTATTACCCAAACTGCCCTCCTCGATGCCCGCAAAACCGATGTGACGCGCCGTAATTACACTCATGAGTTACACATTTCTTGACGCGACACCAGCCCCAATCAAAAGTAACCGATAAGTGTAATTCATTGACCGCAGGAGAGTCCCCCATGTCCGAGACTGTCATCATCGCCGGAGTCGGCATGACCAAATTCGCCAAGCCGGGTGCCAACGAACCCTATCCCGTCATGGGTGCAAATGCGATCCGTGACGCGCTGAACGATGCAGGGATCGGCTATGACGCCGTGCAACAGGCCTATGCTGGCTATGTCTATGGCGACAGCACCTGCGGGCAGCGCGTCATCTATGACGTGGGCATGACCGGAATCCCTGTGATCAACGTCAACAACAACTGTTCCACTGGGTCCACCGCGCTGTATCTGGCCCGCCAGGCGGTCGAGGCCGGTATCGTCGACGTCGCTCTGGCTCTGGGGTTTGAGGAAATGCGCCCCGGTGCGCTGGGATCGAATTTCACCGATCGCAAGGATCCGTTCGAGCTGTTTGACACGGAAACCGATGCATTGGTCGGGCACGCGGAAGTCCCCTTGGCGCTGCGCTATTTCGGCGGCGCGGGCATGGCCCACATGGAAAAATACGGCTCCACCCTCACCGATCTGGCGCGGATCCGGGCCAAGGCATCCCGCCACGCAGTGAACAACCCTCTGGCGCTGTTCCGCAAGGAAGTCTCGCCACAGGACGTGTTGGACGCCCCGGTGATGTGGGACGGGGTCATGACGCGGCTGATGGCCTGCCCGCCCACCTGCGGCGCTGCAGCCGCCATCGTAGTGAGCGAGCGTTACGCCAAGAAACACGGGTTGGACACCACCGTGCGTGTGATCGGCCAGTCGATGACCACCGACACCCCCAGCACATTCGACAGCCACGACATGATGCGGGTGGTGGGTTATGACATGACCGCAGCGGCGGCGGCACAGGTTTATGAACAGACCGGAATCGGCGCGGCAGATATGGATGTTGTCGAGCTGCACGATTGTTTCGCTCATAACGAAATGATCACCTACGAAGGCTTGGGTCTGTGCCCCGAAGGCGGCGCGCCCAAATTTATTGCCGAGGGAGACAATTCCTATGGCGGGCAGGTGGTGACCAATCCATCGGGCGGGCTGCTGTCCAAAGGACATCCTCTGGGAGCCACCGGGCTGGCACAATGTTACGAACTGACCCGTCAATTGCGCGGCACGGCTGGAACGACCCAGGTCGAAGGCGCACGGACCGCGTTGCAGCACAACCTGGGCCTGGGCGGGGCCTGTGTGGTCACTATGTATCAGGCGCAATGACCCATGATTGACCGGACTTTCATTGGGCAGAGCTTTGCCCCCCTCTCGGTCGAGGTCGAAAAGGGCCGTCTGCGTGCCTTTGCCCGCGCCACGGGACAGACCGATCCGATTTATACAGACGTTCAGGCGGCAAAATCTGCGGGCTATCGTTCGCTGCCTGCGCCCCCGACATTCCTGTTCTCGCTGGATCTCGAACGCGAAGACCCATTCTATTTCATCAACCTGATGAAGATCGATCTGGGTCGCGTCCTGCATGGGGAACAACATTTCACCTATGGCGAACCGATCTGTGCAGGCGACACGATCACTCTGACCTCAACGGTTCAGGACATCTTTGACAAAAAGGGCGGTGCCATGGAATTCGTGATCCTGAACACCACGGCCACCAACCAGTTTGACGAAGACGTGGGCGGCATGACCCGGACCATTGTGGTGAGGCATCCAACATGAGGTATGATGTCGTCAATGTCGGGGACGCCCTGCCCCCGATCGTAACCAAACCGATTTCGCGCACCACGTTGGCGTTGTTCGCCGGGGCGTCCGGCGATCACAACCCGATCCACATAGACATTGATTTCGCGAGAAAGGCGGGAATGCCGGATGTGTTTGCGCATGGGATGTTGAGCATGGCCTTTCTGGGCCGCCTGTTGACCGGGTGGGTGCCACCATCTGCGATCCGGGAATTTTCGACCCGCTTTGTGGCGATTACCCAGGTTCACGCAATCATCACCTGCACTGGCCAGATCGCGGAAAAGCTGGATGGCAACCGGGTGCGGCTGGAGATCCAGGCCGCGGATCAAAACGGTGATGTAAAACTGGCCGGTGGCGCGATTATCGTCCTGCCCTGATGTTCAAAGGAAAATGACATGACAAAACTTGCAGGCAAAACCGCCTATGTCACCGGCGCGGGTCGCGGCATTGGCCGTGCGATTGCGCTGAAACTGGCCGCTGACGGGGCCAATGTGGTGCTGAACGACCTGGACGTCGAGCCAGCGCAATCGGTCGCCGCCGAGATCGAAGCCATGGGCGCCAGGGCACTTGCCATTCCCGGATCAGTCACGGCCGAAGGCTTTGCCGACGGGTTCATCGGCGCGGGCCTCGACAAATTCGGCGGCGTCGACATTATCGTCAACAATGCTGGCTACACGTGGGACAGCTTTATCGGCAAGATGAGCGATCAGCAATTTGACGCCATGATCGATGTGCATCTCAAGGCGCCATTTCAGATCATGCGCGCCGCCGCGCCGTTTGTCAGCGCCCAGGCCGCGCAGGAGGCCGCAGAGGGGCGCGAAGTGTTCCGCAAGGTGGTCAATATCTCGTCTATCGCAGGCACAGGAGGAAATGCGGGTCAGGCCAATTATTCATCGGCCAAGGCCGGCGTGGTCGGGTTGACCAAAACCATGGCCAAGGAATGGGGCCGGTTCAAAGTCAACGTAAACGCGGTGGCATTCGGCATGATCGCAACCCGCCTGACCGAAGCCACGGATGAAAAGAAATCCATCAAGGTCGAAGGCAACACCGTGGGCGTCGGCATTCCCAAAAAGCTGGTCGCTGGGATGGAGGCAATGATCCCCGTGGGTCGCGCCGGAACCGTGGATGAAGCCGCCGGTGGCGTCTATCTGTTCTGTATCCCCGAGAGCAATTATGTCTCGGGTCAGACCCTGATCGTGGGTGGCGGGCTTACCATCTGATCCCCACCGGTTAGAGTGCGCCAAAACCCATAAGGAGACACCATGCTGAACGGGATTCGCATTATCGAGGTCGAAGGCCTGGGCCCGGGCCCCTTTGCCGCCATGCTGTTGGCCGATCTAGGCGCGGATGTGATCACCGTTCACCGCAAGGGCGGTGCCGTGACCCCCGGCATGCCAGAAAAATCACTGCTGGATCGCGGAAAACGTTCTATTGCGCTGGATCTCAAAGACCCCAGCGACATCGAAACGTTCAAGGCGCTGGTGGCCACGGCGGATGGTCTGATCGAAGGGTTTCGCCCCGGCGTGATGGAGAAACTGGGCATCGGGCCCGATGTCTGTCAGGCGATCAACCCAAAGCTGGTTTTTGGACGTATGACCGGCTGGGGACAGGACAGCGCATTGTCCCACACGGCTGGGCATGACCTGAACTATATCTCTTTGTCAGGGGCGCTCTGGTACGGTTCGGCCCCCGGTGATGTGCCGCAAACGCCTGCCACTTTGGTCGGCGACATTGGCGGTGGGTCTATGTATCTGGCCGTGGGGCTGCTGGCAGGTATTTTGAACGCCCGCACGACGGGCAAGGGCACCGTGGTCGATGCGGCCATCTATGACGGATCCGCCCATATGATGAACCTGCTGTTGTCGATCCGGCAAGGCGGGAACTTTGGTGTCACCCGCGGTCAAAGCCTGTTGGACGGCCCACATTGGAGCCGCACCTATCGGTGCGGGGACGGTGGCTTTGTCACGGTGCAATGTCTGGAACCCAAATTTTATGCACAGTTTCTGGAATTGATGGACCTGTCTGATGACCTGGACTTCCAACGCCAGTTCGACAAATCCCTGTGGCCGACGCTGACCGACCGGCTGACCGGCCTGTTTGCCAGCCATCCGCGCGATCACTGGGCCGCTCTGTTTGACGCAACCGATGCCTGTGTCGCCCCTGTCCTGAACCCCGAAGAGGCGATGGCCCACAAGATGAACACCCGAGGCACCTGGGTCGAAGCAGATGGTATCCTGCACGCCGCCCCGGCCCCACGATTTGGCAATCAATCCGCCTGGACCCCACCACAAAGCCCGGAGCGTGGCGAGCATTCAGATGAAATCATGCGAGAGCTGAAACAAAGTTCGACCACCTGAAACAACGGTTCAGGCGTCGTCCTTGTCCTTTTGCGTGGCAGCTTTCATGCGCTCCAAAAGTTCTGCTTTGGTCGGAGCCTTGCCAAACGGGTTCTTACGGGTCCCCTTGGCATTGTGCTCGGCGTGACGCGGTTTGTTCTTGCCCATTCTTGGTCCACTCGTCTTGGTGTAATCCATTGCATGATCCCTTTCGTATCCTGCCAAAGCGTGGCACATGACGCAGTTGCGGTCCAATGGCAAGCGACTCTAGCGGATACCATAGCTCATGACACAGTTCAGATAGCCCTGATCGTTGATCCGAAAATGGGTCTGCCCGGTTTCGACGAACCCGTGACGTCGATAGAATGCGATGGCCCGGTCGTTTTCCGCATTCACCATCAGCCAGGGTTGGCCAACACCCCGTTCGTCGCAAATTGTCAATGCGCGGTGCAACAGGCCCGCGCCGATCCCGACGCCATGATGGCGCGGCTGGACATAAAGCGTGGTGACTTCAGTGTCTGATCCAACCCCGTCTGGGTGCGCCCGCCCGGAGGTAAGGCGCACATAGCCGTCGATCCCGTCGATATTTTGTGAGACAACAAAATGCTCGTTAGGATCGGCCAACAGGGTTTCGAATTTGGTCGGGGTCAGGTCCGACAGCACGAAATCCGCAAAGAACCCGTTCACGCCGCGTCGCAGATATGTGCCAACCCAGACCTCGATGGACAAGGCGGCAAGGCTGGAAGCGTCCGACAGGGTTGCCGGACGCAAATTCATTCCCGGGCGGGCGGCGTCAGCCACCGCGTACCGTGTCAATCATCAGCTGCACGTTTTCCGGGTCCGCATCCGGCGTGATGCCGTGGCCCAGGTTAAAGATATGCGGCCCATTGGAGAACGCCTGAACAATCGCTCGGGTTTCATCGACCAGCGCCTGACCACCTGTCACCATATGGGAGGACGCCAGATTGCCCTGCACGCAACCATCCACTTGTACGTTTTCAGCAGCCCAAACCGGGTCCACCGAATTGTCCAACGCGACACAATCCACACCGGTCGCCTTGGCGAAACCGACGTATTTTTCACCTGCTTCGCGTGGGAATCCAATGATCGGGACGCCGGGATGCCGTTCTTTCAGCGCTTGTGTAATGACACGAGCAGGTTCCAGCGCGTATTTTTCAAAGGCGTCGCCCTTGAGCGACCCGGCCCAGCTGTCAAAGATCTTGACACATTCGGCACCCGCGTCGATCTGCATCGACAGATAGTCGATGGTTGCGACTGTAATCCGGTCCAACAGAGCTTCGAACAGCGCCACATTGCCTTCGCGCAGCGCGTGCGCCGGCCCCTGATCAGGGGTGCCGCGACCCGCGATCATATAAGTCGCCACAGTCCAAGGTGCCCCGGCAAAGCCGATCAACGCTGTCTCGCTGGGCAGTTCGCGCGACAGGATGCGCACGGTTTCATAGATCGGGTTCAGCGTTTCGTGAATCGCATCCGCCGGTTTCAGCTTGGCAAAATCTGCTTCGGACGTGATGGTGGACAGCCGCGGCCCTTCGCCGGTGACAAACCACAGATCCGCGCCCAGCGCCTGGGGGATCAACAGAATATCGGCAAACAGGATCGCCGCGTCAAACCCATAGCGTCGGATCGGTTGCAACGTGACTTCGGCGGCCAGCTCGGAGTTATAACACAGCGACAGGAAATCTCCGGCCTGTGCACGGGTCGCGCGATATTCGGGCAGATAGCGCCCGGCCTGCCGCATCATCCAGATCGGGGGCACTTCCTGTGTTTCACCCGCCAGTGCGCGCAACAGCTTCTTTTGTCCGGCCACGGTCATCCTCGGTCATCCTCGCTATGTATCGCCTCTGAGGTCACGCCTGCGGGGCAAAATGTCAAGAGCAGGGGCGATGTGCCGCGCTCTGGCTCTCTCCGCCTTGTCCTATGTCAAGGCTTCGGGCTTTGAGCTGTGGGAACAGGCAAAAACCGGTTTCCACCGGGGCGCAAACTGAATTACTGCGTTTCTGGAAATCCTTGTTAAACCATGTATCGCTTTTCGCGTTCGACCGAAGGGAGAGGCCGCGATTAAGGGATACCGGTTTTTACCGAAACGCGATAAGGCTCGAACCATGACACAGACCCTGCCCTCCCCCGCTTCGCCCCTGAAAATCGGCACCCGTGGATCGCCGCTGGCGCTGGCTCAGGCTTATGAGACCCGCCGTCGGCTGAGCGCGGCCTTTGACTTGCCCGAAGAGGCCTTCGAAATCGTGGTGATCAAGACCACCGGCGATGACCGGGCGCTGATCGCTGCCGACAAGCCGCTCAAGGAGTTGGGCGGAAAGGGGCTGTTCACCAAGGAAATCGAAGAGGACCTGCTGTCTGGCACTATCGACATCGCGGTGCATTCGATGAAGGACATGCCGGTGCTGCAACCAGACGGGCTGCTGCTGGAGACCTATCTGCCGCGCGAAGACACCCGGGATGCGTTTGTTTCGCCGTCCGTGTCGTCTCTGCAGGGTCTGGCCCAGGGCGCTGTGGTTGGCACCTCATCGCTGCGCCGCCGGGCCCAGCTGTTGAACCGCCGCCCGGATCTGAATGTGGTGGAATTCCGCGGCAACGTGCAAACCCGACTGAAAAAGCTGAACGATGGCGTGGCTGAATGCACCTTTTTGGCCATGGCCGGGCTGAAACGTCTAAACATGGACGATGTGCCCGCCACGGCCATTTCCACCGATGATATGCTGCCTGCTGTCGCCCAGGGAGCCATCGGCATCGAACGGCGCGCCAACGACAGTCGCGTCGCCGACATGCTGGCCGCCATTCACGATGGTGAAACCGGTCAACGGCTGGCGGCCGAACGCGCGTTTCTGGCCGCGCTGGACGGATCATGCGAGACCCCGATTGCCGGGTTGGCCGAACTGGACGGAGGCACCCTGCGCCTGCGCGGCGAAGTGCTGCGTCCAGACGGATCGGAATCGCTGGCAGAAGATCGGACCTGCGCCATCGAAGACGGGGCCGAACTGGGCCGTGAGATGGCGCAATCTCTGCTGTCCAAGGCCGGCCCCGGCTTTTTTGACTGGCGGTCGTAACGTCGCAGACGTTCGTGACGCCGCGCCCGATTTGACGCAATTTGCGCCCTCCCCGATGATAGAGCCCGGGAGGACATGAAATGACACCGGGCAAAAGTTATCTGACGAGCGAAGAGATCCGCCCCCTGGCGGAACGGTCGAACCTGATGGGGGGCTGGCTGGTGCTTCATTGCTGGGGCACCATTGCATTGGCCGTGGTGCTGTTCGGGATCTGGCCCAACCCCGTGACATTTGTCCTGGCGGTCATGATCATCGGATCACGCCAATTGGGTCTGGCGATTCTGATGCATGAGGCCGCCCATAACGCGCTGTTCAAATCCCGCCGGTGGAACGACATCGCCGGCGAATGGCTGTGCGGCCGCCCGATCCTTGCGGAACTGGCAGCGTATCGCCATTACCACCTGACCCACCATCGGTTCACACAGACTGACAAGGACCCGGATCTGGTTCTGAGTTCGAAATTCCCCACCTCCCGCGCCTCGCTGCGCCGCAAATTCACCCGCGACCTGACAGGGCAAACCGGGGTGAAACAGCTGTTGGGTCAGGTGATGATGTCGTTGCGGTTCGCCGGGGATCAGGACGCCATTCAGGCCGCCGCGTCGGATTTCGCCCAAAGCTTCAAGGCACCCCACCTGTGGCAATCACTCCCGATATTCGTCGGGGTCATGGTTGGCATGGGGATCATCGGGGATTGGTGGTGGGGTCTGGCATTCTGGCTGCTGCCCTATCTGACCTGGTTTCAATTCGTTCTGCGGGTGCGTAACATCGCCGAACATGGCGCAACCGAACAATCCGAAAACCCTTTGCAAAACGTGCGCACGACACTCGCCAACCCCATCGCCCGACTGTTCGTCGCCCCTTATTGGGTCAACTATCACCTGGAACACCACATGGTCATGCACGTGCCCTGCTGGAAGCTGAAGCCTATGCACAGGCTGCTGATGTCCAAGGGATTGGGCGCGCAGATGCGTGTCGCGCCCGGATATGGTCACGCCCTGGCCGAAGCCGGATGGCAGCGCTGACAGATGCGCACCGTGCGCTGTGCGATTCCTGTCATGCCGCTGAAATTGACGAACACCAGACGCTGACCGCATACTAAAGGGGTTTCTTTCAAGCAGCCGAGCAGGTGAGCCATGCGCCGAGTACAGACATGAAGCGTCGCGAGGTCCTTGGGGGGGTGGCAACCGGGGTGATCGCAGGGTTCATTCCCTGGCGCGGCGCGACGGCCGGCAACCACCGGTTAAAAGGATACCTGCGAACAAACTGGTCCCGGGACCCTTTTGCAATGGGATCATATTCATTCGCTGCCAAAGGGGCCAAACGATCGGATCGCCGTCATCTCAGGGACGCTCTGGGTACCCGGGTTTTCTTTGCTGGCGAGGCAACCGACCCAAGACAACATGCAACGGTCCATGCTGCGTTTGAAACCGGGCAACGCGCCGCACAGGATGTGTTGCATCAAGGTCAAACGAATGTTGCGATTGTCGGCGCAGGAATGAGCGGCCTGTCTGCCGCTCATTTTCTGGCAGCACGTGGCGTTCGGGTCCAGGTCTTTGAGGCCAGGGGCCGCATCGGAGGGCGCATCTGGACCGATCAGTCGCTGGGCATCCCTCTGGATATGGGAGCCAGCTGGATTCACGGTACCCGTGGCAACCCGCTGTCCAAACTGTCAGATGCTCGCAACCTGCCCCGGATCGCGACGGATGACAGCTATCTCATTCGGGGGAAGAACGGCACAATCATCGCGGACCGAGACGCCCCGGACTGGCTGGAAAATGTCGTTTCCATCCAACATGACGCGGCGGCGGACTACAGCCAGATCAATGTCTGGGCCGCTATGCAGCAAGATGAATATGACGGGGCAGAAGTCATATTTCCGAACGGTTACGCTCAAATTTTTGGCGCTTTGGCAGGAAACTATGATGTGCATCTGTCCCGGCCCGTCAAACGGATATCGTATGACACGACCAGCGTCACCCTGACCCTGAAAACAGGCGCATCGCAACGGTTCGACGCCGTGATTGTGACTGTGCCTTTGGGAGTTCTCAAACGCGAGACCATTCAATTTGACCCGCCTTTGCCAAAACAAAAACGCGAAGCAATCCGGCGGATTGGAATGGGGACGCTGGACAAGGTTTACCTGCAATTCGATCAGGTCTTTTGGGACAAGGAAGTAACCTGGATCGCCACACCTGAAAATGGTCTGCATCGTGGACATTTCAATGGATGGCTCAATCTCTACAAATACATCCGCAAGCCGGTGATCGTAGGCTTTAATGGGGGTCCCCCAGCCATTGCCCTGAGCGCTCTGTCAGATCGGGACATCGTTGGGCAGGCGGTGCAGACGTTGAATTTGGCCTACCCCCGCTGAGCCGCGAAGCAACCAGTGCCAACTGTACCCAAGACACACCGCAACAAAAAAGGCCGTCCCCAATTTGGGAACGGCCCTGTTTTTCACTGTCGCTGATACGTTGATCAGGCGGCCAGAGCGGCCTGTGCTTTTTCCACGATGGCACCGAAGGCTTCGGGCTCGTGCACGGCCAGGTCGGCCAGAACTTTGCGGTCCACTTCGATACCGGCCATGGTCAGGCCGTTAATGAAGCGGGAATAGGTCAGGGCCTCGTCGTGGCTCCGTACAGCAGCATTGATCCGCTGAATCCACAGAGCGCGGAAATTCCGCTTGCGGTTCTTACGGTCACGGGTTGCGTACTGGTTGGCCTTGTCGACCGCCTGGCGGGCGACCTTGAAGGTATTCTTGCGACGGCCATAGTAACCTTTGGCTGCCTTGATGACCTTCTTGTGACGGGCGTGGGTTGTGGTTCCACCTTTAACGCGGGACATATCTCAATCTCCTCTTAGCGATCGTAGGGCATGAAGCCCTTGACGATCTTGGCGTCGGGGGCAGAAAGTGTGGTGGTGCCGCGTGCGTTGCGGATGAACTTGCGGGTACGCTTGATCATGCCGTGGCGCTTACCGGCCTGGCCGCCAAGGACCTTTCCGGTTGCTGTCACCTTGAAGCGCTTTTTAGCGCTCGATTTGGTCTTCATCTTGGGCATTTCCGTCTCCTATCATTCGGGTTCGGTCGAAACGCGACTCGGCATGCCACTTAGGCCGGTCGCGCGGTCAGAGCCGCTGCTTTAGGCAAACTTGGGGCAGACAGCAAGAGGGATCAGGGCAGATATCGTGCCAAAACACCAAAAAACACGTCCGGAATCTCGGAAAATCGATAACCGCCCGAATTCGACACCATCGCAACAAGAATCAGGCCCGCTGCAATGAGAAATGTCAGCATTCCGGCGACAGGTCTGCGACCATCGCTCAGCGCGGATACGGTCGATGGCACAGCAAGGGCGGCCACGACCAAACCAACAATCAGCGCCAGATCTGAATCCAAGAGAGCGTTCCTCTGCCTGCTCCCGTCAGCCTACTCTGGATCAGTGCTGTAGATCAAACGTTCATCACAGGGTGCCACACGCAGAATGTTCGTGGTGCCCGGCACATTGAACGGCACACCGGCTGTTACAACGATCTGGTCGGTGTCGTCAGCAAAGCCCCCGGCCCGTGCAGCGCGAGCTGCATTTGCCACAGCCCCTTTGAACCGCAACAATTCCGGCGTCATCACGCAATTACATCCCCAACTGAGACACAGCCGACGGGCCGTACCCTTGAGCGACGTCATGGCAATGATAGGGACAGCAGGGCGTTCGCGGGCCGTCAGCAACGCTGTGGTCCCGCTTTGGGTGAAACAGCAGATGGCTTTGATTTCGGTTTTCTCGGCAATCTCTCGGGCAGCGGCAACGATGCCATCGGCCACAGTGGTGCCCTTGGCGCTGCGCGATGCGGCGATGATCTGGATATAGGTCGGGTCGGCTTCGACCTCGATGGCAACCCGGTCCATGGTTTGCACTGCCTCGATCGGATATTGTCCTGCCGCCGATTCCGCACTGAGCATGATGGCATCGGTGCCTTCGTAGATCGCGGTGGCGACGTCGGATACTTCGGCACGTGTCGGCATCGGGCTTTCGATCATGCTTTCCAGCATCTGGGTGGCCACGATCACCGGTTTCGCCGCAGCTCGGCATTTGCGCACCAACCGTTTTTGAATGGGCGGCACGGCAGCAACGGGCAATTCCACACCCAGATCTCCGCGCGCCACCATGATACCGTCTGACGCATCCAGGATTTCGTCAAATTGCTCCACGGCAGTCGGCTTTTCGATTTTCGACAGAACCGCCGCCCGCCCTTCGGCCAAGGCGCGGGCCTCGTAGACATCCCGGGCCCGTTGCACAAACGACAATGCCAACCAGTCGACTCCCAACGTACAGGCAAACTCCAGGTCTTCGCGGTCCTTGTCCGACAGGGCCGCCACAGGCAGTTCGACGTCCGGCACATTCACACCCTTGCGATTCGAGATCACGCCGCCAATCACCACGGTGCAATCCGCAAAATCCGCGCCACAATCGTTGACCTTCAGACGGATCTTGCCGTCATTGACTAACAGATGTGCGCCAGGTTCCAGCGCCTGAAAGATTTCCGGGTGGGGCAGGCAGACCCGGTTCGAATCCCCCGGCGTTTCGTCCAGATCCATGCGAAAATCCTGACCTACGCTTAGATCCTGACCTTCGTCCCCGGCAAAAACACCCACCCGCAATTTGGGCCCCTGCAGGTCGGCCAGAATGGCGATAGGGCTATCCAGGTCCTTTTCCACCTGACGAATGATCTTGTGTTTTTCCCGAATCTCGTCGTGGGTCCCGTGCGACATGTTCAGACGAAACACATCGGCCCCTGCTTCATGCAGGGCTCGGATGGTCTCGTATGTTTCTGAGGCAGGCCCCAATGTCGCTACGATCTTCACATTCCGCAGGCGCCGCATGTCCCGATCTCCTTGCTGTATTCCGTTGTGGTTTGCGTTTACGTTACGATTCCGTTACCGCAAACATCGCTACGGTGCTTATGGCGCAATTCCCTTTCCCGGGCAACTCCCCTAAACCTGCATCACATCCGATGACAGGCACATGACACCTACATGACATACACACCCTTCTATATTCACGGCGAAGACCGCCCTGCCCGCTGGCTGATCACCTGCGATCACGCGACCAACACCGTTCCTCCTGAAGTCAACGGTGGGGATCTGGGAATGGCCCGCGAGGACATGGAACGTCACATAGCATATGACGTAGGTGCCTATGAGGTGGCCAAACACCTGGGGCATCTGCTGGATGCTCCGGTGATCGCATCGAATTTCTCGCGTTTGGTTATTGACCCGAACCGAGGTGAGGAAGACCCGACGCTGTTGATGAAACTGTATGACGGATCAATCATTCCCGGCAATCGTCACGCGGATGCTGCCGAACGCGATCGGCGACTGGAGATGTGCTATCGGCCCTATCATCAGGCGCTGGCCCGGTTGGCCGCCCTGCCCCATGTGGTGATCGTTTCGGTCCACTCCTTTACCCGGCAATTGCGCGGTCGCGCACCGCGTCCGTGGGAAATCGGTGTTCTCTACCCCCCCGGCGAACGTTTCTCCCCCGCGCTGATCAACATACTCAGGGCCGAAGGCGATCTGTGCGTCGGTGAGAACGAACCTTATACCGGCCATCTGCCTGGCGATGCCATCGACAAACATGCCACGCAGCACAACCGCCCCAACACGCTGATCGAATTGCGCAATGATCTGATTGCAGATCATACTGGCCAACTTGCCTGGGCCGAACGGTTGGCCTCGCTCCTGCCCCCTGCGTTGGAAAAAAGCGGCCTGTGACGGCGGGTGCGCCTTTTGCCTGCCTCTCTGGTGCTCAGGGACAGGGTTTTGCTGGAGACCAACGCAAACCCCATGTATCCTGAGACGGACACGGCATTCCGCAAGGAGAGATCATGACTCAAGAAACGCTGACAGCGGCCTTTGGCTGGATGGCTGTCCTGAATATTGGATTTCTGGCAATAGCCACCTGCATGCTTTGGGCAATGCAGGATTGGATAGCCGGCGTTCATGCCCGTATGTTCAAGATGCAGGAAGCCGATGTACGCAAAGCGTATTTCGATTATCTGGCCAAGCTCAAAATCCTGACCATTGTCTTTGCCGTGGTTCCCTATTTCGCGTTGAAGATGGTCTGAATAACAAAGGCGCGACACCACATAGAAATCGGATTCGGGTGCCTGATTATTGTGAAATTGCGCCTTGATTGCTAGATCAGGATTCAAACGCCCAATTTACAGCATCGGACACGGACAATGGACCAGCAAACCGAAATCGAAATTCAGGCCGCTGCCTTTCGCCGCCTTCAGGAACACCTGATGAAGGACCGCACCGATGTGCAAAACATCGACCTGATGAATCTGGCCGGGTTCTGCAGGAATTGCCTGGCCCGCTGGTATCAGGAGGCCGCGGCCGAACAAGGTATCGAGTTGGGCAAAATCGAAGCGCGCGAGAAATACTATGGGATGACGATGGACGATTGGAAGTCCAAGTATCAAACCGATGCCAATCCCGAAAAACAGGCCGCTTTCGAAGTCGCGTTCAAGGAAAACGTGACCGACAAATCCTGACATCCAACTCTGTCTTAAGCAGCGCCAATCACGCCTCTGTTCCTAAGCGTCTGAATCTGTTGCGGTGACAGCCCCATATCGCTCAGAATGGCATCCGTGTCCGCCCCGTGCGGGCGCGGCGACGCATCCAGCCGCGGGCTACCGTGATCATAGCTGTACCCGGCCACGGCAAACCCGGCGCCGCCCAGATCCTGAATCACGGCGCGGGAACGGAACTGTTCTTCGTTCAGCGACTCTTCCAATCGACGCACCCGTGCCGCAGGCACGTGATGAGCGTTCAACACGTCTTCCCAATGCTGTGCGGTTTCGGTGGCCAGAACTTCGCTCAGGAACGCGGCATCCTGCGCCCGGCGCCCCCCGATTTCTGACCGGGGGGTGTTCTCAATCTCATCTGCGGCGCTGTCATTGCCCAGCGCGCGCATCAAATTGGCCATCTGGCGATTGGTAAATGCTCCCAGCATCACCTGACCGTCGGCCGTGTCATAACAACTGTACCCCGCCAGCGTCGGATCCTGATTGCCGTTGGGGCGCGGCCCCGTTCCTGTCGCCAGCGTTGTCTTGGTGTGTGAATTCATCAACATCAGCGCGCAATCAGCCATGGATACGTCAATCTCACGCCCCAGCCCCGTCACCTGGCGCCCATACAAAGCGGCGGAAATCGCCAGCGCGGCCTGCGATCCAGTCCCATAGTCGATCATCGCCGGTCCTACGCGAACAGGCGTGGTGTCGGGTGTGCCATTGCTGGTCATCACCCCGGCAAAGGCCTGAATCACGATATCATAGGCCGGGTGGTCCTGCTTTGGTCCTGTCTGCCCAAAGCCACTGATCGAACAGAAAATCAAACCCGGGTTCAACGCTTTTAACCGCTCGTACTCTAACCCCAGACGTCGCGCCGCCGGGCGGGTATCATTCTGAACAACCACATCGGCACCACGCACCAGATCGTCAAAGACGGCGCGCCCTTCTGGCGCTTTCAGGTCCAACGCCAATGCGCGTTTGCCCCCGCCCTGGGCCTGAAAGAACAGCCCCATACCCTGATCATTCAGATCTGCAATTGCGCCATCATCGCGCGTCATGTCCGGCGCGCCCGGGGCTTCGATCTTGATCACTTCTGCCCCAAGAACGCCCAACTGATAGGCGCTGAATGGACCAGCAAAGACATGGGTCAGGTCCAGCACCCGAAGTCCCTCGAATGGTCGCATGTGATAACCTCCGCGTTTCTCAAAAGCTAGGTAAGCCAAGAGACCAGAACTTATCCCTTTGCGGCACCGCAAGAGTCGTTTTCAATCTCTTGCACAGGCCGCAAACGGAAAAAGGGTGGAAAACGAAAAACGGGCTGATACATCAGCCCGCTCCCCACTTGGAATGAATTCCACTCGAATTCAGATTGCCTGTTTGCGGCTTTCATCCAGATAGATTTCACGCAAACGTTTGGCAATTGGGCCCGGCGTGCCGTCCCCCAGCTGAACACCGTCAATTTCCACAACCGGCATCACAAAGGCGCTGGCCGAAGTCGTAAAGGCCTCATCAGCTTCCTTTGCTTCATCAATGGTGAACAGCCGCTCTTCAATTTCCATCTGGGCCTCTTCGGCCAGACGCAGAACGGCGGCGCGGGTGATGCCGTGCAGGATGTCGGTCGACAGCGGGCGGGTCACGATCTTGCCGTTCTTAACAAAATAGGCGTTGTTCGACGTGCCTTCGGTGACATGACCGTCTTCGATCAGCCATGCATCGTCGGCACCTGCCTTTTTCGCCATCATCTTGCCCATCGACGGATACAACAGCTGAACAGTCTTGATGTCGCGACGGCCCCAGCGGATATCCTCGATCGAAATGATCTTGGCCCCTTTGCGGGCGGCAGGGCTGTCAGCCAGTCCCGGCTTGTTCTGAGTAAACAGAACGATTGTCGGCTTGGTATCAGCCGATGGGAACACAAAATCGCGATCACCATCGGACCCGCGCGACACTTGCAAATACACCAGCCCCTCGTTGATCTCGTTCACTTCAACCAGTTTGCGGTGGATTTCCAGCAGCTCTTCCTTGGAGCACGGCTCGGCCATCTCCAGTTCGTCCAGCGACCGCTTCAGGCGGACGGCGTGGCCGTCAAAATCGATCAGCTTGCCATCCAGCACGCTGGTCACCTCATAAACGGCATCGGCCATCAGGAAACCACGGTCAAAGATCGACACTTTGGCTTCGGTTTCGGGCAGATATTCGCCATTTACATATACGGTACGGGTCATGTTGGTCTCCTCAACCCCAGAGTGCCGGTTTGGGCGGGTGCACCCCGGCGGCGTCAAAATTCAAAGGCTCCGCACGGTCTTCGGCCAACAGCAGCGGCCCGTCAAGGTCCGTAACCGACGCGCCCTGGGCAACAATCGTCGCAGGTGCCATCGCCAACGAAGAACCGACCATACAGCCAACCATGACGTCATACCCCTGTGCCAGCGCTTCGTCGCGCAGCTTCAGCGCTTCGGTCAGACCGCCGGTCTTGTCCAGCTTGATGTTCACCACGTCGTATTTCCCGACCAGTTTCGGCAGGCTTGAGCGGTCATGACAGCTCTCATCGGCGCAGACCGGAACGGGGCGATCCATGCCGATCAGGGCCTCGTCTTCACCAGCGGGCAACGGCTGTTCGACCAGCTCAACCCCCAGTTCAACCAGATGCGGTGCCAGATCGGCATAGACCTCGGCGGACCAGCCTTCATTGGCGTCGACAATGATCTTGGCATCCGGCGCACCCGCGCGCACAGCCTGCAAACGCGGCATGTCATCGGGGGTGCCCAATTTGATCTTCAGCAGCGGGCGATGTGCGTTTTCCGCCGCCTGCGCCTGCATGTTCTCGGGCGTGTCCAGCGACAGCGTATAGGCGGTAATTTCCGGCTTGGGTTCAGGCAATCCAGCCAGTTCCCATACGCGCTTGCCGGCCTGTTTGGCCTCCAGATCCCACAGGGCGCAATCCACTGCATTGCGGGCGGCACCCGCTGGCAACAATCCTTGCAGCTCATCACGATTAAAATCGGCGGGCAAACCTTCAATTTCCGCAGTCACGCTCTCCAACGTTTCGTTGTAACGCGCATAAGGCACGCATTCGCCCCAACCGGTCACGCCATCTTTCTCGACCTTGACGGTCAGCACTTTCGCCTCGGTCCGCGAACCGCGCGAAATGGTAAATACCTGTGCCAGCTTGAACACATCCGATGTCACGGAAATCCGCATGGGCCATCCCTCTCTTTCGCAAGGTGTCACCCCTGCCCGAACGAACGGGCTGTGCGCACCGCCGCTCCTTCATCTTGCCAAAAAAACTCCCGCCGGAGGCTCCCGCAGCAAACGCTAGGACCCTCCGCCGGGCGTCGTTAGATCAGACCGCAGCCAGCGCGTCCACCAGGCGACCGGCACCATGGCGATAGGGATCAACTGCGGGCAGCCCCATGCGCTCTTCAACCTGCGCCAGATAGGCTACGGCTTCGTCTTCGTTCAGGTGCTGGGTGTTGACGGAAATGCCAACGATTTTGCAATCTGCATTTGCCCGCTGGGCCAAAGGCAATGCCACGTCCCGCAGTTCCTCCAGCGACGGCACCGAATACTCGGGCAGGCCGCGCATATGTTCACGGGTCGGTTCGTGGCACAGGATCAGCGCGTCCGGCTGACCGCCATGCACCAACGCCATTGTCACACCGGAATAGGACACGTGGAACAGCGACCCCTGACCTTCGATCAGGTCCCAATGATCGTCTTCATTGTCCGGTGTCAGATATTCAATCGACCCGGCCATGAAGTCGGCGATAACCGCATCCAGCGGCACACCATGCCCCGTGATCAGGATGCCCGTCTGGCCCGTCGCACGAAAGGTTGATTTCATCCCGCGTTCATGCATTTCAGCGTCCATCGCCAACGCAGTATACATTTTGCCGACGGAACAGTCGGTGCCCACGGCCAGGCAACGTTTGCCGGTTCGGTTCTTTCCGTTGGCAATCGGATATCCCACGGTCGGAACCCGGACGTCATGCAACGTGCCCCCATGGGTCTGGGCCGCAGCCACCAGATCGCCTTCGTCACGCAGCAGGTTGTGCAGGCCGGATGCCAGATCGTATCCCATCTCCAGCGCCGCGATCAGCACCTCTTTCCACGCAGGAGAGATCAGGCCACCACGGTTGGCCACGCCAATCACCAGCGTCTTGGCACCGGCTTCCTTGGCCTCGGCCAGGGTCATTTCAGTCAGACCCAGATCCGCACCGCATCCGGGCAGGCTGATTTGACCCACAGCGTGATCCGGACGCCAGTCACGAATTCCAATGGCCACTTTGGCCGCCAACATGTCGGGCGCGTCGCCCAGGAACAACAGATACGGTGTTTCGATCATTGCGCTAACTTTCCCCAGAAGTAATTTCTGGCTATATTCCTTCGGTTCGTGCGCAAATTTCTCTCGAAGTTCAGTTTTGGACACCAATTATTAGAAGAATCTTCGAACCTTTTGGGGTTTTGAGCAAGATTTCCTCTATAGGTCAGCTTGAGTTCCCTGTTCCTCTTCCTCGATCCATGAATCAGCCTGCAGCACCCCAGGTTGGGCCATGCCGATGATGCCCATCGCTTGGGCTTCACCGGTTTCTTCTGGCGGAGCCTCCTGAACGCGGCGCACCAATGCAACTGCCGCGCCGCCAAGACCGACCATAACAAACAGCAACTGCAACCCGCGCCCGTCAAACAGCGCTATGGCATTGGGCCCCAGAACCGTGCCGATCAACAAGCCAAGATTCAACAGGAACACCATGGTGCCACTGGCCGGAACCACCTGCCCCGGGCGCAGTTGGTCATTGGCATGCGCTGCCAGTATCGAATAAGTCGGATAGGTCCCCATAGCGATGGCCGCAAAGCCAAACACCAAACGCGACGGAGAGGTGTCGAACACCATCCACAAACCAGAAAGCGCCGTCAGAATACCAAGCCCGATCACCACATACCGTCGGTCAGTTTTGTCCGAAATCCACCCCACCGGATATTGAACCAACGCCCCCGCAATCAACGAAACCACCAAGGCACCCGATGCCTGTGCCGCCGTAAACCCCTGTTGCAAGGCATAAAGCGGCAGCGAAATAAACTGCGCCGACATACCGATGCTCATCATCACGATCCCCACCACCGCCAGGGGTGACACCCGGTATAGGCGCTGAACCGGCATCCGTTCGGGCGCGGTATAATCTGGTGCCTTGTTGTTCGACAGCAGCAGCGGCACAATCGAGAGCGAGATCAGGATCGACACAACCCCAAACAGCAGATTGCCGGACGGATCAGGGAAACCGACCAAGGCCGTCCCCCCCGCCGGACCAACCAGCTGGATCACGAAATAGACCGACAGGATCTGGGCGCGGATGCGGTTTTCCGCCTTGGCGTTCAACCAGCTTTCCGTGATCACATAAAGCCCGGGGTAGCAAAAGCCCGACAGGAAGCGCATGGCGCTCCAACTGTAGGCATCCTTGGTCAGCAGGTGGATGATCGCCGCGATCGACACCAGAGATGCCAAGGCGGAAAACACCCGGATATGACCGACCTTTTCCACCAATCGTGGAGCGATGATCGTCCCGGCCAACGCTCCAAACGGATAGCAGGCCTGCATCATCGAGATCGTGAAGTCCGAGAACCCAAGCTCATTGCCCCGAATGGTCAGAAGGGTCGCCAACAGCCCGTTCGCGACCATCAGCATCATCATGCCCAGAAACAGGGCCCAGTTTTCCATCAATGCGCGCTTCATGCGACCTGTGTGTCACAGCATCGTCGCCGGAACTGTTTCATTTGCGGCATGGTCAAAGTCGCCAATCAACCTGTGCCGACCTTTTTCGCCAACAGAACTTTCTGGCCACATTCAGACCCTGCCGTTCTTGGGTCATGTCTCTCTCGGGCCAATTGGCCATTTCATCGTTATGTGGTTACGGGCCGGTTGCCGCGCAACGAACCTCCGATCAGGGACTGTGGCATGGTGGTGAAACGCCCCGGTCCCTGTTCGAGATTGGGATAGTCGATGTACCCTTCTGCCCCTGCCCCATAAAATGTTTCACGCTCATAAACCGTCAGGTCAGCCCCCTGCCGCAGCCGCTCGGGTAAATCCGGGTTTGACAGGAACCATCGGCCGAAAGCGATCAGGTCATAGCTGCCATCGGCAACAGCGGCGGTCGCGGTCGACGGGGTGAACCCACCGGCCCCGACCAGCACACCGTCGTACAGATCGCGATAGCCCCGATTGCGCATCGGGTGGCGATAGGCGTCCTCGGCTTCGGGGGATTGAGACAAACCGCCCACTCTGGGTTCCGTCAACATCAGATAAGCCAACGGAAAGGCATTCAGCCCCTCCACCGCATGGGTATACAACGCCAACGGATCACCATCACGGACCCCAAAATAGACCTGCCGCGAGTGCCCTGTTTCTGGATCCAGATGCGTGGGGGACAAACGGACACCGACCCGACCGGGCCCCATTTCGTCAACCAGCGCAGCCACCACGTCGAACAACAGGCGGCATCTGTTCTCGAGACGTCCACCATAGCGATCACTACGCTGGTTCACCCCGTCATTCATAAACTGCTCGATCAGATATCCGTGCGCCGCATGCAGTTCCACCCCATCGAATCCAGCCCGTCGCGCCAAAGACGCGGCATGGCGGTAATCCGCGATCAGACGCGGGATTTCGTCGATCGGAAGGGCGCGTGGCAGGGTAGCCCCCTTGTCCCAATTGTATTGGTTCCCCGTCTCATTGCTGGCTTCGATCGCGGTGGCGGATGATGACACCGGCGGCAATGGCGCATCTGTCCCCTTCACCAGTGGGTGTTGAGCAATCTCGGGCTGTGCGACGCGGCCTGTGTGCAAGAGCTGACAAATTATCCGCCCTCCCTTGGCGTGGACCCGCGCGACCACCGCGCGCCAGGCCTCCATTTGGGTTTCTGTCCAGATCCCGGGCACCTGTCCGCCCTTTTCCGTTACCCGTTGGTAGATCGTCCATATCGGCGTCGCCTCGGGCGAAATATGCACCGCTTCAGTGATCAGCAAACCTCCGGCACTGGCGCGTTGTTCATAATACGTGGCAGTTTGCTCCGTCGGAGCCAGTGTTAATTCGTCTGCACGAATGCGGGTCATCGGGGCCAGCACCACACGGTGTTGCAGGGCGATACGCCCCGTCGTGATAGGGTGGAACAATGCGGCGTTAATCATGGGAATCCCTCATGTCCTTGCAAGCCCAACCTTTGCGCATCACATTGCGGGTTTCCAATGCATCTGCGACATTCGCGCGTCGGTTCACAGCCCACCAATCGCGTGCCGCAACGCGGCGTTCCCAATGCCGCAGATGCAAAATACGACTTGCACGCCGGCGCGCAATTTAATAACCCCTGACACAACTGAAACGCAATTTCCTTACCCCGGAGGGAATATCTATGAGCTTTCGCCTACAACCTGCCGCCCCGGCCCGTCCCAACCGCTGCCAGCTGTTTGGCCCCGGCTCGCGTCCGGCGCTGTTTGAAAAGATGGCCGCCAGTGCTGCGGATGTGATCAACCTGGATCTTGAGGATTCGGTGGCACCGACGGACAAAGACACCGCGCGCGAGAACGTTATCAACGCGATTTCCGACGTGGATTGGGGCACCAAGACCCTATCGGTGCGCATCAACGGGCTCGACACCCCGTTCTGGTATCGTGACGTGGTGGACCTGCTGGAAAAGGGCGGCGACCGTCTGGACCAGATCATGATCCCCAAGGTCGGCTGTGCCGGTGACATCTATGCCGTGGACGCGCTGGTCACCGCGGTCGAGGCCGCGATGGGCCGCACCAAACCGATCAATTTCGAGGTCATCATCGAATCCGCGGCCGGTATCGCCCATGTGGAAGAGATTGCTGCCGCCTCTCCCCGCATGGTCGCCATGTCCCTGGGCGCGGCAGATTTTGCCGCATCAATGGGCATGCAAACCACCGGCATCGGTGGCACCCAGGAAAACTATTACATGATTCGCGAAGGTCAGAAGCATTGGTCAGACCCGTGGCATTGGGCCCAGGCTGCCATCGTCGCCGCCTGCCGCACCCATGGCGTGCTGCCGGTCGACGGCCCGTTCGGTGATTTCAGCGATGACGACGGTTTCCGCGCTCAGGCATTGCGCTCGGCGACCTTGGGCATGGTAGGCAAATGGGCCATCCACCCAAAGCAGATCGCCTTGGCCAACGAAGTCTTCACCCCATCGGACGAGGCTGTGGCTGAAGCCCGCGAAATCCTGGCTGCAATGGAGCAGGCCAAGGCCAACGGCGAAGGCGCGACCGTCTACAAAGGCCGCTTGGTCGATATCGCATCGATCAAACAGGCCGAGGTGATCGTCGCCCAATCGGAACTGATTGCGAACAGCTGACGCCGGTTCGTTTTCACTGCAATATGGGGGCGTCCTGACTGGGGCGCCCTTTTTTCGTCATTCATGGACCTTGCGCCAATGCCCGACCTGACCCTGCTGCACACGGCCGATGTGCATTGTGCGACCTTTGACAGGCTCGCCCCGACGGCCGATCTGCACCACATCGTACGGCCTGACTGGCTGACACGAGCGCAAACGCAGATAGATACCGCGCTCAGGAATGAAGTCACCAAGGCTGTGACCACAGCCAAGGGCCCCGTGTTGTGCAGTTGCACCACCATTGGAGAAGTGGCCGAAGCCGCGGGGGCTACGCGGATCGACTGGCCGATGATGCAACGCGCTGCCCAGATCGGCGCTCCGGTTCTGATGGCCTATTGCCTGGACAGCACGCTGGCCCCCTCACAGGCGCTGCTACAGCGCGCGTTTGGCCAGCGAGACCCGCACCTGAGCCTTCTGGACCTGTCGCATCTCTGGGGCATGTTCGTTGCGGGGCAAACCACGGACTTTGCTGTGGCCATTGCACAGGCGGTTGACGAGGCGGTGCACGACCGTTCGAACGGCTGTGTTGTTCTGGCTCAAGCCTCAATGGCACAAGCCGCCGGGCTTGCACACTGCACCCGTCACACGCCGGTTCTGAGCTCTCCCGATCTGGCGATCAAGGCGCTCCTGCCCGTTCGCGCGACCAAGCGGTTTTGAAACCGTGTGACCAAAGGCGCTTGCAAACGCCTTAACCGCGCTGATCCTTGGGCGATCCCATCACCACATAGGACGTAATCGCGCTCACATGCGGTGACGTTCCCAACACTTCGGTGTGGAATCTTTTGTAGCTGGGCAGGTCCGCGCATTCGACGCGCAGTAGGTATTCGATGGTACCCGTGATGTTATGGCATTCCACAACTTCGCGCGCCGCCTGCATGGCCTGTTCAAAGGCCAATTGTGCCGCCTTGGTGTGTTCGCTGAGACCGACACCGATATAGGTAACAAAACCAACGCCCTGTGCCTGACGGTCCAACACCGCCCGATATCCTATGATCACCCCCGAGCGCTCAAGCTCTTGAACCCGACGCAGGCAGGCCGAGGCAGACAGCCCCACCCGGTCAGCCAGTTCGAGGTTCGAAATTCGACCATCGCGCGTCAATTCACGCAATATCTGATCGTTTATTTGATCTTTCTTTGACATAAGTTGCACAAATAACCGCCACCCCGCCCAAAACGCAATTTCATTTTGCGGTTTTCAAGCAATCATTCACCACATGACTTATGATCTCCTTCTGGCGCTTGCGCTCTTTGCCTTTGTTTCGTCGATCACGCCGGGGCCTAACAACTTGATGTTGATGGCCTCTGGCGCGAATTTCGGATTTCGCCGCACCGTCGCCCATATGCTGGGAATCGGGTTGGGGTTCACATTTATGATCCTGTGTGTCGGTGCGGGGCTGGTACAGCTGTTTGACGCCTACCCGGTGGCCTATGACATCCTGAAATACGGCTCGGTTGCCTATCTGCTGTATCTCGCCTGGAAAATCGCCAATGCGGCACCCGTCAACGCCGGCGAAGCGGTCGGTCGCCCAATGTCGTTCCTGCAAGCCGCTGGGTTTCAGTGGGTCAATCCCAAGGCCTGGACCATGGCGCTGACCGCGCTCAGCGCCTATACACCGGACCAATCCACCCGATCCGTGATCATTGTGGCCATGGTGTTTGGTGCCATCAACCTGCCGTGTGTCAGCAGCTGGACCGTTTTGGGCCAACAGATGGCGCGGATCCTGACAAACCCGCGCCGCCTGGTAGTATTCAACTGGACCATGGCGGCCCTGTTGGTTGGGTCGCTTTATCCGGTGGTCATAGGATAAAGCGCTCAGACCCGGTGTCCTATTTGAGCGGCATACAGATTTCTGTCACCAGATCTTCGGGCGCGGTGTCGCGAGGATTGTTCATGTAGATCTCGAAACAGGGGGCATCGGCAGGTTCTTCGCCCGAGGTCGGCAACCAATTCCCATAGAGGCTCTGATAGGCACCGGAAATACCGGAATACGGCCCTTTGTAAGTGAGAACAGCGGTTTTACCGCCCTCCAGCCGCCGTTCTTCCAAGCCTTGCGGAATACCCTCGCCCCGATATTCGCCTCCGGCAAAGCTGCGCAGTTCGGCCTCGGCCACACATTCAGGATTGTCATAGTAAACCGCCGCGGCAGGCCCCATATGCGGCCAGAGCTGACGGGATTCGCACATGGCACCAAAGGCCTCAAAGCTTTTGCCGATCTCCATGTAGGCACCAGTGTGTGGCAGGCCGATCAGGCGGCGGGCTGGTTCATTGCGAAGGGATACGGGATGCATGGGATAGTCTCCGATTTTCAGGGTTGGGTTGGCTAACGTCGCCCGTCCCGCCTTGCGAAAGGCAGTGGGGCTAGCGCCATAGGCCTCGGCAAAGGCCCGCGCAAAGGATTTGAGGTTGGGATAGCCCACATCACGGGCAATCCGATCAACCGGACGATCACCTGTCACCAGCCAGCTGGCTGCCCGATGCAGCCGCAAACGCCGCACCGCCTGGGCACAGGTTTCCCCGGTCAGGACACGAAACACCCGATGCCAGTGAAACCGCGACATCGCCGCCACGTCGGCCAGATTGTCCAGCGACAGATCGCCAGCGGGATTGTCGTGAATATAGGCCAATACCCGCAGCACCCTGTCTTCGTAGCTGGTCGTCATCTTGGTGATCCTCTTGTCGTCCGTTGCCCCTGTTGAATGCCATGGGACGAAACCACAAATCTTGCTGAGTTGCATCCGACGGCAACTGAGGCCATATAACGGGGAACACCGCGAGTGAGGCGTCATGACCCAGTATATGGATTTCGAAAAACCCCTGGCTGAAATCGAAGGCAAGGCCGAAGAGCTGCGCGCTCTCGCCCGGGCCAACGAGGAAATGGATGTAGAGAGCGAGGCCAAGGCGCTGGACGCCAAGGCTGTCCAATTGCTCGACGATCTCTACAAGGATCTGACACCCTGGCGCAAATGCCAGGTGGCTCGGCACCCTGAACGCCCCCATTGCAAGGACTACATCCAGGCGCTGTTTTCTGAATACACACCTTTGGCAGGTGATCGGAATTTTGCCGATGACCATGCGGTCATGGGTGGCCTGGCCCGGTTCAACGACCAACCGGTCATGGTGATCGGTCACGAAAAGGGCACCGACACCAAATCCCGGATCGAGCGCAATTTCGGCATGGCACGCCCCGAAGGCTATCGCAAGGCAATCCGGCTGATGCAGATGGCCGGGAAATTTGGTCTGCCGGTGATCACTCTGGTTGACACCCCCGGTGCCTACCCCGGCAAAGGGGCCGAAGAGCGCGGCCAGTCCGAAGCCATCGCCCGCGCCACCGAAGCCTGCCTGCAGATCGGCGTGCCGTTGGTCAGCGTGGTGATAGGCGAAGGTGGATCCGGTGGTGCCGTGGCCTTTGCCACCGCCAACCGAGTGGCGATGCTGGAACATTCGATCTATTCGGTGATCAGCCCCGAAGGCTGTGCGTCGATCCTGTGGAAAGACGCCGAAAAGATGCGCGAAGCCGCAGAGGCGCTGCGCCTGACTGCGCAGAATCTGTTCGACCTTGGCGTGGTAGACCGTGTGATCCCCGAGCCCAAAGGCGGCGCGCACCGCGACAAGGCGACCGCAATCCAGGCCGTTGGCGACGCGATCACTGCGTTGCTGGGGGACATGCAGGACATGGACGCCAAGGCCCTGGTGCAGGATCGGCGCAAAAAGTTCCTCGATATAGGGTCCAAAGGGCTGGCAGCTTAACCCGTTTTGGAAGGGTCAACCGGCCCTTCTGACTTGCTGGTCAAAATGTTATTCTCGACGCGCCATGCTTTGCACCGGTGACATTCCGGTGCAAAGCATGGCGCGTATCACAATCGTTCACTGCGCTCCGAAAACACCCCGTTAAGCCCGATGTGGGCGCAGTCCACCGGCGCACCCGCAGTCGCCGGAAAAACGCGGTCGCTCTGCCGGACGGCCTCGACCAGAGGGTGAAGCCCCCTCTCCCCTGTATCCATCATCATTGCAGACCAACGCCCGGCATTGTTTCCTCACAGGGACGGCCCCGGAAACACGGGGGCTGGGGCAGTGGGGCAACTGAGCCTGCGACAGAGGTGTTATCAGGCACCACCCAGATGGCTTGGCTGCGGAGCTTGACTCTAGCCAGCACCGCGTTTTCGCTCAACAGTGTCTGTTGACACTCTTCCCACGTGCCATCCGGCGATGAACAATACCGGAGCAGGCAACAGGAGACTTACAAGATGCACCCGATCATTGCCCTTTGGTCCCATCCGCGCTCCATGTCCACAGCGATGGAACGTGTGATGCGCGAACGCGGCGATTTGGACTGTGCGCATGAACCCTTCATGTATGACTATTATGTCAATCGAAAGGTGCGCGAGATGCCCCACTTCGATGTGCAACCTGGCCACCCCGTCGCCTACCAGGACATCCGCAACACCTTGATACACCGCGCCGAAACCCGGCCCGTGTTCTTCAAGGACATGAGCTATTACGTCATGCCGCATATTCTGGCGGACCAGGCATTTCAGGGTCGGCTGATCAACTGCTTTCTGATCCGCAATCCGATGGCGTCGATTCCCTCTTATTTCAAACTGGATGCCGAGGTGACCCAAGAAGAAATCGGATTAGAGGCGCAATGGCGGCATTACTCGGCGCTCAAGGCGGCCGGTCAAGTGCCCGTGGTGATCGAGGCTGAAACCGTGCGACAGGACACCCGTGCTGCATTGGCAAACATGTGGGATCGCATTGGATTGCCGTTTTCCGAAGCCGCCTTTGACTGGCAGGACGAAAAACCCACCGACTGGCAGCAGGTGGATGGCTGGCACGGCGACGTCAGCGCCTCCAAGTCCATCCGCCCCCTGACACTGGCCGATATATCCGAACAGGAGCGCATGTTTTTTGCCCTCGCCCGCCGAGAACCCAAGGCACAGACCTATCTCGAACACCACCTGCCCTATTATCTGCGTCTTAAGGGAGCGGCATTGGAGTGAGCACGGACACAGGGAAATCCACCGCAGACTTGGTCGAAAACCTGTCGTTGTTTCATGTTTTGCCCACGGCCATCGACGCCATAGGCACATCGGATTTCGAAAAACTGCTCGCCGATGCGGTGGGGGCCGCAATCGACCATGATTTTATTACCATGGCCCGCTACTCCACCCGCGATGATCCCAGATTCCTGATCCATTCGCACACTTTCCCGTCACACCTGGCCGAACTGTACCTAAAGAAATACGTCAGCAGCGACCCCTATGTCCCCTTCTGGCGCCAAGGGCGCACATCAGGCGTGGTTTGGCTGCAAGAGCTGACACGCAATGGTGCGTTTTCACGCTACACGGATGAGTTCCTGCCCCAGATCGATGTGACTGACGAGATTGGCGTTTTTGCACCAGCGGTGGACACTGATTCCGTGGCCTTCTTTTTCAACAAGCGAAGGGGCCAATTCCATCAAACCGACGTGGATACGCTGGATAGGCTTTACCCCACCATCGCCGCGCTCTATCGGCAGCACATACGGGCCCTGATCCTGGCCGATGAATACTCCGCTTCTCCGTCTTTGGGGCGGCCCTGGCGCACGACAAACGCCCTGGGCACAACGATCTGGATGACCAATGAATGGCATCAGCAGAACACGCCTCAGGCGGTCCCGATACGCACCTCGATCGCCCAGGACTTCAACGTCGGAAATCGGTTTGTCTGGACGATCTATTCCGGTGCTGATGCTACCCCGGCGATGTTGGAGATCGATCAATGGGTGTCCCGGATCGATCTGACACCGCGTGAACGCGACATTGTCAGGCTGACGCTCCAAGGCCACAGCACGGCTGGAATCGCCCAGACGCTGGATCTGTCAGTGGGCAACATCAAGAACCACAAACGCCGGATCTATGGCAAGCTGGACATCACCAGCGAACGTGAGTTGTTCCTGCTGTTCTTTGCCGCGCTGACAGTCCAGAGCTGATGCTGATTACCCTTTGCGCAGTCGTTGCAACAAGTCCAGCGAAGGTTCGCCCGTCACGGTCAGACCGCGGGATTTCTGATAACCTGAAATCGCGCTCTTTGTGTTGGATCCGATGACCCCATCGGCACCTTGGGTGTCAAATCCCGCCCGGGTCAAACGCTCCTGCATCTCCTTGCGGTCATCCAACGTCATGCCGGTCTTGTCTGGGGGGAACTTCCCCTTGATCGCCGGGCCACCCACCAGGCGATCGGACAGGTGACCAATCCCGATCACATAGCTGGTAGAGTTGTTATACCGGGTGATTACCTTGAAATTATTGAAGACCATAAAAGCAGGCCCGGACGCCCCCGATGGAATGATGATCGACGCGGCTCCATGATCCGGCACTGCACGCCCGGACATATCACGCACGCCCAAGGCGGCCCAACTGCTGGGTGCGCGTTTTGTGTCGCGCCCCGTCAAACCTGTATCAAACCCGCTGGGCAATCGCACTTCGACACCCCAGGGCTGCCCCTGCTTCCAACCGGATCGCTTTAGATAGGCCGCTGCCGAGGCCAGGGCATCGGTCGGGTCATCCGACCAGATGTCACGCCGCCCGTCGCCGCGGAAATCCACCGCATACGCCAAATAAGAGGTCGGGATAAATTGGGTGTGGCCCATAGCGCCCGCCCAGCTCCCGGTCATGCGGTCCGAGCTGATATCGCCATTTTGCAGAATCTTGAGCGCAGCGACCAGCTGGCTTTCAAAAAACGAACCGCGCCGCCCGTCATAAGCCAGCGTGGACAGCGCCGAGACCACCGGAATATCGCCCCTGCGCGCGCCATAGCGGCTCTCTAGCCCCCAAATGGCCGTCACGACCTGTGGTTCCACCTGATATCGGTTCTGGATCTCCAGCAGGACATTTCGGTGACGCTGGAGCATCTGGCGTCCGACGGATATGCGTTCATCCGACGCGGCAATCGCCAGGTAGTCCTCGAGCGTGCGCGTGAATTCGGTCTGGTTGCGGTCCCGTTCAATCACTCCCGGCAGGTACCCTGCACTTTGAAACGCGCGATCCAGGACCGGTTGTGAAATCCCCTGGGACAGCGCGCGCGCCCGGAAACTGGCCAACCAGGCGTCATACCCAGCATTGGGAACCGATTTCATGCGTGTCGGTGCCACCGGCGTGGTTGGGACCCCATCGGTACAGGCCGACAAAAAGGCTGCTCCCAACCCAAGTGAAAAGCTGCGCCTGCCCAATCCGCTCTGTTTCATGGTGATGTCCTGCTCAAATTTGGTTTGTGATTTGGTTTTGCCACCAGCCTAGCCCGGATCTCTCCTCCGGGCCAAGCCATCAGATACCATATCGCCGCTTCCGGCGTGGCTCTGCCACTCTGACCCAACGCGGAGCTTATCCCGCGAGCAGTTTGAGCCCCTGTGTCACGTCCGACCGGACCGCCAGGCGCAATCCCGGTTCGTCACCGGCCTTGAGCGCGGCAATGATCAGCTTGTGGTTATACGGCGGTTCCGTCCGGCGCAGCCGCCCATACAACGCCCGCATCGTCGGCCCCAGCTGTAACCATACGGTTTCGGCCATGGCCAGCATCGCCGGAGCCTGCGCACGCAGATACAGGGTGCGATGAAATTCGAGGTTCGAGCGGATATAGCCCACTGCATCGCGTTTGGACACCATTTCGGCCACGGTGACATTGATCGAATGCAATCGGTCGATCAATGCAATATGCGCACGCGGCAACGCCCGGCTGGCCAGCTCAACCTCCAGCAAAGCGCGCAGCGCAGCCAGCTCTTCAATCCGATCATGACTCAGCTCCGGTGTCGAAACACGGCCTGAACTGGACAGGAATAGAGCACCTTCGGCCACCAACCTGCGCACGGCCTCGCGGGCAGGTGTCATGGAGACATCAAATTCTTTGCCAATCCCCCGCAACGTCAGCGCCGCACCGGGGGCGATTTCGCCATGCATGATCCGGGTTCGCAAGGTGCGATACACCCTGTCATGAGCAGACAGTTCGGCGTCAGATGGTCTTGGGGCTATCATGAACCCTTTGTGATCACATCCAGAGGTCGGGTCAACCACAAGCCCTCCCGCCCGTCGGCGCGGCATGAAAATGCCGCACCTTCCGTTGGGCGTGGCACTGCGCGTCAATGCGCGCAGTGCCACGCCGGTTCGATGTGATGGCAGCGTGCGGCACGCACGCTGCCACGCCCAACTCAAATGGGTTTTCCGGCGACAGCCGGAACATGCAATTGGGGCGGGAGCCCACCGCCGCCAAATGCAGAATCAGCGGTGTCAGAATTGGAACCGATGCAATGCTCCGCCTTCGCGGCGCAACCAATCGCGGGCGGGCCGATAATCCCCATACAAACTTTCGAGCTTTGCCCAAAAGGCGGCCGAGTGATTCATTTCGCTCAAATGCGCCACCTCATGCGCCGCAACGTAATCCAGAACCTCAGGAGGTGCCAAAATCAAACGCCAAGAATACATCAGCGCGCCCTGACTGGAACACGACCCCCATCTGGACCGTGTGTCGCGCAATGTGATCCTGGAATACGTCGCGCCCAATCGGGCAGCATAGCGGTCAGATGCTCCGGCCAGCCGATCCCGCGCCGCCTGCTTCAAAAAGGCCTGCAGCCGAATGCCCGGCTCCTGCCCCGGCACACCCACGGTGGTCTCAGACAAGACGACACGACGCCCCGCTATGGGCACAACGGTCCGCATGTCCCCTTCGATTGGAAGTTGGCTGCCGTAACCCAGGACCTCAATTCCAGGGTGTTTCGCCAGATGCCCACGAATCCAGTCGGATTTGCTCTCGGCAAACTCCAATGCCTCGCGATCCGCCACGCCTTTTGGCACCGTCAACGTGACCCGACCGTCCAATTGCGACACCCGCAGACTAATCCGACGGGCACGCCCGGACCGCCGCAAGGCCAGCGGCACAGGCGGATTTCCGGGCAAATGATACTGCGTCATGGCGGCCCCCTGTTTCCAAAGGCTTTGACAGTCCCCACCTCATATGGCAGGAGACCGGAATCGTCGATACGACTCATCAGATAATCGAGGGGATACACATGCCCAAGGAAGAATGGGGGGTAAAGCGCGTTTGCCCGACCACCGGTAAACGGTTTTACGACCTGAACAAGAACCCAATCGTTAGCCCCTATACGGGCGAAGTGGTCCAGCAGGAGCTCGGCAAAAGCCGCATGATCGCCGCTGATTCCGAAGATGCGGCAACGCTGAAGGCAAAGGAAAGCTCTGAAACCGAAGATCTGGTCCTGGACGATGAAGAAACCATCGATGTGGATCTGGGTGATGACGTTCTGGACGACGATGACGACGACGATAATGTCTCGCTCGACGAAATCGCCGACATGCCTTCGGAGAACGACGAAAGCTGATTTCGGGCCTGGGCCGACAAGGCCCGGGCACGACCGATACCCCCTAAAATCGGGTGTCAAAAATTATCAGAAGTTGGTGCATTTTGCCCTTGCAGCCTGCGCCATCGTCGCTTAAACGACGCTCACACCGCGAAATACGCGGATGTGGCACGGGGCCTTAGCTCAGCTGGGAGAGCGCTTGCATGGCATGCAAGAGGTCAGGGGTTCGATCCCCCTAGGCTCCACCAATTTCCTTGTCTATGAATGAATATATCGCAAGGGTTTGAAACGCCTCGGGTGTTCCAAGGTTCAATGCCCTTTTCCCGACCATGAACGACAATCACTCCTGATCTGAGATGTGGCGGCCCTGCAAGCCAAATGATCAATAACTTTCCAAACTGCCCTCGCCGTAACCGCCGTTAGTCTCCTTTCAAACTCAATGAATCCCCAGTTTACGCGGCATCAAAATGGAAACCGGCAGTTCAACCGTCGTGTACATCTCACTTCGGGTGAAAGGGCAAATTCAACGGCAATCGCGCTCATACCACTGAACGCCCGTCGCACTATTCCTTGGCAGATGGAGTGCCGCCCAAAAACCTGAAACCGAGCGGTCTGGGCAGAAGACTATCAATGGCTTTGACTTGGGCAACCCAGTCCCACGTCACACCAGGTCATACTGCTCGCGCCCATGGCATACCCGACCTTGGAACCCAAAAAGGCGTGCAAGTTCTCACCTGGCACACTGTCGCCTTCATCCGACTGTAGGTGCGAAAATCCTGTGTCCGGCACTGCCTCGGAAAATCGACAAAACGGCATGACCTACGCACCAGAGACCCCCAGGTGCCTTCAGCCAGGCACATCACATCACCGTTCCCTCCAATCCAAATAGGTCTGCGATCACCTCCAGCGTTTTTGGCTGGGTGCTGCGATGTTTCAGCGTCGATCCATGCATCCCGATCGGCCATTGGTTTTTGAACCGGTGGCACCGCTTCACGGTCCGACCAAACTTTACAGGTCACATGGCGCACTTCACATGGCGCAATACTATGCGGACCTACTCTTGGGCCTATCGCACAGCTCACTCTCGCCAAAGGTGGGATCACCCAACCAAGGCCGCTGCAATCCGGTCAGCCAGTTGCCGCGCCACCTGGGTTTTCCCCATACGAGGCCATTCTTCGGCCCCGTCTTCGGAGATCAGAACCACTGCATTCTCGCTCCCACCCATAATGCCTGTTGCGGGCGACACGTCATTGGCCACGATCCAATCACACCCCTTTCGCAAACGTTTGGCCGTGGCGTGATTGATCACATCATCGGTTTCTGCCGCAAACCCCACGACCAGCCCCGGCCGTCCTTGGGTCATGTGGGACACGCGTTTGAGAATATCCGGGTTCTCCGCAAATGCCAGCGTTGGCAATCCGTCCCGGCTTTTCTTCAGCTTTTTGTCTGACGCGCTGGCCACCCGCCAATCGGCAACCGCCGCAGCAAAAACGCCAACATCCACAGGCAACGCAGCCTCGACCGCGTCCGACATCTGCTGGGCGCTTTGAACAGGCACCACGTCAACACCCGACGGCGGCGGCACATCCGCTGGGCCCGTGACAAATACCACCTCGGCCCCCAGATCCCGCAGAGCCGCAGCCAGCGCAGCCCCCTGCGCGCCAGATGATCGGTTGGCAATATAGCGCACCGGATCAATGGGTTCATGCGTCGGACCCGAAGTGACAAGGATACGCTTGCCGTTCAATGGACCGTCCTTCAACGCAGCCCCGATCGCGGCGACAATCTCGTCAGGTTCGGCCATCCGACCGGGGCCGAATTCACCACAGGCCATGGCACCTGCGTTCGGGCCAACAAAGGTAACCCCGTCAGACTTTAGCGTTTTGATGTTGCGTTGGGTTGCGGGATGTTCCCACATCCGCACATTCATGGCAGGTGCAACCAAAACGGGCGTGTCAGTGGCAAGCAACAGGGTGGACGCCAAATCATTCGCCAACCCCTGCGCCATCTTGGCCATCAGATCGGCGGTTGCCGGAGCCACAACCAACAGATCAGCGCTGCGGGAAAGTTGAATATGGCCCATTTCGGCCTCGGATGTCAGATCGAACAGATCCCGATGCACGCCGGCCCCGGCCAATGCAGACACCGACAGCGGGGTTACGAATTCTTCGCCAGCGCGGGTCAGCACAGGGGTGACGCGCGCACCCTGATCCTGCAACCGCCGGATCAGATCGAGAGATTTGTAGGCCGCAATGCCGCCACCAATGATCAGAAGGATATGTTTGTCAGCCAGCATTTGCCCGTCCTTACCTGCAATCTCTTTGACATTATTGCGCGCGTGCCGGGAATGGAAACGGTTTTGGCTCAGTCGCTTTGAAACGCCAGACAGGGGTCCGGACGATCGACAGCAGCAGCATCGACAACAGCATCGAACGCGCCGCTGATTTGCCCGTCCTCGGACTGTCCCAGCGAAAAGGACACCAGCCCGGGCATCGCCTGAGCAAGATAGACCGGGATGCCGCGATCTGTTCTGGCGTGGCCATTGCCGGTGATCACCACCACAGGTCCGCCGGTTTCGCGAAAGGCCCGCACCACCGCGCGGGCCAAAACCGCATCCCTCAGTCGTTGAAATTCAACCAACAGGGGCAGCATGTCTTTGGGCATTGCATCACAGTGATTGGCAAGCTGATTAGCTTCGCGTGATGATTGTTCGGCAGCGGGCAGCGGGTCTTTCAAACCATATTGCGCGGCCTCAGCGCCAAAGAATGCGGCCGCGCCATTTTGCATCACGTCGCCCGCCTGCGACCTGGGAACCTGCCCGCCATAGTGTGCAGCCCCCTGGCTCGCGGCAAAGATCGGTGCGTAAAAGGAAAATTCCGGCCAGCCAGTGTCCGACCACTGCAAGTCCCTGGCCAATTGATCGGGGTCGGCTGTAACGCCTTTGTCCAACACATCTGCCCGTTCAGGCGTCAGCATTTCCCACACAACGGCCCTTGGCGTCAGGGCCTGGACCATCCGGGCCTGCGTTTTGTGATGTTCGGGGTTATCGTGTACCTCGCCCAGTATCACCACATCCGCCTGCGCCATACCTTCCACCAGAGGGGCTGCGGTCAGCTCTGTTGCCGCAAAAACCAAAGCGCCCAGCACACACTGGACGCTCATGAGACCTGAAATGCAAAATCTGTTCATAACAGAAAGTTCTGCACCTCGGCACTCTGGCTTTCAAGGCTCTTGCGCATCTTTTGAAAGGCAGCTGCTTCGAGCTGTCGCACCCTTTCCTTGGACAGCTTCAGCTCATTCCCCAGGCTTTCCAGGGTACGGGCAGGATCCCGCAGCTTGCGTTCGCGCACAATAAAGCGCTCCCGGTCGGTCAAAATATCCATTGCCATGACCAACCAAGTCCGCAGCTGTTCGCGATCATGACGTTCCTCGACCAGTTCAGCGGCCTGCTGACTGTCGTCTTCCAGCGCTTCGATCCACTCCCGCCCTTCTTCGTCCGCCGATTGCACCGCATTCAGCGAGAAATCGCTGCCTGCCAATCGCCCGTCCATCATTTCGACATCCCGCATGGGCACACCGATTTCAGACGCGATTTTTTCGTGCATTTGGTGCCGATCCAGACGCATCCCGTCTGCAGCCGCTTCGCGTTCGAATTGAGCCTGAACACGTCGCATATTGAAGAACAGCGATTTCTGGCTGGACGTCGACCCGGTGCGCACCATCGACCAGTTGCGCATCACATAGTCCTGGATTGACGCCTTGATCCACCAGACAGCATAGGTCGAAAAACGCACGCCGCGATCCGGATCGAATTTATCCGCCGCTTTCATCAACCCGAGACCCGCCTCCTGGATCAGGTCATTCATTGGTGCGCCATAGCGACGATATTTCGACGCCATCGAAATCGCCAAGCGCATGTAGGCCGTGATCAGTCGGTGCAGCGCGGCTTCATCCCGGTCATCTCGCCACGCATACGCCAGCGCTGACTCGGTCTCTGCATCCAGCAATTCTGCCTTCATCGCCTGCCGGGGCAGGATATCACTATTTTGTCGGTCAAGCGGCATGGGCTTCCCCCTGCTTAATGGCTCTATATCAATGGATACGCAGCTGCGGTCGCTTTGGATCAATCCGGCCACAAGATTTTTTTCAGGGTTGCTCTTGCCGTCTTAAATCCGAACCTTTGAGGCAGGGATTGAGAAAAAGACGCGCTGCAGGTACCCACGTATATGGCAGTTTCTGACTAAAAGGGTAATGAACTTGCATTCCAGAGTCACATTCATTCTTGGCGGCGCGGCCTCGGGCAAGTCCGAATACGCCGAAGATTTTTGCCTAAATACCGGAAAAAAAAGACATTATCTGGCCACTTCACAAGTCTTTGATAATGAAATGCAGGCCAAAGTAGACAAACATATCACGCAACGCGGCACCGGGTGGATCACTCACGAAGCCCCGTTCGACGTCACACCCGTGCTGGATGCACTGACCGATCAGGACATCTGTCTGCTGGATTGTGCCACCATGTGGCTGACCAATCACCTGCTGGCCGAACATGATCTGGGCGCGCAGCAGATCCGGTTGCAGGAGACCATCGCGCGTTGCAAGGGCGATCTGGTGATTGTCTCGAACGAAACCGGACAAGGCATCGTGCCAGAAAACAAGCTCGCCCGCCAATTTCGCGAAGCGCAGGGACGGTTGAACATCCTTCTCGCGGGTCAAGCGGATCTGGTCGTGCAGGTTGTTGTCGGTCTGCCACAGGTTCTGAAAGGGAAATTGCCATGACCCAGTTGTTTCTGGTGCGCCACGGGCCAACGCACGCAAAAACCATGGTGGGATGGTCTGATCTGCCTGCCGATCTGTCAGACACTGCGCAATTGTCCCGCCTTTCTGATTTTTTGCCGAAGGATGCGTTGGTCATTTCGTCCGACCTGTCCCGCGCTGCAGACACAGCAACCGCGATCCAACGGGACCGGCACCGCCTGCCTCATCAGCGAGAGCTGCGCGAAATCCACTTTGGCGCCTGGGAATTGCGCAGTTGGGCCGAAATAGACGCCGAAGACCCTGACCATATCCGGGCCTATTGGGAAACGCCCGGAGATGTGCGCCCACCAAACGGCGAAAGCTGGAACGAAGTGCGGGCCCGGGTCGACGCGGTGATTGATGACCTGATCACCGCCCATTACGGACGCAATCTGATCATTGTTGGTCATTTCGGGATGATCCTGACACAGGTGCAGCGGGCGGAATGCCTGACAGCAGAAGAGGCTTTTTCGCATCGCATCGACAATTTGTCAGTGACCGAGATCACCCGAACACAGTCTGGATGGGAAACCGGGCGGATCAATCACCTGCCGTGATGGCCCCCGTCACAAATTGCTGTTTTACCCACCCGCTGTGGGTCTTTTAACCTGCCCACATGACTTATGATTTGTATATCGGCGATCGCATGTATTCCAGCTGGTCCCTGCGGGGTTGGCTGATGATGGAAAAATTCGACATCCCGCATCGGGTGCATATGGTGGGGCTGTATTCCGGCACCATGGCGCAGGACCTTGGGGATCTGGCCCCGGCCCGTTTGGTCCCAGCCATGCGGTGCCCGGAGGGGACCGTGGTTGGCGAATCTCTGGCCATGGCCGAAACCTTGGCTGAACGCCACCCGACGGCAGGGTTATGGCCCTTTGATCCGACCCATCGCGCCACCGCACGCTGGCTGTGTTCCGAAATGGCGGCCGGGTTCTCGGCATTGCGCGGTGATTGCCCGATGCAGCTGAGCCATATCTGGGAGGGTTTCGTTCCCTCGGAATCTGTTCGGGCGGATTTGAACCGGATCGAAACCCTATGGGCCCATGCCCGTCAAATCTCCGGTTCTTCTGACGGATATCTGTTTGGCGACTATTCTCTGGCGGATGTGTTTTACACACCCGTCGCGGCCCGGATTATCGGCTATGACCTGCCAGTGTCCCGATCCAGCCGCGCCTATTGCGCCCGCCTTCTGAGCGATCCGGCTGTGCTGCGCTGGCAGGACCAGGCCCGAACCGTGACATATGACCCGGAACCCTACGTTCAACCGTTGTCGCGCCGTGACTGGACCCTGCCCTCCTGATCCAGGGGGACGCAAAGACAACCTGAAGGGGGCCAGGCGTGGCCCCCATTTTTTTGGAGAATTAACCATTCTTAAACGCCTCACGCCTACCGATTAACCAATAGGTAACCAAGATCGGAGGCTGCATGACCGCCCGCGCCTATACCGTCGCCTTTCAGGGTGTCGAAGCCCGCCTGGTCGAAGTGCAATGTGCGGTGTCTCCGGGGCTGCCGGCCTTTTCCGTCGTCGGCCTCCCGAACAAAGCCGTGTCCGAGGCCCGCGACCGGGTCCGGTCTGCACTCAGTTCGATGGCCATCGCCCTGCCCTCCAAACGCATCACCATCAACCTCTCGCCTGCCGATCTTCCCAAGGAAGGCAGCCATTTTGATCTGCCCATTGCCCTGGCCTTGTTGGCTGCGCTTGAAATCATCCCCAAGGACGCCTCGGAAGGCACGATAGCACTGGGTGAATTGTCGCTGGACGGCTCGCTGGTCCCGGTTGTCGGTGCGTTGCCGGCCGCCATGACCGCAGCGACCGAGGACCGAACCCTGCTGTGCCCCGGTGCGTCGGGTCCCGAAGCGGCCTGGGTGGACGCGGCCACCGTGATTGGTGCGGACAGCCTGGCGGATGTGGTCCGCCACTATACCGGTCAACATCCGATCACCCCCGCCACCTCGGGCGAGGTCGCCACCGCACCCAGCCTGCGCTGCTTGCGCGATGTCAAAGGACAGGAACGGGCCAAACGTGCGTTGGAAATCGCGGCAGCAGGGCGCCATCATTTGATGATGGTTGGCGCACCCGGATCCGGAAAATCCATGTTGGCGGCGCGCATACCCACAATCCTGCCACCCATGTCCCCGACCGAAGCGCTTCAAACCTCGATGATCCACTCGCTCTGCGGGTTGCTGGATCAGGGAGGCATTGATCTGACCCGCCCTTTTCGCGAACCTCATCACACAGCATCCATGGCGGCCATCGTCGGAGGAGGCCGTGGTGCCAAACCCGGTGAAATCAGCCTTGCTCACAATGGCGTTCTGTTTCTCGACGAACTTCCCGAATTCAACCGGACAGTTCTGGAAACCTTGCGCCAACCCATCGAAACCGGCGAAGTCATGGTGGCGCGCGCCAATGCCCATGTAAAGTATCCCAGCCGGTTCATGCTGGTTGCTGCGGCCAATCCTTGTAAATGTGGCTATCTGGCCGATGCCTCGCGCGCCTGTTCGCGGGCACCGGTTTGCGGCGAAGATTATCTGGGCCGCATTTCCGGCCCCCTGATGGATCGAATAGATCTGCGCGTGGATGTGCCCCCCGTGGCCTTTACGGACCTGGACCAGCCCCCGGACGGAGAATCTTCGGCAACTGTCGCCCAACGCGTCAACACGGCCCGCCAATTGCAAGAACACCGTTTTTCAGCTCAGGACGGGATGTATCAAAATGCGGATCTCGAAGGCAAAACACTCGACGACCTGGCCTGCCCTGACGCCGAAGGGCGCGATCTTCTGTTACGTGCGGCTGATCGGTTCGGCCTGTCGGCACGCGGCTATCACAGGGTTTTGCGGGTGGCGCGCACGATTGCCGATCTCGCCGGAGAATGCGACATCCGTCGGCCTCATGTGGCCGAAGCGCTCAGCTTTCGCGTCGGTACGTCCGGGTGAGCGCTGCGCCGGCCTGTCAGGTGTCTGACCCACCGGCGCAAATCATGTCCAATCAGGGTCGGCTCACACCTTGGCCTCGATCGCCTGCCATACTTTCTCGGCGATATTGACCCCGTTGAACCGCTCCAGCTCTTGGATACCGGTGGGAGACGTCACGTTGATTTCGGTCAGATAGTCACCGATCACGTCGATGCCGACAAAAACCTGGCCTTTTTCTTTCAACAGGGGCCCGATCGCCGCACAGATTTCCTGATCACGTTCGCTCAGCCCGATTTTCTCGGGCCGTCCGCCCACATGCATGTTGGACCGGGTTTCCCCCTCGGCCGGAACCCGATTGATGGCACCAACAGGGTCGCCGTCTACCAAGATGATACGCTTGTCACCATTTCGGACATCAGGCAGGAATTTCTGTACGATCAGCGGTTCGCGCGAGAACCCAGTGAACAATTCATGCAAGGACGTCAGATTCCGGTCGTTGGCGTCCAAACGGAACACGCCAGCACCCCCATTGCCATACAGAGGCTTCAGGATCACGTCACCATGTTTGGCCTTGAATGCCTTGATGGTTTCCAGATCACGGGCCACAGTCGTGGGCGGTGTCAGATCGGGGAAATCCAAAACCAACAGTTTCTCGGGATAATTGCGCACCCAAAACGGGTCATTCACCACGAGGGCCTGCCCTTTCAGGCGGTCCAGCAAATGGGTGGAGGTGATATAGTGCATGTCAAACGGCGGATCCTGGCGCAACCAGACGACATCGAAACCGGCCAGATCGACTTCGCGTTCCGGCCCCAGAACGGCTGGATCCCCAGCCACCCGCTGCACGGTCATGTCGTGGCCACGTGCGGTAATGCGCCCTTCCTGATAGGCCAGTTGGTCAGGTGCGTAGTAGAACAGCTCGTGACCACGGGCCTGTGCTTCTTCCGCCAGACGAAAGCTGCTGTCGGCGTTGATATCCACGGCCCCAATCGGGTCCATCTGAAAAGCGATCTTCATCGGCGTTCCCCTTTGCCCGCGTCCCGCGGCCTATTCTGCGTTCAGCAGAATACATGGCCCAGACCGACAAAGGGTTCAATGGGGGTCACCCCAACCCATAGGCGTTTTCGAGAATTTCGTATTGTCCCTGACCATCCACCAGCGCCACGTCAAACCGCACATTGGTCAGTTGTCCCTGGGGTTCGTTCTCCAGGAATTGTGCAGCGCTGGCATAGATTCGCGCCATCTGGTGTTGCGTGATCCGTTCGGCGGCCCGGGCCAGTGTAGGCCCCTTTTTGACTTCTACAAAAACCACCCCGTCGGCGTTGCGGGTGATCAGATCGATCTCGCCCCCCGGTCCGCGCCATCTTCGTTTCGCAATGGAAAAACCCCGCCGTTCATAGTCTTGGGCGATGGAATGTTCCGCTGCCTCGCCCGAATGATATGCCATCTGGCCACGCGCGTGCCGCGACATGTTCAGTCCCCTTCCCGGCCAATTTGCAAGGCCATCTGGTAGATTTTGCGGCGTGGCAGGTCGTGCATTTGGGACACGATATCTGCCGCATCCTTGACAGAATTCCCTTTCAGAGCCGCCTTCAGGTCCGATTCTAGATCAACTTGGCTAACAGTTTCTGAACGCCCCCGATCCACCAGCAGCACGATTTCACCTTTGACGTTGGTGCCGGCCAGCTCTGCGGCTAATTCGGTCAAGGTGCTGCGCCGGATCTCCTCGAACTTCTTGGTCAGTTCCCGGCATAATGCGGCAGGCCGATCTCCCAGGACATCGGCCATGTCTTGCAGGCTTGCTGCAACGCGTTTGGGGGATTCGTAAAATACCAGGGTTCCGGGAATCGCCTTCAGCTCTTCCAGTCGCGTTCGGCGTGCTCCGGTTGCATTTGGCAAAAACCCGCCAAAGAAAAAGGCATCGGTCGGCAGGCCAGCCAACGTCAAAGCCGTGATGCCTGCTGTCGCTCCCGGAGCACAGGTCACCGTATGCCCCGCCTGAGCCGCCTGACGGCTGAGATCATAACCGGGGTCGGCAATCAACGGCATGCCAGCTTCAGAGGCGTAGGCCACCGATTTGCCTTCGGACAGCGCGTTTAACAGGCGTTCACGGGACCCGGCACCGCTGTGATCATGGTAGGACAACACCATACGGCCTTCTAGCGGCACACCGTGGATTTCCATCAGACGGCGCAAACTACGGGTGTCTTCGGCGGCAATCACATCAGCCGACGCCAACACATCCAACGCCCTAAGCGTGATGTCGCGGGCGGTTCCGATCGGGGTGGCAACAAAATACAGCCCCGGTGACAATCTGACCTTTTGGTGATTCAACGCTGGACCCGCCTTTTTCGTCGTTTATGATCAAAGCCCGACAAGAACACGGCGGTATCGGCGCCGGATCAGGGAGAGTCAGGTTCATTATGTTTGCTGTTTTCAAACCCGCCCGCAAGGTGGCGCTTGCCGCTATCAGTGTTGTTTCTGCTGTGGCACTAAGTGCCTGCAACCCCACCGGGATAAGCAGTGGCGGCCCAACCATCAATACCTCAAAGCCAGTTCCGGTCGCTCTTCTTGTGCCCCGCGGGTCTGCCCAATCCGGCGACGCGGCGCTTGCACAGAGCCTGGAGAACGCAGCGCGACTGGCCATTGCCGATTTGACCAACGTCCAGATTGACCTGCGCGTTTACGACACGGCAGGCAATGCAGGCACTGCGGCCACAGTGGCCACACAGGCCGTAAACGAAGGCGCACGGATCATTCTTGGCCCAGTCTATGGTGAGGCCGCAAATGCGGTTGGGCTTGCTGTTGCCAATCGCAATATCAATGTTCTGAGCTTCTCCAACAATGCCACGATTGCAGGTGGCAACCTGTTCATTCTGGGGCACACGTTCAACAACACTGCTGATCGTCTGGCCAATTTTGCCTCCCGTCAGGGCAAGGGCAATATGCTGGTTGTGCACAGCAGCGATGTCGCCGGCCAGGTCGGGCGCAATGCCATACAGCAGGCCGCTGGCAAAACCGCGGCGACGATCACAGGCACCGTCGCCTACGACCTGTCCCAGCAAAGCGTCATCGACACTGTTCCGACCATCCGGGCCCAGATCGATTCGACCGGATCCAACGCGTTGTTCCTGACGTCGACAACTGCGGGTGCGCTGCCGCTTCTGACCCAGCTGTTGCCCGAAGCCGGTGTCGACCCGGCCACCACACAGTATATTGGGTTGACCCGTTGGGATATTCCAGCGCAAACCTTGGCTCTGCCCGGGGTACAGGGCGGATGGTTCGCGTTGCCGGACCCGATCATGGCCCAACGGTTCCGCAGCCGCTATGAAGGTGCTTATGGCGGTGGACCTCACCCCATCGGTGGTCTGGCATATGACGGAATCGCCGCTATCGGGGCATTGGTCGGCGCGGGCAAATCCGACGCCCTGACCGGCGCTGCATTGACCCAAGGTGCCGGGTTCCAGGGTGTAGGCGGCATTTTCCGCCTGCGTTCTGATGGTACCAACGAGCGCGGCCTGGCCGTGGCAACCATTCAAGATAAACAGGTCGTCATCATTGACCCAGCCCCTACAAGCTTCACCGGTGCCGGATTCTAATCCGGTCGCACCGGCCCTGCCGCTCGATCCTCTGATCTGCGATTCCGCGTCCATTTTCGATCCCGAAGATATTCGGGATCGGCTGGATTGCGCAGTTAAGGGCGCACAGGACAACGCGGCCCTGCGCGCTGCTGCAGTAGCAGTGTTGCGTGACGCCAACACTTCCGGACGGGCCGCAATCGCTACGGCCTTTGAAGCGGCCCCATTTGCGGCCCGCTCGCTGACGCGGTCCTACACCTATCTGACCGACGGATTGATCAAGACAGCATTTCATGTGGCCACAGATCTGCTGCACCCGCTGGCCAATCCCACACAGGGTGAACGCATCGCGGTGATTGCGGTGGGTGGGTATGGACGTGGAGAAATGGCACCGGCGTCGGATGTCGACCTCTTGTTCCTGACCCCCTACAAAATCACTGCCTGGGCCGAAAGCGTCATTGAATCGATGCTGTATATCCTCTGGGATCTGCGGCTCAAAGTGGGACACTCCAGCCGGACGATTCGCGATTGCCTGCGCTTGGGCGAGGAAGATTTCACCATCCGTACCGCCATGCTGGAGCATCGCTTTCTGGTTGGCCATGCTCCTCTGGCCGAGGAATTGGACACCCGGTTGAAAACCGAATTGTTCAAGAACACCGGCCGGGAATTCATCGAAGCCAAACTGGAGGAACGCGAAGCCCGGCATCGAAAGCAGGGCCAGCGGTACATGGTGGAGCCCAACGTCAAAGAAGGCAAAGGCGGGCTGCGCGATCTGCAATCGCTGTTCTGGATTGCCAAATACTTGTATGGTGTTCAACGAGCCGCAGAATTGGTGCCTTTGGGGCTGTTCCGCCCTGAGGAATACGACCGGTTCCGCGAGGCTGAAACCTTCCTTTGGGCGGTTCGCTCTCATCTGCATCTGGTCACCCGACGCGCCACGGAACAGTTGAATTTCGACATCCAGGTCGTGGTAGCCGAACGCATGGGGTACGAGGATCGCGCAGGGCGCAGGGCGGTTGAAATCTTTATGCAGGAGTTCTTTCGTCATGCCACGACAGTGGGCGAACTGACACGGATTTTCCTGACCAAACTGGAAGCAGCCCACCAGAAAAACGCCCCTTTGTTGGAGCGCATCCTACGGCGGCGGCGACGCACCAAACCCGGCTACAAGGTGGTGCACAACCGACTGGACGTGGCCGATCCTGAAAGCTTCCTGGCTGACAAGCTGAACCTGCTGCGCCTGTTCGAAGAAGCGCTGCGCACCGGGTTGTTGATCCACCCGGACGCCATGCGTCTGGTCACTGCCAATCTGGCCCTGATCGACGACGACATGCGGAACAACAAGGAAGCGCAACGGATATTTCTCGACCTGCTCGTCAAACACGGCAACCCGGAACGCGCGCTGCGTCGGATGAACGAACTGGGAGTTCTGTCGGCATTCATCCCTGAATTTGAACCGATCGTCGCGATGATGCAATTCAACATGTATCATTCCTACACGGTCGACGAACACACCATTCAGGTCATTTCGAATTTCACCCAGATCGAAAAACACGAACTGGAAGAAGAACTGCCGCTCAGCTCGGAAATCCTGAAAACCGGGGTCAACCGCAAGGTTCTGATGGTGGCCATGCTGCTGCATGACATCGGCAAAGGGCGCGAAATGGATCATTCGATCCTGGGGGCTCAGATCGCGCGCAAGGTCGCCCCGCGGCTGGGCCTGTCCAAGGCCGATTGCGAGACCGTGGAATGGCTGGTACGCTACCACCTCGTGATGTCGGACATGGCACAGAAACGCGACATCTCCGACCCACGCACCATCCGTGACTTTGCCAAGGCTGTGCAAACCGTAAAGCGGTTGAATCTGCTAACCGTGCTGACCGTCTGTGATATCCGGGGCGTTGGCCCCGACACTTGGAACAACTGGAAGGCCACGCTGATCCGGAACCTGCATTCACAGACGTTGCAGGCGCTGGAGCAGGGCATGGAAGCGATAAACAAGGTCAACCGCGGCGCTGCCGCCAAAAAGGCGTTGCGCAATGCGCTTCCCGATTGGGAGGCCAAGGCGCTCAAGCATGAAACAGGTCGCCACTATGACCCCTATTGGCAGGGCATGCCCCTGGCTGCCCATGTGATCTTTGCCAATCTCCTCAGAAATATCGGTGACGATGAAGTTCGCATCGATCTTGAACCCGACACGGACCGTGATGCCACAAGGGTGTGCTTTGCCATCGCTGACCATCCGGGGATCTTCTCGCGCCTGGCAGGTGCCTTGGCGTTGGTTGGGGCCAATGTGGTGGACGCCCGCACCTATACCTCGCGCGACGGGTATGCCACAGCCGCTTTCTGGGTGCAGGACGCCGATGGGTCCCCGTATGAGGCCAACCGGTTGAAACGGCTCAGCCAGATGATCGACAAGACCCTAAAAGGCGAAGTCATCGCGACCGAAGCGATCCGCGACAAGGACAAGATCAAGAAACGCGAACGCGCCTTTCGGGTACCAACGACCATCACCTTTGATAATGAGGGATCTGAAATCTACACCATCATCGAGGTCGACACCCGTGACCGTCCCGGGTTGCTGTTTGATCTGACCCGCACATTGGCCAATACCAACGTCAATATCTCTTCGGCAGTCATCGCCACCTATGGCGAACAAGTGGTAGACAGCTTTTACGTCAAAGACATGTTCGGGCTAAAGTTCCATTCCGAGGCCAAACAGAAAACGCTCGAGAAAAAGCTGCGCGAGGCCATCACCAAAGGCAGTGAAAGGGCCCATGCATGAAGCCGATCCGGCTGCTCAGAGGGTTCCTGACCGTGGGCGGCTGGACCATGGCAAGCCGCGTTCTGGGGTTCCTGCGCGATGCGATGATCCTGGCGTTTCTGGGGACAGGCCCTTTGTACGAGGCCTATGTCGTCGCCTTTCGCCTGCCCAACATGTTCCGCCGCTTCTTTGCCGAAGGCGCGTTCAATATGGCCTTCATCCCGATGTTCTCCAAGAAACTGGAGGGCGGCGAAGATCCCCAGCGGTTCGCACAAGAAGCTTTTGCCGGCTTGGCCAGCGTGCTGATTGTTCTGACATTACTGGCGCAGATCTCGATGCCCTGGCTGATCTGGGGATTGGCATCCGGCTTCTCCGGGCAGGAACAATTCGCCCTGTCGGTTGATTTCGGGCGCATCGCCTTTCCCTATATCCTGTTCATCTCCCTGGCGGCCCTGTTGTCAGGGGTATTGAACGCCACGGGCCGATTTGCAGCCGCTGCCGCTGCTCCGGTGCTGCTGAACATCCTGTTGGTTGCCGCAATGGCATGGGCTCATTGGATGGGGCAGGACGTGGCCCGCGCGTTGATCTGGGCCGTTCCTGTGGCGGGTGTCGCACAATTGGCGCTGGTGGCCCATGCCGCAGCGCGAGCCGGCTTTCCGATGCGCCTGCGCCGCCCGCGATTGACCCCGGATCTGCGGCGTCTGATCCGCATTGCTGTCCCGGCTGCATTGGCTGGCGGCGTGGTACAGGTCAATCTGTTGGTTGGCCAACAGGTCGCGTCCTATTTTGACCGCGCCGTGGGCTGGTTGTTTGCCGCGGACCGCCTGTATCAGCTGCCCTTGGGTGTGGTCGGTATCGCGGTCGGTGTTGTATTGCTGCCGGACTTGTCTCGCCGTCTCAAGGCGCGGGATGACACCGGCGCACGCGACGCCTTCTCCCGCGCCGGAGAGATCGCCTTGGCGCTGACCCTGCCCTGCGCCGTCGCGCTGCTGGTGATCCCGCTGCCACTGGTGTCCGTATTGTTCGAGCGTGGCGCCACAACAGCAACCGACAGCGCCGCCATTGCCCTGGCGGTCGCGATCTATGGCCTTGGCCTGCCCGCTTTTGTTTTGCAGAAACTGCAACAACCATTGTTTTTTGCCCGCGAAGACACCCGCAGCCCGTTCCGCTATGCGGTTTGGGCCATGGTTATCAATGCGGTTGTTGCAATCGGTCTGTCGCCGGTGCTGGGCTGGATTGCGCCCGCTGTCGCCACCACTCTGGCGGCCTGGGTCATGGTTGGCTTGCTGCACTTTGGTGCCCGACAGATGGGGGACGTCGCACGATTTGACGCCCGCTTTCACAGCCGAATATGGCGCATCATGCTGGCCTCGGTCCTGATGGGGGGTGTTCTTGTTCTGATGCATCATCTGTTGGGACAGATGTTCACGATGGCGGGCTGGCGTTATTTGGCGCTGACTGTGTTGGTGCTGTCTGGCATCGTGACCTATTTTGCCATCGGCCTGGGCATCCGTGCCTTCCGCCTCTCAGACTTCCGCCGCAATCGCACCACCTGATCCAATCGCCAACGCCTGCCACGATCCGCGCCGCGCCCAGGGGCGCGGCGCTTGGCCCAACGCTTTGCGCTCCATCTTGATGGGGCGACAAAGGGGCGGGAGCCCCCCGTCGGGCAAAACTCTGGGTCAATCGTGACGAATACGATCACGAATGCGCACCCAGCCCCCCGGCGCGACAAAGAAGCTCAACCCGAAACCGGTGGCAAACCCGCACAGGTCGGCCACCCAATCCTTCTGCCCGCCAAACAACAGGCCGAACACCAACTGAATTCCCATCAGAAACGCAATCAAGGTAAAGGCCCGGCTCTGCTGTGCCCCCACCAGCGCCAGGGATCGCCACAAAATAAAGGTGAACCCGCCAATCAACCCGTAGACTGCCGGAAACCCGCCGATCAGTGGAACAGGTCCACCAACCAACAGCCCATAGCCCAAGGCCCCCCCAATGCCGGAAACGACAAAGAGCAGCACCATCGCCAGATCGCCCATCACTTCACCGACCATCTTGCCCATGGCCAGCACAAACACACAGACAAATAGCGCCTGGGTAAACGCCCCATGGACAAAGATGTAGCTGATAAACCGCAGCAAATGCTCCGGTGGCCAGCGCCCGGTCTCCCACATCCAGGACAAAATCTCACTGGAAAACGCATAGGATTGCACCGCATCCAAACGCCACCCGATCGCTCCCGGGCCTCCGACAATGCCGCGGGCGCCCAGCGAAAACGCAGCTTCTACCCCCATGATGATCAACACCAACGCCACCACAGCGGGCGGCAATGGGTTCACGGGGGCTGTATTCTCGGTGTCGCTCATGGGGATTGCCTCTTCAGCGCCTGTTGACGATAGCTCAAGCCATGGGTAAGCGACTGTGGTCGATATTTCCAGACGGGAGTTTTCCAGTATGAGCGAATCCAGCTTCACCCCGCGCGTGTTTTCCGGGATCCAGCCTTCGGGCAACCTGCACCTGGGCAACTACCTGGGCGCGCTCAAGCGGTTCGTGGACTGGCAAGCCAAGGACATGGAGACCATCTATTGCATGGTGGATCTGCATGCGATCACGGTCTGGCAGGACCCCAAGGATCTGCAAAAGTCCACCCGTGAACTCTGTGCCGGCTTTATCGCCGCCGGTCTGGACCCCGAGAAATCCATCCTGATCAACCAGTCCCAGGTGCCGGAACACGCTCAGCTGGCCTGGATCTTCAATTGCGTCGCCCGCATGGGCTGGATGCAGCGGATGACCCAGTGGAAGGACAAGGCCGGCAAGAACCAGCAGAACGCTTCGCTGGGCCTGTTTGCTTATCCGGCGCTGATGGCGGCCGACATTCTGGTCTATCACGCCACCCACGTGCCGGTGGGCGAGGATCAGAAACAGCACCTCGAACTGACCCGCGACATCGCGATCAAATTCAACCATGACTACGGCGTGGATTTCTTTCCGGAAACCCAGCCGGTCATCGAAGGGGCCGCCACCCGCGTCATGTCCCTGCGTGACGGGTCGAAAAAGATGTCGAAATCGGATGCATCTGATGCCAGCCGCATCAACATGACCGACGACGCTGACACCATTGCCAAGAAAATCCGCAAGGCCAAGACCGACCCCGATGGGCTACCGTCAGAGGCCAAAGGCCTGGAAGAGCGTCCCGAGGCGCGCAATCTGGTCAATATCTACGCCGCCCTGATGGAACATAGCGTTGATCAGGTTCTGGCGGATGTGGGTGGCAAACAATTTTCGGAATTCAAACCGATGCTCGCCGAACTCGCGGTGGAAAAGTTGGCTCCGATCTCGACAGAAATGTCCCGCCTGATGGACGATCATACCGAAATCGACCGTATCCTGACCCGCGGCTCGCAACGCGCCCGCGCAATTACCGCGCCGATCCTGCGCCAGACGTACGATATCGTCGGAATGGTGCCCCCGGTCACGGTGTAAGCGTCCACGCCCCCGGCGCGCGGATCCTAAATCACGCGCCGCGCCAAATGTATGCGCTAAAAGCGGGGGCCTGGCCCCCCGTTTCATCTCGCAATAACTCCAGATTGAATTGGTCAAAAAGGCCAAGAGGGGCAGCGCCCTGATCGCTCTCAGCCTCTGTTGGTCAGCACAGGAGGCAATCGGATATCAAACCGCTGCCGCAGCGACGCATCTGTCAGGGTCGGAATATGCGCCGGATAATGGGTCTCCAGAATCTCCCTCGCCCGGCTTCGGGCAACGTCGCGGATGTTTCGACCACCGTCCGCAATCCAGTCCTCGGGGCTGCGTCGATCAGAAATCTGCGGGTACAGGAAATCGCTTTGCATCCTGCGATAGGTCTCCGACTGACCCAGAAAATGCCCCTCCTCCCGCGCCACGTCCGCAATCGTATCCAACGCAAGTGTCTGCGCATCCACCTGTGGTTTGTTCAGGGTGCGCATGATTGCCCCCAGCATGTCATTGTCGGCCACATAGGCCTCGTATGAACAGGCCATCAGCCCACCCAGCATACCCGCCGCCTGCGTGATCAGGTTCGCCCCGGTCTGTGCCGCCAGCGTCACCGCCAGTGACTTTTCCGAACCGGATTGGGCATCGACAACCTTGCTGTCAGTCGCCCCTGCAATGGTTGAATTGGGCAAACCATAGTGGCGCGCCATCTGAACCGCCGCCGCTGTCAAAAGAGCCTGTTCGCCACTGCCCCCGGCCATGCCGCCTGTCCGCAGATCCGTGATCATGGGACGTGGCCCAAAGACGATACACGCCTGCGGGTTGGCGGCCCAGGCCACGATCATCCCGGCCAGCGTCTCTGCCATTGTCTGGGCCACACAGCCCGCAATCGTCACCGGGCTGGAGGCCCCCATTTGCCCAAATGTATTGACATGAAACGGAATTCCCAACTGCGCGGCCTGGAGTAGAACGGCGCAGGCCTCGCTCGAGAACCGCAAAGGTGGAACCACATGATTGATGTTCAACGACAGAAACGGGCGGGCCTCAAAGGTTCTGCGTGATCCGGCGATGATCCAGCACATTTCGGCAATGTCGCGCACGGCCTGCGGCGTTGCTGCGCTGACCATCACATGTTTCGATGTGCCCACTAGGCAGGCGTAGGCAGTGTTGATGTCCAGCGCATATTCGTCGGGCATATCCCGCGCCACCATCGATCGGCTGAAAAACCGGATATGGTCGAGCTGATCGACCAGACGCGCCGCATCATACAGATCCTCCAGGGTCGATGGACGATAATCCCCGGTCTCCAGATCCACGACCATCGGCGCGGCACCGCCAGAACCCGCGTAGACCCGTGTTCCTGTCAGCGCCAGATCATGCCCAGCCATTTGTCCAAACAGGGTGACATCTCGGCGAACCCCACCAAGCGCGCGATCTACCAGATCAGGCGGAAAGACCAATCGTCCATCTGTCCCGATTGCCCCTCCAACCGAACAGATCAGAGACGCAACATCGGCTGGAGCCTCCGCCATACCGATCTCCAACAGGATATGTCGCACGGCATGGTCAATGGCCGCAACATCCCGGTCAGTCAGTGGCGACAGGCCGCCTCCTGAAACGGACGCGACCACAGCACGTGCATCGTCAACGCCTGGGCCCTGTGCCCGCCGCCCTCTGCGGCCACGCCGCGTTGTCCCAGATGACGTGTTCACGCCGCACCTCCGGTGATCTACCGAAGATGAGCTTGCCGCAAAGCTGTCAGTCGGGCAATCCGGGAAATCCGCAGCTTAGCGGCCCTTCCAGACCGGGTCGCGTTTCTCGGCAAATGCCTTGGCCCCTTCCAGATTGTCCTCGGAGCCATAGAGAACATCGACGCTGCGCAATTGACGCTGTGTGATACGGTTCATGGCATCCTGGAATTTGGCGTCTTCAGCGTCGCGCACGATTTCCTTGATCGCCGCATAGACCAGCGGCGGACCCGAGGCCAGCAGACGCGCCTGTTCCCAGGCCCGATCCATCAGCTGATCGCCTGGAACCACTTCGTTCACGATACCCCAATGTTTGGCTTCGGGCGCATCAAACCAACGGCCGGTCAGCAACAGCTCCATCGCAACGTGATAGGGGATGCGTTTGGGCAGCTTGACGCTGGCCGCATCCGCAATGGTACCGGACCGGATTTCCGGCAGGGCAAAGGACGCGTGATCGGCGGCTATGATGATATCAGCCGAAATCATCAGCTCCAACCCGCCGCCACAGGCAATCCCGTTCACGGCCGCAATCACCGGCTTGTTCATGTCCCGCAACTCTTGCAGGCCACCAAAACCGCCGACACCATAATCACCATCCACCGCGTCACCATCGGCTGCCGCCTTGAGATCCCAACCGGGACAAAAGAACTTCTCTCCCCCACCTGTGAGGATCGCGACCCGCAGCTCTGGGTCATCGCGGAACTCGCGAAAGACTTCGCCCAGCACACGGCTGGTGGCCAGATCAATGGCGTTGGCTTTGGGTCGGTCCAGCGTCACCTCTAGAATTGCGCCCTCACGGCGCGTTTTCACTGGGCTGTCGGTCATGATTTCAATCCTTCCGTCGCATCAGGGCATCCGCTGCCACCGCATCGGTTGGCGTACACAGCAGCGGGTTGATTTCAATTTCTTCCAATCCTTGCGCATTTGCCAGCACATAGGCCTCGACCGCCCGGATCGCGCGCAAAATGGCAGGCCTGTCCGCCGCCGGAGCCCCGCGGTATCCGTCAAGAAGCCTGGACATGCGCAGACTGTTCAGGGCTGTGTCGATGTCCAGATCCGACGCGGGCAACAGGAACGACGCGCTGTCGTCCATCAGTTCGGTAAGGGTGCCACCCGCCGCCAACGTCATCACAAACCCATGCGCGGGGTCCTTGACCACGCCAATCAACACTTCGGCCACTGCGCCCGTCACCATCTCTTCGATCAGAAAGCTGTCGGCAGGCATCGCATCAGCGGCGTCACGCACCGCCTGTCCTGACATCAGGTTCAAGGCAACGGCCCCGGCTTCGGTTTTGTGCGCGACCCCTTCGCCCTTGAGCACAACCGGGAAACCGATGTCTGCCGCCGCCGCGCGTGCAGCACCAGGAGACGTCACACGCCGAAAGTTCGGAGTGCGCAGCCCATGCCAGGCCAGACGCTTCTTTGCTTCGGCTTCAGGGATCAGATCGGGATCAATCGTTGGGGTCGGCAGCAACAGCGGTTCGGGATTGGGAGGGGGCTGTTGGCTTGCCACGGCACAGGCAGAGATCGCCTCGGTCAAGCCAGAAAAAGGCACAACGCCGGCGCCGATCAACCGGTCTGCCACCGCTTCGGGCATCAATTCAGGCAGGCTGGCGACCATTGCCAGATTGCCGCCTGTGTCCTGCCGGGTCCGAATCGCCGACTGAATGGTACATTCCCAATCATCGGGATCGCACCTGTCTGCGCGCGGGAAATCGACGATCAACATGGTCATGGCCAATTGCGGATCGACCATGGCCGAAAAGGCCCGGGTCATCGCATCCGTGTCGCGCCAGATATAGGTATGATAATCCAGCGGGTTCGCCAGGGCCACCATCGGTCCCAATGCCGCCCGCAAATCCGTCTTCTGCCGATCATTCAGCGCCGGAAATTCGACGTCTCGCATATGCCCGGTGTCCGCGGCCAGGCTGGCCTCGCCCCCAGAACAGCTGATCGTGGCAATGCGGTGCGACGGCAAACGGCCCACCACATGCAACAGCTTCAACGTTTCCAGAAACGTCGGTAAGTCATCCACTCGCGGGATCCCGAGACGCGCGAGCAGGGCCTCGGCCCCCGCATCCCCCCCCGCGAGTGAAGCGGTATGGGAGACCGTTGCGGCCCGAGCTTCGGCCGAGCGGCCAACTTTGAGCGCCACGATGGATTTGCCCAGCTCCCGCGCCCGCACGGCCAGTGCCTCGAACGCACGCAGGTCACCAAAGCCCTCGATGTGCAGACCCAGCGCCGTCACCCTGTCATCTGCCAACAACGCCTCGCCGATCGCAGCCATCCCGGATTGCGCCTGATTTCCCGCCGTGACCACATAGGCCACCGGCAAGCCACGGCTTTGCATGGTCAGGTTAATGGCAATATTCGAGCTTTGCGTGACCAGCGCGACACCTTTGTCGGTACGATGCCCGCCGTGCTGATCCGGCCAAAGCAGCGCCCCGTCCAGGTAATTCACAAACCCATAGCAGTTTGGCCCCAGGATGGGCATATCACCGGCCGCAGTCAGCAACTGTTGCTGCAGGTCTGCGCCTTCGGCGTCTTCGGCTTGAGCTTCCAGGAATCCCGAAGCGAAACACACCGCCCCCCCGGCTCCTCGCTCAGACAGCAGGCGAACCGCCTCGACAGTGACAAAGCGGTTCACTCCAATAAAGGAGGCATCCGGTGCAGCGGGCAAGTCTTCGATGTGGGCATAAACCGGCAGGCCAGCCATTTCCTCGGCCTTGGGATGAACAGGCCAGATATCGCCCTGAAACCCCATCTTGCGGCATTGCTCGATCACCAGACGGCACCAGGCACCGCCACCGATGACGGCGATGGTTTCGGGCCGGAACAGTCGAGACAGGTCATGCGTCATTTTAAAACCTCCGCAAAGCCGAATGCAGGGATACCTCAGACGGGGATATTTTTGACCAGTAGAGGTAAGATGTTCTTGACCAAGATCGGCCACGATGTGTGGGCGGAACGGGTGGGGATGCCGATGGCTGCACCAGGAACGGGCCTTTGGTTGCAGTTTGAAACTCCGGGGGCTGGATCTGACCATCCCCCTTCTTTGAGTTCCAAAATTCCCCACCGAAGGCGTCGCGCCCTGACGCGGCTATGACCCCCATTCATCCACCCAGCGGCCGCAACAATTCGCGACTGATGATGTGGCGCTGGATCTCGCTGGTGCCTTCCCAGATCCGTTCCACCCGTGCATCACGCCAGATCCGCTCCAATGGCAATTCGTCCATCAATCCCATACCGCCGTGGATCTGAATGGCTTCGTCCGCGACAAATGCCAGCATCTCGGTCGCCTTGAGTTTCGCCATCGACATATCAGATTCGGTGACCGTGCCCTGATCGAACTTCCAACCCGCGTCCCATGTCAGCAGGTTGGCGGCCTTCAGTTCCAGAGCCATGTCGGCGAGTTTGAAGGAGACGCCCTGGAATTTGCCGATCTGTTGACCAAATTGCTTGCGCTCGGCGGAATATTCGACCGCGTGCTGCAAGGCGCGCTCGGCCCGCCCCAGACAGGTCGCCGCCACCTGCAGGCGCGTAGCGCCAAGCCAGGTGTTCGCCACGTCGAACCCTTTGTGCACTTCGCCCAGCATCTGCGATCTCGGGATCCGGCAGTCGTCAAATTCCAACACCGCGTTGGTGTAACCGCGATGGCTGACATTCTGATACCCATCGCGCACCGAGAATCCAGGCGTACCTTTGTCGACAAAAAACGCGGTGATCAGCTTCTTCTTTCCGCGCGGGGTGTCCTCTTCGCCGGTCGCCATGAACACGATCGAGAAATCGGCAATATCGGCGTGACTGATGAAATGTTTGGTGCCGTTCAGGATGAAATCATCGCCGTCCTGGCGCGCCGTGGCCGTCATGCCGCGCAAATCCGATCCGGCACCCGGCTCGGTCATGGCCAGACAATCCCATTTTTCGCCCTTCATACAGGGGTACAGGTATTTTTCTTTCTGCTCGTCCGTACCGGCCATCAGAATATTCGATGGGCGCGCCACCGCGGTCCAATGCAGCGCATAGTTCGCGCGGCCCAGTTCCTTTTCATACATCAGCCAGCTGAGCGTATCGAGCCCGGCCCCCCCGACGTCCTCTGGCATGTTGGCAGCATACAGGCCCGCCTCCATGGCCTTGGCCTGAATCTCGCGCACAACATCCATGTCCAGATGCCCTGTCCGCTCGATTTCAGCTTCATGCGGATACAGCTCTTTTTCGACAAAGCTGCGCGTGGTGGAGATGATCATCTCCTGTTCTTCAGTCAAACCAAAATGCATGGGCGTCGGCTCCGGTGTTGGCGTTTTACAACCGATACTAATCCGATCACCAAATATCATGCACGTTCAGACGATTTCATGCAGAGTTGGTGAATTTCTTCTGCTGCATTGCAGCGATGCCGGGACAGGGCCTCGTGGCCCCGCTTTAGCCCAGGCCACCTATGCGCGGCTGACACCCTTGGAAAAACTAGAATGATCTGGATCAAAGCGGCAATTACATATTATAACAATATTGGAATATGAAAGCGCCCTTTGAAAAGGAGCAGCGCGTGATCAACTGGATTTCGGCAATCAGTCTTTCGATAAGCTGCACTCATTTGCCGCCCGATCATTTGGTCACGCCACGTCCCTCCGTTCACAGTTTTTGTCAATCTGGGTGGTTTCAACCAACCGACACTGCAAAATCGAACAATCTGGTGCCCGCCATGAGCAAAGCACAAAACCAAACAACCCAAGCAAAGCGCCAAGAGCGCGATCTGAAACTGGAAGAAAACACCCGCGCAGGCATTGAACAAACGCTTGCTGGGCTTGGGCTTCGTGTTGGCACGGTGGATGGGCAGTTCGATCAAGACACGCGAAACGCCATTCGGGCATTTCAGGAGGATTCGATGTTTCCTGTAACCGGATACATAGATGATGTTACCTTTGGTCGACTGCTGGCAATTGGCATCATTCATTGAACGAAAGCCTTTTGGCGAATTGGGCTTGCAAGGTTGGAATACACGCGCCCCACAGGGCATCTGAATATCAAGGGAGAAGAATATTATGCCTGACGACTTTCCTGCATCAATTGCGACATCTGGGTCCGTTTCCATTGGCGGAACCGCTCCCGGGAACATCGAAACCTCGGGTGACCAGGATTGGTTCTCTGCCAACCTGGTGGGTGGACGTACATATCAGATCGAACTGAACGGTTCGGGATTGTCCGGTACGCTCAGTGATCCCTATTTTCGAGGCATATACAATTCATCGGGTAGCCTGCTGCCCGGAACAACCAATGATGACGGTGGACCTGGACTGAACAGCCTGCTTGAATTCACCGCCCCCAGCAGCGGACAGTATTTCCTGTCAGCCGGCGGTTTTGGAAATTCGATCGGCACCTACAATCTGTCCTTGACCGATTTGGGAAGCCTCGATGATTTCAGCGACAATACCGGAACCACAGGAACAGTGACTGTCGGCGGTACGGCGACGGGTCAAATCGACGAAGTTGGTGACCTGGACTGGTTCGCCGTCGAATTGGAGGCTGGGCGCAGCGTCCGGATCGAGGTGCGCGGCGCGCCGACCGACAATGGCACTCTGTCTGATCCGTATCTGCGTGGTGTTCATTCGCAAACGGGCGAGCTGTTGCCGTCAACGACAAATGATGACGGTGGCGATGGCCTGAACAGCCTGTTGGAATTCACCGCGACAGAAACCGGAACATACTATGTGTCCGCCGGTGCTTTTGGCGGCAACATAGGCACTTACACGGTTCTGGTCGAAGACATCGGGTCGCTAGATGACCACCCGGCGACGCCCGAAACAACCGCCATTATCCCCATTGGCGGAACAGCAGTGGGCACGATCGAAGACGGCGGTGATCAGGATTGGTTTGCGGTCGAAATGGTTGCAGGCCGGGATTACCGCGTGGAAGTACGGGGGACGCCGACCGATGATGGATCTTTGCCAGATCCCTATTTGCGGGGCATTCATGACTCCAGCGGCGCGCTGCTACCGGGATCAACCAATGACGACGGTGGCGATGGCCTCAACAGCAGCCTGACCTTCACCGCGACGGAGACTGGCACATTCTTTGTCTCAGCAGGTGCGTTTGGGGGAAATACCGGAAGCTACACGGTGTCGGTAGACGATTTGGGCAGCCTCGACGACTATTCCGACTCCGCCGCTTCGGCAGGTGCAGTCGCAGTTGATGGAACGGCGACAGGAAACATCGAAGATGCCAATGATACGGACTGGTTCTCCGTTGATCTGGCAGCCGGCCAAGAATACCGCATCGAGGTGCGCGGCGCACCGACCAGCGACGGGACTCTTAGCGACCCGTATCTACGCGGTGTTTATGATGCGTCCGAAACCCTCATTCCGTCCTCGGCGAACGATGACGGAGGAGAAAACCTCAACAGTCTTCTGGAATTCACCGCCCCATCGGCAGGTACCTATTACATTGCTGCGGGCGCGTTCGGCAGCAACACGGGCACATATACAGTTGAAGTGACAAACTTGGGGTCCACCGACGACTTTGGCGACACAACTGGTACTGCCGGGGCGGCCGTGGTCGGAGGAAGCGTGACCGGGGTGATCGAAGAAGGTTCGGACACCGATTGGTTCGCGGTCGATCTTCAGGCAGGTCGGGAATACGTCATTGATCTTCAGGGCAATCCAACGGGAGACGGCACACTGCCTGACCCGTTCCTGCGCGGGATCCATACGTCCGACGGATCGCTGATCCCATCGACCAGCAATGATGACAGCGGCAGCGGCCTGAACAGTCAGGTCACTTTTGTTCCGGACAGCGATGGGACGTATTTCATTGCCGCCGGTGCCTTTGGGTCGGCAACCGGAACCTATTCGCTCTCCGTCGCCGACAATGGCAGCGCCGATGACTTCGGCTCTGACGCTGGATCGGCCGGGACAATTCCGGATACCGGTGTGACCCATGGCGTCATAGAAGAATCCGGCGACACCGATTGGTTTGTCGCGGATATGGTGGCGGGGCATACCTATCGGATCGCCCTGGAAGGGGCATATTCGGGCGGAGGGACCTTGGGGGATCCGCTGCTGGATGGGATATTTGACGCATCCGGCGTCAAGCTGCCGGGCACCAGCAATGATGACGGCGGCAGCGGCCTCGACAGCTTGTTGGAATTCACCCCTGACACAACCGGCCAGTTCTTTATTGCCGCTTCTGCGTTTGGCACGAGCACGGGCAGTTATCGGCTCCAGGTCGAAGATCTGGGGGCATCCGACGATTTCGCGGATAACACCGGGACAACAGGTTCGGTCGCGGTCAATGGCTCCGTGACGGGCGCAATCGAAGACTCGGGCGATCATGATTGGTTCTCGGTCACACTGGAAGCCGGGCGCGAGTACCGCTTTGATCTGGAAGGTGCGCCGACGGATATGGGCACATTGTCCGATACCCTTCTGTATGGGCTGCGTGACAGTGCTGGCAACCTGATCGGCGGGACCGCCAATGACGATGGCGGGATCGGCCTGAACAGCCAACTGGACTTTACACCGACCGCTGCGGGCACATATTTTATTGATGTCGGTGCGTTCTCCAGCAACGAAGGCACCTATTCCCTGTCCGTGACCGCGGATACATCGCCACTGGATGATTTCGCCAGCACTACTGGCACAACCGGCGCGGTCTCGGTCGGTGGATCTTCGACCGGGAATATCGAAACTGACGGTGACGTCGATTGGTTTGCAGTGAACCTGGTGTCCGGCCGCCTCTACCAATTCGACCTCGAAGGTAGCCCAACCGGTGGCGGCACATTGTCGGATACATACATCCGTGGATTGCATGACAACGCCGGCACCCTGATCGGAGGGACCACCAATGACGATGGTGGAACCGGCCTGAACAGCAGTCTGACGTTCACGGCGACCAGCAGCGGAACCTTTTTCGTCGCCGCCGGCGGGTTCGGGAACAACACGGGCACCTACAAAGTGTCCGTCTCGCAAGAGGGCACGACCGACGACTATGCACAAACTGCTGGTGGCAGCGGTGCTCTGCCGATCGGTGGATCGACGACCGGCAACATTGAAACCGCAGGTGACGCAGATTGGTTCGCGGTCAGCCTGGTTGCCGGAAACACATACCAAATCTCTCTCGAAGGCGCTGCAACCTCGGGCGGGACATTGGCCGATCCCCTGATCCAAGGCATCTATGACGGTACGGGTGCCCTGATCGGCGGAACCAGCAATGATGACGGAGGCACCGGCCGTAACAGCCTCACAGAATTCACACCGACCGCTTCCGGAACCTACTATGTCTCTGCTGCGTCCTTTGGAAACGGCACCGGCACATACAAAGTGTCGCTGGCCCAGACCAGCACCGGGACACCCGGAGATGACTTTGGTCAAACCACGACATCCGCTGGCACTGTCTCGCCGGGCGGAACTGCGAACGGGTCGATTGAAACGGTAGGGGACCAGGACTGGTTCGGCATGAACCTGACGGCTGGTCGCACCTATGTTGTTGACCTGGAAGGCACCGCGACAGGCGGCGGCACGCTGACCGATCCCTATATCCGGGGTCTGTACGATGCATCCGGTGCCACGATCCCGGGCGTGTTCAACGATGATGGCGGGACGGGACAAAACGCCCGGATCGAATTCACGCCGACCACGTCGGGCACCTACTATGTCGAAGCTGGGGCCTATAGCGGAACCGGTACATACAAGGTGTCCGTCGCGGAAACGACAGTTGCGCCGCCCACCTCCGGCTTTGAAATCACCATCGACTATTCCGGAGACAGCACCTATCGGTCCTATTTTGAGAATGCCGCTGCAGTTTGGGAGGACGTCATCACCGGCGATTTGCCGGATGTGGCAAGCGCGCGCTATGGCCTGATTGACGACTTGCGGATTGATGCCTCGGTTGTTGAAATTGACGGCCCCGGTCGAATCCTGGGTCAGGCAGGCCCGCGCGACGTCCGCTCCGGATCAAGCCTGCCTTTCAACGGCATGATGCAATTCGACTCGGCCGATCTTGCTGGCATGGTTTCCAAAGGAATTCTCCAGGATGTGATCGAGCACGAAATGGGGCATGTGCTGGGTCTTGGCACACTCTGGTCCACGTTGGGGCTCAAGTCCGGGTTCAATTACACTGGGGCAAACGCAATACGCGAATACAGCACGCTTCTGGGCACGTCAGCCACCTCGGTTCCGCTGGAGACCACGGGCGGACCAGGTACCGCAGGCGGTCACTGGGCCGAAAACATCTTTCGGACGGAACTGATGACCGGCTATGCCGAGAACAGCCCGCCGATGCCGCTGAGCCGGTTGACCATCGGCTCGCTCGAGGACATGGGGTATGCGGTCAACTATAACGCCGCAGAGCCGTATACGTTGCCGTCTACGGGCGCATTGGTATCCGGCCCTGGTGTTGATAGCGGTGCCGGCGCAGCAGCACCGACAATGATGGTTGCATCAGCGATTGCTACAGACGGGTTCGCAGGGCACAGCTTCATCAATTTCCAAGACAAGTTCCTGTCCATCACGGCGACCCCGGATCCGGTCAAATTGAACGGGCCAGTTTCCAGCGCTGATGAAACCACGGTCTTGTTCTTTGAAAACGGCACCGGCAACGACCATCTGGTCGAGTTGACCGGCACCTTTGACAAAAATGATCCGGCCAATGCCGGAGATGTCAAAGGCACCGTCTCCGAAATCGCCTTTTTCAGTGATGGCATGCTGGTCGCCCGGCATATTTTGGCCACACCCGCAGACGTGACCGGAGTTCTGGATGCCTGGCGCAGCTTTGATCTTTCCGGGAACAACCTCTTGGAAAACAGATCTGCAACGGCGCAGAATGATGTGCTGAATGGTCTGGGTGGCGATGACTTTATCATTGGCGGGTTGGGTGACGATACGCTTGATGGCGGGACCGGAAACGACACGGTTGGTATTGACGTTGCTTCAGGTGATGCAACCGTTTCGCTCAGCGACGGCGTCTTCACCATCGTATCGACCCAAGGCACAGATCAAGCCACCGGTTTTGAGCAATTCCAGTTCAGCGACCGCATACTGACTCTTGCGGAAATGACCGCGCTGGCTGGTGGCGGAGATCTGACACTGACGGGCACACCCAATCCGGATGTGCTGGTTGGAGAAGATGGCAATGACACGCTGCTTGGGCTTGGCGACAACGACCGGCTGTTGGGCAACGCGGGCAATGACCGGCTCGATGGTGGGCCTGGCGCAGATACGCTGAATGGTGGCACCGGCGATGACATCATCATCGGCGGCCCCGGAGACGATGATCTGCGCGATGTGGTTTATGCCGGCGACGGCAATGACAACATCGACGCAGGCGCGGGCAATGATCTGGTGTTCGGCCAGGGCGGCAATGACACGATCGCCGGAGGTGCGGGCGTGGATGAACTGCAGGGTCAGGATGGCAATGACGTCATAACCGGTTCGAACTTCAGCGACCTGGTATTCGGCGGGGCCGGAAATGATTTCGTCAACGGCGGCTTTGGCCATGACCGCATCAACGGCGGATCCGGCGCGGACAAGTTCTTTCACGTCGGTGTCGAAGGTCACGGGTCGGACTGGGTGCAGGATTATCTGTCCACCGAAGGCGACGTCCTTTTGTGGGGTGGCGCACCTGCCACGGCCAGCGACTTCCAGGTCAACCTTGCCCATACCGCCAATGACGCTGGGGAACGGTCGGGCGATGACGCGGTCCAAGAAGCCTTTGTCATCTACAAACCCACCGAACAGATCATGTGGGCCCTGGTTGACGGCGGCGGTCAAAGTTCGATCAACATCCAGATCGGCGGCGCGGTGTTCGACCTGCTGGCCTGAGCAAGCGAGACCTGACCAATTGGACGAGATGTTGGGAAAACCCTGTCTCGTCCAGGCGGCAACCTAGGGGCAGAACCCGTGCGCCGCAGCACGTTTGTTCATGCGTCTGGGTATTGAGAAAGGTGCAGGACCATGAATTCGCGGCACATGCCCGGTCGCGGTCCTGTCGGATTGCCAGCGCCCTTGTCTGGCACGGCGGGGTGTTATGGCTGATCTTTGACCGTCACCATTGGGTTGTCGAACAACGCCAGGTTCCCTCTGGCGCGCCTTTTCTTTCCCAAACGCGAAACATCATACGGGCACTGGGACCAAATGGTTGTCCCATTGACAGTCATGGGTTGCCACAACGGTCAGCGTCTTTGCACCCGCCCCCGCACGGCCGATGTCGCCTGTCCCCGACGTATACCGAAACCCGTTTGGGGCACTGCTCAGCCCACAGACATCATGGATCCTGTGTGCGCCCGCCAGTGCGCCGCTCGTGACATTGAAAACATGCAGGACCCCGCCGCGTGGCGAGGTAAAGCCCACCAGATCGCCACCTTCGGAAAATGCGATACTCCCGGCGTATCCCTTGGTCCGGCGCTGTTCAGGCATCGGTGCCTCAAACAGGCGCAGTGCCAAGCCACCCAGACGGTGGTGCACTGCCAACACCGGCGGCGATTCACCTCCCTCCCCCTGCCATTGCAACGCAAAGCCGACCAACCCGTCTGCGCGCACGGCAAGATGGCGGATCGAGTTCCTGTGCAACGCCGGGGCCAATTCCAGCTGATCCAACACCACTCCATCCAGCGAAAGATAGGTCAGGTTGGGCCGCATCAGCGGCAAGTTCAACTTGGCACGCCCCATATCGGGATGGGTTTCGATCCCGCCATTGGCCACCACCATGACGTCCCCTTCCGACATCACGCAGATGTCATGCGGCCCGACCCCGGCAGAGGGGTATTCTCCGATCCGTCCGTACCCTTTCGTCACATCCCACAGGCTGATCACACCTTGACCAGCCTCAAAGTCATTCTCGGTGGTGAACAACACCCGCCCGTCGGTGGAAAAGCTGCCGTGACCGTAAAAATGCCGTCCTCCTGGGGTTTCTAGCCGGGCAATCTCGCGCCCGGTTCGGCAATCCAGCACGATGGCAAAGGTTCCCGGCCGACGGGCAAAGGCAACGGCTTCTGGTCGGACGGGATGTGCCGCGGCAGCATGGCCACGGTCGGGCAACCGCACACGAAACACCCGATTTCCCGCGGCGTCCAATCCGGCCAATTCAAACCCGCCGTCCGGGCGGCGCGCAGCCGCCAGATAGTTGGGATTGCCAGCCTCGGCCCAGGATGGCACTGGACACAGTCCTGTCGCCATCATTCCGATCATGAACGCACGGCGCGATGTCAAATCAATCTCCATCCAGAGAGTTGAACCCCGCCGCAACGCCCAGCGCCGGACCCAATCGGGTTGTTACAACCACGCGAACATCGTCTATGCGCTGCTTCAGGGATTCGACCCGAAACCGTCCCTGTGGATCCGCAACCGACGCGAATATCGGATCATTCAACCGCTCAGCAGCCAAAATCGCCGCAGCGAAACCTTGACCCAGATCCAGAGCCAACGCCGGATCCTCAGCCGCCAAAAGCCCCGCCAGATTGCGCAGGGCCTGCAAAGCAACGACAACATTTTGCAGCGACCGTCCTGATCTCCAGTTTTCGGCCCGTTTGGGACGGGGGCGATCAAAGCTGCCCAGCGGGCGACCCAGCCGCATGTCAGAGGTTATCTGCAGGCCGGTATCCAGTGCCTTGAACAGTTCCTGCAACGAGTCTTCGGTTGTCTCGTACCGTCCCTGCCCCATTCCGGGTTCCAGCAAAGTCCGCGCAAATTCCAATTCCCAACCCTGTTGAATGGACGTGGCGTTTTGTTGAACGTCGTGGGCGATGGCGCGGATCAGGTCACAACGGTACTCGGGTGTGCCGGTCTGACTGAGCTGTTCATCATACAGCAGATACTCCAGCGCATAGAGCCCCCGCCCGGCAACCGAAAGGGTGGCAAACTTCTGCGGGTCTGTCACGATCGGGTCCTCAGCGCCCAGCAATTTGGCCAAGACCTTTGGGGTGAACCCTTTGGTGTCAGGCCAAAAGGCGATGGCAAACGCGCGATCATCAATTTCACTGGGGCCAAATCGCAAATGGCTGACCGAGATCCAGGCGTCCGCTGCGTGATGATAGGCGGCTTTGATCCCGTCAGGCTTTGCCGAACAGCCCGTGTCCGTGGCGCGCATCAGATCATTGGCACGGTCCCTCAGTGTGGAAAACCCGGGCAGTACGTGCTGTTCAACAACGTTACGCACGGTTTCTTCTGGTTCAGCGGCGCACAACCCAACAGGTAGCAACACGATCAGGGCCGCAGTTTTGAGAAATTCACGCATCAGGCACCTTTGGGACGTTCAACCTTGAAAAGGACAGATAGCCGGCTCTGGTTTTCAGGGCATTGAAACCGGCACCAAATGAGCAAGTCCCCCGGCACAAAACCGGGGGATTGATCGCTCAGCTGTCTACTGGAACACAGCCGACGGGTTATCAAGGCTGTCCGACCCTTCGACCGCGATCTGGTTCAGCCCAAGGGCTGTCACCGCACGTTCAATTGACCGGGTCTGATCGGTCAACCCGTTGACCCCACCCATGATCAACGCCTCTCCCCCGGCATTGCCGCGTTCCAGCATCTGGTCATATGCAAAGCCGGATTCGGCGGCTGTCTTGATCCGGGCCAGGGCCTGCATCGTATCCGACAGTTTGGTTTTCAATTCGGCGTCCGCATCCGCGTCCGCCAAAGCCACCAAATCACTGACCGCAGGACCGGACACCAGGGTTCCGTCCACCCGGACATATTCGCCCAGATACACATTCTGAATCCCCAGGCCGTCGTAATAGTGGCTGTTGTGCGTGTTGTCCGAGAAGCAGTCATGTTCTTCTTCCGGATCGTTCAGCATCAGCCCGAGCCGCATCCGCTCACCTGCCTGCTCGCCATAGGACAGCGACCCCATGCCGGTCAGGATCGCAACAATCCCGGCGTCCGGTGTCTGGGTCAGATGCGTGCGTGCCGCCCCCCCCTGAGCCCATTGTTCGGCCATCCAGTTCAGATCCGACACCAACAGATCAGTTGCAGCCATCAGGTAATCGGCACGGCGGTCGCAATTCCCGCCCGTACAGTCATCACCAGCGGCAAAATCCGTCCAGGGACGATCCCCTGCGCCCGGAGCATGGCCATTGTTGTCCTGCCCCCACAAAAGAAATTCGATGGCATGATAGCCCGTGGCGACATTGGCCTCGACACCATCCGCTTCGTGCAGGGTTGTTGCCAACAGCTCTGGCGTGATCACGGATGCATCAATCTCTGTTCCCGATAGGCTGAAGCGCGGGTTGGCAATCACGTTCAGCACAGCCAGTTGATTGTCATCTGTCGGGCCGCCATAGGCGTCTGCGACATAATCAATCAACCCTTCGTCCAGCGGCCAGGCGTTTACCTTGCCCTCCCACTCGTCGACAATCGGATTGCCAAACCGGAACGCTTCGGTCTGTTGATACGGCACCCGTGCCGCAATCCAGGCGGACCGCGCAGCGGCCAGATTGATCCCATTCGGCTGATCGACCAGCGCCGCAATGGCCCGGCGCAAATTGTCCACAGTGATTGCGCTGTCGGCATATCCGGCCTGCGCAATATCGGCATAGTTTTCCAGAACAGCCACCTTGGTGATCTCTTCAGCCAGGGCCGCGTGCCCCGCCATCGAAAGAGGTATTACGCAGCTTGCCAAAAGGGCGCGTTTCATTTCAGATCTTTCCTTTCAATTCTCGTCCATTGCCGCGTCTGCGGCGTGATACAGATCACTCAGAGGGGGTTTCGAGCCGATCAAACAGCCATTCAAAATTAAGCCCACAAGCAGTTTCCACAGTGGACATCAGCTCTCGAAGGATCGCGTTTCTTGGGTCCGGAAGAGGCGGCGCGTCCCGCTCTACCCGATAAATTGGCGTTCCCAACTGCATGTCTCCGCTCCGTTTCAAGGTCAGGGCTTCCCCATTTTGCAGTCGGGGTGGCTAGGTAATGCGCATTAACTGAGTGAATCTGTCAGGATTGTCAATCCACTTTTTGTCCCGCGGTTTTTCGCGTCTACTGAGACATCCGACAGGCCACCGCATCACGGTCGAACCAACCGCACACATCCCGCCCGCCGACCATTTGCCCGCGCAGGTCTTGTCGAAATGGACACGAACCCGCTATCGAAGGCGGGCGGGACCGCCATGAAGACCCAGCCGAGGATCGACAAATGACCGACATTACCGACCTTCCCCTGACCAGCTTTCACTGGGGCTGTTACCGGGTCGAGACCCAAGATGGAGAAGTAACGGCGCTGCATCCGTTTGAAGAGGATCCAGATCCGTCACCTATTGGTCAGGGGTATGTCGGCGTTCTCAACGGACCAGACCGGATCACGGCCCCGATGGTACGCAAAAGTTGGCTGGATGGCGGCCCGGGAACAGCCGGCGATTTGCGTGGCAGGGATGGTTTTGTCGAGATCAGTTGGGAAGAAGCCGAGCAACTGGTTGCCGCCGAGTTGACCAGAGTCACCAAAACCCACGGCAATGAAAGCATTTTCGCAGGCTCATATGGCTGGGCAAGCGCCGGGAGGTTTCACCATGCACAGGGTCATCTCAAACGTTTTCTGAATGTGCTGGGCGGATTCACCAAATCAGTGAACACTTACAGTCTCGCCGCGGGGGAAGTGATCCTGCCCCATGTGTTGGGTGGGGCCGAATTCATCTATGACGCAACCAGTTGGCAGTCGATCATCGAAAATTGTGACCTGATGGTCGCCTTTGGCGGCTTGCCCGTTAAAAATGCCATGATCGGCCAAGGCGGGCTGGGTGCCCATCGCACCGGCCCTGCCCTGTTGGAAGCCAAGGCGGCAGGTGTCGAATTCGTCAATGTGTCGCCCTTGCGATCCGATGTCATGGAAACCTTGGGGGCCGACTGGTTGGCACCGCGACCATCTACCGATGCCGCGCTGATGATCGGGCTGGCTCATGTGTTGCTGGGCGAAGGTTTGATCGATCGGGCATTCTTGGATCGCTACACTGTCGGCTTTGATCACTTTGCCGCGTATCTGACCGGCGAAACCGACGGAATACCAAAGACCGCCGATTGGGCCTCGGACATCTGTGGCCTTCCCGCCGAAACGATCCGGGATCTTGCCCGGCGCATGGCCCAGGGGCGCACGATGATCTCTTTGGCCTGGGCGCTGACCCGTCAGGATCATGGCGAGCAGAACTTTTGGCTGGGAACGGTTCTGGCCGCCATGCTCGGCCAAATCGGGTTGCCGGGCGGTGGTGTCGGGTTTGGATATGGCGCGGTCAACACCGTAGGTTTAGAAAGACCCTCCCCCCGTTTTCAGGCGCTGCCACAGGGACGAAACAAGGTTAAAACCTTTATTCCCGTCGCCCGGATCACTGACATGCTGGAAAACCCCGGTGGATATTTTGACTACAACGGAAAACGCTACAACTTTCCTGACACCAGATTGATCTGGTGGGCGGGTGGAAACCCCTTTCATCATCATCAGGACCTGAACCGTCTGCGCCGCGCCTGGGCCCGCCCTGAGACTGTGATTGTCAATGACTGGTGCTGGAACAGCCTGGCCCAACATGCCGATATCGTGCTGCCCTGTACCACGCCACTGGAACGAAACGACATCACGCTGTCACCCCGTGACCCTTATGTGTTGATGATGGAAAAGGTCGTGGACCCGGCCGGCCAAGCCCGCGACGACTATGATATCTTCAGGGGAATTGCCCGGCACCTGGGTATAGAAAGCGCCTATTCCCAAGATCGAGACACAGACAGTTGGATTCGGTGGCTGTACGAAAAATCCAGACAATCAGCGACCCGAGCCGATATCGAATTGCCGCCGTTTGACACGTTGCGCCAGACAGGGTGGCACAAGATGCCAGTGCCACAAGCCCCCCATGTCATGCTGTCAAAATTCCGGGCAGATCCCGAATTGCACCCCCTGCGAACACCCAGCGGCAAAATCGAAATAGTCTCGGAGAAGATTGCCAGTTTTGGTTACGCAGATTGCCCTGGACATCCGACCTGGATGGACCCGTTGGAATGGTTGGGTGCCGCGCAAAGCGATCAACTCCACCTGATTTCGAACCAACCCAAAAACAAATTGCATAGCCAGCTTGATCACGGCCCACTTTCTCAGGCGGACCGTGTCGCCCACCACGAGCCAGCAATGATCCATCCATCTGACGCAGCCGACCGGGGCATTCAAGACGGCGATGTTATCCGGGTCTTCAATGATCGTGGTGCGTGCCTGTGCGGTGCGATCCTGTCAGATGCAATCCGTCCCGGCGTGGTTCAGGTGAGCACCGGTGCGTGGTATCGCCCGGATGAGGAGACCAACCTGTGCCGAAACGGCAACCCAAATGTGCTGTGCGCGGACAAGGGAACGTCCAAATTGGGTCAGGGACCCACGGCGCATTCCTGTCTGGTGCGCATTGAACGTCTTGAGTAATCGGAGTTGAGGGGCGGCTTCACCACGCCCCGCGACCGGTCGCTGCCAGGCCCTGGGTGTCAACGTTTCAGCGACACCTTGGTTCTGGTCCCAAAGCTTCGCGGGGCAGAGCGAAGAGCGCCGTTCGAACAAAAAAGGCCGCAATACAAACATTGCGGCCTCGGTTGGAAATAGCCCATACACTCAGGGCAAAATCGCTTGGAACGCGATCAGAACCGTGGGTCGATTCCGTTGCCTTCCTCTTCGTCTTCGTCGTCGTCGCCGGCAGGAAGGTTGAAGAAGCTGTCCGCGTCCAGAATCGGTTCGTGGCTGGGCTGATCGTCATCCTGCGCACCACCGCCCAACGAGAAGGTTTCCAGACCTTCGATCGCTGTCGGGATCTTGGGTTCGGCGGGCATGTCCAGTGACTGCTCCGTACTCACCAGCTTGCGGCGTTCATCGTCGCTCATCACACCACCTTCGGCCGCCTTCTTGGCAGCGGCCTTTTGGACGGCGGCGTCCAGCTCGGATTGTTTGCACAGCCCCAATGCAACCGGGTCGATCGGCTGCATGTTGGAAATGTTCCAGTGGGTGCGTTCGCGAATCGACTGAATGGTCGGCTTGGTCGTGCCAACCAGTTTGGCGATTTGCCCGTCAGCCAGTTCCGGGTGGAATTTGACCAGCCACAAGATCGAATTCGGACGGTCCTGCCGTTTGCTGAGCGGGGTATAACGCGGGCCGCGGCGCTTTTCTTCACCAGCCGCAGCCGCATTGAACTTCAGCTTGAGCTTGTGCAGGGGGCTGCTCTGCGCAGCGTCGATTTCATCCTGGGTCAATTGGTTGTTCGCAACCGGATCAAAGCCTTTTACACCAACAGCAACTTCGCCATCAGCAATGCCTTGAATCTCCAGCTCGTGCATCCCCACGAAATCGGCGATCTGCTTGAAGCTGATCGTGGTATTGTCCACCAGCCACACGGCGGTCGCCTTGGCCATCAACGGTTTTGCCATGCGCTCATCTCCTTAATACACATCATCCCGAACACATCTTTCCTGTCGCCTGAAACAGGCTGCCCCGGCTTGGGGTCTGGATTCCGTTGTCGGGGAACTTCCCGCCTATATAGTAGGCCCGAGCAAATAAGGAAAGAGGCGAATGCACAGGTTGTTTATAACGGTTCTAGCAGTCTGGGCGGGCCTGACCCTGCCGGCAAATGCACAGGAAGAAAAGCCCGGAGATTTTGATTACTACGTTCTGGCGCTCAGCTGGTCGCCCAATTGGTGTGCAACAGACGGGGACCAAAGGAATGCGGACCAATGCCATCCACGCCACGATTACGGATGGATCCTGCACGGGTTGTGGCCGCAATATCATCGTGGCTGGCCCAGCTATTGCCGCAGCAACGAACCCGCCCCATCGCGGCGCATGACCGCAGAAATGGTTGACATCATGGGCTCCTCTGGACTGGCCTGGCATCAGTGGAAAAAGCACGGAACCTGTTCAGGGCTGTCGGCCGAGAGCTATTTCAACCTGTCGCGACACGCCTATGGCCTGGTGAAACGCCCCCCCATATTCCGCAAGCTCACCCAGCCGGTGTCCCTACCAGTTCAAGTCGTTGAAGAAGCGTTCCTGAAGGCCAATCCGGAAATGGAGAAGGACATGGTGACCGTGACCTGCAAAGACAATTTCATTCAAGAAGTTCGCATTTGCTTGACCCGAGATTTGATACCGGCTCCCTGCGGGCGTGATGCCATTCGCGATTGCAGATCAGGAAACGCTCGGTTCGATCCCGTGCGCTGACCCTGTTCACGAACATTCCCCCCCAAAAAAAGCCGACGCCTCTCAAACGCGGGACAGCATCCAACGCGCCAGAAAATTACGTAATTTTCTGGCAAATTTTCTTAAGCTAAGAAAATTCCTCCGCCCTTTGGACGGCGTCGCGAAACAGTGAAAGTCAAATCCCCCAAATTCTGTTATAGTAATATATAGAACGCTGGCCTCGTGGCCACGACAGGCCATTCCGGCTCAGCTTATTCAAGCAGATACGGAGGACACGACATGGCAAAGACGATCGGAAATCCGGCAAGCTGGACCGCGCATGCCATGCGCGAAACGGGCTCGCATGTGGGGGCGTCAATGGAAGGGATCGGCAGCAAAGATCAAACCACGGCCCCGCTTGTCCGGAAACTGGAGTTTGAGGACCTGACCAACGCGTTAAGAGCCGGGTTTGAAGACTTCATGGCAGCCCGGGCTGACGTAATCTTTATCGCTCTGATCTATCCGCTGGCCGGGTTGGTCATGATCACCATGGGGCTCAGCATGAACCTGATCCCACTGGTTGTACCGATGATCATGGGATTTGCATTGCTCGGGCCGGTTGCCGCCGTCGGATTGTACGAGATCAGCCGCTTGCGCGAGGCTGGCGAGAACCCGGATTGGCTGGACGCGTTTGGGATCATTCGCACTCCATCTTTTGGCGGCATCGTTGTTCTGGGTCTATTCCTGGCTCTCTTGTTCATCATCTGGATGATCGTTGCGCAATTTGTATACGCCTCGACACTGGGGCCGGAGCCGCCGGTTTCCATCGCCATGTTTGCTCATGATGTTTTCACAACATCTCAGGGGTGGGCCATGATTATTCTGGGCACAGGAACAGGTGTTATTTTTGCAATTGTCGCCTTGGCCACCAGCCTCGTATCATTCCCTTTGCTTCTGGATCGCCAGATTGGATTGCCAATCGCCGTGGTGACTTCCTTTCGCGTGCTGCGCAAAAGCCCATTGGTCACCGTGAGCTGGGGGCTGATTGTCGGCGTATTGCTGGCAGCGGGATCGCTCCCAATCCTGTTGGGGCTCATTGTGGTGCTTCCTGTTCTGGGTCACGCAACATGGCACCTGTACCGCAAAGCGGTTGTCTGACCTTACCAACATCCGATCACGCCCCGGATCGCCCGCCGAGGCGTAATCCGGGGCGTGTGATGTCAGGCGACTTTCAGAACAATTTTACCGATATGGCCCGAGCTTTCCATCCGTGAATGCGCAGCTGCTGCATCCTTCAAATCGAACTCGCTGTCCATGACTGGCGCAACTTTGCCCGCTTCAATCAACGGCCAGACCACGTCGCGCAAATCCTGAGCAATCGCAGCTTTGGCCTGGTCGCTCTGTGGGCGCAAGGTCGATCCGGTGACGGTCAGGCGACGCGTCATGATCTGAGCAAAGTTGAGTTCGACCTTGGGACCTGACAGAAAGGCGATCTGAACCAACCGACCATCGTTCGCCAATGTTTTGATATTGCGCGGAATATAATCCCCACCAACCATATCAAGAATCAGGTTGGCCCCACCTTCAGCCTTCAGTACGGCAACAAAATCCTCTTCTTTATAGTTGATTGCCCGTTCCGCCCCCAAATCCAGGCAGGCCTGGCATTTTTCATCCGACCCAGCTGTGGCAAACACCCGCGCGCCCAGCTGGTTGGCCAGCTGAATCGCCGTCGTCCCGATCCCTGAAGACCCACCATGGACCAGAAACCGCTCGCCGGCGGTCAACCCCCCGCGTGAGAACACATTCGACCAGACCGTAAAACACGTCTCAGGCAAGCATGCAGCCTGCTTCAGGCCCAAGCCCGCAGGAATTGGCAGGCAATGCGCGGCCGGCGTTGCAACAAATTCGGCATATCCACCACCCGGCAACAGGCCACAAACCTGATCGCCAATGACAAAGTCGCTAACGCCCGGCCCAACAGCCACAACTTCGCCCGATGCCTCAAGCCCTGGCAGATCACTGGCTCCGGGAGGTGGGGCATAAGCGCCGGCCCGCTGCAAGGCATCCGGGCGGTTCACACCGGCATAGGCGACCTTGATCACGATCTGGCCCTGTTCCGCTGTTGGTATCGGGCGTTCGGTCAGTTTCAGAACATCGGGTCCGCCGGGTTGTGAAATTTCCACGGCGCGCATCATTTGTGTCATGGCTGGATCCTTTTGTTTGGATACTGCCTAGCACCGGTCGCCCGCAATTTGAACAGGTTCGCCGCCACACGAGGCGCGAAAACCGACATTCCGGCCAGCGCCCGCACGCGGCCCCGATTCAATCCGATCGCACAGATCCTGGCAGATCATCATGCGATCGAGGTCGACGGATCTGGCTGGCCAGCCATTCCGGGCCCGCCAGAAACGGTTTCAGAAGCGGGTTCTTACGCGCCTGAGACTTCAGTTTTTCAAACTGCATCACGTTATCAATACGCCGGTCCAGGAACTCCCAGGTTGCGTGATGGTCCGGGCTGTCGTCGCCCAGCCAAAACAACACCGTCGATGAATATACCGCCGACAAGGTGCCACGTTTGGTGTACCAATTCAGATCGTCCGAGCCGTCACCCAGCTCGTTCCAGATCAGATCACAGGTGCCCCAGATCGCCCGGGCACCATCCGCTGCATAACCCGGCAGCGCAAACAAGGTCGTTCCACGCCGTACTGCTTCCTTGTCATCCACCACTTCAAGCCGAAGCCGCACCGCCAAGGCAATCCGGTCACGAAACCGCAACGGGCTGAGATCCGCCGCCCGAAGGCGTTCCAACATCAGCTGATCGCCGCGCGCATGAAACGCCAGCGCCAGATCGACCCCACCTCGGGGACAAATCGCGCGGGCCAAATTTGCGTCGAGCCCGGCATCCTGGACCGCTGCGTCAAACGTGGCATCCGTCCAACCGTCAAAGGCCACATGCACCAGCGCCGCATTCACCAACTGGTCGCGAATTTCGTGATAAGACATAAATGGCTCCTCATAAGCGGCCTGAACAACGGCGTGTCGCCCCCAAAAACAGCTCTGCGTCTGTCCAGACGGGTCCATGAAACGGTATAGACAAGTCAGGGCTGACTTGCTATAGGGCGGGCTCCTGCAAATCCTTGCAACTTCAAATTAGAAAGGTGGTGAAAACCACATGCAGGTTAGTGTTCGCGACAACAACGTCGATCAGGCGCTCCGCGCCCTGAAGAAAAAGCTGCAGCGTGAAGGCGTCTTCCGCGAAATGAAGCTCAAGCAACATTTCGAAAAGCCGTCCGAGAAAAAAGCGCGCGAGAAAGCTGAAGCGATCCGTCGTGCCCGTAAACTGGCACGTAAGAAAGCACAGCGCGAAGGTTTGCTCTAAGAGAGCCCTTTTCCAGCTTTGGACACACAAGAATTACCGACCCCCGTGGCTTTGCCCGGGGGTTTGTTTTTTTGATCCCTATGCTGTTGTGGACCCGGTGTTTCGCATCCCCGGTCTTTCCCCCGGCCTTTGCAGCCCACATTCACATGGACGGTCTTACGTGCTTTCCCCACACAACGGGCATGCTCAAGGGCCCGCGAAATGCCCACCCGCCAAAGCTGGTTTCCCCATCTAGCGTCAGGTTCGGGAACTGTGCAAACAGCATCGGCAACGCCACATCGGCGATCAGCACCCGCGAGATCCAGGCACCAGCACAAAAATGCGGCCCCGCCCCAAAGGAAATCGCTGCACTACAGTTCTGGTGAATATTGAACCTTTCGGGGCTGTCGAACACGGCCTCGTCCCGGTTTCCCGACCCAAACATCAGGAACACCCTGTCTTCGGGGGAAAAGGTCACGCCACCAAAGTCATATGCCTGCACAACGCGCCGGGGCGACATCCCGATGGGGGATATCCACCGGGCGTATTCTTCAAAGGCCTGCAGCCAGGTGGCCCGCCCTCTCAGAACATCAGACAATTGGTCTGGGTGTTTCAGCAGCGCCCAGGCTGTTCCAGCGATTGCATCGCGTGGTTCATTTTGTCCACCTGAGATGGCCAATTTGATATTCGCCCGTGTCTGTGCATCCGACAGGCCGGCCTGCCGCTGAACAGACAGCAGGGAATGATCCGGGCGGGGCTCCAGAATCGGGATCATTGCATCAATATGAGCATCAATTACGGCCGTACAGTCGTTGCAATGCGCCGTTACAACCGGGTCGCCCGAATAATTGGAACACCCGTCAATCATGCCCTGGCTGACCCTGTCCATCTGGACCGCCGTCATGTTGGTCAATCCAGTAATGCATTTGAGCGCTTCGGCCGAGACTGGCAGGGCAAAATCGCGCACAAGATCTCCGCTGTGGCTGTCTTTCAGGTCATCCAGAACCCGTTGCGCTGCAGCGCGAAATTGTTCGGCCCAAACACGATTCACCGTCTTTGGCGAAACCGCGGGAAAGATTGCCTTGCGTTCGGCCATATGTGCCGCCCCGTCCTTGCGCATCATGTTTTGGCCCATCAGGACAGTCATCAAACCATTTGGCTGATCCGAGGAGAAAACTTCGACTTTCTTCTCGTTAATAAAGATATCATCGCGGCGGGTTAACAATATTGCCCCCAGCTGAGGCACATAAGCAATCGGAGCTTCTGCACGCATCCGCGCCAGGTCTGGATAGGGATCCTGCCAGAAACAGGGCACATCAATTTCAAAGATCGGGGCATCTGACATAAGAACTCCACGTGTTGACATGACAACATGTGAGAGCATCGCCGCTGACGTGTTGTCATGTCAACACATTTGATTTACGATCCCTCAAACTCACCTACAGGGGGCACCATGACTGACGATCTGCCCGATGACATGTTTCTCGTTCACCCGACAGAGGGTGAAGCAGGCCCCGCGGCGTCAACGCTCAGCTTTTCCCGAAGCCCCACGGTTCTGTTGAATTTTGCAGGAAACCGGTTCACCCGCTCTGCTGCCCGCTTCTATCAGGAGGAATTCGGCCTGGGGGCCATGGATTGGCGCATGTTGGTCATGCTGACCCGCGAACCAAGCAGCTCGGTCAGCCACGCGGCCCGCACCATAGGCATTGACAAGGCAGCCGTCAGCCGTTCGCTGCGACGGCTCCAGCTTTCCGGTCTGGTTCTGGCCGAGGTGCGGGGAGACGACGACCGGCGCAAGGTCTGGTCGCTGACCCCCAGCGGCACTCAGCTGCACGCTCGCGTCCTGCCAGGAGCCCTGGCCAGACAGCGCGCTCTTCTAGAGGGGTTCAGCGCCCAAGACGTTGTCACCCTGACTGGCTTCCTCAGCCGTATGCTACAAAACCTCGATTCAGAGTCCGAGGCTCCCACACCGTAGGGTGCGTGCTTGCACGCACCGCTGCGCGCAGCTCCAGGTCAATAGATCTTGGGGACATATAACTCGTCAGGCAGCACCCGACGCTCGTAGTCGGGATTATACTCCCGGTCCGGCAGCGCCACCCGTTCGCTGGCAACGTCTGTATAGGGAATCTGCGTCAGCAAATGCTCGATGCAATTCAAACGCTCCCGCTTCTTGTCGTTGCCTTCAACGATGTACCACGGTGCCTCGGGAATATTGGTGCGCGAAAACATCTCTTCCTTGGCCTTGGTGTATTGCTCCCAACGCACACGGCTTTCCAGATCCATCGGGCTCAGTTTCCACTGCTTCATCGGATCATGGATCCGCATCAGGAACCGCAACTGCTGTTCTTCGTCGGTGATCGAGAACCAGTATTTAAGAACAATGATCCCCGACCGCACCAACATGCGTTCAAATTCGGGAACATCTTCGAAAAACTGCTCGACCTGAGTGTCGTCAGCAAATCCCATCACGCGTTCGACCCCGGCGCGATTGTACCAGGACCGGTCGAACAGAACGATCTCGCCGCCTGCTGGCAGATGCGGCACATAGCGCTGAAAATACCACTGGCTTTGTTCGCGCCGGTTGGGTGCCGGCAGGGCAACGACCCGGGCTACACGGGGGTTCAGACGCTGGGTGATCCGTTTGATCACACCGCCTTTGCCTGCCGAATCCCGCCCTTCCATGATCACCAGAACCTTGGCGCCAGTTTCGATAACCCAATCCTGGAGCTTGATCAATTCGGCCTGCAACCGCAACAAGTTGCGGAAATAGACCTTGCGATCCAGCATTTCAGGATGTTGAGCCCGATAAATCTTGCGCAGCTCCATCGACAACATCGGCTCGGCAAATTCGATTTCGAAATCTTCGTCCAGCGTGTCTTGAAGCTCGGCCTCAAGCCAGTCAAAGGTCGTGGTCTCGAATTCGTCTGTCACCTGTTGCTTCCTTTTCAACTTTTTCGCACCACATAATGCAACCTTGTAAACGATCAATGTCACACAAACATGCCAACACTGACGCTATGGCCCAAAGATGCGATTGCTACCAGAAAATACGCCCTTGCGATACATGAATCCAAGAACACGCATCCATTATTGATCTATTGCACCCCTCATACCTTGATCTGCCGCAAATAATTCGACTGCGATCACCCCCCCCATCTCGGGCGCACAGACAAAGGACACAGTCTTGATACCAGGGCAGACCCCCACAACCCTTTCACCAGAAACAGACAGGTGCCTGCCTGTGCGATTTGAGTCCCATCATGTCTGACCCATTCGCTATTGCCGCTTTGCCCTTGCCTTGGCTTCTTTTGATGGGCAGCCTGATCACCGGCTTTTTTGCAATGACACGCAGCAGTATCATGCTCGCCATGCTGGCCGGCGGTGCGGCCTTGGCATTCGGCGCCATGACACCGACTGCGGTCGCTCTGAGCGGCGGTGGGCTTCTGGCGGCTTGGATCTTGCGAACCCAAAAGGGGGCCATCGCGTTTGCTGGTCATATGGTCTTGATTGGCTGGGCCATGGCGCTTGCTCTGCACATGGTTCCCGGCTTCACCAACGCCGTGGGTCTGGACGCCGTGCAATCCAGCCCTTTTGCCATTCCCTATTCGCTTCATTTGAACCTGGACAAGCCGCAGATCTTTCTGATGTTGCTGCTGGCCTGGCCTGCGTTACTGGCCCGGGATTGTGCAGTGCGATGGGGCCCCTTGCTGGTCAGTTTCCTTGTTCTGGCCGGGCTTTTCCCCCTGGCCACAGGTCTCGGTGTCATCCATTCAGACCTGTCTTGGCCGCATTGGGCGGGACTGTTCCTGTTTGCCAATCTTGTTCAAACCTGTCTCGTCGAAGAAGCCTTCTTTCGCGGGTACCTGCAGAAATTCCTGACTGATCGAATAGGGCCATTTGGTGCCATTGTGTCAGCAAGCCTTCTTTTTGGAGCGGCGCATCTGGCCGGGGGGCCGCTGATCGCCGGTTTAGCCACCTTGCTGGGTGCGGCCTGTGGCCTGGGACTGTGGTTCAGTGGGCGATTGTGGGTTGCGGTGCTGATGCATTTTGCATTCAACGCGGTTCACCTGATTTTCTTCACTTACCCTGCGCCGTTGGGATGATCAGTCAAACCGGCAGCGCCGTGGTCTTGAACACCGTGCGTAAGGCAAAACTGGACTGCATCTGGGCGACACCGGGCAGCCGGGACAAATGCTGGCGGTGGATGCGGGCAAAATCTTCGGTGTTCTCCGCAACCACCTTGAGCACATAATCTGCGGTTCCGGCCATCAAGTGGCATTCCAGCACATCGGGAATGCGTGCCACTGCCCTTTCAAAGGCATCCAGAACCTCATCCGCCTGCCCTGATAGTGTGATCTCGACAAAAACCGTGGTTGGAACGCTCATTTTTCGGGCATCCAGCAACGCAACATAATCTCGAATGAACCCATCCTTCTCCAACCTTTGCACCCGCCTGTGACAGGCCGACGGAGAGAGATTCACCCGCTCGGACAGGTCGGCATTGGAAATCCGCCCTTGTTTTTGTAGTACCGATAGAATGCGACGATCTGTTTCGTCCAACGACATTTTGCGAAGCTCCTTGCTGACACGGTCAAAATATTCGAAGATTCTTCGAAACGCACGTTTTTATTCTGCTCAAAAAAGCAGCACATTTTCCGTGAGCTCCCCCAGATTGGATCCAACAAGCCCCGGAGGAGACACAAAATGAAAATCGGTTGCCCTACAGAAATCAAACCACAGGAATTTCGGGTCGGCATGACGCCTGACGCCGCGCGCGAAGCCGTCAACCACGGCCATTCGGCCCTGATCCAAAAGGGTGCCGGAACCGGTGCTGGATTCAGTGACGAAGATTATGTCGCTGCGGGCGCTACAATCATCGATACAGCCGAAGAAATCTTTGCCACCGCCGACATGATCGTCAAAGTCAAGGAACCTCAGGCTGTCGAACGCAAGATGCTGCGCGAAGGCCAACTGCTGTTTACGTATCTGCACCTTGCCCCCGACCCGGACCAGACGCATGACCTGCTCGAAAGCGGTTGTACTGCAATTGCCTATGAAACCGTGACAGACGCCCGCGGCGGCTTGCCACTGTTGGCACCGATGTCCGAAGTGGCCGGTCGTCTGGCGCCTCAGGTTGGGGCCTGGACCCTGCAAAAGGCCAATGGCGGTCGTGGCGTTCTTATGGGCGGCGTTCCCGGTGTTGCGCCTGCCAAGGTCGTTGTCATCGGCGGCGGCGTTGTTGGCACCCACGCAGCCAAAATCGCGGCCGGTATGGGCGCGGATGTCACCATCCTGGACCGCTCACTGACGCGCCTCAAGTATCTGGATGATGTCTTCGGCCGTGAATTCAAGAACCAGTATTCGACCGCAGGTGCCACCGCCGAGCTGGTACGTGACGCTGACATGGTGATCGGCGCGGTTCTGATCCCCGGCGCCGCAGCGCCAAAGCTGATATCTCGTGCACAACTGAGCGACATGAAGCCCGGCGCGGCGTTGGTGGATGTTGCTATTGACCAGGGCGGCTGCTTTGAGACCTCCAAGGCGACCACTCACGCCGATCCTATCTATGAAGTCGATGGTGTCATGCACTATTGTGTGGCCAACATGCCCGGAGCCGTGGCACGGACATCGACCCAAGCGCTTGGCAATGCCACCCTGCCCTTCATGCTGAACCTGGCCAACAAAGGCTGGAAGCAAGCCTGTGCCGATGATGTGCATTTGCTGAATGGCTTGAATGTGCACGCAGGCAAGCTGACGTATGATGCGGTTGGCGCGGCGCTTGGATTGGATGTCGTCTCGGCTTCTTCGCTGGTCCAAGGCTGATCCGTACCAACAACACCACTGCCAGGAAAAGCCCGATCATTTGATCGGGCTTTTTCATGTCTGGCAAACGGCGCTTGTTCTCCCCACCCGCCAAGGCGTTTGCCAAGGTCGGTGCAGCTCATCACAGCGGCTTGGCCACAAAATCGGATACATACAGGGAGGGTGGTAGCGTGAGGCGGACTTGAACCGCCGACCCCAGCATTATGAGTGCTGTGCTCTAACCAACTGAGCTATCACGCCGTGACCACGAGGCGTGAGGTATCCAAAGCGCGCGCAGGTGTCAAACGGAAAACGCAACTTTTTCGCTCTCCTGCGCAGGAAAATACCGCGCCAAACAATGGTCGACGACCCCTTGCCAGCAAGAGGTCGCCAGAACCGGGTTATCTGCGGATTTCGACCCGGTGCGGATAGGGAATCGAAATTCCTTGGGCGTCAAAGGCTTCTTTGACAGCTTTGGTCAATTCAAACTTGATATCCCAATAGTCTGCCGCCTGACACCAAATGCGCGCAGTCAGATCGACCGAGCTATCGCCCAGATTGGTCACTCGGACCCAGGGCGCAGGGTCGTCCAGAACCCGTGCATCCGCCTCTGCCAGCTCTGTAATGATCTGCATGGCTTTGTCCGCGTTATCGCCATAGTCGATACCAAAGACAAAATCCACGCGACGGGTATCATGATGCGAGTAGTTGGTAATGATCGCGCCCCAGGCCTGACCATTTGGAACAATGATCTGCACATTGTCCGGCGTCGCCAGTTCGGTCACAAAAAGGTTCAGGTCTTTCACAGTTCCCGCTGTGCCGCCGATATCCACATATTGGCCAATCTTGTATGGGCGAAACAGAACCAACATGAATCCGGCCGCCAGGTCGCTAAGCGTTCCCTGAAGCGCCAGACCGATGGCCAGCGTCGCCGCGCCCATCATCGCAACCAGGCTAGTTGCTTCGATACCAAACAGGTTCAGCACCGCAATCAAGACCATCGCAAGGATGACCCAGCGTACAAGGCTGGCTGCAAAATTACCCAAAGTCTGATCAATCTCGGGGTTTGCCGCAATCCGCCGGCGGACCGCGCCAGCAATCATCCCAGCAACAATCCACCCAACGATCAGAACTGCCAACGCCTTGGCACCATTGACCATCAGTGGCCAGTAGGCACCAGCCTGTTCCATAATCTGTTCCATTTCCCGTCTCTCTTTTCTGTATTCGCCCCTACAGAAACCGTCCCCGATCAGGCAGTCAAAGCCCCAATCAGCATTCGGATCTCAACGCAGGCTCTTTGTGTTTTCAGTTCGCGTGTTCACGATAGTTCGCCGCTCAATGAGCGTAAACAGCGTCAGTTTCAGGGGGAAAATGGTGGGGTTTGGTTCCATTCCCCAGGGTCACCAGGGGAATGGGTGTTCTGATTGACCAAATGTTGCGATCAGGCGGGCAAGGCACCTGTCAGAACGTATCGCAAGATTTCAACGACTTGTCCGGGCTCTTCGGCCACAGCCAGCGCAGCTGCATCGACCTCTTTGAGCGCGTGCTGATGGTCCGGACCATGCAGAACAATCAGGGATTTTCCCAGCGCCGCAGCGTATCCTGCGTCAAAGGCGGCGTTCCACTGTTTGTATTTGTCCCCAAAACGGACAACCACGACATCTGCATCGGCGATCCCCTTGCGGGTTCGGATCGCGTTGACCATCGCTCCCTTGTGGTCATGCCAATATTTATTCGGCTCCGCGCCCAGAATACGCACGCCGCAATCATCGCTAGCACCATGATCGGTAACCGGGCTGTCAAACGTGACATCCAACCCATCGGCACCCGTGATGATCTGTTCGCGCCAATCCGTGTGAATCTCGCCCGACAGGTATACCTTCAGTCCCATGTTCATCTCCTTGTTCGCTGTCCCCTACCTACTGCGGGACTGCCCCGGGACCAAGCCCCGGGGAACAAGGAAGTGTCTTTGGAATTTCCAGTCAAAGCCTGCGGGCGACAAGAAACCGGCGCGCGTTTCGTGCCGGGAAGCTGTCCTGCTCTACGATCTCGAATCCGGCGCGTTCCAGTGCACTATCCAATTCCTCCACCTGCAAGAACCGTACATAGGGTGCTTTACCCACCAGCTGCAGAATCGGCAGGCCCATACGCAACAGCTTGTACTTCCAACTGCCACCATCCTGAGGCGTGCAGAATGTTTTGGAGATGAAAAAGCCATTCGGCTTGACGCTGTCGCGAATGCTGATCAGCGCCGTATCAAGATCGTCAAGAAGATGCAGTACGTTGAACGCCAGCACCGCATCAAACGGTCCTTTGGGGGGCACCATGACATCCGCCTGAACGAAATCAACGTTGCCAACCCCCTGTTCAGATGCGCGGTTCTTGCCAATGGTCAACATGCCCTCTGCCACATCGCTGGCCACGAACTGTCGCACACCAGACGCCAGCTCCAAGGCGGTCGAACCAGTGCCGCACCCCAGCTCCAGCACCGTGTCTTCTGCGCCCAGATAGGACGCCGTCCGGTCCAAGGTGTGCTGATAGGAAGCCATGTCACTGATCGGGTTGCGGGCGTATTTTTCGGCAATACCGTCCCAGAATTTTGCGCTTGCTTGCATTTGTGCTCTCCTTTGAAAGGCAGATAAGCACCTCACCGCACAATTGAAATTACCGCGACTGCAAAGACCTGTGACTTGACGCTTCGTCAGGGTATGACCGGGCTCAGGTCAGATCAATTTCCATGAATATTCGCACATCTTCGGATCCCGAAACCTGCCACCCCCTGCGTTGGTAGTAGCTGACATTGCGCGGCATATCCCGATGGGTGGCTAGCCGCATGCGGGTGTGCCCGGCAGCGCGGGCAACGTCAGCGACCGATTGCAGAAGAAGCGAGCCGATTTTGCGGCCGGTGTGTTCGGGGTCGACAAACAGATTCATCAGGTGCGCCGTTCCGCCCGTCACCGACAGGATCGCACCGCCCACAACCGCGCCATCTGCTTGGGCCACCAAAACGACGTGATCCTGAATGTCCTGTGCAACACCATCAGACACCGGGGGCAGATCAAGCCCCTCGGCGATATAGCTGGCATAGGCCGCATCAATGCAGCGGGTCAAAGTTGGAGCATCCACAGGCGTTGCCGGCCGGATGTGAATGCCCCGTTCCATCAGCCCCGCAGCACGCCGCCGGTGGCCTTGGTCACCTTGGCAATGATTTTGTCGCTCACGGCCTCGATGTCCTGTTCCTTCAACGTCTTGTCCTTGGGCTGCAATCGCACAGTGATGGCCAGGGATTTCTTACCCTCACCCAGGCTGCCACCAATAAATTCATCGAACACACGCACGTCTTCGATCAGCGCCTTGTCAGCACCGGCAGCGGCATTGACCAACGTCAACGCTTCAACAGATGCATCGACGACAAAGGCAAAGTCCCGTTCAACCGCCTGAAGATCGCTCTGGTTCAGAGCAGCGCGGGTGGTTTTGCCCTTGCGCGGCAACGGAATTTCTTCGGGCCAAATGGTAAAGCCAACGGCAGGCCCTTTGATGTCCATCTCGGCCAGCACCTTGGGGTGCAATTCGCCAAAGACGCCCAGCATCTTTTTCGGACCCAGACAAATCCGACCATGACGCCCCGGATGCCACCATGCCGCCCCATCGCGTAGAATCTGCACTTTGGCCGGGGCCCCGATAGCGCTCAGAACCGCTTCGGCGTCGGCCTTGGCATCAAACAGGTCCACCGGGCGCGATGCGCCATGGGTGTCCTTGGGGCCGGTGCGTCCGATCAAAATCCCGGAAATCTGAGTGACCTGTTCGCCCGGCTCACCACCGGTAAAGGCCGGACCGACCTCGAACAACGCCAGATCCATAAAACCGCGCGCCTGATTGCGGGCGGCGGCCTGCAACAGGCCAGGCAGAAGATCGGGACGCATATGCGACATTTCCGAACTGATCGGATTGGCCAACATGCTGGCGTCATCGCCGCCGCCGAACAACGCCGCCGAAGGCTGGTCGATGAAGCTGTAGGTGACACATTCATTGTAACCCAACGCAGCCACGGTACGGCGCGCCATCTGCTGACGGCGTTGCATCGGGGTCATGACAGCTGATGTGATGCCATCGGTCAGTCGCGACAGCGGTTTGCCTTTTAGTTTGGTCAACGATGCGATCCGGGCGACTTCCTCGACCAGATCGGCTTCGCCCTGCACGTCCGGACGCCAAGACGGCACATGCGCCATGCTGCCTTCGAGCCGAAATCCCAGACGAGTCAGCGTCTGGCGCTGTTCGCTTTCGGGAATATCCATCCCCACCAACGACTGCACCCGATCTGTGTCCAGCTTGTAGGCACGGTGATGGCTGGGCACGTCACCAGCAATGACCACGTCGGACGGCTCCCCCCCGCACAGATCCAGGATCATCTGCGTGGCGCGCTCCAACCCTTCGATAGTGAACTCGGGGTCCACGCCACGTTCAAAACGATACCGCGCGTCCGAGTTGATTTTCAGCGCACGGCCAGTCATGGCAATCTGCACGTGATCCCAAAAGGCGCTTTCCAGGAAGACATCCACGGTTTCTTCGGTACAGCCGGTGGCCACGCCCCCCATGATGCCTGCGATGCTTTCGGGACCATTGTCGTCCGAAATCACCATCTGCCCCGCGCCCAGTGTGTATTCCTTGTCGTCCAGCGCCACCAGCTTCTCACCGCCAGCGGCGCGGTGCACCCTCAGGTCACCCTGCACCTTGGCCATGTCAAACACGTGCAACGGGCGGTTCTGATCGTAAGTGAAGTAATTCGTCACATCCACCAGCGCCGAAATCGGGCGCAGCCCAATCGCCTTGAGCTGGTCCTGCAACCATTGTGGGCTGGGACCGTTTTTCACCCCCCGGATCATCCGCCCTGTGAACAGCGGACAGCCATCGGCTGTGTCTTGGTCAATTGTCACATTGATCGGGCACGGGAAATCACCTGGCACCGGAGTGTGGTCATGGGTTTTCAGCGTGCCCAGACCCCGGGCTGCCAGATCGCGGGCAATGCCAAAGACGCCCAGCGCATCGGGACGGTTCGGCGTGATCGCGATGTCGATCATCGTGTCGACTTTGGAGGGGTCATTTTCGGCCAGCCAGTCGATGAACTTGTCACCCACCGCGCCCGACGGGAGTTCGATAATGCCGTCATGTTCGTCCGACAGTTCCAGCTCGCGCTCGGACGCCATCATGCCATAGCTCTCGACGCCGCGGATTTTGCCGACACCGATGGTGATATCCAACCCTGGCACATACATGCCCGGTTTGCAGACCACGACCGTGATACCTTCGCGTGCATTGGGAGCGCCACAGATGATCTGCATCTCGCCCTCATCGGTTTCCACCTTGCATACGCGCAACTTGTCCGCGTCCGGGTGTTTCTCGGCGTGCACCACTTTGCCGATGGTGAATTCCTTCAGCCGCTCGGCCGGGTTCACGATCTCTTCGACCTCAAGGCCCAGATCGGTCAGCGTGTCAGCGATTTCGGCCACCGATGCGTCGGTGTCCAGGTGATCCTTGAGCCAGGAGAGAGTGAATTTCATCGGTCAGCGCCCTTTGGCAGAAACTAGCGGTTGCCAGAGGCAATGACAAAGAATGGCCCAAGGTTCAAGCCTTGGCACGCGGCCAAGCTCACGGATAGCTGGGAGTGCGACCCAAAAGTTCGTCCAACTGGCGCGCGATCCAGCCATGCGGGATGAAATGACCACCGGGATGAATGTCCAGGCTGACCCGCCCCTGGTCGCAATCGTCCCATGTGGTACGGTGCAGCGTGAGAAAGGAGACGGCGTTCCACGCCCCGGCATCGATGCCGGTGCCACAGTCATAGGCCGCGCGCCACAGCTGCACCGGATAAGTGGTGTCGCCACCGGGGCCATAGGGGAACCGCAGCACATCGTCGTTCAACCCATAGACCTGGCGCACCTCACGCGGGGCGGTGGTACAGACTTCGTTCTGATCCAACGTGCCCGAGATCGCCAGCAGCGCGGCAATGTCGGTGCCATCCTCGCAAACAAACCGCCAGGCCATATTGCTGCCCCAGGAATACCCCGACACATAAATGCGGTCAGGGTCGACAGGGTACCGCTGTTTGACATCTTCCAGCACGGCACGGGCAAATTCGACATCCGCCGTCCCCGAGGCCCAGAAATCCCAGCTGCGATCCTGACCATTGGGTGCCACCAGCAACACATCCCGCCGCCGCGTCGCGCCAGAAATACGCTGGTGCTTGACGATCAAACTGCCCTGCCGCATCCAACCGTGGAAATGCATCAACACCGGCAACGGGGTTTTGCCGTCCCAACCATCCGGTTCGCGGATGTGATAAGACCGCCCGTCGATTTCACAGGGGGTGTCACCGTGGCAGCGGTTCTGCCACGGCCCCATAGCGGCGGCAGGAAGCGCCCATAGCGCAGCGATAATCAGGAGAAGTCGCGTCATTCCCGAACGATAGCGTCCGTACCGGCGGAGTCATCTCACATGTCTGTGGGCAAGAGGTGAACGACGCTCAAAGGCACAAGCCGCCCCATCGCCAGACCGCGGGGTGGCGATCCCAGGCTGGTACGGGGCAGTTTATCTTACCAAGTCCGAAAGACACCTGAGCGTGTCACTGCCCCCACAAAATCGCCAGCCCGTGCGGGCGGTCTGGCGATTGCGCGACGGCCTATCGGCCTTGATTCCGCGCTCGCCTTTTTCACCCTCCACGCAAGATGAAAGCAAATCCAAAAGGCAAAACCTTGCTTCTATGCAGTGATAGCTAGTAGTTCAGCTCAAGCTCAACATCACTACCTTGCAGTGCATCTCGCCTCATTGCGTCCAGTAGTTCCTTACGCGAATGCGCAATTTTTTGTTGATATGCAAAATACTTATCAAACTCGCTTCTGCTAGGCTTTCTCTTCAACCCATCAAGTGCAACGCCATCAAGATGTTCTCGACCAACTAACTTTATATATTCCGCTGATTTAACCAAAACCTCCTTTGGGCAGTTTAAAGTAAATTTGCCCTGAAATTTTGTTAGCAACAACATTTGACCAAGAATTCCGTCAGGTGTGCTTGAGTGTTTTTGGTCAGCAATTTCTAAAAAGGCGAGATACAATTCTTGCCTAGTTTTTCTAAGCGCATCATTGCGGTCCCGCTTACGTTGTTCGTAAAATACGAAAATCCCCCAAATCACAGCAAAGATCGGTGCCGCACTGGCTAACTGAGGAATAAAATTTTCTAGCCAAGAGAAATCACGGCACACATTCTCGCATGCCGTGATTACTTCAACGTCGCTCAACGCGACAGGCCACCATGCAGGTTTGGCATGTCCAGCGCGGCAAAGCCGTAGTGGCGCAGCCAGCGCAGGTCGCTGTCAAAGAAGGCGCGCAGGTCGGGGATGCCGTACTTTAGCATCGCCAGACGGTCGATGCCGATGCCAAAGGCAAAGCCCTGATAGACATCGGGGTCGATACCACCGGCGGCGATGACCTTGGGGTGGACCATGCCCGAGCCGAGGATCTCCATCCAGTCGTCGCCCTCGCCGATCTTTAGCGCGCCACCTTCCCAGGAACATCGGATGTCGACTTCGGCGGATGGTTCTGTGAACGGGAAGTGCGAGGCGCGGAAGCGCAGCTCAACATCGTCGACCTCAAAGAAGCTCTTCACGAACTCTTCGAGCACCCATTTCAGGTTCGCCATCGAAATGTTCTTGTCCAGCGCCAGACCTTCGACCTGATGGAACATCGGCGTGTGGGTCTGGTCATAATCGGCGCGATATACACCGCCCGGGCAGATGATGCGCAGCGGCGCGCCCATCTTCTCCATCGACCGGATCTGGACTGGCGAGGTGTGTGTGCGCAGCACATGCGGCGGGCGATCGTCGCCTGTCGCGCGGTGCATGTAAAACGTGTCCATCTCGGCCCGTGCGGGGTGGTGACCGGGGATGTTCAGCGCATCAAAGTTATACCAATCGGTGTCGATCCGCGGCCCTTCGGCAACCGAAAACCCCATCTCGGCAAAGATCGCAGTGATCTCTTCCTGAACCTGGCTGATCGGGTGCAACGATCCCTGACGCGACGGGCGCGATGGCAGGGTCACATCCAACCATTCGGTGCGCAGCCGTTCGTCCAGTGCCGCATCGGCCAACCCGGCCTTTTTCGCGGCCAGGGCCGAATTGATCTCATCCTTGAGCGCGTTCAGCGCCGGGCCCATAACCTGACGCTCTTCCGGGGTCATCTTGCCCAGCTCGCGCATCTTCAACGCGACTTCGCCCTTTTTGCCGACAGCGGCCACGCGGATCGCCTCCAGCGCGGCTTCGTCCGCGGCATCTGCAATCTGTGCCAGGTATTTTGCCTTAAGATCGTCCATGACCGGTCCCCGAATTAATCGTGAACCTGCTATCGGCCAATTGCGATGAATGCAAGTCAGGCGTCGCGGATCAGACCCATTTGGCCATCGGCGGCAGGCTCATCAGCACCGCATTGGCATCATGGCCGGTTTCCAGGCCGAATTTGGTGCCCCTGTCATAGACCAGGTTGTATTCGGCATAGAGCCCGCGATGCACAAGTTGCGCGTCCTTGTCGGCGTCAGACCAATCCTGCGCCCGACGTTTTTCCACCAGCGGAAGAAAGGCGGGCAGGAAGGCACGGCCAATGTCCTGGGTCAGAGCGAAATCACCCTGCCAGTCGTCGCTGCAATAGTCATCCATGAAAATGCCGCCCACGCCACGGGCGCGATTGCGGTGCGGGATATAGAAATACTCATCCGCCCATTCCTTGAGCCGGGGATAGTGGCCGGGGCCATGCGGGTCGAGATGCGATTTCTGCGTGGCATGAAAATGCGCGGTGTCTTCGTCATATTCGATGCACGGATTCAGGTCAGATCCGCCACCAAACCACCAGGCGTGCGGGGTCCAGAACATGCGGGTATTCATGTGAACGGCGGGCGCATGCGGGTTCTGCATATGCGCAACCAGACTGATGCCCGAGGCCCAGAACCGCGGATCATCCTTCATTCCCGGGATGCCTTTGCGCGCGGCCATTGCGTTTTGTGCCCGCTCCCCCAAGGTGCCATAGACAGTCGAGATATTGACCCCGACCTTTTCGAACACACGCCCGCCCCGCATGACGCTCATCAATCCGCCGCCCGCATCAGATCCATCCTCCGAGGCACGTTTGGTTTCACTGACGTCGAACCGCCCCGGCGCTGCGTCGGACAAGGGGCCGGTAGCGTGGTTGTCTTCCAGCTCTTCGAATGCGGCAACGATGTCGTCACGCAGCTGGCGGAACCAGGCAGAGGCGGTGGCTTTTTCAATGTCCATCGAAGCGGTCATAGGTCGTCCTTTGTGTCGAAATATCAGTGTACCGGCGCAGCAACCGGGTCGAGCAGAGTGCGCCCGCCATCCAGCGTCACGATCTGTCCGGTCATGAAACCTGCTGCATCCGAAGCCAGGAATTGCGCCGCATCCGCCAATTCCGTTGGCGATGCAATCCGACCCAACGGGGTGTGTTGTTCGATGTCCTGTCGGAAGGATCGGTTTTCCTTGAGAATTGTCTTCATTGACGCGCTCATGACCGACCCGAAGGCAACGGAATTCACCCGGATCTTGTGCGGGGCCAGCGCCACGGCCAGTGACCGGGTCACCTGATCCAAGGCCGCCGAAGTCACCGAATAGGCCAGCAGTTCGGGATGGGTGCGGCGTGCCGCAATCGAGGACAGATTGATAATTGACCCGGCGGGTGTGTTGTCGTCTTCGTCACGATCTTCGGCCTGCTTCATCATGCGGCGCGCCACTTGTTGAGACAGGCGCAATGTCGGCAACAGAGTTTGCCCCAACAGAATTTCCGTTGACGTATCGTTTGGGTCCAACGGATCCGACGGCACAACCTGGCGCGCGCCATTCACCAAAATGTCGATCTGATCGAACGTATCAATCGTTGCCGACAACAGATTGGCGATGGTCAGACGTTCGCGCAGGTCCCCCGCAAAATATGCGACATTGTCATCGTCCGCATATTTGTCCAACTCGCTGATCAGATCCTTTTCGCTGTGATCGGCGAACATCACATTGGCACCTTGTTCGGCGAATTGCTTGCCGATTGCCAAACCAATGCCGCTGGAGGCACCGGTGACGATTGCGGTTTTTCCTGAGATGGAAAAGGACATGGGGCAACGCTCCGTCTGTGGGTCTCGAGAGGGCAGGCTAATCAGGTTGGTCCAAGGTTGAAACCGGTTTTTGTCGTTGCAGTTTCCACACCGATGAGGCCAGCGCATTTCTGCCGGTGTTGCTATTCGGCTCAGCGACGTTGTCGTTTCGGTCGGCTGGCGTGCAGGACCTTGAACCGGTTGTCGCCGGCGATTTCCTCGACTTGGGCAAATTTTTCGCTCAGACGGGTTTCATACGGCAAGTGCCGATTGGCAACCAGCCACAGCTGCCCCGACGGCGTCAACACGCGGGCCGCTGTATCAATAAAGGACTGTCCCAGCGCCGGTTCGGCCGCGCGACCCGTGTGGAATGGCGGGTTCATCACAACGGTATCCAGCGGTTCGGGCGCAGCCCATCCACAGGCATCGGCCCAATGCATCTGCGCGCGCGCATCCGTTACATTGCGACGGGCACAATCCAGGGCCGCATGATCCGCTTCGATCATGTGCAGAACCTCTACTGCGTCATGTGTCAGGATCTGAGCAGACAGATAGCCCCACCCGGCCCCCAAATCGGCAACCCTACGGCCCAGTTTGACTGGTAAACTCTGAGCCAGCAATGCCGAGGCCGGGTCAATTCCATCTGCCGAAAACACGCCGGGTGCGGTTACATATCCGCCGATATCGGTAAAGTCCGCAGCCCGCCAATCCGGCATCTCCACGCCACCGGAAAACCAGCAGATCTTGCCGTGGGCCTTGGAAATCGGCGCATGGGCCTGGGCCTGTTTCAACAGCGGTTTGATCAGAGAATCGATTCCATCGGTTTTGGCCCCATCCACCAGAACCGGACCCTCTGTGCAGGCACTGGCCCGCGCCACCAGATCCCGTCCCAACCCCTTGGCCCGTGTCGCGAACACAACCGATGCCGCAAACCGCTCACCTTCGGGCAGGGTCGCTGCACAGGCAAATCCGCGTGCGACCAGCGCATCATGATCGGGTCGCATAGGTTGAATAGCTAAAACGCGGTCGGCAGGCAGCACCGACAGGTCCGCATCCCCACGAGGATGGAAGACCGCTATGCGGCCCTCATCAGGAATCGGGACACCGGCCTGGATGGCTAGGGAAAGACGGGGAGACATAGGCAGGCCCTCTCGCGCTGACAGATCCGCGCTTCTTAGGCGGTGTTACGGCCAAGAACAAGCGATCACACGTGCCAACCCGCGAGAGCAATACATTCAGGACTGCGGCAGATTTATTCTTCTTTTTCCATCGTACACTGCAGCGGATGCTGGTGCCTGCGGGCAAAATCCATAACCTGCCCGACTTTGGTTTCAGCGATCTCGTGGCTGAACACTCCAACCACCGCCAATCCCTTCTTGTGGACAGTCAACATGATTTCAAAGGCCTGCGCATGGTTCAAACCAAAGAACCGTTCGAGAACATGCACGACAAATTCCATCGGTGTATAGTCATCGTTCAACAACAGCACCTTGTAACGCGGCGGGCGTTTGGTCTTGGCCCGCGTTTTGGTCATCAGGCCGCTTTCGGTGTCATCGTCCGCGTTGTCCGACATCATCAGGGGCAAAGGCTGCAAGGTCACGTCAGGGTCTATCCGGTTTTTGGGCCAAGCGGCCCGTGGTTTTTGTTTCTATGCTTATATAGCCTCGCAATCAGTTTAGAAAAGAGAAAGCGAACAGTCAAAAATGAAGAGTCCGCTGACCACCATCGCCTTTGATGCTGATGATACGCTTTGGCACAACGAACGCTTCTTTCGCCTGACCCAGGACAGGTTCGCCGGATTGCTATGCGATTACGCCGACGCCGACGATTTGGCCAATCGGCTTCTGGCGGCCGAAAAACGCAATATCGGCCACTATGGGTACGGGATCAAAGGGTTCACACTGTCGATGATCGAAACAGCTATCGAAGTGACAGAAGACCGGGTCCCTGCCCGAGTGATCCGCGAATTGATCGAGGCCGGTCAGGAGATGCTGCGCCACCCGATCGAGTTGCTGCCCCACGCCCAGCGGGCCGTTGAAACGGTGGCCCAGGATTACCGGGTGCTGTTGATCACAAAAGGCGATCTGCTGGACCAGGAACGCAAGCTGGCCCAGTCCGGGTTGGGCGATCTGTTCGACGGGGTGGAAATCGTGTCAGAAAAGACGACGGATATCTATATCGACATCTTTACGCGCCATGGCGAAGGACCGGATCGGGCCATGATGGTGGGCAATTCAATGCGCTCTGATGTCGTTCCCGTCGTGCAAGCTGGCGGATGGGGAATCTACGTGCCCCACGGGATGGTTTGGGAAATCGAACACGCCGAGGAACCGCGTTCCGCCCTGCGGTACCACAAGGTTTCCACCCTCGCGGACCTGCCGCAACTGGTTGCACAGATCGACCCCCGCAATACGTAGAGGTATGCCCCGGCGCACCTAGCGATCACTGGGAGTCGTTTGAACAGATATCCAAGGGCCTATGGTTTTGGGGCCTTTTGGTTTGCCGACACCGGCGCGAACCATTGGCGGGCCCTTCTCTTTTGGATTTTTCCCGGTAAACACGCCTGACAGCAGCGTCATTTCAGGGAACCCGGACCATGCCCCACGCCGAAATCAAATATTCGTCGGATTTGAACATCAACGCCCCAGCCATTCTGGCCGATATCGAGGCCACAATTCTGAACCATGACAATAGCGCCGGTGCCTGCAAAGGTCGCGCCTGGCCCGTCGAGCAGTTCCATCACACGCATATCATCATCAACGTGTCGTTGTTGCCAAAGGCACATCGCGACGCAGCATTTCTTCAGGATCTGCTAGATGACCTGGAGCGTAAGATAAAGGCGCGAATCGCTCAGCCTTGTGCATTTTCCCTGGAGCTGACTTTCAGCGGGCCAGCCTATGTCACAAACATGCATTCTGGTCACACCTAATTGACGTTACGACCTGCCGACACTCTGGGGACAGGGACAGATCCTGTGCCTTGCGCCGGGTGTAGAGGTTTCGTGAAACACGGCCACAACATGTTGCCTCCTGTCTCATAATTAGCTGAGGAACGTCATAAAAGCTTTTGGTTTATTTCAGAGAAATGCTGTGTTACGCTTTTGGTAATAATCAAAAGTCAGCTGCAAAAATGCAGCGGCGTGAGGCAGAAAAAGGCAGCGATCGTGCAGGTTCGGCATCTGAGTCCGACCCGTTGGGGTCTTTATGTATTCGCTATTGTGTGGGTGTGTTTGATCATGCCCTTGGGTGCTTGGGCGGCACCCTATGCTGCAATGGTGATTGACGCACGCACCGGAGAGGTGCTGCATTCCCGCAACGCGGATACCCGTCTCCACCCCGCATCGCTGACAAAGATGATGACGCTTTACGTCACCTTTGAAGCCGTGCGCAACGGGGAGCTCACCCTGGATACCAAAGTGCGTATTTCCAAACATGCCGCATCCGAGCCTCCGTCCAAACTGGGGTTGCGGGCCGGGCAGAAAATTGCGCTGCGCTATTTGATCCGTGCGGCGGCCGTCAAATCGGCCAATGACGCGGCAACCGCGCTGGGTGAAGCTGTCGCCGGGTCCGAAGCCGCCTTTGCGCGCCGCATGACCCGAACGGCCAAAGCTTTGGGGATGACCCGGACGACATTCAAGAACGCCCATGGTTTGACGGAAAGCGGACATTTGTCGACAGCCCGGGACATGACCACCTTGGGGCGGCATCTGCTGTATGACTTCCCGCAGTATTACAACCTGTTTTCACGGACTTCGACCAACGCCGGGATCAAGACCGTCAACAATACAAACAGGCGTCTTCTGGCTGCCTATAAGGGCGCTGACGGCATCAAGACCGGATACACACGGGCGGCCGGGTTCAATCTCGTGGCGTCGGCCCAACGCGGCAATGAACGCGTGATTGCGACTGTCTTTGGCGGTAAATCATCGACCGCGCGCAATGCCAAGGTCGCCGAGCTTCTGGATATGGGTTTCCGCCGGTCTCCGTCGCGCGCACCGCTGCGCAAGCCCCAGCGGCCGGCCTATGTCGGCAATGAGGTCGGCACTGGAGCGAAGACCGTGCGTGTCACGACCGCCGTCGACAAAAGTTTACGCCCCATGGTCCGTCCAGGCGATCAGGGAACCGTTCAACTCGCCAATGCAAATACAACGGACGAACAGCGGGCAGCCATTCAAGCCAGCATCGACGCCGCATTGGCCGAAGCCAAGGATGTCGCGGCGGTGACCCCTGGCACACGACCCGCGCAGCGCCCACAGGTGGCCGCAGAGGCTGTAGAAACGGCCGTTCTGGCATCAAACGTCAGCGTCAAAGAAGAAACGGTTCAGGAAGTTGTGACCCGTCTATCCACTTCGGGTGGGCAGTATTGGGGGATCAATGTCGGGCGCTATTCCAACCGGTACCAGGCTGAAAAGGTTTTGCTGCGCACCGCCCTCGCGGAAATGGCAACCTTGGATGGGTCCTTGCGAAAAGTCGTGCAGTCCAACAAGGGATATGAGGCGAATTTTCTGGGGATGAGTCAGGAACGCGCAGATCTGGCCTGCAGACGCCTCAAGGCCCGCAACGTCACCTGCTCGATGATCGGCCCCAAATCCTGACCTGAAAGCAAAGGTGCGTGCCAGCACGCACCCTACACGCCCTTCACTAAATCTTAACCATGATCGCCAACATTGGTGTCATGCCCAATTATCTCAGACCACGTCGCCCAGGCGCAACCATCTATTTCGAAGTCTGTCTGCAGGACCCCCAATCAACCTTGTTGACGGATGAAATCGATCAACTGCGCTCGGCCGTGGGGCTCACGCGCAGGACACGGCCGTTTCATGTCGACGCCTGGGTCGTACTTCCTGACCAGATGCATGCGATATGGACGTTGCCGGAAGGGGATTTTGATTATCCAACCCGATGGCGACAAATCAAATCACGCTTTTCACGCGAGCTCCCGCGTGCCCCGCGAACGGCTAGCCAGCTAGCGCGTCGTGAACGCGGAATCTGGCAGCGTCGGTATTGGGAACACCATATTGCCTCCCAATCCGACTATCGCACCCATATGGAAATCTGTCGTACTCTCCCAACCCGGCGCGGCCTGTGCGATCACCCCGCCGACTGGCCCTACAGTTCCTTCCATCGCCAGGCTGTAGGGTGTGTGCTTGCACGCACCGTTCCCTCGCCCCACGAGCTCAAGGCTTGGGATGGTCGTCCCAATCATCACTGAGAATGCGCCGTGCATCGCCTTCGGGATCATCGTATTGGTTGGACCGCACGGTATAGACGAACCCTGCCAAACCGATCGAACCGAGGATCAGGGAAATCGGAATCAAGTAAGACAATACTTCCATGGCACTTCACCTCAGCCGCAACGCGTTCAGCGACACTGTAATAGAGGAACTGGACATGGCCAAGGCCGCGATCAGCGGCGTTGCCAAACCGACAACAGCCAAGGGCACGGCAATCAGATTATAGACTGTTGCAATTCGAAAGTTCTCCCGAATGCGACGCGTCGCCCTTTGCGCTGTATCAACCGCATCGGCTATTGGAGCCAAATCCTGTCCCAGCAGCACAATATCCGAAGCCACCCGGGCCGCATCCAACGCCGAAGCCGGCGAGATCGACACATGGGCCGCCGCAAGCGCCGCAGTGTCATTCAACCCATCCCCGACCATCAACACCTTGCACCCGTCATCTGTCAGCGCCTGAACCCTCTGTACCTTGTCCTGAGGCAGCGCCTCGGCCACCCATTTGGATAGTCCCAATCTCTGCGCCAAATCCTCGACTGCTCCGGTGGTGTCGCCCGATATCAACAGCACGTCCTTGCCCGAGGCACGCAGCATCTTGACCGCGTCTTCGGCTCCGGGTCGCAGGGCATCGACGAACAGGAACCCAACAGGGTCCCCTGCCCCCGTATCCAACCAGGCCGCCGTCTGACTGCCTTGCTGTGCGCCGACCCAGGCAGCCCGCCCCAGACGCACCCGATTTCCCCGGTATGTCGCCTCGGTTCCAAATCCGGGAACTTCGGTCACATCCACCAGCTTCGCCGGCTTGATCCCTGCATCGCGGGCCGCCCGGACCAAGGACAGGGACAACGGATGGGAAGATGCCTCGGCCAGGGCCAGGGCAATTTGCAGATCTCCCCGGCCATGATCACCCAGATTCGTCACTTCGGGAGTCCCAGCAGTCAATGTTCCGGTCTTGTCGAACACCACAGTGTCTACTTCGGCCAGGCGTTCCAAAGCTGTGGGATGTTTGATCAGCATGCCTTTTTTGAACAATCTCCCTGACGCAGCGGTGGTGACCGCAGGCACTGCGAGCCCCAGCGCACAGGGACAGGTGATGATCAAAACTGCAGCCGCAATGTTCAGCGCAGTGCGCATGTCTCCGGAATAGGCCAGCCAGCCCAAAAAGCTGAGCGCCGACAGAATGTGAACGCCCGGCGCATACAGCTTGGCTGCAGAATCCGCCAAAGAAGTATACCGAGACCGCCCGGATTCTGCGATGGCAACCAGATCCGCCATGCGATGCAGCGATGTATCTTCGCCCACAGCGGTCGCGCGAATGATCAGCGGGCCTGTGAGATTCACTTCGCCCGCGGACACACACGTGCCCGGCGCAGCAAAGACCGGTAATGTTTCGCCGGTCAACAGCGAGCGATCCAACTCGGACTGACCTTCAACAATCTCTCCATCCACCGGCATGCGACCACCTGGGCGCACCAGAACAAGATCCCCAATGGCAAGATCCGCGACCGGCACTTCGTACTCATCGCCATCTATCACCCGGAGCGCTCGGGGCACTTCCAATGCGGTCAGCTCTTCGGCTGCCGATCGCGCCACTGCACGAGTGCGGTAGTCCAAATAACGCCCGGCCAGCAAAAAGAAAGTCAAAGTCAGCGCAGCATCAAAATACGCATGTTCCCCAGACAGCGACGTTTCCCACAGCGACGTGGTCAGCGCCAGGACGATGGCCAGAACAATCGGCACATCCATGTTCAGGCGTCGCACGCGCAGGGCCGACCAGGCATTCACGAAAAACGGCTGCGCCGAAAAGGCGATGGCAGGCAGGGCAATCGCGGCGGAAATCCAATGGAACATGTCCCGCGTGGCATCCGTCGCACCGGACCAGACCGACACCGACAGCAACATAACGTTCATCGACGCAAATCCTGCAACCGCCAAACGCATCAGCAGATCACGGCCCGCCTTGTCATTCTGTGTCGCGCTCAGCGCAGTGGCGTCCAGTTCATGCGCTTCATACCCCAACCCTTCGACCACCGGAATCAGGTCAACCGCCCGCACCTCCGGGTCGGCCTCGATCATGGCGCGTTTCAATGTCAGATTCACCCGCGCCGAATGCACACCCGGCGTCGCGCTCAACCCCCGCTCCACCGCCGAAATGCAGGCCTGGCAATGGATGCTTGGCAGAGACAGTGCGATGCGCGCCTCTTTCGGCGCGTCTTGTACTGGACCGTCGGGGCCAGCCACGCATCCGGGACAGACAGCAACAGAGGGACGGAGTTGGGCGGTCATGCGCAATCAGCCCTTTACATACAGGACAACACGTTGGGTAAATTCAGTCCCATCGTTAGCGGTCGCTTTCATCCGGATGTTCCAGTTGCCGGGTGCCAGCTCGGCGGGGGCCACATAGGCTGATCCGTCAAATTTGAAATCGGGACGCATGTCATCCTTGATCTGCGTTGCCCGGCCCAGGGTCGCATCCAGGGATGCAACCTCGACCGGATGGCCGTTTTCATCGGTTATTTCCAAAACGACCAAACCGCCACCGGATGACGCAAGCACCGACCAGCCCAGGGCCTCTTGCGCCGAGCGGCGGGAATTAAACTCCTGCCCTGCCACATAAGAGCTTTTGACTTCGAGGCCGGGGAAGGTTTTGACCGCACTGACCGCCAGTGCGATGTTGACGCCGATGATCACGGCAAATGCGCCTCCGAACACCATCAAAGCATGGCGACCAGTGAATTGGCGCTCGGGTTTGTCATTTGTCATGGCTCAGTTCCCCCTGCCATTGAATGTCGTGTCCTTGTGGGCGCGTTCGCCATTGGTCAGATCTTCGACCCAGATCCGCACATCCGTAGCCTTGGCGTTGGATGCCGCCGCACCTTTGGGTGTTACGATATATACCCGCTGAAACAGGGCCGTGTCAGCAGGCACGCTCACCGAGTCATAAGGTGTCCCTTCGATCTGAACCCGCATCGTCGGGTCCCCTTTGAGCGACAGTTTGAACGGGCGAGCTTCGCCATGTTTGTTCCGCAGTCGCACGTCATAGGTGTTACGGATCGACCCATCAGACAGCGTTACATAGGTCGGGTTACGTACCGGGGCGACGGTCAAGTCGATATCAGAACGGATGAACAACGCAAAGACCAAGCCCACACCGACCAATGTCCACAATCCGGTATACAGCATGGTACGTGGCCGCAGGATGTGCTTCCAGACATCGACCGGTTGTTTGCCTGCACGTTCATTGGTTTCGTCACTGACTGCCATATAGTCGATCAGACCACGCGGCTTGCCGATCTTTTCCATGATGTCGTCACAGGCATCGATGCACAGCGCACAGGTGATACATTCCAGCTGTTGCCCGTCACGAATATCAATGCCGACAGGACAGACGTTCACACAAGCCATACAATTGATGCAGTCACCCTGCGGTTCACCAGCCTTGACCTCTTCGGACGCCTTGCGCGGTTCTCCGCGCCAGTCGCGATAACCGACCACCAATGTGTCTTCGTCCATCATTGCGGCCTGAATACGCGGCCAGGGACAGGCATAGATACAGATCTGTTCCCGCGCATAGCCACCGAAAAAGAAAGTTGTGCCAGTCAGCACCGCCATCGTCGTATAGGCGATGGGGTGGGCGTTCAGAGTCACCAGATCCACCAACAACGTCGGCGCGTCGGCAAAATAGAACACCCAGGCCCCGCCGGTTGCCAGACCGATCAGCAGCCACAGGATTGTTTTGGTTGCCCGCAGTCGAAATTTGCGAAAATCCCATTTCTTCTGACGATGCAGACGCAAACGGGCGTTTCGATCGCCTTCGACCCATCGTTCCACAAGAATATATAGATCGGTCCACACTGTTTGGGGACACGCATATCCACACCACACCCGACCCAAAGCCGACGTAAACAGGAACAGCCCCAGACCGGCCATGATCAGCAGGCCAGCCACGAAGTAGAATTCATGGGGCCAGATCTCAATCCAGAAGAAGTAAAACCGGCGGTTGGCCAAGTCCAGCAGCACCGCCTGATCCGGCAGGGAAGGCCCCCTGTCCCAGCGGATCCATGGCGTCAGGTAATAAATCCCCAACGTCACCGCCATGATGATCCATTTTAGGTTGCGGAATTTCCCTGACACACGTTTTGGGAAGACAGGCTCCCTGGCGGCATAAAGGCTGGGGGCTGGATTGGAATCGCTCACGGAATCACTCCGGGTTAGTGGCTCACTCCCGCGGGTTGTCACAGATGGGCGGGCTTCAAACTTTGATATGGGTCAAAAAGCGTATCTAGGAAGCACGTTTTATCCAATTCATATCAGCGTTGATCAAAACATCCAGTCCAAGAAGGTTCCCAATGACCCCGCAATTGCGCGAGAATTTTTGCGTCGCGGACAATTAATGCATTGATTTCAGAAATTTCGGGGACCCTGGCGGCATGGCGGACACTCATTTCAAAGGCAACCTGGAACGCCCTTTGAACGATGTGGGAAACGTTCTGCGCCAGGGCGCGACACATAGTTTCTTTCCAGACGGGCCCCTGACCATTGGAGCACGACTTCGACGAGACGTCACCGTTGGAGGCATCGGATCAAAACCGTCTTTTTGCAAGAAAGACCCCGGAATTGATTTGGTCAGCGGTGGGTTCAGACACAGTTGGAAAATTGTGTGACCGACGCTGACAGCGTCTCCCAGTCCAAGAGTTGGGACATGGATCTTATTGGGTACAGGGGCCAATAACCAGACAACCGAACATGCTCATGCCCAGAACGGCGAGGAACACTCAGAGATTCTGATTCAAGTGATCGGACCGCCAAGGGCGGAACCGAAGGAGAAAATGGGCGTCGGTTTTCCAGGAAACGCGCGAACAGATCGAAAAACCGACGCCTGCTCCTCGTGAAAACCCCGAAGGATCAACACAGGATTTCTTTGACACATACCGGCCCGTTTGGGGGGGACCATCCGAACCGGAACCTGCCACACCGCTACACAATCACCTTTTGGGCGGGCCGTGTTTGACCAAGATCAAACTCCTGACTTTTTTGACCCTCGCCGAAGATAAAACTGAAATCCCGTCGCAGGTTTGGCACGTGTGCAACAGACCCAAGGCCCAAGGTGTTTCAAAACGCTTTGAGGCACCAAATCAAAGTCGGCAGCATGGTCAGTTCACTGCGCCGGATGGTTCACTGGGCCCACGCGGCGGCCGAGCGTTCAGTTTGTGGCCGCAAGCAAGTTCGAAGTTTCTTGAACACGCACCCAAACACAAAAAAGGGGCCGCAGAACACGGCCCCCTCGCTTCAATTCTTGAACCTGGCTTACTGCCCGCCGCCCAGCTGGTGAACATAGACCGACACAGCGCGGATTTCCGCTTCTGTCAGACGTGTATTCCAAGCTGGCATAACACCATAGCGGCTGTTGTTGACGGTCTCGCTGATGGTTTCATAGTCCCCACCATAGAGCCACAACGCATCCGCAAGGTTCGGCGCACCCTGAGACTGGTCACCAGTGCCGTCTTCGGCGTGGCACGACGAACAATTGTCTTCGAACACGACCTTGCCGGCGTCGACCTTGGATGCATCCATTGGATCACCTGACAGCGACATGACAAAGTTCACGACCTGGTCGATTTCGTCCTTTTCCAACAGCTCATCACGTCCAAAAGCAGGCATTTCGGAATAGCGCGCATCGTCGCTTTCTTCATTCCGGATCCCATGGGTGATCGTGCCGTGGATGGCTTCGATGTCACCACCCCACAGCCAGCTGTCGTCCAACAGGTTAGGATATCCCTTGGCACCGGCGGCACCGGATCCATGACACTGGGCACACCAGGTCTTGAACACAGCAGAACCGGCAGACGCGGCGTATGTGTTCAGCTCGGTATTGCCCGAAATCGCGGTCAATTCTGCCGCTTCCAGCTTGGCATTGATCGGAGCGTTGGCTTCGTCAACGGCTGCGATATCAGCCGCAACATTCGCACGAGTCGACCAGCCCAACACACCGGCAGTGGCCGAATTGATCATCGGCCAGGCCGGATAGGCAATCGTATAACCAATGCCCCAGATAATGCAGAGATAGAAAGTCCAAAGCCACCAACGCGGCATGGGGTTATCGAATTCTTCGATACCATCCCAGCTGTGACCGGTGGTATTCGGATCACCATCGAACTTTTTCGATTTTTTGCTCATGTCCTCGCCTCCTCGGATGTGGCGGGTTTGTCGTCATGCCGGAACGGGATATTGGCCGTGTCTTTGTAGACCTTGGTGCTGCCTGGGCGAAACGCCCAGACCACGACACCAATAAAGAACAGGAACAATACCAACAGCATCCAGCTGTCTGCAAATTGCCGCAGGAGAGTGTAAATTTCCATTTGACCCTCCCTTAACGGCTTGCGACCGGGGTAAAGGTCGAGAAGTCAACCAAAGTCCCCATCATTTGCAGATAAGCCACGAGCGCATCAGCTTCGGTCAGTTCAGGTTGACCATCAAAGTTGCGCACATTGACGTTGTCACCATACCGCTCCAACAGACCATCGTAATCGCTGTCCGGATCGGCCTGTGCAGCAAAGTCTGCCATGGCATTTTCGATCATCTCGTCCGAATACGGTGTGCCAAGCATGGCATTGGTCGCCATCAAGTCACCCATATACTTACCATCGATCTTCTTGTCTTCGAGGAAGCCATATTTTGGCATCACCGATTCCGGAACCACCGATTGCGGATCACGCAGGTGGTCGACATGCCAATCATCCGAATAGCGACCACCGACACGGGCCAGGTCTGGTCCGGTCCGCTTTGAGCCCCACTGGAACGGGTGATCGTACATCGACTCCGCCGCCAGCGAATAGTGACCATAGCGCTCAACCTCGTCCCGCATGGGGCGGATCATCTGGCTGTGGCACACATAGCACCCTTCACGAATATAGATTTCGCGACCGGCCATTTCGAGAGGGGTGTAAGGGCGCATGCCCTCCACCTTCTCGATGGTGTTTTCCAGATAGAACAGCGGTGCGATTTGCACGATGCCACCGATGGTCACGACCAGAAAGCTGAATACCAGCAGGAGGGTCGCGTTGGTCTCGAGGATCTTGTGTTTGTCGAGAATTCCCATTGCTCGGGCCCTCCTTATTCAGCAGGAACTGCGACGGACAGGCTGGCCTCTTTGGCCGGTGCCTTACGTACAGTCATCCACAGGTTGTAGCACATGATCACGGCACCAGCGAGGAACATAACCCCACCCAGACCACGGACCACATACATCGGGAACTTGGCAGCCACGGTGTCAGCGAACGAGTTCACCAGGAAGCCGTTGGCGTCAACTTCGCGCCACATCAGGCCTTCCATGATACCGGTCACCCACATCGAAGCGGCATAGAGAACGATGCCGATAGTGGCCAGCCAGAAGTGCCAGGACACGAGGCTGAGCGAGTACAGGCGTTCGCGCTTCCACAGGACCGGAACCAGATAGTACAGCGCACCAAAGGTGATCATGCCGTTCCAACCCAGCGCCCCAGAGTGCACGTGACCAATAGTCCAGTCAGTGTAGTGCGACAGCGAGTTCACCGCACGGATCGACATCATCGGACCTTCAAATGTGGACATGCCGTAGAAGCCAACCGAAATCACCATCATCCGGATAACCGGGTCGGTGCGCAGCTTGTCCCAGGCCCCCGACAGAGTCATCAGACCGTTGATCATGCCACCCCACGACGGCATCCACAGGATAACCGACATCACCATACCCAGGGTCGATGCCCAATCCGGCAACGCGGTATAGTGCAGGTGGTGCGGGCCAGCCCAGATATACAGGAAGATCAGAGCCCAGAAGTGGATGATCGACAGCTTGTACGAGAACACGGGACGTTCGGCCTGTTTCGGAATGAAGTAGTACATCATGCCCAGGAAACCCGCAGTCAGGAAGAAGCCCACAGCGTTGTGACCGTACCACCACTGAATCATTGCATCCTGAACACCAGCCCACAGGATCACGGATTTGGATCCCCAGATGCTGACCGGAATGGACGCGTTGTTGACCAGGTGCAACATGGCAACGGTCACGATGAACGACAGGTAGAACCAGTTGGCCACGTAGATGTGGGGTTCCTTACGCTTGATCACGGTGCCCAAGAACACGGCCAGATACGCCACCCAGACAACAGTCAACCACAGGTCAACATACCATTCGGGTTCTGCGTATTCCTTGGACTGGGTTCCACCCAGCAGATAGCCGGTTGCCGCCAGCACGATGAACAGTTGATACCCCCAGAACACGAACCATGCGAGGTTGCCGCCCCACAAACGCGCGGCCGAAGTCCGCTGGACCACAAAGAAGGACGTCGCAATCAACGCGTTGCCACCAAAGGCAAAAATCACAGCCGAAGTGTGCAACGGACGCAACCGGCCAAAGTTGGCATACCCCTGCGCCCAATCGAAGTTGAGGGCTGGGAAGGCCAGCTGAAATGCGATGAATGTACCCGCCAGGAAACCGACAACACCCCAAAAGGCCGTTGCGATCACGCCGGCGCGAACAACGCCATCCATATATTCATTTGCCACGGACCGGGTCGAAACAGGTTCGTCAGTGTGGCGCAAGGTGTAGATGAAAAGCCCACCAGACACGAGCATCACAAGGATGGCGTGCACCTGATAAGCTATATCGCGTGCGTTTCCGGCCGCAATCATCGCGAAGATGACGACCAGACCAAGCACGATAAGCTTGAGGTAATTTGACATTGTGCGTCCCTTTGCCTTGTCCCGCGCGATTCTCACGCCGCGCCAGACGGATTTAGACTGTGCGTTTGATGCAAAACAGGTGACAAAGTTGCTTTGATCTGCATCAAGACATGATGCGGCATTCTGTGAGAAGGAAATTATCAGATGATAATGTACCGCCCGTGACATGGGTGCAACAGAATGTATGAGGGCAATATGGCTTATAAATCCCTGCTGACGGTTCTAACCAATTCAGACACGGCCAAGGCAACATTGGCACAAATGGTTGCGCTGGCCGAAGCGCAGGATGCTCATGCAGACGCCCTGTGCCTTGGGGTGGATAGAACCCAGACGGGATATTACTACGCCGGGGCCAACGCGATGGTCCTGCAAGAAACCTTGTCCCGTGCCCAGGCCGAAGCCAGTGACCTTCTGAAATACGCTCAGGACGAATTGGGGAAAACGAATATCCGCTGGTCAGCAGAGGATGGTGTGGCACAGATTGCCGATCTCGGGCGCCATGTCGCGCAGCATGCCCGGTTCTCGGACCTGGTTGTTCTGGCCAAACCTTATGGCAAGGACCGCGGGGCCGAAGCTGAGCCAATTGTGGAAGCTGCCCTGTTCGAAGGCCGCGCCCCAGTTCTGGTGTTGCCCGACGATGCGGCCCCGATCTCAAAACCCAAAACCGTGATGGTTGCATGGAACGAGAGCGTCGAAGCCATGGCCGCGATCCGTAGATCGCTGCCCTTCCTGCGGCAGGCAGAATTGGTGCGGGTTGTCATCATCGATCCACCCCAACACGGCCCCGAACGGTCGGACCCGGGCGGCCTGTTGAGCCAACTGCTGGCCCGTCACGGGGTGAATTGCGAGATTGATGTGCTCAGTAAAACCATGACCCGAGTGTCAGACATACTGAACCGTCACGCCACCGATACCAGTTCGGAAATGATCGTGATGGGGGCCTATGGGCATTCGCGATTCCGCGAAGCCATTCTGGGCGGTGCGACCCGCAACATGCTGGAACAGGCCAAAGTTCCAGTCTTTATGGCCCACTGATCGGCATCGTAACTGCCGTCCTACCCGCGCACGCTTCAAGCCGCTTGAAAGCGGCTTGATCGGCGATGGGCTCAAAAGTCCGTTTCAGCTGCTCCCGGCAATCCAATCGCGACGCCGGGCCATGGCCACCGCATCGCGTACCGCCGGGTTGTCTTCCCGCCCGGTCGCGACCGCCAACATCACATTGCGCCGCGCGTCTTCACGGTCCAACGGCACCGTCGAAATCCCGCCTAGCACGACGGAATGTTCAGGCAGTATCGTAACGCCCCTGCCTGTCTTGACCAAAAACTGAATCCAGTCTTCCCGTTCACTGCGCAGAGAAACCTGCAGCGGTACGTTCTCGCGCAACGCAGCGGCCATGAATGTGTCGCGAAATTCACAGTGCAGACGATCCAGGTACGGCTGGCGTGACAGATCCTGAAGCGTCACCGACGTCCGATTTGCATAAGGATGATCATCCGCACACGCCATGACCATGTTCTCGGAATAGAGCGGCGTGTGGCGCAATCTATCGGATTCCGCTACGGGCGCACCCAGAATTGCCAGGTCAACCCGACCGCTCAGCAGATCATCCCCAATCCGGCCTGCGGACACATCATGCAGCGACACTTCCACATCCGGATGCGAAACTTGGAACTCATGAAAAAAGGGAGAAAGCTGATACGGCCCGACCGTACACATCACCGCGATCGCCAGCGGTTGAACCTGTCCGCTGCTCAACCGTTTGGCCGCCGACTCGGCGGCAGCTGACGCGCGCTCTACTTCGGCGAGATGTTGCGCCATGGTGTGCCCCAGATGGGTCAGATGCGTCAGACGCCCCTCTCGGCGCACCAAGGTGCCTCCGAATTCCTCTTCCAGCTTTTGCACTGATTTGCTCAGCGCAGGTTGAGACACCCCACAGCGGCGGGCCGCTTCGGAGAAGTTCAGAGTTTCGACCAGCATCAGGAACTGGCGAACGCGTCGTATGTCCATATGGGCCTCCTGGGCGGTGTCTATACCGGTTCCCTGCCCGCCTGCGTTATGGAAACCATAACACAAAGCGGGATGCCAGCTACCTAGCTACTTGGAACACCCAAACACGCAAGGATGACGTCATGATTATCAAAACCTCGACCCATGTTCTGGCTGGATTGGCCCTGACCGCATTGACCGTCGGCGCTGTGGTTGCACAGAGCCCGTCGATCAACACGGCGACCTTCCAAGCGGATGGCGCGGTCCATGTCCCCCAGGATTATCGCACGTGGGTTTTTGTCGGCGCACCGCTCACGCCCAACACGCTGAATGGAGGCTCTGCACCGTTTCCGGAATTTCACAATGTTTACGTTGAACCCAGCGCTTTTGAACACTGGTCCGCGACCGGGACATGGGCGGATGGCACCCAAATTGCCAAGGAACTGGTGACAATCCGCACAAACGACACGACTGACCCCGCGACAGGAGCGAGTTCGGAAGTGTCCGGGGTCGGCTATTTTCAAGGGGACTTCGTCGGGCTGGAGCTGACCGTCAAAGACACCGTTCGCTATGCTGAGGAACCCGGAGGTTGGGCATATTTCTCGTTTGGCCACGACGGCGAACCCTATGCAACGATAGCACAGGCCTTTCCCACAGACAGTTGCAATGCCTGCCACGAAGCCAACGCCGACACTGATTTTGTCTTTACCCAATTTTACCCGGTTTTGAGCGCGGCAAACCCCAACTGATCAACCGCTGCATTGTCCGGGCACTGCCCGGGCAATGCCCGGCCCAACTGTAGCCGTTGCTTTTTAAAAGCAGCGGCTACGGACGGGAGCTCCGCGGGCATTGTTTGGCACAATCTGTCGACAAGAAGAAAGAACAGGCAATGCAGACGACTTAAACGAGATAGCCGCCGTCGCTGTCATCGCCCGCCTCATCCATTAGAATACTCATATCGGGCACGGTGACGTGACGTTTGCCTTCCAGCTGGATCACGCCGTCCTTTTTCAATGCCGACATCTGTCGACTGACCGTCTCAAGGGTCAGACCCAGGTAGTCTGCCATGGCTTCGCGTGTCAGTGGCAAATCAAACACGATCCGATCCGTCGGTCCACCGGGGCTGAGCGATGCGTCACGCCGTGCGACGATCGCCAGCAAGGATGCGATTTTTTCCCGGGCCGTTTTGCGTCCCAGAACCAGCATCCATTCCCGCGCTGCATCCAATTCGTCCAACGTCATTTCCAGAAGACGATGCGCGATGTGTGGGGTGCGGCCCATCAGATCTTCGAACGGCTTCTTGCGAAAGCAACACATGGTCAGGTCTGTTTTGGCAACAACATCATATGCTGCACCGTCACGTCCAGGTCGGCCCACAAAATCCGATGGCAGCAACAGGCCGACCATCTGCGTCCGACCATCTTCCATGGTTTGGGTCAAAGTTGCGATTCCGGATACGACAGAACCGACAAAGTTCATTTTGTCTCCAGACCAGATAACAGTCTGCCCCGCCTCATACGTACGGTAGTACTTGATCTCTTCCAATGCTTCGAGTTCATCCGTATCGCATCGGGCACAAACGGCGCGATGACGAATGGGACAATCCCCACATTTGATGTGCACATTAAAACTAGGGGCGTTCATTAGCGGTCCCAATTGATCTGGGTCAAGGATAAGCCGAGAAGGCGCTTTATAGGGTAGCGCCATGACACAGAAATCACAATTGGCCAAGCTCGGTTTATTCGATGCCAAAGTGCCGCGGTACACAAGTTACCCAACGGCACCGCATTTCCACAACGATGTGGGTCCCGACCTGTATGCCGACTGGATCAGCCAGATCACTCCTGGCTCCCAGGTTTCGCTATATGTTCACGTCCCGTTTTGTCGGCGTTTGTGCTGGTTCTGCGCCTGCCGGACCCAAGGCACCCAAAGCGACGCTCCGGTGCGGGCATATCTGGAAGTGCTGAAAGCCGAACTGACCTTGTTGGGGCAACATCTGCCCGAAGACGTCTCATTGTCCAGACTGCACTGGGGGGGAGGTACACCGACCCTGCTGGCCCCGGACATGATGACAGATTTGGCGCAGGCTATCAGAGAAGTCGCTCCACTTGCTCCTGACGCCGAGTTTTCCGTTGAAATCGATCCCAATGAAATCGACGACGCCCGCCTGGATGCGTTGGCCGCAGCGGGGATGAACCGTGCCTCTATCGGGGTGCAGGACTTCGACGACGAGATCCAGCAGACCATTGGCCGCATTCAAGGATTCGACATCACCCGCGAGGCCGTCGAAAAAATCCGCGCCCGCGGGATTTACAGCCTGAACGCCGACATCCTGTTCGGCCTGCCGCATCAGACACAGGCCCGGATGACAGAAAGCGTCCAAAAGCTTTTGTCGCTGAATCCGGATCGTGTCGCCCTGTACGGCTACGCGCATGTGCCGTGGATGGCCAGGCGCCAGACCATGATCCCGTCCGAGGCGCTCCCTACGCCCGAAGCGCGTCTGGATCTGTTTGAAACCGCCCGCAAGTTGTTCACCTGGGATGGGTATGCCGAAATTGGCATCGACCACTTTGCAACCCAGGAAGACGGCCTGACCATTGCGCAAAAGGCGGGCAATCTAAAGCGCAATTTTCAGGGGTACACAGACGATCAGTCCGACGTCCTGCTGGCAGTTGGCGCATCCTCGATCGCACGATTCCCCCAAGGATACGCGCAGAACGCCCCGGCGACATCGGCCCACACCAAAGCCATCCGCGAAGGCCGTTTTTCGACCTCTCGTGGTCATGTTTTTCAAGGCGAAGACAAACTGCGGTCCCGCCTGATCGAAGCGCTGATGTGTGATTTCCGGATTGATTCGCAGGAAATTCTGAGCACCTTTGACATCTCCGCCGAAAAGCTGGCCGCGATGTTCAGCAATGTAGACCGTGAATTCCCGAACATGCTGCGGGTCACGCCTGAAGGATTGTCCGTACCGATGTCGTCTCGTCCCTTGACGCGGATGATCGCACGGTCCTTTGATGCCTATGACCTAAGCAAGGCCGGTCACAGTTCGGCGATCTAAGGCTGCATAGCAACGAAATCTCAAAGCCACCTATCGAATTCGATAGGTGGCTTTTCTTGTTCAAGTTCAGGATTATCCTTGAGCGCGAAAGACCACTCGGTTGTACGTTCCGCCATCCCAATTGGGGCAATAAACACCGGATCGTCTTGGATTTAGCAAACAATCACTTTTGATCAGAGTGGCCGGGGTCCGTGAGCTCCGGTCACTTTTTTGATCCGCCTAGAGGCTTAATATTCCCAGACGCACTGCGATCGCCAAAGCTTCTTCGCGGGTACTTGCTCCCAACTTCTCCCGTGCCGACAATAGCGTCTTGCGCACTGTCACCTCGGCAATGCCCAGGTCGTGCGCGATCTGGGTATTCTGATTTCCATTGGCCAGCTCGGCCAGAATTTGACGCTCTCGCCCGCTCAGCTTCTTGTGGCGGATTCCTTTGGAAATCACATCATCCTTGGAACTTGCCAGTGGCGTAACAAAAGCAGCAACCATTGTAGAAGCTTGGCGAATCTTTCTGACCTGATCTTCGCCAAAATGTGACACATCTTCGGTCGTGCAAAAGGTCACGCATTTTCGGCTATGGCTGGCATCGCCAGCAAATAGGTTCGATCGCATCAACGTATACCCCGCGTCGCGAAACCCCCAATTCAGCTGCAACGCCTTTTCCGATGGTGCGGTGTCGCGGCTCAGGCTGCCTCCGATAGCCAGACTGCCAATAGGTTCGCGGCGCATGTCCAAAAGAAACGGATCCACCCTATGGTAGTCCTGTTCGACATATTCCGACAACCATTCCTCGCTCAGTGAACTTTGCACCCAATGAGGGATCAGATTGCGAACATCAACCATGGCATAGGTCAACCCGCATCCACCCAATTCCGCGAAAACTTCGTTGGCGATTTTCCAGCGGTCTTCCGGCGTTTGCACCGCAGAGAATCTGTCCAGAAGGTCAATTGACGTATTCAACATGCCCCTACCCTAGACAACGGGGCGGTGCGAAGACAGTAAGGAGAAGCCTACTTCTTCATCGCTTGGAAACGATAACCGACTGGTTTGAGGTATGGAATCGCAATGCCCTCTCGAAGACCGAGCATTGGGATCCGCGGCTACACCAGAGCCTGCAACAGCGTTCTCGTATAATCCGTCCGGGGAGATTTGAACAAGGTCTCGGCGTCGCCATGTTCGACAACATCCCCCTGTTTCATCACAATCACCTGGTGCGACATCGCCCGCACCACGTTCAAATCATGGCTGATGAACAGATAGGCCAACCCATAGCGGCGTTGCAGGTCGCGCAACAGATCGACGATCTGCACCTGCACCGTCATGTCCAGCGCGCTGGTCGGTTCATCCAACACCACCAGCTTGGGCCGCAAGATCATGGCCCGCGCAATGGCAATACGCTGGCGCTGCCCTCCCGAGAATTCATGCGGATAGCGGTCCATCGCCGCCGGATCCAAGCCAACTTCAGTCATCACTTCGGCAACCAAATCACGCGGGGCGCGATCCCGGGCCACATTATGGATCGGCAGTCCTTCGGCAATGATCTGTGCACATGTCATACGTGGTGACAATGACCCGAACGGATCCTGGAACACGATCTGCATATCCTTGCGCAAACGGCGCAGATCGCGGGTGGACCATTTACGCAGATCATCTCCCTGAAAGGTGACCGCCCCCTCTGATGCAATCAATCGCATGATCGCCAAGGCCATGGTGGTTTTTCCAGATCCGGATTCTCCAACAATGCCAAGGGTTTCACCCTGGCGCACAGAGATTGAGCTGGGGTTGACTGCCTTTACATGGCCGACGGTTTTCTTCAGGAACCCCTTCTGAATTGGGAACCAGACCTTGAGATCCCTGGTCGCCACGATCTCCTGCGCGGATTCGGCCACCGGATCAGGACGACCGCCGGGTTCGGCCTCCAACAGCTTGCGGGTATAGGCGTGTTGCGGGTTATTGAAAATCTCTTCGGTGGGGCCGGCTTCGACGATTTCACCGTCCTTCATCACACAGACCCGATCGGCGATGCGCCGCACGATGCCCAAGTCATGGGTGATGAACAGCAGGCCCATGTCTTCCTGTTTTTTCAGATCCGCCAGCAGGTCCAGAATCTGCGCCTGAATGGTGACATCCAACGCTGTTGTCGGCTCATCCGCAATCAGGATGTCAGGTTTGTTGGCCAACGCCATGGCAATCATCACGCGTTGGCGTTGCCCCCCCGACAGCTGATGCGGATAAGCGCCCAGCCGGGTTTCCGGGTCGCGAATTCCAACCTGTGTCAACAAGTCCAAAATGCGTGCGCGGGCGGCCTGGCCTTCCAGACTCTGATGCAGCGCCAGCGATTCTGCCAACTGCTTTTCAATCGTGTGCAGCGGATTCAACGATGTCATCGGCTCCTGAAAGATAAAGCTGATGTCATTGCCCCGCACCTCCATCAGGCGATGTTCGCTGGCTCCGATCATCTGGTCACCGTCATAGGTCACCGATCCTTCAACGATGGCACTGTCGCCCAGCAGGGACACAGTGGACAGGGCAGATACCGATTTGCCTGATCCGGATTCCCCCACCAGTGCCACGGTTTCCCCCCGCCCCACGGTAAACGACACGCCTCGCACCGCCTGGGTGATTCTGCCGTCCTGGCGGAACGAAACCCGCAAGTCCTTAACCTCTAACAGCGCGCTCATGAAAAAGTCTTTCTTGGGTCAAAGGCGTCGCGCACACCTTCAAAGACAAAGACAAGCAGCGACAGCATGATGGCAAAGGTGAAAAACGCGGTGAAGCCCAGCCAGGGTGCCTGAAGGTTCTGTTTCGCCTGGAGCGCCAATTGGCCCAGCGACGGTGACGACGGCGGCAGACCAAAACCCAGAAAATCCAATCCCGCCAGAGATCCGATGGTGCCAGTCACGATGAACGGCAGAAAGGTCACCGTGGCGACCATTGCATTGGGCAACATATGGCGGAACATGATGGTCCAGTTGCCCACGCCCAGCGCCTTGGCTGCACGAACGTATTCCAGATTGCGCGCGCGCAGGAATTCGGCCCGCACCACGCTGACCAGCGACATCCAGCCAAAGGCGATCATCAGGATGATCAGCAGCCAGAAACTGCGCCCGAACACCGCGAACATGATGATGATCACATAAAGCTGTGGCGTGCCCGACCAGACTTCGATCACGCGTTGAAAGATCAAGTCCAGCCATCCACCGAAATACCCCTGAACCGCACCGGCAAGGATGCCGATCACGCTGGCCACTGTGGTCACGATGAGCGTGAAGAAGATCGAGAGCCTGAACCCATAGATCACCCGCGCCAACACGTCGCGTTTGGTGTCATCCGTGCCCAACCAGTTCTGCCCATTGGGTGGCAAAGGCGCTGCGCCGGGTCGATCTACGGAGGTTTTGTAGGAATACGGAATGACCGGCCAGATGGCCCAACCCTTTTGATAGCCTTGGACGCCGTCGGAATAGGTCCCATCGGTGACGCCCTGCATGACCTCTTCGGGTTCGTACAAACATTCCTCAACCCCACCGGTTGCGATCAGGCATTTCACCTCGGGGTCGCTGTATTTCGCTTCGGTCTGGAAATCACCGCCAAAGGCCGTTTCAGGGTAAAAGTTGAACACCGGCATTCGCAACTCACCGCGATAGCTGACCAGGATCGGTTTGTCGTTGGCGATGAATTCGGCAAACAGCGAAATGGTGAACAGCACGGTGAATATGATCAGCGACCAATACGCCCGCCCATTGCGTCGGAAATTGCGCCAGCGGCGTTTGGCAATCGGAGAGAGCGCCATTTACCCCTCCCTCTTTTCAAAGTCGATGCGCGGGTCGACCAGCACATACATCAGATCCGACAGAATCCCAGCAACCAACCCGATGATCCCGAACATGAACAGCGTGCCAAAGACCACTGGGTAATCCCGCGCCACAGCCGCTTCGAACCCGAGCCGCCCCAGACCATCCAGAGAGAACAGCGTTTCGATAATCACCGACCCGCCAAAGAACAAACCAATGAACACAGACGGAAACCCGGCAATCACGATCAACATCGCATTGCGGAATACATGGCCATACAGCACCCTGCTCTCGCTCAAACCCTTGGCACGTGCGGTGATCACATATTGCTTCTTGATCTCGTCCAGGAACGAATTCTTGGTCAACAGCGTCAGCGTGGCAAAGGCCGATATGGTCGAGGCCACAACAGGCAGGGTGATGTGCCACAGGTAATCGACGATCTTTCCCCACAGCGACAGCGTTTCGAAATTATCCGATGTCAGCCCCCGCAACGGGAAGATTTGCCAATAGGATCCGCCAGCAAACAGCACCAGCAACATCACCGCAAACAGAAACCCCGGGATGGCATACGCCGCGATGATGATGCCGCTGGTCCAGGTGTCAAACCGCGATCCGTCGCGTACGGCCTTGCGAATGCCCAAGGGGATAGAAATGATATAGGCGATCAGCGTGGACCACAGGCCCAGCGTGATCGACACCGGCATTTTTTCCAACACCAGATCCAGTACTTCGATCTTGCGGAAATAGCTTTCGCCAAAATCGAGACGCATGTAATTGCCCATCATGGCGAAAAACCGTTCATGCGCAGGTTTGTCGAGCCCATAGAGTTCTTCAAGCTCTTTGATGAACTCGGGCGGCAAGCCTCGGGCACCGATATAGCGTTCGCTGGCCGCGGTGGTCTGGGTGTCCAACTGGACATCATTGCCCTGCCCGGCGAAGCCTTCAAAAACATCTCCGCCGCCCTGAAGCTGTGCGATGGCCTGATCCACCGGGCCACCGGGGACAAATTGCACCAGGGCAAAGTTGATGATCATGATCCCGATCAGCGTCGGGATCACCAACAACAGGCGTCTGAGGATATATGCTCCCATGATCGCGGGTTACCGCAACGCGCCAGAGGACTTCAAGGCTGCAGCCCTGTCGGCATCCACCCACCACAGGTCTTCGATCCCCAGGGCAAACGGCGGCAGGTTGTCAGGGAACGCGTATTGATCCCAATAGGCCACCCAGTACTTACCCAAATACCACGTCGGCACCATGAACCGCTTCGCGCGCAGCACCCGATCCAGCGCGCGCACATTGGCGGTCAGGTCCTCGGTTGTCTTAGCGGCGACAATATTGTCAATCAGAGGCTCAATATCGGGACCATGCACACCGGCGGTGTTGAACACTGAATACTCGGCATCCTTGGTCCCGAATCTTTGATACAGCCCAGTCGAGGGCTGCAGGGACATCGGATAGCTGCCCATCATCATGTCATAATCACGTTCGCGACGACGCAGAGTGAACTGGGCACTGTCCACGCGGCTGTAGACAGCGTTGATGCCCATGGATTTCAGGTTGTCGACAAACGGTTGAATCAAGCGGTCCAGAGATGGGCGATCTGCCAGGAATTCGATTTTCAGCGTTTCACCCTGCGCGTTGCGGCGCACCCCGTCATCGCCAACCATCCACCCGGCCTCATCCAGAAGCTTCATCGCCCGGCGCAGATTGCGCCGGTCGGTTTGGCGATTGGGTTTCGAACTGTGCGCCACGACCGGCTCTTCGGTCAACACAGCAGGATCCAACGCATCGCCAATGGCGTCCAGAACTTGGCGTTCGCGCCCCTCCGGCAGGCCCGTTGCCTCTAGATCAGTGCCTTCCCAGAACGAACTGCGTTGTTGAAAAAGTCCGTATTGCAGGCTCTCGTTGGTCCACTCAAAGTTATAGGCCAGCTGAACCGCTTCGCGCACGCGGATGTCCTGGAACTGTGGACGTCCCATGTTCATGACAAAGCCGCTGGCAGGCGGAACGTCACCATCGCGAAAATCGCCCTTGATCACCTGCCCGCTGGAAATGGCGGGGAAGTCATAGGCGGTGGCCCAGCTTTTGGAATTGTTTTCCTGTCGCAGGGTGAATTCCCCGGCCTTGAACGCTTCCATCGCGGCAATGGAATCGCTGAAATATTCGATGCGGATGCTGTCATAGTTATTGCGGCCCACGTTGACGTTCACATGATCGCCCCAATAATCGGGATTACGTTTGTAAACGACACGACGATTGATGTCATAGCTGTCCAACACATAGGGTGCTGAACCGACGCCGGGCTGCAGTCGAGGTTCATCCAAACGCCGGTTTTCCGCATCCTCTTCGAACCAGGCCTTGGAGAACACCGGAGTTCCCCCCACCTGGCTGATCATCGCGCGGCGCGGAAAGTCGGGGGAGAAGTAGAACTTGACCCTAAGCGGACCCAGTGCCTCGGCCTTTGGGATTCGGGCACGCACTGCATCGGCATAGGACTTCAACCCCTGGTCCAGCAGGATGTTATGCGAAAACACGACATCCTCGGCAGTTACCGGTGTGCCATCTGAGAACCGCGCTTCGGGACGCATGTTGAAGATCACCCAATCCTGGCTTTCAGGATATTCCAGGCTTTCGGCCAGCAGCCCGTAATAGGCGGCGGGTTCATCATAGGAAGGAGTCAGGAGGGATTCATATTGATCGGCGGACCGGGCACCGGCACGCCCCTTGCGAGTAAAGGGGTTGAAACTGCTGAAAGTCCCCTCGGCCGCATAGGACAATTCTCCACCGCGCGGCGCATCAGGATTGACATAGTCAAAATTTGCAAACCCTTCCGGGTATTTCAAATCTCCAAATTCCGAAAACCCGTGGCTCTTGATGATCTTGTCATCGGCCCAGCTGAGCGAGGTCACGCTGAACAGGACGATCAGTGCCAGCCCCAGAACGGCCAGAGCATTCATCAGGACCCTCTGAGCAGGGTTCGGGTCCATTACGCGAACACGCACAGCGGTGCGGGGGGCTGTCATCAGGCTCTTCCTCCTTGGACGCACCTCTTGGATCGGGCGCGCATTGTGTCATGGCCAAGCTAATGGTCCGCAGTAGGGATATTCAAGTTCCGTTTCCATGAACAAGCCGTGAATTGACCGCGCGCGCCCATTTGAGAGCCCGCAACAGGCAAACCTGCGCGCAACAGGGCGCTTCGAAGACTTTGATAACAATCTTTGGGGGGAAGCGGCCCAAAGACGTTGCAACTTGTGTAACGACATCGTTCGAGCGACTTTGGGCGAGACAAAAAAAGCCACGGCAAATTGCCGTGGCTTTTTTAGCATTCACAAGAAACCGGATCAGTCGTCCAGGCTATCCAGATAAGCAATCAGGTTCACCCGGTCCTTTTGCTTCTTGAGGCCCGAGAAGCTCATCGAGGTACCTGCTGCATAGGCCGACGGTTTGGTCAGGAAGGCATCCAGCTCTTCGGGGGTCCAAGTGCCGTCGCTCATGCCCGCCATGGTGCCGGAATAGCCAAAGCCGTCCAAGCCACCCATGGTCCGGCCCACAACACCGTACAGAGACGGTCCAGTGGCATTCACGCCGTCTTCGACCTTGTGGCAGGCACCGCATTTCTTGAAGACCTTGGCACCTTTGCCAACATCGGCCTGCGCATAAAGTTCGTCGAACGAAACTTCTTCAACTTCTTCAGAACTGGCTGTCTCTTCGACTTCGATCACATAGGCAGCCTCACCGTGGCTCTCCATGTGATACAGCCCCTCTGCGGCCCATTTGCCCAGCAGGAGCACCAGCAACGCGCCACAAAGAGCTGCAGCGGCTTTGGTAAGGGTCATCGTGTCCATCGTGATCGCTGTTCCATTAGATCTGTTTGCGGGAGTGTCTAAGGCTTCCCCTTGGCTTAGGCAAGGTATAGACAGCGCGACCAAACGCCCGGTGTAACAATTTTGCAGGGAAAAGCGGCAAATGACCAATCGTATCGCCTTTCAGGGGGAACCCGGAGCCTATAGTCACGAAGCCTGCGCCAAGGCGCGGCCCAATATGGAGGCCTTGCCCTGCCGCACGTTCGAGGATGTGATTCACGCGGTCAAGGAAGGCAATGCTGATCTGGCGATGCTACCGGTTGAAAACACAACCTACGGGCGCGTCGCCGATATTCATCGGCTTTTGCCCCAGAGCGGGCTGCATATCATCGACGAAGAATTTGTCCGGGTCCACATCAACCTGCTGGCTGTTCCGGGTGCGACGATTCAAGATGTTCGCGAAGCTCATTCCCATCTGGTCCTGTTGCCACAATGCGCCGGGTTCCTGCGCCATCACGGAATTCGTGGACGGGTCAGCCCGGACAATGCCCGCGCAGCACGCGAAGTGGCCGAAGCGGGCGACATCCATTCCGCTGCTCTGGCCAGTGAGCTGGCTGGAGAAATCTATGGGTTGAGTGTTCTGGCCCGTCATATCGAAGATGAGGACAACAATACCACTCGCTTTCTGGTCATGTCCCCAAAAGCCGACCATTCCCGGCGTGGTGATCGCGGCATGGTTACAAGCTTTGTCTTTCAGGTCCGCAACATTCCCGCTGCCCTGTACAAGGCAATGGGTGGGTTTGCGACCAATGGCGTCAACATGACAAAGCTGGAAAGCTATATGGTCGATGGCTCCTTTACCGCGACCCAGTTCTATGCGGAAATCGAAGGCCATCCCGACGATCACAATGTGCAGCTGGCTATGGATGAACTGGGGTATTTCACGACGAATGTCGAAATCCTGGGGGTTTATCCTGTGCATCAAGCCCGCGATTGATCCCAGGCTATCCTGACGCAAATAAAACCAATTGGCCCGTTTCAAGCCAGACGACTTAACCGGTCTTCCATCGTTTTGGCATAGTCGGCCACTTTCAACTTGAACCGCTTTGTCAAATTCCCGCGCGCCAGTTTCAGCGATTGCAGAAACAGGCGTGCAGACAGGCTTTTGGCATCCACCGTCAGGGTCACGGTCATGCGCGTACGTTTTGGCGACAGCGCCATCAGGTCCAGATCAAAATGACCCTTCAGGCCCGATCCTTCGCCTTCCAGCTGAATAGACGTGTCCGGCTCATATTCGGTCAAAAGCACCCGTATCTTGCGTAGCTTTCCCCGCATCGTGAATTCAGCGTCCCACGACAATCCGGGAACGGGGTGGTGCAGATCCCCCTGCCGTTGCAATTCCACGCCACGACGAATCGCCTGACGCTCAAAAGTTTCGAATTCGCTCAATGCGGCAAACACATCACCGATCGGAGCTTCGATATCTTCCTTGCTGATGAATTCCATGGTTTGACTGCGCCTCTTGTTTGACGCGATTGTCCCCTCAATCCAGCGTATCCGCAAGCCAGTTCTGCAACAGGAAATGTGCAATTGCACCTTTCCGCGCAGGCAACAGTACGGGATGCTCTCCCGCAAAGGCCGTCATCATTTCTTCGCGAGTCACCCACAGCGCATCTTCAATTTCCACCGGGTCGATGTTGAGATCGGAACTCAATGCCTCCCCAGCACAACCAAACATCAATGATGCAGGGAAGGGCCAAGGTTGGCTTGCCAGATAAGTCACGGCCCCGACTTGCACACCTGCTTCCTCGAAAACCTCGCGCCGAACTGCCGCCTCGAGCGTTTCGCCTGGCTCTACAAAACCAGCCAATAGGGAGTACATCCCTTCCGGCCAACCCGGCGACCGGCCCATCAAAACCTTGTTGCCATGTGTGATCAACATGATGACAACGGGGTCTGTGCGCGGGAAATGTGCGCCCCCGCAGCTGGGACAGATACGTTGCCAGCCTGCCATGGTGCTCTCGCTGGGTTCGCCACATTTTGCGCAGAACTTGTGCGTATGATGCCAACCCAAAATTGCCTTGGCCGTTGCGGCCAATTCGGCCTCCTCCGCAGACAGGCGGGTCATGATCCGCCGCAATTCAGCGAAAACATGGCCTGTCGGAAGATCGGGATGCTGTTGTTCGCTTTGGTCCAGAAAACTGTCCAGTGCGGCGGTCTCCAGATCGCCTGGTGCCCAGGCAGAAATATCGCGCACAAACCAGGGCAGACCATCGGCGGCAATCCCCAGAAAAAGCGGCGATGAAACAGGTCCCGCCGGACCATTCACGACAATGTCGTGATGTGCCGCAAGCGGTGCCAAACGGTCCAGCCGTTCTCCGCGCACCAGTATCTTGCCGCGCCACAGGATCAGGCATTGCGCATTTCCCTCGGCCAACATGCTGGCAAGCATCTCCGGCTGTTCCCGCAAATGGGCGGCCCGGTCCAAACCTGCACCACCAAAGGTGACTTGCTCTGCTGTTTTCATGTTACAGTTCCCGGTTTTACGTCTACGCCGCTTGCGTGGAGGAACATCGGTTGCCAATGTCCAAGTTGCAAGAGCCAACGTATGGCAATCACAGGTAGACCGCCGCAGGACGCGCATCATTACCGATCCGGTCTGACGGTTAAACCTTGCGACTTAAGAGTTCTTTTCGCGTTATTCGTCCGAAACCCCGACAGCAAGAAAAACAAAAAACCGGAACAGGATGCCCAGCAAGAACGCACAGGCCCAGCGCGCACCGATCACATCCCGATCCTCAGCCAGGCTCCGCATACTTTCGACAACCGATCTGCATATGAACTTGTGCGGGTTTGATTATTATGCAGACCGTTCTAACCCCGCCGTTGGTTTGACCCGCACCGCATCTTTGATCCGCGAGGCCCGCGCCGAAACCGCCGAACGGGGTGGTCAATGCCTGTTGTTCGACAACGGAGACGGAATGCAAGGGACGCCGATGGGGGATCTGGCAATTTCTCTTGGCACCCGCCCGCACCCGCTGATGCAGGCCATGCGAAGTTTGAATTACGATGCTATCGGGCTGGGCAATCATGACTTTAATTTCGGTTTGGAAACTCTGGATCGAATTCTCAGAGACGCACCTTGTCCGGTTGTGGCCTCGAATCTCGAACTTTTCGCAACGGCTCCCCCCCTGCCGGTTCACAGGTCGTTCATTCTGGAGCGCGCGGTTCCCTCCACGACAGGGAGTTCCCGCTCTGTCCGAATCGGTGTGCTGTCAGTGTTGCCACCGCAGACCCTGCAATGGGACGCCCATCTGATCGCTGGCAAAGTCGCGTTTCACGACATGCTCGACACTGCCCGACAGGTATCTCTCGAACTGCGCGATGCTGGCTGCGATGTCGTGATTGCGCTGGCTCACAGCGGGCTTGGCCCAAAAACTGCGGACACCGGAATGGAGAATATTGTCCACCCTTTGGCACAGTCCGGCAGCGTCGATGTCGTGATTGGCGGGCACACCCATTTGCCGTTCAGCGCATCCGGAGATGACATGGCTCCCGGGGCGGCGGCCACGGTTTTGCCTGGCGTTGGTGGGTCACATCTTGGCATAATCGACCTGGATCTGACCTGGGCTGCCAATACGGGCTGGGCAATAGACCAGTCGCAGGCGAGTTTACGCCCAATTCTGCGTCGATCCAAGCAGGGAGAGTTGGTTTATGTTGCCCCTGAAGACAACGCATTGACCCAAACGTTGGCCCCAGCCCATACCGCCACCAAGGCCCGGATGCAGGAGCCGGTCGGGCAAACCGATGCCTCCCTGCATTCATATTTCACTTTCTTTGCATCCGACAGGGCGATGGCACTGGTTGCCACTGCTCAGTCTGCTGCTGTGCAAAAGACCTTGGCAGGGAAACCCGAAGCCGCGCTGCCGTTGCTGTCGGCCGTTGCACCGGGGAAATTCGGGGGACGTGCCGGACCTGATAATTTCACCGATATTTCCCCAGGTCCAATGCGGCTGAGAAATGTTGCGGACCTGCACGTCTATCCCAACCAGCTCAAAGCGGTTGTTGTTTCCGGGCAGGTTGTTATGGATTGGCTCGAAATGTCGGCCAGTGTATTCAACCAAATCCCGGCCACAGCAGCCGCCGAAGAGATGCCCCCTATTGATCTGCTGTGCAACCAACGGGCCGGGCACAATTTCGACGTTCTCCACGGGCTGTCCTATGCCATTGATTTGTCCAAGCCGGCTCGATTCGCCGCAGATGGCGGCGTTTGCGCATCAGACGCCCGCCGCGTGCGTGACATCACATGGAACGGTCGGCCCATTTCGGCGGACCAGGAGTTCGTTGTCGCAACCAACAGTTACAGATTGGCCGGTGGAGGCTGCTTTCCCATCTTGGGGAACATGCGCATTCTGCCATTGCCAAATCTCGCGTTGTCGGACGTCATTCGCGCACATATCGCCGCAGCCCCCCATCGGGACAGGCTGAAGGCAACCGAAAAGGGGTGGCGATTTTTTCCTTCTCTCAATGCCCGCGCGCGTGCCCGTGTTCTGACCGGGCCGGGTGCTCAGAAATATCTGTCCGAACTGGACAGCCAGGACGTCGTGGTTGAAGGGATCACCGGTGACGGGTTTCTGTCCCTGATCCTGACGCTCTGAGCCGGATTTCCAGGACTTGCCAAGCCCGCCTGCCCGCACTATATCCACCGGTGAGAGGTTGGCGCGGGTAAGCGCCTCGCCAACCCGGTCAGATCCGGAAGGAAGCAGCCGTAACGAGCCCCGCTTGGGTCGTTGTCCAGCCTCTCACCTTCATCCTCCCTGACCCGCTGAAACAAAATAATTCCCTTGCATCACAGGCTCTTTGCCCGTTTCGAGGTAACAACTCTGGTTTCAAGCGGGTTTGCCATGACAAGCAAAGCAAACATGGCCAACCGCAAAGGGCGGTATCATGCCCAGCCAGTTGTGCCTAAAGACTTACGTAGAATCGTCGGAAAAATGAACTGTGCAATTTTCTGAGCAGTGGCAGATCTGCTGTACGGAACTACCCAGAAGCTGGTCCCATGTTTGCGCCCTCCACCGCTGCCGCAAAGTCGTGGTAATGCACAATTGTCCGATCTTTGTGGGCCAGAACAACGGCGAATTGAGGTTCTTCGTAAATCGCGGAAACAAGGTCAATTTCAGATAAATTCAACGCGCATTGCAACATCATCGATCTGTGCGACGAGAATGGGACCCCCCGCCAAACCCCGGACATGGGCCTGTGATAATGCCCAAAGAACAGATGCTGGATGTTTCCGTGAGCGTCAATGAGTTGCCCAAGAGCCTCTGCGCTTTTTGCCTCCAACCCGATTGTATCCATAGCCGCCAAGCCTGTCGCAAAAGGCGCATGGTGCATGAACACCCATACCGGACCGGGATTGGACGCAAGCCGATCGGCAATCCAGTCCAAGCGACGCATGCACAGCTCTCCACCGTGGCCGAAGCCTGCTTTGGTGTCCAACGTCAGGAACAGACCTTGGGACGTGCGAATTGCGCTTTGGAGAAACCCGTTTTCGTCCATGGAAACGGTCGACAGCGCATGACCGGCCATGTCCCTGTCGTCGTGATTGCCCAGCAGGCAATAGGTCGGCATCCGCAGCGTTGAAAGGAGCTCTTCGGCCAGACGGTATGCCGCCGGGTCAGGGTCGGCGACAATGTCGCCGGTTATGACACACAGCTCGGCATCGCTATGCATTCGGTTGATTTCTGCGATCGCCGCGCGGGTCTGTTCGACAGCACGGGCAAGGGGCTTTTCCTGCGCGCCCACACAGATATGCAGATCCGTCAAATGTATGAATTTCATGATTGTTCCCCTTGCGGGTTCAAGAGTTCCAAACACACCCGACAGAGTTCCGCCGGAGTTTCAGCCATTGCATCAGGCGCAAAGGACCTTAGATGCTCTGGCGTCTGCCAACCCCAAGCAACCGCTATGACACTAATGCCGGCGGTACGCGCCGCTTGAATATCGCTGCTCGCATCGCCAACCATGATATGCGGACCATCTGATCGCAGCGCGATTAGCCCAGAGATCTTCTCGGACTTCTGGCCGGGTGTATCGCCGCCAATGATACGAAACATCAGGAGGTCCAATCCCTGTGTCGCAAGGACCGTGCGGATGACATCACTGTGGCTGGCACTGACCACAGCAAGATCGTGATCCTTGGCCAGGGTGGTCAACGATTGCGCAACCCCGCCAAATAACGGCGACGGCTGCGCACAGCCAGATACTGTTTGCGCGACGTCCTGTGCAAATTGTACCGGTTCAAGGTTGTGTCGCTCGGCCAGCGCCTCGAAGGTCAACGGATCCAGTGTGGCAAAGGCGTCCCTTGTCAGTTTCAGATCCACGCCTTGGGCATGTGCGGCTTTGGTGCAAGCAGCCAGACAAGTGGTCAGTGAATCCGCAAGCACGCCGTCAAAGTCAAAAATAATCATCAATCTTCTTCTTACGCTATCCGCATACCGGCTCGGGCTGCGCCAAAACATGTGTGCGGTCTGGCACATCGGGTTGAGGCATCAGGTCTCGTGTTTCCAAATGGCAGTGGATCACATGCCCAGCCGTCATCTCGCGCCGGGGCGGCACGGTGGTGTCACAGATTGATCCAACATGGCGTGGACACCGCCGTTTGAACGGGCAACCCGTCGCCGGAGGAGATTTTTCAGTCACGTCATCTGCCAGCAACGCAGGCGCTGCATCTGGATCGGGCTCTAGCACAGCGCCCATCAGCGTTTGCGTATAGGGATGGTAGGGGGGAGCATAGACGTCGGCAGCGGGGCCAATTTCACAGATCCGTCCCTGATACAGCACAGCCACCCGATCCGACACGGCCCGCACCACCGCCAGATCATGGCTGACAAAAATGTAGGAGGATCCGTTTTCTTTTTGCAATCGGGTCAACAGCGCCAATGCAGCAGCCTGTACCGACACATCCAGAGCCGAGGTCACTTCGTCACACAGGGTTACCTCTGGATTGGCAGCAAAGGCCCGGGCCACACCAACACGCTGTTTTTCGCCCCCGGACAATTGTCCGGGAAACCGTGATATATACCGTGCCGGCAGGCGTACGGCTTCCAGAAGCGATTTGGTCCGTGCCTGCGCCTCTGACCCTTTTACGCCGTGGTACAACCGCAACGGCGCCCCAAGGATTTCCCCAATGGTCTGGCGTGGGTTCAAGGATGCATCCGCGTTCTGGAAAATCATCTGAACCCGCCGCAGAGTTTCGCGATCTCTTTTGGAGACTGATGACGTCAGATCCTGGTCATCGCCCAGCGTCACCGATCCCGCCTGGGTCCCGACCAGACCGGCGATTGCGCGCAGGATGGTGGATTTACCAGAACCACTTTCACCAACTAACCCAAGGGTTTCGCCCTTTTTGAGGACAAAATCCACGCGCTCGACGGTCGGCGTTTTATGTGGGCGTTTGAATACCCGATCCAGCAGACCTGGCTTGCTGTAGCTGATCGCTACATCCCGAAGCTGCAACGCTGACGCGTCTTGCACATCTGGTTCCCGGTGGGTCTGCGGACGTGGCCAATCTGGTTTGTCGGAATGCAGACAGCGGGCCTGAGACGACCCCATCTTTTGCAGATCCGGCACGCGTTGCCGGCAATCATCACGCACCAACGCACAGCGGTCTGCAAAGGCACATTGCGTCAATGCGGATCCAACTGCAGGCGGTGTGCCCGGCATTGAGGCAGGAATTCCGGGATCACCCAATCGGGGGATCGAGGCCAGCAGACCGCGCGTGTAAGGATGCTTTGGCGCGCGCAAAACATCACGCGTGGGCCCTTCTTCAGCCAATTGCCCCGCATACATCACCGCGACACGATCCGCGACGCGGGCAATCACGCCCATGTCGTGACTGACGTAAATCATCGCCACGCCCATCTCTTGGGCCAATGTGCGTAGAAATTCGAGGATATGCGCCTGGGTTGTCACGTCCAATCCCGTGGTCGGCTCGTCCAGCAACAACGCCTTGGCATTGCCCGCCAGCGCCATGGCAACGGCCGCGCGCTGTTGTTGCCCACCGGACAATTCGTGCGGGTACCGCCGCGCCATATCTGCGGGGCTGGGCAGGCGCACACGGGCCAGCAATTCAACCACGCGGTCTGCGCGTCCCGTTGCGTCCAGATCGGAATGCAGCCTCAGGGCCTCGTCAATTTGCTGACCAATCTTCAGCGTTGGCGTCAGCGCCTGTCCTGCGTTTTGTGGGATCAACGCGATCGCTCCGCCGCGCAATTTGGCACGCTCTTTTTCTGGCAGGGCAAACATATCATGGCCGTCAAACACGGCACGACCGCGAAACACGGACAGGCCGGGTTTCAGATACCCCATCATCGCCAGCGCCACAGTCGACTTCCCCGATCCGCTTTCCCCCACAATCCCAAGGGTTTCCCCAGCTGCCAGTTCCAGCGACACACCGCGTAGAATGGGGGCTTCGCGACCGCCTTTGGCAACGAACCCCAGCGACAGATCCTCGATTTGGATCAATGATTTTGTCATATCACATCCCTCACACAGCATTGGCGGTTGCACGGTCAAGGCCCAGCGCCTTGCCAACAGCATCAGCCAGCAGATTGATCCCGATTATCAACGACGACAGGGCCAGGCAGGGCCAGAACACCCCCCACGGAGCCGTCGACAAAAGTCCGCGTTCCTGTGCAACCATCAGCCCCCAATCAGGCGTGGGCGGCGTGGCGCCAAATCCCAGAAACGACAGGGACGAGAACGCCAGCAACATCCAGCTCCACCGCATTGCTCCCTCGACCAGCAGGATGTCGGACAAGTTCGGGAACATCTCGCGGGTGATAATGGGCCACAGTTTTTCGCCCCGCGCCTTGGCCGCGGTGACAAAATCCCGCGCCGCCACTTGCATCGCCGCCCCGCGCACCACGCGCAAAACCGCAACGCCATAGAAGAACCCCAGTGTCGGGATGATGGTCACCGGCCCTGCGCCACCAATCGAGATGATCAGCAACAAAAACAGCAGCCATGGCATCGACAAAAATGCATCGACAATCCGCATCGAGTATTCATCTACGCGCCCGCCAACGGTGCCAAAAAAGATACCGGCGAACCCGCCCCAGAGCGTTGCAATGACAGCCGCCGCAAAGGTCACGGAAATCGCGAGTCGCCCACCATAGATCACACGGGAAAACACATCCCGGCCCAGCGTATCGGTGCCCATCCAATGGGCCGTTGAAGGGGCCAACAGAATTGCATCCGCATCCTGCATGGTGGGACCATACGGGGCCAGAACAGGTGCCAACAGCGCCATACCCACATGAAACAGGGTCAGGATCAGGCCAATGGCCCCCGACGGGCGCGCGGCCACGTTTTGAATGAGGCTCAGCATATCAATGTCCTTTGCGGCGCAAACGGGGATCCAAGGCCACCGCGGCAAGATCAGCCAGCAGGTTCACACCCACGTAAATAACCGAAAAAATCAGTGCGATGGCCTGCACCATTGGCAAATCGCGGTCGAAAATGGCCTGGATCATCAAGGTACCAAGGCCGGGGTAATTAAAGACTTTTTCGACCACCACGACTCCGACCAACAACCAGGCGATGGTCAGAGCAATCACATTTAGGGCCGGGATCATCGCGTTCGGGACAACGTGTTTCCAGATGATTTGGCGTTCAGGCACCCCTTTCAAACGCGCCATCTGCACGTAGTCGCTGGTCATCACATCAATCACGCTGGCCCGCATCATCCGCATGATATGGGCGATCAAAACCGCGCTCAGAACGATCACGGGCAGCACGATATTGGGCAGCATCTGCATCAAACCCGCCCCGGGCGAGATGATGGTTACAGCCGGAAACCATTGTAGCGTGATGGCAAAAACATAGATCAGAGCGGTCGCGGTCACGAATTCGGGAACTGTCATTGCCAGCATTGCAGCCCCAGACAACGATAGATCCAGCGGTCTATCGCGTCGGACCCCTGCAGCAATCCCCAATATGATCGCCAGCGGAATCGCCAGCAGCGCGGCAAATCCGCCCAACAAGGCTGTATTGCGGAACCGCTCCCAGATCAGCTCGTTGATGGGTTTGCGTTTCTTCAGGGAATAGCCGAAATCCCCCTGTGCGGCCCCTGCCACCCATTCGCCATAGCGCACCACAGCCGGGCGGTTCAGGCCCTGTTGTTCAATACAGCGCTCTAACCGGGGGCCCTGTGCGAACCGTTGCAGGAAAGAGGTACACACGTTGCCGGGCAGCGCCTCGACGGCGAGAAACATGATGATCGAGACAAATGCAACGGTGAACGCCGCAAAACCAAAGCGGCGCAGAATGAGGGTTGGCATGAGCAGGCCCTGTTCAGGATATTGAAAAGCCAACGTGGCCTGTTTTTTGCAAAGCAGGCCACGCAGGGAAGTATGTCGGAAATGCTGATCCCGATCAGGAACCGGACGCCGATTTCACAACGTCTTCGTACCGGATCGAGAAGTCTTCGACCGGCTGGATGCCCGACAGTTTGGCACTAAAGGCCCGCACAGTGTTCAAGTGGACAGGGATGAAGGATCCGCCGGTTTCCCACAGTTCGTTCTGCAGCTCACCATACAGCGCCTTGCGCTTGTCAAAATCCAGCTCGCCGCGCGCGGCGTCCAGCTTGGCGTCAAACTCGGCACTGTTCCACCCGGTCTCGTTCCAGGTTGCGGTTGACCGATAGGCCTCATTGAGGATCTGATCGGTTGGGCGCTGGGACCAGCCTGTGGCAAAGAATGGCTCTTTCATCCAGACATCGCCCCAGTATCCATCTGACGGAGCGGGGACCAGTTCGATGATGATACCGGCGTCTTTGGCCTGGTTTTGCAAAACCTCGGCCATCTTCACGGCCCCTTCGGAAATATCCGACACGAACAGCTCAACGGTCAGACCATCGGCATACCCGGCTTCGGCCAGCAACGCTTTGGCGCCTTCGATGTCGCGGGCGCATTCGATTTCGGCGCGGTACTGGTCGCCAGACCAGACAGGATGGTCACAAGATGTGATATAGCCACCCTTGCCATAAACCAGTTTGCCCAAAGCATCGCGATCAGCGGTCATGCGAATCGCCTTGCGGACACGTGGATCGTCGAACGGCGCTTCTTGGGTGTTCATCACCAGCCCAACCCAACGGCCGGTCGGAACAGATTGAACCGTGAAATTCGGGTTGTTTGCAAACAGCGGAACCTGTTCGGCCGACAATGCGTAGATAAAGTCAATCTGCCCCGCTTGCAGCGCCGCAACACGGGCATCCTGATCTGCAATCGCGATCAGTTCCATGTTCTCGGTACCAACAGTGCCGCCATAGTAGTTGTCAAAACGCTTCAGCGTCGTTGTGCCCAGCGGATCATAGCTCACCATCGCATAGGGACCAGTGCCGATACCGCTTTCGCACAATGCATCCAGATCATTGCCACAGGTCTCGGCGTCCAGCATCTTGATCCGGTAATCCATGACCAACAGCGGGAAATCGGCGTGGGTTTGTTTCAGAACCACTTTGGCGGTCAGCGCGTCGATGACCTCAACGTGGTCGATGACCTCCATCACGCCTTTGGTGGGGCTGTCGATCGTCTCAGACTGGGTGCGCATCAGAGAAAATGCCACGTCTTCGGCTGTAAAAGCGTTGCCATTATGGAACGTCACATCGGGGCGCAGTTTAAAGGTCCACTCTTTGGCGTCTGGTGTTGGCTCCCAGCTCAGCGCCAGATCGGCAGAAGGGTGACCATCATCGCCCTGACGTACCAAACGCGAATATACGTTCTGGATAGCCTCGTAAAAACGCTGAGGCGAAATCGGGTCGATCGACTCAGATCCGCCATACCCCAATTCATGTGGAATACGCAGCGTTTCGGCGGAGGCTGCAGAACCCAACAGTGCAACGGCTGCCGAAAGCAGGAGAGACTTTTTCATTTTGATACCTTCAGGTGAAAGTCTGAGAGAAGTTCCGAATGGATCGATCCACTCGTCTCGGCCCCACTATTGACTCATGGTAAACGCAAGATGTCAGCCAGATGAAACTCAGATGACAGAACCCATTCGCACCAACTTCGGGAGCAAACCCTCTTCGCGGTAGCGGTGAATGACGGCTCACCGCTCACCTTCAAAATCGTGCACGCAATTCAGCGCCTTGTTCCTGTCTACTCGGATCTGAAGGTGGCCCCCTCCCAGACGAAATGACGGCGCGGGATCTCATGGGCAATATCTGCAGCCGAGTGGATTTTTAAAAGTTGCGCTGTCGTGCTTTGGGCAGCGGTCGCCACTTTGAAGAGTGTTCGTCTCAGAATTGAAACCTTGCATAGCTCGATCGTCCTGGAATCGACCAATTAGCATAGCGTTTCGCTACTGCATCGGCGCACGTAGACTGGTTCACTTTCAGTAAGAAAATACTCGACTGATTGAAAACAAGAGCTTCCAAAGATCGTCCTTCCTAATCAAAAGGCGCATCCCGCTTCAAATTTGAAAGCACCGAGAGTCCAAATTTACCAGCCATGGACCGTTTGCGCCGGTGCGCGCTGTTCGTAATGCGGGCAGCCTAAGGCGGCTTGGATGTGTGAGGGGCGATGTCCTATTCGCCCGACCACAGCGTATGTACCGTATTAGAGAAAGCGTTCGACGATGGATAATTTGTTACAAGACGTGGAAGAGCGGCTGACCTTTGACCAGTATGCCGTTTCAGATCATTGGGTTGGCGGAACTGGAGACGACGGAGTCGCCACATTGTCAACATCAGTCGAAACTGTCGCTGGCGTTCCATACGAGCTTGAATTCAATCTGGCGGCCAACCTTTCGGCAGACGTGGAAAGCGTTACCGTTGACGTCTTTTTCGGTGGCCTGAACGTCGGTGAATTTGTGCACACAGGGGGTATTTTCCAGACCTATGTCTTTGACTTGACCGGGACGGGCGGTACGGCCGAACTCTCCTTCCATATCTCCAGCAGTTCGCAAAGCGGACCTGACACCATCGACACATCCGGTGTGGTGCCCAGTTACTCTGTGGTCATGACTTTCATGGGTGCAGACGTGACAGTGGACGCCTTCGCACCGGGGCAGAATTTCGTGTATCAGGTCCTGAATGGGCAACTCGTAAAATTCGATTTGGAGACCAACAGTTATACCCAGGCGGAAACCCCCGCCGCGGTGAATGTGAACGCCATCGGCTTTTCCACCGAAGACAACCTGATTTACGGGATTGCAAGATCGAACGGTGTTGATGCGGCCGGTGCCGCCATTGCGCGAAACGACGTTGTCGCAATTGATGCAAGGGGGGCGACCTATGTGGTCTCGGATGACGTCATGGGCTCCTATATCGGCGATCTTGATGATCAGGGAAACCTCTGGACTTTTAGCGGCAACCTAAGCCGGGCCGTGGTCTATGACCTTTCAGGTGCAAACACGGACGGGTCCCTGCCGCATCAGCAGATCGATTTGCCATCAATCGGATTTGCGACTAGCGGTCTGGCCGACCTGGCATTCCATGCTCCTACCCAGACTTTTTATGGGGTGGCTCATTCCGGGGCTCTTGGGGAACCCGGCCTGCTGGTGGCCATCGATGTCACCGAAGTGGCCGTGGGCAGCGTGCCGTCCGTTACGACACAGACGATTTCGGGCACACTTGTTGACGGCGAAATGCGCCCCGGTATTCCAACCGGCGCATTTGGTGCCACAATCGTCGACGGGGACGGCAACGTCTATATCGGTGCCAACAACACCGATCACGATCTGGACAGTTCAACACCTGCCTCCGGCGGGTTCTATCGCGTTGTCACCGGCGATGATGGGGGTCTTTATTTGCAGCTGCTTGCTGACGCGCCGCGCGTCAGCAGCAACGATGGCGCAATGGATACCCGTGGCGTCGACCCATTTCTGGGGATCGACAGCTCTTCTACCGTGCTGCTTCGCGCACCCGTCCTGTCCGTGGCCGTTGCCGAAGACGATCTGGTTCAACTTGCCGCAAAAGGCGATGGCGTCACCATAGATTTGCTGGCCAATGATGATGTGTCACAGGGTGAGACCCTGACATTGACGCATCTGAATGGTCAGGTTGTCGAGATTGGGGACGAGGTGGTTCTGGCGAACGGTGAGGTCGTGACATACCTCGGCAATGGCCAGGTGTCGGTGACGCCGGGCAGCACGCCCAGAGATGTTTCAGCCGAACTGACGTATAGCATCGTGAACCAGAGCGGGATCACGGATACCGCAACGCTGACGATACAAACGTCGCCGGTGCAGGGCACGGCCGGAAATGACCATATGGTGGGGTTTGTCGATGCTGACGGCACCCATATCGACGGGCCGGATGGGCTGGATGATGTGATCCTTGGGTATGGGGGAAACGACAAGATCTTTGCCAGATCGGGAAATGATGACATCTATGGCGGTGAAGGGAATGACTTTATTCGCGCAGCGGCAGGAGATGACCTTATCTATGGTGAGGCTGGCCGCGATGTTTTGGACGGTGGCGCAGGACATGACCGGATGTTCGGCGGCACGGGAAATGACATCTACTTTGTAGATAGCATTGGGGATCAGGTCTCGGAACAGGGGGGAGACGGAACCGATACCGTAAAGTCCAAAGTGGATTTTGTCCTGGGTGACGGGCTGGAGCATCTGTGGCTGGCCAAAGGGTCAGACGCAACAAATGGGACGGGAAATGCGGCCCGGAATATGATCGTCGGCAATCAAAACGACAATCTCCTGCGCGGTTTGTCAGGCAATGACAACATGATAGGCGGTGATGGCGACGATACCCTGTACGGCGGCGGCGACCACGACAAGCTGCATGGTGGCGACGGTGCGGATATGCTTTACGGCGGCTCCGGAAATGACAAACTGCACGGTGGTCAGGGCAACGATACCGCATTTGGTGGCGACGGAAACGACGTCCTTTGCCCCGGTGATGGCGATGACGTGATGTATGGGGGCGATGGCCGTGACCTGCTTTCCGGGAATGCGGGGGCGGATACAGCTTATGGTGGGCTTGGTGACGACACCTACAAGGTGACCGACGCCTTGGACACGATTATCGAATACGCCGACGAAGGCCACGACGTTGTTCATGCATTCGCGAGTTTTTCACTTTCCGCCAACGTCGAAGATCTGGTTCTGCTTGGCTCAGGTGATTTCCATGGAACTGGGAATGACGGCGCGAACCGGATAACCGGCAATTCCAACAACAACGTCTTGGCCGGGAACGCCGGCAACGATCACCTTGATGGGGGGACAGGCCACGACGAGATCTCCGGCGGTGCCGGTGTGGACAAGCTGTTGGGGCGCAGCGGCAACGATATCCTGGCAGGTGGCGCAGGCAACGACACCCTTGCCGGGGGTGACGGTGACGACGTCTTGTCCGGCGGGGCCGGAGACGACCTTATCTGCGGTGATTCAGGGGCTGATACTTTTGAGTTCAGCGCAAATCATGGACACGACGAAATCCGCGCCTTTGACGTTTCCGAGGACATCCTCCATTTCATTGGCATTCAGGCGGATTCGCTTTCCTTCTCTGAAGAAAGCCAGAGCGTTCGCCTGACGTTTGATGCCGAAAACAGTGTGCTGTTTTTGGGCGTGACGGCTCAAGAATTGGAAACCGCCAACATCGTTTTCCTTTGAAGTCGGGCAAAATTGCCCCTGTTGCATCTGCCCGCCATACTTTTGGATAGCGCGTGCTGTGCTTTCGCAATCTGCTTTCGGCCTATGCGCGCACCCTCGCCCTGAAAGAACCCGGTAAAACCAGTTTAAGAGAGTGAGGTCTATTATGATTACGTTATTGAACGCGGCCCCAGACACCGGAAACCAAGGTGTGAGCGCCCTGTGCCATTCGGTCGTATCCGGTTTGACGCAAAGAGGCGCAACATCTGTGACCGTTGCCGATCACGGGCGTGGTCGGCGGCGCGCTGATTGGGGCTACGCATCGGTTGATCTCGTGGGTTTGACGCACAATCGGCGGTTCTGGCGTGGGGATAGCCTTCGCACTGCACATGCATTGGTGCGTTCAGGTGGCGGTTTCAGCGCCTCGGCCCGGGCGGTTTCGCGCGCACGCGCAGTGCTGGATATTTCGGGCGGCGACAGCTTTACGGATATTTACGGCCCCAAACGCTTTGAAGCGATGGTCCTGACCAAAAAGATGGCGCTGGATGCAGGCGTTCCGTTGATCCTGCTGCCCCAGAAGCTGGGGCCGTTTCAATCGCCAAAATTGGCCAAGCAGGCCGCGGAAATCCTGCGCCGGTCCACGGCCGTTTGGGTCAGGGATGCGCAAAGCTTTGAGTATCTTCAAACCCAACTGGGTGCGGATTTTGATCCGTCAAAACACAAGCTTGGTGTTGATGTCGCCGTGACTTTGCCCGCAAGCAAGCCTGCCAAACTGGCGCAAGATCTGTGGGCTTGGCTGACCCCAACACGGTCCTTTCCCCTCGCAGGGCTGAACGTGTCGGGTCTCTTGTGCCATGACGTCGAAAATGCGCGCACTGCGTTTGGCCTTGCAGCTTCGCACAGCGATCAGGTCGAAACCCTCGCGCGGGCCTTGTTGAACAGTGACCCTAATCCGCGGCTTCTCTTGATATCGCATGTCCACAAGCCGGAAACAGAGATGGAAAGCGATCTCGCCGCTGCCCGCATGCTGGTTCAAAGGCTGGGACCTCTTGCCACGGGACGGGTGCGTATCGTCGAAGAACGCCTGAACGCGATGGAGCTGAAATGGGTTCTGGCGCAATTGGACTGGTTCGCCGGTGCACGGATGCACGCAAGTATCGGTGCGTTTTCATCCGGCGTGCCGACGTTAAGTCTCGGCTACACCGACAAGGCGCAAGGTGTTTTTGACGAGTGCGGCATAGGCCAAAATGTCGCCGACCTGCGGCGCTTGACACCCGGTGCCTTGGCCGACCGTGCCGTGGCCTCGTTTGCTGGTCGCCACGTGGTCCGGGAACAGCTCTCGATGCGGCTTGGAAGCATTCACGCGCGTGCCACACGCGAGATGGACTGCATCGCAGCCCAGTCCGGGGTCTGAGCCAATGCAGCGCGTGTCGTTGACCGGCCGATCCCTGGCGTGGGCCGTGCCAATCGCGGCAGAGGCGGCTGCGCTGGTGCGCTCGGTCGCCTTTGCTTGGGCGATTGGAGCGGACGAGCTGGGACGCGCCATGATGCTGGTACTGACTGTTCGACTGGTCGAAATGATCAGCGACGTTGGTGTGGATCGCCTGATCCTGCAGGCCCCGGACGGAGATGGGTATCAGTTTCAATCTGCCTTGCACGGTGTTGCGGTTTTACGTGGTCTGATTGGCGGAGCAGTCTTGTTGGCTTTGGCATCGCTGCTGGCAGCTGCCTTTCCCGACGGTCCCGACGCGGGCACCTATGCAACGCTGGCGATTATCCCGGTGTTTCGCGGTCTGGTGCATCTTGACTTCAGGCGCACGGAACGGTGGTTTTCTTATGCGCGTATGGCATATGTCGAATGCGGCGCGACGGTTGTGATGGTTCTCTGCCTTGTTCCGGCTCTCTGGATTTACGAAGATCACCGGGCGATGGCCGCCGTCCTGATCGCGCATGCAATGGCGTTTTCGGTGCTGTCCCACTTGGTGGCAACGCGGGTTTATCAAGTTCGTTTTTGTTTCCGTTTCCTACGCCGGGCCTGGACCTTTGGTGCGCCCTTGATCCTGAATGCGGGATTGATGTTCCTGACCTTTTACGCGGACCGCCTGATCGTTGCGCACAGCTTTGACTGGAGTGTGCTGGCGCTTTACGGCGTCGCGCTTCAACTGGCGATGCTGCCCGCCCAGATCGTTGGCCGCGCAGCGGGTTCCCTGGTTTTGCCACGACTGCGGGACGCGCTCGCGGCTGATACCTTTGCGCGGATTTGGCCCCAAGCACTAGCGGCACATGTCGCCATTGCGATTTGCATGGTGGTTGGCTTTACAGCCTTTGCACCAACTCTCATCGCGCTGGTTTACGGCGGTGATTTTCGCCCGGGTCCAGGCCTGGCTTTGGCGCTCGCAATGGCCGGCGCATTTCGCATCCTGCGCACCCCGTATTCACAATTGGCGATCGCGGTTGGCCGCACCGCGGATCCGGCACGGGCCAACATCGTGCGGGTTTTGGCACTAATTCCGGCAACAATTTTTGCGGCGGCAGGGTGGCCATTGGTCATGATTGCCGCTTCGGCGGCACTGGGCGAAGCCGGGGCAACATTGCGCGCGTATTTCCTGGCAACCGAAGCACGGCGTCCCACAACATCACACGAGGTTCTGGTATGAACACGGATCCAATCACCTCCATCGTTCAACGCAACCTGTGCACGGGCTGCGGCGCCTGCGCGACCGGCAATGACAAGTTCATCAAAATGTTGGACGACCCTGAAAACGGTCGTCGCCCTGTTGTAGATCCATCTCCCGAAGGCGTGCGTGCATCGCACGCGGCAGTGAAACGCTGCGCCGGTATCGGAACGGATTGGGGGCAACTGGAGATCCAGGACAGTATCGATATGGCATGGGGCCCCGTTCTGGCGGTCTGGGAGGGCTGCGCCCAGGATCCCGAGATCCGGCATCGCGGCTCTTCTGGTGGTGCTGTCACGGCCCTGGCAACACATGCGGTTGAAACCGGTCTGGCGGCAGGTGTCGTCCACATCGTCGGTCAAAAAGATGACCCGCGCCTGAATGAAACGGTGATCAGTCGGGATCGGGCCGGGCTGCTGCGCGGGGCCGGGTCGCGATATGCACAAGCCAGTCCCGCCGAGGCGCTGAGTGAGATTTCCACGCGCCCGGAGCCGGTGGTCTTTGTTGGGAAACCCTGCGATGTCGCGTCGGTTCACAAGGCTGTATCACAGGACCAAGAGCTGGCAGGTCGCATTCCGCTGACCATCGCGATCTTCTGTGCTGGGGCACCTAATCTGGCCGCAACGGATCGGTTGCTGACACGTCTCGGAGTTCCCAAACAACACACACTCACGGACCTCAGGTATCGCGGAAACGGCTGGCCGGGTCTTATGCAAGCCAAGTGGAAAACGCCGCGCGGTGAACAGCACACCAGCGATGGTATTTCGTATGGCGAAGGCTGGGGCACAATCCTGCAAGCGAGCCGTCGCTGGCGATGCCGGATTTGCGCCGATCACACCGGTGCGTTTGCAGATATTTCCGTCGGCGACCCCTGGCACACGCCACCCGGCGGAGATACCGACGCCGGGCGTTCGCTGATCGTGGCGCGGACGGCGCGTGGTCGGCGCATTGTCGAGGCGGCGATCCGCGAGGGGGCGTTGATTGCCGCCCCTGCGAAACGTGACGTGATAGCGCGCGCGCAACCCAACCTGTTGGCGACGAATGGCGCGGTCTGGGGGCGCCGGGCGGCGATGCGGATGGTTGGCATGAGTACGCCAAATGACAAAGGCCAGAAGCTGTTTCCGTTTTGGATGAAACTGTCGACCAGGCAAAAAGCCCAGTCCCTGCTGGGCACATGGAAGCGCGTGGTCAGAGAACGGCTTTGGCGGGTCGTTTCGATCTCGGATCGTATCCGATGACTTTGGGACGGGCGCTGCGATCCCCAAGCAGTGAAAATCTGACTCTCTTGCGCATCGTGCTGGCGGTTGCGGTAATCGTCAGCCACGCATGGCCACTTGCGCTGGGTGCGGGAACGGGAGAGCCGCTGGAGTATCTGACCGGGCGCTCGCTTGGTGGGTGGGCCGTGGGCGTGTTCTTCTTTCTGTCGGGCCTGCTCATCACAGGGAGCGCTGAGCGCAACGACGTTGCACGATTTTGGCAAGCCAGGGTATGCCGAATTTTTCCGGGGCTGGCGGTGGCACTGATAGTGACGGCAAGCCTTGCATTGGCCAGCGGCGCGAGTACGAACTTACAACAGCTCACCGAATGGTATCTGCGGGCGATCACCCTTGTTTCAATTGAACACCGCATAGCGGGTGCCTTTGCACTGAACCCGTATCCCGAGGTCGTCAACGGGCCGCTATGGAGCCTTTTTCACGAGGTGGTCGCCTATGCGCTTTGCGCTGCGTTTGTTTTGGCAGGTGGGACACGTCGGACCACCTTGGTCATCGCCTTGGTCGTTGTGACGACTGCGTTGGCGTGGGGTCATGATGTTCTACCGGGGCGTCTTGCAACTTTCGCGCCGCTGTTTGCCGCGTTCTGTTGGGGGATGGCAGCATATGTGTTTCGGGATCGGATCAGGGTGAACCTGTTTCTGGCGCTGGCTGGAATGACGCTGGCACTTGTTCTCCCCTGGACCATTGTGACCGGAGTTGTAGCAGGCGGCCTGGTAATTTTCGCCCTGCGCTGCCCCATTTTTCCGCCAATGAAAGACGTCTCCTACGGACTGTACATCTATGGCTGGCCCGTGGCACAGACTGTCGTCGCGCTTTTGCCGGGGCTTTCCCCCGAAGCGCTGGCCATCATCAGCGTATTTGCCACCTATCCATTGGCTTGGATCAGCTGGACATACGCCGAGAGCCCAGGCCTGACGTGGCGCAGGGTGGAGGTCTGAACATTGGCTGGCGTGCGTTCGATATCCAGATCGATTTGGGGCACACCTTTGCCTGTGGTTTGCCTATTGTTCGCAATGATGCTGCCAACAGCGGTGTCCCTGAACCTGGGCGGGTTGCGATTGTCGGCATGTCGATTGGTTTTGCTGGCCCTGTTCCTGCCAATGCTGTTTCAGCTTTTGACCAACCAGCGAGGTCGCCTGCACCTGTTTGACGCATTGGTTCTGGTCCATTGCTTCTGGGCATTGCTGGCCTTGATCAAATGGGGTGGCCTTGTGCAGGGGATCGAGTCCGGCGGGATTTATGTGGTCGAATGCGCGGGGGCCTATTTGGTGGGGCGGCTCTACATCCGGTCGTGCGAAGACTTTGTGGCCATGGCGCGGGTCTATGTCGGGCTTGTTCTGGCAACCTTGGTGTTCACCGTGCCCGAGGCGCTGACGGGTATCCATTTTCTGCACGACAGTCTTGCCAGCGCTTTCGGGGGGCCAAAGGCCGCCTATATCGAGCCACGCATGGGGATCGAACGCACCTTTGGTCCGTTTGATCATCCGATCCTTTATGGCGTGTTCAGCGCGTCCGCCTTTTCGCTGGCCTATTTCGTTCTGGCCGAGCGTCAGCTGGGTAAATTCGGCAATTTTTCCAAGGTTGCAGGTGTCGGGATGGCGACGTTCATGTCAGCGTCCGGCGGCCCTTATGTGGTGCTCATGGTGCAGATGTTTGTCTGCGCATGGGAGCGGATTCTGGGCGCTGTTCAGGGACGGTGGGCGGCGTTGTTTACATTGTTCGCAATCGCCTATCTGGCCATCGATCTTCTGTCGAACCGGACACCATTTCACGTGTTCGTCGAATATCTGACCTTCTCCAAACAGTCCGCTTACAACCGGATCTTGGTCTTTGAATACGGGTCCGCCGAAGTCGCACGCCATCCCCTTTTTGGTATCGGGCTGGGTGACTGGGTTCGCCCGGTCTGGATGTCTGACAGCATAGATAACTTTTGGCTGGTGACGGCCGTGCGGTATGGGCTGCCCGCTTTTTTTCTTCAGGTCGGGCTGGTGCTTGGGATCGTCTGGGCTGTGGGTCAAAGGCAGGGTTTCCCGCCCGCGTGGCGGCGGGCGCGACACGCATGGGCCTTTACGCTGTTTGGCATTTGCGTCGCTGCCGCCACCGTGCATCTTTGGAACGCCCTGTTTGTTTTGTTTTTCTTTCTGATCGGGACAGGTGCCTGGATGCTGGACGCATCACCCACCCGGAGCCGCACCCTGCGGCGAACGCCCGCATTTTTGCACGCCATCCGCCCGGTACGGCTGTTTTGACCACTCACAAGGGGGAAATCCCGTGGACCTGTCGATTATCATCGTAAACTGGAACACCAAGGACCTGTTGCGCGACTGCCTATGCACAGTAGAGCGGGGATTGGGACAATTGCACGCCGAGGTTCTCGTGGTCGACAATGCTTCGACAGACGGCTCGCCCCGGATGGTGAGGACCGAATTTCCATGGGTGCAGCTGATCGAAAGCAGCCGGAACATGGGCTTTGCGGGCGGCAACAACGCGGCACTGCGAAGCGCGAGCGGGCGCTATGTAATGCTGTTGAACACCGACACTTTGGTGCATGGGACTGTCTTGGAAAACGCTGTTGCATGGATGGATGCACATCCCAACGCGGGCATCATGGGGCCGCGGGTTCTGAACGCCGACGGCAGCGTCCAGCCCTCGTGCAGTGCCTTTCCCAGCTTGCGAAACCTCGCAATGCAAACGGCGGGTCTGACGCGGTTTCGCCAATTTGACGGGTATCGGATGACGGGATGGGACCGGTGCCAAGAACGTCAGGTCGACGTGATTTCCGGGGCGGCGATGTTCGTGCGCAGGTCGGCAGTGCAAAATGTTGGCCTGTTGGACGAAGCGTTCTTCTTTTACGGCGAAGAAACCGATTGGTGCCGGCGGTTTCGGCACGAAGGTTGGGACGTGGTGTTTGCGCCCATTCCCGAGGTTACACATTTCGGAAACGGATCTGCCAACAAACTGAACCACCGGCGTGACGTGCTCATGACAGAGGGCACAACCCGGTTGCATCTGAAACATGGCGGCCTGGCGGCAGCCATGATTTGCTTTGTGATGCTGGCGGCACACAATGTCTCGCGCGCCGTCTTCTGGGCAGCGCTGGGGGTATTGGATAGGCCCGGGGCCCGTCAACGTGCCCGACACTTTTTGCGGGTGGTCGGCGATCTGCCGAAGGCGTGGCCAACAGCAAACCGGGAGGTACGTTCTTGAAAATCCTGTTGATCGCACCCAACATTGACGCAACCGACGTAGGCGAAGCATTCGTGGCTTTTAAATGGGCCAACGCATTGTCCGAACGGGTGGATCTGACGGTTCTGGCGTTCCAGCGTCCCGGACGACCGGATCTGGCCACGCAACTGCCCAAGGCACGGGTCGTGACCTGGGCTGAACCAGCCTGGGTCCGCAAGCACGAGCGGCTGAATGCCATGCTGAAACCGGCCTGGCCGTATTTTGCGCGCTGCGTTGGGCATTGGCTTCGATCAGCGTTGAACAGGGGCGCGCATTTTGATCTGGCACATCAATTGATGCCGCAGGCCGCGCGTTATGCATCACCGCTGCGTCGCTTTGCCATACCATACCTGATAGGTCCTCTCGGGGGGGCTTTGGAAACGCCTGCGAGCTTTCGATCCGAAGCTGCCAGCGCGCCAGTTTTTACCCGTTTACGACAGTTGGATCGACTGCGGTTCAAATATGACCCCTTCTTGCGTGATACCTATCAACGCGCGGCCTGTGTTCTGGGGGTGGCCCCGTATGTACAGGACGTTCTGGGGGATATTCCTTTGCAACGATTTGAACCGGTTCTGGAACTGGGCATCGATGATGTTGCACCGGTTCATCATCGCCCCATAAAAACCGGGCATTTGCGCGTATTGCACGTTGGACGGGGGGTGCGCACCAAAGGCCTTCGCGATGCGGTGCGGGCACTGGGGCAGCTCAAGGAAATGCCAGGCATCACGTTGACCAGCGCAGGGGCTGGCGAAGAAATCAACCTTTGCCGTGCCGAGGCGGCGCGTTTGGGTGTTGCAGACCGTGTACGTTTTCTTGGCAGGATCCCGCGCAGTGAGGTTGAGGCACTCTATGCCTCTCACGATGTTTTTTGTTTCCCTTCATTCCGCGAACCTGCCGGTGGCGTGCTGTATGAAGCCATGCGGCACGGATTGCCCACCGTCACCGCAAATCGGGGCGGACCTGGGTGGATCATTGATGATGCGACGGGCATCCGAATTCCAGTGAAAACACCAGATATGTTCGCGCAGGACATCGCAGAATCGCTGCGTACTTTGGCAGAAAACCCCGCGCTTCGAATTCAGCTGGGCGAGGGTGCGCGCCGCAAGGTTCTGCGCGACGGGCTGTGGAACAACAAGGCAGACAAGCTGGTCGCGCTCTATGGGTCGGTTGTGCATCGCCCAAGGGTCACAGGTCTACCACTTAAGGATAGCTACGCATTCCCTTTGTGACCTCAATCAACACTTTTACACATTAACATCAAACATTTAAGTGGGGGTATTCTGTTTTCAGAACCAGTCGTCTGAAAGTGGAACATCCATTATGCCCTCCCAAAAAAGAACTGAACCCGTTGTCCTTGCCGTTTCGTCGGGCGGTGGTCACTGGACACAAATGCAACGTTTGGCACCAGCGTTTTCCGGGGCCCAGATCCATTATGCCACAACTGACGCGTCTGCGTCCGAGCAGGTTGCCGGGCGAAACTTCCATGTTTTTCCGGATGCCAACAAGGACACGCCGGTGCGCCTGCTTCTGTGTGCACTTTCGCTGGCATGGATCGTTGTGCGTGTGCGCCCGGACGTGATCGTTTCAACGGGTGCTGCGGGTGGATTTCTCGCGATCAGGATCGGGCGGCTTCTCGGTGCACGCACCATGTTTATCGACTCGATCGCGAATGCGCGCAGCCTGTCGGCTTCGGCGCGATTGGCCCTGAACGTTGCCGATCGTGTGCTGTCCCAATGGCCTGGCGTCGCGTCAAAGGCCGGGGCCGAGTATCGCGGTGCGGTGATCTGATTTTCACGCAAACCTGGGGGAATGCCATGATCTTCGCCACTGTCGGAACACAGCTACCTTTTGATCGACTGCTAACTGGTCTGGACCGTTGGGCAAAGCACAACTCTCATGTGCCGGTGTTTGCCCAATGCGGGGAGAGCGCGGCCAAGGTCACGAGCATCGAAACGGCCAGCATGCTGGGCATGTCCGAATTTCACCGACGTTTTCAAGCCGCCTCTCTGATCGTTGCCCACGCCGGGATGGGTACCATCCTGACAGCGGCAGAGCTTGGCAAACCGGTGATCCTTATGCCTCGACGCGCGCGTTTTGGCGAACATCGCAACAACCATCAGCAAGACACCGCACGCGAGATGTCGCGGTTGTCCAATGTCACGGTTGTTCAGGATCAGGACGGGCTACACAACGCCTTGGATCTCGCCATGTCAGGGCAAACAGGCGGCGCTCACTGCGCCGGGGTACCTCAAGCGGCCGAACTCGCCCCTCTGATCGAGGTCATTCGAGAATTTGTGTGGGCGGACGCCTCGGAGAAGGCGGTGGACACCTCTCAGCGAAGGAGGTCAGCGGCGTGACCGAAGCAACCATCCTTATCCCAGCCCATAACGAGGCGGCGGTCATCTGGCGCACCTTGCAGCACCTGTCGCGTGGTTTGCCACTGGACAGGTTTCGTATTGTCGTCATTGCAAATGCTTGTACTGACGGCACTGTGGGTCGAGCCTTGTCAGCCCAACCACAAGCAACCGTTCTTGAAACCGATACGCCGGGTAAATGCAACGCGCTCAATCTTGGCTACCAAGTTGCCGCCAAGGACATACCGGTTGTCTGCCTGGACGCCGATCTGGACGTGACCTCGGAAAGCCTGAAGGCACTGATCACCGCATTGAACGGTGATGCGATCCAGGCAGCCTGCGGACAAATGGATGTTCAGGCCACCGAAGCCTCTGCGGTCGTGCGCGCCTACTACAAAGGGTGGCGGACGAACCCCTATTTTGACAATGGGAAATTCGGTGGTCTGTTTGCACTTTCATCACAAGCCGCAGCACAGATATTCCCCTTGCCCCACATCACGGCCGATGACGAATACATTCGTCGCAGTATCCCCAAACAAAACATCGCTTTTGTGCCGGAATGCCGGTTTACGGCGCGCGCGCCGAAGACTGTCCGCAGCCTGATCGCCGTTCGGCGGCGCAGCCTGCGCGGTGCCCGCGCGGTGACATCCATGGGCCTGCCAAGCCCCGAGACCGGAAGCCCCGGCACAGTGATCAAGCGGGCAATTCGGAATCCTGCATTGGCGTTGCCGCTCTCTGTCTATGCCTGTGTCAATGTCTGGTCTCGGGTATCCATGTCATGGGGCAGAGCAAGACCCGGTGCAGAACAGTGGGAGCGGGATCTGACAACCCGTTCAGCGGGGTGATGTAATGGTCAGCGTCGCCGCAATAAACTCTGATGAGGTGTTCGAAGCTCAGGCCGCTGTAGCCGAAGAGCCGGTGCAGGCAAATCCCTTCGCAGCTGTCGCGCGCGCAATGCGTGGACGGTGGATCAAGACAGTTGCGCTCGGCGCGTTCCTGTCGCCTGCCGTTGCAATTATTGGCTACATTTCCGGCACGCAACTCTTTGAATCTCAAGCGATTTTGCGTGTCTACCCGCAAGAATCCAACATCCTCTATGCGACTGGAGAAGACTCGGTCCTGAAGATTTTTTCCAGCTTCGTAAAGGCCGAAACGACCTATGTGGCCTCGCATCCGGTCATGGAGCGGTCGGTTCAAAAGCTGTCGGTCACCCGCCCCGATTTGGCTGACGGGTTGACGGCAACCGATATGGCACGCTCGGTGAACATCAGACGATCCGACAGCCTGATTGTACTCAAGACGCTCAGCAAGGACCGTGTGTTTGCGGCCCAGAAGCTGGACGCGGTGATTGCCTCGTATCTGGCCCTGAAATCCGAGGCCGAAGAGGCACGCTCGACGGTGCGGTTGTCCGAACTGCACGCGCGGGAAATGGATCTAATCGAACGGCTTGCGGCATTGCGCGCGAACCAACTGGAAACCGGCGGAGAGTTTGGGCTGAACGCCTTGGCCAAAGCGCATATTGAAAAGATCGCACAGGTCGATGCACTGGCCGCCCGCAAGTCGGAAGTGACCGCCACGCTTGCAGCGCTTGAGACCGAAGACATATCTTCATCGGCGGATACGTCGGACCAGGAAATCATGCGCGCGACCCTGTTGGACCGGGCCATGGCCGACCTCAGCTTTGAGCGCGCAAAGCTCAAAAGCCACTTGGCCGGATTTCGCGCGGGCTATGGCGACAAGAGCAACCTGCGGTTCCAGCGCAAGATCGCGTCAAAAATCGACGAGATCGCGGTCATTGAACTGGCGATGTCAAATCGCCGCGACCAGATCCGTGTTCTGGGCCAAACCGGAGCCCTGACCGCAGCCAGCAACACTGGCGAAGACACCACGCTTGCCGAAATCAGATCCCTGCTCGTAAAAGTATCCAAACAATTGGACAACGCCCGTCGGGAAGCCAGAGACCTCAATCGACGCCGTATCGACCTGGACGGGATCGAAACAGAGATCACCGCCGCCGAACGGCTTTTGGAAGAAACCCGTCGAGCGCTGGAGGTGATCCGGCTTGAATCCGGCCGTGCCCTACCGGGGTATGCAGTTGTGATGTCTCCGCCATCGCGCACTTTGGAGCCCGCAGAAGACACCCAAAAGATGATGATGGCCACCGGGTTTGCCGGCGGCATTGGGGTGGCGCTGGCTGTTATGCTGGTGCTTGGGTTCAGCGATCGAGGCGTGCGGTTCGCCGAGAACCTCTTGCCTGTCAAAAAGCAGCTACCGGTTCGTCAAGTGTCGGATGCGGGTGCCGATGACTCCCATGCCGCCGATCTGCTGCGCAACGAATTGCAGGTGCAATGCCTGAGAAAACCACGGTTGGTGGGATCGGCACCTGTCATCGCGGTCACCAGTGTTCAGTCAGGCCCGTCGACGGACTGTGCACGCGCACTTGCGGAAAGCTTTGCGCGCGCTCGGATGAAGGTTTTGTTCATCGATGCGGATATTGCAAATGCAAGCAGGGGAGATGGAACAACAGGATGGCGTGACCTGTTATTAGGTTCCAAGATCAAACTGCACAGGACCGACGACAAGCCAGGTCTGGTGTCTATTGGCAAGGGGTTTGCCGATCAGTTGGACGACACAGCCGTGTCGGTCACAATGGTTCGGTCCGCTTTAACCCGGGCAGCAAAACCGTTTGACGTTGTCGTTGTCTCGACCGGCGGAATGCAGGATTGCCTGTCCGCCCGGTTCGTCCTGTCAAATGCCGATGTTGGCGTTCTTTTCGTCACGCCCGACGTCACCCGCGCAACTGTTCTGAACCTGGTCGACCAGCTCGACCATTTACCTGCCAACGGCAGCATTGCGGTGATGCGTCACGCCTTGCCAGGTGATCCCTGGCTGGCGGTGCGCACCTGAGTTTTTCCCGTACGGAGGTTTCCCAATGACCATGATGACCGTGAATTCTGTCTGCTCGAAACCCAAAACACGCGGTTGGCGACACAAGCGACTGTTGGACCTCGTGTTGTGCGCGATCGCCCTACCGGCCTTGGTTCCGGTTCTGTTTTTCATCGGCCTTGCGGTGATGGTCACATCGCGAGGACCTGCGTTTTTTGTGCAAACGCGGGTGGGGCTGGCGGGCGATACCTTTGAAATGTTGAAATTCAGATCGATGTACGTGGATGCGGAAAGCCGTCGTAACGAGGTTGGGCACCTCAGCGACCGTCAGGGCATTTGCCTAAAAGTGAAGCACGACCCTCGGATCACGCCCATTGGTCGCTTCCTGCGCCGCTGGTCTTTGGACGAACTACCGCAGGTGATCAACGTCCTCACGGGAGACATGTCGTTTGTGGGGCCGCGGCCGGGGTTACCCTGCGAGGTGGCGCAATATCCAGAGGCGGCGCATCAGCGTCACGATGTATTGCCGGGAATTACTGGGTTGTGGCAGGTTTCGGGTCGCGCTGAGATTGGATTTGACGAAATGATCGAGCTGGATTTGGAGTATGTTCGGCAGATTTCGCTGTGGATTGACCTGCGCATCCTATTTCGAACAGTGCGTGTGGTGATGGGCGGCCAGGGCGCATACTGAGAGCCATGGCCGCTATGGAGCAAAGCAAATTAGGGCACCGATTCTGGCGTGTTCACGTCAAAGCAGGTTCTGATCCCGCGCGATCATGGCCGCATGGGTACGGTTGCGCGCCTCGAGTTTCCCGCACAACGTCTTCACGTGAAGCTTGATCGTCGCCTCCTGCAAATCCAGATTGCGTGCGATCTCCTTGTTCGACAGCCCATCACATAAACCGCGCAACACTTCGGTTTCGCGCGTGCTTAGGTTGCCAGCTGCGGAATCCGGTTCTTGCATGAAATTGTAGGGCGCAAAAATCTCCCCCGCGATCATGAATTTCACCGCATTGCTCAAAGATATCGAGGCGATGGTTTTGGGAACGAAACCGGCCGCGCCCTGGTTGATAGCATCCTGAACCGCAGCACGGGACATGTTGCCCGACAAAAGCGCAACAGGTTTCCCGTCGTTGGCAGCCTTCATTCTGGCTAACCCTTCCAGACCATTCATGCCGGGCATTTTGTAATCAAGGAGGACCAGATCGAATGCGCCGCTTTGTTCGACTTGTGCAATCGCTTCCCCCAGATCCGAGACTGTTTCGACAGCTTCGAATCCTTCCTGCATCAACAAAGACGCAATCGCTTCTCGAACGAGATCGTGATCATCGGCAATAAGTACCCGCATCGTCAATTTACCTGATTGGCGGGCTTGAGACTGTACGCGTGGAGGGTTTTGAATTTGTAAATTATGCATAACCAGTCCTCTGCCAATTTGCACTCAATTGAGGTTTTTTTTAGAAATTTTTCTCACCCAAGGTGTAACAGATGTGATTTTCGCATTCTCCCGATCAAAAGGCGGCGATTTCGGCGATTTTGCTCTAGCTCCTATACCAAAGTAGAGTGTGAACCGACCTATGCGCCTGTGACCTGCACAGATGTCCATGGCATTTTCAGGGCCATCAAAAAATGGCCCAAGAGGTGAACAATGGGATATCTAACGCAATTTACAGCAGCCGTCGCGCTCCTGTTCTTTTCCACCATTCCTGCAATGGCAAGCGACACCGTTTTGACAGTGTCCGGGGTTTCAACATCCACTGAGACCACAGCCACGTATGAGTACGCATTTTCGGACCTTCGGGGTGACGGCGAGGTAACTTTTACCACGACGACACCGTGGACCGAAGGGGAACAGACATTCACGGGCGTCCCCTTGTCATCGTTTGTATCCTCGCTCGGCATCAAGACGGGTAAGTTGAGGGCGACGGCCGTCAACGACTACTCGGTCGAGATCCCGATCTCCGATGCTCTATTGGAAGGACCGATTATCGCGTTCCTGAGAAACGACGAACGCATGTCAGTGCGCGAAAAGGGACCTCTCTGGATTGTATACCCCTACGATTCCAACGCCAAATTTCGCACCGAGATTGTGTATTCCCGCAGTATTTGGCAGCTTGATCGGATTGTGGTGAGCGAATAGGCACATTTGCCGCCCCCTGGTCAAAGGCGCATTGAAATTTGAAAAACACCCTTTCCACTCTTCCAATTCGCGGCATCCAAGGCGCAGGTCCGTTTGCGTCGACCGTTGCTATTGCGGTCATTGGGATCATGATATTTGTTGTTGCGGGAAGCCTGAGACAGGAAATCGACGATCAGACGACCGCCACTGCGGATACGACGCAATGGTCGCTTGCCCAAACCGAAGTTGACCTGCAGCGGCTTCAAAACGCCGTTTTGGTGGCATCGCGTGATGAAAACACCGGGCTACAGAACCTACGCAACCGTTTCGATATCTTTTACAGCCGGGTCCTCACAATCTCTGATGGCCAGCAATTCCAGGACATTCGCAAAAAGTCGGATGCACAGGCCGCGTTGGACGCACTGACCGATTTTTTGGACAGTTTTGCACCCGTATTTGATGGCGACGATGCGCAACTGCGCCAACGATTGCCTGACATCGAAGCGACCTTGATGGATATCGCACCAAAAGCACGGCAGTTTTCCCTGACCGGCATGGGCGAATTCGCAGCCGGTGCCGATGCACACAGAAACTCCGTTGGTGCCCTGCTGGGGCAGATCGCATTTTTGACCTTGGCGCTGGTGACGATCTTTTTTGTGGTGGTCCTTTTCCTACTCAAGCTCGTTCAACGGAGTTCATTGGCTGAGAATTCGGCCGCAGAGTCCCGCAATCTCATTCAGGAAGTCATCTCCACGTCGATCGATGGCATTCTAACCATCGACACAGAGGGGTGTATCATTGACTATAACGGGGCCGCCGAGCGGATCTTTGGCTACACCCGCCAAGAAGCCATTGGTCAGCTGATGAGCAGGCTTGTTGTTCCCGAACATTTGCAAGTCGCCCACGAAGCAGGAATGGCACGCTATCGTGAAACCGGAGAACATCGCGTAGTTGGGCAAGGTCTCTTGCTGCTGGAGGCCAAACGAAAGGACGGCACCGTTTTTCCCGTGGAATTGTCCATTTCGTCAGCAACGGTAAATGGAAAAACGATTTTTGTGTCCTACCTGCGCGATATATCCAAGCGTTTTGAGGTCGAACAGGAATTGATTGAGGCGCGGGACAAGGCGATAGCCGGAGAGAAAGCCAAGGCCGACCTGATCGCGGTGATGAGCCATGAAATGCGCACGCCGCTGAATGGGCTTGTCGGAACGATGGAGCTAATGGGCGGCACGCGTCTGGATGCCTCTCAAAGCAAATACCTGTCGGGAATGGAGACATCGGCCAACCTGCTATTGCACCACGTCAATGGCGTGCTGAGCATTTCACGTGCTGACTCCGGGCTCATGGAAATCGAAAATACAGAACTTGAACCCAGGGCCTTTTTGGAAGAGCTGGTCGAGAGCCAGCGCCCTGCATTTGAGGCAAATGGCAACACGATCAGATACGACGCCAAACATGCGCCCCGTCGAATTTGGGTCGATCGGGTCAAGCTCTTGCAAATTGTCCTGAACCTTGTTGCCAACGCGAACAAGTTCACAAAAAACGGAGAAATCTCGGTCGATTGTGATCAGATGTCTGACGGTGAAACCATCGAGTTCCGCGTGTCTGACACCGGCATTGGAATCGCGTCAGAGTATCACGACACCATATTCGAAGATTTTCGGACTCTGGATTCCAGCTATGGCCGGATTGCAGAAGGCAGCGGTCTTGGCCTTGGGATCGCACGGCGAATTGTCACCGCGATGGGCGGCACCATTGGGCTGGAAAGTGAAGAAGGGGTCGGCAGCATCTTTTGGATCAGATTGCCGGTTGGACACCCGATGTCCAAAGAAGCGGATCAGAGAACCGATCAGGAAGATGTTTCAGAAGCCTCGCAATCAGATACCGACTTTTCTCCGCTGCAAATTCTGGTTGTAGAGGATAACGAGATAAATCGATTGGTCGTTATGGATATGCTTGAGAAAATTGGGCATTTTCCCAAAGTTGCCGTAGACGGGGCCGAGGGCGTGCGCATGGCAAACACACGCGCCTATGACCTTATCTTGATGGACATCAGTATGCCGGAGTTGGATGGATTAGAGGCAACTGGAATAATTCGCAGCGGTTCGGGGCCTAATCGCGGCACCCCCATACTCGCCTTAACGGCCCACGCGCTCCCACAAGATAAAGACCGGTTTAGGAGTGCGGGTATTTCGGAAACCGTTGTCAAACCGCTGACCTCCGACGTGTTAATGCGGGCAATCCAAACACATGCTGGTGCCGCATCCACGTCGAATGCGCGATCTACGCATGAGTTGAAAGCGGTATTAGACGTCCTTTCGGCGAATAAGGGACCAGAGGCAGCCCGCGCACTTGTCACAGAATTTATCGCCAGTATGGACCTTGTGCTTTCGAGGATTTCAAACCCGACGCTGACATCGCCAGAGCACCCTGAACTCGCGTCGCTCATACATAAATGTGCCGGCTCTGCCGCAGTTCTTGGATGCGAAACAGTCTCACAAATACTTGGTCAACTGGAGGACGGCGTGCAGTCGGGATCATCTGACCTCAGCCAGCTGGGCCAGGAATTGGATTTCGAATGGGCAAGTGAAAAAATGCGGTTAGAACAACATTTGGCTGCTCCTGGAAAAACGGATTTGACCTAAGGCTTGGAAACCGACGACTTTGCCGCCGGCCCCTGCCACCCGAAATAGGTTTTTGCGATCTTGTCCGTTGTCGCGCTATGCGGTTATATCCTGCTGCGACAGGGGTCAGCTCCACCTTCTGATGAAGGGGTAGAGCAGAGTTTCATTGGCGATCGCGGCGACATCCGCCGCGCAAACGTCCCCCAAAAAAACCATGCCGTGTCCTTTCAACTGATCAGACGACAGACTGCAAGGGAACACGCCGTCCCACCGTAAGCCCCTCCACAGCAGTCAGGATGCCCCGCCGATCGATGCCGTAGTGGCGATAGAGATCTTGGATCGACCCGGTCTGGCCGAAGTGTTCTACCCCGAGTGAGATGGCGCGGTGACCTGCAACAGACCCCAGCCAACCGAGCGTGGCAGGGTGACCGTCCATCACTGTGACAATCGAGCAGGAGTTCGGCAAATCCCCCAGCAAGGTTTCGATATGGGATTGCGCAGACGCGTTACCACGCGCCCGGTCTCGCTGCGCCGCCGTCCAACCCGCGTTCAGCCGGTCCGCAGACGTCACGGCCAGCACACCTACATCACGGCGCGCTTCAGACAATTGTCCAGCAGCTGCGATCGCCTCTTGGGCCACAGCCCCTTGATAGGCGATAACAACATCGCAACTCGGCCCCGGCCTGCGAAGCCAATAGGCCCCATCAACTGCCCCCTGCCGAAACGAGTCATCCACGCGTTTTCCAGGTTGTTCAAGCGGTGCGGTCGTCAAACGCAGATAGACAGAGCCGCCCGTTTCATCGCGCAGCCATGTGCGCTCATCGGGATCGCCGTCACCATCCCGCTGCATGTAATCGAATGCCCATTCCATGATGACCGCCAGTTCATCGGCAAACGCAGGCTCGAAACTGGCCAACCCATCTTGGGCCATGCCTGTCAGAGCCGTGCCGATGGATTGGTGCGCGCCACCCTCTGGTGCCAGGGTCACGCCCGATGGCGTACCGACGATCATGAACCGTGCATCCTGATAACAAGCATAATTTAGCGCATCGAGGCCACGGTGAACAAAGGGGTCATAGACGGTACCAATGGGTATGATCCGCTTGCCAAACAGAGAATGGGACAGGCCCGCAGCCCCAAGCAACAGAAAGAGGTTCATCTCTGCGATGCCCAGCTCCACATGTTGGCCGTCGGGCGCAAAGTTCCATTTCGCGGTCGATGGGATGCGGTGTTCAATGAAGGCGTCTGCCTCTTCCGAACGTGAGAAGAGCTTGCGCCGATTCACCCAAGCCCCCAGACCCGTTGTGCCCGTGACATCCGGCGATGTGGTCATGATGCGGGCGGCCAGCGCACTGTCCACTTTGCCCAAATCATTTAGGATTTTTCCGAACGCGGCTTGGGTCGAAATCTCTCGATCAGCGGCAAAGTCGATCGTTGGAACCGGTAGTTTTGCGTCCGCATATCGCCGCGTTCCTTTGGCAAAGAAGGGGGTCTTGTCCAAAAAGGATTGCAAAGCGGATGTGTCTTTCACCGCCGCAAACGGTTCCCATTCCTGACCTTCGGGCACGCCCATTTGGGCCTGCCATCCCGCCATCTGCGCCTTGGTCATCAGACCACCGTGGTTGTCTTTGTGTCCGGCAATCGGCGTGCCCCAACCCTTGACGGTATAGGCAAGAAAACAAACCGGCTGATCATGGTCGATGCTGGCAAATGTCTCAGCCATCGTCTCAACACAGTTGCCACCGAGGTTTTCCATCAGCGCGGCAAGCTCATCATCGCTGCGTTTGTCCAAAAGCGCAGTCACAGAACCCTGATCGCCCAGATCATCCATCAGCCGTTGCCGCCAAACGGCACCGCCTTGATAGGTCAGCGCAGAATAATCCTGATTGGGGCAATCATCGATCCAACTGCGCAAGGCATCACCGCCAGGCTCATTAAAGGCCGCACGTTGCAAGGTGCCATGTTTGACCCGCACAACCTGCCAGCCGAAGGCGTCAAAGATCTTCTCTACCCGCTCGAACAGGCCTCCGCGCACGATCCCATCAAGGGATTGACGGTTGTAGTCAATGATCCACCAGCAATTGCGCAGATCATTTTTCCACCCTTCCTGCAGGGCCTCGTAGATATTGCCTTCGTCAAGTTCGGCATCCCCAACAAGCGCGACCATGCGGCCTTGGATGATATCCCTGCCCCACGCCTTGGCTGCGATATAGTCCTGCACCAGAGAAGCGAGCGAGGTGATTGCCACGCCCAGCCCGACAGAGCCGGTGGAGAAATCCACATCGTCAACATCCTTGGTGCGGCTTGGATAGCTCTGAACTCCGCCAAACCCACGGAAATTCTCCATTCGCTCGCGATCCATATTGCCCATCAGGTATTGGATCGCATGGAACACCGGGCTTGCATGGGGTTTGACCGCCACACGATCCTGGGGTTTGAGAGCCGAGAAATACAGCGCCGTCATGATCGATACCATCGACGCAGAACTGGCCTGATGTCCCCCCACCTTGATGCCATCTGCCTTGGGGCGGATGTGGTTGGCATTGTGGATCATCCAGTGCGACAGCCAAAGCAGCCGCTGTTCGATCGTTTTAAGGTGTTGTGCCTGAATATGTGTCATGTTGCTGGACCTTTCCGCTCAGACGAAGGGGAGTTCGGAGAGTTTGGCGGAGTATTCCATCGACCCCACGCCAACGCAGAGCGGTTGGTCGGTGCCTACCAGATCCGCGCGCATCAGGCCCACGCCGATAGTCGCGCCAAGCCGCTTGGAAAAGGCAAACTCACTGACGTAACCGACCTCATCCCCGTTCAGCCGGAGGGGCACTTGATGGCCCGGCGGTGTCGGATGGCCGTCGATGACCAGCCCTATTCGGGCGCGGACAACACCTTCTTCTGTAATCCGCGCCAGCGCGGCCTTGCCGACAAAATCGTGACCGCCAGTCAGATCAACCAACGCGCCCATCCCCATCTCGAACGGATTGGCACGGTGTGTCTGCAAACGCATATCTGCACCATAGGAAATCAGACCGCTTTCCAGACGCTCGGTGTCATTCGGGGCTCCTGGGCCGATGTCGAATTCCCGACCCGCCTCTTTGACCCTGTCCCAAAGGGCGTTACCGTGCCGGCTGTCTTGCAGATACAGTTCGAACCCGCCCTGTTTCGACCACCCAGAGCGTGCCAGAACCAGCGGGATGCCGTCCAGCACTGTCTGGGCAAAGCCGAAATATTTGAAATCCCGGATGTGTGGGCCAAAAAGCTTGGCGGTCACATCCTCGGCCCGTGGTCCCTGTATCGCGAGCGGTGAAACATCGGGCTCGCTCACGTCGACATCCCATCCGCGCTCCCGCCCGATGGCGGCGGTCCAGAGATGAATGTCGCTGTCTGCCACAGAAAACCAATACCGATCTTCCTTCAGTTTCAGCAGGACCGGGTCGTTGATCAACCACCCATCATGGTCGCAAAGCGGCACATAGCGACCCTGACCGATCTTTGTCTTGCTCAGGTTGCGCGGCGTCAAAAATTGCGCCAGTTTACCCGCATCAGGCCCCTGAAGTTGCACCTGCCGTTGTGCCGCGACATCCCACATGGCGACGCCGTTCAACAGGCGGTCATATTCCGCTTCCGGATCACCAAAGTGACCCGGAATGAGCATGTGGTTGTAGACCGAAAAGCTGCGCACGCCGTCGCGCACGGTCGCGTCAAAATACGCTGATTTGCGCAGGTTCGGGCCGATGCCGATGTGATGTGTCATAGGGGTCCTCCCGCAAGGGTGTATTTCTCGGTAATTATGACGAAGGGCAGTATCAGACTGCCTTGGCCACGCGCCGCAATGACAAGGCCTGATCCAGATCGTCGAGAATATCCTCGGGGTCTTCCAACCCAATGGACAGACGCACCAATCCGTCACTGATTCCATGAGCGCTGCGTTCTTCTGGTGAGTAGGTCGAGTGTGTCATTGATGCCGGATGCTGGATCAATGTCTCGGCATCCCCCAAAGATACCGCCCTCTGGATCATTGTGAGACCATTCATCAGGGCCCGCCCCGCTTCGATCCCGCCTTTCATCTCAAAAGCGATCATGCCACCGGGCAAGGACATCTGTTTTTGAGCAACGTCATGTTGCCCAAATGACGGCAGGCCCGGGTAGCTGACCACACCCACATCCGGGTGGCTTTCGAGCCAATTGGCAACCTGAATTGCCGTAGCCGAATGCCGTTCCATCCGCAGCGCCAGCGTCTTGAGACCGCGCTGGACCAGCAAGGCATTAAACGGTGCCATGACGGCCCCTGTCATATCCTTCATGCCAACCAAACGGATCTCGGAAATCTGCTCTGCTGTACCCACGACAAGTCCCGCCACCAGATCTCCGTGCCCGCCCAGATATTTGGTTGCCGAATGCAGCACAATATCCGCGCCGTGATCAATCGGGCGCGTGATGTAGGGCGTCGCATAGGTATTGTCGACGATCACGGTGGCGCCGCTGGCATGCGCGACTCTGGCAACAGTTTCAATGTCCACCAGCCGCATGTTGGGGTTGGCCGGCGTCTCGAAATAAACGATCCGGGTTTTGCTGCTGATGGCCTTGGTAAGGTTCCCCGGGTCGCTCAGATCCACATGGGTAACCTTGATCCCGAACTTGGCCAGCCCATGGTTCATGAATGCAAACGTGCAACCGTAAAGCGTCTTGTCGACGATCAATTCGTCACCGGGGCTGAGCAACGTCCAAAGCGTTGCCGTGATCGCACCCATGCCCGAGGCCAAGGCAAGCCCCGCTTCGGCCCCTTCAAGCGACGCGATGCGCTGTTCCAAAAGGTCAAGCGTGGGGTTCGAAATACGGGAGTAGAAATACCCCTCACGCGCTCCGGCGAAAATCTCGCCGCCTGCTTCGGCGGTCTCGAACGCAAAGGTCGAGGCCAGATGCAATGGGGGGGTCAGCGCACCTTCGTTATCTTTTGGATCATATCCCAGGTGGATGGCACGGGTTGCAAATCCTTGAGTCATTTTGGCTCTCCTTTGTTCTGGTGACTTTACCAAGACGCAAAGAGCAAAAGTCGCCAAATATGGCTTGTTTTTCTCAATCTTTAGCAGATTATGCCAAGAATGGGCAATTTAGATAACAAAGATCGTCAGATCATCCGCGCCCTTCAAAGGAATGGCCGGATTACGAACCAAGATCTCGCCGAGGCGGTCAGCCTCTCCCCATCGCCCTGTCTGCGGCGGGTGAAGAACCTTGAAAAGGCTGGAATTATCCGGGGATACAGTGCCCGGGTGGATGCCAAAGCCTATGGGCTTGCTGTGACGGCCTTTGTGAACGTCCGGCTTGAAAGGCACGACGAGGACACCGTTAATCGCTTTGAAGGCGAAGTCATGCGAATGGATGAAGTGCTCGACTGCCATGTTATGGCTGGCCAAGCGGATTATCAATTGCGCGTCGCCGTGGCCGATCTGGAGCGGTACGAGCACTTCGTCCGCGACAGGTTGCAGCGTATTGGCGGTCTGGCCTCTATCGATACGCGATTTGCCTATGGCGTTGTAAAAGAAGCAGCCGCATTTCCGATTTAGATGAAGCTCCCGAATAAGGTAGCTGTTGATCTACCATGCCACTGCAGCAAGGCTCGGCATTTCATGAAGTGACACGAGCAACGCAATGGTCTTGCAGGATAGGTCGGCTCGCAAAAAAGAACGACCTCTTTAGTGTTATAATCTCTGGCTTAGCATCAGTGACTCTGCACATACGACCATATGCTGCGTTAGCGATCGCGGCAGATGCACAAGTCCGCTTTGTTCGCATAGCAGGCTGTGGTTCAAATCACGGCGAATGGCCGGAGTCCGCCTTTTCTCAAAATCGTGCAGGCAATTCAGCGCTCTGGTCGTGTCTACTTGGGTCTGGGGGAGCGCCCCCTCCCAGTCGAAATGGCAGCAAGCGATCTCAAGACGTGGCTCTCATCTCCAAATTGCAGCAAGGCTCTCAAAACCGGGGTCAGTTGAACAGCTTCTTGGAGACTTGTCGAAACGCAACATCAGAAGGTCCATTCTTTGGCCGAAAACACGGCGACAAATATCCGCCCAATCTATTGTTTTAAAATACTTTACCGTTGTGTGAGATCTGACATTGCGAACTGGCGATCTATCACGCCTGCGGAATCAACGTGGGCCACAGGGAAGCGGAAGCACGAGCAAAAGCCCCCATATGGCCGATTTTGGACAGACCAAAATCCGACGGCACAACGGTCGTACACTTGGTTTTTTCGGGGCCATATACATCCTGCAGACGGGCAACACATTTCGGCGGAATCGTTTCGTCATCGTCAAAGGCAAATAGCGAGACCGGCGCACCTGACCGAGACCAATCAGCGACCGGCAACCCTTGCCCCATTTCTGGCAAGTAACTCTTGGGTTTCGTGCACCACCTGCGCCACTGCCAATAGACACCCGATGGAAGATCCACGTTGAAACCGACCACCCGCCCCGGCAGGTACCCCAGCATCTTCACCAGCATTGGCGCATGTCCAAACCAGAACAACCGGGCAAACAGCTGATAAGGCCAGGGGTGGTCCGTGTGGCGCACCAGGCCGCTGGCGACACCGATCATGCGCTGCACATCCTCAAGCCCGTCTTGCAAAGGCATCAGCATCGCCCCCAGTGAATGTCCCACCACCCAAATTGGCACGCCAGGCAGCAGATCGCGCATGGCATTCCGCGCCGCGGGTTGATCAACCAACGCCCAATCGGACATCGTCGCATCCGAATCTCGCGGGTGCCGCGTAGCCGAAGCCCCAAAATCCGAGTAATCATATGTCAGACAGGCCATATTGCGGTCCGTAACCAACCAACGGGCAAAATGTCGATAAAAGCCATGCGGTGCGCCGGTCGCCGGGTTCAGGACAACGGCGGCAACAGGATCGCCCTTGGGGCGGAACAAGGTGCCGTGCAGGCGTTTTGAACCGGCATCAAAACTGACATCTTGTTCCGTGACATCAGGTTGCAAATCTCGCATCTTCCACCCCGCTTTCGAACTAGACCGTTTGGTCTATTCACTCTCTGGACCAATCGGTCCAGTTCTGTCAAGCTGGCACCATGACTGACGTTACGCCGCCAAAACCGCTATCGACCAAGGATCGCCTGATCCGAGCTGCGGCCAATCTGTTCCGCAACAGGGGCTATCATGGCGTTGGATTGAATGAATTGCTGGTCGAAGCAAAGGCACCCAAAGGATCGCTGTATCACCACTTTCCCAACGGCAAGGCCGACTTAGCGTTGGCATCGGCCACCTGGGCATCCGACCAGATGTTGCGGTTGATCGCCAGCAGTTTTGACCCTGCGGATACATTTGCAGCGGGGGCCACGACTCTGTGTCACAAGCTCGCCAAATTGTTTGATAGCGCCGGAAAGTGGAGCGGTTGCCCGGTCTCTGCAACCCTGTTCGAAGGGCCGGAAAACGAAGATTTTCACACCCACGCAGCACATCTGTTTCAGGGCTGGATTACCGAGGTCGAACAACACGCCCTGCGTCTGGGACAATCCCCCGAACAGGCGCACCGATCAGCCGAGAACCTGTATTTGCTGATGCAGGGTGGCTGGCAATTGGCACGGGTCCAACGCGATTCGGATATCCTGCGCCGCCTCCCAGACCAGATGTGCCACTTCGAATCCGCTTGACGCTGCGGGGTCGCAGGCATTAGCGATGAACCCGATGGTTCCCGCGTTGCTCACGTGGCCGGGATGAAAAGGGAATGTGGTGCGGCCCCGAAAAGGGCCCAGTCCACGACTGCCCCCGCAACTGTAGGCGGCGAGCGACCCCGAATGATCACCACTGCGCCAGATCCGGCGTGGGAAGGATCGGGGAAGTTTTGACCCGCAAGTCAGGAGACCTGCCATCGGAACTGAAACTTGTACCTGGACGGGGTGTCTGGGCAGGGTTCGATGATGGCACAACGCGCCAATACCACATCGCAACACCTGTCAGGTCCACCCGTTCAACTGCGCGGAGGGCGCTATGATCTGGACTGACAAAACGTATTCTTATGCTGCAACCTTGTGCCAGCACACCGGACGCCCTTGTCCGGCAGCTGCGCGGATCGTCAAACGACTGACCCAGGCGGTACATCGCGCCGGAGCAGCCACATCGCCTGATTTTGAAATCGACGGATCTGCGGATGTCCAGGGCTGCGATCGTGTCTGTACGGCGCGTTTTGTGGCGACACAGGACCAGATCCGGTTGTTTTGCGGGGTCTCGGGCGATACCGCGAACGCCACGCTTGATCGCATTGCCGATGCATTGTTTGACATGACCGGTGCGATGGCCTCCCCCGGTGCGGCGCATACACCCTGCGCCATGCTTCAGGCGCGAACCCGACCGGCTCAACCCGCAACGCCCGCTCTCTCGGTGGCGGTTCCCTGACGCCTGTCAGGTCGGAGCGTGGGGCAACCTGCGCTCCCCATACGCCCAATTCATTTGCTCGGTGGTTTCCACCGCACACGGGCGCACTGCGCGCAGCCGGGCCAGTGCATGGGCCGGGACCTCTCCCGATTCAATCATCAACCGCAGCGCAACCATGCCGGACCGGCCACACCCACCCTTGCAATGCACCAGCACGCGCCCCCCACCGACCAGCGCCTTGCGGGCCATATGGCTGATCTCGGGCCAGCGGGCCAGAAAACCGGGGCCCGGCGCACCGAAATCTTCGACCGGAAGATGCGCCCAGCGGCTGGCTGCACGCTGCACGTCCTGCCCCAGGGCCGACGCCCCGACCGCCTCCATTTCCGTATAAGTGGTCATTGAAATCACCAGGCCCGGTCTCCATTCACGAATATGGTTCATATCGGTCTGGTAACACCCCGAAGCCCCTGGCAGCTGGGTGATCGCAAGAATCCCATCTGCGACCGAAATCGCATGGATGACCAGCCCTGTGTGGCCAGCATCCGGGGAACCGTCTTGACTGTCCTGTGCCTGCATGTGTCGCCTCAAGCCTGCTATCGCCTCCTTGGGAGCCAATAGTGCAGCAGCTTTGCGAGATCCCAAAGAGAAATCGGCAGACCGGGCATTTGGCCCCTATGACCGGTGGACGTCACGGGCCTACCGCCGTACCCTGAGCGGCGACCCTGACCTCACGAATCCCGGCGCGAGCATTGCATGACTGATCACACCGCCAGCCAGTACCAAGTGCTGGCCCGCAAATACCGCCCTGAAACCTTTGCCGACCTGGTCGGACAAAGCGCGATGGTGCGCACACTCAAGAATGCCTTTGCTGCGGACCGGATTGCCCAGGCATTCATCATGACCGGGATCCGGGGCACCGGCAAAACCACGACAGCACGGATCATCGCCAAGGGAATGAACTGTATCGGTCCCGATGGGACCGGCGGCCCGACAACCGAACCCTGCGGACAATGCGAACATTGCACGGCGATCATGGAAGGACGCCATGTCGACGTCATGGAAATGGACGCTGCCAGCCGCACCGGTGTGGGCGACATCCGTGAGATCATCGACTCGGTGCGGTATCGCGCGGCCTCGGCTCGCTACAAAATCTATATTATCGACGAAGTTCACATGCTGTCGACCAGTGCGTTCAACGCGCTGCTCAAGACGCTGGAAGAGCCCCCTGCGCATGTGAAGTTCATCTTTGCCACCACCGAAATCCGCAAAGTCCCCGTCACGGTGCTCTCGCGGTGTCAGCGGTTCGACCTGCGTCGCATCGAACCCGAAGACATGATCGCCCTGATGCGCAAGATAGCCGCCGCAGAAAACGCCGAGATCGCAGAAGATGCGTTGGCGTTGATCACGCGGGCCGCCGAAGGTTCGGCCCGAGACGCGACATCGCTTCTGGATCAGGCCATTTCACATGGAGCTGGCGAAACCTCTGCCGATCAGGTCCGGGCCATGCTGGGGCTGGCCGACCGGGGCCGGGTGTTGGACCTGATGGATATGATCCTACGCGGCGATGCTGCCGGGGCGCTTACTGAACTGGGGTCGCAATACGCCGAAGGGGCCGACCCGTTGGCAGTGCTGCGGGATCTGGCCGAAATCACCCATTGGGTGTCTGTGGTCAAAATCACCCCAGATGCCGCCGAAGATCCCACGATCTCTCCCGACGAACGCGCCCGGGGCGGCCAGATGGCCGAAGCTCTGCCCATGCGGGTTCTTACACGGATGTGGCAGATGCTGCTCAAGGCCCTAGAGGAAGTCGCCGCTGCGCCTAACGCCATGATGGCAGCTGAAATGGCAGTGATCCGCCTGACCCATGTGGCCGACCTGCCCAGCCCCGAAGAGCTGATCCGCCGACTGCAGGACACGCCTCCGCCCCCCCCGAATCCAGGTGGCGGCATGGCTGCACCTGGGGGCAATGGCGGATATTCCTCCCAGTCTGCTATGGGCAACCTGCCGGCCGGCGGACCCGCCGCAAGCAGTGTTACACCTGGTGCTTCCGGATCGGGCGCACCCATGGCGGAATTGGCGGGCGATCCGGCCTTGGCTCTGGCCCGCTATCCCACCTTCGAACATGTCATCGAATTGATCCGCAAACATCGAGATGGCGTATTGCTGGCCCAAGTCGAAAGCTATGTGCGTTTGGCCTCGTACCAGCCCGGCCGCGTAGAATTTCAACCTACCGAAGATGCCCCTGCTGATCTGTCACAAAGGCTCGGGGCACAGTTGCAACGATGGACTGGAAACCGCTGGGCTGTCATCGTGGTCAATCAGGGCGGTGGTGACACCATTCGCGAACGCGAAGACGCCGCCGAAAACGCATTGCGCGCAGAAGCTGAAGAACACCCGCTAGTGCAGGCCGTTCTGGTCAACTTCCCCAAGGCCCGGATCAAGGAAATTCGATCCGCACAGGACATTCTGGCTGAAGTCGAAGCCGAAGCCCTGCCCGAAGTCGAAGACGAATGGGACCCCTTCGAGGACGGGTAATCACGCCCGCGCGCCTCTGGATCAGCCCATTCTGGCCTTGCCTCGAATTTGGGCTTGGTCGAATCAACGTCCTGGCGAATAGTTCTCGAAAAGACAGGGTTCAGAATCATGCACACCACGCCGCTTCATCCCCGTTTCGGGTTGGTTTTTCATGACGTCAATCTATCAGACGTTACCGCCGACCACCTGTTTCCAGAAATTCGCCAGGCCTTCGAAACCCATTCGGCCCTGCTGTTTCGTGGGCAGGATCTGTCAGACGCGGAACACACGCGGTTGGGGCACCTGTTTGGCCCGCTGGAAAACCGCGAGTCGATGGCCTTGGGTACAGATGTGGCTTTTGAGGTCTCGGCGCTATCGAACCGCACGGCCAAAGGCTTGCGCGAAGCTGACGACCTACGATTGCTGGATTTGCAGGCCAACATGTTGTGGCACACCGACAGCACTTTTTTGCCGATCCCATCGCTGGTCAATATCATCACCGCCAAAGTCGTCCCGGACACCGGTGGAGAGACCGAAATCGCTTCGACACGGGTTGCTTGGGCCGAGATGCCCGAAGAATTGAAAGCGCAATTGCGGGACGCCGTGATCTGGCACCGCCTATCGCATTCCCGATCGCGCATCTCTGAAAAGCTGGCAACCCTGCCCCGCATGACACGTTGGCCTGACCGCCCTTGGCGTGCCGTATGGCCAAACCCGGTGACCGGCGAAGAAGCCCTGCTGATCGCGAGCCACGCCTTTGCCATCGAAGGCTGTGGACTGGCACAAGGGCAGGCGCTGATCGACAGGGCCATCGCCCATTGTACTCAGGCCGACTATGTTTACAGCCACAAATGGCAGGTCGGCGATGTCCTGATCTGGGACGAACGCGCGACGATGCATCGGGGCAGACCCTGGGATTACGCGCAGGAACGCAGCCTCAAAAGCCTTTGTTGCTCTGCCACGGACGCCGACGGTGTCCCATCTGTGCGAGTAGTCTAGCTGCGCTTGTATGCGGCCAAGTTGAGCGGCTCGAACCACTTTCACCCCTGCACAAAATCGGCTTTGTCTTCCTCGGATATCGAACGACCGACGGGAGTCCAGCGCCGCCCAGCTTTGCCAACGTTCTGCCTGAGGACGCGCAGAACACTTGTACATCAGGCCGCCTGCCCGTATCTAATCGGCAACCTAATTTTGACGGAGTGACCCAATGCTAAAAGGTCTCGGTGGACTTGGCGACATGGCCAAGATGATGAAATCGGCCCAGGAGCTGCAAACCAAAATGGCCCAGATGCAGGATGAACTGCATAATGTCATGGTTGTCGGCGAAAGCGGCGCGGGGTTGGTCAAAGCGACAGCCAGCGCCAAAGGCGAGCTCAAAGGTCTGGACATTGATCCTTCGATCTTCAACGGCGACGACAAGGAAGTTGTCGAAGACCTGATCCTGGCCGCAATCAAAGACGCACAGTCAAAAGCGGCAGACAAAGCACAGGAAGAAATGACACGCCTGACCGAAAGCATGGGACTGCCGAAGGACATCAAGCTTCCCTTCTGATCAAGGCTGACTTGTGCATTGGCAGGATTGAACGGCCCTGGCCCTGATGGGCCAGGCTGAAACCTGGAAGGCCAACCGCCCGTGTCTTCATGATTAGCGTTTTTGGCCAATGTCGATGTCCGCGTCGACCAATTGCGCGGGATTGCGATTGGATGACTTAGGGAGGGCCAAGCCTGCCACGCATGTTTCCCATTCAGAGGCAGGTGCAGATCGGTTTTTGGCGGTCCTTCTGGACCCAGGCCGGACCCAGGAAATCCCGGAAAACATTTGGGCAGAAGCGCATCGCTCATCTGATCCGTCAGACGCTTCCCCAGGTGCGCGGCAATATCCGCCAGCGATACAAGCGTGGTATCCCCCGATGATCCAGCGCAACCCATTTCCTTTGTCACGCAATCAAGCCATGATCAAAAAAGCCCAACCCGATCACGACGTGCGGTGATCGTCATGCCGCAGGAGACTTTTGGATGAGCGGTTCGACCGACGAGATCGAAAACCTGATTGCCCTGATGGCCAAGCTTCCCGGATTAGGCCCCCGATCAGCCCGGCGTGCTGTGCTTCATCTCATTCGAAAGCGCGCTTTGCTGCTAACACCGCTCGCAGACACCATGAGCCAGGTCGCAATCAGCGCGCGCGAGTGCCTGAATTGTGGAAACGTCGGGACTTCGGAAATTTGCGATATCTGCGAAGACCCCAAACGCGCAACGGGCGAACTCTGCGTCGTCGAAGATGTGGCCGACCTATGGGCCATGGAACGGTCCGGGGTATTCAAAGGTCGGTACCACGTGCTTGGTGGGACCCTGTCGGCACTGGATTCAGTCGGACCAAACGAACTGCGGATCCCTCGATTGCTCGACCGGGTCATCTCCGAAGATATCTCCGAAGTGATCATGGCACTGAATGCAACCGTCGACGGACAGACCACGGCACACTACATCGCGGATCAACTGCAATCCCAGGTTCGCCTGACATCTCTGGCTCAGGGCGTGCCCATCGGCGGCGAGCTCGACTATCTGGACGATGGCACAATCACCGCAGCTCTCAGAGCCCGAAAAGAGATTTGACCTCAGCTGGGTTTGGTGCGCACCCATTGCCGGAAAACCTGTAACCTGCCCCCCGCCAACGCGCTCCCGCGCCCTGACGCAGCATCAAAGATGCGTCGTCGCTGGTCTTGGGCCACGCCGGGCGCTTTGCGGGGCTTGCCCCGCAAAGCGCCCGGCCCAACGGGAGGAGAGGTTCCGACAGGAACCCGACGACGGGCGGGAGCCCCAGTTTGCCAAATTTCCCGTCCAAATGATGCCTGGCACCACTTATGCGTATCTTTCACACTGGCCATCAACCAGCGCATCCACGCCTATGCAAAAAATACCCGCAGGCCGTCTTCGACCCGTTCCATTGCCACGTCGTCAATATCCTTGTGGAAAACCATACGAATTGCCCCGTTTGAACCACCTCCCAACACAACACCCTGCTTGGCCAGCTGCGCACGCAGTAGGTCGTTCGTACCGTCTGTCGGGGTGAAGAACACCATGTTTGTGGCCTGTGTCACAGTCCCGACCTTCAACTCTCGAAGCGTTTGAGCAATGCGATCGGCCCGCGCGTGATCCTCACTCAAACCTTCCACATTGTGTTTCAATGCATACAACCCCGCTGCCGCCAGAACACCGGCTTGGCGCATCCCGCCACCCAGCATCTTGCGCCAGCGACGCGCTTGCGCAATCAGATCCTGAGGCCCAACCAAAACGGATCCCGCCGGTGTGCCCAGACCTTTGGAGAGGCAGATTGACACGGTATCAACCAACCCGGCCAATTCCGTCTCACGACACCCAAGCTGCGCAATCGCATTGAAGAAACGAGCTCCATCCAAATGCACTGACAATCCATGTGACCGTGCGGTTCGGGCTGACGCCGACATGTCGGCCAATGGGACAACCAAACCATTGTGCGTGTTTTCCAGTGACACCAAGCGACTGACCGCCAGATGGGAATCATCATCCCGGACTGCGCCGGAAATCACCGCGGGATCCAACGCCCCATCTGCCCGAACCGGCACCGGGCAAAGGGCAATCCCGCCCAGCACCGACGCCCCCGCGGCCTCGTAGGCATACACGTGGTACCCAGTGCCGACGATAATCTCCTCTCCCCGTGCGCAATGGGCCAGCAATCCAACCAGATTGCTCATCGTCCCGGTTGGCAGGAACAGACCGGCCTCCTTGCCCAGCCTTTCGGCCAACTCGGTTTCCAGCCGATTGACCTGCGGATCTTCGCCATAGACATCATCCCCGAGCTCGGCCTCGTACATGGCCTGACGCATCCCTGCATCCGGTTGTGTCACCGTATCACTGCGCAAGTCACAGACCGGTGCGTTGCCTCGGTCTGTTCGGGTCATTCCTGCGTATTGGTTCATTCCGTCACCTGATCATAAGCCAACGCCGCTACGATATGCACACGCTGGGTTTCACCACCATTCAGCGCGGTATGATAGCCGCGTGTGTCGGTAAAATACACGGACCCATCCGCTGGCAAATGCGTCACATGATGGTTGACGATGAACAGCGATCCAGGGTTCGAAATGATCGGGATGTGGAGGCGCGGTTCCGGGTCTCGATGCCAGGAATTGCAGTTGTACAACCCCTTTGACAGGATCCGGGTCCGCCCGATAGGAAAGCGTTTGCTCAGCTCCTGGTGAATGTGCTCGAAATAGGTTCCCGCAAATTTTGGATTGAACTCGGAAAAATCGATCTCGGGCACCAGATCCTCACGGGACTCTTCGACATAGCGATCGTCTCCACGCAGCCAGTATCGCCCCGACAAATCATTGGTGGTCCATTCGGTCTGCCCCGGGCGTTGGGTCAGCGGCAGGGCAGCAAATCCCTGATCCTGCATATGCCCCATCATCGCCTCGCGCCTCTGGCATTCCTCCAGCGCACCGCGCAACTTTTCGATATCGAATTTCAGCTCCAGCCGCTCGATCCCGGGGCCCGGTTTGAAATGGGCAACCGATTGGGTTTCCGGCATGGTGGACATTTGGCTGGCGATCATGTCGACATCAGCGTCGCGAATTGTGGGAACAAAAGTCATGTTTAAAGGCTCCGGCCCTTTGGGTTTTGCGTTACACGACAAAATACTCACAAATAATGTGGAAAAAAGTCGAGAATTTGCATAACTTATTGCAACAAACGCAACAACTGACCGAATTCCTATGCGACGCAAAATCCCACCTATCACCGCGTTGCTGTGTTTCGAAACAGCGGCCCGTACGGAAAGCTTTACCCAGGCAGCCCAGATGTTGAACCTGTCGCAAAGCGCGCTGGGGCGACAAATCCAGTCGCTTGAGGCGCAGGTGGGCCAAACCCTGTTTCACAGGGTGCGCCAGCGGGTCAGCCTGACAGATGCCGGTCAAATGCTGCTGGGCGAATTGTCGCCTCAGCTCGAAGCTTTGGAAGCCACGTTCTATCGACTGCGCACGCGGGACAACCCGGACGGCGCATTGAACATCGGCACCTATCCGACTCTGGGCAGCCGCTGGTTGATGCCACGCCTTGCTGGTCTGGCACAAACTCAACCACGACTGACCGTCAACACAATCACTTATCTGAACAACGCCGGAGTGGATGCAGGCGTTGTCGATCTTGCCATCGTGCAGGGCGATCCGCCCTGGCCAGGGTTCCGGGTGGATTTCCTGATGTCAGAAAGCCTGATTGCGGTGGCCGCCCCCAGCCTGCTGTCAGCCCCGGCACAAGACCCCTTTGATCTCTTGCATTTCCCGGCACTGTTGCACCGCACGCGCCCGTTAAGCTGGGATATCTGGTTCAGGGACCAGGGAACCGAATTGCCTGCTCCGCCGACCGGCCCCCTGTTCAGCCAGTTCGAGATGTTGATCGACGCGGCCTGTTACGGGCATGGTATCGCAATCCTGCCGGAAATCCTGGTCCGGCGAGAGTTGGACACCGGACAGCTCCATCGTGTTCACCCCCATGTCAGCCACCCCGCTAGCGCGTATTACCTATTGACCCCACAGGCCAAGGTCGGGATCAACCGGATCGAAAAGACCCGGAGCTGGCTGCTGGCGCAGGGATCCGAAACGTCATGAGCCCCAGCTGCGCGCCAAAGGCGGGGCCAGCCCCAACAGGTCAATGGCACGCGCTGCGATCTGGTCCGTTATCTCCTGCACCGATAGCGGACCCAGATAATAGGCCGGGACCGGCGGCAGAATGATAGACCCCAGTTCGGTTGCCGACGTCATGTTGCGCAGATGTGCCAGGGTCAGCGGTGCCTCGCGTGTCAACAGGATCAGGCGACGCCGCTCCTTCAGTTGCACCCCGGCGGCGCGTGTCAAAAGATTATCGTCCAACCCATTCGCAATGGCGGCCAGACTGCGCATTGAACACGGGGCCACGATCATCCCGGCGACCGGAACTGAACCCGAGGCGATCGACGCCCCTACATCGCCCGCGGGATGCAGCCGGGCGACGCAGTCTCGCAATTTTTCAAAACCGCCGTCCCCACATTCCAGAGCAATTGTGCGCCTGCCAGCCGGACTGATCACCAGATCAGTTTCTACATCCAGCCCCGCCAGTTGTCGGGCAACAGAGAGACCCAGCGCCGCCCCCGACGCACCGGAAATGCCCAGAACAACCCGTATTGCTGTCATGATCCCATCCCCGGCAAAACGCGCGCCACCAAATCGGCAGCAAAATTCGCATCGGCATCGCCAGTTTTCATTACCCTGCCCCAGACCCGGTTGGTTTCACTGCCGATCTTGGTCGTGGCATCAATGCCCATCTTGCCGGCCAACCCCGGCTGCGGAGACGCAAAATCGAGGTAATCCATAGGGGTGCGCTCCAACAGGGTGACATCCTGTCCCGGATCCATCCGCGTGGCCAACGCCCAGGCCACGTCCTCCCAATCGGTCGGGTCGATGTCTGCATCGACCACGATGATCATCTTGGTAAAGCTGAACTGTGGCAACATTCCCCACAACGCCATCATCACCCGTTGGGCCTGACCGGGATATCGTTTGTCGATACTGACAATCGCCATGCGATAGGAACAAGCAGCAGGCGGCAACCACAGTTTGCGGACCTCTGGGATCTGCGCCTGTATGGTGGGCAATGCCAACGTGTTGAACACTTCGCCAATGATCGCGGGTTCATCTGGCGGGCGCCCCGTATAGGTGGACAGGTATAACGCGTCCTTGCGGTGCGTGATTGCCGTCACCTGCATAACCGGGAAAGGTTCGGCCGGATTGTAATAACCGGTATGATCGCCAAAGGGGCCTTCGGGGGCGGTTTCCGTGGGGGAAACCCAGCCCTCCAAAACGATCTCGGCCTCTGCCGGGACCAGCAACGGAACCGTCTTGGCCGGGACCAGGCGGGGCCGACACCCGCTGAACGCACCACTGAAGGACAGTTCCGACACGGTTTCCGGTAATGGCAACGCCGCTGACAGCAGGGTTGCCGGATCAGCCCCCAAAACGATGGCCACCGGGGTCGGTTCATTCGCCCTGGTCCAACTGTGATGGTGTTTGGCACCACCACGATGCGGCAACCAACGCATGATGATCCGGTTCTCGTCCCAAACCTGCGCCCGGTAGACACCAGCATTATAAGTCCCCACATCTTGCGCCTGGGTCCCATGCGGGCGTGTGATCACAACAGGCCAGGTGATCAACGGCCCTGCGTCACCAGGCCAATGAGTCTGGACCGGGAGTGCGCTCAGGTCGACCTGATCACCGTCATGCACCACCTGTTGCACCGGTGCGCTGGAAACGATCTTGGGCCGGGTGGTTAATGCCGCCTTGAGCATCGGCCAGCGCGACAGCGCATCCCGCACGCCTTCGGGGGGAGAGGGTGATCGCAGGTCTGCCAGAAAGGCCCCAAGATCCTCCAGCCTGTCAAATGTCACCCCCAACCCGGCGGCCACCCGTTCCTTGGTTCCAAACAGGTTGGCAATCACCGGAACGTCGGCGCGTGCCCCACAGTCCAGCACCGGGTGCGCGAATTCCAGAACAGGGCCCGATTTTTCCAATACCGCCCGATGCACCGCTGTCATCTGATGCCGCACCGAAACAGGTTCATCAATCATGCAGAATTGCCCACTCTCGCGACACCAGTCGAGATAGCTGCGCAGGCTGGGAAAAGCAGGATAGTCGCGCATAGAGACCACTCCAAAAGTTTTCCAGCACCTATCAGCAATTTCCGCCAGCCTAATTGACGATCGTCAATTCCGGATGGTGTGGACCTGCTTAAGACCAATGATGGAACGCGCAGCTCCCGCGACCCGAAAGGATTCGTATTGCCAGACCCCGCCATGCCGATTCCGGTCTTTCCGCAATTGCCCAGCCGGGTGTTGCGATTGCTGCCGCTTGCCCCGCTGTCCCTGTCTCTGACCGCCTATGCCAAATCTGTGGCCAAACATCACCCCGGTCTGTTTCGCCGTCTGGGAGAGCACGCCAACGCGCGGTTTTTGCTGGACCCAACGGATCTGCCCTTTGCCATCTTGCTGGAACCACGACAGGGCAGCCCCAAGGTCACCGTAACCCGGAAATCCGGGGGAGAGGATGCAAAGATCGCCGGGCCAATGGCGGCCCTGCTGGGGTTGGTCCACGGGGCCTATGATGGGGACGCTTTGTTCTTTTCACGGGACCTCGTGGTCCAGGGCGATACCGCTGCCGCGTTGGCGCTGCGCAATGCGGTCGACGATGCAGAATTGGACATGACCCAGGAGCTGTCCAATCTGCCCCGCCCCCTTGCCCAGCCTTTGAAACAATTGGCGGCCCTTGCTGAACGACGCACCGGCGTTTGCCTGTCCCGCCCCGAGGAGAGTATGGCATGGTGATGGAAATCGTCTGTCCGGCGGGAACCCCAGCCGCCCTGCGCGCCGCGGTCAAGGCAGGCGCACACACAATCTATTGCGGCTTTGCGGATGAAACCAATGCACGCAACTTTCCAGGACTGAATTTTGATCGCGCCGAGATGCGCGAAGGGGTGGCCTTTGCCCATGGGCACGGGGCCAAGGTGTTGGTGGCGATCAACACCTACCCCCGCGCAGGTGCCGAACAGATCTGGCACGCCGCCGTCGCCGATGCCGAATCCTGCGATGCAGATGCCGTGATCCTGGCCGATGTGGGCCTGTTGGATCACGCTGCGCGCAATCATCCGAACCTGCGACGGCATCTGTCGGTTCAGGCAGCAGCGGCCAATGCTGACATCATAAACTTTTACGCGGACACATTCGGCGTCAAACGGGTGGTCCTGCCCCGCGTTTTGTCAGTACAGGAAATCAAGGCCATCAATGCCGAAACCAAAGTCGAAACCGAAGTCTTTGTCTTTGGTGGGCTGTGCGTGATGGCCGAGGGGCGTTGTTCTTTGTCCTCCTATGCCACCGGGTTGTCCCCAAACATGAATGGCGTGTGTTCCCCTGCCAGCCACGTGGAATACCACGAAAAGGCCGGCGTGCTGGACGCCGAGCTTGGCGGATACACCATCCACCGTGTCGGCAAAGACGAACCCGCGCCCTACCCGACACTGTGCAAGGGCTGTTTCAGTGCAGGCGAAAAGACCGGTCACCTGTTCGAAGACCCGGTCAGCCTGAACGCCGAACATCTGATCCCTCAACTGCAAAAGGCAGGGGTTACAGCGTTGAAAATCGAAGGCCGACAAAGGTCACGGTCCTATGTGGCGCAGGTTGTGCGCAATTTCCGTCAGGCTGTGGATGCGCTGGACGCGGGCCTGCCCCTGCCAGAAGGCATGTTGGCACGCCTGTCCGAAGGCCAGGCCACCACGGCCGGTGCTTATAAAAAGACTTGGAGATAGCGGCATGGAATTGACTGTCGGACCCATTCAATACTTTTGGAAGGCGGACCATTGGTCTGAATTCTATCAGGGCCTTGCCGGGGCTCCGGTTGACCGCGTCGTCCTGGGCGAATTGGTCTGCTCCAAGCGGCTACCCTATTTTCAAGACCGGATCGAAAACGCGATCACCATCCTGTTTGAGGCGGGCAAGAAGGTATCTCTGACCAGCTTGGCCCTGATCACCCTGAAACGTGAACGCAAATTGATGGCCGATCTGGTCGACATGGGCATCGAGATCGAAGTCAATGACCTGACTGCTCTGGCCTATATCCCGCAGGGGATCGATTTTGCCGTCGGCCCATTGGTCAATGTCTACAACGAAGGCACCCTCGCCTGGCTGGCATCACGTGGCGCAACTCAGATCTGTCTACCGCCCGAACTTCCCTTGGGTTCGGTTCAGGCGTTGTGTGATGCGGCCCAGAAACTGGGTGTGACGGTTGAGATTTGGGGACATGGCCGATTGCCGCTGGCCATATCCGGCCGTTGCTATCACGCCCGCCTGCATGGGCGGACCAAGGACAACTGCCAATTCGCCTGCGAAGATGACCCAGACGGACTGGACGTCAAGACGCTGGATCACAAACCATTTCTGACCATGAACGGGGTGCAGACCTTGTCCGACACCTACGCCTGTACCGCCCACCAGATCGAGACGCTGAAGCAAGCCGGGGTCAGTGCTTTGCGCCTGTCACCACAGTCAAAAGGGTTCGCCGACCTGTGCCGGCTCTATCGGCAACGGGTCGATGGTCAGATCGAGGCCGATGCCCTGATTGCCTCGGTTCGCTCTGTCGATCCAGGCATTCGATTGAGCGATGGGTTTTTGACGGGTGCCACCGGTGTGGAATTCTCTGGATCCAGTTAAACGGTTATGACACGCGATCCTGCCCAAATCGGTCCATTCAAACACTTTTGGGCTGCGCCGCACCGCCCCTTGTTTCTCGCCGGGATTATTTGGGCCCTGGTCGCCATCATCTGGTGGCCCTTGCTGCAAGCCCCCGTCGGGTTGGCGACACCATCGCTGTGGCACGCCCACGAGATGCTCGTCGGGTTTGGCGGGGCCGCGGTCGCCGGATACCTGTTGACCGCGCTGCCCAATTGGACCGGCACAGAACCGTTGCAAGGTCGCCCCTTGCAGGCCCTTTTGATCCTCTGGGTGTTGGGGCGCCTGTCCACGACACTCGCAATCCCACCCTTGCTCCAAGTCGCGGTGAACTCGGCTTTCTTCCTCTATCTTGCAATGCTCATCGGCCTGCCAATTCTGGCCGCCCGAAGCTTTCACAAGCTGGGTTTTGTGGCAGCAATACTGGTTTTTGGTCTGGGGGATGCAATATTTCTAAGCAGAATGGCCAAAGCGGATCTGTGGGAAGGGAAGATCGCCGCACAGGCAGGGGCAATTGCCTTTGCGTTGCTGATCACGACCATTGCCAGCCGCGCCATTCCGGGCTTTACTCGGAACGCATTGCGGAAACGGGGCAACAGTCTTTCTGACGATGACTTGACCTCACGCTGTTGGCGGCCGGCACAGGTCTCGTTGGCCGCATCGCTGTCGTTCCAGATTTTTGAGTTGCCCAACTGCGCCGGGGCTCTGTTGGGCCTGGCTGCTCTCCTGATGCTGGGCGGGATTCGCCAATGGCGAACCCGCGAAACCCTTCACGACCCCTTGCTTCTCATGCTGCATGTGAACTTTTTCTGGGTTCCGCTGGGGTGCGCGATTGTGGGCTTTGCCCTGTTGGATCTAACCCCATACCCCATCGCCGATGGCCTGCATATTCTGACCGTTGGTGCAATGTCCGGTTTGATCATGGCCATCTCGGCCCGTGCCGCTGCAACACTGCGCGACGATCGGCTGAGCGTTGGTCGCTGGTTCTTGATTGCTTTTGCGTCGCTGTGGGCCTCGCTTGTTGTCCGGCTCCTGGCCCCGCTTGCTCCAGATCAATACATGGCGTTCATTGCTCTGTCAGGATTGCTCTGGTGTCTCAGCTGGGCCGTGTTCATTTTTGGATTTCGCGCGGCCCTGACCGGACCACCGCGGCGTCCGGTTCTGAGTGGGCGCAAAACAAATCCGGCCCAAACTCTGCGCCCGAAAGTTTGAAAGGAGATCCTCATGAAACTCGCATGTGTCAGCGCCGAAGGTCGCGGAGAAACCGACCGCATTCTGGCCCAAACGGCTGCGTTGCTCGAACGGGACGGGATCCGCACATCTGGGATCGTCAAGGTTCTGGACCACGAAAGCGCCTTTGCCAATGGCTGTGACATGGTGGTGCGGGTTCTGCCGGACGGCCCTCAGATCAAGATCACCCAGTCCCTCGGAGAAGGGTCTGACGCCTGTCGGTTGGACCCTGGTGCAATTGCCCAGGCGGTTTCCACTGTCGAGAACGCCGAACTGGACGAAGCCAGCGTTTTTATTCTGAACAAATTCGGCCCTGAAGAGGCGGCAGGACGCGGATTCTGTGCAGTCATCGGCAAGGCCTTGGAACGCGGCATCCCTGTTCTGGTCGGCGTCGGTGCCAGCCGGGCGAATTTTGACAGTTTTGCCAGCGGACTGGCCACCGATCTACCGGCCGACCCGAATGCAATCCGCGCCTGGTGTCGCGGGGATTGACCGGAACAGGTCCACCCGGTTTCCATCAGGCCCTGAGCAATCGCAGCGCATTGGCCACCACGGCCAATGACACACCGACATCAGCCGCGATCGCACCCCACATCGACGCCATACCCAAGGCCGTCAGACCAACAAAGATGGCCTTGGTCACCAAGGCAACACCAATATTCTGGTGAATGATCGCCATTGTGTGGCGCGAATGTTTCACCAGCCACGGCAGTTTGGTGATGTCATCGCTCATCAACGCAATGTCAGCAGTTTCAATGGCCGCATCCGACCCGACTGCACCCATGGCAATGGCAAAATGCGCCCGCGCCATCGCCGGGGCATCATTGACTCCGTCCCCGATCATCGCCACCACGTCATGCCCGGCGGTCAGCTCTTCAATGGCCACGACCTTATCCTGCGGCAGCAATTCGGCATGCACCTCGTCTATGCCGATCTGATCTGCAACAGCCTGGGCCGTGCGCGCATTGTCGCCGGTCAGCATAACGATCTTGTCGATGCCTTGCGCGTGCAGTCGAGCCACGACTGCTTTTGCGTCTGGACGGACCCGGTCCCGCAACTCCAGAATTCCCAACAGACGGTCCCCTGTGCCAACAGCAACCAAGGTGCTGCCCGCCTTTTCAATTCTGTCGCGCACATCGATCGGCAAAGTCGCCCGTTTTTCTGTAGCAAACCGATCCGACCCCAGCCAGACAGATTGACCATCGACCAGACCCTCGACCCCTCGACCGGGAACGATACATGTTTCCTTGGCTGCGGGAACATGGCTTGCTCGGGCCAGGATGGCCCGCGCCAGCGGGTGGGAGGAACGCGCCTCCAGCGCTGCCGCCACAGTCAACAGGGAACTTTCGTCGGTCCCCAGCGGGAAAATGTTTGCGACTTCGGGCTCGCCTTCGGTCAGCGTGCCGGTTTTATCCATGGCCAAAGCGGTCAGCCGACCTGGAATTTCGACATAGGCCCCGCCTTTGATCAGCACCCCATTGCGGGCAGAGGACGCCAAGGCAGCCACGATCGAAACCGGTGTGGAGATAACCAACGCACAGGGACAGGCGATCACCAGCAATACCAGCGCGTTATAGATCCAATTCGCCCATTCCCCCCCAAACAGGATCGGGGGAACCACCGCGATCAAAATCGCCAATCCCATGATAGCCGGAGTATAGATGCGGGCGAACCGTGTTACCCATTGTTCAACCTCGGCCCGGCGGGAATGGGCGTCACTGACCATGCGGATGATGCGGGACAGCACCGTATCGGTTGACGGTTTGGTTGCACGAACGATCAAGGTTCCCTCTCCATTGATCGTCCCAGCAAACACGTCGTCCCCAAGCTCTTTGGCGACCAGCGCGCTTTCCCCTGTGATCGGAGCCTGATCAACGGCCCCTGCCCCGTCAACAACCTGGCCGTCCAGCGGAATACGATCGCCACCGCGCACCACGAAACGATCCCCCACACCGACCTGCACAGCAGGTACATCCCGTTCTGCGTCGTCCGGTCCGATCACACGCGCCGTCGGGGGGGCAAGATCCAATAACGCCGACACAGCAGTGCGCGCGCGCCCGACACTCCAGCTTTCGAGTGTCAGAGACAGTGCAAAGAAGAACGCAACGGTTGCAGCCTCGAAAAATTCGCCCAGAACAATGGCTCCGATCACGGCGACAATCATCAACAGGTTCATGTCCGGCGACAGACGCCGCGCAGCAAACCACGCCTTGGGTGCCACCAACCAGGCCCCAAAAACAACCGCCAACAGGAACGCTCCGATTTCGAGCAGAGGCATGGGGCTGTTGCCATGGCCCGAAAAAATCCCCACCAACCCGGGCACCCCGGTTTCGACAACATGGTACCCAAATCCAAACGCCCAAAACGCGGCGGACAGTCCGGTGAACCGTTTCTGACGCGCCAAATGCGCGGCGTGATCTGCCTCGGCGCTGGTGGCATCCCACAGTTTGGCTGACAGCCCGGTTGTCGCCACCAACCGCAAGACGTCTGTATCCGTCATTGGCTCAGCGCTGTCGAGAATGGTCATTCGGGCGTTCAGAACATCAAAAGTCAGGTGTTCTTCTCCGCCCAATCGCGGTGCCAGGACCTTGTTCAGAACCGCGACTTCTTCGGCGCAATCCAACCCGTTCACCCGAAAGCTGCGGCCAGTTCCAAGCGGCGGGGCCTGATTGGTGACCGGAGCAGCAGTGCCACAACACCCACCAGCTGCCGACTGGGTTGCATGGGGCTGCGGCGGGGTTTGTAAACTCGTGTCGTGCGGCATTGCGTGGGCTCCGATTTCTGAGACACGCCCAAGATAGGATCTACAGTTCCTGTAGCTTCAAGAGGTATTTTCGATTTTTTTCAACCCAGACGCTCAGCTCCTGTTGCGCCTTAAGCGCCCACCGAAAAGGCGTTGTTTTCAGGGCCCCAGTGGGGGCTCTTATTCCCAGGTTGTGCCATCTCGGCGCAACGGGCCGGCCGGATATCGCCATGTTGGCCCCACACCCGCCACCGTCAGCGGAAATTTCACCCGGTATGCCGTGCCCCAACCGGTGTATTCGACATCCTGGCTCAGATCGGCGTCCATCTCTGCACCAATCGTATCCGTGCTGAACGTTCGCGCGCCCGTCCCGGTCAACAAACCCGCCGTCCGAGCCAGTGACAGCCGCGCCGACGCGCCACCCCGGCCGTGATTGCGCCAGCTCAACGCTCTTAACCCGGCTGCGGCCATCAAATACCCGGTGGCGTGGTCAAGCGCCTGAACAGGGAGCGGAACAGGGCGCTCAGCACCCGCTCGCATCATACCTTCGGCTGCGATGCCACTGCTCATCTGAACCAGGCTATCAAACCCACGCCGCCCCGCCATTGGCCCGGTCCAGCCATAGGCGCACAGGCTGACGTCGATCAGCCCCGGCGACAACCGCTGCAAATCCAGCGTATCATAGCCCAGCCGGGCGAGCGCACCAGGACGATAACCGTGGATCAAAATATCCGCCTGGCCCAGCAGTCTTTCAAACGTCGTGCGATCATTCCTGTCCCGCAGTTCCAGTCCGGCGCAGCGCTTGCCCAAGGTGACTTCCGGTTCAACCCCTGGTTCGCCCCAGGACGGGGGATCAATTCTCAGCACTTGCGCACCAAAACCGGCCAGAAACCGGGTGGCAACCGGGCCTGCCAACACCCGTGTCAGATCGAGCACTTTGACATCTGACAAGTCGGCCACGGCCGCCCGTCCGTGTTCATGCGTCTCCCACGCAACCAAAGGTTCCCTGGCAACGGCCTGTCCCTGCGGATGGGCCATCCACTGATCCAATGTATGCATGGCCGCGCTGCACCCGCCCGCAACTGCCACAGCCTGTTCCAGATCAGCCTTGTCCCAGCACAATACCGCCCGAGCCACAGAATCCCGGTCTGGTGCGCACCCCAAAACCTCCAAGGCCGCATCCCGGTGATGAGGTGCATTCGTGTGCAGGCGAACCCAGCCATCAGCTGCCTGATAGTCCCCGGCAATCGGATCCCACGCGCTTGGCATTGTCCACCCGGACGGGCGCAAAGTCATATCAAACCATTTCAACGCCAACCGTCTGTCGATTTCGACGCCGGATACACCGCTCAAAGCCGCCAAAGCGCGGGCGGCGGCAGACAGCGACTCGAGGGCGAGTTCATCGGTCGCAAAGCAGGAGGCGAATGCCGCTTCACCCCGCACCTGCACTGCGATCCGATCCGGTACGGGGCCTCTCAAGTTCTGGTCGATTTCAACTCTCACTTGCGATCCCCTCTTCCCGCTCAGCTTGTGATTTATACCAGTCTTGCAATCTACAATCTGGCGCGAATGCAAATGCGGCGCCTCTCGGTCACTTCGCTCTGAGGTCCTGCAATTTTTGTGCCTTGAACCACTCGTATGTTTCACGAACACCTGTTTCGAGCGGTGTTTGGGCGGTCCAGCCAAGGCGAGCGAGGCGCGAAACGTCCATCAATTTGCGCGGGGCTCCGTCGGGCTTGCTGGCATCAAAAGACAGTTTTCCCTGGTAGCCGGTCACACGGGCCACAATTTCAGCCAGTTCGCGGATGCTGACATCTGTGCCCGAACCGACATTGATGTGACTCAGCATTTCCTGGGTTTCGCGTTGATAGGTTTCGGTATCCAGACCCAGCACAAACAGCGATGCCGCCGCCATGTCGTCGACATGCAGGAATTCGCGCATCGGCGTACCGGTACCCCAGATCACCACTTCGGAGACTTCGTCCTGTACTGCCTGATGGAACCGGCGGATCAACGCCGGCAACACGTGGCTGTTTTCCGGGTGAAAGTTATCTCCCGGCCCATACAGGTTGGTCGGCATGACCGAACGATAGTCGGTGCCATACTGCCGGTTATAGCTTTCACACAGCTTGATCCCGGCAATTTTTGCCACCGCATAGGGTTCATTGGTCGGCTCTAGCGTGCCGGTCAACAGCGCGTCTTCGCGCATCGGCTGGTCCGCCAACTTGGGATAGATGCAAGAACTGCCCAGCTGCAGCAGTTTCCGCACACCCGCGTCAAACGCCTGATGGATTACATTGCATTCGATCATCAGGTTTTCATAGATAAACTGCGCCGGATAGCTGTTATTGGCGATGATGCCACCCACTTTGGCCGCAGCCAGAATCACCTGATCGGGCTGTTCGGCCTGCATGAACATCCGCACCGCAGTCTGGTCGGTCAGGTCCAGTTCGGCACTGGTTCTGGTGATCAGCTCCAGATTCTCGCCCGCATCCCGGCGCGCCTGCAATTGGCGCAGGATAGCACCGCCGACCATGCCCCGATGACCTGCCACATAGATCTTCATCGTCTGTTACCCTTCGACCGAAACCGGTAAATCCATGCCGTGATCCTTGAGCAGCGCATGGCGTTTGGCTGTCTTGAGATCCTCGATCACCATTTCGGCACACATTTCCTGAACAGTGATCTCGGGTGTCCAACCCAGTTTGTTCTTGGCTTTGGATGGATCCCCCAACAGGGTTTCCACTTCGGCAGGGCGGAAATAGCGCGTATCAATACGCATAACCACGTCGCCGACCTTCAGCGCTGGGGCCTTGTCCCCGTCGATTGCGGCGACGGTGGCAATTTCGTTCACGCCTTCACCGGTGAATTCCAATGTCACACCCAGTTCTGCCGCCGACCAGGTGATGAACTGTCGAACGGAATATTGCACCCCGGTCGCGATCACGAAATCCTCGGCCGCGTCTTGTTGCAGCATCATCCACTGCATACGGACATAGTCCTTGGCGTGGCCCCAATCGCGCAAGGCATCTATGTTGCCCATATACAGGCAATCCTCGAGCCCAAGGGCAATATTGGCCAGACCCCGAGTGATCTTGCGCGTAACGAAGGTTTCGCCGCGGCGTGGGCTTTCGTGATTGAACAGGATCCCGTTGCAGGCATAAATTCCATAGGCTTCACGATAGTTCACCGTGATCCAATAGGAATAAAGCTTGGCCACCGCATAGGGGGAACGCGGGTAAAACGGTGTCGTTTCCTTCTGTGGTGTCTCCTGCACCAGGCCATAAAGCTCGGATGTTGACGCCTGATAAAAACGGGTCTTTTTCTCCAGCCCCAGGAACCGGATCGCTTCAAGCAGGCGCAGAGTGCCCATCCCGTCCACATCCGCCGTGTACTCCGGGCTCTCAAAGCTCACCGCCACATGGGATTGCGCACCGAGGTTATAGACCTCGTCTGGCTGAACCTCCTGAATAATCCGGGTCAGGTTCGAACTGTCTGTCAGATCCCCATAATGCAGCTTGAACCGGGCATTGTCGGTGTGCGGGTCTTCGTAAATATGGTCCACCCGCTGGGTATTGAACAGCGATGACCGGCGTTTGATACCATGAACCTCATACCCCTTTTCCAGCAGAAATTCCGCCAGATAAGATCCATCCTGACCGGTCACCCCGGTGATCAATGCGCGCTTTGTCATGTTAAGGCTTTAATCCTTGTCCAATATTCGCCCCTCTTGAAAAAAGGGTCTGCCCCGTTCGAGCTTCGTCCACTCGCTCAAACTCGTATCATGTTGGCCCAGATATAGACCCATCACAGCCATTTGCCCAGATTGCGCGGGCCATCTCGCAGCAAATCCTGATGTGTGCCATGCCAAAGGCATTTGTTCCGGAGAAGGGATCAAACTTTGCATGGCCCCGGACACGGGCCCAAAGGCAGCGTTCTGGTCCCTGTGCCGGATGTCTGGTCTGATGAACGGGTGGGCACCATCTCGGCACATGGTACGACATCAGACAGCCATTGGGCTGCCCGGTCGGAAATTGCAGTTGTCTGAAACCTGGCCTCAGGCGGAGTGCGCACCGTCCGCCAGAGTTTTCACAAAGCTCAGCACATCTGCGACGCTATCCCCAGCGCCGATCTTGGCGACGATGGCCGATCCGACAACGGCACCATCGGCCACGCTGGCGATGCCACGGGATTTTTCGGGAGTGTTGATGCCAAATCCGACGATGACAGGCAGATCGGTTTGCGATTTGATTCGGGAAACTTCGGGGCCGACATCGGTGGCTTCCGCTTCGGCAGCGCCGGTGATGCCTGTGATCGAAACATAATAAACAAAGCCTGACGTGTTCTGAAGCACGCGCGGCAAGCGGTTGTCATCCGTAGTCGGGGTCGCAAGGCGGATAAAATTCAACCCCGCATTTTGGGCTGGAATGCACAGTTCATCATCTTCTTCGGGCGGCAGATCCACGACGATCAGCCCGTCAATCCCGGCGGCCTTGGCATCCGACAGGAAGGTTTCTACGCCACGGTTGTAGATCGGATTGTAATAGCCCATCAGCACAATCGGGGTCGTGTCATCGGTTTTGCGAAATTCGGTCGCCAGCTCCAAAGTGCGGCTGAGCGTCATCCCCGCTTCGAGCGCGCGCTGACCGGCCAGCTGGATGGTCGGACCGTCGGCCATTGGGTCGGTAAACGGAAGCCCCAGTTCGATAATGTCGACACCGGCAGCGGGCAAACCTTTGACAATGTCCAATGAGGTTTCGAAATCCGGATCGCCGGCCATCACATAGGACACAAATGCCTTTTTGTTGGCTGCTTTCAACTCGGCAAACTTTGCATCGATACGGGTCATGGTCGGGTCTCTCCTGTGATCCGCCTTGGTGTGCCGAAACTTGGACCGGAAATCAATCCCGGCCGAACGGCGGATCGGGTCTTTGCAGCAAAATTCGGGATTCTTCACGTTCGCAAGATACCCCCAGACCGCATGACCCGTCACAGCAGGGCATGTCAGTACCGGTGTCGGCGCTTGCGTCAGCGGCAATTGCTGCCTAGAAGCGGCCTCTGATAGGCATCAGGAGGCCGAGATGGGCTTTAAAATGGGAATCGTGGGCCTGCCCAATGTGGGTAAGTCGACCTTGTTCAACGCATTGACCAGAACCGCAGCTGCGCAGGCTGCGAATTTTCCGTTCTGCACGATCGAACCCAATGTGGGCGAAGTCGGGGTTCCGGACGCGCGTCTGGACAAGCTGGCCGCGATTGCAAGCTCCAAACAGATCATTCCCACCCGGATGACATTTGTTGATATCGCCGGTCTGGTCAAAGGTGCCTCCAAGGGCGAAGGGCTGGGCAACCAGTTCCTGGCCAACATTCGCGAAACCGACGCCATTGCCCATGTGTTGCGCTGTTTCGAAGATGGCGATGTGACCCATGTCGATGGGCGTGTTGACCCGGTGGCAGATGCTGAAACCATCGAAACCGAGCTGATGCTGGCGGATCTGGAAAGTATTGAAAAACGACGTGCGAACCTGGTGCGCAAACTCAAGGGCAACGACAAGGAAGCCCAACAGCAGGACCGTTTGCTGGCAGCAGCGCAGGCGGTGCTGGAAGATGGCAAACCCGCACGTCTGGTCGAAGTCGATGACGAAGACGCCAAAGCCTGGAAGCTGTTGCAACTGCTGAGCACCAAGCCTGTCCTCTATGTCTGCAACGTGGGCGAAGCCGAGGCTGCCGACGGAAATGAGCATTCTGCCAAGGTGGCGGAAATGGCCGCAAGCCAGGGCAACAGCCACGTCATCATTTCAGCCCAGATAGAAGAAGAGATCAGCCAGCTGGAAGACGAAGAGGCTGAAATGTTTCTCTCTGAAATGGGGTTGGAAGAAGCGGGTCTCGACCGGTTGATCCAGGCTGGCTATGAGCTGTTGCACTTGGAGACTTACTTCACGGTTGGCCCCAAAGAAGCCCGCGCCTGGACCATTCGCCAGGGCACTGCAGCACCACAGGCTGCCGGTGTGATCCACGGTGACTTCGAAAAGGGGTTTATCCGGGCCGAAACCATCGCCTATGACGACTACATTGCGTGCAATGGGGAACAAGGGGCCAAAGAAGCGGGTAAAATGCGCGCCGAAGGCAAAACGTACCTGGTCAAGGACGGTGATGTTCTGCACTTCCTGTTCAACACCTGATCGAGTGCCGTCGTGAAGCTGGTCATTGATACAGATCCCGGCATCGACGATGCAATGGCCATTTTCTATGCCGCTGCCGCGCCGGAGATAGACCTGATTGGTCTGACCACAGTGTTCGGCAATGTCACGACGCCAATCGCGACCCGGAATGCGTTGCGGTTGGTCGAAGCGGCTGGGTTGAATATTCCGGTTGCCGCAGGCGCAGATCAACCTTTGATGCTCCCTCCGTTTCCCCCTTCTTCTCAGGTACATGGGGATCAGGGGTTTGGTGCCATTCCCGCAGCTGACCCTCGGGGAACACCTGATGCGCAAAATGCTGTGGACTTTCTCAGCCAGGTAACACGAGAACACCCAGGCGAGATCACGGTTTGCGCCATTGGACCGCTAACAAATATCGCCATGGTCCTGCAAAAGGACCCGGATTTCACGCGGAACGTATCCCAGATCGTGATCATGGGCGGGTCCATCGAAGAAGGCGGTAATATTACACCCGATGCCGAGGCGAATATCTATCACGACCCCCATGCAGCAGACGTCGTGATGGCTTCGGGCGCAAATGTGGTGCTCGTAGGTTTGGATGTCACGCATATGATTCTGTGCACGCCGCGCGATTTCGCTGCGATTGCGGATCGTGCACCTCGCCTCGGCGGGATGTTGGGCGATATGGCCGAATTCTATCTTGCGTTTTACAAAAGCGTCGGGAAATTCGATGGGTGCTCATTGCATGATCCAGCCGCGGTGATCGCCTGCACCCATCCGGAATTGTTCGACATCCGTGATATGGTCATTTCAGTGGATTGCGAGGGATCCACCGCAGGCCGCACGATCACAGCACAAAATCTGGACCGATCCGCCATTCAGGTTTGCATGGATGTGAAATCTGACGCGGTCAAACAGCTCTTTTTGGACCGTTTGGCGTTGCTGGACTGACTGTCCGACTGGTGTCTTCAGGACCACGGTCACATTTCGCCATGGCTCCGAAGACGTCGGCCTCACACCGGTCACACCAATTACATCCTGCCTCGATCGCTGACTGGAACTGCACGCGATCCAGAACCTGGGCGTTTTTGTTTTCCCCGCAAAATTTCTCTTCCTCTGGCAACGGGTGGTGCGACAGCATCAAGCCCACAGAGATATGTTCGCGAAGTATCGCAGGAAAGCCTTTTGGGAAGACTGTGTGCATTGATGGTTCGGCACTGGACCTCGGGCTTTCGGCCAGAAAGGGCCTGGCATCGTGCAAGTCTGAATGGCGACGTGTGACCAGCTATCCTGTCCCTGCATTGTACAAAGGCGACTCGGTAATTGCAGGCCCCCCGGCGTGCAAAGTCGGTGCAAAAACATGTCCGTGACTTATTCGGGATCGCTCTCTGTCTATCCGGTTTTGAGTAATTTCAGGAGGTTCTGCGTTCTCAAAGAAAAATCAAAATCCCTAGAGAATCGACCTTGTCTTTCCGTTGCTTGCGAGGATATACCCGTCAGCGGAGCTGTGGCCGAGTGGTCGAAGGCGCTCCCCTGCTAAGGGAGTAGGCGAGGAATCGTCTCGAGGGTTCGAATCCCTTCGGCTCCGCCAGAAATCTCACCAAGATATTGATTTTGCTTAAATTAATACTTGATGAGATTTTCTTGCCACCATTATTGCCACCATAGATCATTCTATTGTGTCCGTCGTCAGAGTTTTTGGAACCAGTGGCTGCCTAAACTAAGAGAGAGTTTGGCTCATCTGTTTGGTTTGATTATGCGGCGTGCTGGCGGTGATGCAATCGTCGCGCTTCGCGTGTTTTCCGTTTGATCCTTTCACGTTGTTTTAGAATGGCTTTGTCGCGCCCGAAGTAGACGTCGGCGGGTGTGACGTTGTTGATGCTCTCGTGGAAGCGCTGGTGATTGTAGTGGTCGACGAAGGCTTCGATCTGAGCTTCGAGGTCACCCGGTAAGAAGTAGTTTTCCAGCAGGATGCGGTTCTTAAGGGTTTGATGCCATCGTTCGATTTTGCCCTGCGTTTGCGGATGATATGGCGCACCGCGCGCGTGCTTCATACCTTTGTCCTTTAGCCATTCGGCCAAGTCGCCTGAGACATAACTGGAGCCGTTGTCGCTAAGAAGACGCGGCTTATGAACGACGTGGATTTGATCACAGCCAGACGCCTGTAGCGCCAATTCCAGTGTGTCCGTTACATCTTCTGTCCGCATGTTCGTGCAGAGCTTCCAAGAGACGATGTAGCGACTGTAATCGTCCAGGACCGTGCTGAGATAGAACCAGCCCCAGCCCAGAACCTTGATGTAGGTGAAGTCTGTCTGCCAAAGCTGGTTGATACCAGTTGTCTTATGCTGGAACTCATCCATTGCCCGGCAGGCGATTGCAAAGCAATCTGCCGAGAGGGGGCCGCCTTCAAGACGATGAACGCCGGGCTGGTGATGAGATCATGGGCTTTGAGGGTGCGATACACCGTAGATTCCGAGACAAAATAACGGTCTTGATCGGTGAACGTCACGGCCAGCTCGCGGGGCGATAGCTCTGTCTCTTTCAAGGCGAGGTCGACAACCTTGCGCTTCACTTCGACGGGAACGCGGTTCCAAACGTGATTGGGCTTGGGAGATCGATCCTGCAAACCAGCCTCACCACGCTGCAGATACCGGTCGTACCAGCGGTAAAATGTGGTGCGGGGAATGCCCAGCTTGGCCAGTGTCCGACGCGCTGACAGGTGGCTTTCTTCCACCAGCCGAATGATCTCCAGCTTCTCTGATGCGGCATATCTCATTCGTGGTCGTCCCCATCCCCGAGCATGCTTTTTTGAGAAGACGCAGTTCAAGCGTCTGCTCTGCGACGACCTCCTTGAGATCCTTTGCCTCGCGGCGGAGTGCCTTGACCTCATCGGTGTTGGCTGCTCGTGCTGTGTCGCCAGCAAGCCTCTTCTTGCCAGCTTCCATGAAGTCTTTTGACCATTTGTAGTAGACGCCCTGCGATATCCCTTCACGACGGCACAGCTCGGCAATGCTGTCTTCGCCGCGTAGCCCATCCAGTACGATCCTGATCTTCTCTTCGCTGGAATAATGCTTGCGCGTGCCGCGTTTGATATCTTTGACGATCTTCTCGCCAGGGCTCTTCGTTGTCTTTCTCATCGTCCACTCCTCGGTGGCTACGATGAGCAACAAACCCTCTCTTAGCAAATAACCTTATTTGGACCCATAAGCGCTGACGTCAGACAACCAGTAGGTCACAGTCGGCGATCAGGACTATCTTCGGGAGGTGATCACGATAGACGAGCAGGATGATCTGACACTCAATGAGCGTGCCTAGCTGCGCTTTTTGCGCGAGGTGAGCAACAACAGTGATCCCCGACCCACGTTACGTCGTGTGCAGCTTCTCAGACGAATCTATGAACCTCGGCGGAAGTGACGGAATCCGGGAAAGGCCTATCGGCGAGGAATGGCTGGATCGGAGCACTTCGCCGGATCCCGGGACGACGTTTACATGCGGTTGCCTAATGTTTACATGAGTAAAATAGTTGGAAACCTTTTGGGCGCCAAAATGGGTAATTTGACCCCGATTTCGGGCCCCAACGTTTACACTATGTTTACATTAAGTTGACAAATCTGAGCCGGGAAACGGTTTTTTGCCGTAAAATGTAAACATCACGAACCCAGCAGACCAAGAAAACAAGGGGCTTTTAGAACAGAACATTGACACCGGGGCACCAGAAATGCGCACAGGAAGCCGGAAACAGCGCAAAGAGCAAGAGATGCGGAAAGGTCGCGGATCACGCTCAGTAACGCGCACAACGCACCTGAGATGCTGGGAAATGCATAAGGGCTATGCGCTTGAAAGTAGACGCGGCCGGAGCACAGCAGTCGCGGGGCTTGGACCTGTAGCAAGGAGGCAGTTGGCCTGGAATTCACAGGCTGGTGGATTTCGTGTTCGCCAGTTCGTCCAGAGGAGCTTGGGACCTGGAGCCGTGCCGACTTCTTTTCTTCGCTTGGAGGAGGATCCTCCTATAGTTACGTGTAAAACTTCAGACTTGATCTGACGGACACCTCAGCGAACTGCGCTGAGAATGGGTTGTTGGCTGTCTGATGGCTCGGAAGCCCTGATGGTCTTGTCCACGGCGATGTGTATCGTTTCCCGGAAGGTCTGCATAGGCGTTTTACCTGTAGTGGTTCAGATGTGATCTGACAGCTGGCCGTTTTTCCGGCGGCGTCTGTCAGGCCAAGTTCAGTTCACGAACTTTTCCTTCCAGATTTCTTTGCCCTCGATCATGGTCTGGAACGGCGTTCTGCCGCAACACATTTTGCCCTGATGAGTGCGTTGGTGGTTGTAGTGATGCAGCCATAGCTTCCAAGGCCGACGATCTCTTCATCCAGTAAAACGCTCGAAGGTCCCTGAAACCAACATGATAAGTCAGTTACAGCACATGCTGATTTGCCAGATCGGATATTCGTTCCGTCTGTGTTGAATTCCCGAGTCGCCGATGCTGGCAACGGATCGCCCTTTCGAAGAAACCTGCGAACTCCAAGGGTCTTGAAGCTTTCCGACAGAAACCCGTAACAGACGTTCTCATCCTGATTGACGATCACAACCACTGGATAAGCCGTCATTCGCCACATCGCAGAGACTTGGTAGATCGGGCTCATTCCGGACCTTTGCCGCGCGATGTCTGACAGACCGGTGAGCGGGACGAAGCAGTCGTCGAAACTTTTGGTATAAACGGCCGCTATCCTCGCCTTCCGCCTTTCGCCAGTCGCAATAGAGCAACGACAAGAATAGGACCAACGCCGTAGCCTGCGATGCGCGGCACCATTTTGTTAAGCTAAAAGGTTTTGCCGCTCAGGTCATACGTTTGGTTGTCGAGACACTACTTCAAAACGGCGGTGAACCCATCTGGTCCAGCCAAAAAGTCCAGGAAACTTCTTACCTTGGCAGGTAGATAGCTACGATCAGCGTAAATAGCCTGAATATGCAAGTTCGGCCATTCAACCATGGGCAACACGACCTCAAGTCGGCCGTCTTTCACATCGTCCTGAGCGGCCCAGGTCGGAAGCATGGCAAAGCCCATGCCGGCAACGGCAGCTTGATGAAGAATACTTTCGTTCGAGCTTACCAAAATCGGCCTGAGTTTGAGATCCACGCCTTTCTCGCCACCAAATTTTATGCGCCCGTCTGCTGCCACTTGAGAATAGGCAAGCATCGGGGCGTTGATCAGATTTTCGGGGGTTTTGGGGCGGCCAAAACTGTCTAGGAACGCGGGCGCCGCCACCAATTGGAACGTGACCTCTGCCAGTTTCCGCGCGATCAAACCCTCGTCCAACTTGAAAGCAACACGCAGCGCCAGATCGATACCCTCTTCAATCATGTTTATCTTACGGCCACTTAAGTCGACATCAAAAGTCACATGCGGGTTCTGATGATGGTAGGCGGCCAGAATTCTCGCAAAGGCCGGATTTGCCATCCAAACAGGCATCGACATTCTGAGTGTACCGCGCGGCGACAGGCTGTCTGCGGTCAACTGCGCTTCAGCTTCGGCCAGCCCATCAAGCAAGGGGCGGATCGTTTGCAAGTACTGCGCGCCTGCCTCGGTCAGACTCACGTTCCGACTGTTTCGATTAAGCAGGCGGGCGCCGACGCGCGCCTCGACGTGTTTGACGTGTTTGCTGGTCATTGCGGGCGAGAGGCCAAGTCGTTCCGCTACGGCAGAAAAGCTCTTTTGTTCTGCAACTTCGGCAAAAACACGCAGGCTTAGAAGTGTGTCCATTATCAACTCACAGTAAATAGTGGATAAACAAATACCCTAATGATGTCTCTATGGGAATGATTTATTCCTGTTCTCATCACAACGCGCTGCAGAAGCGATTTTTAGAAAGAGAACGACATGACAACGATTGACACAAACCCCGTACCAACTGGCAAGGGCTGGACGATTGGCCTATGGGTCGCCCAGATCCCTTTGGCCGCAATGTTCTTGATGGCAGGCGCGACGAAGCTGATTTCCGGATCAGCCGAATTGGTCGCGATGGGCATGGGCTGGGCAGAAAACGCACCCTTCTTACTGATCAAATTCATTGGCCTTGCAGAGGTCGCTGGCGGGCTGGGTCTGATCCTACCTGCTGCCACACGCATCATGCCGCACCTGACGAAATGGGCTGCAGCCGGTCTTGCCGTGATCATGGTTCTGGCCGCTGGCCTGCACATCACACGCGGCGAATTCGAAGTGGTGCCGGTCAACGTGATCCTGTTCGCACTGGCCGCCTTTGTGATCTGGGGGCGCACAAATAAAGCGCCGATCGCACCACGCGCTTGATCCACCCCGACGCGCCCCGGTTCCTCCCGCCAGGGCGCACTTTCTTTTGCAATAGGGTACCTTCCCATGTTCAATACTGCGCTTGCCGCCAACACAAACCTTTCCCCGCAAACTGACCGCCTGTCTTGGGGCCAGGTCGAACTTCGGGTGACCGAACTTGATCGCGCAGTTGCGTTCTGGAGCTCGGCCTTGGGTTTGATCGAACGCGATCACTCAGCGCCCGGTATTGGACTTGGAACAAGAGATCGCACGCTAATCGTCCTTCACTCCGGCGCGGAAACCCCTGTCAAAGCGCCCTTTTCGGGCATGTATCACGTCGCGATTGGCGTCCGCAGTCAGGCCGAATTTTCCCGGATGCTTGCCGGTTTGATCCAACTGGATGTGCAGGTCGGGCCGACGGATCACTTGATGGCGAAATCGCTATATTTCCATGATCCTGATGGGCTGGAGATTGAGATCACCTATGAGACACCCGAACGGTTTAGTCATTTTGGCGATATGTCTAAGGGCCTGACTTTGTTCGATGTTGACGGCAACGCCCATTCTGGGCGCGGACCGCTGGACGTGAGGGCCGAGTTGGTACATGCGGCGGGAACAGACCCGTTGGCACCGTTGGCGGACGACAGTTACCTCGCGCATCTGCACTTTAAAGTGCCAGCCCTCGAGCCTGCCCTGGACTGGTTCGAAACCCTTGGATTTGAACGCCACCTGACGCTGGACGCTTGGGGCTTTGCCGATATGGGCGCGGGTGCCCCCAACACGCACCGTTTGGCCATGAACATCTGGGCCGGTCCCAACAACCCACCCATGCCGCAAAATATTGCTGGGTTGGTGCACTACGAATTGTTCACACATGGCGATGCCGTCGTCTCACCCCATCTGCAGCAAGACGGCAATGCCTTGCGCGGAACCGATCCCGCAGGCGTCGCAGTGACCCTGCGCCCAGCAAAATAGGAGAGCATTATGACAGATACCCCCACAGCCTACCGCCCCGCACAGATCATTTTGCACTGGGTCGTTTTTGCGGCCATCTGGGTGCAATGGCTTTTCAACGAGCCGATGAAACGCACCATTGAGGCCATGCAGACCGGCGCTACACCCGAAGGCAGCGACGCCACAATGGCGTTGGTTCATGTGGGCTTTGGATCGACAATCCTGCTGGCAGTGCTTGCACGGCTTTATCTGCGCTACCGCTTTGGTGCGCCTGGCCATGCCCCTGGAACATCCGAAACGCAGGCGAAGATTGCGACATGGGTGCACCGCGCGCTTTACGGCACACTGATTGGTATGGTGATCACAGGCGGTATGACATGGAACGGCGTCGCTGATCTGGGCTATGTGCATTGGCTTTTGAACACTATGCTCTTTGCCCTGATTACCGCCCATGCGGCTGCGGCCATTTTCAACCAGTTCGTGCGCAAGGACGGCACGCTGGCGCGCATGATCCCCGCTCTCAAAAAGTAAAATATCGCCCCGAAACCCAAATGAGTTTGGACCCCGATATGAAACGTTTCTTTGAAGCAACCTCACCTTACTTCACATGGGCAGTGCTGGCTTCCCTCGGGGTCATGATGACGTTCACCGCACTGACATCCGATGATCCGCGGGTTTTCCACCAGCTTGTGCACCCATCCGGCGAAACCTCCGCACGGTTGTTGATCGTGCTGATGATGGCGACCCCTTTGGCGATGCTGCTGAAAGGATGGCGAGGGCCGCAATGGTTGAAACGCAACCGCCGTTATCTGGGCGTTGCCTCCTTTGGCTATGCGTTGCTACACACGATTTTCTACCTGCTGGATAAGGCGTCACTGACCATAGTGGTCGATGAACTGCCACGCCTCTACATCTGGACCGGCTGGGTCGCGTTTATCATCTTCGTCCCGCTCGCCCTGACATCAATGGACTACTTGGTGCGCAAGATGGGAACATGGTGGAAGTGGTTGCAACGCTGGACCTATGCAGCAGCCGTGCTGACACTCGTGCACTGGGCCGCTTTGAACGATTGGAACGGCGCGGCACCCGCCCTCATCCACTTTGGCCCCCTGATCGCGCTTGAAGCCTACCGTATTTGGTATTGGTACCTTCGGCCACGGCCCACAGTGGCATAGCGACTGCCTCGACACCTTGAACCAATGCATGATGTAGAGCGAAGGGGAAAATCCACAAACGATGCCTTGCATCAGCTGTCGCCAAAGAAGATGTAGCAAGGAGAGTTATGAACCAAGCGCTGGCAACGCATGTGTGCTGCTGAACGCCGTTCTATTAGACATGGTTGGTTCCAGAGTTTTGAAAGCCAATCATTTGCCTGTCCAAGGTAACATATGGCAGTATAGATGCGGCGTTGGCACAAATTATGGATGCGGAGGTAGCGCAAGTTTTGCGTAAGGGTTTTCAACAGGGGATTACACTTCGGCACTTGCGTGCTCTTGTTGCGTTGTCGGATCTGAAACTGGTCGCGCGGGTTTCTGAAGCGCTTGGGGTGACGCAGCCAGCCGTGTCAAAACAAATTGCCGAGTTGGAAAAGATCGTTGGCGTGCCCGTCGTGACCCGGGATCGCAACAGGCTTTACCTGACGCCGATCGGCGCGAGGCTTGCTGAACATGCGCGTCAGGCGCTTGGGCAACTTGATCGCGCCGCCTTTGATATCGAGGCGATGACAAGCGGTGTGTCGGGCTCTGTTGCGGTCGGTGTCGTCAGTTCCGTTGCGCCGACACTCTTGCCCAGCACGATTTCCTTGTTCAAGCGCAGCACACCACAGGCAAACGTTTCGGTCTCCGAAGGACATTTCGTCGAACTATTGCCGCAACTTGAAGCTGGCGCCCTGGATCTGTTGATAGCACGGGTTTGGCAGCCTCAGGAAGTGGCTGGTATTAACCAAATGGCCTTGTTCTCCGAGCCTGTCGTCGTTGTCGCAGGGCATAATCACCCGCTAGCACAAGAGACGGCCGTCAAGTGGGCGGATGTTGCAAATTTCCCTTGGATACTCCCGAAACCAAACTCGGTAGCCCGACAGGCCGTGGACGCGCTTTTTGCCGCCAATGGGCTATCACCACCCACGAATACAATTTCATCCCTGTCGCTGGCGCTGAATGTCGAGCTATTGCGGGTCATGCCTGCCCTTGGGTTGCTGCCACAGCGGCTGGCGCACACACAGGCGAGGCGAGGCGAGCTCGTCACGCTGCCGCTGGATACACATGATTTGCTATCAGAGGCGCGGTGCTTTTGGCGCAAGGAGCATTTCGCACAGAATGCGGCGCTTGTCTTGTTCCTGAAGTGTCTGGAGCAAGCAACGCAAGATATCGAAACCATTCCATTTGGTTAAGGTTTCCGGCGAATTTTTCATTTTTAATTGTCAGGATCCTCTCTTACCTTAACCAAACACACGGTTTGGGAGGGCTATTGTGTCTATTCGTTTCACCTCAATGCATCGTGCGTGCTCGTGAGCGGCTCTAGGCTTTGCGCGCTCTCCGCGTGTGAGGTTCTAGCTGCTTTTGCGGCCAAAACCCTGACTCCGAGTGAATACCTGACAGCTTGTCTAGAGCAGATAACGCAGTACAATCCTAAAATTAATGCCTTGGCGGCGATGGACGTCAAAGGGGCTATTGCCCGTGCCGAAGGTGCGACAAAGCGCTGGCGGTCTGGCACGCCGATGGGGCCTTTGGACGGCCTGCCAATTGGCGTCAAGGATTTGCAGGACACGAAGGGGCTGCTGACCACACATGGCAGCATCCGCGCACGAAGCCATGTGCCTGACGAGGATATGCCAATGGTCGCACGTCTGCGCGCGGCGGGCGCCATTATTCTTGCCAAGACAAACGTTCCCGAGGTGGGGGCCGGAGGAAACAGTTGTAATCCAGTCTGGGGTGCGACAGGCAACCCGTTTGATGCCAATTTGGTTGCGGGTGGATCGTCGGGTGGCTCGGCCGCGGCGCTGGCGGCCAACCTGCTGCCGCTTTGCACAGGTTCTGATACGGGCGGCTCGCTCCGGATGCCCGCTGCCCTTTGCGGCATCGTTGGCTATCGCCCGTCAGTTTGTGTGATCGCCCACCCCACGCGCCCCTTGGGGTGGTCAGGGATTTCTGTACTGGGTCCGATGGCGCGTACAATCGATGACCTGACGTTGATGTTGGAGGTGTGCCGCGGGCACGACCTTGATGATCCTTTGTCGGCTCCAGTATCGGCTCGCTTCGACGACTTGCCCGAGGTGCTTTTGCAAGACTTGCGTGTCGGGTACAGCGAAGACTTTGGCGGTGCCCCCGTCGACCCGGCCATTCGCGAGACTTTTAAAGCCCGTGTGGAAACACTGCGCCCGCACGTTAAAGAGTGCCGCCCCGTGGACCTTGATCTCGGGGACATGGATCGCTGTTTTGACATCCTGCGTGCTGAAAGCTTTGCTGTCGCCTTTGGCGCGGGTGTCCGAGAAGATCCCGAAGGCTTTGGCCCGCATATCAAAGAGAATGTTGCGCTCGGTCAGACCATGTCCTTGGCGGATCGCGGTTGGGCGCACAATGAGCAGACTCGCATTCTGCGCCGTTTCAACGCCCTAATGCGCGAAGTCGATGTGATTGTGCTGCCGACTTCGCCGGTGTCACCTTTTGCGTGGACCCAATCACACCCTACCCAAATCGACGGGCAGGACATGGACATCTACTATCGCTGGCTGGCGCTGTGCTATCGCGGATCGCTTAGCGGGGGTCCTGCGATTACGCTGCCTTGCGGACGCGACGCTTTTGGCATGCCCTTTGGGCTCCAGATGCTCGGAGCGGTGCGAGGCGATGAACGGCTTCTCAGCGCAGCCAAGGCCCTCGAAGGTCTTTTTGCTGCAAAAACAGAAACGGAACGCCCCTTGGCCGATATGAAGACCCTTGCCCTTTCGAAGATCAATCTGCGGTCGATCGTGACGCACCCGCCGATCCTAGCCGAATCCGGGCAATCGGCGCGCGCGTCCCTGCAAACGGCGGTGTAGCGTGATGTGGTATGTTCCGATAGTTTTCATCATCCTGCTGATCAGTGGCACGGCTTTTGCCTATCTCATGGGGGCGGTGTCGGTTCTGACCTTCGTCGCCGTTGATAAAACCCAGTTCCTTTCAGTTCTGCCGCAGCGCATTTTTGCCCAGTTGGACGTTTTTGCCTTTATGGCGATGCCTCTGTTCATCCTGACCGCAGAGATCATGAGCCGCGCAGGGGTGACCCGCAGCCTGATTGATTTCGCCATGTCTATTGTCGGACGCTTTCGCGGTGGTCTGGGTCATGTGAACATTCTCACGAGTGTATTCTTCGCAGGCATTTCAGGTTCTGCGATTGCCGATAGTGCCGCCTTGTCCCGCACATTTGTGCCCGAGATGAAGGCACGCGGCTATGATCCTTATTATGCAGGCGCGATTACGGCGGCGTCTTCGATGATCGGCCCGATCATTCCTCCGTCGATCATCATGATCATCTATGGCGGCCTGACGGGTGCTTCTGTTGCAGCTTTGTTCATTGCAGGCGTGATCCCCGGCCTGATGCTTGCCGCTGCGCTGATGATCTTGAACGCAGTCATCGCGCATGTGAAGGGGCATCCAGGCGGTGCATCCGACGACCTGCCGCGCTTTCTGCCCAGCTTGCTGAACGCAGCCCCTGCTTTGTGCTTGCCTGTAGTGATCCTTGGCTCGCTGGTCTTTGGGCTTGCCACCCCGACTGAAGGCTCTGCCATCGCTGTGTTTTTCGCGCTCATGGCCGGCCAGTTCTACAAGGGGCTGAACTGGCGCATGATTTTTGACGCGGTCGAAGCCACTGCAAAGATGACCGGGACGATCTTTATTATCCTCGCTGCGATTTCAGTATTGGGGTATCTTGCGGGCCAGTTAGGCTGGTCCAGCGCACTGGCCAATTGGGTGGAGTCCTTCGGACTGACAGGTACGAAGTACCTGTTTTTCCTTGTGATCATCTTCCTGATCGCGGGCATGTTCATGGACACGCCCGTCGCCCTCACTCTGCTGATCCCGCTCTTTGCTCCGCAGGCAATGGAGCAAGGCATCAGCCCGATCCAGCTTGGTATCGTACTATGCTTCAATCTGTGCATCGGTCTGATCACGCCCCCATTGGGCAAATGCCTTGTTGTCGTCTCTGCGCTGACAAATCTTAACTACTGGCGGCTGGCTTACGCTGTGCTGCCCTTCATTCTCGTTCAGGTGCTGCTTCTGCTGGCGTTGGTCTATTGGCCCGCGCTCAGCCTGACCTTGCCGCGCTTGTTCGGATTTTCTGTGAACTAATCAAACCCAAGGGAGGACTACCAATGAAACTCAGGACATTCACACTCGCTGTATTGCTAGCGATGGCCACAACTGCGTCCGCAGAGGTAAAAATCGCATTGGACAGCAAGCCGGACCTGGAAACCTCTGGCTCGTATAACTGGGCATATGCCTTTGGCAATGCGCTGAAAGAGGCGGGCATGGAAGTGCGGGAAATGCCGCGCGGTTCTGTGGGCAATGAAGCCGAAAAATTCGATCAGGTCTCAACCGGTCTGCTTGAAGTCTCGCTCTCGGACGTGCGCGCAGTTGCGCAGGTTGATCCGTTTATCTACGGCGTCCGCTTGCCCTATATCTTTGCCAACATTGACCATATGGACCGGGCATTGGCCGCTGGTGATGTTTACACACGCGTCAATGAAAACCTGGCCGAGCAGGACGCGATCCTTCTGGCGCTCGCGCCGCTTGGCCCTGCGTCGGGCGTAATCACCACGACCCAAGCCGTGCGTTCGCCTGCTGATATGTCCGAGTTGCGTATGCGCGCATTGGATGATGCACAGATCGCGATGTATCAGGCATGGGGATCCAGCGGCACAATCGTTCCGTGGGGCGAAGTACCTGCAGGTCTTCAAACCGGCGTGATCGACGGTTACCTGAACTCGCCCTTCATCCCCGTGATGTTTGGACAAACCGACTTCGTGAAGAACTTCGCCACGGCAGATGTGATCTGGCCGCTGCGCGCTGTGATCGTGTCCAAAACGTGGTATGACGGTCTGTCTGATGACGACCGCGCCGCAGTGGATGCCGCCGTTGAAACAGCCGATGCGGCGACCCGTACATGGCTTGCCGAAGCGTCTGAGAATGGCCTGACTGCGCTTGAAGAAAAAGGCGTGACCGTCCAGCGCTTGACCGACGAAGAGCGCGCGGTCTTCCGTGAAGCCTCTTTGCCTGTCTACAACTCCGACCTGATGTCGGCCGAAGACACGGCTCTGTGGAAGAAACTCTCTGACGAGAATCGCTAAACTGATATGGGCGGGCCGCATGACGTGGCCCGCCTCTTGCCTAACCGGAGACGCCAGATGCGACATTTCATCATCAGCACCAGCGACCGCCTGCACTTGATCATGCGTCGCGTGGCTGTGTTTGCGGTCTGTGTGATGTTCCTGACGGTCGTCGTGCAGATTATCGCGCGTTATGTCTTCTCTTCTCCTCCCGTCTGGACCGAAGATGTCGCCCGCTATGCAATGGTCTGGACCGGATTGCTGGGCGCGACCCTGTCCTTCAAGACACGCTCGGATGCTGTTCTGATGGACAGCGTCTTTCCAAAACGCCCTAACTACCTGGGGTATCTCGCGGACGTGATCCAAAGCGCGGCGGTGCTGATCTTTGTCTTGCCTGTGGTTTATTTCTGCTTCATCGGCCTGCGGGGCGGTTTCGCAAAGGGCTACCTTGCGCGCCAATCGGGGCTGACAGCTGATACCCTTGGGATACCAATGGTGTGGATATCAGTGGCCGTGCCCCTGTCCATGATCATCATTCTCATCCATCTTTTCGCCCGTTGGGCTGGGGATGACGTTTTGGATGAAACGGGCGCTCAGCTCGATTGAACGATTTGACTAATCAAGAACGAGAACACGTTTGGAGTGATTGTCGGGTGCCATGTGGACCCTTGATCCGAACTTGATTCATTCAGAGGACTGATCTCGATGACGCAGCAGAGCTTTTTAAGCGAGATCCTTGCAAGGATCGCGGGGGCGGGTCGCAGCCGGACACAAGCAGTAGAAGATACCGCAGCCAGCCTGATATCGCTGTGTCATTCCCTGGTCCGCGACGTAAGCGAGGCTGAGGGGCTGAAGATATCGCGCCAAATCCTCGACATTTACGCGGCGGCAGACGTCGCAGAAAAGGCGGCCTTCTTTTCCGCTGTCAGCCAGGAATTCGGGCCCGATGATGCAGCGCTGAGCGCAGCCGTCGCCGATTGGACCCCCGGAGACATCGACGCTGCACGCGCACTGCATTTCGTGGCAGAGCCGCAAACCCAAGAGTTGATCCGCACCATCAACCGCGTTCCTGGGGCAACTGCTGAATTGGTCGCGATGAGGGCTGATTTGCTCGCGCTTGCGAAACAGAACCCACAGCTGCGCGGGCTGGATTCGGACTTTCAGCACCTCTTTGCGTCTTGGTTCAACCGCGGCTTTCTTGAGATGCGGCAGATCAATTGGTCAACCTCGGCGCAAATTCTGGAAAAGATCATCACATACGAGGCGGTCCACGAAATCGCTGACTGGGATGATTTGCGCCAGCGCGTCGGGGATCCTGACCGGATGCTCTTCGCCTTTTTCCACCCCGCGATGCCAGACGATCCACTGATCTTTGTTGAAGTCGCTTTGCTGAGCGAGGTTCCGAATGCAATCGGGCCAATCCTTGCGATCGATCGCAAGCAGACCGATCTCGACACCGCCACGGTTGCGACCTTTTATTCGATCTCCAATTGCCACGCGGGGCTGAGCGGCGTGTCATTCGGCAACTTCCTGATCAAACAGGTGGTCGCGGAGCTGCAAAAATTGCGCCCGAACCTAAAGACATTCGTCACGCTGTCGCCGGTGCCGGGCCTTAGGAAATGGGCCGAGCAATCCTTGCTGAACGGTGACGCCTTGCTAAGCGATACCGACAAGGAGACGCTAAGCGAGCTTGGCGAACACGACCTGCCGCAAGATGACTTCATCACCCAGCTTGCAGCGCGTTTTCTGACGCAAGCCAAAAGGGCGTCGGGCACGGTAGCCGACCCGGTGGCCCATTTTCACCTCGGCAACGGGGCCACCCTGTTGCGCATTCATCCGGGCGCGGACCTAAGCCTGCGCGGCACCGAAAATTCGTGGGGCGTGATGGTCAACTATCTTTATGACGGTGAGACGATCGAACAAAACCATCAGGCCTACGCAAGCGATCACGATGTCTCGGCATCACCACGCGTCACCGCACTGAGCAAAGGGTAAAAGGGCGTTCCATGTATCACGCAAACCACTTGGCCGAGAAATTGCGTGCAGCAAGCCTAGGCGCTGAAAACAGCCTGTTTCTGCACAATCATCAGACCGGCGAAGAGGTCTCGTACAAGGCGTTTTTCGCCAACGCCGAACGTATGGCGCAGGCCTTGGTGGACGCAGGCGTAAAGCCCGGCGACCGCGTGGCCGTGCAGGCCCCAAAGACGCAGGCAATGTTAGAGCTTTACGTTGCAACAGTTCTGGCAGGGGGAGTGTTTCTGCCCCTCAACACAGCTTATACTGCTTCCGAGATCACCTATTTCCTGACCGATGCGAAGCCGTGGATTTTTGTCTGCGATCCAAAGTGCGAAGATGAGCTATCAACTGTCGCAAAAGACGCAGGTGTGGCCCAAGTTCTGACCATTGGCGCTGATGAAGGCGGATCGCTGCCAGAGCGACGCGATGCAGCAGCCCCCGGGTTCACGCCCGCCCCGCGCGGGCCCGACGATCTGGCCGCAATCCTCTATACCTCGGGCACGACGGGACGCTCCAAAGGGGCCATGCTGACGCATCGGGCGCTGGCGTCGAACGCGCAGACACTCAAAGACAGCTGGCACTTCAGCGCGGATGATGTCCTGATCCACGCCTTGCCGATTTTTCACACGCACGGCTTATTCGTTGCAACAAATATCACGCTTTTGGCCGGATCGTCCTGCATCTTCATGTCCAAGTTCGATGCCGATGACATCCTTGGTTACATGCCGGACGCCACGGTTTTGATGGGCGTGCCGACCTTTTATGTGCGCCTTCTTGAAACCGAAGGGCTGGGCAAGGCTTCAGTCAACATGCGTCTGTTCGTATCCGGCTCGGCTCCATTGCTGGCCGAAACACATGATCACTGGCGCGATGTGACCGGACACGCGATTCTGGAGCGCTATGGGATGACCGAAACCAACATGAACACCTCGAACCCATATGACGGCGATAGACGCGCCGGAACGGTGGGGTTCCCATTGCCAGGGGTTGAGGTGATCGTCACCGATCCGGCAACTGGCGCGCCCTTGCCGCAGGGTGAAATCGGCGTGCTGGAAGTGCGCGGGCCCAACGTATTTGCAGGCTATTGGAAGATGCCTGATAAAACTGCGGAAGAGTTGCGCGACAATGGGTTTTTCATCACTGGTGATCTTGGGCGCATCGACACAGACGGTTATGTTCACATCGTTGGACGCGGAAAAGACCTGATCATATCGGGCGGCTACAACATTTATCCCAAAGAAATCGAACTGGTGATCGACGATCTGCCGGGCGTCGTTGAAAGCGCGGTCATTGGTGTCCCGCACAAGGATTTTGGCGAAGCCGTCTTGGCGGTCATTGTCGCCCAGGATGGTGTCGAGATTTCGGCGAAAGACGTCTCCAACATGATCAAAGATAATCTGGCCCGCTTCAAACAACCCAAGCGCATCGAGTTTGTCCAAGCCCTGCCACGCAACGCCATGGGCAAAGTGCAGAAAAACGTTCTGCGCGAGGCTTATGACGGGGTTTTCCAGTAAAGCGCGCCGACAAAGCTGATCGAACATTCAAATGAGAAATAGGGAATTGGTATGACACAGCACAATACGGCTTTGGCTATTGCCGCCTTGAAAGACCTGCTAGGAGATCGTCTGTCCACCGGCGAGTCCATCCGGGAAATCCACGGCAGGGATGAGGCCTATTCCGAACCCGCTTTGCCAGACGCAGTCGCGTTTCCGGAAAGCACCCAAGAGGTTTCGGCGATTGTGAAGATTTGCGCACAACATAGGGTGCCGGTGGTGCCGTTCGGTATCGGCACATCACTGGAGGGTCACGTCATCCCGACCCATGGCGGGATCAGTGTTGATACCAGCCGGATGAACAAGATTCTCGAAATCCATGAAAGCGATCTCGACGCGGTTGTGCAGCCTGGGGTTTCACGCACACAGCTAAACCAGGAGCTGCGCGCCACCGGTTTGATGTTCACCGTCGACCCTGGCGCCGATGCGACGCTTGGCGGGATGGCTGCCACACGCGCATCAGGCACGAACACGGTTCGCTACGGCACGATGCGCGAGAATGTCTTGGCGCTAGAAGTTGTTTTGCCCGACGGCACGATAATCGAAACTGGATCGCGGGCGCGAAAATCCTCGGCCGGCTATGATCTTACGCATCTCTTTGTCGGCTCAGAAGGCACGCTTGGGATCATTACACGGCTGACAGTGCGCCTGTTCGGCCAACCAGAGACGATACTTGCCGCCACCTGCGGATTTGAAACGGTCGACGCCGCCGTTAATAGCGTCATCATGGCCATCCAGATGGGTATTCCAATGGCCAGGATCGAATTGCTGGATGAGGTCCAGATGAAAGGGATGAACATCTTCAATCAGGATCTGAATCTGCCAGAAAAACCCCATCTTTTTCTGGAATTTCATGGTTCAGACGCCAGCGTGAAGGAGCAGGTGGAGCTTTTCGAAGGTGTCGGTGAGGAATTCGGCGCTTCGGACTTCGCGTGGGCCACAAAGGCCGAGGATCGCGCTCGCCTGTGGGCGGCTCGGCATAACGCCTATTACGCGGGGAAGTCCCTTCGCAAAGGCTGCGAGAGCGTTGTCACTGATTGCTGTGTCCCCATCTCGGAACTGGCGGACTGCATCGTTCGCACCAAGGAGATTATCGACGAGGCTGGTTTGATCGCCCCAATCGTTGGGCATGTGGGGGACGGCAATTTTCACCTGTTGATCCTGTTTGACCCCAACGATCCCGAGGAACTGACAAAAGCCAAGCAGCTTGCATCTGATGTAAACCGAGTCGCATTGTCTTTTGGCGGGACCGTAACCGGCGAGCATGGCGTCGGTACGGGCAAGAAGAAATACATGGTCGAAGAACACGGCGCAGCCTATGCGCTAATGGCGACGTTGAAGCGTGCGGTGGATCCGGAGAATATCATGAACCCGGGAAAAACCGTCGACATCAACTGACACATCATAGGGAAAGTGGTTGATCTCGCCGGGTGTCTTTGTTGTCTTTCTCATCGTCCACTCCTCGGTGGTTTGTCCGTCGTCAGAGTTTTTGGAACCAGTGGCTGCCTAAACTAAGAGAGAGTTTGGCTCATCTGTTTGGTTTGATTATGCGGCGTGCTGGCGGTGATGCAAGCGTCGCGCTTCGCGTGTTTTCCGTTTGATCCTTTCACGTTGTTTTAGAATGGCTTTGTCGCGCCCGAAGTAGACGTCGGCGGGTGTGACGTTGTTGATGCTCTCGTGGAAGCGCTGGTGATTGTAGTGGTCGACGAAGGCTTCGATCTGAGCTTCGAGGTCACCCGGTAAGAAGTAGTTTTCCAGCAGGATGCGGTTCTTAAGGGTTTGATGCCATCGTTCGATTTTGCCCTGCGTTTGCGGATGATATGGCGCACCGCGCGCGTGCTTCATACCTTTGTCCTTTAGCCATTCGGCCAAGTCGCCTGAGACATAACTGGAGCCGTTGTCGCTAAGAAGACGCGGCTTATGAACGACGTGGATTTGATCACAGCCAGACGCCTGTAGCGCCAATTCCAGTGTGTCCGTTACATCTTCTGTCCGCATGTTCGTGCAGAGCTTCCAAGAGACGATGTAGCGACTGTAATCGTCCAGGACCGTGCTGAGATAGAACCAGCCCCAGCCCAGAACCTTGATGTAGGTGAAGTCTGTCTGCCAAAGCTGGTTGATACCAGTTGTCTTATGCTGGAACTCATCCATTGCCCGGCAGGCGATTGCAAAGCAATCTGCCGAGAGGGGGCCGCCTTCAAGACGATGAACGCCGGGCTGGTGATGAGATCATGGGCTTTGAGGGTGCGATACACCGTAGATTCCGAGACAAAATAACGGTCTTGATCGGTGAACGTCACGGCCAGCTCGCGGGGCGATAGCTCTGTCTCTTTCAAGGCGAGGTCGACAACCTTGCGCTTCACTTCGACGGGAACGCGGTTCCAAACGTGATTGGGCTTGGGAGATCGATCCTGCAAACCAGCCTCACCACGCTGCAGATACCGGTCGTACCAGCGGTAAAATGTGGTGCGGGGAATGCCCAGCTTGGCCAGTGTCCGACGCGCTGACAGGTGGCTTTCTTCCACCAGCCGAATGATCTCCAGCTTCTCTGATGCGGCATATCTCATTCGTGGTCGTCCCCATCCCCGAGCATGCTTTTTTGAGAAGACGCAGTTCAAGCGTCTGCTCTGCGACGACCTCCTTGAGATCCTTTGCCTCGCGGCGGAGTGCCTTGACCTCATCGGTGTTGGCTGCTCGTGCTGTGTCGCCAGCAAGCCTCTTCTTGCCAGCTTCCATGAAGTCTTTTGACCATTTGTAGTAGACGCCCTGCGATATCCCTTCACGACGGCACAGCTCGGCAATGCTGTCTTCGCCGCGCAGCCCATCCAGTACGATCCTGATCTTCTCTTCGCTGGAATAATGCTTGCGCGTGCCGCGTTTGATATCTTTGACGATCTTCTCGCCAGGGCTCTTCGTTGTCTTTCTCATCGTCCACTCCTCGGTGGCTACGATGAGCAACAAACCCTCTCTTAGCAAATAACCCTATTTGGACCCATAAGCGCTGACGTCAGACAATCGAACCATTCTAAGGTAAGTGCCAGCTGAGCATCAGGAACATCACGCTGCTGATACCAACGTTCAAATCCATATTCTGTTTGCCAGGAATACGTTTTACCAAGGTGACCCAAATTTAAGCCGAAACCTCACAAACCACCATTGATACCCTGCACAGCGTTCTTCAGTTTGAGCTCAGAACTGTCATGCGGTGCCACAGCAGGCCCCTCTGAAACCTCACTGATTGAAGATCAGCTTTCAGCATTGCTGCCTGATTGCTTGGCGACTGCGGAGAAGGACCGGCGATGGGTGAAAGAACCGTCCTCTCGCAGTGGTCACAATGACCGCTGGCCATGGACAGCTTCCTTAGTGGCCGTGTGTGAAAACGAGGCACCACCCCTCCCAACGAACCGGGGTGGGTTCCCTACTATTGTTCGTGTCTAAAAGGGAAAACGGGAGTCCGCGGCCTGTCGTCGGGGCCCGCGCAATTCGGCCGCGACCATTCGTGCGTTGCGTCTTATAGTCAATATTGGTAAAAAAGCTTTACCACCTCGAGAGGAATCGCTTCTATGCCCGTGATTACGAATATTGATGATCTCAAACGCATCTATCAGCGCCGGGTCCCCCGGATGTTCTATGACTACGCGGAAAGCGGCAGCTGGAGCGAGCTTACCTTTCGTGAGAACACCACCGACTTCGACTTACTGCGCCTGCGCCAACGGGTGGCAATAGACATGACCGGCCGCAGCACGGCCAGCCAGATGATCGGTCAGGACGTTTCTATGCCCGTCGCATTGGCACCTGTTGGATTGACCGGTATGCAGCACGCCGATGGCGAAATCAAAGCCGCCCGCGCTGCTGAGAATTTCGGGGTTCCCTACACACTGTCCACCATGTCGATCTGCTCGATCGAAGATGTCGCCGAACACACGTCAAAACCGTTCTGGATGCAGGTATATACCCTCAAGGACGATGATTTCATGCAACGGCTGTTTGACCGGGCCAAGGACGCCAAATGTTCCGCCGCAGTGATCACCGTGGACCTTCAGCTTTTGGGTCAACGCCACAAGGATCTCAAAAACGGCCTGTCGGCTCCCCCCAAACTCACTGTCAAATCTGTCACCAACATGATGACCAAGGTCCGATGGGGCCTTGGAATGCTGGGAACCAAACGGCGCTTCTTTGGCAATATCGTCGGCCACGCCAAGGGTGTCAAAGATCCTTCGTCGCTCAGCACATGGACCGCCGAAGCCTTTGATCAGGCCCTGGATTGGGATCGAATCCGCGAGTTTCGCAAAATGTGGGACGGACCGCTGATCATCAAGGGCATCCTGGACGCCGAAGACGCCAAGGCTGCGCTGAATGTCGGTGCGGATGCGATTATCGTCTCCAACCATGGGGGGCGCCAATTGGACGGCGCACTCAGCGCCATCCGTGCCCTGCCCTCCATCATGGATGCGGTGGGAGACAAGATCGAGGTCCACCTGGACAGCGGCATCCGCTCTGGCCAGGACGTGCTCAAGGCCCTGTCGCTGGGTGCCAAAGGCACCTATATCGGACGTGCCTATGTTTACGGACTGGGCGCGATGGGGGAACAGGGCGTCACCAAGGCGCTGGAGGTCATCCACAAGGAACTCGACACCTCGATGGGCCTGTGCGGCGTGCGCAAGGTGTCCGATCTTGGCCGTGACAACATGCTGGTCCCCGAAGATTTCGCCGGTCGTTGGGCCTGAGGAGATTGGTAAACTTGCTTTCCCGGGTGGATTTCATGCCCCGGGAAAGCGTGCGCGGAACACCCTTGAATGGTGAGGTGCACAACCAGTCCTCAACTGGGGCCCGAACCCGGCGTCACCTGAACACGAACAGGCCGCCGAATTTGCAGCGATTGCCCCTTCCCAACCCCGGCAAAACCGTCTATATGCGCGGCTTCACGCGGGGATACAGCCTTGGAGGATCCCTGCCCTAACATTTGGAGAATTATCATGGCTGGAGAGATTCCTGATCTCGTAGCTCTGGAACGGACGGGGACAGGCAAGGGCGCCGCTCGTCAGGCACGCCGCGACGGCATGGTTCCGGGTATCGTTTTTGGTGGTGACGTTGACCCGCTGGCAATCAACATCCCGTTCAACGAACTGCTGAAGAAGCTGAAAGCAGGCCGTTTCAAGTCGACCCTGTTCAACCTGAAGGTTGAAGGCCACGACGATGTGCGTGTGATCTGCCGCGACGTTCAGCGTGACGTTGTCAAAGACCTGCCCACCCACCTGGACCTGATGCGCCTGCGCCGCACCTCGAAAATCAACCTGTTCATCCCGGTTGAGTTCATCAACGAGGAAGAAGCGCCCGGCATCAAAAAGGGCGGCGTTCTGACTATTGTTCGCCCCGAAGTCGAGCTGGTCGTGACCGCTGGCGACATCCCCGAGAAACTGACCGTCGATCTGACAGGTCTGGAAATCGGCGACACCGTAACGATCTCGTCCATCACGTTGCCCCAGGGCAGCAAGCCGACCATCGACCGTGACTTTGTCATCGGCAACCTTCAGGCTCCGTCGGGCCTGCGGTCGGCTGACGATGAAGAGAGCGAAGAAGGCGAAGCAGAAGTCGAAGTGGCTGCAGAAGAATAAGATCTCATTGCCCCTGTGGCATGATGATTGTGAACGGGACCCAGTCGGGTCCCGTTTTTCGTTAATCTGCCTTGTCACTGGAATTTCGAGCTGTTTACAGGCATTAGACGTCCCATAGGTTTGTCGGAGAACTCTGCCATGAAATTGTTTGTCGGCCTGGGCAATCCAGGGTCCAAATACAGCGGGAACCGCCACAACATCGGATTCATGGCGCTGGACCAGATTGCAACAGATCATGGGTTCGGTCCCTGGAAATCCAAATTCAACGCCCTCATCACCGAAGGAACGTTGCAAGGTGTGAAAACGCTTCTGCTCAAGCCACAGACTTTCATGAACAGGTCCGGGCAGTCGGTCGGCGAAGCCATGCGGTTTTACAAACTGACACCGGATGATGTTTTCGTCCTTCATGATGAATTGGATCTGGCACCGGGCAAGGCCCGCGTCAAACAAGGCGGCGGCCACGCCGGCCACAACGGATTGCGGTCGATCCACGCCCACATCGGCGCGGACTATGGCCGGGTGCGGCTGGGAATCGGGCATCCCGGCCACAAGGACCAGGTGGCGCGCTACGTGCTCAACGATTTCGCCAAAGCGGATGCTGATTGGCTGGATGATCTGATGCGTGGCATTTCTGATGGGGCTGGAGCGTTGGCAAAAGGCGACGGTGGCAAGTTCATGAATGCCGTCTCGCTGCGCACGGCACCGCCGCGCTCCTCAGGTGGGCAAAAGTCTACCGGCCCAAAACCTGCAACACCCCAGCCGAACCAAACGGCCCCGCACCAGCAGCCACAACAGCAACAACCGCGGCCCGAAGCCAAAGAAGATGCGGCATCCGCCAAATCCCCCTTGCAGCGACTGGTTGATAAATTTCGATAGCTCCCGGTGACCCCAAGGCGGGGGCATCAGGGCGGTTGCCGCAAGGTCCCGATTGCCAAGTCAGGCCCAGACCGCTTTCCTTGACCTGCGGGGAGGAACGCACATGCGCAGATTCGGAAAATGGCTGGGGCGTATCCTGGTCTTGTTGGTTTTGGCCGCGGCCTTGGTCGGGTTCTGGAAACGCGAAGAAGTCAATCGCCTGCTCGCGGTCAACTCGCTGTTTTCACCGGAGAAGATTGTTCACAACTTCTCCAACATGGATTCCGCGTTCCTCAGCACGCCAGTGTCCCGCGGCAATGCGCCGGTCTCTCCCCTACTCCAGGGGGCCGAGATGGAATTGCCCGATGGTGTCGATCAGTGGGTAATAGACAGAAGCGTCACCTCGATGCTGGTGATGCACGGCGGCGAGGTGCGATTTGAGGCCTATTACCTCGGCACCAACCCTGATGACAGGCGCATTTCCTGGTCCATTGCCAAAAGCTATCTTTCGGCGTTGTTCGGGGTCCTGCTGGACGACGGTACCGTGACGTCCATAACGGATCCCGTCACCAAATACGCGCCCAAACTGGTCGGGTCGGCCTATGACGGTGCCAGTATCCGCGATGTGCTGAACATGACAAGCGGCGTGACATTCGACGAAGACTACTTTGACAAGCTGTCGGATATCAATCGCATGGGATATGTCGTGGCTTTGGGCGGAACCCTGGATGATTTCACAGCCAGCTTTACCGACCGCTTTGCCGATCCAGGCAAAGTCTGGGAGTATGTGTCGATCGACACCCATGTGCTGAGCATGGTGATCCGCGGTGCCACTGGGCGCAACATTTCCGATCTGCTGGCAGAAAAGATCATTGCCCCGCTCGGATTGGAACAAGATGGCTATTACGTCACCGATGGTGCAAGCGTCGCCTTTGTTCTGGGCGGCTTGAACTTCACCACACGGGACTATGCCCGTTTTGGGCAGATGATCCTGCAAGATGGTCAATTTAACGGGCAACAGATTGTTCCCGCCGACTGGATCAGAGCATCAACAACGGCTACCGCCCCCACAGAACCAGGCAAGCTTGGCTACGGCTATCAATGGTGGATCCCCAAGGGCGCTCACCAAGGCGAATTCATGGGCCACGGTGTGTATGGGCAGTATTTGTATGTGGACCGGGCCAATGACGTGCTGATCGTGACCACCGGTGCCGACAGGCGGTTTCGGGACACAGGAATAAGCGACAAGAACGTGGAAATGTTTCGCAAGATCGCCCAAAGCCTGTAGGCTGCCCCCATGAAACCAGATGCGTCTATCAACGTTTTGGGAGGCCCGCTGCACTCCTGCTCGACTGATCCGATCACCGGATTCTTTCGCGACGGCCACTGCAACACATGCGAACAGGATCAGGGCAGCCACACCGTCTGTGCGGTGATGACGGCCGAATTCCTGGCATTCTCGAAATATGTCGGCAACGACCTCAGCACCCCACGCCCGGAATTTCACTTTGCCGGACTAAAGCCAGGAGACCGTTGGTGCTTGTGTGCCGCTCGCTTTCTGCAAGCGGCCGATGAGGGGTGCGGCCCTGGGGTCCATTTGGCGGGAACTCACCAACGCGCGCTTGAAATTGTGCCGTTAGACGTTTTGAAGCGACACGGCACTGACGTTTGATGCGCCGGGGCACTGCCCCGACCATTCCAGGCGAAAAAAGGGCGACGCATCCCCCCGGAGGCGCCGCCCTTGTACTCGTCGCGGTTGACCCGTCAGTGCAAAATCAATCCGTATCGCGGCCTTCGGTGTCGGACATGTCAAAACCCAAATGCCGTGCAACGGTAAAGATGTCCTTGTCGCCCCGCCCACACATATTCATGACGATGATGTGATCCTTTGGCAGGTTCGGTGCGATCTTCATCACATGCGCCAAGGCGTGAGACGGTTCGAGCGCGGGAATGATCCCTTCCAGAGCACAGCTGACCTGAAAGGCTTCCAGCGCTTCTTTGTCGGTGATCGACACGTATTCGGCGCGGCCAATTTCGTGCAACCAGGCATGTTCCGGCCCGATACCAGGATAGTCGAGCCCAGCCGAGATCGAGAAGCCTTCCTGAATCTGACCGTCTTCATCCTGCAGCAGATAGGTGCGATTGCCGTGCAGCACGCCCGGTCGACCGCCAGTCAACGAAGCACAATGCTCCATTTTTTCGTCCACGCCTTTGCCGCCAGCTTCGACACCGATGATCCCGACAGATTTGTCATCGAGGAACGGATGGAACAGCCCCATGGCGTTCGAGCCACCGCCGATGGCCGCAATCACTGTATCCGGTAGACGTCCCTCGCCTTCCTGTTCCGCCAGCTGCCAGCGGACTTCCTTGCCGATGATCGACTGAAAATCACGAACCATCGCAGGATAAGGGTGCGGACCAGCAACAGTACCAATGCAGTAGAAGGTGTCGCGCACATTGGTCACCCAATCGCGCAGGGCGTCGTTCATAGCATCCTTGAGCGTTCCGCGGCCAGAGGTCACCGGGATGACTTCGGCCCCCAGAAGACGCATTCGGAAAACGTTGGGGGCCTGCCGCCGAACGTCATGAGCACCCATATAGACAATACATTTCAAACCGAATTTGGCACAAACCGTGGCGGTGGCCACCCCATGCTGGCCTGCTCCGGTTTCCGCGATGATACGGGTCTTGCCCATGCGACGCGCCAGAATGATCTGGCCCAACACGTTGTTGACCTTGTGCGCGCCGGTGTGGTTCAACTCGTCACGCTTCATATAGACCTTGGCACCACCCAGATGGTCGGTCAGTCGTTCCGCAAAATACAGCGGGCTCGGACGGCCGACGTAATGCTTCCAAAGATCATCCATTTCCGCCCAAAAGGTCGGATCATCCTTGGCCCGGTCGTACTCCTCTTCGAGGCTCAGGATCAGCGGCATCAAGGTCTCGCTAACGAAACGTCCCCCAAAAATGCCAAAGCGACCCCGTTCGTCGGGACCATTCATGAAGCTGTTGAAAAGATCGTCGGCCATATGTCACGCCCTCTGTTGGCTTTGCTTATGTCCTAGAGCGCAAAGCCGCCAAGGGCAAGCCAAGGCATTTCAAAATGCCTGGCAAACCGCGTCAAAGCCGCTCGCAAGCGACGTTCACGAGCGCTTTCAAAACCCCTGTTCCCGCAGGCCCTACCGCACACGACGCATGGGACACTTATTGCAGAAAATCACAAAATGCCTTCTGTGTTCCACAGCTTGAAATCCAGGCCCTTCCGCCGCACGCACGAAAACCTGTCGGTCAAACAAACGTTCCACGCCCCCACCTGACGTTGCACAATTCCACCGTGCATCGCTTTGGTCGGCCTGAAGACCTGGCGGAGCCACGTTTCCGGGGTCAGATAGTCAAACACACGTGAGATGCCCAAGCATCATCAGCGCGTGGGCAAAGTCTCGTCACGCTTGAGCCGCACGCACCAAAGCCGCAATCATTTCGGGGTCTTTGACACCCGGAGCGGATTCCACCCCGGAGGAAACGTCCACTTGCCGCGCGCCAGTCATCCGCACCGCTTCGGCCACATTGCCGGGGGTCAGGCCACCGGCCAGCATCCAGGGTTTCTGCCAGTATTTCCGCCCGGCCAGCAACCGCCAGTCAAACGCGAGCCCGTTACCACCTGGCAAATCAGAGCCTTTTGGCGGTTTGGCATCGATCAACACCTGATCAGCCACCTGAGAATAGAGGTCAATTTTGCCCAGATCTTCGGCCGTAGCAACACCAATCGCCTTCATCACCGGCAAGCCAAAACGTGCCTTGACCTCGGCCACACGATCCGGGCTCTCGGAGCCGTGCAATTGCAGCATATCCAGCGGCACAGCCGCAACAATCGCATCCAGATCGTCGTCAGTGGCATTCACCGTCAAGGCAACCTTGCAGATCCCCGCGGGCACTGCCGCAGCCAATTCTGCCGCCACAGTCACCGTCAAGTGTCGGGGAGATTTGGGAAAGAACACAAAACCCACATAGGCTGCGCCAGCTTGTGCCGCAGCTGTCACGTCGGCCTGTGTGCGCAGCCCGCAAATCTTGACCCTGACATCCTGGGACATGGTGTTCAGCTTGCCTCGTCCAGAATGGCCAGCACTTCATCCTTGCCCTGGTTCTTCTGCTTTTTGAGCTTACTCACTTCGCGAGACAGCTTGCGCACTTCACGGGCCTGAGACCCGGCTTCGCGGCGATGTTTGTGTTCACGGAACCATTCCCAGATGAATCCAACAATCAACCCGACAACAATCCCGCCCAAAACAACCACGAACAACGGCAGCGTGATCCCGAGATTGAAACCCAGCAATTCCGCGACAGCATCAGGCATCAGCTTCAGCTCGACCATGGCGCGATTGGCCAGCGACACCGAGATCAGAATAATTCCCAGCGTGGCGAGAAAGGCATAGCGAATATAGCGCATGTTTTCGTTCTACTTTCCGTTTAATCGGTCCCGCAGCAGCTTACCGGTCTTAAAGAACGGCACGTGCTTTTCCTCTACATGAACCGTTTCGCCGGTTCTTGGATTGCGACCAATGCGCGCGTCCCGTTGTTTGACCGAAAATGCGCCGAACCCACGCAATTCGACCCGATCACCCCGGGCCATTGCATCAGTCACTTCTTCGAAGACCGTATTCACGATACGTTCGACATCGCGTTGAAACAGATGCGGATTCTCGTCTGCGATCTTTTGGATCAATTCGGATCGAATCATTTTCGTGTTCCCTCCCCAGAGACCTGGCGGCATTGCGCCCATTTTCTGAACTATAGGAAGAATTTGACGATCCCGAAACAGCGAGTATGCGCTAGAACCCGCAAATTTCCCCTCTCCGGCATGTTTCTGCCGTCCAGGTCACCAACTGCGCGTCATTTCCCGCCCCCACTCACTCGAATTGGATTGGCGCAATAACCTATTGATTCGGTTCACTTCACTCCCGGCACCCGATCCACATCGCCCCGCACAACCAAAAACGGCCCCGCAAATATGCGAGGCCGCCTTTGAATTCTTGTGAGTCAGAAGACTGGATCAGTCGCCGGTTTTCAGCGCTGCACCCAAGATGTCGCCCAGCGATGCACCGGAGTCCGACGAACCGTACTGTTCCACGGCTTCTTTCTCTTCGGCGATCTCCCGTGCTTTGATCGACAGGCCCAGACGACGGGTCTTGCCGTCGACATTGGTGACGCGCACGTCGACCTTGTCGCCAACGCTGAACCGCTCAGGGCGCTGTTCGGCACGATCGCGCGACAGGTCCGAACGACGGATGAAGGATTTCATGCCTTCATACTCGACTTCGATGCCACCGTCTTCGATTGCGGTCACGTTCACGGTCACGATCGACCCACGCTTCACGCCACCAACGGCTTCGGCGAACTTGTCACCACCAACGGCTTTGATCGACAGCGAGATGCGCTCTTTGTCCACATCCACCTCGGAGACAACGGCCGAGACCATGTCGCCTTTGCGGTAGTTCTGGATCGCGTCTTCGCCACGTTCGTCCCACGACAGGTCGGACAGGTGAACCATGCCGTCGATGTCGCCGTCGAGACCAACAAACAGACCGAATTCGGTGATGTTCTTGACTTCGCCTTCGACCTGAGTGCCCTCGGGGTGTGTTTCTGCAAACACTTCCCATGGGTTGCGCATGGTCTGCTTCAGGCCCAGGGAAACGCGACGCTTGGAACCGTCGATTTCCAGAACCATGACGTCGACTTCCTGGCTGGTCGAAACGATCTTGCCGGGGTGAACGTTCTTTTTGGTCCAGGACATTTCGGACACGTGAACCAGACCTTCAACGCCGGGCTCCAGCTCAACAAATGCACCGTAATCGGTGATGTTGGTCACGCGACCTTTGTGTACCGATTCCAGCGGGTACTTGGCGCCAACCAGATCCCATGGATCTTCCTGCAGCTGCTTCATGCCCAAGGAGATACGGTGGGTCTCTTTGTTGATCTTGATGACCTGAACCTTGACGGTTTCGCCGATCGCCAGGATCTCGGATGGGTGGTTCACACGGCGCCATGCCATGTCGGTGACGTGCAACAGACCATCAACGCCGCCCAAGTCAACAAACGCACCGTATTCGGTGATGTTCTTGACCACACCATCGACGGCCTGACCTTCGGACAGGTTGCCAATGACTTCGGCGCGCTGTTCGGCGCGGCTTTCTTCCAGGATGGCACGACGCGATACAACGATGTTGCCACGGCGACGGTCCATTTTCAGGATCTGGAACGGCTGCTTCAGACCCATCAATGGGCCAGCATCGCGCACGGGGCGCACATCAACCTGCGAGCCGGGCAGGAACGCAACTGCGCCACCCAGATCGACGGTGAAGCCACCTTTGACACGGCCAAAGATCGCGCCTTCGACGCGCTGGTCGTCGGCATATGCTTTTTCCAGGCGGTCCCATGCTTCTTCGCGGCGGGCCATCTCGCGCGAGATGACGGCTTCACCGCGGGCATTTTCAGCCGCGCGCAGGTACACTTCGACCTCATCGCCAACAGCGATTTCAGGTGCTTCACCGGGGTTAGCGAATTCTTTCAGATCAACGCGGCCTTCCATTTTATAGCCGACGTCGATGATGGCCTGGCCCGCTTCAATCGCGAGAACCTTGCCTTTGACAACAGAACCCTCTTCGGGTGTGTCCATTTCGAAGCTTTCTTGCAGGAGGGCTTCGAATTCCTCCATAGTTGTATCAGCCATCTGGCGTTCATTTCCTTTTTTAGTCATTTAACTGGCCGTGCGGTTGTCTCCGCCGGTCTTGTTTGACGTCCCGCATAAACAGCGGAACAGGTTGGTCAGACGACCTGATATCGTGCCGCAAAACAAAGAGGGCCGGTGGTCCGACCCTGCTCGTCTCTTTATTTTATGGCTCAAATCGCCTTGTCGACCGGGGCTCTATAGCGATTCCACCCCACATTCGCAAGGGAAAAGCCACACGCCGGGCGTCGCGGCCAGACCATGGTTGGCGAGGATAAGGAACCGGACTGTTGTGGTTCGAAAACGGGAACAAGTCAGACCATGACAGAACCGGAGGCAGTAAATTTAACGATGGCGGATCAAAGACAGTGGGCTTCATGCCGGTCTGGGGGCGTGAAAGTCTGCTCACGACGTCGGCCAGGCCCATCAGTTGTTTGGCCTTGCCAACGATCCGCAGGAACAAGATGACCGGGCCGGAGATGCCGGAACGGATCTGGCCATCGTCGCTATACCATCAGAAAGGGAGACACGACTACGTGCGATTTGTAATCCCGATGCGGTCAAGGCCCATGCCTGCTCCGACCAAGAACACCGGATCGCCAAATTGGGAGGCGTGGACACCAGTCGAACTGCGTGCGTGTTCACCGATACACCAACATCCTCCGAACCAGACCGGTTGCGCAAAAGCCCGCCTTTGCGAAAAACATCACCCCAGTGTGCCAAAAGTTTTAGGAAAAACTTTTGGCAATTTTCTTTTCAAGAAAATTGCACCGCAACATGTGCAAGCGGGGCGCAGATCAAATTTCCTCGCCCCGTTCCAACAAGTCTTCGATAAGCTGCCGCTGCAAATCATTGCTATCTCCGCCGCCAAATTGGACACCGCCGCCTGAATACAAGGTCCCATATGTCTTGGCCACATTCACGGCCTGCCCCAGCCCCAAGATGAGTTCATTCTTCTCCAACGGCGACAACGGGTGGATGAAGACAGCCCACAAGGTTCCATTTGCCACCGCATAACGTGCATCCAGCGCGCTATCAAAATTGGCCTGCATCATACGCATCAATTCCTGTGCGCTGATACCGGCTGCATCGCGTATGGGAACCATGGCCCGCATCCGATCTGCCCGTGTATCGGTGACAACCAGCACACCGACATCCGCAATGGTCAAGCGAAACCCAGTTCCCTGCGGTTGCGCTTCGGGATCAAGGGCAAAAATAATCTTGCCCAATCGCTCATAGCTCATCGGTGGCTCTGGCGCTTCCTGCGCCGAGGCCGCGCCGGCCAAGGCCGCCAAAATGACACTCAACAGGCTCAACAATACACGGGGCATATGTGCTCTCCTCTTCACCCGGACCAGCCTAATTGACCTGCGGCATCCGCGCGATGCACAGATCGGTGAACATCAAGTGACCCATTTGGCGGTCGGGAGAAGACCGGTTGGAGCGATCAAGAGGTCGGCATCTGCTGTTCAATGGCATCCAGCGCCACACGCAGTGCACCTGGAATGTCCAACGTGCTGGTATCCAGAATCACAGCATCTTTGGCGGGCTTCAATGGAGCTTCAGCGCGGTTCATATCACGATCGTCTCGGGCACGCACATCCGCCAGAACATCTTCGAACGACGTGACCAGCCCCTTGTCGCTCAACTCCAGAAATCGTCGGCGGGCGCGCACGTCTGCGCTGGCCGTCACGAACAATTTGACCTCGGCATTGGGGCAAATCACCGTCCCGATGTCACGCCCGTCCAAAACAGCCCCCCCCGCGCGTCGCGCAAATGCGCGCTGAAAATCGACCAAGGCGGCCCGCACTTCGGGCAAAACCGCTACCTTGCTCGCTGCCTGGGCAACATCTGGGGAACGCAAAGCATCACCGTCCAGGTCGTCGGCCACCAAAACCTGCGCCGCCTCGATTGCCGCAACACCTTGCAGGGTTTTGGCCCCCACAGCACGGTACAGCAAACCTGTGTCCAGATAAGCAAATCCAAGCCTGTCGGCAATCGCCTTGGACAGGGTTCCCTTTCCAGCAGCAGCCGGACCGTCGATGGCAATCGTGAACCTCATGTTTGAGTGTCCAGCTTGGCACCCAGAGCAGCCATCAACGGCGTGAAAATCGGGAAGGAAGTCGCAATCGGACTGCCATCATCTACGGTCACGGGGTTTTGCGCGGCCATCCCCAGAACCATGAAGGACATGGCAATACGGTGATCCAGATGGCTTTCGCAGATCGCGCCCCCGGGAACACCTTCTGGACCCAATCCCGTGACGGCCCACCAGTCTTCCGCCTCATCGACAGTCACGCCACAGGCCCGCAGACCCACGGCCATCGCGTCAATGCGATCGGATTCCTTGACCCGCAGTTCCTTGACCCCGGCCATCATGGTCTGCCCGCTTGCATGGGCGGCAACGACGGACAAAATCGGATATTCGTCGATCATGGATGCAGCCCGTTCAGGTGGCACCACAAAACCCTTCATATTGGGCGAATAGCGGGCCCGAAGATCCGCCACTGGTTCACCCCCTTCTATGCGTTCGTTTTCATAGGTCAGGTCAGCGCCCATATCCCGCAGTGTGGTGAACAGACCGGCGCGTGTCGGGTTCAGTCCGATTCCAGGTACCAGAACATCTGAACCCGGCACGATCAGGGCTGCACATACAGGAAACGCTGCGCTGGACGGATCACGTGGCACTTCGATGACCTGAGGCTTTAATTCCGGGCGCCCGGTCAGGGTGATAACTCGGCCCTCGTCAGTGTCCTCGACCGTAATCTCCGCCCCAAAGCCAGCCAGCATACGCTCGGAATGATCGCGGGTGGCTTCCTGTTCGACAACCACAGTCTTGCCCGGTGCATTGAGGCCAGCCAATAATACCGCTGATTTCACCTGAGCCGAAGGAACCGGAACCTCATAGCGTACTGGCACGGGGTCCGCTGCGCCGACGATGGTCATCGGCAATCGCCCACCGGACCGCCCGACAGATTGGGCACCGAACAGAGCCAACGGATCCGTGACCCGCGCCATAGGGCGTTTGTTCAGGCTCGCATCACCGGTAAAGGTCACCGAAATCGGACAGGTTGCCATCGCGCCCATGATCAGCCGGACTCCCGTTCCGGAATTGCCGCAATCAATGACATTGTCTGGTTCTGCAAACCCACCGACACCGACGCCATGTACCGACCAGTGGCCGTCCCCATGATTGGTGACTTTGGCGCCAAATGCCTGCATGGCCTTGGCCGTATCCAGAACGTCTTCTCCCTCCAACAACCCTGAAATCCGGGTCTCACCAACCGCCATGGCCCCCAAGATGAGCGACCGATGCGAGATTGATTTGTCTCCGGGCACATCGGCAATACCGCTCAAAGGGCCGCAACGGTGCGAAGTCATCGGGGTGGGGGTGGCAGAACCGGACATGGGCATCCTTTGTCATTCGGGCGGTGTCATTCGGGTGGCACCAATTGGACGTTTGCGCTATCGGATTAGCGAATTGGCTGGCTGGGGTCCAGCGCTTACCGCCAAAATCCAGCGACTATCCCAACCGGCGGAAGGTCAAATAGTGAGGCGTGCGCCCCTCTCGCAAGGCCTTTTGTTCATAGCGCGTCGAAATCCAGTCCGGCCATGCGTCACGCCAATCTGTTGGCCGCTCGGCCAACCATTCAAACCCGGCCTTGGGCACTTCCTCCAGCGTCTGGCGGACATAGTCGGGAATATCGGTCGCTACGCGGAAAATGGCACCGGGCTTTAGGCAACGGGCCAAAGGCTCCAGATGTTCCTGGGTTACAAACCGACGGCGGTGATGGCGCTTTTTCGGCCAGGGGTCCGGATACAACAAAAAGGCCCGCGAAATCGACTCCTCGGGCAGCACGTCCATCAGGTCGCGCGCATCCCCTGGATGAATGGCGATATTGTCACCCCCCGCTTGACGGATCTTGCCCAACAGCATTGCAACGCCGTTGATATAGGGTTCGGCCCCGATAATCCCGACATCCGGGTTTTCTGCCGCCTGATGCACCAGATGTTCGCCGCCGCCAAAACCGATTTCGAGCCAAACATCACGCCCACCAAACAAACCGTCGAGATCCAGGTTTGTACGATCCGGGTTTTCGTCCCAGCCCACGGCACCAGGACTCAGATCGCTCAGATCTTCTTCCAGATAGCGTTGCTGGCTTTGCTTCAGTGTCTTGCCCTTGAACCGGCCATAAAAATTCCGCCAAGGTGCGCCAGACGTGTGCTTGCTGGTGCTGTCGGTGTCATCTGTCATGTTTTCAGGCCTTTCGGGTCGATCACGTGCTGCGCGTCCGTGTGCCGCAACCGCTCTCTGGGGTCAATCCCGCAGCACTCCGGCATTGGTCAGTTCCAACCGGCTGGGGTACCAGAAATCCGAATTCCGAATACCTTTGGTCCGGATCGCAAATTCGGGATCAACGCCGCGTTCGATCATATAGGTCAGATCCTCGAACACTTCGGTCTGCGTATCTGCATAGACCCACGCGGCAAAATCAAACGGAGTTTCCCACCCCTCACTCTCGCGCCATTCACCATAATATTCCGCGATTGCCGCAGGCGGCCAGGCCGTCTGATGAAAGCCGATCTTGGAGCCGAGCATCATCTGCCGTTTCGATCCGCCCAAAAAAATCGTGACACAGGAACTGAAACATTCTCCGGAAACAATGGTGTCCAACCCGAAATCAATGACGATCCGTGCCATTTCCATCCCAGCGTAGACACTGCCTCCTTCACTGTTGAGTTCGAGCACCGATATGTCAGGGTTGGCCCGAAGCAAGGTCAGAAGAGTATCAATGTCTTCATTGGCGACTTCATCATTGTCGCCCACAACGGCCAGATCCGAATTGTAGATCAGCGTATGTCCAGCCACCATGAACTTGCCGTTATTGACATCCCTAGCCTGGGTATCCAGCGACCCGGCCAATGTCCCAACGAGCAAAGCAAAAAATGTCAAAAACAGATGCATCAGGGTTTCCAAGTCAGCTGTGGCGATTACATCTAACCCTGCGCCGGCGCGACTGTCCAACCTTCCACACCCAGAAGCAAAAAAGACGGGCCCAAGCCCGTCTTTTCCTGTCCAATTCGAAATGGATCAGATGGATTTTTTTAGCGCATCCACCAGATCAGTCCGCTCCCAGCTGAAACCACCGTCGGCTTCGGGCTCACGTCCAAAATGGCCATAGGCTGCGGTGCGTGCATAGATCGGGCGGTTCATGCCCAGCTTTTCACGAATCCCGCGCGGGGTCAGATCCATGACCTGATCAATGGCTTTTTCGATATCGGCCGGTGCGACATCGCCGGTGCCATGCGTGTCAGCATAGATCGACAACGGTTTGGACACACCAATCGCATAGCTCAGCTGGATAGTGCAGCGTTCCGCCATACCCGCGGCAACCACGTTCTTGGCCAGGTAACGCGCAGCATAAGCCGCCGAACGGTCCACCTTGGTCGGGTCTTTGCCTGAAAACGCACCGCCGCCATGCGGGGCGGCACCACCATAGGTATCGACGATGATCTTGCGGCCGGTCAGGCCAGCGTCGCCATCAGGCCCGCCAATCACGAATTTACCAGTCGGGTTCACGTGCCATGCGGTGCCGTCAGTCAACCAGCCTTCCGGCAGAACTTCGTGGATATAGGGTTCAACGATCGCACGAATGTCGCTGCTGGTCAGCGACGCATCCAGATGCTGTGTCGACAAAACCACCGAACTGACACCAACCGGCTTGCCATCTTCGTAGATCACCGACAACTGCGATTTTGCATCCGGCCCCAATGCGGGCTCGGTGCCATTTTTGCGCACTTCGGCCAGACGACGCAGGATCGCGTGGCTGTACTGGATCGGTGCAGGCATCAATGCCGGAGTTTCGGTGGTGGCATACCCGAACATGATACCTTGGTCGCCGGCACCCTCATCCTTGTCGCCCGAGGCATCGACGCCCTGAGCGATATGGGCGGATTGTTCGTGCAACAGGTTGGTCACTTCCACAGTCTCGTGGTGGAACTTGTCCTGCTCGTACCCGATGTCCTTGATGCAGGCGCGGGTAATACCTTCGATCTTGTCCATGTATTCGTGCAGCTTGTCCTGATCGGACAGACCTACTTCGCCGCCGATCACAACACGGTTGGTGGTGGCAAAGGTTTCGCACGCGACACGGGCTTCGGGCTCTTCCGCAAGAAATGCGTCCAGTACTGCGTCGGAAATTCGGTCACACACTTTGTCGGGATGCCCCTCGGAAACCGATTCCGAGGTGAATGTATAGTTCTTACGGGCCATGAAACGCTCCATTTGGGTTAACCCCATCACGCCAGGAAGCCGTTGTGACAGGTGATCTAGGGGAATTAGGGGGCCAACCTCTTTCGGTCAATCCCCAATAGTGTCCCGACGACTGTGTGCAGATCGGGAATGCAGCAATTGCAAGCCACCGAGACAGAAGAGCAACACACCCAACACCGGCCAATCCCCCGATCTGGAATACAAAGTCGCTTGAACAGGCTTGGGCACTCGGGCATCCACAAATCCCGCCTGCCCCAACGCCAGAGACGCAACAAGGCGCCCAGCTGGATCAATCACAGCGGAGACCCCTGTGTTGGCCGCGCGGATCATCGGCACGCCCTGTTCGATCGCCCGCATTCGGGCCTGTACGAGATGCTGATAGGGGCCCGAATAAGTCCCAAACCACGCGTCATTGGTGATCTGCACCAACAAGTCGGGACGCTGGGAACCCGATTGAATTTCTTCGGGAAAAACGGCCTCGTAGCAAATCAATGGGCGCACGGCCCCAAACCCGGTCAGGGTCACGATCGGCTCGTCCGTTCCAGGGGAAAATCCGCTGCCCATCTGCGTTGCAAAGCCAAAGATGCCAACACGCGCGAGCAGATCACCAAATGGGACGTACTCTCCAAAAGGCACAAGATGACGTTTGTCATAGCGCGCAATCAAATTTCCCTGTGGGTCAATCACAGCAAGGCTGTTAAAGTATTTTTCACCGTCAGAGCGTTGTTGTCCCAGAATAACCTGTGCCCCACCCGCCTGAAGCGCAATCCTATCAAACACAGATCCTGAATGTTCCATCATCACCGGAACCGCCGTCTCCGGCCAGACAATCAGATCAGGCTGCCCCAACTCTCCCTCGGCAGCGGTAAACCCCATCTGGCGCGAGAAAAAGAGATCCCGATACGCAGGGTCCCATTTCTGGTCCTGCGGGGCGTTGGGCTGCACCAAGCGCACGACTTTTTCACCGGTGGCAAATGCAGAAGGTTCCGGCAAGGCCAGGGCCAATGCCACACCCAGCATCGCCGGGAGCAGCGCCAAGGCGCGCCCCAACAACCGCACCCCGGGCCGCGCTGCCAGACCGACGGACAATCCGGCAAAGACAGTCAGCACAGCCAACCCCTGAGGGCCAATCCATTGCAAAACTTGTGCGGCCGGAGTGTCGATCCAGAACTGGCCGAATGCCGCCCAGGGCAACCCGGTCAGCACATAGGCCCGGGCGAACTCGGCCATAGACATCCAAACCGTCAAGGCCAGAACCGCACCCCATCCCTGTCCACCGGTTCGTGCAGCTAAACCAAAGGCAACCGCCCAGAACAGCGACAGACCCCCAGCCAGAAAAACTAGTGCAAAAGGAGCCATCCAGGCATGCCGGTCGGGGTCCACCTGAAACGGTTCGACGATCCAGGACAGCCCCGCGCCAAAATATCCGACCCCGAATATCCAGCCGATCCAGGCCGCACGTCGCATGGTTTCCGCCCGGGTAAACAGAACGAATACACCGCCCAACGCCATCGGAACAGTCAAAACAACATGCAAAGGTGCCAGCGCCTGAGCCAGCAAGACACCCAGCCCAAATGCCAGGACCAGACGTCCACGCCAGCGCCAATGCGCCGGGTTGATCATCCGGCGGCGTCCGGCAACAGCACCCGCAGGCGTTTGATCCGGCGTGGGTCGGCGTCAATCACCTCGAATTCTGGACCTTCCGGATGCGGGATGACCTCTCCCCGTGCGGGAACCCGGCCTGACAACATGAACACCAGCCCCCCCAGCGTTTCGATCTCTTCTTCGTCCACATCATCATGGTTGGTCAAAGAGAGGCCAATCTCGGCTTCGAACTCCGGCAACGGCGTTTTGGCGAGCGCAGTGTAACACCCAGGCTTTTCCATAACCCAAGTCTGATCTTCGTCAGTATCGTGTTCATCGGCGATTTCCCCGACAACCTGTTCGATCAGATCCTCGATCGTCACAACACCATCGACGCCACCATATTCGTCGATGACCAAGGCCATGTGACGCCGTTCCGTCTGCATTTTCGTGAGCAAAACCCCGATCGGCATTGACGGTGGCACGAACAGCAATTGCCGCAACATGCCTGCCAAATCGAATTCCTCGGCGTCACAGTTGAATCCATGCGACAGGGCCAGATCCTTGAGGTGCACGAATCCCAAAGGAGTATCCAATGTGCCCTCGTACACAGGAATTCGGGTAAAGCCGCTGTCGCGGAAAACCTGAACCAGGTCGTCCTTGGCGATCGTATTTGGCACCGCGACGATCTCGGCAGTCGGAATGGCAACATCCTCGATCCGCATGCGTCGCAGGTTGATCATCCCATGCGGTTGGGATGCGGGTCGGTCATGACCGTTCACAACGGCTTCTTCCGGTTCATCGGTCGGGGTCAGCGCCTCGAAAATTCGCCCGAAAAACCCACTGCGTTCTGCGGTCGTGTCACCGCTGTTGTCCTGATGCGCGCGTTGCGCTGCATTAGAACTGCCGTCTATGTCGCCCATTTATCCTATCCAGATAGCGTCTCAAAATTCGGGCCGCGTTGGCCCGTCTCTCTCTTTATATGGGTCATCAATACCCATAATGCCAAGTATAGCGACCTCAATTCCTTCCATCAAAGTGGCATCCGGGTCACGGATGTGATCATACCCCAGCAAATGCAACAGACCATGAATGACCAAATGGGTCACATGATCGGCCACCGGCCTGCCCGCTTCCAACGCTTCTCGGGCGCATGTATCCCAGGAAATCGCAATGTCGCCCAACGCAATGTCGCCAGTGAAATCCGGCTTGGGCGGCGTCGGGAGACCACCGGGGTCCTCGGCCGAAAGATCGTCGGCGGGCCAGCTCAGCACATTCGTCGGACTGGGCTTTGCGCGAAACTCTGCATTCAGTTCGGCGATCCGTGCATCATCGCAGGCAAGAACAGAGATTTCGCAACCCTCTGGGTCGATCTCAAATTTCTCGAGAACCGCACCCACCGCGCGGGTTGCCAATGGTTCAAAATCAATGTCTTGCCAACGGTCGTCTTCGATCGAAAATTCCAGCATCAAAAGACCCTTGTCAGACCAGGTGTCACCACCGCTGCCGACCTGGCGCGTCCCAGAAAAGCAACAGGCGATCGCCCCTAAACAGTTGACCGGAAGAACAGGCGTTCAACCCGGTTTGGTGTCGGCCTCATAAGCTTCGATGATCGCAGCCACAAGAGGGTGTCGCACCACATCGCGCGACGTGAAGTAGTTGAAGCTGACCTTGGGGATCGACGTGAGCAACCGCTCTGCATCAGCCAGCCCCGACGGAACCCCCCGAGGCAGGTCGATCTGGGTGCGGTCGCCAGTGATCACCATCCGCGATCCTTCGCCCAATCGGGTCAGAAACATCTTCATCTGCATCGACGTGGCGTTCTGTGCCTCGTCCAGCACTACAAAGGCATTGGCTAATGTCCGGCCCCGCATAAAGGCCAGCGGCGCGATCTCGATCCGTTTTTCTTCGATCAACTTGGCCAGCTGCTTGCCTGGAAGGAAATCGTTCAACGCATCATAGAGCGGCTGCATGTAAGGATCGACCTTGTCCTTCATATCGCCAGGGAGATAGCCCAGTTTTTCACCCGCTTCGACCGCAGGTCGGGACAAAATGATGCGATCCACATGGCCGGTGATGAACATCGACACACCGACGGCGACTGCCAAATAGGTTTTGCCCGTGCCGGCGGGACCAATGCCAAAAGCCAGCTCATGTTCAAACAGGGATTGCACATAGGCTTTTTGTGCGTCTGTGCGCGGTTCGACCAATTTCTTGCGCGTCTTGATTTCCACAGCGCCGCCACGAAACATTTCAAGCTGGTCGCCCGGTGCCGGATCCGCCTGTGCACCCATGCGCAACTCCCGATCAATGTCGGCGTGTTCAACCGCCCGTCCGGTTTCAAGTCTATCATACAACGCTTGCAGGACCTCTGCGGCCTGTGTCCGCGCCTCTTCGACGCCCATGATCGACAACTGATTACCGCGGCGCACGATCTGCACGCCCAGTTTCTGTTCGATATCTGCAAGGTTGCGATCATATTCACCGCAAAGGTCGATCAGCAATCGGTTGTCTGGAAATTCAAGCAGCACCTCGTGCGAGGTGGATTGATCAAGCGGTTCGGTCAGGGCACCCAGAGCCATCAGATCTCCTGTGTTGGCGTTCTGGGTTCAGTGTGCAGAAGCTGACGGTCCGGCGCAAGCAAAGCGTGAAAGATTTCATGATTTTGAGACAAAAACGGCCACCCGAACTGGGTGGCCGCCTGAATTTCAAACTGATCTGACGTCAAAGAATGTCAGGGATGGTAGAGCCCGATTTGAACGGGCCGGTTGCGACGCCGGATGGCGCAGCCCCAGAACAAATCGGTTTGCCATCTGGGCCCAAGCGCGCCGACAGATACCCTTCAAGCCCATCATCGATGATCCAGTGGTCACACCCCTGTGGATCAACCCAGATCCCCGCCTTGAGCTGGGACAGATCCTTGGCATCAATGCCACGGTCACGGGTTTTGTCTTCGATCGTACAGGCCGACATTCCACCTGCAACAGCCAGGAGAGCGATGTATTTAACGAGTTTCATGATCGTTCTCCCTTAACGGACACAGATAATTTCAACGCGGCGATTCTGGGCCATGTTGGCTGCTGAATTGTTTGGCGCGCGCGGATTGCGTTCGCCATAGCCCCGAACATCCAGGATCCGGGCACCGACGCTGCGACCGACACGAGCCACAGAATCCGCACGCCGTTCACTGAGGCGCATGTTATAGGCATCGGACGCACGACTATCCGTATGTCCAGTAATGATAAACCCGGAAGCGGATGCGCTTTGGAAGAACTCCCGCAGGCGCTGTTGACCAGCGGAATTGATGGTGTGCCGATCAGTGGCAAAGAACTGATCTGACGGCATCACACCGCAGACATTGCCACGGCGACAGACCGGGATGCCCTGACGGTTCACGTGCGGGGTCATATACCCTTCGGCACCATCATCCATCACCCAATGCTCACACCCGTCCGGGTCCACCCAGATGGTCGGAACATACCGTTCGCCAATCACGGTCTTGGTTGTTGTTGTTGTTTGCGCCTGTGCAGGACTGAACACGGCACTGGCAGCCATTGCTACTACAGCCAGGGCGGGCAGCAGGCTTTTCAAATTGAATTTAATCACCACAGATATCCTTCACCTTTCCCCAGAATTGACGCCAGAGCCCCAAAACTTCAGGTACTCTTACTAACCATTTTTACTAAGCTTAGGAAAATACGTGTGAATTGTGAAGCAAATTCCACCATATATTGTGTCGCCCAGCAACACACTCACCGTCAAAGACTGGAATTGTTAACGCGCTGGCTTCAATCCCGTTTTACTGGGGGTCAAACGAGGATTCGCACGAGGCCCAAGCTGCGAATCCTGACCTGGGTCAGCCGATCAATTCACCGGCAAGCGAGTTGGGCCCTGACGACGCGATCCGGACCTGAACCAAATCACCCACCGACGCGTCCGGTGCCTGAACATGCACCGCGTGCAAATAGTCGGATTTGCCAACCATCTGCCCCTCAAAGCGGCCCGGCTTTTCAAAGAGCACCCCGACTTCGCGCCCGACCATGCTGTCCTGAATTTCACGCTGATGACGGGTCAGCAATGCCTGCAACCGCTGCAAGCGATCGTCCGCCTCGGCTGCAGGTACCTGGGCCCGTTCGGCCGCCGGAGTTCCCGGGCGGGTCGAATATTTGAATGAATAGGCCGTTCCATATCTGACCTCTTCAATCAGATCCAATGTTGCCTGAAAATCTTCTTTGGTTTCTTCGGGGAAACCCACAATAAAATCGCCTGAAATCAAGATGTCGGGCCGCGCGGCGCGGATCCGTTCGATCAGGCGCAGATAGCTTTCTGCCGTGTGGCTGCGGTTCATCCGCTTGAGAATCTTGTCAGATCCGGCCTGAACAGGCAGGTGCAGATAGGGCATCAACTTGGTACAGGTGGCATGCGCTTCGATCAGATCGTCCTGCATGTCATTGGGGTGGCTGGTGGTGAACCGGATGCGTTCCAATCCATCAACCTTGTCCAACTCCCAGATCAACTGCGCCAGCGTCATATCACCGTTTGGCCCGGCACCATGATAGGCATTCACATTCTGCCCCAGCAGCGTGATCTCACGCACACCGCGTTCGACAAGATCCCGTGCCTCACGCAAGATCCGGTCCGCCGGGCGGCTGACTTCGGCCCCACGGGTGTACGGCACCACGCAGAAGGCGCAGAACTTGTCACATCCTTCCTGCACCGTCAGGAATGCGGTTGGACCACGTTTCGCCTTGGGACGGCTTTTCAGTTTCTCGAATTTGTCCTCTTCGGGAAACTCCGTATCCAGCGCCTTTTTACCCTCACGGGTTTTGGCCTCCATTTCTGGCAGGCGGTGATAGCTTTGCGGCCCCACGACCAGATCAACCAACGACTGGCGCCGCATGATCTCTTCGCCTTCAGCCTGCGCAACGCATCCGGCCACCCCGATCTTCAGATCAGGCTTTGCTGCCTTCAGCCCCTTGAACCGCCCCAATTCGGAATAAACCTTTTCGGCGGCCTTTTCCCGGATGTGACAGGTGTTCAGAAGGATCATGTCCGCATCATCGGCCGATTTCGTCTCGACATAGCCCTGACCGCCCAGCGCTTCGGCCATGCGTTCACTGTCATAGACGTTCATCTGACAGCCATAGGTCTTGATAAAAAGCTTCTTGGGCGCGGACATTGAGACGAACCTTAGACAAAGGAGTGGATCAGCAGCCCCACATAAGGGGAAATACTGCAGCTTGCAATGCACGTGCGATTAACCGATTTTGGTCAAAAATGCCAACATCAAGCACGGGCAGAGGCGCACATGGACCATTCTTCACTGGACGCATTCCTCAGGCATGGGGCCGACATCCTGGTCAAGGGCCCGATTGCCATGATCTTTGTCGAAGACGATATCGAAATTGCGACAACCCTGCGCCACCATATGCAAAGTGGCTTTGACACTATTTTGGTTTTTATTCCGGATGCGTTCGATCTGCCCGCTGATGTTGCGGCCAAAGTGCATCGTATTCCCTTTGACTGCGGCCCGCGCACGGCCGTGTTTGATGCCATTAACAGGCTGATTGCCCGGTCAAAACCCGGGACCTGGCTGTATTACTGCTATAACGCAGAGTTCCTGTTCTACCCGTTCTGCGAAACCCGAAGCGTTGCGGAAATGCTGGCTTTTCACACCGAAGAACGACGCAATGCGATGCTGACCTATGTCATCGACCTTTACGCCAATGATCTATCTTCACACCCCAATGCGGTCTCGCTGGACAAGGCCAGCCTGGACAAATCCGGGTATTATGCCCAATCCCGCAAGGACCCGGTCACCAACCATCCACGAGAACGACAATTGGATTTCTTTGGCGGATTGCGCTGGCGGTACGAAGAACACATTCCCAAAAACAGCCGCAAGATCGATAGAATTTCGTTCTTTCAGGCGAAACCAGGGTTGATCCTCAATCCTGACCACACCTTTAACGACCAAGAGTACAATACCTACGCCTGTCCGTGGCACCACAACCTGACCGCGGCCATCTGTTCGTTCCGCACCGCCAAGGCGCTCAAACGCAATCCCGGCTCTGCCTTCGACATCAATACATTTCGCAGCTACAACTCGACAGCGTTTGAATGGCATTCGCGCCAACTGCTGGACCTTGGGCTTATGGAACCGGGCCAGTGGTTCTAGGCACCGCGCCCTAGGTTGGCCTTGCCCTGTGGCCCAAAAGACCACAGGGAATTAGGTTGCGGAACCAGGGGCACAGCCCCCAGTCCACACCTACTATTTCCCCACCAAAGAACACGCACCGCGCGTCCCTGGCAATGACCGTCGATCAGCGTTCCAACAGAAAGGGAAACCAATCCTGACGCAATATCTGCCCCGGGATCATGTCATGTCCCGGATAGGGCGGAGACGTCCGGCCCGGGCGTTCGATATACCGCGCATCGTCGCCAACAAGTCGCAACGAAAACGCACGACGTCGCTGATCGCTGGTGTTGCCGCGGGCACCATGCAGAATCTTGTAGTTAAAGGCCACAGCGTCCCCGGGCTGCATCTCGTACTCGAGAACGGTCATATCTTCGGCATCTGGATCCGGGATTGGCATGTATTGACCTTCGTCGGCAAAGAACCCTTCTTCGGACACCCAACGGGTTGGCAACACTTCCTTTTCCCAGCGATGTGACCCGGCGACACAGCGCAGGGTCGCTTCCTTTACCGGATCAAGCGGCGACCAGAAGCTGACAGTCTGCTGACCTTCGACAAAATAATACGGTCCGTCCTGGTGCCAGGGAGTCGGCATAGACGTGCCGGGCTCTTTGACCAATACATGATCATGGAACATCTGAACGCGTTTGGACTGCATCAGATCGGCCGCGACATCCGCCACAGGAGAGTCCAGGATCGCCTGCTTCAGCGCCGGGATCCGCTCCCAATTGCAATAGTCATCAAAGAACAGCCCCGTCTGACCATCCTTTTTGTTGTTCGAGGCAAAGGGCCCCGGGTTTGCCATGTTCTCTGCTACACCCTGGCGCAGCAGATCGACCTGATCTGCAAACAATCCTCGGATCAGCACAACCCCATCGCGCTGAAACTGTTCGACGTCAGCTTTGGAAATCAGTGAATGGACCATTTGTTTTGCCTTTGCTGAAAAGATGCATGTTTCACAATCTTTATCCGACTGCCTTTGCGCCTTTCAAATCATATCTCACAAAGGTAGTCTTAATCTCATGTTATACCTAACCCTGCGCCACTATGAATATGTCACCGCCGTTGCCCATCATGGCAGCCTGTCGGCCGCGGCGCAGGCCGTACATGTCAGTCAACCGGCGCTGTCCAACGCATTGACCAAAGTCGAGGAACATCTGGGATATCCCTTGTTTCTGCGCCGACGCGGCGCGGCGTTGATCCTGACCCCTCAGGGGCGCAGCTTTGCCGCCCGTGCCCAGGCTGTTCTGGATCAGGCAGCACAATTGGAGAACGCAGCGACGGCACCCCCGGGACTTCAGCGGCTGGCGGTGGGATGTTTTGCCGATCTGGCACCGTTTCTATTGGCTCCAGCCCTGCAAATCCTGCGCCTCGCTTTGCCGGATGTTTCGATCAGCTACCGGGCAGATCCGTTTGACTCCATGATCACGGCCTTGCTCAAAGGCGATATCGATCTGGCCATCACCTATGATCTGGGGTTGGATGCCGGATTTCACCGGATCGAACTGGACAGAGTCGCTCCGCATGCCCTGATGTCTCCGTTGCACCCTCTGGCCGCGCAAAGCAGCGTTACCCTGCACGAACTGAGCCTCCACCCATTGGTGCTCTCACAGGAAGGCCTGTCGATCCAACACATGCTCGGCTTGTTCAAAACCCACGACCTATTGCCCAAAGTAGCACATCGGGCATCATCGCTGGAATTGTTGCGCAGCCTGGCCGCAAATAACGAAGGTGTCGGCATCAGCTATAGCCAGCCGCCTGGAGTGATCAGCTATGATGGCAAACCGCTGGTCACCATCCCAATCAGCAATCCATCGGCCCAAGAGCCAATTGTCCTAGTCAGCCACATCCAAACCCGGCTTGGCGAAACGGTCAACACCGCACAAACGGCTCTCGCAGCACAGCTGAGCCATCAGCACACGGCATCACAGCCAATACAATCATGAATGTCAGCGGTTGATTTTGCGCAATCGGATTACAACGTCGACTGACGCGATTTCGACACCCTCAGGCGCGTCCGGAACCCTTTGGATTACCAGTTGATCCGACGGAGCGTCGGTCAAACGGCCCTCATCTTCCCAGAAGAAATGCGGATGGTCGTGGGTGTTGGTGTCAAAGTAGCTTTTGGAGCCGTCCACCGTGATTTCCTGCAGCACACCAGCGTCGCAAAAGGCCCGCAGCGTATTATAGACCGTCGCCAACGACACCGCCGCTCCGGTATCTTTGGCAGCATCAAACAGACTTTCTGCAGTGACATGACGGTGTTTGCCGTCCCCGACCAACAATTCGGCCAACGCCACCCGCTGCCGGGTTGGACGCAACCCGGCTGTAACCAGCCAATCGGTTACAATTTCCAAACTGTTCGGCGTCATGGACGGACCTGCTTTGATGCTATTGATCGTATATATAGGGCCAGTGCGAGTTGGAATTCAAATGAATTTCATTCGCAACAGTGACGATTTACCTTGAAACGGGGCGCTTTCGCACACTTGCGGGACCCTTTGGCCCAATGCTAGAGGGGTCAGGATACTCGTGCGCGAGATCAGAAACGCAAAGACCCTACCCAGGAGACGGATCAGCATGTCCCAATACCCCACCAGCTTTGACAAGGACGACCTGCTGAAATGTGCCCGTGGCGACTTGTTCGGCCCAGGCAACGCTCAGCTGCCCGCACCGCCCATGCTGATGATGGACCGGATCACCGAGGTGAGCGCCGATGGCGGTGCCCATGGCAAAGGTCATATCGTCGCCGAATTCGACATCAACCCGGATCTGTGGTTTTTCGAGTGCCATTTCCCTGGCAATCCGATCATGCCCGGCTGTCTGGGACTGGACGGTTTGTGGCAGCTGACCGGGTTCAATTTGGGTTGGCGTGGCTGGTTGGGGCGCGGTTACGCGCTGGGTGCGGGCGAAGTCAAACTGACCGGCATGGTCCGCCCTGACCGCAAGATGCTGACCTACAAGATCGACTTTACCAAAGCGATCCAGACCCGTCGCCTGACAATGGGCGTCGCTGATGGCATCGTCGAAGCCGACGGCGAAGTGATCTATCAGGTCAAGGGCATGAAAGTCGCATTGAGCGAGAGCTGATCAGAACAACGCTGATCAGAATATTGAATAGTGAAAGAGGCCCTCAGGCCTCTTTTTTCATGCCGGCTGTGCGCCCCAAGGCAAAACAGACGGTTGCTATGCGATCAGGCCGCGACCCCGGTCCAAACGACTGTGGGCTGGAGGGATCTCTAGCCGCCCGAACCCATCTCAGGCGGTTTCAGATTGATTTGGGTTTATCAACCCACGCAACAGTTCAAATTTTACTCGGTTTGCACTGACCTGACGGTAAAATGAAATCAAGAACGCCGTTGGCCCATTCAGCCTGCTCAACCCCATCGTCGCAGCAACAACCGTTCCCACGTCCGTACGCCCCTCCAGAACAAGCACACCGCCAATCATAAAGACAGCTACCGTGCCAGCCCCATTGATTGCGCTCAACAGGAACTTGGTCGACAACTTCCATTTGAACATTGATTGCCTGACCTGATAGATGCGGTCGAATTCCTGAAAAACCGTTTGGACAATGGCGTCAAGCTCGGTGGCGGTTATCTGGTCCGTTGCGCGCCGTAAAACCCGGATACGCTCGGCCAGCAGCACGTTCACTTTGCGCTGCGTCAACAATACGATCAGCACCTGAGGGGCAATGATCGAAAAAGCTATGATCCCAAGTCCGGGTTGAGTGGATGCCACAAAGCCAACCACACTGATCAATGTTCCGATTTGCATCACAGGTTCGGAAAAAGCGCTACCTGTGAACTTGCCCAGCTCTTCGGCCTCGGCCGAAATGGCCGTTGACAGCGTACCGGTCGGAATTTTTGCCCGATCGCGCCCTCCGCCGGCAGAGTCTTCCAATAAACGTTTCCGGATCAACCGGATAACATCTTCACCCAGGATTTGCGAACGATACCCCATCAGCCATTTGAACCCCAGGCTGAGCAAGACAACCCCCATCATCCCTGCGCCAAGCGTAAAAAGCTGCGACACCCCGTAAGATCCCTTTGTCAGTAGGTTCACGATCTCTTTTTGGAAATGCAGGGGTGCTGCTGCGAGGCCAGCAATGGCGAGTGATAGCAGGATAAGAATGATCTGACGCCGTCCGCTGACCCGCCAGATCGCACGATAGAGTTGAAGCATTTGGCCCCCTTACGCGACAACATTGACACCTGATGGACGCCCACGACTATTAAAAAATACAGGGCCGGGATCAACAGGCCACTTTCATGAACTCACAAGTACCGCGGCTAAACCGGCGAAAGCCACAGGCAATCGCTCTTGGGCAACCGCTCTGGCACCGCCCCCACCCATGTACCAGGTCTCCGAACCCAGAACGCCGCCGCTGACTGGCAACGCCTGGTGTTACAGCCTGCAATCCGTGGCCGGGTCAGACCAACAGGTCAAAGGTTTCGCCTGCGATCCGGAGATTGATTTCGTCCTGGCCCTGACCATCAACCAGCGCCCAGATGATTTGACCGGTGGGCCTGTAGATCGCAAAGGCCTCCTGCTGCAAGTCCTCGCCCGCGCGTTCACCAACACCATTGGCGGTGTGCGCAAAATTGACCTGAAAATCGCCTCGGGCCGCGGCCCCGCCACCCCAGAGCAGAATATCCCCATCATCAGATGAATAGTCCTGAATCCAGTCGGACCCATGTCCCGGAACTCCGACATGAAAGAAACGATCCGCACCGCTTCCGCCGTTGAGCCGATCATGCCCAAAGCCGCCATTCAAATAGTCATCTCCATCGCCGCCAAACACCAGATCCGAAAGCGCCCCTCCGCTGAGCGTGTCATTGCCCTGCTGACCAACCAACGTGTCCGCACCCAGACCACCCAGGATACGGTCATTGCCATCCTGGCCAAACACATGATCATTTCCTGCGCCAGCAAGCACATGATCATCACCGTCACCCGCCAGAATCATGTCTGCCAGATCAAATTCGGCCATGTCGCTTCCGCCGATGATCAGATCATCGCCCACACCCCCATTGATCGTGTCAGAGCCCTGCCCACCATTGATCGTGTCGTTTCCTGCGCGCCCGAACAAATAGTCACTGCCCTCCTGGCCACGAACGTAATCGTCCCCGTCGCCACCATCCGCGAAGTCATTTCCTTCGTTCCCGTCGATGGTATCGACCCCGCTTTGACCATACAAAACGTCATCCGCATTCCCACCCCACAGCCGGTCATCACCCGCGCCGCCTTCCTGGGTGGTCGGGCCGTACCATCCGTTCAGAGAGTCGTTGCCATCCCCCCCACGCAGAACGTCACCTTCTCCGCCTCCAGATTGCAATTCGTCGTCTCCGGGCCCACCATCCAACGTGTCGTTTCCAAAATCGCCTTCCAGCGTATCGTTGCCCCGGCCGCCTTCGATGGAATCATCGCTGTAGGACCCATTCAGGTAGTCGTTGCCCGGGCCGCCAAAAATCAGGTCATTGCCTGCGTCTCCGTCGATCTGGTCATTCCCGATGCCACCGGTAATGGTATCAGCACCTGGTGTGCCATTCAGGTAAAGGTTGAACGTCCCCGCTTCGAGCAAGATCTGATAAGCGCTATCGCTGCGATCCGCGAAAACCAAGTCTTCTATATTATAGAGGAAATCTGTCTGATCATCACCCAGCGCATCGTCACGCGCGGTCACAACAATGGCCTGCCCCTCCCGCTCCAAAGACATTGGAATCTCGGGTATCGACGAAAACCGCTCCGGTATTCCCGTCAACGCAAAGTCATAGTCCCGCCAGTTTCCGGAAAAGACGGCTGTATCGGTGCCTTCTCCTCCATCCAGAACATCGACCCCGTCACCGCCAACTAGCGTATCATCGCCGGATCCGCCCTCCAGCAAATCGATATCCTCGCCCCCGACAAGAGAGTCGTCACCATCCAGGCCGCGCAGCGTGTCGTTCCCGATGCCCCCGTCAAGTGTCTCATTCTCTCCGGGTACACCCTCGATCACATCGTCAAAGGCACCTGTCTCGCGCAGAGTTTCCGTGACCAGTTCGTCAAGTGTCATCCGACGGTTATCAAAAACAAGCTCTTCGATCCCAAGGATCAAATCCTGCCCATCCCCGGTGCGGCTGTTGCGCCCCGTGATAGCATACACTGGCCCCATATCCCGAAGGTGCTCGGGAACCTCCGTCTCCGCGACCAAAACGGCGGTATAATCCGCCCAGTTTCCAGCCCAAAAGGCGACATCCGTGCCATCGGAGCCGTGAATCGTATCGTCGCCTGCACCGGCAAGAAACAGATCATGACCCAGCCCGCCGCTCAGCATGTCGTTGCCGGTGCCACCGATCAGGCGATCATCCCCGTCACTGCCAGTCAATGTATCGTCACCGGCGGCCCCATCAACAAATCCAGGGCTGTCCAGTGTTTCCAAATCGGCATCGTCTGTCAGAATACGCGGCGACAGAACGTGAAATGCTGCCCCGTCAATCAATCGTCCGACATAGGGATCACCAGGTTCGCCTGCATTGTCCCAAACCGCCGTAATCAAACCATCCGCCGTGACGTTCAGTTCTCGCCAGTTGATGTTTCTTTTGTCTCCAAGGCGAATTCCCGGTCCTTCGCTTTGTCCGTCAGCGGCATAGGTTGACAGATAAATCACGTCTTCTTGGGGCCCGCCGGTATCCTCAAGCTGCCCGCCTCTGAGCAATACGACACCACCGTCGGGGCGAATTTCCGCGATCGCGGTTCGTTCATAAAACAGACCAGCCAGAGGATCCTCTGCCTTGTCGACCAAATTGATGCTGACAACCTCTGTCCCGTCATCCGGCACAACGTGTTTGTCGAAGCCCGACCTAACCGAAGACGTTACCAGAACCAAAGCCCCATCCGCATTCAGCTCCACATCCAAAAGCTGGACAAAGCTGGCATAGGACGCGTCGAACCGCACCAACTCGCGTGCTTCGCCTGTCAAAGCACCGTTTGCGTCGATCCCTTGCATCATGATCGAAGCATGATAATCCAATGACCCGTCTGGTGTTTCTCCAACGACAAAGCCGCGCACGCTCAGAAACGCGGACGTTCCATCCCCAAGCGTCACAATCTGCCACTGTTGGATTTCACCGTCCTGGTCCCAAACAGAAGACGGATTTGGGTCAGACAGCGGGTTATCGAACAACGTTTGACGCGCGCCCAATGTGCCGTCAGCCTGCAGAATATAGCTGTAAATGTGGGCAGGCGGTTCGAGACCGTAGGAACGGGATTCGGCACCAAACGGCTCTGCCACGATCACAAGCGCAGTGCCATCCGGGCGTTCAAAGATGCTCAAAACTTCCGACACTTCGACGCCACCACGGCCCAGCCCAATGTCACGATACAGGTCTGCAACGCCCGGGTTGGTCCAAACAGATGGTGAACCAACCGGGTTGCCATCAGCGTCAAATCTTTGCAACAGACTGTCCGGATCGGGTATGGACGCCAAAGTATACCCCCCGGGCGAGGCGGGCGCGATCCAGTCCTTTGGCTCGCCCGAATACACAAGCGCCAGACCACCATCATTCAACGCCGTAAGGCGGAGTTCCGGAATGTACCCGGACCAGCTGGCAAGACTTTGTGTTCCATCCAAAGCACCGTCTTCGGTCAGACTGACGTGGCGAAGTTCCGTTTCCACACGATCCCCGGCAGGCACCTTGTGAGAGTGGAAATAGGACCTGCCTGTAACCACGCTATATTGGATGGAAACGTCACCAGTAGACCCAACAACAAAATCGCCTCTCAAATACCCACTGTCCTTTGGCACAGAGGCGAGAACAATTGGGGATCCCACGATTTCTCCCGAAACATCGAACACAGAATACGTGAGAGTTCGAATTGCCTCTGTCGTGCTTTGAGTTATCACGCCAAGACCGCCATTCGGCAAAATCTGCCAGACAGATCCTGACCCGTCATTCGGTGTCAGTGTGAGGGTTTTTTTCAAGATAACGGTCTTCCAAAAAAACCGACTGAGCCATGAATTCACCAATCTCGTAAATAACTTAATTCTATCGTGTGCAGGCTAACACCCCTGCACGGAAACTTGTCTAGAAATTGTTCATAAACAATTGCCCTATCCGGTTCTGTAACAGGAAACAGGATGTGGCCCTGAAGATGGCCATCCCTGTTGTTTCAACTCGTTTGACACCCGCGTCCCGCCGCGCGATTGGAAACGCCGACTGGGCTCTGCCCCAACCCATCTTGCACCTCTCCCCCTCAAAGCCTACTAAGGCTTAAGCAAACAAGGGAGTGCACGTATGCGTCGTGTCGTCGTTACCGGGCTGGGGATCGTCTCGTCGATCGGGAACAATGCTCAGGAGGTCATCACCTCCTTGAAAGCCGGAAAATCGGGCATCGTTGCCAGTCCTGAAATGGTGGAACACGGGTTCCGCAGCCAGGTTGCTGGTACGCTCAAGCTCGACATCAAGGAACTGGTGGACAAACGCACCCTGCGCTTTATGGGACCCGGTGCCGCCTATGCCCATATTGCCATGACCCAGGCCATCGCTGACGCGGGATTGGGCGAAGATGATGTGGTCAATACGCGCACCGGCCTGGTGGCTGGATCCGGCGGTCCATCGACCAGCGCCATGCTGGCCGCGCATCAGGTGGTGGCCAAAACCGGCGCGACCAAACGCATCGGGCCGTTCGCCGTGCCAAAATGCATGTCTTCGACGATTTCGGCCAATCTGGCCACTGCGTTCAAGATCAAAGGCATCAACTATTCGATCACCTCTGCCTGTTCGACCTCGCTGCATTGCATCGGCAACGCTGCGGAACAGATCATGATGGGCAAACAGGACGTGATGTTTGCCGGCGGCGGCGAGGAACTGGACTGGACCCTGTCCTGTCTGTTCGACGCCATGGGCGCGATGTCTTCGAAACAGAACGACAACCCTGACAAGGCCTCTCGTGCCTTTGACGAAGACCGCGACGGGTTCGTGATTTCGGGCGGCGGCGGCATTGTCGTGCTGGAAGATCTGGATCACGCCTTGGCGCGCGGTGCCAAGATCTATGCCGAAGTCACCGGTTTTGCCGCGACTTCGGACGGACATGACATGGTGGCCCCGTCGGGCGAAGGTGGCGAACGCGCCATGCGTCTGGCCCTGTCCACCCTGCCCGAAGATCGCAAGGTCAGCTATATCAATGCCCATGGCACATCGACCCCGGTCGGCGATGTCGGCGAAGTCGAAGCCTGCCGCCGGGTATTTGGCCAAGGGTATGTGCCGCCCATCAGTTCGACCAAATCCATGACCGGCCACGCCCAGGGAGCAGCCGGTGCGCTGGAGGCAATCTTTTGCCTGCTGATGCTGGACAATGACTTCATCACACCGTCGATCAACGTCGAAACGCTCGCCGAGGGTATTCAACCGGGTGAAATTGCCACTGAACTGGTCGAAAACGCAGGTCTTGATTCCGTAATGACCAACAGTTTCGGCTTTGGTGGCACCAATGGGTCGATGATCCTGAGCAAGTACAAGGGGTAAGCGCTGATGTCGGGACTTTTGCAAGGCAAACGCGGCTTGATCATGGGCGTCGCCAACGACCGGTCGATCGCATGGGGCATCGCCAAGGCCATGGCCGAAGCCGGGGCCGAACTTGCCTTTACCTATCAGGGCGACGCCTTTGGCAAGCGGTTGGAACCGCTGGCCGCCAGCGTCGGTTCGGATTTCATGGTCGATGTGGATGTCACCGATGACGCATCATTGGATACCGCATTCGAACAATTGGGCGCGCGGTGGCCAACGATAGATTTCGTGGTTCATGCCGTCGCCTATTCGGACAAAACAGAGCTGACAGGCCGGTTCCTGAACACCAGCCGTGCGAATTTCAAGAATTCGATGGATATCAGCGCCTACTCTTTCATAGAGGTGGCGCGCCGGGCCTATCCGCTGATGCAGGACAATGGTGGCACCCTGCTGACACTCACCTATCAGGGGTCAAACCGTGTCGTCCCCAACTATAACGTCATGGGCGTGGCCAAAGCGGCCCTGGAGTCGGCAACCCGTTATCTGGCCAATGATCTGGGTCCCGAAGGCATTCGCGTCAACGCGATCTCGCCCGGTCCCATGAAGACCCTGGCCGGGGCCGCAATTGGTGGGGCGCGCAAGACATTCAAACATACTGACCAAAACGCCCCCATGCGGTCGAACGCAACGCTGGAGGCCGTTGGCGGTACGGCAGTTTACCTGGCATCGGACGCAGGTGCCTGTACGACTGGTGAAATCATCCGCGTCGACGGCGGGTTCCACGTTCTGGGCATGCCGCAGCCGGATCATCTCTGATCACCTCGCAACTGGCGGGATTTCAAACCCAAGGCAATTGCCGTGGCTCCGTCATGGCATTGCCCCTTGGTTGCCATGATTCGTTGCTAGACAGACGACATGAAACAGGAAACCGCTGCCGCCTCATCCGTTCCCACGCTTCCCGACGAAATCACGCTCGGGGCCGTTTTACGGGAACCAACACGTAAACCCGTCTATCTGCGTGTAGCAGGCTGGTGTCTTGTTGTTGGGTGCGCCTTGTCCATGGGTGCCATCCTGGCCAGCACACCCCAGGTAACGCAAAAGCTGTCGTCCTGGACCAACCACGTGCCCGCCGCGACCCAGGTAGATACCGCGACGCTGACCACTGAAACGGTCTCTGAGGCCAACCCGGACACACAAAACCCCGAATTCACGACCGACGGAACGCCACTCGCAGCACCGGGGAAGCTCATGTCTGCTCTGGGGGCATTGTCGCGGTCGGCCCGCAGTGCACTGGGGTATGGCGACCCGATGGACTATGTTGAACTGCCCACGGAAGAAAACACAGATCCTTCCGAAGGCGGCTTTTCGGCGTTTTTTGCCTCTGACGAGGATCCGGTAGCCCGGCCAGCAGTCAGCGCCATGCCCCAGAACCGCATTCCAATACGTCGCGCAGGCGTCAGCAACTGACACACCCAGGCATCACATGTGGCAGCACAGATGCTGGCACATGCGGGGATTTCTGGGCGCAGGCTGGTTGTGATCAGGCAATCGACACCAATTCAATGTCAAAATTCAGATCTTGGCCCGCCAGCGGATGATTGGCATCCAGAGTCACCGTTGCGTCATCAACTTCCACCACAGTCACCGGCAAAACTTGCCCTTCGGGGGTTTGCATCTGCAACTGAGTGCCGACTTCCAACGGAATATCGTCTGGGATCCCTTCGCGCGGGATTGCCTGACGTGCGGCCGGGTTGATTGGGCCATAGGCTTTCTCGCAGGCGATATTGATGGTCTTTTTGTCGCCAACCTTCATGCCTGCCATTTCCGCGTCCATACCCGGAATAACCTGACCGGCCCCCACAGTGAACGACAGCGGATCGCGGCCTTCGGAGCTGTCAAATACGCTGCCATCGGTCAAGGTGCCCTTGTAGTGGATATGCACCGTGTCGCCGTTCTTCACTTCTGTCATGAGGGGTCCGATCCTGTTCGGGTTTCAAAGGCGGCAAACCCTATAGCCTCTCACAGGAATGTAAAGACGCGCAGGGATTTTCCGTCAAAACCGCCCTTTCCCCATCTGCGGGCCTGTGCCACTCTCCGCGTCAAGGAGAACCCGTCATGCCCATTACCACCTGTATTTTTGATGCCTATGGAACCTTGTTCGACGTCGCAGCCGCCGCCCGTCAGGCCGCCCAAGACCCCAAGTTTCCACAACTGGCAGATCGCTGGATGGCACTGGCCAACCATTGGCGGCTGAAACAGCTGCAATATACGTGGCTCAGGGCCGTGGCCGATGCACATGACAATTTCTGGGAGGTGACTCAGAACGGGTTGGATTGGGCATTGGAGGCAACGGGGCTGGACGGCGACGCGATTTTGCGCCAGCGATTGCTTGATCTTTATTGGGAGCTGCAAGCCTATCCCGAGGTCCCCGCCATGCTGACCACTTTGAAACAGGCGGGGCTGAACACGGCGATTCTGTCCAACGGGTCTCCCGATATGTTGAACGGGGCCGTGCAATCTGCACAGATCGGCGCTCTTTTGGATGATGTCCTGTCAGTCGAAAGCGTTGGCATCTTCAAACCCCATGCCAATGTGTACGATCTGGTCGGGCAACGATTCAGCTGTGGCAAGGACGAGGTATTGTTCGTCTCCTCTAACGGCTGGGACGCGGGATGCGCAACCGGCTATGGGTTCACGACAGCTTGGGTTAACCGGGCAGGAGAACCGATGGATCGCCTGCCCTGGACCCCAGCCCATGTATTGTCCGACCTGACCACGATCCCACAGTTGGCAGGAGTCTGAATGCCCCGGTTCCCAACCGCCGATGGCCTGTTCCTGCACTATACGGATCAGGGCACCGGTCACCCCCTGTTGTGCCTACCCGGCCTGACCCGCTGTGGTCGCGATTTTGATTTCTTTGCCCCCCATGCCCGCGACCTGCGGTTGATCACGCTGGATTATCGCGGACGTGGAAAATCTGCGTACGACCCAACCTATGCCAACTACAATGTGGTGCAGGAATCCTGTGACGTGATCGAATTGCTCGATCATCTTGGATTGGAAAAGGTCTCCCTTCTCGGCACTTCGCGCGGGGGGCTGATCGCCATGGTGTTGGCCGCAACCCATGCCCATCGTCTGTCAGGCGTCATCCTGAACGATGTCGGCCCCGAAATCAGCCCAGATGGTATCGCCCGGATCCTGACCTATGTGGGCAAACCGCCCCGCGCCAAAACGCTAGAGCAGGCCGCCAGCGCCCTTGGTGATGCAATGGCCCCACAGTTCCCGGACGTTCCCCTGTCCCGCTGGCAGCAACAGGCTGAAATCCAGTATCTGGAAACGGACGACGGGCTGACCCCGCGCTATGATCCGATGCTGGCCCAGGCCTTGCAGGATCAGGCGGCTTCTGGCGAAGCCCCGGACCTTTGGCCGCTGTTTGACGCTCTGGCCTCTGGCCCTCTGGGGGCGATCCGAGGTGCGAATTCAGACATACTTGGCCCTAAAACGCTAGCAGACATGCAACGCCGCAACCCGGATATGCTGTTTTGCACCGTGCCCAACCGCGGCCATGTGCCTTTTCTTGACGAGGCCCCCGCCATTGAATTGATCCATACCATCACGGAGATGTCCCGATGACCTCGCTCGCCATGATCGAAGCGGCCGCCTCACGTCTCAAGGGGCACGCCCGCCGGACGCCACTGCTCAGCTCTCCATTTCTGGATGACATTGCCGGACGACGGGTGCTGATCAAACCCGAATGCCTGCAGCATACCGGATCGTTCAAGTTCCGCGGTGGTTGGTCGGCTGTTTCGGCGCTGGCACCGGACGTGCGACAGCGGGGCGTGATCGCCTTTTCCAGCGGCAATCACGCGCAGGGTGTTGCATTGGCAGCACGACAACACGGGGTTCCTGCGGTGATCGTCATGCCGGCGGATGCTCCGCAAATGAAAATCGACAACACCCGTGCGCTGGGGGCCGAGGTTGTCCTTTATGATCGTGTCGGCGGTGAAAGCCGTGAAGCCATCGGACAGGAGCTGTCACACACGCGCGGTCTGACCCTGATCAAACCCTATGACGAACCGCAGGTGATTGCAGGTCAGGGGACAACCGGTTTGGAGATCGCAGCCCAAGCCGCCGAATTGGGGGTTGAAACCGCGGATGTTCTGGTCTGTTGCGGTGGTGGCGGGTTGACGTCAGGCATCGCCCTGGCGCTCGAAGGGCATGCACCGGGCCTGCGCCCGCGCCCCTGTGAACCGGCCGGGTTCGATGACGCAACCCGATCGCTGGCGTCTGGAAAAATCCAGGCCAATCCAACCCAATCCGGGTCGATCTGTGATGCCATCGTGACACAGCAGCCGGGCGATTTGACCTTTCCCATCATGTCGCGCCTGTGTGGCCCCGGGTTGGTGGTGACCGACGACGAAGCCATGCATGCCATGGCCCTGGCTTTTTCCCGGCTCAAGGTCGTGGCCGAACCCGGCGGTGCCGTGGCCCTGGCCGCCGCCTTGTTTCGCAAGGACCAAATCCAGGGCGACACCGTTGTTGCCTTGATTTCCGGCGGCAACGTCGACCCGGAAATGTTTCGCGCCGCCCTGGCAACCTATGCTTGAGACCGTGACGAACAAAGCTGGCTGTCCGCAGCCCCAACCCGACCGGAGGGTATCATGACGCGCTTTACCATCGCCTCGTTCAACGTCAAAAATCTGATCGGCCCTGATCGGGAATACTACAAATTCCAAGTTTACACGCCCGAGGAATACGCCTGGAAACTGGACTGGATGGCGGACCAATTGCTGACAATGGACGCGGATGTTGTCGGTTTTCAGGAAATCTTCGAAGAAGACGCGCTGCGTGAGGTCATCGCCGAAACCGATCGTCGCGGGCACGAAGCAAATGCCGCAAATATTCCTGGCCCCGGCAAACGCTATCGGCGCAAGGCAATCTTTCGCAAACTTTCCTACACCCCCTATACCAGCGCAGCGCTCGCCTTTGCGCCAAATATGCATGATACAGGTGAACCCGGGCGACGCCGCCCAGGATTGGCGATCTTGTCACGACTGGGTTTCGTTGGCGCGCCGGAAATCATACAGAACCTAGATGCGCCCCTGGACATCCCGATGGCTGCTCTTGGCGGAGACGAGGATGCAGGGTGTTTTCGCCTGCACCGCCTGTCGCGCCCAATCCTCAAGGTGCGTATCCCGGTCGGTGGCCAGGTGATCACGGTTTTCAACTGCCACCTGAAATCCAAATTGGGCGAATATATCACGCCCAAAGGTGCTGAATACGCCCCAGAGGCCGTTCTGAGTGCCTATGATCCGGCTGGGCGCGCCATGGGTGCCCTCCGCGCCGCACTGCGCCGGATGGCCGAAGCTTGGGTTCTGCGCCGTGCTATTCTGGAAGAAATAGACCAGGGCCACCCCGTTATGGTTCTGGGTGATTTCAACGATGGAGAACATGCAGTCAGCAGCGAAATCATCAGCGGCGAGATCCCCTTTCACAATTATTCCTGGATGCTGCGCCACGATGCTAAGCAATCGAGTGACCGATATACACGCGAAGAAAACAGGCTAATCACCGAAGCCGTTGATCGGGTCAGACTGCGGTCCGCCGAAAAGATGTTCTTGCGAAAATCCTTGAGGGATGTCGTGTACACCACCGCCTTTGGCGGGGTACATGAAAGCATCGATCAGATATATATGTCCCGCCATTTCGATCCGTCGTGGCCCAAGGCGGTGGGAAGAATGCAGTATTTTAGCGTTTTCAATGATCACTTGACGGATGGCAGCCACCCCGAGGCTCCCTATAACAAACTCGCCTCGGACCACGGGCAGATCATGGCCCACATGGAACTTGTCTCCGCATCCGTGTGACCAAAAGTTTTCACTAAAACTTTTGGCAAATTTCTTAGTTAAGAAATTTTCCCGCTGCCGCCCTCCAGAACGCTTTACCCCACGGTTGCAGCCCGGTTACAACGGGCAGATCCATTCACAGGGAGCAAGCGCATGCAGATTGCAGATCTCGGAGACGTACAGCTGCATTACCGGATCGATGGCCCATCTGATGGAGCTCCGGTGGTGTTTGCCAATTCTCTGGGCACGGATTTAAGACTCTGGGATCAGGTTTTGCCGCTATTGCCCCCGAGGTTCCGCTATATCCGCTACGACAAACGCGGGCACGGTCTCTCTTCACTGCCGTCCGGACCATATTCCATGGGCGCATTGGTCAGAGATGCCGAACGCCTTTTGGATCACCTCCAGGTGCGAGACTGCTTGTTTGTGGGCCTGTCCATCGGTGGCATGATCGCCCAAGGATTGGCTGTCAAACGGCTGGATCAAGTCCGGGCGTTGGTTTTGTCCAACACTGCAGCCAAAATCGGGATTCCCGAACAATGGCAGGAACGGATTCAGACCATCAAGACGCATGGCATTGAAGCTCTGGCTGATCCGATCATGGAGCGCTGGTTTTCGCGCGCATTCCGCAATACGCCAGAATGCGCCCTGTGGCGCAACATGCTGTTGCGCCAGCCAGCCGAAGGCTATGCTGGATGTTGCGCTGCGATTTCAGGCACAGATTTCTTTACCCCAACCAGCGGATTACGCCTTCCGACATTGGGCATCGCGGGCAGCGACGACGGCGCGACACCGCCGGATCTGGTACGCGAAACAACAGCCCTGATCCCAGGCTCCAAATTTCACCTGATCCGCAAAGCCGGGCATCTGCCGTGTGTAGAGCAGCCCGAGGAATATGCAGCGCTCCTGACCCAGTTTTTGACTGACACAGGACATGGTCAGATCTGATGTCGGATTTTCTGCTGATTCATGGATCGTGTCACGGGCGCTGGTGTTGGCGCTTTTTGATCGCTGCGCTCGAAGCTCAGGGACACACGGCCCGCGCCATCGACCTCCCCGGTCATGGAGATGACCCGACCCCATTGACGGACGTGACATTGGAGATGACCGCAGACGCCATTCTGAAAGCGTCTGATCCCGGCACCATCCTCCTGGGGCATTCCTGGGGCGGCATTCCGATCAGCCTGGCGGCGGAGATGAACCCATCTGCGATGCGCGGGCTGATTTATCTGTGTGCCTATGTTCCGGTGGCAGGGCTGTCGATGATCGATCTTCGCAAACGGGCACGCCGACAACCGTTGATGGGGGCCATCGTAAAGGATGAGCTTGGACAGAGCTATACGATTGATCCAGATCAGGTTCCCGCATTGTTTTATCACGATTGTCCTGTTGACTCAGTTGCGCTGGCGCTGGATCGCCTGACACCTCAGGCCATTCGCCCGCAGGACACTGCGCTGGTATCGACGACCCGCTGGCAGGGCGTTCCCAAAGCGTATATCCGCTGTACAAAGGACAGGACGATCCCACCAGAGTATCAGACCGAAATGACGGCCGATTGGCCATTGGATCGAGTCTTTGAAATGCAGACATCCCATTCCCCATTCTTTGCGGACCCACAGGGTTTGGCAACGCTGATGGGACACATCTCACGAGGATTATGATGGCAGGTTCGGTTTTTACATCTGCGCTGTACGGCGACCTTTTTTCGACAGCCGAGATCGGGCGTTTATTCACCGACAGCGCCGAATTGCGCGCCATGTTGCTGGTAGAAGGTACATTGGCCCAGGTTCAGGGCGCTCTGGGCGTAATACCAGCGGACAGCGCAGGTGCCATTCGCAGAGCGTCTTTGGAAATTCAGCTGGATCCTGGTGCCCTGCGCAAGCCGACTGGACAAAATGGCGTTTCGGTTCCCGGCCTTGTCGCAGCGTTCCGGGCGGAAATGCAAGCACCAGAACATGCCCAATTCGTCCATTGGGGGGCCACATCCCAGGACATCATCGACACCGGCCTGATGTTGCGGTTGCGGCAGGCGCTGGCCTTGATGGAAACGGATCTGCGTGCATTTGTCGAAACCTTGGCCACTTTGGCCGAACGTCATGCGGATACGCCAATGCCTGCACGCACCTATGGCCAGCACGCCACTCCCACCAGCTTTGGCGCTGTGGTGGCAGGGTGGGGGCAACCGGTGATGGACCTTCTGGATGACTTGGGCGACCTGCGATCTTCCTGCTTGCTGGTCTCGCTGTCAGGCGCTGCCGGGACCAGTTCAGCGCTGGGAGAGACAGCAGCACAGCAAAGAGCCGAGCTGGCAAAGGGCTTGGGGCTGGGTGATCCCGGGCGCAGCTGGCACACGGACCGCAATCCAATTCTTCGTATCGCGGACTGGATGACCCGGGTCACGCTGGCCTTGGCTAAGCTGGGCGAAGATTCAACCGATCTGGTGCAAAGTGGCATCGCAGAGCTGCGGTTGGGTGGCGCTGGGGCATCCTCGACCATGCCCCAGAAACAGAACCCGGTGGCTCCGGCGGTGCTGTGTGCTGTTGCGGCGCAGACTGTGGCCCTGAATGGCACATTGCAAAACGCATCGGTGCACCGTCATCAACGCGATGGGGCGGCATGGTTCACTGAATGGATGTGCCTGCCCCAGATCGTGTTGGGGGCCGCCTGTTCAGCGCGTACGGCATGTGACCTGGGCACAGGATTGGAACCTCAGACCAAACAGATGCTGACCACCGTCGATGGCGGCCTGGGCATGATCCACGCCGAAGCGCTCAGCTTTGCTCTGGCAGAAACCATGCCACGACCGGATGCCCAAGCGGCAGTCAAGGAGCTCTGCCGAACCGCACAGGAAAGCCAGCGGCACCTGCGCGACCTTGTGGCAGCAGCCCACCCTGAGTTGGACGTGGAACACTTGTTCGATCCCGGTCGGCAGTTGGGCCAGGCCCCGACAGAGGCCCGTGCCTTTGTTGCCCGGGTTGGCCAGAACCGCAACGTGAACACGTGAAACGGAATCGGGCCGCTCCCGCCCGGTTGTGACGCCTCTGCGAGGCACCAAAACCCGTTGGGCCTGGCAGGTCACAAGGCGCTGACGCGCCCAGATGACCTGCCCCCGCACCTGTTCCCTCGCGTCGCCAAACTAGATCCGAGGTTTTCGCGCTTTCCCGTCCATATTAGCCTGCGCCCAACCCAGATCCATTCATGAGGCCCGCATTGCGCCTGTCCGTTCTGTTTCTATTGTCGACCGTGATGCTGGATGCCATGGGAATCGGGCTGATCATGCCGATCATGCCGTCCCTGATCCGCGAAGTTCAGGGCGGCGACCTCGCGGATGCTGCATTGTGGGGCGGCATCCTGTCCACGGTGTTTGCAGTGATGCAGTTTCTGTTTTCACCGCTTTTGGGCAACTTGTCGGACCGGTTCGGGCGGCGTCCGGTGTTGCTGGTCTCTCTGACTATGATGAGCTGCTCCTATCTGGTGCTGGCCCAGGCGACGGCCTTGTGGGTTCTGTTGGTCGGGCAAATGATCAGCGGCATCACTTCGGCCACCCATGCGACCGCGGGTGCCTGTATGGCGGATCAATCCAAACCGCACGAAAAGGCGGCAAATTTCGGGCTGTTGGGAGCCGGGTTTGGCGTTGGCTTTGTCTTGGGGCCGCTGGTGGGCGGATTGCTGGGGGAATTGGGCACCCGCGCGCCGTTCTACGCAGCAGCCGGTGTGGTCGGGCTGAATGCGCTGCTGGGCGCGGTCGCCATGCGCGAGACTCTACCCCCCGAAAAACGCCGTCCCTTTGCGTGGCGCCGTGCCAACCCGTTGGGTGCCTTTTTCGGGATCTCGAAACTGCCGGGGATCGCACCCTTGTTGCTGGTCTATTTCATCTATTCCGTTGCGCTGTATGTCTATCCGGCAATCTGGTCCTACTTCACGCAGGCCCGGTTCGACTGGAGCCCGCAAACTATCGGCCTGTCGCTGGGGCTGTTCGGGATTTCAATGGCATTGGTTCAGGGTGTGTTGATCCGACTGGTGCTGCGATGGGTCGGGGAACGCAAGACTGTGATCTATGGTCAGCTGTTCGACGCAGTGGCCTTTTTCCTGTTGGCGATTGTCACCAGCGGCGCAGCCGCGTTGATCCTGACACCGGTTGCCGCGCTGGGCGCAGTGGTGTCGCCAGCATTGCAGGCCATCATGTCACGCAGGGTCAGCGATGACGCACAAGGAGAATTGCAGGGGGTGTTCACGTCGGTTCATGCCTTGTCCATGATCGTGTCGCCTTTGATGATGGCATCCGTGTTTTCAGCCTTTACCCGCGACGGCGCGCCGGTCCATTTCCCCGGTGCGCCGTTTTTGGTATCAATGGCGCTGATCTTTGTCGCGTTGGCGGTCTTCCTGCGTCAACCCAAAGAGCAAAGTTGATACCGACTGACTTTCGTAGCGTAATAACGACATGAATGGGGCGGTTTACCGCTTGCGACACCAGGGCTGGCGGGTCACCCTGACCAGAACAAGGCAGCAAGGGAACTCGCAATGCAAACCATCAAGGCAGCCGTTTGCCACGAATTTGGGGCCCCTTTGGTCATCGAGGATATCCAACTGGCACCGCCGGGAATGGGCGAGGTCGAAATCACCCTGGATGCCGTCGCGATCTGCCATTCTGACATCTCTTATGCCGATGGGGCCTGGGGTGGACATCTGCCGGCCGTCTATGGTCACGAAGCGGCTGGAATCATCACCCGCGTCGGCGGTGGTGTGACCGGCTTCGATCTGGGGGACAGCGTTGTGGTCACGCTGATCCGCAGCTGTGGAACCTGCCCCAGCTGTGCCAGCGGCAAGCCGACCATTTGCGAAACACCCCACAATACGGTCAAGGGGCCGCTGCGCACTGCAGAAGGCGGACCATTGGATCAGGCAATGTCCTGTGGTGCCTTCGCCGAAAAAGTTGTCGTGGACCAGCGCCAGATCGTCCAAATCCCCTCGGATATGGCCAAGGACGTCGCCTCTCTGCTGTCCTGCGGGGTCATCACCGGCGTCGGAGCTGCTGTGAATGCGGCCGGGCTGCGGGCCGGGCAGGACGTGGTGGTGATCGGCGCGGGCGGTGTCGGGTTGAACGCCATTCAGGGCGCGCGCATCGCCGGGGCCCGGCGGATCGTGGCCGTGGACATGACCGAAGAAAAGCTCGAGATAGCCCGGTCATTCGGTGCCACGCATGGGGTGTTGGCCAGCGACCCGACCCCGTGGAAGGCATCCTACAAGGCCCTCGGAGGACGTGGAGCGGATGCGGTGCTGGTCACCGTCGGCGCAATCCCGGCCTATGAACAGGCAATGCGCTATCTGGGACGAGGCGGCAAGGCAATCATGATCGGAATGCCCCATTCCGGGGCCAAGGCTGCCTATGAACCCGTGGTCATGGCCGCCATCGGTCAGGGGCTTATCGGGTCAAAAATGGGAGACGTTGTGATCCAGCGTGATATCCCCTGGATGATCGACCTGTATCAACAGGGACGGCTGAAGCTGGACGAACTGATTTCCAGACGTTGGACGTTGGACCAGATCAACGACGCAATTGCCGACACCAAGACCGGTAGCGCCAAGCGCAACGTCATCCTGTTCGATCGAGACCCGGCAGGAAACTGAACACCTGGGAGTGCACGAGATGAAACTGCAAGATCTCGACGTTATCGTCACGGCCCCGCCAGCACCAGGATGGGGCGGTCGGTATTGGATTTTGGTCAAGATCACCACAGACAGCGGGGTGACCGGCTGGGGGGAATGTTACGCGTCGACCATTGGCCCCCAGGCGATGACACATGTGATCCAGGATGTGTTCGACCGTCACATGGGCGATCAAAATCCCGAAGACATCGAATTGATGTTTCGTCGCATCTATTCCTCGGGCTTTACCCAACGCCCCGATTTGACGGTCATGGGGGCGTGGTCAGGTTTGGAAATGGCCTGTTGGGATATTCTGGGCAAAGACCGCGACCGGCCCGTGCACGCGCTGATCGGCGGGCGGATGAATGACCGGATCAGGGCCTATACTTACCTTTATCCGCTGCCGCACCACGACCTGAACGATTTCTGGACGTCACCAGATATGGCCGCCGAATCTGCCTCCGAACTGGTCTCGCGGGGCTATACAGCCGTAAAATTCGACCCGGCCGGCCCCTATACCATGCGTGGCGGGCACATGCCTGCGATGAGCGATATTTCACAGTCCGTCGCCTTTTGCAAAGCCATCCGCGAGGCCGTTGGCGACAAGGCCGACCTGCTGTTCGGCACGCACGGGCAATTCACAACCGCCGGGGCCATCCGCCTGGGGCAGGCGCTGGAACCCTATTCGCCATTGTGGTTCGAAGAACCGGTGCCACCAGACAATTATCCTGAAATGGCCAAAGTCGCGCACGCTGTCCGCATCCCGGTCGCCACCGGTGAACGGCTAACCACCAAGGCCGAATTTGCAGCCGTCCTACAGTCGGGTGCCGCAACGATCCTGCAACCGGCTTTGGGACGTGCAGGCGGGATCTGGGAGATGAAAAAGGTCGCCGCCATCGCCGAAGTCTATAACGCCCAGATTGCACCGCATCTGTATGCGGGTCCCGTGGAATGGGCTGCGAACATTCAATTGGCAGCGTCGATTCCCAATATCCTTTTGGCTGAAACCATCGAAACCCCGTTTCACGACGCATTGATCAAAAGCAGCATTCAGGTCGAAGACGGGTTCATCCCGACGCCGACAGCAGCAGGATTGGGGATAGACGTGGACGAAGACCTGGCTCGCGCCCACCCGTTTACAGGATCCGACCTGCATCTGAACATGCGCGATGATCCTTGCGACTACGTGAATGGCAATGCGTTCCAGGGCGGCTCTCCGGCCATACTCTCAAAAACCTGACCCGACACAGTGATGCGCCTGCAAAGGGGCATCACCCTTCACCAATTCGTGCGGATTGCAAGAGTCGCTTCACAATGCCTGTAACAACGATATATTCTATCTATATCAATTCAGGATTCAGGACCGTGACTGCTCAACCCGCCTCCGCTATCTCACCGGAAATTCCAACCGATATGGAACAGCGTGCCGCCGAGGCCGCAGCCTTTCTCAAGACTTTGGCGCATGAGGGACGACTGATGATCCTGTGTCATCTTGGAACCGGCGAACGCTCGGTGGGAGAGCTGGAAGAGCTGCTGGGCATTCGACAGGCCGCAGTCAGCCAGATGCTGGCCCGCCTGCGCGACGAAGGGTTGGTGACCACCCGCCGCGATGGCAAGACGATCTATTATTCCCTAAGCGACAGCAACACCGAACAGGTGATCGGGCTGTTGTATTCCCTGTTCTGCGATCCAGACTGATCTTCCGGCTCAGCGACCTGGTGTCCCGCAGCAATCCAGATGACACCTAGGACACATATCCTGCGACGACCTGCAACAATTTGAATGCGGTCTGGGCATCATTTTCAACCACCGCCAGAAACTCTTCCTCGCCGATCCGCAAACAATTCAGATCCGTGGCAGCCACCATGCTGAGCGCGCGTGGCTCCTTGCGGATAAGGCCCAATTCACCCACAAGCCGCCCCGGGCCAACCGTGACAATCAGCTGATCCTCTGTCTCGTCCTGGGGCAAATACAAACCCGCTTCGCCATCGATCACGACATAGGCACCGTCTGTCGGCTTGTCCCCTTTGAGGAAAACGACCTGCCCCGGTTCTGCCGTGTACCAGCGTGCGCCAAAAGCCAGCAACCGCAGCTGTTTGCGGTTAAGCCCGGAGAACAGGTCAATCTGCTCCAGCGCCCGCACTTTGAGCGCCAAATCCTGACTGGCCGCCCCGTCGCCTGCGACGTCCACATGGGGCTCCTCGCTGACCAACCGTCCTTGCCGCAGCTCAAAGAACGTGTCGAACACGTCAGCGCTTTCAAAGCTGTTGTTCAGATAGATCAGCGTCGTGTCCGGCAGCAGCTTGCGCAGGTTCTTGTAGACCGACACTTGGGTTTCGAAATCGTAGCTGGCCAACGCATTGTCCAGGATCAGAATGTCCGGCTTTTTGATTGTCGCCCGACAAAAGGCCAATGGTTCAGCAAACACCTGCGCCAACCCCTGGCCGCCCAGCGCAATGGGCATATCGTAGATCAGTGCCACCACCATGTCGCGCAGCCCGTGTTGCACCAGCAGATCCGCCACCAGATTCCGCAGCTCGTCCCCCTTGCTGCCCGCGTTCTCTGAAACTTTGCCATACATCGCGTTTTCCAGAACCGTCAGGCCTGGGGCAAAGCGGTCCCGCGCCAGCGGTTCGAACAAGTCGCCCAGCGTTTCCAGAATCTCGGCCGCATGTCCGCGGCGCAGATCCAGTATCCGCTGTTTCATTTCATCGCCAAACCCAGGCCCGATCTGTTCGGCCGAGATCCGCAGGGGCACAATCAACAGCTCTACCAGCTCATCAGGTTCCAGCGCCTTGACGCCACCGTCCCGGGTTTTCTCTACCAGAGCCAGCGCAGCATCATAGGTGCGTGGCTCAAGCCCCAATTTGCGGAACAACGGGTGATCAGTCCCATCCAATCCAAAGATCTGGCGCAGCATGTCAATCACGTCCCGGGCCAGGGCGACCAGGTCATCATCCAGCTTCAGCTCGGCCAATTTTTCCAGGAACCCGGACTGACCCACCATCATTTCCTTGGTAATCGGCTCCCTTGGCGAGGCAAACAGCAGGTTATCGGCCACCGGCAGTGCGTGATTGTATTTTTCTGGGTCCAGAAGAAAGGCATACTGGCGCAGGCCGGCCTCGTCGATGGCTCCCTGTATCGCTGGCCGCAATTCAATCAACCGGGCCACCAGTTCAGGATGGGCGGCCGGATCAAAGTGCTGATCAATCCCGCGTCGGAACAACGCCGTTCCTGATCCCATACCTTCGACGATTTGCAACCACCAGGCGCGCAATTCGTCATCATTGGCCAGCCCGGCGATCGACGGATCAACCCAGGGCACGTCAAAGGCATCCGGGCTGTTTCCTGCCCGTGACGCGTCGGCCTGAACCTTGGGGTCGTCAGACTCCTCTTGCGGACGCGGGCGCATTGCCATCATGACATTGTCGCCAAACGTACCCTGGAACATCACTGGCCGTGACGTCGCATGACCGATCCGCGCTGCGACAATGGATTGGTGCAGTTTCGTTGCATCCTGATCCCCAAACCGCAGCTTGCCAGCCGACGGCAGCAATTCACGGGTTAGCAATTCAGCCATCGCGCGGCGGTCTTCTTCGCTGGGGGCTGCAATCCCGATAACCTTGCCCGCCGGCAGCGTTGCGCTCAGATCCTCTAAGACCAGATTCCCGTCACTGTCGCGCACATTTACCCCCTCCAGCACAATATCACCGGACAGATGCGACACTTGCTCGGGCTCGCCCTTCATCAGGTCGTCATCCACCATCCCCGCCGGGGCAAAGCGTTCCAGGATCACGTCCCAGCGCAGCGCCATATCCTGTGTCTGGTTGTAATAGGCCAACAATTCCTTCCAGGGGCTCGAGAGATCCTTGTAAGCGCCCAGTGCCGCCACCAGCGCCCCCAGCGACACGGTGCCCTGAAGCACCAGAAACCCGCCAACCGAATAGAAAAAGAACGGGGTCAGGTTCCCGATGAAGTTGTTGAGGAACTTCATGAAGAACTTTTTCTGGTAGATGATAAAGCGAATCTCGTACAGACGACCCAGGCGCGACGTGATCATCGCCAACCGATAGCGCCAGCCCCCGTTGATCCGCAATGTCGACGCCCCGGCTGCGCTTTCCCCAATCTCCGAAGCCAGCGCCCGCACTTCCTTGATCCGCTTCTTGTTCAGAAGGTTGATCTGTTTTTGCAGCTTGGGGATCAGCCAGGCCTGTAGCGGAATCAGCGCGACAGCGGCCAACCCGAACCAGACACTCTGCAGAAACAAAAAGGACAGAATGGTGATCATCTGACCGGCCTGCAGTACCGGTTGACTGATCGCATCCCCCATCAAACCGCCCATCGGTTCGCTTTCGGCGGTGACCATCGACACCAATTCGCCCTGGCTCACCCGTTCAAAATAGGGCTGCGGGAACCGCAGAACCCGCGCGATCAACTGGAACCGGAAACGACGCAGCATGCGTTCGGCCAACACACCCTTCATCGTGTTGATCCGCATTTTCATCAGCCCATGCGCCAGAACCGACAGCAGATAGGCGATACACAAAATCCCCAGGAACATGATCTGTTCTACAGGAATGCCAAAGACGTCAATGACGGCGGTCTGTGATCCGATGGCATCGTTGATGATGCGTTTAGGCAGCTCAAGCGTCAGGTAAAGCAATGGAAACAAACTGGTCGTGACAGCCAACAGGATCAGTTGGTCACGTTTGGAGTACTTCCAGATGAATCCAAAAAGGGTACGTTCGATGTCAATATTCCAGAAAATAAAAAGCTCTGTCCGCGGGTTCAGCGCCAGATTAGCAAGTTGCAGAGCAAACAGGCAATTGGTTTCCTAAAATAACCGGTGTGAAACGGTTCATTTGCAGCCCTCCGAAAAATCCGTAAGCTGTGAGTGTAACCGCGCTCAAACCACTCGAGGATCGTGATTTTGTTAACGTCTGTCGGCACTGTTCTGCTGTTGCTCTGCGCCCTGCAGATTAAACATATGTTTGCCGATTATTACATGCAGACGCCCAAGATGTTGTCTGGTCGGGGCGAATACCTGCATATGGGACGTGCTCAGCATGCGGGCATTCACGCGATTGGATCGTTTCTGGTGCTGGTGCTGTTTGGGGCACCGTTTTTGTTTTCCCTTGTTTTGGCCGGTATCGAATGGGTGGTTCATTTCAACATCGACTACTGCAAAGCCCGCTATTCGGACGCCAAACAGTATACCCCGACACAGGCAGGGTTCTGGCGTGCTGCGGGTACAGATCAGGCGGCTCATCATCTGACGTATATCGCGATGGTCTGGGCCTGGGTGGTTTACACCGGGTAGCCCACGACAGGCGTTGGACGTTGATCAGGTTGGCGCATCTGCACCGGTTGTGGCAGATCGCAAGTCCGCCGGGGCATTTTCCGCTTGATATTGATCCCCATGAACATCCGGGCGTGGCGTTGCAGCAAAGACCGGAACCGGGTCGGCGTAGCCTTTGAGCGGAATTGCCGGAAGTTCGTCGAAATCGACACCCGTCAATCCGCGCGCAGCGTCTCGTGTGGCCCGATCTGTCAACACTTGATCAGGTGCCGCCTTGGAACACAGGCGGGCCGACAGGTTTACCGTTGATCCCAACACAGTGAAATCCATACGATCACGCGCGCCCATGGCCCCCATGACGACCACGCCCGACGCCACTCCAATGCCAACATGCAGTTCATGTTCCGGATGCTCTTCGAGCAGGCGGGCCATGGCCCGCGTAATCCCCACTGCACACGACACGGCGCGCCGCTCCATGTCATCGCCTTCGAACACGGCGACAAGGGCATCCCCGATGAATTTGTCGACATCCCCGTGATGCTGGACGACAATATCTGTCTGCGCGTCGAAATACTGATTTAGAACCTCGATCACCCGTTCCGGCGGCACGCGCTCGGAGAATTCGGTGTAGCCGCGAATATCGGTGAAAATCACTGAGACGCGCCTGCGTTCGCCGCCCCGCTCCATTCCGGTCTCTTCGGCGTTCTGAATGGCCGAGACTGTTCCGTGCGACACGAATTTCATCAATTCGACCCGCTCTCCCAGATGCGCAATCATCTGATTGAAACGGCGCGCAAGGTCGCCGATTTCATCGCGCGACCGAACATCCTGAACCCGGGCGCCAAAATCACCGCTCCCGACCCGTTCTGCCACCTCACCGATACGCAGGATCGGCCGCGTCAGGCGACGGGCAAACAGCATTGCACCCAAGCTGGCGATGGCGAACCCAACCAACCCGACAACGAAAATCTGTCGGGTGATCGCATTGACCACCGCATAGGCATTTGCTTCGCTCAGCTCGGTGATCACAGCCCAGGGAAACCAATCGGGAAAGGCATAAGCCCCAAGCATCGCCTGACCGTCCGGACGCACATAGGGTTCCAGCGCGTCGGCCCGCGCCCCGGCCACAATCAGCGGCAGGGCGGATTGAACGATCTGCCGCTCTGTCAGCAATTGCATGTCATCGACCAGAACGGTGCGACCGGCCTGATCAATCACAGTGATTTCGCCCCGTTGCGCAAAGGGATGTCGGCGCACCATCTCTCCCAGCATGGACAGGTCAACCTTGGCCACCATGGTGACACGCCGGTTTGCGATCTTCTGGTTGAGTGGCAGAGCCAACGTTGCCATCCAACGACCTGTTCCCGGCAGTCGTGACACCAATGGGCGGCCAAACTGCCCGGTCGCGGCAATGGAGCGCAACAGATCGGGCCCGGTTGTGAGCGCTTGGACGGGGTCAATGCCGGCCTCGACCAGCTTTTGCGAAAACGCTTCGTTGGTGACCAGAATAGGCTGCGGTGCGCCCTCGACGCTAAGCTGCAGCGCCACCACATCCGACAGTTCCTGAAGCCCCAGCGTCAGCAGTGACATCTTTTGCGCAACGCCCAGATCGATGCTGTCCACCCCATTGCGGATCACCATCAGCGGGGTCAACCAGCGCCCCTGAAACGTTGCATCAAAATCTTCACGCAATTGCGCGGCGACCAGGGTCAGGCTCTCGTTGGCGGCGCTTTTCAATTCGTCCCGTGTCAACTGGGTCAGATTTTGTGCCACCATCACCAAAGGTGCAACCGCCAGGGCCGCTGCAAAGACAAAGAACTTGAGGCGCAAAGGAAACCGCATGCCCGGCAGATTAAAGGAATCCGCCGGGAAGTCACCGGTATTGCGCAGCGCGGGCTTGTTTTTACGCTTTGACGTGCCTTAGTTTCGGGCAGTTGCGGTGACCTGGAGCTGATCCTGCGCGACACCGCAGGCCAACCCTGTGCTGTCACGTGCCGTCAAGGTCACGGTGTAGGTTCCGGCGGATTGATATCCGTGACGCGCCACGCGCCCGGTTGCCTGTGCTCCGTCGCCAAATGACCAATCCAGCATCACCCCATGCCCGTCCGGGTCTTTGACCCGAGCAGGTTCAAACCGTTCGATGTCAAAGGATCCGCCAATCGACACAGTCCGATCCTCGCCCGCATCCAGCTGCGGCGCAGCATTGACCAAAACCCGTGCAGTATCGCGTCCCGTGTCACATGCCGCGGCACCGCTGTCATCGCGCACGGTCAAGGTAACCGCAATGTCGGCGGCGGACTGGAACACCCGTTCAACCCGCGGACCCGTCAGCACCTCTCCGTCCGAAAACTGCCATTCCCATTCCGTCAGTTTGCCATCCAGATCCGAGGACGCCCCCGCGTCAAACACGACGACGTCTCCGGGGCAGACAATGCGATCAGCCCCGGCCAAAGCGGTGGGCGCGGCATTGACGCGTTGATAGACTTCGATCCGGCGCTGGCTGCCAGGGAGGTTGGCCCCGTCGTCCAGAACCGCCGAAACGGGATACAGACCGGGTGCCGAAAACGCGTGGCTCACGGCCGCGCCCTCGGCTTTGGTCTCCCCAAAGTTCCAGGCGACCGCAGCGCCTTCGGGCACCTGAACCGACCATGGCACATCCTGTGCAGGGCATACCTGACCCGACAGCGCCAATCCTGGATCGGGCGCCGGTTCAACAGTGATCGTATGGCGGCGTTCCACAACCGAATTACCGACACCAGCATCATCATAGACACGCAGGATCACCGGATAAGTCCCGGCCTGCGTATAGCGGTGGCTCACATCAACCCCAACTGAACTGGCCCCATCGCCAAATTCCCATTCGAACAGGGCAATTGCCCCGTCGGGGTCAAACGAACCCAACCCGGTAAAAGTCAGCGCTTCACCGATCGACGCCCGGTCCGGTGCGGAGAGTTCGGCCACGGGTGCAGCATTCACCATGATCTTGCGGACAGCTTCGAGCTGACCACAGATCCGGCTGCTGTCGCTTGAGCCTTCGGGCAATTGTGCAGTGGCTTTGACCAGATATTCGCCGGGCTCGGCGTACACATGCGATAGGGACGGCCCAGTTGCCGTCGTGCCATCTCCCAGATCCCAAGTGATTTCGACCCCATCCAACGGCAGATCTGTGCCCCCTTCGCGCAGGCTCAGCGACATCAAGTGGTCCAACCCCTGAGCGGCACGGTCGTTGGTCTCCACCTTCAATTCGGGCGCTGCGATCACTTTGTAGATCGCCGTGTCGGAATCCAACGGGCTACAACCGCCGCGCGCCTCGCCGGTAATCGTCAGCGTGACCGTATATGTGCCGGGGCGGGAAAAAATATGCAGCGGGGTTTCGCCATTCGCCGCCTTGCCGTCGCCGAAATCCCAGGCAAAGGCGTTCACTGCACCATCCGCATCGGTCGATCCCGACCCGTCCAGACGCACCTGCTGGTTCGAACATACAGTGCGGTCCGCCCCCGCATCCGAAATTGGGCCCTCGCGCACCAATGCCGCGATGCGGTCCATGGCTGTTCCCCAATCGGTGCCGGTTTCATTGCGGATTTTCAGCGTAACCGGGTAAATACCAGGTTGTTCATAGGTCTTGGTCGGGTTGATCAGATCCGAAGTATTGCCGTCCCCGAAATCCCATTCATACAGCAACAGCCCACCGTCCGGGTCGGCGCTGGCCGACGCATCAAACAGGATCGGCTGGCCGGAACAGACATCCCGGTTGCCCCCGGCATCCGCCATCGGGCGGGCCCGCACGGAAACCGTTGTGGCGTCGGTGGACAGGGCGTTGGACAATCCGGTGCCGTCGTCCACCAACAGGGTCACCGGGAACTTGCCAGCCTTGTCATAGGTATGGGATATCGTCTTGCCAAAGATCGGCCCCGACCCATCGCCCATGTCCCAACGATAGATCAGCGGATCACCGTCAGCATCGGCTGACCCAGAACCATCCAGCGTCACAATCAAACCATCCGAGATCACCGGATCACCGGCATCTGCAACGGGGGCGCTGTTGACCCGGATGGTCACGTCATCATCAGCAACTGCATTCAACACGCCGCTGTCATCGGTAACGACCAATTGCGCGCTCCAGGTTCCCGGCGCGTCATAGGCGCGTTCAACCCGCTGTGCATCCAGCGGCACGCCCAGGTCATCAAACTCCCAACGGTAGGAAATGATCTGACCATCCGGATCAAAGCTTTGGCCCGCGTCAAACACCAGACTGTCTCCCGGCGCCACCAACCGGTCGGCCCCTGCCACGGCCACAGGTTGGGCATTGACGGTGATCAGGGTCTCCGCCTCATCCTGTGCAGGAGGGCCGGGGAAATCGTCGGTAACCGTCAATCCGATGCGATACAAACCAGGGTCAGAAATCTGATGCGCCGCCCGTTCTCCGGTGGCTTGGCCGCCGTCAGGGAAGGTCCACAGATATTCGGAAATCGCGCCATCGGGATCAATTGATCCACGCCCGGACAACAGGAACTCTTCGCCGGGTGCCACGACCTGGGGGCGGCCGGCGTCGGCAATCGGAGCGGCATTCACCGTGACCCGCATCCGGTCGCGCGCCACATTCAGCGGCGCGCCGCTGTCATCGCGCACCCGCACGGACACCTCATAAACACCCGGACGTGCATAGACATGGCGCGGATTGGGCCCCTGCCCCGTGCTGCCGTCGCCAAAATCCCAGAGCCATTCGGTAATGGTGCCATCGGGATCCGCCGATCCTGCTCCATCAAATTGCACCTCGCTGGCACTGACAAATTGGTCCGCACCCGCATTCGCCACAGGGGCTGCATCCACACGAACCACACGGGTCGTGCTTTGCAACGCCGAAGCGGTGCCACTGTTATCTATCACCGTCAGTGTAACCGTGAATTCACCCGCTTGCGTCCAGGCATAGGTGACCAGTGGTCCCTCGCCAGATGCGCCATCGCCAAAGTCCCAGATGTAGGACAGAATCTGCCCGTCGGCGTCGCTGGAGGCCCCTGCATCCAACAACGCGGCCTCGGACACGGACACCGGACGATCCGGAATGGCGAACACTGGCACCGGCGGAGCGTTGACGCTGATCTGCAGGTGATCCACGGCCGAAGCATTGGCGACACCGCTGTTATCCGTCACGGTCAACCGAACCGTATAAACCCCGGAGTCCCGGTAGATGTGGGAAACATTGGTCCCGTTCAGAACGGTACCGTCACCCATGTCCCATTGCCAGGCTCCAACGGCCCCATCCACATCATAGCTGGCCGCGCCAGACAGAAACACCGGCTGGTCGACAACCGCGCTCTGATCCGTGCCCGCTTCGGCGACGGGGGCAAAGTTCACAGCAACCAGCCGCGTTGCCACACCAAAGTTACAAGGATGCTGGCTGTCATCCTCGACCCGCAGCACCGCACGATACTGTCCCGGCTGGGCATAGACATGTGTTGCGCGCACCGATTGGGCCAGAGTCCCATCGCCAAAACTCCAGCGATACCGGGTGATTGGACTGTCCGAAGGGTTCGACCCTCCGCCTTCAAAGGTGACCGCCTGCCCGGGTGCAACCACGATGTCCGCCCCGGCGACCGCCACAGGGGCATTGCGCACATGCACTGGCACATCAATTTCGGCACCACGGCCCGGACGAATGCCCTCTTCGAGCACACGCAAACGCGCCGTATAGCGCCCTGGTTCGCTGTACCGATAGGCGATCACCGCGTCCTGAGCGCTTTGACCGTCCCCGAAACTCCATTCGACTCCCAGCGGTGTCAGACCGCGCGACAGGTTGCCGTCAAAGGCCACCGACCGGCAATCGGCCAGAGGTCGCGCCGTACCAACCGCCGTCGGGCGCTCTGGTTCCGGTGCGCGCAACGGGGGCATCCGCAAAGGCAGCGGATTGCCGTCGCTATCATAGACTGCGAGCGTGACGTCATTCGGGGTTTCAAACCCACCCGACAGCGACAACGACAGGTTACTCTCATCCACCATGACTTCTGCAGAGCGCCAATGGTCCTGCCCGGAAATCGGCAGGTCGATATCCTTGTATTGGGTCAACAGCGCCAGGCGACCGTTGGCTCCATCAAAGCTTTGGACGGTCAACTTGCCCGGTTTTGGGGCGTCAAACCAAACCTGCGTCGGGGTGGCACCTGCCTCCCATCGCACGGTGGGTTGATAGGAAAACATCTCAAGCCCGTCGGGCGCGCGATCCCGATCCCGCGACAGGCTCACCCCCACAGTAAACCCATTGCCGTCATCACCGCCGGTGCCCTGCACGTCGATGCGGAACCAGGCCCGTTCGCCGATGATCTCGCCCTGTCGCGTCCGCACTCCGGTCAGCGTGACCCACCGCTGGTCCGTCGCACGGTCATTGCCATACAGTTTTTCGGTCAGCATCTTGCCCGGACCGGTCACGGGGACGGATTTTGTCAGGCGCGGTTCACGCGCATCATCGGCGACGGCCACGGGACGCTCGGCAGCGCTAAAGGCACCTTCGCCCCCAAACACCCGAAACGCAGTTTCTGCGTTGCCGGTCCCCCCATAGGTGAAATCATCCTGCCCCGAGGTTTCGGGGTCAAACACCCGGATATAGATCCGGTCGCGCAGCCCCTTTGGCACACTGAAGAACACCTGTTCACGCCGGTCCACATCGCCTTCGCGACTGGGCGCAAGCGCGCCATAGACAACCAATTTTCCGGTATCCAGTCCTGGCCCGTCAGCGTCGGCAACTGGTGCGAGACTCAACACTGTCGCAACGGCCAGCGCCACAGCGCGGGTTGCCCTCCTTGTGAATTGTGCTGTCATCCGTACCTCGTTGTCGCATTTCCCAGGGGGGTCTTCATCGAGACCCCGGTTAGGCCCATCCCAGTGCTATTCGTATGCCGCGTTTCCGGCGTAGTCTTCGATGATCAACTCCACCAACTCGAGCTCCCCAGGCTCGGCCGGCAGGCTCGCCGAACATATATTCTGTGCAGCGTTGCACCGCAGGAAGCCTTCACGCTCCACGTCTCCGATGCGCAGTACATAGGACGCCGCCTGTCGCAGACCGCTGGCGTCGGTGGCCTCCACCTTCAGTTCGATCGGACCATTTGCCCCGTTCGGCCGCCCCAGATCGACATTGATGATTTGCGGCGGGTCCACATCCAAGAGGGTTTCCAACCGCAGAACTCGCAGATTCCCCACTGCGTCTTCAGCGACCAGTTCGAATACGTTCTGCCCCGGTTCCAATTCCGCATCGATCAAAAACCGGCCATCCTGCATGGCAAGCGGAGCATCATTCAACATCAGCCGCACCGCATCTCCCGCATCGCCTTCCAGCCGCAACTCCGGCTCGCCGGTGGCCTGCGGCGGTGGCAAGTCCAGATCCAGATCGGGCGGCGTCCGGTCTTGCAACGCCGAAAACGCTGCTCGGCCTTCGACTGCTCCGGTCGGAGACAGGATCTCTACCCGGTACGTCGACGGCTCTTCGTTGACTGGTACAGAGAACCGGAACCCACCATCCGGACCGATACGGGACCGGACGGTCTCGGCTTCGGAACCAATCACAACCATATCCGCCCCCGGAGCCGCGGTACTGAACCCCCAAACCGAAATCTGTTCCGTGCGTGTGGCAAGCGCCTGACCTGATCTGGGAATTTGATCCGAGAACGTGATCGAAACCTGCTCGACGGGACGGTAGACCACCGAAATGGCCCGTGTCGTCCGATTCCCCGCAGGATCCTGAGCATCAACACGGATCTGGTTTTCACCCGGTTCCAAAGTCAGCGTCGCGGCAAAGCTGCCATCCGCACCGGGTTCCAGCCGCTCCCCGTTCAGGTTCAATATTGCATCCGCTTCGGTCACGCCCAGAAATTCGACCTGGGAACTGGTCACCAGGCTATCCGTGGCAGGTGACAAAACTGTCAGGAATGGCGGGGTTTCGTCTATACGCATGGTAAAAACACGCGGATGGCTCCATGATCCCGGCAAGCCCAACAAATCAATCGCCGCAACTCGCCAGTGGTAGTCTCCCGGTGCCAGATCCCGCGCCTTGAACCCCGCCTCGGGGATCGCCCACTCGGACACCTGCATCTGGTTGAAACCGGGGTCGCGTGCCACTTCGAGCCAGTATCCTTTGGCATCCTGTACCACAGCCCAGGCCAGATCGACCTGACCGGCATAGGCAATGGCCTCGGCTGCGGGCCGCGTCAGATCGACCGCACCCAGAACATCCGCCCGTTTGGCGTCACCGCCGCTCAGGACCACGCCCTCGTTCGCCCCGACCATAATCGTGTTTTTTCCCTGCTGGATTGCCAAATCCGGCCCGTCGTAATTGACAAACCGCGCGCCCTTCTGGTCGTTCTTGATCCAGAAGTCGGTGGAATCCGTCGTCGTCTTGACTCCGGGCACATCGATTTCAAAGCTGGTATTGTCCGACAGCTGGTTCAGCAGCGCATAGAAATCCCCGTTGACCAGCGACACTTTGGTCACTTCGCCTCCGGTCAGCGGATCTGACCGCATGCGCTGGATGGTGGCGTTGGAATTGGCATTCAGACGCAATCGGCTGAGGTCGCGAAAGGTGATCTGTGTCGTCGAATTCGACAGAGTGCGCATGCGCTCGAATTCGACCAGAACATCGTTGAGGGTCCGCCCGGACCATGTCGGTTCCGCGGGTGACCGTCCTTCGACGCTGCCCTGAACGTCCGACACCACAGCTTCGGCTGAGCGATCCCGCTGGGCAACGGAAATGGCCAACGCCTCTTGTGCAAATCCCGTGGCAATATCGGACAGCGCGACAACATCCTCCCATTCACCGACTGCACGTTGCAGACCGGCCTGTTCGCGATTGTTGATGGCGCTGTCAATTTCGACGGGCGCAAAGATCTGCGCCCCCTCTGCATTGGCTTTTTGGATCGCATCCAGCGACGCGGTCAAAGCAACATCAGCCGCCCGCACCTGTTCAACCGGCATACGTAACTGCACGCCGGGAACCACCTGGGCAGGAGAGAGGATGCCATTCAATGTCAGAACCACCGGCCACAGGTCCGGGTCCTGCAAATACTGCGCGGCCAACTCACGCAGCGTATCACCGGCCTGAAACTCGATCACCGGCATCGGAGCATTCAACTGGTTTGCTCGGACGCCGCGCGCACCTCCTGTGCCTATCGCCACAATCAAGAACGTCAGGGCCATGACCTTGAGTATTCCGGTGCGCATTTGGATCACATGCGATGCCTTTCCAAAACGGCGAGGTCGAAAAAATTTGACTTGAATAGACACCATTCTTGGCTGCCAATCCAATTCAGGCAAGGAAATTCACCTATTTGACGGATTCAGGATGACTTTGCGTTAACCATGTCCGCCATAGCTTCCTCTTTGTTTCCAAAGGGGAAACAGCCCGCACTCGCCCCATGGGACCGCCAGCTCTCAACTTCGCGCTTTTTTGGTGCTTGCGATATCCTGACAAGGAATCACTGCAAATCCCGCATGGTCCTAGCCGGATATTGGTTCATTCTGCTTGATCGACCGCAAAACCACATTGGTCTGTGCGCTGGCAACGGCGGGCAGGCGAAACAGGAAATCTTCGAGAAAGCGATTGTAGACTTCCAGATCCTGGGTCAGCACCCGCATATGGTAATCCGCCTGCCCGGTGGTCGCGTAACACTCCACCACGGCGTCATGGCGTTCTACGGCCTGGATGAATTCGACGATCCGTTCTGGATCGTGACGGGTCAAATGCACATGCACAATTGCCTGAAACCCCAACCCCATACGGAGCGGATTGACCACGGCACCATAGCGTTCGATCACGCCCGCCTCTTCGAATGCACGCACCCGGCGCCACAGCGCCGAAGACGACATGCCCACCGCTTCGGCGAGATCTGCATTCGACATGCGGGAATCTCGTTGCAGCAACATCAGGATGCGCCGGTCTCTGCTATCCAGGATCATTGGGTATCCCTTTCAGAATTTCATTATCTTCTGGAAACTCTACCCGAATTATCTCCATTCTGGAACATTATTGGAAGAATTCTCCACCAATTCGAGGGTATTTTAACCGTCACTTCGAAACCCGCGCAAGGACAGCCCAGCAATGACCCGGCTCACTCATGACTTTACCAGCTACCAGTTGGACGACCGCTACACCCGTACGACCGGTCGGGTTTTCCTGACCGGCACGCAGGCGCTGACCCGGGTGATGCTGGATCAGGCGCGTCGTGATCGAGACGCCGGATTGAACACCGGCGGTTTTGTCTCTGGCTATCGCGGTTCTCCGCTCGGAGGGGTGGACCTGGAGATGTGGCGGTCGCGGGACCGATTGAAGGAAAACAGCGTCACTTTCATGCCCGCTGTGAACGAAGACCTGGGGGCAACAGCAATATTGGGCGCGCAGCAGGCGGTGTTGGACCCTCATTGCGAGGTCGAAGGCCTGTTTTCCATGTGGTACGGCAAGGGCCCCGGAGTGGACCGCTCTGGCGATGCGCTGAAACATGGCAATGCCTATGGGTCATCATCCAAAGGCGGCGTGCTGGTGGTGGCCGGAGATGACCACGGGTGTGTCAGCTCATCCATGCCGCATCAGTCGGATGTGGCGTTCATGTCGTGGTTCATGCCGGTGCTGAACCCGGCCACAGTGGATGAATTTCTGAGCTTTGGCGAATACGGCTTTGCGCTGTCGCGCTATTCGGGCACCTGGGTCGGGTTCAAGGCCGTGTCCGAAACCGTCGAAAGCGCTCGTTCGGTTGATCTGCAACCCGACCGGGCATTCACCCTGCCTGATCTGCCCGACTATCCTGGTGGGCTTCATGTGCGTCTGGCCGATCTGCCCAGCCCCGAAATCGAAACCCGCATCCAGGCCAAACTCAAGGCTGTGCGCGCCTTTGCCGAAGCCAACCCGATTGATGCGCGCGTTTATGACACCGAAAAATCCAAATTCGGCTTTGTCACCACCGGCAAGGGGCATCTGGATCTGATGGAAGCCCTGCGCCTGTTGGGGTTGGACGAAGCCGCCTGTCGCCGTCTTGGAATCGACATCTACAAGGTCGGCATGGTCTGGCCACTGGCACGACGCAACGCCTTGCGGTTCGTAAACGGCAAAAAGGAAGTGCTGGTCGTCGAAGAAAAACGCGGCATCATCGAAAGTCAGTTCAAGGAGTATTTCTATGACTGGCCCGGCAACAAGCCGGACAGGATGGTTGGAAAATACGACAGCCACGGGGAACCGCTGGTTCCCTGGACCGGAGAGTTGAATCCGCAGATGCTGGCCCCCATTGTGGCTGCGCGGCTCGACAGTTTTTTCCCAGAAGAAAACTTGCCCGCCAAAGCCAAGGCGCTGGTCGATACTCCGCCCACCCTGCTGAACATATCCGGAGCCACCCGCACCCCCTATTTCTGTTCGGGCTGCCCGCATAACACCTCGACCAAAGTTCCCGAGGGCAGTGTCGCCAAATCCGGCATCGGGTGCCACGTGATGGCCAGTTGGATGGACCGGGAAACAGCAGGCTACGCCCAGATGGGCGGCGAAGGCGTACCTTGGGTTGTCGCGTCGAAATTCAACGGTGGCAAACACGTCTTTCAGAACCTGGGCGAAGGCACTTGGTATCATTCGGGGTCTCTTGCCATTCGTCAGGCTGTCGCTGCGGACACAAACATCACTTACAAGATCCTTTATAATGATGCTGTGGCCATGACCGGGGGCCAGCCGGTCGACGGCCCCGTCAGTGTCGTGGGCATTGCCCAGACGTGTCGCGCCGAAGGGGTCGACCGGATTGCATTGGTGTCAGATGACATCGCCAAATTCACCCGTGCCGATTTCCCCGCGGGCACCAGCTTTCATGATCGGGCCGCCCTGGACACCGTCCAGCGTGAGCTGCGTGAGATCAAAGGTGTGAGTGTTCTGATCTATGAACAGACCTGTGCCACGGAAAAACGCCGCCGCCGCAAACGCGGCACAATGGATGATCCCAAACGGTTTGCCTTTATCAATGACCTGGTTTGCGAAGGGTGCGGCGATTGTTCCGTCGAGAGCAACTGTCTGAGCGTCGAACCGTTGGAAACCCCGTTTGGGCGCAAGCGCAAGATCAACCTGAGCTCCTGTAACAAGGATTTTTCATGTCTGAACGGATTCTGCCCGTCCTTTGTCACCGTCGAAGGTGCCACCCGGCGCAAACGTCAGCCCGCCGGACTGGATGTCGCCGAGTTGACTCAGGGCCTGCCCACCCCACAGCTCCCCCCTCTCACCACAGCCTTTGATCTGTTGGTCACCGGAGTGGGGGGAACAGGTGTGGTCACCGTTGGTCAGTTGATCACCATGGCCGCCCATCTCGAAGGGCGTGGGGCTTCGGTTCTGGATTTCACCGGGTTCGCCCAGAAATTCGGGACGGTGTTGTCCTATATCCGGCTGGCGGAGACACCCGCAGGCGTCAACCAGGTCCGCATAGATCCCCGCGCGGCGGATGCTGTCATCGGGTGTGACGTGGTCGTCAGCTCGGCCCCCAAAGCATCCGCGCATTACCGCCCCGGCACCCGTATGGTGCTGAACACTGCCGAAATGCCCACCGGAGACTTGGTCTTGCACCGGGACGCCCGGCTAAAGGTCGCCGAGCGCCACAACGCGATCGCCGGTTTGATCGGTGCCGAAAACCTGAGCGGCTTTGACGCCAACGAAGTTGCAGAAACCCTGTTGGGAGATACCGTTCTGGCCAATGTGATGATGTTGGGATTTGCCTGGCAAAGGGGTCTGGTCCCGGTCAGCCAAATTGCACTGGATCAGGCGATTGTTCTGAACGGCGTCGCCATTGACAGGAACAAGCTGGCCTTTGCCATCGGGCGGGCGCTGGCCGCCGACCCCGCACGCCTGTCCAGCCACTATGCCGAACCAGAGGATCAGGAGGAAACGCTGGACCAGATGATTGCCCGGCGCGTCGCGTTTCTAAGCGGATACCAAGATGCAGCTTATGCCAAGCAATATTCGGATCAATTGGCCGGTCTGCCAGAGGCACTGGTCGAACCGGCGGCCCGATCTCTGTTCAAACTGATGGCCTACAAGGACGAATTCGAAGTTGCCCGACTGATGACCGACCCGTTGTTCACGGATCGTCTGGGCCAGGAATTCACAGGCGACTTCAGGGTGAACTATCATCTCGCGCCCCCTCTGTTCAGCCGCAAGACTGACACCCGCGGTCGCCCGCTGAAACGCGCCTTTGGGCAATGGCTGACCCCGGTGCTGTCGCTGCTTGCCCAAAGCAAGAGGCTCCGCCGCTCCGCCATGAATCCCTTTGCCTATCACGGCGAAGCGCGCATGCACCGGGCGCTGCTGGCCTGGTATCAGGATCTGGTTGCCCAGGCTGCGCGGGATGCCACAGATCAGACGGTTGAGACCTGGCAGCAGATCCTGTCCCTGCCCATGGAAATTCGCGGCTATGGGCCCGTTCGCGAACAGGCCGCAAAGGCGGCCCGCAAAACGGCCTTGGATCTGTTGAACGATCTGGACCGGAACGCAGCATGATCACAAATCTGATCCATCGCATCGTCGCGTGTTCGACCGCGATGGATCAGCGCGCTTGTTTCCACTGCTCCATGGCATAGGCCTGGAACTCTTCCACCTCGCCGGGTTGCGGGTCGCGCCCCGTAAAGATGCGCAGGTATTCGGGCACTGTCCCGACACGCTCTTCGTTGGGTTCGTTCAGTTGTGCCACATCATACCCCAGCTGCATGTAATACAGCACCTTGGCACGGGTTTCCGCTTCAAATTCCGGATAATCATACCGGGCAAACATCCGGCTCAGCGCCTCCATCCGGCGCTGGTCCGACCGGTCCAGCAAACTGCGCACAGGGCCAGAGCGGCGCGCCCAATCCCGCACCGCAAAGTCCAACGCCGTATTGAACAACCCCGAATTGGCCGTGCACCGGAAAACATTGCAGATCGCAGCCGTGATGGTCGGCGCGGCGCGTTCGGCCATGGCGACCATGCCCGCCGTGTTGGTTTCCTCCCACTGCTGCAACAGCGCATCCAACAGGTCCTGCCGGGATTTGAAGTACCAATAAAAGGACGACCGCGACACGGCCATACGGTCCGCGAGTGCCAGCACCTTGACCTGTTCAACCCCATCCGAAATCAGAACGTCCATGGCCACGTTCAGCCAATCCTCCCGCGTGACCTTGATATTTCCGACCAAGGGCTCGGCCTTGGGATCATCCCGGTGCAGAACAGGTTTAGAACGGGCCATGCTTGCTCCTCAGCTTTCGGGGGCAGCTCCCCCTTGTTCGGTACGACGGGCGATGAAAGATTTCAACGCATCCACCCGATCCGGATCATGCTGTGGTGGCTGGAAATTGTCCACTACCCGCTGCCAGACGCCTGTCGCGCGATGGTTTGCATCCACGCTGCCCCGTTCGGTCCAGGTGCCAAAGTTCGACCAATCCGCCACAACCGGTTCATAGAACTGATCCTGAAACCGCTCCATCGTATGGGTTGCGCCAAAGAAATGGCCCGATGGCTGCACCTCGCGCAGAGCGTCCAATGCGATATCTGCGTCCGTCGCCGGGGTTCCAGCGCACAGTTCACCAACCATCTGCAGCACTTCCAGATCAGTGATGATCTTTTCATAGGACACGGTCAGCCCGCCTTCGAGCCACCCGGCCGAATGGATGATCACAGACGCCCCGGCCATCAGGCACCCCCACAGCCCGAACTGGGTCTCATTGGCGGCCTGCGCGTCGTTGACATTGGCCGCACTGCCCCCGGCACAGCGCCACGGCAATCCAACACGCCGGGCCAATTGCCCTGCGACCAGAGAGGCGCTGAAATGTTCTGGTGTGCCAAAGGCGGGCGCACCTGATTTCATGTCAACATTGCTGGTAAAGGTGCCATAGCACACCGGCGCGCCGGGTTTGGCCAATTGAGTCAGGGTGATCGCCGACAGCGCTTCGGCATGGCTGAGCGCCATCGCGCCCGCCACGGTGATCGGTGCCATTGCCCCCATCAGGGTGAACGGCGTAACAACCGACATCTGCCCGGCCCGGGCAAAATCGATCAGCCCCTGCGCCATCGGCATGTCAATCACGCGCGGCGAATTGGTGTTGATAATCGTGTAGCAATGGCTTTCTGCCTGGAATTCCTCCTCTGACAGCCCACGAAATTCGCGGATCATCTCGAACCCGTCCATCACCTGTGGGGTGCCGCGCGAATATAGAAACGGCATCTTGTCACTTAGCAACAGTTCTGTTTCCGTCATCGCATAGTGGCGCAGATGCATCGGGATATCCTGTGCCTCGACCAGAGGCGGCACCATATGCAGAACGTCATAGGATTGGGTGATTTTCACCATTTCCTGAAAATCGCGCAAACTTCCGGGACGACGCCCCCGCACCAGATCAGTGGCATGGGGGGCTCCAGCCCCGGGTTGAAACGCCAGATTGCCCAGCTTCAGCTCCAAATCACGGTGCCGTGCCCCGGCGCGCAACTGGATCGCCTTTGGTGCCGTGGACAACGCCGCCTCAACCATGTCACGACCAATGAACACCATCTCGCTGGTCTCATCGACCCTGGCTCCGCCCGCACGAAACAGCCTGCGCGCCTCGGGCAGAAGCACCTTGATGCCCAGCTCTTCCAGCACCGTCATCGACGCCTCGTGCAGCGCCTCGATCCGGTCTTCGGTAAAGGCATTCATCGGCGGAAACGGGTTTTTCAGGTTTCGATAGTCCACCTTGCGCTGGGGCGACGCTGCTGCCTCGCGTGCGCGGTCACGTCCTCGTCTGCGGCTCATCCTCGCATCGCCTTTCCTGTTGGATCATAGGGGGACGCCGCGATCACCCGCGCCGTACGTTCCACACCGACGATATGCACACCCAGCTCGGTGCCTTCTGCGGATTTGTCATGATCAACCAACGCCATGGCCAATGACTTCCCGGTATGGTGCCCATAGGCCCCGGACGTGACAAATCCCACCCGTGCACCGTCCGACCAAATCGGTTCATACCCGCTGGCATCCGCGTCCGGTGTGTCCACCTCGAGCGTCACCTGCACCTGCGCTGGCCCGTTCCCATCACGTTCGGCCACCGCCGCCTGTTTTCCGACAAACTCCTTGTCCCAGTCGATCCAGCGATCCATGCCCGTCATGCCCGGCGTATAACCTTGGGTGAATTCCGCCGACCAGATCCCAAAGCTCTTTTCGATCCGGGTCGACAGCATGGCGTTGAATCCGACTTCGCGGATACCTTCGCGTTCGCCCGCATCCAGCAACATCCGGCGGAGGGCGATATGATCTCCATAGCGACAGTTGATCTCGTATCCCTTTTCGCCGGTCACCGACATGCGCGCCACATGCGCCTGCACCAGACTAATGTCGAATTGCCCACAGCCCATGAATTTCAACGTGCCGATGTCCTGTTCCGCCAATTTTTCAACGACGGCCTGCGACTTGGGACCAATCACGGCAAATCCACAGATTTCTTCGCCCAGATCACGTACCGAGACGCCATCCTCCATATGGTCGTTGAACCAACGCATATGCCAGGCACGCAAGTAATAGCTGCCCATGATCCAATACCGTCCCTCACCCCAATTCAGCACGGTCAGATCGCCTTTGAGCTTGCCGTTTTCGCCCAGCATCGGGGCCAGCCTGGCCCGCCCCGGAGCGGGCAGCCTGGATGCCATGATCCGGTTCAACCAGCTTTCGGCATTGTCCCCTGTGACCTCAAACCTGGAGAAACCGGTGATGTCCAACAGGCCCACACCGTCACGGATCGCCTTGCATTCCTCGGCCACGATGTCATGCGCATTCGACCGTTTGAGCGTCGGGGTTTCCTCGAACCCCTGCGGTGCGAAATACAGCGGCACCTCCAAATCCCAGCTGCATCCCCATTGGCACCCTGCTGCCGTCATCGCATCATGCGCAGGGGCCATTTTCAGCGGTCGGCCCGCAGGCAGTTGTTCGTTGGGATAGGTCATGACGAACCGGCGCGAATAGAACTGCCCGGTGGTTTCGCGGATATAGCGTTTGTTCTGGGCAAAATCGCCATAACGCGCCACGTCCATACCATAGACATCCGCCTCTGGCTCACCATGGATCATCCATTCCGCCAGCGATTTTCCAACGCCACCACCCTGCAAGAAACCCGCCATGACAGCACAGGCCGTCCAATAGCCGCGCTTGCCCGGCACAGGCCCAACCAGCGGGTTGCCATCGGGCGAGAAGGTAAAGGCACCATTGACCCAGGTCTTGATCCCGACATCATTCAGGCACGGATAGCGTTCAAATCCCAGCATCAGCTCGTTTTCGATCCGCCCTAGGTCCTCCTGCTGCAGCTCGAACCCGTACTCCCAAGGCGCGCCGTCCTCCATCCAGTGATCATAGTCGATCTCGTAAATCCCGACCAACATCCCCTTTTGGTCTTGGCGCATATAGGTGAATCCTTCGAGATCCACAGTCATTGGCAATTCACGATCCAGCGCGGCCACTTCGGGGATGGTATCCGTGATCAGATAATGGTGGTTCAGCGGTGACAGCGGCAGTTCGACCCCCGCCATGCGCCCGACCTGTTTGGCCCAGAGCCCCCCGGCATTGACCACATGTTCACAGGTGATCGTGCCCTTTTCGGTGACCACCTGCCACCCATCAGCCGTTTGGTTCAGCTCGATCACCCGGTTGTTTTCGACCACCGTGGCACCGTATTTCTTGGCCGCCCCCGCATAGGCATGGACCGTGCCCGTGGTGTCGATGTATCCTTCGCGATCGGCCCAAAGCCCCCCAAGAATACCATCACCGGACATGACCGGGTTCAACGCTACAGCCTCTTCTGGCGTGACCAATCGACAATCGTCGATACCGATCGTCTGAAACACACGGTATGCGGACTGGAGCCATTCCCAGCGTTCCGGCGTCCCCGCCAGCGTCAGCCCACCGGTCATGTGCATACCGACCGGCTGACCGCTTTCCTTTTCGATCTCTTCCAGCAAATCAATGGTATAGGCTTGCAAGGCGGCAATATTGGGGTCTGCGTTCAAAGCGTGAAACCCACCGGCCGCGTGCCAGCTGGATCCAGCGGTCAGGATCTTGCGTTCGATCAGACAGACGTCCGACCATCCCATCTTGGCCAAATGATACAACACCGAAGCACCAACCACACCGCCGCCGATCACAACGGCCCGATAATGAGACTTCATCCCTGTTCCTCCCCGGAATCACACTGTCGGCACGAGCGTATTGAGCGACAACAGCCCTGTCTAGACATTTCTGTCTAGTACTATTGGATTGCACAGATGACCCGGTTTTGCAAATCTTCAACAAATCTCGGGGAGATATGAATGCGCATCCTTTTACTGGCTTTGACCCTTGGGCTCCTTGGTGGATGCGACCGGGAAAAACTTTATGGAAAATCAGACTATTACGATCAGCATATCCCGGAGATTCCCGTGACCATGCCGGCCAACGCCCCCTATATTTCCGAGCAATACCGCAACGACGGTTCGAAACAGCATCTGGGCATTGATATTTGGGCAAAACTGCACACGCCGGTTCTGGCAGCAGCACCCGGCGTGGTGCAGGCTTCCTTTTATGAACCAGCCTATGGAAATCGGATCGTCCTGTCCCACGGGATTGATGACACCGGAGCCGAACGTCTGACGGTCTATAAACACCTCAAAACACGGCAGGTCGAACCCGGAACACAGGTTGCCCGCGGCCAACAGATTGGAACCATGGGGGCGACCGGGGCGTTGGGGATGGCGGTGCACCTCCATTTTGAAACCCTGACCAAAGCCCGAATACGGGGCGAAGAATATTCAGATCCCCATCTGCATTGGGTGCAGGGTGTCGGTCGCGTCACCTGTTTTGACCCAAAACAGGTGTATCCTACGTCCGAGTTTCGCACCACCTATCCGGTAAAATGCAGATAGGTGACGACGCGTCCGACGCCGGCAAAGACATCGCCATATCGCTTGGGCCTCTCCTTTGGTCTGTCTCTGCCCGATCCAACAAGTGCCGCAACTGTACTGTGTCACGATACCCCGTGGGGATACGCCGGACAGGAAAAACACTGGCCCTGTGGGGGGGGGACACTGGCCCGGGAGGAACAACTGGGCGGGGCAACACCGGCACACCGCCCCGGTCTGGCATCAGCGCGCTATAGCTGTGCGCTGGGTCGCGATCGGATCGCCTCGTACCACGCCAGCGACGCAATATTGCCTTCGGGGATCCGCTTTTTGACCACCCGGGCAAAATCCGCAAAAACAAACGCACTGATATCGGCAAAGGTAAACGCATCGCTGGCGATCCAGCGGCTCTGTTGCAGCCGGTCTTCCAGAATATCCCAAAACAGATCAATCCGGGCCAAACCCCGTTCGGCGAGAGCAGGAATCTGAGGGAAATTTGTGGGTCCGGGAATAGCCCGGTCTTTGAAATGCGGGTTTGTATTGCGCAACGCCTCGGCGACGGCCATGCCGCCCTGTTGCTCGACAATCGAATGCCACATCAGAACCAACCCTTTTTCATCAGGCGTCCGACCCATCAACGGGAGATCGGGGAACCGTGCCTCCAGATAGGCCGCAATGCCCAGGTTCTCGGTCAGAACATGTCCCTCATCCGTCACCAGAACCGGGATTGTTGCCCGTGGGTTGACCGCCAGAAATTCCGGGCGCAGTTGCTCGCCTTTGGCGATCGACACGTCCTGGGTGTCGATATCAAGCCCCTTTTCAGCAATGAACATCCGCGCCCGGCGTGGGTTCGGGGCGGTCGAGCAATCATAAAACTTCATCTGTGTCTCCGGTTTGGTTTCCGTGCAGGTTAGACCTGCTGCACCGACCTGCCCAGTAGAACGCCACGGTAGCTCGCCCCGTTGAACGGGTACCCAGAAACCCAAACCCGCTGTCGCCGCCGCATGAAAAAAGGCCGCTCCGGGTTGGAGCGGCCTTCTTTTGGTGTTCACCGGTGTGGCGCTTGGCAGGTTTTCCCGGAAGGGAAAACCGCCTGTTGCCACTGGCCAGAGTTTTCTGCGAAAACTCGGCCTTACTCAGTGATTTTGGACACGACGCCAGCGCCGACGGTGCGGCCGCCTTCGCGGATGGCGAAACGCAGACCGTTTTCCATCGCGATCGGGGCGATCAGTTCAACGTCGAACTTCAGGTTGTCGCCAGGCATAACCATTTCGGTGCCTTCGGGCAGGGTCACGGTCCCGGTCACGTCGGTGGTCCGGAAGTAGAACTGCGGACGGTAGTTCGCAAAGAACGGGGTGTGACGACCGCCTTCTTCCTTGGTCAGGATATAGGCTTCGGCTTCGAACTTGGTGTGCGGCTGAACCGATTTCGGAGCACACAGAACCTGGCCACGCTCAACACCGTCACGGTCGATACCGCGCAGCAGGGCGCCGATGTTGTCGCCGGCTTCACCGCGATCCAGCAGCTTGCGGAACATTTCAACACCGGTACAGGTGGTGGTTTTGGTGTCGCGGATACCAACGATTTCGATGCTGTCGCCAACATTGATCACGCCACGTTCCACACGACCGGTCACAACAGTACCACGACCCGAGATCGAGAACACGTCTTCGACCGGCATCAGGAACGGCTGGTCAACAGCACGCGCCGGAGTCGGGATGTATTCGTCGACAGCAGCCATCAGCTTCTTGATGGATTCTTCGCCGATTTCAGGGTTGTTGCCTTCCATCGCGGCCAGAGCCGAACCAGGGATGACGGGGATGTCATCGCCAGGGTAGTCATACGAAGACAGCAGCTCGCGGATTTCCATTTCCACCAGTTCCAGCAGCTCTTCGTCGTCAACCTGGTCAACTTTGTTCATGTAGACGACCATGTGCGGGATGCCAACCTGGCGGCCCAGCAGGATGTGTTCGCGGGTCTGGGGCATCGGGCCGTCAGCTGCGTTCACAACCAGGATCGCGCCGTCCATCTGGGCAGCACCGGTGATCATGTTCTTGACGTAGTCGGCGTGGCCGGGGCAGTCAACGTGGGCATAGTGACGTGTTTCAGTCTCATATTCCACGTGCGCGGTCGAGATGGTGATCCCGCGCGCTTTTTCTTCCGGTGCGCCATCGATCTGGTCGTAGGCTTTGAAGTCACCAAAGTATTTGGTGATCGCTGCGGTCAGCGTGGTCTTGCCGTGGTCAACGTGGCCAATGGTGCCGATGTTGACGTGCGGCTTGTTACGCTCAAACTTTTCCTTTGCCATGGTAAGGCGCCCTTTTAAAATGTGGGGTCGTCACCGGACCCGTTCCTCTGCGCGCGCGACATATTTGGTTCAGCGACAAAAATCAAGGGGCTCTTGAAGCACGCCCCCAAGACCACAAAGTGAATCAGCCGTTTTGCGCCGCTGAATCCAATGGGGCATTGGCGGCCGGATCCTGCACCGGTTGCGTCGCGTCAGGTGCAGGCGCGGAGTCTTCGTCGAGCGTGTCAACCAGAAGCGGACGCACCACGACCGCATCGGTGGCCGCTCCGGGACGGGAGTCGAACCAACCTTCGGCTTTGCGTTGCGCGATCATCCAGTCCTCGATCTGACCGACAGCGTTGCGCGCCAATCCCAGAACCTGTTCTTCCTTGGATCGCGTATACCCCGATCCGACCACGGCACTTTCGGCCGATGTGGTTTCAAAAATGGTAAACTGCTCGACTTCCGAATTCAGCTTGGCCCCGGCGGCATCATCCCAGATCGTCACATTGACTGCGAGAACCGATTTGGGCGTGAATACCAATGGGACACCGCCTGTCGCCAGGTTGTACCCTTCGATACTGATACCAAAGTGATACAGCTGATCCCCCTGGTACTGGCCAAACCGCTCTTCGACCGCACGGGTCAGGGCGTCGGTCCATTCCTTTTTGGACGCATCGCGTGATCCGGGAACTTTCTGCAAGTTATCGGCAATCACGATGTTATGCCCCAGGCGGAACGCGCCCAAATCGGCCAAAGGCTCGTCCGGAGTCGTAGGCGTACACCCAACCACCAGCATCGTTGCAACCAAAGCGGCGAAAATTCGGATCATCTGTCGGAACCCCAAGAAAAACACATCGCTCCATTAGACCGACTGAGGGCGGGGGGTAAACAGGCGCTTGCACCCAAGGCTCCCACAGGTGCGCGCAGGCAACAGGACGGCGGCCGGAAGCCGCCCAATCCCGGCATGTTCAATGTCATTTGAACTTATAGGTACGCGGAAAGCCATAGGGCGGTCGTTTACCCACACCTGCGCGTTTGCCCAGCCATTGGGCCAAATCCGGTTCATGCCGGGTTTTGCCGCCTCCCATTTCCCAGCTCAGGCCGTCGGACCAGTCAAAGGTGGTGACATCGCTCAGCCCGCCATCCAATTCCAAAGCACCCTGTTTGCCCCGCGCCATATTGTATTTCTGCAACCGCACGCCTTTGCCGCGGCTCATCACCGGCAATTCTTCGGTTGGGAACACCAGGAATTTTCCGTTCTCGGACACAATGGCCACGTGGTCACCAATGACGGGGATACACAGCTTGGCCTTGTCGTCACCCTTGACGTTCAGGACTTGCTTGCCGGTCCGGGTCTGCGCGACGATTTCCTTTTCCTCGCAGACAAAACCGTTGCCCTCGCTCGAAGCGACCAGCAGTTTGCCGTCCGGGTTGTGGATCATCAAGTCGAGAATTTCAGCCTCATTGGGCAGATCGACAATCAATCGCACCGGCTCGCCCATCCCGCGCCCCCCCGGCAGATTGGCCGCGGACAAGGTATAAAAGCGTCCGTTTGACCCAAAGACCAGCAATCGGTCCGTGGTTTCCGCATGGAAAATGAACCGTGGCCCATCTCCATCCTTGAACTTGAGCTCGCGGGTCAGGTCGATATGACCCGTCATCGCCCGGATCCAACCCATCTGTGAACAGACCACGGTGATCGGCTCGCGGTCAATCATCGCCTCCAGCGGCACTTCTTCGACTTCGCCTGCTTCGGCAAAGCGGGTGCGCCGCGCGCCGCCGTCGTAGTCTTTTCCGAACTGCTTCTTGGTCTCTTTCAGCTGATCCGAAATCCGAGACCATTGCAGATCATCCGACGCAAGAAGGTCTTCGAGCCCTGCCCGCTCTTCCATCAATGCGTCGCGTTCGCGGATCAACTCCATCTCTTCGAGGCGGCGCAAGCTGCGCAGCCGCATGTTCAGAATGGCGTCGACCTGGACTTCGGACAGCTCGCCCTCGCCCGGTGGCGGGCTGACGTAATCAGATTCGTCCATCGCCCGGACAAAATCACGGCTCCAATCTTCGCGCATCAAAGCGGCCTTGGGATCATCGTCATACCGGATGATGTCGATCACACGGTCCAGGTTCAGAAAGGCAACGATAAAGCCCTCGAGCACTTCCAACCGGTGGTCGATTTTTTCCATCCGGTGTTCAGAACGGCGTTGCAGCACCTCGCGCCGGTGATCCAAAAAGGCGCGCAGCACCTCCTTCATCGAACAGACCTTGGGGGTGACGCCGTCAATCAGAACGTTCATGTTCAAGCTGAACCGCACTTCGAGATCCGAATTGCGATACATCATGCCCATCAGCACATCCGGGTCCACATTCTTGGATCTAGGTTCCAGAACGATCCGGATATCTTCGGCTGACTCGTCTCGGATATCGGCCAGAATCGGGATTTTCTTGGTCTGGATCGCCTCGGCAATCTTTTCGATCAGCTTGGACTTCTGCACCTGATACGGGATCTCGGTGACAACGACCTGCCACTGACCACGGCCCAGATCCTCGACCTCATAAGAACAGCGCAACCGGAACGATCCACGTCCAGTGCTATAGGCCTGGGCGATGTTTTCGCGTGGTTCGACAATCACACCGCCGGTCGGAAAATCCGGTCCTGGTACATAGTTCAACAATGTGTCGTCACGGGCATCCGGTGTCTTGATCAAATGCACACAGGCATCGATCAGTTCGGCAATATTATGCGGCGGAATGTTCGTGGCCATCCCCACCGCAATCCCGGCGGCACCATTGGCCAGAATATTGGGAAAGGTCGCCGGCAATACGCTGGGCTCCTGCAGGCGCCCATCATAATTGTCGCGAAAATCGACCGCATTTTCGCTCAACCCTTCCAACATCGCCTCGGCGATAAAGGTCATCCGGGCTTCGGTATAACGCGAGGCCGCCGGATTATCGCCGTCGATGTTGCCGAAATTCCCCTGCCCGTCGACCAGCGGGTAGCGCACTGCAAAATCCTGGGCCAAACGCGCCATCGCATCATAAATCGCGGCATCGCCATGCGGGTGGAAATCCCCCATGGTGTCGCCTGAAATCTTGGCGGACTTCAGAAATCCTCCTGTCGAATTCAGACGCAGGCGGCTCATGGCATATAGAATCCGCCGATGCACTGGCTTTAGCCCGTCACGCGCATCCGGCAGCGCCCGGTGCATGATCGTACTCAGCGCATAGGTCAGATATCGCTCGCCGATTGCACGGCGCAGCGGTTCAGATATCTCAGAGCCCTGGGGGCCCTCATTCTTGGCGGGGTCGTCTACCACTTCGGTCATGGTTTACTGATACGCATCAATGCAAGCAGGGTAAAGCGACCGTTTCCAGTTGTCCCCAACCTTGTTCATGTCCTGTACCGGTTTTCTACAACCTTTTGGTGTGGGGAGAAAAAACTATTGGTTCCCCGGTGTTCCGAATCGTTCAATTCGGTAACAATTGGAGACATCCGGATTGTCTGCCACCGGAGTCGCGCTAAAAATTCTTTTATGATTGCCTTTGGGGGGTGCGCCATGTCGCGCTTTGTTGTTGTTTCATTCGCCTTTCTTGGATGGGCCTTTTACGAGCTGAGCGGGGGCGCTGATTTTCAGCCCCCTGAACGACCCGATCAGCTTGCCAAACAGGACGTCACCCAACGCCTCGGCGTCATCGAACGCGTTGCGGCAACAGCCGTGACCAAACCCAAACCTGTGCTGGCCAAACGCGTCACCCGCAGCTTTCCCATGCCCCAGGAACAAACGACCCAGCAGGTTGCCCTGACCGAAGAGGCCGCAGCAGCGCGGCGCGATGTCCTGAGCCGCGGGCTAGCCGGCGGGTTCGAATTGTTCCCGGTCCAGGCCGCGTCTACGGGACTCTCGGTGGCATCGCTTGCAGATGGTACCGCCCAGCTGGTTTCCATCTCGCAACCGGCACCTGCCGCCGAAGAACAGGTGCCCTATGCCGACCCTGAACCGGATCTGCGCGAAGTAACTGGCACCCGCGTGAATATGCGCAACGGACCCGGCACCACTTATCCAGTGATCGAGCGGCTGTCATTGGGCAATGCGGTCGAAGTGCTGGACGACAGCGGCACAGGTTGGCTGCGCCTGCGATCCGTGCAGGGTCAGAACATCGGCTGGATCGCTGCTTCGCTGATCAGCAAGAAGTCCCAGTAGCGCGCGTACAACATTTGTTCTCATTTCGCGATTGACCCGATTGATCCGAACGCTAAGTCGCGCCATAGGCTGTTGGTCAGGAAACTCACCGGACACTAACGGGACAATTGCGGGCAGATCTTCATGAAGAAGTCGATTTTGATTACCGGGTGCTCGTCTGGCATCGGATTGGACGCAGCGCGGGGGATGCGGGACCGCGGTTGGCAGGTGTTTGCCTCCTGCCGCCAACAACGCGATTGTGACCGGATGCGCGCCGAAGGGTTCCAGGCCCCGCGGATCGACTATACCGACTCTGACAGCATCAAAACCGGACTGGCCAGCGTTCTGGATCACACCGGCGGCACATTGGACGCGCTGTTCAACAACGGTGCCCACGGCCTGCCCGGTGCTGTCGAAGACCTGCCGACCGACGCATTGCGCAATATTTTCGAAGTCAATCTGTTTGGCTGGCATGAACTGACCCGACAGGTGATCCCGGTGATGCGCGCACAGGGCCACGGGCGCATCGTTCAGAACTCTTCGATCCTGGGTCTTGTCGCCTTTCCGTGGCGGGGCGCATATGTGGCAACGAAATACGCGCTCGAAGGGTTGACCGACACCATGCGTGTCGAGCTGCGCGGCACGGGCATCCATATATCATTGATCGAGCCTGGCCCTGTCACCTCCAAGCTGCGGGAAAAATCGATCCCTCATTTTGAACGGTTCATTGATTGGGAAAATTCGCCGCTGCGCGCAAAATACGAATCCAGCCTGCTGAAACGCCTGTATGAAAGCACCGGGACCGACCGGTTCGAGCTGCCCGCTTCGGCCGTGACCGTCAAACTGGCCCACGCCTGCGAATCCCGCCGCCCGCACCCGCGTTATTATGTGACAACACCGACCCATATTGGCGGCCTGTTGCGGCGCATTCTCTCGACCCGGGCATCTGACCGTCTTCTGGCCCGTATCGGTGGTTAGCGTTGTGTGGCCAGCGCGCCGAGGCAAAAAGTCATTCGCCTTTCTGGGCGACCCGCGTTAGACCATCGGCAGATTCTGGAAACCTTGCGAGGACATCATGGGCGACCCGCTCTTTATACTTGTGGTGATTGCCATCTTGGCCGTTGTCGTCGTTCTGGTGCTTGGCATTGGCGGCTTTGGCAAAGGCGGTAAATTCAACAAAAAATACAGCAACAAGCTGATGCAATTGCGGCTCCTGCTACAATTCATCGCTGTGGGGCTGATCCTGCTGTTCATTTATCTGCGCCAAGGGGGCTGATCACATGGTGGTCCTAAACAAGATCTACACCCGCACCGGCGACAAAGGCGACACTGCCCTGGGTAACGGCACCCGTGTCGCAAAGCATTCGGCCCGCGTATCGGCCTATGGCACATCCGACGAATTGAACGCCTTTGTCGGCGTTGCCCGTTTGGACGCCACCGGGGAAACCGATACCGCGCTGGCCCGCATCCAGAATGACCTGTTCGATTTGGGCGCGGACCTGTGCCGTCCCGACATGGAACAGGATGCGACCGCCGAATACCCACCGCTGCGCATGGTCACGGCACAGGTCGAACGGTTAGAAGCGGAAATTGACATCATGAATGCAGATCTCAAACCCTTGCGCAGCTTTATCCTGCCGGGGGGATCACGGCTGGCGGCGCAATTGCATGTCTGCCGGACAGTCGCGCGCCGGGCCGAACGTCTGGCGACCGAATTGTCGACTGTCGAACAGATCAACCCGGCCGCCGTCAAATACCTCAATCGGCTGAGCGACTGGTTTTTTGTCGCCGCGCGTGTCGCCAATGACAACGGCACGGCCGATGTGTTGTGGGTTCCCGGCGCAAACCGCTGACCCCGCATCCATACGACGATTTGCGACACCGGCCACCCCTATCGGGTGGTCGTATTCATTTTCATTGATTCCCGCGACCCCGGCTCCCGCCGCCGCGTCGAAAAACGAGCACTGCGCAACATTCTTGCAAAGAATCTGACGCAAAACACCAAACGCGACGTCGGTGTGCCAAAACGTGACGATTTTGCCCTGTTATGGCGGGGACGGCTTCTGTATCAACACCGCGAGAGCATGGAGGGGAGTCGCCCTGGGCGGCTGCCATACTAAGGAGAGAACGCAGAAATGAAGGTACTCGTGCCTGTCAAGCGCGTGATTGACTATAACGTTAAGGTCCGCGTGAAGGCGGACGGCAGCGGTGTCGATCTCGCCAACGTGAAGATGTCGATGAACCCATTCGACGAAATCGCGGTGGAAGAAGCCATTCGTCTGAAAGAAGCAGGCAAGGCCGATGAGGTCATTGCGGTTTCGATCGGCGTTAAGCAAGCTCAGGAAACTCTGCGCACGGCTCTGGCCATGGGTGCAGACCGCGCGATCCTGGTGATTGCAGCGGATGATGTGCACACCGACATCGAGCCTCTGGCTGTTGCCAAGATCCTGGCAAAAGTAGTCGAAGAAGAGCAGCCCGGTGTTGTTCTGTGCGGCAAACAGGCGATCGACAACGACATGAACGCCACCGGTCAGATGCTGTCGGCGCTGCTGGGCTGGTCCCAGGGCACCTTTGCCTCGGGCCTGGACATCGATGGCGACAAGGCCGTCGTGACCCGCGAAGTCGATGGCGGCCTGCAGACCATCAACGTGTCGATGCCTTCGATCATCACCGTTGACCTGCGCCTGAACGAGCCGCGTTATGCGTCGCTGCCCAACATCATGAAGGCCAAGAAAAAGCCGCTGGACGAGAAAACAGCCGCCGACTATGGCGTCGATGTCTCTCCGCGTCTGGAAATCGTCACCACATCCGAACCCGAAGCCCGCGCTGCTGGCATCGTGGTTGGGTCGGTTGATGAACTGGTCGAGAAACTCAAAGAAGCGGGGGCTGTGTAATGGCTGTTCTTCTCCTTGCTGAAGTGACCGACGGCGAACTGGCGATGGACGCCACCGCCAAGGCCGTGACCGCCGCCAAAGGTTTGGGCGATGTGACTGTGCTGGCTGCGGGCGGCACTGCTGCTGCTGCCGGTGAAGCCGCAGCCAAGATCGACGGTGTGGCACGGGTCCTGGTTGCCGAAGATGCGACACTGGGCCACCGCCTGGCAGAATCCACCGCGGCGCTGATCGTCAGCCTGGCGGGCGATTACGAACACATCGTTGCGCCTGCCACCACTGACGCGAAAAACGTGCTGCCCCGCGTGGCGGCTCTGTTGGACGTGATGGTGATTTCGGACGTCTCCGGTGTTGTCGATGGCAACACATTCGAGCGCCCGATCTATGCCGGCAACGCGATCCAGACCGTGAAATCCTCGGACGCCAAAAAAGTCGTCTCCTTCCGCACCGCGACATTCGACGCGGCTGGGACCGGTGGCTCTGCGTCGGTTGAAACCGTGTCGGCAGTTGCCGATCCGGGTCTGTCGTCGTGGGTCGAAGACAAGGTCGCCGCCTCTGATCGTCCCGAGCTGACCTCGGCCGGGATCGTTGTGTCCGGTGGCCGTGGCGTCGGGTCCGAAGAGGATTTTGCCCTGATCGAGAAACTGGCTGACAAGCTGGGGGCCGCCGTTGGCGCATCCCGCGCTGCGGTCGACTCGGGCTATGCCCCGAACGACTGGCAGGTTGGTCAGACCGGTAAAGTTGTGGCTCCTGACCTGTATGTTGCCGTTGGTATCTCGGGCGCGATCCAGCACCTGGCCGGCATGAAGGACTCCAAAGTGATCGTCGCGATCAACAAGGACGAAGAAGCACCGATCTTCCAGGTCGCAGACTTCGGCCTGGTCGCCGACCTCTTCACCGCTGTCCCGGAACTCACCGAAAAACTCGGCTGATCCCGAACCGCTTCCCAAATCGAAAAGGCCCGCCAAATAGGCGGGCCTTTTTTACAAGGCGCGCAAGAACGCCTCCAAATCTGCGGCAACCCTGCGATGTGCACAGGGCCCGATCACATGACCCGCTATCGGGCGATGTACCGGCCCCACCTCCATATCCTGAACTTCTCCGCCGGCATCCGCACGCTGTACGTCAGTTACCACGACACCTCGTACCTGCGGACCAAGCGTCTCGACCATGTGTCGGCTGACCAAGGGCGGTTCGTGATCCAGAAAATGGGCATTTTCATTCGGGCCATATCGGATCCAGAGCAAGACGATATTGGCCCCCAGCGCCCGGATCAACAGGCGCATCCGGCTCAGCCAAACCCGTTGCAATTCGTCCTGAACCACCGCGAACCGCGCCTCTGAAACCTGCTGGATCGTATTCAACAGATGCCGGTTAAAGTGGAACTCCGTAAAGTCGATCTCGGGAAATAGCGCAACCAGTTTTGGCAAAACCTCCACCAGCCGGTCATTGCGCCTGGGATGGACCCGAAAATACCGGTTCGACAAATTCTGTGCCCCCATGACCTGGACCACACTGACCTTGGACGACCGGGCCCGTCGCAGAATTCCGGGATCATGCATAAAGCTGTCCAATCCCGCATTCACGCAACCAAAGTTGACGCATGTTCGCCCCAGCTGGCTTTCCAGCAATGCCGCAAACGGCATGTCCACAAAGCGCCCGAAAACCTCGGTTCCCCCGAGGATCGCGATATAGGGGCTGGTCAGGTCCCGCTCCGGTCCCCGGACCAATAATTTCGACTCCCCGTACCGACAGGGAGCGATTCCCGGTGCGTCTGCACCAAAGAGTTCATAGCTCATCTTACCCACCAATATTCACCCAAGACTCACTATGATGGGCAGCCGTTGCCAAATTGCTAATTCGTTAATTTTAGCAAAACTAGGGCGATCACAGCGGGGTGGACATAACGTCCACTTGTCCTTGAACCCTGACAGCCGATAAGGTCGGACCAAAGCAAACCGAGGGGCAGTCAGGCCATGGAAATTCAGAAGATCGGGATTATTGGCGCGGGGCAAATGGGCAACGGGATCGCCCACGTCATGGCATTGGCGGACTACGATGTGGTCATGACCGATGTCAGCCAGCAGGCCCTGGACGCCGCTCTGGTCGCCATCCAGAAAAACATGGACCGTCAGGCCAGCCGCGGCAAAATTTCCGATGCAGACGTCAAGGCAGCCATGGGGCGGATCTCGACCACATTGAACCTGCCCGATGTTGGGGCCACAGATCTGGTGATCGAAGCCGCAACAGAGCGGGAAACTGTCAAACAGGCGATCTTCGAAGATCTGCTCCCCCACCTTCAACCGCATACGATCCTGACCTCGAATACATCGTCGATTTCGATTACCCGTCTGGCGAGTCGGACTGACCGCCCGGAACGGTTTATGGGTTTCCATTTCATGAACCCCGTTCCTGTCATGCAACTGGTGGAACTGATCCGCGGCATCGCCACCGATGAACCCACCTTCAATGCCTGCAAGACGGTTGTGGATCGGTTGGGGAAAACCGCTGCCAGCGCCGAAGATTTTCCCGCCTTTATCGTCAATCGGATCCTGATGCCGATGATCAACGAAGCGGTGTACACATTGTACGAAGGCGTGGGGAATGTCCGTTCAATCGACGAGTCGATGAAACTGGGCGCGAACCATCCCATGGGTCCGCTGGAGCTGGCGGATTTCATCGGGCTGGACACCTGCCTGGCCATCATGAATGTCCTGCATGACGGGTTGGCCGACACCAAATACCGCCCTTGCCCGCTGCTGACCAAATATGTCGAAGCTGGGTGGCTGGGTCGCAAGACCAAACGTGGCTTTTATGATTATCGGGGTGAGACGCCCGTACCTACACGATAACCTGTTCCACAGCGACAAAGGCCCAAGGCGGATTTTCCCCCTTGGGGCTTTGGGGTGGCCGCAGCCCAGACACCGCCAAACGATCGCTCAGCAGTGTGTGGATCAGTTACCAAGCCGCATGGTGTGATCGCGCAACCAGGCCATGAACCCGCGCGGGTCTTTTTGCAGGGGCTGCATTTCTTCGTCTGTCAAAGGCTTGCCAATGACCGGCTTTTGCGGGCGATTGCACGAGCGCACGATTTCATGCAGCAACAATCCCTGACGCAGAATAGCGGACACCCGGTTTGCAATCAGATACCAGCGCGAATTGGAGCCCGGAAAGAAAATCGGCACCACGCGCGCACCCGACCGGCGGATCATCTGCGCTGTAAAGACATTCCATTCCTGTTCGATCGCAGGACCAAACCAACTGTCCGAACTCATCACCACACCCGACGGGAACAGCGCAACAACACCGCCTTCTTTCAGGTGTGTCATCGCGTTGGCCCGCATTTCCACCATCTTGCGTTGGGCTTCGGGGTCATGTGGAAACGGAACTGGAATCATGAAGGATGTCGCAGCTTCGTCCAGCCCGGTCAAAACGGATCGGGTCAAAATCCGATAATCTTCACGCCTCTGGCCGATCAGCTCGGCAAGAATCATGCCATCAACCATCCCGTGAGGATGGTTGGCCACCACGACCACCGGCCCGTCTGCCGGAATATTGCGAATCTGTTCGATTGGCGTCAGGAGCTCGATACCCATGACATTCAGGGCACCCCGCCAAAACTTCTGTCCCCGGTAAACGGCATTCGTACGTTCAAATTTCTTGACCATCCGCAGGATCGAAATCTTGCCCGTAAACCACTCGATGGCCCGGATCGCAAAGGATGTCCATGGATTGTCAAAGGAATTGGCATAAGTCAGCGTCCGGCGATCATAGATTTCGCCCGACTGCTGTTCCGCATCCGGCCTCAGGTCAGCCCTATTTTCATGTGCGGTATCAGCCACTATCCCAGTCCTGTTCTCATTTCTGGCCGGGTCAGAACCCTTCGCCAAACTTGTCAGCCACCAATGCTTCGAGCGCATCTGCCAATGCATCAGCATCCGGTCCAGACGTCTCGACGTCAATAGTCGTTCCCTTGGAGGCTGCCAACATCAAAAGTCCCATAATACTGTCGCCTGACGCGGACAACCCGTCGCGGCCGACTTCTGCCGTGGCGTCAAACCCTTCGACCACTTCGACCAACTTGGCCGAAGCCCGGGCGTGCAGTCCCTTTTCGTTCACGATTTTCAATGTTCGTTGTGTCATATGGCTCCCAGTGCCCTATTCAGGGCTGACATTGCGGGTGTTAATATATTTTTTACCGGCTTCCATCGCGCCCCGAACCGCATCGCCAACGGGCAGGTGGCGGGTTTTCGCTAGCTTGATCAGCATCGGCAGATTGGCACCATACAGGATGCGTCTGTTCTGGGGGGTGCAGGCCTTGAGGCTCAGGTTTGACGGAGATCCTCCAAACAGATCCGTCACAACAACCACACCGTCACCGGCATCGACGGCGTCGGCAGCAGCGCAAATTTCCTGCTGTTTGTCGTCACGATCATCATCTGGCAGAATGGTAATCGCCTTTAGCCCCATCTGGGCACCCACCACATGTTCGACCGCCGCCAGATATTCTCTGGCCAGTCCCCCATGTGCCACGATCACTATTCCGATCAAATCGGCCTCGCTAAGTCTATCGCCTGTCTTTCAGCTCGCGATGCCTAATTGACACTTGCTGGCCGTCTTCTGCAAGGGCCTTGGCCAGGCTTTCTGCAATAACAACAGATCTATGTTGCCCCCCGGTACATCCAAAGGCGATCGAAAGATAGGATTTCCCCTCTGCCTTGTATGCTGGCAGCAATAGCCGGGCCAAATCCACCACCCTGTCAAAAAATGGTTTGAACAGCGGATCTGCCTGCACATGCGTCGCCACGGCGATATCGCGACCGTCCTTTTGCCGCAGTTGCGACACCCAATACGGGTTGGATAAAAACCGGCAGTCAAACACCATGTCCACGCCGCGCGGCAATCCCCGTTTGTAGGAAAATGATTGCAGCGACACGGCCAGAATCTTGCCAGTCTCGGGCGCAAAAAATCGAAATATCTCGTCCCGCAACTGGTGAACATTCAGGTCCGACGTCTCAACAAGCGTGTCCGCCTGGTCGCGGATCGGGGCCATCAGGTCCAATTCCCGTTCGATCCCGATTGCTGGTGATTCAGCCGGTGCCATCGGATGCGTGCGCCGGGTTTCCGAATAGCGGCGCAACAGAACGTCCGGAGCTGCGTCCAGATACAGGATGTTCACCTCGATATCCGATCGTCCAGCCAGTTCTTCGATCAGATCCAAAAGCGCAGTGGTCGAAAAATCGCGATTACGGATATCCATACCCAACGCCAGTGGGTGGTCCCATTCTGACCCCTGCAAAAGACGCGGCAACAGCCGCAAGGGCAGATTATCAATGGTTTCGAACCCCAGGTCTTCGAGCACATTGATCGCAGTGGAACGGCCCGCGCCTGACGGCCCGGTCACCAAAACCAATCGTTTGGGAGCAGTGTTCATCTTGGCCTCATGGTGTGTGACGCCCGCATTTCAGATAGTGCAGCAGCGACGCCGCAAAAACCGGACTGTTCACTCTTTTCAACAATGTAAGCTGAAGCCCAAGCAGTTCAATCATATGATGGTCCGGCAGGCGGTTCTCTTCGGTCTGATCCAGATCCACAACTGTATGGATCACCGCAGTGTCGCGGTGATCCGCCCGCAACACTCCAAGGCCGCGCATTTCGATCAGACCTGCGATTGCCGCTGGCACGCGCGCCACGAGATCGGCCCCCTGCCGCTTGAGCTCCACCCTGTCATCCGCAACCAACGTCGCGCCCAACCCCATCAATTGCAACGCGAGCCCGGATTTTCCGCTTCCTGATTTCCCCAGGATCAGCACCCCCCTGTCATCGACCGAAACACAGGCAGCATGCAGGATCAGTGTATTGGAGACGCTGGTGGGATCAGAGCCGGACATGGATCAAAGCGGCAGACCCACGACGAAACGGGCACCCAAGGGGTCCGACGTGATATCTGCCTCGGTCGGGCGGATGTTTTCGGCCCAGATGACACCGCCATGAGATTCGATGATCTGTTTCGAAATCGCCAGCCCCAGACCCGAATTGTTTCCAAAATGTTCGTCGGGCCGCTGGGAATAAAAGCGCTTGAAGATCTTGGTCAGCGCCTGGTCCGGTATCCCGGGTCCGGTGTCTTCAACCACGATCAGAACCCGGTTTTTCCGTCGTCTGGCCCAAACCCGAATGGCATCGCCTTCTTCGCAGAACGAAATCGCATTCGTGATCAGGTTGACAAACACCTGCGCCAACCGCGCCTCGAGCCCATGAACGATGATCGGGTCGGCGGGCATGTCGGTGATATAGTCTATTTGTTTGGATCGCGCGTCTTCGCCCAGGAACTGGTTCAGGTTGCCCAGCATTTGCAGCAGGTCGAAATCAACCTGCTCTTCCTTGACCAACTCAGCATCCAACCGCGACGCATTCGAAATATCGCTGACCAGCCGATCCAGCCGACGAACGTCATGTTCGATGACTTCCATCAGTTTTTCCCGCTGGTCATCGCGTTTGACCATCCGCAAAGTTCCCACGGCCGACTGCAGGCTGGCCAAAGGATTTTTGATTTCATGTGCCACATCGGCTGCGAATTGTTCGTTGCCGTCAATCCGATTGTAGAGCGCCTTGACCATACCACGCAAAGCCCGGCTGAGCCGACCGATTTCGTCCGGGCGGGCGCTGAGATCAGGAATACGGATCCGCCCCTTGTCTGCGTTGCGGCTGTTGCGTTCACGGCCCAGTTCGGCCGCTTCTGCAAGATCAGCCAACGGATTGGCAATCGTGGACGCCAAAACCAGACTCAACCCGACAGAGACCAACAGCGCAACAACGAACATTTGCAGCACACGCTCCCGCTCGCCGCGGACCAACGCGTCCACTTCACCCGAAGGGCTGGTCAGGACGACGACGCCGACCGCCACCCCATTGTGCAGAATGGGTGTCGCGACAGAAAATACCCGCCCCCCATCGGGGCCAATCAGGGTTTTGGCCTGGGTTTGCCCTTGGAGGGCCAGCGGTGCCAACGCCTTGAACTGAGAGACAAGATCTGGTGCCGCTGTTGTCTGGTTCGAAGACACAAGCCCGGACACGAGCGACCAGACCCAGGACAACCCGTCCGTCAACACCGTCCGCCCTTCGGTTTCCGACTGAGCACCCGGGATAATCTCTTGCTGCCCCACGCCCTGAATGCGTCCGACAATCGTGTCGCTGGTGTCAAAAATCAGCACCTCTTCACCGCGTTGCAGCGTCAGCGCCTTCAGCGTGCCGGGCACATCAATGCCGTCACCCGTTGTCAGGTTGACCGGGCTGCTCGCGGGCAGCTGGGCCTCAAAGACATCCGATACCAGATGGGCCTCTCCGACCAGGGTCCGCGCGCGCTGAACAACCAGGCTGTCGCGGGTAGAGTTGAGATACAGGATCCCAGAGACCAGAATGATCAGCGCAATCAGGTTGAAGGTAACGATCTTGCGCGTCAACGGAGACCCGCGCAACGGCAGGAAACCTCGACGCGCCCGTTTGGCCCGCATCTCTTCGGCGACAGTATTGTCTGGCGCGATCCAATCGTCGCCCAGCACAACATCGCCGTTGCGATGAGTTTGAGATGTGGTTGTATCGCGCAAAACCGTTGTTCGCTCCTGTTGCCGATCCTGGTTCAGACCGGTCGCCTATTCTTCGTTGTACCGGTATCCGATCCCGTACAGCGTCTCGATCGCCGAAAAATCAGGGTCCGCAGTTCGCATTTTCTTGCGCAAACGTTTGATGTGGCTGTCGATGGTTCGGTCGTCCACATAAACCTGATCGTCATAGGCCACATCCATCAGCTGATCGCGTGACTTTACGAACCCCGGCCGTTGGGCCAACGCCTGCAACAGCAGGAACTCGGTCACTGTCAGGGACACATCGTTGCCCTTCCAGCTGACCGAATGGCGCAGCGGATCCATCCGCAATTCGCCCCGTTCCATGACCTTCGCCTCGGGGCTCGACCCTGCGGCGTCACCGATAAAGGCGTCCTGGCGGCGCAACAGCGCCCTGATCCGCTCGACCAACAGACGCTGGGAAAAGGGTTTCTTTACATAGTCATCTGCGCCCATGCGCAGGCCCAGGACTTCGTCGATTTCATCATCCTTGGACGTCAGGAAAATAACCGGCATCTGGGTTTTCTGGCGCAGACGCTGCAACAGATCCATACCATCCATGCGTGGCATCTTGATATCCAACACCGCCATATCCGGCAATTTCTTGTTGAACGCATCGAGCGCCGCCTGGCCGTCATTGTAGGTCTCAACCTCAAAGCCTTCGGCCTCAAGGGTCATCGAAACTGATGTCAGGATGTTCCTGTCATCATCAACCAATGCAATCTTTGACATCTGATGTGCCCCTATACTGCTCAAAACTGCTTTCTTTTTTGTTACATTAATCGCCTTTCCGGCCCCGCGAATCAATCCCAATCTGCGAATCACCTGCGCTATTCGGAACCATTTCGGCAAAAATACATTATCATTCGCTGAATCTTTGCCCAGTTACCGACCCCAAAAACCTTGGTTGCGCTAAACCTTGCCTTGATGGCGCTAACTGCGCCAAACCGTCCTGTTCATGCCCCGAAACGTCATGTTAAGACCGCGCCCATCGAAGGATTTTCGATCTTATTGCCCCACGGCGCTGCCAACAGGAATTTGGCCCGCGCGCCGACACAGGAGAAAAAACGCATGACATCTGGACGGGTTAACCCGCAATTCCGCCTCGAGGATCAGGGCATCGAGGGACTGGGAAATGTCTATTACAACTACATGGAGCCAGCGCTGATCCAAGAAGCGCTGAAGCGCGACGAAGGCACATTGGGCAACGGCGGGGCCTTCCTGGTCACCACCGGCAAATTCACAGGCCGGTCGCCCAAGGACAAACATGTCGTCAAAACCGACAGCGTGATTGACACCATCTGGTGGGAAAACAACGCCGCGATGTCGCCCGAAGGCTTTGATGCCCTGCATGCCGACATGCTCGAACACATGAAGGGCAAGGACTATTTCGTCCAGGATCTGGTTGGCGGTGCCGACCCGGCCCATGCCATCAATGTTCGCATGGTGACCGAGCTGGCATGGCACGGTCTGTTCATCCGCACCATGCTGCGCCGCCCCGACCGCGAAGACCTGAACGACTTTGTGTCCGACTTCACCGTCATCAACTGCCCCAGCTTTCAGGCGGACCCCGCCAAACACGACTGCCGGTCCGAAACTGTCATTGCGATGAACTTTGACAAGAAGATGATCCTGATCGGTGGCACAGAATATGCCGGCGAGAACAAGAAATCCGTCTTTACCCTGCTGAACTATCTGCTGCCCGAAAAAGGCATCATGCCGATGCATTGCTCTGCCAACCACGCCACCGGCAACCCGGTTGACGCGGCCGTGTTCTTTGGCCTGTCCGGCACCGGCAAGACGACCCTGTCCGCAGACCCTGCGCGCACCCTGATCGGGGATGACGAACATGGCTGGTCGGACCGTGGTACCTTCAACTTTGAAGGCGGCTGCTATGCCAAGACCATCAACCTGAATGCCGAAGCCGAACCGGAAATCTACGCGACGACGTCGAAATTCGGCACCGTCATCGAAAACATGGTGTTTGACCCGGAAACCAAGGAACTGGATTTCGACGATGACAGCCTGACCGCCAACATGCGCTGTGCCTATCCGCTCGAATACATATCCAATGCGTCCAGCAGCGCCATGGGTGGTCACCCCAAGAACATCATCATGCTGACCTGTGACGCCTTTGGTGTTCTGCCTCCGATCGCGCGGCTGACACCGGCACAGGCGATGTACCACTTCCTGTCGGGCTTTACCTCGAAAGTGGCCGGAACCGAACGCGGCGTGACCGAGCCGGAACCGACGTTCTCGACCTGTTTTGGCGCGCCCTTCATGCCGCGTCGTCCCGAAGCCTACGGCAACCTGCTGCGTGAAAAGATCGCCCAGCACGGCGCAACCTGCTGGCTGGTCAACACCGGCTGGACCGGTGGGGCCTATGGCATCGGGTCGCGGATGCCGATCAAGGCAACCCGCGCCCTGCTGACCGCCGCGCTGGACGGATCACTGGTCGAGGCCGAATTCCGCAAGGACAGCAACTTTGGCTTTGACGTTCCGGTTTCTATGGCTGGTGTGCCCGAAGTGCTGCTGGATCCACGCCGGACCTGGGATGATCAGGCCGCCTATGACAGGCAGGCGGAAAAGCTGGTTCAGATGTTTTCGGAAAACTTCCAGCAATATCTGCCCTACATCGACGACGATGTAAAAGCCGCAGCCATTGGCTGATACCACAGTCTGACTGTCGTAAAACATGCGCCCGACGGATCCCCGGATCTGTCGGGCGCATTTGTTTTCATGCCTTTTCAACCCGGCCCGCGCGCACTACCGCTCAGCCCATGAGCCCCCGGCGCACAAGGTTCAAACCTGCGACTGTCAGGATGATCAATGTCGCTTTGCGAAACGTTGCCTGATCAATCCGGTCGTGCACCTTGGTGCCCAACCACATGCCCACAACAGCGGGCGCGATCAGACCGATCGACAACGGCAGGGTCTGCAGCCGCAAAACGCCAGACCCCAAATGCGCACCGACCAACGCCAACGCGCCCAACCCATAGATGACCCCTTGCACCCGAACCTGTTCAGTCTTGGGTGTATTCAGTGCGGTCAGATACAAGACCGTCGGCGGGCCCCATACGCCGGACATCCCACCAACCAGCCCGGCCATCAGACCAAACAAAGAGTCCGCCGACCGGGTCTGTTGGTGCATCTGGAACCGCACGCCCAGCAACTGAATCCCGGCAAAGACACAAATGGGAACCCCCAGAACCAACAGAAACGTCTGTGGCTCCAGTTGCGGGACCAGTTGCGCGCTCGCCATCAAAAAGACAAATCCGACCATCAGAAAAACCCGGAACCGATACACCGAAGCCCAGGCCTGTCGTGGCCCCTGTCGCAGGGCCTGCATGGCGTTGCTGGCGACCGTTGGCAAAATCAGCCCGGCCAACGCCAGTTCGGGTAACAGAAATGTGCTGAGCCCCGTGATCATGATCATCGGCATCCCAAATCCGACCATACCTTTGATCATGCCCCCCATCAGGGCAACCATCGCGGCGAAAACAAACTCGGCCGGGGTCATCAGAGATAAAATCGCTTCCATTTGGTTGTCTTAGCACTATCTGATTTTTCTGCACGCGCAAAAATATCCACGCAACTTTTGCAACAAATGCCGCAGTGCAACGTATTTTTGTTGCGCTGCACCTGCAAAGTGATTACGACCAAGCAACTCGAAATAGGATGTGATTCATGGCTCACGACGGACAGGACCTGCATATGACCGCCGATACTGCAAACGCGCCCCTTCTCCCCGATCTTCTGACCCTGACGGCAGCAGCCCTGCCACCGGTCACGCAATTGTTCGAACAGGGCCGCGAAGCGGTCCGGGCGCTGGTCAGCCAGGATGGCCGCGTATCGGGCAAGCTGATGGAACGCCACCAATCGGCTGCGCACGGTCTGTCGTGGCTGGCAACCTATGAACAATCGCTCAAACAGATGCAGGCCTGGGCCGAGCGCCTGCAAGCGGACGGAAAGTTCGGCGAGATCGAACAGCTGATCCACCAGATCGCATTCGGCGAATACCTGCACCAGCTGGCCGGCGGCATCCCGATGAACCAGGGCGAAGTCGTGCGCCTGCAGGAACTGGGCCTCGGCTGGGACGCGCTTTCGGGCTTCCAGTGCGCCGAAGTACAGACCCTGATGGCATCCGCCAACACCCAGGACGCCCGCACCCGTCTGGTCGAATTGATGCAGGAGCAATCCGCCAATATCACCGTCGGGGCCAGCGGCCTGGACGAAGAGCTGGAAATGATCCGCGAACAGTTCCGCCGCTTTGCCGTCGAACGCGTGGAACCCAACGCGCATGACTGGCACCTCAAGGACGAATTGATCCCGATGGAAATCATCGAGGAACTGGCCGAAATGGGTGTCTTTGGTCTGACCATCCCCGAAGAATACGGCGGCTTTGGCCTGTCCAAGGCGTCGATGGTTGTCGTGTCCGAAGAACTGTCGCGCGGCTATATTGGCGTCGGCAGCCTTGGCACCCGCTCTGAAATCGCGGCCGAGCTGATCCTGTGCGGCGGCACCGACGAACAAAAGGCCAATTGGCTGCCGAAACTGGCCAGCGCCGAAATCCTGCCTACCGCGGTCTTTACCGAACCCAACACCGGGTCCGATCTGGGCAGCTTGCGCACCCGCGCGGTCAAAGACGAGGATGGCAATTACAAGGTGACAGGCAATAAAACCTGGATCACCCACGCCGCCCGCACCCATGTGATGACCCTGCTGGCCCGCACCAATCCCGACACCACCGATCACCGGGGCCTGTCGATGTTCCTGGCCGAAAAGACCCCCGGCACGGATGACGCCCCCTTTCCCACGCCCGGCATGACCGGCGGCGAGATCGAAGTGCTGGGCTATCGCGGCATGAAGGAATATGAACTGGGTTTTGACGGGTTCGAAGTCAAAGGCGAAAACCTGCTGGGCGGCGAAGAGGGCAAAGGCTTTAAACAGCTGATGGAAACCTTTGAATCCGCCCGCATCCAGACCGCCGCCCGCGCCATCGGCGTGGCGCAATGTGCGCTGGATATCGGGATGCAATACGCCCAGGACCGCAAACAGTTCGGCAAATCGCTGATCGACTTCCCGCGCGTCTCAAGCAAGCTGGCGATGATGGCCGTCGAAATCATGATCGCCCGTCAGCTGACCTATTTCTCGGCTTGGGAAAAGGACCACGGACACCGCTGTGACCTCGAAGCAGGCATGGCAAAACTGCTGGGGGCCCGCGTCGCCTGGGCGGCGGCCGACAATGGTCTGCAAATCCACGGCGGCAACGGTTTTGCCCTGGAATACAAGATTTCCCGCGTTTTGTGCGACGCACGGATCCTGAACATCTTTGAAGGTGCTGCCGAAATTCAGGCACAGGTCATTGCGCGCCGCCTTCTGGGATAACTCGAACACTCCCCGGGGATTTCCCCGAACCTTGGGCCCGGCCATTTGTGCCGGGCCTTCTTTTTTGAACCACGCTCAAGCACGGATCCGACGCCGCAACGCAAACAATCGACCATCGGTGACGGCAAAGCCGACAGCGATAATAGCGAAACCGATCCACGCCTCGGGCCCCATTCGCTCGCCCAGAAACAATACGCCCAACCCGATGGCAAACGGCGGAATCAACAGCGTCACCAACATCAGGTTCGCGGCCCCGGCTCGTGCCAGGATCGCAAAATACAGCACATAAGCCAGCGCAGTCGACAGCGCCGCGACCCCTAGCAATGCCCCCCAGACACTGGCTGACAACCCGAGATTCGGCGGCCCGTCAATGACAATCACAATCGGGATCATCAACACTGTACTACCAATCAGCATCCCCAGGGCATTCATCAGCGGCGGTTGCCCGGACAGGGCCACCTTGCCCCAGACACTGGCAAATGCATAGGATAGCGCCGCCCCCAAAATGGCCAGCTGCGCCAGATTGCCCGGGTTGAAATCGCTCAGCGCCGATGGCCCCATGATAAAGGCAACCCCTGCCAGCCCCAACCCTGCCCCGATGAGCTTTCGGGCGGTCAGCGGTTCATCAACCAGCAACACCCCTGCCACAACCGCGCCAAACATGGCGGTGGTGCCATTCAGGATCGATGCCAAACCGCTTTCTATCTGCGTCTGCCCCCAGAAGATCAATGAAAACGGGATGGCGTTGTTCAACGCCCCCATCACCAGATAAGCGCCCCAGACACGCGCCGACCGTGGCCAACGGATCCCCTTGACCCAAACGATCACCATCAATAGCGGAACCGCCCACAGCACCCGGTGCAGCGTGATGGTCAACGGCGGTACCTCACGCAGCGCAATCTCGGCAAAGAAAAATGAGCCACCCCAAACAACGGCTAACAGCAACAGCAGGCAGATGGTCCTGAAGTTCATGGAAGTGGCTGAGGCGCGGGGCATTGGAATACATCCTGGATTGGGCGTCCCGTTCCAAATGCCGCACGGTCTGATCAAAAACGACCCGGATCCTGCGGAATACACGGATCCCGAGCTCGGTCGCCATAATTCCGCCCTTGGTTTACATTAAATGATAAATGAATCGCATAGCCCCAAACACCCAGTACACGGATTAAACCCACATCATGCTTTCCCGCCTTGGTCTGTTTTTAGCTCCTTTTCTGTTTTTGTCCGGTTGCGGTGAAGTCCCAAGCGAAACCCGCGAGGCCCGCATTCTGGCTGTCGGGGATTCGCTGATGGCGACTCACAGCATGACGGGACGCGCCATTTCCAATGTTGTGGAACAGCAACTGAACGAAGAAGTGGTGGACCGGTCGGTCATCGGGGCCCGCATGATCTATAACCTGCCGGTGTCGGGTGCTGCCGGAATGAGCATCCCCAAACAGTTCCGCACAGGCGACTGGGATTGGGTAATCGTCAACGGCGGTGGCAATGATTTGTGGTTGGGGTGCGGGTGTTTTGTCTGCAAGGGCAAGATGAACAAACTCATTTCCGAAGATGGGCGCCGGGGCACGATTCCCGGATTTCTGTACAAACTGCGCCAAACCGGCGCACAGGTCATCTATGTCGGCTATCTGCGCAGCCCCGGTCTGGGATCTCCGATCGAACATTGCCGTGACGAGGGCGAAGAACTGGAGCGCCGGATCGACAAGCTGGCCGACTTGGATCCGGGGGTGCATTTCCTGTCGCTCGCGGATCTGGTGCCGCATGGTGACAGGTCCTTTCATGGCATCGACATGATCCACCCGTCGCTCAAGGCCAGCGACGAAATCGGCAACCGGGTGGCCGCGATCATCAGCAACGCCCCTGCTCCGGCCGGTCCCAACAGTACCGAATGATCATCCCGCTTGTATTAATCTGAAATTCCCCGATCCTGATGCCTTAGCAACTTGGGGGAACCAACATGCCTGAAACAACTGTTCTGGTCACTGGCGCGACAGGATATATTGCCAAACACCTTGTATTGCAGCTGTTGAATGCCGGTTATCACGTTGTCGGATCGCTGCGAAACATGGCACGCGAAGCCGAGCTGCACACCGCATTGGCCCCCCATTTGACCGATCCGAATGCATTGTCCCGGCTCAGGGTTGTGCAATTGGACCTGATGTCCGATCCGGGATGGGACACCGCGATGACCGGGGTGGACGTGCTGATGCACACAGCATCGCCCTTTCCCATCGCCCAGCCCAAGGACGAGAACGAATTGATCCGCCCGGCGGTTGACGGGGCCTTGCGCGCGGTCAACGCCGCCAAGGCCGCCGGGATCAACCGGGTGATCATGACGTCGTCCTCTGTCGCGGTGATGAACGGCGACCTGCCACAGGGCAAGACGACATACGATGAAGAGGACTGGAGCGATTTGGATTACCCGTCGGTCACGCCCTATGTGAAATCCAAGACATTGGCCGAACGCGCAGTCTGGGACTGGCAGGCCAAAGACGCCCCCGACATGCAGATCACCATGATCAACCCGACCTTTGTCATGGGGCCACCATTGGACAACAACTATGGATCGTCGATTGACGTGATTGTCCGGCTGATCACCAGCAAGGATCCGATGCTGGCACGTTTCGGGATGCCCTGTGTCGATGTGCGCGACATTGCCCTGATGCATATTCGGGCCATGGAACGCCCCGACAGCGCGGGCCAGCGCATCCTCGGGGTGGACCGCTCGCTGTGGTATGCGGACATGGCCCTGACCCTGAAAGGCGCATTTCCCGACCGCCGGATCGTAACACGCGTCGCGCCCAATCTCATCGTTCGCTTTCTCAGCCTGTTTGACGCCGAAATCCGGTCCATCCTTCCGATTCTCGGGACGTCACCACAAGTGTCCAACAGCAAGGCCCGCGATCTGCTCGGGATCGACTTCCGCGACGTCCGCACTGGTATTCGCGAAGCCGGACAATATCTAATCGACAATCGGTTGGTCTGACCCCGGCACCGCGTGCGCCATACAGGGACCCATCAGCGCCAAACCGCCCGTCAACAAACCGGAGTTTCCATCTATGCGCTTCATGATGATCTTGGCCTTTCTGATACCCGGCGCGTGTCAAAGCGATGAAACCGTATCCGGCTATGGGGGCGGGGATCGGGTGTGGACCCTGGTCGAAATCGACGGACAGCCGTTTGCAAGCCGCGCCACGCTGACATTCCCTGACCGCGGGCAGATCGCAGGTCAGGCACCCTGCAACCGGTATTCGGCCATCATGGAGGCCCCCTATCCGTGGTTCGACACGGGGCCGGTGATTGCCACCAGAATGGCCTGCCCCGACCTGGATGCAGAAGACTTGTTCCTCTCCACGCTGGATGCGATGACCGAATCCGAAGTCTCCGGCAACACCCTGGTGCTGCGCGCCGAAGATGGCCGCGAGATGCTGTTTAAAGCCGACGAATAAACGCATCGACAAAGCGACCGCGTGCCTCTGGCAAGGCGCGATTGCCCAACGACGGGGCCAGCCTGGATTCGAGAAAGAACCCCGTCGTGCGCAGGGCCATAACAATTTCATCGTCTGATGCGTCGCCCTCGCCCCGCAAGATGGGCGGCAGCGGCAACAGCCTGTGTGCCCAATCGCCCGCACCATCGCGCGACACCGCCCGCCCGGATTTGGGGGACACATAGATCAGCCCGTCCCGCGCTCCGGTTACGGCACAGGTCGACAGGTCCAACCCGAACCCCATTTCGTTCAACAGGGCCATTTCCCACCGCAAATAGGCCAATCCCCAGATGTCGTCTTGCCCCAAGAGATCCAAAAGCTGCTCGGATTGGCGATACAACGCCGGGTGGGCCTCCCGCTCTGGCAGGCAAAAGCCCAACAGCGCAGTGACCGTATTCAGCCCGGCCAAGGCAAACCGCCCCGACAACGCCGCCGCCGCGCGACTGCGCAGTGGTTCGGGGTGATAGCTGCCCAGATGGTCCTCCAGCCGGGCCCGCCACGTCACGTCCAGCTGGGCTCCGGGTTGCAGAATCGGGGCCAGCTTGCGGCTGGTGCCACCCCGGACAACCCCGGCGTGCCGCCCGTGTTCCGCCGTAAAGACATCAATGATCGCTGACGTTTCGCCATGACGGCGCATGGACAGCAGGATTCCCTGATCGCGCCATTCCATACCCTGTTCCTCGCCTTGCCTGTCGCCCCGATACCAGATCGCATCCCCAGACGAACTGCAACCCTGCCGCCAGCAGCGCGGTTCTGCCACAACAGATCCGGGGGGCACCCGCACCTGGCCAGCCCGATCAGCGCACTTGGGCGGAGATCTTTGGCCGGGGTAATGTGTCGGGCGGCAATGTGTTGGTTGGTCGTGTGTCGGGGCGTGGTGTGTCGGGGCGTGGTGTGTCGGCCCGGGGACGCTGTATTGCGCTCAGAACGCATGGCAGGCACACCTAACCCGCGCTATTCCAGCCCAGTCTATTCCAGCCCGGCCTCACCCAGCAGGTGGCGTCCCTGACGGTCTTCCAGCTCGATCACCCACAGGTCCGGGTCGAACCCCTTCTGACGCTGGATGGCTGCGTCCACGTCGGGTTCGGCTCCAGTGATCAGCTCGACCCATTTTCGATCGCCGCTCATCAAATCATAGGATCGGTGCAGCGCCTGGGCCTGACCGTCCAATGTATTGACCTTGACCAGAACCGCACCGGCATCATCATCGCCGTGCGACACCACAAAAGCGGGAATGTCGGACAGCCGCAACCGGGTCAGATAGGCCTGAACCCAAAAGGATGCGACCAGCCCGGTCATGTATTGCCGTCTTTGAAATCCAGACCCATTTCCGAATAACGTTCGGATTCTTCGAGCCAGTTGGGGCGCACCTTGACCTGCAGGAACAGATGTACCCTGCGGCCCAGAAACTCTTCCAGCTCCATCCGGGCCGCCTGGGAGACCGATTTGATGGTTTCGCCCTTGTTGCCCAGAACGATCCCCTTGTGCCCGTCGCGCATCACATAGATGACCTGATCAATGCGGGCGGACCCGTCCTTGCGTTCCTGCCAGCTTTCGGTTTCCACGGTCAATTGATACGGCAGCTCCTGATGCAAGCGCAGGGTCAGCTTTTCCCGGGTCATTTCAGCAGCAATCATGCGCATCGGCAAATCGGCAATCTGATCTTCCGGGTACAGCCACGGCCCTTCGGGGAGCTTGCCGGCCAGCCAGGTGCGTAGGTGATCAACCCCATGCCCTTTTTCGGCAGAGATCATGAACGTTTCCGCGAAATCAAACCGATCGTTCAGATCCTTGGTCAACCCCAACAGCTTTTCCGACGCCACCCGGTCGATTTTGTTGATCGCCAGCGCCACGGTGCGCCCCTTGCCAATGCCCTGCAACCCTTCGAGGATTCGCTCAACACCTTCGGTCACGCCCCGATGAGCTTCGACCAGCAACACCACAACATCCGCATCCGCAGCCCCGCCCCAGGCCGCAGCCACCATGGCACGGTCCAGACGGCGGCGCGGTTGGAACAGACCGGGAGTGTCCACAAATACCAATTGTGACTCGCCCTCGATGGCGACACCCCGAATCCGGGCGCGGGTGGTTTGAACCTTGTGGGTGACGATCGACACCTTGGCCCCGACCATACGGTTGGTCAGGGTGGATTTGCCCGCGTTGGGCTCTCCGATCAGGGCGACAAATCCGGCGCGGGTGGTCATTTTGAATTCTCCAGAGTTTCCAGCAGCGTCTTTGCCGCCGCCTGTTCCGCCTGACGTTTCGATCCGGCGGTGGCCCGGGCTTCGGCGCCGCTTTCCAGTCGCACGGCGATGGTGAACATGGGCTGGTGGTCCGGTCCATCGCGCGACACCAGCACATAGGCCGGGGGTTTTTGGCGTTTCGCCTGCACAAATTCTTGCAAGGCAGTTTTGGGGTCGCGTGCGTCTTCTTCGACGGTGCCGATCCGGCTGCCCCACAAACGCAGGATCATCGCCTGTGCGGCCTCGAACCCGGCGTCGCGGTACACGGCCGCAATCACCGCCTCCATCGCGTCACCCAACAGCGCCAGCTTGCGCCGCCCGCCCGACATCATTTCAGACCGACCCAGTTTCAACACCGATCCCAGATCAATCTCGCGGGCCACATCGGCGCAGGCTTCCTTGCGCACCAGCGCATTGAACCGCGGGGCCAGCTGCCCCTCGGACGCCAATTTGTCATGTTCCAACAGCGCAGTGGCCATCACCAACCCCAGAACCCGATCCCCCAGAAACTCCAGCCGCTGATTGTCGGGGCGGGTGGACGAGGAAATCGACGCATGTGTCAACGCACGAATCAACAGCTCGGGGCGGGCAAATTCATGCCCGATCCGGTCTTCCAGTGCCTTTATGTCGGCCGAGAGTTTCAATTGACCCCCTTGAAGAATCGATCGCTGCGCCAGGTCCAGAAATACAACATGGATCGGCCCGCTGACGAGAACATGATGCGATCCGCGCGCCCGATCAGGTTTTCATAGGGCACGAACCCCACCCCGCCTGCCGCCTGCGGCAAACGGCTGTCTGCCGAATTGTCCCGGTTGTCACCCATAAAGAAATAATGCCCTTCGGGCACCAGATACACCGGCGTGTGATCCGACGCCTGGCTGCCAATATTCAGAACGACATGTTCGTTGCCATTGTCAAAGGTTTCAACGGCACGGGTCTTGGTACAGGTTCCACCTTCGCCCACAGGTCCGTTGCCGCAGCGCGGGGTCAACCCCTGGGGGCCCTGACGCCCCATGACTTCGTCAAAGTTTCCGGCCGGCGTCTGTGGCACCATCTTGCCGTTCAGATACAGGATTCCGTCCTTGACCTGGACCCTGTCGCCCGGCAGGCCAACCAGCCGTTTGATATAATCGCGCCCCGAAACAGGGTGGCGGAACACCACCACATCGCCGCGTTCAGGATCGCCACCAAACAGGCGGGTGTTGTCCCCGTCCAGAAATCCACAGACGTCTTCGGCATCCACATTCAACCCCACCACCGGAATCGAAACCGTTGGGCAGGACGCATAGGAATACCCATAGGCCATCTTGTTCACGAACAGGAAATCCCCGATCAACAGGGTTTCTTTCATCGACCCCGACGGGATCCAGAACGGTTGAAAGAACAGGGTGCGAAAGACACCGGCGATCAAAAGCGCATAGACAATGGTCTTGATGGTCTCGACAATGGCATTTCCGGACTTGGCTTTGGTGGCCATAAAGCTCTCCGAGTGGGGTTGGGGACTATTGGGGCTACATGCGGGGCCAAAGGGACGAAGTCAAGGCGACGCAGGATCACCAGCGCAGGGGTGCGCCTCGATCACGACAAAGGCCTGGGCCCAGGGGTGATCATCGGTCAGGGACACGTGAATGACCGCTTTGTGTCCGGGCGGTGTCATCTTGGCCAGGCGATCTGCGGCCCATCCCGTCACATGCATCACTGGCTGCCCCGTACGCAGGTTGGTCACAGACATGTCTTTCCAGGCGATTCCCATGCGCAGACCAGTGCCCAACGCCTTGGAACAGGCCTCCTTGGCAGCCCAACGTTTGGCATAGGTTCCCGCCACATCGCGGCGGCGTTCGGCTTTGCGCTGTTCGGTTTCAGTAAACACCCGATTGCGGAACCGATCCCCGAACCGATCCAGCGTTCTTTGAATACGCTCGATATTCGCCAGATCGGTGCCGATGCCCAATATCATGTCAGCCGCAGGGTCAGAATCTTGATGCTGGCCGCGCCGAACAACAGGCCAAATGTCAATTCAAACCACCGCCGTGATCGCGCGTAAACCCGCGCCACCGGGGCCCAGGAAAATAGCAACGCATAGCCCCAGAACACAAACGCAGACGTGCAGATCAAAGTGCCAAACAGCTGCCAGACAGTCGCCCATTCCGCACCGGGGGCCAGCACAATGGCATAAACCGACCCCCAGGCCAGAACCGGCTTTGGGTTGGTTAGATGCAACAGGATCCCCTTGGTGAACAGCGACCGGCCAGAGGGTTTAACGGGCACAACCGATCCCCCCTGCCAGGCTGAGCGCAGCGACTTCACCGCCAGATACAACAGATAGGCCGCACCGGCATAACGCACGGTTTCAAACACCCAGACATTGGACATCATGATCGCGGAAAACCCCAATGCCGCCGCGATACCCCAGGTGGCCGATCCGACCAAAACGCCACTGGACACCAACAGCCCCGGACCGCGCCCCAATGACATCGACGTGCCAACAATGGTCATATTGGTTGGCCCCGGGCTGCCGCCCGCAACGATCCATCCGGTTATGATCGCCCAGACAGGGATCAGATATTGGGCGCTATCCATTACGCGCCTCGTCCATCAGGCGGCGCATTTCGGCAATCGCCGGCTGCAATCCCTGAAAAATCGCCTCGCCAATCAGAAAATGGCCGATGTTCAGTTCCATGACCTCTGGAAAAGCCGCAACCGGTTTCACACAATCATAGGTGAACCCATGCCCCGCGTGCACCTCCAACCCCAATGAATGGGCAAAGGACGACATATTGCGCAGCGCCTCGAATTCACGGTCGCGATCGTCAAACCGCCCTTCGGAATGGGCATCACAGAATGCCCCGGCGTGCAGCTCCACCACTTCGGCACCAATGCGATGCGCGGCTTCGATCTGTTTCTGTTCGGCTGCGACAAAAATCGACACCCGGCACCCGGCGTCCCGCAGCGGCGCGATATAATGGGCCAGCCGGTTCTCTTCGCGCGCCACTTCCAACCCGCCTTCGGTTGTCCGTTCCTCGCGCTTTTCCGGCACGATGCACACCGCATGGGGTTTATGACGCAGCGCGATCTGCTGCATTTCCTCGGTCGCGGCCATCTCGAAATTCAACGGCACGCTCAGCGCATCCATCAACTGTTCGATATCCGCATCAACGATGTGGCGGCGATCTTCGCGCAGATGCGCCGTGATCCCGTCCGCGCCCGCCTGCTCGGCCAGGATGGCCGCCCGGACCGGATCGGGATAGGCCCCGCCGCGTGCATTTCGCACCGTGGCAACATGGTCGATATTCACGCCCAAACGCAGTTTATTCCCGGACATGCACACAGCTCCTCTGATCCGCTATGCGCCGACATTAGGATGCAAATCGGGCGGGTGAAACCAGTTTTCCGCCCCGACCCTCAGCGATTCCGCATCACTGCTCTTCAGCCTTGCGTTTGATGGCCTGGAATTTCGCCTTGATCTTGGAGCGGCGCCGTTTCTGGTAGGCCGCGATCAGCGGCAGCGTCAGAAGATAGGCCGCCGTGGCGGTGATCGCACCGGGGATCAACCCGCCCACCAGATAGGGATAGAACACTTCGTTGAAGAACAGCTTCAACCCTTCCCAATCGGCAGGGCGATCCATCATCAGGGCGAGCAGATTGTCAGCGAGATCCTTGCTGGCATCGACGAATTTTCCGACCAGTGATTTGTCGACCGTTTCATCGAATTCGGTCCCCAACAGAAAATGCCCCGTTTTCAGCGACACGACACCAATCGGAACATAGGTGAGCGGATTGCCAAAGAAGGTCGCGCTGAGCGCGGCGAGGATATTGCCATTCATGCCGCGTGCGATCAGGGCCGCCACCAGAAAATGCATCGTGTAAAACGGCGTAAAGGTGGTGAACACCCCGGCCCAGACACCCCGAGCAATCCGTTGCGGTGAATCAGGGAGCCGGCGGACCCGGTGTTTGACATACAGGAACGCACGCTTCCAACCACCGCGGGGCCAGAGGAACTCCCATATTGTGCGCAACACGGAGCGACGGTCTCGGCGTCTGAAAACCAACGATGTCGCCCTCTAATTGATCCTGTTTCGACCTATCGCGCCGCCGGAGCAGGCGACACCGTTTCACGAAATCTCTCGACCGCAGCCACATCGCTTTCTGCTTCCAATGCCAGCATGAGAGAATGCAATTGCTCGGCATCTCTCAATTCGACATTTGTCCTCAGCCGATAGAAATCCGGCTTGCGATCCAAAAACTCCAGATCGCTGATATTGGCCTTCTTCTCACCAATCAATGTGCAAATACGTCCCAGCACACCCGCATCATTGCCAATGGTCAGATCCAACGTGGTGCCATAGACGGCGGGATGGGTCCCGGCATTCCAATGCAGATCCACCCAGCGTTCAGGCTGCTCTTCGTAGCGGCTGAGAGAATCGCAATCGGCCGCATGAACGACAACGCCCCGCCCCCGATAGGTGATGCCGATGATGCGTTCCCCCGGCAGGGGCTGGCAACAGGGTGCCCGCTCAAAGCTTTGGCCCGGTTCCAGACCGATCACCGCGCGGCGCGGAGAAATCTGTTCGCCCTCGTCGGGTGCCAGATCAGGATACACCGCTTGGATCACGTCATGCGCGGTGGATTCGGCGCTGCCCAGCCGCGCCAAAAGCTCATTGCGTCCACTCAGGCGCATGTTCTTGGCCGCGGTATCCAACGCCTTGTCGGTGGCCTTTTTGTTGACCTGCTCGAATGCGACCCGCGCCAATTCGCGCCCCAGTTTGACAAACCGTTCACGGTCCGCTTCGCGCAGGGCGCGGCGAATGGCGGTGCGCGCCTTGCCGGTCACGGCAATCTCCAACCAGCTCACCTGCGGGGTCTGACCTTCGGCGGTGATGATCTCACAGCTTTGGCCGTTTTTCAGCCGGGTCCACAGCGGCACCCGAATGCCGTCGATCTTGGCCCCGACACAGGCATGACCAATCCGGGTGTGGATTGCATAGGCATAGTCGATCGGCGTCGCCCCCCGAGGCAGTTTGACCACGTCGCCCTTGGGAGAAAAACAGAACACCTGATCCGAATACATCTCGAGCTTGACCGCCTCGAGGAAATCCTCGTGATCTTCTTCGGCATCGAATTGTTCGGTCAGATTGGCAATCCATTTCGCCGGATCAACGGCAAACGGGTTTTCGGTGCGCACCCCGTCGCGATAGGACCAATGCGCCGCCACACCGGTTTCAGCCACGTCATGCATCTGCCGGGTGCGGATCTGCACTTCGACTCGTTTGCCATCGCGTCCCGACACCGTGGTGTGGATCGACCGATAGCCGTTGGTCTTGGGCTGGCTGATGTAATCCTTGAACCGGCCCGGCACCGCACGCCACCGTTGATGGATCGCGCCCAGGGTACGGTAACAATCTTCTTCGCTCTCGGTGATGATGCGAAAGCCGTAGATGTCGGACAGGCGCGAAAACCCCTGTTCCTTTTCCTGCATCTTGCGCCAGATCGAATAGGGTTTCTTGGCCCGGCCGAACACTTCGGCTTCGATCCCGGCCTTTTCCAGTTCCGACCGCATGTCCCCGGTGATCCGGTGGATCACATCGCCGGTTTCGCGCTGCAAGGTGATGAACCGGCGGATGATCGACTGACGCCCTTCGGGGTTCAGCACCCGAAACGCCAGATCTTCCAGCTCTTCGCGCATCCATTGCATCCCCATGCGCCCCGCCAGAGGCGCATAGATGTCCATGGTTTCGCGGGCCTTTTGCGCCTGTTTCTCCGGGCGCATTGCCTTGATCGTGCGCATGTTGTGCAGACGGTCGGCCAGTTTGACCAGAATAACCCGCAGGTCCTTGGACATGGCCATGAACAGCTTGCGAAAATTCTCGGCCTGTTTGGTTTCCCGGCTCGACAGTTGCAGGTTGGTCAGCTTGGTAACGCCATCGACCAGCATGGCAACTTCCTTGCCAAACAATTCCGCCACCTGGCCATAAGACGCCTTGGTGTCTTCGATGGTGTCATGCAGCAGGGCGGTGATGATGGTGGCATCATCCAGACGCTGTTCGGTCAGGATCGCGGCGACCGCAACAGGATGCGTGAAATAGGGCTCACCCGAATGGCGGGTCTGCCCTTCGTGCATCTGTTCGCCAAATTCATGGGCCAGCGCCAATCGTTCAGCATTGGTTTTTGGATTGTAATTGCGGACCAGCGCAATCAGGTCTTCAGATGAAATCATTTCCGGTCCGCATCCTTGAGTGTTCTTTGCGCGGTCAGCCCTGGCCTTGGGCCTCCATCAATGCCCGCAGCAGCTTTTCTTCGGACATGTCGTCTTCAACCGGCTTGTCGGATTCCGCACCCATCAGCAACGCCATCGAATCCTCTTCGGGTTCGTCGACTTCGATCTGCGACTGGTTGCTTTCGATCAGGCGTTCACGCAGATCATCCGCAGTCTGGGTTTCATCTGCGATTTCGCGCAGCGAAACAACAGGGTTCTTGTCGTTGTCACGGTCCACGGTCACCGGGGCACCGGCCGCAATTTCACGCGCCCGATGGGACGCCAGCATTACCAGTTCAAACCGGTTAGGAACTTTGTCTACGCAGTCTTCAACTGTTACGCGGGCCATTGGGACACTCCAGAAAAGAAAATTGGTCCAGAAGGGGTGTATGTAAGCCCGAATCTTTCCCTTGACAAGGCGGAAATCCAGCCCTCGCACAGATCAAATTGGCTTTACCGCGTTGATTTCGTCAACCGGCAGCGCCGCGCACAGATCCGAGACCGTTCGACCCAGCACCGGATGACGCCAGTTCGGCGCAATATCGCACAACGGGACCAAGACAAATGCCCGGTCCTGAATGCGGGGATGCGGCAGGATCAACTCGTCTGGTGCCACTTGCGTTTGCTGGTCCATCGGCAGATCCAGCCAGCTCTGAAACCCTGCGACGTCCGGCAGGATCATCTGGTTGACTGCCAACAGGTCCAGATCGACGGTGCGCACACCCCATCTCTGATCGCGCTTGCGCAACAGGCTGGCTTCGACCGTGTGCAGATGCGCCAGCAGCTGTGCCGGCGTGCCATCATATGCGACGGCAATCGCTGCATTCACAAAATCAGGACCGGCCCCGACAGGAAAACAGGGGGTGGCGAAAAACCGGCTGATCGCCCTCACGTCAATTTGATATTCTGAAAGCCGTGATATCGCCGCACTCAACGTTTCCTGCGGCGAACCAACGTCAGATGGGAGGTTTCCCCCAAGCGCAATCAGCGCTTTTGACCGGAATTCGGTCATTTTTGCGTTCCCTTTCCCGATCAATGGACCTTGCCCTAGCAGGTTTTTCACCTACATTCTGCCAATCCGGACTGCCAATATTTTATTACTCACTCACGGAACAACGGCGGACCGGTTTGTACCGGAAGGGAAAATTATGTTTTACAAAGACGAACGGCTTGCGCTGTTCATCGATGGGTCAAATTTGTATGCCGCCGCAAAAGCGCTGGGATTCGATATCGACTACAAGCTCCTGCGCCAGGAATTCATGCGCCGCGGCAAGATGCTGCGCGCGTTCTACTATACGGCTCTGCTTGAAAACGATGAATACTCGCCAATTCGCCCGCTTGTAGACTGGTTGCATTACAATGGGTTCACCATGGTGACAAAACCGGCCAAGGAATACACCGACAGCATGGGCCGACGCAAAGTCAAAGGCAACATGGACATCGAACTGACCGTGGACGCGATGGAACTTGCCCCTCGTGTTGATCACATCGTGCTGTTTTCCGGAGATGGGGATTTCCGGCCGCTGGTTGCCAGCCTGCAGCGTCAAGGTGTGCGTGTCTCGGTGGTGTCGACCATCCGCAGCCAACCGCCGATGATCTCGGACGAATTGCGCCGGCAGGCCGACAACTTCATCGAGCTCGAAGAGTTGCGCGAAGTCATCGGACGTCCGCCACGCGAGCTTCCCGACGAAGTCCGCAGCGTCGCGGCATCTGCTCAATAACGTCAGGCGCGGATTTATCCCCCCGCGCCTGCACATTATCGCGCCGACTCTCCGATAATGACGACTTGCCGCCCCGGTTCAGAGCTGGCTCTGAGCCGCGATAGATCCGTTATCGCTCGGCATTGATCAGATTGTGCTGGTCAATGATGTCCTGCGGCCAGGTGCTCTTGATAAAGGCCAGCACCGCCAGAATGTCATCCGAGCTCAGACTGTCGCCAAACCCGATCATCCGGCTGCGATAGCCATTGCCGACGATGGCCTCGGTCCCCTGTGTGGTGATGGCGATCAGCTGTTCATCAGGGTGATGCCAGGTATGCCCCGATGCATCATGCGGCGGGGCGGGCAGATACCCCTCCTCATCCCGGCTGCGCCAATCGGCTTCGCCCTGCAGGGCATCCCCATGACACGAGGCACAGTTTTCCTCATACAGCTGCGCCCCCTGCGAAACGGCGGCCGGATCCGTATAGGGCACGCCCCCGGCGGTGGCCTCGCTCCGCACCTGCACCAGCAGCGCGGCCGCCCCCGCGATGCTCAAACATCCCAGTATGATCATTGATCTTGTCATAGGTATCCCCGACTTTTGATGCCGCGTCGCTAGCGCCTTCCGGCGCAGGAAGCTCCAGTAACATCCCGGTGATAAGCCCAAGCCACTGGACCTTGCCAGCACAAAGTCTTACCTCTCGGCCATCAAGGAGGCGCCGCCATGACATCGCAAGATTCCAAACCTGCCCTGACTCTGCTGCTCGCAGCGCCGCGCGGGTTCTGCGCCGGCGTAGACCGGGCCATCAAGATCGTGGAAATGGCGCTCGAAAAATGGGGGGCGCCGGTCTATGTGCGCCACGAAATCGTGCACAACAAATTCGTGGTCGACGGGCTCAAGGCCAAAGGCGCGATCTTTGTCGAAGAGCTGGAGGATTGCCCCGATGATCGCCCGGTGATCTTTTCCGCCCATGGCGTTCCAAAAACCGTCCCCGCCGAAGCCGACAGGCGCAATATGGTCTATGTCGACGCCACCTGCCCGCTGGTGTCCAAGGTCCACATCGAAGCCCAGCGTCACGCCGAAGCCGGGTTGCAGATGATCATGATCGGTCACAAGGGCCACCCGGAAACCGTCGGCACCATGGGTCAGCTGCCCGAAGGCGAAGTCCTGCTGGTGGAAACCGCCGAAGACGTCGCAACCGTCCCGGTGCGGGATCCAAACCGCATCGCCTATGTCACCCAGACCACGCTGTCGGTGGATGACACCAAAGGCATCGTCGCCGCCCTGCACGCAAAATTTCCCACCATCGTCGGCCCGCACAAGGAAGACATCTGCTACGCCACCACCAACCGTCAGGAAGCGGTCAAGGCCATCGCCCCCTGGGCGGATGCCATTCTGGTCGTGGGCGCTCCGAATTCGTCGAACTCGCGCCGTCTGGTCGAAGTCGGTGCCAAGGCCGGGTGCAATTACGCCCAATTGGTCCAACGCGCCGAAAACATCGACTGGCGCGCGCTGGACGGGATCACCAGCATCGGCATCACCGCCGGGGCTTCGGCCCCCGAAGTGCTGATCAACGAAGTCATCGACGCCTTTCGCGCCCGGTACGAGGTGACTGTCGAGATGGTGGAAACAGCCGTGGAATCCGTCGAATTCAAAGTCCCCCGCGTGCTGCGGACCCCCACGTGACCAGCGGCTCCTCTTTGTGCATGACCCAGCCCCACAGACTGGCCTAATCCCAGGGGGCTCCTTATGGTGTGCACAGAGCATGCTTTCAGACCTTAACTGCCCCGACCTGCCCCGGAGAACATCGTGATTTCAGCGCATTTCCTTCTGACCGCTCTGGTGGTTGTGATCGCCCCCGGGACCGGCGTGATCTATACGCTGGCGCTGGGGTTGGGCCAGGGGCGTCGGGCGGCATTGTGGGCGGCACTGGGCTGTACCATCGGGATTGTGCCGCATCTTGCGGCGGCGACTCTGGGGTTGGCGGCCATCCTGCACAGTTCGGCGCTGGTGTTTCAGATCGTCAAATTCGCGGGTGTCCTCTATCTGCTGTATCTGGCGTGGCAGGCGCTGAAATCCGGCGGGGCGCTGGCGATTTCGTCGCAAAAGACCACCCAATCCGGGCCACGCATTGCCCAGCGCGGGGCGCTGATCAATATCCTGAACCCAAAACTCTCGGTGTTCTTTCTGGCCCTGCTGCCGCCGTTTCTGTCCGGCAACCCGGTCACCGCGACATTGGAAATGACGACATTGGGCGCGATCTTCATGGCGCTGACCTTTGTTGTCTTTGCCCTTTACGGCAGCTTTGCCGCTGCCGCCCGCACGTATATCCTTGGCTCCGACACTGTGCTGCGCTGGCTCAACCGGGGCTTTGCCGCGATCTTTGCCGGGCTCGCCGTGCGCCTGGCAGCCGAACGCGCATGACCCTTCAACCTTGACAACAGGAGCACCGTGGTGAGCGATCCGGAAACCATTCGAGTGTACGACGATCAGGCGGCGAAATACGCCGAAATGACCGATGCCCACAATCAGGACGACCCGCATCTGGATGCCTTCCTGAACGCGATCCCCACAGGGGGGCACGTGTTGGATCTGGGCTGTGGACCGGGCACCTCTGCGGCCGCAATGGCCCGGGCCGGGTTGACCGTCACGGCCACCGATGCTTCGGCGGAAATGGTGGCCATGGCAGACCAGCACCCCGGCGTCCGCGCCCATCAGGCCAGCTTTGAACAGATTTCCGGCGACGGGATCTATGATGGGGTCTGGGCCAATTTCAGCCTGCTGCACGCGCCGCGCGCCAACATGCCCGATCACCTGAGCGCCCTGCACAGCGCGCTGAAACCCGGTGGCATGTTGCATATCGGTCTGAAAACCGGCACTGGCGAAAAACGCGACGCCATTGGACGCCTCTATACCTATTACACGCAGGACGAATTGGACGGATTGTTGCAGACTGCTGGCTTTACACCTGTGGATCACGCCTTTGGTGCCGGGGTCGGGCTGGATGGAGCCGTGGCCGACTGGATGGTGGTGCGTGCCCATGCCTGATCTTTATGCCTATACCGATGGTGCCTGTTCCGGCAATCCCGGCCCCGGTGGATGGGGTGCCTTGCTGCGCGCCATGGACGGCGACACCGTGATCAAGGAACGCGAACTTCAGGGCGGCGAGCCCGACACCACCAACAACCGGATGGAGCTGCTGGCCGCCATCCACGCGCTGGAAAGCCTGTCGCGCCCATCGGTCATCACCATTGTCACCGACAGCGCCTATGTGAAAAACGGTGTAACCAGCTGGATCCACGGCTGGAAGCGCAACGGCTGGAAAACCTCGAACAAGAAACCGGTCAAGAACGTGGAACTGTGGCAACGCATCGACGAAGCGCAACGCCGCCATACCGTGACCTGGGAATGGGTCAAGGGCCACGCAGGCCACCCGGAAAACGAACGCGCGGACGAACTGGCCCGCGCCGGCATGGCCCCGTTCAAGAAACCCGCCAAAAGCGCATGACGATCCTGGCTCTGCTCGACTATGCGTCGGTCCTGGTGTTTGCCCTGACCGGTGCGCTGGTGGCCAGCCGGGCACAGTTGGATGTGGTCGGTTTCGCCTTTGTCGCCTGCCTGACCGCAGTGGGCGGCGGCACGGTGCGGGATCTGCTGCTGAACAGGGACATGGTGTTCTGGGTTGCCGATCCGACCCATATCATCATTGCCGTGCTCGCTGCCGTGGCAGTGTTCTTTACCGCGCACCGGGTCGAAAGCCGGATGCGTTGGCTGGTCTGGCTCGACAGCTTTGCCCTCTCCATCGCGGCCGCAGCCGGATCCGGCGTGGCCCTGGCGCTGGACCAGCCGTCGATCATCGTGGTTCTGATGGGGATGACCACCGGCTGCATGGGCGGGCTGATGCGCGATGTCGTCTGCAACGACGTGCCGCTGGTTCTGAAGCAGGGCGAACTGTATGTGTCCTGCGCCATGGTCGGGGCCATCACGGCAGTTGCTGCCATTCAGTTCGGCTTGCCGGTGCAACCGGCGCTGCTGACCTGCGCGGCCAGTTGCTGGGTTCTGCGGGCTGGGTCCATCGCCTTTGGCTGGCACATCCCGGTCTACAAAAGCCGCCCCCCGCGTCAATAACACCCTAGCCGGTGGTCAGCACCTCCCGGCACAGATCGGCAAAATTGCGCACCACTGGCGTGTCCATCTCGCCCTTCTGGGCCGCCAACACAATCTGCAACACCCCCAACGGTTCGCGCAGTGGAACACTGACCACAGCGTCGCCATGATAGCTGTGCCTGTTGGGCGGCTGAAACGCCATCAACGTAAACCCCAACCCTTTGCCCACACAGGATCGCACCATTTCATAAGACCGCGACACCAGCGCCACGTCTGGGGTCAACCCCGCCGCCTGCAACATGTCCAGATAACTGGGCCCCATCCCCGGTTCCTTGACCTGCAGATACGGGATGCCCTCCAGATCACTCAGCTCCAATGCATCGCGACGTGCCAACGGATGTGCGGCAGGCAGAACGACACGGGGCGCAACCTGCGCCACCCGCTGCACGTCGCACCGATCCAGGGGCACACCCGCCTCATAGGTCAGGATCAGATCCACCTCGCGCCGCTCCAACTGCGCCACCATGCCCGCACCGTGGTTCTCCAACACCTCGACCGTCACATGGGGCCAACGGTCCTTGTGCGCGCCCAACAGCACCGGACCAAAAACATAGGCCAGCACAAAATAGCACCCGAACCGCACATGTCCGCTGGTCTGTTCGCTCAGCGCCCGCGCCGTGGTGCGCAGGCTTTGTGCCTGTCCCAGAACCTGCTCTGCTTCGACCAGAAACCGCACCCCCACCGGCGTCAACCGCACGCCCTGGGCCGGAAATCGGTCAAACAGGGTCAGCTGGCACAGCTCTTCCAGCTTGCCAATGGCCGAGGCCACCGCCGCCGAGCTCACCCCCATTGCCCGCGCCGCATCCGAAATGCTGCCCATGCGGGCCGTGGCGGCAAAATACTCCAATTGGCGCAGCGAATAATCAATCATTACTTTTTTCTACCTTTGCACCAATTTTAATAAGTTTTTTCTTTGCTGCAAGTCGCCCTATCCTGGTCTGCAATCAACCAAGGACGACATGATGCAGATCTCTCCCCTGACTGGCGGCCTCGGCGCCGAACTCCACGGTGCCGACATTCGCGACCCGGCGCATTTCGACCCGATCGCCCAGGCCTTTGCCACCCATTCGGTGATCGTCATCCGGGATCAGACCGACGTCACCCCCGAGGATCACCTGACCTTTGCCCGCCAATTCGGGACCATCAACGTCAACCGGTTCTTTACCCCGGTCCCCGGTCATCCGGAAATCGCCACTGTGCTCAAGGAAAAGGACCAGACCGAGGCCGTCGGCGAAGGCTGGCACACGGATCATTCCTATGACGACGAACCCGCGATGGGGTCCATCCTGCGCGCCATCGACGTCCCGCCCGTTGGGGGCGACACGCTGTTCGTGTCGATGGGCATGGCCTTTGATACCCTGTCGCCGACCCTGCAAACCTTCCTTATGGGGCTCAGCGCTTGGCACAGCTCGCGCCACGTGTTTGGCGCAGCCGCCGCCGACAGCGAAGCGGTAAAATCCGGGCGTCTCGCCAATGCCGATGCTGCGACACAGGACGTGTTGCACCCCATCGTGATCCGTCACCCGCTGAGCGGGCGCAAGGGGTTGTTCGTGAACCCGGTCTTTACCACCCGGATCGACGGGCTGACCCCGGCGGAATCCGACGCGCTCCTGCAATTTCTCTATGCCCACTGCCAGCAACCCGAACTGCACTGCCGGGTGCGCTGGAACGCAGGCGACATCACCATGTGGGACAACCGCGCCACCTGGCACAAGGCAATCAACGACTACCACGGCTACCGCCGCTACATGCACCGCATCACGGTCAACGGCTGCGCCCTGACCGGGGCGTAACCGGTCGATTTGCGGGGCAAAGCAGGCGCAAAGGTCGGGCTGTTCTCCCTATTTTTTTGCCTGCCGCTTCACTTCTCGGACAAATACGCTGTTGCCCTCTCTCTTTGACTCAAAAATATTGATCGCTGAAACAAGTTCGCTCAGTTTCGATTTTCCGTACGATCTTGCATCAAAGTCTGGATGTGAAGCGACGACAGATTGCCCCAATTGGCCGAGATGAAACCATTCATCTTCTTGTTGTATGCGTTCCATGGCCTCAAGCAGTAGTTTGGCAGCCTTGTTAGGGTGCTCCTTTGCCGAAAGTGGTTTTTTGGCATCTGTCGGTTCTTCGTCAGCAATCAGGTTTTCAATGAAGATAAACCGGTTGCAAACGTTCCGTAGCGGCTCGGGCGTCTTCTTCTCGCCAATGCCAATCACTGTCAGGCCGTCCTCACGAAGCCGGTTGGCTAAACTGGTGAAATCACTGTCAGAAGAAACGAGAACAAATCCATCAAAACGCCTTCCATGAAGTATGTCCATGGCATCTATGACCAGACCGATATCCGACGCGTTTTTTCCCGAAGTATTCGCAGTCTGCTGATGTGCGACGAGCCCCAGTTTGAGGATTTTTTCTGACCACCCCTTCAATCGACCGCTTGTCCAATCTCCGTAAACTCTCCGGAGCGCGGGTTCGCCAATTGACGCAACCTCCTTCAGAATTGCCTCAGCAAACTTAGCTGGAACATTGTCGGCATCAATCAATGTTGCCAAGAGCGGTTGATCACGTTCGTTCATCTTTTTGGTGTTCCTAGAGTCGTCATTACTGCATCACTCGGGCTATTGATATTGAGCCGCACAAGCGAACACCAGCGAACTCTTTGGAAAGGGTAAGCGCGCGTAAACGCCGCTCTATCACAAAGACATCATGGCATTTGAGGACAACAATGGGCTCAGAGCAGTCGTTTAATGCACAGGCGCACGCCCGGCTGATCCGGGCTGCTAACGCGCCTCAACCTTATAAAAGAGCCTGCGTCTCCGGCCTGTGCGACCTAACGGCGGTTGCCCCACTGCTGCCAGACCCAGATCAGCACCAGCGCGCCCAGAACGGCCCCGACAAACCCGGCCATGAACCCCATGACGGTCGCCAGCGTCCGCAGAACCAGCCCGCCGATCAGCGCCCCGGCCATACCGATAACCACGGTGGTGATGATGTTCGCTTCGATCTTCATCAGCCTTGTGGCCAGAAACCCGGCAGCAGCCCCGATAATGACCAGATAGATAATACCCATCTCACACGTCCCCTATTTGCGCCAATGGAACGGCACGATGACCAGCGCCCCGACCGAAGCCGCGATGGCATTCATCCCCGCAGACCCAAAGCCGAACCCAAACATGCGCTGAAAGAAAAAGAACAGGAACGCCCCGCCCACACAGATGATGATCGACTGGATATACCCATTGTGGGTGAACCCTGATCGTTCCGATGCATAGCCGACGATCCCCGCAATCACCACGGTCCCAAACAGGTTGAGCATGTCACGCCCCTCCTCAGAGCTGTGTTCCCTCGGACACGGGAAACCCCCGCAAGAACATGTCTGCATCCTGCGCGCCTTTGCCCGCCCTTTGCAAGCGCAACAGCGAAACCGCACCCGTGGCACAGGCCACTGTCAATGTCTCGTCCAATACCTGCCCCGCCGGTCCGCTGGCCTCGGCCACGCGGGATGCCAGCACCTTGATCCGCTGCCCGTCGATTTCGGTCCAGGCCCCGGGAAACGGCGACAGCCCGCGGATCTGGCGGTCCACCTCCTCGGCAGACCGGGCCCAATCAATTCGGGCCTCTGCCTTGTCGATCTTGGCGGCATAGATCACCCCATCATCGGGCTGTGGTTCCGGCGTCAGATCATTCAGCCGCGACAATGCCTCGACAATCTTGATCGCCCCCATCTCCGACAACCGATCATGCAACCCAGCCGTGGTCTCTTCGGCTCCAATGGGTGTGCTGGCCCGCAGCAGCACCGGCCCGGTGTCCAATCCCGCTTCCATCTGCATGATGCAAACGCCGGTTTCACTGTCCCCGGCCATGATCGCCCGGTGGATCGGCGCAGCCCCGCGCCAACGCGGCAACAGGCTGGCATGGATGTTCAGACAGCCCCGTTCCGGCGCGTCCAGCACGGCCTGCGGCAACAGCAACCCATAGGCTACAACCACCGCCACATCCGCATTCAGCTCCGCGAACTCCGCCTGCGCCTCCGGTGTCTTCAACGACACCGGGTGGCGCACCTCCAACCCCAGTTCCACTGCACGGGCATGGACAGGCGTGGGCCGGTCTTTCTTGCCCCGTCCTGCCGGGCGCGGCGGTTGGCAATAGACGGCCGCGATCTCGTGCCCGGCCGCGACCAACGCCTCCAGCACCGGCACCGAGAATTCGGGCGTTCCCATGAATACGATACGCATGTTGTCTCCTCCACAGCCGTAGGGTGTGTGCTTGCACGCACCCCTGCCCGGTCTGTTATGTGCTCAGCTTTCGGGCCTTGCGCAGCAACATGTCGCGCTTCACCTTGCTCAGATTGTCGAAATACATCCGCCCGTTCAGATGGTCGATCTGATGCTGGACGCTGGTGGCTTCGATCCCGACAAAATCACGTCGGTCAATCATGCCCTGTTCGTTCAGGAACCGCACAGTCACCGCGCGCGGGCGTTTGATCTTGGCCGACACCCCCGGCAGGTTGGGGCTGGCCTCTTCGTGCTCGCGCAACTCGATCGACGCATGCAGGATCTCCGGGTTGGCCAGGCGCACGGCCCGACCCCGCTCGGTTGATCCATCGACCACCGCCAGACGCAGCATCTCCCCGATCTGGTTGCCCGCCAAACCGACGCCGGGCATCGCCTCCATCGTGTCGATCATGTCATCCCAGATCGCCCGGATTTCATCGGTGATCTCGCTCACCGGCTCGGCCTTGCTGCGCAGGCGTTTGTCGGGCCAGGGCAGGCATGTGCGCACAGTCATGTCAATGTCTCCATATACTCCGCCTCGATCCGGGCGCGGGCCACCGCGTCGATCCGATCAAACGTCACCATCCCGTTCAGATGGTCAAATTCATGCTGAATGCACCGGGCCTCGAACCCGTCAAAATCCGCCATGTGAATGTCGCCTTCGGCCGCCGTCCACTGCACCGTCACAGCCACGGGACGGGTCACGGGGACCAGCACGCCGGGGATCGACAGACAGCCCTCTTCCATCACCACCGGCACCCGTTCAACCGCCATGATCGACGGATTGATCATCACCATCGGGCTGGGCGGGCCTTCCTTCCAGGTGACATCCATCACGAACAGCCGCTTCATCACCCCGACCTGCGGCGCAGCCAGCCCCCGGCCCTGCGCGCCGTACATCGTATCGAACATGTCGGCGATCAGATCATCCAGCCGCTCGTTTTCCACCGGCGCACAGCGCTGTGACAGGCGTGGATCAGGCCACTGAAGGATCGCCAGCTCCGCCATGTCAGATCAGGCCCGCGCCCGTTCGCGTTTCAGCTTTTGCATCTTGCGGGTGATCATCTGGCGTTTAAGCGGCTTCAGGTAATCAATGAACAGCTTGCCGTCCAGATGGTCGATCTCGTGCTGCACACAGGTCGCCCAAAGCCCGTCAAAGGTTTCGGTCACCAGATTGCCATTCAGGTCCATCCACTGAACATCCACCGTCTTTGGGCGCGTCACCTCGGCATATTGATCCGGGATCGACAGACAGCCTTCTTCATAGACATTTGTTTCGTCCGAACTGGCCAGGATCTCGGGATTGAACATGGCCAGCGGGCGCGGGGTTTCGCCCTCTTCCTTGACACAGTCCAGAACGATCAGGCGATCCAGCACGCCGATCTGGGGGGCCGCCAGGCCGACGCCCGGTGCGTCATACATGGTTTCCAGCATATCTTTGGCCAGCCTGCGCAAATCATCCGACAGATCGGATACAGGGGCGCAGACTTTTTTCAGGCGCGGGTCGGGATGGATCAGAATAGGACGTTTCATGCGCCTGATTTAGGCCATTGGCCGCGCCGCCGCAACGCCCCCCTTGCACCCAGCGCGATTCTGACTAGCTTCCCTGCGACCACTCAGGAGCAGACTTATGAATTTCGACACCCCGATTGAACGCCGCAACACCTATTCCACCAAATGGGACAAGATGGAGAGCATCTATGGCGTGTCCGCAGACGAAGGGGTGTCCATGTGGGTGGCCGACACGGATTTTCAGGCCCCACCTCATGTGCTGAACCGCCTGCAAGAGATCGTGACCCATGGGGTGTTCGGGTATGCCAGCATCGAGGAAGATTACCGCAAGGCGATCCAATGGTGGATGGCCAACCGGCACGGCTGGGACATCGACACCAGCATGATCTTTACCACCACCGGCCTGTGCAACGCGGTCGCGTTGTGTCTGGACACCTATACCCAACCCGGTGACGGCGTGGTGCTGTTCACCCCGGTCTATCATGCCTTTGCCCGCGTCACCCGCGCCGCCGGGCGCGATGTGGTCGAATGCCCGCTGGTCAACAACGATGGCCGTTACGAGATGGATTTCGACGCCTATGACGCGCAGATGACCGGATCGGAAAAAATGGTGATCCTGTGTTCGCCCCACAATCCTGGCGGCCGCGTCTGGACCCGCGCCGAATTGCAGGGCGTCGCCGATTTCTGCAAACGTCACGACCTGTTGCTGATTTCGGACGAAATCCACCATGATCTGGTCTATCCCGGCCATACCCATATCCCGATGCCGAATGTCGACCCGGACATCCTGCCCCGGCTGATCATGCTGACCGCGCCGTCCAAGACGTTCAACGTGGCTGGCCTGCACACGGGCAACGTGATCATCCCCGACGCCGATTTGCGGGCCAGGTTCTCTGCCCGGATGACCGCGCTGGCGCTGTCACCCAATTCGGTCGGGCAATTCGTGGCCCAGGCCTGTTATTCGCCCGAAGGCGCAGATTGGGTCGATGCCCAGGTCGCCTATCTGGATGGTAACCGCCAGCTGCTGGACGCCGCCATTGCCGAAATCCCCGGTCTCAAGTCAATGCATTTGGAAAGCACATTTCTGTCCTGGATCGATTTTGCCGACACCGGAATGGAGCAGGCGGAATTCACCGCCCGGGTTGAAAAGCAGGCCAAGATCGCGGTCAACCACGGCACCACCTTCGGCACCGGCGGCGAGACCTTTTTGCGGTTCAATATCGGCACCCAGCGCGCCAATATCGAAACGGCCTGTGCGCGGCTGCGCGACGCCTTTGCCGATCTGCAATAACCGGTGATGCGCCGCCTGTTGGGTCTCGTGGTGCTGATCGGCGTCCTTTTGGCCGGCTGGATCGTCTGGACCAGACTTGGCCCGGTGCCACAAACCCCGCCCCCGATGTTGGACACCGCATTGGAGGCGGGGGCCCGCGCCGATCACATCCTGATCGAGAAATCCGCACGCCGGCTGACCGCGATGCGGGCCGGACAGCCGGTGATGACCACGTCGATCGCATTGGGGTTTGCCCCAACCGGTGACAAATCGCAGGAAGGCGACGGCAAGACCCCCGAAGGTCTGTTTGTCATAGACCGCAAGAACCCCAACAGCGCCTACCACCTGTCCTTGGGCATCAACTATCCCCGCCCCGAGGACATCGCCCGCGCAACAGCCGAGCAAAGGGACCCCGGTGGCGATATATTCATCCACGGACAGCCCAATTCCCTGGGATCGCTGATCACTCTGCCAGGGGATTGGACGGCTGGCTGCATTGCTGTGACCAATGCAGAGATCGAAGCATTGTGGACCCTGGTCGATCGCGGGACCACAGTGGAAATCCGCCCCTGACAGACCCTTTTTACAAGGCCCCCATTCCCGGTGCACTCCCGCCCGCACCAGGGGCTTCTGCGAAGCCACAGGTGCCGTTGGGCCAGGCAGCGCATGGCGGGGCCATGCGCTGTGGGCGCTCTGCCGGTCAGGGCAGCTCCGACCGGAGCTGTCGCGGTTTGATGCCGCTCTTGTTGATGGCCTTTGCGCAACAAAAGCGCCGGTTCGGGGATGGAAACGGGCGGGCAACTTCCGCCTGGATGCCATGGGCATGGCACCGGCCCATCGACCCACGCGATACGCTGGCCACATGGTTTGCTGCACATCCAGGGCCCGGCAGCGCATGCTTTCCGACATGACAGGAGAGACATGGCATTTGTTTCGAAACAGGATTGAGCCCCGCACAAGACCGCACGCTGGACCCGCACACAGGACCCGCACGGAACCGCGCAGCAAACGCATCACCGCCGTGACAGTGACCTTTTCCTCGTGCCCGGTGCCATCAGTTGGTCGTGGCTGGCGCTCAGATCCGGATCGCGGCCCGCGCGGACATGGCGGTTGGCCTGCCCAGAGCGGGAGACCCGCCCCGGCCTGCGTTGCCTCTGTGGTCTCTGTGGCCCCCGTAGTCTCGGCACCCTTCCTTGCCTTTTCCCCAAGCGTAGCAACATCTGGGCAGACCCGCGCGGTGCGTCGGTTGAGATCGCTGACCTCGGCCGCACTCCAATCCCCCTGCGCAATTCTGCATGTCCTCTTGCGCCACGTGACCGTGCATGTCGTACCTGTTCGCCCAACCACGGACATCAACGGCCACATGGGCCCACGGCCAAACCGGGGCCCAAACCTCCCGTCAAGCCCTCCACAAAGACGCCGGTGCCCCTGTTCCTTCACGGTCCATCCCGACCCTAAGAGAAACGATCCGACCTTCATCCGACCTAAATACCGTGCCAAAGACGTGCCAAAGAACGGTGCCTGTCTCGCACAAGTGCCAGAGGTTGGACAAACGCTTGGAAAAGATGCCGGTCTTTACAGGCCCCACCCCTTTCCATGCTCGCACGACATCGGGACCGCCCCTGAACCAGAGCCTCCGCTGAGCGGCACGGGCCATTGACGGGGCACGGCTGCTGTCGACATATCCATCGCCCCACCCAAGCCGACCGGATCAGGCAGCGATCACGGGATCAGTACAGGATCAGTACAGGATCAGTACAGGATCGGCACAGGAACCGGCACAGGAACCGGCCAGAACCGCACACACACACCAAAATGACCATCTGCAAGGACACCAACGGCACCCATATCCTTGACCCAGCCACGCGGCATCGGAGTCAACGAGGTCAACGGCCCGGCCGCTGTCGCGCGCAATCCGGCCTAACCGACCGCGTGCAGCACCGCGACAGGCCCGGTCACAGCCATCCTGACATCAATCGCCAGAAGACCCGAGCAAAGCAATGGGGGCGTCGGGATCACGAAAGAAATCCAACGGTGCCCTGTCTGCGGCCAGCGTGCTGCGTTTGAATTCATACTGCATCTCGCCACCGTCCTCTTCGGATGCAATGATCAGGCATTGATACAGATGACGGCCGGAATCATACAGATCCACCAATCCACGCAAGGACGGGACGGCCTCGGCCTCGACCGCAAAACCGGTCTTCCACAGCCGCAACACCGGATACAGATCATCCCCTACCATCACCCGCACGCGGCTGGTCTTTTTCAATCCGGCAAGACGGGCAGCTTCGAGCCCGGCCTGCACTTCTTTGGGAACATAAGTGGTCATTTGGCGCGCTTCCCCTGTTCGGCAACAGTCCAACCGTGACTCGGAATCACAAAAATTCAATGCACCTTTTGTGAAATTTTATGAATCCTTTGGCTGTTGTCCGGAATCGCGGATTCTGGGCAACAGGCTGTGCAACGGCGCAGATCCGCTGCGCGCGGGCTGCCCTATGCCCGCCCTGCACAGCTGCCCTATGTTCATCCCCGAACATCACACAAGGACAACACCCATGGGAATGCTGGTAGACGGAAAATGGCAGGTGCAGGATCTGATCAGCAAGACGGTCAAGGGCAGCTTTGAACGCAATGCCGCGCTGTTTCGCAACTGGATCACGACAGATGGCAGCGCCGGCCCCTCCGGTACGGGCGGCTTTGCTGCCGAAAGCGGACGCTACCATTTGTATGTCTCTCTGGCCTGCCCCTGGGCGCATCGCACCCTGATCTTTCGCCAGCTCAAGAACCTGGCCCCCCATATCGCGGTGTCGGTCGTGCACCCGGATATGCTGGACAATGGCTGGACCTTTGAAACCGACGCGCATGGGGCCACCGGGGATCAGCTGACCGGGCTGGACTATGCCTATCAGATCTACACCCGCGCGGTGCCGGATGTGACCACACGGGTCACAGTGCCAATCCTGTGGGACACCAAAGGCAACACCATCGTCTCCAACGAAAGCTCGGAAATCATCCGGATGTTCAATTCGGCATTTGACGATGTAACGGGCAATACGACGGATTTCTGGCCCGAAGAGTTGCGCGAACCGATCGAGGCGGTGAACACCCGCATCTACGACACGCTCAACAACGGGGTCTATCGCTGCGGCTTTGCCACGACCCAGGCTGCCTATGATGCGGCCGTCGAACCGCTGTTCGATACACTGGACTGGCTCGAAGACCTCCTGTCGGAACATCGCTACCTGATGGGCGACCGGATCACCGAAGCGGACTGGCGGTTGTTTACAACCCTGATCCGGTTCGATCCGGTGTATCACCTGCACTTCAAATGCAACCGCAAACGGCTGGTGGATTATCCGAACCTGTGGGCCTATACTCGCGAATTGTACCAATGGCCGGGGGTGGCCGAGACGGTCAACCTGCACCATATCGTGCGCCACTATCACTATAGCCACAGCACGATCAATCCGTTCCGGATCATCCCGACCAACCCGATTCTGGACTATATGGAACCACATCGTCGGGGCTGAACAACCCCGCCCGTTCCCCGGCGCAACTGCGCTGTACAGCCCAGGCTGTACAGCGCCCGGCCCAACGGGTGGTCGGGCTTCACCAAAGCCCGACCAACGGGCGGGAGACCGCCGTCCCCAGTCTCCAACAACACGGATCACAGCGGCCCGATTCCGGAATTCCTACCCAAAATCCCTAGCCCAAGATCCCCAGTCCAAAACCCCTAGCCCAGAGTTCTCAACCGGGGTCTCAAACCTGCGGTGCCCCGCCTATGTGCCAGCCCTGTTTGGGCCAGCCCTGCCCCGACGCCTGCGCAGACACGCACCTCCCGTCAACGGGTGGCGGCATAATGCTCCACCATCGCGGCCAGATCTTCCGGCGGCGTACCGCTCTGGACATAGGCACAGGCATTGGGGCTATGCGAAAAAATCGACCCATCCGAAAAGAAACTGGTATTGGTGACAAAGATCACCCGCGCATCCGGGCGGCGATAGCTGGCAAAATCCGCAACCGCCAGGGCGCTGCCATGTTCCAGAACCAGATCCAGAACGATGATGTTGAAATCGGCACCATAGAGCGCATGGATCGCACACTCCTGCGTTTCCACCAGGGTGACGCGCGCCCCCTGTCGTTCCAAATGTCGTTTCCAAAGCAGCCCCAGATCCGGGTTACTTTCAACTATCAACACATTCATTCGTGTATTCCGGCGCTGATTCTCTCACTCAGTATACGCCGCTCCCCAGAAATGGTGATCTGCCTTTCTCCTTAACAAATACTTAATGCCACCCAAGGTTTCACCAAAGTGAATACCGCCCAACCCAAGCCCATCCTCCAGTTAACTCAAATTTTCAGGATCTGCGCCCGCTCAATTTTCACATGATTTCTGACAGTTAACGCCCCATTTTGCGGGACTCCGGCCCCGCCAAGTCGCCCCAACCCGCGTTGGCCCGGACTCTGGCCGGGGATGCGCACCACCCGGCCAAACCCGGATCAAAATCCACTCAATATCCATTCAATATCCATTCAATATCCACGGTCACCCCCTGGTCACCCCTGGTCGCCCCTGGCCGGGCGCGCAAATTGCACACGCCCGACGCGCCCCCGCGCCCCAGTCTGGTGTGCGCCACTGTCAAAACTCTTTGCCGTCCAGGATCTGCACCGGGCGCGGGTACAGTGCGACGGCACAAGCGCAGGCACAGGTGCGCGACCCAACAATTTCCCCGCTCACCAGCAACCAAGGTTGCTTTGTGTTCTGGGCTGCGCCATATGGCAAAAACGGCCCCTTGTTCCGGGCCGACCCATCCACAGCCCAGCGGGTCCGCCATGACCAACACAACCGCCGTCACAGTTCAATCCAAACGCGACCACGGCGGAGGGCTGGACGCGGCCGTCGCCCGGTTTGGCGGAACACGGGCCGCCTGGCTGGATCTGTCCACCGGGATCAACCCCACCCCCTATCCGGTGGGGAACTGCCCGGCACAGGATTGGACCGCCCTGCCCGATCAGGCCGCACACCAACAGCTGCTGGCGGCGGCGCGCCGGTTCTGGAACGTTCCGGCCGACGCAGAGATCCTGCCCGCGCCCGGCGCTTCGGTGTTGATTGCCATGATCCCGACCCTGCGCGCGCCCGCCACCGTCCGGATCACCGCGCCGACCTATAACGAACATCACGCCGCCTTTGCCGCCCATGGATGGCAGGTCAGCGACCACAGCCCCTCCCAGGCGCGGGTTCTGGTCCATCCCAACAACCCCGACGGGCGGCTGTGGACGGCCCAGGACGCCACCGCACCGCTGAGCGTGATCGACGAAAGCTTTTGTGACGTGACCCCAGAGCACAGCCTGATCCATCTGGCTGCAGAGCCCGGCCGGATCGTGCTGAAAAGCTTTGGCAAATTCTGGGGGCTGGCCGGTCTTCGGCTGGGTTTTGCAATCGCGCGTCCCGACACCATCGCCGACATGCAGACCCGGCTGGGCCCCTGGTCGGTTTCGGGACCGGCGCTGCGGATCGGGGCCCAGGCCCTGCAGGACATGGATTGGGCGGCTGCGACCCGGTCACGGCTGCAACAGGACAGTGATCGGCTGGATGCGCTGGCCCTGGCACGCGGCGCACAGCTGGTGGGGGGCACCTCTCTGTTCCGGCTCTATCGGGTCGAGGATGCCCAGGCCTGGCAGGATCGTCTGGCCCGTCACCACATCTGGAGCCGCATCTTTCCCTATTCCCAAACCTACCTCCGCCTTGGCCTGCCGCCTGCCGACGGCTGGGAGCGGCTGGAGGCTGCGCTATGACCCTGGCCCTGTTGCTGGTGGCGGCGCTGTTGCTGGACGCCGCGTTGGGTGAACCCCGCTGGATCTGGGACCGGCTGCCGCATCCCGCGATCGTGATGGGGCGGGCTGTCTCCGCGCTGGAAACCCGTCTCAATCAGGGGGCCAACCGACGCAACAAAGGCATTCTGGCCGCGCTTGCGCTGGTCCTGCTCGGACTGCTGCTGGGCGGGGGGCTGTCGATGTTCGGCCCCCTTGTCGAAGTCGCGGTCTGCGCCATCCTGCTGGCACAACGCTCGCTGGTTCAGCATGTGGATGCGGTGGGTCAGGGGCTGCGCCTGTCGCTGGATTCGGGACGGCGCGCCGTGGCGCTGATCGTCAGCCGCAACACCGAAGAGATGACCAGCGCCCAGGTCGCTCGCTCTGCCATCGAAAGCGGGTCCGAAAACCTGTCGGATGGGGTCGTGGCGCCCGCCTTCTGGTTCCTGATCGGCGGGGTCCCCGGCCTGCTGGTGTACAAGCTGATCAATACCGCCGACAGCATGATCGGCTATCGCACCCCGCGTTACGAAGACTTTGGCTGGGCCGCGGCCCGGCTGGACGATCTGTTGAACCTGATCCCGGCGCGCCTGACCAGCGTCATGATCGCGCTGATCGGCGGGCAGATCGGCCAATGGTATTACATCCGCCGCGACGCAGCCCGCCACAAATCCCCCAACGCCGGCTGGCCCGAAGCCGCCATGGCCCGGGCTCTGGATCTGGCTCTGGCCGGCCCGCGCAGCTATGACGGGCGGATGCAGGATCTGGCCTGGGTCAATGGCACCGCACGCAAAAGCATCGGCGCACCAGAAATCGACGCCACGGTTGCCATGCTGTGGAAGGTCTGGGCCCTGATGCTGGTCATCGTCGTGGCCCTGGCGGTTGTGTTCTAAAAAAGCACCGGTGCGCTCCCGCCCGGTTTGGCTGCGTCTGCGACGCATCCCAACCCGTTGGGCCTGGCAGTGCTGCGCACTGCCATGCCCCGACATAACCTGTTGCGCCTTCTGGGAAACCGGCACCGCTTTTCCCCGATGGATTTGGTTGCCACGGGCCCGCCCGCACCGGTATCAACGAGACTGTTCCACAGCCCGAGGATTCCAACCGAATGCGCCTGTTTGCCCTGTGTCTCGTCACCACGCTCGCTGCCTCTCCTGCCCTGTCCAAATGCGGCGGCAGCTTTTCCGCGTTTGTTTCGGGACTGAAACAGGAGGCCCAGACCGCCGGTGTCTCCGCCACCACCGTGGACAGCTTCTTTCGCGGCGTGTCACAGGACCCCAAGGTGCTCAAGGCGGACCGCGCCCAGGGGGTGTTCCAGAAACCGTTCCTCGACTTTTCCCGCCGTCTGATTTCTCAGAACCGGATTGATCGGGGCCAATCCATGGCCCGCAAATACGATGCCGTTTTTGACCGGATCGAACGGGACTACGGGATCAACCGGGGGGTTTTGCTGGCCTTCTGGGCGTTTGAAACCGACTACGGTGCCTTTCAGGGCAACTTCAACACGCTCGACGCGCTGGTGACTTTGGCCCATGACTGCCGGCGCCCCGAATTGTTCCGCCCCCAGATCTTTGCCGCGCTGGAGCTGTATGAACAGGGCAATTTCGACCCCCGCACCACAACCGGGGCCTGGGCCGGTGAAATCGGCATGGTGCAGATGCTGCCGCGTGACATTCTGGACAACGGCACCGATGGCGACGGCGATGGTCAGGTCAGCCTCAAGACGTCGGCCCCGGATGCGTTGGTCTCTGGCGGCAAGATGCTGTCCCACCTGGGGTGGACACCGGATCAGCCCTGGCTGCAAGAGGTGCGCATTCCCACCGGGCTGGACCTGTCGCAAACGGGCCCGGCGCAAAAGCGGTCGGTGTCGGACTGGGCGCAGATGGGGGTCACGCCCCGCAGCGGCACTTGGGCCAATCAGACCCTGGCCGCTTCGCTGCTCCTGCCACAGGGGCACAAGGGCCCCGCGTTTCTGGCCTATCCCAACTTTGACGTCTATTTCGAATGGAATCAAAGCTTTGTCTATGTGCTGACCGCGGCCTATTTCGCAACCCGGCTCGAGGGCGCGCCCATATATGATGCCGGCACGCCCGATCCTGGCCTGTCCGGTGCCCAGATGAAACAGTTGCAAAAGAAACTGCAAGCACGCGGACATGACGTCGGCAAGGTCGATGGCATTCTGGGGGCCCGGACACGGGTGGCCGTGCAAAAGGAACAACAGCGACTGGGGCTTCCGGCGGATGCCTGGCCGACGACGGACCTGCTGGGACGTCTCTAACCCTCCGCTCCGGCTCTGGTCAGGGTGCCAATCAGGGCTTTGGTCAGGGCCTTGGTCAGGGCTTTGGTCCGAGCACAGACCAAAGCCCAAGTTGACGTATGGTCCGGCACCGTGAAAGACGCATATATTGCCTTTCGGATATATATCAAAAACGCTATGCTCAGCGTGTTGTATTAGTGAATTTTTTCAAAGAGTGCCCCCGCAAGGCCATGGTTTTGCGGGGTTTGACCCGGCCCAAAATTCCCTGACCTATCGCCCGGCAATCCTCCGCGACAGAACCTCCCGGACCGCAGCTCTCTGGCCACAGCTCTCTGGCCACAGTTCTTTGGCCACGGTTCTTTGGCCGACCCCCAAAATCCGGCCACCTCATCCCGCGCCGCCCTCAGGCGACCATGGCCTCGGCTTTCTTCAGGTCCACAGACACCAGCTGTGACACGCCCTTTTCCTGCATGGTCACCCCGAACAGACGATCCATCCGGCTCATGGTGACCGCATGGTGAGTGATGATCAGGAACCGCGTGTCGGTCTGGCGGCACATCTCGTCCAGCAGGTCACAGAACCGGGTCACATTGGCATCATCCAACGGCGCATCGACCTCGTCCAACACACAGATCGGGGCCGGGTTGGCCAGGAACACGGCAAAGATCAACGCCATTGCGGTCAACGTCTGCTCGCCCCCCGACAACAACGACAGGGTCGACAGCTTCTTGCCCGGCGGCTGGCACATGATTTCCAACCCCGCATCCAGCGGATCATCGCTTTCCACCATGACCAGATTGGCCTCGCCACCGCCAAACAGATGTTTGAACAGCATGGCGAAATTGCTGTTGACCTGTTCAAACGCAGTCAACAGCCGCTCCCGCCCTTCGCGGTTGAGACTGGAAATCCCGCTGCGCAGCGTCTTGATCGCTTCTTCCAGGTCCGACTTCTCTGACACCAGCGTGTCGTATTCCTCCTGAACCTCGCGGGCGTCTTCTTCGGCCCGCAGGTTCACCGCCCCCAACGAGTCACGCTGGCGTTTGTGCCGGTTGACTTCGGCCTCCAGCGTTTCGGCATTTGGCATGGCGTCCGGGTCAACGTCCAACTGGGTCAGCAATTGCGCCGGTGTCAGCTGCTGTTCCTCGGCGATGCGTTCGGCACCGGCCTGCACCGTTTCGCGCGCCGCCTCTGTGCGGGCTTCGGCGGCGGCCCTGGCTTCCCGGGCCTCCGAAGCCAGACGTTCGGTTTCCCGCTCGTCCTGCACCGCGTCCCGCAGCCGGGTTTCGGCGCCGATCAATGCGTCACTGGCCTCGGCCTTGCGCGCCTCGGCCTCTGTAATGGCCCCCGACAGCTCTTCGCGCTTTTCCGCGATCTCCTCGGGAACCGCATGGGCGTCTTCCAGATCCTCCTGAGACGCGTCCCGCCGCTCGACCAGTTCCGAAATCCGCCGCTCTGCGGTCTCCAACCTGTGACGCCAGCCGCTCAGGTCCTTGGTCACCTGCTGTGACCGCTTGGTCCGGGCTTCGCCTTCGCGGCGCAATTCGTCATGCAACGACCGATGGGTCAGCATGGTGATGCGCGCGGCTTCCACCGTCTGTTTGATGTCTTCGACACTGGCCCGCGCCGACTCGAGATTTCCCAGATCGGCCATGGCCGTTTCGGCGTCGCCCAATTGCTGGCGGGCCGCCATCGCATCTTCGGTGTGGCGCGTGACCGCCAGTCCCAGCGTTTCCAACCGACCTTCGGACAGGTTGCGTTCCGCTTCGGCCCGGCTCAGCGCCCGTGCCGCATCCGCCACCCGCTGGTCGGCAACCCGGCGGGCCTGGCGCGCGGCCTTGTCCGCCTCTGTCACCTCGATCAACCTGCGTGACAGGGACGCATGTGCGGCGCGGGCCCCGTCTGCAATCGCACCGACCCGCTCGAACTCCTGCTTCAACGCCTCCAGGCGGTTCAGCTGTTCCAACCGCATGGCGGCGGCGCTGGGGGCGTCTTCGGCCCAGGCCCGGTACCCGTCCCAGCGCCACAGATCGCCTTCTGAGGACACCAGGCGCTGACCGGGCTGCAACATCGGTTGCAGACGCGATCCCATATCGCCTTCGACCAGACCGATCTGTGCAATCCGGCGGCCCAACGCCTCGGGGCCCGACACATGCAGCGCCAGCGGCGTCGCCCCCGCGGGCAGCGACGCATCCTGATCATATCCGGGCAGTTGAACCCAGCCCGATGGCCCGTCCGACGCCACCAAAGGCGCGCGCAGGTCATCGGCCAACGCCGCCCCCAGCGCCTTTTCGAACCCCGGCTCGACCCGCAACTCATCCAGAATTTGACCGCCCTCGGCGGTATCGCGATCGACCAGCTTGGCCAGCGCGGTCATTTCGGCGCGCAGGGCCCCCAATTCGCCGTCTGCCGCCGACAGTTCCGCCCGTGCGTCCGCTTCGCGTGCTTGGGTCTCGGTCCGGGCTTCATCGGCTTCGGCCAGCATGTCCTCGGCCTGTTCGGCCGCTTCCATGGCTTCTTCTTCCGCGGTTTGCGCGGTTTCGAAATCGGCTTCGGCCTGTTCCAGCGTGCCACGGGCCTGATCCACGGCCAGACGCGCCTTGTCCGCCTCTCCTTCGGATCGGTTCAGGGTCTTGCGGCTGTCCTCCACCAATCGCTGTGCGGACTGGTGACGCGCCACCAGACGCGCCACATCTTCGGTGACCTGGGACAGGTGGTCCTCGCGCTCCTGCAGGATCGCCGCGGACTCCCGGGCCTGTTCGGCAGAGTCTTCCAGCTTGTCATCATAGCCATCGGCGGCCTTGGACAATTCGCGCTGTTCCCACTCCAGCCGTTCGATGGTCTCGCCAGCGTCCCGGTTCAACCCGGTTTCACGTTCGATGTCCTGCCCCAGTTGCACAATCCGGCTGGTCAGGGTTTCGATGGTCTGGCGGGCCTGGGCATCCTGATCGCTCAGGGCATCGCGCTGAACCTGCAACCGTTGCAGGATGGCGGCGGCAATGGCCGCTTCCTCGCGCAGGGGCGGCAATCTCTCTTCCTCGCCCTCGCGCCGCTGGCTGGCCGCGCGCGCAGCGGCCTCGGCCTGAGAGGTCTGGGTGGTGCGGGTCTTCAGAACGTCTTCGGCGGCCAACCGGGCCTCATCGGCCTCGCGCCAGCGCCGGTACAGCAGCATCCCTTCGGCCAGACGCAGCTGATCCCCGATCTGGCGGTATCGCGCCGCCTGACGGGCCTGGCGGGCCAATTGCTGCAACTGGGCGGCCAGTTGCTCGACCACATCATCGACCCGCAACAGGTTCTGTTCGGTGCCCTTCAGCTTCAATTCGGCCTCGTGGCGGCGCTGATACAGTCCCGAAATCCCGGCCGCTTCTTCCAGAATGCGCCGCCGCGCCTTGGGCTTGGCATTGATCAGCTCGGAAATCTGGCCCTGTCGCACCAACGCCGGGGAATGGGCCCCGGTCGATGCATCCGCAAACAGCATCTGCACATCGCGGGCGCGCACGTCCTTGCCATTGGTCTTGTAGGCGCTGCCGATGTCCCGGGTGATCCGTCGGATGATTTCCAGCGAATCGCTGTCGTTGAATCCCGATGGTGCCAACCGTTCGGTGTTGTCCATGAGCAGCGACACTTCGGCAAAATTGCGTGCCGCCCGGCTCGAAGTCCCGGCAAAGATCACGTCCTCCATGCCGCCGCCCCGCATCGCCTTGGGGCGGTTTTCCCCCATCACCCACCGCAGGGCTTCCAACAGATTCGACTTGCCACAGCCATTGGGACCGACAACGCCGGTCAGCCCGTCCGCGATGATCAGATCGGTCGGATCAACAAAGCTTTTAAAGCCTGTAAGTCTGAGTTTGGAAAACCTCAATGGATACCTGCGGCCGATTCCTGTTGGACCCCAAATGTGAGGCCCGCCATCGCCCGGAGTCAACGATTTATGTCTATATGAAGCCGAACCCACAAAGTTATCCACAAAATGTTGGGAATTCAGGCCCCGAATCCGCCCCCTGTCGCGCGCCTCCCCGGACCACGGTCCCAGGTCACGGCGCAGCCGTCATTGATGCCCGCCCGATTTGGTCATATAACTTTACCAAACAGGAATGACCCAATGCCCTTTGAAAAAGTTCAACCCGAAAAGCTATCGACCTCCGTGGTCCGGCAAATCGAACAATTGATCCTCCGGGGCATCCTGCGTCCAGGAGAGCGGCTGCCTTCGGAACGGGAATTGTCGGACAAACTGGGCGTCTCCCGCCCGTCCCTGCGCGATGCCGTCGCCGAGCTGCAACAGCGCGGGTTGCTCAGCAGCCGTGCGGGCTCCGGGATCTTTGTGGCCGATGTTCTGGGCTCGGCCTTTTCCCCCGCGCTGATCCAGCTGTTCGCCAGCCAGGACGAGGCGGTGTTCGACTACCTGTCATTCCGCCGGGACATGGAAGGGCTGGCCGCGCAACGGGCGGCAAAATTCGGGTCCGACAGCGACCTCAAAGTCATCCAGACGATCCTGGACAAGATGGAAGTCGCCCAGACCAAACGCAATCCCGAAGAAGAGGCCAAACTCGACGCGCAGTTCCATTCCGCCATCATAGATGCCAGCCACAATGTGGTGATGCTGCACATGATGCGGTCGATGTTCGACCTGCTGCGTGAAGGCGTGTTCTACAATCGCAAGATCATGTTCAAACAACGCACCTCCCGCGCCGCCCTGCTGGACCAGCACCGCGCCATCAACGACGCGCTTCAGGCCCGTGACCCAGACCGGGCCCGCACCGCCGTCGAAGATCACCTCGATTACGTCGAAACCTGCCTGATCGCCCAGATCAAAGCCGACCGGAACGAAACCATCGCCCGCCAACGGCTGCGCCACGAACTGGGCGACGACTGATCCGGCCCCCAGCCCCCTCTGCCACCCGGGTATTTTCCCTTGACCTCAAGCAGGCTTGAGATCCTAGACAGTGTTCGAGCAGGCAATACTCAGGGGGTTTTCATGCATGTTCTCACGGTTCTCGACCATCCCAACCCAAACGCCTTTTCGGCGGCTGTCGCGCAGCAGTTCATGGCCGGGGCCACCGCCGCGGGTCATACGGTCGAGCTCGCCGATCTGCACGCCGAAGGCTTTGATCCGCGCTGGTCCCAAGGCGATGTGGACGCCAACAGCGAGACCCCAATGCCGGATGTCGCCGCAGAACAGGCCCGCATTGCGCGGGCCGATGCCATCTGTCTGGTGTTTCCCTTGTTTTGGTGGGGGATGCCGTCCATGACCAAAGGCTGGGTAGACCGTGTGTGGACCTGGGGATGGGCCTATGATCAGCTCGCCGATCCGAACCTATCGCTGCAACGCCCCCGCTCTGGGGTCCTGCTGGTGCCTGCAGGCGCGCGCTCTGATGAAATTCGCGATCAGGGGTATCTGGCGGCACTGGAAACCGCGTGGATCGACGGCACCTTTGGGTATTTCGGCCTGTCCCCCCGACGGCTCGAACTCTTGTGCGGATCAACCGGATCCGACGCGCGCCGCCAATCGCTTCTGCACCGCAGCTATCAGATTGGCCTGACGCTGCCACACCCGCAGCCCACACACTAAACATGCCCAAAAATCAGAAAACCCGACCACCAGGGGCCGGGTTTCTTGATCACGTGATGAACGCAGGATCTGCGATCAGTGCAATTTTGTATCCACGTCCGAAATGGCCGCGTCGATCAGCTTGTTTGCCGATGCTGCGGTCATTTGTGCCGAGATCACCTTGTCTGCGACGGCAACCGCAACGGTGATGGCCTGATCGCGCACTTCCTTGACAGCAGAGGCTTCGGCAGAAGCGATCTGGTCCTGGGCAGCGGCCAGACGACGTTCGATGGACTCGGCCAGATCTGCCTTGGCCTGTTCAGCAGCCAGAGCGGCTTCTTCACGGGCGGCGGCAACGATCGCGTCGGCCTGGACCTGAACTTCCTGTTGCTTGCGCTCATAGGACGCCAGGATGGTCTGAGCTTCTTCACGCAGGGCGCGTGCTTCGTTCAGTTCTTCCTGGATGCCATCGGCCCGCTTGTCCAGCTGACCACCCAAAAGGCTGGGCACTTTGACCAGCAGCAGGATGCCAATGAACAGCAGGAACGACAGCAGAACAACAAAGTTCGTGTTGCCCAGCGACAGGAACGGACCGCTGGCCGCAAATGCGGGGCTGGTCACACCAACAGTCAGGACAAGGGCGAGAAGATTACGCATGTCTCTTATCCTTTCATCTGGTCTGCAACGGCCGCGGCCACTGCATCGGCGTCGGCCTTGCCACCCAAAGCCGCCACGATTTCCACCGCAGTGTCGGAAGCAACCAACCGTGCAGTTTCGGTCGCTTCGGCACGAATGGCCGAAATGGCTTTGGCCGATTCCGCTGCTTTCGCAGAGATTTCGACGTCCGCCTTGGCGATTGCCTCGTCCAGATCAGCCTGGATTTCGGCGCGGGTTTCGGCAGAGATGCGCTGTGCATCAGCACGGGCATCGGCCAAAGCCTTGTTATAGGCGTTTTCGGCCTCGACTGCTTTTGCCTTCAGATCGTGGGCAGCAGCCAGGTCGTTGGTAATGGTACCCTGACGTTCCGCCAGCACGGCTGCAATGCGGGGCAATGCGACGCGCGACAGGACCAGGTAGATCACGACAAGCGTGACCACGAGCCAGAAGATCTGGTTCGAAAAGGTCGAGAAGTCCAGCTGCGGCATTGCCGAGCCACCGCCGTGTGCGGCCTCGGCAGCCCCGTGGGCTGTATCGGTTGTAGTGCTCGCCATGTCGTCCTCCTAAGGAACTTGCCGTTACATTGGGCGGTACATCCGGTATCCGGCGCACCGCCCAACCGTAAGGAAATAGGTTCCGAAGGGTCTTAGACGGCGAACATCAGCAGCAGAGCGACCAGGAACGAGAAGATGCCCAGAGCTTCTGCAAACGCGATGCCGATGAAGAGAGTAGCAGTCTGACCAGCAGCTGCCGAAGGGTTGCGCAGAGCGCCAGCCAGGAAGTTGCCAGCTACGTTACCAACACCGATAGCGGCTGCGCCGGAACCGATTGCTGCCAGGCCTGCGCCGATGTGTGCGAGATCGCCTTCCATGTGTATTCTCCTTACGATGGAATTGTTGGGATTAGATGATGAGTAGGTTCGAAACTTAGTGCGACGGATGCAGAGCGTCCTTCAGGTACACACAAGTCAGAATGGTAAAGACATACGCCTGGATAAAGGCCACCAGGACCTCCAGCGCATAGACCGCGGTGATAGCGAAGATCGGCAGGAAGCTGAACAGGCCCAGGGCGCCTGCAAAACCCGCGAACACCTTCAGAACCGCGTGGCCCGCCATGATGTTACCCGCCAGACGAATAGAGTGGCTAACAGGGCGAACAAAGTACGAGATCAATTCGATGATCGCCAGGATCGGACGCAGCGCCATCGGCGCGCTCGACACCCAGAACAGACCCAGGAACCCGGCACCGTTCTTGACAAACCCGACCACGGTCACGGTGATGAACACCAATGCGGCCAGGATTGCGGTGACGGCGATATGCGATGTGGTCGAGAACGACATGGGCAACAGACCCAGGAAGTTGGCCACAACGATAAAGATGAACAGGGTCATGATGTAGGGAAAGAACTTGATCGCGTCCTTGCCGGCCACATCTTCGACCATCTTGTAGATGAACCCATAGGCCAGCTCGGCAATCGACTGCGCCCGGCTGGGCACGATGGCGCGGCGCGATGTGCTCAGCACCAGCAACGCGATGGTTGCGACGATGGTCAGCGCCATCCACAGCGTCACGTTGGTGACCGAAAACATGCCGACATGGCCACCAAACAGCGATTTGACTTCGAACTGCTCCATGGGATGGATCTGCAGGCCGGATTGCTCAGGCGCGAACAGCAGCCCCGAAACCAGCACCACTGCCAAAACGATATAGAAAAATATCTTGCCCATCAGTTCGTTTCTCCTGTCGCCCGGTGATCATTCGGCGTGATCAATCCCGGCTTTCCGTGTCTTTGTCGGCCTGTTCGGCCAGTTTCTGTTCCTGGATCTCCTGCGCGCTGCGGAGCATTGTTTTCACCCCGGCGGCGAGACCCATCAATGTAAACAGCACCAGAAAGATCGGGATTGTCCCGAACAGGCTGTCCAGCCCGTATCCAATGCCAAAACCGATCCCCAGACCGGCAACAAGTTCAATCACCATGCGCCAGGCCTGATTGGCGAGGCTATAGTGCTCATCCGCGCGGGGCTTGGGCGCTTGCGCCTGCTTTGCCTGTGCGAGCCGCGCCTCAAGCTGCGCCATGCGCTGCTTTTGGTCGTCATCAGTCACCGGCGTTTCCCTCACGCTTGTTCATGGGTGGTGCTAAGGCGTCGGGGGCACAGAGTCAATTGTTCTGACAGACTCTTTCGCCGCACCTTAACATATTGAAAACAAACAGATTACCAAGAAAGAAGGGATTCGAAACACGCCATCCACTGGCTAGGATCGCCCCACAAACAGGAAAATCCCCCGAAAATGCATATTCAACCTTTTGGTTGATCTTGCAGATCCCGCATTTACCCGACTAGGGCCACCCATCAGGCTAGGTCAACACACTCAACTGTCAGCCAGATACTTTTGGCCAGACCATATCCCGCCGGACCAGGGAACAGGAGCAGACGAACCAAAGGCTCCACCACATTGTTCTGACCCGATGCAGCAAAAGGCGGCTCCGAGCCCGAACCTGACATTTCTTGATCAAACCTATATGTTGGATGTGCCCTGTGGCAAAAATTTCGAACTGAAATCAATTTGTGTAGATCGCGTGACAATATACTTACTTGATATTTTCCTAAGGAGGACGTGAGGATGAAGCATACTGCGATAGTCGCGCTGGTGGTGATTTGTTCCGCCTTTTTCTCGACACCGGCAGGTATGGCCGAAGCCTCGAAAGTTCCGGATGTCGGGCCACTTGGTGATGATGCTTTTGTACTCGAGTTGGATGCGCTGTGCGGGGTCGGTAAAAAATTGGCTCAAGGTTGCCAAGCTATCCGAGAACGCGAAATTGTGGATGCATCGATGCCGCCATGGAGAGCTATTGGTCGCGTAAATTTCGCCAGCACCGAGGTCAGACAACATTGCACCGGAACACTTCTGTCCGAGCGAATTGTGCTCACGGCATCGCATTGTTTGTACAACTTCCCCCGGAAATCATGGATTCCGGCACAGAGCATTCGGTTTGTCGCAGGTTACCAACGAGGTGCAGGGGAAGCTGTTTCTGAGGTCGCCAGGTATATTGTCGATCCGGTGCAGAACATCCGCAGCCGTGATTTCAGGAGTAACTTCTCTCAGGATTGGGCTTTGTTAGTTTTGAAGGACCCAATCGGTCGAGAGACAGGATTTCTGACCCCGCACTCGATGGACACGAGAGAACTTGAAGGCACATCTTTCCTCCTTGCAGGGTACGCGGCCTTAAGACCACATGTTCTGTCGGTCGCCGGTGATTGTGGAGCTTCAGAGAACAGCGTGGATCACAGGCTATTTTTTCAAAAGTGCTCCGTGATGCATGGCGACTCTGGCGCACCAGTTCTTGCCCATATTGATGGCGAGGAAAAAGTTGTTGGTGTCTTTTCCGGCACCGTTTCGAACCAGTCGGAGTTTCTTAGCATTAGCATCCCAATATCCAATTTGGGAACTGCCCTGCGATTGGAACTCAATTGGGAAAGTCAGTAGCGAGTTTACACCGTCGAATTCTCCGTCTCTGAATCAATCCAATCCCACTGATCCAACACCAACGATGGAAAATCGGGGTGAAGCAGATAAAGCTGGACGCAAAATCCAACGGAAGCAAAGTCCCGCAGTGCAGCCCTTGACCATCCGCTATGTTTGGCGCTCGACCCAGCAGCGAACGATGCGATACTCTGATGTCCTCTCAGCAGCCACTCACCCGCGCGCGCGTCTCCGAAACAACCGCCCATCGATCAGCAGCAACCCGATCAGGATCGCCCCCATCCCCATCAGATGCTCTGGCAACAATTGCTCGTTCAACACCCAGGTGCCCAGCACCAACGCCGACACCGGCGCGATCAGGGTCGGCATGGTGATGTTGGTGGGCCCCACCTTGGGCAACACCCAATAGAACACGATGAACGCCGCCGAGGTCAGCACAAACCCGATCACACACAGCGCCGCCCAGGTTTCCAGCTTTGTGATCACCGGCACCCCTTCCATCCACAACGCCAATGGCGCAATCGACACCGTCGCCCCACTCAGCGCCAGCGCCACCATGACCACAGGTTCCAGATCGCGGAAATATCGGGCGAAATTGACCGAGAACGCATAACAGACCGGCGCGCACAGCGTCATCAGAACCGCCCACACCGCCGAGTCACCCCCGCCACCAATCACCGGCAATGACAACACGACGATCCCGGCGAACCCAAACAGGACCCCCAGCGACTTCAACACCGTCGCGCGGTCGCTGCCCGGCCAGAAATGCGACACCAACACCGCAAACGCCGGTGTGGTCGCATTCACGATCCCGGCCACGCCGCTGGCGATGTACTGCTGACCCAGCGCATAGAACGCAAAAGGTGCCGCATAGCTGAGCGCCCCGAACCCCAGCAATGCCCAGGCCCTGCGCCACCCGATCTGCACGGTCTTGCCCGTGGCCAGCACATAGACCCAACATCCCAGCGCCCCAAAGGCGACCCGCCCCATCGACACCGACAGCGGCCCCAGTTCACGCAACAGGATTTCATTGAACATGAATGACATGCCCCAGCCGATTCCCAAAACGGCAATCACCAGCCAGTATTTCAACGCCATGTTTGGTCTCCTGGGGATACAACCCGGCGATTTGCACAGAACACCGGTGCGATGTCGATCAAATTCTTGCACTTACCCCCGCGCTCGGCGTACACCAGCGACATTATTTTTATGTTCTGGATCCATGTCATGGCGGATTTTGCCTGCGCTCTCATTGTACACGATCGTCGACTCTTGCTCGGGCAACGGTCGGCACACCGTCGCAATCGTGCCGACAAATGGGACGTGATTGGCGGCATGGCCGAAGCTGACGAAGATCTGCACAGCGCCCTGACCCGCGAACTGGCCGAAGAGGTCGGGATTGTCCCCCTCTCGCAACGCTATTTTGCCACGATCGAACAGCAACCGACCGACTCCTGCTTTCACTATTTCGTGGTGGATCAATGGCAGGGCACCCCAACCATCCGCAACCAGGAACACAGCCAACTGATGTGGTACCTGTTTTCCGATGCCGCGCAGCTGCCGGATCTGGCCCTGCCAGAGTATCCCGACCTGTTTCGCCGACTTGCGCGCTTTTCTTCCGGGGCCGACCCTTCTAGTTTGGGCTGATGTCCCACGAACTCGACACTGTCTTTGCTGCTTTGGCCGACCCGACCCGGCGTGCCATTCTGACCATGCTTCTCGAAGATGACATGGCCGTCACCGATGTGGCCGAACCGTTCGAAATGTCGCTGGCGGCAATTTCCAAACACCTGATGATCCTGACCCGCGCCGGGTTGATCGCCCAGGAAAAACGCGGCCGGGTCAAATGGTGCAAACTGCAACCTGACGCCATGCGCGCGACCAGCGTCTGGATGCAGGGCTTTGGCCAGTTCGAACCGGTCCACCTGGATGCGTTTGAACGGTTTCTGGCCACCGAACTCAGCGAACCCGAGACCTGAAACCACGGCTGACCCGCCGCCCCCGGAGCTGACCCTGACGCTGACCCTGACTTTGGCCGCCGGCTCTGCTCCCGGTACCCAGGATCGCCCCTTTGGCCCCGATTATCCGCGCTGAAGCTTTGCGCGCCCGCTGCCCTCCAGCAGCATCACCAGGGCGACAACCGTCATCACGATCCCGACCAATACCAGCCCGTTGGGCACACCGTTGCCCAGCGCGATTTCCCACAGGATCACCCAGCTGGGCACCAGATAGGTATAGGCCATCACCTTGGCCGATGGCAGGTTCATCGCCGCGAATTGCAGCAACACGAATGACGCCGCCGTGGCGAACACCACCAGATAGGCCAAACCGATCCACACGATCCCGGGCAGCCCCATCCAATCGGTGGCCCGGATGTCATTCCAGCCATAGATGGTCAGCAAAACACCCCCCGCCACCAAGGTACCAAAGGTAAACACAACCGGGCTTTCCCCGCGGTTCAGCTTGCGCACCATCGGCGTATAGATCGCGTGGCTGGCGCAGCCGACGAAATAGATGATCTCGCCCTGCCCGACCTTGAACTCCATCAGCGCCGCCAGATCCGCGCGAAAAATCACCCACAGCGCCCCCGCCCCGCCAATCGCCAACGCCAGCGCCATGCGCGGGGTGGTGATCTGGCGCAACAGGAACCAGCCGACGATACCGCTCATCACCGGGGTCAGAGTGAACACCGCCGCCGCGCTGACTGGGGGTGCGGTTTTCAGCCCGTAAAACATCAGCACGAAATAGGCCGCAAACAGCCCCCCCAGCACCAGATACCGCCAGGGCGCTGCAAAATCCTGCCGTTTCAGCCCCTTTGTCATCATCGCCGCCAACCCGATGACAATCGCCGCCAACCCGAACCGCACCGCGGTCAGCGCCTCGGGTGCGATTTCATTGGCCACCATGGACCCCAACGAAAACGACCCCGCCACCAGCGAGGAGAAAATCAGCATCGCCAGATGCCCACGCAGCTCAGGTGTCAACAGGTCCACTCCTTGGCGCGGGATTTCAGAAATTTCAGAAAGGTCTGCACCTTGGTCGTGCGGTGCAGATCCACATGGGTCACCAGCCACAGCTTGCCCGACCACTCCGGCACGGGCTCCATCACCTGCACCAGCTCGGGATAATTCTTGGCCTCCCAGGTCGAAAAGAACCCGATCCCGGCCCCCTGCAGGACCGCTTCGCGCATGGTGATCGTGTTGGTGCACAGGAACGAAATCGCCTCGGGCGGCACAAACTCCCGCAGCCAGCGCGAAAACGGGGCGCGGCTGTTGACGTCGTCATTGCCGACAAAGCGATGGTTGGCAAAATCATTCGTGTCCGCCGGCACACCATAGACGTCCACATAGGATTGCGACGCATACAGCCCCATCTCCTGGGCCATGAACGGCTGCACCACATTGTCGGGCTGTTCCGGCGCATTGCCGGCCCGGATCGCCACATGGGCCTCGCCATATTCCAGCCGGAACACCCGGTCTCCGGTGAGATAGCGAATGATCAGACCGGGGTGTTCGCGCTGAAAATCCACCAACACCGGCGACAACAGAGGCGCCACAGACGCCAGCGACGTCACCACCAATTCGCCGGACACATCATTGCCCTGCCCCTTCAGCCGCCCGACCAGCTGGCTGAACTGATCATCGGTCGCCTGCGCCACCCGCAACAGATCCTGTCCGGCCTCGGTCGGGGTATACCCCCGTGCATGGCGCTGAAACAGCTTGACCCCCAACCGCGCTTCGATCGCATCAATATGGCGGATCACCGTGGCATGATGCACCCCCAACACTTCCGCCGCACCGCTGACGGTGCCCATACGCGCCACCTGATAGGCGGTGCGCACTTCATCCCAATTGTCCATGCTCACCTCAGGCTCACCTTTGTTCGCAAATTTTGTTGTTCACAAATGTCGTCATACCGCAAAATCCATCACTACGCAAAAACGCACAGTACATGTGAGATATCCGACATTGCGTTCGTTTTTGCAAGAACCCATTTGACCCTCATCACATGCAAACACGCACAAAACCACACAAGGGTCCAGACCATGACACACACGCTCCTCCATATCGACAGCTCCGCCCGTTTCTCGGATTCCGCCAGCCGTATCCTGTCATCGCAAATCGTTGACCACCTGACCCCCGACCAGGTCATCCGCCGGGATCTGGCGCAACAGGAGCTGCCACAGATCTCCGAAACCTGGATCGGTGCCAATTTCACCCCCGCCGACCTGCGCACCGACGCCCAGACCGCCGCTCTGGCCCAATCCGATGCGCTGGTTGATGAACTGATCGCCGCCGACACCATCGTCATCGGCCTGCCGGTCTATAACTTTTCGGCTCCCGCCAGCCTAAAGCTCTGGATTGATCTGGTCGCCCGCGTGGGCCGCACGTTCCACTATACCGAAACTGGACCTCAGGGCCTGCTGACCGGCAAACGCGCCATTGTGGCCTATGCCTCGGGTGGGGTTCCGATGGGCTCCCCGGTCGATTTTGCATCGACCTATTTGACCCAGGTTCTGAACTTTGTCGGCATCACCGAAATCGAATTTGTCGCCGCCGAAGGCACCGCCGCCGATGCCACCGCCGCCCTGACCAAGGCCCAGGGCGAAATCGCCAAACTGGCCGCCTGAGCACTGTGATAACCTGGCGGGACCCGGATCTTTCACAGCCCGGGCCCCGCTCTGCGACATGCTCTCTTTCGGCACTGGAAACCATAGCCCCCACAAAATAGGGTACCCGCCAATGGTTGCACACAGTCAGAAAGAGTGAGAGCGCAGATGAAAAAGATCGGCATTCTGGGCGGCGTCGGCTGGGCTTCGACGCTCGATTATTATCGCGCCATTGCCCAGGGGGCCTCTCGCCGCGCGGCGGCTCACGGCCATACCGCGCCTGTGCCGATCCCGCCCATGACCATCGAATCCGTGGTTCAGGCCCAGACCCGCGCCCTGCGCGGATCCCTCGGCGATGAACTCAGCTGGGCCGCTTTTGACACCGTGTTCCGCACCGCGCTGCTCACCCTTCAGGGGGCGGGGTGTGATTTCGCCATCATCGCCTCCAACACACCGCACGCGCGCCTGCACGCCATCACGCGTGGGGTCACCCTGCCCGTCCTCAGCATTTACGAAGCCACAGCCACCGCCACCAAACGGGGCACAGCCGCCACCGGCGCAAACGCGGCCCTGGTGCTGGGCACCACCGTCACCATGCAATCAGACAGCTATGCCCACCATCTGGCGGCTGCGGGCATCGCTGCGAATGCGCAATTGCCCGATCCCGACATCGCCGAAATGCAATCCATGATCGACGATGATTTCCACGGCATTTCCAATGGGGATGCCGCGCCCAAGGCCCGCGCCCGGTTGCTGCGGGTCTGCAACCGTCATGCCACGCCCGGCACCGCAATCATCCTGGCCTGCACGGAATTGCCGCTGGCCTTTCCCGATCATCTGGATGATGTCAGCTTTCACGCCGACGGGCATCTGTTCATCAACCCCTCGGCGGCCCATGTTCAATCCGCTCTGGACCGCGCGCTGGGGGATGATCGGACGCCCTGACTGCGTCTGGATCCGCCTATGCCCGCCGTCAGGCCCGTGATCAGGCCCGTGATCACGGCAGCCAATTCACCGCACAGCCGATCCGGTCAAAAAACGCCATCATATCCCCCCGGTCCATGGCCACGGTCCGATCATTCACCAGCGGATGCATATAAATGACATCTGCCTGTTGCGCGGCTGACTCCATGAAAAACTGTACGCCGTTGTCCACACCATTCACCATGGCCAACGGGCTGACCGCGCCGGGGCGAATGCCCAGATTTTGCAACAACCGATCCGCAGACCCAAACGACAGGTTGCCAATCCCCAACTCGGCACCCAGCGCCTTCAGGTCGATCTCGCGATCCTGCTGCAATGTGATCAGGTAATTGCGCTTTTTCTTGTCGCGCAGATACAGGTTCTTGATCCGCAGCGCATTCTCGCCCGGCACCATGAACTGGTCCTCGACGGCCTTGCTGTCTTCGACCGTGCGCAGCGGCACATGGCTGTGCAGGCGATAGCCGATCCCCCAACCATCCAACCGCGCCAACAGCGCGTCCGAGGAAACAGGCAGGCTGTCCTGATAGGTCAAAGAAGCGTCCATGTCAGTCTCACTTTGGGCTCAAATCACAGGTGGGGCCTACATGAAACACGTCACCCGCCGGTGCAAGTCCCCCCTTTCCAGACGGGCGGGCTTTGCTACACTGCCGACATGAAGGTCACACGCAACACCCCGGATCAGCTGATCCTGTCCGATACCCCCTGGCTGATCGGGATCATGCTGGTGTTTTTCATCCTCGCCTTTGTCGGTCCCGGTCTTGCCATTGTGTCGACCGGCGTCTGGGCCGGGCTGATCTTTGTGGTGTTTGGCGGCGGTATGGGGGTAGCTGCCTTTTGTGTCTTTGTGCGCCGGGTTCAGGTCATTTTTGATCGCAGCGCCGATAAAATCATCCTGCGGCGGCAATCGGTGTTCGGCTATACCGCCGTCGAACATAAACTCTCTGACCTGTCCCATGCCGTCACCGAAACCACCACGTCGCGCCGCGATGGCCGCACCCGCACGCTGCACCGTCCGGTTCTGGTGCTGGACGACGGGATGAGCGCGGGGCACCACCCGATTGTCGCCGCCTATACCTCCGGGGCCGGAGCACAGCGTCTGACCGACGCGGTCAACGCCTGGCTGCCCGCCACTCCGATGGACTCTGGCCCGCTTGACTCTGACGCCCAATCGGCGTAACGCCTGCCCAAACATCCGGAAGTGAGAAACCTTCCGGTCCCTGACATGCGTTCAGGGATCGCCCCCCACCAGCGAGTTTCGCCCGTGGGGGCAAAACTGTATGGTTTGCCTCCACAGTCCAAATTGGGCGGGGCGGCAATTGTGAATTGAACCCCTGCTTCCTACATTGGAAGCGCCCCAGATGAACCGGCGAAGGAGCCCGCAGGCATGTTTGAAAATCTATCCGAACGCCTCTCCGGCGTCTTTGATCGCCTGACCAAACAGGGCGCCCTCTCCGAAGAAGACGTCAAAACCGCCCTGCGCGAAGTCCGCGTTGCCCTGCTCGAGGCCGACGTCTCGCTGCCGGTGGCGCGTGAATTCATCAAAAAGGTCCAGGATCAGGCCACCGGCCAATCGGTCACCAAATCCGTCACCCCCGGCCAGCAGGTCGTCAAGATCGTGCATGACGCGCTGGTCGACACGCTGCGCGGCGACGAAGACCCTGGCAAGCTGAAAATCGACAACCCACCCGCGCCGATCCTGATGGTCGGCCTGCAGGGCGGCGGTAAAACCACCACCACCGGCAAACTCGCCAAACGGCTCAAGGATCGCGACGGCAAGAAGGTCCTGATGGCCTCGCTCGACATCTACCGCCCCGCCGCGATGGACCAGCTGGCCGTGCTCGGTGCCCAGATCGGCGTCGACACCCTGCCCATCGTCAAGGGCCAGAAACCCGTCGACATCGCCAAACGCGCCAAACAGCAGGCCGCGCTGGGTGGCTACGACGTTTATATGCTCGACACCGCCGGGCGCCTGCACATCGACGAAATCCTGATGCAGGAGGTCGAAGACGTCCGCAATGTGGTCGACCCGCGCGAAACCCTGCTGGTGGTCGATGGCCTGACCGGTCAGGTCGCCGTCGAGGTCGCCCAGGAATTCGACGACAAGATCGGCATCTCCGGCGTGGTCCTGACCCGGATGGACGGCGACGGGCGCGGCGGTGCTGCGCTGTCGATGCGCGCGGTCACCGGCAAACCCATCCGCTTTGTCGGTCTGGGCGAAAAGATGGACGCCATCGAAACCTTTGAGCCCGATCGCATCGCCGGTCGGATTCTGGGCATGGGCGACATCGTGGCGCTGGTCGAAAAGGCCCAGGACACCATCGAGGCCGAACAGGCCGAACGCATGATGAAGCGCATGATGAAGGGTCATTTCAATATGAATGACCTGAAAATGCAGCTCGATCAGATGCTCAAGATGGGCGGCATGGAAGGCATGATGTCGATGATGCCCGGCATGGGCAAAATGGCCAAACAGGTGCAGGACGCCGGCATGGACGACAAGGTCATCCAACGCCAGATCGCCCTGATCCAATCCATGACCAAAAAGGAACGCGCCAACCCCGCGTTGCTCCAGGCCAGCCGCAAAAAACGCATCGCCGCCGGTGCGGGGCAACAGGTCAGCGACCTGAACAAATTGCTGAAAATGCACCGCCAGATGTCCGACGTGATGAAAAAGATGGGCAAGATGGGCAAAGGCAAGATGCTGAAACAGGCCATGTCCGGCATGTTCGGCGGCAAGGGCGGCCCCTCGCCCGAAGAGATGGCCGCAGGCATGGACCCCAAGGCGCTGGAGGCCGCGGCCAAGGCGATGGGCGGCGGACGCGGTATGCCCGGCGGCCTGCCCGGTCTGGGCGGCGGCATGGGTCTGCCCGGTGGTCTCAGCGGGTTCGGGAAAAAGAAATAATTCCATGCTGACTCTCGACATCCCCACCCTCAAAACCGACCGTCTGGTGCTGCGCGCACCGGTTGCAGCGGATTTTGAAACCGTGGCCGCATTTTTTGCGGATGCGGATCGGTCGTGGGGATTCGGCGGACCGTTGGACCGCAACAACGCCTGGCGCTGGTTCGCCAGCCTGATCGGCCATTGGGCGCTGCACGGCTTTGGCTTCTGGATGGTCGACACCCGCGATGGTGACCCGGTTGGTTTTGTCGGCCTCTGGGCCCCCGAAGGTTGGCCCGAGCCGGAATTGGGCTGGGTCATGTTCGAAGGCGCCGAAGGCAAAGGGTACGCCCGCGAGGCCGCCCTTGAGGCCCGCCGCTATGCCTATGAGGTGCTGGAATTCGACACGCTCTCCAGCAACATCTTTCCGGGCAACGCCCGCTCCGTCGCGCTGGCCGAACGTCTGGGTGCCTGGCACGAACGCACCTATGAAAATGTCAGCCACGGGACCGAAATGGTGTACCGCCACCCGGCCCCGGCTGACCTGACAACAGGTGCCGCATGACATTGGACATCAACATCCCCCGGCTGGAAACCGAACGCCTGATCCTGCGCGCCCCCTGCGAGGCCGATCTGGACGCCGAAGCCGCTTTCTTTGCCTCCGACGCTTCCAAATTTGTCGGCGGCCCGAAACGGCGCGACGAAACATGGCGGTCCATCGCCATGCTGTTGGGCCATTGGGTGATGCGCGGCTATGGCTTCTGGGCGCTGGATGACAAGGAAACCGGCACGTTCCTCGGTCACGTCGGCCTGTGGGGGCCCGAAGGCTGGCCCGAATCGGAAATCGGTTGGACCCTGATGAACGGCGCCACCGGCAAAGGTTACGCAACCGAAGCGGCGCTGGCCGCGCGCGCCTATGCCTATGACATTCTGGGCTGGCCCACCGCGATCAGCCTGATTGATCCGGCCAACACCCCCAGCCAACGGGTGGCCGAACGCCTCGGCGCGACATTCGAATCTGAATACGAACACCCGGCCTTTGGCACCACCCATGTGTGGCGCCATCCGGGACCTGACGCTGTGGTCAACGGCGGCATGGAGGCCTATGCCTGATGCCCAAGAATATCCCCGTCATCGAAACCAAACGTCTGGTCCTGCGTGGCCCCGAAGCCGAGGATTACCCGGACTTCAAGGCCACGTTCAGCTCTTACCGCTCGCGTTTTATGGGCGGGCCGCTGAACACCTATGAGGCCTGGATGCTCTATGCCGCCGAAATCGGCCACTGGCAGGTGCGCGGCTTTGGCATGTGGATGATCCACGACAAGGTGACGGATGAAACCTATGGCATGGCCGGGGGCTGGATGCCTGCGGCCTGGCCCGAACGTGAAATCGCCTGGATCATCTGGCCCGATGCCGCCGGTCACGGCTATGCGCTCGAAGCGACCCATGCGGCACGCAATTATTTCTACACCCAGATGGGTTGGGAGACAGCGGTCAGCTATCTCGACCCCAAGAACCTGGATTCGATCCGGTTGGCCGAACGGCTGGGTGCAAAAAAGGACAATGACGCCCAGACCATCGACGGCAACGACGCGGTCTATCGCCATCCCTCACCCGCCCAGCTGACCGATTCTCAGCTGTCGCATGGCATCGACATGGAAATCAGCCACTACGCCGATCCGCTGTTCAAACCGAAAGGCTGGGCCATTGACTGAATGGACTGATATGTTCCGCCGGTTTTCGGGTGTTGATGCTGCGTCGCGGCGGTGCACGGGTGGTGCACGCGTGGTGCACGCATGTCACCCCCCGGTTTTTTCGTTTCCCGCCCTTTCTACGCCGCAGTGCAGAGGCCCGCATGACTGATCCCGTGACCCGCGCAGCCGAGCTGCTGAAAGAACACCGCGAAAGCATCGACCGGCTCGATGCCATCCTGGTTTATACGCTGGGCGAGCGGTTCAAACACACCCAGGCCGTGGGCCGCCTCAAGGCGGAACATGACCTGCCCCCCTCCGACCCGAGCCGCGAAGCGACACAGATCGCGCGGCTCGAAGATCTGGCCAACCGGGCCGATCTGGACCCCGAATTCGCCAAGAATTTTCTGAATTTCATCATTCAGGAAGTCATCCAACACCACAAGAAACACCAAGAATAACAGGCCCTTGCCTGCTTACGCCATCTAAAGGAGATACACCCATGGCTATGAAAATTCGTCTCGCCCGCGGCGGCTCGAAAAAGCGTCCCTTCTATCGCATCGTGGCGGCCGACAGCCGCATGCCGCGCGACGGCCGCTTCATCGAAAAGCTGGGCACCTACAACCCGCTGCTGGCCAAAGACAGCGAAGAGCGCGTGAAAATGGACATCGAACGCGTCCAGTACTGGCTGAGCCAGGGCGCCCAGCCCACCGACCGTATCGCCCGTATGCTGGAAGCAGCCGGCGTGCGCGAAAAGACCGAGCGTTCGAACCCGAAAAAAGGCACCCCAGGCAAGAAAGCCCAGGAGCGCGCCGAAGAGAAAGCTGCCAAGGCAGCAGACGCTTCTGCCGACGCGGAATAAGATTGGGATGACGCGGAACGCTGAATTCGATGATGAATTCCGCGATCAGCTTGATCTGCTGATGCGGCTCCGGCGCGATGTGCGCCGGTTCCGCACGGATCCGGTGGATGAGGCGGTGCTGACGCGCTGCCTCGACGCCTTTCGACTGGCCCCTTCGGTGGGGTTGAGCGAACCCTGGCGCGTGATCCGCGTGACCAGCGATACCGCCCGCGCGGCGGCGCTCGAGAATTTTGAAAAGGCCAATGCACAGGCGCTTACCGGATATTCTGGTGACAGGGCAGCGCGTTACAGCCGGCTAAAGCTATCCGGCATGCGCGAAGCTCCGGTGCAACTGGCGATCTACTGCGACGATGCCACCGCCAAGGGCCATGGGTTGGGCGCTGCCACCATGCCGGAAATGCGGCGCTATTCCGTGGTCACGGCCATCACCCTGTTCTGGCTGGCCCTGCGGGCCGAAGGCCTCGGGCTGGGGTGGGTTTCTGTTCTGGATCCCGCCCAACTGAACGCCGATCTGGATGTACCAACTGCCTGGCAACTCATTGGCTATTTCTGTCTGGGTCATCCGGAAGACACCGCATTGACACCCGAACTGGAAACCAAGGGCTGGGAAGACCGCCTGCCCGCGGTGCCGATCGAAACGCGGTAAACCCTGTCAGATCTTCCATCGAAACCTTGGCCTTTTGGTCACGGACTTGTTTTACTGATCTTGCGAAAGATCACCGTATCGGGCACCCCTTTCTTTGGATTGACCCGAGTTCTGCGACGGAGATGAAACCATGAGTGACCTTATTTGTGTTGGCGCCGTGAGCGGATCTTATGGTGTGCGTGGCGAAGTGCGCATCAAGAGTTTCTGTGCCATCCCGGACGAAATCGAAACCTATTCCCCCCTGACCAACGAAGACGGCAGCCAAAGCTATTCGCTGCATCTGATCCGCGCGGTCAAAGGCGGGTTCACTGCCCGTCTGGGCGGAGTCGAAACCAAGGAACAGGGCGACGCGATCAAGGGATTGCGCCTGTTTGCGCGACGCGATCAGCTCCCCTCTCTGCCGGATGATGAATACTATCACGCCGATCTGATCGGCGTGGATGTGTATGACACCGGTGGCGCGCTGATCGGACAGGTAAAACAGGTGCTCAACCACGGCGCTTCGGATCTGTTGGATATTCAGGGCCCGGGCCTGAAGGAAGCGGTCCTGCTGCCGTTCACTTTGGCTGCGGTCCCCACTGTGGACCTGGACCAACGCCGCATTGTCATTGACCCGCCTGACGGGGTTTTCTGATGCGTCGGATTGTCGTTCATCCTGGATTTCACAAGACGGCGACAACCACGGTTCAAACTGCACTGGCTGCACAGGCCGACCTGTTGTCGCCCCATGTTCAACTGGTGTTTCGCGACGACATCCTGTCTGCTGCCCGTTCGGCCCAAGCCTATTCCAAGGACAAAGACCCGCTCACCCTGGCGGTTTTTCTGATGGAATTTGCCAGCGTCCTCGAAGCCTGTGACCCAGATGACCCCCGCCCCATGTTGATCTCGACCGAGGATCTGTGCGGATTTCTGGTCGGCCGCCATGGGGTCCGGGACTATTCTGCGGCACCAACGCTGATGCAGGCGATATGCACCGCGATAACCGAAGTCATGGGGCCCTCTGTTGAATTGCTGTTTTATCTCTCCACGCGGCGCAGCGGTTGGCTGGACAGTTGTTATTGGCAATTGTTGCGCGCCGGGCGTCTGACGATCCCCCTGGACGCATTCGTTAAGCAATATGGCGCGGCCGCAGATTTATCCGGCCAGGTCGAAGCCATCCGACAGGCCATTCACCCGATTACAGTTCGCGAAACCGCATTGGAGGACATGACAGGTCCGCTGGGTCCGCTGGATCCGGTTTTGGATCTGCTCGGGCTGCCTGCACATGTGGTAGAGGCACTTACGCTCCCCGTCCGGAGCAATGTACAGGGCTCGCCTGATCTGCGTGATGAATTGCTCTCCATCAACCAGAGCACGGTCAGCGACAGGGAGGCCGACAGGCTACGCCGCCAGCTCCTGCGCAAAAGCTGGACCCGGCTGCCCAAAAGCTGACGTTTCCTTTTGCCCCGGCACGCGATAAGAGGCGAATATGTCCGACGATACGCCCCATACTCCCGCACACGCCCCCGCCAAATCCCATGGCCGCAAGGCAATCCGCCCCACGTTTCAACCGCGTGAGCTGATGACGCCGACGCCGGATCTGGTGGGCGTGTGGAAGGCCAAGATCATCACACTGTTCCCAACCGCCTTTCCCGGCGTGCTGGGAGAAAGCCTGACAGGCAAAGCGCTGCAACAGGGGTTGTGGCAGTTGGAGACCGTGGATCTGAGGGAATTCGGCGTGGGCAAGCATCGCAATGTCGATGACACCCCTGCCGGTGGTGGTGCGGGCATGGTTCTGCGTCCAGATGTTTTGGGCGATGCCATCGAGCACACGATGGCAGGTGTGCAGGGCCAATGGCCCATCATATACCTGTCACCGCGCGGCCGCCCGATGGATCAAAAGATGATGCAGGGCCTGGCGCGCTGTGACGGCGTGACGCTGTTGTGTGGCCGGTTCGAAGGGGTCGATGAACGGGTGCTGGAACATTATGGCATTCAGGAAGTTTCCTTGGGCGATTTTGTGATGACCGGCGGTGAAATCGCCGCACAGGCGCTGATCGACGCCACCGTGCGACTGATTCCGGGCGTATTGGGCAACCAGGCTTCGACCGAAGAGGAAAGCTTTTCCTCCGGTTTGCTGGAACATCCGCAATACACCCGTCCCGCAGAGTGGAAGGGACGCCCGATCCCCGATGTGCTGATGTCCGGGCACCACGGCAAGGTCGCTGAATGGCGTCACGAGATGAGCGAAAAGATCACCCGGGAAAGGCGCCCAGACTTGTGGGATGTCCATAGCAGGAAGAAGCCCGACTAGGCCGCCCGGGTTCCCATTACGCTGACTTTCTGCATCCAGGCGTCAACGTCTTTGTCTTTTGGATGGCTGGCCTGTGCAAAATGCATCACCTTGACTGGTTTGAAGCCGACAAACCCAAGGATTTGTCTTTTCAGCTGCCAATACAGCGGACGGTTCAACAAGAACCGAAAATACCACCACGGGCTGTCCGAGGTCAGGATGACATGGGCGCTGCGCCCCGATAACAGCGGTTTCGGCAACCCTGTGCCCCTGGGATCAAACGTCCGCCCGGGCAAAAACGTCCTGTCGATCAACCCTTTGAGTTTCGCTGGCAGCCCACCCCACCACATGGGGCTGGTCATGACGAAATGCTCGCACCACTCCAGAGAGTCCAGAAACGATTCAAGATCCGGTTCGAGCGGTTTTTGGTTTTTATACCCCCCAAACCCATAGTCGGGATCAAAATCCAGATCATGGAGCGCCACGATTCTGGCGTCATGTCCATTTTGTTTGGCCGCATCAAAATAGGTGCGCGCCAACTGATGGGAAATCGAAGAGCGAGCTGGGTGCCCATCCAGAATCAGAATGCGTTTTCGTGTCATCACGTTCTCCATAATTGACCACGGTCATTTTAAATACCATAAATTGACCGTGGTCAATTATATTTTTTGACCCCGGTCACATTTTGTGTAAAAACCCTCGCATGCCCGAAGCACTCCAATCCCGCACGCTCAAAACCCGCGCCCGTTTGGTTGCGGCAGCCGAAGAGGTGATTTCCGAAACCGGCTATGGCGCACTGCGTGTCGAAGAGGTCGTGCGCCGCGCAGGTGTGGCCAAAGGAACATTCTTTGCCCATTTCCCCGACAAAGACGCGCTGATGGATCGTCTGATCGGGGCGCGGGTCGACGTAATTCTGGATGATCTGGCGGGACAGGACGCTCCGGGATCCCTCCAAAACCTGATTTCGGCGCTAACCCCTCTGATGCGGTTTATGGCGCATGAACGATATGTTTTTGATGTAATATTGCGCCATTCAGGGGCTGCCCAAAAGGATGACATCGGCCCTATCGCCATGACATTTGGCCGCTTTATCGAGATCCTCACACCGTGGCTGTGCGGTTCGGTCTTTCGAACAGATGCGTCGCCTGAAATCCTCGCCGAAGGTGTTCAGGCCTTTCTGATCAACACCATCGCCTTGCACTTTTGTGCGCTGCACAATGACAGACCAGCGTCCGCGCATTTGGAACGCTATCTTTCGCTGTGGCTGATGCCGCAATCGCCCCTTGATCTAAACGGCTGACCTGCCTATACACCGCCTGTCCGGGACTCGTCTGAGTCGTCTGGGCCTGTTCCGCTTTGACATACGCCCGGTTTTCTTCGACCGGTTGGTCAACGTGAACAGCAATGGAAAGCAACGACGGCTAATCTCTGGCGGGCGCGACACGCGGACCCGATGAAGGCTCAGAGCTCTTGGACGGCGAAAACCTTTGCGGAACAACCGCAAGCAGTTAGGAGATGATCAGATGAACCTGATCGCAGAACTGGAGGCGGAACAGATTGCCGCCCTGGGGCATAACATCCCCGATTTCAAAGCTGGCGATACCATTCGCGTCGGCTTTAAGGTGACCGAAGGCTCGCGCTCGCGTGTGCAGAACTATGAAGGTGTCTGCATCAGCCGTAAAAACGGCAGCGGCATTGCCGGTTCGTTCACCGTTCGCAAGATTTCCTTTGGCGAAGGCGTAGAACGTGTGTTCCCGCTGCATTCGACCAATATCGACAGCATCACCGTCGTTCGTCGCGGTCGTGTTCGTCGTGCCAAGCTGTACTATCTGCGTGCACGTCGTGGTAAATCCGCACGTATCGCCGAAGACGCACACTACAAGCCCAAGAAAGCCTGAGGAGCGGTATCATGAAAAAAGACACCCATCCCGAATATCACGTCATCAACGTCAAGATGACCGACGGCACCATGCTGGAAATGCGCTCCACCTGGGGCAAAGAAGGCGACACCATGGCGCTGGACATCGACCCATCCGTGCACCCCGCATGGACCGGTGGCGGTGCGCGCCTGATGGACACCGGTGGCCGTGTGTCCAAGTTCAAGAAAAAATACGAAGGCCTGGGCTTCTAAGCTTCCCAAGCCGGACCAAAACACCAAAGGCTGCCTTGGTTCGAGGCAGCCTTTTTTGATTTCTCTTCTCCCTCCTCTGCGTGGCCTTGCCACGAGAAAGCCGCTCCGTCGTGAAACAAGCCCTTGCCGATGCGCTGCAACAGCGTGGTTATGAAACCCTGACTCCGGTGCAGACCGCCGTGACCGACCCAGATCTGACCGAACGCGATCTGTTGGTGTCGGCACAGACCGGATCGGGCAAGACAGTCGGGTTTGGCCTGGCATTGGCACCGACGTTGCTGGAAGGTGAAAAATTCGAAGCTGCGGACGCGCCGCTGGCCTTGATCATCGCGCCAACGCGGGAACTGGCCTTGCAGGTCAAACGCGAATTGTCCTGGCTCTTTGCCAATGCGGGCGCAACGCTCGCATCCTGCGTCGGCGGCATGGACATGCGCGACGAACGCCGGGCGCTGGCGCGTGGGGCGCATATCGTCGTCGCCACGCCGGGCCGTTTGCGTGACCACATCATGCGCGGCACCATCGACCTGAGCCAGGTGCGCGGTGTCGTTCTGGACGAAGCTGACGAAATGCTGGACCTGGGGTTCCGCGAAGATCTTGAGTTCATTCTGGGCGAAGCCCCGGAAACCCGCCGGACCCTGATGTTTTCTGCCACCGTGCCCAAAGGTATCGCGGCGCTGGCGCAGAGCTATCAGAAGGACGCGCAGCGTGTCACCACAGTGGCCGAAAAGGAACAGCACGCCGACATCGAATACCGGCTGATGCATGTCGGCCATCAGGACGCTGAAAACGCAATCATCAATGTACTGCGGTACTACGAAGCGCCCAACGCCATCGTTTTTGCCAACACCCGCGCCATGGTGAACCGGCTGACTACCCGACTGTCCAACCGCGGATTCTCGGTCGTTGCGCTGTCCGGTGAATTGAGCCAGACGGAACGGACCCATGCATTGCAGGCCATGCGTGATGGCCGTGCTCGTGTCTGTGTGGCCACAGATGTCGCGGCGCGTGGCATCGATTTGCCGGGGCTGGATCTGGTGATCCACGCCGAGCTACCCAACAACCATGAAACCTTGTTGCACCGGTCCGGCCGGACAGGACGCGCCGGGCGCAAGGGTGTCAGCGCGCTGATCGCCCCCCCCAAGATGCGCTCGAAGGCGACGCGTCTGTTGCGGTGGGCCAAGTTGGACGCGCAATTCGGCGAAGCACCATCTGCGGATGATGTCCGTGCCCGCGATCAAGAGCGTATGTTGCAAGACGCCACCTGGCACGACGCCGTGACCGACGCCGAAACGCCGGTTGTTCAGAGCCTGTTGGATCAGTTTACGCCCCAACAGATCGCCGCCGCCTATTTGCGCCTGTATCACGCCCAACGCTCGGCCCCCGAAGAGCTGAGCGCAGCGGATTCCCGCCCGGAGCGTTCGGACAACAGGGCCGCATTTGGTCCCAGCGTCTGGTTTTCGATTGCGGGTGGACGCGACGCCGGAGCCGAACCGCGTCGGTATCTGCCCATGCTGTGCAAGGCCGGCAACACCGATCGCGATGTGTTTGGTGCCATCCGGGTGCAGGACACCGAAACCTTTGTAGAAATCAAGGAAACCGCAGTCGCGGCATTCCTGGAAGCCATTGGCGACAAGGGTGAAATAGAACCAGGAGCAGTCCTGAAGCGTCTGGACAAGGCCCCTGACCTGGGACAGGGCGGTCGCGCCAAATTCGGCAACAAGCCCAAACCCCGCGGTGACAAACCCAAGGCATACGGTGACAAACCCAAATCGTATGGCGACAAGCCCAAGGCATACGGCGACAAGCCCAAACCCTATGGTGGCAAACCCAAACCCCATGGCGCGAAAGAACACCGCAAGGGCGAAGGTTGGTCGGAGAAACCCGATTACAATTCGGACAAGCCACGCTCTGCTGCCAAGAAAAGCGCGCCAAAGCCACGGACAGAGCAACCCGTCGAAGAGCCCAAGATGACCGTTACCCAGTTGAAACGGCCAACGCTCAAGGGGCCACAGCCGCCAAAAGGCAAGCCAAGCAGCAAAAAGAACAAAGCACGCAAGACCAGCGGGGGCGCACCCAAAGGCGGTGATGCCCGCCCAAAACGGCCCCCATCCAAGCCGCGCAAAAGTTAAAAAACAATCATGCATGGCCCGACATCCATTGGGCCGTGCGTCTTTCGTCATCCAAACGCTTTTCTTGAAGCGCGACACAACATATAGTCGCGTCAACTAAATCGTGCGGGTTTCGCATTGGCAGGGGAACGCAGGCAATGGCGCATATCATAGTCGTCGGCAACGAAAAGGGCGGCGCAGGGAAATCGACGGTGTCCATGCATGTCGCAACCACATTGGTTCGTCTGGGACACAAGGTCAGCGCGCTGGATCTGGACCTGCGTCAAAGGTCGCTGGGCCGCTATCTGGAGAACCGGCAGGACTTTGCCAACAAGGCGGGATTGAACCTGCCGATGGTGGAATGCCACGATCTGCCCGAAATCGACGCGTCCATTTTGCAACCCGGCGAAAACATCTATGACCATCGACTGTCCGCTGCGGTGGCCGCGTTGGAGCCAGACAATGATTTTATCCTGATTGATTGCCCCGGATCACACACGCGGCTTAGCCAGGTGGCGCATTCGCTGGCCGACACCCTGATCACACCGCTCAACGACAGCTTTGTTGATTTCGATTTGTTGGCGCATACCGATCAAATGGGCGAAAAGATCGTCGGACCATCGGTCTATTCGGAAATGGTGTGGAATGCCCGCCAGCTGCGGGCCCAGGCCGGGCTGAAGCCAATCGACTGGATCGTCGTGCGCAACCGTGTCGGCACCCAACGTATGGTCAACAAGGAAAAGATGGAACGCGCCATCACCATGCTGTCCAAACGCATCGGGTTCCGGGTCGCGCCCGGATTTTCCGAACGGGTGATCTTCCGCGAATTGTTCCCCCGCGGATTGACCCTGCTGGATCTCAAGGACATCGGGGTCAAGCAGCTGAACATTTCGAACATCGCTGCGCGTCAGGAATTGCGGGACATGATGAAAGCCCTGAACCTGCCCGGCGTCGAAATCGAGATCTGAGCCGCCGCCGGGGGTGTCACCCTTCGAAGATGGTGAACAATTCGATCGGCGCAGCGACGCCACGCAGCATATATCGCCCCAATGACACCAGATCATGGGAGGCAGGTTGCGCGGCGCGATGCACGTATTCTGAAATAATAATGCTTTGCCCAACGGACCGGTGCATCCCCGAAATCCGCGAGGTCAAGTTCACAGTCGGCCCGATGACGGTGAAATCCAGGCGGTTTTCGGCACCAATATTGCCATAGAGAATCTCGCCAGCGTGCAACGCGAGGGTAAAGCCGGTGGTGGTCAACCCCTGGGCCTCGCGCGTCCGGTTCAGGTCACGGATTTTCACCTGAAGTTCGGATGCCGCATTCAACGCGGCAGTGGCATCCTCTTCGATGCTGCCCAGATCAAACATGGTCAACATGCCGTCGCCCATGAATTTGAGAATATTGCCGCCGTGGTTCTGGATTGTTGCAACCGCCAAGGCGAAATAATCGTTCAACATCTCGATCAGCTCGGTGCCCGGAATGCTCTCGGCAAGGCTGGTAAAATCCTTGAGGTCAAAATAGCAGATCACCGCATCAATCCGCTGCGAAGAGCCGCGCTGGATTTCGCCAGAGAGCACCCGTTTTCCCGCGTCCCGCCCCAGATAGACCCGTAACAGGTCGGCAGCCATCTGCCGATTTGACGATGACTTTAACGCCAGCCCCAAATACGGAAGGCTCCCGCGGATGATGTTCAGGTCGTCATCCTCAAACCCGCCCAACCGGTCAGTTGTCCAGGAAATCAAAACCCCTTCGGGCGCATGATTGGGGTCGATTTCACGATCGTCCGGCTTTTCAAACCACAATCCGGTGGCGAAATACTCTGTTGCGCCCTGACCGCGCAGATCCTCGAGCAGCGGAAAAACACTGAAATCCTCGTTCACATCCAACCCAGCCCGAAACTCATCAAGGCCATTTGTCAGAATTTGATAAAATGGGCTGCGCACCCATTCGTCACGGGGGGAGTCGCGGTGTTCGTAATGTTCATGCGACAGGCCATCCGCCCTGGTCCAACTAAACCCAAGGCCGCCGAATTTCGGATGAAACGCACGTTGTGCCAGATGCAGGCGCCACAGGGGCACCCCCATATCCTCGAGACGCTGGCAGTATCCCTGCAGCATCTCTTGTTGGCCCGCACCTTGAAGCCCCTGTTGCATGAGCCAGGAGATCAGCGGCATTGCCCGGCCGGCCGATTCCAATGTCAGTGTTGGTTCAGCAACCATCCTCGGCCCCTTTGCGCATGTTACGTTTGATATGGGTCTGGATTCGGAAATTTCGAGAGCCAGAGCAACAGTTTATTCCATCCCCGCGAGGCGTCTCAACATCATCCGCAGCAGGGCAACTTCGCCTTTGGTAAACTGGGCTGCCAGTTTCACATCATAGTCTTCGGCCACAGCCCGCAGATCGCGATAGGCGGTTTCTCCGGCCGAAGTCAGCGCCAAATGTTCGGACCGGCGGTCATATTCATCCCTGGTCCGTGATACGAATCGCTTTTGCGTCAGCTTGTGGACAGCTCTTGAGATCTTGGTTTTATGGATTTTTGCCCGATCACCAATTTCTTTGGCCGTCATCTGACCATAGATTCCCAGATGAAACAGGACCCGCCATTCGGTGCGCAACATCCCATAGCGATCCTTGTAAACCTGTTGAAAGGCAAGCGAACTTTCTTCGGCTGCCTGGTTCAGTAAAAACGGCAGAAATTCACGCAAGGCAAAGTCATCTTTTTGGGTCATTGTGATCTCCTTCCCCTTGTTAGTTACAAAATCAACTATTACCGAAGCAAGCAGTAAGTAAAAGGAACGCGCGAAATGAAACCTCAAATTGCCCCGCATCGGATGGTACAGGCCCCATCACTTGCCGGTCCGAATGAAGGATACATGCCCGGGTTCGGCAATGATTTCGAAACCGAGGCTCTGCCCGGCGCCCTGCCCCAGGGTATGAACAGCCCACAAAAATGCGACTATGGTTTGTATGGCGAACAGTTGAGCGGCACCGCTTTTACCGCTGACCCACCAGAACGGACCTGGTGCTATCGCATCCGCCCATCGGTCAAACATTCACATCGATACACCAAGATCGACCTGCCCCTGTGGACATCCGCGCCCTGCGTCGATCCGGATGTCATCAGCCTGGGCCAGTATCGCTGGGATCCGGTTGCCCATTCCGACGGTGGCCAAACCTGGCTGACCGGTATGCGCACCATGACCACCGCAGGGGACGTGAACACCCAGGTCGGCATGGCCAGCCATGTATATCTGGTCACCGAGTCGATGGTGGACGATTACTTTTTCTCCGCTGATTCCGAACTGCTGGTCGTCCCACAGGAAGGCCGCCTGCGCTTTGCGACCGAGCTGGGGATCATTGATTTGGAGCCACAGGAAATTGCCATCATTCCGCGTGGTCTCGTGTATCGCGTCGAAGTTCTGGACGGCCCCTGTCGTGGGTTTGTCTGTGAAAACTACGGTCAGAAATTCGAACTGCCAGGTCGCGGGCCGATCGGGGCCAACTGCATGGCCAATCCGCGTGATTTCAAAGCCCCGGTGGCGGCGTTTGAAGACCGGGAGGTCCCATCGACTGTCACCGTCAAGTGGTGTGGCCAGTTCCATCGCACGGATATTGGTCAGTCGCCTTTGGATGTGGTGGCCTGGCACGGCAACTATGCACCCGTGAAATATGACCTCAAAACGTACTGCCCTGTGGGTGCGATCCTGTTCGACCACCCGGATCCATCGATCTTTACCGTGTTGACGGCGCCATCGGGTGTACCGGGCACGGCAAATATCGATTTTGTTCTGTTCCGGGACCGCTGGATGGTGGCGGAAAACACCTTCCGCCCGCCGTGGTACCACAAGAACATCATGTCCGAACTGATGGGCAACATCTACGGCCAGTATGACGCCAAACCACAGGGCTTTGTTCCTGGTGGCATGAGCCTGCACAACATGATGCTCCCACATGGACCTGACAAGAATGCGTTCGAGGGCGCGTCGAATTCGAACCTGGGGCCGGAAAAGCTGGAAAACACCATGTCGTTCATGTTCGAAACCCGCTTCCCGCAACATCTCACCGCATTTGCAGCCAATGACGCACCGCTGCAAGATGACTATATCGATTGCTGGGCCGACATCGAAAAGAAATTCGATGGTACACCCGGATTGAAATAAGGCCAACGGTGCGTGCAAGCACGCACCCTACGGCGCATCGACACAATGTAGGGTGTGTGCTTGCACGCACCTCCCGACAAAGGAAAACCAATGCCCTTGATGACAAGCTGGGTGACATCGGCAAATGATGCCAACCACCCGTTCCCGCTGAACAACCTGCCGTATGGCGTGTTTTCAACCGATAGCGACGATGCCCGTTGCGGGGTCGCCATCGGTGACATGATCCTGGACATGCAGGCCGCTGAAGACGCCGGGTTGATCACGCTTGCAGATTATGCCCTGTTCGAACTGCCCATCTGGAACGACCTGATGGACGAAGGGCCTGCCGTTTGGGCCGCCCTGCGTGATCGCCTGATTGCTCTGCTCTCCGATGGGGCCGCCGAACGCGACAAGGTCGAACCGTTGCTGGTTCCAATGGCCGATGTCACGCTGCACATGCCTTTTGGTGTCAGCGAATACACCGACTTTTATGCCGGCAAGCAGCACGCCCAGAACATGGGGGCCATCCTGCGCGGCTCTCCGGATCTGCCCGCCAACTGGCTGCATATTCCGATCGGTTACAATGGCCGCGCCTCGTCGGTTGTGGTTTCGGGCACCCCGATCCACCGCCCCAATGGCCAGACCAAGGCACCGGACGCAGATATGCCGTCCTTTGGCCCCTCCAAGCGGCTCGACATCGAGCTGGAAATGGGCGCGATTGTCGGCACCGGTTCAGAATTTGGCCAGCCCGTGACGGTGGATCAGGCCGATGCCATGATCTTTGGTTATGTGTTGCTGAACGACTGGTCAGCACGCGACATTCAGGGCTGGGAGTACCAGCCGCTCGGCCCGTTTCAGGGCAAGGCGTTTGGCACCTCGATCAGCCCATGGATCGTGACCGCCGCCGCGCTGGAGAGCTTCCGCGCGCCCACCCCGCCGCGGGACAAGGAATTGCTGCCCTATCTGAACGGCAGCAAAGACGGCCTGTATGACATCGAGCTCGAAGTTTTGATGCAGCCAAACGGCGCTGACAGCGCGTCGGTTATCTCAAAAACCAACTACAACCGCATGTATTACTCGGCGGCCGAACAGCTGTGCCACCATGCCATTGGCGGCTGCGAGATGAACGCCGGCGACCTGCTGGGATCGGGCACGATTTCTGGCCCTGTGCGCGAGGAATACGGCTCTCTTATGGAGCTCAGCTGGGCCGGGCGCGAACCCTTCACGCTCGACACCGGGGAAACCCGCGGCTTTATCGAAGACGGAGACACGCTGACCCTGCGCGGCAATGCCCGCGGCGATGGGTTCACTATTGGATTTGGCGATTGCGTGGGCACCATCCTGCCCGCCGTGACATGGCCCGCAGAATAAGGATCTGACAAATGGCAAAAGCATTCGCGTCCCAAGGGGACATGACAGAAAAGAAAATCACCTTCGACGAAATCGGTGACGGCCTCTATGCGTTCACGGCCGAAGGCGACCCAAATTCGGGCGTAATCATCGGTGACAACAGCGTCATGATCGTCGAAGCCCAGGCCACACCGCGTTTGGCCAACAAAGTCATCGAGTGCGTGCGTTCGGTTACCGACAAACCGATCAGCCATGTGGTCCTGACCCATTATCACGCTGTCCGCGTGTTGGGGGCCTCGGCGTTCGATGCGCAGCAGATCATCATGGGCGACTCCGCCCGTGCAATGGTTGTCGAACGCGGCCAGGAAGATTGGGACAGCGAATTCCAACGGTTTCCCCGCCTGTTCGAAGGTCACGAAAGCATCCCAGGCCTGACATGGCCGACCACGACCTTTTCCGAAGATATGACCGTCTATCTCGGCAACCGCCGTGTGGACCTGATGCATCTGGGTCGTGCCCATACAGCAGGTGACATCGTCATTCATGTGCCGGATCAGAACGTCATGTTCACCGGTGACATCGTCGAAGACCATTCCGCCTGTTATTGCGGTGATGGACATTTTGGCGACTGGGGCAGCACATTGGACAACATCGCGGCCTTTGACGTGGACGCGATTGCGCCCGGTCGCGGTGGTGCATTGATCGGCAAAGAGGCTGTGAACCGCGCCATCGAGAGCACCCGTGACTTTGTCGAAAGCACCTATCGCCCGGCCGCCAAAGTGGCCGCCCGCGGTGGATCGCTGAAAGAAGCCTGGGACGCGGTGCGCGCCGAATGCGACCCCAAGTTCGCCGATTATGCGATCTATGAACACTGTCTGCCATTCAACGTGGCGCGCGCCTATGACGAAGCACGCGGGATCGACACACCGCGGATCTGGACTGCCCAGCGCGATCTGGACATGTGGGCCGCCCTGCAAGGCTGACCCAAAACGGCCGCCCGGGGCACCTTGATCCAGATCGTGTTGCCCCGGTCCAATCGATGAGACCATGAAACCATCCTCCCGGCGCAGACCCGTGCCGGGACACAGAGAAGATGTGCCCATGGCACAGCCCGAATTCAGGAGGAGAACAGATGAACAAGATTTTCGAAGTTCCCCTGTATCCGTATGAACGCCATGCGGATCAGGATGCATCATCCCCAGCACGTCACAAGGTGATCGTCGTCGGCGCCGGCCCCATCGGCCTGGGCGCGGCAATTGATCTGGCCCAGCAGGGTGTCGAAGTGCTGGTGCTGGACGACAATGACAAGGTCAGCTTTGGCTCGCGCGCTGTGTGTTATGCCAAACGCCCGCTGGAAATCCTGGACCGTCTGGGTTGTGGCCAGCCGATGGTCGACAAGGGTGTGAAATGGAACATCGGCAAGGTCTTCTTTGATGACCGGCAGGTCTATGATTTCAACCTGCTGCCCGAAGAGGGCCACCAGCGTCCCGCCTTTATCAATCTGCAGCAATATTATTTCGAAGAATACATGGTAAACCGGGTCCGCGAATTGCAGGCCGAAGGGGCACCCATCGAAATTCGGGGCCGCAACAAGGTCGAAGCCATTGGCACCCATGATGATCACGTCAAGGTCGAAGTGGAAACCCCTGAAGGGTCCTATACCGTCGAAGCCGATTGGCTGATCGCCTGTGATGGGGCCGGATCCCCGATCCGCGCAATGATGGGCAAGGATTTTGTCGGCCGCGTGTTCGAGGACAACTTTCTGATCGCCGACGTGATCATGGAGGCCGAATTCCCAACCGAACGTTGGTTCTGGTTTGACCCGCCGTTCAACCGTGGTCAGTCCGCCCTGTTGCACAAGCAACCCGATGGGGTCTGGCGTATTGACCTTCAGTTGGGCTGGGACATTGACAAGGAGCGCGAAAAGCGGCCCGAAAACGTGATCCCGCGGCTCAAAGCGATGTTGGGCGAAGAGGTCGAGTTCGAACTGGAGTGGGTGTCGATTTATACCTTCCAGTGCCGCCGGATGGAGCAGTTCCGTCATGGTCGGGTGGTCTTTGCCGGCGATGCCGCGCATCAGGTCTCCCCCTTTGGTGCTCGCGGTGCAAATTCGGGCCTGCAGGACACCGACAACCTGTGTTGGAAACTGAAACTGGTGATGGACGGCAAGGCACCCGAAAGCCTGTTGGACAGCTATGATTACGAACGTGTGTACGGCGCGGACGAGAACATTCTGAATTCATCGCGGTCGACCGATTTCATTACGCCAAAATCCGATATGTCCCGCGTCCTGCGCGATGCGGTTCTGGATCTGAGCGAACAGTATGAATTCGCCCGCCCATTGGTGAATTCGGGCCGTTTGTCGGTGCCGTGCACCTATGACGGATCGCCATTGAATTCGGCCGATGCGTTGGATGGTCCGGCCCGCACCCGGCCAGGATCACCTTGCCCGGATGTCCCGTTGGGGGATGAGTTCCTGTTGCCGAAACTTGCTGACAAATTCACTCTGCTGACCATCGACGCCGATGCCCCCGATCTGATCGAAGAGGACGGCATCGAAGTCACCCGCCTGGCATTGTCGGTCAAGGACGACCCGACGTTGGCGCTCAAGGCACGGTACCTGGGGGACAATGACAGCGGTGTCTATCTGATCCGCCCGGACCAGCACGTCGCCGCCCGTCGACCCAGCTTTGATGAAAACCAGTTCCGGCACGCGATCCGCCGGGCAACAGGCAAGGAGTAACACCCATGTCCGATCTAAACCTGACCCCAAACATCAACGGCGCAGATGATTTCTATGCCGAACTTTTGTCTGCCCACGAAGGTCTGGAGAAAACCGACAGTGACGCGCTGAACGCCCGGCTGATCCTGGTGTTGGCCAATCACATTGGTGATCGCACCGTGCTGACCCAGGCGCTGAAGGCTGCCGCTCTGAAAGAGGAATGATGAACATGAAAATCGAACAAATCCATCACGTTGCCTATCGCTGCAAGGACGCTAAGGAAACCGTTGAATGGTATGGCAAGATGCTGAACATGGATTTCATCCTGGCAATTGCCGAGGACCATGTCCCATCAACCCATGAACCCGACCCCTATATGCATCTGTTCCTGGATGCGGGGAACGGCAACGTGCTGGCGTTCTTTGAACTGCCGACCAAGCCGGAAATGGGGCGCGACCCCAACACCCCGATCTGGGTGCAGCACATCGCATTCAAGGTCAAGGACCGCGCTACCCTGATCGAATTCAAAGAGCATCTGGAGGCCAATGGCGTCGATGTTCTGGGCGTGACCGACCATTCGATCTTCCATTCGATCTATTTCTTTGATCCCAATGGCCACCGTGTCGAGCTGGCCTGCCCGGATCCAGAGGAAGAAGCCATGCTGAAACGCATGGACGAGGTGAAGTGGGACATGCTGAATGAATGGTCCGTGACCAAAAAAGCGCCCAAACACGCCGATTGGTTGCACGCCAAGGAACTCAACAAGGACGCCTGATCCTGCTATCCTTTGCACATAGTCGCACTAAACTGATGACAACCGGCTCCTGCGAGCCGGTTGTTTGCCAACGGACAGGGGCACGAGATGACCGACACCATTCTATTTGATTATTGGCGCTCGTCCGCGAGCTATCGACTGCGCATTGCGCTGAATTTGGCCGGGATTGAATACAGGGCCATTTCGATTGATCTGACAAAGGGCGAACAGCGATCTGGCGATCATCTGGCACGCAATCCACAGGGATTTGTGCCGGTCCTGGAGATTGACGGGCTGCAACTGACCCAATCCCTGGCCATTCTAGACTATCTTGACCAGACCCGTGATCTGAGGCTTTTGCCAACTGGGCCCGCACAGAGGGCCAAGGTTCAGGCGCTGGCGCACTCTATTGCCGTGGATGTTCACCCGGTTTGCAACCTGCAAGTCGCCAAATATGCCACAGGGTTAAGCGGCGGTGCCGAAGGAATGCCCGGCGATTGGATGAAACATTTCATTCGCCCCGGATTGCAGGCCTTCGAAACCCTTCTGGCACAGTTTGACCAGTCGCCCTACTGTACCGGCGACAGCCCGGGATTGGCCGATATCTGCCTGATGCCGCAACTTTACAACGCTCGGCGTTGGGGCGTCGAAATTTCAGACCTATCCCGTTTGCTGGGCGTAGAGGTGGCCTGTGCCGAACACTCGGCTTTTGTTGCGGCTTATCCGGATGCCGTGCAACCCGCGTGATCTGTGGCCACACCTAAGGCTGGCTCAGGGCCGCGATCAACTCTTCGAGCAGCTTGCGCCGCCGACGGGATGCCGAAAAACTGTCCGGCCAGGTCAGCCAATACCCTTCGGCGCAGGGCAGTGGCGGAACATCAATCAGGGTCAGTTGATCGGTTGCCAGAAAATGCCGGGCCAGCACACGGGAGCCCAGAACAATGCCTTGGCCCAACCGCGCCGCGCGCAAGGCATGCCCCATGGAATCCACGTTCAGCCCGCTGAAATGGGGCACCGGAAGGTTTAAGGCACGTGCCCATTCCTGCCATCCGGGGCGTTCGCCCCGAAGTTCGATCGCCGGGCGGAGTTTCCAGTCGTCCGGATCCCAGTGGGTGGGCATCATGGGTTGCAACACTTCGGGGTGCAACAGATGCGCCTGCCGCCCAGGCCAGGGCCCGCGACCATAGCGCAATTGCAAAGCTGTGCTTTCATCCGCAAAAGCCGAACGCAGTGGCACCGAATTGGTGACAAAACGCAGGTCCGGATAGGCGGCCAAGAACGGCACCACCCGCGGCAGAACAAGCGTATCCAGATGCGATGACAGGGCGGCCAACCGAATTTCACGGGGGCTTTTTCCAAACAGATCAACCGTGCCCTGTTCCAAGGTTCTGAGCGTCTCCTGGACCAGCGGCAAATAGCTTTCGCCATCTACGGTCAGGGTCACTCCACGGGCCCCCCGCGAAAACAGCGGCCGTCCCAACCAGCTTTCCAAATTGCGGATTCGTTGGCTGACGGCTGCCTGTGTCGCCCCTTGTTCCTGGGCTGCTGCGGTAAAATTCCCGTGTCGGCCAGCTGCCTCGAACACACGCAACCAGTCCAGAGGAGGCAGCCCAGATTGCTTGCGCGATTGAGACATTAGTTTTTCCTGGCCTATTTACCAAAAAGAATTAATTCTTTTAATGTCATTTCACGGGTAGATGCGCAACCAGAACCAGGCAAATCGGAGACCCAGTCATGTCCAGTTCCGTTCACGTCGATGCTTCAGGCACCTTCCTCACCCTTGTTGATGGCACGTCCCGCCCCTTGCGGTTTCATGCCGTCTGGCTGCGTGACAATGCATTGGATGACCAGACCCGCGCGCCGGGAAACGGTCAGCGTTTGATCACCATCGGAGACATCCCCGCAGATACCCGCATTGCCACGGCTTCGGTCGCGGCAGAGACCCTGAGCGTGACCTTTGCGCCTGAAGACAAAACCGTTGCCTTCCCCATCAGCTGGTTGGTCAACAATGCCTATGACCGGGACAAAACCGCACCGTTGGGCTGGCTGGCCGGGAACGTGACAACCTGGGACGGCGCCCGGACCGCACCCAGCTTTGACTGGACGGCGGTACAATCCAGTTCTTCAGCAAAGCGAGACTGGCTTGCCGCTATTGCGGAATTGGGTTTTGCCAAACTGACCGCCGGTCCGACAACCGAAGGTGCGCTGATCCAGGTCGCTGACCAATTCGGCTATGTGCGCGAAACCAACTATGGCCGCCACTTTGAAGTTCGCACCGAAGTGAACCCTACGAATCTGGCCTATACTGGACTGGGTCTGCAGGCCCATACTGACAATCCCTATCGCGACCCTGTTCCGTCCCTACAGATCCTGTATTGCCTGGAAAACTCCGCCGAGGGTGGCGAGAGTATTGTCGTTGATGGCTTTCGCGTCGCCGAACGTCTGCGCGCAGACAATCCCGAAGGATTTGCCCTGTTGTCCGGATATCCGGCCCGGTTCGAATACAAGGGAACGGATGGCGTGTGGCTGCGGTCACGACGCCCGATGATCGAATTGTCGCCGGATGGGCAGCTGATTGGCATCCGGTTCAACAACCGGTCTTCGGCCCCTTTTGTAGACATCCCCTTTGACCAGATGGAAGCCTATTACGCGGCGTACCGCCAAATGGGGTCCTACATCGACGACCCGGACATGGGCGTGGCATTCAAGCTGGAACCGGGCGAGAGCTTTATCGTCGACAACACACGGGTGCTCCATGCCCGCAAAGGCTACTCTGGCGCGGGATCGCGTTGGCTGCAAGGATGCTATGCTGACAAGGATGGCCTGTTGTCGACCCTGGCCGTCCTGTCTGAATTCAAGGAAGCTGCAGAATGAACGCACCTGATTTTTCGACCCTGACCCAGACGAACATTGTCGCCTTTCTCGGGGATATCTTTGAGCGGCGCGGCGGTGAAGAATACTTGGGTGAACCCGTGACCATGGCCGAGCACATGCTGCAAGGCGCAGCCATCGCAGAACAGAATGGCCAGGACGAAATCATCATCGTCTCGGCGCTGTTGCACGACATCGGCCATTTCACATCGGAATTTGGCACCTTCACCATGAACGACACCGAAGACCGGTACCACGAAGAGGCCGGTGCCAAGGTTCTGGAACAGTTCTTCCCGACCGTCGTCACCGATTGCGTGCGCTACCATGTGGCCGCAAAGCGGTATCTGTGCGCGACAAAGCCGGAATATTTCAACCGCCTGTCCGATGCCTCGATCCACTCTCTGAACCTTCAGGGCGGGCCCATGACACCCGAAGAGGTGGAGGTTTTTCAACAGAACCCCAATCTCAAGCAAATCATTGCAGTGCGCTATCTGGATGAGGCCGGAAAACGCGCGGATATGGACACGCCGGACTATTGGCATTTTGCACCGATGGTCCAACGCATCGTTGACCAGCATTTCGCCTAACGGGCAGGTTTCCCCGGCACGACAAACCCGTGCCGGGGAAAAGCGTCAGGCGACTTCGACACTCTGCTCTACGGACAGTTTTTCGATGTCCCCGGACTCTCCCACGGTGATCATTTCGCCGTGGGTCAGCTGTTCGAGACCGGAACAGGCCACCAGCATCATGACCTTCTTTTCACGAGCAACGATTGCCATGTGGCTGAGCCACCCACCAACCTGACTGAGCACGGCTCCCGACCGTTGCACCCATGGCAACCATGCTGGATGGACCATCTGACAGACCAGAATGTCTCCGTCCTCGAAACCTTCAAACAGCGCTTCGGGGTCGCCGTCGTCCTGGTCGACCCAGAACACCTTGCCGGACTTTTGGCCTTCGCCGGACACGCAGGTTCCCGACAACGCCGACTCCGCATGGGCCGTGGATTTGAGACCCATCGACAAAAGTTCGCAATCGCGCAAGGTCAGCGAGGCCGCTTTGGGAGCAAGCTTCCTTTTGATCTCGGCCTCTGCCTTTCTGAGTTCTGCCATTGCCACAAGGTCCGCCGTGTCGCTCCAGTCTGCCTGGGTGATCTCCTCCAGGCGCAATTGGAAAATCAGATCGGACAGCGTGCTGACCTCCCCCAGGGCCAGAAATGCCCGGCGCAGCTCTGCATAGATTCGCAAGGCTTCGTGTTTTGCCTGTTCCTTCAGATCCTGCAAGGCAATCGCCAGATCGATGGTTTTCGCCAAGTCCGCAGGAAGGTTCGCCGGAACCTGTGGGTCCGGCCCCAGAGTCTGAACAGAGGTGTTGAGCAACGGCCACAACAATTCAGTCGCCTCCCCATAGCGCGGGCTGCTCAATTCATAATCGAACAGGGCCCGGTGCCCCATCAGGCGCAGCGCCTGGGCCTTGCCCTGCGTGGCGCCCAATGCGGCACACCGTGCCATAATGCTGCTGGGCGCATGCGGAAGTTCGGCCTGCATGAGATGGCTGTTCAGACTCAGATCTCCGGTTGCGGCTGTCCGGGCTTCGGTCATGGTGAAACCAGCCAGGATATTGATCTTTTCCGCCTCGACATAAATGTCATGCACCAACAGATCATGAAGCTCGGTAATGCTGTGCACGATCCGATCCACAGGCAACTTGGCGTAATCCACCGCCTGATAGAACGAAAGCGCCTCCGCCAACCGCGGGATTGTGTTCTGCCGAAACTCCTGCGGATAGGTTGATGCCTTCTTGCGCAGCTTGCGCGCCTGGGACTCTGTCAAATGCAGGGTCATGCTTTCTTTCAGCTTGGCATCAACAAATGTCTTGCCAAACAGGTGGACCAGATGTCCGTCGCCACCTTCGGGCAGCTTATAGGGGACACCCAGGTCGCGGCACGCCAGATCAACGCTTCCACCCGGAGCCCACAAGGTCGCCATGACGGAATAGGACAAGGGTGTCGGGCGCGGCAAAACTTCGGACATTTCATCCTGTTCCAGAATTGCGGGCCCCGGGGTCGAACCTGCAAAGCGTATCAGGATTCGCGCCCATTCCCGGACCCGGACCTGTTCAAGAGCCGAACCCGCGGACAAGGTGGTAATGTCACGGCTTTGAACAATTTGAAACCGCCCATTGGCATAAGCCCATTCGATATCCTGCGGCCCTCCAAAGATCTTCTCGATACGCTCACCCAACGCCAGCAAGGGCCCAAGATCAATTTCACCAGGGTCACCGTCGAGCAGCTCTCTGGTATAGCGACCAAATCGCAGGCTGATCGGGGTCACGCGACCGGAAACCAGATCCTCACCGCACCCTGCAACCATTTCGACCATACACATGCCCGGTGCCAATGGGTCCTGGGTGAACAGCACTCCGGCATATTCTGCGTCTACCATCTGCTGGACCAGAACATTGCCATCCGCTGCGCCTTCGCCCTCATAACTCAATGCCCGGGCAGACTGGAACGAAGCGATGACATGATCCAGAGCATCAGCCATACCATCCTCTTGCACATCCAGAACACTCTCGAAGACACCGGCGAAACTTTGGCTCGCCCCATCTTCGTTGGCCGCAGAACTGCGCACTGCGCACAGATGCCCACCAGCAAGAGACCACACCCTGTTGGAAAACCGACGCCGATCTGCGCCAGTCAGGGCGCTGAAATCGGTCAACGCAGACTGCCGCAACACGACGCCGTTGGGCACCTGAATGCCAGCCTTGGTCAGCACCGATAGGCGATACGCCTTGTTACCGGCACCAATCAATGCCTCGGTGTCGCTCAGCGGGACCAAGCCGCGCGGCAGCCGGGTTCGGAAAACCTGATGCACAAGCCCCCGCCCCAATGTCAGCGCTCGCGCCAGATGCCCGGTAACATAGGCCCGCTGAAACAGGAGCAGCACCAAGGCAGAACACAGATACAGACCGGCCGCTGCATTCAATCCAAAGACCAGAAAGAACAGCCCAGCGCCGCCAAAAATCGCCCATAGCCATGCCTGACGGCGGGTTTTGGCGATCGCCCAGCACAAATACACAACAGCTAAGCCTGTGAACAACAAAGGCACGGCATAGCTGGAGTCAGGTACCCCCAATTCGTCCAGCCACAAGAGCGAAGCCTGTGTCCGTTCCCCCGCCTGCTGCGCAGCGGAGACCCCCAACATGGTCACCGGCAGGAACAACAGAGCTATCAGGTTACGCCCCGGCGTCAGTCCTTTGTCCTTGTAGAAGGCCTGAATGGCCCGGGCTTTGCGCACAGGATCGTTTCGCAGCCGATCCTTGATGTCGGACATCTCGTCTGCTGATGCCGATGTGATCATCTGGTCCTTCTCGGCTTTGAGCGCGACGGGAAGGATAAGAAGGCGCGTGATCACCGACAGACCTATGAGCGCCAGGATCAGATGGCTTTTGTCCCCAACCCAGACCAGCGCCGAAGCCAGATAATCAATCGCCCGAGACCACAGGGTCTTTTGCTGATCTGCGAGCCAGTTTTGCACATGCTGTTTTGGTGCCGGGGGAATAAAATAGTCCCAGGGTGTGGTATAGCGTCCCCTGAAGTCCAACCCGGCACGGGTCAACTCCAGCCCCAAAACCTGAGCCATAAAGCAACTTCGCCGGTCATAACACGCGGCCACCGTCGGCAAATCTCTGCGCAAGTCAGCAATTCTGGACTGTAGTTCGCTGGTTGGCAAAGCCCGGATCGGAATATTGACCGCACCTGGCAGATGCCCGGCCTCAAAATCCCCCGGGTACCTTGTATCCACCACCTGCACGTTTCCCTGTTCCAGAAGACCCTTGAATTTGCTGGTGCTCATCAACACCGATTTGTTTGGGTATTCCGGGATGGCACGCAGATCTGACAGGCTTTCGACCTCGGCATCCGAAAATGGTCTCCCCTCGACGATCCATTTTTCAATCCCTCCGGCAATAAACCTACAGTCAATACCCTGTGCTGCCAGCGCCTCGCATGTTTCCGAGCTTCGATTCCCGTTGTGGCAGAACAGAACTACACTTTGTCCCGGCTCCAGCGGTGTGCTCTGGAGAAAATCCGGGAACCGAACATGGGTCGACCCCGGCAGGGTTCCCATCTCGTTCTCGCCGGCTTCACGAATATCATAGAACAAAGAGGTCGATTCTCCCGCAGGCATGCTCAACAATTGCGCTGCCCTGTCTGTCGAAATTGCCAAGGGGTGCTCAACCTGAGCCGAAAACCGCTTTTCCTTAAGCGTCTCGTCTTGGATCTTGGTTCCGGAAAAGCTCGCCGGTCGTACCAGTGTCGCCTGCAATCTGTCCTGTTCAGATTGTTGAGCCGTTTGATATTGCCAGACGTTCAAACCGATCAACCCTGCGATCATCACGGCGAGCGCCCATTTGACAGAGCTGGGCACTCGTCTCGCTTTGTTGGAAGACCGAGGCTTTATCCCCAATCGACCAAACAGCATGGCGCCGACACCCGATACCGTTGCGATTGCAACTGTAAGGATCTGGGAGAGAGACGAAACTGAACCGATAACAAGTTCCGGGGATGGGATCGCCGCAACAGGCGTCGACAGGAAGACCGAAAACAGCCCTCCAAAGAGCACAAACAGCACTGAGTGCAACACGGTGCGGCTGACAGATTTGATCACGTTATGTTCCGCCTATACTTAAAGTTGTGCCTCAACTTTTATTTCAATCTCATTAAAAAACTCGGAAAATCCTACGGAATGGTTAACGCCACCAAGGAATCTTCGCCTGAGTCAAATCAGGTAAAACCCGGGTGGGTTAACGAAATATTTTGATCCCATCAGGCACAGTTGGTGAACGCGCGCCCTTATGCGGTGCCAGCTTTGAACCACGGAGGGATCCGCAATGCGTAACAAAACCGCGACTTTCACACGGGGCAGTGGGTTGAGCATCACATTCGCCCGCCTGCTCCATCTCGCGATCTTACTCTCGGTTTTGATGTTTCCGAACCTGGGTCGGGCGGAACTCAATTTGGTTTTCGGGACTTACGCTGCGGACAAGCCGACCGAAACTGTCCGCAAATACGGCCCCTTTCTGGCGTTTTTGTCGGATCAGCTCACCACGCGATTGGGCAAGCCGGTAAAAATAAAGATGAAAATCGACAAGGATTACGATGCCGCCATCGAGAATCTGGCAAACGGATCTGTCGATTTTGCGCGATTTGGTCCCGCATCCTATATCAAGGTCAAGAACCTGAACCCGAACGTTCGGATCATTGCCATCGAAGCCAGGAACGGGACCAAACGGTTCAATGGCGTCATTGCCGTTCGCACCGACAGCGAATTTGAAACCCTGGCTGATCTGAAAGGGCAAAGCTTTGCGTTTGGCGACGAACTGTCCACGATCGGACGATACCTCGCACAAAGCCATCTCCTGAATGCGGGGATCTCAGGTAATGACCTGAGTTCCTACACTTTTCTGGGGCGCCATGACATCGTGGGAGAGGCCGTCGGTGCCGGGAAGTTTTCGGCTGGTGCCCTAAAGGAAAGCACTTTCCTAAAGCTCGTCGCCAAGGGTGTCCCGATCCGTGCCCTTTTCAGGTTTGAAAACGTCACCAAGCCCTGGCTTGCGGCAGCTGGACTATCCAATGAGATTTCGACGCATATTGAAGAAATCATGGTTGATCCGCAAAACGCCGACCATGTCATGAAGGTCGCCAAACACGGTTTTCTGCAGGGCAGCGATGCCGACTATGACTTTGTTCGTCGCGCGATCGAACACTCCACTTCCTTTTAAGACAGCAAATACGGACGACAACGATGAAGCGTGCAAGCATCCTGGTTCAAATCGTTGGATCGCTGCTTATCGCAGCAATTGGTGTTGCCGTTGCGGTTGGGCTGATTGAGCGCAGGATCGAAACCCAACGGCTCGAGGCCCAATTGACCTCACAAGCCGACCTGACGGTGTCACTGCTCAGCGGCTTGATGCTCGAAGCGATACTCGTCGAAGATACCCCGGTCCTGGAAACCGCGATGCAGGAGGCTGTCACACGAAACATCAATCTTGTTTCCATCTCCCTGCTGAACACCAGCGGGAAAGTCGTCGCTTCTGCACAAAGTCATATCGAAAGAACCCCCGAAAGTGTCGCAGAATTCAGGCGCCACATCGAGTTGGAGGGAATGAACTTTGGCACAATGATTGTCGAATGGTCGACACGCAAAGGCGAAGAAATGATCCGCCAGAATGTTACACAGGCGTTGTTGACGACCCTTGTAACCGTAGCAACACTGTCCCTGGTTTTTTTGTCTCTCACTCATGTTTTGGCCATGCGCCCGTTGCACTTGATCCACGAACGGATGTCACATGCAATTGCAGGAGCCATCCCCCCGACAAAAACACTCCCCTGGTTCGCCTCTCATGAATTTCAGGCGTTGAACATGTCTGTTGGCGTCCTTGAAGATACATTTGCGGAAAGAGATGAGCGTGAACATGCGCTAATGTTGGCCCGCAAGACTGCTGATTCAGCAAACAGAGCGAAATCCGACTTCCTCGCCAATATGAGCCACGAAATTCGAACGCCAATGAATGGCGTCATCGGTATGGCGGAACTGATGCTTGAAACAGATCTGAATGAAGATCAGCAAATGTATGCCGAAACGATTTTCAAATCCGGCTCTGCGCTTCTCGCGATCATAAATGATATTCTCAATTTTTCCAAAATTGAGGCGGGAAAGCTCAAGCTGGAAAAGGCACCGTTCAATTTACAAACCGCCATCGAGGATGTTGTCACCCTTCTGTCCCCAAAAGGAGCTGAAAAGGGTGTTGAAATCACAATGCGCTATGACCCAACGCTTCCAATTGCCTTTCTGGGAGACGTTGGGCGCATACGTCAGATTCTGACGAATATCGCGGGGAATGCAGTGAAATTCACCCTTGAGGGATATGTCTTCATCGACGTCTCGGGGGAACAAGCCGGTGAAGCCTACGACATCAAAATAAACATTGTCGATACAGGCATCGGCATCCACAAAGATATGATCCGGCAAATCTTCGGTGAATTCGAACAGGTGGAATCCACTGCTACCAGAACATTTGAGGGAACAGGTCTGGGACTCGCGATATCCACTCGTCTCACTGCGCTGATGGGCGGGAGTATTTCGGTCAAATCAGAACCCAATGTTGGCTCGGAATTTACGCTCACTCTTCCTCTGATCCCCTGTGCGATCCCCGTGTCACCTCCCTGTGATACAGGGGTAGATTTGAAGGGCAGACGTATATTGATTATCGATGATTTGTCTCTGAACCGTCAAATTCTTTTTGAACGGCTTTCCTCGTGGGACATGCGGCCGACTTTGGCGTCTTCCGGCAATGACGCCTTACGCTTGATTGACGAGTGCTCACCTGAAGAGCCTTTTGAAATTATTATCCAGGATTATCAAATGCCCGGCCTTGATGGCTTGGGCCTTGCCAAGAAACTTCGTCAGATTGAAGCGCTGAAGAGCGCTCCGCTGATTATCCTGTCGTCCACCGACACCACGTTGGATCTGGTCACGAAAAAGGAACTTGGCATTGACGAAATGGTCTTGAAGCCAATCAGATCAAATCACTTGATGTCGGTTTTGAAAAGAAGCTTACTTCCCCCCAAAGGACCAAAGAGTGATACAGCCCCCCTCCCGCCGAAGGACAATTTGGACCTTTCAAATTTGAGCATTTTGGTGGCCGATGACAACAGAACCAACCAAATCGTTGTGGAAAAGATGCTGAAATCGACTCTGGCATCTGTATCATTTGCTGAAAATGGACGGGTGGCAGTGGACCAATTCGAAAAATTATCACCCAATATCATCCTGATGGATATGTCCATGCCAGACATGGACGGGATTGAGGCCACAAGATCCATTCGAGAGATAGAAAAGAACTTGAGCTTGGAGAGATGCCCCATTGTGGCCTTGACGGCCAACGCGATGCCTGCAGATCAAAAGAAATGTCTACAGGCCGGCATGGATGACTTCCTGAGCAAACCGGTCAGAAAAACGGAAATACTGGAAAAGATTGCAAAATGGCATCGCCAATAGCCAAGTCTCCGGACAGTTTCTTTGCTCCAGCAGATCTTGTTCACATCTGTCACGGTTAGAATTGAATAAAAAGTATGCCGAGAGGCTCGACAATAGGGAAGATGCACTGCCGCAGCTGACCCTCTGCCGCAATCAAACCTGGCCACCTCACACATTGGCCGGATTGATGCCCCACCATTCGGGACGGCGGCGCGGCGACCTGCTGCGATATCCGAATACTCCACACAAAATCGTCTTCAGCCCGGTCAAGCAAGCAACACATCTGTCGTGTTTTGTGAGAGTGTTCGAGGGTCAACATGTCGTGGTCGGTCTCGATGTTCACAAGACGACTTATTCGGTTACGTTGTTGTCAAACATAGGTGGGCCGGTGATGAGTTTCACCTGTCCATCGGGAGAAACCAAGCTGGCACATCAACGTCTTGACCCGGCTGAACTCTGTGCATGTCGGTTAGGCTTCCGGTCCAACCGGCGGTGCATTGGCCCGAGTGCTTGCGCACACAGGCCGGTCGCTGCAGCCGTGCGGATTCCACATGGACATGCAGCTGCGGCGACGAATGAAAGCTGGGTGCGGTCAAGCGAGAAATCTATTTGCGCATGGCCTCTTGTGGTCTATCGCCCTCCCCACAGTCAAACAGGAAGGGTTTCGGGCCTTGGAGCAGCGGCGCAAGCGGATTTCAGCAGACCGGACAAAGGACCTCTTTAGCCGGTATTTTGCTGAGCTGTGATCGGGCCAAAGACCATCCTGTTCGTCACTCACAAAACCGCAATCAAACTTTGGTGGCTGGCAGCGGACCCACGGCCGACGGAGGTTCGAGCGCCGCCGGAGCAAATGAACTCGGAAACCAATTACAAATGTCGGCAATCGCCCACATAAAAAAGCCCCGCCGCAAGGCGGGGCAGTTTAGTGCCACGTGACAGGCCACAGGCACCGGCGGTGTTCTTGTTTATGAGGTATTTTTGATCAGTTTCGCATTTCTGCGCGAATTTGCTGGCGCAACACGTCGATTGGTACCGTTTTACCATCACGTTTGAAGCACCAGTAGGTCCAACCGTTGCACGATGGGGCGTTCTCCAGCGCGGCACCAACCTGGTGGATCGATCCCCTTACGTCACCTCCGATCAGCGTGCCATCAGCGCGAACCTTGGCCTTGTGCCGTTGGTTCATCGAAAACAGCTCTTCGCCAGGACGCAACATGCCGCGTTCGACCAATTGCCCAAAGGGAACGCGTGGTTCGGCCCGTTTGGACGTGCTCACCTGCAGCGCGTCACGGTCAAATTTTCGCACTTTGGAGATCCGTTTTTTTGCAACCTTGCGGTAGCTCTCCTCGCGTTCGATACCAATGAAATCCCGTCCCAACATCTTGGCGACGGCACCGGTTGTCCCAGTTCCAAAAAAGGGATCCAGAATGACGTCACCAGGATTCGTCGAGCCGACAAGAATCCGGTGCAACAGGCTTTCCGGTTTTTGTGTCGGATGTGCCTTGTCGCCGTTTTCATCTTTCAAGCGCTCATGCCCGGTACAGATCGGCAACACCCAATCCGAACGCATCTGAATTCCTTCGTTCAGGGATTTCAGTGCTTCGTAGTTGAATGTGTATTTGGCCCCTTCTTCCTTGGAGGCCCAGATCATCGTCTCATGCGCATTGGTAAACCGTTTGCCACGGAAATTCGGCATCGGATTTGATTTGCGCCATACGACATCATTGAGAATCCAATAGCCCTGATCCTGCAGGGCAGATCCCACCCGAAAGATGTTGTGATACGATCCGATCACCCAGATCGCGCCATTGGGTTTCAGCAGGCGACGCGCCGCCTTGAGCCATGCGCGGGTGAAATCATCATAGACCTTGAAGCTCGCAAATTGGTCCCAATGGTCGTCAACAGCATCAACCTGACTGTTATCGGGGCGGTGCAATTGCCCTTTGAGCTGGAGGTTATACGGGGGATCCGCGAAAATCAGATCGACCGAATTCGCGGGCAGACTGTTCATCACTTCGATGCAGTCCCCGTCAAGAATCGTGTTTAATGGGAGCGCAGTTGCGCTCTGGGTCATGGTCTTTGTCATCACTCTGCCTCTAAACCGCGGCGCATTTTTGCGCTCATTTGGTTAATGACAGGATGAGTCAAAGGCGAATCAGGGTCAATTTCTTTTTTGAAACAAATGCTTACGGTTCACTCTTGATACAAGATATTGTGTATGGGCTTGAATGAACGTCTATGATGTGGGGTTACCCCCAGATTTTGCAGTGCCTCACGGTGCTGTTTGGTGGGATAACCAACGTTCTTTTCCCATCCATATCCTGGATACTGTTGCGCCAAATCCACCATCATCCGATCGCGACACATTTTGGCCACAATTGAAGCTGCCGAAATCGACACGCAACGCCCATCTCCGCCGATGACAGTTTCGGCGGGCCGCTCCAATCCCCGCGGCAGCAAATTGCCGTCAATCAATAGGAAATCCGCTGCCGGTTTCAGAGCAGCAACCGCGCGCATCATCGCCACGTGCGAAGCTCTCAAGATATTGAGTTCGTCGATTTCTTCGACGCTCGCCTCGCCGATCCCAACCTTGGCGAGAGCAAGGATTTCGGCCTCCAGCGCGATCAGCCGCTTGTGCGACAGCTTTTTGGAATCGTTCAACCCATCCGGTATCGCATCGGGATCCAGAATGACCGCCGCAGCCACGACAGGGCCGGCCAATGGACCCCGCCCGACTTCATCAACCCCCGCGATGTGCAAGTATCCTTGCGCCTGCAAATGGGTTTCCATCTCGAAATTCGGTAAATTCATACCCTTCTGAAAACCAGAAAACACCTGTTCAACACAAGGGAAAAGAGGCAGGCACACCGCCCACCTCTTCCCGCCCCCTTGCAACGTGGGGGCCTGCTCGATCCCGCACTTAGCGGCGGGTGATCCGATATCCGCGTTTCTTCAAGCAACGAGCAACGTAGCCGGTGCGATGCTTGTGCCCCGTATCCACCGTGACACGACAGGCCTGGGGCAATGAACCGACATAACTGTAATTGTTCTTCAGACAACGCAAACCAAGAATCCGCGTTTCCCCAGCCCCGGGAAACGTCCTGACACAATGACGGGGCAAGTCATACCGGGCCACACGCGGCGGCAAATTCCGCGGCCCGCCATGTTTGGGTTTGTATGGGTCGACATGGACTGGATTTCGGGTGACGACCTCTGCCTTGTCTTTGCGGCGCTTTTCAACTGCAACCCCGATGAGAGCAATCGCGGCCAGCCCCGCCAGAATTTTACCCAGGTCATCACCGGCACGGGCGGGAGCGGCCGTAAACCCGGTCACAGCAACAGATGCAGCAAGCACGATGGCAATAAACCGGCGATGCAAAGCAGGGCGGTTGGATTGGGAGGAAGCAAGAGACATCGTTTTTCCTTTCAGGTGTGATCCGTGTTCTGTTCGCCCAGCCCGGTTTTTCGTTTGAACCATCGGCGAACGCGGCATGACCTGAACCTGGTGTTTCTCGGCTCCGACAGGCAATATCGGGGCCTTGTTATCGAATATCAACTCGCTCAAATCCCTGTTGTTATTGAATAACCGCCCCAACCAGCGCAGGATACCGACATGAAACACATGCTCATGATCTCCGCCCTGGTCGGCCTTTTGGTCGGCCTGTTGCCTGCGCCTTCCTTTGCCGACGCATGCTATGCCGACTACAAGGCGAAACAGGATAATCCGTTGCGGCTCCATTACGGTGTCGCGCAATTGAATGGTTCTTGCGACAAGGGATCCGCCAAATCCGAGATCTCGCCCCGGCTGTCGGCGGCAGGATGGACATTGCTGAATGTTCTCGCCGTCTTTGGTCCCGAAGGATTGCAACAAAGGAAGGCCAATGCCGGAACCTACTATCTCCGTTTCTGAAACACGCAGATCCGGCACCCGTATTGTCGCCTATGGAATGGCCGCGATCGTCGCCATTCTGATTGTGGCTGGAACGGTCCTGTTGGCAACCTTGCCCGATGCCAATGCGTTCAACGCCCGCGTTGAGCGGCTGTTCATTGAAAGCGACCTGACGACCCAGGCCGAAATCAAGCTGCTCGAAATTCTGGCACAATCCGGCACGGCATTTTCAGACACGCTGGTCAGCTATCGGATGGTGATCTTTGTTCTGTTGATATTCGCCACCGCCATGTTGATTGCGGCCTTGGTGTTTTTGGTAATGTTGGTCACGATGAACCGTCGCATGGCGCAAATCGAACGATCCGGCATCCAAGTCACCGAACTTCTGATCAGCCGTGAAGAAAACACCGTCTATCTGAATTCGATGGGATTCAAGCTGACTGCGGCTGCGATGGAGACATTGTCCGTTCTGGCCGAGGCCCGGCTGGACGACGATGTCCTGTCCGGTGTCGAAATCGAAGCGATGATCTCGGGCCGCGATACTTCGGACTGCGACGAAGCGGCAGGCGCAACGCGCATCAAACGGCTGCGCGATACCCTGGGCAATCAACTGGTCAGTGAACTACTGGTCAAGAACATCGCCCGTCGCGGTTATGTGCTGGCGATCAACAAGAACGTGATTCAAATGATCTGAGCGGCGCGCGGATTCACTGTGCAACCGCATTGCGGGCCCTGCTCCGCAATGCCATGCCCAACGGGCGGCAGGACATCCAGGATGTCCTGCTGACGGGCGGGAGCCTCGTGGACATTCTTCGCATCACGGTTGGAATTTTGCCCTGCACTCCCCACATGATACAATACCAGGTGCCCACTGCAGGACCCGCGCGCTCATGAACATTCACAACTCCTCTTCTCCTTCCCCTGGCTACGGAATTGAAATCCGATCCATGAAGGGGCGCGTGACGATCCGCCACCACGGACAGGTGCTTGCCTCCAGCACCCGAGCCAAAGTGATGTTCGAAACCAGGCTGAAACCGGCGCTCTATTTCCCGCCTGACGACATTCAGGCCGACCTGACCAGCCCCACTGCCCTTCAGACCTTTTGCCCGTTCAAAGGCACCGCAGGATACCGCCATATGATCCTGGCCGACCAGCAGATCGAAAACGCTGTTTGGATGTACGACACCCCCATGCACGAAGCCGAAGACATTCGCGGCTACATCGGTTTTATGCCCGATGCATTCACGGACGTCGATCTGGACGGCAATGATCTCACCACCCCCGATTACGGCAATATCAGTGGTCCGGTCATAGATTGGCTCCTGCGCGACGCGGCCTTCCTACCAACTCCCGAAGACTTCACCGCCGCCCTGGCTGACAAGCTGGTAGAACACGGCGTGTTTCTGTCGCGTCTGTCTGTCATGGCCTGGTCCCTGCACCCCTTGATCGCGGGTAAAAACTTCATTTGGCAGCGCAAGGCCGAAGAAATCACAACCTACGCGCCGTCTTATGAGATCTACGACCACCCCGCCTATATCAACAGCCCATTGCGTCATGTCTCGAATGGGTTGGGCGGCGTACGTCACCGGATCAACAGTGCCTCCGCACCAGAAGCGTTTCCAATCATCGACGACCTGCGCAAGGAAGGGGCAACCGATTATGTTGCCATGCCGTTGCGGTTTTCTGACGGCAGGATCAATGTTCTGACATTGACCAGCGACCACCCCGACGGGTTCTCGACTTCGAATCTGGGGCTGATTTTTGAATGTTCGTCGGTCATCGCCCGCTACTATGAAGTCTTCATGCAGCGCGAAAACGCCCAGGTATTGCTCGAAACTTATGTCGGAAAACGATCAGGCGCGCGTGTATTGGGCGGCGAAATTCGACGGGGCGACGGAGATGACATAGATGCCGCAATCATGTTCTGTGACCTGCGCATGTCGACCCGCCTGGAGGAAGAACTGGGGCGCGTTCCCTATATTCAATTGCTGAACCAGTTTTTTGAAACCACATCGACTATTATTCACGATCACGGTGGCGAAGTGCTCAAATTCATTGGCGACGCGGTTCTGGCCGTCTTTCCCGCCGACACCGACCCGGGACAGGCGCGGATCAATGCCCTGACCTCGGCGCGTGAAATCGTCACCCATCTCGACCAGGCGGATCACGGCGCGGGCGGGCAACGGAGCGAATGTGCCATCGGCATTGCCTATGGGTCAGTCACCTACGGCAATGTTGGCTCGCGCGAGCGGCTGGACTTCACCGTTATTGGCAGCGCTGCCAATACAGCTGCCCGGCTAGGTGACTATGGCAAGAAAATCGACCGCCCCATCGTGGTCAGTCATGAGTTTTCAGAAATTTGCCCCGATGCAGAACCTTTGGGAGCAATCAACCTGCACAATATTTCACATCCCGTTCTGGGGTTTGCCATCCCGACATCTCAGGCGGCCTAGGTTTACCAGGTCGGGCACGTTCCGCTTCATGCATCGCTACCATCAGAACTGCTGATATCGGTCGGGATGGCGCTTGCCGTAGGTGTGCTGTGGATTGACCTAACATTCGAACCCACAGATATTGCCGCCGCCTTGGGCATGTGCGGGCCCCACAAACAGGGACAGCACCAGGTCGAAATCCCAATAGCCGACTTTCACGGTCTGCTGTGGATGCTTCTCGATGTGGACACCTCAGTTTCTACGCATCCAGGTTGCTGGTGCGGCGCTGGATGTCCCCCAAAAACGCGGGCGACCTTTGCCGAACGGCCACAGCACACACGACCCCGAACGCGGCTGAATAGTCGAGAACGCGTTATCCCGGTTTGCAGTGCAGCAGGTGTTCCGGGATATTCACGGGCAGATCCAACAACACCTGAGCGAAGCTTTTGGCCTGAGAGTCATTGCGCAAACTTGACACCCCACCTCCGCCCAGCGCCTCATGCAACAGGATGTTCATCGAAACCGACCCGGGCAAGTAAAACCGCTCAACCGGCCCATTGATTTCTCCCTTGAACCTGCGCGTCACGACATGCGGCGTCAAACTCTTCCAAATCCACGGCATATAATCAGGGTGGCGCGCGATCACACCGATATTGGCCTTGTCTCCCTTGTCCCCGGATCTTGCCCAGGCGAGCTCCTCCAACCGGCACGTCACGGTCGGACCGGCCTGACCATCCACGTCATGTGGCACGCAACGATCCATAGAGGTGTCTGTGGAAGGGCCATGGGCACGGTGCGCAGGCCGCTCCATACGGCCTTCGATCTCAATACGCTGGTCCAAAATCTCGCTATCGACCAGAAACGAAAACAACGCCACGACGGGAGACGGCTTTGGACGTCCTGCGCCGGTAAATCCGTGTAATCCGGGTGGTGTCGCCAAAGCGGCCCCTATCAATTCCTTCAAAAACAGACCCACAGCCCGCGGATCTTGGTGACGCACGGCGGTCTTTAGCGCAATCTCCTCATACGGGCCGTCTCCCGGTCGGCCGCCAAAGGTTTCTATGCTGACGTCGGAATAGTCCCCTCCCCCCATCTTGCGCAGTGCTTTTTGGGCCCGGTCCAATCCGATCCGTGCAAAATTCTGCGCCTTGCGCCGGGCGTTTACGCCATTGAACTGAAAAAGATATCCGGCGCGATACCCATCTAACCAAGTGACCGAAACTTTGACCTGCCCTGTCGGCGCGCGCCCCTTGGCGCCCCGTACGGCAACCCGTTCGGACCCGACCTGTTCCAACACGACTTGCGAAAAGTCACAGATCACATCGGGCAAAACATATGCCTGCGGATCGCCAATCTCGTATAACATCTGTTCGCAGACCGCTGCGGGAGACACGATACCCTGGGTACCCGCTGGTTTGGTCACAGTCATGTCACCACAGCCTTGGATCTCGACCACAGGATACCCAATTCCGGCCAAATCTCCCGCCAATTGCCAATCGGTAAAATTGCCGCCGGTCGACTGGGGCCCGCATTCCAACAGGTGCCCCGCCAATGAGCCCGCTGCCAGTTGATCATATGCATCGCTCTCCCAACCAAAGCGATGAATGCACGCAGCCAGGGTCAGCGCACTGTCGACACAGCGCCCGGTTATCACGATATCAGCTCCTGCATTCAACGCGGCAACAATGGGCCAAGCCCCCAAATAGGCATTCATTGACAAAATGCGGTCCGCACCCGGCATTGGCGCACCTGAAAACATTTCGGTTTTGTCAGCAAACTCTGCAGAGCGGCCCATCAGGTCATCGCCTTCGACAACCGCCACTTTCAACGACAGTCCCTTGTCCTTGATCAATGCTTGGACAGCCTGCGCGCAGGCTTGGGGATTCACACCCCCGGCATTGGACAAGACCCGAACACCCTGTTTGGCAATCTCGTCCAGACTGTCGGCCAGAACGCCGCCAACAAAATCCGTTGCATACCCCCGTTCCGGGTTTTTCTGTTGCGCACGGGCCAATATCGACATGGTTATTTCGGCCAGGTAGTCATATACCAGCACATCGACCCCATCGCCTGCCAGCAATTGGGGCGTGGCCATAGCCGTTTCCCCCCAAAAGCCGCAGGCCCCGCCAATTCGCAATGCTTTCGTCACATCAGGTCTCCGCTTGTCTCATGATCCACGTACAAACAGACCACACGTTCTGTTTGTACGCATCATAGATCACATCTGGCAAGCACAGGTATCCCGGCACGTTGCGTCCTGCGGTTGACGTCGGATTATTTTACAAAGCAACTTTGATGGCGATCCCCTGTTCAATTGCCAGATCGACAACAGCCGACGCCACAGCCAGGTCCTGCAACCCGACACCTGTTCCGTCAAACAATGTAATATCCTTGGCCGTTTGCCGCCCGGCTTGCGTCCCATTGATCACAGCGCCAATCTCCGTGATCTGCTCTGCGTCGATCAACCCTTGGCCAACCGCGTGCTGCGCTTCACCAATCGTGATCGACTGTGCAATTTCGTCAGTAAACACCCTGGAACGGGTCAACAATGAAGCCTCCACTTCCTGTTTGCCCTTTGTATCCGTCCCCATGCACGCCAAATGCGTGCCCGGCCTGACCTGTGCATCCCGCAGGCTTGGCGCGAAACTCGACGTGATCGAAATGATAACATCTGACTGTGCGCCCAACTCATCCAGGCTCACGGCTTCAAAGGGAAGACCGACCTCATTGGCAACATCGTCAAGGCGGCTCAACATTTCAGGATGCAGATTCCAGCCGACGATCTTTTCAAAGTCGCGCTGCTCCACTGCGGCCCGCAACTGAAACGCCGACTGATGGCCCGCACCGATCATGCCCAGAACCCGCGCATCGGCGCGAGCCAGGTGTTTGATCGACACGGCCGACGCTGCCGCTGTCCGCAAGGCCGTCAACAGGTTGCCACCGACGACGGCCTTGGCCTGACCTGTGTCCGCATCAAACAGAAACACAGTCGATTGGTGATTGGTCAGCCCCCGCGCCTCATTGCCTGGCCAATAGCCACCCGATTTCAACCCCAATGACAATCCGGTCCGATCAAAGCCGCTTTTGAAACCATATAATGCATCGGCGTGACCAATCGACTCGCGGATGACCGGAAAATTATAGGCATCTCCCCGGGCCATCGCGGCGAACACGGCCTCGACCGCATCAAAACTCTCCTGCCGCCCCAGCAACCCGGCGATTTCAGCTTCGGGTACAATCCACATGGCTCTATCCTTGTCCTGCGCAGCCGGCCAGCACTCGGGTTGATCCAAGGCACTGACCTGCAGCTTCTTTCTGGTAAAAAATACCTCCGCCGGAGGCACCGCGCGTCAGCGCGGTCAATAGGCCTTTCCGCGTGCCGAAACCGGCCACAACGTTTCGACTTTGCCGCCGCGCACACCCACATACCAATCGTGTACGTTACAGGTCGGATCGCAATGCCCAGGCACCAGTCTCAGCTTGTCATTGACCGACAGAACGCCTTGTGGATCACCGACAACACCATGCTCATCCGAACATTTCAGATATTCCACATCATCGCGCCCAAAAATGACAGGCAGACCACTGTCCATAGACTGTGCCTTGAGACCGGCATCCACAATTGCCTTGTCCGCCTTGGCATGGCTCATCACCGAGGTCAGGATGAACAACGCATTTTCCCATTCCCCCTGATCAATCCTCTGGCCTTGGCTGTCCAGAATTCGACCATAATCAGCATCCATGAACGCATAGGATCCGCATTGAAGCTCATTGAAGACACCGGAATTACTCTCAAAGTAATACGATCCCGTGCCGCCTCCCGATACCAGCTCAGGCTCCAACCCGGCCGTCTTCAACGCCGCGACTGCCTCTTTGACCTGGGCAATGGCGAGGTCCAGTTTGGTCTTGCGATCAGCATAGCTATCCATGTGCTGCATGGCACCTTGATAGGCCTGAACACCGGTGAATTTCAGCGCCTCCGCGGTATCAGCTGCCTGGGCAATCTGGACGACGGCCTCGGCAGTGGTTACGCCACATCGGCCCGCCCCACAGTCGATTTCGACAAAGACTTCCAGTTCGGTGCCGTGCGACTTCGCCGCCGCTGACAGATCAGCAATATTGTCGATGTCATCCACGCAGACAATGATCCGTGCCCCCAGCTTGGGCAACTGCGCCAGCCGATCGATCTTGATCGGGTCGCGCACCTGGTTTGACACCAACACATCCTTGATCCCACCCCGCGCGAACACTTCGGCTTCGCTCACCTTTTGACAACAAACACCCACTGCGCCGCCCAGCTTTTCCTGAAGTTTGGCCACATCTACCGATTTGTGCATCTTGCCGTGCACCCGATGGCGCATTCCGTGCTCACGCGCATAGTTGCCCATTTTGCTGATGTTGCGTTCCAACGCATCCAAATCCAGGATCAGACAGGGTGTCTGGATGTCTGCTTCGTCCATGCCGGGCAAGGCAGGAACGTCAAAACCCACTTCCAACTCGGCGATATCTACGTGTTTCATCTATCCCTCCATCCAGGGCAGCTTGCCCAAATCTACATTCCCGCCAGTCACGATCACCCCGACCCGCTTGCCCCGGAACAGCTCCGGGTGTTTCAGCACACAGGCCAAAGGCACCGCCGATGACGGCTCGGCCACGATTTTCATGCGCGCCCACATAAGGCGCATGGCATCAACGATTTCCTGTTCGGTAACTGTCAGAATGTCGCTCACATGGGTGCTGACAAAATGCCAGGTCAGCTCCTTGAGAGGCACTTTGAGCCCATCTGCCACGGTCACAGGCGCATCATCCGCTATGATATGTCCCGCCCGAAATGAACGCGCCGCATCGTCTGCCTGTTCGGGCTCTGCCGCAAATATTTCGATCTCCGGGGCGAGATTGGACAGTGTCAGGCAGGTTCCGGAAATCATCCCTCCGCCGCCAATAGGTGCGATCACCGCATCCAATCTCGCAACCTGTTCCAACAGCTCGGCGGAACAGGTTGCCTGTCCTGCAATCACGCGAGGGTCGTTATAGGGGTGTACAAAATCCGCACCAGTCCGGGCCTGGACGTCAGCGAACACCGCTTCTCGTGATGATGTGGATGGCGCGCATTCGGTTATCTCACCACCATAGCCGACAACCGCGTCCTTTTTGGCCTGAGGTGCCGTGCGCGGCATCACCACGTGACAGGGAATCCCCCGCCGACCCGCCGCATAGCTGAGGCTGAGCGCGTGGTTGCCGCTGGAATGTGTGGCAACGCCCCGCGCCGCCTCTGCTTCGGTCAGACCAAACACCGCATTGCAGGCACCGCGCACTTTGAACGCCGCCGCCTTTTGAAAGTTCTCGCACTTAAAGAACAGTTCGGCTCCGGTCAGATCATTGATAAAGGATGAGGTGAGAACAGGCGTCACATGTACATGTGGCTTAATCCGTTCCCGGGCAGTTTGCATATCCTCGATTGTAGGAATGATCATTGGTGCATCCTTCATCACGCGGCGGCCCGGACCGGGTGCGCGGCGGTGGCCCGATAGACCTCTTGCGCAGCCGCAACCCCTGATCCCAATTGGATGTCCAGCCCCAGATCAGCCATGCACATTTCAGCCGTCGCAATTCCCGACAAAGCCATGACGTCGGTGAGCATCCCCAGGTGTCCAATACGAAAGACCTTCCCCGCCACATCGCCCAGGCCGACGCCAAAGGCGACGCCATAGGTGTCGGCCGCGTGGGTCACGATATTGGTGGCATTGAACCCATCGGGCGTGCAGATGGCGCTGACGCTGTCCGAGTAGAGATCGGGGGATGCCGCACACAAGCGCAGACCCCAAGCATGGACCGCGGCCCGGATCCCATCAGCAATCCGCCGGTGACGGGCAAAGACGTTCTCCAGTCCCTCGGCTTTCAACATGCCACAGCTTTGGTTCAGCCCATTCAACAACCCCACAGCGGGGGTGTAAGGATAGCCATTGGCAGCATAGGACTTTCCCATGTCTCGAATGTCAAAAAACGTCCGTGGCAACGTCGCCGTTTCAACCGCCTGCATGGCCTTTGGCGAGAACCCGACAATGGCCAACCCGGCTGGCAGCATGAATCCCTTTTGTGACCCTGTGACAGCGACATCAACGCCCCAGTCATCCATCCGGAAATCCATCGACGCGATCGAACTAACCCCATCGACATACAACATGGCCGGGTGGTTGGCAGCATCCAACGCAGCACGGATGGCCGCAATATCGGATTTCACCCCCGTTGCCGTTTCATTGTGCGTCGCCAGCACCACCTTGATCTCATGGCTTGTGTCAGCCGTCAGGATTTCACAGAATCTGTCCGCCGGAATGCCTTCGCCCCATGGCGTCTCGACAACCTGCAATACGAGCCCATGCCGTTGGCACATATCAATCCATCGGTGGCTGAACATACCATTGCGGGCTGCCAGCACCTTGTCACCCGGGCTGAGCGTATTGGTCAGAGCAGTTTCCCACCCCCCTGTGCCAGTCGAGGGAAAGAAGAAGATCTCAGCGGTCGCACTCTTTAGGACGTGCTTCACGCCCTCGCGCGCCGGATGAAGTATTTCGGCAAACAGCGACGACCGGTGATCCAAGGTCGGCATATCTACGGCCCGACGCAATGCTTCTGGCATATTGGTCGGTCCGGGAATGAAAACCGGGTTCTGAAAGCTCATCTTTCTGCCCTCCTGTGCAGGTGTCACACAGAACCTGACAGGTAGACTTCACAGTGGCAATTTTTTTGAAAAAGATTTTCATAATATGAATTTTTGCATTTAACTGTTTATTTTCTGATGGTTGGATTTTTTCATTGATAGAAATAATATTTCATGACAATGTTCGCCATTGTAGTTGAGAACCGAAAGATATGTTCATGTCCTCTTCTAGCCGCCAACGCGGGCGCCCCAAGGCGTTTCATGATCAATCTGAAAAAAACCGCATCCAATCCCTGGATCGGGCGCTGGATGTGCTTGAACAACTGGCCCATGGCAACGGACAGACGTTGACAGAAATAGCCACCGCGTTGGATCAGTCGCCTGCAACGATCTATCGCATCCTGACCACTTTGGAGTTGCGCGGTGCCGCCGAAATGGATGCCGGTGACCAGACGTGGCATATTGGGGCTACAACCTTTCGACTGGGATCTGCATTCCTGCGCAAAACCAGCGTTGTAGAACGGGCCCGCCCCGTGATGCGCGCGCTGATGGAGGAGACAGGTGAAACCGCGAATTTGGGGATAGAAAAAGGCAGCGAAGTCTTGTTCCTTTCCCAAGTCGAGACCCACTTTTCGATCCGGGCCTTTTTCCCGCCGGGCACATTATCTCCGCTCCATGCCTCCGGGATTGGCAAGGCGCTCTTGGCTTGCGCTCCCGAAAACCGCATTGATTCACTCGTTAAACGTGGCTTGTCCAATTTCACGCCTCATACTCTGACCACAGAACATGCCTTGCGCCGGGACCTGTCGGACATCCGAACCCGCGGGTATGCCGTAGATGATGAAGAGCGCACCGAAGGCATGCGATGCATCGCGGCCCCCATATTGAATGTCTATGGTGAGGCTGTGGCTGGGATATCGGTCTCGGGACCCACACACCGGGTCACCAAGCCCATGATCGCGGATTTTGGTGCTCGGGTGCGGGATGCCGCAGAATCCTTGTCGCAATCCATCGGCGGCCCGCGTTTGGGGCTCCGAAGCCTGTTATCCGGTTAGACCCGTCAGCCCAAACTTTGGACCCGACGAGATCCTGCCCGACTGTGACAGGCGATCACCGACCGCTCCCCGGTGGGCCCTTCCTCAAATCGGCGTCCCTGAGCTGCACCCCAACTGGCCTGTCAATTCGTTCATCTACAAGACCGAATTCATGGCCTGCCTTACCGAACTATAAACTCGGCATGCAACGCACCTGCAGCTTTCAAGCTTTTCAGGATGTCGATCATGTCCCGCGGAGATACCCCCAAGGCGTTCAATCCGGAGACAACCTGGGACAGGCTGGTGCTTTCTGGAACTTCTGCCAAAGCGATTCCTTCTTCCTCATCAAGCGCGACACCGGTTCTCGGCACGACAACGGTTCGTCCTTCCGCAAACGGATTGGGCTGTACGACGACTGGCGCTTCTTCGACCCGCAATGTCAGGTTTCCTTGAGAGACTGCCACCCGCGACAATTGTACATCTGCGCCCATGACAATCGTGCCGGATCGTTGATCAACCACAACTCTGGCTTTCCGCTCTGGCTGAACCAGGATGTTCTCGATCCTCCCGATGGCATGCGCCGGAGAAATTTCCCGAGTGGCATTGATATCCAATTCGACCGTCCCGGAATCCCGCATAATGGCAATGCTCCGGCCGAACTCACCATTGACCGCACGTTCAATGCGTCCAGCGGTGGTAAAATCCGGATCACGAAGCGCCAATCGCAGTGTGGTCAGAGACGAAAGGTCAAATTCGATTTCACGTTCCACCCGTGCACCAGACGGGATCACCCCGGCGGTAGGTACACCCTGGGTAATCGTCGCTGCATCCCCTTCTGCTACAGCGCCACCAGCAAGAATGGTTCCCTGGGCGACCGCGTATATTTGACCATCTGCCGCATTCAATGGCGTCATGATCAATGTGCCGCCCAACAAACTCTTTGAATCCCCGATCGCAGAAACCGTAACGTCAATCTGACCACCCACTCTGGAAAAAGGAGGCAGCGTGGCGGTGACAAAAACAGCAGCCACATTTTTCGGCCGGAACTGTTCGCCCGTCACATTAACACCAAGGCGTTCCAGAATGTTGGACATGATTTCTTCGGTAAAGGGCGCATTCCGCAGCCCGTCCCCGGTTCCGTTCAACCCGACGACCAACCCGTATCCCACCAGATCGTTGCCCCGGACGCCATCAAATTCCACAAGATCCTTGAGCCGGATCGGAGCCGCATACAGGAACGCCGGCGCGACCAACAAGAATACCAAGATGCTAAGAAATTTCATCACAAATAGCTCAACAATGACAGACGGGACGAGCGCGCCGTAACAGAATAGAGGCTTTCGAGCTGAAATTGAGTTTCCTGCAATTTGACGGCAGTCTCGTAGGGGTCCGCTGCCAGGAGCTGATTGCGTGCAAATTCCAGGCTGGTCTGTGCGGCTGTATTTCTGGTGTTCACCTCTTCGATCCGCGCCTCGGCAAATCCTAGATCAGCCCGGACTGCTGTTATGTGGCCTTCGCTGTTCATGGAATCATCTAGCGCGCGGTGGATCAGACCAGTCTGGACCGAACTGGAAAACCCCAAGTCGGCTTCCATTGCCAACACCGGCAATACCAAAGTCTGCAAGATCTCGCGAAACTCGGCGTCATCCGCTTTGATCGACATTGTGACGCTTTCATTGGCCCCGATCTGCATGGCAGCCAACGGTTGATCCGACCCTTGATACATCATGGCATCAAATCCGCTTGGGTCGGAAAACCAATCCTGCACAGCCTGACGTATATCCGTCGTTGTTGTTAGACCGGCAACCTCGGCTTTCAGCTCAGCCAACAGGGTTTCGGTATCCTGCAAGGGCGGTTGATCCGTTGCCGTCCCCGAAAACAACCGACGACCACCGATTGACCCGTTCAATGTGGCAATTGCCTTTTCCAGGCCAGACCTTGCCTCAAGCGCCGCATGTTCCCGTGCCGAAGGTTGCGTGCTTTGTCTGGTGGTTGCCAACGTTGCTGAAAACCCGGACATCAGATCCTGTAGCTGTTCCAGATGCTGTTGTGCAGCCCCGGTAAACAGCGCCGCTTCGGACGCCGCAAGCCCATAGCTGTTGAGCAGAGATACATTCCGTTCGATATCGGACAGATACGAAAAATCGCCCCCCGTTCGAGAACCGGCATCTGTGATCTGCCCAGTCGCCAGTTCTTCGGTCAGTGTTGATATCTGTGCCTTGAGGCTGGTGCTTTGCGTACGCAACATCAGACTGTGTGCAAGATCGCCTATTGAAGTCATGTTCATTGGTTACAGCCTCAGCAAAGTTTCCATCAGTTCATCTACGGTTTGCAACATCCGTGCGTTGGCGGCGTAAGCCTTTTCGACCAACATCAGGTTCTGCAGTTCGGCGTCCGTATCCACGCCCTGCTCCTGTTCTATCCGTTGGGTTTCAGTCAGCAGAACAGAGGCATACCCGAGCGACTGTTCTGCACGGCCATCCAACGAAGCAAAATGAGAGAGCAAACTGTTCGCCACAGCGTCTGCGCTCATGGAACCTGGCCCCAACAGCATGGACCCCATGAGACGAGGCGCATCCAGAGCAGCACCAAACGCCTGAAGCAACCGTGCCTCACCTGGATCTCCCGGGTCGCTCGCGCCCAAACCCGCGCGCAGGCGCCAGCTTTCTCCGCCTTGTGTCGGATCCACAGCCGCATTCACCGAAATCCGATTGGAAATCCCAACCTCGTTTGCAGGATCAAACGCCGCTCCATCATCTGTAAACAAACCCGCTGCCCCGACCGAAACGGTGGAATCCAGCGCTGCGTCCTGGAAACGTTCGACCAAATCCCGGGCCGCCGCGTCCAAAGCGTCCTGAGCCGACACTGCCAACTCATCTCGAATTTCGAATTGAGCAGCCAGAGTACCCCCGCGAATTGCTCCGCGCAGATTGTCGGTACGAACAGGGCGTTCATTGATTTCCAAACCAGACAACAACCCGTTGTCGACCGACATATGCGGCATCGTATCCCGCGTCGCGGTGAACTTTAACTCGGCGGCTTGACCATCCAACAGGATGGCCCCTCCATCCGAATACAATGCAACCTGGCCAAAATCTCGGGCAACCACTTTGACAGGAACCATGACGTTGATGTTATCAATCAACATGTCGCGTTGATCCATCAATGCGGCGGCATCATTTCCACCGGATTGCGCGGCCGTAATTCGAACGTTCAGCTTCTGAACTTCGGCAAGGGCTGTGTTCAACTTGTCCACTTGGGTTGCGATGGATTGGTCAGCCTGTGTACGCATATTGCGCAACCCCTCGGCTGCATCCGAAAGAGACGAAGCGAGATCATGTGCCTGCGCGACTGCCTGATCCAGGCGTTGCGGTGAATGTGGCAGTGACGCCGCTTCGATGAGCGCCCCATCGAAAGCAGCAAGGCGGCTGCCGATGGAAGTCGCAGATGTCGGGTCTCCGACCAATGTTGCCATCCGGTCAAAGAACTGTGCCTGTGCCGTCGCGCCGCCAAGCTCCGCTTCAGCACCCCTTCGGGATGATACGACGGCGGGATCAACATTGCGCACCACCCCGGCGACGCGAACGCCGGGGAACAAATCGCCCTGCGACACCAGTTCGGTTGTTCGCCGCGCATACCCCGGCGTCAACGCATTGGCCAAATTGTCGGAGATGGTCAATGCAGACCGACGCGCGGCTGAAAGACCGCTCAACGCAGTATTGAATGTCGATGTGATACTCATCCCGAGCCCTCCCCGAAATCAGGCGCGAACCCGATTACCGCTTGATATTGGTGGTTTCCTGCAGCATTTCATCGACGGTCTGAATGACCTTCGCGTTCGAGGAATAGGCCCGCTGTGTCTGGATCATGGCGGTCAGTTCCCCCGCGACATCGACGGCAGACTCTTCGCGTGCGTAGGATACGATATCCCCGGTCGGTCCTTCACCCGCGTCCCAAAGGAAGAATGTCCCGCTGTCGGTCGATGGCATATAGGTCTGCTGATCCAACGCCACCATCCCGTTGGGATTGGGCATGTCGATTAGGGGCACCTTGTAGATCGTCCGGGTTATGCCTGTGTCAAAATTGGCGTGCACAAACCCGTTGGCGTCAACTTCGACACCAATCATGTTGCCCACTGGCGACCCATCCTTGGTGATGGAAACTGGTGCAAAGCTGTCGGACAGTTGGGTGATCCCGTCACTTTCCCCGATCTGACCGATATTGATCTCCATCGGTCCACCCGCGACGTTGACCAACATCGTCCCAGAGGTCGCATCATAGGCCCCGCCCGAGACCGTCGTGACCGACGCCAATGTCCCACCCGAAGTTCGGGAGTCATCAAACGTCAGTGTATATTCACCGACAACGGTGCCTGGCGATGCCGTATCGCGCAAAGTCATAGTCCAGGTATTGGACGAACCCGTCGCGGGAATCGTTGGCGCAAATTCGACTTGAATGTTCTCGGATCGGCCCAGGTTGTCAAAATACTCGACCGATAGCTCCTGCGCCACTCCCGCGGAACCCGCTTCGGTATCAGTTGCTGGCAGGTTCACTCCCAAAGTCATGCGTGTCGTGGGCTCGCCCGAAAACTGGTTCACGTTGATCTGAATGGGTTCCAACCCATCTGACGTGTCCCGTGGAAACGGCGGAATGGTTCCATCGGCCTGCGCAGGCCACCCCATCAGCACCAGACCGGATTCCGAAGTCAGAAACCCGTCGGAATTGGTTCGAAACGATCCGGTTGTGGTCAGCAACATCTGGGGGGATCCATTCCCGCTGTTGACGTCGCTCAACGTCGCGACAGGCAGCAACCCACGTCCACGAACCGCCAAATCGGTCGCGTTCGACGTGGACACCAACGACCCGCTTTCGCTGATCAGTCGCTGTGTCGTTGCACGGGTCCCGCCGGCAGAATACGACCCACCGCTGGATGACATGACAAGTGAATGGAAATCTGTCTGAACGCGTTTGTACCCATAGGTTGACGAATTCGCGATATTGTCTGAAATCGAAGCCAATCGGGAAGCATTTGCGGACAAGCCCGAAATACCCGCGTTCAGCGAAGAAGAAATGGTCATGGACACGCCTTTCTGCTGCATCATTAAATCTTGATGCAACAGCTAGCGTGCGACCGCTTAATACGGAGCTAACAGATAAAATCCTTTGTAATTGCCAGCGCCAAAGCACTGATTCAATTGCGTAACAAAGTGATTTCGATACGATTGTTCCGGGTCGCCATCGGGTTGTTCACTGCGGGCTTGCGATCAGCATGTCCCGTCACCCGATGAATTCTTCGCGTCTGGACCCCGTTAGATTCGAGAAGCTCACGGGTCTTCCCAGCCCTGGTAGTAGACAATGCCCAAACCGGGTTTTCTGCGAGAACCACAGGATGGGATTGCGTGAAACCATTGACCGCAATTGCATTGGTCACCCTTTGCGACAATTGCGCAACCACACGCGTCAGCGACTGATACAACTCAGTCGGCCTGGAGGTATCCTTGTGGAACAGCCGGGCATCATCGGTGTCAAACAATTCGATAATCAACCCTTCGTCCGTCACACGCGTCACAATGTGTTTGGCCATCTCGGTGCTGATCAGGCTTTCGCCTCCGCGCCCCTGCAGGGCCTCTTCAATGGTCTTGAGGTCCTTTTCAAGCGCGAGTTCCTGCCCCTCGCGCAACACGCCAAACTGCCCCTGAGATTGGTTCGACACTGTTGGATTGCGATCGGACGCCCCGGTCCCCATCTGGGTCTGGATGTCCTCAGCAAACGGGCTGGTTCCACCAAAGGCACCGTCCCCGCCTGCCGATGTTCGACTGATCGGTATGTCCGGCGAAAAATAGTCCGCCAGACCTTTTCTTTGTTTTTCCGTCGTTGCGTTCAACAGCCACATCAACATGAAGAATGCCATCATGGCCGTCACAAAGTCCGCATAAGCGACTTTCCACGCGCCACCATGGTGACCATCGCCACCACTGACCTTTTTCCTCTTGATGATGATGGGCGCCGCATTGCTTTGCGCGCTCATACTCCACCACCTTTATATTCACCCAGGATCAGGGATATCAGCGGCGGTGTTAAACAGGGCTTAACAGATAAACTTGTCAGAAACTAAGGGGCGGCGCGGACAGGCATCAGCCGAACGGAACCAATCCGCACCGTTTGATCACGCTTTGACTAGAACATCCCCGAACTGTTCGCGCAACTTGTTCTTGAGCACTTTTCCGGTCCCCCCAAGCGGTAGTTCGGACACAAAAATCACCTTGTCCGGAACCTGCCAACTGGCGACTTTCCCGTCATATATGGCAAGAACCTCTGCCTCACTGACCTCTTCTCCGGCCGCCTTGACCGCAATAATCACAGGGCGTTCGTCCCATTTCGGGTGTTTTGCAGCAATCGCGGCCGCGTTGGCGATCTTGGGGTGGCCAACGGCGATGTCTTCCAATTCAACGGTCGATATCCATTCACCTCCTGACTTGATGATGTCCTTGGACCGATCACGGATAATCAGATACCCATCGGCGTCAATCGTGGCCACATCACCCGTGTCAAACCAGCCATCATCGGTCAAAGCGCTGTTTTCGGACTTGAAATAGGTATCGACAATCCAATGGCCCCGGATCTGTAGATTGCCCTGGGTTTCGCCATCTTCCGGCAGGGTCGTACCGGCATCATCTACCAGTCGCAGCTCGACTCCATAGGGCGGACGTCCCTGACCTTCGCGGATCGCGCTCCGTTCCGCCACGCTCAGATCATCGTGTTTCTGCAGCAACTGGTTCAATGTGCCCAACGGGCTGGTTTCCGTCATTCCCCAGGCGTGGATCAGCTCGACCCCGTATTTGTCGCGGAAGGTCGGAATCATCACGGTCGGCAACGCGGAACCACCGACAATCGTGCGTTCCAGGCTTTCGGCCTTGGACCCGGTCTCCTCCAGTCCCTGTAGAAGTCCCATCCAGATGGTCGGAACGCCTAGCGACACAGTAACCTGTTCGGAATCGATCAGATTTGCCAGGCTGACCCCATCCAGATGCGGACCCGGCAGGACAACTTTGCAGCCGACAGCTGCCGCAACATAGGGTGCACCCCAGGCATTGGCGTGGAACATCGGCACAACCATCATCACGGTGTCGCGCGCAGCCAGCCCCAAGCCATCAGGTTGGTTGCCGCCCAATGTATGCAGGACATTGGTTCGGTGGGTGTATTGCACGCCTTTGGGGTGGCCTGTTGTGCCGGACGTATAACACAGGCTGGACGGCAGATTTTCGTCAATCTCGGGCCAGATGCAATCATCAGGTTCGCCCGCAAGCAGTTCATCGTAAAACAATAACCCGTCGATCTGCTGGGCCGCTGTATCATCCCGTGCCCCCATCAGGATCACATGACGCAGATTGGGTAAATGCGGCCTGAGCTTGGCCACCGCTGGAACAAAGGTCGCGTCAATAAACAACACCTTATCTTCGGCATGATTGATGATGTAAATCAGCTGTTCGGGAAACAGGCGTGGATTGATCGTGTGACAAATGAAGCCGCCGCCAGCGACGCCAAAATAGATTTCCAGATGGCGCCGATTGTTCCAGGCAATCGTCGCTGCACAATCCTCCTGCGCTAACCCCAGTCGTTTCAGCGCCGACGCCAATTTACGCGCATTCGCTTCGACTTCGCCCCAGTTGGAGTGGACCGTTTCACCAGATGTTTCGACCGACGTCACCGTCGTATCTCCATGATAGCGACCGGCATGTTCCAATAGCGAACTGATCGTCAGCTGTTTGTGCATCATCTTGCCAAGCATGTATTGTCTCTCCCCTTTGTTATTGTGCGCCTGGTTTTCTACCAAGTCAGGTTCCCCGGATCAGGTCTGCTGCCTTTTCGGCAATCATGATCGTCGGCGCATTTGTATTTCCCCCGACCAGGCGAGGCATGACTGACGCATCAACCACGCGCAGCCCATCCATTCCACGCACCCGCAATTTAGGATCGACAACAGCCATGTCGTCGCGCCCCATTTTGCAGGTTCCGACAGGATGATAGATCGTATCGGCCCGTTGTCGAATATGGGTTTCGAGTTCAGTATTGTCCGGTTCCCCCTTTACGAACAGCTCTTTGTGCAACCGGGATGCCAACGGCGCGGCCTGCATGATCTGGCGCGACAGGCGCACTCCTTTGACAAGGGTGTCCAGATCTCTTGGGTCGGACAAGTAGTTCGGGTCGATTTCCGGCGATGCCTGCGGGTCCGCCGAGCTTAGACCCACACGCCCGCGGGAGTGTGGGTAAAGCGCACAGGTGTGACAGCTGATCCCGTGGCCCAGATGCAGCTTGCGCGCATGGTCATCTACGATTCCGATGACGAAATGCAGCTGGATATCGGGACGTGCCAGATCGGGTGACGTTTTCAAAAATGCCGCCCCTTCGGCAAACGGGGTCGCCATCAACCCGGTACCATTGCGACGCCAGGTCAGTAGGTGACGGATCATCTGCAGCCCAGCGCCTGGTGTCAGGCCAAAAGTGTCCTTGTCTCTACTCTTGTAAGCCAGGATGAAATCCAGGTGATCCTGCAAGTTCTGCCCAACACCTGGCAGTTCATGAACCATGTCGATTCCGTGCGGTGTGATATCTTCGGGCCGCCCGACACCGGACAATTGCAGCAGCTGTGGAGAATTGAAAGCACCGCCACACAGGATCACTTCGCCGGTGGCTTCCACTTGTGCCTCTCGGCCGTTGTGTCGATAGGCAACACCTGTCGCGCGTTTGCCATCAAACAGAATACGGGTCGCATGGGCACGGGTCAGAACCGTCAGATTGGGCCGGTTCATCACGGGATGCAAAAAAGCCGCGGCCGCTGAACATCGTTCCCCATTGCGCGCCGGATCATGAAACTGAGTGACCTGGAACAGGCCGACGCCTTCTGTGTCACCTGCGTTGAATTCGCGGCGATACGGGATCTGGAGGGACTGTCCGGCCTCGACAAAGGCCTTGGAAATGGGGCGGGGGGATTTCTGATCGCTGACCTGCAGTGGCCCGGTCACACCATGCGCGTCGCCTGCGCCCCAGGCATTGTTTTCCGATTTAAGAAAATAGGGCAGCACATCATCCCAGCTCCATCCGTCACAGCCGAGATCCGCCCAGGCGTCATAATCATCGCGATGCCCGCGGACATACAACATCGCGTTTATCGCACTGGAGCCCCCCAGCGCCTTGCCGCGCGGTTGATATCCACACCGCCCGTTCAACCCGGCCTGTGGCACGGTCTGATAAGCCCAATTGTTGATTTTGGGTCGCCCCGGCAGCATCGCGATGACTGCGGCCGGCAGGCGGACCATCAATCCGTCTCCACGCCCACCCGCTTCGAGCAGGCAAACCGAAACCTTCGGGTCTTCGCTCAGCCGACTGGCCAGCGTGCACCCCGCCGAGCCACCGCCAACAATGACATAGTCAAATCGCATGTCGCCCCCCATCCCTAGGGCGACAGACGACGGGGTTTTCGAAAATCTGTCCAGCCTAACGGAACGTCATCGACTGATGGTCTGTGGTCAGGTCGCCAACCGTCGCGCACCCAGGCTGCTGAGCCCCACCATCGCGGCCGCTATACCCAGACACAGAGGCAACCCGCCCAGTTGATAGGACAGACCGGAAAGCACCGTCCCCAGCAACCGGCCAGCTGCGTTCGCCATATAATAGAACCCGACGTCCATTGTGACACGCTTGTCGCTGGTAAAGGCCAGGATCAAAAATGAATGCAGCGCCGAATTCACGGCAAAGAGCGCCCCGAACACCTGCAATCCGCCGACCAGTACCAGCGTCAACCAAAGCGTCGGTTCCCCCGCCCACCACACAAGAACAGCCAACGCTGCAGGGACAATCGCCAACATGGCTGCCCACCGCGCAGCTTCGGGGACCATCGCAGCAACACCACGTTCGCGCACGCGCAGCACCTGGGGCGTTACTGCCTGTACTGCGCCGTACAGGATGATCCACACCGCCATGAAACTGCCAATCAAAAAGAATGTCGTTCGGTTGCCGGCCTCGCTCCCGTCTGACAGTGCCGCATAAAAATAGATTGGAATGCCGACCACAAACCACACATCACGTGCCCCGAACAGGAACACCCGGGCAAAACTGAGCCAGTTCACATTTGGGTTTCTGGAAAACACCTCTTTGAACTTGGCATCCTTGCGCCTTGTCGACAGACCGCCCGGCATTCGCAAGACCACGATGACCAGGATGACCCCCAGAACAGCGGCCATCGCCAGAATTCCAGGCACAAACCCGGCCACCGCCAACAGCCCGGCACCCAGCAGAAACCCCAACCCTTTGACGGCGTTCTTGGATCCGGTCAGCAGAGCGACCCAGCGAAACAAACCGTCTCCTTCTGATGGGGCCAACAGCTTGACTGCGGATTTCGAGCTCATCTTTGCCAGATCTTTGGCAACGCCCGACGCGCCCTGGACCAACATCACAAAGATCACCGAACTTGCGACGGCCCATTTCGGATCCAGCTGCGCCAGCGCCAGCAGCGCTGCGATCTGCAAACCAAGCCCGGCATAGAGCGTCGAGGTCAACCCAAACCGCGCTGCGATCCAACCGGCGCTCAGGTTCGTTACGACTCCGGCGATTTCGTACAGGACGAACAAATAGGCCAATTGCACCGGTGAAAAACCCAGTGTGTGAAAATGCAGCAAGACCAACATGCGCAATGCGCCGTCGGTCAGCATGAAGGCCCAATAGGCGGCGGTTACGGCGATATAGGCCGAAAGGCCCTCAGGCGGCGTGGGATTATTTTCGGTCATGGTTCCAAATCAAAGAGTTGCAGGGGCAGAGGCAGAGGCAGGGTCAGACCTCTGCACGCCCCATGGAGGAACCAGGGGGGAGAACGCCCTGTGTTCCATACCTCTCGCCTCCTGCGTATCCGTTTTCACAAACGTCGGAGGCCTTGCAGATAGTCGCCCCTGCGCAAACTGTCCTCTCGGGTCAGAGGCTGTCGCCTACCATCAGGGCCACGTCTGCCAGCCGATGTGCATACCCCCATTCGTTGTCATACCAGGCGTAAATCTTTACCTGCGTACCGTTCACGACTATGGTCGACGGCGCGTCAATGATCGTCGAACGCGCGTCATTGACATAATCACAACTGACCAGCGGCCGGGTCTCATACCCCAGAATGCCTTTCAATGCACCTTCGGATGCCACCCGGAACAGCTCATTCACTTCTTCGGCAGTGGTTTCGCGCTCGGCCTCGAACACACAATCGGTCAGCGAAGCGTTCAGCAGCGGCACCCGCACAGCATGACCGTTCAGCTTGCCAGTCAGTTCCGGAAAGATCAGCATGATCGCGGTGGCCGATCCAGAGGTTGTCGGGATCAGAGAATTCATCGCTGATCGGGCCCGGCGCAGGTCCTTGGCGGGGCGATCGACGATGGTTTGCGTATTGGTCACATCGTGAATCGTGGTCATGGACCCATGTTTGATCCCTAACCCTTCGTGCAACACCTTGACCACCGGGGCCAGACAGTTGGTGGTACAGCTGGCAGCGGTTACGATCCGATGTTGCGCCGGGTTATAGATGTCTTCGTTGACCCCCATCACGATGTTCGCCGTCGGACCGTCCTTTACCGGAGCCGAAACCACGACCTTTTTTACGCCAGCGGCAAAATACGGTGCCAGTTTGGCTTCCGTCTTGAAGGCACCCGTGCAGTCGATCATCACATCCACACCATCCAGCGGCAGATCCTCCAACCCGTCGGACCGGCACACTGGGATGCGGGCACCATTGATTGTGATGCTGTCTGCGTCATGGCCGAACTCGGCATCCCAATGCCCGTGCACAGTGTCGAATTCCAACAACAAAGTGTGCATTTCCGGATCACCCATCGCGTCGTTGATGAACGCAATCTTGGCACCGCGTTCCAGAAGCGGCCGAATGGCCAGCTTGCCCATCCGGCCCATTCCGTTGATGGCATAGGTTGTCATCTTTTCAATCCTTGTCTTTGGCAAGATCGTCTACTCTGTACTGCAAGGACGATCTGTCGAGTGTTTCAAATGGCAATGCGGCAAAGGCCTGAATCCGATGGCGCAACATGGCAAAAGCATTCTGAAAGGCGAGCGCCCGTTCAGCCTCGGACCCGGAGGCAGTGACCGGGTCCGGCACCCCCCAATGGGCGCTGATCGGCTGTCCTGACCAGGGCGGGCATTCCTCGTTTGCAGATTCGTCACATACAGTGAACACAAAATCCAACTCAGGCGCATCTTTGGCCTGATAGACGTCTATATTCTGCGACCTCAGGTCACTGACATCATAGCCTTTGTTCCGAAGCAGACGCATGGCCATCGGGTTTGGCTCGGTCGCGGGGGTCACACCCGCAGAATAGACATTGAACACCTGTCCCGCTTCATGACGCAGGATCGCTTCGGCAAAAATCGAACGCGCCGAGTTTGCGCTACAGATGAACAGAACATTCAGCTTGCGGTCCGTCGGCAGGGCAAGATTACGCCCCCCCCCTATGTCGGGCCTGCCGCGCCCACAATCCAGCAGCAGGTAATCCATGATCTCTTGCACGGCTGACACCTGCGCCTTGTACAAAAGAGATGTGCCGTGCCGGGTCTGAGATATCAGCCCAATTTCTCTCAGGGCCGACAGATAGACTGAAAGCGTGCTTGGCTTGACCCCAAGCGCCGCACCGATATCACCGGCTGAAACATCATCGGGATATCTGCGCACCAACAACCTGAACACGGCCATGCGGTGTGGATGTCCCAAAGTGGTGAGGCGTTTCAGAATCTCTTTTTCCATTATTCATGGATTATTGAATTAAAGCGGCATGCGCAACCTTTTTTTGCCTCCCAAAACGTCCCACCCTGTGTGATCCTGGGTTCTCGTCAGAACACATCCAACGAAACTTTGACCCGGTCCATGGCAATCGAGGTCTTGAACCGGCTGATATTGGATTCCTCAAAGAAATAAGTTTGGGTAAACTGTTCATATTCCTTGATATTTTCAACCACGAGAACCAGAATGAAATCCGCCTCGCCCGTGGTATAATAACACTGCTGCACACATGATGCGCCACGCATTCTACGTTTGAACGCCTCCAACGACGCCAGATTTTCCCGCTCCAGGATCACCTCGACAATCACCGTCATTTCCCGGCCCAGCTTGGCCGGAGACAGAACCGCAATCTCCTTTTCGATCACCCCGGTATCGCGCAATTTCTTGAGCCGCTTTTGCACCGCAGCCTGCGATAGCCCGACGTCGAGGCTGATGGTTTCCGCGGTCAAACGTGCGTCGCCCTGGACCAATTTGAGAATCTTGTGATCTGTTTCGTCCATTGCCCTCGCGGTCCTTTCCAATGGTTCCGAATTTCGTAACAGATTATCCGAAAATGTCCGTTTTGCATCTCATAAATCTTCTAACCTCGCCGCAACGATTCAAAAGGTTTCCCGATGCCCGACCAGAGTTTTGACGCCCGGTTGCGCGATATGCGCCACGATTTTCACCGCCATCCTGAATTGGGGTTTTCCGAACACCGAACCAAGGCACAGGTGGCCCAGCGTCTGAGCGACCTGGGCCTGGAAGTCCATGAAGGTCGCGGGGTTGTCGGCATTCTGAGGGCGGGATCTGGCAACCGGGCGATTGGCCTGCGGGCAGATATGGATGCGCTGCCGATCCTGGAGACCACTGGGTTGGACTATGCTTCGACCACGCCGGGAACGATGCACGCCTGTGGCCATGACGGACACACCACAATGCTGCTGGGGGCCGCTGAGCTGCTGGCCGAGAACCCCAATTTTGACGGCACTGTCGTCTTTCTATTCCAGCCCAACGAAGAACACGGGTTGGGCGCAATCGCGATGATCGACGAAGGCGTGCTGGAGCGGTTCCCTGTCGAGGAGGTTTACGCAATTCACAACCTGCCCGGCGCTCCTGTGGGTCAAATATCAACCCGCGTGGGCCAGATCTGCGCCTCGGAAAGCCTGTTCGAAATCACGGTCACAGGCAAAGGTGGCCATGCTTCGATGCCACAGGTTGGCGTGGATGCAATTACCGTGTCGGCCGAACTGGTTACTGCGTTGCAAACCATCGTGTCGCGCAAGCTTGCACCATCAGCCGGTGCCGTGGTGTCGGTCACCGAATTCATCGCCAATGGGCAGCGCAACGTCCTGCCTGGTCAGGTCCTTCTCAAAGGCGACGCTCGGGCGCGTTTGCCACAGGACCGCGCCGACATCGAACGGTTCATGCGCCAGATCTGCAACGGTATTGCGATAGCACATGGCGTAGAGGTTCAGGTGGATTTCCGCACTGAATTCATCGAAACCATCAATGCACAGAATCCCGCTGATGCGGTCATCCGCGTCGCTGAGTCCCAGAGGTTGCCGACCTGGCCCAATCGCCCCGCCATGAGCTTCTCCGAAGATTTTGCCCATTTTGCCGCTGCAGTTCCCGGGTGTTTCCTGTTGCTCGGCAACGGCGAACAGGGGGCACATGCGCAGCCGCTGCATGCTTCGGACTATGATTTCAACGACGCGCTTTTGCCCATCGGGGCCCAGTTCTGGGCCGGATTGGTGCATGACCGCCTGCCCAAGACCAAGGACTGATCAATATGACTGATGTTTACACCCAGGCCCAACTGACCCACACCACCGGCAACCCACATGGCCATACGGCAGCAACCCGCGTGTTGAGCCGGTCAGATTTCGATCAAGCCATCAGCGAAATCACCCAATGGCCAGGCTATGCCGCAACCCCGCTGGTGTCGTTGGATGATCTGGCCAGCGATCTGGGGGTGGGCGCAATCCTGTACAAGCATGAAGGCCCTCGCTTTGGGCTGGGCAGCTTCAAGGCACTGGGCGGTGCGTACGCAGCGTTGCGGGTGCTACAGCGTGAGATCGCGCGGCGTCGCGGCACAGACGTGGCGCTGGCCGATATCCGCGCTGGAAAATACGCCGACGACTGCTCCCAAATCACCCTGTGTTCTGCCACCGATGGCAATCACGGCCGGTCCCTGGCCTGGGGTTGCCAGACCTTTGGCGCACCGTGCCGGATCTACATCCATGCTGAAGTCAGCAAGGGTCGCGAAGTCGCGATGCAGGACCTGGGTGCCGACGTCGTCCGTATCGCAGGGGATTACGATGAATCTGTCGCGCTGGCCCGGAGCGAGGCCGAAGCCAACGGCTGGTTCGTGGTGTCCGATACCTCCTGGCCCGGATACAGTGAACCACCGCGCGACGTGATGGCCGGATATGGTGTCATGACACAGGAAGCCTGTGACGCCATGGATCAGGCTCCAACACATGTGTTCCTACAGGGCGGCGTTGGCGGGTTGGCCGCATCGGTCGCCGCGCGTCTGCGTCAGGTTTGGGGCGACGATACCCCGCGCGTCGTGATTGTGGAACCCGAACTGGCCGCCTGCCTGTTCGACAGCGCCAAAGCGGGCAAGGCGACCAATTTTTCCATACACCAGGAGACCATCATGGCCGGTCTTTCCTGTGGGGAACCATCGGAAATGGCGTGGGAAATTCTGGCCGAGGAATCCAGCGACTTTGTGACAATCCCAGATAGCATCGTGGCCCCCACCGTGCGGATGCTGGCCCGCCCAACAGGTGCGGCCAAAATCGTCGAAGCCGGAGAAAGCGCAGTAGCAGGCCTGGCGGCCTTGATTGCCGCCTGCAAGTCGGACCTCAAGACCACGTTGGGACTGGACGCGGGCTCGCGGGTTCTTCTGATTGGGTCCGAAGGCATCACCGACCCGGAAATCTACGCCGAGATCATGGAAGGCACCAAACATGGCTGACATCGCGCGCGGTTTTGAAGTCCGCGAATTCGAAGCGCGCACTGCCAAGGCCCAGGCACGGATGGCCGAACAGAGTTTTGACGGCCTGCTGCTGCTATCAGAACCGGAAGTGCGCTATTTCAGCGGCTTCCATACGCTGTTCTGGCAAAGCCCGACACGCCCCTGGTTCCTGTTCGTCCCACGCGAAGGCAAACCAATTGCCATCATTCCCGAAATCGGTGCCGCGCTGATGCGCACCGGGTGGCTGGATGACATTCGCACCTGGGCCGCGCCCCAGCCCGAGGATGACGGAATATCCCTTTTGACCGACGTGCTGACCCCGCTGGCGGACCGCGGCGCGACTCTGGGCGTGATGAAAGGGCATGAAACCGGGCTGCGTATGCCGCTGGGTGATTATGAAAGGTTGATGTCAGGGCTGACAGGATTGCATGTGCGCGATTGCACCGGGTTGATCCGGGATCTGCGAATGGTGAAATCCGAGGCCGAGATCGAAAAGCTGGCGCACATCTGCGCCATCGGCTCGCGCAGCTTTGCGCAGGTCGAGAGCTTTGCCCATGCTGGACAGCCTTTTGCCGATACATTTCGCGCCTTTCGCCGCGAAGCGCTGGCACAGGGGGCCGATGACGTGCCCTATTTGGTCGGCGGCGCAGATCAGGGCGGTTATCACGATGTGATTTCCCCCCCGTCTATGCGCCCCCTGCAGACCGGCGACATCATGATGCTGGACACCGGGGCCACGTTTGACGGGTATTTCTGCGACTTTGATCGCAACTGGGCCATCGGGCGCGCTGATGACGCGTCCAAACATGCCTACGACACCCTGTGGCGCGCCACCGAGGCGGGCCTGACCGCAGCCAGCCCCGGTGCCACCTGCGCTGATCTGTTCCGGGCGATGATGTCGGTGATCGGTGAGGCAGATGGTGACGTTGGGCGTTTGGGTCACGGTCTGGGCATGCAGCTGACCGAATGGCCGTCCCACGCCGCATGGGATGAAACCGTTCTAACGGAAAACATGGTACTGACACTGGAGCCGTCCATGGGCTACGGTGATGGTCGGATCATGGTTCACGAGGAAAACATCGTGGTCCGCGACGGCGCTGCGCAATTGCTCAGCACCCGCGCCGCGCGGGAATTGCCCATCATATGATCCGGACACCAGGGAGAGCGTCATGAAGCTGGATTTTGAAACCGACGCGGGGGTCGGAACCCGGGCCAAGATGGGGCTGATCGTTTTGGAAACCGACGAATCCCTGGAGCCTGAGCTGGCCCGGGTCGCCGGCCTGCCGGGCGTGGCCATCTATCATACACGAATCCCGATGGTCGCCGAGATCAACCCCGAGACGCTGATGCGGATGAAACAGGATCTGCCTGCTGCTGCCAATGCCTTGCCAGAGCCGATGGAATTTGACGTGATCGGATATGGCTGCACGTCGGCTTCGACGGTGATCGGGTCTGATGCGGTACGCGATGCTGTGCGCACAGCGCGCCCGGGCGTTCAGGTCACTGATCCGCTGCGGGCCGCAATTGCCGCCTGTCAGGCCCTGAACGTCACGCGACTGGGGTTCGTGACACCCTATATCCCGGAAGTCTCCAACAGGATGCGGACCAAGCTGGAAGACGCAGGGATCGAGATCACCGGTTTCGGGTCGTTTGAAGAAAGCGACGACCGTGTCGTGGCCCGGATCTCCGAAGCATCCGTCCTGAGCGCGATCGAAACCGTGGCCGCCCAGGCGTCTTGTGATGCAGTGTTTGTGTCCTGCACCAACCTGAGGATCCTGAACATTCTGGAACAGGCCGAAGCGAGGATCGGGTGCCCGGTGATATCCAGCAATCTGGCATTGAGCTGGCATATGTTGCGCCTGTCTGGCGTTTCAGAGCCGCGCATCGGGTTTGGGAAGTTGCTGCAAGTCTGAGGAAGATTTGGGGCGCTGCCCCCCGCGTTGCAATCCCATAGGGTTTCCTCCTCCACCCGAGGTGGGTTTGATCAGAACGAAACCGTACTCTCAAAGAGATCAGTAACGGGTGCTCATCCGATAGCCGGGGTGGTAGCTCATTCTTACATAAGTGACAGGCTGACCTTGAAACCAGGTGGTCCGGTCAAGCTGCAAAACGGGTGTGGCCAATGGTATGGCCAGAAACTCCGACAATGACGCGTCCGCTGCGACGGATGTCAGACCGATCTCCGCATCGGTAAAGGGCACCCGCTCGAGCAGCCATTCATTTGGTCCCAGGGATGCAAAATCTGCCTCGAGGACATCAGGAACCGCATCGACATTGATCCAACGATTTTCGAATTGAAACGGTCGGTTGTCGGCATAATGCATACATTTCACCTGTAACGCGCGCGCGCGATCCGGCAGGTTCAACTGGGCCGCCAACCAATCGGGAGCGGTGGCCAGGGTGCGCTGTACCAAAGCATATCGATAGGTTGCGTTGGTTTCTTCAATGGTGTGGCGCACAACGGCAATTTCGAACACGGCCTGTTTTACCGGTGCCACAGCCACCCGCGTGCCGCTTTTGCGTTTACGATCGACGATACCGCGTTCGGCCAATTCACGCATGGCCCTGTTGACTGTCGCACGCGCACAGCCGAATTCTTCCGCCAGTTCGAATTCGGTGGGCAACAGGGTGCCCTGAGGCCATTCGCGATCCTGAATTCGGCGGATCACTTCGTCGCGTACGTCCTGGAAGCTGGTTTTTCGGCTATTGGTCACTTAGGTTCCGATATCTGGAAGGATTATGTTCTGGTTATCGTGATTATGTCTGCGATTATGTCCGGATCACAAAGGAGACGCAACCGATGCGCTTTGATATTGCAATCTGCCCGCCGGTGCCCTGGAAAAATGGCGGCGGGATGACCCGGATGTTGATGTCACAGGAGGGACCGAATGGGCTGTCCTGGCGTCTGAGCCTGGCGGACATACAGACCGACGGGCCATTTTCGTCATTTCCCGGATTGCAGCGAATCCTGACCATCGTGTCCGGGGACGGGATCGACCTGTTCAATTCGGACCACCGCCTACTGGCGCGCCCCTATCAGCCTGTGTCCTTTTCAGGTGATCTGGCGTTGGACAGCCAGCGTGTCGGGGCGGACACAAGAGCATTCAACCTGATGTTTGATGCGGATCAGATCCGGGGCGACGTCCACGTGCTGCAAACTGGGCGATCGGATCTTTCGGGGACAAATGTTGTTTTTGTCATGCAGGGGGCGGTTCGGATTTTCGGACAACCCGACCTGCAAGATGGGCAGGGAGCCCGATTGGAAGGATCCACACAGATTCAGGCCGAACCGGGAGCGTCCGGCCTGATTGTCTCTTTGGAGTCCCGATCTGTTTAGATCGACGCCAGAAGGGATTTGATTGCGACACCGTAGTTGGCAGTGATTTCCGCACGAGCGACATGTTGACCGTTCTGGACTTGATGACGGCCAGCAGACCACAGATCGGTGACAACCCGATCCTTGGCAGCAAAACACAGGCCATCCAAAAGCTGATCATCCCGCAGCGCAACCAAGGCCGGATCGGCACTGTCAATTGCCACCAGATCTGCAAATTTGCCCACAGCAATGGCACCGCTGCTGCGCCCTACGGCGGTGGCACCTCCGGCGGCTGACCCCATGTAAAGGACTTCGCCCACCGACCCTTCGCCCGGGATCATGACATTGCGGCTAATGTCGCGCAAACGCTGGGAGTATTCGAGCATCCTTAGTTCCTCGGTCAAGGAAATGCAAACGTTTGAATCCGAGCCGAGCCCAAATGCGCCCCCCTCTTCCAAGTAGGCAGGGCCGTTGAACGGACCGTCGCCCAGATTGGCCTCGGTGATCGGGCACAGGCCGGCCACCGCGCCCGACCGGGCCATGTCACGGGTTTCCGAGTCGGTCATATGCGTGGCATGAATCAAACACCAATTGCTGTCGACCGGAGCGTTCTCCAACAGCCATTCGACAGGGCGCGCGCCAAGCCAGGATTGGATATCCTCGACTTCCTTGGGTTGCTCGGAGATGTGGATGTGGATCGGGTTTCCAGCGGCAACTGGAAGAACCTCGGCCAAATCTTCGGGGCACGTGGCCCGCAGCGAATGTGGCGCGATGCCGACACGGGTATCTGCGGGCAGCGTCGCCTCAGCCACGGCCCGAGCTTCGCCCACCAGGTCGGCGAATTGGGCAACCGAATTGCCAAACCGCATCTGACCACCGCTCAGATCAGCACGCCCAGCGCCACCATAGGAATAGAGAACCGGCAAATGGGTCAGCCCGATCCCGGTTTGATCCGCCGCAGAAAATACCCGCTGGCTCAACTCGCTGACCTGATCGAAACGTCCCCCGCCATTCTGATGGTGCACATAATGAAACTCACCAACCGATGCATAGCCAGCTTCCTGCATCTCCATGAACACCAGCGCAGCGATGGCCTGGTATTGTTCGGGCGTCACATTCTGCATGAATTGATACATCAAGGTGCGCCAGGTCCAGAAGCTGTCGCGCCCGGCTGCGCGCACCTCGGTCATGCCGGCCATAGCCCGTTGGAACGAATGCGAATGCAGGTTGGCCAGCGCAGGCAACAACACATCCACCATGATGTCGCCCTGCTGGGGTGTCACATCCGTCTCTATCGCGGTGATTTTGCCGTTCTCATGACTGACCCGCACATTTCTTTGCCATCCGGCATCGGTTCTGGCGCGCTGCGCGAAAATCGTCTGCATGTGATCCTCTTATGTCTAGACATAATAATCTTAAACGCATACCTTAAATACAGCAAGCAGAATGAAGGGATCGGATTCGGTGACAAGGGATTTTGTTCTGACCGGGGCGCGCATCGCGACAATGAACACCGGTGAAACGCCTTATGGGCTGATCAAAGACGGCGCGGTTGCGGTTCGAAATGGCGTGATCGAATGGGTCGGAGATACAGGAGACTTGCCTGCATCCTACGCTGGCCTGACCGCTCGGGATATGGCGGGACGTCTGATGACACCCGGCCTGATCGACTGCCACACGCATATTGTCTTTGGTGGCCATCGGGCATTGGAATTCGAAATGCGCCTGAATGGTGCCAGCTATGAGGAAGTTGCCCGGGCTGGTGGCGGCATCGTGTCCACCGTGACGGCGACCCGCGCAGCGTCGATCGAGACCCTGATCGCAAATGCCCTGCCCCGTCTGGACGCGTTGATCGCCGAAGGTGCAACCGTGGTCGAAGTCAAGTCCGGCTATGGGCTGGATCGCGAAACCGAATTGAACATGCTGCGCGCTGCCCGCACGCTGGCAACACTGCGCCCAGTGACGATCAGGACCACGTTTCTGGGAGCCCATGCAACACCGGCCGAATACAAGGATCGCGATGACCACTATATCGACGAGGTCTGTATCCCGACCCTGCGCGCCGCCCATGCCGAAGCGCTGGTAGACGCCGTCGACGGATTCTGCGAAGGCATCGCCTTTCAACCCGATCAGATCGAACGGGTGTTCCAGGTCGCGGCGGAACTGAACCTGCCGGTCAAATTGCACGCCGAACAGCTGAGCCATCTGGGGGGGACCCAATTGGCGGCCCGCTATGGGGCGCTGTCGGTTGACCACGTGGAATATGCCAATGACGACGACGCCAGGGCGATGGCCGACAGCGGATCGGTCGCGGTCATCCTGCCCGGGGCGTTCTACACCATTCGCGAAACACAGGTGCCCCCCATCGGATCATTCCGCAATCGCGGCGTGCCGATGGCGCTGGCCACAGACTGCAACCCCGGATCATCGCCTCTGACCTCGCTGCTGCTGACCATGAACATGGGCTGCACCCTGTTCCGCATGACCCCCGAAGAGGCACTGGCTGGTGTCACTCGCAACGCCGCCAAGGCGCTGGGTCTGAAGGATCGTGGCCAGATCGCCCCCGGCATGGTGGCCGATCTGGCGATCTGGGACGTCGAAACCCCCGGAGAGCTCTCTTATCGCATCGGGTTCAACCCGCTCCACTCACGCATTTACGCTCAGACGCAAGAAGGTACATCATGATTTCAATGACGCCCGGCGAAGTCACGCTCGTCACGCTGCAAGAGATCTACCGCAACCTAACACCGGCGCGGTTGCATCGCGCGGCCCGACCCGCCGTCGAAGCCGCCGCCCAGATGGTGGCAGACGCCGCCGCCGGCAGCGAAGCCGTCTATGGCATCAACACAGGGTTCGGTAAGCTGGCCAGCACCAAGATTGCCCCAGAAGACACCGAGACCCTGCAACGCAACCTGATCCTGTCGCATTGCTGCGGTGTCGGCGATCCGCTGCCCGAAGACAAAGTCCGCCTGATGATGACGCTGAAGCTGTTGTCGATGGGCCGGGGCGCTTCTGGTGTGCGTTGGTTGGTGATCGAACAGATCGAAAACATGCTGGAGCACGGAGTTCTCCCTGTGGTTCCCTCTCAGGGGTCTGTTGGGGCTTCGGGTGATCTGGCCCCCTTGGCCCATATGGCAGCCGCAATGATCGGCGCTGGCGAAGCCACATTTGAAGGTGCCCGCATGCCCAGCGCGGAGGCATTGGAAAAGGCCGGGTTGCAGCCGATCGTTCTGGGCCCCAAAGAAGGTCTGGGGCTGATCAATGGAACGCAGTTTTCAACCGCCTGTGCCTTGGCCGGGCTATTTGATGGCTGGCGGCTGGCCGAAGCGTCCATGGTGATTGCCTCGTTGACCACGGACGCGATCATGGGGTCGACTGCACCTCTGGTGGCGGACATCCATACGCTGCGCGGTCACGCGGGACAGATCGATGTCGCCCGCGAAATGCGCGCCATCATGGAGGGGTCGGAAATCCGCGAAAGCCATCGCGAAGACGACACTCGTGTCCAGGATCCCTATTGTATCCGCTGCCAGCCACAGGTTGTCGGTGCCGCACTGGACGTGCTGCGCATGGCCGCCAAAACGCTGGAGATCGAAGCCAACGCCGTCACCGACAATCCGCTGGTTCTGGTGAACGAAGGGCGCATCGTATCGGGCGGCAACTTCCACGCCGAATATGTCGGCTTTGCCGCTGATCAGATCGCGTTGGCCGTGGCTGAAATTGGTGCCATCGCCCAGCGCCGCGTTGCGCTGATGGTCGACCCAACGCTCAGCTTTGATCTGCCACCGTTCCTGACCCCGAATCCGGGTCTGAACTCGGGCTTTATGATCGCCGAGGTGACCACCGCCGCGCTGATGAGCGAGAACAAGCATCTCGCCAATCCTTGCGTAACAGACTCTACTCCGACCTCCGCCAACCAGGAGGACCACGTGTCGATGGCCGCCCATGGTGCGCTGCGTCTGGGCCGGATGAACACCAACCTGTCGGTCATCCTGGGGGTCGAACTGCTGTGCGCCGCGCAGGGTGTTGAAGCCCGCAGCCCGCTGGCCACCTCCACCCGATTGCAGGACGTTATCAACGCGCTGCGCGCCAATGTGCCGTCGCTGGAAGATGATCGCTATCTCGCACCAGATATCGAAGCCGCATCCGCCATGGTGCGCGCGGGCGAAATCGCGGCCGCTGCTGGTATCGAGGTGGCCGCATGATCGAAATCACCCAAGGCACATCTCCGCTGGTGTTGGGGCTGCCCCACACCGGGACCGATGTGCCCGACGACATCTGGGGTAATCTGAACGAGACCGGACAGGGGTTGGCTGATACTGATTGGCACATCCAAGATCTCTATGACGGGGTGGTGGAAAACGTCACAACGGTACGCACGCCGATCCACCGTTATGTGATTGACGTGAACCGCGACCCAGCTGGGGTCAGCCTGTACCCCGGCCAGAACACCACCACTTTGGTGCCGATAACCGATTTCGACGGGAACCCGATCTGGCGCGAGGGTTGCGAACCGGATGAGGCAGAGATCATCCGCCGCCGCGAGGCGTTTCATGCGCCCTATCATGCCGCGTTGGAGGCCGAGATGGAACGGGTCAAGGAAATCCACGGGTTTGCCATTCTCTATGATTGCCATTCGATCCGCGGCGACATCCCGTTTCTGTTTGACGGGCGTCTGCCGGATTTCAATGTCGGGACCAATCTGGGCACCACCTGTGATCCTGCGATCGAGGCCATGACCGTGGCCCGATGTGCCGCCGCCGATGGGTACACCGACATCCTCAACGGTCGGTTCAAAGGCGGCTGGACCACTCGTCACTATGGCCGCCCTGCCGAAGGGCTGCACGCCATCCAGATGGAATTGGCCCAGGCCACCTATTGCCAGGAAAGCCCCCCCTGGAGCTATGAAGCTGACCGCGCGACCCGGTTGCGCACACATCTCACCGATATTCTCACCGACCTGCAGAACTGGAGACCCGCATGAGCGATCCCCGTAAGAACACCCGCGACGTTTTCCCCCCCACCGGCACCGAGATCACGGCCAAATCCTGGCTGACCGAAGCGCCAATGCGGATGCTGATGAACAACCTCCACCCGGATGTAGCCGAAAACCCGCATGAATTGGTGGTTTATGGCGGCATCGGCCGCGCCGCCCGCACCTGGAAAGATTTCGACCTGATCGTCGAAACCCTGAAGGGCCTTGAAGAAGACAAGACCCTGTTGGTGCAATCGGGCAAACCGGTTGGAGTGTTCCAGACCCACAAGGACGCGCCGCGCGTTCTGATCGCCAACTCCAATCTGGTGCCGCATTGGGCCAACTGGGACCACTTTAACGAGCTCGATAAAAAAGGCCTGATGATGTACGGCCAGATGACCGCCGGGTCCTGGATCTACATTGGCACCCAAGGCATCGTTCAGGGCACCTATGAGACCTTTGCCGAGGCCGGGCGTCAGCATTTTGACGGCGATCTGACCGGCAAATGGATCCTGACCGGTGGTCTTGGCGGCATGGGCGGAGCGCAACCTTTGGCAGCTGTATTTGCCGGGGCCTGTTGTCTGGCCGTGGAATGCAACCCTGACAGCATCGATTTCCGCCTGCGCACCAAATATCTGGACGAAAAGGCCGAAACCCTGGACGAAGCGTTGGAGATGATCGAGCGTTGGACCGCTGCTGGCGAAGCCAAATCCGTGGGTCTGCTGGGCAATGCCGCGGATGTGTTTGCCGAACTGGTGGAACGCGCCAAGGCGGGCGGCACAAAACCCGATATCGTCACCGACCAGACATCGGCCCACGACCCGGTCAACGGCTACCTGCCGCAGAACTGGACCATGGCCCAGTGGAAGGACATGCGCGAAAAAGACCCTAAAGCAGTGGAAAAAGCTGCCCGAGCATCAATGAAGGTGCAGGTTGCGGCAATGTGCGAATTCCACGCGATGGGCATTCCAACCGTGGATTATGGCAACAACATCCGGCAGATGGCGCTGGAAGAAGGTTTGGAAAACGCGTTCGATTTCCCCGGCTTTGTCCCCGCCTATATCCGTCCGCTGTTCTGCAAGGGCATTGGCCCGTTCCGCTGGTGTGCTCTGTCGGGTGATCCCGAAGATATCCGCAAGACCGACGCCAAAATGAAAGAACTGTTCCCTGACAACGCTGACCTGCATCGTTGGTTGGACATGGCGCAGGAACGCATCGCGTTCCAGGGCCTGCCGGCGCGGATCTGTTGGATCGGCCTGGGTGATCGTCACAAAGCGGGTCTGGCGTTCAATGAGATGGTCCGCACTGGCGAACTCTCGGCCCCGGTTGTCATCGGCCGTGACCATCTGGATTCGGGTTCTGTTGCCTCACCCAACCGTGAGACAGAATCGATGATGGACGGCTCGGACGCGGTGTCGGATTGGCCGCTGCTGAACGCGCTGCTGAACACCGCATCCGGCGCGACCTGGGTTTCGCTACACCATGGTGGTGGTGTTGGCATGGGCTTCTCTCAGCACTCGGGCGTGGTGATCTGTTGTGACGGCACCGAAGATGCTGATCGCCGTATCGGTCGTGTGCTGTGGAACGACCCTGCAACTGGTGTGATGCGCCATGCAGATGCAGGGTATGATATCGCCAAAGATCATGCCCGCGAATGCGGCCTGAACCTGCCTGGCATTCTCTAAAATAGGTTGCGGCCATCCGACCAGGGTGGCCGCTTCTCCCACTGGCCATTTGCGCCAAATCATGCGACCTGTGCGCGTATGAGCACCGGTACAGACTACACCCCCCCGCAAACCCCGCTGGACGTCCTGCACGAGGACAGCGATATTGTTGTTGTCAACAAACCTGCTGGTCTGTTGTCGGTTCCCGGGCGCGGCGAGCATCTGTCGGATTGCCTGTTGGCCCGTGTGCAGGTTGCCTTCCCTACCGCCTTGTTGGTGCACAGGCTGGACAGGGATACATCGGGGGTGATGGTGTTCGGATTGACACCGCATGCCCAGCGCCATCTGTCGATGCAATTCGAAAAACGGTCGACCAAAAAGACCTATGTCGCCCGTGTTTCCGGTCGACTGGAACCCAAGACGGGTACAGTGGATCTGCCGCTCATCGTGGATTGGCTGAACCGTCCTTTGCAAATGGTGTGCCACGAGACGGGCAAACCCTCAGTAACGGATTGGCGGGTGGTCAAATATGGTGCCGGGGAAACCAGGGTGCGGCTGACACCCAGAACCGGGCGAACACATCAACTGCGGGTGCATATGCTGGCGATGGGTCACCCCATGTTGGGCGACCCGCTGTATGCACCGGAAACGATGGATCAATATGGCCGCCTGATGCTGCATTCCGAAGAATTGCGGCTAAAACACCCTGAAAACGAGAAATCCATGAAATTCCGGGCCAAGGCCGAATTTTGAACAGGGCCGACACAACCGGGGCCCTGTTCCAATCGCTTACATTTCGTGGACTTCGGCCACTTCTACGGACCCGGACCCGTCCACAACCATCGGACAGCCTTTGGCCACTTCGCAGGCGGCCGCAATGTCAGCCGCCTGTATAACAGAGTAACCGGAAATCGGGTTGGCACCGCCATCATCAGCGACACCGCCACCAGACACGGTTTTTGACATGCCCACAGGCGCGCCGGGGATCACCAGGTCATCGCCCATTCCCCCCATCCAGGCCTGCCAGGCAGCCATGACTTTGGCGCCTTCTTCAGGGGTATCGGGGGTTTTTCCGCCGTGATAGGCAAATACGAACTGTGGCATAATATCTTCCTCCTGTTGAAAATCAGTTGAGTTTTGCAGTGAGTTTGCTCAATGCCGAGCTCCAACCGCGTTCGTGGCTTGCGCTCATTTCGCTGTCATCCAGATCCCGGTGATCAATGGTCAAACGCGCACCCGTCGCGGTTTCGGACACGCTGAATGTCACATGGCTTTCTGGTCCGCGCTGATCCTGATCGTCATGCCACCCCCAAGTGAAGCCAACGGACTTTGGCGGATCCACATGGGTCACCTGTCCAGAGACCTTGAATTTCTGCCCGCTATCGTCACCGACCATCACGGACAGCCAAGGCCCGGGTTTGGTCAGGTTCAGATCATGTTCGCCAATGGTCATCCCTTCGGGCCCCCACCATTGCAACAATTTGGCCGGATCGGTCAGCCAGACATACAGACGATCAGGGGTTACAGGAAAATCGCGTTCCAGACGCAGGTCGGTCATTCCAATTCCTCTTCGCGTATCGCCGCCTCCAGGCGGTCCAGGCTGCTGTTCCAGAAATCACGTCGCGAAATCGTCCAATTGGCGATCAGCTGTATACCTTCGGGGCGCGCGGAATAGAGCCGCCGCGTCCCATCGGCGCGCTGTTCAATCAACCCCGCTTCGCGCAGGACCTTGAGATGCCGCGAGATCGCCGGGGCCGAGATCCCAGATCCTCGCACCAGATCCCCGGCGGGTAGTTCACCGTGATCCATAAGTTGTTCGACGATGGTCAGACGGGTTTCGTCAGACAGGGCCGAAAATGTTCTAAGCAAAGGTGCCATGCTCTGATCATTAATCATTTTGTTAATTAACGCAATAGTTAATTTATGGATAGCAATAGATTGTTTGACGTTTCCGTCGCTCCGCCACGAGCCCGTGTTTTCATTGTGTTATTCGTTGCGTTCTTCGCCGTTCAGGCGGCAAATTCCGCTTTGGAATAGCCTTGGAGATACAACAGGGCCGTCAAATCACCGTGGTTGATCCGGATATCGCATTGTGCTGCTACGGATGGTTTGGCGTGCAGCGCCACCCCTGCGCCTGCCCGGCCCAACATGCCCAGATCATTGGCACCATCGCCCACCGCGATCACATCGAATTCGGAAATGCCCAAACGCGCCGAGATGTCTTCGAGCGCCTGCACCTTGGCCTCGCGCCCCAGAATTGGATGCCCAACATCTCCGGTCAGCTTGCCGTTTTCGATATGCAGCGTGTTGGCACGGTTTTCGTCAAACCCCAGGGCCGATGCCACATAGGCCGTAAATGCGGTGAACCCACCAGAGACCAACGCCGCATACCCGCCGTTTGCTTTCATTGTCGCCAACAAAGCCCGGCCACCTGGCATCAGGGTGATCCGTTCCGCCAGAACTTTGGCAATCACGTTTTCATCCAGCCCTTTGAGCAGCCCAACCCGTTCGATCAACGCCCCTTCAAAGTCCAATTCTCCATTCATGGCCCGGGCGGTGATGTCCTTGACGTGATCCCCCACTCCAGCTTCATCTGCCAATTCGTCGATACACTCCTGCTGGATCATGGTGCTGTCCATATCCGCCAGAAGCATCTTCTTGCGCCGTCCCTGTTCAGGCTGAATGATCAGATCGACCGCCATCCCCTGAAGGTCCTGCCACACAGCCCATTGGTTGTCGGGTTTGGTTTCCAGTTGAAATTCTGCAGCCTCATCCACGGACAGCCACTGGGCCTCTCCGCCACCCCAGGCATTGCGTAGGGAGTCCACCAAAGCGGGATCCAGCGCAGGATTGGCAGGAGAGGTCAGAAGAGTGGCATAAAACATGATGTGCGGATCCCCGAGCTTGCAAAGGCCACGATGGCCTGTTGCGATGCCTTTTGGACCGATTGCGACCAAGTTTCAATGCGGCGTACAGGACCCAAAAGCGAGCAAAGCTTGACTTGTTAGGGTGTATACTTATCAATTAAGGGCGTCACTCAAAGAGGAACATCGCCATGACGGACGAACTGGGACGCCTCGAAGATCTGCCTCAGGACTATCGGGAAGAGCTGGTCGCCGCAGGTGTTGCGCCGCTCTGGCCGATGATGCGCAATGTTCTGCCCCACGATGCGCCGGTACCGAAAACCCGTGCGGGGTACTGGAACTATCAGACCATTCGCCCGCTGTTGATCAAGGCCGGTGCGCTGACCCCGGTGGAAAAGGCAGAACGTCGGGTTCTGGTCCTGTCTGACCCCGGTCGCGGCGTCGGCGCGATGCAGGCCACCTCGTCAATCTATCTAGGGCTGCAATTGCTGTTGCCAGGTGAATCTGCGCCAGCTCATAAACATACTCCGTCTGCTGTGCGCATCGTTGTCGAAGGCGAAGGCGGCTATACCGTGGTTGACGGTGAACGCCTCCCCATGTGCGAAGGCGATCTGGTGATGACGCCAGGTGGCGACTGGCACGATCACGGCCATGATGGCACGGACCCGGTGGTCTGGCTGGATGCGTTGGATCTGCCGCTGTTTGTCTATCTCGAAGGGTCTTATGCCATCGGCGGCGACCTTCAGGCCCAGCGCAACCGCCCAGATGCCAGCGCGGTTGAATATGCCGCCGCAGGGATGGTCCCCACCCGAGTGCGCCAACAGGCCGTGCGGCGCTATCCAATGATGCGCTATCCGTGGGCGAGTGCGGAACGGGCATTGCGGGCCATGGCTGCGCATGGAGAGGTGGCCGAGCTCGACTACATCAATCCCGAGACCGGCACCGACGTGCTGCCAACCCTGGGTTTTACCGCCATGATGTTGCAGCCAGGTGAAATCGTGACCCCGCCTCTGCGGTCCAGTTCAGCGGCGTTTCACGTGGTGCGCGGCACAGGACGAACAACCATCAACGGAGAACCGTTTGACTGGGGCCCCAAAGACACCTTTACCGCCCCTGTTTTTGCCGATCTGATACACGAGGCTGACGACGAAAGCTTTTTGATCCGCATACACGATCGCCCACTGCAGGACCGCCTGGGCTATTACGAGGAAAGACCCCGATGACATCCCCCCTGTTCGAATTGCCCGCTATTCCGATGATCCCGGTCAACGGTGAAGATAACGCATTTCCCATTGGACGTATTTTCTGCGTCGGGCGCAACTACGCCGCCCATGCAGCGGAGATGGGGCACGAGGTCGACCGTGAAGCACCGTTCTACTTTACCAAATCCCCCGCCAATGCGATCCTGAGCGGCAGCGAAACCGCCTATCCTCCCGGAACCGAGAATTTCCACTATGAAATGGAGCTGGCCGTCGCCATCGGCAAGCCGGTGTTCCGTGCAACCGCTCAACAGGCGTGGGATGCGATCTATGCCTATGGCTGTGCGCTCGACATGACCCGGCGTGATTTGCAGATTCGGGAACGTAACAAACAGCGCCCCTGGGATCTGGGCAAAGACGTTGAGAATGCCGCGGTATTTGCCCCTCTGACCAAGGCCGGCGACTGGAGCCCCCTGGACGCGACCCGTATTCATTTGGCTGTCAACGGTGACACCAAACAGGATGCCACGCTCGAAGAGCTGATCTGGAAGCTGGATGAGATCATTTGCCATCTATCCGGGTTTTACCACTTGCGACCTGGGGATCTGATCATGACCGGCACGCCAGCCGGAGTTGGACCGGTGGTTGCCGGGGATCAGATCACCGGTGGCATTGACGGGTTGGACCCGATCAGGCTCGACCTGAGCGCAGCGGAGTAGCCACATATGACCACGGATCGGATCGTCATTGCCGGAGGAGGGATTGGCGGTCTGGCTGCGGCCATTGGATTGGCCAATCGGGGTCGCGATGTCATCGTGTTGGAAAAGTCCGGTGCCTTTGGAGAAATCGGGGCAGGCATTCAACTGGGGCCCAATGCCTTTCACGCCTTTGACGCCCTGGGGATAGGCGACGCGGCTCGAAACATGGCCGTCTACATTGACAACCTACGCCTGATGGATGCGCTGACCGCGCGCGAAATCACCCGCATTCCTTTGGGCGAAGAATTCCGCGCCTTTATGGGCAATCCTTATGGGGTGGTGCATCGCGGTGAATTGCACCGGGTGTTCCTCAAGGCCTGCCAGGCGCACGATCGGGTCGAATTGCGGACCGACGCACGCGTGATCGGGTACGATCAGACCCAGGACCATGCCAGGGCCATTTTAGAGGATGGTCAGGCCATTCAGGGCACCGCCGTCATCGGAGCCGATGGGCTGTGGTCCAAAATTCGCAGCCAAATGCTGCACGATGGTCCGCCTCGTATTTCGGGTCACACGACCTATCGGTCGGTGATCCCGGTCGACGAAATGCCCGAAGATCTGCGCTGGAACGCGGCAACTCTGTGGGCCGGCCCCAAATGCCACATCGTCCACTATCCCCTGTCGGGCTGGAAGCTGTTCAACCTGGTGGTCACCTATCACAATGATGCACCCGCCCCGGTCGCGGGAACACCGGTGACGCATGATGAGGTGCGACAGGGTTTTGAACATGTGCATCCAAAAGCATTGCAAGTCATCGACAAAGGGTCGAACTGGAAAAAATGGGTGTTGTGTGATCGCGATCCCGTGATGACCTGGACAGATGGGAATGTTGCGCTTTTGGGCGACGCTGCGCACCCGATGCTCCAGTATTTTGCACAGGGTGCCTGTATGGCAATGGAAGACGCTGTATGTCTGGCCGAAGAGCTTTCCCGTCCAAATGTTGCACCCCAGGATGCCTTGGTGACCTATCAGGGCAAGCGCCACCTGCGCACGGCACGCGTACAGCTTCAATCGCGCGAAATCGGCACCCATATTTACCATCCCGAAGGGGCGCATGCCGATTTGCGTAACAAGTTAATGATTGAAAAAAATCCCCTAAATTGGTACGAAACGCTAAGCTGGCTTTACAAAAAAAAATAAAACTTCGGCATCTGACGGTTGATAGTTACAAATGCACTCAATACGAGTAGGGTGAAGAAATTACCCGACCGAACGGTCAGTTGTAAAATTATCTCAACTGCACTTCGAGGTTCGGGACATCTTTGCAAAGATTTTGGCAATATATTGCAATATCGTAATGGGTAGGCATTATATTGCGAGTAAGGTCAAAGGGAGGAATCATATGACCACTCGGAGAATGCTTTTGGGCGCAGTTGGCGCCGCGGCCATGATGGCCATGGGCGCAACCTCAGCCATGGCACAAGAGGTCACACTGAAACTGCACCAATTCCTGCCTGCGCAGGCAAATGTGCCAAAGCTGATTCTGGACCCCTGGGCCGACAGCATCGAAGAAGCGTCGGGCGGGCGGATCAAAATTGATCGCTTTCCGTCGATGCAGCTGGGCGGCAAGCCCCCAGAGCTGATGGACCAGGCCATTGATGGCGTTGCTGATATCGTCTGGACCGTTGTTGGCTACACCCCCGGTCGGTATCCATCGACCGAAGTGTTCGAGCTGCCGTTCATGATGACCAATGCGCGCGCCGTTTCCCACGCCTACTGGGAAATGTTCGACAAGCATCTGAAGGACACCGAATTCAAGGACGTCAAAATCCTGGGAACCTGGGTGCATGGCCCCGGCATGATCCACACTGCGGATCCGGTTGAAACTCCTGATGATCTGCAAGGCATGAAAATCCGTGGCGGGTCGCGTTCTGTGAACGCGCTGCTGACACAGCTGGGTGCAACCCCGGTTGGCATGCCGGTACCTGCAGTCCCCGAAGGTCTGTCCAAAGGCGTGATCGACGGCACCACGATTCCGTGGGAAGTCACCGCAGCCCTGAAGGTCCCGGAGCTGGTTGAAAACCACACCGAATTCACCGGCAAGGCCCTGTACACGCTGACCTTTGTTCTGGCGATGAACAAAGAGAAATTCGACAGCCTGCCCGCCGACCTGCAAAAGGTGATCGACGACAAATCTGGTCTGGAATTCTCGGTTTTTGCTGGTGGAACGCAATCCGATGCAGACGGCCCGTCGCGTGAAATGGCGCTGGATCTGGGAAACAACGTGATCACCCTGGACGCCGACGCGACCGCCGAATGGCGCACACTGTCTCAGCCAATTTACGACAATTGGCTGGCTGACATGGCGGAAAAAGGCAAAGACGGTCAGGCCCTGATCGACGAAGCCACCATGCTGATCGAAAAGTACACTCCGCAATACGAAAAGTAAGGCGGTCGTTCCATAAAATTTGGCCGCGGCGACTGGTTCGCCGCGGCTTTGCTTATCCGGCAAAAGGCAAACAGCCATGCACAGTTTCATGACGGGATTGGCCAGAAAGATGGCCATGATCGGCGGGCTCATCCTGAGCGTTCTCATCATTCTCACCTGCATTTCGATTACCGGACGCCTGTTGAACGGTTTCTTTCACAGCGACTTGATGGAAGGCATCGCGCCCGGTTTTTCAAAATGGATGATCAATCTGGGTGTTGGACCAATCAACGGCGACTTTGAATTGGTCGAAGCAGGCGTTGCCTTTGCAATTTTTGCCTTCCTTCCCCTGTGTCAGATCACCGCGGGCCACGCGTCGGTGGATATTCTGGCGAACTCTTTTTCCAAGCGAGTGAACCGGTTCCTGCGCATGGTTACCGAAATCGTGTTTGCAGTGGTCCTTGTTCTGATTGCCGTCAAATTGGGCGATGGAATGCTGAGCAAACTGAAAAATGGAGAGACCTCGTTTCTTCTCGAATTCCCGGTCTGGTGGGCCTATGCCGCCAGCCTTGTTGCCGCCATCGTCGCCGCCATTGTCGGCACCTATATGGCCTGCATCCGCACTCTTGAATTCTTTACAGGCCGCATCCGGATCTGGGACGGCGTGGAGGCTGAATAATGACTACCCTTGAAATCGGCATCGCGTCTTTTCCGGCCTTGATGGTCCTGATCTTTCTACGGGTCCCTATCGGGCTCGCCATGTTTCTGATTGGATTGATCGGCCTGGTGATCGTCACTGACGGCACCCAAGTGGCCTTTGGCCGGCTCAAAAGCGAGACCTATTCAACCTTCTCCTCTTATTCGCTGACCATCGTGCCGATGTTTCTGCTGATGGGACATTTCGCGACGTTGGGCGGCATGTCCAATGCGCTGTTCAAAGCGGCCGAGGGTTTCCTGGGGCATCGCCGCGGTGGTGTTGCCATGGCCGCCATCGGGGCCTGCGCTGGGTTTGGTGCGATTTGTGGATCGTCGCTGGCCACCGCGGCAACCATGGGCCGCGTTGCCCTGCCCGAACTCAAGGAATATGGTTATGCAGGTGGGTTCTCGACGGCCACGCTGGCTGCCGGTGGCACATTGGGCATCCTGATCCCGCCGTCGGTGGTGCTGGTAATCTATGCGATCCTGACCGAACAGAACATTGCCAAACTGTTCCTCGCAGCCTTTGTACCGGGCCTGCTGGCGGCGCTCGGCTATGTTATCGTGATTTCGATCTATGTGCGCCTTTATCCTGAAAGCGCAGGCACCCGCCCGGCAATTCCATGGGCGGACCGCTTTGCGGCCCTCTTTCGGGTCTGGCCGGTTCTGATGGTGTTCGGCGCTGTTGTGGGCGGCATCTACGGTGGCCTGTTCACCCCAACCGAAGGTGCCGCTGTCGGAGCCTTTGGCACCGGATTGATTGCCTGGTTGAACGGCGGGCTGGATCGTCCCAACCTGATCGACAGTTTTCTGGTAACCGCGCGTTCAACGGCAATGATCTTTTTCATCGTGCTGGGTGCCGGGTTTTATAATGGCTTCCTCGCGCTGACCCAGGTCCCCCAAGAACTGGCTGACTTCGTTGTCTCCCAAGGGTGGAGCCCTTGGGTCGTGCTTGCCATGATCTTGTGCTTCTATCTGGTCTTTGGTTGCCTGATGGACAGCCTTTCAATGATCCTTCTGACTATCCCGATCTTCTTCCCTGTGATTTCCGCCATGGATTTCGGATTTCTGTCGCTTGCCCAAGAACAGGCAGACGCGGCCTTGGCCGTTCTGAATGCGGGTATCCCCGAAGGTATGGGGGCGGAAATGCTGGATTCGATCCGTCAATCCATTGCCTCGGGTGCCGAACTGACCCGTGAACAGATGAAAGAACTGGGTATCCGGGTCACACAGGGCAAGATCAACCGTCTGGAATCCGAATTTGTTGCCATCTGGTTCGGCATCCTGGTTCTGATCGTGGTCGAAGTCGGCTTGATCACTCCGCCCGTTGGGATGAACCTGTTCATCATCAACGCGATGGACCGGAAAACCCGGATGGTCGATACCTACAAGGCGGTCATGTTCTTTGTCGCCTCGGACATTGTTCGTGTGATCATATTGGTCATGTTCCCAACCATAACCCTGCTGTTCTTACCAGGGTGGTTCTAAACAGCATCAAAGCCGGGGAAATTTCCCCGGCTTTTTGTTGGGTTGACGCGGTTCAGAGACAGTTGCAATCTAAACGTGCGGCCCCGTTCCTGGCGCACTTGTCGATCCGGCATTCACGAAACATGCCTTGGATAGATCACGTGTCGATCAGAACGCATTGGGGGCATCAGGCAAACCAATATACTCTAGCCGCCCGTTAGGACCCACGTGACCCAAAAACAGACCACACTCCCCCGACACAAAACAAATCGGCCAACCGTTTCCGATCAGGTTCTGCGAAAATTTACCAGTTACTCGGTGCGTCGCACTGCCAGCGTCATCTACGCTGACATCAATCGGTCGTTGAAACACCTGGGACTTCGCATGATCAGCTTTTCGGTTTTGACCATGGTCGCCCGGAATCCCCATATCAGACAGGCAAACCTGGCCGAAGCGCTGGGAATGGAACGGCCAAACCTGGTGGCGATTGTCAACGAATTGCAAAATGTCGGTTGGGTCATCCGCATTCCCGACCCTACCGACCGGAGAGCCTATGGCCTACGGATCACGACGGCAGGACGTAACGTTTTGTCAAAAGCAACTGCAGAAGCCAACGCCCATGAGGCTAAGGTCACTCAGCATTTGGACGATGACGAGCGGCAGATTCTGATACGCGCGCTGAAAAAGATCGAGGACGCAACCAAACAAGGGGGATGACATGGCCAGACCAAAGTACCGCACCCAAAAGGTTTCACGACAAAACCGGGCGGACGGATCGATTTTACTCAGGTCTGAATATGCATTGTCCCCAACGGCCAACAGCACAAATGACTGGCTTGAACAGTGGGCCCATTCGCGTCCTGACGCTGTTTTTCTTGCAGAGCGAAGCGGAGCAGGCTGGCGCGAATTGCGATATGGTGCGGCTCTGGAACAGGTGCGATCCTTGGCGGGTGGCCTTCTGGCACGCGGGTTAACCGCCAAAACACCTATCCTGATCCTTTCGGGCAATGGCATAGACCACGCGCTTGTGACTCTGGCTGCGCATTATGTCGGCATTCCTACTGTCCCGGTGGCCGAGCAATATTCGCTGATCCCCGGTGCTGACTCCCAACTCTCCTACATCACTGATCTGATCGACCCCGCACTGGTGTTCGCCGTCGATGGCCAGACATTTGCCAAATCTCTGGCTCTGGATGTCATGGAAGGTCGTGATCTGGTGGTGGCGCAGTCGCCCGGCCCCGGTATGACCACATTGGATGAACTGTCTCGCAGTGACGTCATGGAGGTCACCACCGCACGCAACACCGTTGGTCCGGACACCATTGCCAAGATCCTTATGACTTCGGGTTCGACATCAGATCCCAAAGGCGTAATCACCACCCAAGGCATGATGTGCACCAATCAGGCGCAATACATTGGCGCTTTGCCCTTTCTCGACAGCCATCCGCCTTGCCTGGTTGACTGGCTCCCCTGGAATCATGTGTTTGGTGGCTCAAACAACTTCAATCAGGTTCTATGTCATGGCGGAAGCCTGTATATCGACGACGGCAAACCAATCCCGGCCTTGATCGGGCGGACCGTCGAAAACCTGCTGCTGAAATCACCGACCGTTGCCTATAATGTTCCGGTTGGCTTTGGCCTACTGCGCACTGAAATGCAGAACAATGATGCACTGAAGCAGGCCTATTTTCGGCACATGGACATGCTGTTTTATGCCGGAGCCCCCCTGCCCCCGGACATCTGGAGCGATCTGGATGACATGGCCCGATCCGTGCGCCCGGACGGGATTATGATGACTACATGCTGGGGCATGACCGAAACTGCTCCGGCGTGCATCTTCCAGCATCAGCCTGCGGCCAGTGTGGGATTGGTGGGTGTCCCCCTGCCCGAAGTCACAGCCAAATTGGTCCCTGACGGGCCAGACAGGTACGAACTGCGCGTAAAAGGTCCGAACATCACGCCGGGATATTTTCAGGCATCGGCACAAACCGAACAGGCCTTTGACAACGAAGGGTTCTTTTTGACCGGCGACGCCATGACTTTTGCCGACATGGACGATGTGAATGCCGGGTTGAAATTCGCTGGACGACTGTCCGAAGATTTCAAGCTGGCAACTGGAACTTGGGTCCGGGCCTCCGATCTTCGAATGGCAGTCTTGAGCGCATTGAAACCATTGGCGCAGGATGTTGTTCTGACCGGTGAAGGGCGGGACGCAGTTGGGGTTCTGATCCTTCCCGCTCCCAATCAGATTGCCAAGGCTGACCTGTCGCCTCGTCCCGGCCTGATCTGCTCTGACGCCCTGCAACAACAGATCGCAGACCGCCTGGCCCCTTTTTCAGATCCATCCCGCGGCAGTGCAAACCGTATCACCCGCGCCTTGATCCTGTCAGAAGCACCAATGATGGCTGCCGGAGAGATTACGGCCAAGGGTAATCTGAATTTCCGAAAGCTGCTGACCCGGCGCGCTGCCTTGGTTGATTTGCTCTATGGCCCATGGATTGCGGAACAGATTCTGCTGGCACCTGCATAATGGCGCCACCTCTTTAAGCATTATATTGCATTATTCCAAAAGGAGTGCATTATATCTCCACACGAAGGTTGGCCTGTCTGATCGGCTCACCGAATCGTTCACTCGGAACATCCGGGGACACGCGCGAACAGAGAGGAGCAAGCATGTCAGGTGAAGGCAACGCCGCGAGCTATTTTGTGGATCGCCATCTGGTTGAAGGTCGCGGCGATCACTGTGCCTTTCGCGAGGCAGGCGGTCGCAAACGCCAGATATCATATGCAGAGCTGGCCGACCTGAGCGCCCGGACGGCGGGGGCCTTTGAACGTGCCCATGTTCCGCGTGAAGCCCGCGCGTTGATGCTCGTTCTGGATCAGATCGAATTCCCCCAGATCTTTTGGGGGGCACTCAAGGCAGGTGTGGTACCGGTCCCGCTCAACACTCTTTTGGCCACGGATGTCTACGAACTGATCCTGCGTGACAGCCGCGCCACGATCTTGTTTGTCTCCGAAGAATTATGGCCCGTTGTCGCGCCAGCAACCAAATCCGCGCCGGACCTGAAACAGATCGTGGTGATCGCGGATCAGGCCCCCGACGGCACGCAAAGCTTTGCTGATTTCATGGATGGCGCAGGCCCCGTCGATACCGCCGCATGTTCAGAAGATGAAATCGCCTTCTGGCTCTACTCTTCGGGCTCGACCGGCCAACCCAAGGGCGTGCGCCACGTCCATGGCGCACTCAAGGCGACATCGGACACCTATGGGGCCCATGTATTGGGAATTGTGCCACAGGATGTGATTTTCTCCGCGGCCAAGTTGTTCTTTGCCTACGGGCTTGGCAATGGGATGACCTTTCCCATGTCGGTTGGGGCCACGGCGATCCTGTACAATGGTCGCCCAACCCCGGACACGGTCATGGATGTGATCAACGCCGAAAAACCCACTATTTTCTGCGGAGTGCCAACGCTTTACGCCGCAACCGTCATGCACCTGGATCATCATGAAAAACCGGATGCGCCCTTGCGGCGCTGTATTTCTGCCGGTGAAGCCCTGCCAATGGATGTAGGCAAGGCATGGGAAGCCATCTGGGGGGTCGAAATTCTGGATGGTGTCGGTTCGACAGAAATGCTGCATATCTTCCTGTCCAATGCGCCGGGTGACGTGTTGTATGGCAGTTCGGGCATCGCGGTCCCCGGATATGAACTTCGTCTGGTCGACGAAGACGGAAACGACGCCGCTCCCGGTGACATTGGTGAATTGCTGGTGCGCGGAGCCTCGGCGGCGGATGGGTATTGGAATAAACGCGGCAAAAGCCGTAGCACATTCGAAGGGGAATGGACCCGCACTGGCGACAAATATGAAATAACCGCCGATGGCCGTTATATCTATTGTGGCCGCACCGATGACATGTTCAAGGTTTCCGGCATCTGGGTGTCCCCCTTTGAAGTCGAACAGGCTTTGGGCTCTCATCCCTGCGTTCTTGAAGCCGCTGTCGTGCCGGCGCAGGATGACTCAGGACTGGACAAGCCCAAGGCATTTGTCGTGCTCAAGGACACCGAAGGGTCAGATGCGTTGTCGCAGGAGCTGAAAGATCTGGTCAAAGAGCGGGCTGGAAAATGGAAATATCCACGCTGGATAGAGTTTCGCAACGACCTGCCCAAGACGGCAACCGGCAAGATTCAACGATTCAAACTGCGGGGCGAATGATTATGGACACCTTTGACTGGTCTGCCAATCCGCACGGTCTGCTTGACATCGAGGGGGTCCGGCTGGAATGCGCCTGTTATGGACCCTCGCCGGATCAGGCCCCGACCATTGTGCTTCTGCACGAAGGGCTGGGGTCAGTTTCACTATGGCGTGATTTCCCGCAAAAGCTCGGCGCGGCCACAGGGTTTGGCGTCTTTGCCTATTCACGGCAAGGGTATGGGCAATCCCAATCCATCAACCTGCCCCGCCCTCTGGATTTTATGACCCGCGAAGCCCAAGGGCCGCTTCCAGAACTTTTGGATCGGATCGGACTGCAACGCGGGATCTTGATGGGGCACAGCGACGGGGCGAGCATATCGGCGATCTACGCTGGGAGCGTGGCCGATCACCGCATTCGCGGGCTTATTCTCATGGCACCTCATTTCTTTACGGAACCGATTGGGCAGGCTGAAATTGCGCAAGCTCGAATAGCTTTTGAAACCACCGATCTGAAAGATCGGCTCGCCAGACATCACCGCGATCCAGAAGGTGCCTTTCGCGGCTGGAATGACACCTGGCTTGACCCCGAATTCCTGTCCTGGAACATCGGAGATGTGATTGATTATTTCCGCATTCCAACGCTGGCGATCCAGGGGCGCGGCGACCAATATGGCACGTTGGCACAGATCGAAGAGATTGAAACCAGATCTTATGCGCCGGTAGAAATGGTGGTGCTCGAAGATTGCCAACATTCTCCACATTTGGAACAACCTGATGCGGTTTTGGAGGCCGTGACCGATTTTACCCAGAGGCTGGAGCGGATAGAGGCCGAAGTCGTCATTCCTGCGTGATCTCTGTGACACGTTTTAAATCCCCCCCTTTTGCCTATGTTCCGGGTCAGACGCCCCGGCACGATCCATCCCAATTCAATCTCCTGTGCGCCACCGCAAAACCAGGAATGTCGGTTTCCCAGCTCCTGTCCAGCGATGCCTGGGCCGCAGGCATGCAGTTTCTGAATTCAGACTACAACTGGGAAGCGCATGAAGTGTTCGAACCAGTGTGGCAGGCCCTGCCAAACCCGAGTCCGGAACGCACTTTGACCCGTGCATTGATCCAATTGGCCAACGCGCAGCTGAAAAGAAAGATGAACAGACCCAATGCTGTTTTGCGACTGTGTGATCAGGTTGTTGAACTGATGGATGGCCTTCCGAACGACGCCTTTGTGACATGCGGCGTGGTACGGGAGACCCTTGAACACCAGGTGGATCAATTGCGATCCACCGTGATTCTTCGCAATCCCTAATTTTGCACTATATTGCATATTCTCAAGCCAGCTCGACTGGAGATCAATTTAGTCACTCCAAGAAACTTATGTTTTACTGAATGTTACGTTGAGCATTATTTTGCATCATTATCTTTACCCATTCCCAAAGATGTATTAAGTTGCATCAAACCGATCTATTCAGGAGCGCGCCATGTCCAAAGTCATCGACTTTCAGACCGACCCCTCGCGATACCGCCATTGGCGGGTCGAATATGATGGGGAAATTGCCAACCTGTTCATGGATGTGGATGAAAGAGGCGGATTGTTTGACGGCTACGAGCTTAAACTGAACTCTTACGATCTGGGTGTAGATATTGAATTGGCTGACGTGGTTCAACGCATGCGGTTCGAACACCCCGAAGTCAAAGTGGTGATCATGCAATCCGCCAAGGATCGGGTGTTCTGCGCCGGGGCCAACATTCGGATGTTGGGCGGAGCCAGCCACGCACACAAGGTCAACTTCTGCAAGTTCACCAACGAAACCCGCAACACTTTTGAAGCCGCCGAAGCAGACTCTGGTCAGAAATACATGGCTGCTGTCAAAGGTGCCTGTGCCGGGGGGGGATATGAACTGGCTCTGGCCTGCAATTACATCATGCTGACCAATGACAGTTCTTCGTCTGTCGCCCTGCCCGAAGTGCCGCTGTTGGCCGTGCTACCTGGTACCGGCGGGCTGACCCGTGTCACCGACAAACGCAAGGTGCGCCGAGACCTGGCCGATGTTTTCTGTTCCGTCGAAGAAGGCGTCAAAGGTCAGCGGGCAGTGGACTGGAAACTGGTGGACGAGGTTGTCGCCAATTCGAAATTCGACGCGACGGTACAGGACCGCGCTCGGGAGTTCGCCGCTGCATCCTCCAAACCCACCAACATCACCGGGATCGCATTGACCCCACTTCGGCGCAGCTTTGGTGATGATGGTTCGGTCGCCTATTCCAGCGTGGAAGTCACCGTCAATCGAGACGCAGGGCGCGCAACGATCACCATCAGCGGACCCCAAGAAGATGCACCAACCTCTGGTGATGCCTTGCATCAGCAAGGTGCCGATGCCTGGATCCTCCGGGCAGCACGCGAATTGGATGATGCTCTGCTGCATTTGCGCCTGAACGAACGAGAGCTTGGGCTTGTCGATTTTCGCACCCAAGGTGATGCAGACAAAGTTATGGCCCATGAAGCGGTGCTGCTGGAGAACGCCGACAACTGGCTCGCCAATGAGATCCTGAAATATTGGAAGCGGGTGTTGAAGCGGGTCGATATGACGTCGCGCTCGCTGGTGGCGCTGGTCGAGCATGGTTCGTGTTTTGCCGGGCCGCTGGCCGAATTGCTGTGGGCCGTCGACCGCTCTTATATGATGCTGGACGAATTTGAGGGCGATAACCGTCCGATGGCGGCCGTCACACTGAGCCCCGGAAATTTCGGCCTCTACCCAATGGGCAATGATCTGACCCGTTTACAAACCCGGTTCCTGGGCACTCCTGAAACCGTGGATGCCCTGCGGGAGCATATCGGAGAGTCGCTGGAGGCGGACCAGGCCGAAGAACTGGGCCTGATCACCTATGCCTTTGATGATATCGACTGGGAAGACGAAGTGCGGATCTTTCTCGAAGAACGCGCCAGCTTCTCGCCTGATGCGATGACAGGGATGGAAGCCAACCTGCGGTTTGCAGGGCCGGAGACCATGGAAACCCGGATTTTTGGCCGCCTGACCGCCTGGCAGAACTGGATTTTCCAGCGCCCCAATGCGGTGGGGGAAAACGGGGCCCTGCAACGCTATGGCACCGGGATCCGCGGCGAATACGATATGGAACGTGTGTAAAACAAGCGGTGCGTGCAAGCACGCACCCTACGGCGCAACGCGCTGTATGACCTGAGTCAACGGAGGAAAGACATGCTCGACCTGATCAATGTGAGCTACGATACCCAGATCCCAAACAACGTTGGGCTCAGCTCGGACAAACGGGTGCTGAAGGCGCTGGAAAAATGGCATCCCGGCTATATCAACTGGTGGAATGACCTGATCCCGCAAAATTTCCAGGAAAGCATGGTCTACCTGCGCACGGCCGTGTCGGTCGATCCCAAGGGGTGGGCCAAATTCGACTATGTGAAGATGCCGGAATACCGCTGGGGCGTACTGCTGGCGCCTCAGGTCGAAGACCGCCGCATCCCCTGTGGCGAACACGCTGGTGAGCCGGCCTGGCAGGAAGTGCCGGGTGAATACCGGTCGCTGATGCGCCGCCTGATCGTGATACAAGGTGACACCGAACCCGCATCGGTCGAGCAGCAGCGCTTTCTTGGGCTGACGGCACCGTCGCTTTATGACATGCGCAATCTGTTTCAGGTCAACGTCGAAGAGGGCCGCCACCTGTGGGCAATGGTCTATCTGTTGCAAAAGTATTTCGGTCGCGATGGACGGGAAGAGGCCAACGATCTGCTGCGCCGCAGTTCAGGCAGCGAGGAAGCGCCCCGGATGCTGGGGGCGTTCAACGAAGAGACACCGGATTGGCTGTCGTTTTTCATGTTCACCTACTTCACCGATCGCGACGGCAAGATGCAGCTGGAAAGCTTGGCGCAATCTGGCTTTGACCCTCTGTCACGCACCTGCCGGTTCATGTTGACCGAAGAGGCACACCACATGTTCGTCGGCGAAACTGGCGTGGGTCGCACCATCCAACGCACATGCGATGCCATGAAAGAGGCCGGGATCACCGATCCCTATGACATCGACCGGATCCGCGATTTGGGTGTCATCGACCTGCCGCTGATCCAGAAAAAGCTGAACCTGCATTACACGCTGTCGCTGGATCTATTCGGCCAAGAAGTATCGACCAACGCCGCAAACGCGTTCAACGCCGGGATCAAGGGACGCTATATGGAGTCCCGGATTGACGATGACCACAAACTGACCAACGACACATATACCGTCTGGGATATGGAAGACGGCCAACTGGTGCGCAAGGAAGTCCCTGCCCTGACCGCAATCAACATGCGACTGCGCGACGATTATACCAAGGACGCCGCCGGCGGTGTAGGCCGCTGGAACAAACTGATCCAAAAGGCCGGTGTCGAATTCGAAATGAAGCTGCCCCATGAAGCGTTCAACCGCAAAATCGGTGTCTTTGCCGACAAGCTGTTTGATCCGGACGGAGGGTTGGTGACCGGTGCTGACTATGACGCCGGGTTGCCCAAATGGCTGCCGACCAAGGCAGATGGCGATTTCATCCAATCGCTGATGAAGCCGTGTTTCGAGCCTGGAAAATACGCTGGTTGGATTGCACCACCCAAAGTCGGGATCGACAACAAGCCCGGCGATTTTGAATATGTCAAACTTCATATGGCATAACCAACCGTCCGGTGCCCAATCGGGCACCGGTCCCCATCGAGGGTTTTGGGAAATGCCATATCTTGTGCTAACCTATGATTCGTCAGGATAATCCCGACGCGCCACGTTGCATTCTATCGCTCGACCCGACCCATTCCAGTCCGGAGCTCTGTCATGCAGATCAACCGTAGCAAAGCTGAAACCCCACGCGTAAATTCCTTGTCTTCCGAGATCTCGGAGCTTCAAGGTCCCTGTGTCGGGTGCGCGGATTGCGTCGGATTGTGCATGCCGTTGATCGAAGCCTTGGTGGTGCCCGACGTCATCCTGTCCAAGAAACGCGAGACGCAATGACCGCACCGATCAAGCAGCATCTCATTGATCCTGAAATCTGTATCCGCTGTTATACCTGCGAAATGACCTGCCCGCTGGAGGCAATCCTGCATGACGATGACAATGTTGTCGTAGATGCAGAGAAATGCAATTTCTGCATGGATTGCATACCGGTCTGCCCAACCGGCTCAATTGATGAATGGCGGGTGGTTGCCCAACCCTATTCCGTTGAGGAGCAATTCGGCTGGATGGAGCTTCCTGAACAGGAGGACATTGCCGAATCCGGCACGGATCCCGGTTCTGACGAAGCCTTGGATTCCGAAATGGCGGCCTTGCTGGCGCAGGCCCACGCAGGTGCGGGTGGCAAGGCCAAGGCCCCTTCCAGCGCAGCGAAACCCGTAATCAACATGTACAATCTGGGCAAACCCGCGCAGGTCCGGGTGCAGGGCAACTATCGCCTGACTGACGAAAACAGCGACAGCGACGTGCGCCACATCATTCTGGATATGGGTGGTGCGCCAATGCCGGTGCTCGAAGGGCAATCTATCGGTATTTTGCCTCCCGGCACCGACGACACTGGCAAACCTCATCTCCCGCGTCTCTATTCCGTATCCAGCCCCCGCGATGGCGAACGTCCCGGTTATCAAAACATATCCCTGACGGTGAAACGTGAAGAACACGGCGTTTGCTCGAATTATGTCTGCGATCTGAACCCCGGAGACACCATCAATTTGACAGGTCCTTTTGGCTCGACCTTCTTGTTGCCGTCGGATCCACAAGCAGATGTTCTCATGATCTGCACGGGAACCGGATCAGCGCCGTTCCGGGGCTTTACGATGCGCCGGTTGCGGGTGGCGCCTCATGAAACCGGAAAAATGACGCTGGTATTTGGGGCCCGCCGCTCGAGCGAATTGCCTTATTTTGGCCCGCTCAAGAAGATCCCGGACAGCTTTATGACCAAACATTTTGCGTTCTCCCGGCAAAAAGATGGCCCCAAGCAATATGTTCAGGATCGGCTGCGCGACGAAACGGATCGCGTTGCCCAGCTTTTGCAGAACCCCGATGGGTATATCTATATTTGCGGCCTGAAGGCGATGGAGCAGGGAGTTGAAGAGGCGCTCAAGGATATCGCTCGGGGTATCGGTTTGAACTGGTCAGAGCTGCGCAATAGGATGCGCGACGATGGCAGGTACCATGTGGAAACCTATTGAATGACCGCTCACGACACGCGCGCCGACCAAGCGACTTTTGTACATGAAATCCGCGTCGGCTGGGGGGATTGCGACCCAGCCCAGATTGCCTATACCGGCCATCTGCCCCGCTTTGCCCTGTCTGCGATTGACGCCTGGTGGGAACACCATCTGGACGGGGACGGGTGGTTTCAAATGGAGCTGGATCGTGGAACCGGCACCCCGTTTGTGCATATGAGCCTCGATTTCCGCTCGCCGGTTACACCGCGCCACAGATTGATGTGTGAGGTCTGGCCAGTCAAGTTGGGCAATACATCAGTGACCTTTCGGGTCGATGCGCGTCAGAACGGCAGTCTGTGTTTCGAAGGACGGTTTGTCTGTGTGTTCATCGACCCGAACGCATTCAGCCCCAAGTCTCCCCCCGAGGATATGCGCGCCGTGGTCACCGCGAACCTCAGGCCAGAATAGGCACGACTTCGCAAGATACTGCAGGTACGACCCCGTACCTTGGGGATATATCATTGTATTTTGGCGCGATAACCACCAGAGTTGTGCAATATTATTCACAACGATACCGTAGACATGGCCGAAATCACCAACTTCCGTGGAGAGATCACTTCTGACGCTGATGGCGACGCGGTGTCAGCATCCGTAAAGGAAATGATCGGTCGGGTCGGTGACAGGGTCCGAAAGGCGCGGGAACGCAAGGGGATACCACGCCGTGTTCTGTCCGAAAGATCCGGTGTTTCTCCGCGTTATCTCGCACAATTGGAAGCAGGCGAAGGCAACATCTCTATCGGACTGTTGCAGCGTGTGGCGATCGCGCTTGACCATCGTATCGAATGGTTGACCGGCGAAGAAGATCCCTGGACATCCGAAGCTCTGCGCGTGGCTGACCTGTTCCGTTCGGCCAACGCCGATACACAACAGGCCGCTTTACGGGTTCTTGCCCCCGAACCTGTCACAACGATGCGTGCGCAACGGATTTGCCTGATCGGGCTGCGTGGTGCCGGCAAGTCCACGCTCGGCCGGTTGGCCGGACAAGCGCTGACTCTGCCCTTTGTTGAATTGAACACAGAGATCGAAGAGCAAAGCGGTATGCCTGTTGACGAGGTCATGGCTCTTTACGGCCAAGAAGGCTATCGGAAGCTCGAGTATCAAGCGATCAATCGCGTAATTGCAACCTATGAAACCATGATCCTTGCCGTGGCTGGTGGGATTGTTGCGGAACCCGATACGTACACCACATTGCTCAGCAACTTTCATACCGTATGGGTCAAGGCATCACCCGACGAACACATGAACAGAGTCCGCGCCCAAGGCGATGAACGTCCAATGTCGGGCAATCCGGAAGCCATGGAACAGCTGCAGTCAATCTTGACCAGCAGGGAAGCTCTTTACAGCCGCGCCGAAGCCTGTCTCGATACAAGTGGCCAGGACGAAACCCTCTCGTTGGAAGAATTTCTAACTTTGATCGCCAAACACAAATTCCTGGACTAACGCACAGCGAGAGTGTCGCGCGATCCTGGGCCCTTTCTTATGCTGTCATTGATTTTTGTTTGTATTTTTTTTGTGTCGTTTGGAGATTTTATTTGAGGCGCATTCGGGCACGTTGGGGTCTGAGGTTTTATTGCTGTCTTGGGTTATGTTTGGGTGGCTTTGCGTCTCGTATTCGCAAGTTTTTGACCCAAATTCACCGGCATTGGGGCGATGGGGTGCGCATATTGGTGTCATCAGACACGGAGCGGGCCGCAGTTCGGTCACACCGCTCACAGGGAAAGGACCCAGATCATGTTCACCAAAGCCACCTTCGCCGCCGTCGCCGTTGCGCTCACCGCCTCTCTGGCTTCCGCTTCGACCGCGCCGATGCCCGTCCTGGAGACGGGAATGATGCCCGCGAGTTCCAGCTATGAGGTTGCCGACACACGCGGCATGGACAACCGCCAGGACCGCCGGGGCGATCGCCAGGATTGCCGTCAATCCGAAGGTGCCGGGCACGACAAACGCGACTGCAAGCAGGACGCCCGCCAGGCGGGATAATCCCTCAGAGACAATCAATCCTCGGTTTTCGCACCGGATGAGCCAAGCTCGTCCGGTGCGATGGGTTTGAGGCCACGATTTTGTCACCGCATCCTGAGCCCACCGAATTTCCCGAAGGTTTCAGCCCTGTTCCTTGACCCTCTGAATGATCTGCTCGCCGATGTCTCCCACCTTCATTTCTCCGTCCTGTGGTTGGGCGGAGGTTACACAAAGCTGGAGGCGTTTCAGGGCCACACGTCAATTTTGTCGATGACATATCGACTTGCGAGCTATTTAGTTTGTCTGGTGTTTTTTGTTGGGTGTGTGTTTTGGATCGAATTGAGAGATTTTGTGAGTATTTATTAGGTTTGGCGGTGACCTACTCTCCCACGACTTAAGTCGCAGTACCATTGGCGCTTCGGTGCTTAACTTCCGGGTTCGGGATGGGACCGGGTGTTTCACTCGTGCTATGACCACCAAACCGAATAAATACTCACTGTCCGCTCTGGGACAGTGAGAGTGACAGACAGCGTTTTCCAAAGGAAAGCGCGTTGTCACCCATTCATTGTCAGAGCGGATAGAGATCAATCAACATTGTGCTGTCCAAGCCAAGATTTTTTGGGGCTGTATGCTTTTGTTTGGTTCCAGTTTTGTTGGCCTATTGCGCGGAGCGCTACATGAGGCCAGCAGTCTTACTTTTACTGGATCAAATCAAGCCTATCGGACCATTAGTACCAGTCAACTGAACATGTTACCATGCTTACATCTCTGGCCTATCGACGAGGTGGTCTACCTCGGTCCTCAGGGATACCTTGTTTTGAGGGGGGCTTCCCGCTTAGATGCCTTCAGCGGTTATCCTGTCCGAACATAGCTACCCAGCACTGCCGTTGGCACGACAACTGGTCCACCAGTGGTTCGTTCACCCCGGTCCTCTCGTACTAGGGGCAACTCCTCTCAAGTATCCTACACCCACGGCAGATAGGGACCGAACTGTCTCACGACGTTCTAAACCCAGCTCACGTACCTCTTTAAACGGCGAACAGCCGTACCCTTGGGACCTGCTCCAGCCCCAGGATGAGATGAGCCGACATCGAGGTGCCAAACACTGCCGTCGATATGGACTCTTGGGCAGTATCAGCCTGTTATCCCCGGCGTACCTTTTATCCGTTGAGCGATGGCCCTTCCACTCGGGACCACCGGATCACTATGGCCGTCTTTCGACTCTGCTCGACTTGTCAGTCTCGCAGTCAGGCTGGCTTCTGCCATTGCACTCAACGAGCGATTTCCGACCGCTCTGAGCCAACCTTCGCGCGCCTCCGTTACGCTTTAGGAGGCGACCGCCCCAGTCAAACTACCCGCCACACAGGGTCCCGGATCCGGATAACGGACCGCGGTTAGACATCAAGCAGAGCAAGGGTGGTATCTCAAGGGAGGCTCCACAGAGACTTGCGTCTCTGCTTCAAAGCCCACCACCTATCCTGCACATGCTCGGCCTAATGCCAATGTGAAGCTGTAGTAAAGGTGCACGGGGTCTTTCCGTCTAACCGCGGGAAGCCTGCATCTTGACAGGCAATTCAATTTCGCTGAGTCTATGTTGGAGACAGCGGGGAAGTCGTTACGCCATTCGTGCAGGTCGGAACTTACCCGACAAGGAATTTCGCTACCTTAGGACCGTTATAGTTACGGCCGCCGTTTACCTGGGCTTCAATTCAGAGCTCTCACCCCTCCTTTTAACCTTCAGGCACCGGGCAGGCGTCAGACCCTATACGTCGTCTTGCGACTTCGCAGAGCCCTGTGTTTTTAATAAACAGTCGCCACCCCCTGGTTTGTGCCCCCAGCCCCTAGTTGCCTAGGAACCGGGCCTCCTTCTCGCGAACTTACGGAGGTATTTTGCCGAGTTCCTTCAACATAGTTCTCTCAAGCGCCTTGGTATTCTCTACCAGTCCACCTGTGTCGGTTTAGGGTACGATCTTATAGGAGGGCTATTTCCAGGAACCTCTCAGCAGCCCATTCAATCCGATAAGGATGAACTACCTTCGAGATCCGTCACCACTCCATGGCCCAGGAATATTAACCTGGTTCCCATCGACTACGCCTTTCGGCCTCGCCTTAGGGGTCGGCTTACCCTGCTCAGATTAGCTTTAAGCAGGAACCCTTGGACTTTCGGCGAGAGTGTCTCTCACACTCTTTGTCGCTACTCATGTCATCATTCTCACTAGTGATCTCTCCACGGGATCGCTCACGCGCCCGCTTCATCGAAAGCCTCTCTCCTCCAATACTCCCGAAGGAGTTAAGGAGGAATGAGACTATGTCACACTACGCTCTGCTACCATGCACAATGTGCATCCTAGACTTCGGCTCATGGCTTGAGCCCCGTTACATCTTCGCCGCAGGACAACTTGATTAGACCAGTGAGCTGTTACGCTATCTTTAAAGGATGGCTGCTTCTAAGCCAACCTCCTGGTTGTTTTGGTCGTCCCACCTGCTTTCCCACTTAGCCATGAATTAGGGGCCTTAGTCGTAGGTCAGGGTTGTTTCCCTCTCCACTACGGACGTTAGCATCCGCAGTGTGTCTGCCATCTAGTACTCCCCGGTATTCGGAGTTTGGTTAGGATCAGTAAGCCTGTGGGGCCCCATTACCCATCCAGTGCTCTACCCCCGGGGGTATTCGGATGACGCTCTACCTAAATAGATTTCGCAGAGAACCAGCTATCTCCGAGTTTGATTGGCCTTTCACCCCTAGGCACAATTCATCCCGATCTTTTTCAACAGATGTGGGTTCGGTCCTCCAGTGCATGTTACTGCACCTTCAACCTGATCATGCCTAGATCACTCGGTTTCGGGTCTGATCCATCTAACTCATGCGCCCTATTAAGACTCGCTTTCGCTGCGCCTACACCTAACGGCTTAAGCTTGCTAGATAGACCAAGTCGATGACCCATTATACAAAAGGTACGCTGTCAGGCCGCAAGGGCCCTCCAACTGATTGTAGGCGTTCGGTTTCAGGTACTGTTTCACTCCCCTCGTCGGGGTGCTTTTCACCTTTCCCTCACGGTACTGGTTCACTATCGGTCAGTAAGGAGTACTTAGCCTTCGAAGGTGGTCCTCCGATCTTCAGACAGAATTTCACGTGTTCCGCCCTACTTAATACGTCCATCAAAGCTTCCTATACGGGGCTATCACCCGCTATGGCCATGCTTCCCAACATGTTCTAGTCACTCATCTGGCTCGGCTGGTCCCCGTTCGCTCGCCGCTACTAGGGGAGTATCAATTGATTTCCTTTCCTCCGGGTACTTAGATGTTTCAGTTCCCCGGGTTTGCTCTTATAAACCTATGTATTCAGTCTATAAGTACCTGTTTAAGAACATTATAAACTACCGAAGTAATTATAATGAACTTTCAGGTGGGTTGCCCCATTCAGAGATCCATGGATCAAAGCTTATTCTCAGCTCCTCATGGCTTATCGCAGAGTATCACGTCTTTCATCGCCTCTTACTGCCA
>NZ_CP123584.1:0-585000 GCF_045277565.1 Aliisedimentitalea scapharcae | reverse complement strand
GAGGCTGATCCATCGAAATGAACCAAACCGCCCACATATCTCTTCAGATATTAGCAATGTCAAATAACGTTGGACCACCAAGCCTAAACCCGACAACCCGAGAGACAAAATCAACCGACTGCGCTAAACTTCCTAGCGCGGCCCGCTCAACTTATCCCCAATTCTTTCCGCCTCACTTCGCTCAAGTTCCGAACCTTCCGTCCGTCCCCGCCGCTCCGTCTGGCGTCCCGTTGTGCGCCTCAGCGCCGCCGGTGAGGGGGGTTCTACGGTTAACCCACCATACCCGCAACCCCTAATTTACAAAAAATACAACTTTCTCAAAAAATCACAAATATATAAACAATAACAATGTCTTAGAGGGGGTGTATAAATGGAGATGCCATCAATATCGAGGTCCCACAGAGGACTCGGTTCGAAATCAGGAGGAGGCGCAGCGAGTCGTCATTCTGTATTTGGTAGCGCTCAATGAAACCAATACCAAATATAGGTTTTGCGCGACTCGACTCATTCAGTTCGCCATTTGGAAAGTCCGGTTTTGGGAACAAACCCCGAGTCGCCCCACAGCGTCACCCGGGGCCCTCTTCCTCCTGAAGAGCCTGTGAGACCAACCACGTCCGGAACGCTGTCAAAGATTGCTGGCCCGTCTCCGCCCGCGGCCACACCAGAAAGTAGTCTCCCATGGCGACAGCGGCATCCTGTGTTGCATAGCACAAGCGCCCTCGGTCAACTTCCTCCTGCGCCTGGAAAGTGGACAGCAAAGCCACGCCCAATCCATGCACTGCAGCCTGAGTCATGGTCACGCTTTGGTCAAACAACATCCCCTGGAGATCCTTGGCCTGCACCCCTTGGTGGGCAAACCATCGCTCCCAGCGATCCGGATGATCCTGAAGATGCAGCAATGGCATTCCCAGAAGGTCCGCAGATTGCAACACGCCCTCGCCGATCAACGACGGCGCACACACGGGCCGGACCCGTTCGGACATCAACCGAACATACTCCACATCAGGCCAATCCCGTTTGCCATAGTGAATGGCTGCCTGAGCCGCCCGTGTACCGAAATCAAACGGCAGCGTATGAGTCTGCAAATTCACCGTTATATCCGGGTGCAGTCGGGCAAAGTCCCTGAGCCTGGGCGCAAGCCAGCCGAGCCCGAAAGACGGGAGTATCGACAGGTCCAAACTGGTTCCTGCCCGATTGGCGCGCAGCTTGACCGATGCCTGCGCCAGTCGGGACAGAAGAAACCGCGCTTCCCGCGCGAACTCGGACCCTGCAGGCGTCAACCTGAGCCGCATCTGGTCTCGCGAGATCAGTTCGACCTCCATCTGTTCTTCCAGTTGCTTCAGTTGACGGCTGATCGCGCTTTGGGTCAGAGACAGGTCTTCGGCGGCTGCCGAGGCGCTGCCGAGCCGATCCACAGCTTCGAGCGCAAGCAGGGAGGGAACCGAAGGAAGCAATCTACGTGGTGCTATCATATGATGATTACTCATGGCTTTTGGAATTTGTTTCAATAGGAATAGTTGTGGAGATGTGGAAAGCATCTTTTTGCCCCGCTTTTCCGGGCGATCAGAACGCTCAACGAACTGGACCAAGCCATGACTTCGGAACTGTCAGACAGCCTGTGGCACAAATCTTGCCGCGAAACCGCGAACGCCGCTGCGCTGACCCAATCAGCAAAGGCAGATCTGGCGATCATCGGAGGGGGCTATACCGGTTTGTCCGCCGCGCTGCACGCCGGTCAGGACGGGGCCAAAGTCCGGCTCATCGAAGCGCGCGAAATCGGCTGGGGCGGATCAGGGCGCAACGTCGGGCTGGTCAATGCCGGAATGTGGTTGCCGCCCAATGACATCATAGACCGGTTGGGAGAGGACACAGGTTTGCAATTGACCAGACTGCTCGCCGCTGCGCCGGATCTGGTTTATCAATTGATCACAGACCATGACATCCAGTGTGAGCCAGTTCGCAAAGGCACTCTTCATTGCGCCCATGCTCCTGCAGGCATGACGGATCTCACCAATAGATACGACCAGCAGAAAGCGCTGGGAGCCCCGGTACAACTCCTATCAAGGGACGAAACCATCGCGCGTGTCGGATCTGATCGCGTGTATGGTGCGTTGTTTGACCCACGCGCGGGAACCATCCAACCGCTGGCTTATGCCAAAGGGCTGGCCCGGGCCGCCGTCGACGCGGGGGCACATATACATGAGAATTCACCTGCGATCTCTGTCACCAAAACCCCGGATGGCTGGTGCGTTGTCACCCCAAAGGGCAAGATCACGGCCCACAATCTAATTGTGGCAACCAACGCCTATTCCCTGCCAATTGAAGGCATGATCACGCCGCGTGTCATTCCCGTGCATTACTTTCAGGCAGCCACCGAGCCGCTGAGCCATGCCCAACGCCATTCCATCCTGCCCAATCAAGAGGGGTGCTGGGACACAGCGCTGGTCATGTCTTCCTGGCGTCTGGATCAGGCCGGGCGATTGATCATCGGGGCCATGGGCGATCTGGGGCACCCAGCCAGCGGGATCCATCGCAGCTGGTTGCTACGCAAGTTGAAACGGATGTTTCCGCAGCTGTCAGGACTGCAGCTGGGACAGGCGTGGTATGGGCGGATTGCCATGACCGCCGAATATTTGCCCAAGATACAATCGTTGGGTGATACCGCCCTGGTGGCCTTTGGATACTCTGGACGCGGCATTGGGCCTGGAACAGTATTTGGTGAACGCATGGCCCGGTCCCTGCTGTCAGGCAATCCCGACTGTTTGCCGGTACCGCCTGTCATCCATCACCACCTGCCATACGCCGGACTCCGCCAGGCCTATTACGAAACCGGCGCGTCCCTGACACATTTGGTCAAGGATCGCTTCTAAGCGGGCCTTCAGAACAGTTTCACCTGCGTCCCGACCTTGGCCAAGGCAAAGAGTTCCGCGATATGTTCGTTGTAAAGCCCGACGCAGCCATTCGACGATTTGCGACCAATCTTGCGGGTGTCGCCGGTGCCATGGACCCGGTAATACTGCCATGACAGGTAAAGCGCGTGGGTGCCCAGCGGGTTGTCCGGACCCGGAGGCCAATAATCCGGCCATTCCGGGTTACGTTCCTTCATTGACGGGGTGGGCCGCCAGCTGGGGCCTTCGACCTTGCGAATGACGGTTGTGTAGCCGCGTTTTGTCAGGTCCTCGCTCAGCGGAACGCTTGATGGGTACATCTTGTAGACGCTTTGATCTTCTGACCAGAATTGAACCGCGCGCGAGTCGATGTCGCACAGGATCGCACCGTCTTTCAGCGTGTCAAAATGGTCCTGCCAATTGGCCGCCCGAAAGGACGAGATGTTTCGGCGCACCGGTGGAGCAGCCAAGGCCGGTTCAACCGGTTCACCGGCGGCTATTCCAGTTTGCGCCAGCAACGGTGCGGCAGCAGCGCCATACGCTGCGCCAGTTAAAAGCACCGTTCGGCGCGTCAGTCTTTGGGATGTCATGGCCTGCTCGTTATCGTTATTGAATTCGGTAGATCGCCAACCATCATCAGGGCATCGGCCCGATTGTCTTCAACCCAATTCGCTTCACGTTTGGGTGAGCTCCCCCCAAAGACGGCTCATTCACCGATGTTGTCGTGATCCGTCAGACATTCGGAATGATCCCGTAGAACTTCCAGCACCCGGCAATTGCTGACCGTGTGGCCGTCGCAGTCATCAATCATCCGCTTCAATTCCTTTTCGAGCGCCTTTAACCGCAGCAACCGCTGCTGCACCTGAACCAATTGCCGCTGGGCAATCGAATCCGCATTCGAACAGGGCTGATCCGGGTTGTCAGCCAGATCCAGCAATTCCCGAATGGCCACCAGCCCAAATCCCAGTTGGCGTCCATGGCGAATAAACGCCAGACGATCCAAATCCGCAGAATCATAGCGGCGCTGGCCGCCCGCAGTCCGCCCTGGTTCGTGCATCAGGCCAATCTGTTCGTAATAGCGGATGGTTTGCACCTTGGTTCCGGTTTTTCGGGACAAGGTGCCAATCGTGAACACGTCTGGATCTCCAATTTTGAACAGGGGCTGGTGGGGTTCTTGCCCTTTGGGCGGGCCCACAGGGTCGGGGTGGGCAACGCGGAAAGATATCCGACCTGCGCTGTTGACCCCCTTTGTTGCGTCAAACGACTACCCTGGATCGCTCGCCTTTCGGCACGCCGAATGATCTTTGATAAACCGCTCTGCCGAGGCTGGAAACTTGTGCAACAGCGCCGTGGGACGGATCGGGCGGGACACCAGGTTGCCGCCACAATTCGGGCAAACCCCGTCAAAATGTCGATCCGCGCAGTCTTTGCAAAATGTGCATTCAAAGGTGCAGATCCGTGCCTGATCGCTGTTCGGTGCCAGATCGACATCACAACATTCACAGTTCGGCTTGAGCTTGAGCATGGTCAGGGTCCTGAATGCCTTTGATTGGGTGACACAGTAACACCTTCCACCCCCAACACCATCCCGATCACAACAGGCGCACAACAGCGCGCGCGATAACCCGCTCTTCATCTGTTGGAATAACCAATGCATGGGCTTGGCCCGTACTGATCAGCGGGCCACCTGCCCTGTTGGCCGACGCATCCAGATGCAGCCCCAGAAACTCCATCCCGTCCAGCACACGTGCGCGGATTGGAGCCGCGTTTTCTCCAATGCCTCCACAGAACACCAGCCCGTCAATGCCGCCCAGAATAGCCGCCATAGCCCCCAATTCACGCCTGATGCGGAAAACATAATAGTCGATTGCCTCTGCCGCGTGCGGATCATCGCTGGCCAATAGCGCGCGCATGTCGTGGCTCAGCCCCGACAACCCCTTCAGCCCGCTTTCCTTGTACAGAATATGAGTAATCGCCTCGCGGCTCAGCCCTTGATCCATCAGATACAGCAACACACCTGGATCCAGCTGACCGCATCGCGTGCCCATCGGCAGGCCATCCAACGCCGAAAACCCCATTGTCGATCCGATGCTTTGGCCATCGCGAATTGCGCACATCGACGCGCCATTCCCCAGATGTGCCACGACCACCCGCCCTGCGGCGAGTTCCGGATAATCCCGGCGCAGCGTCTGGGTAATGTAATCATAGCTCAACCCGTGGAACCCATAGCGGCGCACACCCTTTTCGTAAAACCGGCGCGGCAGGGCAAACACATCATTCACCATCGGATGCCCGACGTGAAATGCCGTATCAAAACACCCCACCTGTGGAACATCGGGAAATGCCCGTTGCGCCGCCCGAACCGTGGCCAGATTGTGGGGCTGATGCAATGGGGCCAGCGGTTCCAGCGCCTCCAATTGGGTCAGCTGTTCCGCCTCCAACACAACAGGGGCAACAAAGCTTTTTCCACCATGCACGATCCTGTGGCCGACACCGACCAGTTCGCGCCCCGCCAACACCGGTGACACAGCCTCAAGGATCGCAGGCAGGGCGCTGGCGTGATCGGCTGGGCCGATGGGGCGCGCTGCCGAGCGGTTCAGCGTCAATTGCGCGATGGGCCCCAGGTTCTCCACCTGCCCGACTTGCAACAACTCGGGTTCGGGCGCATCACTGTAGACCGCGAATTTGATCGACGAACTACCAGCGTTCAGGGTCAGGATTGCGTTCATGGTGTCACCTTGGTCCGTTGCGAGAGCCGCGTTGATCCAGAATTGACGCCAGCCCCCGATTGGGAGGCCGACATAGTTCACGCCCCCCAGAGATCATCACTTCTTGTAAATAAAGCATCGACCTTCGACCGCGCCCTCGGGCAACGGCAGTTCAATCATGTTGTCGAAATACATCCGGTCCGAAGACACCATCAACCCACCCGGTACCAAAAGCGGCTCGATCAACGGAGACACCGCGCGGGCAAAGACGTCATTCTTGGCACGATTGTGCCCCCCCAGATCCGCGTGAATCAGGCTGGCCGTTGCACCAAACCGCTCCAGCGATTGCGGCAGGGTTTCCATCACATCCCCCAGAATGGTCAATTCTTCGGCTGGCGTGCTGTCCGGATGTGATGCAACCGCGCGCTCGAACACGTAGACATCGCGCCCATGAATGTTCTCGCGCATGTGATGAAAGGTGCGTCCGTTCCCCAGACCCAGCTCGAACACGGGTCCGGTCAGATCATCGGTTTCAGCAATGGCGAAATCCAGACAGGCGCGCTGGGACACCATCCGGTCAATGAACAGATCAAGGCGGGTGATCACGGGTCATGCTCCTTGGCAATGGGAATGGCAGTGGTGATGTCAGAGAATAACAAAAATGTGTAGGCCAAAAGATGTATGACCTTCATTCCACACTTCAATGATACAAAGCGGCACTAATAGGCAGCGCAAACGGGCTTTCCATACGTAAGTCCCGAAAAACACGGGAATTGGGGTTTGACTAACATGGGCGCGGCTTGCCAAGGTAAGAAAAAAACTGGGGGATGAAGACGTGATGCATTTGGATCGGCTGAAAGGTGGGCGTGCCTGAATGCAGCCCCTTTTATCAGTCGAAGATCTGAGCATAGGTTTTGGCGATGGCGCGCCTGTGGTTCGCGACGTCAGCTTTGAAGTGCAACCGGGTGAAACTCTGGCCCTGGTCGGCGAAAGCGGATCGGGCAAGACAGTCACCTGCCGGGCTGTGCTGCGCATCCTGCCCCGGATTGCGCGAATCCATTCCGGGCGCATAATCCTGCGCGGTTCAAAGGGGGAACAGGATCTAACCGCCATGACCGAACGGCGCATGCGTGCGGTGCGTGGTGACACGGTTTCCATGATTTTCCAGGAACCCATGCGGTCCCTGTCGCCGCTGCACCGGATCGGCAATCAGGTTTCCGAAGTTCTGTGGCTGCATCGCGGCCAGAACGAAAGCCAAGCCAAGAAAACCGTTCTGGAAACTTTTGAGCGCGTCGGCTTTCCTAATCCGGAACGGGCGTATCGTTCCTATCCCTTTGAATTGTCAGGGGGGATGCGCCAGCGGGCGATGATCGCCATGGCCATGGTGGCCAAGCCCGATTTACTGATTGCAGATGAACCCACCACGGCACTTGATGTAACGACACAGGCCCAAGTGCTCGGACTGATGAAAGAGCTTCAGCGCGATACCGGGATGGCGATGATCTTGGTAACCCACGATCTGGGTGTGGTCGCCAATATGGCCGAACAGGTGGTGGTGATGCACAAGGGCCGGATCATGGAGTCCGGGTCTGCCGAAGCGATTCTGCGCGCTCCTGCCCATGCCTATACCCAGCAACTGTTCAACGCGGCTCCATCCATCCCCGATGCCGCAGCCGCAGTCGTGGATTCCTCGACCACAGATCTGATCCTGCAACTCAAGGCCGTCAACAAGACGTACAAACTGCGCAGCGCATCACCTTGGAAACCCGAAACGCAGGTTCATGCATGCCGTGGTGTGGACCTGTCGTTGCCGCGGGGCAAAACTCTGGCCATTGTCGGCGAAAGCGGGTCGGGCAAAACCACTGCCGCACGGATTGCACTGGGAGCCGAGCCTCCGGACCCCGGCGGCGAAGTCTGGTTTCGACCTCATCCCGATTCTCCGGCCACTGCCGTTCACCAGATGGATCGCGCCGCACGAACCGCGTTTCAGCGCGAAGCCCAAATGGTGTTTCAGGACCCCTATTCGTCGCTTAGCCCCCGAATGCGGGTTCTTGGCGCAATGACCGAGCCATTGGAAATTCACCAGATCGGCAACCGCTCAGAACAAAAGGACAAGGCCGCCGAGATGCTGCAACAGGTCGGGTTGAACCCGGACATGTTGATGCGTTTCCCGCACGCATTCTCAGGCGGTCAGCGGCAGCGTTTGTCGATTGCCCGTGCTCTTATGTTGGACCCCACGCTGATTGTGTGCGACGAACCCACTTCGGCGCTGGATGTTTCGGTACAGGAACAGATCCTGTCTCTGCTCGAAGAGATTCAGGACCGCAAGGGATTGAGTTATCTGTTCATCAGCCACGATCTGGCTGTGGTTGCCCGCATTGCTGACGAAGTCGCGGTGATGCGACAGGGGCTGATAATTGAACAAGGCAGCCCCGAGACGCTGTTCCACGACCCCAAACACCCCTACACCAAGGCGCTGATCGCGGCGCAGCCAACCCCGGATATTGACCGCCCCATCAACTTGAAACTGGTCGCTTTGGGTGCCGGAAATCCGGACAGCTGGTCCGAGCAGTTCCGCTTTACCCCCTCTGCCGTCCCGTCGTTGATCGAGCTGGAACCCGGCCACAAGGTACGTTGTCATGTTTAATCTTCCCAAATCCATCACCTCGCTCGTGCTGGCAGCCGCTCTGGCTCCGATGTCAGTGTTTGCCGCACCCCACATGCAGGAAAGTGAGTTTTTTCTGGAAGAAGTGGACAGCGGTGATCTGCCTCCGGTTCAGGAACGCATTCCAGAAGATCCCCTGGTCGTGAATCTCGAGGACAAAGGTCGGGTGTTCGGAATCCAGGGCGGCACGCTCAACACCATGGTGACCCGGTCCAAGGACATCCGCCAAATGGTCGTCTATGGGTATGCCCGCCTGATTGGATACGATGAAAACTATATCTTGCGTCCGGATCTGCTGGCCTCTTACGAAAACGAAGACAACCGCAAATTTACTTTGAAGCTGCGCACAGGCCATCGCTGGTCAGATGGCGCACCCTTTACGTCTGAAGATTTCAGGTACTGGTGGGAAGACGTCGCCAATAGCCCATTGCTGAGCCCCGCCGGTCCGCCGGATTTCCTGCGCATCGAAGGCGAACTGCCCCAGGTCTCTTTTCCTGATGCACAGACGGTGGTCTATGAATGGGCCAATCCCAACCCAAATTTCCTGCAATCCCTGGCACAGGCGCGTCCACCCTTTATCTATCGGCCAGCGCATTTCCTGAAAACCTTTCATGCAAAATACGCCGACGAAACCGTTCTGGCCGAAGAGGTGGATTATTATCGGGTCAAAAGCTGGCCCGCCCTGCACAACAAACTCGACAATATGTACAAGTTCGACAACCACGAACTGCCGACCTTGCAGCCATGGGTGAACGCGACCTCGGGCAAAAAGATACGCCATCTGTTCGTGCGCAATCCCTACTACCATCGCGTCGATTCCAAGGGGCTGCAGCTGCCCTATATCGACGTGGTCGAAATGGAGATTGTCTCGCCCGGTTTGGTGGCCGCGAAATCCAACGCTGGAGAGGCTGAAATCCAGGCCCGCGGACTGGGCTTTCGTGATATCCCAATCCTGAGAAAAGGCGAAAAGGACGGCGGCAACTATCGGACCTATCTGTGGAAAACCGGGGTTGCCTCGCAAATCGCCATCTATCCCAACCTGAACTTTGCGGGCGATGTCTGGCGCAATGTGTTGCGCGATGTCCGTGTTCGGCGGGCGCTCAGCCTGGCCATCAACCGCGATTCCATCAACAAGGCTTTGTACTTCAAGCTGGCCAAACCCGGTGCCATGACGGTCTTGCCCGCCAGCCCGTTCTTTGAACAGGCCAATCGTGACGCCTGGGCCGCCTATGATCCCGACATGGCCAACAAACTGTTGGACGAAGCGGGATTGGGGGACCGGGATGGGGCCGGCATTCGCAAATTGCCCGACGGACGCCCGATGGAGTTCGTGATCGAAACTGCCGGTGAACGCCAGGAGGTCGAAAACGCCCTTCAAATCATCACTGATGACTGGCGCGACGTTGGCGTAAAGCTGGTTCAACGGCCACTGGATCGCGACATCCTTCGCAACCGGGTGTTTTCCGGTTCAGCCATGGCGTCAGTCTGGTTCGGTTGGGACAATGGTCTCCCCCAAACATATACGTCACCCAGTTATCTCGCTCCGCGCCATCAGGAATTCCTGGCCTGGCCCAAGTGGGGCCAATACTATCAGACTGATGGCGAAGTCGGCGAAGCACCCGACATGCCCGAAGCCCAGCGCCTGATGGAGCTGGCGCTGCAATGGGATCGCGCCTCGACCGATGCAGAGCGTGAAAGTGCGTGGACCGAAATGCTGAAGATTCACGCAGATCAGATCTATGGCATTGGCATCCTGGCCGAAGCGCCACAGCCCGTCGTGGTGTCCAACACTTTGCGCAACATTCCGGAAACAGGCATGTGGGCCTGGGATCCCGGCGCTCACTTTGGTGTACATCGGATGGACGAGTTTTTCTTTGAGGGCGGTGACGGCTGATGGACATTCTGCGTTATGCCATCTACCGATTTGGAACCATGCTGCTGACGCTGCTGGTGGTGTCGGTGATGGTATTTGTCATTATCAACCTGCCGCCAGGCGATTATCTGTCCAACCAGATCGCGGAACTGAGGGCCTCGGGGCAATCTGCCGGTGTTGCCAAGGCCGAATTCCTTCGAACCGAATATGCGCTCGACCGCCCCCTGTGGCAGCAATATATGATCTGGATGGGTTTCATGCCCGGCCCCCACGGGTTCTCGGGCATGATCCAAGGCAATTTCGGCTGGTCCTTTGAATTCGACCGGCCGGTATCCGAAATTGTCGGAGACAGCCTGTGGTTGACAGTTCTGGTCAATCTCGCTGCGGTCCTGTTCGTGTATCTGGTCGCTCTTCCATTGGGCGTACTCGCCGCGGCCCGGTCGCGCAGCTGGGTCGATTATACATCTGCCTTTGTCGGTTATCTGGGGCTTGCGACGCCCAATTTTCTATTGGCGTTGATCCTGTTCTACTATGGTCACAAGCTCTTTGACCTGCCGATCGGCGGGCTGATGGATCCCCAATTTGAAGGCGAACCGATGAGCTGGGACAAGGTGAAATCCATTCTCGTTCACCTGATTGTTCCAACCTTTGTGATCGGCACATCCGGTGCATCGGCCATGATGCAGCGCCTGCGCGCCAATATGTTGGACGAGCTGGGCAAACCCTATGTGGAAACCGCCATCGCCAAAGGTCTGTCGCCATCCCGCATGTTGACCAAATACCCGTTACGTGTCGCCTTTAATCCCTTTGTCGCGGATATCGGCAACCTGTTGCCGTCAATGGTGTCCGGCTCTGTTCTGGTGTCTGTGGTGCTGGGTCTGCAAACCATCGGGCCCGCGTTGCTACAGGCGCTGAAATCTCAGGACATGTTCCTGTCCGGGTTCGTTCTGATGTTCGTGGCCCTTCTAACGCTGATCGGAACAATGATCTCAGATGTTCTGCTGGTGATCCTTGACCCGCGCATCCGATATGAGGGACGTGACGCATGAGCAAACTCCCCGATGGCCGCTATGTCGATGACGCCCCATATGATCCGCAGGTGTCCCTTCAGCAACTGGAGCGGGCAGATCTGGATGCGCCGAATTGGCTGCTGATCTGGCGCAAGTTCAAATCCCACAAGTTGGGATTGATTTCCGGGTTGTTCCTGTTGATCTGCTACCTGTTGCTGCCGGTGGCTGGGTTCATTGCCCCTTATGGGCCGAACGAACGCCACCCGGATCATTTGTTCTCACCCCCTCAATCGGTGCATTTGTTCCACGATGGTGAATTTCTGGGCCCCTTTATCTATCCAGTGGAGAGTGAAGCCAATCTGGAAACATTCCAGTGGGAATTCGTGCCAGACCTGGACCGTCCGCTCCAGCTCGACTTCTTCTGCGAAGGCCAGGAATACAAGCTGGCTGGGTTGATCCCATCAGATACCCACCTGTTTTGCGCGTCCGATGATTCAACGGTATTCCTTTGGGGCTCGGACAGATTGGGGCGCGATGTTTTCAGCCGCATCCTGTATGGGGCTCAACTCTCTTTGACCGTGGGGCTGATTGGAATCACGGTGTCTTTTGTGCTTGGGATCTTCTTTGGATCCGTTGCCGGGTATTTCGGAGGCAAGATTGATTGGGTGATCAACCGGGTGATCGAAATCCTGAGATCCCTTCCAGAACTGCCGTTGTGGTTGGCCCTGTCCGCAGCGGTGCCGTCCAATTGGTCACCTGTCGCAGTATTTTTCATCATTTCGGTCATTCTGGGAATCCTCGACTGGCCGGGGTTGGCCCGTTCGGTACGCGCGAAATTCCTGTCACTTCGTGAGGAAGAATACGTACGAGCCGCCGAAATGATGGGGGCCAGTTCAGGCAGGGTTATTCGTAAACATCTGTTGCCCAACTTCATGTCGCACCTGATTGCATCTGCAACTCTATCCATTCCGGCGATGATACTGGGTGAAACAGCGCTGTCCTTCCTGGGGCTCGGTTTACGAGCACCAGCAGTCAGCTGGGGGGTGATGTTGAACGATGCCCAGAATCTGGCATCGATCGAAATCTACCCCTGGACGGCTATTCCAATGTTGCCGATTGTCGTGATCGTCCTGGCTTTCAATTTCCTCGGAGACGGGTTGCGCGACAGCTTGGATCCTTATCAACAATAAATGGCGTGGTGATTGCCTTCTCTACGGCATTCTCCATTCCAGACGAGTTGATATGACCCAGGACACAGCGTCAAAATGTAATGACCCGCACACCTGCCTTGGCGGATGTGCGGGTCATTACAGGTCTTCGGCGGGGCCAAGACTTTTAAAAAGTCTTGGGAAGAATTTTAGAAAATTTTTCGCCGCTTTGGCCACGGGTCAGCGATCATCCCCACCCTCATTCAAATCCGCCATCATATCTTCATCAATGGCGGCCTGGACTGCCCCTACAGCGGCTTCTTTCTGCTTGGGCGTCATCTTCTCGGCTTGTTCATCAGCCAGACGTACCGTGACTTCACGATGAGCAAACTTGATCCCCTCCCGTTCAAACATCTCACGAATGTCCTGGAAAACCTTTTTGCGGACCAACCATTGATCGCCCGGTTTGGTCATGAATTTGACCCGGATGATCATGGCCGAATCCTGCATCTCAATCACACCCTGGGATTTCAACGGCTGAATAAAGTTATCCCCAATCACCGGATCAGTCAGCAACTCCTGCCCCAGCTTCTTGACCAGCTTTCGCACTTTTTCCACATCCGTGTCATAGGTGACGCGCAGCGGTAATTTCATGATCACCCAGTCACGAGAATAGTTGGTCAGGACTTTGATCTCTCCAAAAGGAATTGTATGCAGGGCGCCCAGATGGTGGCGCAACTGAAACGAACGAACCGAAATTTTTTCGACAGTTCCTTTGACATCTCCGATGTCGATATACTCTCCCTTGCGGAACGCATCATCCACCAAAAAGAAGGCTCCGGAAAAGATGTCTCGCACCAATGTTTGCGATCCGAACCCGACTGCCAGACCGACAACACCGGCACCGGCAAACAGCGGACTGACATTCACCCCGAGCTCCATTAGAGCGATCAAGCCGATCGACACGACGACGATTGCCAGAATTGCACCGCGAAACAAGGGCAACAAAGTGGCCAGGCGGCTCGCGCCTGCTGCGCCACCTTCGTCCCCCAATTCTGCTTCGCTCACATCCGATGTTTCTTCGGCGATTTTTCCGTCAATCCAAATTCGGAAAAAATGATAGACGAGATAGCCGATGAAGATGATGACGATCACGTCCACCAGCCTCTCGGTGTACGTTCCTTTCAACCATGCAAGATCCGGGTCCCATATGCTGAGCAACGCCAAAAGACCGATGGCAAAGGCCAGGATCCCGGCCGCACGACGGGCGAGTTCTTCGAACGATGAAATCGGGTGACGATAAACGGTGGGTGTATCCAGCGCGTCCAGATCGTCCACGTCCCCCGACGCTATCGCGTCCCGAACGGCCTCGGCCTCTTCGTTCATTTGCCGAATTTCACGTGACCGGCTGAAATAGCGTTCGATTACAAAATTAACGATCCCGTAGACCGTGATGATTGTCATCAAAACGATATAGGTACCCGCAATCAACGGCACCGAAACCGGGCGTTCCAGAACCAGATCAAAGGCCAGTTCGAGCCAGCCGAAGATGGCATAAAACATGCAGAAAGGTGCCCATGCCACAGTCAGAACCCGCACCACCCAGGAGACGTCTTCGCGCCGACGCCCTGCCAGCATGGCACCGGTGATTGCACGGGCGTTGAACAGAATCATCGCAATATTAAGCAACGATCCAACCAGCGTCGTCGCCCCATAGACCATCGCATACACGTTGTAGTTCAGCCCAAAGTCGGCAACCCACGTCGAAAACACCACGGTAACGATGTCATACGTCGCCAATGCCGAAGCCCAAATATACAGGCGTTTAGCGTCCCGATCCGAGAAAAACGGAATCCGGTACTGGCTGAGGAATGGCGACAGAACCATGCGCCACATGTCCGAAACAGTCCTGGCGAGAAAAAATGCAGTAAAGACTGCCGTGACCGTGAACTCGATTGACAGTTCATCAGCCGCGCCAAAAATGAGGTACCCGGCGACATAGGCAAATACCATCGCCACGATTGTTCCAACCAGCCCCATGAAAAAGCGGAACACCAGGAACGGCATCTTGTCGGAATAGCCCTGTGGGTTCTCCATGATCCTCGACACGACATACCGCCGTGCGATCCGCTTGCCATACAATTCGACCGACACCCACCGGCCGAACAACAGCAACAGCACACACCATCCGACCACCTCGACAAACGTCATCAATCGCCCGTCAGGGCTGGTCTCGCGCAAGACATACTGGACTTCGAATATCGAATACGGCAAAGCCGCCAGCCTGGATTTGAGCTCGTGACGGAATTCATCAATTTCAGACTGAGCCTGCATCAAAGGAGACGCCGTAGCCATGGGATCGTGCGTTTCGTCCTCGCCATCCTCGGACGTCGGCGGACCCGACAGCAACTGCCCCTGCCCGTCTATGACAATCACGCTCACTCCGGCGTCTGCCGCCTCGCGTACAGCGGCAGTAAGGTCCGAAGTGCTTTCACCGGTCGGTATCGACTGGGCCGTAACAGCGACGGGAATGGCCCAAAGGCACACCAACAGAGACAGCAGGCGGAAAAGGGAGTGCAGCATAAGTGTTTCACATCCGTGATAAAGTTACACAGCAAGCTACTCGACCTGCCACACATGCGCAATTCACGCGCTAAAAAATGACCGTGTCCCGGCAAATCAACCTGATGGCGTGGGGTTATGATCCTCATCGCGTTGCAAGTTTCAGGCACACAGGATAAGGCAGGAAACAACATTGATACAGGCGGATCCAGCAGGCCGGATCCTTTGGAAGCAAGCGCCGAATTTCTCGAGAACGCAGCTTGTGAGAGAGACGTACAAGGGCAAACTATGGCACTTCCAACTCCAGCGGAAAAAATCGCAGTTCTGGGTCTGGGATATGTAGGCCTACCCTTGGCCCTGGCTTTGGCTCGGGCTGGCTTTGACACCCTGGGGTTTGACACCGACGCGGCCCATGTTGCGCTTTTGCAGCAGGGACAGGATCGCAATGGCGAAGTATCCGATACCTCGTTGCAGAGCTCTACGGCCCGGTTTTCGTCAGCCCCTGATGCGCTGCAAGGGTGCAGTTGCTTCATTCTTGCGGTCCCCACCCCGATTACGGATGCCAAGGCCCCCGACCTGGCCCCGGTGCGCGGAGCCTGCGCCACCATTGCACCCTATTTGGCCGAAGGTGCATTGGTCATATTGGAATCGACCGTCTACCCTGGTGTGACCGAAGAGGTCTGCGGACCAGAACTGTCGCGGCTCAGCGGGTTGCAAGCAGGCGCACAATTCAAGCTGGCTTATTCCCCCGAGCGCGTGAACCCGGGCGACGCCGAACATTCGATGGAAAACGTGGTCAAGGTCATTTCGGCCCAGGACGAGGAAACCCTGGACCGGGTCGAAGCGGTTTATGCGCCGGTGATCAAAGCCGGCTTGCACCGGGCCTCGTCGATCATGACCGCCGAGGCTGCAAAGGTCATTGAAAACACCCAACGGGATCTGAACATCGCGCTGGTCAATGAATTCTCCCTGATCTTTTCACGGATGGGGCTTGATACGCTCGAAGTGTTGGAGGCCGCTGGAACCAAGTGGAACTTTCTGCCGTTCCGTCCCGGCCTGGTCGGTGGGCATTGCATCGGGGTTGATCCCTATTACCTGACCTATCGCGCCGAACAATTGGGGTACCATCCAGAAGTGATTCTGGCCGGGCGCAGGATCAACGACAATATGGGTGTGCATGTCACTCAGGAGTTGATCAAGACGCTGCTGGCACGGGGGATAAATCCGTCGGGGGCACGGGTGTTGGTGATGGGATTCACCTTCAAGGAAAACTGCGCTGACACGCGAAATACCCGCGTCGCTGACATCATGCGGGAACTGACAGCATATTCTGTCAGCCCGGATCTCTATGATCCCTGGGTCGACCCGCACACCGCTTTGGCAGACTATGGGCTCACCCCGATCACCGCCCCCGAGAGCGGTGCCTATGACGCCATGATTGTTGCTGTCGCGCATGACCAGTTCAAGGAAATGGGCAGCGATGCCATTCGGGCCTTGGGCAAACCCGGTGCCGTTCTTTACGATCTCAAGGGTGTTTTCGGGAAATCCGGGTCGGATCTGAGGCTATAGGCATGACAATGGGGACAGGTGCAGAACAGGAGCCGGTATCGGCAGACCGCGGACCGCGTGTCATGCTGTACAGCCATGATACCTTTGGGCTTGGTCATTTGCGCCGCTCCCGGGCGCTGGCCGCGGCCATTACGGCGGCCGATCCGTCGGCCTCTGCGCTGATCCTCACGGGGTCACCTGTTGCAGGCCGCTTTGCCTTTCCTCGTGGTGTCGATCATGTGCGTTTGCCCGGTGTGATCAAACGCTCTGACGGGTCCTATGCCTCCCGCACCATGGGAATGAGCATTGATGAAACCACTGAACTGCGCTCGGGCCTGATCCGATCCACTGCGCAGCAATATGCGCCCGACATTCTGATCGTCGACAAAGAACCCACCGGGTTTCGCGGCGAACTGCTGCCAACGCTCGAAATGCTCAAGGCAGCCGGGACCTGCAAACTGATCCTGGGGCTTCGCGATGTGCTGGACGAACCCGATGTCCTGGCCGTTGAATGGAACCGCAAGGACGCCATCCCCGCAACCGAGTCCTTTTATGACGAGATCTGGGTTTATGGTTTGCGATCCATCTATGATCCGACCGCGGGGCTGGATCTGAGCGAGCGAATTCAGAACCGGATGCACTGGACCGGCTATCTGCGCCGGGATCTGGGCACAGTGGGACCGCCACCCGAGCAACCCTATATTCTGATTACACCCGGCGGGGGCGGCGATGGCAAGGCCATGGTAGATCTGGTCCTGCAAGCTTATGAGGGCGACCCTGATTTGTCCCCACGCGCGCTGTTGGTGTATGGGCCATTCCTGTCCGGCGACACCCGTGACGACTTTGAAGACCGCGTTGCCGCATTAAATGGCCGGGTGACAGCAACTGGGTTCGATTCCAAGATCGAAACCCTGTTCTCCGGTGCCTTGGGTGTTGTCTGCATGGGAGGGTACAACACCTTCTGCGAAGTCCTGTCCTTTGACAAACCGGCTGTTATTGTCCCGCGAACCGTGCCCCGTTTGGAACAATGGATCCGCGCATCGCGGGCCGAACAATTGGGGCTGGTCCGCATGTTGGACGAAAAACGGGACGGGATGACCGTAGAGACGATGATTGCCGCAATCCGCGGGCTGCCAATGCAGCCCCGCCCATCCATGGCGATTTCCACCGGGCTGCTTGATGGGCTCGACTATGTGACAACCCGGGTTGCGCATCTGCTGAAAAAATCCGCTGCAAAGGCTGCCGAATGACATCTTCGCCCGAGACGCTTGCTGTTGTGGTCAAGGGCTGGCCGCGCCTGTCCGAAACCTTTATCGCCCAGGAACTCGTCGCCCTCGAAAAGGCGGGGCACAGCTTTGCCATTTGGTCCCTGCGTCATCCGACCGACACGAAACGTCATCCATTGCATGACCAGCTTCAAGCCCCTGTGCGATACCTTCCCGAATATCTGTATCAGGAACCGGAACGCACCTGGCGCGCCCGGGATGCGGTGCGGGCTTTGCCCGGATACGCCGCCGCCTATCGCATCTGGCGCGCCGATCTGCGCCGCGACCCCACCACCAACCGCATTCGCCGGTTTGGGCAGGCCTGTGTTCTGGCCCATGAATTGCCCGAAGGGATAACTGGGCTCTACGCCCATTTCCTGCACACCCCTGCATCGGTCACACGCTATGCCGCCATCATCCGGGGTCTGCCTTGGGGGTTTTCCGCCCATGCCAAGGACATCTGGACCTCGCAGGACTGGGAAATCTCCGAGAAACTGGACCCTGCTCATTATGGGGCCGATTTCGGGGCGACCTGCACCGCTTTTGGTGCCCGTCACTTGCGCAATGCATCCCCAGACCCGGACCGCATCGATCTGGTTTATCACGGGCTGGACCTGACCCGGTTCCCCGATGCCCCCGATCGGCTCTGGCGCCAAGCCCACGAACCGCTGCACATGTTGTCCGTGGGACGCCTGGTCGAAAAGAAGGGGTTTGACCGGCTTATCGCGGCGCTTGCCCTGTTGCCTGACGACCTGGATTGGCATTGGACCCATATTGGCGGCGGCGGCCTGCGGGATCTGCTTCAGGATATGGCCGCGGATGCGGGTATTGCCGATCGTATCACCTGGAAAGGGGCCTGTGACCAACCCGAGGTGGTCGCCGCCATGCGCGAATGCGACCTCTTTGTGCTTCCCAGCCGAATTGCCGATGATGGCGATCGCGACGGGCTGCCCAATGTGTTGATGGAGGCCGCTTCGCAGCGGTTGCCAATCTTGTCCACACCAATCTCTGCGATTCCGGAATTCATTGATAACGGCACCCACGGCACCCTGGCCCAGGATCTGCCCGATACTTTGGCGACAGCCATCACCAAAATCGCGGCCCACCCACATGATGCAGCCAAGATGGCCGAAGCTGCGTTGGCTCGGCTGAAATCGGAATTTGGCATGGATCCCGGTATTGCCCAGCTGTCAAAACGCCTGAAAACCATGTGTCAGGATCCATGACCCAGGTCGCTTTTTATGCGCCCATGAAGGCCCCAACCCACCCCACGCCATCCGGGGACCGAGAAATGGCCCGCAATCTGATTGCAATGATCGGACAAAACGATGCCACGGTGAACTTGGTGTCCGAACTGCGGTTGCATGAAAAAGCCGGTGATCCACTGGCACAGATCGAAATCCGCAAACAGGCCGCTGCCGAAGCACACAGGCTGATCCGTGACCTGCCCGAAACGGACCTGTGGGTCAGCTACCACAACTATTACAAAGCGCCCGATCTGATTGGCCCTGCGGTGTGTGCGGCACGACAAATTCCCTATGTCCAGATCGAATCCACCCGCGCCAAGAAACGCCTGACCGGACCATGGGCCGGTTTTGCACAGGCCGCGCATGACGCCTGTGACGCCGCTCAATTGGTGTTTCATCTGACTGGGCAGGACCATTTTGCCCTCAATCGTGACAAACCTGCGACACAGCTCCTGGCACCGCTGCCGCCGTTCTTGCCCACCGACACCTTACCCCCAGCCTCGGACCTCGACGGGCCAATCCTCAGCGTTGGCATGATGCGCGAAGGTGACAAGCTCGCCTCGTATAAAATCATAGCAGAAACTCTGGGCCAAACACCCGGCGACTGGCGGCTCGAAATCGCCGGAGATGGCCCCGCCGAACCCCAGGTCAGGGCCTTGATGGCCCCCTATGGGCATCGCGTGACATATCTGGGCCGGTTGGATCAGGACACTTTGTCTCACGCCTACCGGCGGGCAGGGCTGTTTCTGTGGCCCGGTGTGAATGAAGCCTTTGGCATGGTCTACCTCGAAGCGCAGGCCCATGGTCTCCCTGTTGTGGCCCAAAATCGGCCTGGGGTCCGCGATGTGTTGGCCCCCGGATCTTACCCGGCGCTCAAACAGGGCGAATCTGCTCTGGCTGGCGAAATCTCGCGCCTGCTGGCAGATCCGAAACTGCGCCAGTATCGTGGGCGCACGGCCCGCGACTATATCAAGGCCAACCACCTGATCGGTTCTGCGTCGCTCCGCTTTTGGTCAGCTGTCACCCCCCTGTTGGAGGCCCCGTCATGATCCGCCTTGCCCTGCTTCGTCACGGTCACACCGACTGGAATCGCGCTGGCCGCATTCAGGGGCGCAGCGACATTCCGCTGGATGCCTCCGCACGGACCGAATTGGCCACGCAAATGCTGCCGCCCCCTTGGGACCAGGCCGATATCTGGGCGTCTCCGCTCAAACGGGCGGTTGAAACTGCAAAACTGGTGTCCGGCCGCGCACCCCGCACCGACCCCGCGCTGATCGAAATGAACTGGGGGAAATGGGAAGGGCAGCACGGCAAGGAGCTGATCGCCACCCCCGACAGCGGCTATCGCCACATCGAACACTGGGGCTGGAACTTCTGCCCACCAGACGGCGAATCGCCGGCACAGATCCGCGACCGCCTGCAACCCTGGGTGGCCGGGCTGCGGCGCGATACGGTGGCGGTCTGCCATATCGGCATCATGCGGGTACTGCTGGCGCAGGCGCATGGCTGGAACTTTGAAGGGCCGGCCCCATTCCGGATCAAACGCAACCGATTGTTCGTGATCGAATTGGACGGCGACACCCTGCGCCCCCAACCAGACCCTGTTCGACTGGCCGTTCGGGATATCACACCGTGAAAGTCATGATCGCCGTCACCCATCTGTTGGGAACCGGGCATCTCAGCCGGGCCCTGACCCTGGGTCGGGCGTTTGCCCAACAGGGGCATCACGTGGTGCTCGCCTCGGGCGGGTTTCCGGTTTCTCAGTTGAAAACCGATGGCATAGAGTTCGTGCAGCTTCCTGCCCTGCGTTCAGACGGCGTGAATTTCACCCGCTTGTTGACCCCCGCCGGATCGTGCGCAGACACAACCTATCTTGGTAGCCGCGCAGACGCATTGCGTCAGAAGCTCGTCACCCTACAGCCCGACATTTTGATCACCGAGCTTTACCCATTTGGCCGCCGCGTGCTGGCGGCAGAGTTCCTGTCGCTTTTGCAAGCCGCCCACCAATTGCCAATACGCCCGGTGATCCTCAGCTCGATCCGGGATATTCTTGCCCCGCCTTCAAAACCAAAAAAGGCAGTGGCAGCCGATGAGGTGATCGCCAATTGGTATGATGCCGTCCTGGTCCATTCCGACCCGACCACAACCACACTGGATGTCAGTTGGCCCGTTTCCCCTCTGTTGGCCACCAAACTGCGATATACGGGATTTGTCGCGCCTCCGCCGCCGTCTCCACATCCGCAGCAGGTCGGCAAAGGCGAAGTTCTGGTTTCCGCCGGAGGCGGCAGCGTGGGTGACGCGCTGTATGAAACGGCAATGATCGCCGCCCGGACAGACACGGAAACCACCTGGCGCCTGCTTGTGGGCGGACCCGAAGCCAAGACCCGGATAGACAGATTTCGAACCATTGAATCGCCTGCTGTCTTGGACACGGCCCGCCCGGATTTTCGCCAGATGTTGTGCCATGCCTCGGCTCTGGTCGGCATGTGCGGGTACAACACCACAATGGATCTGCTTCAGACTGGGATTCCATCCGTGCTGATTCCATTTGATGCCGGCAGCGAAGTCGAACAGACCCTGCGGTCAACCAGCCTCGCCAGGATGCGCGGCATCGAAGTGATCCCCAGCGCCAACCTGACCCCTCAAACCTTGGGCGCAGCAGTGAACCGGGTCCGGGCTGCTTTGGCGCGCAAAAGCGACACCATCGCATTTGACGGCGCAGACAACACCGTCGACATTGCCTGTAAAATGGCACAGGAGCGCCCATGACCCCCGATTGGAGTCCCTTGGATCAGGAAATGGCCAGATGGCAGGACCTTGGGTTGACCTTGCCTTTGTGGTGGCGTGATGATGATGCAATCGCGCCAACCCGGCACTTGGAACGCCTGATTGCACTGTCTGAGCGACTATGCCTGCCTGTGCATCTGGCCGTTATCCCCTCGATGGCGTCTCAGGCATTGGCGCATCGGATTGCGCAAACTCACCTGCGTCCTGTGGTCCATGGGTGGACGCACACCTCCCACGCGCCGTTGACAGAAAAAAAAGCGGAATTTGGAGCCCATCGACCCGCGCAGGACATGCTGGACGATGCCCTTCGGGGCCTGGCAACGCTGCAGCAATTGTTTGCTGGCGCTCTGGTTCCAATGTTTGTGCCACCGTGGAATCGGATCGCACCCGAAATCGTCGCGGGCTTGCCCGATTTGGGCTATGCCGCGCTTTCGACCTATACGCCGCGCACATCCCGGCTGGCAGCACCGGGGTTGGTGCAGATCAATACCCACCTTGATCCCATCCACTGGAAAGCCAGCCGATCCCTGGTCCCCGCCCAACAGCTGGTGGATCAGATTGCGCGTGATATGGCACACCGGCGCGCCGGGCATACGGACAATGCCGAACCCTATGGAATTCTCACCCACCATCTGATTCATGATGACGCGATCTGGGCATTTACAGATGCGCTGATCACCCGCCTGCTGGCAGGCCCGGCAACCACATGGATCTATCAATCAAGGACAACAACATGAGCCGACTGGACAGTATGCTGCGCCGACTGACCGCCCAAAGGGACGGCCTGAATTGGGCCGCCGATCAGGTCACCGACATATCGGGGGATGTGTTGGATATGGGATTGGGTAATGGGCGGACCTATGACCACCTGCGCGAGATCCTGACAGACCGCAGGATCTGGGTGATCGACCGCGTTTTACAATGCCATCCCTCCTGTGTGCCCCCCGAGGCCGATTTCCTACAGGGTGAGGCCGAGCCAATGCTGAACAGGCTGGCCCAAAATGATCACCAGGTTGCCCTGGCCCATTATGACTTCGGCTTTGGGATCAAGGAAAAGGACGTTGCCGAGGCGGCCCGGCTCTCCCCGACCATCGCGTCGGTCATGGTGCCGGGTGGGATCATTGTCTCGGGCCAACCGCTGGTTGGATTCACCGAACTCGACGGCCCCGTCGGCATCCCGCCGGGCCGTTACCTGTTCTACCGTGCCTGAGCCGAAATACCCCAGATCGCAAACAGCCACACACATGGGGTTCCAATGACATTCACCCGATACGCCATCTATTACGTCCCCGGCGCTGATGCGCGATGGAGCCGATTTGCGACTCAGTGGCTGGGCTGGGACATGGCGCTTGGGCAGCCTGTTCCACATCCGGATATCGCGGATCTGGACATCAGTCCCCTGACCGAAACGCCCAGGAAATACGGGCTGCATGCAACGCTGAAGCCTCCGATGCGTCTGGCACCGAACCACTCCGCCGATGCCCTGCGCGCAGCCTGCGAAACGCTCGCCAAATCCCGGGCACCGGTCACCTTGGACGGATTACAGCTCACGCGCATAGGGCGGTTCCTGGCACTCGGGGCGATTGGAGATACCTCTGACCTGAACCGATTGGCTGCGGCCTGTGTAACCGAGCTGGACCAGTATCGCGCCGCCCCGTCCAAAGAAGAACAGGCGCGCCGGGTGCGTCCCAACATGTCTCAGGCACATCTGGCCAACCTGGCACAATGGGGGTACCCCCATGTGCTGGATAACTTTCGATTTCACATCACTTTGACCGGAAAACTACCTAAACCACGCCTGTTGCAGGTCGAAACCCTACTGAAGGACCGCTTGGCCCCATTGCTCCCTGTGCCCTACATCTTGTCGCAGATTGCCCTGGTTGGCGAAGCGGCAGACGGCCGGTTTCACCTGATCGAACAATTCAAACTGACAGGCCAGGCCTGACCAGGTTTCCTGAGGCCAAAGCCGCTATCCCGGATCGTTTCAGTCATTGGACAGCATTGCGCAAGACTGCGCATTTCTGCGCAAGGAACAGAACCGGTTCAGGATACAGGCGCTGGTGCGCTCGTCTGTTCCGGATTGGCGCAGTGCCACTCGGACCGCCGACCGGACTGCGTCCTGTCGGCACCGGTTGGAGCCGAACCGCCGGGCAAAATCTTCAAGGCGGTGCCACTCAGATCCCTGGACACCCCATCAGCGGCGACACACCCGTCATCCAACCTGACGACACAATCGCAATATCGCTGCGCCATATCTGATGATTGCAGATCCAGAACCACGCTACAGCCCCGATCCTCCTGCAGGCGGCGCAGGTTCTGCATCACGGCCCGGGCATTCAGCGGGTCCAACCCCGCGCTTGGCTCCACGGCAAATACGACCTTAGGCGCATCCATGAATGCCGAAGCAATGGCAACTTGCTGGCGTTGCCCATCAGACAGCTGTTCGACCCTGCGCAATGCCAAAACACCAATTCCCAGATCATCCAAAAGCGCCAACGCCCGATCAACCCGGTCCAAGGCGTGCAGCTTGAACACTTTGGCCAAGGCAAATTGCCCACCGTCTCCACCGTACAAAACAGTTGAAATGACGTCCTTGTGCGGATCCAGATCAGATCCTGAGCGGATCATTGCACAATCAGACTGCCATCCCGACGGCGCATGATCCTCCGCCGGTCCACCGCAGGCAACATGACCTGCCTTGGGCCTGTTCATCAGGCCCAGCGCATTCAATATGTCCGGCACGTCGACCCCGGATCGACCGATAAGCCCGACAACACATGGTGTCGCGACCCGCTCTGCTATCGACTGTCCAACCACGCATTTTTCCGGATCAACAATACTGAACACGCTTACTCTCCCGATCGACCGAACATCCGTCGCCCCATAAAACGATACTGACGTGACAGTAACGTGAACACCGGGGCATTCATGCGCAGGACCAAGTTGTTGCGCCCACCCCTGTTCGAACTCCAAAAGACAGGCTATATGGCCCAGACCCCTCCTTTTCGTGCACAAGGAAGCTGCCCGATGTCCTTTGATCGCAACATCAAGATCGCCCCCTCTATCCTGGCTGCCGATTTCGCCAATTTTGGCGCAGAATGCCAAGCCATCGAAGCGCAAGGCGCAGATTGGGTCCATGTCGATGTCATGGACGGCCATTTTGTGCCCAACATCTCCTTTGGTCCGGCGACCTGTGCTGCGATCCGCCCCCACATCAAAACCGTGATGGATGTGCACCTGATGATCTCGCCAGTGGATCCCTACATCGAGGCTTTCGCTCAGGCAGGTGCTGATTTCATTACCGCCCATATCGAAGCCACCCCGCATACCCACCGCACGCTTCAGGCGATTCGCGGCAGCGGGGCCAAGGCCGGTGTCGCTCTGAACCCGGGCACACCTGCAGATGCCATCGAACACCTGCTGGATCTGACCGATCTGGTCTGTGTGATGACGGTGAACCCCGGGTTTGGCGGGCAAAAGTTCATCGACATGACATCCAAGATCCGCCGCCTGCGCGACATGATCGGCGACCGTCCGATCCACATCGAAATCGACGGTGGGGTTGATCCCAAAACCGCGCCTCTGGTGGCCCAGGCTGGCGCAGACGTTCTGGTCGCCGGGTCTGCGGCTTTCCGCGGCGGTTCGGTGTCCAACCCTGCCCCCTATGGTGAAAATATTCGCCAAATCCGCGCAGCGGCCGAAGGGGTCTGGGTCTGACGGCCAATGGTTGAAGTTGCCGCCAAATTCTCCTGCCCCAACCTGCTGGCAGGAGATAAAAATGGCCGGTCAAATATCTGCTCCCCTTCTTCATCTCGCCATAAAACTCCGGGGTGAATTGGCTGCAAGCCAAGAGGGGCAGCGCCCCTAAATCAGAAAATGATCCAGCGTGGCACAGCCACACTTTTTGATAACTGACAGATCAGGCCAACTGATCGGCAAAATGCCCAAGCAGCTTGTGCTTGAGGATCTTGCCGGTCGGGGCCGCCGGCAATGATGGGGCCAGGATGATCTGACTTGGGCGTTTGTAACCGGCCAATTGACTCGCCACAAAAGCGCGCAATTCCTCGGTGTCAGGCATGTCCCCGGACGCGACCTGAACAAAGGCCACCACTTCCTCGTCTCCGTCGGCCCGTCGCCCCACGACTGCGGATTGCACCACTTGGGGATGGGCGTTCAACGCCGCTTCGACTTCGGGCGGGAACACATTGAACCCACCATGAATGATCAACTCCTTGGCACGCCCATCGATATGCAGCAATCCAGCCGCATCGAACCGCCCCAGATCTCCCGTGCGCATCCAGCCGTCCCGATCAAGCGCCCGCATGGTTTCTGCCGGGTTCCGGTAATACCCCAGCATGACATTGGGGCCCTGAACCAGAACTTCGCCCAACCCGCCGCCTCCGCCGCTCACGGTTTCGTCCAGCCTCACGTTCACTTCTGGCAAGGGAGGGCCGACCGACACATCCGGCACACCAATCCGGTTGCTGGTCGCACAGATGCCCGCCGTGGTTTCTGTCATGCCATAGCCATTTTGAACCGCCACCCCGTAAAAGGCCTCGGCTCGACGTTTCCAATCCGGATCCAACGGCGCAGCCCCGGACGACACATAGCGCAGCGCGCTGCCCTCCAACCGGTCAAATCCTTGTTCCTTGGTGTATTGCATCAACAGGGCATGCATCTGCGGCACCGCAGACAATAACGTCACACCTTCGCGCAACGCCTGATACAGGCGTGCTGCGGAAAATCGCGCTTCCAACTGGACCGGCGCACCGATGTGAATCGCCGCCGTCACCACAGAGGCCAACCCAAAAACATGGGTCGTCGGCAACACCCCATAAATCACGTCATCAATGGTCATGTTGCGCAGCTCGGCAGAGGTGCGCCCGCCAAACAACAGGTTGGCATGGCTCAGCATCACGCCCTTGGGATCGCCGGTCGTGCCGGTCGTATACAACAGAACGGCCAGATCATCCGGCGCATCCGGGTTGCTTTGGCCTGTTCGGGCCAGATGCACCGCCCCAAAGCGTCCCGTGATTTCCCGGGCATTCATCCAGGCGGCATGTGCCTGGGCATCAGGAGAAACAGATGTGGTCAACACCGCCGCAACCGGGGTGGCGTGACCTTGAATGCGTTCAATTTCGGCCTGTGTCTGACGGGCATTCACCGGCACGGCAACCGCCCCCAAGCGATAACAGGCAAACAGGGCCGCGACCTTGGCACAGCAATTTTCCGACAGGATCAAAACCCGGTCTCCACGCTGTACTCCCGATTGGGCCAGATGCACCGCCAGATCATCACAGGCACGATCCAGATCAGCATAAGTCCAGCGGGCACCGCTGCTGTCATAAAAGGCCAAGGCCGAGGGGCGCACCTCCAACTGGTGCCGCAGCAGATCTTCCACTCTGTCCATTCCACTCCCCTCCCAAGGCAAAACAGGCACCCGGTGCCCAGTCTTTATGTCTGAAATCGCGGTGGCCGCTTCTCCAGAAACGCGGCGATCCCTTCTGCGGCTTCGGTGCCTCCCGCGGCCCGTGCCATCGCATCACGCTCCGCGTCCAGCTGTGCAATCTCGAAACGGTCATAAGCCCCAGCGACCAGTCCCCGGATCACCCGTTGTGCATCACGCGGCCCCTGTGCCAGCGCGTCCGCCAGCTCCTGCGCCCGGTCCAAAACCTCTCCGGCCGCGGCAACAGACGTAATAGCTCCCAATGCCTGCAGCTGCTCGGCACTGACCGGACGGCCCAGCAGGCACATCTCCATCGCCAACGGGCGAGGCACCATCCGGGCCAGCGACGCCGTCAGCCCACCGTCAGGCACCAACCCCGCTTTGACATAAGCGGCGGTGAAATTGGCCCCAGCTTCTGCCACAATCAAATCACATGCCAATGCCAAAGACGCCCCGGCCCCCGCAGCGCCCCCGTCCACCGCCGCGATAACGGGCACCGGGCAGGCGCGTATACCACGGATCACATCATGCAGGTCATCGACCTTGTCCCGGCGTTCAGCTTCAGTCAGCCCACGCCGGTCAATCAGAACATTGAGGTCCCCGCCCGCGCAAAAGAAGCCGCCTTCCGAGGTCAGCAAAACCGCGCGAATCCGTGTTTGGTGCGCCAATTCCAGCGCGGCGTTGATTGCATCGTACAAATCCTGCGACAATGCCCCGCGCCGCGTCGGGTTCATATTGACCACAACGGCACGATCGTCCTGATCCTCCACGCGGGCCAGTTTGGTCATGTGCGGATCCTTTTGAAAATACCCGAGGCAGTGGCCAGTATTTGTCCTTCGGCGTCGCGCAATTCACCATTGATATAGGCGATGGATTTGCCGCCGCCGGCGGGGCGCGCCGTGGCCGTCACCGTTCCGGCACGGGCCGCTGCAACATAGTTCAGATTCAGCGACACAGTGACCAAAGGTGCATGGTCAATCGGATCAAAATAGTGCGAAGCAGTGTTGCCACAGACCACATCCAACAGGGTTGCGACCATCCCGCCATGCAAAATGCCATGCCGGTTCAGGTGCTTGTCCTCCAACTCCAACGTCACGATGCAGGTGCCAGCGTGACGGTCCAACCGGGTCCGATAGCCAACCATCTGTTGGCAGCCGGGGTCTTCTATAAAACGGATATCGTCGGCATCAGGCGCTGAGGGCAATGAACTGCTCCAATTGGTAATCGGTGTCTCCGAACCGATGATCGGCCATAACGATCCGTTTGGCGATATGGGCCAGCTCATACTCCCGGGTCATGGCGATACCGCCGTGCAGCTGGATGGTGTCTTCGGCCACCAATCGACCTGCCCGACCTATGAGATTGCGCGCTGCCGCGACGTGCAGATCCCGCATGTGGGGCTGATCCGCCAGATGTCCCGCTGCGTTGATCGTAGCCGATCGGGCCTGCTCCATTTCGATCCACAGATCCGCCATTCGGTGTTGCAGCGCCTGAAAGCTGCCAATCGGACGCCCAAATTGCTGGCGCGTCTGCAAATAACGGCGGGTCAGTTCGGTCGCGGTTTCCATCGCACCCAAGGTTTCAGCCGCCAGCGCAACCGACGCCGCCGCCGCCCGTTCGGCCAGCGCAGTATATGCGGTGCCAGCCGTGCCCAAACGCGCGCTTTCCGGCACCACGACATCTTCAAACTCAACTTCGGCGGCCCGTCCACCCGCCAACAAAGGATACCCGCGCACGATCACACCCGCTGTCTCGCGCGGGACCAGAAACAAGGAAATACCATCGCAGTCATCCACTGCGCCGCCTTCGCGTGCGGACACAATCAGGAATTCGGCTGCTTCGGCATTGACCACCACAGATTTGCGCCCTTTCAGCCGCACAGCGTCTCCGGACACAGTGGCCGATACCATAACCCGGTTCAGATCATACCGCGCCGTCGGTTCACTGTGAGCCAGCGCCAGATGCAGGTCCCCTGCGATAACCCGTTCAACCAGCACCTGTTGATCCGCGTTCCCCAGGGACGCCACCAGACCACCACCCAAAATGGCTGTATCCAGGAACGGTTCAACCACGCCAGCACGGCCCAGTTCTTCAAACACCGTGGTGATGTCGAACCCGGCTCCACCAAATCCACCCTGCGCTTCGGAAAACAGGGCACCGACAATTCCCAATTCGGCCAGTTGCGCCCAAAGTTCGGTTGAAAACCCCGTGTCGCTGTCAATAATCCGGTTGCGCACGTCAGTGGTATAACGGTCGGACAAAAACCGGCGCAGTGTGTCCTGCAACATCTGGCGTTCTTCGGTCAGGTCAAAATTCATGCGCCACCCCCCAGCTTTACCTTGGCAATGATATTGCGCTGAACTTCGTTCGACCCACCAAAGATCGACAGCTTGCGATTGTTGAAATACTGGGCCGAAACCGGCCCGCTGCCGTCAGGACCGATAGGGGGTTCATTGCCGCCCTCCACTTCTTCGGACGCAAAGGGCATCGCATAGATGCCAGCGGCGCGACGGGCCAAATCGTTGATCTCCTGCCGGATGATCGTCCCCTTGACCTTGAGCATCGAGCTTTCAACGCCAGGTGCCTGACCCGCCGCGGCCCGCGAAATAATCCGCAGATTGGTGGTTGCCATGGCCATCAGATCTATCTCAACCCTCGCCAACCGTGCTGCGAAATGCGGGGTCTCGATCAAGGGGCGCCCACCCGACATTTCGACCCGCGCCATGCGTTTGACCGCATCCAGACCGGCCTGGGAAAACCCGACCCCGGCAATATTGGTACGTTCGTGGGTCAGCAGATATTTGGCATAGGTCCAGCCCTTGTTTTCCTCGCCCACCAGGTTCTCTACCGGGACACGGACATCGGTGAACCAGACTTCGTTCACCTCATGCGTCCCATCCAACAGAATGATCGGGCGCACCTCGATCCCGGGAGTGTTCATGTCGATCAACAGAAAGGAAATCCCTTCCTGCTGTTTCACGGTGCTGTCAGTGCGCACCAGACAGAAGATCCAATTGGCGTATTGCCCCAACGTGGTCCATGTCTTTTGACCATTGACCACGTAATGGTCTCCGTCTCGAACAGCCTTGGTCTTGAGCGACGCCAGATCCGATCCCGCACCCGGTTCGGAATACCCCTGACACCACCAATCTTCGCCGGACAGAATTCGGGGCAGAAACCGGTCTTTTTGATCCTGTGAACCAAATCGCTGCAAAACCGGACCCAGCATGGTCAGACCAAAAGGCACGATGCGGGGGGCATGGGCGCGACAGCATTCTTCCTCGAAGAGAAACCGCTGCACGGCGCTCCATTCACAGCCACCAAACTCGCGCGGCCAATTGGGGGCCAGCCAACCGCGCTCATTCAGGATTGCATGCCAACGGTCATGACCCGCCTTGCCCAAACTGCGCCCATCGCGAACAGCATCGGACATCTCTTGGGGCAGGTTCTTCTCCAGAAAGTCTCTCACCTCGTCGCGAAAAGCCAGTTCCTCGGCGGTATAGCTCAGATCCATGCGGTTCCTCCCAGAGTGCGTGTTTCATGCGAGGCTCTGCCTCGCGCTCCGGAGTTTCTTGGGCAAGATGAATAGAGGAGCTCTTTCTTTCATCTTGCCCAAGAAACTCCGGGGGTGAGGCCCCAAAGGGGCCGAGGGGGCAGCGCCCCCTGCCCGGTCAGTAGATTTCAAACAGGCCAGCCGCCCCCATGCCACCACCGATGCACATGGTCACAACGCCCAGCTTGGCGTTCTGGCGTTTGCCTTCACGCATGATGTGGCCGACCATCCGGGCTCCGGTCATGCCAAAGGGGTGGCCAATGGCAATGGACCCGCCGTTGATATTGCATTTGGCATCGTCGATTCCCAAACGGTTGCGACAGTAAAGCGCCTGGCTGGCAAAGGCCTCGTTCAATTCCCAGATGTCGATGTCATCAACCGTCAGGCCATGGCGCTCCAACAGGCGCGGCACCGCAAAGACAGGGCCGATGCCCATTTCGTCAGGTTCACACCCTGCAACACAGAAGCCCTTGAATGCGCCCATCGGGTCCAGGCCGCGCTTTTCCGCCTCAGTCGCTTCCATCAGGACAACTGCGGCCGCCCCATCGCTCAGCTGTGACGCATTTCCGGCGGTGATGAATTTGCCCGCCCCGCGCACCGGTTCCAGCCCCGCAAGACCGTCGAGCGTGGTGGTCGGGCGATTGCATTCATCCCGATCCACAGTCACCTCACGCATCGAGATCTCGCCGGTTTCCTTGTCCTTGACAGCCATGGTCGCCTGCATCGGAGCAATTTCATCATCAAACGTGCCAGCCGCCTGGGCTGCTGCAATCCGTTGTTGCGACCGCAGCCCATAGGCATCCTGATCCTCGCGGCTGATGCCATAGCGTTCGGCCACGATATCCGCCGTTTCGATCATCTGCATATAGATCGCGGGTTTATGCTCGGCGATCCAGGCTTCGGGCGATGGGCGTGTTTTGGGTTGCACCATCGAGATGCTTTCCACCCCGCCGGCCACCATGGCCCCGGATCCACCTTCGGTGATTGCCTGTGCGGCCAGGGCCACGGTCTGCAAACCCGAGGAACAGAAACGGTTCACCGTCATGCCCGATGCAGTCACCGGCAGACCCGCACGAATGGCGATCTGGCGGCCGATGTTGCCGCCGGTTTCGCCTTCGGGAAAGCCACAGCCAATGATGCAGTCTTCGATCTCGGAGCCATCCATGCCTGCGCGGGCAACAGCGGCCTGTACTGCATGCCCCCCCATGGTCGCCCCATGGGTGACGTTGAACGATCCACGAAAGGATTTGGCCAGCCCGGTGCGGGCAGCAGATACGATAACGGCTTGTTTCATCATGCGGTTTCCTTGTTCAGATCATCAAAGCTGCGGCCATCGGCCACCAGCTGTTCCAACAGCGGCGCGGGTTGCCAGAAATAGGCGTCATCCTGTGCATAGGTTTTGATATCGTCCAGCAGATCCGACAGACCGACGATATCGGCCCATTTCAGCGGTCCACCGCGATAGCGGGGGAAACCGTAGCCGAACAGCAGGGTCATATCGACGTCCAGCGGGCGCCGCGCAATGCCTTCGCCCACGACCTTGGCCGCTTCATTCACCATCGCCGCCATGTATTTGCGCACGATCTCCTCGTCGCTGAAGTCACGCGGTGTGATCCCCTTGGCTGCGCGCTCCGCTTCGATCAATTGCATGACCTCGGGATTGGGTGTGCCACCACGTTTACCGGCCTCGTACACATAATAACCCTTGCCGGTTTTCTGGCCGAAATTTCCCCCTTCGCACAGCTTGTCCGCATAAGAACTGTCACGGGCACGTGGATCCATCCCTTCGGCGCGTTTGCGCTTGCGCACCGCCCACCCGATGTCCAACCCGGCCAGATCAGACACTGCATAGGGACCCATCGCAAAACCAAAACCGGTCAGCGCTTTGTCAATCTGAAAGGGCGAAGCCCCGTCCAGAACCATATGATCAGCTGCCGTGCGATAGGTGGCCAAAATTCGATTGCCGATGAAACCATCACAGACACCGGCACGCACCGAGATCTTTTTCAGCAACTTGCCCAAAGCAAATCCGGTCGCAACCACGTCCAGAGCGGTCTTTTCTGCAACGACCACTTCGAGCAGCTTCATAACATGCGCGGGTGAAAAGAAGTGCAGGCCAATGACATCCTGTGGGCGCGATGTACAGGCCGCGATTTCATCGACATCCAGATACGAAGTGTTCGACGCCAGGATTGCACCAGGCTTGCAGACCTCATCCAGCTTGGTAAAGACCTGTTTTTTGACGCCCATGTCTTCAAACACGGCTTCGACCACCAGATCCACGTCGCTCAGCGCGGCATAGTCCGTGGCCATGGTCAGCGACTGGTTCGTCAGGGTGTCGAATTGCGCCTGGCTGATCTTGCCCCGTTTCAGGGCACCCTGCAGATTGCCCTCGATCCGACCCTTGGCTGCAGCGGCAGCGGCGTCGTTCATTTCCAACAGAGTCACATTCAAACCAGCCAACAGCGCGGCCGTCGCGATTCCTGCCCCCATGGTTCCGCCACCAATAACCGAAATGGAGGCCAGCGGCCGCGGTTCGACCCCTTTGAGTTCCGGCAATTTCGACACCGCCCGTTCGCTAAAGAACGCGTGAATCAGACCCAGCCGCTGATCGGAATTCATCAGATCCATGAACAGTTCACGTTCCCGGATGATCCCATCCTGAAACGTGGCAGCTTCGCAGGCGGCCTGAACAGAACGCACTGCGGTCGCCGGGGATTGCTGACCCCGGCCTTTTTTCAGCACCGCATCATACACCGAATCAAAATCAACCGGCGCAGGCGCGGGCAATTCACCTACTGCGCGACGGGGTGCGCCGCTGTCGAGCAATTCCTGTACATAGGCCAGACCGATATCCCGCGGGTCCCCATCAACCACCCGGTCAAGCACCCCCAGTTTCAACGCCTCGCCAGCCCCCACATGCCGTCCGGTGGTGATCATGTCCAATGCCGCCTCGACACCTGCGACACGCGGCAACCGCTGCGTTCCACCTGCGCCGGGCAAAATGCCCAGATGCACTTCGGGCAGGCCCACCTTGGCCGATGGAACCGCGATGCGATAATGCGACGACAGCGCCACTTCGAGCCCGCCACCCAACGCCGTCCCATGCAGCGCCGACACCACGATCAACGGCGAAGATTCGATGCGATTGCACAGATCTGGAAGGCCGGGTTCCTGTGGCGGCTTGCCGAATTCGCGAATGTCGGCACCGGCAAAATAGGTGCGGCCCGTTCCATAGATCAGAACCGCCTTGGCTCCTTCGGATTCAGCCCGCTCGATCCCAGCCTGCAATCCCTGACGAACCGCCAGCCCCAGCGCATTGACCGGCGGATTGTCTGCTGCCAGCACTGCGATATCACCAACGCGTTCGTATCTGATGGCTTCGCTCATGGTGGTCTTCCTCTCCTTGTCCGACATCCCGTGTCCGGGGTCGCATCAAATATAAATAACCGACCGTTCGGTCGCTGTATTGCCAGACGTAACGTACCTCCTGGCACAAATCAAACGACAGATGGTCTACACCCCTGTTTTTCACCGAACTAAGGGCACAGGATCCGCAAAGCGGAACATTGTTTCGCAAATTTGATCGCAGCCTATTCAGAGCCCGTGGGCCCGATCAAGACAAAAAAGGCGACCCCCACCACGGGGACCGCCACGACGTTCCGTCACAGACAACGGTGCTATTTGCCGGTCACAACACCGGATGCGATCCATTCATCAAAAATCGCCAGCGCACGATCACAGAATGCGGCATCATTTATGTGGTCTGGCATCGCGTGCAGCATGACGTTTTCCGGGCAGGCGGATTTGATCTCGTCACAGAAGGCGATCAGACCGCCAGCATCATGCAATTCACCACCGGGCCGGTCCCATTCATTGCACCCGCCCTGGGGCAACAAAAGCGCAACAGGTGCCGTCGCCCCGGACAGCTTGTCACAAATTGCGCGTGCGACGGTGCGGCGTTCAACCGCGTCCAACATGGCCGACGTCAGAAGCCGGTTGTGCGCATGGGTTTCACGCCCCACCAACTGCTGCGGCGGATCCTGCCATCCCACAAAATCCACCAGATCGTAACATCCCGGCGCAATCAACTGAGGCGTGCCGGATTTCCCGGCATTGGTCATCCGATCCGCCCCGGCGCTGAGCCCACCAAAAATGTGATTGCTCACTTCCTGAGGAGCAAAGTCAAACACCGCTGCAAAGGCCCCTTCGCCAGCGAGGCTTTCAAAGGCCCGCCCACCCATTCCGGTGGCATGAAAGACGGCCACTTCGAACCCGCGCGCCTCCAGCGCCGGTTTCAGCGTCACCATGTACCGCAGCACCGTCTTGCCAAACGACGTCATGCCGATCAGCGGCCGATCCCGTTTCGGCGCTTCAACCGCCCGGGCCGCACCCAACACTGCACCTGCCGCCTGGGACAGAGAGGCCTTGCAGATGGAGTTCAACCCAAAAAGCCCTCCGGCCCACAGGATCATCTGAACATCCGATGGCAGTCGTTCGGGCGGGATCAGCGGCGAGAATGATACCGTAGAAACCACATATTTCGGCACACCCACCGGCAGCGCCGCACACAGGTCCAGCGCCAGATCGGTACCCATGGTCCCGCCCAGGACGATTACCCCGTCGATCTGCCCGGCACGATACAATGCCAGCGCCTTGGCCGCCGATCCACGCGCCATGATCTGCATCGCGGTGTTTTCGTCGCCGGACTCTATGGCCTGCTGAATGCTACTCCCACCCGCCTCGGCCACGTCATGTTTGCTGACATCGGTGGGTTTGGACGGATCGCCCAGAACGCTGACATCCATCGACAGGACATTGCCACCCTGTGCCCGGATCACATCCGACAAATAGGTCAGCTCATCGTCTTTGGTGTCATAGGTGCCGGCGACGAGAATGGTTTTTTTGGTCATGTCTTCGCTCATTTCTGGCCTCACAACTGAATCCAGGCGGTTTTCAGATCAACATATTTGTCGAGCGCATGCAGTGATTTGTCGTGACCATTGCCGGATTGCCCAACCCCGCCCAAGGGCACCGTATTGTCGGCTCCGCCATAGGTGTTCACATGCACGACGCCGGTCCGAATACCCGCGACCATACGATGGGCCCGACCCAGGTTCGCGGTCCAGACCCCGGCCGCCAGACCAAAGTCGGTGGCATTGGCCAGGCTCAACGCCTCTTCTTCGGTGTCGAATTTGGTCACCGACAGAACAGGACCAAACACCTCCTGCTGGAACAGGGTCGCATCACGGGTCACATCCGCCACGATGGTCGGCGCCATGTAGGTGCCGCCAGTGCCCGCCAAAATGCGGGTGCCGCCGGTGACAATACGGCCGCCTTCGGGACCGACCGTGTCCATAAAGGACAGGTTGCGGGCCAGTTGATCCTCGGAATTCACCGCGCCGATCTGGGTGTTCAGATCCAGCGGATCCCCAACTCTCAGCGCTTGGGCTTCGGCCTGTAACATGGCGACGAATTCATCGTGAATGTCCGATTGCACGAGCAACCGCGACCCGGCCACACAGACCTGGCCTGAGTTGCGAAAGATCCCCGCCGCAGACACTTTTGCCGCCTTGGCCAGATCCGGCGCATCGGCAAAGACGATGTTGGGGGATTTCCCGCCCAGCTCCAGATAGCACCGCTTCAAATTCGACCGCGCCGACGCCTCCAGCAACCGCCGCCCGGTGCCGCCCGACCCGGTAAAGGTCAGCACGTCCACATCCATATGCATCGACAGCGCCGCGCCGGTTTCCGCGCCCGATCCCGTGACCACGTTCAGCACGCCATCCGGCAGGCCACAGTCCGCACAGATCTGCGCCAGCCGCAGCAATGACAGCGACGCGGTTTCGGCGGGCTTCAGCACCACGGAATTGCCCATCGCCAACGCCGGGGCCAGCTTCCATGCGCCGATCATCAACGGGAAATTCCACGGCACAATCGCGCCGACAACACCCACCGGTGCCTTGTGGACCAGACCCAGCACATCAGGCGCGGTGGGTGCAATCTCTCCACCGACCTTGTCCAGTGCCTCGGCATAATAGCGGAATGTGCCTGCCGCAGACCCCGGTTCCGCCTTGAGCGCCATATTGAATTCGGTGCCGTTGTCACGCACCCCCAACACGGCCAGCGCAACGGCTTCGGCCTCGATCCGGTCGGCGATCTTGTGCAGGATCTTCTTGCGCCCCGCCGGGGCCATCCGGGACCAACGCCCATCGTCAAACGTCGCCCGCGCCGACGCCACCGCGCGATCCACATCGCCCACGGACGCGCCGGACAGCGTGGTCAGATAAGATCCGTCAATCGGCGAAGTAACTTCGAGTGGCGTGCCCGTACCACCTTGCCACGATCCTTCAAGAAAGAGTTCTTGCGGCGCGACATCAGTTTGCCGAAGCGCATTGATGAGTTCCTGGTCTGCCATTCGGCCTCCTTGAGTTCCTTGCGGTCCTTCAGCACCCGGCGGAAGTGGTTCGCAAGAACGATAACGATGATGAGAAACAGGATGAACGCGACAGGGCGATCAATGAAATCCAAGGGCTCCTTGACCCGCGCCATCCCGGCGCGCAGCTTGACCTCCATGATACCGCCCAGAACCATGCCCAACACAATGGGCACCGATGGCATCGACAGGCGTTTCAGGATATACCCCAGCACCCCAAACAGCGCTGCCATCACACAGTCGGCGGCCGAATTGCGCAAGCTGTAAACCCCAACAAAGGACAATGTCAGGATGCAAACCCCAAGAAAACGGTTGGGAATACGCACCACCTGAATCAGCGATTTGGTGGCAAACAGCAGAAAGACCAGGACCAGCACGTTCAGGATCAACAGCGCGATATACAGCGCGACGACAAAATCCATCTGATTCTGGAACAGCCCAGGCCCAGGCACCACGTTGTGCACATAAAACACCGACAACATCATCGCGGTCAGCGCCTCGCCCGGAATGCCCAGCGCCAGCAGCGGCACCATGGCGGCGGCTGGCACCGCGTTGTTGGCGGTTTCGGCGGCGATCAGCCCCTCGGACGATCCATTGCCAAAATCCTGCGGGCGTTTGGATGAGCGTTGCGCATAGGTGTAGGACATGAATTGCGCGGTGAATTCACCAACCCCCGGGATCATCCCCATGACCACGCCAAAGGCCGCCGATACGCTGGCAACTCGGGGATGACGCACCAATTCCCGCAGGCCCTGAAACATGCCACCACGCAGTTTGGTCAGGTGGATCTTTTCGTCTTCATCTGTCAGCAGGACAAACGCCTGGCTCAGGGCAAACAGCCCCAGAACAACGACGATCAGGTTGATACCACCGCCCAGAAAATCAGACCCGAATGTATAGCGTTGCGAATATTTGACCGGCTCCAACCCGATGGTCTGCATAAAGATGCCAAAGGCCGCCAAGGCCCCGGCAATCAACGCCTGCCCCCGATGCGCGACAACCACCAGGATCAACCCCAACAACGCCGCCAAGAAGATTTCGCGCGAGCCGAACATGGGCGCAACTTTGGCCAGCACAGGCGCGAACAGGATCAGGCAGATGACCGAAAAGATACCGCCAAAGAACGATGCGGAATAGGCCAGAGACAAGGCGCGGCGTGGTTCTCCGCGCGCGGTCATCGGATAGCCATCATAAGTGGTCAGCGCGTTGACGGCGGTGCCTGGCGTATTGATCAAAATGGCCGGAATCGCGCCGCCATACATGGATGACCCGTAAATGCCCAGCAACACGGTCAGGCCAACAATGGGATCCATAGAAAACGTGGCCGGCAACAGGATGGCGATGGCAACGGCCGGACCAACCCCCGGGATGGCCCCGATCAGAACACCGCCAACAGACCCGGCCAGCAGGGCAAGCGCCACATCCCAGCGCATCAGAATTTCAACGGCGGACAGCAGAAGATCCATGATGGGTCAGCCCTCTAGAAATACAGAATAAAGAAGGAGCGCAGGCCACCGGGGAGATATTCATAGATCATCCCCCCCGGAATCTTGACCGACAGGAACGTCTTGAACAGCAGAACCACAAAGACGGCAAAACCGACGCTAACCCACATCATGAACCGGCTGCGATACCCCATGCGCCAGCTCAGCGCAGGAACGAATATCAGCGTCACCGGCAGATAGCCCAGGATCGGCACGGTCACGACGTAGACCATGAACCAGACCGCAAATTCCAGAACCAGCGCCCATTTGCGCACTTCCCACCAATCATAACGCGACACATGCCGCCACGGCAGACGATACAGATGGACCCCGCCAAACAGCACCATCAGCCCCAATCCAACAGCCGGCCAGAACCGCGGCTGGGCAAACAGTTTGGACTTCTCGACCCAGCGGGTCTGTTCGGTGATCAGCCCCAGCAGAACGATCGAAACCACAACAAAAAACAGGGCAAAGACCAACTGACCGCGCCGCGGCCCGACAAAGCGGTTTTCTTTTTCGGAAGGCATGTTCGCGACTTTCCAGACAAGGCGCAGGCCGGGCCAAGGCCCGGCCCGTGCAAGACCGTTTTACTGAAGCAGTTCGCCGATCCGGGCGACGGTTTCGATGTCCGCGGCCACCCGGGCCGCCGAGTCATCGGCATTCTGCCAATAGACCAGGGCTCCGGTTTCGGTAGCGACCTTCTGGGCGCGGTCGCTCATCATGGTTTTCTGTGCCACGGCAATGATCTTGTCACGGACGTCCTGAGGCGTGTCCTTGGTCACGAACAGACCGTTCCACAGTGCGATGTTCAGGGAACTGTCCAGTTCTCCGATGGTTGGTGCGTCCGGAATCAGCGGGATCCGTTCGTCCGTGATCGACACCAGAACCTTGACCTTGTCCAGGCAGGGCAAAATCAGCTGCAGCGTGGTGTTGATCACATCCGCATCACCCGAGGCCAGCGTATTGCAATCCAGCGCGTCGAACGCCGCGTCCGATCCCCAGCTGAACCCGGCATTCACGGCAAAGGCTTTGGTCACCTGGGTCGGTGTCAACACATCGCCAAAGTGGCCCAGCGCGACGTCGTTGGATTTGGCGTGTTCGGCCAGTTCAGCCATCGTACCATACGGCGCATCCGCCGATGCCGCGATGACGAACGGATAGGTCAGGAAAATCCCCAGCGGGTCGAATTTGGCCGGGGCCAACGGTGGAATGTCGATCTGGTGGCCCAGAACCGGCACCCCGATCACGAACGACCCGATCGTGTAGCCGTCCGCCGGTGCATTGGCGACTTCGATGGCACCAGGAAAGGGGCCGCCGCCACCGCCGGGTTTGTTCACGACCGCCGCTGCCACGCCATATTCCGCCTGGAAATCATCGGCAATCATCCGGGTCAGCACATCTTCGAGGTCACCGGGCGGCCACGGCACGATAAAGTTCACCGGTTTTTCCGGGTACTCTGCCATCGCGGCCCCGGCGGAAATGGTCAACGCGGCCCCGGCCAACGCACCTTTGAGCAATGTCTTGATCATCATTGTATCTCTCCCTGGCTAATTCTCATCGGTTCATTATTCGAACCACTGGTTTGAATTTAGATTGACAGACCCCCCACCAATCTGTCAACAAAATAACAACGCAAGTATTTCGATTTCCCCGGTTCGCCCCGGAAACGATACGAAAGGGAGCCTGAACTCACCCATGGGAACCGTGTCCAAAGCGCTGTCTTTGTTGAATTATTTCAACCACAGCTGTACCGAAATCGGGCTGAGCGACCTCACCCGCCTGTCAGGCATGAACAAGGCAACGGTTTACCGACTGATGAGCGAATTGCAGGATTCGGGATTCGTCGAACAGGCCGACACTGACCGGTCCTACAGGCTGGGACCGCAAGTTCTGAGACTCGCCGCGCTGCGCGAAGCGTCGGTCCCGATTCTCTCTGTCTCTCGCCGGATCCTGCGGGAATTGTCCGAAGCCACGGGTGAAACAACCCATATTTCTCTGCTCCAGGGGGAGCATCTGATTTCTCTGTCGCATGCCTATTCGCGCCAACACGCCACAAAGGTGACAATGGAGGACGCCGAGGTTCTCTCCTATCACGCGACCAGCTCCGGGCTCGCCGTATTGGCCTTTGCCGATCCGGCCACCGTCGACGATGTGCTGTCCAGACCCCTCCTGGCGCGCACCCCCAGAACCATTGTCGATCCCCAACAGATCCGGGCCGAGCTGGACAAGGTCCGACGCCGCGGAATTGCCGAATCCGTTGGCGGTTTTGAAATCGAAGTCCATTCGCATGCTGTTCCAGTTTTTGGCCCCAATCGCGCGCCCATAGGTGCGCTCGCGGTGGCGGCCCCCGAGGCCCGTGTCACCGGCGCACAGAAGGACACCATCCGGGCCGAGCTGTTCAGGCTCGGCACTGAACTGACCGATCGAATCGGCGGGATTGCCCCCGCCGCCTTTCCGCATATGGCCCCTGCCTAGCCCTCACCCCCACGCGGTCCATAACCGGGTCGCCGACAGGAGCAAGACACATGAAAGACTCCAATTTCCTCAAAGAGATGAATGCCCGATCCGTCTGGCACCCCATGGCCCACCCCGCCGACAGTCACGCCAACCCACCCACCATCGTCACCGGGGCATCAGGTGTCCGGATCAAGGACGTGGATGGCCACGAAGTCGTCGATGGCGTTGGCGGTTTGTGGAACGTGAACCTCGGGTTTTCCTGCCAACCGATCAAGGATGCCATCGCCGCACAGCTGGACGCGCTGCCCTATTACTCGATCTTTCGCGGCACGACCAATGACAAGGTCATCCAGCTGTCCGAAGAGTTGCGCACATTCTTTGAACCCGACGGGTTGACCCGCGCGTTCTATACGTCGGGTGGATCGGATTCCGTGGAAACCGCCCTGCGCCTGGCACGCCAGTACCACAAGATCCGCGGCGATACCGGGCGCGTCAAATTCCTGAGCCTGAAAAAAGGGTATCACGGCACCCACATGGGCGGTGCTTCAGTCAACGGAAATGCAAATTTCCGGACCCAATACGAACCGCTTCTTCCGGGGTGTTACCACATTCCGGCTCCTTACACGTATCGCAACCCATTCAACGAAACCGACCCTCAGCGTCTGGCACAGCTCTGCCTGCAGGCGCTCGAGGACGAGATCGCGTTTCAGGGGGCAGGCACCATTGCCGCGATGATCATGGAGCCGATCCTGGGGGCGGGTGGCGTCATCCCCCCCCATCCAAGCTTCATGCCCGGTGTGCGCGACATCTGCACAAGGAACGGCATCCTGCTGATCGCGGATGAGGTCATTACCGCCTTTGGCCGCACCGGCAGCTGGAGCGGATCCCGTCATTGGGGCGTTCAGCCTGACTTCATGTGCACCGCCAAGGCAATCACCAATGGGTATTTCCCGTTCGGTGCCGTGATGATCGCCGAACAGGTGGCCGAAACCTTTGAACAGGATGCCAGCGGCAAAGCAGCCATTGGACATGGCTATACCTACTCCGGCCACCCCGTCGGCGCGGCAGCAGCCCTGGCCTGTCTGGCCGAAACCCAACGCCTCAACGTGCCGGAAAATGCGACCGCCCGTGGCGAACAGCTGCACCAGGGACTTCTGGCGCTTCAGGCCAAACACGACGCCATCGGAGATGTACGCGGTGGCCACGGGCTGATGTGCGCCATGGAACTGGTGTCCGATCGCGAAACCAAATCCCCGATCGACAAAAAAACAATCGCAACCGTGCAGGAGGTCGCCTATCACAATGGCGCAATGGTTCGGGTGTCGGGTCCCAATATCATCCTGTCCCCGCCTCTGGTCCTGACCCGGGAAGACGCCTTGGTGATCCTGGATGCGCTGGACGCCGGGCTTGCCGCGATCACAGGCTGACACAGCCGACTGCCTGCACAGTCTCGCAGGTGATTGCACCCATGATCATAGGCCAGGAAGGGCACCGCCCCTCTTGGCCCCCCTTGGCTCCTCTTGGCCCACAGACCAATTCACCCCGGGATATTTGTGGCCAGGAGAAGAACCGGATTCGGATTCTCCCGCACCGTCGACACGCCGTGCCAACCCGAGGAGGCGCCCAAAGGGCAACGACGAGATACCGTCTTGCGCCGCAGGCGCGCCATCTGGCAACAGCTACGCGGGACGGACGCAAGTCCAGACAGTACGAGTGGATTTTTCGTTGACCCGCTCAAACCCGGCATCCGTCAGGATCTTCTTGCACTCGCGCATGCCCTCAATGCCATAGGCCTTGGGATGGAACTCTAACACGACCGCCCGAAACCCGGACAGGTCCGCATGGCGCAGCAGTTCCTGTTCGCCGCCCTCAATGTCCATCACCAACACGGTCGGCTTCAGATCCGCACATACCTCGGCAAAGCTGGCCGTGGGGACATCAACGGTTTTACGGATACGACCAGCGGCTTCGACCAGGGACGACCCCAGATAACTGTTGCGCAGGTGAAACTGGATACTGTCGGGACGATCGGCTGCGCTGAGCAGAACGGTGTTGCGCACAGAGATCACCCCCTCCAACCCGTTGACCCGATACAAACGCTCGATCTCCGGGATCAGTTCGGGGTTGGCTTCAAAGCTGTGGACCGCCTTGGGCAGGCAATTGGTTGCCACCACTGCACCGACCAACCCAATGCCAGCGCCGATTTCCAGAACCACATCCTCTTCGCCCACCACATGCAGGGATCCGCGAATTTCCTGACCTTCGTATTCGGCCGAATTTATGCGTTCGATCCGATTTTCATGCAGATATTGAGACATGGGCACTTTGACGCCCAGGCATTCGGCCGCGATTTCATCGCTCGCAGGTATTTCCACTGATTGGCTGGACATGCTCAGGTCCCTTTCACTGCTTCTCTTCCCACCTTATGCCGGGGGATTTGCTGTCAAGACACTCTGAGCGCTGGCGGTTTGAATGCAAGAATTAGAAATGGACTGGTCAAAAATCATCTCGACTGTGGCGGCCTTCGCACAGGCCACCACTGACCACCACAGGCCACCACAGGCCACCACAGGCTTTCATCACACCCGCAACGCGCGCTCAGATGAAGTAGACATAAAAATCACGCAACGCATCTCCTTCGAGATCCCGGGTCTTGCGGACTTCCTTTTGCTTCATGAAAACATGATTGGCACACAGGTCCGCCCCGACGGCCTCGGTCAACGCGCTGTCGCGTTCCAGATCGGCCACCGCCCCTCTCAGATCAATCGCTGTTCCGGTCTTGGCGTCTGTGCGATCAAAGCCGTCCCCGGTTTCCATCGGCGGCAATTTATGGCCATTTTCGATCCCCAATCGCGCTGCATGCAACACGGCTGCAACAGAGGTATAGGGGTTCGACGACGCATCCGCCATACGATGCTCGAGCCGCGCCTTGGCCCCACCTTCGGAGCTGATCCGCGTGGTGACATTGCGATGGTCACCGCCCCAGTTCTGCCAGTATCCGGACAGCGATCCGGGCTGGAGACGCATATAGGAATTGGCCGTCGGGGCGATCAACCCTGCGAGCCCCTGGTGATGGTGGATCAGCCCGGCCAGACACCCACGGGCAAGATCATTCATATGCTCGGGCCCACCCCGCGCGCCTGATGACAGGGCATTGCCACCGGATTCATCGGCAAAGGACAGGTTGATGTGCATCCCCGACCCGCCTGCCTCGGCAATGGGTTTGGGCATGAATGTCAGAACAATGCCGTATTCCAGCGCGATTTCCCGTGCCATCAGCCGGAACAGCACGATGTCGTCCACCGCCTTGACCGCATCGCCAAAGGTCAGAACATATTCGAACTGCGGGCTGTCAAATTCCGCTGTGATCATTTCCAGCGAAAACCCCATCTGATCGGCCATCGCCCAGATCCGGTCATTGAACCGCAGCGGGTCGGCAAACGGGCCGGTCCCGTAAACGCCACCACCCGGCGCATCATAGGGGACCAACCGGCCATTGTCGTCGGCCTGCAGGGCAAAGGCCTCGAGCTCGATTCCAACCTTGGGCGTCAACCCTTTGGCTTCCCAGCCTGCAACCGCCCGTTTCAACGCCCCCCTTGGGCACAGCGACAGCGGTTCCCCGGCGTCGTCATAAAGATCACCCAACACAATCTGGGTCGCCTCATGCCAACTGTCCCGGATGTCATCATGACGCCAGATCAGCTCCATGTCCGGCAAGCCCTGTTTCATCATTGCGCCGGGCGCATCCAACAGGTCGCGGTCATAATGCACGCCAAACGTGGACCGGCAGAACCGGGTGCTGCCGTCTCCGATTTTTGAGTTGGGCAGGTATTTGCCCCGCATGATGCTGAGATGGTCGCAGAACAGCGCGCGCAGCCGGGTTTTCATGGTATGATGTCCTCTTCCTCTTGGGCAAAGTCCAAGACCTCTTGGCGGATCTCTTAACTTAACATATTCATTATATTGTGGCGACGATTTTATACGCGCCGCACATGGACCGGCAATTCCTTGATACCACCGACAAAGTTCGACCGCAGGAACTTGTGGGGTCCGGCCGCTTCGATATGGCGGATGCGTTTGGACAGCTCCTGAAACAAGACACGCACCTCAAGGCGGGCCAACCACATTCCCAGACAGACATGCGGACCGAATTGACCGAATGACAGATGACGGTTTGGCGACCGGCGCAGGTCCACCCGAAAAGGATCGTCAAATTTGGTGTCATCCCGGTTGGCCGACACGAACCAATACAGCACCTTATCCCCGGCGCGGATGGTTTTGCCGTGCATCTCGTAATCCTGCGTGGCCGTGCGGCGGAAATACAGCGCTGGCGTCGCCCATCGGATCACCTCATCGGCCATCGTGTCCCAGATATCGCCACCTTCCTGCATCTGCTTCAGCAACTCGGGCTGATGGCACATGGCCTGAATCCCGGCGGCAATCGCATATCGCGTGGTGTCATTTCCGGCCGCCACGACCAGGCAAAAGAAGTTGCGGAATTCGGTTTCCGTGATGACCGATCCATCCTTGGCCGGTTGCAGGATCATGTGCAGAACACCGGACGTATCTCCGGTTCTTTCCTTTTTCGCCATCAGCTCTTTGGCATAGACAAACAATTCGGCCCCCGCGGGAGAGTTGAACGGCATCATCCGGAATTCGTCGGTTTTCAGCTTGTCCATCACATGGCTGGTGAAATCCGGGTCGGTATTGGCGATCAGCGCATCACCTTTTTCCACCAACCACGGCAGATCCTCATCCGGCAAACCGACAATCCGCCCCAACATCCGCATCGGCAATTGGCGGGCGATTTCCTTGGTCGCGTCAAAGGTTTCCTTTTCCAACGCCTGGTCCAGGATTTCACCGCACAGCATGCGGATTTCGTCTTCGTATTGCTGCATCACCGTGTTTGAAAACGCCTTGAGCAGCTTCATCCGAACCTTGGTGTGATCGGGCGGGTCGGTCTCCTGAAAGGTCCGCCGGGCCAGATACTCCTCATAGGTCTGATCCTCCATCCGAATGCCGCGAGCCGACGAAAAAACTTCGGTGTTCTTATTCATCACAGTGATGTCGTCATACCGGGTCACAGACCAGAAATTCTCGCCGTCCGGATAGTCCGTCCAATGCAGCGGATCCTCGCGCCGCAACCGGGCGAACGTGTTGTGCGGTGCTCCATTGGCAAAGCTGTCGTGGCTGCTCAGGTCGGCAAATCCGTCGTCATTTGGTGTCCAGATGGTCATTGAAGGGCTTCCCGTAGATGCTTGCCTTGTGTATATTAAAGGGGCACATAAATATGTAAACTAAAAAGGCTGAAACAAAATCATGCACTTGGCAATTCTGATGACCAACACAGATGAAAGCGATTTTGCCCAACGCCACCCCAAGGACGGGGAAAAATTCACCAATCTGGTGCAATTGGTACGCCCCGATTGGACCTGTGCGGTGTTTGCGGTTAAAGATGGCATTTTCCCGGATGATGTCATGAAATTCGACGGGGTCATGATCACCGGCAGCCCGGCATCGGTCCGGTCCGGGGAGCCCTGGGTGGACCAGCTTCTGGGCCTGATCCGCGAGATAGACGCACAAAAATTGCCCATGTTTGGTGCCTGTTTCGGACATCAGGCAATCGCAGTCGCCCTGGGCGGGACGTTGGACCATAACCCACAGGGTTGGGTGCACGGGCTGACCCGCAACCGGGTCTGCGCCCGCCCGCCATGGGCACGCGATTTGCCGGACGAATTGCGCCTCTATGGCTCGCATGTCGAACAGGTCAGCACCTTGCCGCCGGATGTTCAAACCATTGCGACCTCCGGCGAGACGATCACCGGGTTTGCCCGGGGGCAGCATATCTACACGACACAGCATCACCCGGAAATGGATTCCGGGTTTATCGCCGCCTTGACCGATGAATTGCGCGACACCCTGGGACCAGAGGTCCATGATCGTGCGCGCGCCTCCCTGTCCGAAATGGCGGATCAACAGGCCTTTGCCGAAAGCGTCGCACGGTTTTTCGAACACGCGTCCTAATCCAGAGGCGCTGACACAGCGCGCCTGGGGCGCGCTGCCTGGCCCAACGGCGGGTGACGCATCGCAGATGCGGCAACACGCGGGCGGGAGCGCCCCGTCGCGGTTACCCCAGCGCCGCCAACAGGTCCATCACCGTCACCTGATCGAACTGGACATGCGCAATCATGGCCGTTTCGGCCGCGTCACGGTCATGCGCAAAAATCAGCTCTGCAATCTCGCGGTGTTCCCGCGCAGATTGGGCAATAGACCCCGGATATCGGTACCGTGCCCGATAATAGGCCATCAGCTTGCGGGCATTGGTTTTGATCATCTCGACCAGAAACGGGTTGCCGGACCCCATCGCAACCGTCGCATGAAACCGCAGGTTCAGCTGATAATAGGCGTCCGGTGCCCCGTCGCCCAGGTCACGGGCGTGAACCTCGCAGGCGACAACAACGGCTTCCAAATCAGCCGCCTGCTCGGGTGACAACCTGCGGGCAGCCAACCCCGCCGCCTGCCCTTCGAGCCGCGCATGCACTTCGAGGATGGCCAGGAACTCTTCCAGGGTCGGCTTGAACAGGACCGCCCCCTTGCGCGGCAACCGGCGGATCAACCCGATGGCTTCCAGCTGGATGAACGCCTCGCGCACCGGGGTACGTGACACACCATGGCGCGTGACCAGATCGGCCTCGTCCAGCGCCGATCCCGGACGCAACCGCCCCGATTCGATGTCCTGCAAAATCGCGTTGAGAACCTGTTCCGTCTGTCCCGCCATCTGGATGCCTTCTTGTCTTTTGCCGCAACCATAGACTGCCCGACCGGAAACCGGAACACCACCTCGCGGCTCTCCCGCCCGGTCTGACTGCATCACAGATGCAGCCATCCCCGTTGGGCCTGGCCCGGGGCAAGCCCCGGGTCCGGCCCCTGTTAGCTGGACATACGCGGATCATCCGCCAATCCGTCCCCGCGCCACACCACGAAACACAGGATCGGCTGCTCCTCGGTCGTCAGCGCGTGTCGCTGAAAGGTCTTGTGCAACCGGGTTTGGCCGGCTCCCAACTTCTGTGTTGGTTCGCCGTCCACTTCGAACACACCCTCTCCGGACACCACACAATACAGCTCTTCGGGTTCGTGTTCATGCCACGGGTAATACAGCCCGCGCCCCCAGTATCCGACCGTCATCCGCGTTTGGGTGGAATGGAAATGACCATCGGGCCCGACCAATTCAAACCACCCAAACCGCTGCAGGAAATCGGCACCGACTTCTTCTTCGGTATAGGTCAGTCGCCATTCGACATACGGAGCCAGCGCCATGATCGCCTGCTGCAACCTGCGGGTCTGCCCGGCCTCTGCGTCGTCAGCGGCAGGTCGCCCCGGATCCGACTGAACCAGCTGCACGACGGGGAGCGCATGACCATCCCGATCTGCCCAGGTGATATCATTCGGCCACGCCTGAAACCCCGCCACGGCGGGCATATTGGCGTGAAAATCTCGCACCGCATCCAATGCGGCGTCAAACAGAACTCGGCTCACGGGCCTCTCCTTTGCTCTACCCTTGTGACAAAGATAGCGGCCCGGTGCCGTCCGGGATGTCTCGATTCCGACCTGGTCGCAAATAGAATGGACAAGCCCTTCAATCAACCATACCAATTTCATCAATGAGTGGAACAAATGTATCAAACTTGAACACCCTCCCGCGGTCCTTCGTCTGGGCCGCGACAACCGGATCGTGCGGATCACCTGAGAACCCGGCAGGTTTACATCATTTGTTTCAATGCTTTGCGCCGCCAATCAGCGCACCCCAGATGCAACCCAACACAACGACTCAGCTGCCAAAACGCCCAAGGACCCGCTGCCTGCCTGGCACTTGGAGATCCGATTCCATCCAAGCCAACGCCACGCCTCAAATGCGACTCGTCCCTGTTAGCCGCCTTTGTCTATCCCCCCAACGCGGAGACCAACGATGACCAAATTGTCCGGGCGTTGCCTGTGTGGTGCCGTTACATGGTGCTACGACGGCCCACGGGGGCGCAACCTGATCTGCCATTGCACAAGCTGCCAGCGGGCCGCGTCATCTGCCTATGCCGCCTTTGTCGAAGTCGATCCAAAGCAGGTCAGCTGGAGCGGCACCCCGAACCATTATCAAAGCTCACCAGGAACCTTTCGCGGCTTTTGCCCGACCTGCGGCACCCGGCTCTACTTTCGCTCGGACCGCTGGCCGGGCGAATTGCACATCCACGCCGCCACCCTGGACGATGCGACCCTGTACCAACCGGATTGCCAGGTGGTGCTGCGCGAACGCGCCCCATGGCTGGACGGGATAGACGCCCTGCCCCGTCACGACGGTTTCGACACACCACCCTCTGACCAATAGGATTCTGACACATGCTGATGCCTGAAACGTGGCGCCCCGAGCACAAACTCTTTCCCCATCAGGTCGGGTTCACATGCCCACCGTTTGACTATGATGCCGCCCCGTCCGACTTTCTGCGGATGTCACCGGCCAGCGTCGGGGTCCATGGCTGGATGCTGCATGTGCCCGACTACGCCCACGGTCTGGACCAGCGCAAACAGAACTTTGGCATGATGGATGATTTTGTCCATTGCATGTCCCGCAACGGCGTCGATGTCTGTGGTCAGGTCGGATCGAACTGGGTCCATGCTTCGGGGTTGGGCGTCGAAGGCATCCGCCAACATTGCGAGGATCTGTCGGACAAATACGGCACCCGGTTCCACATGGCCGGCTATGCCATGGTCGAAGCGTTGCGGGCGATGAATGTGGAAAAGGTCGCCCTGAACGCCGCCTACCATTGGCCGGCCTGGTGGCAGGGCACCGTGGGGTTCCTGAAGGAGGCCGGGTTTGACGTGCTCTGGGCCGGAAATTTCCACGATCAGGGATGGTTCAACAGCCAGGAAGAAGTGAATTCCTGGCGCTGGGTATTCGAGGGCGATCTGGCCCGCAAGAGTTTCGAATATGTCGCCGAACAGGCCCCCAACGCCGATGTGTATCTGATCAACGGCATGTGCAATTTTCGCACCGGCCCCGACGGGTTGCCGCAACGCCCGCTGCATCTGGCCGCCGAACTGGAAACCGTGCTGGGCAAGCCGGTCATAGGCCATGACATCGCGCTCTATTGGCGGATCTTCAAATCCCTCGGACTTGCCCCGCAAACGCCCCAAGGCCAGCTGCTGGAAAGCCTGCACAGCTGATCTCCCCACCCAGAGCCCGGACAAAAGGGCCATCTACACCGCAACAGGAAGGCAAAACCATATGCACAAAATCGTGGCCCTCTGGGCTATTCCCCGATCCACCTCGACCGCTTTTGAATGGATGATGCGCCAGCGTGGCGACCTGGAATGCCTGCACGAACCCTTTGGCGAGGCCTGGTATCAAGGCGAAAATCCCATGTGGCACCGGTTCAAAGAGGGCGAAGTGACCACACCGGGGCTGACCCTGAACAGCGTGTGGGACGACATTCAATCCCATGCGTCCCAGGGGCCGGTATTCCTCAAGGATTTTCCCCATTACATCAACCACATGTGGACCCCTGACTTTCTGTCCAACTTCACCCACGCCTTTCTGATCCGCGATCCCGCAAAAACCATCACGTCAATGTACAAACAATGGCCCGATTTTGCCGAAGGCGAGGTTGGCTTCCCCGAACAGCGCGCCCTGTTTGACCTGCTGACAGCCCTGAATGGCGGCGAAACACCCCCCGTGATTGACAGCGACGATCTGCTCGAAGACCCTCATGGTATGACCCAAAAATTCTGCGACTCGGTCGGCATCCCCTTTGTCGAAGACGCCCTGACCTGGGAACCCGGCGGTGATCCATCGGCACACAGCTGGTGGGACGGCGGATCGTTTCACGGCAATCTGGCCAAATCCACCGGGCTAACGCCACAGGTGCGCCGCCACATCGACATCTCCGACGCACCCGAACGCGTCAAACAGGTGCACCGCCGGATGAAACCGCATTACGACCACCTCTATGCGCATCGGTTGAAACCGTGACAGCGCGCGCACCCGAAACCATTGCACAGGTCGTGGAACACGGCCTGTGCATCGGCTGTGGCCTGTGTCAGGCGATGGCCCCGGATCGTTGGCAGATGCGCTATACGCCTCAGGGTCGATTGCGCCCTGCTCCGATTTCCCAGGGGGACGACACCGACATTCTGGCCGCCTGTCCAGGGGCTGTTGCGATGGCCAACCCTGACAAAACCCCTGAAACAGACTCTGTTTGGGGCAATTTCCACACCGTGACACGGGCCTGGGCCGGGGATCCGGACGTGCGTTTTCGCGGTGCCACCGGCGGCGTTCTGACCGCTCTGGGCATGTATCTGTTGACCAGTGGCCAGGCCAAATTCGTCCTGCATTGTACCGCTGATCCGGACCACCCGATGCAAAGCCCCTGGACCATCAGCACGACCCCGGATCAGGTATTCAAGGCATCCGGCTCGCGCTATGGCCCATCGAACACATTGGCGGGTCTGGAAATTGCCCTGGCCCGCAACGAACCCTTTGCCGTCATCGCCAAACCCTGTGATGCGGGGGCAATCCGGGCGCTGGCGCAATCGGATCCGCGCATCGACACATTGATCGTCGCGGTGCTGGTCATGGTGTGCGGCGGCGCGTCAGACCTGGGCAAAAGCCGCGCCGTTCTGAACGAATTTGACATCGACGAACAGGATCTGACCCTGTTTCGCTATCGCGGTTTCGGCAATCCCGGCCCCACCCGGATCGAGACCCGCGACGGGCGCGCGGTCGAAAAGACCTATCTCGACATGTGGGCGGACGAAACGGGATGGCGCATTCAAAGCCGCTGCAAGATCTGTCCGGATGCCATCGGAGAGGCCGCGGATCTGGCGGCGGCCGACATCTGGCCCGGTGGGTCGCCAACCGGAGAGGATGCCGGTTTCAACGGGGTCATCACCCGCACGGACCAGGGACAGCGCTTGCTGGATGCGGCTCTTGCCGATGGGGCCCTGAAACAGGATCAGACCCTGACCCCACGGGACATGGATGATTTCCAACCCCATCAGGTCCGCAAGAAACATCAGGTCGCCGCGCGGCTGCGCGGGCTGACGGCTGCGGGGCACCCGGTGTTTCGACACGTTGGGTTGCGCATCGACGACCTTGACACAGGCAACATCGCCGAAGAACACGGGGCCAGGGAACGCGCGGCGCAGGGCCGATTTTCAGAACCCTTCGACTTCGACTCCGACTGAGCGCGCGCTGTCACCCTGTCGGGGTGATGGCGATCAAAAGCGTTCCCGATTTGACCTGGTCTCCCGCCTGCACCGGCACGTCGGACACGACCCCGGCGATCGGGCTCACGATTTCATGCTGCATCTTCATCGCTTCCAGAATTGCCAACTGCGTGCCCGGCTGCACCATTTGTCCGGCCGTGACGGTGACAGATTGCAGATTGCCATGCATCGGTGCCAGGATCTGTCCATCCTGGCCCGTTTCCTGATCCCTCACACCTGCCTGTTCGGCACGGAGTGTGAACAGCCGCGAAGTTGTCGCGACATGCCACATGTTTCTTTCGGGGAAAACAAACCGGATCCCGGCGGTTTGCCCATCGACATTCAACCCGATGTTTGCGCCCGTGACATCATGGGCCTGCCCCGAGACCTGGACCGTCAGCGCCTCAGGGGTCTGAATCGCCGTCACCGGATAGGTTTCGGCTCCGATGACCATTCGGCTGTGATGCGTCAGAGCTCCGGTGCTGGACCAGCCGAACAATTCACGCGGCTGGCGTCCGGCCCGGTGCACGGCGTCGTCACAGCGCTGCTGGTACATCACGGCCGCTGCCGCCGCCACTTCGGTTGCGTCGAACTCAGGCGTGGCTGCGACGTCGGGCACCTCGGACAAAAACCCCGTCGTGGCTGTTCCATCGGCAAAGCCGGGATGGTCCAGAACCCGGATCAAAAAGTCCCGGTTGCAGGTAACGCCAAACAGCGCCATGTCCTGCAAACCACGGATCAACCGCATCCGTGCCTCCTCCCGCGACGGAGCGTGGGAAATGATCTTGGCCAGCATGGGATCATAATAGGGTGAAACCTGTTGCCCCTGGCAGATGCCATCATCCACCCTAAGCCCGGTCCCGACCGGGGGCACCCATACAGATATCTGCCCGGATTGCGGCATGAAATCCTGGGCCGGATCTTCCGCATACAGCCGGACTTCGATGGCGTGCCCTTGCATCTGCACGTCGTCTTGCGCCAAACCCACAGGCCGCCCCATCGCAACAGTCAACTGCATCTCGACCAGATCCAACCCGGTCACCATTTCCGTTACCGGATGTTCCACCTGCAACCGGGTGTTCATTTCCAGAAAATAGAACGCGCCATCCGCATCCAACAGAAACTCGACCGTCCCGGCCCCGACATAATCCACCGCCTGCGCCGCACTGACGGCGGCGGCCCCCATGCGGGCGCGCAAATCCGGCGACACTGCCGGCGACGGTGCTTCTTCGACCACTTTCTGATGGCGCCGCTGCACCGAACAATCCCGTTCGCCCAGATGAATGGTTTTCCCCTGTCGGTCCGCAAAGACCTGCACTTCGACATGACGGGGGGTTTGCACCGCCTTTTCCAGGATCATTTCGTCCGAGCCAAAGGCCGACAACGCTTCGGACCGGGCCAAATGCAGCGCCGACAGGAACTCAGCGGGCACATCGACCAACCGCATACCGCGCCCACCGCCCCCGGCGGCGGCCTTGATCATCACCGGAAATCCGATCCGGTCGGCCTCCTGCTGCAACACGGCGTCGGATTGATCCGTGCCCTCATATCCCGGCACACAGGGCACCCCAGCGGCGATCATCTTGCGTTTTGCGGCCGCCTTGTTGCCCATCACCGCGATGGCATCGGCCCCGGGACCAACAAAGATCAACCCTGCGTCCGCGCAGGCACGCGCAAAACCGGCGTTTTCAGACAGAAACCCATAGCCCGGGTGGATCGCTTGCGCCCCAGCCCCGCGCGCCGCCGCGATCAAACGCTCAATCGACAAATAACTGTCACCCACCGGACCTTCGCCAATGCAAACCACCTGATCCGCCATCGCGACATGGGGGCTGTCTGCATCTGCATCGGTGTGCACTGCAATACATCGCAGCCCCATCTGACGCGCGCTGCGCATGATGCGACAGGCAATTTCGCCCCGGTTGGCCACGAGAAGGGAAGTGAATGGGGTCATGTTCTGGTCCTTCGCCTGCATCGGTGTCATGGCCGCGCCACACCAAAGCTGTTGGGTCTTGGCTGTCGGGCGCGGGCCTCGGCACAGGTGCGCAGGCAGAACCCCAGAACCCGGCGGGTGTCGCGCGGGTCGATCATCCCCTGATCCAGCATATGACCCGAGGTATAAAACGCATCCGACTGGCCATCAAAATGCGCCGTGATCCGGGCGCGCTGTTTGGCCAGACGGTCCTCATCAACATCCATGCCCTTGCGGGCAGCACCACGCCGCGCCACGTGTTCCATCGTCACCGCGGCCTGTTCGCCCCCCATGACCCCGGTCATCGCATTGGGCCAGGTCAGCAGAAAATCGGCCCCAAAGGCATAGCCGCACATGCCATAATTTCCGGCTCCAAAACTGGCCCCCGTATACAGCGAAATCTTGGGCACCCGCATATTGGTCACGGCCTGGATCATCTTGGCCCCATGTTTGATCATACCGGCCCGCTCATAGGCCGTGCCGACCATGAATCCCGTCGTGTTGTTGAGAAACACGATCGGCGTGCCCGCCTGGTCCAGCAGTTGAAAAAAATGCGTCGCCTTGGTGGCCCCATCCGGGTCCAGCGGCCCGTTGTTGCCGATGATCCCCACCGGGCGGCCAAAGATCTCGGCCTGCAAACACACGGTTGCCGGGCCGTAATCCGGTTTGAAATCGCGCAGGCGGGATCCGTCCACCAGACGCGCAGCGACTTCGCGCATGTCATAAGGTTTGCGATAGTCCACCGGCACCACCCCGGCGATCTCATCCGGGCTCAGCACCGGGGCGTCAAAACAGGGTTCCGGCGGCAGAGGAGAACCCCACCCCAGCCCCGCGACGACATCGCGAGCGATCTGGATGCCATGGGCGTCATCCTCGGCCAGATATTCCACCAGCCCGGTCACCTCTGCATGCATCTCGGCCCCCCCCAGATCGGCGTCCAATGCCTCCTCTCCGGTGGCCGCAAAAACCAACGCTGCCCCGGCCAGCATCGCCATGCCGTTGCCTTTGACCCCGATCACATAATCGGACAACCCCGGCTGATAGGCCCCCCCGGCGGTGGACGCGCCATGCAGAACCGTGATCACCGGAATTCCGGCGGCCGACAGGCGCGCAAGGCCTGCAAACATGCCCCCGCCATGGGCCCACAGCCCCACCTCGTACCGCATCAGATCGGCACCTGCGCTTTCCACCAGGTGGATAAAGGGCAGCTTCTGCTCTTCGGCGATTTTGATCGCGCCCAGCGCCTTGTCCACCGACTTTCCGGTCATCGCCCCCGCATTGATCCCGGAATCATCGACAAAGACCAAAGCCCGCACACCAGAGACGAACCCTATTCCCAGGATGATCGAGGCACCGGGGATCGAAGTTTCAGGGTTCGGATCATCCACCAGATAGGACGCCATATTATACAGTTCGAGAAACGGCATCCCCGGATCCAGCAGCGCAGACAGCCTCTCGCGTGGGCTCAACTGTCCCCGCTTGTCAAACACCGGGCGGCGTTCTTCGGATTTCGCCAGGGCCCGCGCCTCTAGCGCGCGCATCTGATCAACCATCGCCAACATATCCGCACGATTTTGGGAGAAATGGTCGCCGACAGGGTCAATTCGACTTTGAAACTCTAACATTAATCCTGTCCTCGCCCCATATGTCGCCGGTCTTTTACCCCGTATCTCACCCGATATGCGGTCCGCGGATGTCCGCGCCCACAAAGATACAGACCAAACGTTCTGTTTTCGATCTGACCCAAGCCACCCCCCTTGGGCAACCATTAAAACGGCCAGACCTGAAACGACGTTAAGTCAAATGACCCGAGTCACAAAGCGTTACTGATTTATGTGAAATTCAAAAATCTCGTTACATTTATCTTGCCACGAATCATTTTCACCCCTATCACCGACTAAGCGGTCGGCTATTAACCGGCAAAGCCGCCGTCGGACATGTGCCGACCAAGCCAAGGAGACGCGAACACCATGGATGCATTCATCTGCGATGCGACACGGACCCCGATCGGACGCTATGGCGGCGCCCTGTCCTCAATCCGTACCGACGATCTGGCAGCACTTCCCATTGCTGCGCTCAAGGCCCGCAACCCCCAGGTGGATTGGGCCAGCCTGGATGATGTGATCTATGGCGATGCCAACCAGGCGGGCGAAAGCAACCGCAATGTGGCGCGCATGGCCGCCCTGCTGGCCGGTCTGCCAATCGAGGTTCCCGGCACCACGGTGAACCGCCTGTGTGCCTCCGGCATGGACGCGGTCGGCATGGTGTCCCGCGGGATCAAGGCCGGGGATTATGACATCGCCATCGCAGGCGGTGTCGAAAGCATGAGCCGCGCCCCGTTCGTCATGCCCAAGGCCACCAACGCCTTTACCCGCGCCAATGCCGTTTACGACACCACCATTGGCTGGCGTTTTGTGAACAAGAAGATGCACGACATGTACGGCACGGATTCAATGCCGCAGACCGCCGACAACGTGGCCGAAGACTATAACATCAACCGCGCCGATCAGGATGCCTTTGCTGCCAATTCCCAGGCCCGCTGGGCCGCCGCGCATGAGGCCGGGATCTTTGCCGATGAAATCACGCCGGTGACCATCCCCCAGCGCAAAGGCGATGCAGTCGTGGTCGACACCGATGAACACCCGCGCCCGGGCACATCGGCGGAAAAGCTGTCCGGTCTCAAGGGCGTCAATGGCCCGGACAAGACAGTGACCGCAGGCAACGCCTCCGGCGTCAACGACGGGGCCGCCGCCATCCTGATGGCCAACGAATCCGCCGCTGCCAAAAACGGCCTGACCCCGATGGCCCGCATTGTCGGCATGTCGGTGGCCGGTGTTGCGCCACGCGTGATGGGCATCGGCCCGGTTCCTGCCACCCGCAAGGTGCTGGCCCGCGCCGGTCTGAGCATTGAACAGATGGATGTGATAGAATTGAACGAAGCCTTTGCCTCGCAAGGGCTGGCAACGCTGCGCGAATTGGGCGTGGCCGATGATGCCGCCCATGTGAACCCCAACGGCGGTGCCATCGCGCTGGGTCATCCGCTGGGCATGTCGGGGGCACGGTTGGTGCTGACCGCCGCCTATCAGTTGAAACGCACCGGTGGGCGCTATGCGCTGTGCACCATGTGTGTCGGAGTTGGTCAGGGTGCCGCCCTGATCCTGGAACGTGTTTAAGGCGCAACCCAAAACAGGGGACCCGGTTTTTGGACCCCGTTGCGCGACAGAAGAGTTTGGAGGAGCCCGCAGATGTATGCACAGATGATCAAAACAGCTCGCTCGGGGATCAAGTCCCGCGAAGAGATGAGCGAACAGGAACGCGCGTTCCAGGACAAGATCGACAATGACATCAAAATCGAACCCCGCGACTGGATGCCGGATGACTATCGCGCCACGCTGATCCGCCAGATGGGCCAGCATGCCCACTCCGAAGTCGTCGGTCAGCTGCCCGAAGGCAACTGGATTACCCGCGCCCCCACGCTGGAGCGCAAGGCAATCCTGCTGGCCAAGGTTCAGGACGAAGCAGGCCACGGGCTGTATCTCTACTCTTCGGCCGAAACGCTGGGCGAAACCCGCGACGAACTGGTCCGGCTGCTGCACGAAGGGCGGATGAAATATTCGTCGATCTTCAACTATCCGACCCTGAACTGGGCCGATATCGGCGCGGTGGGTTGGCTGGTTGATGGCGCCGCCATCGTCAATCAGGTGGCGCTGCAACGCACCTCTTATGGTCCCTATTCCCGTGCCATGATCCGGATCTGCAAGGAAGAAAGCTTCCACGCGCGTCAGGGCTATCACGCGATCATGCAGATGGCCTTTGGCTCGCCCGAGCAAAAGAAAATGGCCCAGGACGCGCTGAACCGTCTGTGGTTCCCGGCAATGATGATGTTCGGCCCCCACGACAGCGACAGCACCCATTCGGAACAGTCGATGGCGTGGAAGATCAAGGTCAAATCCAACGACGAACTGCGCCAGCAATTTGTCGATCAGACCATCCCACAGATCGAATACCTGGGTCTCGACCTGCCGGACCCGGCGATCAAATGGAACGAAGAGCGCGGCCACTATGACTTCGGTGATCCCGATTGGGACGAATTCATGGACGTCATCCGCGGCAACGGCCCCTGTAATGTCGACCGCCTCAGCGCCCGCAAAAAGGCCTGGGACGACGGTGAATGGGTCCGTGACGGCCTGTTGGCCCACGCCCGCAAGAAAGCATCTGCCAAAGTGGCAGCCGAATAATTCGCTAGCGAGGAGGATCCTAGCAATGAAAAATGAATGGCCTCTCTGGGAAGTTTTCATCCGTGGTCAGCACGGGATGAGCCACCGCCACGTCGGCAGCCTGCACGCACCTGACGCGGAAATGGCGATCAAAAACGCCCGTGACGTATACACCCGCCGGAATGAGGGCGTGTCGATCTGGGTGGTCGAAGCCCGCCACATCGCCGCCACCGCACCGGGCGACAAGGGCCCGCTGTTCGAACCATCGGAATCAAAGGTTTATCGTCACCCGACGTTCTTTGATATCCCCGAAGAAGTGGGGCACATGTAATGACCGCCACGATCACCAAGGAAGACGCACTCCTGCAATTCCTGCTGCGGATGGGGGACAACACCCTGATCCTCGGCCACCGCGTCAGCGAATGGTGCGGGCATTCCCCGATCCTCGAAGAGGACATCGCGCTGGCCAACACTGCGCTGGATCTGATCGGTCAGACCCAGATGTGGCTGGGCCTCGCTGGCGAGGTTCAGGGTGAAGGCAAAAGCGCCGATGATCTGGCGTTCCTGCGCGACGCTTGGGATTTCCGCAACGTGCTGCTGACCGAAGTGCCCAATGGCGATTTCGGCCGCACCATGATGCGCCAGTTCCTGTTTGACGCCTGGCATTCGATCATCCTGGGACGCCTGATCAAATCATCCGACGCCCGCGTGGCCGAAATTGCGGCCAAGGCCAGCAAGGAAGCCGCCTATCACCTGGAACGCTCCGGCGACACGGTGGTTGGTCTGGGGGACGGCACCGAAGAGAGCCACGCCCGGATGCAGGACGCGCTGGACTACCTGTGGCCCTATGTCGGTGAAATGTTCGCCTGCGACGCGGCAGATTCCGAAATGGCCGCCGCAGGGATCGCCCCAGATCCATCCGGTCTGCGCGACGAATTCGATGCGCTGGTCGGTCGGGTTCTGACCGACGCGACGCTGACCATTCCGTCCAGCAAATGGGCGCATTCCGGTGGTCGCGACGGGCGTATGCACACCGAACACCTGGGGCATCTGTTGACCCAGATGCAATGGCTGCAACGTGCCTATCCCGGGTGCAAATGGTAAACGGTTCTTTCCGGGCGGACCGATTTCTTTGAAAGAAATCGGATCGGAATTTTTCAAAAATTCCGGCACCCGCCCGAAAGCCGCCGTCAACATATGGAACGGCAAACGACATGACACAGCCTAGCGTGAACCAGGTTTGGGAATGGCTCGACTCCGTTCCTGACCCCGAAATCCCTGTGATCTCTCTTGTGGATCTGGGCATCATCCGCGATGTGGCCTGGGCCGACGACACGTTGATCGTGAACGTCACCCCGACCTACTCCGGTTGTCCCGCCACATCGATCATCAACATGGATATCGAAACTGCCCTGCGCGGCCACGGGATCGAGAAACTGGAACTCAAACGCCAGCTTTCCCCGCCCTGGACCACCGACTGGCTCAGCGACAAGGGACGGGCGAAGCTCGAAGAATACGGCATCGCCCCCCCGCAACCCGCAGGCGGACCCAGCCGCTGCCCCCATTGCGGCGGCACCCATCTGGAAAAACTGAGCCAATTCGGCTCGACCCCGTGCAAGGCGCAATGGCGCTGCCGGGACTGCCTGGAACCCTTTGATTATTTCAAGTGCATCTAAGCCCGCACAGGAGGAGACTGCCGATGGCGCGCTTTCACGATCTGGAAGTCACAGACATCCACAAAACCATCCGCGACGCTGTCGTGGTCACGCTGAAGCCGGTGAACGGCGCAGCCGAAGAATTCGATTTCACCCAAGGTCAGTACCTGACCTTCCGCCGCGATTTTGACGGCGAGGAACTGCGCCGGTCCTATTCGATCTGCGCGGGCAAAGACGAAGGTATCCTGCAGGTCGGCATTAAACGTGTCGATGGCGGTGCCTTTTCGACCTGGGCCAACGAAGAGCTCAAAGTCGGTGAAACCCTTCAGGCGATGCCCCCCATGGGCAGCTTTTTCACCGCGCTCGATGCAGGTACGGAAAAACAGTATCTGGGCTTTGCCGGTGGATCGGGCATCACCCCGGTTCTGTCGATCCTGAAAACCACCCTGTCGACCGAACCCGATGCGCGCTTTACGCTGGTTTACGCCAACAAGGGCGTGAACACGATCATGTTCCGCGAGGAACTGGAGGATCTCAAGAACCTCTATATGGGTCGCCTGAACGTGATCCACATCCTGGAATCGGACGCACAGGACATCGACCTGTTCACCGGCCTGGTGACCGAAGAAAAATGCGCCCAGCTGTTTGAACATTGGATCGACATCCAGAACGTCGATACCGCGTTCATCTGTGGTCCCGAACCGATGATGCTGGGCATTGCCGCCGCGCTGCGCACCGCAGGCCTGGGTGACAGCCAGATCAAATTCGAACTGTTTGCCAGCGCCCAGCCCGGCCGGGCCAAACGCAAGGTGGTCAGCAAGAACGCGGCCAGCAACGCCAACCAGACCACCGCGGCCATCACCCTGGACGGATCGACCCAGACCATCCAGATGCCCAAGGATATCACCATTCTGGACGCCGCACTGGAAAACCGGATGGACGCGCCATATGCCTGCAAGGCCGGTGTCTGTTCGACCTGCCGCTGCAAGGTGTTGGAGGGCGAAGTCGAAATGGTCGCCAACCACGCGCTCGAGGATTACGAGGTGGAAAAGGGCTATGTCCTGTCCTGCCAGTCCTATCCGGTGACCGACAATGTCGTCGTCGATTACGATCAGTAAGGGGAAGGAAATATCATGGCCGAAGATATGAGCATCGAGAGCTATCTCGCCGCCGGTGGTGTGCTGACCAACCCCACCAACGTGCCACCGCGCTATCGCGCCGAGCTGATGAAACTGATGGCGACATTCGTCGACAGCGAACTGGCCGGGGCCGCTGGCTTTGCCGACATCATCAACCAGGGCCCGGGGATCAAGGAACGCATCGCCGCCGCCAAGATCGTGTTGGAAAAAACCGACAACGCCGACAAGGTGCTGTCGATCATGGGGGAATTCGGTGCCGACACCGGACGGTACGCCAACCACCACCCGTGGACCGCCAGACTGGAACGCGACGCCGACATTGGCCAGACCCGGTCCGAACACGACATGCGTCTGGCGGTGTTCAACTATCCGCTGGATGGCTGGACCGATGCCGTGGTGATGAACCTGCTGATGGGCCGCGCCGTGGCCGTGCAGATGGCCGAATTTTCGATGGTGTCCTATCAGCCATTGGCCGAAGCCTTCCGCGCCATCGCCCCGATCGAAGCCCGCCACGCCGAACTGGCCGAAGAGGGCGTCGCCAAGCTGCTGGACAGCAGCGACAAGGCGGCGGTGCAGGCATCGGTTGCCTATTGGTGGCCCCGCGTCGCGGCCAGCTTTGGCTCTGAAACCTCCTCCAAGGCAGAGGCGCTGAAAGCCATCGGTCTGCGCAAGAGCGGCAACGCCGAGCTCAAAAACCGCTGGGAGGCCGAGACCAAGGCCATTCTGGAAAATCTGGGCCTCACCGCAGGCTGAATTGCAGATCCACGATCAAAAACAGGGGCGTCCTTTCAGACAAAAGGGCGCCCTTTTTCTATGTGCCCCGGTCGCGCTCCAGCGGATCCAGCGCCTGCAATAACGTCTCCCCCAGATGGGCGATCTGGTCGCGGGACAGGGCCTTGGACAGGACCGCGCTTTCAAACACAGTCACCGCGTCGAATGCCTGTTCGGCCATCGTCTCTCCTGCGTCGGTCAGCTGTACATAGCGGCTGCGCTGATCGGTTTCATGGGCCACACGGCGCACCAACCCGTCCTGCTCCAGCTGCTTGAGAACCTTGGTCATGCCGCCCGAACTGATCAGCAACGCCTGATACAGCCCCGTGGGCGTCAGCTGGCGGGGCACGGGTTGCGCCCGCAGGGTCATCAACACTTCGAAACTGGATTGCGTCAGCCCATAGTCGGCAACAATGCGGTTTGTGCCTTCGGCAATGATGTCATTCAACCGAATAACCCCCAGAATCACAGGCGTTTCCGGCCCCATCGCGCGGGGCCAATTTTGCTGAATCTGCCCCATGATTTCAGAAATCGTCAGCTTTCCCGTCATGTTCCACCGCCATTTTCTATCTTGCCAGAAAGATACTTTAATTCTATATGGAAGGAAATACCTTTCTAGAAAGATAAATCATGCGCACGTTCAAGGACCGCATCCGCCACACCATCCTGTTCGAACTGTTCGCCCTGGCCATCGTCTCCTTTGGTGCCGCCTGGATCACGGGTCACCCGGTCCACAGCATGGGGGCGCTCAGCCTGATGTTCAGCCTCATAGCCATGACCTGGAACTTTGCGTTCAATTGGCTGTTCGATCTCTGGGATCAAAAATACCGCAACATGGCCCCGCGCGGCCCCGGTCTGCGGGCGGTGCACGCCATCCTGTTCGAAGCGGTCATGCTGGTGGTTGGGATCTTTGTCACCGCCTGGTGGCTGGCCATCGGCTATTGGGAGGCTCTGATCCTCGACCTTGGGTTTTCGGCGTTCTTCCTGATCTATGCCTATGTCTATAACTGGACCTATGATCTGGTGTTCCCGGTGCCCCGGCCTGCGTGATCTCACTCCGGCCTTTTGGGGCGGCTCAGCAGACCGTATTTGCGGGCCAGAGATTTCCAGGACCGCCGTTTGCGCGGCGATGGCACGTCGACCCGGTCCACGGCTCCGCCCTTGCGGTTGAACTCATAGACGTCAATGACCCGCTCGGCGCAGCCACAGGCCTCGCCCATTCCGACCTTGGTGTAATAGAACTTCTGGAAATCTTCCGGTTTTTGCATCACACGCGCTCCCTCTCAGGGGCCAGTGAACGCGAAAAACCACCCCCTGCCTAGACCTGGGGTGGTGTTTGCCAAAATCGTGAAGGTCGAACGCTCAGAGCGCCTTGACCCCATTCAGGGTCAGATTGGTCACCAGAACCGCGTAATCTTCGCGCGCCTGGGTGCCCGCACCGGTGTTCCACATGTAATACCAGTTCAACATGCCAAAGACCGACATGGTGGCCGATCGCAGCTTGTCCTCCTGGCCGTCAAACACCTCGGGCGCGGTGTCGCGCACCGCATCGCTGAGAAACCGCACCATATCGCGCTGATAGGCGCGCATCTGTTTCTGCTGATCTTCGGGCAACGCCGACATGGCACCGATCTGAACCTGATGTTCGTGGTCCGCCCCCTGATAGGCCCGCAGCACTTCGGCCACGATCCGGCGCAATCGTTCTGCCGCGTCCGCCCCCACCAGGTCGATCCCACAAATCCGGTCGCGCAAATCACGCAGATAGGTATCCAGGATGTCATACAGGATGGCATCCTTGCTGTCGTAGTAGTGATAGATATTGGCCTTGGATATCCCGCACTCTCGGGCCAGCTGTGTCATGGATGCGCGGTCAAACCCCTGTTCGGCGAACACTTTGGCCGCCGATTGCAGAATTTGGGTGCGCTTTTGATCGTGGTCCTTTGCGATTGTGCGGGCCAAATCTCACTCCTTGTCGCGGTTGTCTACAACACGCTTTGCCTTGCCTTGCGAGCGTTCAACGTCACCGGGGTTGCCTACAATAATCTCGGTCGAAACGCCAACAATGTCCTTGATCCGCTTGGTCAGCATCCGTGCTGCGGCTGTTTTGGACAGATTGTCGGTGGACTCCAGATCCGCCTCGACAAACACCCGCATCGCATCCATGCGGCCGGATTTGTACAGTTCGATCTGGAAATGGCTGGACAGACCGCCGGTGGCCAGAACCTGTTCTTCGATCTGGGTCGGGAACACGTTGACGCCGCGCAGGATGATCATGTCGTCACTGCGGCCGGTGATCTTCTCCATCCGACGCATCGTGCGTGCGGTGCCCGGCAACAGACGGGTCAGATCGCGGGTGCGGTACCGGATCATCGGCAGACCTTCTTTGGTCAGCGTGGTAAACACCAGCTCGCCCAGCTCGCCATCCGGCAGCACTTCGCCGGTTTGCGGGTCGATGATTTCCGGCAGGAAATGATCCTCCCAAATCACCGGACCGTCTTTGGTCTCGACGCATTCGCTGGCCACACCGGGCCCCATGATTTCAGACAGCCCGTAGATATCGACCGCATGCATGTCAAACGCCGCTTCGACTTCCTTGCGCATGGCATCGGTCCAGGGTTCGGCCCCGAACACTCCAACCTGAAGCGAGCTTTCCCGCGGGTCCAGGCCGACCTTGTGATACTGTTCCAGAATGTTCAGCATATAGGATGGCGTGACCATGATGCCGGTGGGCTGAAAATCGGTGATCAGCCCGACCTGCTTTTCGGTCTGACCGCCCGACATCGGCACCACAGTGGCCCCCAGCCGTTCAATCCCGTAATGCGCGCCCAAACCACCGGTGAACAACCCATATCCATAGGCGTTATGCACCATATCACCCCGGCGCAAACCCGACGCCCGCAGGCTGCGCGCCACCAGATCGGCCCAGTTCGAAATGTCATTGCCGGTATAGCCCACAACGGTCGGCTTGCCGGTGGTGCCCGATGACGCGTGCAGACGCATGATCTGTTCGCGCGGCACCGCAAACAGGCCAAACGGGTAATTGTCGCGCAGATCGTTCTTGTAGGTGAACGGGAATTTCGACAGATCCGACAGCTGTTGCAGATCATCCGGGTGCACCCCGGCCTCGTCAAACCGCTGCTTGTACATGGCCACGTTGTCATAGGCGTGGCGCACCGACCATTTCAGCCGCTCCAGCTGCAGGGCGCGAATTTCATCCAGGGATGCGATCTCGATCGGATCCAACTCTTCCTTACGGGGGCTCAGGTCCTTCATTACGTTCTCCTCGCCTTATTCTTCAAACAAATTGCCCTTGATCGCCCGGGACATGCCCCGGAATTCCGCGATCTGGGTGCCATCCTGATTGGTGACTGTGACATCATAAATTCCGCTGCGACCGGTCAGGGATACCTCTGACGCGGTGGCAGTTAACCGGTCGCCAATACGGCCCGGCGCGGTAAAGCTGATCATGTTGTGCTGTGCCACGGTCGACTGGTTTCGGCTGTTGCACGCAAAGGCAAAGGCACTGTCGGCCAACATGAAAGTCACGCCGCCGTGGCAGATGCCGTGGCCGTTGCAATGATGCGGCTCGACGGTCATTTCCAGCGTCGCAACACCTTCGTCGACATGGGTGATTTTCATCCCGGCCCATTTCGATGCATTGTCGCCTGCCCACATGGCGGCGGATGCTTTTTGCGCACGTTCCTTGGGGGTCATTGAGGGTGTCATTGGGGGTGTCATTTGGGATGTCATGCTCATTCGCCCTTGAACACAGGGGCGCGTTTTTCCAGAAAACTCGCCACCCCTTCGGCGTAATCCGCGCTTTCGCCACAGCGTTTCATGGCGTCCGCCTCCAATTCCAGATGATCATGCAACGTGTCCACGGCAGCGGCCTGAATTGATTGCTTGGTCAGCCCCAACCCCAACGTCGGACCATTGGCAAATTTTTCCGCCATGGCGCGGGCCTCGACCATCAAATCGCCGTCCGGCAGCGCCTTCCAGATCAGACCCCAATCTTCGGCCTTTTGCGCAGGCAGCGGTTCGGCGGTGAACGCCAATCCCTTGGCACGCGCCTCGCCCAACAGACGCGGCAAATGCCAGCTGCCACCGGTATCGGGGATCAACCCGACCTTGGAAAAGGACTGGATAAATTTGGCGCTCTCCGCGGCCAGAACCACATCACAGGCCAGCGACAGATTGGCCCCGGCCCCCGCTGCCACGCCGTTAACGGCACAGATCACGGGGAAATTCAGCGACCGGATCAACCGCACCAGCGGCGCATAGAACGTGCGCACCGTATTGCCCAGATCGGGCGGGCCATCCATCTTGCGCGGATCGCGATCACCCAGATCCTGTCCCGCACAGAACCCGCGTCCTGCACCTGTCAGCAGAATGGCGCGCTTGCCACCGTCCCGCGCCGCCGTGATGGCGTCCCGCAGGGCATAATGCATTTCATCATTAAAGCTGTTCAGGCGGTCCGGGCGGTTCAGCGTGATCTCTACCCAATTTCCATTGTCCTGCACCAGGATCGAATCCGTCATGGCGGCTGGTTCCTCCTCCGTCGTTGACAAATTTCTTGCATAAACCGAACGGTTGGTCAATAAATAATCCCGACCAATACATCAGACATCCGCACGACCATCTTCAAAGGAGCATTCGTCATGAGCATTATCGAGGTATCCAGCTTTGCCGCAGGCCAGTGGATCGCTCCCGGAGCGGGCGCACGCAACATTGCCAGCGCCATCACCGGCGACGTGATCGCCACCGCTGGCAACAATGCTCTGGATGTGCAGGCGATGCTGGACTATGCCCGCACCACCGGCGGCCCGGCCCTGCGCAAGATGACATTCCACGACCGCGCCCGCCTGCTCAAAGCTCTGGCGCTGCACCTGCGTGAACATCGTCAGGCGCTCTATGATCTCAGCTTTGACACCGGTGCCACGCAATCCGATCACATGATCGACATCGACGGCGGCATCGGCACCATGCTGGTCTTTGCCTCCAAGGGGCGGCGCGAAATGCCCGATGGCCATGTCTATCTGGATGGCGACGTCGAACAGCTCAGCCGCACTGGCAGCTTTCTGGGCCAACATATCTGCACCCCGCTTCAAGGCGTGGCCGTGCATATCAACGCCTTCAACTTCCCGGTCTGGGGCATGCTGGAGAAACTGGCCCCAACCCTGTTGGCCGGCGTGCCTGCGATTGTGAAACCCGCCACCAACAGCTGCTATGTCACTGAATTGGCCGTCAAACTGATGCTTGATTCCGGCCTGCTGCCCGCAGGTGCGTTGCAATTGGTGTCCGGTGGTCTCGGCGACATGCTGGACCATCTTGGCATGCAGGATGTGGTCAGCTTTACCGGCTCGGCCCACACCGCGCTGAAACTGCGCTCCAACCCGGTGATTCTGGAAAACTCGATCCGGTTTGTCGCTGAACAGGACAGTTTGAACGCGTCCATCCTGGGCCCTGATGCGGTTCCGGGCACGCCGGAATTCGACCTGTTCATCAAAGAAGTCAGCCGCGAAATGACCACCAAGGCGGGCCAGAAATGTACCGCCGTACGCCGGATCATCGCGCCCCAGTCCCAAACCGACGCGGTGATTGCGGCCCTGTCTGCCCGCCTGGCCAAAACCACCATCGGCGATCCCCGCCTGGAAAGCACCCGCATGGGCGCGCTGGTGTCCAATGGTCAGAAACAGGACGTGTTGGAAAAGGCGGCAATTCTGGCACAGGAGGCCGAACGCGTGTTTGGCGATCCGGACAATTTCACCGTCGATGGGGCAGATGCGGACAAGGGGGCCTTTGTCCCGCCGATGCTGTTCCACTGCGCCGACCCGGACAACGCCCAGCGCGTGCATGACACCGAAGCCTTTGGCCCCGTATCCACCGTCATGGGGTATCGCGATCTGGACCATGCGGTGGCGCTGGCCAACCGCGGTCAGGGTTCGCTGGTGGCATCGGTCATCACCCATGACGCTCAGGTGGCCCGCACCGTGGCCATCGGGTCCGGTGCCTATCACGGGCGTCTGTATTTCAACAACCGCGACTCGATGAAGGAATCGACCGGCCATGGCTCGCCCCTGCCCCATATGGTGCACGGCGGCCCCGGCCGTGCCGGCGGTGGCGAAGAGCTGGGCGGCGTGCGCGGCGTGAAACATTACATGCAACGCACCGCCATTCAGGGGTCGCCCGCGATCCTGTCCGCCATCGGTGACACATGGGTGCCCGGTGCCCCCGAGATCCAAGGCCCCGCACATCCGTTCACGCGCAAATTCGGCGACCTGGCGACTGGTGAGACCCTGTATACCGACCCGCGCATCGTGACCCTGGACGACATCGCACATTTCGCCAATTTCACCGGCGATACCTTCTATGCCCACATGGACGAAGACGCCGCCCGCCGGAACCCGTTCTTTCCGGGGCGCGTGGCCCATGGCTATCTTCTGCTCAGCTTTGCCGCCGGATTGTTCGTCGAACCCAACGAAGGGCCGGTGCTGGCCAATACCGGCCTGGACGGGTTGCGGTTCATGAAGCCGGTCTCGGCCGGGGACAGCATCAAGGTCCGCCTGACGGTCAAGAAAAAGACGCCGCGCAACGATGACTATGGCGAAGTCCGCTGGCACGTGACCCTGACAAACCAGGATGACGACATGGTGGCCGAATACGAACTCCTGACCATGAACGCATTCTGATCTCCACAGTCAGGCCCAAACCGACTTCGGGGGTCTCCCGCCCGGTATCGGGCCCCCATAGGGGCCCCAATACCCGTTGGGCCAGGCCGCGCACAGGCTTTGCCTGTGCGCGGCCTGGCCCGTGACCGTGCGGACCGCCGTAGGGTGTGTGCTTGCACGCACCTCTGCCGATGCTCTGGAAACTTTGCTCGACTCGGCATAAGCTGTCCACATGACAGAGAAAATTGACAGTTGGTTTGGCACGACCGTAGACCGGTTGAATGATCCGAAAAATCAACGTGTCTGGTCCATCATCGTCTCCTTGTTCGGCGATATGGCCCAAGATCCCAAAGACCGGATCAGCGGCAGCGCCCTGACGCGGGTGATCGGTCCGATGGGCATCAAACCCGAAGCCATCCGCGTTGCCTTGCACCGCCTGCGCAAAGACGGCTGGATCGACAGTTCCCGCATCGGCCGCACCAGCGTGCATTTCCTGACCCCCTCGGGACGCGCCCAAAGCGCCGCGGTCACCCCCCGCATCTACAGCCACGCGCCGGAGTCCATCACCTCCTGGCATGTGCTCATGGCCCAAGAAACCAGCGGCCAAAGCACATTGGAAGACGTCATGCTGACCCAGAATTACATCAGCATCGGGCGCCACAGCGCATTGGGGGCCGGCCCGGTTCCACGCAATTGCGAGGACCTGTTGACCTTTGTTGTCGACAAGATGTCCGTCCCCAATTGGCTGCGCAATCAGATCTACGCACCCGAATTGATCGAAACCTGCACCGACCTGGAACAGGCGTTGCAGGGGCTGTCCCAGGTGCCCGCAGGCCTGAGCGCGGCACAGATCGCAACACTGCGGACCCTGATCGTGCACAGATGGCGCCGGGTCGTCCTGCGTCACCCGGATCTGCCACCCGAATTCCACCCGGACAACTGGCCGGGGACATCCTGCCGAACCCATGTGTTTGGCTTGCTGGACCAACTGCCCAGACCCAATCTGAACACATTGGGAGATCCACCGGACCATTGATCAAATCAGGTATTTTCAACCATGTATGTTTTTATCCTCCTGCTTCTTACGCTTGTGTGTCTCTTGTTGATCAAGACCCACCTGAAAACGCGCCGCCTCGCGAAACAGGCTGAAATCGCAGTGCCCCAGGCCGGGCAGATCATACCGGTCAGCGAAGGGGCCATTCACTTTGTCGAACTGGGGGATCCAAACGCCCCGCCGCTGGTGCTGATCCACGGGCTCTCCGGGCAATTGCAGCATTTCACCTATGCCATGGCACAGGATCTGGCACGGGATTTCCGCGTCATCGTCCCTGACCGGCCCGGCTGTGGCTATTCCCAGCGCGACAGCGATGACTTGGCCGATCCCTCTGCTCAGGCGCGGATGCTGTGGCAATTCCTGGACGCTGTGGTGGTGACGCGCCCGATTGTGGTTGGCCACTCGTTGGGGGGCGCAGTTGCGCTTGCCATGGCGCTGGATCGCCCCGGCCAGATCAAGGCGTTGGGATTGATCGCCCCCCTGACACACCCCACACCGGACGCGCCCGACAGCTTCAAGGGACTGCGGGTCCACAGCCCCTGGCTGCGCCGTTTCCTGGGCCACACCCTGGCCGTACCGATGGCCGAACGCACTGCGGAAACGGTTCTTGAACAGGTTTTTAACCCTGATCCATGTCCCTCGGATTTTCTCACCGACGCCGGGGCGGCCTTGGGTCTGCGGCCCCAGGCGTATATCTCCGCCTCCGCAGATCTGGTTGCCGCAGAAACCGCCATGCCCGAGCAATGCACCGCCTATGCCCATGCAGCCCTGCCGCCCGGTGCCGTGCTCTTTGGCGACAAGGACGCCGTTCTGAATTACCAGGCACAGGGAACGATCATGGAAAACTACGGGTTTTCCGTGGAAATCCTGCCGGACCGGGGCCACATGTTGCCCATCACCATGGCGGACACATGCAACAGCTTTGTCCGCGACGTCGCCACCCTGGCCAGATAACCCGCCCGCCCGCCGACGCATCGCCCACCGAAACCCCCGTCGATCACGGGTCGATCACGGGTCGCCCCCGGACCGCGTCCCAATGGCGGCCAGGCCAAACCGGAACGTCCGGGCCTCGGCCTGCGGGCTGATCACCCCCGAAACGGCAGCTTGCCGCCTTGGGCAAGCCATCCCAACGGGCGCTATCCAACCGTCAATATGTCCTGAATTTCACTGATGCGGGCTTTGGCCGTCAAACGGTCCGGGCAATCAGGAAAGCGAGCCCCGATCAAGGCATCCATCTGGGCCAAGGCCGTTTCCCGGTCAATCCCACCATCATGGAGCCCGCAGCGCATCCACAGCCCGTCTATCATCACCGAGATAGCCAAGGCTGTTTCATCTGCGTTTTCCCGGTCCGTCACCTGCACAAGCGCATGCGTCAGATTCGATTTCATCCGGCTGTGCAGAGCCGTCTGAATTCTCTGATAGCTCGGCTGATAGGGCACTTCGGCCAACAGGCATAACCACGCATGCGCGATTTTTGGATTATAATACTGCCGGGAGAAATTTCCCTCGATCACGGAATAGATCCGTTCCCAGGGTGTGTTTGATCGAATCAGCAACGCTTTGACGCCGCGCGCGAGATCCGCATTTCCGAACCGCAGCGCCATTTCCAACAAACGGGTCTTGCTCCCGAAATAGTGGAGAACATTCGTTTTGGAAACGCCGGCATGGTTGGCGACCTTTTCCACTGTCGTCCCAGAAAGTCCAACCTCGCTAAGAACTTCAAAGGCAGCCTTGGAGTATTCTTCGGTTCTCAATCGCCACAGCTTCTTCCGCTTCATCGCCCCCTCCATCGAGTTGGCGGGAGTAAATATTTTGTTGACTCGGGTGTCAATGTGTACCAGTCAATCTATTTATAGACCAATGAGTCTATATATCTCTGGGAGGAACCAATGAAATCAACACTGCTTGCAACTGTCGTAGGGTTTTCCGTTTTGACCGCGGGACTCGCCAATGCGTCCTGTCAAACAGTCCGAATGGCTGAACCCGGCTGGACCGATTTGGCGCTGACCACAGGCGTGGCGTCGGTGCTTCTCCAAGGTTTGGGGTACACGCCAGAGACAAATGTTCTCGGGACCACGGTGATCTATGAATCGATGATCAACAAAGATCTCGATGTCTTTCTGGGGTACTGGGATCCGGCGATGACCATCTACTTTGCCCCCTATGTCCAGGGCCAAGAGATCGAGACAGTTCATCAAAATCTTCAGGACGCCAAATTCACTTTTGCGGTCCCGAAATACGTTCACGACGCAGGCATTACAGATTTTTCAGACCTTGCATCCCAGGCTGAGAAATTCGGCAACACATTCTATGGCATCGAACCCGGCGGAAATGGCCAGATGCTGGAAGTCGTTGAAACGAACGCCTTTGGGTTGGGGGATTGGAAAGTCGTCGAAAGCTCTGAGCAAGGCATGCTGGCACAGGTGCGACGCGCAATCTCCAGAGAAGAATGGATTGTATTTCTTGGCTGGGCACCGCACCCGATGAACGTCGAATTCGACATCGAATACCTGACCGGTGGGGATGACTATTTTGGGCCCAACTTTGGCGCGGCGACTGTGAATACTCAGGTTCGGGCCGGGTATATGCAGGACTGTCCAAATGTCGGCCAACTCCTCCGCCAGCTTGAATTCACCGTTCAACTGGAAAGCGAAGGGATGGGATACATCATCAATGACGGCGAAGACCCTGATGACGCCGCGCAGCGACTGATCACCAAATATCCTGACCTGCTGGTCGGCTGGTTGGACAACGTGAAAACCGCGGATGGTGCTCCCGGATTGCCCGCCGTGCGATCGCATCTGGGACTCGAGTGATGGGCATGACCGGACAAGCATTGCCTGCCGGGTCGCCCTGGCACCAACCGCTCGACCTGTATCACCACGAGGTCGGTGACCCCACCGCCCGCCCGACAGTTCTGCTTGTCGGGTTGGGTATGCAGGCCATCGAATGGCCCCCCGCCTTTATCAACTCGCTCGTCCAGACCCGGCGCGTCATCTGCATCGACACCCGTGACGCAGGCAAATCTCCGCGCTGTGGACCAGACGGCGAACCGTCTGTGGCGGATGTCTGGCTAAAGGGCGATCTGCCAAACGCGCTCAGGATGGCACCTTACTCGCTCTTCGATATGCGCGATGATGTTCTGGCCCTGCTGGACAGGCTGAAAATCGACGGGTTCGATCTGGTCGGATTTTCGATGGGCGGCATGATCGGCCAACTGGTTGCGGCCGCAGGCGGATCACGGGTGGGCAAATTCGTCCAGCTTGGCAGCAACGACGGCACCACCGACGTCGACGGAACCAGGGAGGCCATGCGTCGGATGGCGCGGCTGTTCTGCGTGCCTGATGATCCGGGCAAAACACAGGATTATCTGCTGGACGACGCATTGGCCTATGGGGCCGGACGCCTCCAGGACACGCCCGATCTTCGTGCCGACATCAAAGAAATTGTCACACGCGGATACGCATTCGGGGGATCTGCCCGCCATGCGCTGGCGGTTCAGACGACACCGAACCGGCAACATCTGTTGCAAACAATCGTCGCCCGGACACTGGTTCTGCACGGGGGCCGGGATCCTTGTATTTCCGCCAAACGGGGACGCGGCGCCGCCGCCGTCATCCCGAATGCCCAATTCAAACTGCTGCCCATGGTTGGCCACATACTGGACGACGACATGTGTGCCCTGGCCGCCCACTGGTTGCAATCGGACCCAGAAGGATCTCAAACGATGGGAGAGCAACATGGAATGGCTTGAACTGCACAAGATCCCTGTCGGTCAATGGGCTAAACATCTGGTCGATTGGCTCACCACCAATATGGCCTGGTTTTTCGACGGGTTGTCGGGTGGCATCGGGGGGATCGTGGATGCCACGCTCTGGGTGTTGCAACTCCCCCATCCCTTTGTGCTGATCGGGTTGGTTTCGGCGTTGGCCTGGTATTTGCATCGGTCTCTGGCTTTGACCGCCTTTACCGGCCTGGGCCTGATTTTGATCATCAATCAGGGGTATTGGATCGAAACGACGGAAACGCTGTCGCTGGTTCTCGCGGCCACGACCATGTCGATGTTGGTCGGCGTTCCGATTGGCATTCTGGCCGCGGGGCGACCTTGGGTGTATCGCGTTCTCCGGCCCATATTGGACCTCATGCAGACGATCCCGACATTCGTCTACCTCATTCCGGCGCTGGTGCTTTTTGGCCTGGGGGCCGTTCCCGCGCTTATCGCCACAGTGGTGTTCGCAGTTCCGGCACCCATTCGCCTGACGTATTTGGGCATTTCCTCCACGCCACCCGCGCTGGTCGAAACCGCCGACGCCTTTGGTGCCACCAAAGCGGCGGTATTGTGGAAGGTCAAACTCCCCTGGGCCCTGCCACAGATTCTGGCGGGGCTCACCCAGACAATCATGCTGTCCCTGTCGATGGTGGTCATCGCGGCCCTGGTCGGTGCCAGCGGACTGGGCGTTCCAACTCTGCGCGCCCTCAATCAGGTCAATGTCGCCAAGGGGTTCGAGGTCGGCATCGCAATTGTCATTATCGCCATCATTCTGGATCGGCTGCTGAAAGTGGAAAGAAGCTGACATGACCGACACCGTGATCAAATTCCAAAATGCCAGCATCGTCTTTGGCGACTCCCCCCGATCCGCTCTGCCCATGATGCAGGATGGCAAATCCCGCGAAGAGATACGGGCAGAGACCGGGCAAATCCTTGGCGTGCACGATTGCTCCCTCGACGTACGCGAAGGTGAAATCGTTGTCCTCATGGGGCTCTCGGGGTCTGGCAAATCCACCTTGCTTCGGGCCTCAAACCGCCTGAACAAACTGGTGGAAGGCACTGTTCATCTGCGACGGAACCAACAGCTTGTTGACCTGTCCTCGGTGTCTTCCCGAGAGTTGCGCGAAATCCGCTGCCATGATGTTTCCATGGTGTTCCAACACTTCGGTCTGCTCCCCTGGCGCACGGTATTGGACAACGTCGCCTTTGGGCTCGAACTTGCCGGTGTGCCTCGGGAACAGCGCATTCCCAGGGCCATGAACCAGTTGGAAAAAGTGCATCTTTCGCAATGGGCGAATATGGCAATTTCAGAATTGTCAGGCGGTATGCAACAGCGGGTGGGCCTGGCCCGCGCCTTTACCACAGACGCACCGCTTTTGCTGATGGACGAACCGTTTTCCGCGCTGGACCCTCTGATCCGCAACGAACTTCAGGACGAACTGCTTGAATTGCAATCCGAACTGAACAGGACCATCCTGTTTGTCAGCCATGACCTGGACGAAGCCATCAAACTGGGGAACCGGATTGCGATCATGCAAGGCGGGCGTATCGTGCAAATTGGAACACCGCAAGAAATCGTGCTGCAACCGGCCACGGACTATGTGAAAAACTTTGTGGCGCATATGAATCCGATCAACGTTTTGCACGCAGCCGAAATCATGCAACCCATCCAGGGCGAAATACCTGCCGACGCGCGGATATATTGCGCTGACACTACGGTCAAAGACCTCATGCGCGCCCAATTGAATGACTCTGGGGAATACTTTGTGTCCAACGGCCGCGACATTGTTGGAAAACTGGACCATTCCGACATCCTGAAGGCCCTGCTCAGAGATTAGGGTCAGCCCCCCATCGGGGCGGCTGTTGCGGGGACCTGCAACAGCCCACATCCTTCGGCCCACATCCTTCAGCCCACAGCCCATCGCACCGCAAACCGACGGTCCAAACGGAGCGGGGGCGATGATGCCGAATTTGGCGGTGCCGATCTATGATTTGTGCCCTTTCGCAAAATCGACGAACGCCCTGACGCGGGATGGCATGTTGCGCTTGGTCAGATAGTTCAGCGAAAATCTCGGCAGAGCCTCGGTTCGTCCGTTCAGAACCTGAACCAGACTGCCATCCCGCAAAAAACTCTCGACAGAATTTGCAAAGATATAGGTTAACCCCAGGCCCGCCTTGGCTCCTTCCAGGATGGATGTCACGTCATTTGCAACCATCCGGGGGCGCGGCATGACCGAAAACGGGCCGTCCTTGCCGGTAAACACCCACGGGGCCAAATCGTCGGCACCCGCAAAGGCGAAACAGACCCCGTTATGCCCAGCCACATCAGCCGGAACCTCCAGAGGCGGAGATGTGGCCAGATAGTCAGGCGATGCCACAATCATCATGTCCTGAACGGGACCAACTGCGATGGCATGTGTGTCCGGATCAAGCAGGGTTTCAGCCCGAATTGCGGCATCGACCCCGCTGGTCACGAGATCGACCTTTTTTTCGTCATAGATCAATTCAATCGTCACCGCCGGATGTTCTTTGGCAAAACCCGTGATCAGGGCATCCAGAAACAACTGGCCCGCGCCGATTGGCGCGGTCAGCCGAAGCGTACCCGACAGGCCTTCGTTCAGGTCATGCACATCATTCAACGCTGTTTCCAGGTCGTTGATCGCTGGCAGACTGCGGCGATACAGCAGTTCACCCGCCTTGGTCAGGGCAATCGCCCGTGTTGACCGCTCGATCAGGCGCACGCCCAGACGATCTTCGAACCGCTGCACCGCTTCACTCACCGATCCCGCCCCCAGTTTCAGTTTGTCGGCAGCCGCGCGAAAACCGTTCTCCCGAGCGACCGCAACGAAGATCGACACATCGTTCAATTCGTTGCGTTTCATTGTTCAATATTCCTAACAATCTGATCCAAAGGGCCGCCTTATTCAAACAGATAACCCAGCCTATCTTGTGTCGCAACGGAAACCACACGCGCCGCCATGAACCATGCCGGCGCAAGACAAACCAAAAGGACAGACCCAATGAGCACGATGAAAATCTGGGACCTGCACATGACATACAATGGCCCCATAACCCAAGAGTTCGCCGAAGGCACAAAACAGTTGGCACACAGCATTGCGCAGGACCCCGGCGTGATCTGGAAGATCTGGACCATCGATCTCAGCAGCGGTGATTTCGGCTCGACCTATCTGTTCAGGGATCGCGCCGCCCTGGACACCTACAAGGCGATGCATGTGAAACGGCTGGCGGCAATCGGCGTCACCGTAACGTCGGATCATGTGTTCGACATCATGGAAGACCTCAGCGCAATCACCAATGCCCCCCTGGGAGACGCGGCCTGACCCCAGCGTGATCCAGCCCCTACCGCAACCCTGGCCGGGCGCTGGCTCACGTCGCTCATGGCCCCGCAACACCGACAAGGATCCCTCAGATGACCACCCGAACCTTCCTGACCGTTCACAGCACGATCTATGCAGTCTTTGCCTTTGCGCTGTTTTTCCTGCCCGGCCTTCTATGGCCCAACTACGGCGTGGAACTGAATGACCGCTACGCCTGGTTCCTGTCCCAGCACAACAGCATTTTCCTTGGCGGCATTGCCATTCTGGGGTTTCTGCTGCGGGATGTGACCGACGTTGCAACCGCCAAAAAACTGCTGACCGGACTGGCGGCGACCAACGCGCTTGGATTTGGCGTGACGCTTTTTGCCGCCCTGACTGGTGTCTTCACCGGCTTCGGCTGGTCGGATCCGGCCTTCTTTGCGCTGCTTGCGGTGATGAGCGTCCTGCAACTCAAGAATCTGGATCACGCCGGATAACCGCACCCGGGGCGCGGAGCCCTCCGCTCCGTGCCGCCTTGCGCTTGGTGTCCGACAACCACCCCCACTGAATTTGCACCGAATGAGAGCGTGGCGTTGTCCAAAAGCGGTTGGTCGCGCAGCAATCACCCCAGCCCCAGAATCCATCAGCCCTCACTGCAACCACAGCGCAGGCTACAGCAAAGGTTACGGGATGGTTCGGCTCCCCGCTCAGGGATGCGAATCCGCACACCAAAACAGTTGTTGATCTTCAATGAGTTGGGGAAAACCAATGGCGGACCGAGGAGGATTCGAACCCCCGACCCCCTGATTCGTAGTCAGGTACTCTATCCAGCTGAGCTATCGGTCCGCGTTGGTGAGGCGGTGTTTAGACTTAGCACAAACACGGCGCAACCCCTAAAACAAATTAAATTGCACCATCGCCACGTGGCAAGCAGATTTCAAAGATTGTCCCCTCTGGCCCGGTCTGTTTCAGCGCCACACTGCCGCCATGTCCGCGGATCAATTCCGCAGCAATGGCCAACCCCAAACCCGTGCCGCCCTTGCGAACGCCGCCCTGGAACGGCGTAAACAGATTCTCTTTGGCCTTGGGCGGCAAACCCGGCCCGGTATCGGCAATTTCGATCCACCAGGCCTGATCCTCTTCGCGCAGGCTGATGGTCACCTGCCCCGGCTTTCCGGTTGCCTCTATGGCCTGACGGGCATTGCGCACGAGATTCATGATCACCCGGAACAATTGCTCCCCATCGCCCCGCACGACCACCGGCGCAGGTATCGTATTGAGAATACGGACCTTGGCCTCTCCCGCCGCCAGCAGTTCGCTTTCAGCGATGTCATCAACGATCTGCCCCAGATGCACCATGCCCAGCGTCGGGGCCGGTTCTTCGGCCCGACCAAAGGCCAGCGTGCCTTCGCACAGCGACACGGCGCGGGTGATGGAATTCACCAACTTGGGCGCAAGACGGCGCACCAATGGATCCTCGCTGGTTTCAATGCGGTCGGTGAACAATTGCGCCGACGTCAGAATATTGCGCAAATCATGGCTGACCTTGGCCACCGCCCCGCCCAACTGGGCCAGGCGTTCCCGCTGTTTCAACGCATGGGTCAGTTCGGTCTGCAATTGCAACAACGCCTCTTCGGCTTCGCGCAATTCGGTCACGCCCGCATTCGGGGTAATGATACCCCGTGCATCCTCGGGCGCGGCAGCATAACGCTGCATGTACCCCACGACCCCCTTGATCGGTTTGACCAGAAACATGCGCACGGCAATGAACAGCAACACCGCCGTAAAGACCGAGATCACCGCCGACAACGCCAGAATGCGCACCCCGTATTCGATCATGGCCGCCCGCAACGGTGCCGTTTCCATGGTGATTTCGATCAGCAACCCGGCATCGCGCACCGGTTCGCCCATCACCCGGATGACCTGATTTTCCCGATCCCACAGCCGCACCATCGCGTCACCGATCAGCGACACCGCGCTGGAGGTGCGCAGATCAAAGGTTTCGGAAATCGGATTCGGGATCGGTGACGACAACATCAGCTGGCGCACTTCGTCCCGCCGCAACACCACATTGAAAACCCCGGCGTTTTCCAACAGCTCGGCTTCCAGTTCGGTCGCCAACATGTCATCCGCCAGCAACGCGAGCGATGCAATCTGGGCCCGCTCCAGACGGCTCAACAGGAAATCTTCGCGGAAACGGGCAATCGACGGGACAAAGATCAACACTTCGGCCAACATCACGAAAACCGTGGTCAGGATCAGAAAACGTCCGGAAAGCGAATTCAGCGTGTCCCCCTTTCCCGATCAGGGCAGCCAGCGTTGGACCAGCCCAACAACTCGTTTGACCAATGGGTTATCAAACAATCTGGGAGAGAAATAGGCCCCGGCGGCACGTTTGTTCACCTCGCCAATTGTGGGGTAAGGCGAAACCATCGCCGCGACTTGGCCCATTTTCAGCTTGTTGGCCAAAACCAGCGACCACAGATTGATCAGTTCGCCCGCCTGATGGCCGACAATCGACGCGCCCACAGGCCGCCCCTTGACCACCATCACCTTGATGAACCCTTTGGTTTTGCGCTCGGCAATGGCGCGGTCGTTGTGATGATAATCAAACCGCACTACCTCCAACCTGGCCCCGTGTTTTTGGCGCGCCTCGGCTTCGCTCAGGCCGACATGGGCCAGTTCCGGGTCGGTATAGGTGGCCCAGGGGATGTGATGGGTGCTGGCCTTGGCAGGCAGACCGAACAGGATCGACCGAATGATCACCCCGGCCTGATAGCCCGCCACATGGGTAAACTGCAGCCCCCCTGCAACATCGCCAATGGCATAGACTTTCTTGTTTGTGGTGCGCAGCCCCGCGTCCACCTGAATGCCGGTTCGCGTGGGTTCAATCCCCGCAGCGGCCAGGTTCAATCGGTCCGTGTTGGCCTTGCGCCCGATCGCCAACAACAGATGCGACCCGGCAAATTCCCGCCCATCGCTGGTCTCGATGCGGATATCGCCCGCCGACCCGGCAATCGACGCCGCCATCGCGCCTTCGACGATCTGCACCCCTTCATCGCGCAGCGACCCGATCACCACCTCGGCCAATTCGGGGTCGTCCTTGCCCAGCGCCCTGGCCGCTTCGATCACCGTGACCTTGCAGCCCAGCCGGACATGCGCCTGCGCCATTTCCATGCCGATGGGGCCTCCCCCGATGATCAACAGGTGATCGGGTTTGTCGCGCAGATCAAAAATGGTTTCGTTGGTGTCAAATGGCACCGCGTCCAGCCCCGGAATCGGCGGCACCAACGGCGACGACCCGGTGGCGATCACCACCCGGCGCGCGGCGATGACATTCTCTCCGGCCTGGACCTCGGTCGGGGAAATAAACTGGCCATATTCGCGGATCACCCGCACTCCGAACCCTTCGAATCGTTCTTGGCTGTCCATGGGGGCGATGGTGTCGATGACGTTTCGCACGTGATCCTTGGCCGCCGCGTAATCCACCTGCGGCACCTGATCCGCGATACCAAAGGCGCTGGCATGTGCCTGGCTGTGCGCCACTTTGGCGCTGGCCAATAACGCCTTGGACGGGACACAGCCAAAGTTCAGGCAATCGCCGCCCATTTCGTGCCCTTCCAGCAGCACGACATCGGCCCCCATCTGGCTGGCACCCGCCGCGACAGACAACCCACCGGATCCGGCTCCGATCACCAGAAGATCACATTTGATTCGTGTCATGTTGTCAGATCTCTTTCCGGCCACGCAGGGACTTGATGACAATGGGCAAGGCCGCCAGGACGCACAATCCCAGAATCGGACCGATCACATGGGGTTCCCACAACAACGACAGATCCGGCGATTCGCCACGATCGAACACTTCGCCCAGACCGACACCGATCCAGGTAAACACGATCCCGCCGGGAACAATCCCCAACGCGGTGGTCCACAGGAAGTTGCCGAATTTCACCCCGACCAACGCGGGCAACAGGTTGGCGACAAAAAACGGCACCGCAGGCACCAGACGCAACAGGAACAGCACTTCGATCTCATTGTCGCGCAATCCGGTCTTCAGCTTCTGCAACGTCCCCTCAGAGGCCTCGAGCTTGGCCGTCAGCGATTGCCCCAACCCCCAGCGCGCCGCCAAAAAGATCGCCGCCGCTCCGATGGTCGCGGCGACCACATTAAAGACCGTCCCGGCCACCAAACCGAACAGAAACCCGCCGGTGACCGATGCCACCGCCGCTCCGGGCAGCGAAAACGCCACAATCACCACATAGGCGAGCATAAACAACGCAACCAGGCCGGCAAAATTCTGATCGCGGTATGCCAACAACGCCTCGCGGTTGTCGCGCAGCGTGTCAAAGCTCAGATAATCGCGCAGGGTCAACGCGCCAATGATGGCCACAACCGCCACCAGAATCAGCGGCAGATGCCGGGAAAACCCGCGTTTGGAAGGTGGGGCAACGTCTGTCATTGATGGTCTGTCCTTTTGCATGGCTCATTGCTACGTCTAAATGGCGTCCGCTTCGAGACATCACAGCCCATGTTCACGTCCCCTTGAACTCGGCCTCTGTTTTTGTGAGAAACAAACCGCCTGATGCCCCGTTTGAAACAATCCGGGCGGAAAAACGGGGCCCCGATCAGGGTTTGCGACATAAATGTTGCAATAGAGGGCGAAAACCCGGGTCACGGGGTTTGACTTGTCCGGGAAACCCTTCTAAGCACCGGGCTTCGAGATAGACCCCGGGAGGCGATTCCACGCCACGCCCGATGATTATTGGAGACCGGAGCGATGAAACGCACCTTTCAGCCTTCGAACCTGGTTCGCAAACGCCGCCACGGCTTCCGTTCGCGGATGGCCACAAAAGCTGGCCGCAAGATCCTGAACGCACGCCGCGCCCGCGGCCGCAAGTCGCTGAGCGCCTAAAGCTCACCCGACAGGTTCTGTAAGAGACATGATGCCGCCGGAGGCCCCTGCAGATGGCAACACCGCCACCGGGGAGACGCCCCCGGCGGTATCTGTTTGCGCATCCCCATTGCCCGGCTTGACCGTAATGGCCAAGCGCCGGGATTTTCTGGCTGCCGCACGCGCGCGCCGTCAGGGCACCCAGGGGATGATGGTCCAGGCGCGCAATCGCCGGGACGATGACGCGACGATTCGGGTCGGATTCACCTGTTCGAAGAAAGTCGGCAACGCCGTGGCCCGCAACCGCGCCAAACGCCGCCTGCGCGAAATCGCCCGGATGGTCCTGCCCGAATTGGGCCGGCCGGGATGGGATTATGTCCTGATCGGACGCCGAGACGAGACCGGCACCCGCGATTTCACCGCGCTCGAGTCCGATTTCCGCTACGCCCTGCGCAAGCTGCACGCCCCCAAAACAGCGCCCGACAAATAACCCGATGGGCTCCCGCCCGGACTGGGCCGGATCACAGATCCGCCCTGTCCCGTTGGGCCGGGCGCCGCGCCTGTCGGCGCGGCGCGGTGGCGCACTCTGGCTCATGGGTTTCGCAACACCCCCGCAACACGCGGCACCCTTGGGCGCAAAAACCAGCTCAAAGCCCTCTGTGCTGAATGCAGCGGCTGTTCGAAATACGGCCAGGCACGGAAGCGACCTGTGCAACGTCTGAACAACGTCTGAGCAACGTCTGCGCAACGTCTGAATTTCCGACGCTGCCAATCAGACCTCGATGGCCCAGCGCAGACAGGCGAACCTCCTGGGACCACCCCCAGGATCCGACAACAGAGCGGACAACCGGTTTTGGCCTGTGGGGGTGTCTCTGCAAGCTAAAGGTGAGAATGCACCACCTTGAGCGCATGCTGGAAAGAGGCTTCAGCGAACGCATGGCTTGGTCCGGCTGGAATAGGTTCGATCAGGGATGCTTTCCTTTCAGTCACTTCAACCGGCTGAACCCGGCCTTCCATAACCGTTCCCCACACCTTGACCTCCTTGATTTCCATAGGGTCGACGGTGAGCGGATTGCGATCAAGAACGGTAAAATTGGCGCGTTTTCCCGGTTCGATACTACCGATCTCGTCTTCGAGTTTGAGCGAGTATGCAGCTTCGATTGTCACGCCACGCAACGCATCTTCGGCGCTGACCCTTTGTTCCGGCCCTGCAACCCGACCCGAGGATGTGACCCGGTTTACGGCGCTCCACATCAGGAACAACGGATCACCCGGCGCCATCGGCATATCCGAATGCAAAGACCAGGAAATGCCCGCGCGTGATACATCGCCGATTCGGACCATTGAATCCGCGCGCTCAGGGCCCAGACCAACCTGGGAATATTGATCGGCCAGAGCTGTGACGTAATACGGGTTGGCGCTGACGATTGCGCCAAGATCTGCAATCCGCTTCACCTGATCTTCCGCGCTCACCGCAAAGTGTACCAGAACGGTCCGGTGATCATATCGCGGGGTCCGGCGCAGGTTCATTTCAAGTGTATCCAGCACACGGTCCAGACCGGCATCCCCGTTGACATGCACATGGAGCTGATACCCGGCATCCCAATAAATTCGAAACGCTCTTTCGAAATCAACCTTGTCCATCATCCACTCACCGTCATGCCCGTCCATGAAGGGATCCCGGACCTTCATTTCCAGAGAGTAGATCGCCCCGTCAGCAAAAAGTTTGACCTGATTGGGGGCCAGGCTGGTCATCCCGCCATACCAGCTATCCAGGTTTTCAGTGTCTTGAACCACCCGGTTGTCATCCGAAGACCCCTGAATCAATGTCTTCCCATCTGGCATAAACGACCAGCGGAACGGCATGTCGGGGCTCGAAAACACCGCGTTAATACCATCCTGCACAGGCTTTGACAGAATACCGCCGGGTTCGTTTCCAAAGGTAACGCCCTTTGCGTGCATATAATCCCGGGTGAGCTCCAGCCCCGCTTGCAACCGCTCGGGCGAGGCCGCCAGAGGCGCGATGTTGGGCAGAACCGCAAACAGTCCCTGCTCCCAGAACCGGCCTTCGGCAAAGCTCGACTGCTTTTTTTCAGTGGACGAAAACCCGTCGATCAACTCTTGGGTAACATCACCGAGTTCAAGCGCCACACTGTTCAGGATCATCTCGTGACAGGACCGCGCCCACACCAATATTGGCTGCGTGGTGCTGATCGCATCGAGATCTTGGCGCGTGAGCGCCCCGTAAAAGGCCGGGTGATACCCCCAGGACACCACAGGTTCCGCCGGGTCTGTTCTTGCTTCAACCGCCTTTGTCAGACGGTCAATGAAATCCGTTTTGTCCCGAACAGCCGGGACTGTTCCAAACGGCAACGCCCAATCCTCGATCGACAGGATTTCCGAGGACATCGTGAGGGCAGCCAAAAGCGGATGGTCATGCTGGGCAATAAAACCCGGCACGATCACCTTGTCGGCAAACCGGTCGTCGATCGTGTGACGCTGTCCCTTGAGTGTCCCCACCACGTCATCGAGCGTACCGGTCAAAAGAATGCGCCCGTCCACCACGGCCACGGCATTTACAACCGGTTTCGCCGGATCAAGCGTGAGAACGTCCCGCGCGGTGTAGACAGTGACTGTTGGCAGCGGAATGACTTTTGCCCCGATATCAGCAAGAGACGTGGTCTGGCCAAGGGCTGCTCCAATTGGCGACACCATCGCGATCGTGGATACGGTTACTTTCAACAGGTTTCGGCGATTCAATGAACTCATGTATCTTTCCCCTCAAATATCTGGCCAGTGTTCAATCCGCATGTTTGAAAATCAATTGAAAATGGCGACAACACTCAGAACGTTCCGGGCCTCTTCCTCCGAAATTCGGTCTCTTGCTCAGAGCTGACGGGCCGCTGTGGGGCCAACATCTGCTGTGTCCCGTATACCAGACCTTGGCCCGAATCGCAGCGACTGTCGCCATTCCGGCACCGCACGCGGGAGGGCTTGCATGAACAGGGTGGTTTGCCCTGTGAACACCCTATCCTCCCTAAGGGGATGAACAAAACTGTGCGACCACGCATCACGACACAGACGAGCGGACAGGCAAACCTGATGAAACCCCTGCTGACCATCGCAAAGGCTGCTTTCGCAACCCTGCTGTGCGCGACATTTGTTGTCTGGTCGGTGATGCCCACAACCTCGCATGCGCCCGCAGTCCTCGACGTGCTTCAAGAGCACGCTGAGATGATCGCCGAGCACGGGCATTCCCACGGGTTGGAAGGGGATCTGCTGTGGGCCATGCATGGACACAGCCACGACCGTGTCGATCATGATCACAGCCAGGCAATCGTGCCTGGCCCCGATATGGTTCCGCAACCGATCGACATCTACAGAACCGCGTGGCGTCTGGGCTCAGCCACTGTGAAACCTCTGCGGACGTATCAGATCGAACGCCCGCCGCGTGTGTGATGGATCGCGCCCAATGGCGCACATCTTTTGATCATCAAACACATCTGCGGAGTTCAATCCATGACGACAGTCCATCGGGGCTGGATCGACCCCGGCCCACGCCGGATCGTGATCCTGTCCTTTCTTGCGTTAACAGCGCTCTTCCTGAGCGCGAGCCACGCGCTGGCCCATAATGTCACCGAAGGTGACGCGGGTTACATCCAGGAAATCTGGGGGGTGAACATCATCCCCTTCATGTATCTCGGTGCCAAACACATGGTGACGGGTTACGACCACATCCTGTTCCTGCTCGGCGTCGTCTTCTTCCTTTACCGGATGAAGGACGTGGGCATCTATGTCAGCATTTTTGCGCTTGGTCACTCGACCACGATGCTGGCCGGCGTCTGGTTCGGCTGGGGCATCAACGCCTATATCGTTGATGCCATCATCGGCCTTTCGGTGGTTTACAAGGCGCTCGACAATCTGGGGGCCTACCAGCGCTGGTTCGGTGTCCAGCCCAACACCAAGGCCGCAACGCTGATCTTTGGCTTTTTCCATGGCACGGGCCTGGCCACCAAGATCCTCGATTACGAAATCGCCTCGGACGGGCTTCTGGCCAATCTTCTGGCGTTCAACGTGGGCGTCGAACTGGGCCAGATCATGGCGCTTGCCGTCATCCTCATCGTCATGGGGTATTGGCGGAAATCTCCGAATTTCTTCCAACAGGCCTACACCGCCAACGTCGTCATGATGTCCATGGGGTTCATCCTCACGGGCCTGCAAATCATCGGCTATTTTGTAGCCGCCTAAGAACTTGGAAAATCAAAATGTTTAACGCAAAAAAACCGAGCCTTGATGAACTGCCAAGCTCCGCACAGCTGATCCGGTCCACCGCCATTGCCGCGGCCAGCGCCGTCGTGATTCTGGTGACTGTCGTGCTCCCTGCCGAATACAACATCGACCCGACAGGAATAGGTGGCGTGATCGGCCTGACCGAAATGGGAGAAATCAAGACCCAGCTCGCGAAAGAGGCCGAAGCTGACAGGCAGCTAGAACTTGAAGCGCAGGAAGAATCGACCTTGATGAACGATATCTTCGGGCTTTTTGTTGGCGCTGCGCATGCGCAGCAGGCCGAAATCTGGCGTGACGAGACCACCTTTACGCTGGCACCGGGTGCCTCGGCCGAATGGAAGATGGTGATGGAAAAAGGGCAGACGGTGGAATACCGGATGCTCGTTGACGGCGGTCGGGTGAACTTCGACATGCACGGTCACGGTGGCGGCAATTCTGTCACCTACCAAAAGGGCCGCGGATCGACGGGCGACACAGGCGAAATCGTTGCTTCATTCGACGGCGACCGGGCTGGTTCTGGCGCAATCGCGACAGCACAGACGTCACTGTCACCATTCAGGTGCGCGGCGAATACGCCGAGTTCAAGAACGCCAGCCAAAGTTGGGGGCTGCCAATGCCGCACCATGCGGGGTCGGCAGCCCCATTTCCCACACTCCGGGTTGTCGATGTCGGCCATTTTACCCAAACACTGGACGCGTGAACCGGCACCGTGAAAGGGCGCTGTGTCCGGCAATGCGGCGGCCCCCCACACATCACAGCCCTGTCCGCTGTGGGCCGGCTACAGCCGTCGTTCCCGGCGCTCTGATCAACAGCCGTGCCCCATGGGCCCCCCCTTCGTCACCTTCGCCAAAACCCTCATCCAAAACGGCGCGCAGGGCGTCCCCGCGACAAAGCAGCCACGCAACTTCCCTCTCCCGGCGTTTGCCCTTATCTTTGCCGGATGTCGCCTCTTGCCCATATCGTTGCCCTGCCCGTGCGGGCCTATCGTCTGGTGTTCAGCCCCTGGGTTGGGTTCAACTGTCGGTATCAGCCAACCTGCAGCGCCTATGCGCTCGAAGCGCTGGAGAAACACGGGCCGATCCGGGGCAGTTGGCTGGCGCTGCGGCGGATCGGGCGCTGTCATCCGTTGGGCAGTGATGGGTATGATCCGGTGCCTGACCGGCCTGACCGGCCTGATCGCGGCAAAAATACCGACATCTGAGCGATTCGGGTGTCAGCCGGTGCACGGGTGGTGCACGCATGGTGCACGGATATCACCCCCCCCTGTTTTTACAGATGTGGTAAACGCAACGCCCGCCTCTTGCCCGAAATTGGCAACTCTAGTAAGGCCCGTCCATGTTCGATAAAACTGACGAAATCCATCCGCTGTTCCACGGTGCCCCCACCAGCACCGAGTTCAAGAAGCTGCGCAAACGCGTCGTGCGCCAGACGCGCGAGGCGATCGAACAATATGGAATGATCCAGCCCGGCGCGCGCTGGCTGGTCTGTCTGTCGGGCGGCAAAGACAGCTACACGCTGCTGGCCATCCTGTATGAATTGAAGTGGCGCGGGTTGCTGCCGGTTGATCTGTTGGCCTGTAATCTGGACCAGGGACAGCCCGGATTTCCAGCCACTGTCTTGCCGGAATTTCTGGAAAAAATGGATGTGCCGCACCGCATCGAATATCAGGACACCTATTCGATTGTCATGGACAAGGTGCCTGAGGGGCGGACATTCTGCGCCCTTTGCTCGCGTCTAAGGCGCGGTAATCTTTATAGAATTGCACGCGAAGAAGGTTGTTCGGCGGTCGTTCTGGGGCATCATCGCGATGATATCCTGGAAACCTTTTTCATGAATCTGTTCCACGGCGGCCGTCTGGCCACCATGCCGCCCAAGCTGGTCAACGAGGAAGGCGATCTGTTCGTCTATCGTCCGCTCGCGCATGTGGCCGAAGCCGATTGCGAAAAATTCGCCAAGGCGATGGACTATCCGATCATCCCCTGTGATCTGTGCGGCAGCCAGGACGGGCTGCAACGTCAGCAGGTCAAACAGATTCTCGACCAATGGGAGCGCAACAGCCCCGGCCGCCGTCAGGTGATGTTCCGGTCCCTGATGAACGCGCGCCCGTCCCATCTTCTGGACCCCAAATTGTTCGATTTTGCAGGACTCTCGCTGAATCCTCGAAAAAACGATGACAATCTGATGGAAATTCCTCAGCTGCGTTAACACACAAAACAGATTCGGGGGATTACGGTCGGGCCAAGCGATTTGAAAGGTCCTGTCATGCCTCAGCCGCCCTCCGGCCTGCATTCCCGACTGCAAAAGCATGTGTTGCCCATTTTGCTGGGCCCTCCGGTGTTGGCATTCCTGCCAGCGTTGACGCTTGGTGCTTTCTGGCTCGGCGGGGAATTTGCGTTGATCTTGACTTCGCTCGGATTGCCTTTGGTGTTCGCATTTTTCGGTGCATTCGAATATTGGCGCCGATCACAAGCAGGCACCCATGATGCCATTACCGGGTTGCTGTTGCGCCCCGGGTTTGAAGAGGCGGTTGAAAAGACGTTTGACCGCACTGCCGACGGCAATTTGCGCTCGGCATGTTTCATGCTCGAGATCGACGAATTTCGTGAGATCGCCGATCGTCATGGTCAGGCGGCTTCAGACACTGTGATTTCGCGCACCGGCGATCGAATTCTGTCTGTTCTCAGAGATTCGGATGCCGTTGCGCGTGTGGGTGACAGCCGGTTTGCAGTTTGCCTGTCTGGGGTGAACCAACTGGATCTTGAGCTGTGCATACAAATGGCAGGACGGCTGCAGTCCGTTATCGAAGAACCGGTTTCATTGGATGGGCTGTCGCTGTATCAGTCCTGTTCTGTTGGATTTTGCCTGCGCAACCGAACACCGGGACGCGCCTGGAATGAATGGGTGGAAGCCGCTTCTGCAGCCTTGATCGAAGCCCAGAAAAACGGCCCCTCCTGTATCCGCGCCTATTCTGCAGAGATTCATCGTCAAACCAAGGCTCGCGGAGATCTTCGGGAAGAGGCCGCCAATGCACTGGAAAACGGCCAAATCCAACCTTGGTTCCAACCACAGATATCGACGGACACCGGCAAAGTCACCGGCTTCGAAGTGTTGGCCCGCTGGGCGCATCCGATCCACGGTCTGATCCCACCGGATGTATTCCTGCCTGCTATGGAAGAAGCGCATCTGTTGGAACGCCTAAGTCAGGTGATGATGTATCATGCGATGACGGCGCTGAAGGCCTGGGATAACGCGGGATATGACGTCCCCCGTGTGGGCGTGAATTTTGCCACAGATGAATTGCGTAACCCGGGGCTTGTTGACAAGATTAGATGGGAATTGGACCGCTTTGAATTGTCCCCGGACCGCTTGGCCATCGAGATTCTGGAAACCGTGATGACCGACAATCCGGATGATATGGTAACCCGCAATATCATCGGCCTCAGCAAGCTGGGATGCCGCATTGACCTGGACGACTTTGGTACGGGCCATGCCTCCATTGCCTCGATCCGTCGGTTCAAGGTGTCTCGGATCAAGATCGACCGATCCTTTGTGACCAAGGCCGACCGGGATCCGGAACAGCAGCGCCTGATCGGTGCCGTTCTGACCATGGCGGAACGGTTGGATCTGGAAACTTTGGCCGAAGGCGTCGAAACTGTCGGCGAACACGCATTGTTGGCGCAACTGGGTTGCGATCACGTTCAGGGGTTCGGGATCGGGCGCCCGATGCCATTCGACCAGACTGTGGATTGGATCACTGCACATCAGGCAAAATTGCAAGATGCACCCAAAATTGGGCGGCAATTGGGGTAAATCGCGGTAAACCGGCGCACACAGGCAGGAAGACTTCTCCAAAACCCCGGTTTCCGCTTGACCTTTGCAGCCCTACTCTGTTGAACCCACTCTGTCATTCCATGCACAAGGTGGCAGTCCCAGATGGACGATCAGAACAAAAATCTAATCCTCGCAACTGCGCTCAGCTTTATTGTGATTCTCGTGTGGTTCGTCGTGTTTCCCCCGCCGGAGCCCGAAGTCGCGTCAGAAACCACCCCCGTATCGCAAATTGCGGCAGATGGGGATACAGCGGCAGCACCGGCAGTGAGCTCGGCCAGCACGGGTGCGGTCACTGGCGCAGAAGCCAAGGCTCCTGAGGCTGCGCGGGTCACCATCGACACCGCCAGGATTTCCGGCAGCATCTCGCTGCAAGGTGGTCGCATCGACGATCTGTCCCTCAAGGACTATCGGGTCACAATCGAAGAAGGTGCCGACATCGTGCGGATGCTGTCTCCGGTTGGCGAACCTTCTGCCTATTATGCCTTGTACGGATGGGCTCCAGGCACTGGGCTTGGCCTGGATGATGTTCCTGGTGCAAATACCATTTGGACAGCGCCTGCTGGCGAAACACTGACGTCTGAATCGCCGGTCACCCTGTCCTGGGACAATGGCAATGGGCTGCTCTTTAACCGCAAGATTTCTGTTGACGATAACTATCTGTTTACGGTCACGCAGAGCGTAACCAATTCCGGGACCAGCACCGCCGCGTTGGCCCCCTATGGGATTCTGGCCCGGCATGGGGAACCGCAGGACCTTAAGAACTTCTTTATCCTTCACGAAGGCGTCGTTGGCATGGCCGACGGAGAGCTGTCTGAAATCGATTATGGTGACATGCCTGATTTCTCGGTTGACCCCCGCGAAGGTGCCCGTGCCGAGGTCAAACAAGTCGAGACAGATGGTTGGATCGGGTTCACCGACCACTATTGGATGTCGACTCTGGTTCCCGCATCAGGCCAACCTTTCAAATCGGTCGCCAAATATGACGAACGCCGGGACATCTATCAAACCGAAGTTGTCCTGCCGACCATGACACTGGCCGCCGGAGAAACTGCCGAAGTTTCCACCCAGCTGTTCGCAGGCGCAAAGGAATGGGGCACCATCCGTGCCTATGAAAAAAGCGGCATTGCCGGTTTCCTTGACAGCATCGACTGGGGTTGGTTCTTTTTCCTGACCAAGCCGATATTCTGGCTGCTGCACGAGATCAACAAGCTGATCGGCAATATGGGCTGGTCGATTATTGGCCTGACGCTGATCATCAAGGCAATCCTGTTCCCTCTGGCCTATAAATCCTATGTTTCGATGGCCAAGATGAAAGAGCTGCAACCACAAATGGAAGCGCTCAAGGAAAAGGCCGGTGATGACCGTCAGAAAGTCCAGCAGGGCATGATGGAGCTTTACAAGAAGGAAAAGGTAAACCCGGCCGCCGGGTGTCTGCCTATCCTGCTGCAGATCCCGATCTTCTTTTCGCTCTACAAGGTGATCTTTGTCACCATTGAACTACGCCAGGCGTCATTCTTTGGTCCCTTTCAGGACCTCAGCATGCCGGACCCGACATCCATCATGAACTTCTTTGGCTGGGCTCCATGGGCAGGGCCAGAGCCAGGAACCCTGATGGCGACAATCTTTATCGGTATTCTGCCTTTGCTTTTGGGCATTTCGATGTGGATTCAGCAAAAGCTGAACCCGGCACCGACAGATGCAACACAGGCCATGATCTTTGCCTGGATGCCATGGGTGTTTATGTTCATGCTGGGCAGCTTTGCCAGTGGCCTCGTCGTATACTGGATCGCCAACAACACGATCACCTTTACACAACAGTATCTGATCATGCGCAGCCAAGGGTACAAGCCAGACGTGTTTGGCAACATGATGTCCAGCTTTAAACGTGGTCAGAAACCGGACGCAAAATGACAGGATCTGTCACCCAAATCTGGCGGCACCCGATCAAATCGCATGGTCGGGAAGCTCTGGATCAAATCGCATTGACCGCCGGGCAAACCATGCCCGGCGATCGTCTTTGGGCGGTTGCCCATGAACTGTCGACGGCTGACGGTTCTGAATGGGTGCCCTGTCAGAACTTTAATCGCGGGTCCAAAGCCCCCCGACTGATGGCCATTGATGCCCGTCTGGACGATGCGACCGGTCGCATGACGCTAACCCACCCGGATCTGCCTGATCTGACCTTTTCCCCCGATGATGAGGCCGATCATGCCCGGTTTCTGGATTGGGCCGGATCGCTGATCCCAGAGAATCGAGCCGCGTCCGCGCGGCTCATGCGGTGCCCTCGGCGGGGATGGACCGACACCGATCTGTTGTCCGTCACCCTATGCAATGCGGCCTCTCACCGAGCCGTCGAACGGGCTATTGGCCATCCCCTGGCGACGCAACGCTGGCGCGGAAACCTATGGTTTGATGGGATGGCAGAATGGCAGGAATTCGATTGGATAGATCGCGAAATCCAGATTGGCGATGCGGTGTTGATCCCAAGGGAACGCACAGAACGCTGTTTGGCGACCACGGCAAACCCAGCCACCGGTGAACGCGATGCAGACACGTTGGGCACGCTCATGTCACAATGGGGGCACAAGGATTTTTCAGTGCGCGCAGAAGTCCTGCGCAGCGGTACAATCCGCATTGGCGATCAGGTAAAGGTGCTGTGATGCAACTTCAATTCCCTCTGGCCGAAGAGCCGGACGACTATATGACCGAACAGGGGCGCAAGCTGTTTGCTGGTGATTCTGAATTCGTCAAAGGCGTGGTTGCGATGTCCGGCCTGCCTGAAGCAGACCGAATCGAGGTATGTTTCGCCGGGCGATCAAATGTCGGAAAATCGAGCCTTATCAACGCTGTAACTGGAAGAAAGGGACTTGCCCGGGCATCAAACACGCCAGGGCGAACCCAAGAGATCAACTTTTTCACCCAGGGGCCCGAGCTGTATCTGGTCGACCTTCCCGGCTATGGGTTTGCCAATGCCCCGCTCAAGATCGTCGAAAAGTGGCAAAAGCTGCTCAAGCAATACCTGAGTGGTCGCCAGACCTTGCGTCGGGCATTCGTGCTGATTGACAGCCGCCATGGGGTCAAGCCGGTGGATGATGAAATCATGTCACTGCTGGATTCCAGCGCCGTCACATTCCAATGCGTGATGACCAAAGCGGACAAGGTCAAGGCAAAGGACAGGGACCGCATCCTGTCCCAGGTTCGTCAGGCCTTGTCCAAACATCCCGCAGCCTATCCGGAGATCATCCTGACATCGTCGGAAAAGGGCGATGGGATTCCAACGCTGCGGTCGATCATCGCCAATCTGGAATAACCCGATCTAAGCGTTTTGTCGGGGCACATCATACGTGCTGTGCCCCATTCACTTCGATTTCGGCCCCAGAAATATACGAACTGTCCTGCGAACACAGAAAATAGATCGCGGCCGCAACTTCCTCGGGCTGGCCCAACCGCTTTAATGGCAGCTTTGCAACAATCTTGTCAGTGCCTGGCGACAGAATCGCGGTTTCCACCTCCCCAGGTGCAATTGCATTGACCCGAACCCCCAACGGCCCAAAATCATGCGCCATTTCCCGCGTCAGGGCCGCCAGAGCCGCCTTGGACGTTGAGTAGGCCGCACCGGCAAAAGGGTGCACCCGGCTGCCGGCGATGGAGGTCACATTCACCACTGACCCCTTTGCAGCCGCCAACTCGTCCCGCAGCCCACGGGCCAGAACAACAGAGGCAAAAAAGTTCACGTGGAACACCTTTCCCCAGGTCATCAGGTCCGTATCCAAAGTGTTAAGCCGTTCGCCATCCGGCCCTTTGGGCGAAACTCCAGCATTATTGACCAGGGCATCCAGCCGCCCGTCCAGCTTTTCCTGTATGGCTCCGACCGCGTTGATTGTCTCAGAGGGGTCGCTCAGGTCCAGTTCGACATGATCTTCGCGACCACCACCCCAGGGGCATTCCTTGGGAAAGGGATGACGCGAACAGGTGATAACTCGCCAGCCTTCGCTATTGAACCGGCGCACTGTGGCATGGCCAATGCCCCGGCTGGCCCCTGTCAGCAACAACGTTCTGCGCGTCATATCCAAAATCCCTGTCGGTCAAACTCACCGCGACCCTATCACTCGGCGCTATAACCGCAATGCTGCACTTGGCACCGGCCCAAGTTCCGCGTAACACGGGGACCCAAAGGGACCGGGACCATGAAGACACGAGCTATGAATCGCAATTGGATCGCCACAGCTGAAACTCTCTCTTCGGCGCTGCCGTATTTACAGCGCTATGACGGGGCCATCGTCGTTATCAAGCTGGGCGGACACGCCATGGGCAGCGACGAAGCCATGGACAGCTTTGCCCGCGATATCGTTTTATTGCAGCAGGTTGGCGTGAATCCCGTCATCGTGCATGGCGGTGGCCCGATGATCAATGCGATGCTCGAGCGGCTCGATATTCAATCGGAATTCGTGAACGGCAAGCGGGTAACAGACCAAGCCACCGTGGAAGTGGTTGAAATGGTGTTGTCCGGTGTGGTCAACAAGCGGATCGTACAGGCGATCAATCGTCAGGGCGGCCGCGGAGTCGGGTTGTCGGGAAAAGACGCCAATCTGATGATGTGCGAGCAGACCAACCCGGATCTGGGCTTTGTCGGCACACCGGCCGACATGGACCCCTCCTTGCTGCACAACCTGTTTGAGAATGACATGATCCCGGTCATCGCGCCCTTGGGCGCAGGGCGGGATGGCGAGACATTCAACGTCAATGGCGATACAGCTGCGGGGGCCATCGCGGCTGCGTTAAAGGCGGATCGGCTGTTGCTGTTGACCGACGTCTCCGGCGTCAAAAACGCTGACGGCGACGTTGTAACAGAGCTGAAGGCCGAGAAGATCCGTGAGATGACCCGTGAAGGGGTGATTGCCGGGGGCATGATCCCCAAAACGGAAACCGCGCTGAACGCGATTGATGGCGGCGTACGGGCCGTTGTCATTCTGGATGGTCGCGCGCCCAATGCTGTGCTGCTGGAATTGTTCACCGAACATGGGGCCGGGTCGCTGATCCGCGCCTGAATCTACATGGCCACCCTTGGACAGGTCGGCTTTTGACGAAAACGTGTGGCTTTCCGGCTTGCGTTTGCGCGATACATGCGTGCTCATGCATGTATGGAACACGAAACCCTGATCCGCCTGGGTGTTTTTCTGGGCTTGTTCTGCCTGTTCGCAGGGGCCGAAGCGCTGATACCCCGGCGCAGTCGCTGTGTCCCGCGTGGCAGGCGCTGGACAACCAACCTGTCGATCACCGTGCTGAACAGCATACTCTTGCGAGGCCTTGCAGTGTGGATGCCGTTGCTGGCAGTCGGGGCAGCATTGGATGCCTCGGCCCAGGGATGGGGGGTGTTCAACCACCTCGCGCTGCCTGCCTGGGTCGAATTCACATGCGCCATCTTGATTCTGGATTTTGGGATCTGGGCACAGCACCTGATCACCCACAAGATCCCCGTTCTCTGGCGCCTGCACCGGGTTCACCACGCCGACCGGGATATGGATGTCACGACAGCGGTTCGATTCCATCCGGTGGAAATCGGTCTGTCCATGATACTGAAAATCGGCCTCGTCTATCTGTTGGGACCTGCCGCCATAGCGGTTGTCCTGTTCGAAATCATCCTGAATGGAACGGCCTTGTTCAATCATTCCAACCTACGCTTGCCACCGGGGTTCGACCGAATGTTACGCGTGGTTCTGGTGACACCCGATATGCATCGGGTCCATCATTCGGTACATCGCCACGAGCATGACAGTAACTATGGCTTTGCTCTGTCCATTTGGGATCGGATTTTTCGGACCTATATCGCCCAACCAGCGGACGGGCATGACGACATGGTTGTCGGGCTGCAATGGCAGGATCACCGCCCCTCCCAATTGGGGTGGAGCCTGAAACTCCCCTTCAAGAGGCACTGAAGATGTACACCGAGATTGAAAGCACCGCTCGGGACCACGGTCTGGCAATCCTGGGGGCGCTGCACCCACGGCTGACACCAACAAAATCTGTGGATCATGGCACGTTGCTCCTTTTGGGAACGGACGCGGGGTTCTGGTCCCTGTTCAAATCCAGCCCTGAAGGCAGGGATGGTTTGGAGAACCCCATTGACCGCTGGTCAAAGCGGGTCATCGGCACCTTGGCAAAGCAAATGGGCGCTCAGGCCCATTATCCGTTCGGAGGCCCACCACACGCGCCTTTTGTCAGCTGGGCGCTGGACAGTGGCAGAGTATTTTCCAGTCCGACAAAAGTGATGGTTCATGACACGATGGGCATGATGATCTCATTTCGAGGCGCGCTTTTGTTTGATCAGGAATTTGATATTCCCGCCCCTCGCCTCTCCGACTCTCCCTGTCATGGTTGCGTCGATAAACCCTGCACGACAACCTGTCCGGTTGGAGCCATGAATGCCCAAGGGAATTTCCTGGTCAAGGATTGCTATGACTTTATCGCCCAAACCGGCGAATGCGTGACAAAAGGATGCCTGGCCAGAAGCGCTTGTCCGCTCAGTCAAAAATCCGGGCGAAATCCCGAACAAACGTCACATCACATGAGTTATTGTAAGTTCTGATGACTTGCACTTTGATTCTTATCCGCCATGCGAAATCGGCCTGGGACGCGCCTGCTCCCAGCGATCACGCCCGCCCTCTCAACAAACGTGGCCGCAAATCCGCCAAGGCCATTGGACAATGGTTGCGGGACAGCCAGCAAATACCTGACGTGGTGCTGTCGTCCTCGGCGCAGCGCACCCGTGAAACCCATGACCTGTTGTCATTGGAAGCTCCGGTTTCCTTTTCTGAACGGCTGTATCTGGCCAGTTCGGATCTCATGTTCCAGGTTCTCAAAGAAGCCCAAGCGCCCAAGGTTCTGATGCTGGGTCACAACCCCGGCATTGCCGCCTTTGCCCATGCCCTGGTTTCCGAACCGCCAAAACATGAACGGTTCGACGACTACCCAACCGCAGCCACGTTGGTTGTCGATTTCGACATCGCGACCTGGGCCGATTTGAACTGGGGAGGTGGAACAGTGCGGGATTTCATTGTCCCACGAGAATTGACAGCAGACTAAATGAAAAAAGGCCGGGAGAACCCGGCCTTTTCGTTTCTGATAATAGAAATCAGTGCCCCAGAATCTGGCTCAGGAACAGTTTGGTCCGTTCTGATTGGGGGTTGTTAAAGAACTCTTCTGGCTCGTTCTGTTCCACAATCTGCCCCGCGTCCATAAAGATCACGCGGTTCGCCACCTGACGGGCAAAGCCCATTTCGTGGGTCACACACAGCATGGTCATCCCTTCTTCGGCCAGTTCGATCATGGTGTCGAGCACCTCTTTGATCATCTCGGGGTCCAACGCCGATGTCGGTTCATCGAACAGCATGATCCGCGGCATCATGCACAGAGACCGGGCAATCGCGACACGTTGCTGTTGACCACCGGACAACTGACCGGGGTATTTGTCCGCCTGTTCAGGAATCTTGACCTTTTCCAAAAAGTGCATCGCACGCTCTTCGGCTTCCTTTTTGGGCGTCTTTCGTACCCAAATCGGAGCGAGTGTGCAGTTTTCCAGAATGGTCAAATGCGGGAACAGGTTAAAGTGCTGGAACACCATCCCAACTTCGGACCTGATTTTGTCGATGTTTTTAAGGTCATTGGACAATTCGGTCCCATCCACAACGATCTTGCCCTGCTGGTGCTCTTCCAGCGCATTCAGGCAGCGGATCAAAGTGGATTTGCCAGAGCCCGACGGGCCAGCGATCACAATCCGCTCGCCCTGATGAACGGTCAGGTTGATGTCACGCAGCACGTGGAAAGACCCGTACCACTTGTTCATATTGTTGATTTCGATCGCGACCTCGTCGCTCACCTGCATCTTGGAGCGGTCGATTTCGCGGTTTGTAGCCAGTTCAGACATATGTTGAACTCCTTAACGGTGATCGGTGGCGAGACGACGCTCGAGCCACTGTGAGTATTGAGAAATGCCGTAGCAGACGACAAAGAACACAACGCATGCAAAGCCGAGCAGCTCCCAGTACACGCCGTTCCATTCGGTCGATGCCAGGATCGGACCACGGATCATACCGATGATGTCGAACATCGAAATCACGGAAACCAGCGTTGTATCTTTGAACAGACCCACCGCCACGTTCACGATACCCGGAATCGAGATCTTGAGCGCCTGCGGCAAGATGATCAAACGCATCGCCTGCGAATAATCCAGACCCAGAGAGTCAGCGGCTTCGTACTGTCCCGTCGGCAAGGCTGCCAGACCGCCCCGGATCACCTCGGCGATATAGGCCGACGAGAACATGGTGATCATGATCACCACGCGCAGGAACAGGTCCACCGTGCTTTCAGGCGGGAAGAAGTAGGCCAGCATCACCGACGCCACGAACAGCAGGGTGATCAGTGGAACGCCACGAATGAACTCGATAAAGATCACGCTCATCCATTTGATCAGCGGCATGTCCGACTGACGACCCAGGGCCAATGCTATGCCCAAAGGCACCGATAGGGACACACAGGTCACACCTAGCATCATGTTGAGCATATAGCCCCCGAGATCCCGGCTGGGCACTGCACTCAAGAGTGCGTTTTCCGATGCATTCTCCGGGATCAGAAGACCCCCCACTTTCCAGACCACGAGCGCGACAGCAATCGCACCAAAAAACCCGGCGGCAAAACTGTTGCGCCCCATTTTCTGGAAGGTCACGCCGGCAGCCACACAGCCGGCCAGCGCCACGATCGGCACCATGATCGACCCACCCCAGATCAGCCAAAAGGCAATGAAGGGATAAAGCGCGGTAAAGATCAGCATCTTGCGTGGCAGATCAAAGAACAGCACCGGAGCCAGAGCAACCAGCATCATCACAAAGGCCAGGTTGGGACGCCAGTATTGGTCCGACGGATATTTAAAGCCGTAGATCAGCTGCGGCCAGCGCTCGGTCAGAACCGCAAAACAGGCGCCGCTCTTACCGGCCAGAATCTCGCGGCATTCCGCCAGAGAACTGGCGTTCCAAACACCGTTCAGGATCCAGGGCAGCGTGTTGTTGGCAATCATGTAGATCACCAAGATCGACACAATGGTCAGAACCGAATTGCCCGGTGAGGAGAACAGGTTTTCACGAAGCCATTTGACCACACCGGCTTCACGCGCCGGAGGCGGCAATTCCGGAAGCATGGATTCAGCGACGTAGGCTATGGAGTTTGTTTTCGGATCAGCCATTGCTCAGCGCTCCTTCAGTTTGACGGATGCGTTGTAGACGTTCATCACCATCGAGATCAGCAGCGAGGCCGTCAGGTAGAACAGCATCAGTAGCAGCACGCATTCAATCGCACGGCCAGTCTGGTTCAAAGTGATGCCGCCCAGCGTGGCGGTAATGTCCGCGTAGCCCACGGCGATCGCCAGCGAAGAGTTTTTGGTGATGTTCAGGAAGTTGGAAATCAGCGGTGGAATGATGACTCGCAACGCCTGGGGCAGAATGACCAGGTTCATGATACGACCCTGGCGAAGACCCAACGCGCCTGCAGCTTCGGACTGACCTTTGGAGATTGCCTGAATGCCGGCCCGCACGTTTTCCGCGATAAAAGCGCCTGTATAGATCGACAGCGCAAACCACAGCGCAATCAGCGGTCCACCGATCTTGATGCCACCTTTGAAGTTGAAGCCCTTCAAAGCGGGAATGTCCCAGGACAGCCCCATGACCAGCATCAACAAAAGGAACGGAACCAACCAAACCCCGAGAACCATCATCAAGGTTTTAGGACGTATACCAGTTTCTTCCTGCTTTTGTGTCGCCCAGGCACCAATTTTGCGTGTCACGAACCAGGACGCAACCAGACCCGCAATCACAACAAGCCAATTCATTGAGGGCGATGCGAACAAGCCGTGCTCAAACCAGGGCATCGGAATATAAACACCGCGGTTGGTAAACGCGAACATATCAAACAACATGCTGGACGTGGCATTGTCACCACGGAATGCACGCGGTCCAGGCATCACCGCTGTCATGATGGTGAAGATGATGATGATCCAGATCAGTACCGGAATGTTCCGAAAGATCTCGACGTAAACTGCCATCAGTTTGGAAACCAGCCAGTTGTTCGACAGACGAAGAACACCGGCAATGACGCCGAAAATTGTCGCTGTGATACAGGCCAGGAAGGCAACCAGAAGCGTATTGAGAATTCCAACGATCGCAGCACTCAGGTGCGATGATTGGCTATCATATTCGATCAAACGCTGGTTGATATCGTATCCAGCAGAATCGCCTAGAAACGAATAGGAAATGTTCAATCCTGCAGCACGCAGGTTCTGGATGAGGTTGTTGCCCAGATACCAGATGCTCAGGGCCAGTACGATTGCTGCAATCACCTGAAACGTCAAAGAACGATATCGGGTATCATTGATCAGCATCGACAGCCGAAACCCAGTATTCGGCGGGTCGGTCAAAGTTGACATATTGTGGAATCCCCGTGGCTGACAGAGTCCATCCGACTTGGCAGAGTTTGCTCTGCTCCGGGATAACTCGCAGCTTCTTTTGCAAAAGAAGAGGGCGCGGAGTTCCCCGCGCCCTCTATACTCAGAAACTTAGCGGAACGGTGGCGAGTACAGCAGGCCACCTTCGGTCCACTGTGCGTTCAGCCCGCGTGCCAGACCGATTGGAGTATCTTCACCGATGTTCTTGGCGAATACTTCACCATAGTTGCCACCGGCGGCCAGAGCGCGTTTGGCCCATTCGGCGTCCAGACCCAGCATCTCGCCCAGGGTGCCTTCGGACCCCAGCAGACGTGCGATTTCAGGATTGTTTGCACCTGTCGCCATTTCAGCCAGATTGGCAGACGTCACACCCAGCTCCTCGGCCGAAACCAGAGCGTTCAGGGTCCAACGGACAACGTCACCCCATTCGTGATCGCCGTGACGGACCAGCGGGCCCAGCGGCTCTTTCGAGATGATTTCAGGCAGCAGAACATGTGCAGCCGGATCTTCGAATGTGGCGCGTGTCGCAGCCAGACCCGAGGCGTCCGTGGTGTACACGTCGCAGGCACCAGCCAGATACTGCTGCTGTGCTTCGGCGTTGGTTTCGATCGGAACCGGCTCATAGCTGATGTTGTTGCTGCGGAAGAAATCCGCCAGGTTCAGCTCGGTTGTTGTACCGGTCTGAATGCAGACAGTCGCGCCATCCAGTTCCTTGGCGGACGACACACCCAGTTCCTTGGGAACCATAAAGCCTTGGCCGTCGTAGTAGTTCACGCCAACGAATTCGAATTTCAGATCAACGTCACGGCTGAAAGTCCAGGTTGTGTTACGTGCGAGCATGTCGATTTCGCCCGACGCCAAGGCCGTAAAGCGTGTTTTACCGGTGGTCGGTACAAACTCTACAGCTTTCGGATCACCCAGAACCGCTGCTGCAACAGCGCGGCACACGGCAACGTCAAACCCATTCCACTCCCCATTCGCGTCCGGGGCGGCAAAGCCAACCAGCCCAGTCGTGACGCCGCAGTTCAGCTTACCGCGTGCTTTTACGTCATCCATGGTACCAGCAGCAGCAGCACCGGCGGCAAGGCCGGCAACTGTCATTGCGCCCAGAAATACGGATTTTTTCATGTTTACCTCTTCCTGATTTTCCGCCTTTTTGACGGATTGAAACCGACACCAGCAATGTCGGAATATAGCATGCAAGTTGGAATTCACCCCTTTGCGGGGCCAAGCATGGGCGCATTCGCCAACAAACGTCAAGGGTTCGATCATCAATTCCGTGACAAGTCCGCACACTTCCGTTAGGTCAAGTTGACTTTTTGAGACCAACATGCAGCTAGCTTCAACTCATTATCCTGTCAGGAAAAATCAAAGACCTGCTTGGCGTGCAGAAAGGCTCCACGCTTGACCAATGCGGCTGCAGTCGCTTCTTCGTCCTCGCCCCATTGTTCTTCCTGCCAAATCTCGTCCAGGCGGGAGATGTCCCAAATGTCTTGGGCAGAACGCCATCCCAACGCCGCAGCAAACCCCAAAATCAGCGACCCGGACAGGCTGACAAGGTCATGAAAGGCCGCAAGTTGGAAGTTGTTCAATGCGTGGACACGCCGGGTCAGTTTTGCCAATTCGACCACATCTTGAGGGGCGTGGATCACACCGACTCGCGGTTCCAGGCGGGCGCCCAAATCCAACGCCGCCCAGTCCAACGCCGGGTCCCATTGTTCGGCCTGACGGCGCGCCAATTTGGCGGGCGTTTCGGCGCGATAACACAAAAGATCCGAATCTCCGTATCCGGCGAGCATGTCCGCGACTTCGGCATGTTGAATCGCAACTTTATCAATCGCCGCATTGGCAGAACGGGTAAATGGCATGGTCTGCGGGTTCACTGCACCAGTCTGGGCGTCCCATTCGGCGGCAATTGCGTTGGCCATGCTCTGAGTCGGCACAACCAACGCCGCTTTGGCCGGTGTCTTGACCCGTCGCCCATCCAATTCGATCGCGTATCCTGTTTCGGCCTCAGCGATTCCCACCTCTTTCCAAAACCGCTTTTGCTTCCAATCGCTCATGCTCTAAGCCTTCCATAGTCCATTCAGCAACGGCAGCAGATCCGCAAAACTGGAAATCACATGATCTGCACCGATGCGATCCACCGGGTGGTACCCCCATGGCACTCCGATGCTGCGCACGCCAGCAGCACGGGCCATATCCATGTCAAAGGACGTATCCCCGATCATGACTGTATGCTCCGGCGTCACACCGGTTTCCGCCATTGCCGTCAAAATCATGGACGGGTGCGGTTTGGACGGGTGCTGATCCGCCACTTGCCGGGTGACAAAACAGGTCAGGTCATGCGCCTCGATCAACCCGTCCATCCCGCGTTGTGATTTCCCGGTCGCAACCCCCAAAAGATACTCCGGAACCGCATTCAGCGCTTCCAGGGTGGCACGCGCCCCGGGATACAAAGGCGAATGCCCGGCACCGGCCTGTATCCGGGCCTGATGGTAGGCAGATTTATAGCCTTCAACCAATGCGGCCTGTGTTTCGACATTTGCCTGCGGTGCCAGACGTGTCATGGCGTGATCCAACGACAATCCAACAATTGACAGGATCTCGGGTCGGGTCGGTACCGGTAGACCTATGCTCCCAAACGCGTCGGTCATGGCACCAACAATCGCGGCCTGGCTGTCGACCAACGTGCCGTCCACATCAAACAGGATCAATCGCAACGATGCGCTCACTGCAGGTCCTCGAACGGGTCGTCAGCCGCCAGATCTTCGGTCCAGCCAAAGGTGTCCCAGCTTTCCTTCATGTGGTCGGGCAATGGGGCAACCACAACGACATCCTTGCGGGTCACCGGATGTTCGAACACCATGCGTCGGGCGTGCAGATGCAGCTTTTTGGAAATCATCCCGCCCATTTGGGCACCCCAGCCATCTCCCAGGTTTTCCTGACCAGAACCGCCATATTTGCCGTCACCGATGATCGGATGACCCATCCCCGCCATATGTGCCCGCAGCTGATGGGTCCGTCCGGTGATTGGCTCCATCGCAACCCAGGCCGCCCGCGATGCTACACGATATAGCGTTGCGTAATACGTATGTGCCCGCTTGGCACCCGGCGTTTCATCAATGTCGCGTGGGTGCACATTGATCATCTTTTCACCTTCGCCGCTTTTGCCGTGGCCCGGGGCCTTGACCAGACCCGTCTTGATCTCGCCCAGGTAAGGGGTTGGGACACCAGCAACCAGCGCCCAATAAATCTTGCGCGTGTTCTTGTGGCGAAACGCTGCTGTCAATTCCTGTGCAGCCTTGCGCGTGCGGGCCAGCACCAGCACCCCGGACGTGTCCTTGTCGATCCGATGAACCAGGCGGGGTTTTTCGTCATAGCCAAAGCGCAGCGCCTCGGCCAAACCGTCCACATGTCGGGTGGTACCGCTGCCGCCCTGGACGGCCAATCCAGAGGGTTTGTTCAGCACGATCACATCGTCATCGCGATAGATCACACAGCTTTGGATCAGCTTTTGATCGGCTGCGGAAATTCGGATTTCACGCGCTTCCGGGGGCTTGTGATCTGCATCAGGCAACGGTGGAACCCGCACAGTCTGACCTTCCTCGACCCTGGTCGAGGCCTTGACCCGTCCGCCGTCCACCCGCAGATCACCTTTGCGGCACATCTTTTCGATGCTGCCCTGGCTGACATGAGGGAACATCCGGCGCAGCCAGCGATCAACCCGCTGTCCCGCGTCGTCTTCGGTGATCGTGATCTTTTGTACCCGGCTCATGCACCCACTCCTTGCGTGATTGTCAGCGCCGAAAACCAGCCCTCGAAATCATCAACGGTCTGTCGCGCGCGGGGGGCAGGATGTCAAGTTTTCCCCGAGTTTCACCAGTAAAGAACCCGGTTTCCACCGTCTCGGAGCCCGCTTTTCCTATCCCAAGGGTCATGTCTTGGACAGTTGGGCACAGCCACCGAGAGGCGTTTCATCCCATTTGCCAATCGGATGACCGCGATCCCCGCCAGCCCCGAGCAAAAGACCACTATTCGAACAGTTTTGGGACAGGCCGTCCCGTGACCCGCCCCCAATATTCATCTGCACGCTTTTCAAATGTCTGCGCATCGCGCGCCTCGCTTTTGTAAAAGCGACCCGGTTCGATACCTGGCGCATATTGCTGGTCAACCCAACCTCTTGGATCCTTGTGCGGGCTTCGATACCCGCCGTGACCCAATTTTTCACTGCCTTGATAATGCGTATCGCGCAGATGCAGCGGAACCGGCTGCGGTGGCTCGCTCGCGACGGCCGCGAGCGCCGCCGAAATCCCATGATTGGCAGATCCAGATTTGGGCGCACGGGCAACATGAAGCGCAGCATGAGCAAGGATAATTCTTGCTTCGGGGTATCCAATCATTTCAACAGCCTGGGCAGCCGCCACCGCAGTCTGGAGGGCCCCGTTATCGGCAAGCCCCACGTCTTCAGACGCCTGGATCATGATGCGGCGGGCGATAAAACGCGGATCCTCCCCCCCATGGATGAGCCGTGCCAGCCAATAGAGAACCGCATCCGGTGCACCACCGCCGCGCATGGATTTGATAAAGGCCGAGATAACATCGTAATGCTGATCCCCTGATCGGTCGTGGTTAACCGGTGCAGCCATATACGCTTCTTCGATCATGGCTTCGGTCACGACAACAGGTTCGCCAGAAGTGTGACCAACGGCCAGGCTCTCGAGCGTTGTCAAAGCGCGGCGTGCATCACCGCCCGAACGCCCTGCGATGAGCTGCCTGTGTTCCGGCGAAAGGGAGACATTGATTCCGGTGCTCGCCAAATGATCAAGCCCGCGTGCAACAACTTTTTCCATGTCTTCGATCGAAATTGGTTCAAGTTTCAGAATGGTCGAGCGCGAAATAAGAGCTTTGGGCAGTGCGGTATACGGGTTCTGTGTGGTTGCACCGATAAAATCGGCTGTCCCTTCTTCACAGATCGCCAGAAGATCATCAGCCTGAGTCGCCGAGAACCTATGAACCTCGTCAACGAAGATGAGCAAGGGCCGCATACGGGATTCGTCCGCGAGTTGGCGGATCTCTTTGACACCAGCGCGTGTCGCATGAAGGGGACGAAAATCCTTGCTGAGCATGTCGCCGACAGCGCGTGCTATGGAGGTCTTTCCAATGCCGGGCGGGCCGTACAGGACAATGCTGCCCAATTGATCTGCCGCGATCCGACGTTGCAGGATCGACCCCTGGGCCGTCAAAGCATCCTGTCCGATGATGTCGTCCAGCGACCGTGGCCGCAAGGCGGCCGCCAATGGTTGTGTCCCTTGTTTTTCTCCGAGATCGAAAAGATCTGACATCTGGATAACCTCGCTTTCGACTTGGGAGCACCTGCCACAGCCCCCCATGATCGTTGCCTGACCCGGAACGCCCGACGGGCTTGGCCAGATCATCCTGCAATCACAACACTCGCATTTTCAGAGCCGAGCAAAGCACTGTTGTGCCCAGACCATCGCCTAAACAACGAACGCGGCAGTTTCAATCCAAGTCCTCAATTCCACCCTGAAATCTATCGGTCGGGTCGATCGGACTTGATTTTATGGACCGCCCTCTGCCCTGGGAGAAATAACAGCCGGTTCACAGTCGGAACCGAAGTTTCAAAATCTGACCACGTCTGAACAGATCCATCGCAACCCTGCGGCCCGAGTCTTGCATCAATTTCAAAACATCAGTCGGTGCGCTCACTTTCGCGCCATTGATCGCACGGATGACGTCTCCGGCCTGCAACCCGGCCCGCGCGCCATATGGGCCAGGATCCAGAACCACCACACCATCATCAGGAAGCGGTACGGACGCCATTCGGGAAATTATCACCGGGTTGACACGTGCCACCGTCAATCCTGGCAATGTTGTGTGTTCATCAAACTGAATCGGGTTCGCGGGCGGGTCGTCTGGGGCCGGTTTCATTGCCACTTTGATAGGTGTTTCGGTCCCGTCACGCACCCTGATGAACTCTGCTTCGCTGCCCATTCCGGCGACAGTCATTCGAAACACCATTTCCGGCGGCGAATTGACCACCTCTCCGTCAACCTTGGTGATGACATCACCGACTGCGAATCCTGCTTTGGCAAAAGGGCTGGCCGGGTGAAGATCCGAAATCAGCATGCCTTCGGGAAGGTCCATTCCCAATGAGGCAGCAAGATCGGCGTCAATCGGTTGCCCCGACATACCGGCCCAGGGACGCATGAATTCTTCGGCACCATTACGGGACTGTTGTACGAATTCCCGGACCAGATTGGCGGGAATCGCAAATCCAATACCATTGGATCCGCCCGAGCGGCTGACAATGCGGGTATTCACCCCTATCAAATCGCCGTTCACATCAATCAATGCTCCGCCGGAATTACCTGGATTGATCGCTGCATCGGTCTGAATGAAATAGCCCAAGCCGCCCCCCGCAGCTGACCCGGATCGGGCCAGACCCGACACGATGCCGCTGCTGACGGTCTGTCCAACGCCAAACGGGTTGCCAACGGCCAGAACCAACTCCCCGACTTCCACGCTGTCGCTGTCGCGCAGCGGAAGAAAGGGCAATTCGGCGGCATCATCCAATTGCAGAATGGCCAGATCGCTGGCCTTGTCGGCCAGAACCACGCGGGCATTGTATTCACGTCGATCCGTTGTCACCACGCGGATTTCCGTCGCCATGCCAACGACATGATAATTCGACACCACAATCCCGTCAGCGGTCAGTATGACCCCCGAACCCAACGAATTTTGGACCCGCGGCCGGGGTTTGGCAAAACCCTGAAAGAACTCATCAAAAAACGGGTCGCTCATGAACGGCGACCGCTGGCGCTGCTCGGTCACGATCTTGGCATAGATATTCACCACGGCTGGTGCCGCCTGTTTGACCAGGGGCGCGAATCCCAACGAGATCTCCGCCTGGGAGTTCGGAATTCGGGTCTCGGCACTGGCTAGAGGAGCCCACAGGATAACCAATATGGCAAAGATCGTTCGGAACATGTGACTTCCTTTTTCAGCGTGCCCCCCGATATGCGGTCGAGATCCGCTGAATGCAAGACGTTGGGCGTTTTCCCGCTCGGCTCAATCCAGAGGCGCATGCAGACGGGTTCCATCCGTTATGATCCCGCCCCGGTTTCCGACTTCGAGATTGCCATAGCGCTGCGCGAAACTAGGCGGCAATGTTCGGTCCCCTGGCAACGACAGCCATAGTCGCAACAGATGCCGGCGCAGTGCCGGGTCATGTCGGTCTGTAAACCCTGTCCGATCGTGCAGCTGGGAGTGATTATAGACGAATTGCATGTCCCCCGGCTGCAACCGCATAGGCAAATGCAGAACCGGGTCATTGGCCAGTGCGTCAAATGTGTCCAAGGCCCGAATGTGATCAGGTGTCAGTTGCATCGCGTCCGCGAACCGTTGCGCGCTGTCGATGTATTGGCGTTGGTAGAACACCGTCAATCGCCCCTCACACCAGCTGAGCGGTGGGATGGTCATAAACGGGTCCATCCCCTCCGGGACTTCGCCCCGACGATCCGTCGCGATGGGATCAAACAACAGTTGCAACAGATCAGGACAGTCCACCCGCATCCGATTGAAAATCGCCTCGACGCTCACCAAAAGCGAATCTCCACCTTCGAGCGCATCTTGCAAGCACATCAGGCCGACGGCGTCGGCGCTGTCCGTATGAAAGGTCTGGCGGTCGTGAGTCTGGTAGATTCGGGTATTGGGGTCCTTCGCATCCGCCCCAATATCGCGCACATGGCCCAGGATATGGCCAGCCGCGTTCTGTGACCTTGCCGATCCGAGATGCGCGCCGACGCCACAAAAAATGGCAGCTGTCATGTGTTGCGAATAATGCTGAACCGGCAGGCCACGTAGGACTTCAAACCCAATCCCGTTGATCAATTGATCGCGCAGGGCCTCTAGGTGGGTTCCAAAGTGCACCAAAGGAAAGTCGGCTTTGGTGATTTCGCCGATGTCCCGCCCTATGTTCAGATAGTGTTTCGCCGCCTGTTCCAGATCCGCGATATCGCGCGGTGACAGTTCAACCAACCATTCCTGTGGACGTCGATGCATATCCTGTCCAATCCAGGCAGACGGACGGTCGATACGGTCGGGAAGGACATTCAAGGTCATGCGATCACCCTAGGGACAACCGCCTTGGTCTGCCAAGGGCCAGCGCACAAAAAAGCCCCGCTCGAAATCGAGCGGGGCCTGAACCGAGGATCAGATCCTCAAAGTTCTTATTCGTCTGCGGCTACTTCTTCCGAAGCAACGCGTGCCTTGTCGGCTGCGCCTTTGGCGTCCAGATCACGGTCAACGAATTCGATGATCGCCATCGGGGCCATGTCGCCATACCGGAAGCCGGCTTTCAGGATGCGAACGTATCCGCCCTGACGGTCCTTGTAGCGGGGGCCCAGAACGTCGAACAATTTCGCAACATACTGGTCTTCTTTCAGACGAGAAGCAGCGTTACGACGCGAGTGCAGGTCGCCTTTTTTCGCCAGAGTGATCATTTTTTCGATGATCGGGCGCAATTCTTTTGCTTTCGGCAGAGTCGTCTTGATCTGCTCGTGCTCGATCAACGAGCCAGCCATGTTTGCAAACAGAGCCTTGCGGTGCTCGTGTGTGCGGTTCAGGCGACGGTATCCACGTGCGTGGCGCATTTTGATATTCCTTATTCAAGCTTGTGCTTTGTCTGGAGACCGATGCGTGTCAGTCCCTCTCCTTGGGGCAGGATTGCCCATGTCTTCCCCGGCCAACCCGGGCATTGAAGAGGAGGGCCGTGGCCCTCCCCGAATGACTTAGAAGCTGTCTTCAAACTTCTTGGCCAGATCTTCGATGTTGTCAGGCGGCCAATCTTCGACGTCCATGCCAAGGTGCAGTCCCATGCCAGACAGAACTTCCTTGATCTCGTTCAGCGACTTGCGGCCAAAGTTCGGCGTGCGCAGCATTTCTGCTTCGGTTTTCTGAATCAGATCCCCGATATAAACGATATTGTCGTTCTTCAGACAGTTCGCCGAACGCACCGACAGTTCCAACTCGTCCACTTTCTTCAGCAGCAGCGGGTTGAACTCCAGACCGTCGTCTTCGTCCTGACGGCTGGCCGACTCGGGCTCTTCGAAGTTGACGAAGATCGACAGCTGATCCTGCAGAATGCGAGCGGCATAAGCCACGGCATCATCCGGCGTGATCGACCCGTCAGTGTCCACTTTCATGGTCAGTTTGTCATAGTCCAGAACCTGACCTTCGCGGGTCGGCTGCACATCATAGCTGACGCGTTTGACCGGCGAATAGATCGCGTCGATCGGGATCAGACCGATGGGCGCATCTTCGGGCTTGTTCTTGTCGGCCGAGACATAACCTTTGCCGGTGTTCACGGTCAGTTCCATGAACAGATCAGCACCATCGTCGAGGTGACAGATGACGTGTTCGCGGTTCAGAACCTCGATACCAGCGCTTTCGCTGATGTCACCTGCGGTCACGACAGCCGGGCCTTTGGCATTGATCGACAGGCGCTTGGGGCCTTCGACTTCCATGCGCAGCGACACTTGCTTGAGGTTCAGGATGATGTCGGTGACGTCTTCACGCACACCGGCCACGCTCGAGAACTCGTGCAGGACGTTATCAATCTGAACGCTGGTGATGGCGGCGCCTTGCAGCGAGCTCATCAGGATGCGACGCAGGGCGTTGCCCAGTGTCAGACCAAAGCCGCGCTCGAGCGGTTCGGCCACAACAGTTGCCTGGCGCGCTGGGTCATTGCCCGGCTTCACCTCCAACTGGGTCGGCTTGATAAGTTCTGCCCAATTCTTGTGGATCATGCGGTCCCTCCATTCCTGTCTGTGCCCCATGGTCCCAAAAGGTACAGACGCCCGAGGTTTAAAATGACGGACTGGGGCCCATGTGAAAACACGAGGCCCCAGTGCAATTTTTGGTCTATTAGACGCGGCGGCGCTTTGGTGGGCGGCAGCCGTTGTGTGCAATCGGCGTCACGTCACGGATCGACGTGATGTTGAAGCCGGCAGCAGCCAGTGCGCGCAAAGCCGATTCACGACCCGAGCCGGGGCCCTGGACTTCGACTTCCAGAGTCTTCACACCGTGTTCCTGTGCTTTTTTGCCTGCATCTTCTGCAGCCATCTGAGCAGCATAGGGGGTCGATTTCCGCGAGCCTTTGAAGCCCATGGTACCGGCCGACGACCACGAGATCGCGTTGCCCTGTACGTCCGAGATCAGGATCTTGGTGTTGTTGAACGTCGAGTTCACATGGGCAACGCCCGATGCAATGTTCTTACGCTCTTTTTTCTTGGTACGAGTCTTTTCGCGTGCCATTGATCAAACCCTCCCTTATTTCTTCTTACCAGCAATGGCCTTTGCGGGGCCTTTGCGAGTACGAGCATTGGTGTGGGTACGCTGACCGCGAACGGGCAGGTTACGACGATGACGCAGGCCACGGTAGCAGCCCAGATCCATCAAGCGTTTGATGTTCATCTGAACTTCACGACGCAGGTCGCCTTCGACGTTATAGTTGGCGTCGATGTGCTCGCGGATGGCCAAAACTTCGGCGTCGCTCAGCTCGTTGACGCGACGGGTCGCGTCGATGCCGACAGCTTCGCAGATCGCTGAAGCCGAAGTGTTACCGATTCCGGTGATATAGGTGAGGGCGATAGGGACCCGCTTAGCAGTCGGGATGTTTACGCCGGCAATACGTGCCACGTGTCACTTTCCTTTTTTGTTGCGATTCCGTAGCGCCGGAACCTTTTTTCACAACACTCGATCTTGGCAGTGTGGCCAGCGGATCCAGCATCTGTTCGAGGTGGTCTTGCAGGCAGACGAATCTGCCCAACAGGAATCAATTCCCGTAGGGAATGCGGGTGGGTATTGACTTTTCAGAAAATCGTCAACCCCAATTCGGATATTACCCTAGGATAGCCTTGATCGAGGCGGTCACTTCCTTGATGTCGGCCAACCCATTGACCGGGCGCAAGTCGCCTTTGGCATAGTAGTAGCCGATCAGCGGAGAGGTCTTTTTGTAGTATTCCATCAGGCGGGTGCGCAGGCTGTCTTCGTTGTCATCGGCGCGGCGCACCATATCGGTCCCGCCACACGCGTCACAAACGCTATCGACTTTGGTCGGCTTGGTTTCGTCGTGGTAGACTTCGCCGCAATTGCCGCATGTGAACCGACCGGTGATCCGATTGACGAGCGCGTCATCATCCACCCGCATTTCGATCACGGTGTGCAGCGATTGACCCAGCTTGGCCAGCAGCGCGGCCAGTGCGTCGGCCTGGGCCAATGTGCGCGGAAAGCCGTCAAAGATAAACCCAGCACCGGCTTCGGTGGTCAGCTTTTCTTCGATCAGGCCAATCACGATCTCGTCTGTGACCAGCTTGCCCGCGTCCATGATCGCGGACACTTTCTTGCCCATCTCGGTGCCCGAGGTCTTGGCTTCGCGCAGCATGTCCCCGGTAGACAATTGGATCATGCCCCGGGTTTCAACCAAATGACGAGCTTGCGTTCCCTTGCCCGCTCCCGGCGGGCCCAACAGAATAATGTTCATTTGCGCGCCGGGCTCCTTCTGCCACGTTTCTTGCCACCTTTGCCGCGCAATTGGGATTTCTCGATGAGCCCCTCATACTGATGCGCCAACAGGTGGCTTTGAACTTGCTGGATGGTGTCCATGGTCACCGACACGACAATCAGCACCGACGTACCACCGAAATAGAACGGGATGGCGAATTGACCGCGCAGAATTTCCGGCAGCAGGCAGACGGCTGCCAGATAAGCAGCACCCAACACAAGAATACGATTCACGACGTATTCCAGATATTCAGCTGTTTTCTTGCCAGGACGAATGCCAGGGACAAACCCATTCTGGTTCTTCAGATTGTTGGCAACCTCATCGGGTTTGAACGATACGTTGAACGTATAGAAATACGCAAAGAACACGATCATCGAAACAAAGAACAGCAAGTACAGCGGTTGACCGGGGCCAAAGTTGGCCAGCAGCCAGGACATCACAGGCCCAGTTGCCGCACCGGACGAAAAGGTCGAGATCGTGACCGGTAGCAACAGCAGAGAGCTGGCAAAAATGGCTGGAATAACGCCTGCTGGGTTCACTTTGACCGGCAGGTGGCTAGAGCCGCCATCATAGACCTTCATCCCCACCTGACGGCGTGGATATTGGATGTGGATCTTGCGCAGCGCACGTTCCATGAAAACCACGAACATGATCGTCGCAATCACCATCACAATCACAGCGATGATGATCGCCGGGCTCAGCGCGCCAGACCGACCCGAAGCAAAGAACTGCGCCAGTGCGGCAGGAACTTCGGCAATGATGCCGACAAAGATGATCAACGAGATGCCATTGCCGATACCGCGCGCGGTGATCTGTTCACCCAACCACATCAGGAACATGGTGCCACCGACCAGTGTCACCATACAGGCCATGCGGAAATACATACCGGGATCCGTCGCCAGATCACCCGATTCCAGTGAGACGGCCAACCCGTATGCCTGCGCCGTTGCCAGCGCGACAGTCCCGAAGCGAGTGTACTGGTTGATCTTTTTACGGCCCTGCTCGCCTTCTTTCTTCAACTGTTCAAGTTGAGGAACCATGGCTGTCAGCAGCTGCACGATAATCGATGCTGAAATATACGGCATGATGCCCAGGGCAAAGATACCCATACGCCCCAATGCGCCGCCGGTGAACATCGACACCATGCCGCCAATGCCCTGCCCCGCCGATTCCATGAATTCGCGCAGTGCGTTGCCGTCGATACCAGGCACCGGGATGAAAGTCCCCAGCCGGTAAACGATCAGCAAGGCCAGCGTGAACAGGATTCGGTTGCGCAGATCGGTGGCTTTGCCCAGTGCGGCCCAGCTTGTGTTGGCCGCCATTTGTTCTGCTGCTGATACCATTAATCGGTCTCTCTAGATGCAAACGCCGCCCGGAACCGTTTTCCGGCTCGGGCGGCGTTGATGGAAAACTCGGGACCTATGTAAGCGGCAAAGGTGCCGCTCACAAGCCGTTACTCTGCCGCAGACGCAGAAGTGACCTTCAGCGAGCCGCCTGCCTTCTCAACTGCCTCAACGGCAGCTTTCGAAGCACCTGTTACTTCGACGTTCAGGGCGGCGGTGACTTCACCTTTGGCCAGAACGCGGATGCCGTCCAGTTTGCGGCGGACCAGACCGGATGCGATCAGCGCATCTTCGGTGATCGCGGCCGCGCCGTCCAGTTTGCCAGCATCAACGAATTTCTGGATCAGGCCCAGGTTGATAACGGCGAATTCTTTGCGGTTCGGCTTGTTAAAACCACGCTTTGGCAGGCGCTGGTACAGAGGCATTTGGCCACCTTCGTAGCCATTGATTGCCACACCCGAACGGGATTTTTGACCTTTGATACCACGGCCACCCATTTTACCTTTGCCGGACCCAGGGCCACGGCCAACGCGCATGCGTTTTTTGGTTGCGCCAGGATTGTCGCGCAGTTCGTTCAGTTTCATATCGCTTCTCCTTGCCGGATGTGACCCCCGAAGCGTTAACGGGTCAACCACGGCTTTTCTTGATGTTGATTCTCGTGACCCGACAGGCCACCGTGGGCGTATAGACCCACAGTCCCGCTGATGCAAGCTTTCCTGCATCCGATTCAAACTGGCACGCCCAAGCGTTTTGTAAGACACCCATGGCCCTGGCCAGGGTCATGGACGCGCGCCCAGACCCGCACCAAAGGAGGCGTGTTGAAATTGAAATCCACGCCCTATCTTTATCAGATGGCTTTCTCTCACCTTCCCGCCGCGCTTTTGATGTGTGGGGCACTGGCCCATCCCGCGCAATCCCTTGCTGATTGCGCCCGCGACGCCATGCTGGTGTTTGATGGGTCTGCGTCAATGCAGGAGATCGGATTCGACATCCAGGAAGCCACCCGGATCGTGGACGCACGCAGCGCCATTCGTCAGGCTATGCCCCGGATCGCGCCTTATCGCAGAGTGGGTCTGTTGATCTATGGCCCGGGTCCGAAAGATGCCTGTAGCAACATTGATCTGCGCTTTGGTCCCGTTGATCAGGCTGCCGAGCCGATCATAGACGAAATCGAGAGACTGAACCCCAGCGGGATGACCCCCCTGGCAGCGTCCGTTCACGCCGCCGCCCAGACACTGGATTATGAACGACGTCCCGGCATTGTGGTGTTGGTGACGGATGGCAACGAAACCTGCGGTGGTCGCCCCTGCGCCCTGGGAGACGCGTTGGCACAAACCGGGCGGGATCTGACCGTACATGTCATCGGGTTCAAGGTTGTCGTGGATTTCTTTGGCTGGGACAATCCGGAACAATCAGCTTTTGCCGACGGAGACACCGTCGCCAAGTGTCTGGCCGACCGGACCGGAGGGATGTTCGTTTCAACCCAAACAGTCGAAGAACTGACCGACGCCTTGCAAGAGACATTGGGATGCCCGTTGATTGGTCAGATCGGGCCAGAGCGATTGTTGGTAAAAGTGCGGTTGTCACCCACCTAGATATTGACCGTTCAGGAACCGGGGTGGGATTTGTGTCCACCCCGTTCCAACCGGATCAGCTACAGTAGATGTGCTTGTGAACGCGGTCTGCAATATCGCAACGACGAATGCCGATGTCATTCAATTCACGATCACTGAGCCCCTGCAGCTCTGAATAGGTGCGGTTGAACTCGGCGGCCTGGGCCCGAGTGGCAAAAAACGTGCCAACAGCGTCGCGCATGCGAGCTATCAGGCCAAAACCGGTGTTCGGCATATAAGTAGTATGAGCCATGAGACGTGTCCTTGTCTTCGGTCGGGGCGTATTCCCCGATGGTGTGTGATTTCGTTCCTGTTTCTGAACAAAGGGTCAGATATGTTTCCATACACCGGCTGACAACACGTCCCTGAGACTGCCCGCTATGCATCGATTGCATGGCACAGGACATATAAATCAACCTCAACGCACCAAGGTTGACAAACGCTGCGCCAGCCGCCATATGCCCTTGGATGCCTTGTCCGCAGCGTGAGCGGACCGCGCGCCATTTGGCACCATAGCCCAGACAGGGCAGCGCAGCATAAACCTACCATATATACTGATACCCAATTCACGCGGGGGTCAGCGCGAAGACGGGGTATGGGCAATTCGGCCCTGCGACAGAGCTTTGCGCAACACCAACGCGATGGCGCTCCATTCCGGGGCGCTGCTAGTCATTTGTGCGGTTTGTGCAAACCGCCCCGCCGATAAAGGACACGGCTCTTGGAATTTAATATGCTGGGGCTCACCCCCCGCCTGATCGCCAATCTCGAAGGTCTCGGGATCACCGAACCCACACCCATTCAGAAGAAAGCCATCCCCCACGCCATGAACGGACGTGACGTGATGGGTCTGGCCCAGACCGGGACAGGCAAAACACTGGCCTTTGGTCTGCCGTTGCTCAGCGCAGTTCAGCGGATGGAGGGGCGTCCGGCCCCGAAATCCGTGCGGGCGCTGATCCTGGCCCCCACACGCGAACTGGCCAACCAGATCGTGGATAACCTGAAATCTTATGCCGATGGCACATCGACCCGGGTCAGCCTGGTTGTGGGTGGCGTGTCGATCAATCCCCAGATCAACCGCCTGCAAAAGGGCGTGGATCTGCTGGTCGCGACCCCCGGCCGCCTGATTGACCTGTTGGACCGCAAAGCCGTGCGCCTGGACCAGACACAGTTTCTGATCCTGGACGAAGCCGATCAGATGCTGGATCTCGGATTCATCCATGCGCTGCGCCGAATCGCACCACTGCTGCCAAAAGAACGCCAGACCATGCTGTTTTCGGCCACCATGCCGAAACAGATGTCGGAAATCGCTGCTGCGTATCTGACCAACCCGGTGCGCGTGGAAACTGCACCTCCGGGCAAACCCGCCGACAAGGTGACCCAGGCCGTGCATTTTATCGCGCAGGCCGAAAAGACCAAACTGCTGATCGAGCTGCTGGATGCGCACCGCGATGAGCTGGCGCTGGTGTTTTCGCGCACCAAACACGGTGCCGAACGCCTGATGAAAGCGCTGGAAAAGGCCGGTTTTGCCGCCGGGTCGGTGCATGGCAACAAATCCCAAGGCCAACGCGAACGCGCCCTGCGCAGTTTTAAATGTGGCGAAACCCGGGTTCTGGTCGCCACTGATGTGGCGGCCCGCGGCCTGGATATTCCGGATGTACGCCACGTCTACAACTTTGACCTTCCCAATGTGCCTGACAATTATGTGCACCGCATCGGCCGGACGGCCCGTGCCGGGCGCGACGGGGCCGCGATCGCATTCTGCGCACCCGGTGAAATGGGCGAACTCAAGGCGATTCAGAAAACCATGGGCAAGGATATTCCCGTGGCCAGCGGCCGTCCCTGGGCTGTTGAGCAAACCAAAGCCGCACCAAAGCCACAACAAAACAACCGTCGTCGGTCGCGCCGGCCCGCAGGCGGGCGCAAGGCCGCCTGATCCGGTCACATTAGACCATCTGGCAAAAATCTCGGCCTGCCCCTCGGGCAGGCCATTTTTGTTCTTGCCGGATACCACGCCATTACAACGCGCGACATCGACGCCATATTTTGAGAACGCCGCCTCTTCCCGTACACTTGCGAATATTTTCGCAAGGAGACGGTCATGACGCAGTTACAGTATTTCACAGCCCTCAGCGGTCTTTGGGTCGCTATCGCCTGGGTTCCCTATATCCTGGATCGAATCATGGTGCGGGGGCTGATGGGCGGCCTGGCGAATCCCAGCCCGGACGACATTCCTCAGTCCGCATGGGCACAACGCGCCATGCGGGCCCACATCGTCGCTGTCGAAGCCTATGTCGCCTTTGCCCCATTGGCGATCATCGCGATGTTGACCCGACCCGACGACAGCTATCCCGGAACATTGGCCATGACGTTTACCATCGGCCTGATCGCCCATTATGTAATTTATGCTCTGGGAATTCCGGTTCTGCGCACCTTGGCCTTTGCGCTGGCATCCCTCTCGGCTCTTGGATTGGGCTTGAGGGTTCTGGGCATCATCTGAACGCACCCTCTTGCGGCACCGAATCGGGAGCGATAGATTCTGTGTATGGCCACCTGTCTGCTTTACAATCGCACCCCGACCCGCGCACCCCGGTTTTACCGGATCGAACTGGCGATGAACCTGTTCTCCGAAGTTTCGGTTCTGCGCGAATGGGGGGTTGCCGGACGGGGCGGGCAAAGTGTCATCAGTATCTATGGAAACCTGCGTGACGCCTCGGTCGCCGCAGACCAACATCGCAATCGTATGATCCGGCGCGGCTACGCCAGAGCCTGAACCGCGCGGGCGAGTACACGCAGACCCAGGACCAGATCCGCTTCGTCCGTGTCCTCGTCAAAGGCGTGGCTGATCCCGTTGATCGATGGAACAAACAGCATGCCCACCGGCATAACGGACGCCATATTTGCTGCGTCATGCAAGGCACCTGACGTCATGTTACGCCAAACACCCGGTGCCAGATCCGTTGCTGCCACCGCCAGGGCCGCCTGAATGTTGACATCCATCGGCTTGGGATCAATCCCCATCACCGGCCCCAAGGAAACTGTTACGCTGTGGCGCTGGCCAATTTCTTTAGCCAGCTCCAGTATGATCTGTTCCATCCGGGTCAGTCGATCCAGATCCCCATCTCGCCACTGCATGGAAAACCGCACCCGCCCGGGCACGATCGAGGCTGCATTGGGATGCAGCGACACATGTCCGATGGTCCAGACTGTTGCAGGGGTCACGACGTTGGCAAACCTCCGCGCCAGCTCCATGTTAAAGGTCGCAAGCGCCTGAAACGCGTCCTGGCGCACCGCCATCGGAGTCGTGCCTGCGTGGTTCTGCTGCCCGTCCAAGGTGATCCTCATATCGCGAATGCCAACAATATCGGTCACGACCCCGATCTTTTCGCCGCTCTGATCTAACGCAGGGCCTTGTTCGATGTGCATCTCGACAAAACCGCTAAACCTGTCATGGGGCAAAAAGTCCTGTGCCACATCGGCCAGAACGCCGCGCGCCTGTGCCATCGTCGTTCCGGTATTGTCGATAAACTGATCCGCCTCCTTCAAAGAGGTCTTGCCGCTCCAGACTTCTGATCCGGTGGTCACCCCGAACCGGCCCTCTTCATCCTGGAAACTCACCACCGACACTGCAGGTCCGCCAGCCGCACGCGCGGCGCGGGCGATCTCCAATCCGGCAATTACGCCCAGCGCCCCATCCAGCCAACCGCCTTCGGGTTGGCTGTCGCTATGCGATCCAACCAGCAAAGACCGCCCCTCAGCCAATCCAAACAGATTGCCCAGGGGGTCAAAATGCGGCACCAACCCGGCTGCCGAAATACGCTGTGCCAACCATGTGCGCGCCGCCACATCCGCGGCGCTATACGCAGGCCGAACCACACCCTTGCCGACACCTGATGCCCCAAAGGATCGCAACCTGTGCAAATCCGCCAGAAACCGCTGCTCATCAACCTGCATCACCCGCACCTCGCCATGAATTCAATCGTATTGTGGTCAAAAATATCCCCGTCGGTGGCTCCCGCAATCTCAAAACACACCACCACTGGTGTTTTCGACGCAACGACGGCCAAAAACGCCTCTGGTCCCGGCTCCCATCCTCCCCTAGAACTTGCCCGTCAGTCTTTTGGAATCCGGTTCATGTCCCATATCACCCTTGTCCGCCATGGTCAGGCCAATACCCAGGCCCGCGATGAAGCCAGCTATGACAAGCTAAGCGCATTGGGTCACCAGCAAGCGGAGTGGTTGGGCACCTATTTGCGCGATAGCCGGGCCTATCACCCCCGGGTGTTTTCCGGCACCCTGACCCGGCATATCGAAACAGCATCCAGCATGAATGTCGCCGACGGTATCGTGCGGGATGCCCGGCTGAACGAAATAGAATATTTTACACTCGCCCAATTGCTCGAAGAGCAACAAGGGGTTGCCATCCCCACCGAACGCGAAGGGTTCGTCCGGCATCTGCCCCGGGTGTTTCACGCCTGGCAGCAGAATGAAATCGAGTCACCGCCAGAAACCTGGGACGCCTTCGAAACCCGCGTTGGATCGGTTCTGACAGAAATTTCCGCTGGGGACGGTCCGGCATTGGTTGTCACGTCGGGTGCGTTGATTTCCATGGTAATGGCACGCGCATTGGGGTTGGACACACTGAATATGGCCCGGATAGCGCTTGCAATCATGAACACCTCCATGCACCGCCTGCATCCGATTGATCACCACCTGAGCCCGGTTCTGTTCAACGCCATTCCGCATCTGGAACACCCAGCGCGCCATCACGCGCAAACCCATCTTTGACCACCCTTTGGGAGGGATAGAAATGAACATGCAGCTTTACTATGCACCAGGCACGATCTCGGTCGCCGTTGCCATCGCCCTGGAAGAAGCCGGGGTGACCTATGATCCGATCCAGGTGGATTTCGCCGCCAAGGAGCAAACCACTTCGGGCTACCAGCAAATCAACCCCAAAGGCCGCGTCCCTGCCCTGGTCGCCGATGGGGGGATCCTGACCGAAACCGGCGCACTGCTGGAATTCATAGCAGACCTGAATCCCGACGCCGGTCTGCGTCCCAGTGATCCCATCAAAGCGGCCCGCATGCGCGAGGTGATGTTCTATCTCGCCTCGACCATGCATGTGAATCACGCGCACAAGATGCGCGGCAGCCGTTGGGCCAGCCAACCCTCCTCTTACAAGGACATGAAGGCCAAGGTCCCCCAGACCATGACGGACTCCTGCCAATACATCACGCAATTCGGATTGCGTGGCCCATATGTGCTGGGCGACACGGTCAGCCTGGCGGATTGCTACCTGTATGTCATTACCAGCTGGCTAGAAGGCGACGGAGTAAAGCTGGACAACTTCCCCAAGATCAGGGAATTCATGACGGCGATGGAGAACCGTGCGTCGGTGCGCGCAGTTTACGCCAAAGGCATGTTGTAAAGGAAGACAGATGACACATCTCTGGGTCCGGGCGGAACAACGCCCAAATGAAGAACGTGTTGGCCTGACCCCCGAGGGTGCCAAATCCCTGATGGACGCCGGTATCCGGGTCACCGTCGAAGAAAGCTCGGTCCGGGCAATTCCACTACAGGGTTATGTGGATGCCGGATGTGAAATCGCGCCCGAAAACAGCTGGCCCGAGGCCCCGTTGGACGCAATCATCTTTGGTCTCAAGGAATTGCCCGAAACCGGCACCCCCCTGACCCACAAACACATCATGTTTGGCCACGCCTTCAAAGGGCAGCATTCCGGCAAGGCCCTGTTGGAGCGGTTCAAGGCCGGGGGCGGCACGCTCTATGATCTGGAATATCTGGTGGACGAATCCGGTCGCCGTGTCGCGGCCTTTGGGTATTGGGCCGGATATGCCGGTGCCGCTGTCACGCTCAAGGCATGGGCGGCCCAACAGCATGGCAAGATCTGCGGCCCCGTTGGTGTTTACCCCGGCAAGGACACTCTTGTTGCAGAACTTTTGACCGAAGTCGAAGCCACCGGCAAACCGCGCCCGCGGGCGATCGTCATCGGCGCGTTGGGCCGCGTCGGCACCGGCGCGGCGGACCTATTCGAGGCGATGGGCATTTCGGTCACCAAATGGGATATGGAAGAGACAGCCAGTGGCGGGTCATTCCCCGAAATCCTGGATCACGACCTGTTCCTGAACTGCATTTTTGCACGCCCGGGCACTCCGGTATTCGTCCCGCAAACCGCCCTGAACGCAAATCGCACATTGAGCGCCATCGGCGATGTCGCCTGTGACCCGGACAGCGACTATAACCCGGTCCCCGTCTACGACCGTGCCACCAGTTGGGAAAAACCGGCGCTGCGCGTTGCCACAGATCCGGTGCTGGACGTCATGGCAATCGACAATCTGCCCTCAATGCTGCCGGTCGAAAGCTCACAAGACTACGCCGCACAATTGTTGCCGTCTCTGACGACCCTGACTGATATCGACTCCGTTGTCTGGGGCCGAGCCAAAGCAACATTTCTGGAGCATCTGCCGCAGTGAGCCCGATGTACATTGGATTTGTAGCCGCGATCCTGGGCACCATCTGTTGGATCCCACAGGCATGGAAAGTCTGGGCAACTCGGGATACGTCGAGCCTGTCGTTGGCTTCAAACCTGATGTTTCTGGCGACTGTCTCGCTGTGGCTTGTTTATGGGATCATGGTCACAGACTGGCCGCTGATCCTGGCCAATACCTGTGCGGTCATGGCTGTACTCACCATCGTCACCGCCAAACTGAAATTCGGATGAGGAAGGAAACCCAATGACAATTCACTGGTGCGGAACAGGGCTATCAGCCATCCCCGGCCTGCGTCGGCTGCTGGAAATGGGCCATGATGTGGCCGTCTGGAATCGAACAGCTGACAAGGCCCGCGAAGCAGTGGGCGACCTGACCACCAATATTCACAGTTTCAGTATCGCCAACCTGGGTCAGATGCTCAGCCCACAGGATGTGATCGTGTCGATGCTGCCCGGCGACTGGCATGTGCCACTGGCAGAGCTCGCCATCGAACGCGGTGCCCATTTTGTATCCTCGTCTTATATTGCCCCCGAAATGCGCGCCCTGAATGACAAGGCCCGCGACGCCGGTGTCTGTCTGGTGAACGAAGTTGGCCTGGACCCGGGCATCGACCATTTGATGGCGCATGCGCTGGTGGACGACTACAAGGGATCAGTGGCCTGTGACACAGCCAACGACATCAGCTTTCTGTCATATTGCGGGGGAATTCCCAAAACGCCAAACCCCTTCCGCTACAAATTCAGTTGGTCACCGTTGGGCGTGCTCAAGGCGTTGCGCTCCCCTTCAAAATCAATCCGGGACCACGCGCCGCTGGATGTCGCACGCCCTTGGGATGCGATCAGCTCCTATACAGCGCCACTGCCCACACCAGAGAGCTTCGAGGTCTATCCCAATCGGGACTCATTGCCCTTTATGCAGCAGTACGAGTTCGGAACAGATTGGTCGGTCAAGCAATTCGTGCGTGGCACTCTACGCCTGAATGGCTGGGCCCAGGCTTGGGATGGCGTTTTCAAAGAGGTTGAAACCCTGAGCGGCCCCGAAGGTGACACAAGGCTCAAGGAAATGTCGGACCAATTCTGGACCGAAAATGCATATGACGAAGGCGAAGCCGACCGCGTTGTGCTCTGCGTCGATCTCAAGGCGGAAAAGGATGGCGCGACGGTCTGGCACAAAACCTATGTGATGGATGCCTGGGGCGACGAACGCGGCACGGCCATGGCGCGGCTGGTTTCGTTCCCTGTCTCCTTTGCGATCGAGGCTGTGATCAACGGCAAAATCGCCCCCGGTGTCAGCGCCGCCCCCTCAGATCCAGCCCTGGTCGCAAAATGGATGGGAGAAATCGCCAAGCTCGCTCAGCATCTTCAAGTGGTCGACCAAACGGCCTGATACAAAAAAGGGAGCGCCCGAAACACGGTGCTCCTTCATTCATCTTGCCCAGAAAACTCCGGGGAGCGCGAGGGGTTGGCCCCTCGCACCTGCCGCTGGCGGTAACCCCGCCTACATCAGGTCGTTTTCCACATCTTCGACCGAAATACCCAACGCCTCCAGCCCGTTTTCCAGGTGATCCGACAAATGCGGTGTTCCCAACAGGTAATCGGCACAGGGGGTCGAAGCCTCGGATTTTGCAGTGGCAATGGCTTCGGCCAGATCTTCGGCGAAAAAGCTCTCGCGTCCAACCCACATCACCGCAACCAGCTCGGCCTGTTCGTCTTCGTTCAACCGGTCGATAAAGGCGCGCAATTCACCTTCGGCCCGGTCCAGTTCCCGCGCCATCAACGCAACCTGAGCCACTTTCCGGGCAGAGATTTCCATGTCGCTTCCTTCCATCCGTTCACGTTTGCTACCTGATCAGATAGCGCAGTTGCGCACGACGTCCTTGATCTGGCGCAATACGTGAGACCGCCACCGGTGACACAGGCAACCGACATTTCAGGCCCGCGCAAGAAAACCGTTGCCACACGCGCCCGGTTTGGCGCGGGCTTTGTGCACGTCTACTGGGTTGTCGGCGACCAGCCACTGATCTGAACGCGACCGGTGCGGCCACGCAATTCAACAGCCGGCAAGGCGCACCACCCCACCTTATCGGCATCTGCCGCGCCCAGAACATCATGCGATGCAATGACCGTGAACCCAACGTCTTTGGTCAATTGCTCCAGACGCGCAGCGCTGTTCACCACGTCCCCAAACACCGAATACTCCAGCCGATCCGCTCCACCGACGACACCGCAAAACACGTCTCCGCGGTGGATCCCGATCCCAACCTTGATAGGATCCGCCCGTGTATCAGACCACCGGGCGATTTCCTCGGCCAAACCTGTGGCACACCGTAATGCACAGGCAGCGTCATCTTTACCGTCAAACAGGATCATCACAGCATCCCCCATGAATTTGTCGATGATACCGCCCTGCGCACGCACGACCTCAGACACACGACTGCGATATTCCGAAATAAATCGGCTGACATCACCCGGATCCTGGTTCTGCGACCAACTGGTGAAACCGCGAATGTCGATGAACATGATGGACATTGTCTGCCGCGCCCCTTGTCGCAGCACGTTCAACCCATCATCCGCCAAACGGCTTGCCAGTTGCGCAGGCAGGTATCGAGTCAGATTTGCCCTTTGTCGGGCCTCCGTCAGGGAGCGGAACAACAGACGCCGCATCCGTTGCGCGGCCACCACCAAAACCGCACCAGCCAGAGCAATCATCGCCAACCGCATCAGATTCGGCGCGAGGGACAGAAAAATGGTGACCCTGTTTACGTCCAGCCCCTCCCTGCCCTCTCCCGGTATCAGAAACAGGACCGCGAGTCCGAGCACCACCACACCCACCCCAAACGCCTGCTTGTACGGATCGAACCGCAACACCCCAAAAGCAAAGACCAAAGGGACAAGCCACGCCGGGGGCAGAACAAATACAAGTTGCCCGGCAAGCCCGGTATTCATCAACCCCAGCCACGCATTCCCAAGCAGAAAGAGGCTATCCGCTGCGACCGCAGGCCAGATCATCCAGTGGCGCAACTGTCCCTTACGGGCCATCAGGTAGAACACGACCCCCAGCAGCAAATAGGCCGTCATGGTCAGAACGGCAAAAAACCACTGACGTTTCAGCAGGAATTTTGCGAGCGGGTCCACCGGTGACACAATCAGGAAGAACGAAACCAGCAGGGCCAATCCAACCCCGATGCGCAACAGGGATACCAACCGTTCGGATTCGATTTCAGCGGCGCGCAACAGGGCGATATCCGGATTCACGTCGCTCATCCTTCGCTTTTGCTCAGCGGCACAACATTCTCGGACGGTTTCTGAGCCAATTCCTCAAAGTCAAAATTGTCCAGTCTCTGGGCACGACGCCCTGCCTTTTCCGCGCTGATCTTGATTTCCGAGAGGTCCTTGGTCGCCTGGCCAAAGTGTCTGTCCAGATTTCCAACCCGGTCTCCCAGCCGCTCTACATCCTTGTGCAACAGGCCCAGCTCGGTTCGAATTGCCCCGGCCTGTTCCCGCATCCTGGCATCTTTCAGAATGGCACGCATGGTATTCAATGTGGCCATGCAGGTTGTGGGCGAGACGATCCAGACCTTGGCGGTGAAACCTTCACGCACGATGTCGGGAAAATTGGCGTGCAGCTCGGCATATACCGCTTCGGAGGGCAGGAACATCAGCGCGCCTTCGGCGGTTTCCCCATCAATGATATATTTTTCTGAGATGGCTTTGATATGAGCACGAATTGCGGTTTTCATCATGCGCGCCGCCTCTTGAAGCTGGACTTGGGTCTCGGCCTTGCGCAGGGCTTCATAAGGTTCCAGAGGAAATTTGCTGTCGATCACGATGGGGCCGGGTGGGTTTGGCAGATGGATCAGGCAATCGGCGCGTTTTCCGTTGGACAGGGTGTGTTGCAGCGAATAGCTGTCGGCTGGCAGGGCCTTGGACACTATATCATTCAGCTGAATCTCTCCGAATGCGCCCCGTGTCTGTTTGTTGGACAGAATGTCCTGCAAGCTCAGGACATCACCAGAGAGCTTGGTGATGTTGTCCTGCGCCTTGTCGATCATCTTGAGCCGCTCCTGCAACTGAGTCAGCGACGCCGTGGTCTGCTTGGAGGAGCCGTGCAGGCTTTCTTTCATCCGCTCTTGCATGTCAGCCATTGCACGCTGGCCGCGCAGGGCGTTGTCGGCAAGACGATCGCTCATGTTCTGCTGAACTGCGGCGAGCCGCGCTTCGACCGTCTGGATCATCTGTACCTGAGCGTTGGCCTGGGTTTCCGACACATGCTGCAGCCCGCCGCGCAGCTGTTCCTGTCCTTGGCCCAATTGCTGAACATGCTGGCCGAGGTGATACATCTGCTGTGCAAGCGGTTCGGTCATTCGGGCAGACCGATTGGCCGCGCGCAGCGCCAGGAACAGCAGAATGACAATCAACAGAGATGTTGCAACGCCGGCCAGCGCTGCAATCGCCAGCGGATCATTCAGGGCAAATCCCAATCCCGCAATTTCAGTCATATCGCCCGCCCGTTCCTGTTTTGTTTCCCCAATCTCTAGCGTGCCTGATGATTGGGATCAACTGCGTCCGAACAGCCGTTCAATATCGGCCAGCTTCAGTTCTACATAGGTTGGGCGGCCATGGTTGCACTGGCCCGAATGGGGCGTGGCTTCCATCTCGCGCAGCAGGGCGTTCATTTCTTCGCCGCGCATGCGACGGCCCGAGCGGATCGAGCCATGGCAGGCAACACGGGACAGAATCGCTTCGACCTTGGCCTGAACCAATTGGCTGGTGCCCTGATCGTCCAGTTCATCCAGAATATCCCTGATCATCGCAGTGGCATTGACCTCTCCCAAGATGGCAGGGGTTTCACGCACCGCGACGGCATTTCCGCCGAAAGGTTCGATGGTCAATCCGAATTTTGACAACTCGTCGGCAACGTCGACCAGCCGGGCACAGTCATTGTCGGACAGTTCGACGATTTCAGGAATCAACAAAGCCTGGGCTGCGACGCCGTTTTCGGCCATTTGATTTTTCAGCTTTTCATAGACCAGCCGTTCATGGGCCGCGTGCTGATCGACGATAACCATGCCATCAGCCGTCTGTGCGATGATATAGTTTTCATGCACCTGCCCCCGGGCGGCGCCCAGCGGGTGCTGTTCCTCGGTACTTGCGGGATCTTCGCTTTGAGTTGGCTCCAGCGGGGTTTCGACAACACGACCGCTGTAGTCCTGTTTAAGATCCTCAAACCCAAAAGGTTCGGGATTGGCCGGGCGCTGCGCCGCATAATTGGCAACCCGTGCGCCCAGAGAAGGCCGGTCCATCTGATACACGCGGGGCTGGCTCGGCTGCTCGGGTCGCATGGCACCCAACGTCGCGTCTGCAACCGTGGTCGAGGCCCGGTGCCCGGCTTCGGCAAGCGCATGACGTAGGGCCGAAACGATCAGGCCGCGCGCAATCCCGGGATCTCGGAAACGAACTTCGGATTTGGCCGGGTGCACGTTCACATCGACCAGGGTTGGATCGCAATCAATGAATAGTGCCGCCGCCGGATGGCGGTCACGGCTAAGGAAATCAAAATAGGCAGCGCGCAATGCGCCTTGCAGGGTCTTGTCCTTGACCGGACGTGTGTTCACGAACAGGAACTGCGCCACCGAAGCCCCCCGCGAATAGGTGGGCAAGGCGGCATAACCATACAACCGAATTCCGTCGCGGGTCGCATCAATGCGCAGTGCGTTTTCAGCGAATTCACGCCCGAGAACCTGCGCCAGTCGTCCATGCAAGGCGTCGAATAGATCGCCAGACAGCGGATCAGCCCGAAAGGTCACGCGCCCTTCGCCACCACCCGACACATCACGCAACGTGAACCCCACTGACGGTTCAGCCATGGCCAGACGTTTGACCACATCGCCAATTGCCTGGGATTCCGCCCGGTCTGATCGCATGAATTTTAATCGTGCTGGGGTGGCAAAAAACAGGTCACGTAGTTCTACAATTGTACCTGATCGCAGCGCCGCTGGTTTGACCGGATCCATCTGCCCGCCAGACACCCGGATCTGAGCGGCGTCGTACCCTTCGGCCCGGCTGATGATCGTCAGGCGGCCCACCGCACCCAGAGAAGGCAGCGCTTCACCGCGAAACCCAAAGGTGTGAATGTTGAGCAGGTCCGAGCCGTCAATCTTGGATGTTGCATGACGCGACAGGGCCAGAGGCAGTTCGTCCGGAGGCATACCACATCCGTCGTCGGTGACACGGATCAGGGTCTTGCCGCCATCGGCAATGTCGATGGTGATCCGGGTTGCCCCCGCATCAATGGCGTTTTCCACCATTTCCTTGACCGCGGAAGCCGGGCGTTCGACGACTTCGCCCGCCGCAATACGGTTGATTGCGCTGTCATCAAGTTGACGGATGACGGGGCGGTTTTCGCTGATATTGGGGTTCGCATGTGCCATACAACAACACTTAGCATATGCACCTGCGATTCTGCCAGATGCGTCACAGGGTGGTTAAGGCAGAAAACACACGCGATCCAGCAGAATAATTCGACCCTTCCAGGGCCTGTGTCTGGACCCGGGGGTCATGCCGAAACAGGGGCACCTGTGCGGTTGCGACACGGGCCAAATTTTGCTGCCAGAGCGAGGATGACGCCCGAAACAGTAGCAATCATACCTGCTGCCGAAACCGCGTCACTGCCGCCAATCCACATCGGGCCATACCCCGCCAGAACATACCCCAGAACCGCCGAAATCACGGCAAAGACAACACTCCATCCCACTTGCCCCTCGAGCCGGTTTGTCATCATACGCGCCGCAGCGGGCGGACAGATAAACATCGCTATCACGATAATCGACCCCACTGCATCAAAGGCGGCCACAGCAGCAATCGCAGCAGTGATGACCAGCGCCATGCCCAACATATTGACCCGGATCCCCATGGTCCGGGCAAATCCTTCGTCAAAGGTCGAGATCTTGAGCGCGCGCCAGAAGAGTGCGGTAAACACCAGTACTCCGACGAGAGTCAAAGCCATGCGGGGCAGTTCGACCGGCAGATGCGCCAGTGCCTGGGTATCCAGCAACGATGCCCAGCCCACAGCATCCAGCCAGATCAGGCTTTCAAGGTTGCCGTATAGCGCGTGTTCCACATCAAGATGCACGGTCGAAGTGTCGGTCTGTTCGAGCAGCAGAACACCCCCGGCAAACATTGTGGTGAACACCACCCCCATGGCTGCCCCCGGTTCGATCCGACCCAACCGGCGAATTGCTTCGATCATCACCACGGCAACCACCGCCGCCCCGGCGGCCCCCAGCATCATCGGCCAGGCCGAAATGGCCCCGGTGATCAAAAAGGCCACCACGATCCCGGGCAACACCACATGGCTGATCGCATCACCGATCAGCGCCTGACGCCGCAACAACAGAAAATTGCCAGGTAACGCACAGGCCACAGCGGCAAATGTGCCGATCAGCAACGGTGTCAGCGACAGGGGGACAAATTCTTCACCACTCATGCCGGCACCTCTTTTGGCCCGCCGATTCGGCGGTCGATTTCATCAATTTGATCACGGGTCAGCACGGTTTCGATTTCACGCAACCCGTCATACAGCGCGGCAGCGGCTTCATGCGCCTGGTCTGAACGCACCACTTCCCAACGTTTCTCGTCGCGTAGCGCCTTGGCGGCGCGCGCGCGACCTGTGTCCGTAGCGACCCCGTCCAGGCGCACCAATCCGGCACGGTTGAGCAATCTCAGAGTCAATTTTTCATAGATTGGCTGCCCTTGGGACAACGCCAACAAGCCTTGACGAACGTGCACCCGGCGCTGAAAGCGAACATAGCGCAAGATCGCGGCCAAAACACCGCGATTGGGGGCAAGCAGCATCGACAAGGCAAACAGCGCAAAGCTCATCAACACGATGATCGGACCTGTTGGCAGGTTCGGGGCCGACGCGGAAATCGCCGCCCCCAGATAGGCGGATATGCCACCCGTCAGACCCGCCAACAGCACCACATGATCACTTCGTTCGGTCCAGAAACGGGCTGTCACAGCGGGAATGATCAACAGGGCGACGATCAGGATTAGCCCCACGATCTTGAGCCCCACAACCGTTACAGCCATAACCAGCCCCATCATCGCCAGATCAATCCTGTCGACGGGCAACCCGCGCGCAGCCGCATATTCGGGATCAAATGCCACCAACGTCATCGGCCTGCGCAGCAGAAGGATCAGAAACAGGGTAACCGCCCCGCCGCCCGCAATCACCAAAGCATCGGCCCACAACATCCCAGAGGTCGAGCCCAACAGGAACCCCTCGAGACCCGCCTGGCGACCCACACCCAGCGTTTGGATGACAGTCAGCAGCACAATCCCAAACCCAAAGAACACCGACAACACGGCACCGATCGCCGCGTCTTCGGCCAGCCGTGTGTTGCGAGTCAACCAGTTGAGACACCACAGACCGATTCCAGCCGACACCGCCGAGCCCAGCAAGAGACCCACCAGATTTCGCCCATCCCCGCCCAGCATGGCCATGAGGATGAAGGCCACGCATACTCCAGGAAGCGTCGCATGAGATACAGCATCGCTGACCAAAGCCCGCTTGCGCAGAAACAGGAAAGTCCCGGTGACACCGGCTGAAACCCCCAGCAGGGTCGCACCAATAGCCACCAGCGTGGCGTTATAGCCAAGCTGAAGCGTCAGAGCTTCGAACAGCATGGTATTTACCCCGCGGCCAGTGTCAGCTGATCCACCTGTGCAGTGGCCAGCCGCCCGCCATAGGCGGCCTGCAAGGTTTCGGCGGTAAAGGTTGTCGCAACAGATCCTTCGGCAACTTTGCGCGTGTTGATCAGGAACACATTGTCAAAATATTCGGGCACAGTTGCCAAATCATGATGAACAACGACAACGGTCTTGCCCGATTTACGCAGGGATTTGAGGACATTGATGATTGCCTTCTCGGTGGCGGCATCCACCCCGGCAAACGGTTCGTCCAACAGGTACAGATCCGCCTCCTGCGCCAACGCACGCGCCAGGAAGACACGTTGTTGCTGGCCACCGGACAACTGACCGATCTGACGATCCGAAAAATCATGCATACCGACCCGGTTCAGGCACTCCATCGCGCGGGCCTTGTGCCGATTGCGCAGACGCCCCAGCAGGCCCAATTCGCGATACAGCCCCATCAGGACGACGTCGATCACTCGCGTGGGAAAGTCCCAGTCTACACTGGCACGTTGCGGGACATAGGCAATGCGGGCGCGCTGATCCTCCAGCGGCTTGCCGAACACCTGCACTTGCCCCGAGACCGGTTTGATGATGCCCAATGCAGCTTTGAGCGTGGTGGATTTACCGGCCCCATTGGGACCGATTATGGCAGTCATCTTGCCCGGTTCGACTGTCATGTCGACAGAAAACACCGCTGGTTTCTGACCATAGGTCACAGTCAAACCACGAATGGCCAGCGGGCTGTGTTCCAACCCTTTTTCCGCTGGTGCCTGACCCTGATTGCTTGCCAATTCCAATGTCATGCTCAAAACCCTGCCGAAAGCTTGCCATCCATGCCGCGCTCGGGCACTTCGGCGCCAAGCGCCCCGGCTATTGTTGTCATATTATGGTCCAGCATCCCTAGATAGGTGCCTTCATAGGTACCGTCGGCACCCATTGCGTCCGAGAAAAGTTCGCCGCCAATTTTAACCTCGTGGCCCTTCGACGCAGCACCTTCGATCAAGGCGCGGATCGACCGATCCGAAACCGAGCTTTCGACAAAGACAGCTGAAATCTTGCGATCCGCGAGCATGTCGACCAGTTCGCTGATCCGGTTCAGCCCGGCTTCGGATTGGGTCGAAATTCCCTGAATTCCCAGCACCTCAAACCCAAAATCCCGCCCAAAATATCCAAAGGCATCATGGGCTGTGACCAGCACCTTGTTGCTGACCGGAACGCTGGCCAGTGTTTCGGTTCCATAGGCAATCAGCCGGTCCAGATCTGCCAGATGCGCATCCGCGTTTGCGGCAAAAAACTCGGCTGATTCTGGTCGGGTATCTGTCAGTGCCTTTTGCACTTGGCGTACCATCTGCTTCCACAGAACCGGTGTCATCCAGACATGTGGGTCGAATTTGTCCGCATAGGAATCATGACCGCGCAGAACGTCCCTGGGCAGGCCATCAGCGACGGCGACGACGTTGCGCTTGCGCTCCAGATCGTGAAAGAAGTCTTCCATCTGCGCTTCGAGATAGAGACCATGCCACAGCACCAGATCAGCACGTGTCATGGCGACAATGTCGCTGCGGGTCTGACGGTAGGCATGTGGGTCAACCCCGGGACCCATCAGCCCTTTGACCTTGACTTGGTCCCCGCCAACCTGGCGCGCGGCATCCGCGATCATGCCAGTTGTGGCAACGACTTTCATTGGCTCCTGCGCCATCGCCTGTCCCCCGATCAACGGGAGAAGCAGTGAAGTGACGATCAGAGCAAACCGGCGAATCCGCATGGCGGACTCCTTCCTGTGAATTTCGTTACTGGCAATATGAGAATGATTCGCAACAAAGTCAATGATATTGCGACTTATTCGCAATAAGGGTCATTATTTGCCCAAATGGTCAAATTTCCCGAACGGAAACTGCCCCCATCGCTTGCTAACATGTCGCACCCATGCGAGGTTTCCCTGTCGGTTTCTGGGATCAAAAACATGGATAACCAAACAGCAGAACACACAACGCATTTGCCGCTGGTGACGGAACCGCGCAACCCCGGCATGGCGTTGAACCTGGATTGGGTCCGGGCGGTGCAGGCGAACACGTCGGCCGTTGAACGCCGCGCGGCAACCCTTCCCGGGCGGCGCAGCGTGAAAAAGGACTATCAGGCGGCCTGGATGCTCAAGGCGATCAGCTGCATCGACCTGACCACCCTGTCCGGCGACGATACAGTCGGGCGGGTTCGACGCCTATGCGCCAAGGCGCGCCAGCCAGTGCGCACCGACATGCTGGACGCATTGGGAATGCCTGGACTGACCACCGGAGCAGTCTGTGTCTATCACGACATGATCACCACCGCCGTGGACGCCTTGCGTGGGTCTGGCATTCCGGTGGCCGCAGTGTCGACCGGATTTCCCGCCGGACTGTCACCGTTCCATTTGCGCGTCGCCGAAATCGAAGAGAGTGTTAAGGCAGGCGCACATGAGATCGACATCGTTATTTCGCGTCGTCACGTGCTGACCGGGGACTGGCAGGCACTGTATGATGAAATGCGCGCCTTTCGCCACGCTTGCGGCGACGCCCACGTCAAGGCGATCCTAGCCACTGGTGAGCTGGGCAGCCTGCGCAATGTGGCACGTGCCTCATTGGTGTGCATGATGGCCGGGGCCGATTTCATTAAAACGTCAACCGGCAAGGAAAGCGTCAATGCCACCCTGCCAGTGACGCTGGTGATGATCCGGGCAATACGCGACTACTTTGACCGCACCGGGTATCGGGTTGGTTATAAACCGGCCGGCGGTATCTCCAAGGCCAAGGACGCCGTGGTGTATCTGTCTCTGATCAAGGAAGAGCTGGGCGACCGCTGGCTGCAACCCGACCTGTTCCGCTTTGGCGCGTCGTCCCTGTTGGGCGATATTGAACGCCAGCTGGAACACCACCTGACCGGCCATTATTCCGCCGGATACCGGCATGCTATGGGCTGATCGGCGCATCTGACGCCGAGACGAAACGAATTTCCGGGTCGTCCCCTTTCGAAAAAACGACACCGCGAAGACCGAGGAACCACGATGACTGTCAAAGAGATTTTTGAGTCCATGGATTATGGCCCTGCTCCCGAAAGCGCCGCCGAGGCATTGGCCTGGTTGGTCGATCAAGGCGATCGCTTCGGGCATTTCATCGACGGTGATTTCACCAACCCCGGCGCACACGCGTTCGAAAGCCGAAATCCCGCAACGGGCGAGGTTCTCGCGTCTTTGACCCAAGCCACACAAGCGGATGTGGATATGGCCGTTGCCGCCGCCCGCAAAGCGCAGGGCAAATGGGAAAACCAGGGCGGGCCAGGTCGGGCACGTTACCTCTATGCCATTGCCCGTCTGCTGCAAAAACACGCCCGCCTGTTCGCCGTTCTCGAAACGATGGACAACGGCAAGCCGATACGGGAATCCCGCGATATCGATATCCCGCTGGCCCAAAGGCACTTCTATTACCACGCGGGCATGGCCCAGCTGATGGAGGGCGAATTGCCCGATGCCCAGGCTCTGGGTGTGTGTGGTCAGATCATCCCGTGGAACTTCCCGCTATTGATGCTGGCCTGGAAAATCGCTCCAGCGCTGGCCATGGGCAATACGGTGGTTTTGAAACCGGCTGAATATACTTCTTTGACCGCATTGCTGTTCGCCGACATCTGTCGTCAAGCCGGGCTACCTGATGGGGTGGTTAATATTGTCACTGGTGATGGTGCCGTGGGCGAAATGATTGTCGCCGCAGACGTGGACAAGATCGCCTTTACGGGATCGACCAGCGTCGGTCGCCGGATCCGTCAGGCCACCGCAGGCAGCGGCAAGGCGATGACACTCGAACTGGGAGGCAAGTCCCCGTATATCGTATTCGACGACGCCGATCTGGATTCCGCTGTCGAAGGGTTGGTGGACGCGATCTGGTTCAATCAGGGTCAGGTCTGCTGCGCCGGGTCCCGCCTGTTGGTACAGGAAGGCATTGCCGAGGCCTTTCATGCCAAGCTCAAGGCGCGGATGGACAAGCTACGCATTGGCAACCCCCTGGACAAATGCATTGATATCGGTGCGGTTGTTGACCCCGTACAGTTACAGACTATTTCCCAGATGGTTGCGGCCAATACAGCTGGGTCCATGCATCAGGCCCGGATCGAAATGCCCAGCCAGGGTTGTTTCTATCCCCCTACCCTGATCGAAGGGATGGAACCCTCCGATCCGCTGATGCAGGAAGAAATCTTTGGCCCTGTGCTAGTTTCCTGTACCTTCCGCACCCCGGCCGAGGCGGTCGAGGTGGCCAACAACACCCGCTATGGGTTGGCCGCGACAGTGTGGACGGAAAACGTGAACCTGGCGCTGGATATTGCGCCGAAACTGGTCGCAGGCGTGGTCTGGGTCAATGCCACCAACCTGTTTGATGCGGCCGCCGGGTTTGGCGGCGTGCGCGAAAGCGGCTTTGGTCGCGAAGGTGGCTGGGAAGGCTTGAGCGCCTATACCAAACCCAAGGCCAAAACCAAGCCATTGAAACCCGTTGAGGCCTATGCTGGCGAAGGCGCACCAGTCGACGCAATCGACCGCACGGCCAAAATGTATGTCGGTGGCAAACAGACCCGCCCGGACAGCGGCTATTCCAAACCGATCTACAATCGGTCCGGTGCATTGTTGGGCCACGTGGGCCTGGCCAATCGCAAGGACGTCCGCAACGCGGTCGAGGCCGCAGCCGGGGCAAAAGGTTGGGCCAAGACCACCGGCCACCTGCGGGCGCAGATCCTGTATTACATCGGTGAAAACCTGTCTGTGCGCGCCGATGAATTCGCGCAGCGCATCAATGCCATGACCGGGAAACGGAGCGGTGCATCCGAGGTCGAAGCCTCGCTTCAGCGTCTTTTCACAGCCGCAGCCTGGGCCGACAAATATGACGGTCAGGCCCACGGCGTACCGATACGTGGCGTGGCCCTGGCCATGAAGGAACCGGTTGGCGTGATCGGTGCTCTGTGCGCAGATGAGGCCCCTTTGTTGGGACTTGTGTCGGTTATGGCTCCCGCCTTGGCGATGGGTAACCGAGTCGTTTTGGCCGCCTCCGACCCTTACCCGCTGGCCGCGACAGATTTTTATCAGGTGCTTGAAACATCGGATGTTCCCGCAGGCGTCGTGAACATCCTTACGGGGACGCCTTCTGACATAGCAGTGCCGCTCGCCGGGCATATGAATGTGGACGCCATGTGGTCATTCTCGTCCAGTGATCTATCTCGGGAAGTCGAAGACGCCTCGGCCAGCAATCTCAAGCGGACTTGGGTCAACAACCGGCAAACCATGGATTGGTCCACGGACGTCACACGCCGTTTCCTGGAAGCGTCCACCGAGATCAAAACGATCTGGGTGCCTTATGGCGAATGATCCCGCTTTCTTGATGGTAGTATGCTAGGGCGGACAGGTTGCCATACCTGGTCCGCTTGTTCGCTTCAAACGGTCACGGGCGATGCGTGTGCCCCGCAGAGCATTTTGGGCTCATCCTGCTACATTGTTCAATGTTTCTCAAGCGCAGGAATGACTCCGCAGTGTCAGGATTTGCCGCGAAACCTATGGACATCATCCCCAGCTTGAATTTCGATCGCTGAGGCGTGCGGAGGAATGCCGTCCTGTTGCCGATCAATGGGGCGTCCATCGATGCTGTGTTTTTTCCAGGTTAGCAGGCAGAAGAGCACAGTTTTCGCCAGTACCCCACTGTCATGGTGTTACTCAGGCTGTGCTCGCACCCCCATTTCGAAAAACCCTGCATAACTAAGTTACGCAGGGTTTCGCAAAGCTAAGGCCGACAAAGTAGGGTCGGCCCCAAAGGCTTATTCGATCGTGATCGGTTCATCCGGCAACATAGCGGTCTGCAGAAGAATGTCCGTGACACCCCAAACGAAATTCGGGTTCTGCAGCTGAACAAATGTCAACATATTGGTACCGGCCAGTTGATCCGCCTGCGCTATGTCAAACTGGTACGCCGACAATCCCTGATCCACACCTGCATCAAGACGCCCAAGACTGTTGCCATTCAAAAAGACCTCGACTTCATTGTCCGTGTCGATGTCGAATGCATTGAAGGTCAGTTCGAAGTCATCGACACCACCCATGAACGTCATAAGAAGTTCTGCATCAGGTGTATTGGTTCCATTGAAATTGTTGCCAAAGGATCCGGTGTCGGTCACATCTGCCGCCAGGACTGCATCCACATGTTCAGACAAGAGCAAATCAGTGACACCCCATTGGTAGTTCGGATTGTCTTCCTGAACAAAGCTCAGCGTGTTTTCACCACTCATCTGAATGTCCGAGGACAGGAACACTGAATGACTGGAGTTGCCTCCATTCGTTCCCTGTTCCAGGAACCCAAGGCTCTGACCATTCAGGAAGATCTCGACCTCGTTATTTGTGTCGATATCAAATCCTGTCAGATCGACAGACAGATCTTTCGTCGAACCGGCAAAGCTGAATACGGCGGAGGCATCGGCCTCTGTCCGCCCTGCATAGTTGTTCCCCCATTTGCCAGTTTCCGTCGTCCCCTGGGTCAGCTCGGCATCAATGGACTGAATACTGATATCTGTTACGCCCCACTTGTAGGCCGGATTATCAGCTTGGGTGAATGTAACCAGGTTTTCACCGGACAAGAGCGCGCTGCTGTCGATGCGGAACTGATAGAACGCTGTTCCGTCATTTGAAGTCGGTGCAACCGGCCCCAGATCAACGCCGTTCACTGCAACCTGCAATTCGGTCGCCGTGTCGATGTCGAAGGCAGAAAAGCCCAGCACAAGATCTTCGCCGGATCCAATAAACGAACCGGTCACAACCCCGTCGGCATCGGAGCTGCCACCAAAGTTGTTGCCAAACTTGCCGATTTCCAGAGCTTCGCGTTCAAGGTTGAAATCCACAGCAGAGCGTTCGGTGATCACCAAATCAGTTACACCCCACGTATAGGTGCTTTGCTGTCGCTGAATGAACTGGACGACATTGTCGCCAACCATCTGATCAGACAGTTCAATCTGGAACTCGTTCGCCGACAGCCCATTGTCCAATCCCTTGTCCAGGAAACCAAGGCTTGTCCCATTGAGAAGCACCTCAACTTCACCACCAGAGTCAATGTCGAAGGCATTGAAAAACAATGTCGCATCCTTGCCCAGGCCCTCGAACACTGCCGTCACAATGCCATCTGCATCAGACGAGCCGTTGAAGTTGTTCCCGAACTCACCGGTTTCCAAGACGTCCTCCGTCAACCGGACACGGCTATCAAGCACGATATTGGTCACGCCCCATTTGAAATCGGGGTTCAGCATCTGCTGGAACTGGACGACGTTGCCTGTTGGATTCACGAGCGTATCCGAGATAACAAACTCATAGGCCTGTACGCCGTTATCAACACCGACACCCAGGAAACCGACCTCGCTGCCATTCACCAACAACCGCACTTCATCCGCAAAGTCGATGTCGAACCCATCAAAACGCAGAACTGTTTCGTTCCCCGGCGCATCAAAGCTGCCGGAAACGACCCCGGTCGGGCTCAACGCCGCTCCAAAGCGGTTGCCATAGTTATCTGTTTCAGCTTGTTCCGGAACCAGGGTGAAACTGGTTGGCGAGAAATCAACCTGGAAGCTGGCAGTCGCAGACACACTGTCTGTCCCATCGCTGACCGAAACATCAAAGATCGGCGACAAGTTGGAGCCACCATCATACAGAACCGCAACTTGCCCAGCTTCGAGCTGCGCTTGGGTAAAGCTGGTCGATGCCACTCCATTCACTTGCAACCCACCGCCGGTCACAGGGGTCACAGTATAGGTCAGCACGTCACCAGTATCGACATCACTCGCTGAAATGTCTCCAGTTCCAAGAACATAAGGCAACCCAGCGACCTGTTGGCCTGCAGCGCCAACAACCACCACAGGCGCATCATTGCTGCCGGTGATCGCAATGGTCAGGGTCGAGGCCACCGTGGCGGTGCCATCGCTGACACCCAGGTCGAACACATCCTGAACCGCGTCGGTGTCATCCAGGCTCTCGTCCGTCACCACATAGCTGTAGCCGCCATCATCCGAGATCGTCAGCGTGCCATACATCCCCGTGATCACCGTGCCGGTGGTCACCGCCGTGGCGCTGCCCCCCGAAGCCGCCGCCGTCGCAACCGCCAGCACATCGGAGCCATCCGCATCGCTGTCGTTGCTCAGCACATTGCCGGTCGCCGCAACGGAATCATCCGTGGCCGTGTCCGTATCCACCGTCACAACAGGCGCATCATTGCTGCCCGACACCGCAATGGTCAGGGTCGAGGCCACCGTGGCAGTGCCATCGCTGACACCCAGGTCAAACACATCCTGAACCGTGTCGGTGTCATCCAGGCTCTCGTCCGTCACCACATAGCTATAGCCGCCGTCATCCGAGATCGTCAGCGTGCCATACATCCCCGTGATCACCGTGCCGGTGGTCACTGCCGTGGCGCTGTCCCCCGAAGCCGCCGCTGTCGCAACCGCCAGCACATCGGAGCCATCCGCATCGCTGTCATTGCTCAGCACATTGCCGGTCGCCGCAACGGCATCATCCGTGGCCGTATCCGTATCCACCGTCACAACAGGCGCATCATTGCTGCCGGTGATCGCAATGGTCAGGGTCGAGGCCACCGTGGCGGTGCCATCGCTGACACCCAGGTCAAACACATCCTGAACCGTGTCGGTGTCATCCAGGCTCTCGTCCGTCACCACATAGCTGTAGCTGCCGTCATCCGAGATCGTCAGCGTGCCATACATCCCCGTGATCACCGTGCCGGTGGTCACCGCCGTGGCGCTGTCCCCCGAAGCCGCCGCCGTCGCAACCGCCAGCACATCAGAGCCATCCGCATCGCTGTCATTGCTCAGCACATTGCCGGTCGCCGCAGCGGCATCATCCGTGGCCGTATCCGTATCCACCGTCACAACAGGCGCATCATTGCTGCCCGTGATCGCGACGGTCAGGGTCGAGGCCACCGTGGCGGTGCCATCGCTGACCCCCAGGTCGAACACATCCTGAACCGCGTCGGTGTCATCCAGGCTCTCATCCGTCACCACATAGCTATAGCCGCCGTCATCCGAGATCGTCAGCGTGCCATACATCCCCGTGATCACCGTGCCGGTGGTCACCGCCGTGGCGCTGTCCCCCGAAGCCGCCGCCGTCGCAACCGCCAGCACATCAGAGCCATCCGCATCGCTGTCATTGCTCAGCACATTGCCGGTCGCCGCAACGGCATCATCCGTGGCCGTATCCGTATCCACCGTCACAACAGGCGCATCGTTGCTGCCCGTGATCGCAATGGTCAGGGTCGAGGCCACCGTGGCGGTGCCATCGCTGACCCCCAGGTCAAACACATCCTGAACCGCGTCGGTGTCATCCAGGCTCTCATCCGTCACCACATAGCTATAGCCGCCGTCATCCGAGATCGTCAGCGTGCCATACATCCCCGTGATCACCGTGCCGGTGGTCACCGCCGTGGCGCTGTCCCCCGAAGCCGCCGCTGTCGCAACCGCCAGCACATCGGAGCCATCCGCATCGCTGTCATTGCTCAGCACATTGCCGGTCGCCGCAACGGCATCATCCGTGGCCGTATCCGTATCCACCGTCACAACAGGCGCATCATTGCTGCCGGTGATCGCAATGGTCAGGGTCGAGGCCACCGTGGCGGTGCCATCGCTGACCCCCAGGTCAAACACATCCTGAACCGCGTCGGTGTCATCCAGGCTCTCATCCGTCACCACATAGCTATAGCCGCCGTCATCCGAGATCGTCAGCGTGCCATACATCCCCGTGATCACCGTGCCGGTGGTCACCGCCGTGGCGCTGTCCCCCGAAGCCGCCGCCGTCGCAACCGCCAGCACATCAGAGCCATCCGCATCGCTGTCATTGCTCAGCACATTGCCGGTCGCCGCAACGGCATCATCCGTGGCCGTATCCGTATCCACCGTCACAACAGGCGCATCATTGCTGCCCGTGATCGCGACGGTCAGGGTCGAGGCCACCGTGGCGGTGCCATCGCTGACCCCCAGGTCAAACACATCCTGAACCGCGTCGGTGTCATCCAGGCTCTCATCCGTCACCACATAGCTATAGCCGCCGTCATCCGAGATCGTCAGCGTGCCATACATCCCCGTGATCACCGTGCCGGTGGTCACCGCCGTGGCGCTGTCCCCCGAAGCCGCCGCCGTCGCAACCGCCAGCACATCAGAGCCATCCGCATCGCTGTCATTGCTCAGCACATTGCCGGTCGCCGCAGCGGCATCATCCGTGGCCGTATCCGTATCCACCGTCACAACAGGCGCATCATTGCTGCCCGTGATCGCGACGGTCAGGGTCGAGGCCACCGTGGCGGTGCCATCGCTGACCCCCAGGTCGAACACATCCTGAACCGCGTCGGTGTCATCCAGGCTCTCATCCGTCACCACATAGCTATAGCCGCCGTCATCCGAGATCGTCAGCGTGCCATACATCCCCGTGATCACCGTGCCGGTGGTCACCGCCGTGGCGCTGTCCCCCGAAGCCGCCGCCGTCGCAACCGCCAGCACATCAGAGCCATCCGCATCGCTGTCATTGCTCAGCACATTGCCGGTCGCCGCAACGGCATCATCCGTGGCCGTATCCGTATCCACCGTCACAACAGGCGCATCGTTGCTGCCCGTGATCGCAATGGTCAGGGTCGAGGCCACCGTGGCGGTGCCATCGCTGACCCCCAGGTCAAACACATCCTGAACCGCGTCGGTGTCATCCAGGCTCTCATCCGTCACCACATAGCTATAGCCGCCGTCATCCGAGATCGTCAGCGTGCCATACATCCCCGTGATCACCGTGCCGGTGGTCACCGCCGTGGCGCTGTCCCCCGAAGCCGCCGCTGTCGCAACCGCCAGCACATCGGAGCCATCCGCATCGCTGTCATTGCTCAGCACATTGCCGGTCGCCGCAACGGCATCATCCGTGGCCGTATCCGTATCCACCGTCACAACAGGCGCATCATTGCTGCCGGTGATCGCAATGGTCAGGGTCGAGGCCACCGTGGCGGTGCCATCGCTGACCCCCAGGTCAAACACATCCTGAACCGCGTCGGTGTCATCCAGGCTCTCATCCGTCACCACATAGCTATAGCCGCCGTCATCCGAGATCGTCAGCGTGCCATACATCCCCGTGATCACCGTGCCGGTGGTCACCGCCGTGGCGCTGTCCCCCGAAGCCGCCGCCGTCGCAACCGCCAGCACATCAGAGCCATCCGCATCGCTGTCATTGCTCAGCACATTGCCGGTCGCCGCAACGGCATCATCCGTGGCCGTATCCGTATCCACCGTCACAACAGGCGCATCATTGCTGCCCGTGATCGCGACGGTCAGGGTCGAGGCCACCGTGGCGGTGCCATCGCTGACCCCCAGGTCAAACACATCCTGAACCGCGTCGGTGTCATCCAGGCTCTCATCCGTCACCACATAGCTATAGCCGCCGTCATCCGAGATCGTCAGCGTGCCATACATCCCCGTGATCACCGTGCCGGTGGTCACCGCCGTGGCGCTGTCCCCCGAAGCCGCCGCCGTCGCAACCGCCAGCACATCAGAGCCATCTGCATCGCTGTCATTGCTCAGCACATTGCCGGTCGCCGCAACGGCATCATCCGTGGCCGTGTCCGTATCCACCGTCACAACAGGCGCATCGTTGCTGCCCGTGATCGCGATGGTTGCGGTCTGTGCCACGCTGCCACCTTTGCCATCCTGGACAACAAAAGAGTAGCTGATGATCTCGGTCTCGCCTGCGGCAAGATGGTCGTATGCCGAGGGGTCCACATCGAGGCTATTGCCAACGACGCTCACGCCCCTGTCATCGCCACCAACCAGGTTCAGCCCTGCTACGTTCAGCGTGTCGCCAGTATCCACATCCGAGGCATTGCTCAGCAAGTCTATGGTGAAACCCGCATCATCCTCACCCGCGCCCCCAGTAACACCAGCCGACACCGTCGGTGCATCATTGTCGCCGCTAATGGTGATCTGGATGGTTTCCTGCGTCCCATCAGTGGTCTCGACCGTAATCGTATCGGTCAAGGACATGCTTGCATTCAACGCATCAACAGTGGGATTGGCTTCGTCCAGAACATAAGTCCAGCTCCCACTTCCGGTAATGGTGAGCAGGCCGTAGATGCCTTGTGTGACCACAGTAGTAGACCACGCATCATTGGCATTGTTTGCATCAACATCCGTGTGATCCAAATTGCCAGTCGCTGCAACTTCAGCATTCTCAGTGACCGAACCAGTGTCGTCACCGGTGATAACCGCAGCATCATTGACGCCGTTTACAGTGACCAGGAGCGTTTCATTATCGAATGCTCCATCCTGATCCTCGACCCGCTGCGACGCGACCACGACGGTGGTTTGGCCCGCACCCAGAGAATCGTAGGTTGCATGCGAAGCATCAAAAGTGAACGTTCCATCGGTGTTCACTGTGAGCCCATCAACCGGCGCGTTCAGCGTGTAATTCAATACAGACCCATCATCGACAGGGTCGTCGTTCGTAGACAGATCGCCGCCGACACTTTGGCCTTCGACAACAGTAACCGTATCAAGAACAGCGTTCGGCGCATCATTCGTACCAGTAAGAGTGATACTCAGTGTTCCAGAGTCTGCAACCGTACCGTCCGTAGCGGAATAGTTGACCACAACAGTAACCATCTGATCCCGGGCCAGATATTGGTAATCGGCATGGCTGGGGTCAAAACTCCAATTTCCATCACTGCTGAGCACAAACCCCGAAACTGGCGCATCCAGCGTATAGCTGAGCGCCTCCCCGTCGCGATCCACGTCATTGGATGACAAGTCGCCAGTGATCGTTGCTCCATCTTCGGTCGCCGCAGAAACATCAGCAACGATAACAGGAACGTCATTCGTACCTGTTAGATAGATGGTGATCGCCTGCTGGGCCCTAGCCAATTGACTGTCAGTAACCGTAATCGTGAAGACATCCGAACCAGTTTCAGCGTCATCCAGTCCTTCGATCGCAGCGTCATTCGGAGCAAAGCGGAATGCTCCATTAGTGCTATTGAAATAGAGAGTGCCGAATTGCCCGATACTTTCATGCGTAAAGCCGGCCTCAAGCGTGCTCGAACCACCATCCAGAGACAGCGCCGGAAAATCACCAGTATCTATGTCGTCGACCACTACCACACCATCGATAGTGGCAAACGTGTCATCATTGGGAGTATCCGACAGTGGCAAAACAGTGGGGGCGAAGACAAAGGTCGGCGCATCATTGCTGCCGGTGATCGCGATGGTCAGGGTCGAGGCCACCGTGGCGGTGCCATCGCTGACCCCAAGGTCAAACACATCCTGAACGGCGACCCCTTCAGCTAGGCTCTCATCCGTCACCACATAGCTGTAGCTGCCGTCATCCGAGATCGTCAGCGTGCCATACATCCCCGTGATCACCGTGCCGGTGGTCACCGCCGTGGCGCTGTCCCCCGAAGCCGCCGCTGTCGCAACCGCCAGCACATCAGAGCCATCTGCATCGCTGTCATTGCTCAGCACATTGCCGGTCGCCGCAACGGCATCATCCGTGGCCGTATCCGTATCCACCGTCACAACAGGCGCATCATTGCTGCCCGTGATCGAAATGGTCAGGGTCGAGGCCACCGTGGCGGTGCCATCGCTGACCCCCAGGTCAAACACATCCTGAACCGCGTCGGTGTCATCCAGGCTCTCATCCGTCACCACATAGCTGTAGCCGCCGTCATCCGAGATCGTCAGCGTGCCATACATCCCCGTGATCACCGTGCCGGTGGTCACCGCCGTGGCGCTGTCCCCCGAAGCCGCCGCCGTCGCAACCGCCAGCACATCAGAGCCATCCGCATCGCTGTCATTGCTCAGCACATTGCCGGTCGCCGCAACAGAGTCATCCGTGGCCGTGTCCGTATCCACCGTCACAACAGGCGCATCATTGCTGCCCGTGATCGCGACGGTCAGGGTCGAGGCCACCGTGGCGGTGCCATCGCTGACCCCCAGGTCAAACACATCCTGAACCGCGTCGGTGTCATCCAGGCTCTCATCCGTCACCACATAGCTATAGCCGCCGTCATCCGAGATCGTCAGCGTGCCATACATCCCCGTGATCACCGTGCCGGTGGTCACCGCCGTGGCGCTGTCCCCCGAAGCCGCCGCCGTCGCAACCGCCAGCACATCAGAGCCATCCGCATCGCTGTCATTGCTCAGCACATTGCCGGTCGCCGCAACGGCATCATCCGTGGCCGTATCCGTATCCACCGTCACAACAGGCGCATCGTTGCTGCCCGTGATCGCAATGGTCAGGGTCGAGGCCACCGTGGCGGTGCCATCGCTGACCCCCAGGTCAAACACATCCTGAACCGCGTCGGTGTCATCCAGGCTCTCATCCGTCACCACATAGCTGTAGCCGCCGTCATCCGAGATCGTCAGCGTGCCATACATCCCCGTGATCACCGTGCCGGTGGTCACCGCCGTGGCGCTGTCCCCCGAAGCCGCCGCCGTCGCAACCGCCAGCACATCAGAGCCATCCGCATCGCTGTCATTGCTCAGCACATTGCCGGTCGCCGCAACGGCATCATCCGTGGCCGTATCCGTATCCACCGTCACAACAGGCGCATCATTGCTGCCGGTGATCGCGACGGTCAGGGTCGAGGCCACCGTGGCGGTGCCATCGCTGACACCCAGGTCGAACACATCCGAAACCGCGACCCCTTCAGCTAGGCTCTCGTCCGTCACCACATAGCTGTAGCCGCCGTCATCCGAGATCGTCAGCGTTCCGTACATCCCCGTGATCACCGTGCCGGTGGTCACCGCCGTGGCGCTGCCCCCCGAGACCGCCGCTGTCGCAACCGCCAGCACATCGGAGCCATCCGCATCGCTGTCGTTGCTCAGCACATTGCCGGTCGCTGCAACAGAGTCATCCGTGGCCGTGTCCGTATCCACCGTCACCACAGGCGCATCATTGCTGCCGGTGATCGCGATGGTCAGGGTCGAGGGTTCGGTGGCGGTGCCATCGCTGACACCCAGGTCGAACACATCCGAAACCGTGTCTGTGTCATCCAGGCTCTCGTCCGTCACCACATAGCTGTAGCTGCCGTCATCCGAGATCGTCAGTGTTCCGTACATCCCCGTGATCACCGTGCCGGTGGTCACCGCCGTGGCGCTGTCCCCCGCGGCCGCCGCCGTCGCAACCGCCAGCACATCGGAGCCATCCGCATCGCTGTCGTTGCTCAGCACATTGCCGGTCGCCGCAACAGAGTCATCCGTGGCCGTATCCGTATCCACCGTCACAACAGGCGCATCGTTGCTGCCCGTGATCGCAATGGTCAGGGTCGAGGCCACCGTGGCGGTGCCATCGCTGACCCCCAGGTCAAACACATCCTGAACCGCGTCGGTGTCATCCAGGCTCTCGTCCGTCACCACATAGCTGTAGCTGCCGTCATCCGAGATCGTCAGCGTGCCATACATCCCCGTGATCACCGTGCCGGTGGTCACCGCCGTGGCGCTGTCCCCCGAAGCCGCCGCCGTCGCAACCGCCAGCACATCAGAGCCATCCGCATCGCTGTCATTGCTCAGCACATTGCCGGTCGCCGCAACGGCATCATCCGTGGCCGTATCCGTATCCACCGTCACAACAGGCGCATCATTGCTGCCCGTGATCGCAATGGTCAGGGTCGAGGCCACCGTGGCGGTGCCATCGCTGACCCCCAGGTCAAACACATCCTGAACCGCGTCGGTGTCATCCAGGCTCTCATCCGTCACCACATAGCTATAGCCGCCGTCATCCGAGATCGTCAGCGTGCCATACATCCCCGTGATCACCGTGCCGGTGGTCACCGCCGTGGCGCTGTCCCCCGAAGCCGCCGCCGTCGCAACCGCCAGCACATCAGAGCCATCCGCATCGCTGTCATTGCTCAGCACATTGCCGGTCGCCGCAACGGAATCATCCGTGGCCGTATCCGTATCCACCGTCACAACAGGCGCATCATTGCTGCCCGTGATCGCGATGGTCACCGTCCCGGTCGAGGTAACTCCATTGCCGTCGGAAATCGTGTAAGTAAATGTATCAGTTGCCATTTCTCCAATAGCAAGGGCTTCGAATTGACCGTTCGGGTCATAGGTAACCGTATCGTTGTCGAGATTGATCGCTACTGTGCCTAGCGTTCCGGTTGTATCAATCGACACAATTTCCAAATCGTCAGCAGAATCCGGGTCCGTATCATTGCCCGTGAGATCGACAAGAATAGTGCCGCCGTTTTCGACCGCAGACCCGGTATCGGCGACTGCAGTGGGGGCGTCATTTGTCCCCGTAATCGTAACCGTTACTGTATCTGTGACAGCTCCGCCGTGGTTATCAGAAATCTGCACCGTATAGGTTAGTTCCAGCATTTCTCCCAAGGCGAGAAAGTCCAGATCTCCGGTGGCATTGTAGCTGAAAGCAAAGGTCTGTGCAGCTCCGGTAGAGACTTGCGGTGCGGTCGAAAACGCGAGATTCGCATTTGCAGCAAGAGCTGAAACATCTGGAAGCGTCCCGGTTCCTGTATATGTCACAGCAGCATCACCTATAACCGATGCGCTTATCGTGTCCGGGGCATTACCCTGGCCCTGAACACTTTCGCCAATATCAACGTCCGATGCTTCGAGCATTCCATTTGCAGCAATCGTTTGAGCGGACGCGTCGACGTCTTCGCTGATGGCGGCCGGCGACGTCGTGGCGGAAATCACTGGCAGATCGTTTGTGCCCATCAGGGTAATTGCAATCTGTTCCTGCACCTGCCCACCATGCGGATCCGTGATGGCCACATCATAGTATTGAACAATCTCTTGACCCTCACTCAGGCCCTGAATTTCCGATGCGCCAACCGTCAACGTCCAATTGATCGAACCCGATGCGGTCGAGCCAACTGCAAGCGCAGTAACGGAACTGGCAAAGGCACCCACATATCCGGTCGTCGCAGGCGCAACCAGAATTGTATGGTTGTCGGCGATTTCATGGTCATTGAAGTTGATTGTTCCAGTGGCGGTGAGAACTCCCCCATCGACGACATCGCCACTCAGGTCCGATGTACCCACGATAAAGGGTGCGTCATTGGTGCCTTGGATTGTAACGGTGATCAGTTGCGACGCCGAACCATCAAGCGACTCGACGGTGATCGTGTCGGTCACACTTTCTCCGACGGCTAGCTCCTGAACCCCGGATACTTCGGGATCCGTCAAGGCGTAGCTCCAACTGCCATTCGCATTGACGGAGAATACGCCATAGGCGTTGTCCCCACTTTCTGTTTTCTCCTTGAGCAGGTTTTCACCTGCATCCAGATCAGTGACTGTCAGCGTGCCCGACGCCGCGGTCGCGGAAACAGCCATGTTGCCGCCATCCACTCCAGCTTCGGAAATGGTGTCGACAAAGTCACCTGAGATAGTAGCCAGATCTTCGGAACCCGTGATCGAAATGGTCAGGGTCGAGGCCACCGTGGCGGTGCCATCGCTGACCCCCAGGTCAAACACATCCTGAACCGCGTCGGTGTCATCCAGGCTCTCATCCGTCACCACATAGCTATAGCCGCCGTCATCCGAGATCGTCAGCGTTCCGTACATCCCCGTGATCACCGTGCCGGTGGTCACCGCCGTGGCGCTGCCCCCCGAGACCGCCGCTGTCGCAACCGCCAGCACATCGGAGCCATCCGCATCGCTGTCGTTGCTCAGCACATTGCCGGTCGCTGCAACAGAGTCATCCGTGGCCGTGTCCGTATCCACCGTCACCACAGGCGCATCATTGCTGCCGGTGATCGCGATGGTCAGGGTCGAGGGTTCGGTGGCGGTGCCATCGCTGACACCCAGGTCGAACACATCCGAAACCGTGTCTGTGTCATCCAGGCTCTCGTCCGTCACCACATAGCTGTAGCTGCCGTCATCCGAGATCGTCAGCGTGCCGTAGGTCCCCGTGATCACCGTGCCGGTGGTCACCGCCGTGGCGCTGTCCCCCGAAGCCGCCGCTGTCGCAACCGCCAGCACATCGGAGCCATCCGCATCGCTGTCGTTGGTCAGGACATTGCCGGTCGCTGCAACGGAGTCATCCGTGGCCGTGTCCGTATCCACCGTCACCACAGGCGCATCATTGCTGCCCGTGACCGCGATGGTCAGGGTCGAGGCCTCGGTGGCGGTGCCATCGCTGACCCCCAGGTCAAACACATCCTGAACCGTGTCTGTGTCATCCAGGCTCTCGTCCGTCACCACATAGCTGTAGCTGCCGTCATCCGAGATCGTCAGTGTTCCGTACATCCCCGTGATCACCGTGCCGGTGGTCACCGCCGTGGCGCTGTCCCCCGAAGCCGCCGCCGTCGCAACCGCCAGCACATCAGAGCCATCCGCATCGCTGTCATTGCTCAGCACATTGCCGGTCGCCGCAACGGCATCATCCGTGGCCGTGTCCGTATCCACCGTCACAACAGGCGCATCGTTGCTGCCCGTGATCGCGACGGTCAGGGTCGAGGCCACCGTGGCGGTGCCATCGCTGACCCCCAGGTCAAACACATCCTGAACCGCGTCGGTGTCATCCAGGCTCTCATCCGTCACCACATAGCTGTAGCTGCCGTCATCCGAGATCGTCAGCGTGCCATACATCCCCGTGATCACCGTGCCGGTGGTCACCGCCGTGGCGCTGTCCCCCGAAGCCGCCGCCGTCGCAACCGCCAGCACATCAGAGCCATCCGCATCGCTGTCATTGCTCAGCACATTGCCGGTCGCCGCAACGGCATCATCCGTGGCCGTATCCGTATCCACCGTCACAACAGGCGCATCATTGCTGCCCGTGATCGAAATGGTCAGGGTCGAGGCCACCGTGGCAGTGCCATCGCTGACCCCCAGGTCAAACACATCCTGAACCGCGTCGGTGTCATCCAGGCTCTCATCCGTCACCACATAGCTGTAGCCGCCGTCATCCGAGATCGTCAGCGTGCCATACATCCCCGTGATCACCGTGCCGGTGGTCACCGCCGTGGCGCTGTCCCCCGAAGCCGCCGCCGTCGCAACCGCCAGCACATCAGAGCCATCCGCATCGCTGTCATTGCTCAGCACATTGCCGGTCGCCGCAACGGCATCATCCGTGGCCGTATCCGTATCCACCGTCACAACAGGCGCATCATTGCTGCCCGTGATCGCGACGGTCAGGGTCGAGGCCACCGTGGCGGTGCCATCGCTGACCCCCAGGTCAAACACATCCTGAACCGCGTCGGTGTCATCCAGGCTCTCATCCGTCACCACATAGCTGTAGCCGCCGTCATCCGAGATCGTCAGCGTGCCATACATCCCCGTGATCACCGTGCCGGTGGTCACCGCCGTGGCGCTGTCCCCCGAAGCCGCCGCTGTCGCAACCGCCAGCACATCAGAACCATCCGCGTCGCTGTCATTGCTCAGCACATTGCCGGTCGCCGCAACAGAGTCATCCGTGGCCGTATCCGTATCCACCGTCACAACAGGCGCATCATTGCTGCCGGTGATCGCGATGGTCAGGGTCGAGGCCACCGTGGCGGTGCCATCGCTGACCCCCAGGTCAAACACATCCTGAACCGCGTCGGTGTCATCCAGGCTCTCGTCCGTCACCACATAGCTGTAGCCGCCGTCATCCGAGATCGTCAGCGTGCCATACATCCCCGTGATCACCGTGCCGGTGGTCACCGCCGTGGCGCTGCCCCCCGAAGCCGCCGCCGTCGCAACGGCCAGCACATCGGAGCCATCCGCATCGCTGTCGTTGCTCAGCACATTGCCGGTCGCCGCAACGGAATCATCCGTGGCCGTATCCGTATCCACCGTCACAACAGGCGCATCATTGCTGCCGGTGATGGTTATATTGACTTCCTGTGAAACCGTGTCGGTACCATCGGCCACATTAACAACGAACGTCAAAGTCAGCGTTTCGCCATTGTTCAACCAATCGATATTGCCCGTTGCCGAATAAGAAAAAGCAAAAATTTGTGCGGATCCCGTCGCAGTCGCCGCAGTGGTGGTCAGTGTGAGGTTCACAGCCTGGGTCAACGCAGAAATATCGTTGGGACCAGTATAATCCGCTCCATTCAATTTGGCCGTGGCCGCTCCCGCGAGTGTCAATGTCAACGCATCTGCATCCGCCGCCTGTGCCGTTGGCACGGTTCGCCCGGCATCCACATCCGTAACCATGATGTTGCCAGAAACAGACAATGCCTGAGCCGATGCATCGGCATCTTCACTCACAGCATCAGGCTGGGTCAGCGAAACGACCGGGGCGTCGTTCGTACCAGTAATTGTGATCGTGATGTCGATCGGATCCGATTGGTCCGACCCATCCACCAAGACGAGCGTGTAATCAAAATTCAAGGTGTCATCGGCACCGAGATAATCCAGCTCGGCAGCTGAAACCGTATAGGTCCATTCGATCTGACCCGAGCTGTCGGTTTCGGTCGTGTCAACTACAGACGCGCTGAGCACACCAATCCCACCAACAGGTGGCGTAATCGAAAGACCCATCACTTGGCTCGTCGGTGCGTCTTCGAACAGAATTCGTCCGGTGGTAATGATGTCGCCAGCGTTTTCGTCCACTGCGCCATCATCCCGCTCGGCAACGGTCTGGTCAGGTGACGGCACTGGATTGCCGCCATCAGTGTAGCCTGTAATTTCGGGCGCAAAATCCAGGTCCAGTTGCACTGAAGACGATACCGGGCTCGTGTTGGCTGCCGGATCAGTCTGCGATGCCGTAAAGAAAAGCTCGTACGTGCCAGTTAGCGAGGAGACAATATCGGTTGTCGGCGTAATCTCCCAGTTTCCGCTGCCATCAACCACAGCCGTTTCAGCCAGCGCGGACGGAGTCCCCCCTATACCTTCGGCAACATAGACCGTCACAGTTGCCCCGATTTCGCCCGTACCGCGAATTGTTGGGCGTGGGTCGTTCGACGTGGTCGCACCTGCAGGCACGAATGTATCGTCAAAAATTTCGGTAATAATCGGTGCTACGGGCACATCCGTATCAATCGCGAAGCTGGGGCCCGAAGCCACAGCATTGTCGTTGCCCGCCGCATCCAGAACCGTGCCCGCGGTCAGCTCGATCTGGTTGGTCGCGCTGTCCACATCAGAGTTCGCGGTATAGGTCGCCGTCCAGGTCACATTATCGGCGGTGGTCAGCCCAGACAGCGCGCCATTCGGCACCGTAAAGTCGCTGATCTCGAGCCCGGTCACGGCCTCGGAAAAGCTGATCGTCACGGTGGCACTGTCCGCTCCGGCGTTCAGCGCGGCGCTGTCCATGGTGATCATCGCAACCGGGGCCACACTATCGACCGAGATCGCGTCCACTTCGTTGGTGGAGACATGCGCGTTGCCATTCACGTCCTGACCGCCGGTGACAGTCACATCAATATCGGCAACGGCTTCGTCGCTGTCGGTATGCGTTGCCGTCACGGTGAAAACCGTGCCGCCAGACGTCCATACGCCTGCACCCAGGCTCAGACCCGCCGGAGCAGGTGACAGGGAAACCACAGGCTCTTGCCCACCCGCTTGATCCATCGCCTCGCTAAAGGTCACAACGATGTCAATCGAAGCCGTGTCTTCGTTCACAGAAGACGGAGTCACGCTGATGCCTGTCACCGTGGGCACAACCGTATCAATCGCAAAGCTGGGGCCCGAAGCCACAGCATTGTCGTTGCCCGCCGCATCCAGAACCGTGCCCGCGGTCAGCTCGATCTGGTTGGTCGCGCTGTCCACATCAGAGTTCGCGGTATAGGTCGCCGTCCAGGTCACATTATCGGCGGTGGTCAGCCCAGACAGCGCGCCATTCGGCACCGTAAAGTCGCTGATCTCGAGCCCGGTCACGGCCTCGGAAAAGCTGATCGTCACGGTGGCACTGTCCGCTCCGGCGTTCAGCGCGGCGCTGTCCATGGTGATCATCGCAACCGGGGCCACACTATCGACCGAGATCGCGTCCACTTCGTTGGTGGAGACATGCGCGTTGCCATTCACGTCCTGACCGCCGGTGACAGTCACATCAATATCGGCAACGGCTTCGTCGCTGTCGGTATGCGTTGCCGTCACGGTGAAAACCGTGCCGCCAGACGTCCATACGCCTGCACCCAGGCTCAGACCCGCCGGAGCAGGTGACAGGGAAACCACAGGCTCTTGCCCACCCGCTTGATCCATCGCCTCGCTAAAGGTCACAACGATGTCAATCGAAGCCGTGTCTTCGTTCACAGAAGACGGAGTCACGCTGATGCCTGTCACCGTGGGCACAACCGTATCAATCGCAAAGCTGGGGCCCGAAGCCACAGCATTGTCGTTGCCCGCCGCATCCAGAACCGTGCCCGCGGTCAGCTCGATCTGGTTGGTCGCGCTGTCCACATCAGAGTTCGCGGTATAGGTCGCCGTCCAGGTCACATTATCGGCGGTGGTCAGCCCAGACAGCGCGCCATTCGGCACCGTAAAGTCGCTGATCTCGAGCCCGGTCACGGCCTCGGAAAAGCTGATCGTCACGGTGGCACTGTCCGCTCCGGCGTTCAGCGCGGCGCTGTCCATGGTGATCATCGCAACCGGGGCCACACTATCGACCGAGATCGCGTCCACTTCGTTGGTGGAGACATGCGCGTTGCCATTCACGTCCTGACCGCCGGTGACAGTCACATCAATATCGGCAACGGCTTCGTCGCTGTCGGTATGCGTTGCCGTCACGGTGAAAACCGTGCCGCCAGACGTCCATACGCCTGCACCCAGGCTCAGACCCGCCGGAGCAGGTGACAGGGAAACCACAGGCTCTTGCCCACCCGCTTGATCCATCGCCTCGCTAAAGGTCACAACGATGTCAATCGAAGCCGTGTCTTCGTTCACAGAAGACGGAGTCACGCTGATGCCTGTCACCGTGGGCACAACCGTATCAATCGGATGAGTATAGACGGCTGGAGTTACGGCAACATTCTGCTGGGCATCGACCACACCAGCCGTATTCAACTCGACGGAAATGTCCCCTGAAACACCCGCCTGAGGCGTGACAACCAGCGTATAAGTATTGCCATCCACTGGCACAAACGAACCTTTTGTCCCGTTTGTCACCGTGACGTTGGATGCAGAGAATCCGGTCACACCTTCGGTGAATTCGAAAGTAAAGGTGACGTCCCCTGAGGTGCTGTTGGATACACCCATGGTATTATCCGAGATCGTCACTGTCGGGTTCACCGTGTCGATATCGATATTCTCGTCAAAACTCTGAAGGGCTTGGGGGTTGGCAGCCAGGTCTTGCGCCCCCGTGACGGTGAAATCGACATCCTGGACATCAACATCACCGTCGAGCACGTCATAGACCGCACGATAAGTGGTCGCGTCGAGCCAGCCCGACATACCGGCATTCAGTCCCAGTGTCGTGTCTACGGGCGAGGAGAATGCAATCGATGGATCCACCGATTGGTCCATATTGGAATCGTAAGTGACATCAATAGTGACGGTTCCCGAAACGTCATCACCGCCAACCGTTGCGTCGCTGACCGAAACCGACGTGATCGACGGAGCGATATTGTCGACGGCCTGAACAAATTGTGCAGGTGCGGTTGCGACGTTGCCGGCGGCATCTACCACACCGCTGGTGCTGACATCCACGGTCACGTTGCCTTCGAGCGCTGCATCAGGCGTGACCACCAACGTGTAAGTATTGCCGTCAACAGCCGTGAAACTTCCCTTGGTGCCGTTGGCAACCGTGACATCCGACGTGTCGAAACCAGAAACATCTTCGTCGAATTCGAAGGTAAAGGTGACATCCCCGTCAGCCGCGTTGGCCGTGCCCGTGATGCTTGACGTCACCGTGACAGTCGGAAGGCCGGTATCCAATACGGCGTTATCTGTCACAGTTTTGGTGTTATTGGCATCATCCGAGACGACGACCGTGGCTGTCAGGGTGCCATCGTTCAACAAGGCCAACGCCGCAGGCGCAATCGCATGGGTCCCGTTGGTAACATTCGAGATCGTCGCAGTTCCGCCACCGTCCGACGTCAGGACAATATCTACCGGCCCGACAATGTCGCCGTCTATTCCATCAACAATGATGTTGACCCCAGCGGCCCCTGCCTCCGACGCGTTGATAAACCCGTCTGTTGCAGTTCCGTTGAAGGTTACGGAGAGGTCGTTCAGTTCGTCTGCTGTGCTATCGAGCACAAAGCTCTGGTTGATTGCTGTGGAGCTGTTGCCAGCCAAATCCATAACCACCGCAGATACAGTGATCGTTCCATCAGCCAAGGACAAACCAGAGCCCGACAGATCTTCTTCGGTCAGGGCGACTGACCCGCCGGAGATTTCCGCATCGGTAAAGGTATACGTTTCGCTCGCCGAGCCATCGCTGAGGGTCACGGTTCCGCTGGCGACGCCTCCCGTCAATCCATTGAGCGAAATAGCAATATCCGAAGTCGTGGTTTCGCTTCCCGGCACCAACAAGGTGGGAGTGCCCGGGTTGGATTGGTCAACCACAACGTCAAGAGACGCTGTTCCAACCGCCGAATTGCCGGTTGTGTCGCTGGCGCGGGCGGTCATCACATGTGCCGCCTCGTTCAATGGAACGTTTTCGAAGGTGACAGTCTGGGCCCCATCCGATGTCAACGTCACCGATGCCACGACGCTGCCATTGTCCAGCAGTTCGATCACGTCACCAATCTTGGCAGCCGCGCCGAGGTCGATGGTAAAGTCCGGCGCACCCTCGCTGGTTACCGCATCGCTGTTGGACAAGCCCGAATCGTCTGCGGCCACCATCTGAATTGTCCCGGGTGCAACAACTTGCGTGTCGACGGTTACGGACAGAATGGAAGACGAGGATTGGTTCCCGGCTGCATCAGTAACCCGGGTGATATAGTCATAAACACCATCGGACAAAACCTGGCCATTGTCCTGGAACTGAACGATCGAACCGGCATTTCCTGATGTCACCGTTTCACTGCCGACCAGCGTATAGGTCCCTGCACCCGCTGGGCTGCGCAGCAACTGAACAGTTGCCCCGACTTCAGAAACCAAAGACACATTCAGCGAAGGTGTTTGGAAAAACGTAATGTTGTCGGATGTGCTGCTGCCGGAATCCGAACTGGGTGTCAGATCAGGCGCGGCAGGTGTTTCAACGGCCATGTCCACCGAAAAGACATCTGTAATCACGGTCGGAGAAATCACCTCTGCGGACAAGTTCTGCGCGCCCGACACAGAAACATCCACATCAGCCAATTCTAGGTTCGCGTCAGTTACCACATATGTCACAACAACCGTATCGTCCGCAGTTGTCGTTGTGGAAAACGCAATGCCCGTTGGTACCCCTAGCGTCGCGGCCAGCGCAGGATCGAGAGAAATTGATGGCGTTACGGCCGAATCAAGACCTTGGTCGAATTGGATCGTGAGGCTGAACGACGTTTCACCTTCAACCAGAGTTGTAATGGACGGAACAATGCTAGTGATTACAGGGGCGGTCATGAATTTTCTTCCTCAGGGATAGTTTTTGAGTGCGCACAATTCGACAAGTGCTCCGAATACATTCGGAGCCTATTTGGAACGACTGTTTTTTTGAGACGCAACGGTGACCTATGGATCAATCCATAAGATTATCGGTTGACTTCAGAATCCAAGCTAAATGAGCTTTCGTCGGCTTTGCTCTAAATGTGGTTCTTGAAAACACGAAATAACAAAATGAACGTGCATAATTTCCCCCAAAAGAAACCAGGCAAACCAGTGCCGGCAACCATAATCAGAACATCAGAATATAAGACAGTAACGCAGCCCAGAAAAATCTGGAGCCACGCAGTCACTACGAACTACAAATTGATTGTTGCCACAGCTCTCCTTTCCGGCAAACTCCCAAATGGTAGGCTGCGTTTACTTATTGTTAACTTTCTTCATTCCATTGGTGCAGAATTGAAAACGAGCAAAAGGCGGGTTGCAGGTGCATATTTGCCAAAGGAAACACCCAGGAGCGACGGCCAGCAAGTGGGGCCGCAGCCCGACAGTTTTTTGCTTTGCAATCAATGTGAAAGGGCATGACCGCCTATTGACCCAACAAATGCCTCAGGTGTTCAAACCTTTCCTGCGTTTTCACACCGTTCCGAGAGGATCACCTGTTTCAAACACATCTCGACCGCGTGCCCCAGGCAATTGAAAAACCATGCTGTTCGCAGTGCGTCTTCGGTCAGAACCCCCGACGACCGCAGTTCCGGGAACAGAAGCCTATCTTCACCGCAGTGAACCAGAACGGGTTGCCATGGTGGGGTGAAGCGCGCGGTAACGGTATCTGAAACATGTCAACAGCGCCAAATACATGGATCTGGATCAGCTTTTTGTGGAGAGGTGTCTGTTAAATAACACGCGAATTCAACCACATACGGTTCGTAAAACAGCTGCCACGATACCTGTTTGCGACCGCAGACCGGACTTCTGGAAAACAGACTTCAATTGCTGGCGCACGGTTGACTCGGCGATACCATATGTCGCTGAAATTTCAGCAACTGAAAGCCCATCGCAGAGCGCACCGACAGCACGAACCTCTGACTTCAACAGTCCATTCTGCTCTCCAAATGCCTCTACTGCCTTTTGGCGCGAAGTCGACTTCATAAGCACAAGAATGTGTTGAAACGGAGAGGTCAGATCATCATATACGTCCCCGGGCCGCACGAGCCACGATAGATCGCCGGTCCGATAGACAGAGGTGGCGCTAGCTTTTGGATTGTCAAAGCTATGCCCTGTAGATGCGGGAGGCGTTTTTGAGCTTGGCGTAAAGAAGTCAGGCAAGTCTTCCACGCCAAGCCCCTCATCGATAATAATTTTCTCTGCAAATGAATTCATGACACTATTCGTGCCCCCAGCATTCACCCCGACAATCCCAACTTTCAGATCATCAAAATGGCGCGCCTTTTCATCAAAGTCGCGCCGTGCCGCCATTTTTTGGGTAAGGACTTCCGCTCCTACGATGGTCGCGATCTCTTGGCGTGCCGAAAGAAGACTGGCTTGCGCGTCTGGCCTGTCAATGTCTGTCATGAAGATTCCAACTACTAAAGGCAGTTCTTCAAGCTCGACCGACATAAACACCAAGGAACCATCTTCTTCGGGAAAAACCGACGACGCATCAATAAAATCTTGAAGTTTTCTGTCCCTGGCGACAAGTTCGCTCAACCATACCAATGTGCTGCGCTCGAACTCTTCTGCCAGAGTTTTTTGGTGATGCTGTAGTATCTGTAAAACGATCTCTTTCGTATCGTGTGGCACAGCTTGATTGTATTTTTGACATTTGAGTATATCCGTACGGTCAAGGCGAAAAAAGCAAACACCAGATGCACTCACACGCGCCGCGATTTGGTCAAACAAACCAACCCATACCTGCTTATCTTGCAGGTTTTCATTCTCGAAATATTGGGCGGACATGCCTCAACTCCAAAACAAATCAAATAATACCCTTACTATTACTCACAGTGTCCCTCTTGGCAATTATTTCGATCAATGAATTAAGAAAATCCAATTTTACTCCCTGACAGAGATATTGAGGTAGCTTTCATTTTTTTCTACCTCTATCGCAAAAATCGACCCCCTGGCCGCCGCTGGATTTACCTAGCGCTGTTACCCGTCCGTGACACAGAACCGACAGCCAAGCGGCGATTTCCTCCTTCCCAATGGCGCTCAATTCAAACGGCGGATCCCGACCGTGCAAAACCCAAAGATAGGATCATCCGGGCGTTGCGGGTCTGGATTTCGTGAGCTACCCGGCTCAAGTTACGTCCGCTATCCGCTTTGGCGCAACGTCGGCTGCGATCTCCGCTCCCCGTTTTTGAACACGTCGCCAAAGGGCACCGGCACGCAAAGGAGCTCTGGCGGCCAAGCCCCCTTTCGGCCACTACTGATGGTCCGAAGGATAGGGCAATGTCGTTGACGTCTCGCTGAATGCTGTGCGACAGCTCGGGCGAATATCATCGGACCCGCCGGCGGTCTCGGGGCTGGCCTGCCCATATGCCGACAGCCACATCGACAGAGAACCATTGTTTTTGGACCAGGCGGGCGGGCGGTAGTGTTAGGTCACCGATTTGGTCATGCCGCCCTTCTAATCGGCTGAAGTCACCAAATGATCCGTCAGGGCGACACACTCACTATGACAAAGCTGAAAATCCGGGAGTCGGCGCAGCATTGCACCTCCAAACCACGTTTGGTGCACCGACATTTCCCATTGGCCTCTTCTCGGGACAATGGCTTGCGATCCGCCTGTTGGGCAATGGGTGCGACGCGGCATAAAACCATCACCCGCCACGGCAGGCTCTAGGCCGATTTTGGCGATCACAAAGTGTGGGAAAATCGGAAACCATCCGCATCCGATCTCAAAACCTGCACCCTGCTGACGGGTTCTGGCCTGGATCCGGACGTTGGCTCTCTCTGGAAAGGGCCTTCCCACGGCACTCTGGCCCAATCGGCTCATACGGCTGTGGAGGGGTGGTAGTGAAGACAGGGGGCCGAAACGGCCCCCTGTACTGTGACCTGATCGGTCGGACGCAGCAGGTTACATCCTCAGATCAACAGATCGAATGTGTCCGTTCCGATCTGGATGTTGATCGAACTCTGACCGCCGCCATCGACCAGCGCCCAGATGATCTGTTCGGTGGGTTTGTAGATCACGAACGCCTCTTGCACCGTGTCATCGCCTGACCGTTCGCCCGCGTCATTGGCGGTATGGGCCAGGTTGACCTGGAAATCGCCCGCCGTGGCGGGGACACCGCCCCAAAACAGCACGTCGCCTTCGGTGGACAGGTAATCCTGCAGCCAGTCCGATCCGTGGCCCTCGACACCGGCATGGAAGAACTTGTCCGCGCCAGAGCCGCCATTGATCCGGTCGCTGCCAAAGCCGCCGTTGACAAAATCATTGCCCGCGCCGCCAAACACCAGATCGGAAAACGCCGAGCCGGTGATCACGTCGTCGCCGTCCTGACCCTGCAGGTCATCAACACCCGCGCCACCGGCGATGGTATCGTTGCCCTCCTGACCAAACACCTGGTCGTTGCCCGCGCCCGCGTCCACGCTGTCATCGCCCGCTCCGGCAAAAACCACATCGCGCAGGTCAGCATCCGTGGCCCCGCCCTGAATGGTGTCATTGCCTTCGCCACCGTTCAGCGTATCGGCGCCATCGCCCCCGTTGATGATGTCATTGCCGGCATTCCCGACCAGACGGTCGTTGTCGCCCAGACCGGTGATCGTGTCGTTGCCTTCGGCCCCGATCAGAACATCGCGCCCCGGTGTCCCCGTCAGGTTCAACGCGCCTGGCGTGATCGGACCTGTGGCAGCGCTGGTGACGCTTTCATCCGTTCCAAAGGTGTCCGTATAGGTGAACACCACCGAAATCTGGCGGCCCACATCGTCGGATGTCAGGGTGTAGGTTTCATTGGTGGCACCCGCAATCGGGGTGCCATCCCGCAGCCATTGTCCGGCTTCGGTCGATTCGTTGATCCCGTCGGCATCCGCAACCCCCGACGTATCCGCAGTGAGCGTATCGCCGCTTTTGGTGCCGCCCGAAATCGTCACGGCCCCGGTTGGCAGATCGTTGACATTGGCCACCGCAACCGTCGCCGCGCTGGTCACGGTTTCAGCCGTGCCCGCATTGTCGGTATAGCCAAAGCGGTACGACATCTGCGCCCCCACATCAGCCTGCGTCAGCGCATAGGTCGTCGACGTCGCACCAGCCACCGCGACACCATCGCGCAACCACTGACCCGACAGGGTCGCCGCATTGATCCCATCCGCATCGCTCACACCAGAAGGATCCGCCGTCAGCGTCCCCCCCTGCTCGGCCGTGCCGCTGATCACAACCGCTCCAACCGGCGCATCATTCACATCCGCAACAGCCGACGTCGGCGCGCTGGTTCTGGATTCGTCCGTGCCGAACCCGTCAGTAAAGCTGACGACAACTGTGATGGTTTCCCCCACATCGTCCTGGGTCAGAACATAGGTGCCAGCAGTTGCCCCGGGAATATCCACCCCACCGCGCTGCCATTGCATCGAGAGGGTACCCAGACCATCCGGATCCGCAACTGCAGACGCATCAGCGGTCAACGTTCCGCCCTGTGTGGCATCACCGGAAATGGTTGGCTCACCCGTTGCTGGGGTATTGCGCGCCACACCGGTCATGGTCAGGGTCGACCCATCGCTGAGAGTGACAACCCGGTCGCCACTACCGGACGCCGAAAAGGTCACGGCATCCCGCTCTTCGCTGGTCAGGCTCGAGTAATCCAGGCTGTCCTGTCCGACCACAAAATCGGTCACGGTGTCATTGCCCATGCCCATTTCGATGACGATGGTATCGGCACCATCACCGCCGGTCAGGGTATCATTACCGCCGCCACCGTTCAGGGTGTCATCGCCACCACGACCTTCGAGACGATCAACCCCGTCCAAACCCGACAACAGGTTGTTTTCGCTATCACCCAGCAGATCGTCCGAATTGCTGGTACCGATCAGGTTTTCAACGCCGGTGAAAGTGCTGCCCGACGCATCGCCGCCGTTTGCAGTGCTGTCTTCGAGGTCGATGACCACAAAACCACCACCTTCAAAGGTCGCCGTATCGTTGCCTTCGCCACCATCAAAGTTGTCGGTGCCACCACCGCCAATCAGCATGTCATCTCCGCCCATCCCAAACAGGCTGTTGGAGCTGCTGTTGCCGACGAGCGTATCGTTAAAGCCCGAGCCCATCAGATTTTCGATGCTGGAGAACGTGTCGCCACGGGCTTCGCCAGTGTTCCTGGATGAATCGCTGAGATCCACCTGAAGCCCGGCGGTTGATTGAGAATAATCGGCCGTATCCGAGCCGCTGCCACCAGACAGCGTGTCTTCGCCCAAACCGCCACGCAGCGTATCTTCACCGTTCTGGCCATAGAGCGAGTCGTTGCCGTCACCGCCATCGATATGGTTGTCAGAGCTGTTGCCCCGCAACGTATCGCCAAACGCCGACCCCAACAGGTTTTCAATGCTGCTATAGGTATCGCCGGCTGCTTCTTCGGTATTGGTCCCAGAATTCGCAAGGTCAGCCCGAACACCGGTTGTTGCGTCGGCGTAAGAGGCTGTATCCAACCCGCTGTCGCCAAACAGATTGTCTCCGCCAAGGCCACCGTTCAGGAGGTCGTCCTGATCACCGCCGCGCATGAAATCGTTGCCGTCACGTCCGATCAGTTCATCGTTGCCGTCCTCGCCGCGCAGATCATTCGCTCCGGTGTCACCGCGAAGCGTATCATCGAACTTGCTACCCAGCAGGCCCTCGACTTCGGAATACACGTCACCGGCTGCATCACCGGTGTTGCCAGAATTGTCCTGCAAGTCGGCGAGCACGGCTGTGCTTGCGTCACGATAGTCCGCATAGTCAGTATTGGCACCACCGATCAAATTGTCCGCACCTGCACCGCCAACCAGCGAGTCATTGCCCGATCCACCGCTGAGCAGATCGTCGCCATCCTGGCCTTCGAGGCGGTCATTGCCGTTATTACCGGTCAGGCTGTCATTTCCGCCGCCCCCAAACAGAATGTTGCTGCTGCTGTTACCGACCAAAGCGTCGGAAAAATCAGAGCCACGCACCTGGCTTATGGACGAATATGTATCGCCCGCTGCATCGCCTGTGTTCGAGGAGGTGTTGCTCAGGTCAACCCGCAACCCGGTTGCAGATGTGGTATAGGAAGCAATGGATGTGCCACCTGCGCCAAACAGCGCATCCGCTCCGGCACCACCTTCCAATTCGTTTGCGCCACCTGCTGACGACCCTTCGCCGTACAGTTCGTCATCTCCAAGGCCACCAAAAATGCGGTCATTGTCATTGCCACCGCGCAGAGTATCCTCTCCGTCGTTGCCGTTGATCAGGTCGCCGTCATCGCCACCTTCGATGGAGTCGTTGTCGTCATCCCCGTTCAGTGTATCAATGCCATCCAACCCAAAGATTGTGTCATTGCCGCCGCCGCCAGAAATCAGATCGTTCAGGTTCGACCCATTGATCGTGTTGCCGTTGGCGTTGCCGGTCAAAACTTCGCCGCCGAAATCAGCGGGTTGCAATTCGCCGTCAATCACGCGCATCTGCCAAACACCGGCCACACCGGTATTGCCCACCAGCGTTTCCAGGTCCGCAGCCGTACCCAGTTGGTCGCCCGCAGCACCGCCGCTCAGGTAGACTGGCAACCCGTTGTCAGTAACCGCACCCATGTGGAAGGCACCGTTGCTGCCCTGGATGTCGAAGTGACGGAAGATCAATTCGGCATCATTGTCGCCCAGATCCATGATCTCCAACTGGAACGTATTCGGCGTCGTGACGTTGTTGGAGAACCGTCCAATATTGTTCCACGTTACGACAATGGAATCGCGGTCTGGATTGGTGTCAAAATAAACCCCCGGATTGGCCCCAGCCGGGAATGTTCTGGTATCCATGTCATCGTTGAACGGAGCAATAGAGAACGGATTACTAAGAAAGGTATTGCTAAAGGACACCTGCGGGTTGGCGGCATTGAATGTAACCCCGCCGTTTGTGCCGACAAACATTTCCGTAAAGGTCTGACTTCCAAAAACAAAACCGGACTCGAAGATGGCAGTAATGTCAAATGGGCCTTCTTCGTTGTCATCCCCCTGCGCAAGCAGAGTCCCCCCAAATGGCAGCAGCGTGTTATCTGTGACGGGTGTAAACAGGCTCGGGTCAACCATTGTATTCAACTCCTTGTGGCAGCAAAAAAATTCGAAAATCTCGGACATCAAAATCAGCCGCACTTAGTCTACTATGACCAACTCAATCTTTGTCCGACTTTCCAAAACATTAACACAGAATGCACAAAAAGATAGAAAATGTTAACGTAAAGTAACCGCTGCCTGAGCCTGCCGCTTGGTGGGCTGAAACGACACGAAAGCCTCCTCATGTCTTCTCGATTGCGGGCGTCTTTCTCGATCAGGTGTCTCGGGCACCGCCGTCAATCTGCCAAAGCAATCTGATCCTCCCAACGGCACCATCGCCACGACAGGGAACTTTTTGGCGCGTCGGCATGGACGGTGGTTTGGTCACCAGGCCAGGATGATACTCTGCAATATGGTACCACCAAGTGCGACAGAGGCGGGATGTACGCATTCGGTCGCCTCAGGAAGCAGCATCCTGACAGCAGCGTCACAATCGCAAAACCGGGTTTCAAACCCAGGTCAGTCGATCTTCGATATTCATACAGCCATAAAAGGCTGCGCGCCCAAAGAGCACGCAGCCCGAGATCGCATTAGGCCAACAGATCGAACTCTTCTCCGGTCGTCGCAACGCGCAAGATCAACTCTGTTTGGCTGGCTCCATCGACCAGGGTAAAGATCCTTTGACCCGTAGGATTGTAGAGCACAAATGCCTCCTCGATCGCGTCATCGCCGGAGAGAATGCCCAGATCATCAACCGCATTTGTAAAGAATACGGTAAAGTCTGATGTTGTGGCCGCAGGTCCAGCAAAGACCAAGAGGTCGCCTTCGCTGGCGTCATAGTCAGCGATCCAATCCGTACCATGGCCCAGACCATCAAACCTAAAGAACCGATCCGCGCCGCTTCCGCCATGCAGCAGATCGTGTGCAAACCCACCGTTCAGGAAGTCATCACCATCGCCACCGAACAGAATATCCTGATTGGCACCGCCGCTCAGAACGTCATCACCGTCTTGACCCACCAGGAAATCAGATCCGGCGCCTCCGGAAATCAGATCATCGCCTTCCATACCAAAGACCGTGTCTTGTCCGTTTCCAGACACCACCGTGTCGTCTCCTGACCCTGCAAAGATAAGATCGCTGTCCGCCGAACTGGACGAGAACGAGAATACAAAATCATCTCCCGCCCCGGCATTTATCCTGTCAGATCCGGTGCCACCGTCCAATTCGTCATTGCCCTCGCCTCCGCGCAGGATGTCTGCGCCATCACCGCCCTCCAGGGTATCGCGGCCCGTGTCACCATCAATGAGATCATTTCCAGAACCGCCTTCGATACTGTCATTGCCACCGGAACCTGACAGCCGATCGTTTTCGCCCAGGCCAAGAACTGTATCGTCCCCGCCGCCGCCGGTCAGGGTGTCCATGTCCGGCGTTCCGGTCAAAAGTTGATTGGTCGCCGTAATGACATCCGTCTCCGCGGTCCCGCCGGTCTCTGATTTGCCAAGCAAATCGGTAAAGGTCACGGATACCGAAATCTCCGAACCCACGTCTGCCTCGGTCAGGGTGTATGTTTGCTCTGTCGCTCCCGCAATCGCAACTAGATCACGGAACCAGGTATAAACAAAGCTTCCAGCAAGAATCCCTTCGGGATCCTCAATGGCGGACACGTCAGCGGTCAGAACAAATGTTTCCGCTTCAACCCCTGTTAGGGCTACAGAGCCGCTTGGCGCTTCGTTCACATCGTTGACCGCGACGCTCAGGCTGGCCTGGGCATCCGGCGTTGCGCCGACGCTGGTGTCATCCACCGTCACCGTCACGTCGAACTGGTCCTGATCCTCAAAGTTCAGCGTGGTGCCCGCCCGCAGGTACAGAACCCCGCCGTCGATCTCGAATTCGGCCGCATCCGCGCCGCTCAGCCCCAGGTCATTGACCCCCAGCGCATCATCCGTCACCGCAATCGTCGCCACCTGGATCCGGCTGCTGGTGTCCGAATTCTCGTCAATGTCGCTCAGCGTCTGCGTCAGTGTCACCGCCGTTGGCGCTTCGTTCACATCGTTGACCGCGACGCTCAGGCTGGCCTGGGCATCCGGCGTTGCGCCGACGCTGGTGTCATCCACCGTCACCGTCACGTCGAACTGGTCCTGATCCTCAAAGTTCAGCGTGGTGCCCGCCCGCAGGTACAGAACCCCGCCGTCGATCTCGAATTCGGCCGCATCCGCGCCGCTCAGCCCCAGGTCATTGACCCCCAGCGCATCATCCGTCACCGCAATCGTCGCCACCTGGATCCGGCTGCTGGTGTCCGAATTCTCGTCAATGTCGCTCAGCGTCTGCGTCAGCGTCACCGCCGTTGGCGCTTCGTTCACATCGTTGACCGCGACGCTCAGGCTGGCCTGGGCATCCGGCGTTGCGCCGACGCTGGTGTCATCCACCGTCACCGTCACGTCGAACTGGTCCTGATCCTCAAAGTTCAGCGTGGTGCCCGCCCGCAGGTACAGAACCCCGCCGTCGATCTCGAATTCGGCCGCATCCGCGCCGCTCAGCCCCAGGTCATTGACCCCCAGCGCATCATCCGTCACCGCAATCGTCGCCACCTGGATCCGGCTGCTGGTGTCCGAATTCTCGTCAATGTCGCTCAGCGTCTGGGTCAGCGTCACCGCCGTTGGCGCTTCGTTCACATCGTTGACCGCGACGCTCAGGCTGGCCTGGGCATCCGGCGTTGCGCCGACGCTGGTGTCATCCACCGTCACCGTCACGTCGAACTGGTCCTGATCCTCAAAGTTCAGCGTGGTGCCCGCCCGCAGGTACAGAACCCCGCCGTCGATCTCGAATTCGGCCGCATCCGCGCCGCTCAGCCCCAGGTCATTGACCCCCAGCGCATCATCCGTCACCGCAATCGTCGCCACCTGGATCCGGCTGCTGGTGTCCGAATTCTCGTCAATGTCGCTCAGCGTCTGCGTCAGTGTCACCGCCGTTGGCGCTTCGTTCACATCGTTGACCGCGACGCTCAGGCTGGCCTGGGCATCCGGCGTTGCGCCGACGCTGGTGTCATCCACCGTCACCGTCACGTCGAACTGGTCCTGATCCTCAAAGTTCAGCGTGGTGCCCGCCCGCAGGTACAGAACCCCGCCGTCGATCTCGAATTCGGCCGCATCCGCGCCGCTCAGCCCCAGGTCATTGACCCCCAGCGCATCATCCGTCACCGCAATCGTCGCCACCTGGATCCGGCTGCTGGTGTCCGAATTCTCGTCAATGTCGCTCAGCGTCTGCGTCAGCGTCACCGCCGTTGGCGCTTCGTTCACATCGTTGACCGCGACGCTCAGGCTGGCCTGGGCATCCGGCGTTGCGCCGACGCTGGTGTCATCCACCGTCACCGTCACGTCGAACTGGTCCTGATCCTCAAAGTTCAGCGTGGTGCCCGCCCGCAGGTACAGAACCCCGCCGTCGATCTCGAATTCGGCCGCATCCGCGCCGCTCAGCCCCAGGTCATTGACCCCCAGCGCATCATCCGTCACCGCAATCGTCGCCACCTGGATCCGGCTGCTGGTGTCCGAATTCTCGTCAATGTCGCTCAGCGTCTGGGTCAGCGTCACCGCCGTTGGCGCTTCGTTCACATCGTTGACCGCGACGCTCAGGCTGGCCTGGGCATCCGGCGTTGCGCCGACGCTGGTGTCATCCACCGTCACCGTCACGTCGAACTGGTCCTGATCCTCAAAGTTCAGCGTGGTGCCCGCCCGCAGGTACAGAACCCCGCCGTCGATCTCGAATTCGGCCGCATCCGCGCCGCTCAGCCCCAGGTCATTGACCCCCAGCGCATCATCCGTCACCGCAATCGTCGCCACCTGGATCCGGCTGCTGGTGTCCGAATTCTCGTCAATGTCGCTCAGCGTCTGCGTCAGCGTCACCGCCGTTGGCGCTTCGTTCACATCGTTGACCGCGACGCTCAGGCTGGCCTGGGCATCCGGCGTTGCGCCGACGCTGGTGTCATCCACCGTCACCGTCACGTCGAACTGGTCCTGATCCTCAAAGTTCAGCGTGGTGCCCGCCCGCAGGTACAGAACCCCGCCGTCGATCTCGAATTCGGCCGCATCCGCGCCGCTCAGCCCCAGGTCATTGACCCCCAGCGCATCATCCGTCACCGCAATCGTCGCCACCTGGATCCGGCTGCTGGTGTCCGAATTCTCGTCAATGTCGCTCAGCGTCTGCGTCAGTGTCACCGCCGTTGGCGCTTCGTTCACATCGTTGACCGCGACGCTCAGGCTGGCCTGGGCATCCGGCGTTGCGCCGACGCTGGTGTCATCCACCGTCACCGTCACGTCGAACTGGTCCTGATCCTCAAAGTTCAGCGTGGTGCCCGCCCGCAGGTACAGAACCCCGCCGTCGATCTCGAATTCGGCCGCATCCGCGCCGCTCAGCCCCAGGTCATTGACCCCCAGCGCATCATCCGTCACCGCAATCGTCGCCACCTGGATCCGGCTGCTGGTGTCCGAATTCTCGTCAATGTCGCTCAGCGTCTGCGTCAGCGTCACCGCCGTTGGCGCTTCGTTCACATCGTTGACCGCGACGCTCAGGCTGGCCTGGGCATCCGGCGTTGCGCCGACGCTGGTGTCATCCACCGTCACCGTCACGTCGAACTGGTCCTGATCCTCAAAGTTCAGCGTGGTGCCCGCCCGCAGGTACAGAACCCCGCCGTCGATCTCGAATTCGGCCGCATCCGCGCCGCTCAGCCCCAGGTCATTGACCCCCAGCGCATCATCCGTCACCGCAATCGTCGCCACCTGGATCCGGCTGCTGGTGTCCGAATTCTCGTCAATGTCGCTCAGCGTCTGGGTCAGCGTCACCGCCGTTGGCGCTTCGTTCACATCGTTGACCGCGACGCTCAGGCTGGCCTGGGCATCCGGCGTTGCGCCGACGCTGGTGTCATCCACCGTCACCGTCACGTCGAACTGGTCCTGATCCTCAAAGTTCAGCGTGGTGCCCGCCCGCAGGTACAGAACCCCGCCGTCGATCTCGAATTCGGCCGCATCCGCGCCGCTCAGCCCCAGGTCATTGACCCCCAGCGCATCATCCGTCACCGCAATCGTCGCCACCTGGATCCGGCTGCTGGTGTCCGAATTCTCGTCAATGTCGCTCAGCGTCTGCGTCAGTGTCACCGCCGTTGGCGCTTCGTTCACATCGTTGACCGCGACGCTCAGGCTGGCCTGGGCATCCGGCGTTGCGCCGACGCTGGTGTCATCCACCGTCACCGTCACGTCGAACTGGTCCTGATCCTCAAAGTTCAGCGTGGTGCCCGCCCGCAGGTACAGAACCCCGCCGTCGATCTCGAATTCGGCCGCATCCGCGCCGCTCAGCCCCAGGTCATTGACCCCCAGCGCATCATCCGTCACCGCAATCGTCGCCACCTGGATCCGGCTGCTGGTGTCCGAATTCTCGTCAATGTCGCTCAGCGTCTGCGTCAGCGTCACCGCCGTTGGCGCTTCGTTCACATCGTTGACCGCGACGCTCAGGCTGGCCTGGGCATCCGGCGTTGCGCCGACGCTGGTGTCATCCACCGTCACCGTCACGTCGAACTGGTCCTGATCCTCAAAGTTCAGCGTGGTGCCCGCCCGCAGGTACAGAACCCCGCCGTCGATCTCGAATTCGGCCGCATCCGCGCCGCTCAGCCCCAGGTCATTGACCCCCAGCGCATCATCCGTCACCGCAATCGTCGCCACCTGGATCCGGCTGCTGGTGTCCGAATTCTCGTCAATGTCGCTCAGCGTCTGGGTCAGCGTCACCGCCGTTGGCGCTTCGTTCACATCGTTGACCGCGACGCTCAGGCTGGCCTGGGCATCCGGCGTTGCGCCGACGCTGGTGTCATCCACCGTCACCGTCACGTCGAACTGGTCCTGATCCTCAAAGTTCAGCGTGGTGCCCGCCCGCAGGTACAGAACCCCGCCGTCGATCTCGAATTCGGCCGCATCCGCGCCGCTCAGCCCCAGGTCATTGACCCCCAGCGCATCATCCGTCACCGCAATCGTCGCCACCTGGATCCGGCTGCTGGTGTCCGAATTCTCGTCAATGTCGCTCAGCGTCTGCGTCAGCGTCACCGCCGTTGGCGCTTCGTTCACATCGTTGACCGCGACGCTCAGGCTGGCCTGGGCATCCGGCGTTGCGCCGACGCTGGTGTCATCCACCGTCACCGTCACGTCGAACTGGTCCTGATCCTCAAAGTTCAGCGTGGTGCCCGCCCGCAGGTACAGAACCCCGCCGTCGATCTCGAATTCGGCCGCATCCGCGCCGCTCAGCCCCAGGTCATTGACCCCCAGCGCATCATCCGTCACCGCAATCGTCGCCACCTGGATCCGGCTGCTGGTGTCCGAATTCTCGTCAATGTCGCTCAGCGTCTGCGTCAGCGTCACCGCCGTTGGCGCTTCGTTCACATCGTTGACCGCGACGCTCAGGCTGGCCTGGGCATCCGGCGTTGCGCCGACGCTGGTGTCATCCACCGTCACCGTCACGTCGAACTGGTCCTGATCCTCAAAGTTCAGCGTGGTGCCCGCCCGCAGGTACAGAACCCCGCCGTCGATCTCGAATTCGGCCGCATCCGCGCCGCTCAGCCCCAGGTCATTGACCCCCAGCGCATCATCCGTCACCGCAATCGTCGCCACCTGGATCCGGCTGCTGGTGTCCGAATTCTCGTCAATGTCGCTCAGCGTCTGCGTCAGCGTCACCGCCGTTGGCGCTTCGTTCACATCGTTGACCGCGACGCTCAGGCTGGCCTGGGCATCCGGCGTTGCGCCGACGCTGGTGTCATCCACCGTCACCGTCACGTCGAACTGGTCCTGATCCTCAAAGTTCAGCGTGGTGCCCGCCCGCAGGTACAGAACCCCGCCGTCGATCTCGAATTCGGCCGCATCCGCGCCGCTCAGCCCCAGGTCATTGACCCCCAGCGCATCATCCGTCACCGCAATCGTCGCCACCTGGATCCGGCTGCTGGTGTCCGAATTCTCGTCAATGTCGCTCAGCGTCTGGGTCAGTGTCACCGCCGTTGGCGCTTCGTTCACATCGTTGACCGCGACGCTCAGGCTGGCCTGGGCATCCGGCGTTGCGCCGACGCTGGTGTCATCCACCGTCACCGTCACGTCGAACTGGTCCTGATCCTCAAAGTTCAGCGTGGTGCCCGCCCGCAGGTACAGAACCCCGCCGTCGATCTCGAATTCGGCCGCATCCGCGCCGCTCAGCCCCAGGTCATTGACCCCCAGCGCATCATCCGTCACCGCAATCGTCGCCACCTGGATCCGGCTGCTGGTGTCCGAATTCTCGTCAATGTCGCTCAGCGTCTGCGTCAGCGTCACCGCCGTTGGCGCTTCGTTCACATCGTTGACCGCGACGCTCAGGCTGGCCTGGGCATCCGGCGTTGCGCCGACGCTGGTGTCATCCACCGTCACCGTCACGTCGAACTGGTCCTGATCCTCAAAGTTCAGCGTGGTGCCCGCCCGCAGGTACAGAACCCCGCCGTCGATCTCGAATTCGGCCGCATCCGCGCCGCTCAGCCCCAGGTCATTGACCCCCAGCGCATCATCCGTCACCGCAATCGTCGCCACCTGGATCCGGCTGCTGGTGTCCGAATTCTCGTCAATGTCGCTCAGCGTCTGCGTCAGCGTCACCGCCGTTGGCGCTTCGTTCACATCGTTGACCGCGACGCTCAGGCTGGCCTGGGCATCCGGCGTTGCGCCGACGCTGGTGTCATCCACCGTCACCGTCACGTCGAACTGGTCCTGATCCTCAAAGTTCAGCGTGGTGCCCGCCCGCAGGTACAGAACCCCGCCGTCGATCTCGAATTCGGCCGCATCCGCGCCGCTCAGCCCCAGGTCATTGACCCCCAGCGCATCATCCGTCACCGCAATCGTCGCCACCTGGATCCGGCTGCTGGTGTCCGAATTCTCGTCAATGTCGCTCAGCGTCTGCGTCAGTGTCACCGCCGTTGGGGCATCATTAACCGCAGCAACAGACACCGTGACCGTGGCCTGATCCGTGGACTGGCCATTGCTGATTTCATAGGTAAAGGATGCGTCACCGGAAAATTCAGCCGTTGGATCGAACCTGACGGTATCGCCAAAAATAGCCACGGTTCCGTTTACGGCGCCGGATACGCCGGTCACTGTGGCGTCCGGGTCCGCATCAGGGTCATTTGCAAGCAGTTCGGCAAAGGAAATGACCGTTTGAGTATCTTCGACGCCAGCGACAGTGTCATCAACGGCCACCGCATCAAATACAATGTCAACTCTTACCTGCGCCGGGAGCGAGGTTTCTCCGTCTCCGTCACTGAGCTCGACCGTCAAATCTATACTTGCTCCGGGCGTCAGAGAGGTATTCTGATACCGAACCGCGTCCAGAATTTGGTTAACAATCGATGGTGTTACCAAAGCCGACGTAAAGTCGATCTGAAGAGGCGAGCCGTCACTGCCATCGCTCACGATCGTACCGAGGTTACCGAGCGCGTGAAACAACTGATCGCCAGCGAGAATAAACGGTGGGGCATCCAGAATGCTCAGCTGGTTCTCTGTCCGCACACGCGACTCGACATAGGAAATCGTCAGCGAACCGCCGTCAAAATCCGCGGAATCGCTGTCGGTGACTGAAACAGTCGCAAAAACGGCCTGTGGCGTGTCCAGCAGATCGCTGCGGTTCACGCCAAATATCGGATCCGGGGTGGCAATTTCCGGTGCCTGGTTGGCGCCGGGCCCGGTGATGTTGATTGTTACTGGTGCCGAGCCAGCAGTTCCGGCCTCAGCATTTTCCAGCGTGTACCGGAGCGTTCGTGATAGCGCGGGATCGAGATCGGTCGTTTCAAACGAAATGGCCTCCATAATCTCATCGACCATAGCAGCGCTGACGGTTGCTCCAGTGAAATCAATGACAAGCGCCGACCCATTGCTGCCGCCGGTGATGGTGGCAACAGCAGTACCCGTATGGGAAATCGTTGACCCTGATACAGTGACCGCACCCAGATCTTCGACGGTCAGCTGATCGCCTGCCGGGGCTGCACCGGTATGTTCTACGGTCAGCTTGCTGCCATTGAAATTGGTTGTGTCAGCATCGGTGACGGTGATGGACGTATCAATGAAAGCGGATGCGCCAGAAACATTGGCGAAAAGCAGATCAACCTGCGTCGCCAGATCCGAAATAACCGGGGCATCGGCCACCGGGTCAACGTCAACCGTGAACGTGTTCAAGGTCACAGCACCTGCCCCGGTGTCGAGATCAACGGTAACTGTCCGGTTCGCATCGGTCGGATCGTCGCTGGTGTTCACATAGCCAAGGGCCTGGCTGAGCAATTGGACGTGTTCGACTGTTTCGCCGAAAAAGCCAAAAAACCCTGCAAAACTCGGGGTAAGAACAAGTGGAGTGCCATTGGACCCACCCGAAGCATAAAAAAGAGCTGATACGCCTCCGACAGAAACGCTTACACTTGTTATTGTCGAGCCACTATAAACTGGTGTTACACCTGAAACGCCCGAGGCCGCTGTCAACACGTCTTCGGTTGTTACACCGCCACCCGTGATCGTGACCGTCAGGTTGACAAAATCATCCGGCGTAAAGGTCGGCACCGAAATCTGAGCCTCGTCATCGATCACCTGGATCGGGTCGTTTTCAGTATAGGTGATGGTAAAGTCGGCTGGCGGCGGCGGCGGCGGCGGGGTAATGGCTTCGATCCGGAAAGACTGGGGATCGGTCGTGCCGCCATCTCCATCGGATACTGTCAGATCAACGCCACGTGTGGTTTCAGGCGTGCCTGCAATATTGGTATATGTCAGCGCCTCGATCAGCGCCTCGACAGCATCCGGGGTTGCGTTCGCTCCTGCCAGGTCGACAACAAAGGGCGTTCCGCCAGTGCCATCACCGGTAATGGTGCCGATCTGATTGCCCAGATGGAACACCGCAGTCCCGACCACGGTGATATCGCCCAAATCGGCAATACCAAAGAATTCGTCGCCAACCAGGAAATCGCCTTCGCCATCGCGCAGGCTGGTGAATTCGATGCGCACCGATCCACCGTCGAAATCGTTCGAATCCGGATCAATGACATCCAGCGCCGTATCGATGAAATGCTGCGGTGTTCCCAGGGTGGCAACGTCCAGTTCCACGACTGATTCAAGCCCATCCAGAACCGGGACAGCATTGGCGACAGTAATCGAAACATCCGTGCTGGTTGTGTTGGACGCATTGTCGGCGGCATCGTACACCGTGATGTCGATTGTTCGGGTGCCTGCCCCTGGCATCGAGCTGCCGAATTCCAATGCCAGCAAAATGTCTTCGATAGCAGCAGCATGAACTGTGCCAACCAAATCAATAATCAGAGATGATCCATTGCTACCATCGTTGCCAACGCGAATTTCGCCGATTTTGGCCCGGCCCTCCGAGTCTGGACCGAGGCTGACAGTGCTGAAAATCTCAGTCGGCAACTGAGCTGCGGGTGGGGCCGGCTGAACAGGCTCGACAATTTCAATTCCGAGTCTGGTGGTTGTTCCCGGAACAATAAAACTCACATCTCGCACCGAAAGCTGATCGCTTGGCACTCCGCCACTGGAATAGGTAACCTCGATACGACCGCCCCCAAAGAGGATCGTGTCAGGGTCTGTGACCGTTGCAACCGGGACGTCGCCGCCAACATCGTCAAAAAGCAATTGCGCGCCGGAAAGCAATTCAGCAGACGTGAAATCCAAACTGGACGGTATATCACCAATCGCGGTCGGATCATCGACCGGTGCCACCTGAACAGTGATACGCTCCTGCGTAAAGGACAGAAGATCATCAAACGCCTTGATGGTGATGACTTCGTCACCGCTGAATTCGAATGATGGCAGATAAGTCAAACCGGCCAGTGCCGTATTCACCTCTGCGACACTGCCCGTCACCGTTACACTGTTTGATCCATTGTCTGTCACGGTCCCCGAATTGGCGACGGTGATGGTGCCATCTGCCGTCAGGATCACCGTGACTGCGTCGCCTTCGGCATCAGAAACGGACACCCCCGTCACGTTCACAACGGTGTCTTCATCCGTTTCAAAATGATGCGCCGTGGTCGGGATTACCGCAGGGATGCTGACAACCGGATCGGCATTCGCAGCCGCGTCCGTAATAGTAAATGCGGCTGTCAGCTGGGTCTGCGGTGTATCGGATTTGGTCCAGTTCGACTCGTCCGCAATTGCGGCCAACAAACCTGCACGGGTTCCTGTGGTCGGACCGGAATAGACCAGGTTACCTGTCGGATCTTCGGGATCCGAACCGGCCCCCAAGGCCAACGCGGTATCGCCCTCGGTCAGCCCCAGCGGCACGCCGGACTGGTTAGGATCGCTGGGGTCTCCGTCCGAGGCTCCACCATCGCTTGTAGAGCCCTGAAAATTGGTCGAATTGGATTGAATCGCAAACAGAAAATTGACGGAATCCGCCTCAATGACCCCAGGTGCCAACTCCGTCCCGGTTGCCTGAAAGGCGAACAATTGATCACCACCAGCAACCTTGCCAGCCAGGTTCAATGCCCCAAACAGCGAGAAATCGCCCAAAATGAACGGGTCGGCAAACTCACTAACATGCGGGCCTGTCACCGAATTCACGACGGTCCCCGCCGCATAGTCCACAGAGGCCGTCCAGGCCTTTACCCCATCAATCCCATTGTCGAGAAACTGATTGCTGCCGCTGTTTGTACCTGCGTCGGTAAAGTAAATGACGGTGCCAGCAGCAACATCAGACATCAACACGAACGAAAAATCGTTGGAGCCGTCACCATTGAAGCCAAGAATGGCGACGCCGCCAGCATTCAATTCGGTCATGTTAAACTCTCCTAAAATTCACTGAATACACATGGTTTTCCGCGATGCTAACGTTCGCCACGGAACGGCGCAACTGCTGTTGTCGACAGCTGTGGTTGCAATGTTCAAATCCACGTGTCCGAACAGCAACAGGCCGCACCCGGACGAAGAGCGGAACAGCGATCGGACAACACACCGGGATCGACCCGCTGGGGGTTTTGCCACGACAGCGCCAGAATTCGCACCATCCGTTCGGCCATTGCCTGACAAAGAACACCGGACGACCCCAGGCCGAGATGGCGGACCCAAAACGCCCATTGCCCCGCGGATATCCATAGCATTCTTGAGCCTCCAAATCCGGCGATCTGTGAGAGCTACGCGCACAGTGATGAGCAGGCAAAGACGATGACAAAACCCAAAGGCACACCAAGCTCTACAAGAGTGATGTGGCCGCCAAAGCCAGAACATCGCTGAATCAGCGTAAAGACGCTTGAATTTCAAACATGCAGACTAAGCCCTCAGTATGGGCTTACCATACATCTCAAGGGTGCCAAAAATGAGGCTAAGTAGTCTATATTTAAAGGATTTCAGTGGTGAGCCGTGCAGGATTCGAACCTGCGACCCACTGATTAAAAGTCAGTTGCTCTACCAACTGAGCTAACGGCCCACACTCTGTGGCGCGGTTACTATGCCCACAGTGCATAGCGGTCAAGGCCCAAAATCAAAGAAATCGACCTCTGGATAGATTTTTCTCGCTGAACTATATGAGGCCTATGAACAACGGATCAAATACCACTCGCAAAGCGACCTCGGGCTTGCCATTTCGCAAGATGCACGGGCTGGGCAATGACTTTGTTATTGTCGATGCGCGCAGTGCGCCGGATCTGATCACCCATGCATTGGCGCGGGCGATCGGACATCGCGCTTTTGGTGTTGGCTTCGACCAGTTGGTTGTCTTGCGCGACTCGGATGTCGCCGATCTGGACGTCGAATTCTGGAACTCGGATGGGTCGCGGGCCGGGGCCTGTGGCAACGCAAGCCGTTGTATCGCACGCCTGATTTCCGAAGAGACCGGAAAATCCGACATGTCGTTCAAAACCGATCATGCGGTGCTGCAAGCCAGGTCTTTGGGTGACAATATCTTCAGCGTGAATATGGGCCTGCCGCAATTGGCATGGGACCAGATCCCCCTGGCGGGGCCGGTCGAGGATCTGATGAACCTGCCACTCCCAGGCTCTCCCGTCGCGGTCGGCATGGGCAACCCGCATATGGTTTTCGTGGTCCGGGATGCCGAATCTGTCGACCTGAAAACCGTTGGACCAAACCTGGAGCACCACGCGCTGTACCCGGAACGGACCAACGTCGAATTCATCCATGTCATCGACCGCAACGCAATCCGTATGCGGGTCTGGGAGCGGGGCGGCATGATCACTCTTGCCTGTGGATCCGGTGCCTGCGCTGCGGCCGTCGCGGCCCATCTCAAGGGCCTGACAGAGCGCAAGATCACAGTGCATCTGGATGGGGGGCCATTGGAGATCGATTGGCGCGAGGACGGGATTTGGATGACCGGCACCGCAACCCACGTGTTTGATGGCATTCTTACCCGTGAATTTCTGGACTCTGTTTGATGATCTCGAAACCACCCCAGTTCACGACCCTCGGGTGTCGTCTTAACGCCTATGAAACCGAGGCGATGAAAGAGCTGTCACAACAGGCCGGGTTGGACAATGCCGTGGTGATCAACACCTGCGCGGTCACCGCCGAAGCCGTTCGTAAGGCGCGTCAGGAAATTCGAAAACTGCGCCGCGAGAACCCGGATGCGCGGATTATCGTGACCGGATGCGCCGCCCAGACCGAACCCGAAACTTTTGCGGCCATGGACGAAGTCGACACTGTCATCGGCAACACCGAAAAAATGCAACCCGGCACCTGGCAGAACATGGCCGCAGATTTCATTGGCCAGACCGAACGGGTCCAGGTGGATGACATCATGTCCGTTTCCGAAACCGCCGGCCACCTGATCGACGGGTTTGGTACGCGGTCGCGCGCCTATGTGCAGGTTCAAAACGGCTGTGATCATCGGTGTACGTTCTGCATCATTCCTTATGGCCGCGGCAATTCACGCTCGGTCCCGGCAGGTGTCGTTGTCGATCAGATCAAACGGCTGGTGGACAAAGGCTACAACGAAGTTGTGCTGACCGGGGTCGACTTGACCTCGTGGGGGGCAGATCTACCGGCACAGCCCAAACTGGGCGACCTGGTGATGCGGATTCTCAAACTGGTGCCAGACCTGCCGCGCCTGCGGATCTCGTCGATCGACTCGATCGAAGTAGACGAGAACCTCATGCAAGCCATCGCAACAGAAACGCGCCTTATGCCGCATCTGCATTTGTCCCTGCAACACGGCGATGACCTGATCCTCAAACGGATGAAACGGCGGCATTTGCGCGACGACGCAATCCGCTTTGCGGAAGACGCCCGCCGACTGCGACCGGACATGACCTTTGGCGCTGATATCATCGCGGGTTTCCCGACCGAAACCGATGCGCATTTTGAAAACTCGCTGAAACTGGTCACGGATTGTGATCTGACCTGGCTGCACGTATTCCCCTATTCCAAACGGGATGGCACGCCGGCGGCTAAAATCCCCAACCAGATCAATGGCAATGTGATCAAGCAACGCGCCGCCCGTTTGCGGGCTGCAGGGGACGCACAGGTTCAGGCTCATCTGGCCGACCAGATCGGCAAAACCCATCACATTCTGATGGAAAACCCCCATATGGGTCGGACTGAACAATTCACCGAAGTCACATTTGCACAGCCCCAGCGCGAGGGCAGCATCGTGACCGCCCAGATCATCGGTGTGACCGAGACCCGGCTCTCCGCCTGATCTCCCGTTCGGCAGCTTGCTGCTTCTTTCTGGTTTCAAATACCTTGGGGGTGAATGCCTCGCAGAGGCAGAGGGGGCAACGCCCCCAATAGAAAACCAAACAAGAAAAGCCCCCACCAGATGATCTGGCAGGGGCTTTGATATTCAATGTACTGACGGATTGATCAGCGATCAGTCGCGCGTCTTGCTCTTGTGGGGGGCCCAGATGCGCTTGTTGGTCAGATACAGCATAACAGACAGGATCGTCAGGAACAGAACGCCAACAAATCCAGCCTGCTTGCGGGCCATCATCTTGGGCTCGGCAGTCCACATCAGGAACGCCGCGACGTCCTGGGACATGTTATGCACATCATTAGCATGACCATCGGCGAATTCGACTTGTTCGTCGAACAGCGGCGGTGCCATCGAAATCCAGCCACCAGGAAAGGCAGTGTTTTCGTAAAAGAGAGTGCCTGCCTCTTCCTTTTCTTCGCCAGTGTAACCGTCCAGCAGCGATGCAATGTATTCAGCACCACCCATACCTTTGACGAACTGGTTGATACCCAACCCATAGGGGCCGTGGAACCCGGCACGGGCCTTGGCCATCATCGACAGGTCGGGCGCACCCGCTGCCGTGTTGGCCGGGAAGTGGTCAACCGGCTTTGCCGGGCGATCATCATCCAGCTCTGCATCAAACACCGAGAAGTTTTCAGCTGCATAGGCGCGCACCTGATCTTCGGCCATATGCGGGCCGCCTTCGTCAGACAGGGTCCGGATCGGAACCTGCTTGAGGCCATGGCAGGCTGCGCAGACTTCGGTATAGATCTGCAGACCGCGCTGCAGCTGGTTTTGGTCGTAGGTGCCGAACGGGCCTTCGAACGAGAACGCAAAGTCCTCGATGTGCTGGTCGCCACCACCTGCCGCGTTGGACGCGACAGGGGCAATCGCCAGAGCAAAGGCAGCACCGATTGCAAGTTTCTTGAACATGGGTTTCGGTCCCTCTTATTCGGCGGGCGAAGCGTCAGACGCCTTGCCATAATGCGCGTTGAAGTCTTCTTCGATGGTCGCGGGCTGTGCGTCCGGCTTTTCGATCACACCCAGGATGGGCAGAATGACCAGGAAGTAACCGAACCAATAGGCCGAAGCGATCAGCGAGAACGAAGCATAGGGCTCTTCAGCAGGCATCGCACCCAGCCACATCAGGGCAAAGAAGTCGACGATCAGCAGGTAGAACCACCATTTGAACATCGGACGATAGGTCCCCGAACGCACCCGGCTGGTATCCAGCCATGGCACCAGAGCCATCACCGCGATCGCGCCAAACATGGCCAGCACACCAAAGAACTTGGCGTCGACGATGCCACCGGTCACGAAGGACGCGAACTGAACAACCCAGACTTCCGAAGTGAAGGCACGCAGGATCGCGTAGAACGGCAGGAAGTACCATTCTGGAACGATATGCGCAGGTGTCACCAGCGGGTTGGCTTCGATGTAGTTGTCGGGGTGACCCAAGTAGTTGGGCATATAGCCGACAATCGCCCAGAAAATAACCAGAACAACGGCCAGACCAAAGAAGTCCTTGATCACAAAGTAGGGCCAGAACGGCAGCGTGTCTTTCTTGGCTTCTTCCTTCGATCCCTTGCGGACATCAACACCCGACGGGTTGTTGTTGCCTGTGGTGTGGAAGGCCCAGATGTGAACCACGACCAGGGCGGCAATCACAAACGGCAGCAGATAGTGCAGCGAGAAGAAACGGTTCAGCGTGGCGTTGCCAACAGCGGGCCCGCCCAGCAGCCAGGTCTGGATCGGTTCGCCGATGAACGGAATGGCACCAAACAGGCCGGTGATGACGGTCGCACCCCAAAAGGACATCTGACCCCAAGGCAACACATACCCCATGAATGCGGTGCCCATCATCATCAAATAGATCAGCATGCCGACGATCCACGTGATCTCACGCGGGGCCTTGTAGGAGCCGTAGAACAGACCTCGGAAGATGTGGATGTATACCGCAACAAAGAACAGCGACGCGCCGTTCATGTGCAGGTACCGCAGCATATGGCCGCCATTCACGTTGCGCATGATGTGTTCGATGCTGGCGAACGCCAGATCAACATGCGGGGTGTAATGCATCACCAGAACGATACCGGTAACGATTTGCAGGGCCAGGCAGAACGCCAGAACGATGCCCCAGATCCACCACCAATTCAGGTTCTTGGGGGTCGGGATCATGATTGTGTCGTAGATCAGACCAACGATGGGCAGGCGGCTGTGCAGCCACTTCTCTGCGCCCGTCTTTGGTTCATAATGATCGTGCGGAATTCCGGACATGAGCGCGCTTCCTTATCCCAGTTTGATCGTTGTTGCGTCGGTGAATTCAGCCACCGGCACGTGCAGGTTCTCAGGTGCGGGGCCTTTGCGGATCCGGCCTGCGGTGTCATAATGCGACCCGTGGCACGGGCAGAACCAACCGTGGAAATCACCTGCGCCATCACCCAGAGGCACACAGCCCAGGTGGGTACAAACACCCATCATCACCAGCCATTCACCCGCATCATCCAGTGTGCGGTTGGCATCGGCAGCATCGGTGCCGGGTTTGTTGGGGTTTTCCGATGATTGGTCAATCAGCTCGGACAGCTCGACTGAACGGGCGTCATCAATTTCTTCCTGGCTGCGACGGCGAACGAACACCGGCTTGCCCAGGAACATGACACTGATCTGTGTTCCGATCTCTACATCACTGACGTCCACCAGGATCGAGGACAGCGCCTTGACGTCGGCCGAGGGGTTCATCTGGTTGACCAGGGGCCATACGGCGGCACCCGCGGTCACTGCCCCGGCGCCGGCAGTGGCGTAGTAGAGGAAATCTCTCCGGGTTCCTTCGTGGTCTTCTGCGTGGGACACGAGGTTTTCTCCAATTCCAGCGCCCGCTTAAGGGCAAACATGCGCATGCACCGCTGGTTTTGCGGTGACTCAAGGCGCGTATCTATCGACGCAAAATGCATTCGTCCAGACTTCATGCGTGCGCATGAAGTCGCAGATACATATTTATGTAACGTACCGGACACAGTTGCCCAGGCGAAATCACCGGAATTGGGAGAGGGTCGGCTAATTATCAGCTTTCAGGCGGTCGCGTGGCCTCCATGCTGGGGCGCGATTCGAACGCCGCAAACCAATCGGCAAGGGCTTCATTTCCGGTGCGCCAGCCAGAATCCGGATGCCGAAAGTCAACGTAGCCAAGCGCACAGGCCACGCCAATCTGACCAATATTCAGCGGGCCGCGCAAATGGGGCATCCACCGCGCGTTCAACGCCGCACATCCGCCCAGAACCTTGCCCAATTGGCCGTCAATCCATTCGGGCCAGCGTTTTTCTTCGGGGCGCAGGCGTTTTTCATACGACAACAAAACAGCCGCATCCATGATCCCGTCAGCGGTCGCCTCCAGAATTTTTGTGTCCCAACCACCGGCGTACAGCTTGCCGCCCGCACGGTCGTCCAGATATTCACAGATCACCCGGCTGTCGTACAATGTCGGCCCGTCGCCCCGCTCCAGCGCCGGGATCTTGGACAGTGGATTCGAGGCACTGACATCTGCGCTGGGGGCAACCGGCGAGGTGGCCACATCGACAATCTCGACATCATCCAGCTGACCGGTTTCGTGCAGCAGAACCACAACCTTGCGCACAAAGGGCGACGCCCCGGCATAATATAGCTTCATGTCTTTCTCCTCCTGTTGCGACCCAAGGTAAGTACTCGATCGCATTTGGAAAGGGCATTGGGTCGCAAAGATGATCGCTTGACCCTCCTTTGGTCCTTGATTTTTGTCAGGCCCCTGATTTTTGTCACGCCCCGAATTTTTTCAGACCCGCAACACTCAACGCTTGAAAATCATCGCAATCATGGCCAATGTCCGGTCTGTTCTCAGGGCGGGGTGAAATTCCCCACCGGCGGTATGCAGGGCATTGATCCTGCCAGCCCGCGAGCGGCTCCCGGTCATTGGGAGTGTCAGCAGATCTGGTGAGAGGCCAGAGCCGACGGTGAAAGTCCGGATGGAAGAGAACGTGCGGATCAGATCACGCCATCGGTGTGTCTGGACGTTCGTGATCGCCTTGGGTGCCGTGTCTGTAACCAAAGGAGATCACTATGACACACACCCGCTATGCTTTCATCAAGGCGCAATGGCACGCCGATATTGTCGATCGCGCATTGGAGGGGTTCTGCGAACTCATCCCCGCCGATCAGGTCGATGTCTATGACGTCCCCGGCGCGTTCGAAATGCCGCTGGTGGCGCGGGATCTGGCCGCGACCGGACGCTATGGCGCCGTGGCCTGCGCCGCCTTTGTCGTTGATGGCGGCATCTATCGTCATGATTTCGTGGCCCAGGCTGTCGTCGACGGATTGATGCGCGCCGGACTGGACACCGGGGTTCCGGTGCTTTCGGTCTCGCTGACCCCGCACCATTATCAGGAAACTGATCACCACAACGCGATCTACCGCGAACATTTTGTGGACAAGGGCCGTGAAGCCGCCCAGGCCGCGCTACAGATCGGCAAAACCCGTGCGGCTCTTGCAGCCTGACCTAGGTAAATCGCGCGCCTGTCACCCCAGATAGGCCCGCAACGCAGGCGGCGGATTGTCCAGCAATTCCGCCGTCGCCACTGGCGCATGCGCCTGACCGTCTGCCACCAATATCACCTGATCGGCGATCCGGCGCGCGTCATTCGGATCGTGGCTCACCATCATCAGAGTCGCACCGGTTTCCGCGATCAGGTCCGCCACCAGATCCAGCATCTCGGCCTTTAATGCGGGCCCCAGCGCGGCAAAGGGTTCATCCAGCAACAGCAAATCGCGCCCCTGCACCAGCACCCGGGCCAATGCCACCCGGCTTTGCTGTCCCCCGGACAGCGCCGCAGGTTTGCGATCGCCCATACCGTCCAACCCAACCCGGTTCACTGCCTGTTCAACCCGTGCGGTGTCCTGCGTGTCCAACCGCAGATCGGCCCGAATCCCCAGCCCGACATTCTGCGCCACGCTCAAATGCGGAAACAGATTGCCATCCTGGAACAACATCGCAACAGGCCGCTTGCCCGGTGCCATCGCGCCCAGATCCTGACCATCCCACCGCAACGTCCCCGCGGCAAAGGGCAAAAACCCGGCGATCGCCTCGATCAGGGTGGTCTTGCCTGCCCCGGATGGGCCAATGACCGCCACGCGCGCACCCCGCGAAACGCACAGATCTGCGCTCAGATCAAAACCGCCGTTGGAGATGCGACATTTCTCAAGCTTCAGCATGCCAACGCCCTCCCCGGTCCAAAACCCAAAATGCCCCCATCGACAAACCCAACAGCAACAGCGCCGCCCCGGCGGCGGCTTCCATCCGATAGGCCCCCATCAATCGATAGATCTGCAAGGGCAATGTCGCCAGCTCATGATCCGCGAACAACGCAATGACCCCCAGATCCCCCATCGACAGCGCCGCCGCCAACCCGGCGGCAAATCCGATCTGCGCCCGCATCCGCGGCAGCAGAACGCGCCTTACGAATGGCCAACCGTCCATGTCCAGCGACAGGGTCAGCTTGCCATAGCGCGCCACCACAGACCGGGCCTGTGGCACCAGGATCCGCAGCGCAAAGGGCAACGCCATCACCGCATTGACCACAGCCGTCACGATCAGAGCAAAATCGCTGGGATCTGCAAAGGGATGAATGACCACGAACAACCCGGTGCCAATCACCAAAGGCGACGCCGCCAATCCCAGCACTCCGGATATTTCGATTGCGCCACCATGACCCAGCGCCACGGCCACCGCCATTGGCAAAGCCAACAGCAACAGAACCAACGTGCTGGCGGCAGCCACCCCAATCGATGTCATTGCGGCCTGTAAAACCGCCCAGGGCAAGTCGACCAACCCCGGTGCCCCGGACACCACGATGGCCATCAACGGCAAAAGCAAAAATGCCGCCGCGGCACAGATCCACCCGGCATCGACGGCGCGTGCGCCCGGGCTCTCTCCATCCCAGCGTCTGACCAGCCGGTCCAACCCGCCGCCAAATCCTTCGCCTACCGACACCCGCAACGCGACCCAGGCCGCCAATCCGGTCAACACCAGCTGAAGGCCCGACAGCAGCGCCGCCCGACCCAGATCAAAATCAAACCGAAACGCCTGATAGATTGCCAATTCAATTGTTGTCGCACGCGGCCCGCCACCCAGGGTCAACGCCACGGCAAAGCTGGTCAGGCAGATTGCAAAAACCACCGCCAACACCCCCGGCACCACCTGACGCAGCATCGGCACCTCCAACAGGCGGAACATATCCCGACCATCGGCACCCAATTGTGCGGCCAGACGAAACCGTTCTGCCGGGATCTCCTGCCATCCTTGCAGGATCAACCGGGTTGCCAGCGGCAAATTGAAAAACACATGCGCCAGCACGACACCATGCAGGCCATAAATGCGGATCGGCTCCATCCCGATCCAGCCCAATGCCGTACTGATCCACCCGGCGCGCCCAAACACTTCGAGCAATCCCAAGATGGCAACAATCACCGGCAGGATAAACGGCGCACCCAACAGCCCGATCAAAAGGCGGCGACCAAAGAACCTGCGCCGCGCCAAAGCCCGCGCCACAGGAATCGCAAGCCCGACGCTGAACAGCGCCGACAGGCTGGCCTGAAACACGGTGAACCGCAGCGCCGCCCAATCGGACGGGCCCAGACCCGACCCGGCCTCGGCCCGCCAAACAACGGCGCACAACGTCCCCAGAATCAGCGCGGCAACAGCAATCGCCGCGCAAATCCCAGAGGCTGCGCTTACTGGCTCAGCGCGCCGAGCCATTCGCCCAAGGCTACATCCCGCACGGCTGCCGCTTCGGAGGCAGGCAACAAAAGCGATTTCTCGGGCGTCACCAACGTGTCAAATCCATCCGGCAAACCGGCCGCCGGAGTGACCGCCGGGTACATCCAATTGGTCGTGGGGATAATCGACTGGAACGCATCCGACACCATGAACGCCAGGAATTGATCGGCCAGTTCGGGTTGGTCGCTGGCGGCCAGCTTGCCGGCCACTTCGACCTGCATATAATGGCCTTCGCTGAATGATGCTGCTGCCTTGGACGCATCTTCTTCGGCAATCAGGTGATAAGCAGGAGATGTCGTATAGGACAACACCATGTCCGCTTCGCCCTCCAGAAACAGGCCATAGGCTTCAGACCAGCCTTTGGTCACGGTGACCACATTGTCGGCCAGCCCCTCCCAGATCGCCGGGGCCTCATCGCCATAGGCCGCCTTGACCCACAATAGCAGGCCCAAACCGGGCGTGGACGACCGCGGGTCCTGAATCACTATTTTCTTGTCGCTGGCGCCCAGCGCCTTGAAATCCGTCGGCGCGGCAGCATCGGCATTATGCACGAACGCGAAATACCCCCAATCATAGGGTACGAACAGCGGATCTTCCCAGCTGACCGGCAACGCATAATCGGCGCGCACATCATGGACGGCGAACAGCCCGGTTTCAGCCGCAGCAGCGGTCAGATTGGTGTCCAACCCCAGCACGATATCTGCGTCGGACCGTGCGCCTTCCAGCTTGACCCGCGCCAGCAACGCCGCACCATCGCCGGCACCGACCAGCTTCAGGTCACAGCCACAGACGTCTTCGAACGCTTTTTCCACCGCCGGGCCCGGGCCCCAATCGGAGACAAAGCTGTCATAGGTATAAACGGTCAATTCAGGCGTTTCGGCATAGGCTGCCGTCGCGCTCAAAAGTCCCGCTGCAAATGCAAGATGTTTCATCTCATCCTCCTTTGCGGCGATAGGGCAAGGGTGGATGTCTCCGAAACCTTCCCTCCGCCGGTTTTAGCCGGTTCAGGTTCAACGGGTGTCATCTCAGCACCAATGGTGCACCCCGAGGTGGCGCAGACCCTAGGCCGCAATGCCACCAAACACAAGCTATGGCAGCCATCAGGCCCTAACAGTCAGGACCAAGTGGACTGATCCCCTGTTCATCTGGCCCCAAATATCCCGGGGGAGTCACCAAAGGTGACGGGGGCAGCGCCCCCAACCCACATCCCAACACGCGAATCCGCTTGAGCCCCTGACCACGCGTCGCTAATCACATCCCCCAAAGGAGACCGCGTCCCATGTCGATGAACAGCTTTGGCCACCTCTTCCGCGTCACCACCTGGGGTGAAAGCCACGGACCCGCATTGGGTGCGACCGTGGACGGGTGCCCACCCAATGTGGCAATCGAACCCGAGATGCTGCAACTCTGGCTCGACAAACGCCGCCCGGGTCAGAACAAGAATACAACCCAGCGCAACGAACCGGATGCGGTGAAAATCCTGTCGGGTGTGTTTGACGGAAAATCCACCGGCACTCCGATTCAGCTGATGATCGAAAACACCGACCAGCGGTCGCGCGATTATGGCGAAATCGCCCAGACGTTTCGCCCCGGCCACGCTGACATCACCTATCACCAGAAATACGGCAACCGCGATTATCGCGGTGGCGGGCGCAGCTCGGCCCGGGAAACCGCAGCCCGTGTCGCCGCCGGTGGCGTCGCACGCGCGGCGATCAAGGCACTGGTCCCTGACCTGGAAATCAAAGGCTACATGACCCGCATGGGCGAGATGGAGATCGACCGGTCCCAATTCGACTGGGACGCGATTGACCAGAATGATTTCTGGATCCCCCAGGGCGCAGATCAGGCGCAGGCATGGGAAGACTACCTGCAAAAGCTGCGCAAGGATCACGATTCGGTCGGTGCCATTGTCGAAGTGGTGGCCCGGAATGTGCCCGCCGGGATCGGCGCTCCGATCTATGGCAAGCTCGACACCGATCTGGCCGCCGCGATGATGTCGATCAACGCGGTCAAAGGCGTCGAAATCGGCGAAGGCATGGCCGCAGCCCTGTTGCGTGGCACGGAAAACGCCGACGAGATCTATATGGGCGAAAACGGTCCCGAATATTCGTCGAACCACGCGGGCGGCATTCTGGGCGGTATTTCCACCGGACAGGACGTGGTGGTGCGCTTTGCGGTCAAACCGACCTCGTCGATCCTGACCCCGCGTCAGTCGATCCGCAAGGACGGCACCGCCATCGAAGTCATTACCAAGGGTCGTCATGACCCCTGCGTCGGCATCCGCGCCGTGCCCGTGGCCGAAGCGATGATGGCCTGTGTGATTCTGGATCACCTGCTGCTGCATCGTGGTCAGATTGGCGAAAACCAGGGCACGATCGGCTGATGCAGGACATTCACGCGCGGCTGCGCCGCCTTGTCGCCCAGCAGATGGATCAGGATCCGGCGCATGATCTGGCCCATCTGGATCGGGTCTGGACCAATGCCCACCGTATTGCCCGCCATCAGGCCGATCACGAAGACTCTGTAAACCTGCGGGTTCTGATGGCTGCGGCCTATCTGCACGATCTGGTCAACCTGCCCAAGGACGCCCCCAATCGGGCCGAGGCTTCGACCCTATCGGCCCAGCGCGCCGTGCCGATCCTGCAGGACCTGGGGTATACCGGGGCCGAAATCAAAGCCGCCCAACACGCCATTGCGGCGCACAGCTATTCCGCCGGTATCCCGGCGCAATCGACCGAAGCCGAAATCCTGCGTGACGCGGACCGGCTGGACGCATTGGGTGCCATCGGCATTGCCCGCACGTTCATTGTCGCAGGCAGCATGAGGCGCGCGATCTATGATCCGGCCGATCCCTTTGCCGCCGACCGTCCGCTGGATGATCAGGATTGGTCCATCGACCATTGGCACCTGAAACTGCTGCAGCTGCCCAAGGAAATGGTCACCACCAAGGGCCGCGAGATTGCCGAAAAACGGGCCAAGCTGATGCTGGCCTATCTCGAACAATTGTCCAAAGAGATCGACACCGACCTGCCCAACCATTGGTCTGACCTACTGACATGACCCAGATCCTGGCGATCACCTTCCCGATCTATGGCGCAATCGCGCTGGGGTATCTGGTGGTGGCAAAAGGCTGGTTCGCCGCTGCCGAAATGCGCACGCTGGGCAAATATGTCCTGAATATCGCCCTGCCCGCGCTGCTGTTCAATGCGGTGGCGTCGCGCCGGATCGCGGATGTGTTTCAACCCGATTACATGCTGGCCTATGGGTTGGGGGGGCTGGCGACCATCGCCACCGCCTGGATCTTGTTCACCCTGCGCGGCACTGACCCGCAACGGCGCGCGTTGGGCGTTATGGGCTCGACCTGTCCCAACAATGCTTTCATCGGGTTTCCGATCATGTTGCTGGCTTTCCCGGCCCAGGCCGAAATCATCCTGGCTCTGAACCTGCTAGTCGAAAACATCCTGTTGGTGCCGCTGTGCCTGTTGCTGATGGAAGGCGCATCGGGCAACCGACAGGAATCATTGCTGCGCCACATCGGAGCAATTCTGTTCAATGTGTTGAAAATGCCGATGGTGATCGGGCTGTTGCTGGGCCTGGCGGTCTCGCTTGTCAATGTCCCTCTGCCCGCCCCCTTTACCCGCCTGACCGGTATGCTGGCGGCCTCGGCCTCGGCATTGTCGCTGGTGGTGATCGGTGGATCACTGGTCGGCCTGCCGCTGCATGGCAACCGGGGATTGGCCGCGCAGATCACCATGACCAAACTACTGATCCACCCCGGGCTGGTTGCCGGTGCGGCTCTGACGCTGAGCGCTTTGGGCTGGATCGCGCTGACCCCGGATTTCCACAGCGCAGCAATCCTGTCGGCGGCGATGCCGATGTTCGGCATCTATACGGTTCTGGCCCAGAAACAGGGGCTCGAAGGTGCCGCGTCGATCGCCATGCTGGGGGCCACAACAACCGCCTTTGTCACGCTCAACCTGTTCCTTCTGTTCCTGACCTAAGGCCCGGGACCCTTAGGCAAACAAACCGGCGTATTCCTCGCGCAGCGCCTTTTTCTGAACCTTGCCCATGGTGTTACGGGGCAGCTCCGGCACCAGGATCACCTGCTTGGGCTGCTTGAACTTTGCCAGGTCTGCGGCCAACGTCTCCCGCACCTGATCCGCCTGCAATTCCGGATCAGTTGCCACAACGATGGCCACGACCGCCTCGCCGAAATCGGGATGTGGTGCCCCAATGACGGCACTCTCCAGCACCCCCGGCATATCGTCGATCAGGCTTTCGACCTCCTTTGGGTAAACATTGAACCCGCCGGTGATGATCAGATCCTTTTCGCGCCCCACGATGGTGACATAGCCATCACTGTCCATCCGGGCCAGATCGCCGGTGATGAACCACCCGTCCGGGCGCAGCTCTTCGGCGGTTTTCTCGGGCATCTGCCAATAGCCCTGAAACACATTTGATCCGCGCACTTCCAAAACCCCGGTCTCGCCCGTCGGCACCGGGACGCCATCTACCATGATCCGCGCCTCGACGCCGGGCAGCGGGAAACCCACCGTGCCAGCGCGCCGTTCCCCCTCATAAGGGTTCGAGGTGCTCATATTGGTTTCGGTCATGCCATAGCGTTCCAGGATCCGATGACCGGTGCGCGCTTCCCACAGCTCGTGGGTCTCAACCAACAAGGGTGCCGATCCCGAAATGAACAGACGCATGTTGGCTGCCCGTTCCCGCGTCAGCCGCTCATCCGCCAACAGGCGGGTATAGAACGTCGGTACCCCCATCAAAGCGGTGGCGTTCGGCATCGCCTCCAGAATGGCGTCCGCGTCAAAGCCCGGCAGGAACACAACCCCCGCCCCGGCCAACAGCGCCACATTGGTCGCCACAAACAGCCCGTGCGTGTGAAAGATCGGCAGGGCATGGATCAGCACATCCTGGTCCGTGAACCGCCAGTATTCCTTTAACATCTCTGAATTCGACGCCAGATTGTCATGGCTCAGCATCGCGCCCTTGGACCGCCCGGTGGTCCCCGACGTATAGAGGATAGCAGCCAGATCCTGTGCCCCGCGCGCCACCGGGGTAAACGCCCCCCGGCCCACGACGGACTCGGTCAGCGTACCATTGCCTTTGGCATCCAGCGTCACCACCCGCGCATCTCCGGAGATCCCGCGTATTGCCTCCGACCGGTCCGGATCACACACCACAACGCGTGGTGTCGCATCCCCCAGGAAATAAGCGACTTCGGACGTGGTATAGGCGGTATTCAGCGGCAGAAACACGCCCCCCGCCATCACCGTTCCCAGGTACAGCTGGATCGCTTCGATCGTCTTGTGAACCTGCACGGCAACGCGGTCCCCCGGTTGCACCCCCATCGCCACCAAAGCCGCCGCATTGCGTTCGGCCCCGGCAAACAGCTCACCAAAGGTGACACTGGCCCGCGCTGGAAACCGCGCAAAGTTCCGGGTTTCATGCCCGCGTGATGCCGCATGTAATCGGGAAATCAAATGGTTGGTGTCATACATTCTGGTCGCTCCGGCTGATGGCTCCGTTTTGCGTCATGCGGCAAAGCAAAATCAACCCGTTGATCTTTCGGTCGCTGAGGCGCAGGGTCGCGGCCATGGCACAATCATTAACATCGCATCGACCGATTCTCGCGGTTTTTCTCAAAGTGACCGCCATCGGCCTGTTTACTGCCATGTCCGGTGTGATCAAGGCGACATCGGATGTTGTGCCTGCGGGCGAAGCGGTGTTCTTCCGCTCGTTCTTTGCGATTCCCGTCATCGTTGTCTGGTTGGCGATCCGGGGCGACTTGCGCCACGGGTTTGTTGCCAAGAATCCGATGGGTCACGTCTGGCGTGGGGTGTTGGGGACATCTGCGATGGCGCTGACATTTACCGGTTTGGGGTTGCTGCCGCTGCCCGAAGTCACGGCCATCGGCTATGCCACCCCCATTTTTACAGTCATCCTCGCAGCGCTTTTGCTGGGCGAAACAATCCGGTTGGTGCGCCTGTCTGCGGTGGCCATCGGGTTGGTCGGGGTGTTGATCATGATCTGGCCCCGGTTGGGCGGCGGCGCAGACATGAGCGATACCGCCACGCTGGGCGCGATCTGCGTTCTGCTCGCGACCATGGCCCGGGCGATGGTCCAGATCCACCTGCGCAAGCTGGTCCAGACAGACCACACCGCAGCCATCGTATTCTATTTCTCGGCCACCGCATCCGGTCTGTCCCTGCTGACCCTGCCATTTGGCTGGGTGGTGCCGGACCTGCAAACGACCCTGCTGCTGATTGGGGCCGGTTTGGTCGGCGGTATCGCACAGATCCTTGTGACCTCTTCCTATCGTTTTGGCCCGGCGTCGATGCTGGCGCCCTATGACTATATGTCGATGCTGTTTGCCATCATCATCGGCTATGTCTGGTTCGCGGAATTACCGACCTGGGTCATGCTGGCCGGGGCGACCTTGGTCATTGCCGGCAACATCCTGGTCATCTGGCGCGAAAGCCGCCTGGGCCTGGACCGCCGCCGCACCCGCGCTGCAACAGACCCAAAGAATTGAGCGCAAACGAAATACGGGCGCCCATATGGACGCCCGTTTTCAAACCCCAAGTCGCGTGAGATCAGCTGCGTACCAGCTTCTCGTAATCTTCGGCAATTCCACGGGTCAGATCACCAACCTCGAACGTATAATCCCCGATCTGCCCCACCGGAGTCACCTCGGCCGCAGTACCTGTCAGCCAGCACTGTTCGAAATCCGCCATCTCTTCGGGTTTGATCCGACGTTCATGCACGGTGATGCCCTTGTCCTTGAGCATCCCGATCACGGTCTGCCGGGTGATCCCGTTCAAAAAGCAATCGGCCAGCGGTGTGTGCACTTCGCCACCCTTGACGAAAAACACGTTGGCACCGGTGGCTTCGGCTACATAACCGCGCCAATCCATGAACAACGCATCCGAACAGCCTTTGGCTTCGGCCTTGTGCTTGGAGATGGTGCAGATCATGTACAGACCGGCGGCCTTGGCATGAACCGGAATGGTTTCCGGGCTGGGCCGTTTCCATTCCGCGATGTCCAGCTTGGCGCCTTTCATCTTGGCGTCGCCGTAATAGGCGCCCCAGCCCCAGACGGCGATCGCCATCCGAACCGGGTTCTTGGCCGATGCGACACCCATGTCTTCGCCCGACCCACGCCAGACCAACGCACGCACATAGGCGTCGGTCAGACCGCTGGCCTTCAGCGTTTCTTCCTTGGCCGCTTCGATCTGATCGACCGTATAGGGCATCGGCATGTCCAGCGCCTCGGCGGAGGCAATCAACCGCTCGGAGTGTTCGCGGCTTTTGAAAATCTTGCCGTTATACGCCCGTTCGCCTTCAAATACGGAACTGGCATAATGCATGGCATGAGTCAGAATATGGACCTTGGCATCACGCCAATTGACCATCTCTCCATCCATCCAGATCAGACCGTCCCGATCATCATAACCCGACATACCAAATCCTCCTGACGCGGGGTTGCTTTACGAATATTGCGCTCTTTACGACCGAACCGGACATAATATTGCGCCAAAACAGCGATTCGATACCTCTTTGCTCTTGGAATGTCAACAAGGCTGACTTAAACTGTAACAAAACCAGAAAAGGACACGAGCCATGTCTGAGGGTCGATCAGCGCCGGGGTTTGGCGGCGAAAGCCTGCTGTTTCTGACGGATGAACAACTGCGTCAGGGAATCGAGGCAATGTTCTTTGCCTATCGCGGGTTCACCGCGGATCCGGACCGCATTCTGGTGGAAATGGCCTATGGGCGGGCCCATCACCGGGCGATCCATTTCATCAACCGCGCGCCGGGCACCACGGTGAACAACCTGCTGGCCATCCTTGGTGTCACCAAACAATCGTTGAACCGGGTGCTGCGCACCCTGATCGATGACGGGTTGGTCGAAAGCCGGGTGGGCACCGTCGACAAACGCGAACGTCACTTGTTCCTGACCGAAGATGGGCGCACTCTGGAATCAAAACTCTCTGACGCCCAGCGCACCCGGATGCGGGCCGCCTACAAGGAAGCTGGCCCGGATGCAGTTTCAGGTTTTAAAAAGGTTCTCGAGGCCATGATGGATCCGGACATGCGCCGGGCCTATGGAAAATTGCGGGATAGCAGCACATGAGTGATTTGGACGCCCACCTGCTGATCGTGGATGATGATGAACGCATCCGGGATCTGCTCAAGAAATTTCTGGTCCGCAACGGGTTTTTGGTCACCGCTGCACGGGATGCCGCCCACGCCCGGCGGGTCTTGTCCGGGTTGGATTTCGATCTGATCGTGATCGACGTGATGATGCCCGGAGAAGACGGCGTCAGCCTGACCCGCGCCATCCGCGAGACCAACACCACCCCCGTCATGCTTTTGACCGCCAAAGGCGAGACCGAACACCGGATTGCCGGGCTGGAGGCCGGGGCAGACGATTACTTGGTCAAACCCTTTGAACCCAAGGAGCTTTTGCTCAGGATCAATGCCATTCTGCGCCGCATGCCTGAAACCCCTGTCCAGGACACCGTGCCAAAGATCCTGCACCTGGGCCCGATCCGCTACGATATCGAACGCAGCGAAATGTGGCAGGGCGACGCGCTGGTCCGGCTGACTGCCACAGAGACCCAATTGATGAAGATCTTTTCCGCGCAACCCGGCGAACCAATCAGCCGGGCCAAGCTGGTCGAAGACCTGGGGCGCGACCGGGGACAGGCACAGGAACGCGCTGTGGATGTGCAGATCACCCGCCTGCGGCGCAAGATCGAACCCAACCCCAAACAGCCGCGGTACCTGCAAACCGTGCGCGGCGCGGGCTACATGCTGGCACCGGATTGATCCTGACCCACCGCGGCTGGCGGGCCGAACACCCCTGGGCCAACAGCTCATGGATTAAGAAAAGACAAACCCGCATCGCCCGTGTATTCTGGGTGCATGAATTCCAGTTGATCGACCCGCGCGGCTAAAATCGACGCTGCACCTGCTCCGCACAGATGCAGCAGCCGCCGCACTATGGAGGACACGAAATGAAAATCCTGACGACCACCCTGTTTCTGGCCGCGCTGCCATTTTGCGCTGTGGCACAGCAACTTGAACCCTGGGGCGAAGCCGGGGGCTGGGACGTAATGATTGACCCGACACTGGGCGACGGATGCCTGATTCAGGCAGCGTATCAGGATGGCAGCGTTGTCCGCATCGGATTTGATCGCACCGAAGGCGCGGGCTACATCACCGCTTTCAATGAATCCTGGGGGGACATCGTCGAAGGCGAAACATATCCGATCCTCTTTGATCTGGACGGTCAGGAATACGAAGGCGAAGCCCAAGGCATTTACCTGAACGACGTGCCCGGTGCCGACATCTATTTTACCAACTCCGATTTCCTGTTCGATATCGCGGCAAAATATACGATGACACTGTATAACGAACACGGCGAAGTCATGGCCATTGACCTCGGCGGCACCATGGTCGGCCTCGAAGCCGCCATCGCCTGTCAGGACGAAATGGGCTGAGCACGCCAGACCGCTGTAGTTGCGTAAAACCGGGAACCAGGGGCTGCGCGCACCCTTTCGGGCTGACGGGCCTGCTGCTTCTTTCTGGTCCCAAATACCTCGGGGTTTGGGGCAGAGCCCCAAGTCCGAAACGGCCACGGGGCACAGCCCCGGCCCCTCTCGGGCAATGGTGCATAAAAAACCGGTTTCCCCTGCTCGGATTGCAAACTAATCTCGCCCCATCTTGACGCCGCGACAGGACCATCTCCCCATGACCAACGCCGCAAAAACGGCCCTCATCACCCATGCCGATTGCCTGACCCATGTAACGCCACAGGGTCACCCGGAGCGGGTGGCGCGGCTGGAACATGTCCTGCATGCGCTGGAACCGCTCGACCTGATCCGTGTATCGGCCCCGATGGCGGCTGAAGACGACATTCTGCGTGTCCATCCCGCAGGTTATCTGGACAACCTGCGTCGGGGCTTGCCCTCGGATGGATTTGCACAGATCGACGGCGATACGTTCCTGTCTCCGGGATCGTTGGACGCGGCTTTTCGCGCGGCAGGCGCCGCGGTGCGCGGCGTGGACATGGTGCTGGGCGGGGACGTCCAGAATGCCTTTGCCGCGATACGCCCGCCGGGGCACCACGCCGAAACCGAAACCGCGATGGGGTTCTGTCTGTTTGGCAATGCGGCGCTGGCTGCGAAACACGCGCTGGATCACCACGGGCTGAACCGTGTGGCCGTGGTTGACTTCGACGTCCATCACGGCAACGGAACCCAGGATCTGCTGTGGGACGACCCGCGCGCCCTGGTCATCACCTCACAGCAGATGCCGCTGTGGCCCGGGTCGGGCCGCCCCGACGAAGACGGCGCCCACGGCAATATCCTGAACATGCCGCTGGCCCCCGATTCAGGCGGAGCCGAGATGAAAGCCGCCTATGAATCCCAGGCCTTCCCGCGCCTGCGCGCCTTCAAACCCGAACTGATCATCATCTCTGCCGGGTTCGATGCCCATCAGGACGACCCGCTGGCCAATCTGAACTGGTCCACCGGTGATTTTGCCTGGATCACGGCCGAATTGTGCGCGCTCGCCGATGAGCTGTGCCAGGGGCGTATCGTCTCGACTTTGGAAGGCGGATATGATCTGAACGCCCTAGCCGCTGCAACCAAGGCGCATGTGCAAGAATTGATGAAGGCCGCAACATGACCCAGACCCCCGTCGAAGAAATGAGTTTTGAACAGGCGATGAAAGAGCTGGAGACTGTGGTCGATCAGCTGGAACGCGGAGATGTGGCGCTGGATGCGTCGATCTCGCTCTATGAACGCGGTGCAGCATTGAAAAAACGCTGCAAGGATGAATTGCAGCGCGCCAAGGAAAAGGTCGCCGCCATCACATTGGATGAAGAGGGCACCCCAATGGGCACGGCCCCGCTGGATGCCGGATAACTGCATGACCACGACCCAATTTGCCAATTCCCTGGCAGACGCACAGCGTCTGGTCACCGGGTATGCCAACAAAGTGCTGGCCGGGGATGACCGGCTGCTCGAGGCCATGCGCTATGCCATCGTCGGAGGCAAGATGCTGCGTGGGTTCCTGGTTCTGGCAAGCGCACGGTTGCATGACGTGGACCAGGGGGTGGCGCTCAGGGCGGCACTGGCCATCGAATGCATCCATGCCTATTCTCTGGTGCATGACGACCTGCCTTGCATGGACGATGACGACCTGCGCCGGGGTCAGCCCACCGTGCACCGCAAATTTGGCGAAGACCTGGCCGTGCTGGCCGGGGACGCACTCCAGACCCTCGCCTTTGAACTGCTGTCCGATCCGACCCTTGGCCCCAATGCGCTGTCTCTGATCCGGGGCCTGGCACAGGACGCAGGCAAGGACGGCATGGTGTCGGGTCAGATGCTGGATATGGCGGCCGAAACCGCCAGCGAACCGCTGACACTGGATCAGATCACCAAACTGCAGAACCGCAAAACCGGCTGCCTGATCTCCTGGTCCGCCACTGCGGGTGCGGTGATGTCCGGGGCCGACAGCACCGCCCTGCGTCAGTATGCCGATGCGCTGGGTCTTGCCTTTCAGATCGCTGACGACATCTTGGATGTCGAAGGGGACGAGGCAAAGGTCGGCAAACGCGTGCAAAAGGACGCCGATGCAGGCAAGGCAACATTCGTGTCCCTGCTCGGGCTTGAAACAGCCAAATCCCGCGCTGCCGAGCTGGCCGATCAGGCCTGCGACGCGCTGGCAATTTACGGTGATCGGGCTGAAACCTTGAAGGAAGCCGCACGCTTCGTTATTGCGCGTGACAGCTGAACCAACGAACACACACAGCGAACCCTTGTGGAGACGCCATGTCAGACCGGCCCCAGACCCCGCTTTTGGATCAGATCCAGCGCCCCGCTGATCTGAAATCGCTCAGCGATGGCCAATTGATTCAACTGGCCTCTGAATTGCGTTCTGAAACCGTGTCCGCCGTGTCCGTCACCGGCGGCCATCTGGGCGCAGGTCTGGGCGTGGTCGAATTGACTGTGGCATTGCACGCGGTGTTCGACACCCCGCGGGACAAGCTGATCTGGGACGTGTCCCACCAATGTTACCCGCACAAGATCCTGACCGAACGGCGCGATCGCATCCGCACCCTGCGGATGAAGGACGGCCTGTCCGGATTCACCAAACGCTCCGAATCTCCCTATGACCCGTTCGGTGCGGCGCACAGCTCGACCTCGATCAGCGCGGCATTGGGCTTTGCCACCGCCCGCGATCTGGGCGGGGTGATTCCCGAAGGCAACGGCGATGCCATCGCCGTGATCGGTGATGGGTCGATGTCGGCGGGCATGGCGTTCGAGGCGATGAACAATGCCGGGCATCTGGACAAACGCATGTTCGTGATCCTGAACGACAACGAGATGAGCATTGCGCCCCCCGTTGGCGCGCTGTCCTCCTATCTGTCGCGCCTTTACGCCGAAGAACCGTTTCAGGAGCTCAAGGCCGCCGCTAAGGGCGCGGTCTCCCTGCTGCCCGAACCCTTCCGCGAAGGGGCCAAACGCGCCAAGGACATGCTCAAAGGCATGGCCGTGGGTGGTACGTTGTTCGAGGCACTGGGCTTCTCCTATCTCGGCCCCATCGACGGGCACGACCTGCACCAATTGCTGCCGGTTCTGCGCACGGTCAAGGCGCGCGCCACCGGTCCGGTGCTGATCCACGTGCTGACCAAAAAGGGCAAGGGCTACGGCCCCGCCGAGGCCGCCCGCGACCGGGGCCATGCCACCGCCAAATTCGACGTCATCACCGGCGAACAGAAAAAGGCCCCCTCAAACGCGCCCTCCTACACCAATGTCTTCGGGGATGAGCTGGTCAAACTGGCCGCCAAGGATGACAAGATCTGTGCCGTGACCGCCGCGATGCCCGACGGCACCGGGTTGAACCTGATGGCCGAACGCTATCCGTCGCGCTGTTTTGACGTGGGCATTGCCGAACAGCATGGGGTGACCTTTGCCGCCGCGCTGGCTGCCGGTGGGATGAAACCGTTCTGCGCGATGTATTCGACCTTCCTGCAACGCGGCTACGATCAGGTGGTGCACGACGTGGCCATCCAACGCCTGCCCGTGCGCTTTGCCATCGACCGTGCCGGGTTGGTCGGCGCAGATGGCGCGACCCACGCGGGGTCATTCGACATCGGGTTCATGTCCAACCTGCCCGGTATGGTCGTCATGGCCGCCGCGGATGAGGCCGAATTGGTGCATATGGTTGCCACCGCCGCCGCGCATGACGCCGGCCCGATTGCCTTCCGCTATCCCCGTGGCGAAGGCGAAGGTGTCGAAATGCCCGAAACGCCCGAGGTGCTGGAAATCGGCAAGGGTCGGATGATCCAGACCGGAAAACGCGTGGCGCTGCTGTCCTTCGGCACCCGTCTGGGCGAGGTGCGCAAAGCCGCCGAATCCCTGGCGGCCAAGGGCATCACCCCCACCATCGCCGACGCGCGGTTTGCCAAACCGCTGGACCGTGACATGATCCTGCAATTGGCCGCCGATCACGAGGCCCTGATCACCATCGAAGAAGGAGCCGTGGGCGGGTTCGGCAGCCATGTGGCCCAGATGCTCGCCGATGAGGGTGTCTTTGACGACGGCTTGAAATTCCGCGCAATGGTGCTGCCCGATACGTTCATCGATCAATCCAGCCCCGCCGACATGTACGCCACCGCCGCCATGAACGCCCCCCAGATCGAAGCCAAGGTTCTGGACGTTCTCGGCATCGCGTCGATTGGAGAGAAACGGGCCTGATCACGGCCTCGGGCGTTCCTCGGGGCACGCGCGGTCGATCTCTTTCAACCATTCCCGCTGTTTGACAAAATCAAACGGCTCCCGATCTGCGGGCATCAGCTCGTCTTCGTTGAACACGCGGATTTCGCAACTGTCCCAATCGGCCCCATCCCACTGACAGCGGGACACCAGCAGCCGACGATCGCATCGCCCTTCGATCATGGGGCGGACCAGCGCCAGAAAAACATAGGCGCTTGCCCCCAGACAGGCGCATTCCGTCAATGTTGACCAGCACCACTCCCACCCCAATTGACGCCCCTTGTGACGTGTCTTGCGCAGATATCGACCCGCGCTTTTTGCAATTGGACGCGCCGTTGCCTTGGCCTCATAGATTACGGGTCGCCCATTGGGCTGAATAGCGACGCCGTCATACCCCCAGAATGTCCCCGCCAGGTCGTTGTAATACAGAAACTCCAACCCCTGTGACTGGATGTGGACAAAACAATCCGTCATCCCACGCATCTCCAGCGCTCGGGCGCGGGATTCAAATGTGATCTTCTCCGCCAGATCGGCAAAGGCCACTTGATCAACCGGACGCCCTTCTTCGGCGCATTGATCCAGCCAAATTGCCTGCATCGTGCGGGCAATGCGTAAATAGGCATGCAGCGGGTTCAACGACGATTGAAGATACGCCTGAAAGGCCGCGTCATCCATATCGCTTTCCCTTCTGCTCTGCTGTTCGCCCTGATCGCTAATGCGCATACTCCGGCTCTTCGCGGTCCAGCATCCGCAGCATTGCGGCGAAATGCATGTTGGTCTGTTCGTCGTCGAACATGGTCGGGGCCAGTTTCGCGGCCTGCGCTTCGGGCATGATGGCCAACGGTTGGCCCGTCGACATCGCCGTGATCTGATATTCACAGGCGACCTCGAAATTGTAAAAATCATCATAGGCCTTGGCCACGCTCGGGCCGACGACCGTGATTCCGTGATGCGCCATTACCACGATGGACCCATTGCCGATGGTATTGGCGATCCGGCTGCCTTCGTCATCGCCAAAGGCCGAGCCATTGAACCCATCATCATAGGCGACCCGCCCATAAAACCGCAGCGCGTCCTGATGGCAATTTTCCAGCCGCCCACCGGTGACACAGCCCAGCGCGGTCGCATACGTGGGATGGGCATGCAGCACACAGGTCGCCGATGGCACCGTGCGATGGATGTGGGAATGGATGTAGAACGCCGACGCCTCGACCGTACCGTCACCTTCGATCACGGACCCATCATGATCCAGCAACAACAGATTGGACGCCGTGACTTCGGACCAATGCAGACCGCGGGCGTTGACCAGAAACAATCCATCCCCCACCGCCAGCGAAAAATGATTGTCCACGCCACGCTGCCAGCCGCCCCGCGCCGCCAGCCGCAGCACTGCCGCCAATTCAACCCGTTCATCCCAAAACTGCATCATCGTCCTCCCTCTTCCGCTCAAGCTAGGCAGAGAAAACAGGCACGATCCCTTCCAGTTCCGGCACAGGCATGTCGCAAATTGATCCTAGATGCTTTCCGCCGCAACCAGCGCCTCTAACCCGGTCCGATAGTCCGGATAAATCAACTGCACGCCCAGCTCGTCCTTGATCCGATCATTGCGCACGCGTTTGTTTTCCGAATAGAAACTGCGCGCCATCGGGGTCATATCCGCGTCCTCAAACGCAACTTCGGGGGGCAAGGGCAGCCCCTGCAATTCGGCGGCATAGCCGATGACATCCTGCGGCGGCACCGGTTCATCGTCACAGACGTTATAAATTGCGCCCGGATTGGGTTGTGTCATCGACGCCACCAGAACCTGGGCGATGTCATCCACATGAATCCGCGAAAAGACCTGTCCCGATTTGATGATCCGGCGCAGGTTGCCCGACTTCAGCTTGGAAAACGGACCACGCCCGGGGCCATAGATCCCGGCCAGCCGAAATATGTGCAGCGGCAGACCGTCGATGGCCTGCCAGGCGCGTTCGGCATCCACACGCCACTGTCCACGCGGGCTGGCCGGGCTCAGATCCGATGCCTCGTCAACCCAATCGCCACCCCGATCTCCGTAAACGGCGGTGGTGGACAGATACCCGACCCATTCCAGATCCGGCGCGCGTGCAATCTGGTCGCGCATCTCAATCAGGATCGGATCGCCCTGAGCAGTTGGTGCAATCGAACTCAGGATATGGGTGACACCGTCCAACGGGATCTCGTCCCCCGGCCATTGCAGCACTTCAACCCCATCAACAGGGGCCAGACGATCACGGGTGGTTCCGATGACTCGCCATCCCTGCGGCACCAGCTGTTGCGCCAGCGCTCGCGCCGAGTAACCAAATCCAAGACACAGAAGCGTTTTATTCATACGCCTATTGATGCTGCGATGCGGCACCAAGCGCAAGACTTGATTCGAATCCAAAACCCCCTTTTCATGTCTGCATGAAACGCGCAAACCCTGATCTACAGTCCGCCTATGCGCTGGACACCCCCGAGGGGGCAAAGCAGCTGTATGCCGATTGGGCGGAATCCTATGATCAGAATTTTGCCGCGGATCAGGATTATCTGCTGCCGGAAATCACCGCGCGCTGTTTCGTCAACGCCAGCGGCCGCGGACCCGTGCTGGACATCGGTGCCGGGACCGGGCTGTGCGGGTTCTGGCTCACCCAATTGGGAATTCGGACCATCGACGCCACAGACATCAGCCCCGATATGCTGGAACAGGCCCTGCGCAAGGACATCTATCGCGACGCCATCGAAGCGAACCTGATGCAGGGCGTGCCGATGCCGCGCGACAGCTATGCCGGGTTCGTATCCTCTGGCACCTTTACCCATGGCCATGTCGGGCCCGACGCCATTCCGCTGCTGCTGCGCATTGCCCGACGTGATGCGCTGTTTTCCCTGTCGATCAACGCGCGGCATTTTCAGGACCGTGGATTTGCCGAGATGTTTGACCAACTTCAATCAGATCGACGCATTCACAACCTGTCCCTGCCCGAACACCGGATCTATGGCGACCGCGCCACCGGCCCGCACCGGGATGACACCGCGTTGATTGCCCTGTTCCGCAAAACCTGACTTGTCCCATGGACCGTGCAGGGTTAGACCCGGCTCATGCAGAAATGGCACTCTGATCCGATGGCCACGCAACAGGTTGACGTGCTGTTGTTCGACGCCTTTTCCGCCCTGTGTCTGGCCAATACGGTCGAACCGCTGCGGGCGGCCAATGAATTTGCTGCGCGATCGGTTTATGAATGGCGGTTCCTGACACTGGATGGCGCGCCGGCTGTGTCGTCGTCGGGGATGGAGGTGCGGGCCCATGCCAAGCTGTCCGAATGCAGCGGCGACATCCTGATTGCCATGCCCAGCTATGATTTCCTGCGCCATGCCACCGTTGGTGCAAACCGGGCCCTGCGGGCGGCGGACCGCAGGTACCGTGTGATGGCGGGCTTTGATACCGGGGCATGGTTGCTCGCCACCGCCGGGCTGTTGGACGGGCGCCGCGCTACCATCCACTGGGAAGAGCTGAACCGCTTTACCGAAACCTTTCCCGATGTCGACGCCGAACGGGTGCGCCACGTTCAGGACGGCAATCGCATCACCTGTTCCGGTGCGCTGGCCGCCTTTGAAACTATTCTGGAGCTGATCAGCCAGCAACAGGGCCAGGCCCTGCGGCTGGAAGTGGCCACATTGTTCATGAGCCCCGAAGCCACCGGCGAGCAGGGCACCCTGATGGGGCGATCAAAATCGGTGGCCCGGGCCATTGCGGTGATGCAGGCACATCTGGAGCACCCCTTGCCCATCGGGGCCATCGCCCGTCAGACCGGGCGCAGTCAAAAAGATCTCGAATCCCGGATGCGATCAGAACTGGGGGCCACACCCCAGGCAATCTATCGCAGGCTTCGCCTGATACAGGCCCGCAAACTGGTGCTGGAAACAGGTCTGAGCGTTGCCGAAATTGCCCTGCGCAGCGGCTACGAGGACCCCAGCGCCCTGACCCGCGCCTTTCGCACCGAATTCGGGGTGACGCCCCGATCCCTGCGATCGACCGGGCAATAGGATGACACCCGGCCACTGACCGACCGGGTGTCGTTTTCTCAGCCGAACATTCGCTTCTTGCGGGCCCGCGTCACGGCTGTTGCCTCGGGCGAGCCATCGTGGAACGTGCCAAACCAGCGGTCACAGGGCATTTCCTGATTGCCATAGTTGCATTCGTAATACCGGTGGTGCAGCTGATGATAGAATGTGCCCAGCGCTAGGCTGCGTTTGTCCTTGATCACCAGATCCTCGTATCCGGTATGCGACATCGCAGCACCAGGGCCCTGAAACACGATATGGAAATACAGATGGATCGGATGGCTGGGCACGATCCAATGGATGCACAGTGTCGACAGATACAGGAAATGTTCCACCGGATGCATCGAAAACCCCGACCACGGACCGATGTTCACATTGCGGTGGTGCAGCGCATGCACGCGTTTGTACAGGAATGGCTGATGCAACAGGCGATGCGCCCAATAGAAATGGAAGGCCGACCACATCGGAATGATCACCAGGAACCCCAGGAACCAGACCGGGTTTTCGGAAAATGTGATGGTTGGGGTATACCCGTTCGCCATCAGCCACATGCTGACCGCCTGAAACCCGGTCAATTGCAACACGCCCGACCCCAGCGACCAGAACATGTTGTCATGCACCTGATCGCTGAAATTCCACAGCTTGTTGCTGGTGCCCTGGGGACGATGGTCAAATTTCAGCTTCTTTCCCTGCCCTTTGCGCATGTAGAAATACCAATGCAGACTGCCTGCAAACAGGCAGATCATGGCAAAATTCACGATCCAGATCTGGGCGATCCAGCCCCAGGCAAATGTCTGTGTAACCTCCAGCGAGGGGTAAAAGAAATACCACAGGCCAACGGCGACAATGGCCATCATCACCCGTTCGCTCAGCATCAACCAATTGCGCGTCAGCCAACCGGCCAGAAAAACCGGGTTGGGCGGCCATTTGAAAACGGACGAATCCTGTAACGGTAACTCGGGGTGATAGTTCCACTCGCGCGTCATGTTTTCCACCTGCGCACCCGATACGGGCCCGGTGAGCTGCTGCGAAGAGGATGTGGTGTCGGACATTTTGGCATCTCCTTGCTGTCCATCACTTCAGGGCCCGCCCATGGGGCAAGAGTCCCTCAAAGAGTGTGCGACATCTGTGTCGTGTCGGTTTCAGGTCAGGCGCTCTGGCACCCATATTGACTGTCGTCTGGCACGCCTATTGGTGCAGTGTCTTCCACCCGTGCAACGCCTCGGCCAGCTTGTCGGCCTCGCCCGGCAGCATCGAAACCGTATGGTCGGCATCGGGGAAAACCCCCGATTGCACATCCGTGCGATACCCGGTCAACGCCTTGTCCCGTTCGGCGGCCAACGCCTTGCGGATCGACCCCACATCGCCCCAGGCCTTGGCATGGCGGGGCGGGTTTTCCACGTCACCACAGATGTCCTCCATGAACGAAAAGATGATGTCGCCCCCCGACCCGGCCCCGATGGAATGGGTCACCAGCGTGGTCTTGTGATTGATCGCGGCCAATGCCTCGACCGCCACGCATTCGACCTCGACCGCCGTGGCGCCTGCGTCTTCGTACCGGCGCATCCACTCCAACAACTGCATCGCTTCCTCGGCGGTCTTGCCATAGGTTCTGAGCCCCCCGGTCAGGGTCGATTTGCGCGGCACCAATCCCACATGTCCCTGCACCGCCAACCCTTCGTTGGCGATCAGTTCGACAATGCCCATGCCGCGCGGGGTGAACACCGCGTCCGCACCTTTTTCCGCCGATTTCAACGCCGCCGTCAGGCATTCCTGCGGCTCGTAATACTGGCACATGGTCTGGCTGGACGTGATGAACGTCTGCGGCGCGCCCCGGCGCACAGCGTCATAATCCACATCCGAAATGGTAATCATGTCGATCCCCATCTCTTCGCACGCGCGGGCCTCGTCCTCGGTCGCGGCTGACACCTGGGTCATCTTGACCCCGGCCGCCTTGTTGGCGCGCAGACAGGCCACGGTCAGATTGCGCCGCGCCGGTTGGCCGCCAAAGGTGTAGATGTTCTTCACGATTCTTCCCCCATCGCTGCCAGATAGATGTCGTGGAAATGGCGCATCGCGTGTTCGGAAATGTCATGCGCATCCGGGTCGGTGATGTACCACCCCTGTTGATACCCGCGCTGATGCATGCCCTTTTGAACGTTTTCGCACAGGTTGCGATCTTCGACCGACACCACAGTCGTCGACCATTCGGTGCGCAACCGGTTGCGCTCCGCCATATCCGGGTCTGTGGGCGCGGCCGTGGTCAACGACAACGACCGCCGTTCGGTCAGATCCGGCGTCACCGGATCAAACCGCGACGCATAAAAGCCGCGCGCACCGGGGAACTGACCAAAGATGGTGTTGGGGAACAGGAACCAGAACTGCCCCTCCAGCACGTCATGCTCCAGATCCAGCCGGAAGGCCGCATTGTCGGCCTTCATCGCGGTGGGGGCACATTGATAGGTGTAATTCTGGTACAGCTCGAACCGGTTCTGGGCGATGTTCATCATGTCATCAAACGAATGATGCGCCGGGCCGCAGTGATGGCACTCCAGATAATTGTCCAACATCACCTTCCAGTTCGACCGGCAGGTATAGGTGTGGCCATAGGCTGTGTCCCCCTCGACCACCAGATCCACCAGCTCGGGCACGCGCTCCAACATCTGCGCCGCCAAACCGGGTGCAAATTCTGCCAGCGGCTGGGCCTCGGGGTCCAGGTTCACAAACAGGAACCCGGCCAACTCCTCGACCCGCACCGCGCTCAGACAAACATCCGAGCGTTCCGGCGCGCCCGCGCCACCGCGTTTCGGCATGCCGCGCAGATTGCCATCCAACCCAAAGGTCCAGGCATGATACGGACAGGTCAGCACCGCCTTGTGTCCCGACCCTTCGACCAGCTGATGACCCCGATGCGGGCAGACATTGTAAAACGCCTGCACCACGTTCGACCGGTCCCGGACCAGAAATATGTTCTGATCAAACAGCGACAGGGTGATGAAATCACCGGGCTCTTTCAGTTGCCCGACATGACCGGCCAGCTGCCAGCTGCGCAGGAACAATTCGCGCTCGTTCTCCAGAACGTCGGCACGGATATAGTGGCGGGCGGCAAGGGTGCGCGCCCGGGTGTCTTTGGTATCCAACATGGTGGGGTCCTCGTGGCGGGCCAATCAGATGGGCAGCGCAGGGTTTTCCCGCCACTGCCCGATCTTGGCTCAGCTGGCGTAAGTCGATCCTTCGTCGTCCAGGATCGCTTTGATTTCGCTCAGATGCGCTTCGGATTGATTGGGGTAATCTTCCAGCTCCTGCGCGGTCTTTTCGGCAATCTCATCCGACAGAACCCTCAGCTTTTGCCCGGTCTGCAACGCCCGGATATAGGTTTCCGCCGCACGTTCGAAATAATACAGCCGGTTGAATGTATCGGCGGGGCTATCGCCAATGATCAGCACGCCGTGATTGCCCATGATCATGGTCTTTTTCTTGGGGTCGCTCAACGCCGCCGCACAGCGCGCGCCTTCGTCGTCGAATGCCAGCCCGCCAAAATGATCGTCGATCACATAGCGGTTGTAAAACGTCGCGGTGTTCTGATCGATCGGTGGCAGGGTGCTGTCGGCCAGCGTCGCCAACACCGTGGCGTGGATCGAATGCACATGCATCACACACCGCGCATGCGGACACAGCCGATGGATCGACCCATGCAGCCCCCATGCGGTCGGATCCGGGGCACCGGGCTGGTTCATCACATCCGGATCATTGGCATCCAGAAACAACAAATCAGACGCGCGAATGCGGGCGAAATGCATCTGATTGGGGTTCATCAGAAACTGGGTGCCATCGTCATTCACCGCCAGGCTGAAATGATTGGCCACGCCTTCGTGCATGTTCAGCCGCTCGGTCCAGCGAAAGGTCGCAGCCATATCGACACGTTCCTGCCAGTGATCGATATTGGGGCGAAGATTGGTCACGCTCATAAATTCTGTCCTTGGTAAGTCCTGGGGGTAGTCCCGAAAGAGGTCCCCGGGGATCGGAGGGGTCGGATCTGATCGCTAAAACCTGCATCTTGCGCCCGCATTTGACCAACGAAAAAAAACGCTTCTTGCCATTAGCATGACTTATGCCAAGATTATGAACATGAAAAACGCCCTCCCTCCTCTCGGCTGGCTGCGCACATTCGAAGCCGCCGCCCGCCACCTGTCATTCACCGGCGCGGCGCGGGATCTGAACATGACCCAAAGCGCGGTCAGCCAGCAGATCAAATCGCTCGAATCGCATCTGGGCCGCCCCCTGTTTCACCGCCGCCCCCGGGCGCTGGTGCTGACCGAATCCGGAATCACCTATCTGCCTGTGGTGCGCGAGGCGTTTCACACCTTGGTGCGCGGCACCCGCGCCATCACCGGCACGCAACAGAATGTGGTGCGGGTGCAGTCCAATATTACCTTTGCGGTGAATTGGCTGGCCCCCCGGTTGCCGCGGTTCTATGCGCAACACCCCGAGGTCCGGCTGAGCCTGTCAACCGAACTGTGGGAACCCCGCGAAATGGCCGAAGGCGCGGATATTGAAATCCGCTATTCCCTGCGCCCATCCGATACAGTGCGCACCGAAATCCTGCGGGGGGATCACTATTACCCGGTCTGTGCGCCGGGGTATCCGGTCACGCTGGATACGCTGGCCGATCATCCGCTGTATGATTGTTCAAATCTGTTGGCCAATTGGGCCAGCTGGGCCGAGGATCAGGACCTGCCGTGGCCAGATCCCCCAATCACCTATTCCACCACATATCTGGTCAGCCTGTCGGTGGCGATGACCGGTGGTGGCATGTGTCTCGTGCATGATGCGATTGCCCTGCGGCTGCTCAAAACCGGACAGCTGATCGCCCCGTTTGCCCATCGCGCCCGAATGCCCGAAGCCTACTACCTGCTGTTGTCTCCCCAGGCGGACAACTCGCCGCATATCACCGCATTCGCCGATTGGATCCGGGCCGAAATGGCCCTGGATCCCGGCGGCGGACCAGACTGGCCGACGACCGGCTGATCCACCACGGGTCAGCCGCAGCCGACCCTGCGTAGGGTGCGTGCTTGCACGCACCGTCCGGCCCTTGCTCAGGAGGCCTGCGCCCGTTTCGGCAACACCCAATCCGGGCGCGGGAAATGGCAGGTATAGCCCTGTGGCAAACGTTGCAGATAATCCTGATGGTCCGGTTCCGCCTCCCAGAACGCGCCAACCGGCTCGACTTCGGTGACAACCTTGCCGGGCCAGATCCCTGACGCCTCGACATCGGCAATGGTGTCCTCTGCCACCGCCTTTTGCGTCTCGTCGACAAAATAGATCGCTGACCGATAGCTCATCCCGACATCATTGCCCTGCCGGTTCGTGGTCGTCGGGTCATGGATCTGAAAGAAGAACTCCAACATCTCACGATAGGATGTACGGGCCGGATCAAACACGATCTCGATGCCTTCGGCATGGGTGCCGTGATTGCGATAGGTGGCATTGGGCACATCGCCTCCGGTGTATCCCACACGGGTCGAAATCACGCCCGGACGATGCCGGATCAACTCCTGCATCCCCCAGAAACATCCCCCCGCCAAAACGGCGCGTTGCGTGGTGCTCATGCGATGTCCTCCACCTGGTTCAGATAATCCCCATACCCTTCGGCCTCCATGTCGTCGCGATGCACGAACCGCAATGACGCCGAATTGATGCAATACCGCAGCCCACCCCGATCCCGCGGGCCATCCGGAAACACATGACCCAGATGGCTGTCGCCATGGGTCGACCGCACTTCGGTGCGGATCATGCCCAATGTCCGGTCTTCGATCTCGGCAACATGGGCCGGTTCGATCGGCTTGGTGAAACTCGGCCAGCCACAGCCGCTTTCGTATTTGTCCGACGATGCAAACAGCGGCTCGCCGGATACGATATCCACATAGATCCCGGGATCCTTGTTCTCCAACAATTTGCCAGTGCCCGGTCGCTCCGTACCCGATTGCTGGGTCACGCGATATTCCTCGGGCGAAAGGGCGGCAACGGCGTCGGGATCCTTGGTGTATTGGCGCATGTCATCCTCCGATGTTTTGTCGTTCGTCAACAGATGGGCTGGCCCCGGGCGATTTCCAACTATTATTTCAACGTCTCGCGGATCTGTGCACCCGCCGCGCCAAACGGCGCAGCCACGCCCAACGGGTCTCGCCGGGCGTCAGCCCTGCGTGACCGGGCGGGAGCGCGCCGGTTGCCGGGACAACTGCACAGCCAGAATGCCCACGGTCACGACCAGCACACCTACCACATCCAGCGGGCCCAACTTTTCCCCCAGCAACACGGCGGCAATTGCAACCCCGAACACCGGGTTGAGAAAATGGAAGGTCGCCGCCCGAATCGGGCCGATCCGGTTCAGCAACAGCACCCAGATCAACGTCGCCGCCAACCCCGGCACCAATGTGGTATAGGCAAAGGCCAACCCCAAACGCAACGTCGGGTTGACAAAAATATCCTCGGTCAGCGGTGCCACAACAAACAACACGGCGGACCCCACCAACATCTGCAACCCCACAACCATCATGAAATTGCCGCCCGAAATCGCCCCCCGCACCGCCAATGTGGCAAAGGTCAGCGCCAACACCCCGATACAGCACAACAGCACGCCGAACATATCGGTTCCCGACCCGATCCGCGTCCCCATGATCAGCGCCACGCCGACAATCCCGGCGATCAGCCCGGCAAACCCCAGCGGTTTCAGCTTTTCACCCATCACCAACCAGGTCGCCAGCGCCACCAGCAAAGGCATGGTCGATGCGATGATCGCCGCCAGCGATGCCTCAACCGTCTGCATCGCGACAAAATTCAGCCCCAGATACAGCGCGTTCTGACACACCCCGAACAGGATCGTGGCGCGCCATTGCAACGGCGTCAGCCGCCAGCTCTGCCCCATGGCGCGGGCAATCGCGACCCCGATCAGCCCGGAAATCAGGAATCGGACTGCCAGCGAAAACAACGGCGAGGCATCCTCAACAATAATCCGTGCCGATGTGAAGGCCGATGACCACATCAACGCAAACATCAGCCCCATGGCGATCGCGCGCATATCCATAGCAGATCCTTTGCCTGACAGGTCCATCCGGGTCCGTCCGGGCCCATCCCGCGGACCCTTGCCCACCCATCCGGCGATTACAAGAAAATCCTGAACATGAAAAGCACTGTCAGGGCCTGATCCGCCCTCGCTGTCCCCTCAGCTGCGCCCCCGTTGCGCCTCAGCCGCGCCGTGGCCGAACCACGGCACCAGCATCGGTAATCGTCGTCAACGACAACGTGTGATCCATGTTCTTCATGCGATGGCGCAGCATCTGTCGCGTCAACCGGGCCAGATCCGCCTGATACTCCGGCCTGTCCGCAACATTCACCAAGGCGTCGGATCCGGCACCGCCCCCATCAAACAGCATCGGGGCCAGGTCGGCGGCAAATTCGACCAAGGTAAACCGATCATCTCGCAGGATGCTCAGATTGGACTCGCTGGCGTCCGTCCCCAATGCGGTCTGCCAGACGGTCGGCTGCATCGGAGCCCCGAAATCCAGCTCGGAAAACGTATACGGCCGCCAATCCTGCGGCATGTCCCCGCGCAGCAACGGCAACAACGACCGCCCGTCCATGGAATTGGGGATCTCCTGCCCGATCCAGTCCAGGATCGTCGGTGTGACATCAATCGACTCTGTCGGCGCTGTGATCCGGGTCCCCGCGCGCGCGGCATTGCCGGGCTGCCGGATGATCAGCGGGGTGTGATAGGCCGCATCATGAACATTCATCTTGCCCCACGCATGCCGATCCCCCAGCATTTCGCCGTGATCGGCCATCACCACGATCAACGTGCTGTCGTATTGCCCGCTGTCCTTGAGAAATTGCACGACCCGCCCCACATGGTGGTCCACTTCGGTTGCCAACCCCAGATAGATCGCCCGCAGGGTTTGGATATTGTCCTCCGTTGGCTCCAGATCCGGAAACCCTTCGACAAATTTGGCCGGGGTCGCATAGCCCAACGCCGGACCAAAGAATGGATGCAGCGCGGTTTCCGCTGCGGCCGTGTCCAGACCGACGGGGCTGGGCAAACTATCCGGATCATACATGTCGTTATAGGGCGCAGGGGCCACCAATGGTGGGTGGGGCCGAATATAGGTCAAATGCGCAAACCACCCCTGATCACGACAGGCCGGCATGTGGTTCAGAAACGCATCCGTCAGAAACGCGGTATCGCTGTCCTCGGCCCGATACAGCGCCGGATCGTTCAACCGCGGCGGCGCGCCAGCCGGAGAAACGGGTGTGTAGACATCCCAATACCTATCGAATTCATAGCCCTGGTTCATCAAATGCGACCGCCAGGGTATCGACATTTCCTGGCGCATTTCCATCACCTCGTGAAACCCGGGCATCGGGGTTTCATATGATGTCAGAAACGGATCATCCGCATCAAAGACACGCGGATCCTGCGAGGTGTCGGTATACCCGAACAACAGCGGCAGATACCCGGCCTTGCGCATACTGGTCGCGATATTGGGCGCATCGTGGCGCAACGGGGTGCCATTGCGCACCGACCGGTGATTCATCGCATATTGCCCGGTCAGGATCGACGCGCGTGACGGCCCGCAGGGGTTGGTCACCGAAAAATGCCGGGTAAAGGTCACAGCCTCGTCCATCAGGGCGCGCAGGTTGGGCAAATCCACATGATCCGCCAGTGACCCGAACAGGCAATCGGCCCGCAATTGGTCGATGATAACAAAGAGAACATTCCGGTTTTCGGTCATCTGATTTTCCTGCCGAAGCTCGATTTCTGGGGGCCGGATCACGCGACGGACCCCTCGGTCCCTGACCCTGACACATCCCGACTTTCCACAAATCCACACATCTCTCAACAAAAAAGAGCTTGATAATTGTGAAGTTTGTGTGTCTTTGTGTGAATTGTTTGGGAAAATGGGGATAAATGTGCAAGTTCGGGCGCCACACACACATCGAGAGGTCGAATTGATCGAAGCGTTGCGTCGATTGGGTGGATCCGCCCGCAGCGCCGATCTGGCCAAGGCGCTGGACGTCTCCGAAGAAACCGTGCGTCGAACCATCAAATCCCTGTCCAAATCCGGCGAAGTCGCCCGCGTACACGGCGGCGCCTATCTGGTCGGAAACAAGAACGACCCCAGCTTCTTCCGGCGCATCTCCCAGAACGCTGCCGAAAAACGCGTCATCGCGGCCGGTGTGGTGGACCAGATCCATGACGGCATGTGCTTGTTTCTCGATGTTGGCTCGACCACGGCCTTTGTCGCGGAAAAGCTGAGCCGCCGGTCGAATTTGACCGTGGCAACCAATTCCATCGGTGTGGCCCAGACCCTGGTCAGCCAGAATGACAACCGGGTGCATCTGCTGGGCGGAGAAATGCAAAGCGACGAACGCGGTGCCTTTGGCTATGTCACCGAAAAACAGGCCCGTCGGTTTTCCTTCGACATGGCCGTGCTCAGCGCCGATGCCCTGTCACCCAAACGCGGCTTTCTGTATCTCAACGCCGCCGAAGCCGACCTGGGCGGGATCATTGCCGAAAATGCCGACCGTGTGCTGATGGCGATGACCCATCACAAATTCAACGAAAAAGCCCCCCACATCGGGCTGAAACCGTCCCAGGTCGACGACATGGTGACCGACCAGACCCCAGATCCGACTCTGGCACAGGCGCTGGCCGATTGGGACATCACGACACTTCTCGCAGACGGAAAGACCCGCAATGCTGACACAGTCTGATCTGGTCGAACACGCAACCCGCATCGCCGACATCGCAGCCGACGCCGCACGCGGATATTTTCGCGGCGCGCTGGGCATTGATTTCAAATCCGACGAAAGCCCGGTCACCCAGGCCGACAAAGGCGTCGAAGCGCAGGTCCGTGCCTATCTGAGCGAACATTTCCCCGATCACGGCGTCTTTGGCGAAGAAGAGGGGATCACCGGTGGAGACAGCCGCAACCTGTGGATTGTCGACCCCATCGACGGCACCCGTTCGTTCCTGTCGGGCCATCCGCTGTTCGGGTTTCTGCTGGGGCATCTGGTTGACGGGGTGCCGCAGATCGGCGTGATCGGAATGCCGGCCCTGAACGAAACCTTTGTCGGGGTCCGTGGTCATCAGACCACGCTCCACGGCGACCCGGTCCACACTTCGACCCAAACCGATCTGAACCAGTCGATCCTGTTCATCAACGAAGGCGAAAAGATCTATCGCGACTACCCGGCCCTGTTTGATCGTCTGACCCGTGCAGGCCAAACCCGCCGATTTGCCTATGACTGCTATCCCCATGCCTTGCTGGCCGCTGGTCATGTGGATGCGGTGATCGACTACGACCTGCAGCCCTATGACTATATGCCAGTGTCTGTCGTGATCCAAGCCGCAGGCGGGATCATGACGGATTGGGTCGGAAATCCGCTGACGATGGAGTCAGACGGGCGCGTAGTCTCGGCTGCAACCCCTGAGCTGCATCAACAGCTCCTCCAATTGATCCACGGATAATCATATGGCAATTGTTAGCTTTCTCATCAGCCTGGCAGGCGCGACCATGTTGCTGCTGTTTGCGGTGCGCATGGTCCGCACCGGCATCGAACGCAGCTATGGCGCGTCGTTCCAACGTGTTCTGACCGGACAACGCAGCAATGCACAGGCCAGCATGGTGGGCATTGCATTGGCCATCGTCCTGCAAAGCTCGGCGGCGGTGGCGCTGCTGACCTCAGGGTTCGCGGCCAGCGGATTGCTGACCTTTCCCACCGGCCTGGCGATCGTGCTGGGCGGCGATCTGGGATCGGCGCTGATCATTCAGATCCTGTCATTCAAACTGGACTGGCTGGTGCCGCTGCTGCTGGCCATTGGTGGCTATCTGTTTGTCAAAACCGAAGCCCGCAAAGCCCGCCAATTGGGCCGCATCCTGATGGGCGTCGCTTTTATCCTGATCTCTCTGCGGTTTCTGCGCGAAGCCATGGACCCGATCCGTGACAGCGCCTTTCTCCCCGCGATCGCGGAATATCTGGCCCGCGACTATATCACCGCCTTTCTTGTGGGCGGGGCGCTGGCCTTTGTCATGCATTCCAGCGTCGCCGCCATCCTGATGTGCGTCACCCTGGTTCAGATCGGCGCCATCCCCTTTGCCGCGGGCCTGTCGCTGGTGCTGGGGGCCAACTTTGGCTCGGGGTTTATCCCGGTCTGGCTGTCGCGCGGCATGGATCCGGTGGCGCGCCGCATCCCCTTTGCCAATCTGGCCCTGCGGGGCACCTGGGCGGTGATCACCCTGTTCGGGGCCAATCTGGCCCTGCGCACCGGGTTGTTGGGCGATCCGCAAGGCGGGCAAATGCTGGTCACTGCGCATCTGGCCTTTAACGCCTCGCTGCTGGTTCTGGCGCTGCCCTTTTGTCGCAAACTGCAATCGCCATTTGAAAACCTGATCAAGGATCCGATCCGCGCCGAACAAACCCAGGGTTTGATGCGCCCGACCAGCGCGTTGAACCTGCGCCAGGTGCACAGCCCGACCCAGGCGCTCTCAGCGCTGAAACGGGAGCTCCTGCGCATGGCCGATCTGGTCGAAGCCATGTTCCAACCCTGTCTCAACCTGTATCAGGCCGGGGACAAGGACCAGATCAAGGCGGTGCAGGCCATCGACCATGATGTCAACGATTGCCTGTCAGGCATCCGTGGGTTTGTCGCCGCATTGCCGTCGGACGAATTCTCCAAGGCCGATGCAAAAATCGCCCGTGACCTGATGGAATACGCCATCCGGCTAGAGACCGCCGGCGATGTGGTCGCCAAACGCCTGACCATCCTGGCCGGCGAGATGCGATCCAAAGGTGCCACCTTCTCCAAAGACGGCTGGAGCGAGCTGGTGCAGATGCACGAAGGCATCCTGGCCAATATGCGTCTGGCGTCAAACGTGTTGATCTCCGACGATCTCGAAAGCGCCCGCCTGCTGAGCCTGGAAAAAACCGAAATCAAACGCGCCGAACGCGACAGCCGCAAACGCCATCTGAAACGGCTGCAACACGGCACCACCGACAGTTTCGAAACCAGCGACATCCACCTGGAAACCCTGCGCGCGTTCCGCGAATTCAACAGCCATATCGCCGCGGTGGCCTATCCGATCCTGTATCGCAACGGCCAATTGCTGGAAACCCGCCTGATCGAAGACATGCCCAAGTCGGAAACCCCGGCATGACAGCCGCTCCCGTCGAAGTCCTGAATCCAGACGGCACAGGCCGCGTGGTGATCCTGTGTGAACACGCCAGCCGCCGCATCCCACAGCACTACGGCGATCTGGGTTTAAAACCCTCGGACCGCGACAGCCACGCCGCCTGGGATCCGGGTGCGCGGGATCTGGCGCTGGCGTTGTCGCGCGCCTTGGATGCGCCGGTTGTGGCCGCGACCGTGTCGCGGCTGGTCTATGACTGCAACCGCCCGCCCGACGCCGCCAGCGCCATGCCCACAAAATCGGAATTGATCCAGGTTCCCGGCAATGCCGACCTGACCCAATCCGACCGCGATGCGCGCACCAGGGCGGTCTATGATCCGTTCTGCGTCGCTGTGAACTCTGTGTTGGACGCCCGTGGCCCAGACACCATCGTGGTGACGGTGCATTCCTTCACCCCCACCTACTTTGGCCAGCCCCGCGCTGTTGAACTGGGCCTGTTGCACGACACCGACAGCCGTCTGGTGGACACGATGCTGGCGCATGCGGACCGGATCCCACAGCGCCACGTCGCCCGCAATGAACCCTATGGCCCTGCGGATGGGGTCACCCATTCGCTCTGCCTGCATGCGCTGTCGCGTGGGCTGGCCAACGTCATGCTTGAGGTGCGCAACGATCTGCTGCGCACACCCGATGAAATTGCCGACCGCGCGCAGGAAATCCTGATGCTGCTGGAACCGGCACTGACAGACATAGCGGTTCGGGAGGACCAGACATGAACAGCACGCTCACATTCAAGGAACTTGAGTCTCAGGTGGCTGGTGGCAGCATTGACACGGTATTGGTGTGTTTTGTTGACATGCAGGGCCGTTTGATGGGGAAGCGGTTTCATGGGGGTCATTTTGTTGGGGGTGCGTGGGAGGAGACGCATTGCTGCAATTACCTTCTGGCGACGGATCTTGAGATGGGGACGCCGGATGGCTATGCGAGCACCAGCTGGGAGCGGGGGTATGGCGATTATGTGATGAAGCCGGATCTGAGCACCCTGCGCCTTGTGCCCTGGCTGGAGGGGACCGCGCTGGTGCTGTGTGATGTTCTGGATCACCACACCCACGCCGAGGTGCCCCACAGTCCGCGCGCGATGCTGAAGCGTCAGGTCGCCCGCGTGCGCGCCCTGGGGTTCGAGCCGATGATGGCGACCGAGCTGGAGTTTTTTCTGTTCGAGAAGGGCTTTGACGAGATCCGCAAGGGCGGCTTTCAGGACCTGACGCCGATCTCGGGCTATAACGAAGATTACCACATCCTGCAGACCACCAAGGAAGAACATGTGATGCGCCCGATCCGCAATCACCTGTGGGAGGCGGGTCTGCCGATCGAATGCACCAAGGGCGAAGCCGAGACCGGTCAGGAAGAACTGAACATCAAATATGCGCCTGCCATGGACACGGCGGAATATCATTCGATCGCCAAACACGCGATCAAGGAGATCGCCTGGCAGCAGGGCCACGCCGCAACCTTTCTGCCCAAATGGCATCATGACAAGGTCGGCAGTTCCAGCCATGTGCATCAATCCCTGTGGGCCGATGGCAAACCGGCGTTTCACGACTCGGATGACGCGCTGGGGATGTCGGACCTGATGAAGTCCTATATGGCCGGGCTGCTCAAATATGCGCCTGATTACACCTATTTCATGGCCCCCTATATCAACAGCTACAAACGCTTCATGAAGGGGACATTTGCCCCCACAAGGATCATCTGGTCGGTGGACAATCGCACCGCCGGGTATCGGCTGTGTGGCGAAGGGTCCAAGGCCATCCGCGTCGAATGCCGGATCCCGGGATCGGACATGAACCCCTATCTGGCGATGGCGGGCATGCTGGCCGCCGGCCTGGCCGGGATCGAGGAAGGTCTGGAGCTGCAGCCCGCCACGGTGGGCGATGTCTATCAGGGCGACACCGGCCTGATCCCCGGCGATCTGGGCGCGGCGCGCACCGCGCTGCACGGCTCGGACATGCTGCGCGCGGCGATGGGCGACGATGTGGTCGACCACTACGCCCGCGCCGCCGAGGTGGAGATCGAAGAGTTTGCCCGGGTGGTGACCGATTGGGAGGTCGCGCGCGGGTTCGAACGGGCGTGAGTTCGGGTCAAGGCTGGGGGCGCTGCCCCCAGACCCCCGAGGTATTTTTGACCAGAAAGAAGCAGGGGCGCGTGCCCCTGATCCGAGATGTGGAGTTGAGGGCATGGGCCAGACATTAACGTGTATTTCCCCGATTGACGGATCGGTGTTTGCCGAACGCGATGTGCTGTCGCGCGAGGCGGCTGTTGCGGTGGCGGCGCGGGCACGGGATGCGCAAGCCGCCTGGGCGGCGCGGCCGTTGGCCGAGCGGATTGACCTGGTGATGGCCGGGGTCGCGGCGGTGGGCGCGATGAATGATGCCATCGTGCCCGAGCTGGCCCATATGATGGGGCGGCCCATTCGGTATGGTGGTGAATTTGGCGGTTTCAACGAGCGCGCCAGCCATATGGCGTCGATTGCGGCGGAGGCGCTGGCTGATATCGCCGTGGGCGAGGACGCGACCTTCAAACGATATATCAAACGGATTCCCCATGGGGTGGTGCTGGTCGTCGCGCCCTGGAACTATCCCTATATGACCGCCATCAACACCGTGGCCCCGGCGCTGATTGCCGGCAATACCGTGGTGTTGAAACACGCCACCCAGACCCTGTTGGTGGGCGAACGCATGGCCGCGGCGTTCCACGATGCGGGCGTGCCGCAGGACGTGTTCCAGAACGTGTTCCTGGATCATGACACCACATCCGAGCTGATCGCGCGCCGGGCGTTCGATTTTGTCAATTTCACCGGCTCGGTCGGCGGTGGCCAGGCGATGGAACGCGCCGCCGCCGGGACCTTCACCGGCGTCAGCACCGAGCTGGGCGGCAAGGACCCGGGATACGTGATGGAGGATGCCGATCTGGACGCCGCCGTCGACACGCTGATCGATGGGGCGATGTTCAACGCCGGTCAGTGCTGTTGCGGGATCGAACGGATTTACGTGCATGAGAGCCTTTATGACGCCTTTGTCGAGAAGGCCGTGGAGATCGTCAGCGGCTATACCCTGGGCAATCCGCTGGACCCGGACACCACCCTGGGGCCGATGGCCAATGTCCGGTTCGCTGCCGAGGTGCGCGCCCAGATCGACGCCGCCGTGGCCGCCGGTGCAACCGCCCATATCGCGCCGATGGTGGCCGATGATGGTGGGGCCTATCTGACGCCGCAGATCCTAACCGGCGTGACCCATGACATGGCGGTGATGCGCGACGAGAGCTTTGGGCCCGTGGTGGGCATCATGAAGGTGTCCGGTGACCAGGAGGCCATCGCCCTGATGAACGACAGCGACTTTGGCCTGACCGCATCGCTGTGGACGGCGGATGTGGACCGCGCCGCAGCGGTCGGCGATCGCATCGAGACCGGCACCGTGTTCCTGAACCGCGCCGATTACCTGGACCCCGGCCTGTGCTGGACCGGCTGCAAGAACACCGGGCGCGGCGGTGGGCTCTCCATCATCGGCTATCACAATCTGACCCGGCCCAAATCCTACCATCTCAAGAAAGTCACCGGCTGAGAGCCGCCCTGACCCTGTCTGAAGGAAGAACGAACATGTCTCTCGTTGGAAACTGGTCCTATCCGACCAACATCAAATTCGGCGCTGGCCGGATCAGCGAACTCCCCGCCGCCTGCGCCGCCACCGGCATGACACGCCCCCTGCTGGTCACCGACCGCGGCCTGGCCGACCTGCCGATCACCAAAGCCACCCTGGACATCCTGGAGGCCGCCGGTCTGGGCCGGGGTCTGTTTGCCGAGGTCGATCCCAACCCCAACGAGATCAACCTGGCCGCAGGGGTTGCCGCCTATAACGCCGGGGGCCACGATGGGGTGATTGCGTTTGGCGGCGGCTCGGGGCTGGACCTGGGCAAGATGGTGGCCTTTATGGCCGGCCAAACCCGGCCCGTGTGGGAGTTCGAGGATGTGGACGATTGGTGGACCCGCGCCGATGCGGACGCCATCGCGCCCATCGTGGCCGTGCCCACCACCGCAGGCACCGGATCCGAAGTCGGCCGCGCCAGCGTCATCACCAATTCGGTGACCCACGCCAAGAAGATCATCTTTCACCCCAAGGTGCTGCCCGAAGTCGTCATCTGCGACCCCGAGCTGACCGTGGGCATGCCCAGGGCCATCACCGCAGGCACCGGGCTCGATGCCTTCGCCCATTGCGTCGAGGCGTTTTCCAGCCCCCATTACCACCCGATGAGCCAGGGCATCGCGCTCGAAGGCATGCGCCTGGTCAAGGAATATCTGCCGCGCGCCTATACGGACGGCACCGATCTGGAGGCCCGCGCCCAGATGATGTCGGCCGCCGCCATGGGGGCCACCGCCTTCATGAAGGGTCTCGGGGCCATCCACGCCATGAGCCACCCCGTCGGCGCCATGTTCAACACCCACCACGGCACCACAAATGCGGTCTGCATGCCCGCCGTGCTGGCGCTGAACGCACCCGAAATCGCCGACCGGTTTGATCAGGCCGCCGCCTATCTGGGCATCACCGGCGGCTTTGACGGGTTTTGCACCTTTGTCCAGACCTTCAACGACAGCCTCGCCATCCCCCGCAAACTCACCGAGCTCGGCGTCACAGCAGACGCAATCCCAGACCTCGTCGCAGGCGCGCTCACAGACCCCTCATGCGGCGGAAACCCCGTCACACTCACCCAACAAAACCTCACGCAGCTCTTCAATCAATCAATCTGAAACACCCCCAAAATCAAAGGGCGGCGCACCAAGCCGCACCGCCCATAAAATACACCCAGAAAAGCCCAAAAAACCACACAACGACACAAAGCTCCCGCCACGGAGCCCGATAAATGTCTGGACAAGTGGCCGACTTGGGCGTTTCGTAAAGAGGACAGACCGCGGTCCAGTTCCTGTTTCCATGTATTCACGGACGTCGGGGCCGCCCCTCGATTTCAGAGGCTTTGAAAATTGAGGCCCGGCTGTCTCGGAAGGAACTGAAAATTTGGAGATCTTGGTCTCGTTTACATAACTGTCAAAATGATCTGGCATGACCGCGAAGTCGCCTGGTTTCATAAACGCCGAGACCTGTCACAGGAGAAGTCAAAGGAGCAATCAACCAAACGTTTCCACAAAATCGGCAAGACATAAGGCCGACAAAGAACCAACAAGGGGAATATTATGAAAACACAAATCTCACGTCGTTCAATTCTGAAAATGTCCGGGGCTGCGGCGCTGGCTGCACCGCTTTATTCGAAATCCGCACTTGCCTCGTCCGGCGAAGTCAACATTCTGATGTGGTCCGATTACCTGCCACCGGAATTCATCGCCGGGTTCGAAGCCGAAACCGGGATCAAGGTGAATTACACCGGCATCGGGTCGAACGAAGAAATCATCAACAAGATGAAAGCCACCAAGGGTCAGGGATTCGATATCGTATCGCCCACCAACAACCGGTCCTTGCAGTGGGGCCCGCTGGAACTGTTGCAGCCCTTTGACATGAACAAGGTCAATATCGACGCGGTGAACCCCGCGATGGCCAAGATCGGCACGGTTGCTTGGAACTTTGCAGATCAGGGGTCGCATTGGCTGCCGCATATCTGGGGCACCGAAGGCATTGCCTATCGCACTGACAAATGGCTGCCCGCCGGGGATGCCCCGTCGTATGGCGATGTCTGGAGCGAAGAAAACGCCGGCAAAACCATGGGGCGCGCGCATTCGATGATGCTGGGCGCGGGTCTGTACATGGAGGCCTCGGGTCAGATGGAACCGGGATCGGTCTGGGCGGCTTATGGTGACGAAGACACCATGCGCAAGGTCTGGGGACAGATCGCGGATTGGTGCATCTCTTACAAATCGCGGATCAAACTGATCTGGAACGATGCCGACACCCAAAAGAACGGCCTGCTGAACGAAGGTGTTGTCGTTGGCCAGACCTGGGACGGGCCGCCACTGGCTCTGAAATCCGCCGGTGAGCCGGTGCATTATCAGGCACCGGTCGAAGGCGCGATGGCCTGGGTTGACGGCATTTCCATGCCGGTTGGCGCGACCAATACCGAACAGGTCTATGCCTTCATCAATTATGCCTACCAAAAGCAACCGGCGGGCAAGGCGATCGACAGCCATGGCTACAATTCGCCAGTTCTGGGTGCCGATACCTTCTCGGGGGACACCTACAAGAAGAACTTTGCCGAAGCCTATCCCGGCGACAGCCTGGCCAATCTGAACCCCTGGCCGGCCGAAGCACCGTGGTATGCGGATGTGCGGACGGAATTCGTCAACAAGTTCAAGAGCGCCTGATTTCTGGCGCTGATCACCGCGTCCCCGGATCGGCTCTGGGGGCGCGGACACACGACCAATAACAACAAATCCAAGACCAAATCACGCGCCCAATTGGACGCGGTGGAATTTGGCATCAGGGAGTAGCCAGATGAGTGCTGGAGTCGGCGTTGATCTCGAAAATATTTGGATCCGCTTTGGCGATTTCGTTGCTGTGCGTGACGCCAATGTTCATATCAAGGGTGGCGATTTCTTTTCGTTCCTGGGCCCATCGGGCTGTGGCAAAACCACGATATTGCGCGCTGTGTCCGGGTTCCTGGAACCGTCCGAAGGCAATGTCCTGATCGGCGGGCGCAACATGGCGGGGATCGGGCCAAACAAACGCCCCACGGCGCTGATCTTTCAAAACCTGGCCTTGTTCCCACTGATGAAGGTCTGGGAAAACATTACCTTTTCGCTCGAAATCAAAGGCGCATCTGCTGGCGAACGGCGCAAACGGGCCGACGAACTGCTGGACATGATCGCCCTGCCCGGTCAGGGCGACAAGCTGCCCAGCGAACTGTCCGGTGGCCAGCGTCAGCGGGTGGCCATCGCCCGCGCGCTGTGTGCGGAACCCGATGTGCTGCTGCTGGATGAACCGCTGTCGGCGCTGGACCTGAAGCTGCGCCAGCACATGCGCACCGAACTGCGCGAAATCCAGAAACGGGTTGGCATCACCTTTATCTACATCACCCACGATCAGGGCGAAGCTCTGACCATGTCCGATGATGTGGCGGTGATGCGCGCGGGCGTGATCGACCAGATCGGCAATGGCAAAACCATCTACAACGATCCCTCGACCGCCTTTGCCGCCTCCTTTGTCGGTGAAAACAACGTCTTCCGCGGCAAAGTCTCCAAGATCATCGGAAACGAAGCCCTGATCCGCACCAACCGCTCGGGCGACCTGATGGCCCGGATCACCACGGCCAACCAGGGCAGGATGAATGTGGGCGACGACGCCATGCTGTTCATCCGCCCCGAAGCCCTGTCCATCGCGCCCACCGGCACCCAGGGCGATCATTTCGTCACCGCCCAGGTCAAACACGAAGAATTCGAAGGCAACAGCTTCAACATCTTCTGCCAGGGCGATGGCGGCAAGGAACTGAAAGTGTCGATTCCGAACCTGGGACAATCCTTTGACGATCACACCGGTCAGAAAATGACCCTGGAATACGAAGTCCACAACGCCGTGGTCGTTCCCGCCGGCGAACTGGCGGCGGAATAGGGATCCAGATCATGCCACGCTTTTTGAAAGACTTCTTCAATCGCAACGGCACATTGATGGGTTCCGTGATGCTGGGTCTGGTCCTGTTCTGGACCATTGGCCTGATCATCCTCCCTCAATTGTCGATGCTCGACTTTTCCTTCCGTCCCAACCTGCCGCCCCCGGAAATCGGCGGACCCAACGACGTCTATACGCTGCAGAATTACAAATACCTGGTCTTTGGCCCCGAAGGTGGCAGCCAGGATTACAATGCGGTTGATCTGACCGTGTTCTACCGCACTTTGATTGCGGCGGTGCTGGTGACCATCTTCAACCTGATTCTGTGCTATCCGATCGCCTATTACCTGGGTCAGACCAAAGGCAACCATATCCGCATTTTTGCGCTGATGCTGATCATTCCCTATTGGATCAATGAAATCCTGCGCGCCTTTGCCCTGCGCATCATCTTTGGCGAATCCGGCGTGCTGAACACGGCACTGGTGGGGTTGGGGGTATTCGACACCCCGTTCGACTTTATCCGCAATGACATCGCGCTCTATGCCGGGCTGGGCTATGCCTATATCCTGTTGATGATCTTTCCGATGTACAACGTCATCGAAAGCCTGGATCACAACCAGATCGAAGCCGCCCGCGACCTGGGCGCACCCTGGTGGCGGATCCATTGGCGGGTGGTCATTCCCTATGCCAAACCGGGGATCAGCTCGGGCTGTACCATGGTCTTCATGCTATCGGCCGGCGCGTTGGCTGCGCCACAAATCCTGGGCGGTCCTTCGTCCCTGTGGTTCACTCAGATCATCTATCAATGGTTCAATGACAATTCGAACTGGCCCCAGGGCGCGGCCTATGCGGTGGTTCTGCTTGTCACCTGTATCCTGTTGGTTCTGGCCGTGATGCGCCTGTTCAAGGTGAACATGGGGGACATCGGCAAATGAAAAATTCCTTCCTGCGCCTTTCGATCTGGGCCTATCTGGCGCTCTTCTTTGCCTATTTGCTGGGCCCATTGGTGATCATGTCGATCACCGCCTTCAACTCGCCCGGGTTTCCGCGGGCGGCCCCCTGGGAATGCCTGACGTTTGAATGGTTTTCGGCTCTGTTTCAGGACGAACGCATACTGAACGGCATCAAAAACTCGATCCTGGTCGGCTTTGGCACCGTCATCCTGTCGGTGACCATGGGGCTGGCCGGGGCGCTGATGCTGACCCAGATCTGGCCAAAGCTGCGGGCGACCTATTACACCATCATCATTGCCCCGATCCTGATTCCGGGCGTGGTGCTGGGGATTTCGACGCTGGTGTTCTGGGACCGGGTCAACCGCTTTCTCGGGCTGGGGGCTGACAGCTTCCTGTCCAACGGGCTGTTCCTGACCATCATCGGGCAATCCACCTTTATCGCCAGCTACTGCATGTTGGTGCTGGTGGCGCGCCTGCAACGCTATGACATCGCCCTGACCGAAGCGGCTCTGGATCTGGGCGCCACCCATGCCCAGGCCTTCCGCAAGATCCTGATGCCCTTCATGCGGCCCGCGATCGCATCTGCGGCGGTGCTGGCGTTCCTGGCGTCATTCGAAAACTACAACACCACCACCTTCACCTTTGGCGAATATCCGACCCTGACCATCGAACTGGCACAAAAGGTCCGCTATGGCATCACACCTGCGATTTCGGCCCTGGCCTTTATGATCGTTGTGCTGACCATCTTTGCCGCGCTGTTCAACGAAGCCAACATCAAACGCAAGGAACTGGCCGCACTGGCGCGCAAAGGCGCCTCGGTCAAAGACGTCTCCACCGGCTTCCGCCTGCCTCGTCTGCTGACCGGCAATGCTGCGGCCATGGCGCTGGTGCTCTTTGTGATCGGGTCGATCACCGTGGTCGGCACCGCCATGGTGCACAGCCCGGCGCAATGCGTGGCCAGCATCAAGGAACAGAAAAAACTGGAAACAGAACTGCGGATCCAGAAACTGCGCGAAGAACGCGCCGCCCGCGCTGCCGAAGCGGCCGCCAAGGCTGCGGAAGAGGGCACAACCCAGGAAGACACAACCACCCAGCCCAAATCCAACAACTCGGGCTTTGGCGGTGTGTTTGCCCCCAATACCCTACAGTCCGACGAATCCGGCGAAGAAGAGGAAGAATCCAAAGCGCCTTCCAACGACTCCGGGTTTGGCAATGTGTTTGCACCCAGCACGTTGTCGACGGATACAGACAACTGATCATCGCATCAGCTCAAACCTGAAAGCCCCCCGACGCGCGCCTGCGCCGGGGGGCTTTTTGCATCCCGCGTATCGGATCAAAACCGCCCGCCGCTTTTCTCTCACCAACCTGAACCCAGGGCACGGGGCAAACGCGTGTTCAAAACTCGAACGTGGCATCACACAAACAAAAAGGGTCACCCACAGGCGACCCTTTCCAAAAAACCAATCCTGGTTTCTATCAGCCGTTGACGCTGTCTTTCAGAGCCTTGGCAATGGTCATCTTGACCACTTTGTCGGCTTCTTTCTTGAACTGTTCGCCAGTGGCAGGGTTGCGCACCATACGCTCGGGGCGCTCGCGGCAATAGATCTTGCCGATGTTGGGCAGAGTCACGGCACCGCCGCCTGCAACTTCACGGGTAATCAGGGCGCTGATTGCATCCAGAGCGGCACCAGCCGCTTTTTTGTCAGTGCCCATTTCCTCGGCCAGAGCAGCTACGAGCTGGGTCTTGGTCATCGGTTTGGCCATCTTTTTTTCTCCTTAAGACTGCCCGACTTATGGGGCCTCATCGCGTAACTTTAACGGTATGTAGTGTATGAACACAACGGATTGTGTAAGAAAACAAGGGAAAATCGCGCCTTTTCCACCAGAAAATCGCAATTTCCGTGGGGTTACAGGAACGCGGTCTCGTCAAATGAACGCAATTTCCGGCTGTGCAACCGTTCCAGCGGCATACCGCGCAACTGTTCCATAGCACGTATACCAATCATCAAATGGCGTGCCACCTGCGTTTTATAAAAATCTGACGCCATCCCCGGCAGCTTCAGTTCCCCGTGCAACGGTTTGTCGCTGACACACAGCAACGTGCCATAAGGCACCCGGAACCGATACCCGTTTGCCGCAATCGTTGCGCTCTCCATATCCAACGCAATGGCGCGCGATTGCGACAGCCGCTGAACCGGCCCGGATTGGTCGCGCAGCTCCCAGTTGCGGTTGTCGATGGTGGCGACTGTGCCGGTCCGCATGATGCGCTTCAGGTCATACCCCTTCAGCTCGGTCACTTCGGCCACGGCCTGTTCCAACGCGATCTGGATCTCGGCCAGCGCCGGGATCGGAGTCCACACCGGCAGGTCATCGTCCAGCACGTGATCCTCGCGCAGATAGGCATGCGCCAGCACGAAATCGCCCAGCGCCTGCGTATTCCTCAGCCCCGCGCAATGGCCCACCATCAACCAGGCATGCGGCCGCAGCACAGCAATATGGTCCGTCGCGGTTTTGGCGTTTGACGGGCCAACCCCGATATTGACTAGGGTGATGCCGCTGCCATCGGCGCGTTTCAGGTGATAGGTCGGCATTTGCGGTTGTTTCTCAACCGGCGCAATCGCCATATCCGGATCTGTAATTTCGACATTCCCCGTCGAAACAAAGCTGACGTAGCCGGATTTCGGGTCTGCCAGCTGTCCCCGCGCATAGGCTTCGAATTCGGCCACATAGAACTGATAGTTGGTGAACAGAACATGGTTCTGGAAATGTTCGGGCTCGGTTGCCGTGTAATGCGACAGCCGGGCCAGCGAATAATCAATCCGTTGGGCGGTGAACAAGGCCAGCGGCCCTGTTGCGCTATCCGATTGGACCGTTCCATTGACGATATCGTCGTTGGTGGTGCTCAGGTCCGGCACATCAAACACATCGCGCAACGTGAACCCCGCCGCCCCCTCTTGGGGAACGGTCAGGCCGGGCTGCGAGGCAACCGCAAAATGCAGCGGAATTGGCGTGTTTGACGGGCCAATGGTGACGGGCTGGCCGTGATTGCAGATCAGCAGATCAATCTGCTGGGTCAGATAGTGCCGAAACAGGCTGGGTCGGGTCACGGTGGTCGCATAGGTGCCCGGCGACACCACGTGGCCATAGCTCAGCCGCGTGTCGACCTGGGCAAAACTGGATGTTGTGACCCGAATTTCCGGGTAATAGGCGCGGATCCGGCAATCCGGCGCGCCCTTGACCATGGCGCGGGAAAATTCGGTACACAGATATTCGGTGGCGCTTTCATACAGCTCCACCAACCGATCCACCGCTGCCGTGGCATCGGTAAAGGTTTCGGGGGCCGGAAGATCCGGTGGCAGACACAGGTTGATCATGAAACAGGCTCTAATACTGGGATTTTCGTGAAAGATCGCACATCCACCAACCCCAGATCCGAAATCCTGAGTTCTGGAATGACGACCAGCGCCAACAGCGAATGCTGCATATAGGCATTGTTCAATTGACAGCCACAGGCCTGCATGGCCTCCATCATCGCCTGCGCCTTGGCCGCGACGTCTGTGGCGGGGCTGTCCGACATCAACCCGGCAATCGGCAATTCGACCAGCGCCAATTCCTGACCATCGCGGAACACGGTGATACCGCCGCCGACCTCGGCCAATCGGTTGGCCGCCAACGCCATCTGCGCCCGGTCGGTCCCCACCACAATCATATGGTGGCTGTCATGCGCCACGGTTGACGCCATCGCCATACAGCCCTGGTATCCAAACCCAGAGACAAAGGCATTGGTCACGCCCCCGGTCGCGCGATGCCGCTCCACCAAAGCGATCTGACAAACGTCGGCCTCCCCGGACAGTTCCCCGGTCTCGACCAACCCGTTGCGCACCGGCAGATCAAACTGCAACGCCCGTGTCGGGGCCTGGTTTTCGACCACACCGATCACATTGGCGCGCACCTGATTGGCCCCCTCGGGTGCCGCAATCCGGAAATCCGCATCGCTCAGCGCATGCCCCAGATGCACGGTGCCCCGCGCATGGTCCGGCCACTGCAAATGCGGACATTCCACCGTAATAGAGCCACTTTTGGCCACCACTTGTCCGCGCGCAACCACCACCTCGATCGGCAGCGTGCGCAGATCCGACGTCAGGATCACATCCGCCCGGCGTCCCGGCGTCAGCGATCCGATCTCCCGCTCCAACCCGAAATGCGTGGCGGTGTTGATCGTCGCCATCTGCAAGGCCACCACCGGATCACAGCCACAGTCGATCGCGTGGCGCACCACCCGGTTCATATGGCCGTCATTGACCAGCGTGCCGGAATGACAATCATCGGTGCACAGGATCATGTTGCGCGGATCCAGCCCCTTTTTGGTGATCGCGGTGATCTGGGTTTCCACATCGTACCACGCCGACCCCAACCGGATCATCGACCGCATCCCCTGTCGCATCCGCGCAATGGCGTCCGCCTCGCAGGTGCCTTCGTGGTCATCCGCCGGGCCACCGGCCACATAGGCCGCAAAATCAGGCCCCAAATCGGGCGACGCATAATGCCCACCCACGGTTTTCCCGGCATTCTGGGTCGCCGCGATTTCGGCCAGCATCTTGGGGTCCGCGTTGGCAACGCCGGGGAAATTCATCATTTCCCCCAACCCGACAATGCCGGGCCAGGTCATCGCCTCGGCCACGTCTTCGGGTGAAATCTCATGCCCTGTGGTTTCCAATCCCGGTGCCGACGGCGCACAGGATGGCATCTGGGTAAAGATGTTGACCGGTTGCAACAGCGCCTCGTCATGCATCAGCCGCACGCCCTCCAACCCCATGACATTGGCGATCTCATGCGGGTCGGTGAACATGCTGGTGGTGCCATGCGGGATGACCGCGCGGGCAAATTCCGCCGGGGTCAGCATACCGCTTTCGATATGCATATGCGCATCACACAGCCCCGGAATCATGTACCGCCCATTGGCCTCGATGATCTGGGTGTCGGGCCCGGTGCAATATGTGGCATCCGGCACCACACAGGCAATCCGCCCCGCGACAATGGCAATGTCATGCCCGGGCAGCACCTCGCGCGTGTGCACATTCACCCAGATCCCACCACGAATGACCGTGTCCGCAGGGGCACGACCTGCAGCAACAGAGATGAGTTTCGGGGCGGTTTCGGGCCATGTCGGGAAATGCGTCTGTTCCATGAACCAATTGTTATGATTGTGCGTCAGAGTTCAACCCCCGCTACTGGTGCGCGATGACAATACAATGACAACGGGCGTCAAATCCGGGGCCAATCGCAATTCTCCGCTTGCCTGAACTGCCCGCACCGGCGAACCTTGGCGCATGGAGTATGACACAATAGATGCAGACAGCTTTGGGCGTGGCCTCAAAGGGATCGGAATAAACCTGCTGGTGCAGGATGTTCCCGGCGAAATCGCCTTTTTAGAGACTGTTTTTGATATGACGGGCCATCAGGTCACAGCAGATTTCGCCATCGTCACCTATGGCGACCAGGTGTTTCAGCTGCACGCGGATGGCACCTATCACGCCAACCCGCTGTTGAACCTGCTGCCGGAAAACCCGCCACGCGGGGCCGGGTTGGAAATCCGTCTGTATGACACCGACCCGGATGACGCCGTGCAACGGGCCACGGCGTTCGGGGCCATGGTGCTGCAACCGCCCTCCGACAAACCCCACGGCCTGCGCGAAGCCTATATTCTATGTGCCAACGGATATGCCTGGGTGCCAAGCCGCCCAAAAGACTGACCCGCCTGCCCGCAGCGCGGCGTGCCGCGCTGCCACGCCCAACGGGGCGCATTGCATTTTGATGCAATAAGACCGGGCGGGAGCCCGCCGTTTCCGGTTCACCACATCCAGCCCCTCACGCTGGGCTCACCCCACGGCCACCCGCGGCCGGCCGCTGGCCTCAACCGTCAACATGCCTTCGACAAACACCTGCTTGGCCTCCACCAAAGCAGTCCTCAGGTCCCGCTCCACATGGATGTTGATATCCTGGGCCCCGGCCTCTTCAGCCGCCGACCGCGCGTCCTGTGTCAAAGCACGCTCCAGCATCTCCAACGCCGCATCGGACGCCTCGAAATCCTCCGGTCCGGTGTCCAGATGCACCCGGTACCGTCCCTCCGACGGGCTGGTGACCGTGCCGCTGCGCCGCACCGATACACGGCCCACAACAGCTCCGATCGCATTGGCCACACCGGCGTGCGGTGGCAGGATCATCCGACAATGCAGCCGGTCGCCCACTGCCGGGTAATAGCTGGGTGCCGATGCGCCCAAACCAACCACATCCACGTTCACCGATGCATCCAGCGCGATCAGCCCCCGGTGTTTGTCCAACCCCCGCTGCATCAGCACGTGACGCGCCAGTTGATCACCGGGAATGCCAAATCCATCCGCTTCCTCGGCAAAGGCCGCTTCCAACAGGGTCAGCGCCGTCTGCTCGGTCAGCTGGTCAATGATCATCTGAGCCAACTGCTGTGACCCGGTCGCGGCCATGTCGCCGGACCCGATCCGGCGTCGCGCAAACAGGGTCAGCGCCTTGTCCGCCGCATCCCGGTCCCAGGCGTCGACCCGGCCCAATACGTGGCTGGCATCCGATGGGGTAATCCCCGACACCTGCACCACGCCACGATCGACCAACCGGTTCAGCGCGCCCTGCTCCATCCGGGTCCTCAGCACATCCCCCATCGGCAGCACCCGGTCCCCGATCCGCTCCAGCACCACCTCTTCGCGCCCCGACAGGCCAACCACCGGCATGTTCGGAACCGCCCGCACAAACCGCCCGTCATATTCCCCGGCCGTGGACGATCGCAGCTGCGCATCCAATGTGTCGTGCACCAGCTCCGGGGCCTCCATGGCAATCAGCGACGCGGGCAAAACGCGGCGCGGCCCCAGGAACAGCCCCCCGGCCAACCCGGAGGTGTTCATATGGACCTGGCTGTCACCGCCCAGCCCGCTGGTGCGCATGGCAACCGCTTCCACCATGGTGCGAAACCCGCCAACCCGGGCACCGGCCGGATCAATCGCTGGCTTTCCGCCGCTCAACAACGCCACATCCGTCGTTGTCCCGCCAATGTCGGACACCAACGCATCCTCGACCCCGGTCATCCAGCGCGCCCCGACAATCGACGCCGCAGGCCCGGACAGAATCGTCTCGATCGGCCGCTCGCGGGCCTGTTCGCCCGACATCAACGCCCCGTCTCCGCGCACCACCATCATCGGCGCCTGAATGCCCAGATCCACCAATGTCTCCTGCGCCCGCCCAATCAACCGGTCGATCATCCCGATCAACCGCGCATTCAACACCGCCGTGACCGCGCGCTTGGGTCCGTTCAATTTGGCCGACAACTGGTGCGAACAGGTTACGGGCCGTCCGGTGGTCTCACCGATGATCCGCGCCACTTCCAATTCATGTCCCGGGTTGCGGGTGGCAAAGACACCGGCAACCGCAAATCCGGTCACCCCCTTGGCCTCGCTCTCCAGAAATGCGTTCAACGCCTCGACATCCAGCGCCGCCGCCTCGCCTCCAGCATGGGTGTGCCCCCCCGCCATGACCAATGCCGGATCGCCCTTCAGCGCCTCGGCCAACCCGTGCCGCTCCAGATCTTCGGCCCGAAACCCGATATAGATCAACGCCACGCGCCCGCCCTGCCCTTCGACCAACGCATTGGTGGCCAAAGTCGTGGACAACGCCGCCATCCCCACATCCGCAGCGGCCACGCCACTGTCGGCCAAAACCGCCCGGATCGCGCCGCCAATACCAATGGCCAGATCCTGTCGTGTGGTCAGCGACTTGGCCGAGGCAATCACCTCGCGCTCGTCACGGATCAACACCGCATCCGTATAGGTTCCACCTGTATCGACCCCCAACGCCAGCGCCATGCCGCGTTCCTCCCTGACTGTTCGCTGGAACGGTCTACCAAGGTTTCGCGACACGTCCCGCCTGTTTGCGTCATCTCACGCGTTTCGATTTTTAAACTGAAACGCTCTCCATCTCTTGCCGCGTTGAAATCTCTGATTTCAGGCAGCGTCAAGAGGTACCGCGTGAAATCGGCAACGCTCTACAGACGCGCCACCGCCCAACGGGCCGCATCGGCCACTGTCGGATCGGGATCGTCACACAACCCCTGTGCCACCGACCGCAACTCTGCCTGACCGGAATTGCCGATGGCATACAACACATTGCGCACAAACCGGTCGCGCCCGACCCGCTTGATCGGCGAGCCGGAAAAAAACGCGCGAAATGCAGCGTCATCCAACTCCGCCAACTCGGCCAGCTTTGGCGCTTTCAATTCCGCGCGCGCCGCATACCGCAGATCGCTGGCCGCCACTGCGAACTTGTTCCACGGACAGGCTGCCAGACAATCGTCACAGCCATAGATCCGATTGCCCAGCCGCGCCCTCAGATCTTCCGCCACCGGCCCCTTGTGCTCGATGGTCAGATAGGAAATGCACCGGCGCGCATCCAACTGATAGGGGGCGACAAAGGCATCGGTCGGACAGACGTCCAGACAGGACCGGCACGACCCACAGCGGTCCGGCTCGGCCGTGTCCTCCGGCAACTCCAATGTGGTAAAAACAGACCCTAAAAAGGCCCAATTGCCCCAATCCCGACTGACCAGATTGGTGTGTTTGCCCTGCCATCCCAACCCGGCCGCCTGACCCAATGCCTTTTCTGGCACAGGTGCGGTATCGACAAACACCTTGACCTCGCCACCGCCCTCGGCGATCAGCCACCGCGCCAGCCGCTTCAGCCGCTTCTTGACCAGATCATGGTAATCCTTGGCCCGTGCATAGACCGACACCGCACCGCGATCCGGACAGCCCACAACGGCCATCGGATCTTCCTCGGGGGTGTAACTCTCGGCCAACATGATCACGGATCGTGCCTCGGGCCACAATGCCGCCGGGTTGCCGCGCCACTGCATGCGCTCTGCCATCCACCCCATCTGCCCATGCCACCCGGCATCGACATAGGCCTGCAACCGGTCGGGCACCTGCGGCACATCCCAGGGGCGACAAATCCGCGCCGCCACGAACCCCTCTTCCAGGGCCCGCGCCACCAGTTTTTCTTTCAGCTCGGCGCTCATGCTTCTTTCTGGTCCCAAATACCTCGGGGGGAGCCTTGGAATTCACCGAATTCCAGGGCGGGGGGCAGCGCCCCCATCCCCGAACCCCTATCAGAAATCCAGGTCGGTGTAATGGGCGGGCGGGCGAAACCCCGGCACCTGATCGGCCAGGATCGACCGAAACGCCGGGCGCGACTTGATCTTGGCATACCAATCCTTGACCACTTCGGACCGGTTCCAATCCACATCCGAAATATAATCCAGCGACGACAGATGCGCCGCGGCGGCAAAATCGGCCAACGTCATCTGATCCCCGGCCAGCCAACGCCGATGATCCAGCAACCACGCCATGTAATCCAGATGGTATTTGACCGCCTTCGCCCCGGATTTCACATTGCGGCTGTCCGGGTATCCTTCGCCGGTTACCTTCTTGTTGACCCGCTCGTACAACAATTTTGACGTCACTTCATTGTGGAACTTGTCATCAAACCAGCTCACCAACCGGCGCACTTCAAAACGCCCTTCGGGATCGGAAGGCATCAAGGCCGGATCCGGGCGGGTTTCTTCCAGATATTCGCAGATCGCCGCGCTTTCGGCCATCATCTTGCCGTCCAAACGCACCACCGGGACCTTGGCCGCCGGGTTGCGGCGCAGAAAATCCGGGTCCTTTTCCCAATACCGCTCTTCCACCAATTCGACTTCGATCTTCTTTTCCGCAAGAACCAAACGGACCTTGCGACAAAACGGGGAAAGCGGAACGTGATAAAGGCGGGCCATGTGCGTCCAGAAATTCAAAAAGGGTGTTGTGCAGGAATGCCCTGCCACGTCAGGTTTTTCAATCCTCGAAACAGTCGGATCGCCCATCTGCGCGGATGGTGGCCGCCCCATCCATGATCCGGGACGCCTTGCGTTTGATATTTGAGGTGGGTTGTTTTGGCGATCGCACCCGTGGTGCGGGCAAAACAGCGGCAATCAACGCCGCCTGACGGGGGCTCAACTGATCCGGACCAACGCCAAAATTGGCCTGGGCTGCGGCTTTGACCCCAAAGATGCCTTCGCCCATCTCGGCCACATTCAAATAGACCTCCAGAATACGCCGTTTCGACCACACCGCCTCGACGGCCGGGGTGATCAGGGTTTCCAACGCCTTGCGGATCCAACTGCGCCCCTGCCACAGAAACACGTTCTTGACGACTTGCTGTGTGATCGTCGACGCGCCCCGCGATCCGCCCCCGGCAATGGCGGCGCGAATGGCCTGCACGTCAAATCCCCAATGCTGACAGAACCGGGCATCTTCGGCGGCAACAACCGACCGGGCCATCACAGGCGCGATATCGTCCATCGCCACCCATTCGCGGTCCAATTCGCCCAATCGGCTCCGTTCGGACCACATTGTATGGGTGATCGGCGGATCAACAAAGGCAAACAGGAAAATCATCAGCGTCACGACCGCCACAAAAACCGAAATCACCCTGAGAGCCACACGCCCGACCCAGCGGATCGGCCGGAACGGTTTGCGCTCCGTCTTGGCCCTTTTTGCCGGTCGGGTCTTTTTCTGTACTGCCTTCGCCATAGCCACTCTATAGGCCACTCGGGGCCATCGAAAAAGACAGGGATTTGGGACCGGTCAACAAACCCTGCCTTGGAGGGCTATTTTGAACAGCTCCAGACGCGGACCCGGCAATTATATCCGTTGTCCATGCAATAGCTCATGGCGCTGCTTTCGGCCAATTCCCGGCTCGACTCATACGCCCATCCCCAGCCGCCATTGTCCGCCACCGCAATCGCCGCGCAGGCGTTGTAGAATGTGCGGGTGATCGTACAGTCCCATTCGCACCCGGAATTGGCGACATCATGGGCCTCTTGTTCCGATCCCCAGGAATGGGCAAACCCATAGGCCCCATTGGGCCCCACAGCCACAGCGCCCCAACAATAGTCATATCCGCAACTTCCCGCTGTCGCGGTCCCGGCCAATCCCAATGTTGCCGCCACAACGGACAGAATTCGGGTCGCAGTCTTCATCTTCATCGCAAATCTCCCCGGTTCAAATCGACATTCGTCTCAGGGTTTCATCTGAACATATTTTCCGAAGAGTCTGGAAATTTTCTCGCAACCCTCTGTCGTCAAACGAAAAACCCCGCCGACCACAGGCCGACGGGGTTTTCCGCAGAGGCAATCCCGATCATTCGGCCGGGATGGCGCTTTCTTCGATGCTCAGCGGATGAGGCAGGCTGTTCAGCATCTCCTTGGGACAGACCTGCAGGAAATTGGCCCGCTCCAGATCCCAATGCTGCAGGATGTCGGCCCCCTTGCGGCTGCCCGTCTCGGCCACGTGGCGCTCGATCAACCCCTTCAGCTGGGCCTCCCAATGGTCCACCGTGACCGGGCAGTTCACCAATGTTTCCATGTTCATCACGCTCGCCGCCTGACCATCCGGGTCATACAGATAGGCCATGCCGCCGGTCATGCCCGCGCCAAAGTTGGCCCCGATGCTGCCCAGGATCACCGCAATCCCGCCGGTCATATATTCACACCCATTGGTGCCACAGCCTTCGATCACCACGGATGCACCCGAATTGCGCACCGCAAACCGTTCCCCGGCGCGACCGGCGGCAAACAGATGCCCATCGGTGGCCCCATACAGAACCGTATTGCCGATGATGGTGTTTTCGGACGCATTCAATGGGCTGACCTGCGGTGGGCGCACCACGATGGTGCCGCCCGACAGACCCTTGCCGACATAATCATTGGCATCGCCCGACACTTCCAGCTTCAGCCCCGGTGCTGCAAACGCGCCCAACGACTGCCCGGCAGACCCCTGCAGCTTCACCGTCAGATGATCCGGCTGGAACGCATTGCGCATCCCAAAGTTGCGCACGATATGCGACGATGTCCGCGTGCCCACGGTCCGATGGGTGTTCTGCACTGCATAGGACAGCTGCATTTTCTCGCCATCCTGCAGGAACCGCGCCGCATCGCGCACGATTTCCGCGTCCAGCGTATCGGGCACCGCGTTGCGGTCCTTGTCGCGGTTGTACACGATGTCGGCTGCGCCATCGACGGTGATCAACAGCGGGTTCAGGTCCAGATCGTCCAGATGTGCGGACCCCCGGCTGACCTGCGCCAACAGATCGGCCCGACCGATCACCTCGTCCAGCGACCGCGCTCCGATGCTGGCCAGGATCTCGCGGACTTCCTGTGCGTAGAACGTGATCAGATTGACCACCTTGTCGGCGCTGCCGGTGAATTTGTCGCGCAGCGCCTGATCCTGGGTACAGACCCCAACCGGGCAGGTGTTGCTCTGGCACTGACGCACCATGATACAGCCCATGGCGATCAACGCCGCCGTGCCGATGCCGTATTCCTCGGCCCCCAGCATCGCGGCCATGACAATGTCACGGCCAGTGCGCAGACCGCCATCGGTCCGCAGGGTGACGCGTTCGCGCAGGTTGTTCATCGACAGAACCTGATGCGCTTCGGTCAGACCCATTTCCCACGGCAGACCCGCATATTTGATCGACGTCGCAGGCGACGCCCCGGTGCCACCATTGTGGCCCGAAATCAGGATGATGTCGGCCTTGGCCTTGGCCACACCGGCGGCAATCGTGCCCACCCCGGATGACGCCACCAATTTCACCGTCACCTTACAGCACGGGTTGATCTGCTTCAGATCGTAAATCAGCTGCGCCAGATCCTCGATCGAATAGATGTCGTGGTGCGGCGGTGGTGAAATCAGGGTCACGCCCTTGGTCGAATGACGCAGACGCGCGATCAGGTCGGTGACCTTCATGCCCGGCAGCTGGCCACCCTCGCCCGGTTTTGCACCCTGGGCCACCTTGATTTCCAGCTCTTCACACTGGTTCAGATATTCGGCGGTCACACCAAACCGGCCCGATGCCACCTGTTTGATCTTGGCGGATGGATTGTCGCCATTGGGTTCGGGCACGAAATGCGCCGGATCTTCGCCGCCCTCGCCGCTGTCAGACTTTGCCCCAATCCGGTTCATCGCCACGTTCAGCGTCTTGTGCGCCTCCGGGCTCAGCGCGCCCAACGACATGCCCGGTGTCACGAACCGCTTGCGGATCGCTGTGATCGATTCGACCTCTTCGATCGGCACCGATTTGCCCAGCGGTTTGATGTCCAACAGATCCCGCAGATGGATCGGTGGGTTGCTCTGCATCTTGGCTGAATACTGTTTCCACAGCTCAAACGACGCGCGATTGCACGCCATCTGCAACATATGCATCGACGTGGCTTCCCACGCGTGGGTTTCGCCGGATTTGCGCGCCTTGTAGAACCCGCCAATCGGCAGCACGTCCAACCCGCTGGTCCAGCCCTTGGCGTGGATCTCTTCGGCCTTGGACTGAATACCGGTGACACCGATGCCCGAAATCCGGCTGGTCATGCCGGGGAAGAATTCGGCGCACATGGCACGGCTCAGACCCACGGCTTCGAAATTCAGACCGCCGCGATAGGACGAAATCACCGAAATCCCCATCTTGGCCATGATTTTCAACAGACCCTGGTCGATGGCTTCGCGATAACGTGCGACGTTTTCGGTCAACGTCCCGTCCAACAACCCGCGCTCGATTCGGTCGGCAATCGAATCTTCGGCCAGATAGGCGTTCACGACCGTGGCGCCACAGCCGATCAACACGGCAAAATAATGCGGGTCGATACATTCGGCGGCCCGCACGTTCAACGAACAGAAGGTGCGCAGCCCCTTGCGGGTCAGATGCGAATGCACCGCCGATGTGGCCAGAATCATCGGCATCGCGACCTTGCCCGGCCCCGAATGTTCATCCGTCAGCACCAGATGCCCAGCGCCCGACCGCACGGCGTCCTCGGCCTCGGACCGGATCCGGGCCAGCGCCGCGCTCAGCGCGCCGGTGCCCGGTTCAAACGAACAGTCGATTTCCGCCATCGGCGCATTGAACGCCGCTTCCAGCTTGTCCCATTGGGAATTGCCGACAAAGGGGCTTTCCAGCACGATGATCTCGGTCTGGCTGCTGTCTTCGTCCAGCACGTTCTTCAGGTTGCCGAACCGGGTTTTCAGCGACATCACCCGGAATTCACGCAACGAATCGATCGGCGGGTTGGTCACCTGGCTAAAGTTCTGGCGAAAGAAGTGGCTCAGCGGACGATACATTTTCGACAGCACGGCGGACGGGGTGTCATCCCCCATCGAAGCCAGCGTTTCCTTGCCGTCCTCGGCCATCGGGGACAGGATCTGCTCCAGCTCCTCCACCGAATACCCCGCCGCGATCTGACGCTTGCGCAGCTCTTCGCCGGTGAACAGCGGTGTTTCCTCGACCCCGTTCAGATCCTCTTCGAGATTGTGGATCTTACCGACCCATTCCCCAAACGGACGCGATCCCGCCAGGGTGTCCTTGATTTCGGTATCGTGGAACAATTTGCCTTCGGCCATATCGACGGCGATCATCTGCCCCGGACCCAATGCGCCCTTTTCGACAACACCAGCCTCGTCGATCGGCACCATGCCGGCCTCGGATCCCGCGATCAGCAACCCGTCACCTGTCACCACATAACGCATCGGGCGCAGCCCGTTGCGGTCCAGACCGGCACAGACCCACCGCCCATCGGTCATCGCCAAAGCAGCCGGGCCATCCCAGGGTTCCATCACCGAATTGCAATAGGAATACATGTCGATCCACGGCTGTGGCAGATCCACCGCCTGTTTCGACCAACTTTCCGGCACCAGCATGGTTTTTGCCATCGGCGCCGACCGGCCCGCGCGCACCATGACTTCGAACACCGCATCCAACGCCGCCGAATCCGACGATCCGCCCTGCACGATCGGTTTGATGTCCTCGGCCATTTCGCCAAAGAACGACGACGCCATGCGGATCTCGTGGCTCTTCATCCAGTTCAGATTGCCCCGCAGCGTGTTGATCTCGCCGTTATGGGCCAACATGCGGAACGGCTGGGCCAGCCACCACTGGGGGAAGGTATTGGTCGAATACCGCTGGTGATACAGCGCGAATGCCGATTCGAACCGCTCGTCCATCAGGTCCGGGTAGAACACCGCCACCTGTTCGGCCAGCATCATGCCCTTGTAGATGATCGACCGGCACGACAACGACGCGATATACAGACCGGTCACATTGTCAGCAGCCGCAGCCTTTTCGATGCGGCGACGGATCACATACAGCTCGCGCTCGAATGTGTCTTCGTCGACGCCCTTGGTGTTGGAAATCAGGATCTGTTCGATCTCGGGGCGGGTCGCATTGGCCTTTTCCCCCAAACAAGTCACATCCACCGGCACATGCCGCCAGCCATAGATGTAATAGCCCATGCGCAGAACTTCGGATTCCACGATGGTCCGGCACCGTTCCTGGGCCCCAAAATCGGTGCGCGGCAGAAACACCTGCCCAACGGCCATCAGCTGATCCATGCGCGGTTCGTGACCGGTACGGCGGATCTGGTCGTAAAAGAACGACACAGGGATCTGCACGTGAATGCCCGCGCCATCGCCGGTCTTGCCATCCGCATCCACAGCACCGCGGTGCCAGATCGCTTTCAGCGCATCAATCCCGGCTTCGACCACCTTGCGGCTTTTCTTGCCGTCAACCGACACCACCAGACCAACGCCGCACGAAGAATGCTCTTCTTCCTCGGCATAGAGACCGTTTTCGGCCATCCACTTGCGCTTTTCTTCTTCGGCGCGCACCCAATTGGCATCAAATTTGGTCATTGCTTGTCTCCTTGGTCGTGCGATGCGTCCTCGGGCGCGAACAGCGCCAGGGTTTCCGCTTCGGTAAACTGTTTCCGGTCTTTGGGCAGATCGTTGGCCGATGTTTTGCGATCCACAAAAAATTCATGTCCCAGCGTCATGCCGCTGGTGTCGTCGAACAGGCCCAGGGCCATGTTATGGGTCTTGGGCTCGAACTCCGGTTCCGTCACCCGGTACCACAGCGGCGATCCGCAGCTCTCGCAATTGGCGCGTTCGGCCCACTCGGACGTCTGGACGCGTCTGATATGGTCCTGACCGGTCAAATCCAGATCGCCGGACACAACCGACACCCCGTTGAACATGTTCCCGGACCAGCGTTTGCACATGTCGCAATGACAGGCCCCGAATACCTGGGGCACATTGCGCGCGACAAAACGGACGCGACCGCACATGCAATGTCCGGTTCTGGTCTGGCTCATGTCGACCCCTCGACCGGTGCAGGCGCAAAGGCATCAATCACATCCGCCTCGGTCATCTTGCGGCAATTGCCGTCAAACCCATAGCCGTCCGGCTTCTTGTCCACATAGATTTCCAGCTTGAGCCGGGCACCAGCGGCATCTTCAAACAGACCAGCCGACATCTGGGTCTGGCCCTGATGCGATCCGGGGCCCGTCATCCGGTACCACAGCGACGATCCGCATTGGCCACAAAACGCCCGCTCTGCCCAACTGGACGACTGATAGGTTTTCACCGGGCCCAGCGCCGCATAGCCCTGCGCCGCCTGAAAGCTCAGGAATGGGCCGCTGCCCCAGCGTTGGCACATTTCACAATGACAGGCGGCCAGCGCAGACCGGTCCGGGGTCGCAGTGACCGTGACCGCACCACACAAACATTGGCCTCTCAATTCAGTCATGACATCTGTCCCCTTGGCGATGGGTCACACCGGGTGACCTTTTGGCTGTGTTGCAGCATTTCTTCTGCGTTGCGGCGGTGTACGGGTGGTGCACGCAAGGTGCACGCATGTCACCCCCCGGTTACCAGGTCATTCTGCTGCAACTGCAGCCTTGGCATTCAAACGCGCAATGATCGCGTCGGCACAGTCGCGCCCGTCCTTGATCGCCCAGACCACCAACGACGCACCACGTACGATGTCACCCACCGCATAGACCCCGTCCATGTCGGTTTCCCCGGTCTGGAACGCCGCCTTGATGGTGCCCCAGCGGGTCACCGGCAACTCGGGCTGATCCCACAATGTCGGCAGGTCTTCGGGCTCGAATCCCAGTGCCTTGATCACCAAATCGGCCTCTTCGACATAATCCGCGCCTTCGATCACCTCCGGGGCCTGACGGCCGGTGGCATCGGGCTGGCCCAGACGCATTTTCTGCACCATCACCCCGGTGACCTTGCCCTTGGCGTCGGTGAATCCCTTGGGCGCGCTCAGCCATTCGAACACCACGCCTTCTTCTTCGGCGTTCTGGGTTTCGCGCTGTGATCCCGGCATGTTGGCCCGGTCACGACGATACAGGCATTTGACCGAAGTCGCGCCCTGACGCACGGAGGTCCGCACACAATCCATGGCCGTGTCGCCACCACCGATGACGACGACCTTTTTGCCCTCGGCATTCAACCGCCCGGAATCGAACTCCTTGACCGCATCGCCAAAGCTTTTGCGGTTGGACGCGGTCAGGAAATCAATCGCCTTTTCAATGCCTTTGGCCCCGCTGCCCGGCATCGACAGGTCGCGGGATTTATAGACACCGGTAGCAATGATGATGGCGTCATGTTTGGCCCGCACAGCATCAAATGTGACGTCGTCGCCAATGTCACAATTCAGCTCGAATGTGACCCCGCCTGCGGCCAACAGATCATTGCGCCGCTGCACCACGTCCTTTTCCAATTTAAAGCCGGGGATGCCGTACATCAGCAACCCGCCGGCACGGTCGGACCGGTCATAGACCGTCACCTGAATACCGGCGCGGCGCAGCATATCCGCTGCTGCCAACCCACCGGGACCGGCCCCGATGATGCCAACGCTTTCAGTGCGCTCTGCTGCGGGAACGATGGGTTTGACCCACCCCTGATCCCACGCCGTATCGGTGATATATTTTTCGACCGCACCAATGGTGACAGTGCCGTGGCCGGATTGCTCGATCACGCAGTTGCCTTCACACAGGCGGTCCTGCGGACAGATACGACCACAGATCTCGGGAAAGGTATTGGTGGCCTGGCTGGTGGCATAGGCCTCTTCCATCCGCCCGGTGGCGGTCAGACGCAGCCAGTCTGGGATATTGTTGTGCAGCGGGCAATGCGACTGGCAATAGGGCACGCCACATTGGCTGCACCGGCTGGCCTGTTCCTCGGCCTTGGCGGCGGCGTACTCTGCATAAATCTCATCGAAGTCATTTTTGCGGAGAGTCGCTGCACGCTTTTGCGGCATGTCGCGGTCGATCTGCACAAATTTGAGCATTGGCTGCTTTGCCATGGCTGGGACTCCGTCGTTTGGCTGGCTTCGGCTGGTGATAAACCGTAGCGTTGCGGATTAAAAGTCAACTATGCTGACCTAAATTTCGATCTCAGCTTTGATTTGCCCAAGCTTTGCCAAAATGTACAGCATTTTTAGGCTTCATATCGGACCTATTTATTTCCTTCCCTTTAAAAACAGGCACTTTATACCGATCCCTAAACCCACACGCCCCCTCAATACTCCTCAGGTTTTTTGCCTCATGCCGCTTTTTCAATTGATACTCGTTGCCGTGATCCAGGGTATCACCGAATTTTTGCCCATTTCGTCCTCTGGTCACCTGATTCTGTTGCCCAGCCTGACCGGACTGGACGACCAGGGACAAACCATCGACGTGGCGGTTCATGTGGGCACCCTGGTGGCCGTGGTCATCTATTTCTGGCGCGACGTTTCAACAGGCCTGGCAGGGCTACCGCGGCTCGCCATGGGGCGATGCGATACACCGGGGGCAAAGCTGGCGCTGGGCCTGATCATTGCCACGATCCCGACCGTGATCGCCGGGGCGATCCTGCATGTCACCGGGCTCAGCGATGCCATGCGGTCCATGACCGTCATCGGCTGGACCATGTTGGGATTCGGCGTGGTTCTGTATTGGGCCGACACCCACAGCCCGTCCACCAACACGGCCAAAGACTGGACAGCAAAACATGCGCTGATCATGGGGCTGTGGCAGGTTCTGGCCTTGCTCCCAGGCACCTCTCGGTCCGGCATCACCATTACCGGTGCCCGCACCCTGGGATATGACCGCACCGATGCGGCACGCCTGTCGATGCTGATGTCGATCCCTACGATTCTGGCCTCGGGCATCCTGCTGGGCACCCAAGTCGCGGTCCAGGCAGACACCGGCGTCATCCGGGATGCGCTGATCGCAGCCGGGCTTGCCTGTGTTTCAGCCTTGGCCGCGCTAAGCCTGATGATGCGGTTGCTGCAAAGCGTCAGCTTCACCCCATATGTGATCTATCGGGTGGTTCTGGGATCCGTTCTGCTGATCATCGCCTACAGCAACTAAGGGGTGCGCCACAGCCCGGCAATCCCGACCCCCATGCAAAAGAAAACGCGCCAACCTGATTGGCTGACGCGCTGCATTGTTCCAGTGTCCAAGACACCCGTCAGGTTTGCAGGTTCTTGGCCGAATCCTTGATCGCATCATATTGACCCGAAGGCCGGAATTTCCACAGGTAATCCGGCAGAACCGACGCCAGAGTTACCGGCTTGATCCCCAGCTCAGCAAAGCTGTTCGCATCTTCGGCCACAACATTGTCGGTCTTCAGGCTGCGCACCTGATCACGCGTCAGGATGTTGTTGGAAATCAGCTGGAAGCTGACAAATTGCACGATATCCAGGCTACCGGCCAACAGGCGCGCGACAAATCCGGGCATCGGCAATACCAAACGGCGACGGTGAATCACGTCCAGCATCTGGTCGAGCAGCGCCCCGAGCGATTTGACCTCTGGGCCACCCAATTCATAGATACCGCCCGGCACTTCGCCCAACAGCCCTTTGACCGCTGCTTTGGCCACATCATCCACATAAACCGGCTGAAACAGCGTGTCGGCCCCGGCAATCGGCAAAACCGGACCAAACCGGGTTGTCCCGGCAAAGAAGTTAAAGAACCCGTCTTCGGCCCCAAAGATAACCGACGGGCGCAGGATCATGGCACCCGGCATATGCGCCAGAACAGCGGCTTCGCCAGCGGCCTTGCTGCGGGAATACGCGCTCGCGGCCTCTGCATCCGCGCCAATTGCGGACAGGTGCACCATTGTGGCGATACCCTGATCAGCTGCGATCCGGGCAATCCGCCCAGCGCCCTGGACATGCACCTCGTCAAATGTGCTCTTGCCGGTTTCGTTGAGAATTCCGACACAGTTCACGACCGCATCCGCATCCTGCATAACGGCGGCGACCGATGCATCATCGCGGACATTGCAGAACACGGGTTCAACCTGCCCCACGACACCATAAGGTTTGACATGCATTGCCTCGTTCGGGCGACGCACGGCGACGCGAACGCGCCAACCTTCTTTGGCCATGCGGCGCGCAATATAACGCCCGACAAAGCCTGAACCGCCGTAAATCGTGACCAGCTTGGACATGGTATGGCTCCTGCGAGTTAGCTTTGACACCGATCTACCGCTCTGAACCCCGGCAAACAAGGCGCAAAACGCCGCTTTTGCAGGCTTCGCTGCGTTGCCGCCGATACGGCACCATTTTTTTCCACAGGAATGTTCAAGAAGTTTGAAAAAAATCGGATTATTCCGATTGACACCCTCAGCGACTGGGCTTAAACGCCCCCTCACGACACCTGCCCAGGTGGCGGAATGGTAGACGCGCTAGCTTCAGGTGCTAGTGTCCTTTTGGACGTGGAGGTTCGAGTCCTCTCCTGGGCACCAAATTCCCCGATCGAAATCTCACAGATAAAATCCAGCTCCGCCACGAATCGCGGTGCTTTGTCGGACTATCGGGTCTGTGCATCAGCGGGGAATGGCGAACGGCGCGATTGCAGGTGCCCGCCCGTTGAGTTTGCCCGCCAAAGCGCCTATCTCAGTCCCGATCCATATATTCTCCAAAGGGACGACATCGTGGCCAACCATCTGTACAAAAACGATCTGCCCGATGGGCTGGATATGGGCCCAATCGTGGCCATCGACTGTGAAACCATGGGGTTGAACCCGCATCGCGACCGCCTGTGTGTGATCCAGATGTCCGGAGGCGACGGCAATGCACATATCGTGCAGGTCGAAAAAGGCCAGACCCAAGCCCCCAACCTGTGCGCAATGCTGACCGACCCCAACGTGCTCAAGCTGTTTCATTTCGGCCGGTTTGACATTGCCGCCATGTACAATGCCTTTGGCGCGCTGACCGCCCCGGTCTATTGCACCAAAATCGCGAGCCGGCTGGTACGCACCTATACAGACCGCCATGGGCTCAAGAACCTGACACAAGAGTTGATCGGGGTCGACATTTCCAAACAGCAGCAAATGAGTGATTGGGGGGCCGAAACCCTGACCAATGCGCAACTGGAATATGCCGCATCCGATGTTCTGCACCTGCACCGTCTGCGTGAACAGCTGGACAAACGTTTGGCCCGCGAAGGACGTACCGAGATGGCCCAGGCCTGTTTCGACTTTTTGCCCATGCGGGCAAAGCTGGACCTGGCAGGCTGGCCCGAAATCGACATTTTTGCACACTCATGAGCGGGTTTCAGGACACCGCCCGCCGGGTTGTCGGCATCGAAGCCCAGGCACTGAGCCTGCTGGCTGACAGCCTGGATGACAGCTTTGACCAGGCCGTGGACACGTTGCTGAATGCAACAGGTCGGGTGATCATCTCGGGCATGGGCAAGTCGGGCCATATCGCGCGCAAGATTGCGGCGACCCTGGCATCGACCGGAACTCCGGCGCATTTCGTACATCCGGCCGAGGCCAGCCATGGGGATCTGGGCATGATGGCCCAGGGCGACGTGGCGTTGGTGCTGTCGAACTCTGGCGAAACACCAGAGCTGGCCGATATGGTCGCCTATACCCGCCGTTTTGCCATTCCGTTGATCGGTGTGGCCAGCCGGGCGGAATCGACCCTGTTGAAGCAGTCCGATGTGGCGCTGTTGCTGCCCGCGGCGCCCGAAGCCTGCGGATCCGGCATCGTTCCGACCACGTCGACCACCATGACATTGGCGCTGGGTGATGCCCTGGCCATTGCGTTGATGGAACACCGCCAGTTCACACCCGAACATTTCCGTGAATTCCACCCGGGTGGCAAACTGGGCGCACGGCTGAGCAAGGTTCAGGACCTGATGCATACCGGCAATGAGTTGCCGCTGGTTCAGTTGGACACCCCGATGGGCGATGCGTTGATCGAAATCAGCCAAAAGGGGTTTGGCGTCACGGGTGTAGTGGGCGCAGACGGGGGGCTTGTCGGTATCATTACCGATGGCGACTTGCGCCGAAACATGGACGGGTTGCTGGCGCTGAGCGCCAAAGACGTCATGACCCGCGATCCTGCCACGATACGCCCCGGTGCGCTCGCCGAAGAAGCCGTTGCCTTCATGAACACCAATTCGCCACGCATCACCTGTCTGATGGTTGTGGATTCCGACACAGGTGGCGACCCGATCGGGCTGCTGCATATCCACGATTGTTTGCGCGTCGGATTGGGATAGGACAGTGGACGGCTATTCCCGCATTGTTGCCTTTCTCAAGGTGCTGCTGCCGCTGGCAGCACTGGGTTTGCTGTCGACCCTGTTCCTGATTTCGCGCGGCAGCGAGACCGAAACCAAAATTCCCTTTGCCAAACGTGAAATCGAAGAGCGCACCCGCGACCAACAGGTTACGGCCCCGTTCTTTTCCGGCACCACAGCGCAGGGGGATGAGATCATGGTCACGGCCAGCCTGGCCCGTCCGGGCGGCAATGACACTCCCGCAGTTGCCACCGATCTGAATGCCCGCATCCGCATGGCAGACGGGTCGGAAATGACCCTGCAATCAGATACGGGACGGGTGCGGTTGGACAAGGACAAGGCCAGCTTTATCGGCAACGTCGAAATCGTGTCGTCGACCGGGATCGTCATCAACACCGATCGTCTGAACACCGCATTGAGCGGCGTGTCCGGAAACAGCCCCGGACCAATCACCGGAGCCGGTCCAATCGGTGACTTTACGGCTGGAACGATGCATTTTTCATCAAAAAGTGAAGGTGGCCCCGTGCACATGCTTTTCAATGAGGGCGTGAAGCTGATATACACCCCCCAAAAGCCGGAAAGATAACCTGTGATCTACTTGCGTCGCCTTCTAATTTCACTGACCTTCATGGCGACTGGCGCCGTGGCGGCGGCAGAAGGGACCAATGTCGCCTTTGGCGCAGTCAAGGCGGACCCATCGTTGCCGGTCGAAGTCACCGCCGACAATCTGGACGTCAATCAGGGAAACGGATCTGCGGAATTCACCGGAAATGTCCTGGTGAACCAGGGCGTGATGAAGCTGTCTGCCGCCCGGGTTCTTGTGATCTACAACCAAGAAGCCAGCAGCATTCAACGGCTGGAAGCAACCGGAGACGTTTTGCTGGTCAATGGCCCCGACGCCGCAGAAGCGGAGCGGGCGGATTACACCATCGACAGCGGTGTCATCGAAATGAGCGGCAATGTTCTGTTGACCCAGGGTCCCAATGCGTTGACCTCGGACCGGATGACCGTACATCTGACCGATGGAACGGCTCAGATGATCGGCCGCGTTAAAACTGTTCTCAATTCCGACGGCAACAACTGATGGCGCGCCCCAATTTGACTGTAACGTCGGGGTCCTCGGGGCTGCGTATCGACAAGCTGCGCAAATCCTATCGCAAACGCATCGTGATCCGGGATGTGTCCATGACGTTGGACCGGGGCGAAGTCGTGGCCCTGTTGGGCCCCAACGGCTCTGGAAAAACCACCAGCTTCTATGCGATTGCCGGTTTGATTTTCCCCGAGGCCGGCACTGTGACGATTGATGGCCAGAACGCCACCAGCCTGCCAATGTATCGTCGCGCGCGCATGGGTATCGGTTATCTCCCACAGGAAATGTCGATTTTCCGCGGGCTGTCGGTCGAAGACAATATCACCGCCGTTCTGGATATCTCGCAGCGCGATCGCCACAAGCGGCGTGAACGGCTCGAAGAGTTGTTGTCAGAGTTTTCCATCGAGCACCTGCGCCGCGCCCCTGCATTGGCCCTGTCGGGCGGTGAACGTCGCCGGGTCGAAATCGCCCGTTGCCTGGCCGCTGACCCCAAATACCTGTTGCTGGATGAACCATTCGCAGGCGTTGACCCAATCAGCGTGGGAGACATCCGCCATCTGGTTGCCGACCTCAAAAAACGCGGGATTGGCGTGCTGATCACCGACCATAACGTGCGCGAAACGCTCGAGATCGTGGATCGGGCATATATTCTGCACGACGGGCAGGTTCTGATGTCAGGCACCCCGGACGAGGTGGTCGACAACGAAAACGTGCGCCGTGTTTATCTGGGTGACAATTTTCGGATTTCGTAAACCGTCAGGCGACGCTCCCGCCCGCACGGATTGCTTTTGAAAAAGCATCCGGTGCCGTTGGGCCACGCAGCGCGCGGTCGCGCGCTGAACACAGACCCCAGCGGATCGCGCACGCATAGCAGACCCAGCCCCATACGCGTCTGGCGCAGACCTGCGATGTTTTGCCGGTTTCCCGACCCCGGAAAAAGATTCCGGTAAAACCGCACTGGATTGCATTGACACTTTGGATCAGTTGCGCCTGAATTGGAGTATGGCAAACACGCTGTTTTCTGCGCATCCGGATCTGACCTTTCTCCAAAGGTCTGGACACATGCAATCAGCGGGTCGGCCTATTCCCCTCATCTTTGGCTGGTAGCGGACCCGTCTGATTGGATGGCCGTGCTGAAGATGAAAATACGTGAAGGAGACCACATGCGTTACCAAATCAGTGGAAAGCAAATCGACATTGGCGAAGCTCTGCAAACCCATGTGCAGACCGAGTTGAACGAAGCGGTGAAAAAATATGCCGAACGTCCGACAGACGCCAATGTGGTGTTTTCCCGTTCGGCGCATGAATATGTGTGCGAAACCACAATTCATCTGTCCACTGGCCTGACCGCTCAGGCAAAAGCCCATGCGAACGAGATCTACGCCGCATTCGAAGGCTGCTGTGACAAGATGGAAACCCAGCTACGTCGATACAAGCGCCGACTCAAGGATCATCACAAGGATCGCTCCGAACCGGTTGAACTCTTCGGTGCAGCCTCTTATATCCTCGCATCGGAGGAGCAAACAGAAGAGACCGAACCAGAATCGTTGCAGCCAATCATCGTGGCAGAGATGGAAACCAAGATTCCGTCCCTGACCGTGGGAGAAGCTGTCATGCAAATGGAACTGGCCGGGGCACCTGTTTTGATCTTCCGGAACGAGAAGAAGGATGGATTGAACGTCGTATATCGTCGCGAAGACGGTAATATCGGTTGGATCGATCCATAATCAACCTGACCCAGCGCATCCGAGAATGCGATAGCGGAGCAAGCAACAATGGAACTTTCGAGCATCCTCGCACCTGAGGCCGTAAAGGTTATTGCCTCTGCGTCGAGTAAGAAACGCCTGTTCCAGGACATATCTGATGTGGCCCAGTCCGCCTATGGGCTGGACGCACAGACAACGCTCGAAGCTCTGCTGGAGCGCGAAAGCCTTGGCCCAACTGGTGTGGGCCATGGCGTTGCATTGCCCCATGCGCGTCTGGAAGATCTGGACCAGGTAACCGGCGTATTTGTGATTCTAGAAAAGCCTCTGGATTTCGGTGCCGTGGATCGTCAGCCGGTCGATGTCGCATTTGCATTGTTTGCGCCTGAACAGGCCGGAGTTGAACATCTCAAGGCGTTGGCTTTGGTGTCGCGTACACTGCGCGAAGCCTCGGTCTGCACCAAATTGCGGGCCAATTTGGACGCCGCGACGCTGTACACTATTCTGACCGAAGGCCAATCTGTTCAGGCTGCCTGATAGGCGTTTTGCGCATCCGGTCTGCAAAGGTCCTTGCAGCGACATGTAACGGACTGGTGCTGTGTCAGGAAAATCGCGCATTTCCTCTTATGTCATTTGCACCACCCCGCGCAGCGGCAGTACGCTGTTGTGCACATTGCTGAAAGCAACGGGTATTGCTGGAAACCCAGACTCTCATTTTCACAGCACGTCGCTGGATGGATGGTTGCAGGCCTATGGGGTGCGCACGACGGAACCATCTGCGCAACAGGCGGTACGAACGGTCGTAAATGCAGCCATAGAAATCGGTACGGGCGATACAGGGGTATTTGGTCTCAGGATACAGAGGGCAAGCTTTGATCATTTCATTCAGCAAATCGGCGGTCTCCACCCACAAGCCGATTGCGATCTGGATCGCATTCAGGCCTCTTTTGGATCGACCCGTTTTATCCACCTGACCCGAAGCAACAAGATGGAACAAGCGATCTCGTTGGTCAAAGCCACTCAAACCGGGCTTTGGCACAGGGCCGCGGACGGGAGCGAGTTGGAACGCCTGTCTGCGCCCAAGCCGCCTGTCTATGATCCCCAACAGATAGAGAAAACGCTCTTGGAGCTCATTGAGATGGAGCGGGCGTGGGAAGGTTGGTTCATGCAGGAGGGGCTATCTCCTATGCGCATTTCCTATGATGAACTTTCCGCCAACCCTGCCGATACTCTGGCAAAGTGTCTGAATTTCCTGGGTCTCGCATCACAATATGGGGAAGATATTCTACCCCCAACCGCGAAGCTCGCAGATGCACTGAGCCAAGAATGGGCCGAACGATTCCGCGCCGAATATCCCGCGTATTTTCAGAATTAAGTTTTTGATAGGTTGAGAGGAGCATACCCAATCATTTGATCTGAATTTTGTCGTTATTTCCCAATATTGGATACCTTTTCCCGCGCGCGTCTGGGTAAATATGCGCCATCTTAATTTGGAGATGTCCCATGTGCCGGTTTCTCGCCTGGAGCGGTGCTCCGCGTTATCTTGATGAGCTGGTTTTGAACCAGGAACAGTCGCTGGTCGCGCAAAGTCGAAATGCTTTGATCGGCAAGACGGCCATCAATGCCGATGGGTTTGGTTTGGCCTGGTATTCGGATCGCAACAATCCCTGTTTCTACAAGGATACGCACCCGGCGTGGTCTGATGCCAATCTCAAACAACTGACACATCATACCCGTTCGGGGTTGTTTTTGGCCCATGTACGGGCATCAACCGGAACGGCAACATCGCGCAACAATTGCCATCCTTTCGGCTATGGCCGGTGGTGCTTTATGCACAATGGCCAGGCCGGAGGGCATGACGCCATCCGCCAACAGCTGGATGGCATGATTCCGGCCTCTCTGTACGGAGACAGGTTGGGGGCCACGGAAAGCGAGGCCATTTTTCTGATCGCTTTGGGCGAAGGGCTGGATCAAAATCCAATCGCGGCAATGGCGCGGGCCGTTGCGCGGGTAGAATCCCTGTCCCGCGACAGCGGTGCCCTTCCGTTCATGCGATTTGCAGCCTGCTGGTCAGATGGAGAACGCCTGTTCGCGGCGCGCTATGCGTCGGACCGTCACGCCCCCAGCCTGTTCTATCGCAAATGTAAAACCGGCATTATCATCTCTTCGGAGCCGTTGGATGCTGACAATGGTGAATGGATCGAGATCGCTGCCGGTACCGCGATTGAAACACAGGGCACGGTCCTGACGTCCCACCCCTTTGCACCGGGAGTGGCCGCGACATCTCCGCAGATCCGGGGTCAGCACGACGCGGCCTCGTCAGCTGCCTGATGCCAGAACCCGGCTCATCCAGCTGACCTGTGAGGTAATCACATTTTCTTCCACGGTCCGAACCCGAACATAACGTAATCGCGCTGATAGATGTCTGCCACGACCTCTTCGAGGGTCTTGTCATAAATCTCGGCCAGACCAAATGGCGCGTTTTCAGCATCCCCGGTCAAAACCGGCACGGGTGGTTCGACATGCCCATAGCGCTGCGCCATCAAAGGCAACATTTCGGCCAGCTCCTCTTCGCGCAGCACCATATCCGGTGAGTTGAAATCACCAAAACTGCTCAGGGCCTGGGCCTGCGTACACCACGCCGCATCGACACGAATCCCTGTCTGCCCTGCCAGGTTGGCTTTGACAAAGGCCAAAAACACCTCGAATGCGGCGCGATGATCGGATTTGCTATAACTCTTGTTTGGCCAATCCTTGGGGATCGGCAGTTGGAACTGGCGGCGCAGAGTATTGCGGATCTGGAGATAGCTGCCTTCGCCAGTTTGCAGAATTCGATAACAAAACACCGCATGTGCCCGCGCAACAGGATGGCGCAGCACGGTAAAGCTTCGGTGGCCAATGCTGCGGCGCTTCCATTGGCGCAGTTGTTTCTGGTTCATCTTGGTTGGCAACTTGTCAATCGCCACGCGGTCCAGATCGGCCATCCATTGAAGAACATCCTGTTCCGGTCCGCCGCGCATCGGCAGGTACAGCAACGGCGTTGCCACAGCCGCCACATACGATGGCACAGCGGCCCCGCGCCGGGGTTCGAAATTGGGCGTGCGTGACAGATTGAACCGGTCCATGCCACCGAGCGCAGAAATCATTTCATCTACGTTTGCCACTTTGGATGTGATCGGGGCCGGATTCTGCCGTTTCAAGCTTTTGTCCAGATGTTCCAGCTGATCATCGCATCCCAGCCAACGTGCCAACCCGTTCAGAACATCCAGGTCCTGAAGATCTTCGTACGGCATATAGAATGGCACCTGCGCGGATCGCTGCAACCGGTTCAGCAGTGTCACCTGAAAATCCTGCAGCGCCTCGACGTGGGCTCCAAATTCATCACCGTTGAAAACCGCCTGCGCTTCCTTGCGGCTTTTGACATTGGTGAGCTTCCATTGTCCGGTGGCCTTGGCGATCTTCCAGGATACGTAGCTCTCCAATGGATTCCGGGTCAGGATGATCTTGGCGCACCGGGGGTCGTCCATCACCAGCTCCAACACACGCGGATCATGGTCGTGAAAAAACCGGAACCCGCCCAGGGTTCCGGATTGCTGTTTGATCCGGTCAATCAATCTGGACGGATCAGCATCGCGTTCCGATTGGGTGACGCCCTGGATTTCGGTCGTGTTCGGGTAACCAATGAAATGAGGGTTGAAGGCCTCGCCGTGGCATTCAAGCCCTTGGAATGCATTCAGGTTGGTTTCCAGAAAATTCGATCCTGTTCGCATTTCCGCGAAAATAACAAAGTAATCAAAGCTGTTGGACATTCGACGTTACCGCACCAAATATGGTTTTCGGACAGGCTTTGGCATATTCATCGGTCCTTGTTCCACCGGGAAATCCCCCATCAGATACGGGTGCATACCCTGGTTTTTTAGATTTTGCAGAAATTGCCCGAACCCTTCGAGTTCGACCATGGTTGGCGCTTCGGTCAGGCGGCGCTGGTTCACCGGGCCGACTTCGTCGATTATCGTCTGGATCGGTTCCATCGGGGCTTCGACAAACTCGGCCATGGACCAGATCCGCACCCGCGCCTTGGTATATTGTGATCGCAGCACGCCCAAATGGTCGCTTTCGATTCTTTGCAGGCGGGCGGCCTCGCGCCGAAGGTCGGCAAAGTTGCGATTCGACTTGAACAGTGGCACCGCCCAGGCACCGGAGATGACCGAGATCTGGGCATTCGGGTCTCGTGCAATCAACCAGTTGATTTTTTGGTTGTCGGCCGGACCAAATTGAAAACATTGCCGTTCACCACGGGTGTTCCAGATCAGGTTGGTCAGAAAGCTGTTAGGGTTGTAGTCACGTTGTTCGGCGCTGTCCGACAGGGCACCGTTGATCATCGATTGCCCATCTGCAAATTCGACCCGATCCGGCGCAAAAAGATGGCCATGGACCCGCGCCCCTGTCGCCTTTTCCAGCCAGGGTTCGAAATTCTCGAACAGTTCGGTAAACCCTTCAAAGATGGAATAGGGGTTCGATGTAATCCCGTTTTCCGCCCCGTGTTTGGGGTAACGGCTTTGCATATACAGGCCCGGGCGCCCTTTGACCCGACGTTCGACCGCCTTGGCGAATATCCGGTCGATCTTGCCCGGATTAGGCTCGGTACGTTTCATCGCCCCCGCCTGGTCAGTCAAAAACGCCTGGTACAGCCGGTTGGCCCGCGGCCAAATCTTGCGCGCAACAAAACAATCCGACCGACGCAGCAATTGCAGGTGGTCATCATAGAAAATATGCGGTTTGCCCTGAAAGTCGAATTTGGACAGTGTCAGCGACCGGCTTTCAATATTGCTGGAGAATTGGCGGACCAAAGTCTGGTAATAGCTTTCGTCCGGAATCCAGACCCGTTTGAAATAGCGATCAAAGGCCGGTCGTTCCGGATCCTGCAATATCGCCGACAAGGTCTGGCGGGTCAGGCACCACCATTGGCTGCCCATGTGGGGAACCAGACCGGCAGGAACGATCCGTTTGACCCGTAATTTACGTTGCAGATCCACATATCGATCAAACAAAAAGCGGTGTTTTTTCCAGGAAAACGGAAACCTGAGGGTAAACCGCTCTGCATCCAATCCCCCGACCGTCCACGGCACATCCGCTGTTGTGGCGCTTTCGATAAAGTCTGTGCGTGGGCGAGCGGCCAGGTAATCCACCAACTCTTGGACGGGTCTCAGCGGCAAGCAGGACCCGGACGCCAGATAGACATGTCGCACGTCGGCAAACTGTTTCAGCATCAATTCGGATCCGGATTGGGACGCCGCAACGATACCCCACATACCCCACTCGCATTTGTGCCGCTTGCAGAACAGGATCTTCGGGTCATCCGACAACGCTTCGACAAAGCTGCGATAGGTGCGCCGGGAGACATTGCGATCCACATGAATAACAACGGGGCAGCCACCTGCCGTCCAGTGACGCGCCACCTGTTCGGCCCGGTTGAGCGCATTATGCACCAGCATGACCACCCCCACCGTCATGCCCAGTTCCCCTTGGACATCAGCCCCAAAATCTCAAGCTGGCGCCAGTTGATATATTTCTCGGACCACTTGCACCACAGTTCTGGTTGGGTATGGATCTGTTCGGCATACGCTTTGTATTCGGCAGATTGCGAATAATGCTGACCACGGGTCAGTTCCTCTTGGGCCTTGGCGGTAAAGGTGTCGAGGAATTTGGTGTGCAGCAGAATGCCGCTGGCCTTTTCGCCACCCCAATCGTCATAGACCTGATTCAATCCACGCGGCAACAACGTGTGGGTTGAACTGACATAGGCGTATTTTCGATCCCATTTGACCAGAGGCGTCTTGTTCAGCGCTGGTGCCTTTTTGGGCTCATTGGCAAAAAACACCCGACTGCGTGGGCCACCCTGTATCCATAGATTGCTGTAGGTCGGGTTGCGGGTAATCATATAGTTGCCACTGTCGAACCACGACGCAATATCCAGTGGATCCTGGCCGGGCTGATAGGGCACAGCATCAATCGGCCCCTTGGGATAAACATCCAGCAACATCGCGGCAAAGCTGCGAATGGCAGAATTATCCAGCCAGTCGGTCAACGCCCGGATTGACCGTGTGTCGCAGAACGGGAACACAAAAAACTCATCCGGATCGACAACAAGAGTCCAATGCTCGTGACAATATTTGCGCTGCAACCAGTTCATCCAGTCCACGCCATATGTCGACCGCTTGTAGCTGGCACGTGTGTGCCACAACGAGATATCTGGTTGCCCGATCAAATACTCCTGTGTGCCGTCGGTGCTGTCATTGTCTACGAACAGGAAATGATCAACGCCCAGATCCCTGTAATACCGCAGAAAATACGGCAGGCGGATCTGTTCGTTGCGCATGGTCGAAACCAAAATGATATCGTCCGGACGAATACGCCCGGTGTGGTTCTGCACCACATTCAACTCACTGGATTTACGAATGGAGCGTATGATCCGGCGTTTGCGCCGTACCCGCATTCGATAAGAATCCCAAAGGCCCACGTTCTTTCCAATCCCGTTGAACCAAAAGCGCAGCCGTTACCCCTGATCTCCTGATCCTGTCTGCCCCAGCCTTTTTGCGCAATATGTCACAATTTTCTTCTATAAATCAATGAATTTAGAAACCGTTACAGTTCTGGCTTCTTTTCATCAATTTGTCTCGATTCATCACTTTTTGGCCTGTGCACCGGACGAAGCAGGCCCAGTTTCTCCAATTGCTGCCGTCCCGTGTAGCGCAAAGATCCGTCAAACGACATATCTGGTGCCTGGGTGATCCGATCATAATACCCGTCAAAATCGGCAGGGGTATGGAAATGCTGCTGCCTTTGTTTTTCGATTTCAGATTTGGAAACAATCTCGGGCAGGAATTTGGTGTGCAACAATACGCCGCCCGGCTCACGACCAGTTGGCCCATCATAGGTTCCATTCAACTGAGGCGGCAGCATGGAATGGGTCGAATTCACATAGGCATAGCGTCGGCTCCATTTGACCAATGGAAGCTTGTTCAATGTCGGAGAGCGTGCTGGATCATCCGCAAAGAAGACACGTTCCCGTGCACCGCCCTGAACCCACAGGTTGCCCAACGGGTATTGTCGCTTGGCCCGAAAGGGTCCCGCGTCAAATCCGGTCAATACATCGGTTGGGTCCTGTCCAGGAACATATGTCTGCATCCCCAGGGAACCTTGGGGATACAGGTCCAACAGAACCGCGCCATAGGCGTTGCGGTTGCGGGCCTCCAGATTGGCCGAGAGTTCCTGCAATGTGTCACCGTCGCCCACCGGAAACACCAAGAGTTCATCCACATCCACCATCAGGCACCAATGCCCGTCTGCGTAACGGATCTGCAACCAGGTCATCCAGTCCAGACCAAAGCGTGACGCGCGATAGCTGTCACTGGTGCGCCACAGCGATACATCAGGTTGGTCGGCGAACAACTGATCGCTGCCATCGTCGCTGTCGTTGTCGACAACCAGAAAATGCCCTGCACCCAGCTTTCTGTAATACTCTAGAAAATATGGGATCCGCCCGGCTTCGTTGCGCACGACCAGCACAACCAGAATGTCGCTCTGGGCAATGGTTCGGGTGCGGTTGACGACTTCGGTCAGCTGACGGCGCGACCGAAAGGACCGCCACAGCAGCCGTCGCCGCTTCCACCGCATGCGGTAGGCTTCAAGCCAAGTCAAAGCGCGCATCCCCGGGGCGGTCGTGTCTGTCATGTCAAAGGCAGGTGTTTCGTGGTCATAGTGGCCAGTTTGATGCCATTTTCAAACCTCCGCAATCACCGAGGTCACTTGTGACCACTTCATTGCCCAGCGCCGCCCATCGTTCCGGCCCCGTCAACATCAGCAGGGTCAACCCGACCCGGATCACACCAGATTTGCACTGCCGCCCGCGCGCCTTTGGCTTTGGCATCAGAGTCGCCGGCTTGGTCAACTGGATTGTCCATGCACAACCTGTCGTCAGATAATCCCGCGCAGCCGGCAAAAACCGAGGCCAAACATTGGCGTTCCGGCGTGCGGGCAAAGTAACCCGCACTGCCTGTTGCCAGCATGTCGATCAGATTATGTCTGGTGCGTTTATTCCGCGGCTTTGCCGACCTGCCGAATATCATCGAGATACTGCATGAGATCGTCTCTGAGGTCGTCCCGCGCGAGGGCGAAGGCGACGGTGGCCTGCAGGAAGCCGGCCTTGGAGCCGCAGTCAAACCGCTGCCCGCGGAAGCGGTAGCCATAGACCGACGTGCCAGCGTCGATATCGGCGGCGATCGCATCGGTCAGCTGGATTTCCCCGCCGGCACCGGATTTGATCTTGTTCAGGTTGCTCAGCACGCTGGGGCTGAGGATATAGCGCCCGATGACCGCCAGGTTCGACGGGGCCTCTTCGGCCTTGGGTTTCTCGACCATCCCATTGACCGACACGATCGACCCCATGTCCTCCTTGACGTCCAGCACCCCATAGGCGCTGGCCTTTTCCGGCGGGACTTCCATCGCCGCAACCATGTTGCCGCCGGTTTCTTCGTAGGCCTCCACCATCTGCTGCAGACAGGGGGTTTCGGCCGCAATGACATCATCCGGCAAAATCACGGCAAAAGGTTCATTGGCGATCAGCCGCCGCGCGCACCAGACTGCATGCCCCAGACCCAATGCCCGGTGCTGACGCAAATAGGCGATGGCACCACTTTCCATATTGGTCGCCTTGAGCGTCTCCAGAAGCTCGTCCTTGCCCTTCTTGCGCAATTCCTGCTCCAGAACAGGAGAGGTATCAAAGTAATCCTCCAACGCCCCCTTGCCGCGCGACGTCACAAAGATGAATTCCTTGATCCCAGCCGCCCGCGCCTCGTCAATCGCGTATTGAACCAGCGGGCGATCCACCAGCGTCATGATCTCTTTTGGAACCGATTTGGTCGCAGGCAAAAACCGCGTCCCCATCCCCGCAACGGGGAAGATTGCTTTTGTTACCTTTTTACGCATGGTCCATCCTCGATCAAGAAATTTTCACGTCTATACACAGCGACATTACAAATACTCACAATTCCATTGTATCTTGTAAATACCGCGGAATCTTGTGTGAATTCCAAGTTTTTTTTCCCCAGCGATCTTGCAGGCGTCAAAAGCACGAGATCTGCCTGCAAAGTGGTCAATCCAATCCCATCTCTGCCATCATCGCCTCGATCTTTGGTACATCTTCTGGATTGTTGAGTTCCCAGAACTGGCGCTCTCGCGCCTCCACTTCGGTACACAGAACTTTGCGGCCATTTTCCATGAAGCGCAGCTGCTCCAAGCCTTCCAGCTGTTCCAGCGGGCCGACCTTCCACTCTGGGTAGCTTGCCAGTGCATCGGGGCGATAGGCATAGACGCCGACATGATGAAAGACCGGCGTTTCATCGTCAGTTGCATAGGTTGCGGCGGTGTAGGGGATCACTTCCTTGGAGAAGTAGAGAGCACCGTGATCGGCACCAAATACCGCAGTAGTTCCGCCCACACGGCCCGCTTTGCGGTCCGCCAACAGGCTGTTGAGCGCCGCACCGTCACAGCGCAGAACAGGCGTCGCGATTTCGGCGTCCGGATTGTCACGCAGGCCAGCAACCAGATCTTCGACGAACCAATGCGGAGTCAACGGGGCGTCGCCCTGCAGGTTGACCACGATGTCATAGCCCCCACCCAGCACCTCATGCGCCTCGGCACACCGTTCAGTTCCATTGACACAATCGACAGACGTCATCACCACTTCGGCACCAAAGGCTTGGGCTGCGTCGTGGATGCGGTCATCATCCGTTGCCACCACGACCCGGTCAACGCCGGTCACAGCCTTGGCTGCCAGCCAGGATCGTTCGACCAGAGACCGTTTGTCTCCATTGGCACCGGTCAGCGGAACCAGCGGTTTCCCCGGATATCGGGTCGAGGCATAGCGGGCAGGGATAACAACCAGAACGGACATCAGGCTTCCTTCAACTCTACACCCGGTGCATAGGCGATGAAGAACGGGTTGGCATACCCGTCCTTGCCGTACGTCAGGGGCGCATGGTCATCAAAACGCACCACCTTGCCGCCTGCGCCATGCAAAACGGCATGACCAGCGGCCGTGTCCCACTCCATGGTGCGTCCGACACGCGGATAGATGTCAGCTTCGCCCGTGGCGACCAGACAGAATTTCAATGACGAGCCTGCACTCTTGCTGTCTTTGACATTATACTTGTTAATATAGTCTTCGGTCGCCTGATCGCGGTGGGATTTGGACGCCACGACCATCAAGGCCGCATTGTTGCTGTCTGCCACGCGGATCGGGCGCGTTGCGCCGATGGTATCGGGGTCGAAATCGCCGGTTTCTTCGACGGTAGACCCATCCGCCAGAGTAAAGAACATCCGTTGTTTGGCAGGCGCGTAGACAACACCCCGCGTCGGCACACCGTTTTCGACCAGTGCAATATTCACGGTGAAGTCACCGCGGCGGTGAATGAACTCCTTGGTCCCGTCCAGAGGATCAACAATCAGGAAGGTGTCGCCGGTGGTTGAATGCGACGCCGATTGTTCTTCGGTCACCAACATCACGTCCGGGAACGCAGACCGCAATCCTTCGGAGATCAGCGCGTCCGCAGCTTCGTCCGCTTCGGTCACGGGGCTGTCGTCCGATTTGACCTTTACGTCAAAATCGTCGGCCGTATAGATTTCCATGATCCGTGTTCCCGCCTGAATGGCCAGAGTACGGATTACCGGGATAAGGGCGTCATAGTTCACGAAATCTCTCCAGCGATGGGGTTTTATTGAAAATCCACGTTTGCCCCCTTATGGTGTGCTTGAAACGGAACAGCAAGAATTCCGTGTCACATTGAGTACAGCAGCGTACAAGGCGGGTTGTCATGTTTCAGCAACGACGGCATCAATCGAATATCGGCGGCCTTTTGGTCATGGCCGAGGTCACCTTTCATTCGATCGTCCGCAATATCCGATCCCGGCATAACAACGCATTGGTTGCGTTGGGAATGAGCCTGATGCAGGTCGTCACCTTTGTTGTCGTGTTCTATCTGATGTTCGCCCTTATGGGCATGCGAAGCTCGGCAGTTCGAGGCGACATCATATTGTACATCATGACAGGTATCATGCTGTTCATGTTGCAGACCAAGACGATTTCCGCTGTCGCCGGAGCGGGCAGTCTCAACAGCCCGATGATGATGCATTCACCGATGAATTCGATTATTTCGATTGTGTCTGCGGCCATGTCGACCCTGTATCTGCAGGTATTGACCATGGGTATCATCCTGTTGGGATACCACATCATTTTTACTCCGGTGCACATCGAGGATCCGGTCAGCACATTCGGAATGGTGTTGATGTCATGGTTTTCAGGGGTTTCGATCGGGTTGCTATTGTTGGGTTTTCAGCCCTGGTTTCCCAGTATCACCGGCATTTTGCGAACTGTTTACCAGCGGGCCAACATGATCGCATCCGGCAAGATGTTTCTGGCGAATACGCTGCCATCATCCATGTTGGTCATGTTCGACTGGAACCCTCTGTTTCATATTATCGACCAATCCAGAGGGTTTGCGTTCATCAACTACAACCCGCATTTCACCACTTGGCAATATGCGTTCTGGCTGAGTGTTGTCTTTATTGTCATCGGCCTGATGGGCGAATTTTTCACACGCCGCCGGGTTTCGCTCAGCTGGAGTGCGCGTCGCTGACAAGTCGTCGCAGCTCGCGACCTGAATGTCCGCTCTTGCTGCATCAGCAGCGGCTCCCGCCCGTCGTCGCTCCCCTATCGGGGAGCTTCCGCCCGTTGGGCGTGGCGCAGTCAGGTAAACCTGCCTGCGGTTCCATGCCCCCTTTGTTTGCAATCTCAGGTCGCTACGCGCAACGTCAGATTCAACCGCCCCCCCTTTGGTAGCAGACGCGACGATTTGAACCGGATCCTGTCCAAGCCGTGGTAAGTCAGCCGCGCCGGTCCGCCCATCACCACAACATCTCCCGAGTTCAACCAGATTGATTCGGTCTTGCCACCGCGCGCCTGTTGGCCGATGCGAAACAATCCGTCGTCTCCCAAAGAAATAGACACCACGGGAAAGGAAAAATCCGCCTCGTCCTTGTCCTGGTGCAGCCCCATGCGGGCCTCTTCACCATAATAGTTGATCAAGCAGCAATCCGGATCCCGGACTCCGCCTGCCAAATCCCGCCATACCTCCAGAACCTTGGACGGAATCTGTGGCCACCGCTGCCCCAGAGGATGATCCGACTGATATCTGTATCCCTGTGTGTCTGACACCCAGCCCAATTTTCCTGCCGATGTCATACGCACGGACATCTTGCGCCCGCTTGGCACCGTAGGTGTGAACAAGGGCGCAGCTTTCAAGACCGGTTTCAGCGCCTCGATCAGCGCAGCCTGGGCGGCAGGATCCAAAAAGGACTTGTGAATTTCAAACCCGCGAACATTGAGCCGCACCATCACTTGATTTCCATTTCTTGCCAGAGACTTTCCAATTTCATCACAGATTCGCGAAAACCAGCGTCAAAGGGCGGTTGCAGGCTGTATTTTCGCTCCCTATATACGCCGAGACGCGATGTGGTGAAGCCCACCCGTCGCATGAGAATCGGGGCCAGGATGCCAAAACGGGTTCAGGTCTCGGGTAATCGCCTTGAAGAGTAAAGGGATCAAAAATGAGCAAAGTAATCGGCATTGACCTTGGCACCACCAACTCCTGTGTGGCCATCATGGACGGCAGCCAGCCCCGCGTTATCGAAAACGCCGAGGGTGCCCGGACAACCCCTTCAATCGTCGCATTCACCGACAATGAACGTCTGGTTGGGCAGCCTGCGAAACGCCAGGCCGTGACCAATCCTGACAACACCATCTTTGGTGCCAAGCGCCTGATCGGCCGTCGTATCGACGATGCTGCCGTAACCAAAGACCAAAAAATGGTCCCCTTCAACATCGTTGACGGTGGCAATGGCGACGCATGGGTCGAAGCCAAGGGCGAGAAATACTCCCCGTCGCAGATCTCGGCCTTTACCTTGGGCAAGATGAAGGAAACTGCGGAAAGCTATCTGGGTGAGGAAGTCACTCAGGCAGTCATCACCGTTCCTGCCTATTTCAACGACGCCCAGCGTCAGGCCACCAAAGACGCGGGCAAGATCGCCGGTCTGGAAGTGCTGCGCATCATCAACGAACCCACGGCTGCGGCTCTGGCCTATGGCCTGGACAAGGAAGATAGCCAGACCATCGCGGTTTATGACCTTGGTGGTGGTACATTCGACGTGACCATTCTGGAAATCGACGATGGTCTGTTCGAAGTCAAATCGACCAACGGTGACACCTTCCTGGGTGGTGAAGACTTTGACATGCGTATCGTCAACTATTTGGCGGACCAGTTCAAAAAGGAAAACGGTGTCGATCTGTCCAAGGACAAGATGGCCCTGCAGCGCCTGAAAGAAGCCGCTGAAAAGGCCAAGATCGAACTGTCGTCTGCCAGCCAGACCGAAATCAACCAGCCGTTCATCTCGATGGACCCCAACAGCGGTCAGCCGCTGCACATGGTCATGAAGCTGACCCGCGCCAAGCTGGAACAGCTGGTCAACGACCTGATCAAAGCGTCGATGAAGCCCTGCGCCGCTGCGTTGAAAGACGCGGGCATCTCGGCCGGTGACATTGACGAAGTGGTTCTGGTCGGCGGTATGACCCGTATGCCCAAAGTGGCCGAAGAAGTGAGTAAGTTCTTTGGCAAGGAGCCGCACAAGGGTGTGAACCCGGACGAAGTGGTTGCAATGGGTGCTGCCATTCAGGCCGGTGTTCTGCAGGGCGACGTCAAGGACGTGGTTCTGCTGGACGTGACCCCGCTGTCGCTGGGGATCGAAACCTTGGGTGGTGTGTTCACCCGCCTGATCGACCGCAACACCACGATCCCGACGAAAAAGTCTCAGGTCTTCTCGACCGCCGAAGACAACCAGAACGCCGTGACCATCCGCGTGTTCCAGGGCGAACGGGAAATGGCAGCCGACAACAAGATCCTCGGCCAGTTCAACCTCGAAGACATCCCGCCCGCACCGCGCGGCATGCCGCAGATCGAAGTGACCTTTGACATCGATGCCAACGGCATCGTGTCGGTCCAGGCCAAAGACAAAGGCACGGGCAAAGAGCACAAGATCACCATCCAGGCCTCGGGTGGTCTGTCCGACGACGACATCGAAAAGATGGTCAAGGACGCCGAAGAGAACGCCGACGCCGACAAGGCCCGCAAGGAGCTGGTCGAAGCACGCAACCAGGCCGAATCGCTGATCCATTCCACCGAGAAGTCGATGGAAGAGCACGCCGACAAGGTCGACCCGACCACCATCGAAGCCATCGAGCTGGCGATTGCCGCGCTCAAGGACGATCTCGACAGTGACAAGGCAGACGCCGACAAGATCAAAGCCGGTGTCCAGAACGTCACTGAAGCGGCCATGAAGCTGGGCGAAGCCATCTACAAGGCCTCTGCCGAAGAAGCTGGTGATGAACCGGCGGCAGCCGACACAGACACCGGTCCCGGCGATGACGACATCGTCGATGCCGAATTCGAAGACCTGGACGACAACAAGCGCTAAGGCGTGAACTTGGCCAAAAATGGGCCGGTCCGGACCCCGGACCGGCCCGCTTTCGTTGAGGCAAAAGGATAGATCGATGTCAAAACGCGACTATTACGAAGTGCTCGGCGTGTCCAAAGGCGCATCGGCGGATGAAATCAAGAAAGCGTTCCGCGGCAAAGCCAAGGAACTGCACCCCGACCGCAACAAGGACAACCCCGATGCCGAAGCCCAGTTCAAGGAAGCTGGCGAGGCCTATGAAGTTCTGAAGGACGCCGAGAAAAAGGCGGCCTATGACCGCTTTGGCCATGCAGCTTTCGAAAATGGCATGGGTGGCGGCGGGCGCCCCGGTGGTCCCGGAGGCCCCGGTTTTGGGTCTGGTGATTTCTCTTCGGCATTCTCGGATGTCTTCGACGACCTGTTCGGAGACTTCATGGGGGGCCGCGGTGGCGGTGGCGGCCGTCGTGCGGCGCGTGGATCGGATTTGCGCTATAACCTGCGCGTCACGCTCGAAGACGCCTTTTCCGGCCTGCAAAAGACCATCAGGGTGCCCACAGCTGTGGGATGTTCTTCCTGTGATGGAACAGGAGCCGAAGGTGGCGTCGAACCAACCACCTGTCCGACATGTTCCGGCATGGGTAAGGTGCGCGCGCAACAAGGGTTCTTTACCGTCGAACGCACCTGTCCCACCTGTTCGGGTTTGGGCCAGGTGATCAAGAACCCCTGTAAATCCTGTCACGGTCAGGGTCGGGTGGAAAAAGATCGCTCACTGTCCGTCAACATCCCCACCGGCGTTGAAACCGGCACGCGAATTCGCCTGGCCGGCGAAGGCGAGGCGGGCATGCGCGGCGGCCCACCGGGTGATCTCTACATCTTTGTCGAGGTGGCCCAACATGACCTGTTCGAACGCGATGGCGTCAATCTTTATTGCCGGGTGCCGGTCAGCATGTCCAAGGCTGCTCTGGGCGGCTCTATCGAAGTCCCCACCATAGATGGTGGGCGCGGGCGGGTTCAGATCCCCGAAGGCAGTCAATCCGGGCGCCAGATGCGCCTGCGTGGCAAGGGCATGCCAGCTCTGCGTGGCGGTGGAATCGGCGATATGTTCATTGAATTGGCTGTGGAAACACCCGTCAATCTCACCTCCCGTCAAAAGGAGTTGTTGCGCGAGTTCAATGATCTGAGCGAGGACAACAACCCTGAAAGCAATAGCTTCTTCAAGTCTGTCAAAAGCTTTTGGGATTCGATGAAGGGTTAAGCATCGCGATCCCATTCAGAAGAACCAAAGAAACCCGCGGCTTCAAACCGCGGTTTTTTTTGCGGGGTTCCTGGGGCCTTGTTGCTTCTTTCTGGCCCAAAATACCTTGGGGGAGCAGCCACAGGCTGCGGGGGCAAAGCCCCGTGTGCGCGACATTCATCACACAATGTCCGGCCCCAGCGGGTTAACAAATTCTTCACCATGATCGGGCTATTGTCCCTGAATGAGCCGCCCATCTGCCTTTCAGGAAATGTCGCTGCCGCTGTTTGCCGACGGCGAAGAGGCCCCGGCTACGCGGCTGCCAACTGGCCAGCTTCCCTCCTATATCAAAGACCACCGTGCGCGCCTAAGGGACCGCTTTATGACTGGTGGTGCCGCTGCTATTCCAGACTACGAACTTCTTGAACTTCTCCTGTTTCGCTCGATACCGCGTCGGGATGTGAAACCGGTGGCTCGGGCTTTGCTGGATCAATTTGGCGACTTCAACCGGGTGTTATCCGCCCAACCCGACCAGCTCGCCCGGATCCAAGGTATCGGAGATGCAGTCATCACCGATCTGAAAATCGTCGAGGCAGCCACCCACCGAATGGCCCGCGCGCGGGTAATGCAGCGTCATGTGATTTCGAGTTGGGACGCAGTCCTGGACTATTGTCACACCACGATGGCACATCGAGAGACCGAACAATTCCGCGTTCTGTTTCTGGATCCAAAGAACACGCTGATTGCAGACGAAGAACAGGCGCGCGGCACCGTCGATCATGTTCCGGTGTATCCACGCGAAGTTGCCAAGCGAGCGCTGGAACTGAATGCCACTGCCTTGATCCTCGTTCACAATCATCCGTCTGGTGATCCAACACCGTCTGAGTCTGATATCGTGATGACAGATCAGATTAATCAGGCCTGTATTGCCCTGGGTCTTTCCTTGCACGACCATCTGATCATCGGAAAATCAACTGAGCTCAGCTTTCGCAGCGAAGGATATCTGTAAAGGGTCCGATGCGCGCCCAGCCGGCCTCACACAAGCCCTCCTGCCCGATGGGCCGCGCCCTTCCATTCCCGGTCAGAACCCGGAGAGAGAAAGGCGTTCACATATAGATCGCCAATATGGCTCGGACAGAGAACGGGTTACCTCACCCAGACCTCAACCCGCCGGTTTACCTGGCGTCCCCATGCGCTGTCATCACAGGCCATGGGCAAGGCCTCGCCAAAGGCTTCGATCCCAATTTCAGTACGGGTGGAATCCATCGTCTCGGCCGCGGCCAGCACGGCATCCCGAACCGCCTGTGCCCGCTTCAAGGCAATCCTACGGTTTCCCTCGGCAGCGCCTTCCCCGTCAGAAAACCCGACAAAGATCAGTTTGCGCGCATCATAAGTGCCGACCTCTAGCGCCCGGGCCAATTGCGCGATATTTGCCCGAGACTGCGCATCCGGACGTGTTGATCCGGTCTCAAAGCGAAACGACGTCGACAACCGTGTTGTCGGTTTCATCATTTTCACCATCCTGTGCAACTCGGACAGCTTAACCTCTTCCCCCGCGGCTTGGATCGCATTGGCCAGGCGATCTCCCTGTGCGCTGACCCGAATATACTCTGGTGCCTGGTCGACAAACCCGGCACGGCGGATGACAACCTGGGCTGCCGGGCTTTGGGCATAGGACAGAAACTCGCGACCGATCTGGGGGAGCCGGCGGGCCGGAAGATACAGGAACATGGGCGAGGTCAACGGGTAGTCTTCGGTCTTGATCGTGCGGCGGGTCGCCGACAATCGATAGCCGCAGGATCCTGTCAGTGTCAGCGGACGGGCAGTGCCGGTTTCGGAAAAGCTGGCGATACCCAACGCGAACGGATCAGTGGTGACCGCGCGCGCCAAGGTACCGCTGCGATCGTGTCGCTGAATGTCGTCGGCAACATCCAAGCGAACCGGAGCCAACAGGCGATCTTCGACCGCCTGTGCCATTCCAGATCCAACCGCAGGCAAGTGCAGGGCAATTGGTGCATTTGGTCCCCCCAGTTCCTGCCAGTTCACGATCTGACCAGAAAAGACTTGTGCCAATTGTGGAACGGAAACCGTCCGTACCGGATTTCCCGGCGCGACCACTGGAACCATAGCATCCAATGCCAGAACACGGCTGCGCCGGGCATCAGTCATATTGCCCATACCCGCTTCGTAGGCGCGCTGATGTTCATTTGACCGAATTTCCCGCAGCGCCATAACCACGTCGGCCTCATTCGCCAACAAGTCGGCAAATCCTTCGTCAGTGGTGGTGATGCGAAACAAAAACCTGGCAACAGCAGCACCATCATCAGGCCGGTGCAGGCTATAATCAAAATGGGTCGGATCCTGGTTTATGCGATTGGTTCTGAGCCCTTTGCGCAGCGCAAATCCTTCGATCAGGGCAGGCAGCAATACCTCACCCATGGCCGATGACCCGGAAAAGGCGAGCTCGGCAACAAATTCCGAGAGGTTCGGGCATCCTGGCCCGTCGCAAATTACCCCGGACCCGTCCACTGTCAGTTCGCCATATTGGGTATCAACCCGATAAAATTCGCCATCAAACCCCAACAGGGTTCCCGAAATTTCGACCGCACCATCTGGCGATGTCAGAGTAACATCTTGTGCCCGGGCAGGTGTTGGTACAATCCAACCAAGAAAAAGTGCGGCGAAGACCGCCGCACGAAGAAAAGCCATGTGAGAATCCTATTAAAATTGCGGATCACTTGGCCGCAATTTTCAGGTCATCCACCAAATTATTCAACACCAGAAAGTCACCAATTGCAGAACAATTCGGGACAGAGAGCACCATATCGCGGGTGCGCAGGGATTGACCGTCACGCAATTCAATGGATTGGGCCGAAACGTCCTTGCCGCAGTTGTGGGCCGTGACTTCTGTTTCGACTGTCATCGCGATGGATCCTGCCTGGGTATTGGTGGCGCGGGGGAAGGTGTAGACTTCGGCCATCAGCGGGTTCAGGCTCTGATTTTCACCCAATCGAACGACCTGACCTGTTGCAGATGTATCCGTCCCGGACCAAACATGCCCATCATCTCCGTATCCGGCACCAAATTCACGGGCATGAATTTCAAAACCCGAATTGCCGCTCCATTGAACAGCTATGCGATCATATCCGGCCAAATCCGGCACAGACACCGACGCAACCATGTCAGTGCCATTGGCAAAGTCGACGATAAAGACGGCCTGTTCTGACATCGCCGGAACAAGCACAGAATAGATCCCGTTTTCATCCGTCGCGGCGCTGAACATCAGACCGCTGTGATGCACAGTCAGACGTTCATTCTGCTGGCAAGGCGCAATGACGCCAATCCGTACATGACCCTGGTCCACGGCGATGGCGGACAGATCTACATCACAACCCAAACGGGGCGTTTTCGGGTCTTTTGGAGTTTCCGGCAATTGATCCGGCGCGGTTGAACGGGCAACAATCAGGTCCTCGTCGGGTTGCGCCGACGTCAGGGTGATACCGTCGATTTCCAACGGCTCATCCGAGACAGGATTGGTCTGAATGACCGGATCGCTGATAGATTGGGCCTGGATAACCGGCACCGGTTGCGGGGCCGGAATCGTCTTTTGCATGACAAAGCCAATTCCCAGCGCACAGGCTGCGGTTCCACCAATCATTACGGCCAGACGTTTGTTCAACATGACACCCTCCACTACCTAGCAGGTCGGGACAACTGTCATGGAAAAAGGCGGCCAGTTTGTGGCCGCCTTGGGGAGTCATTGGGTCATTTGTGGCAAGTTCAAGACAAACGGCCGTGGCAATGTTTGAACTTTTTACCGCTGCCACAGGGGCATTTGTCGTTGCGTGACGGGTTACCCCAGGTTGATGGATCATCTTCTACAAACCCATCCGAAGCCCCTTCGGGCGCGATACCTGCCGCTGCACGGGCCTGTTCACGGGCTGTATCCTGGATCGCCTGTTGCTGTTGCGCCATCTGCAACATCATTTGCTGGCGCTCCTCATCGCTGAGCGGACGAACCAGGGCCAATTGCTTGGTCACCGTGGCCCGCAGGCTCTCCAACATGTTCTCGAACAGTTGGAAGGATTCGTTCTTGTATTCATTCAAAGGATCGCGCTGTGCGTAGCCGCGGAACCCAACGACGGATCGCAGATGTTCCAACGTCAACAGGTGTTCACGCCATTTGGTGTCAATGGATTGCAACAGCACCTGCTTTTCAATCAGACGCATATTTTCGGGGCCAAAATCCACCGCCTTCTTGGCCATCATCTCGTCCGATGCCTTGATCAGCCGCTCGCGGATTTCTTCGTCATCAACGCCTTCTTCTGCGGCCCATTCAATGACCGGAACGTCGATGCCCAGCTGTTCGATAACCTGCGCATACAAGCCTTCGGTATCCCATTGTTCAGCATAGGATTTGGGTGGCATATGCGCGTCGAGCAGGTCGTCGATCACCTCATACCGCATGTCAGAAACAATTTCAGACAAGTCTTCGGCAGCCATGATGTCCAGCCGCTGGCCAAATATCACCTTGCGCTGATCGTTCATCACGTCATCGAACTTCAACACATTCTTACGCATGTCAAAGTTCCGGCCTTCGACCTTGGCCTGGGCGCGTTCCAGCGACTTGTTAACCCAAGGATGCACGATCGCTTCGCCTTCCTTGAGGCCCAGCGTCTTGAGCACCTTGTCCAGACGATCCGAACCAAAGATACGCATCAGATCGTCTTCAAGGCTCAGATAGAACGCCGTGCGTCCCGGGTCACCCTGACGACCGGACCGGCCGCGCAACTGGTTGTCGATCCGACGGCTTTCGTGCCGCTCTGACCCCAGAACGAACAGGCCACCGGCATCCAGCACCTTTTGCTTTTCTTCGGCGTGTTTGGCTTCTTCGGCCTCACGGGTAGCCACCGGGTCAGCTTCGGGGTTTTCGGCCAGCGCCTCCAGAACCTTGAGCTCGACATTTCCGCCCAGCTGAATGTCGGTGCCCCGCCCGGCCATGTTGGTGGCGATGGTAACCGAGCCCAGACGACCGGCGTCGGCAACGATCTGTGCCTCTTGCTCATGATGACGGGCGTTCAAAACGCTGTGCTTGATCCCGGCCTGAGTCAGCAGCTGGCTCATCAATTCCGATTTTTCAATCGAAGTTGTCCCCAACAGGACCGGTTGCCCTTTTTCGTTGGCGGTCTTCACTTCATCCGCCATCGCCTTGTATTTTTCGGCAGCTGTGCGGAACACCTGGTCATCTTCGTCCACACGGGCAATCGGACGATTGGTAGGCACTTCGACCACACCCAGACCATAGATCTCGGCGAATTCTTCGGCCTCTGTCGCAGCGGTGCCGGTCATGCCGGCCAGCTTGTTGTAAAGACGGAAGAAGTTTTGGTAGGTAACAGACGCCAGTGTCACGTTTTCCGGCTGTATTTCGACACCTTCCTTGGCCTCGATCGCTTGGTGCAGACCTTCGGATAGACGGCGGCCATCCATGATCCGGCCAGTGAATTCGTCCACCAACATCACCTGATTGTCGCGCAGGATATAATCCTTGTCCTTCAGGAACAGCTTGTGCGCGCGCAGGCCCTGATTGACGTGGTGCACCACGGATGTGCTTTCCGGATCATACAGGGACGCGCCTTCCTGCAACAAACCACGGGCGATCAATTGCTGTTCCAGGAATTCGTTCCCAGTGTCGGTAAATGTGACGTTGCGGGTCTTTTCATCGAGCTCGTAGTGTTCTTCCGTCAACAACGGAATCACCTGATCAATAGTGACATACAGTTCAGAACGGTCTTCGGCAGGACCCGAGATAATAAGCGGCGTCCGTGCCTCGTCGATCAGGATGCTGTCGACTTCGTCAACAATGGCGAAATAGTGATGACGCTGGAACAGTTCGTTCAGCTCAGACTTCATGTTGTCGCGCAGATAGTCGAAACCGAATTCGCTGTTGGTGCCATAGACAACGTCGCTCTGATACGCGGCTAGCTTGTTCTCGGGGCCCATTCCTGACCAGATCACCCCGCAGGACATACCCAGCGCATTGAACACCTTGCCCATCCATTCGCTGTCACGTTTGGCCAGGTATTCGTTGACGGTGACGACATGGACGCTTTTGCCGACCAGCGCATTCAAATAGCACGGGAAAGTCGCAACCAGCGTTTTACCTTCACCGGTTTTCATTTCTGAAATATTGCCCTGGTGAAGAAAGATCCCACCCATCAGCTGCGTGTCAAAAGCGCGCAGACCCAAGGCCCGGCGGGCCGCTTCGCGGCAATTGGCAAAGGCTTCGACCAGCAGGTCGTCCAGCGATGTACCGTTTTGCGCCTTTTCCCGCAGCTCGGCAGTTTTTTGCTTGAGCTGCTCGTCGCTGAGCTTTTCGAACTCCGGTTCCAGCGCGTTGATCTGTTCGATCAGCGGGCGCGTCGCCTTGATCTTGCGGTCATTCGGTGTTCCGAACACCTTTTTGGCGAGAGTTCCAATACCCAGCATATTCACTCCAACGGATCTATAACGGTCCTGTTAATCGGGCAGTCTTGCCCGCCTCGTTCACAACCCATAGATACGGGGGACAAGACGGTCCTGCACAAGGCCTCAAGGCGATGTAAGGGGCAGGTACAACAGTGTCAACGCCGGGTCCGGTCGCGGCCCCCGAATAGGATGAATCTATGCTCAAAGGTCTCACTTTTCTGCCATCTCTCGTATTGGCAGCCAGCCTTGCCATGCCCATTGCCAGTGCGGCAGCACCACATTCCGAAACCGTGGTGGCCCGTGTCAACGGCGAAGAGATCACATTGGGTCACGTCATCATCGCCCGGCAAACTTTGCCGCAACAGTATCAGCAGCTTCCAAATGACGTGTTATATGATGCCATCGTGAAACAGCTGGTTCAGCAAACAGCTCTGAAACAATCACTTCAGGGACCGACACCGCAGCTGGTCGAACTGTCGCTGGAAAACGAACGCCGCTCGCTCTTGGCGGGCGAAGCCATCGACCGCGTCATGCAGGACGCTGCCACCGAAGACGATGTACGCACTGCCTATGAGACACGTTACGCCGACGGCTTTGGCGGCACGGAATACAACGCCTCGCACATTCTGGTCGAAAGCAAGGAAGACGCGTTGGACATCAAGGATCAATTGGATTCAGGTGCAGATTTTGCCGAAATGGCCAAAGAAAAATCCACCGGCCCCTCTGGTCCGAACGGGGGATCGTTGGGTTGGTTTGGCGAAGGACGCATGGTCCCCGAATTCGAAGAAGCGGTCAAATCGCTTGAGCCGGGTCAAATATCCGATCCCGTTGCCACGCAATTTGGTTGGCACCTGATCCAACTGAGTGACAAACGCCAGCAATCCGCGCCTGAATTGGACGCTGTGCGGGGCGAATTGGAAGCCGAGCTGCGTGAGGAAGCCGTCGGGAAACGCGTTGTTGAACTGGTCGAGGCCGCCGAGGTGGAGTATCCCGAAATTGAGGATCTGTCGTTTGACATGATCCAGGATCTTGATCTGGTGAGGAATTAATCATGGCGCAATCGCTGCCCCGTTCTCCGCTGGCACCGGCCAGCTTTCCCGATCTGCCCGTGATCAAGGGCGCACAATTTGCCTCGGCGGCAGCCGGTGTGAAATACCAGGGGCGAACCGACGTGATGCTGGCAGTTCTGGACCCGGGCACATCTGTAGCTGGGGTGTTCACGCAATCTGCAACACGCTCAGCACCGGTTCTGGATTGTCAGGCCAAACTGGGCGGAGATAGCGCGACCGGGGCAGCGATTCTGGTCAACTCGGGAAATTCCAATGCCTTTACCGGGCATTATGGCCAGAAATCTGTGGCAGATATCACCGCCGCAGTCGCTGCCACAGTCGATGTCCCGGCTGATCGCGTGTTTACGGCATCCACCGGGGTAATTGGGGAGCCATTGCCGCAAGACCGTATCGTCGCCAAGATTGGCGAGCTGAACAATGGACTCGACGCTGGTCGGATGGAAGATGCGGCCAACGCAATCATGACCACCGATACCTTTGCCAAAGCGGCCACTGCCCAGGTTGAAATCAACGGCAGCACTGTTTCAATTGCCGGAATTGCCAAGGGGTCAGGCATGATCGCGCCAGATATGGCGACCATGCTGGTCTATATCTTTACCGACGCGAAATACGAACAGGGCGCGTTGCAGGCCCTGCTGTCAGACCTGAACAACACCAGTTTCAATTGCATCACTGTGGACAGTGACACCTCGACTTCGGACAGTCTGTTGCTATGTGCCACGGGCGCATCCGGTGTGGATGCAGAAGGGAATGAAGCCTTTGCCCAGGCGCTAAACACCGTGATGCTGGATTTGGCCCATCAGGTTGTGCGCGATGGGGAAGGTGCCAGCAAGTTCATCGAAATTCAGATCACAGGCGCAGCCAATGACACCGACGCCAAGGTACACGGCCTGTCGATTGCCAACTCACCGCTCGTCAAAACTGCGATTGCTGGTGAGGACGCAAATTGGGGGCGCGTTGTCATGGCCGTGGGTAAATCCGGTGCCGCGGCGGACCGCGATCTTCTAAGCATCTGGTTTGGTGATGTTTTGGTTGCGGAAAAAGGATGGGTTTCCCCGAATTATCGCGAAGAGTCCGCTGCCGCATTGATGAAGAACGACGAAATCGTGATCAAGGTGGATCTGGGTTTGGGCGATGGTGCTTGCACTGTCTGGACCTGTGACCTGACCCACGGGTACATCGAAATCAACGCGGATTACCGATCGTGAAAACACTACTTGTTTCAGCTGTTGCTCTCATTGACGTCGATGGTCGGGTGCTGCTTGCGCAGCGCCCCGAAGGGAAATCCATGGCCGGGCTTTGGGAATTCCCCGGTGGCAAGGTCGAAGCCGGTGAAACACCCGAAGCCGCACTGATTCGCGAACTGCACGAGGAGTTGGGTATTGATACCTGGGCTTCGTGTCTGGCACCTTTGACCTTTGCCAGCCATAGCTATGATGACTTCCATTTGTTGATGCCGCTGTTTGCATGCCGAAAATGGCAGGGAATACCGGTTGCACAGGAAGGCCAAACACTCAGGTGGGTTCGCACGAATGAGCTGTGCAACTATCCTATGCCGCCTGCCGATATTCCCCTGATTCCGATCCTGCGTGATTGGTTATGAATTTCCCCCACAACCCTGACGTGTTCAACATCATCAGGATGTTGGGGGGGGCACAGTGTGATTCGGCTACATAATGTGTGAAGGATCGCTAAAGGTGTAAAATCTATGGTAATTTTGTAGATCATTTTTTAATCATTTTGGTGTAAAAAGAAGCTGTCTCGTTCTTTGGGGAGGATTTGGCATGCTAAGGACTATCACTTTGGGCAGTTGCGTCTCAGTGCAAGGTACATTTGTTCGGGCGTTCCCGGACGGCAGGATCGCCGTAAAGGTTGGTCGAAATGTATATGAGGGGCGACCGGTGCAAACCGCCGCCTAACACGATTTTGGCAACTTGTTTGGTTTACTTGCCCATATCAAACTTGTTCAACACCACTCACAAACCAAAAAAGGACAGCTTTTCAGCTGTCCTTTTTTGGTTTCATAAGGTCGGTTGGATCACGTCAGTGTCCGGGTAACCTCTTCGCGTTCAAAGATCTCGATGACATCGCCTGCGCGAATATCATCATAGTTCTCGAATGCCATACCACATTCCTGACCCGACTGGACCTCGTTCACTTCGTCCTTGAAGCGCTTCAGGGTCTTCAGCGTGCCTTCGTGGATGACCACGTTGTCGCGCAGCAGACGCACGCCCGCAGAGCGGCGTGCGACACCTTCGGTAACCAGACACCCGGCGACCTTGCCAACGTTGGAGACCTTGAACACATCCTTGATCGTGGCGTACCCGATAAAGTTTTCCTTGATCTCTGCGCTCAACAAGCCAGATGCGGCTGCTTTTACGTCATCGACCAGATCGTAGATCACCGAATAATACCGGATCTCGACGCTCTTTTGGTTGGCTGTATTCCGGGCCGAGGCATTGGCACGTACGTTGAAGCCCATGATCGGAGCGCCGGACGCTTCGGCCAGCCCCACATCGGTTTCGGTGATCGCACCAACACCCGAATGCAGAACCCGTACGCGCACTTCGTCGTTGCCGATCTTCTCCATCGCCTGAACGATGGCTTCAGCAGACCCTTGCACGTCAGCTTTGACCAGAATTGGCAGCTCAGAGACGGTTTCGTCGTCCTTGGCCTTCTGCATCAGCTGTTCCAGCGTGGTCGCAGCCCCCGCAGCGGCACGTTTGTCCTTGGCCGCCTGTTCGCGATAATTGGCGATTTCACGCGCTTGGGCTTCGGTCTCGGTCACGTTCAGCACGTCACCCGCTTCGGGAGTGCCGTTCAGGCCCAGAACCTCGACGGGAACCGACGGGCCCGCTTCGGTGACGCGCTCACCCTTGTCGTTGATCAGCGCACGGACCTTACCGTATTGCTCACCCACAACAAAGATATCGCCCTGACGCAAAGTACCTTTTTGGATCAAAACCGTAGCAACCGGGCCACGTCCCACGTCCAGCTGAGCCTCGATCACTGCACCTTGGGCAGCACGATCAGGATTGGCCTTCAGTTCCAGGATCTCTGATTGCAGCGCAATTGCTTCGAGCAATTCGTCCAGACCCTGACCGGTGACAGCGGACACTTCGACGTCCTGCACTTCACCGGACATCTGCTCTACGACCACCTCGTGTTGCAGCAGTTCGGCGCGCACCTTGTTCGGGTCGGCGGCCGGTTTATCGATCTTGTTGATCGCAACAATCATCGGAACCTTGGCCGCTTTGGCGTGGTTGATCGCCTCAATTGTCTGCGGCATGACCGAATCATCGGCGGCCACAACCAGAACCACGATATCGGTGACCTGAGCACCACGCGACCGCATCGAAGTAAACGCAGCGTGGCCAGGTGTATCGAGGAAGCTGAGAACGGTGCCGCTCTCGGTTTTCACCTGATACGCACCGATGTGCTGTGTGATCCCACCTGCTTCACCAGACACAACCTTGGCGTCGCGAATCGCATCCAGCAACGAGGTTTTACCGTGGTCAACGTGGCCCATGATGGTGATGACCGGCGGACGCGACTGCAATGTGCCTTCGTCATCATCGATATCAGCAATAACATCTTCGACGTCTGCATCAGAAACGCGCACAACATTGTGACCGAATTCCTGAATGATCAGTTCTGCGGTATCGGCATCCAGCGGCTGGTTCTGCGTTACCATCATGCCCATTTTCATGAGCTCTTTGACAACGTCAGCCACACGTTCGGCCATACGGTTCGCCAGTTCCGAAACTACAATGGATTCCGGCAACTGAACGTCGCGGATTACCTTTTCACGCTCGACTGCGCCACCCATGGCTTTTTGACGGGCACGTTCCTGCTTGCGCTTCATCGCGGCGACAGAACGATGACGTCCGCCTGCACCACCTGTGGCCTGGCTCAGCGTCAGCTTGCCAGAACGGCGGCTATCATCACGGCCCTTGTTGCGGGCCGGCTGACGCTGGTCGCGGTCGGTTTTGCGGGGCGTTGCATCGGCACCAGTCGGGGTCTTAAAGGTCCGCGGCTGCTGGGCGGCAGGCTCGACTTTTTTCTTGTCCGCGACAGAAGCGGCTTCGGCAGCCGCCTGTTTGGCAGCATCTTCAGCTTCACGCTTCTTCCGCTCTTCGTCTTCCGCCTTCTGGCGGGCACGCTCTTCAGCTTCACGCTGTTCGCGTTCCTTGGCTTCCATCTCGGCCCGGCGGCGTGCGCGGTCTTCCTCGCGGGCCTTTTCTTCGGCAGCACGCTTGGCTGTCTCTTCCGCTTCGCGCGCCTTGGCCGCCTGAAGGGCCTTCAGACGACGCGCCATTTCTGCATCAGAGATCCCGGCAGGACGGCGCGATGGATCACCGGATGGTGTAGCACCACCACCCGCTTTGCCAGCGCCCGGCTTGGGAACCACAACGCGCTTGCGTTTTGTTTCCACCACGACATTTTTGGTCCGTCCGTGGCTGAAACTTTGTTTCACATTGCCCGGACGGGCCCCACTACGCAGACCCAAAGTCTTTTTGCCGTCACTATCGCTCATAAAGCTCTTTATCCTTCCGTTCGGCGGCCCTTGCCACCGACAACATTACGCATACCGTTCAGTCGTTGCGCTTCCTCTACAACACGTTTGCCGAGTCCACCAGAGGCGAGCGCCGCATGTATCACAGTTTCGCGACCAAAAGCCATGCCTAGTTCGTCTGCCGTGAGGCTTCCGATATATTTTCCGTAATGCGGTGTGCTCAGTTTCGATTTGCCGCGCCCAGACCCATCCGAGGCCTGGATCAGAACTTCGGCTTCCTCTTTGGAGAGCCAGTCCTTGACCTTTTCGTAACCTGCAACCGCATGGCCCGACTTACGGGCCAAACTCAGCAGTTCGACGATCCGGCGGACGATCTGTCGTTCGACTTCGTCCACCAACCCGTCTGGAACGGTGACCTGAGCCTTGAAGCCGCGGGCAAAGAGTTTCTTCTCCACCGCTTTGTCCAACGACTCGCGATCCGCCGTTACATAGACCCCGCGCCCAGGCAACTTGCCCATGACATCAGGAACCACCTGTTCATCGGGACCCATGACGAAGCGGACCAACCCGTGTTTGGGCTGAGCATCACCAGTGGCAATGCATTTCCGGTCCGGACCGTCCGAATGGTCTTTTGTGACACCACCGCGTCCCATTTACACCTCCAACGAGACCTGAAATCAGGCCTCGTCCTCCTGCTGGCTTTCACCTTCAGGGGCTTCTTCTTCTGTTTCCAAATCCGCAGGATCAACCCAACCCAGAAGGATACGCGCAGTCATGACCATGTCCTGGGCTTCTTCCAGCGTCATGCCAAAGGGTTCCAGAATACCGTCGTCCTTGACCCGCTCACCATCGGCTGTGGTCCAGCCACCAGCCAGTTCCCAATCCGCACAAGTGGCGAAATCTTCCAGGGTTTTGACGTCATCCTTGGCCAGAGCCTCGACCATTTGGGGCGTCAGACCGTTGAATTCAATGAGGCTCTCTTCGGCACCCAGCGCACGGGCTGCATCCAGGGCCGCCTTGGCCTGTGCTTCGAGATAATCGCGGGCACGAGCCTGCAGTTCCTCGGCGGTGCCATCATCCACACCATCGATGACCAGAAGTTCATCCAGCTCGACATACGCGACCTCTTCGAGGTTGGTAAAGCCTTCGGACACCAACAGCTGGGCAAAGAATTCGTCCAGATCCAGTGTTTCCATGAACAGACCGGTGCGCGCTTCGAATTCCTTCTGGCGACGCGCCGATTCCTCTTCCTCGGTCATGATATCGATGTCGAGGTTGGTCAGCTGGCTGGCCAGGCGCACATTCTGACCGCGGCGGCCAATTGCGAGGCTCAGCTGTTCTTCGGGCACGACAACTTCGATTTTGCCGGCTTCTTCATCCAGGACAACCTTGGACACTTCTGCAGGCTGCAAAGCGTTTACCAGGAAGGTTGGCTGATCTTCGTTCCACGGGATGATGTCGATCTTTTCACCCTGCAATTCATTGACAACGGCCTGCACGCGGCTGCCGCGCATACCCACACAGGCCCCTACGGGGTCAATCGACCCATCATAGGAAATCACGGCAATCTTGGCCCGCGAACCCGGATCACGGGCAACGGCCTTGATCTCGATGATACCGTCATAGATCTCCGGCACTTCCATCTTGAACAGTTCGGCCATGAATTCTGGTGCAGTTCGGCTCAGGAAGATCTGCGGGCCACGCACTTCGCGACGCACGTCCTTGATATAGCAACGGATACGGTCATTCGGGCGATAGCTTTCGCGACCAATCTTTTCGTTGCGGCGCAGGATCGCTTCGCCAGCGCCCACGTCGACGATGACGTTGCCGTACTCTTCCCGCTTGACCAGACCGTTGATGATGCTCCCGGCACGATCTTTGAATTCTTCGAACTGACGATCGCGCTCGGCTTCGCGGACCTTTTGCAGGATCACCTGCTTGGCCGATTGCGCGGCGATCCGGCCCATCTCGACCGGCGGGACTTCTTCGACGAATGTATCGCCGAGCTGAGGGTCCGCCATGTACTGTTTGGCCTGATCAACGGTGAATTCTGCCTGGTAGTTTTCCAGCAGCTCATCCTCGACCACTGTGCGAACACGGGTAAAGGTGGCGCGACCAGTTTTGCGGTCGATGGACACACGGATGTCCATCTCCGCGCCGTAACGGCTTTTGGCAGCGCGAGCCAGGCTCTCTTCCATCGCTTCGATGACCAGACCGGGGTCGATCATCTTTTCGCGGGCCACGGCCTCGGCGGTTTGCAACAGCTCGAGCTGGTTTGCAGAGGTGATTGCCATTACTTCGTCTCCTCTTCGGACCCTTCGGTCTCGATCTCGTCGAATTGGTCTTCGTTCAGGTCGCCAGCATCTTTGCGCTGGCGTAGCATTTCCTTGATCAGGTCGTCGGTCAGCACCAGCTTGGCGTCGCTCAGCCAATCAAATTGCAGACCAATGGTCACGGTCTCACCCTGATCTTCGATATTGATCAGCACGTCTTCGCCTTCGATCCCGGCCAGTTCTCCCTTGAACCGGCGACGCCCATCGATCAACTCGTCTGTTTCCAGCTTCGCTTCATAACCTTCGAATGCCTCAAAGTCCTTGAGCCGTGTCAAAGGCCGGTCAATCCCGGGGCTGGACACTTCGAGTGTATAGGCATCCAGAATCGGGTCTTCGACATCCAGAACCGCGCTGACGGCGTTGGAAATCTCGGCGCAGTCATCGACCTCGATTCCACCGTCCGCTTTGTCAGCCATGATTTGCAGCGTCGAAGTCTTGCCAGACATCAGCCGAACGCGCACCAGTTCAAAGCCGAGATCCTCGATCACCGGAGTGATGATTTCGGCCATGCGGCGATCAATGGCTGCCTTGGCGATCAGGTCGTTGGTCATCAGGTCGTCCAAACACAAAAAAACGGGCGCGCGGCCCGTGAAACTATCCGGTGGAACCCCGGGTTGGTGCCCGACGCGCCGCTGTTGAGAGAGGCATATACGCCGCAACTCCCGATACTTCAAGTCCTGACTTTGTCGTTCACTCAATATCCGTTTTCATGCCACCCACCACCGCTGGACGATTCGGCCATCATCCATTGGAGCCCTGGCTCCGATGCGGCGCGGCAGACCGACACCGGCGTGCGTCGCCAGCGCCATATCGTGGGCCGACGGGTGATAGGTGAACTCACCGCGGTGCAACAGGCCTTTGGGTTCTGGAAGGGCGGCAATATCGACATATCCATCGCGCAGCGCTTCGGCGCGCACAGACGCATCGGGGATGGTTATGACTTCGACCCTGTCGACCCATCCGGCCTGCCCGTCCTTGAAATGCTGCGCCAAGCGGATCGCGCTGAAATGACGACCCTCCTGCGCCTGAGACACCTGATAAACCCCGGTTCCGATGGCCGCATTCAACGGTGCCCCAATCTGGCCCGCACGGGCGATGATCAATTTGGGGTCAGCCAACAGGTAGGGCAGATCCGAATTCGGTTTGACCAGCTCCAACTGCAATTGTGTCGTGCCGATTACCTTGATTCCTAGGCATCCATCGGGGAAATCATGCGCCCGCAAGGACGCAGCCACATCCTCGGCGTTGAGCACCGCGCCATCGTGAAACGGTACTTCGTCGCGCAACTGAAAATGCCAAACCCGCGCATCCGGGCTGCTACGCCAACTGGTCGCCAATTCACCCTTTAGAACGCCATCCGGGCCGATTTCGGTCAACGTGTCATAGACCGCACCGCGGGCCACGGATTCGAGCATCTTGCCATCCCGCGGCACTGCCAAACGCAGCACCCCACCACGGCGAGGCGCCGCTGTTACGGACGTGCCCGTTGCCGCCAGCAAGGCCGCGGCCGCACCAGAAGTGAATAACGCACGTCGGTCGATCCGGGTCATTGCATCTCCTCGGCAATCCGATCCATTGCCCGTACCAGTTCGGCGCTTATTCCTGGCTCTGACATGGCGTGACCTGCATTGCGCACCATCCGCAGATCAGCGGCGGGCCACAGCTCGTTCAGCTTCCAGGCCGATGAGGGCGGGCAGATCATATCATAGCGTCCCTGAACAATAACTCCGGGAATATGCGAGATTCGCGCCATGTTGGCCAGTATCTGTCCGTCGAATTCCAAAAAACCATCGTTCAGAAAGTAGTGATTTTCGAGCCGGGCGAACGCGCGGGCATATTCTCCTGGCGTTTCACCCACGACCCCATTCGAATGAATCGACGCCAACGCGTTTTCCCAGTTGGACCAGGCACGACCATGGCTGATTTCTTCGGCGCGGTCGCCCGAGAACAGCCGTTTGTGATAGGCCCCGATCAGATCGTCGCGTTCATTTTCGGGAATCAACGATACAAAACGGGCCCATGGCTCGGGCCAGAATTTGCCAGCTCCTCCGCCATAGAACCACTCCAGTTCTGTTTTGGTCATTAGAAACACACCACGCAGGATCAGATGGTTGGTCCGATCCGGGTGCGTCTGGGCATAGAGCAGCGACAGGGTTGCGCCCCAACTGCCGCCAAACACCATCCAACTGTCGATTTCCAGACCCTGCCGGATTTTTTCCATGTCGGCGATCAGATGCCAGGTGGTATTGTCCTCGCAGGCTGCATGGGGACGCGACCGACCGCAGCCCCTTTGATCAAACAGAATCACCCGGTAAACCGCCGGGTCAAAATACCGCCGCATCGCTGGGCTACACCCACCACCCGGTCCGCCATGACACACAACAACAGGGACCCCGTTTGGGTTCCCATTCTGCTCGACATAGATTCGATGACCCTGGCCTACATCCAGCATACGCTGATCAAAGGGTTCGATCGGCGGGTACAAATATTGCACTGCGCGCTTTTGATCCGGGTATTTGTCCATTACAGGCCTATATTAATCACTGACTGGTAAAAGAGCATACGGAGACAGGAATGCAAGCGCCTCAATCCACCGTTGACCCATCCGAGATCGCCAAATTCGAGGCGATGGCCGCCGAATGGTGGGATCCCGAGGGCAAATTCAAGCCGCTGCACATGCTCAATCCTTGTCGTCTGGACTATATCACCACTCAGATCGCAGGGGAATTTGACCGCGACCTCAAGTCGCCCCAGCCATTTCAGGGCCTACGATTGCTCGACATCGGTTGCGGCGGTGGATTGTTGTCCGAACCGATGGCCCGCCTGGGTGCCACTGTTGTCGGTGCCGATGCGGCCGAGGGCAACCTGCCTGTGGCCCGTGTCCATGCTGAGCAATCCGGGTTGGAGATTGATTACCGCCACACAACTGCCGAAGCCATGGCAGACGCGGGCGAGCAATTCGACGTTGTTCTGAACATGGAAGTTGTCGAACATGTGGCCGATCCACTGGAATTTCTGACTGCGACGCGGCGTTTGTTGAAACCCGGTGGCTTACAGATCTGTTCCACCATCAACCGCAATCCCAAAAGCTTTGCCGTGGCGATCGTCGGAGCCGAAGTCGTGATGCGTTGGCTGCCCCGTGGCACCCATGAATGGTCCAAATTCATCACTCCCGATGAACTGTTCGAATTGTTGAGCACATCTGGGCTGACGCCGGTGGATCGCAAGGGGTTCGTTTTCAACCCATTGGCCTGGAGCTGGTCGATTTCCGATCGCGACCTGAGCGTCAATTACGTTACTGCCAGCACCAAACCACTTTGATGAGATTTGCCGTGGGTGCGTAAAGCCAACCCGTTCCAGACAACAAGGTGACGCCAAGTAAGGTCATTCATGTGAACCTAACTAGCGTCACCCTCTTTTTGCGGCTTAAATTACTATTTATTAACGCTTTTTTCTTGATCTTCCAAGTATCCTCGAAACAGTGTGACGCCAGTTGGCGTCACATTATCTATCCTTTCGTATAGGATTAGATCCTAATGCACAGTTGAGCCGATTGCTGTAGTTGCTAGTTTGAGTAGGTGGACAGGCGGAACGGCCAACGCCACAAAAGCAGACCGAGAGGTCTTCACCGAGTGAGTAATACCCCATGTTCCTCAAGAGCTGGGTTTATCCAAAAGCCAAAATACACTCACGGGGCATTTTGGAGCGAAGAACGGGACGTTTGGGGATAGACGTCCCGTTTTTCATTTCGGTTGTCACCTGGGCTGCATGACCATCCATCACAGTACCCTGGATCAGGCGATCACGCCCTAACCGTCATTTTCCAACTTGGTCCGCAGTTCGCGCAGGATGGGCAATGTTGCCTTGACCCGCTCCTGACCCAATTCGGCAACCACTTCGGAAATGATTGGCGCGATTCCGGCGATAGCTGCATCCCGCGCGTTTCGCCCTGCCGGGCTGATGGCAACCATCTTGCGTCGGGCATCGTCCCAATCCGGGCGAATATGGATATACCCGGCCATCTCGAGCTTGCCCAACGTATTGGTCATTGCCCCACGGGTGACGTGGAACGTCTTGGCCAATTGCGCGGGCGTCCGTTCCAACCCTACCCGAACCAAATGATTCAGCACCGAAAAATGCGACAGTTCCATGCCGCGCGGCAACGCACGAGTTAGGCGAGACCGGGCAAGCTGGTCCGCCATAAGAATTTCGCTGAACAGCGAAACAGCCAATGCGTTGTTGTCATCCATTTCGGGTCCGTTTCAGGGTCCGTCAAATTCACGATCGTGGGTCAGTGAAGGTACGCGTTTGCGTGCTTGTGCCACCAAACCCATGTCCAGATCAACGAAACTCACGCCCGGGTCTTCACCAGCGTCCAACAAAATATCGCCCCAGGGTGCCACAACCAGGCTATGACCATAGGTTTGGCGGCTTTGGCCTCGGCTGGATTTGTGTTTCCCCGTCTGAGCCGGGGCCAGGATGAAACACCCGGTCTCAATTGCCCGCGCCCGCAACAGTGCATGCCAATGCGCCGCGCCCGTAACATAGGAAAACGCTGCGGGTGCAGTCAGAATCTGTGCGCCACTCTGCGCCAGGGCCCGGTGCAGACGCGGGAAACGCACGTCATAGCAAATGGTCATGCCAATGCAGGCAAAAGGCGTTTCAGCCACCACTGCATGTGTCCCCGGGCGATAGCCATCTGATTCTCGATATGTCTCTTCGGGGGACACCTGAACATCGAACATGTGGATCTTGTCGTATCGTGCTGCGATTTCGCCGTCGGGGGCTATCAGGAACTGTCGATTTGCAAAGCGCCCATCGTCATCGTGGGTCTTGATCCCCAGCGACCCCAACAACAGCCATATTCCGTGGCGCGCCGCCTCCTGGCGCAATGCGGCCAGAGTCGGGTCGTCCTCTTCGTGACAAAGCACCGCCTTTTGATGGCGTCGCGATGTGGACAGACAATTGGTGACTTCCGGGGTCAGCACAAATTCGGCACCGCCCGCAACAGCCGTGTTGATCATGTCAGTGACCGTAGCCAGGTTCTCGACCGGGTCATCCGAAGAGGTCAGCTGAAGCAGCGCGGTCCGCATCAATCAGGCCGCCAACAGCGGGTCAAGCTTGCCCGCATTTTCAAGTGCAAACAGGTCGTCACAGCCGCCCACATGGGTTTCCCCGATGAAAATCTGCGGTACTGTACGCCCACCATTGGCACGGTCGATCATCTCGGCTTTGCGCTTGGGATGTACCAGCACGTCGATTTCCGAGAACTCTACGCCCTTTTGATTCAACAGTCGTTTGGCGGCATGGCAGAAGCCACACAGGGGCGATGTATAGATTTCAACCGGCTTCATGCGGTGGCTCCTATTCGGGTTTGATGATGTTTTGAGCGATTTAGGGAGTCATTGCAACTGTCACCACCATTTCACGACAAGGTGATTGTCTCCTTTCCGTTATATGCGTCGGTTGGGCCTGGAACTCAGCAATCTATCGGTCCCGACAGGCCCGCGCCAAAGTGATGACAAACACCTCACGTGCGCCTGCCTGCAAACAGGCGTTGGCGCAGGCGGTCAGCGTTGCGCCTGATGTCATCACATCATCCACCAACACAATATCGCGGGCTGCCATCCTGTGTCGTCGCTTGCGATGATCTGTAATGGCATCGGTTAGCGTTGCGAACCGCTGATCTACGCCCTTGTGGTCCAGCATCGGGGTACGACGAGTTCGAACCAACAGATCCGGACACCAGCTCAAACCGGTTTCATCAGCCAACGCCTGCGCCAACAGCGCCGCCTGATTATAGCGACGCTGGACCAGCCTGGTCCAATGCAACGGCACCGGCGCAATCAAAAGGTTCGGTCGCAGGAAGGGTTTCGCCGCCCGGGCCATCCACAGCGCCGCCGGACGGGCGATTTCAGGCCGATCACCATGTTTCAACGCCAACACCAACTTGCGCGCCCGCCCTTCATAGACCAGCGCCGACCGCCCCATGTTCCACGGGCGCGGCCGTTCCATACAATCATCACATTCGATCCGAAATCCGTCCGGGGCACCCATCACCGGGGTTCCGCAGGCTTCGCATACCGTGCCTGACACAAATGGCGTATCCCGCCAGCACGGCCCGCATAGGCCAAAGTCGCTGTCGACCATATCACCACACCCCAGGCATCGCGACGGATAGACGAGACGAACTGCTGTTTGAAAACCGGACCACATCTCTTTAGTTAGCCCCCATGACTCAAGCACCGAACCAGACTCCGAATCAGGCCCCACTTTTTGACAGGACTGCGCTGATCGCGCACCGCGCCCGCATTCGCCCGGACGCGTTGTTCCTGCATCAGACAGCGTTGGACGAGGTACAGGATCGCCTCTCCATGGTTAACAGAATCTTTACAACCCCGGCGATTGTGACCCCAGTCCCAGATTTCTGGGCCCCGGGTTTTCCGAATGCCACAATCGTTCCGGATGACGACGTGCTGGATCTGGAACCAAGCTCATACGATCTGGTGATCCACGCCATGGGGCTACATTGGGCCAATGACCCGGTTGGCCAGTTGATCCAATGCCGTCGCGCGCTGAAAGAAGACGGCCTGCTGCTGGTTGTAGCCTTGGGCGGGCAAACCCTGCACCAATTGCGCGCCGTCCTGGCCGAAGCCGAGACCCGCGTGTCTGGCGGGCTTTCACCGCGTGTCGCGCCAATGGCGGAAATCCGTGATCTGGGTGGATTGCTGCAACGCGCCGGGGTGAATCTGCCTGTGGCTGACGTGGTACCATTAACCGCAGAATACCGCGACATTTGGCATCTGATGCACGACCTGCGCCACATGGGCGAAACCAACGCCATGTCGGCACGGCTGCGCAAGCCCACCACCCGTACCCTGTTTGACGAGGCCAACAGATTGTATTTTGAACATTTCGCCACCGCCAAAGGTCGCATTCCCGCGATGTTCGAAGTCATATGCCTGACCGGATGGTCCCCGTCTGACAGCCAACCCAAACCGCTGCGTCCCGGATCGGCAAAATCCCGGTTGGCCGATGCCCTGAAAGTGCCTGAGACAAAATTGCCTGATTGACCCGGCTCGGTTTCCGCTTATCTCGATCCCATACGCCCTCAGACTGACAGGACCCGCCATGCTGGACGCCAAATCCCAAGCCACCTGCCCCGCCCACGCCCCGGCGAACCATCCAAAGGTTCCATCAGAAAAGGTGGGTGTTCTGCTGGCCAACCTGGGCACGCCGGATGACTACACATACTGGCCAATGCGGCGGTATCTGAATGAATTCCTGTCGGATCAACGGGTGATCGACTACCCGAAATGGAAATGGCAACCGCTGTTGCAGGCAATCATCCTGACGAAACGGCCTTTCAGTTCGGGCGCAGCGTATAAATCCATCTGGAACCACGACCAGGGCGAAAGCCCATTGATGACCATCACCAAGGATCAGACAGCCAAGATCACCACCGCGATGGCCGACCGATATGGCGACCGGGTCATGGTCGATTTCTGTATGCGGTACGGCAACCCGTCGACCAAATCCAAGGTGCAGGAAATGGTCGCCGCCGGATGTACCCGAATTCTGTTCTTTCCGCTTTACCCACAATACGCCGGTGCCACATCCGCGACCGCCAATGACCAGTTCTTTCGCGCCCTGATGGAGGAAACCTGGCAGCCTTCTGCACGTACAGTACCCGCCTATTTCGACCAACCAGCCTATATTGACGCCCTGGCTGGATCAGTCGAAACGGCCTATGCCGCGCTGGACAGCAAACCTGATATCCTCGTTGTATCCTACCACGGAATGCCGGAACGGTATCTGCAACAGGGTGATCCGTATCACTGCCAATGCCAGAAAACCACGCGCCTGCTGAAAGAGCGCCTGGGCTGGACCGACACGGATATCATCAGCACCTTTCAGTCCAAATTCGGCCCCGAAGAATGGTTGAAGCCCTATACCGTCGATCATGTTGCCGAGTTGGCCAAGCAAGGCAAAAAGAACATCGCGGTTATCGCTCCGGCCTTTTCTGCCGATTGCATCGAAACGCTCGAGGAGATCAACGAAGAGATCCGCGAGAGTTTTGAACATGCGGGCGGCGAGCGCTTTACCTATATCCCCTGCCTGAATGATCAGGACGCCCATATTTCGGCTTTGTCATCCATCATTCAGGACAATCTCAAAGGGTGGCTGGACTAAACGACCGACCCGGTTCAAATAGGATCCAATATTGGATCTGGAATTCTACTGGACCGGGGAGCAAGGAATGAGCAACACACATTGGGCCAGTGCCCTGTTGGATAATTGGGGAATTCGCGCCGATCTGACACGGTTGGACGGTGAATACGACCTGAACTTTCTGGCGACTGCGTCGGATGGGACCGGGTATATCCTCAAGGCCATGCGGCCCGATTGTGAATCCTGGTTGGTCGACATGCAGATCAAGGCGCTGGACCACATCCGGGCGGTGTCGCCAGAGCTTCCGTTTCCTGCTGTCATTCGCGCCTCTGATCACAGTTCGGTCGTGACACTTGCCGACGACCAGGGGGCACAGCGTCTGGTTTGGGTTCTCGAACGTCTACCAGGTCGCTGCTATGCCCAGACCGAGCCCAAACGTCCTGACCTGATCCATGGGGTTGGCGTCGCTTTGGGCGGGGCTGCCAAAGCGTTGGAAGATTTCGACCACAAAGGTCTGGACCGAGATTTCAAATGGGATCTGATGAACGCCGGGTGGATTGGCGATGATCTGAATGTGGTGATCGACCCCAAACGCCATGCAATCCTAGAGCAAATCCATACCGATTTCACAGCCCTGACATCTGCGTTGGCCCGGCTTCCCAAACAGGCGATCCACAATGATGCCAATGATTACAATATTCTCGTCACAGGGACCCTGAACGAACCGCGCACCATTTCGGGCCTTATCGACCTAGGCGATATGTGCCGCGCACCCCGGATCTGCGACCTTGCGATTGCTGCTGCCTACATCGTGCTGGACCACCCAGCACTCGAAGCCGCGTTGGCCGCGCTGGTGGCCGGGTACCATTCGGCCAACCCGCTAACACCGAATGAAATTGACCTGGTCTGGCCTTTGCTGCGGACCCGCCTGGCTGTCAGCGTGGTGAATTCAACGCTGATGGCAGCGGACAACCCGGACGATCCTTATGTGACGATCTCGCAGGCACCTGCCTGGCGTTTCCTCGAAGCTCAGGACATCAACCCCGCCCTGATCACTGCCCGCCTGCGCGCGGCCTGTGGGCTGCCTGTGGTGGACGGCGCAGATCGGGTAATGGCGTGGGTGAACAACGAGCGCGGTAATTTCGCTCCGCTGATGGGTGAGGATCTGGGCGACGCGCCGCTGGGGTCGCTGTCGGTGGAACACTCCACCTGGCCGCAGAACCCGTTTCACATGCTGCTGGAGGAAGCAGCCCGCGTAGGTGAGGAGTTCGAAGACAATGGCCGCATCTGGCTGGGCTATTACCACGAACCTCGGCTGATCTATGCTGAACCGGCCTTTCGCAAAGGGCCATGGAAGGCCAGCGACCGGCGCACCGTGCATCTGGCGGTCGATGCATTCGCCCCTGCCGAAACGCCAATGTTCGCGCCGCTGCGTGGCGAAGTTTTTGTCGCCGAATATCGCGCCGGTCATCTGGACTATGGCGGGGTGATCATCCTGCGGCATGAAACACCGGATGGAGACCCGTTCTATACGCTCTATGGCCACCTGAACCCCGAATTTCTGGACCAACTGAAACCCGGCGATGTCATCGAAAAGGGCCAGCAGTTCTGCCGTCTGGGAGACCCCACGCAGAATGGTGGCTGGGCCCCGCATGTGCATTTCCAACTTGCGCTGACCACCGAAGGGATCGAGGCGGATTGGCCCGGTGTCGGGGACCCGGACGAGATGTATATGTGGCGCGCAATCTGCCCCAATCCGGCGGCGCTGCTGAACCTCGCTGACGATCTGGTGCGTTATCACCCGACCGACAAGGCGGGAGTACTACAGGACCGCCGCGACCATTTTGGTGGCAACCTCAGCCTCACCTACAATGACCCGGTCATGTTGGTGCGCGGTTGGAAGCATCACTTGTTCGATGAATGGGGCCGCCCTTATCTGGACGCCTACAACAATGTTCCCCACGTGGGTCACGCGCACCCCCGGATCCAATCCGTTGCCGCAGACCAGTTGAAACGGATGAACTCGAACACCCGCTATCTGCACCCTGCCCAGACGGCATTTGCCGACAAGATACTGTCCAAATTGCCAGACCACTTCGAGGTTTGTTTCTTTGTGAACTCGGGAACGGAAGCCAATGAACTGGCCCTGCGTCTGGCCCGTGCACATACCGGTGCGCGCGGGATGGTCACACCCGACCACGGCTATCACGGCAACACCACCGGAACGATCGACATTTCGGCCTACAAATTCAACAAACCCGGTGGAACCGGTCAGGCGGATTGGGTCGAACTTGTCGAAGTAGCGGATGACTATCGCGGGTCATTCAAACGCAACGACCCAGATCGGGCTACCAAGTTTGCCGAGCTTGTGGACCAGGCTATCGAACGTCTCCAGGCCAAAGGACACGGGCTGGCTGGCTTCATTGCCGAAACTTTTCCTTCGGTCGGCGGCCAGATCATTCCGCCTCCGGGCTATCTGGCTGCTGTCTACGACAAAATCCGCGCAGAGGGTGGTGTCTGCATAGCAGACGAAGTCCAGACCGGACTGGGCAGATTGGGGCACTATTATTTTGGTTTTGAACATCAGGGTGCCCTGCCTGATATTGTTGTCATGGGTAAACCGATCGGCAATGGTCATCCACTGGGTGTGCTGGTCACAACCAAAGCCATAGCAGAAAGTTTTGACAACGGGATCGAATTCTTCTCGACCTTTGGGGGATCAACCCTGTCATGCCGCATTGGCAAAGAGGTCCTGGATATTGTCGATGACGAAAACCTTCAGGACAATGCACGCGTCATGGGTGCCAGGCTGATTGATGGACTCGCAACTTTGAAGCAAACACATGCATGTATCGGCGACGTGCGGGGGATGGGGTTGTTTGTCGGAGTGGAGATAGTCAACCCGGATCGGACCGAAGCCACGCAGATCTGTTCCTATGTCAAAAACCGAATGCGCGATTTCCGCATCCTAGTCGGCAGCGAAGGACCCAAGGATAATATCCTGAAAATTCGCCCACCCCTGACAATTGATACCCAAGATGTCGATATGATCCTTTGGGCATTGAACCAGGTACTCTCCGAAGTCACCTGAGGTTTGGACTGTAGGGTGTGTGCTTGCACGCACCCATCACAACAATTGCCTCAGGCAATAAAAAAGGCGATGGGAAAACCCATCGCCTTTTCTTTGGTATTCAGCGTACAAGCAATTAGTTGCTTGCAACAGCTGCGCCAACCAGAACCAGCAGCAACAGCGGCAGCAGGATGCCGCTGGAAGAGCTTGTGGTTTGCTCAACGATAACCGGTGCTTCAACAATAGGCTCAGCAACGTTGCCAGCAAAGGCGGTCGAAGCAGCACCAGTCAGAGCAGCGGCGAGAACGAGTTTTTTCATATTAACCTCCAGAATTCGCGCAGAACAGACGAATCCGTACCACGCACCCAAGACTTACCTCGTATGTTTTTCTTTGCAGCAAAATGGGCTGATTGCAAATGCTTGTTTTCCTAAACACCCGTCTATGCACCGAAATGTCGTCAAATTAGCAACACTTGGGTTCCGACCTTGGCCATCGAGAACAGTTCTGCAATATGTTCATTATATAGACCAATGCAGCCGTTGGACGATCTTCGACCAATTTTGCGCGTGTCGTGTGTGCCATGAATACGGTAGTATTTCCAAGACAGATACAATGCGTGTGTTCCCAAGGGATTGTCTGGCCCCGGAGGAATGAAACTTGGCCATTCCGGATTCCGCTTCTTCATCGACGGTGTCGGCGCCCAGCTGGGTCCCTCGACTTTGCGAATAACACTGGTTCGCCCGCGACGGGTCATTTCTTCGGACAAAGGCACCGACGAAGGATAAAGCTTGTAAACAGATTCATCTGCGGACCAATAGTGCAACGCACGCGACTGAGTATCTACCAAGATCGCTCCGCCCTTCAGCCCGCTAAAGTATGGACGCCAATCCAGGGAACGGAACGACGAAATGTTACGGCGGACCGCTGGCTCCGGCTCTGGCGGCGGGCGCAGCGGGTCGTATTCCTGCGTTTCTTCGACTTCCGAAAGATCCTGCGCCCAAGCAGGTGCGCCGATCAGGGCAGCAGAACCGGCAATAAACTGTCGGCGCGACGGGAATTTGAATTCATTGTGAGACATGTGATAACCAACCTGGGGTCTGAATCCTCGATTACCGGGCATAATATGACCGGAAAGCCGCAGTCGCAAATCAAACCAGCTTGAAGTGTGGCAGTAATTGGCTTGTTGATTTGCGCCGCTCGGAATCGCAGGTTAAGTGAACCTGATACATTGGACAGCAAGGAGCTGAAACTGTGCGGATTATTTCGATTGTTCTGGTCGTTTTCACGGCGCTAGCAGCTTGTACGCCGGTTCCGTCCAGCAACCAACTGGGATCCGACGGTAAACCCCTTCCAAAAGCCTATCGCATTCGGGGCGGCGAAACTGGGAAGCTGCAATTCCGGATTCTCGATTCGGTGAACGCCCTGCGCCAGGCGGCAAACCAATCACCGGTCCAGCTGAATGCTCAGTTGACTGCCGCTGCAGCAACTCACTCTCGCGATATGTCGGTTCAGAACCGCCCGTGGCATTTTGGGTCTGATGGATCGTCTCCGCTCGATCGTGTCGCCCGCGCTGGTTACAATGGACCAATGCTGGGCGAAGTGATTTCTGAAACCTATGAAACCGAATTGGAAACTCTGGCGGCCTGGATGGAAGAACCAGGAACCCGCAGCGTCATTCTGGATGCCAATGCCACGAACATGGGTTTCGCATGGCACCAGGAATCCAGCGGCAAACTGTGGTGGACATTGATTATGGGCGGCTGATCCGCCAACAGCCAATACTTTTAGAAAAGTATTGGCAAAAGTTTTTCAAAACTTTTGCGCGTCACGGCCGGAGTGAAATCAGAGTGCCGTCCTGCACCATGGCATAGATTTCTTCAATTTCGTGGTTTTTGACGGCAATGCAACCAGCTGTCCAATCCGGTGTCTTGCGGGCGCGTTTCAGATCGCGCAACAAGTTTGGTTGCCCATGGATGAAAATTTCGCCTCCAGGCTTTTTGCCGATAGCCTTTGCCTCGGCGATATCTCTGGAATTGGGATAAGAAATCCCAATTGACAGATGAAACGAGCTGTTGGGATTGCGCCGGTCGATCAGGTAGGTACCTTCGGGTGTCTTTCCGTCCCCTTCGATCTTCTTGTCTCCATTGGGCGCAAACCCCAGATCTACCTTGTATTCGCGTAGAATCTTTTCATCATGCATCAGGTACATCTTGCGTGCACCCTTGTTCACCACCACCGATGTCACCTTGGGTCCATTGTAGCGACGAAACTTGCTAGGGCCTCTCGACGCGCCGCATCCCGCCAGAGACAAGGCGGCAATGGCTCCAATTCCAAATACACGTCGTTCCATAACCTGCATCTCAATCCGATTGTTCTGCCCCTTTTCCCTTACTGGGTTTCAGGGTGGGTTCAAAATCACTTCTTTGTCTGAGCACCGGTGTGCTCACTCAAACGCTGTTCGATCGCTTCAAGCCGGCTCAGAACCTCATCCCGGTAGGCGTCGGTTCGCTCGCCATCCTCTTCATGGTGTGCGTCCTGCATCGAATTCACGATCAAACCCACCAACAGGTTCACCACTGCGAATGTCGTAACCATGATGAAAGGCACAAAAAACACCCACGCGTAGGGGTAGATCACCATCACGGGTCGCACGATGCCCATAGACCAACTCTCCAGAGTCATGATCTGGAAAAGCGAATATGCGCTCAGCCCCAGGGTGCCGAACCATTCGGGAAAAGTGCTGGCAAACAGTTTGGTGGCGATCACCGAACCAATATAGAAAATGATTGCCATCAACAGGAACACGCTTCCCATGCCCGGCAGCGCGGTGATGAAACCTTCGACCACGCGTCGCAGCCGTGGAGCCACCGAGATAACGCGCAATACCCGTAGAATCCTGAGCGCCCTGAGAACGGACAGCCCCTGTGCGGCCGGCACCAGCGCGATGCCGACAATCACAAAATCAAACAGGTTCCAGCCGTTGAAAAAGAAACGGACCCTATAGGCAACGAGCTTTAACAGAATTTCGATAACAAAGATCGCCAGGCAGATCTTGTCGAGCAACAGGATCATCTCGCCAAAGCGAGCCATCAAGGTTGGGGACGTCTCCATCCCCAGTAAAACGGCATTGACCAGGATGACTCCGGTGATCAACTGCCCAAAACCCGGTTTTTCCAAAAATCGGATCAGGGCTGAAGTCTTCGAAGGTCTCACGGTTTGTGTCATCAGAACAATCTGTCAATCAAAGCGAAAATGAAGCGGCAAGTTCGGTATGCGCGGACCAGCGGAACTGATCCACTGTTTGCACCCAGTTAAGCGTGTAACCGGCAGATACAAGAGCCTTGGCATCCCGGGCAAACGTCACCGGGTTGCAGCTAACATATGCGATCCTTGCGGTTTGAGCTTTGGCCAGTTCGGCAATCTGTGCTTCTGCCCCGGCGCGAGGCGGGTCAATCACCGCTGCTTCGAATGGTGCGCCAAATGGGTTCAGTTCGTCCGGCAATACCGGTCTGCGAAACAGATCCCGGGTCTCCGAGGTTACCTGCTTCAATCCTTGCGCCATCCGCCAGCCAGCGTCCAATGCACGGATCATATTGGCGTCGCCTTCAACGGCGTGAACCTGGGCCGTGCGCGCCAAAGGCAAAGAGAAGGTTCCGCAACCCGCAAACAAATCAACAATACGCCGCGCACCCTGGGTGACTTCTTCCACAGCATGCAACAATGCGGCCTCGCCGTCTCGGGTGGCCTGGAGAAAGGCACCGGGAGGTGGGCAAACGCGGGCATCGCCAAATGGCTGTGTCGGAGGGCGCTCCATCCCGATCAGTTCGTCATCCCAGGCCAGGCGCGCCAGACTGTATTTGTCGACCAGCATCGCCAACTGCTGTCGCAGCTCGCTATCCAATGGTTTGCCGTGTTGGACCAACACATCCAAACCGATGTCGGACTGGGTCACGGTCACTGCCAAGGGTGTTTTGCGGCTGGCTCCGAAAATGGCCAGATCTTCGGCCACTGGAATAGCCCCCATCAAAACCGGCTCCAACAACTGGCAGTCGGAAATTTCGGTGATCACATCTGTCGCCCGGCCATGAAATCCAACCAAAGCGCCTTTTTTTGTTCGACGGGCTGCCAGAGTTGCCCGACGACGGCTGTGTGGTGGCGATGTGTGGATCGGTCGCATTTCGGTTTCCAATCCCTGCGCGGCCAGGGCGTGGCGTACGATGTCCAGTTTCCACGCTGCAACAAATCCGTCGTCGGCATGTTGCAATTGGCACCCGCCGCAGGATTTGTAATGGCGACAGGGGGCGGCTACGCGGTGTTCGGACGGCGTTTCAATCCGGATATCGGTCAGCTGGGTACCTTTGGCGAAACCGCTAACGATTTCACCCGGCAGGGTGCGCGGTGCAAACAAGGGACCATCGGCGACGCCGTCGCCTTGATGTCCCAAACGATTGATTGTGACTGTGGTGTTCATGGCCGCTCAATAGCCTGACTTGGCAGCTGGAGAAAGAGCGGAAACCTCATTCAGCAGCTTCGACGTCAGCGTCGGTTTTAATGAACCCGCCAGATTGGCGATGCCAGAACTGGGCGTACAGCCCGCCTTGGACCAATAATGTTTCGTGACTGCCTTCTTCGACAATGCGACCGTTGTCCAGCACAATGATCCGGTCCATTTCGCTGAGCGTCGACAAACGGTGCGCAATGGCCAAAACGGTTTTGCCCTGCATCACCCGGTGCAATGCCGTCTGAATACTGGCTTCGACCTCGGAATCCAATGCCGAGGTCGCTTCGTCCAGCACCAGAACCGGAGCGTCTTTGAGGATCGCGCGGGCCAATGCAATCCGCTGTCGTTGACCACCCGACAATTTGACACCGCGCTCACCCAGATGCGCATCATAGGCCTGGCGTCCCTGTCCATCCTGCAATCCACAAATGAACTCATGCGCTTCGGCCTTTTTCGCAGCAGCGATAACCTCGGCCTCAGACGCATTGGGCCGGCCATACAAGATATTGTCCCGCGCTGAACGATTGAACATCGCGGTTTCCTGGGTAACCATGCCGATCTGACGGCGCAGGCTGTCCTGAGTGATGGTCGAAATATCCTGATCATCAATCAGAATTCGGCCATTTTCTCCTTCATAGAGCCGCAGCAAAAGCGAAACCAGTGTCGATTTACCCGCTCCTGACGCGCCGACAATACCCAGCTTTTCACCCGGAGCAATGGTCAGAGAAATGTCCTGAACCCCGCCGATGTCCCGCCCATAGGCAAAACCGGTGTTCTCGAACCGGATCTCTCCTCCCGCGACCTTCAGGTCCGGTGCGTTTTCAGAGTCTTCTATGCGGCGTGCAGGTGCCAGGGTGCGCATGCCATTCTCTACCTCGCCGATATTCGCGTACATGCCCATCAGCGTAAAGCTGACCCAGCCAGTCATCTGAGCGATGCGAATTGCAACATTCCCAATCGCTGCAATGTCCCCAGCGGTTGCCATTCCGTTGCGCCACAACAGCAATGTGGCTCCGATCAGTAATACCGGCAGGACTCCGGCCAGCGCCATCAGGAGAAACCGAAAGGACGCTGCCATCGCACCAAATTCCAGCGCGCGCTCCCGGTAGGTCACCATGGCATCACGGGCGGCAATGTCTTCGTGGTTTGCAGACGCAAACAGCTTGACCGTCTTGATATTGGTAATGGTATCGACCACCTGCCCGGTCACAGTTGCGCGCGCGCCGGCCCGCGCCGCCGAGCGTTTTCGAATCCGCGGCAAATACCAGCGGATCAGAAAGAAATAGATCGCCAACCAACCGATAAACGGCAGCACTACATATGGATGAATCGATCCAAGAAGTGCCAAGGCGCCAACCAGAGACGCCAGCGAAAACACGATGGCGCTGATGATCTCGGATACCACCGATGCCACGGCATTCGATGTCTGCACCTGTTTCTGCGCGATCCGCCCCGCGAAATCATCGTCGAAATAGGTCACCGATTGACCCAACGTCCACCGATTCAGTTTGGCCAACACCAAAGGCATCACATTGGGCATGACCACATAGTTGTTGAACAGCGCCGACATCCCGAACAACGCCGGGCGCAACAGCATGAAAAAGGCCACAGCCGCAATCATCATTCCGACATTGCGCGGATCAAAAAACCCGTCAGTCCCGGTCGCCACCGCAGTGTCAATCACCTGCCCCAGGATCCAGGCAGTTCCCGCTTCCATCGCGCCAGCCGAAGCAGAAAAGAAGGCTGCCACAAACAGGATCGGCCAGGCCCCCTTCAAGGCCCAGCGCAGGAATGCGCCCAGAGTTTCCGGTGGAGGGGTGTGGTCCGATCCAAACGGGTTGATCAGGTGGCCCAGCCTCATTCAGCGGCCTCCGGATTGAGGAACCCGCCAGATTGACGTGCCCAAAATTGCGAATACAGACCCTGAGCGCCCAGCAACTCGGAATGGTTGCCCTCTTCCACGATCCGACCCTGGTCCATCACCAGAATTCGGTCCATCTGGGCGATCGTCGACAATCTATGCGCAATGGCTATCACGGTTTTCCCCTGCATCATGCCATAAAGCGTGTCCTGAATGGCGGCCTCGACTTCACTATCTAAAGCCGAAGTTGCCTCATCCAAGAGCAGAATTGGTGCATCTTTCAGAATGACCCGCGCCAGAGTGACCCGCTGACGTTGTCCACCGGAAAGTTTCACCCCGCGCTCGCCCACATGGGCGTCATAGCCGCTGCGCCCCTGTGGATCCTCAAGGTCCAGAATGAATTCATGGGCTTCTGCCTGACTGGCAGCACCCAGCATTTCAGCCTCTGTCGCATCGGGGCGGCCATACAGGATGTTGTCACGCACTGACCGATGCAACAGCGAACTGTCCTGCTGCACCATGCCAATGTGGCTGCGCAGACTGTCCTGGGTCACGGCGCGCAGGTCCTGCCCATCAATCAGGATTTGCCCCCGATCCACGTCATAAAAGCGAAGCAACAGTTTGACCAAGGTCGATTTCCCGGCACCTGACCTGCCGATCAAACCAATCTTTTCACCCGGTCGTATGGTCAGGTTGATCTGATCCAGACCGCCAGCCTCGCGCCCATAATGATGGGACAGATTGCGCAGTTCGATTTTGCCCTCTGTCAGACGCAACGGTTCTGCATTGGCTGCATCCACCAGGTCGATAGGCTGAGCAATGGTCTCCATCCCTTCGGCCACAACACCCAGTTGGCGGAAGAACGTGGTGAGCGCCCACATGATCCAGCCGGTCATCGCGTTCAATCGCAGGGTCAACGCCGTTGCCGCCGCTACCACCCCGACCGAGGCCGATCCCTGCATCCACAGGGCAATTCCCCACCCAACAACGCCGACGATCAACAAACCATTCAATGTCACCAGAACCGCGTCCATGATCGTATAGATCCGCATTTCGGCCTGGAACGTCTTGCGGGTGCCCTCTATGGCCTCTTTCGCAAAACTCAGCTCGCGATTGTGGTGGGCGAACATTTTGACCGAATGAATATTTGAATAGCTATCGACCACCCGTCCAGTCACCGTTGACCGCGCATCAGAGGCGGCCTTGGAGGCCGGACCAACCCGTTTGACCGTCCATTTGGTCAGAAGCGCATACAACCCAAACCAGATTACCAACGGTACCAATAGACGTGGATCTGCCGCCATCAGCAGGATTGCCGCCCCGATCAGATAAGCCAAAGCAAAAGTAATGGCGTCAAACACTTGGAACACCACTTCGCCAGCGGCCGGAGGTGTTTGCATGATCCGGTTGGCGATCCGCCCGGCAAAATCATTTTCAAACCACCCCACCGACTGGCGCAGCACATGTTTATGCGCCCGCCATCGGATCAAGGTGCCAAAGTTGGGCAGGATCGTATTGTTGAGCAACAGCACGTCAAACAACTGTAATGCGGGCCGCACCGTCAGAATTAATACAGCCAGAACAATCAACTCCGTGCCGTATTCGGCCCAGACCTGCGCCGGTTCACCTGACAAAAGGTCAACCACCCGCCCCATGTAATAGATCAGGCCGATTTCAATCGCCGCCACAATCACCGACATGATGGCAGTCAGCCAAAAGATGCGTTTGAACGGCTGTGCATAATCGCGCAAAAACGGCCACAACCGCGTTGGCGGCGTGTCGGATTCGACGTAGTCACAATAGGGGTCGATCAGATTTTCGAAAAAGCGAAACATTGGGGTGCTCCAAAGTGCGAGCATAGTGAAATGCAAATGAGTTTTCAGGGCAGCGCCAAAGGCCCCCCGAACCAAACGGGCAGGGTCTCAGGCGTTATTGAAACCAGATCCCGTAATACATTAGCATTCCTCCCAATACGTACGATTGCCTCAAAGAGGTAAAACAGATTCGCCGTTTTGTCACCCCCCGACAATTTGACGTAGGGTCAGCCAAGCGTTCCCACCAACTGATCACGGTCCAGGGTGAACCCGCTGTCAATCCAGGTCCGTTCAAGCGATTTCAGCGCGCGACCCAATTCTGGACCTGTCATTTCCGGCATCAGATCACGGGCCGACACAGGAAATGTCGCGCCTGCCCCTAATGCGATATCTGTCTCGACTTCAGGTGATATCGGTTGTTCCATCAAGGCGGCACGCAGCAACATCGCATCACGCGCATGGTCATGACCCAGCTTATACCCCAGCTCGGCCGCACCCTGAGAACCGACGGCAGCCTCTCGCAACATGCGTAATTCGGTGAACTGCTGTTTGGACAGGCGTAAATCCTTGGCAATCTCCGGATCGCCCAGCGCGACCAAACGACGAATTGGATTTGTTGGAGCTTCTCCTTCCAAATGTACAAGAATGGCCAGCGCCCGGTCATCTGACCCCGGCAGGATCTGAGCGAGCACGCCGCTTTGACGCATCGCAGCAACCGATAGGGCCGGATCCCGCGCGCCCAGTAATTTTAGCACCTCCGACCCAACCCGTTCCCGGGACAGCTGTGCCAGCCCATCCAGATTGGCAGAGATCGCAGCCAGTGCTTCGGGGTCAATTCCCGCCTGCGGATCACCGTACCAGGCGTGAAACCGAAAATATCGCAACGAGCGCAGGTAATCTTCGCGAATTCGGTTTTCACCGTTTCCTATGAAACGCACCCTGCGCGCATTCAGATCGGCCAGCCCGCCTAGCGGGTCAACGATCTCGCCATCCGGGCGGGCATAGATCGCATTCATAGTGAAATCACGGCGCCGGGCATCTTCGGCAATATCTGTGGAATACGCGACCACAGCGCGCCGACCATCTGTAAGAACATCACGACGAAATGTGGTGACTTCGAACGGAACCCCGTGTTCGATCAACGTCACTGTACCATGATCAATCCCTGTCGGAACTGCCCGGATTCCGGCGCGTTTTGCCAATGCAATAACAGTTTCAGGCTGCGCATCTGTGGCAATGTCCAGGTCGGAAACCGGTTGATCCAACAGGGCATTGCGCACGCATCCGCCCACAAACAGTGCCTGCGCCCCTTCAACAGTCAAGGCCGCGCAAACGGTTTGCGTCGCCGTGTCCGTCAGCCAAGGTTGATCAATCCGTGTCATTCCGCAATCCGTGCCGCCAACCCCCGCAACATGCGAGCCGTGGCCCCCCAGATGTAATAAGGCCCGAACGGAACAGTAAAGTAATAGCGCCGTGTCCCCCTCCAGATCCGAGATTCGATCAGGTAATTGGCCGGGTTCGTCAGATGTGACAGCGGTACCGAGAATACTTCGTCCACTTCACCGGGTTCAGGAACAACTTCAAACGTCTGGGTGATCAGCGCGACAACCGGTGTTACATTGAACCCTGTAACCGTCTCATGTTGCGGCAGGTGTCCGATGACTTGCGGCACGGTTTCGGGCAGACCAATTTCTTCGCGTGCCTCACGCAGCGCCGCGGCAATCACATCCCGATCCCCGTCATCCTGCTTGCCTCCGGGAAAGGCAATCTGCCCAGGATGATGTTTTAGAGCCGATGACCGTTTGGTCAGAATCACCCGTGGCTCCCCATGCGCCACACTAACCGGAATCAAAACCCCGGCCGGACGCAGCCTGCGCCCCTCGGGCAGCACGGTGTCAGGGTTCAAATCGAAATCCGAAGATCCCTCTCCCGGCTGACCCAGCGCAGCCTGCAATGTCCGGGCGAGATCATTCACCCTCGGGTGTCTCCGCCTCAAAGCCGACCGATTTCGGATCCAGGACGTAATGTGCTCCGCAGAACTGACAGTCTGCTGTGACGTCCCCGTCATCCGTTGTCATCGTTGCGATATCCTTTGCCGAATAGATCGACAGGCTTTGACGCACTCGGTCTTCAGAACAGGTACATCCAAATCGAACCGGTTGCGCATCATAAACCCGCGGCTGCTCCTCGTGAAACAGGCGTACCAGCAGGTCAATGGGCGGTACCGAGGGTCCGATCAGTTCCAGGTCCTCGACCGTATTCAGCAGAACGTTGACACGGTTCCAGTTTTCTTCTTGTTCGCCTGACACCAGATCCGCTGGTTTCAGTTGATCCCCGTCCCCATCATTTGCTGCCACAAACGGCGACGCTTTGGGCAAGGTCTGCAACATAATGCCGCCGGCACGCCAATGCTCCTGTCCACCTGCTTCTGTGGATTTGCCAAAGCTGAGAGAGAACCGTGTCGGCAATTGTTCAGATTGGGCAAAATAGGCCTCGGCGCAATTGCTCAGCGATTCACCGGTCAGCGCAGTGATCCCCTGGTAGGGTTTGGTACCCTTGCCCTGGTCGATCATGATGGCGAAATAACCTTCGCCGACCTGCGCGATCGGCACCGCGTCAGTCAGCCGGTCAGCATCATAGCTGGCATAGGCCCTGATCTGGGCCGGTTCACCGTCGACTTGAGGCGCATAGTAATCGGTGGCAATCATGCGCACCGCACCTTTGGACTGCACTTGCAGCGACAGCTTCCAACGCAAATCTATGGTTTGCCCGATCAGCGCCGTCAGCACAGCCATCTCGGCAACCAATGCTTCGACGGTTGCAGGGTAGTCGTGTTGTTTGAGGATGCCATCAAGAACACCGTCGAGACGCGCAATGCGCCCGCGCATGTCAGAGACATCAAGCTGGAAAGGCAGGACTGTATCGTCCCACGCGATTTTTGATCCGAAAGTCATGGGGTTTCCTTACACGCCCAGGATTGGCATATCGAGCCTATATAGGGCTCGTGACAGCGGATGGAAGAGGGTAGCACGTGATCAGACGATTTGGAGAGCCGCCACAGGCGGACAAAACCTATAATCGCCGCCCCGGAGCCTATGCTCTGTTGCCTCGGGACGGGAAATTACTTTTGACCTGCTACTATGATCCAAACCCGGATTTGCAGCTGCCGGGTGGAGGTGTGGACCCAGGCGAATCACCGATATTGGCCCTCCACCGGGAGGTACGTGAAGAAACCGGCTGGTCGATTACAACGCCCAAATGGTTCGGTGTGTTCCGCCGTTTCGTCTATATGCCGGAATATGACCTATGGGCAGAAAAGATCTGCAACATCTATCTGGCCCGCCCTTTGGTTCGTCGTGGGCCGCCCAGTGAACCAGACCACGAAGCGGTTTGGTTGGACATCGATCAGGCCTCGGCAGCGCTTGGCAATGCCGGAGACCGATATTTTGCGCATCGTCTTCTGAACGCGGGATCTATCTGATCGCTCCTGACCCGCGCTGTGATGTTCAATCTCCAGCATCGGTTTTCTATATGGTCATTCATCCGGCGTGGTTCTGCACAACACATCGCATCCATACATCATGACGATCAGTTGAAAACGCATTACCTACGCCATGGGTGTCCATTGCATCGTTTTATCCAAGCGGATGATTGCGCCTGTAGGTGCACCAGGGTGGATCGACGCAAATCATGTTCGGATCAAGCCCCATTGTATTCGAACAAAGTGGCTGAAACATCATCTTCCATACCAAATTCTTGCGATTGAACCTGTGTCAAATTCCAGAACAGATCGTCCAGAAACTCCTGCCCGGACTGTCGGGACTGGCATTGCTGGATCAAGTCCAACAAACCTTCTGGTTCCAACATCTCTCCGTTTTGCAGCCGAGCTTCGGTGAATCCGTCGGAATACAGCAACAACCGATCTCCCGGTTTCAGATGGATATCTATCTGCGAGTAAGGGATATCGGGGATCAAACCTATTGGCACACCGCCATCGCCAACAAATTCAGCTGTTCCGTCCAGCCGCAAAATTACCGGATGCGGGTGGCCAGCCTGGACCATTTTTACATGCCCGTTTCGCAAATCAGCGATACAATAAGCCATTGTAAAATATTCTTCTATTCCCGCATCCGCGACCAATCTTGCGTTCAACATGCTGGCAACTTCGCTGGGCTGGCGCAGGGCATAAAAGCGATTGAACCGCTTTTCCATGGCAACATTCTGATCAAAATACTGAGAAGACAGATATCCACCCAACCGGGCCGTCATCATCGCCGAAGTGATACCATGTCCAGACACGTCAATATTGTAGAACCCCAACCGGTTCACACCCGGTGAAAACATCCCAACCAAGTCACCTCCGATGTGCCCACAGGGTTTCAAAAGCAGGCTTACCTGGGACGTTCCAAATTCTCGCGACAACTCTGGGACCAGAGATTCCTGGATCTTGCGCGCCTGGATCAGATCCTTGTCAATCGCATCATAGACCCGCTGCAATTCCCCCAAGGTTTCAGAGACCATCCGGTTCTTTTCGGATAGCTCGCGCTCCATACTGAGAATTCGCGCACCCGCGGCGATTCGGGCTCTCAATTCATCCGAATTTACAGGTTTGGTCAAAAAGTCGTCCGCACCGGCATCCAGCCCCTGGGCAACTTCGCCCTTGCCGCTCTTGGAGGTGAAAAGGATAAAATAACAATAGGCCTGAGACGGCATGGCCCGCAGCGCCCGGCAAAATTCCAGCCCCGTCATCCCCGGCATCATCCAATCGCTCAATACCAGGTCCGGGAGGCTGTGTTCACAGATTTGGAGCGCTGCTTCGCCACTTTCTGCCTCGACAACTTCGAATCCCCATTTGCGCAGAGACGACACCAGAATGCGTCGCTGCAACCGGCTATCATCCACGACCAGAACCCGGCGAATAACCATGTCGTCGGGCATGGTTGTCGTCTGAAGTGAACTGCTGGACGGCACTGTAGAAACCTCATGAACAAAAGATCCGGAAAACACCCGGCTCAGTCCAATATTCGCGCCATCACTTAACATGTCGTGAAAAGCAAAAAGTAATCCCGTGAAATTGTTCCTTTAACCTTTGGTTTACGCCTCGTTCCTAGGGTCCAATTTTCTATGGTTGGGTTCAAAGGGAACAAGTGATGATACATTGGGCACGTATCAGTGAGTTACGCGAAGAAGTTGGAGCGGAGGATTTCGAGGAGATCATCGAAATCTTTCTCGAAGAGGTGGAGGAAGTGATCGGGAGGCTCAAACAGGGCGCAGACCTGCACTCGCTGGAACAGGATCTGCATTTCCTTAAGGGGAGTGCGTTAAACCTTGGATTCGAAGGGTTTTCCAAGCTCTGTCAGGACGGCGAAACACAATCTGCACAGGGCCAGGCCACCAACGTCGATCTGCAATCCATCCTTGCAACATATGAAGAATCCAAGGGGCAATTCATGACAGAATTACCCGCCAAATTCGGCTGAAGGCATCCCTCGGAACAAGATGCCGATCAGATCACGAACTGGGCCATGGTTTCGTCATTTGTGATGTCGGAATAGGTAAAACCAGCCTCTTGGAGATGGGCAAACAGGCGAACAAAGTTCTCTGGTTTTCTGGTTTCGATCCCGATCAATACCGACCCGAAGTTGCGCGCGGATTTTTTCATGTATTCGAACCGGGCAATATCGTCTTCCGGACCCAGAATTCCCAGAAATTCCTTGAGCGCACCGGGGCGTTGCGGCAAGCGCAGGATCAGGTATTTTTTGACACCCGAATACCGCAATGCGCGTTCCTTGACCTCGGGCAGACGTTCAAAGTCAAAATTTCCACCAGATGTGACGCAAACCACCGTGCGCCCGCGAATCCAGGATTGCAGATCACCCAATGCCTCGATGGCCAATGCCCCAGCTGGCTCCAACACGATGCCTTCGACATTTAACATCTCGGCAATCGTCGTGCAGATCCGGTCTTCTCCAAGTGTTAGAACATCCGACAACGGTACATGTTTGAGATGATCAAACGGCTGTTGCCCGATCCGGCCCACAGCAGCCCCATCACAAAAGGTATCTACGTGATCCAATGTCACCGGGTGCCCCGCAGCCAAAGCGCCGCGCAGGCAGGCCCCGCCAGCTGGTTCAACAAACACGCAATGGGACCGTTCCCCGAACCATCGCGATACACCGGATGACATGCCACCACCCCCAACAGGCAGGATCACATGATCGGGAACCCCGCCCAGTTGCTCTTCGATTTCAACAGCAATCGACGCCTGACCTTCAATGACATCTGTATCGTCAAACGGAGACAAAAAGTGTCCCCCTTCACGTGCACACCACTCCTGGGCGGATGCCAAAGTATCGTCAAAATAGTCTCCGGTCAGGTGGATCTCGACATGTTCGCCACCAAACATTCTTGTTTTCTGGATTTTTTGTTTGGGTGTCGTCACCGGCATAAAGATCACACCGCGCACACCCATATGCTTGCACATAAAGGCCACACCCTGCGCATGGTTGCCAGCGCTGGCACATACAAACAATTCCTGATCCGGCAATTTGCGCATCGCGTTGAATGCACCACGGATCTTGTAGGACCGCACCGGGCTCAGATCTTCGCGTTTCAGCCAGATATCGGCACCAAACCGGTCGGACAAATGCACATTACGTTGTAACGGAGTGCGTTCGAAAACGTCTCGCATGGCCTTTTCGGCGGAGCGGGCACGGGTCATGAATTCAGTCATGTCACTTCACTGGCCCAACCCCGCCCACAAGGCAAGAGGCTGGACCAAAGCATACATAAGAATACCGTCAGTTGATTGGCCGATCTTGAATGAAATGTCCGTACATCGTCGTCAACAGGCTGACATTCACCAACATCAGGACCAGCGCGACACACCATTGCACGACCAGGGCAGCAATCGGCAAAACTGCCGCAATCAGCCGAATTGCCACGTCCAGACCAACTTGGGTCATCATAACCAATACCAACATGAGGATTATCGCACCAGACGCCCCACGTGTCTTGTCCCATGCCTCGCGCATAGACAACGGATCTCCAATCGCGGCAGCGGGCAATAACAAAAACCAGCGGTAACCGGTCACCACAACAAAGAAAGCCCCCAGTACAAACAGCAGTGCTCCAATCGGACCCAACAGGAATGCCAACCCCAACGGCACCAACATCACCGCCATTGCCAGACCAATCATCAGAGATTTTCCGAAATAGGTTAGAATGCGATCTAACCGCAGCGGTGGAATCCATCCTGTCGGATACTCTTCGAGCAGGACATAGCGGTGCCAGTTCACAAAGATCCAAAGGGTAAAAAACACGGAAATGCATGCAAACAGCAATAGTCCGCCAATGTTGATCTGTCCGTTCTCAAACGCCGTTCTCATCATCTGTTCATTCCCCAGCATATCCAGGGACAAACCGGTTGACGAGGTCAAAACAGTGGACAGGATTGCCATCAAAACGATGGGCACCAATCCGATCTGCAGAGCTGGGTGCAGATTTCTCAGAACCATCTGCACGGAATGCAGAAAGATATGCCAACCTTTCATATCGAATGCCTTCTCAAAAAACTGATACAGTTGACCCAGCTTTAACGCCCGATTGCCGCGACAAAAACCCCATGATCTTGCTCTCGGCTTGAAAACCGGCTATCGCCCCGTCGATCTACCTGAGAGGAAATTCCATGTCCGCGCCCAAGAAAGTTGTTCTGGCCTATTCTGGCGGCCTAGATACGTCGATCATTCTGAAATGGTTGCAGACCGAATATGGCTGCGAAGTTGTCACCTTTACCGCCGACCTCGGTCAGGGCGAAGAGCTGGAGCCCGCTCGCCAAAAGGCTGAGCTTCTGGGGATCAAACCGGAGAACATCTTTATCGAAGATGTGCGCGAAGAGTTCGTGCGCGATTTCGTCTTCCCCATGTTCCGCGCCAATGCGGTGTATGAGGGCCTGTATCTGCTGGGCACATCAATCGCCCGTCCGCTGATCTCGAAACGTCTGGTGGAAATCGCCGCCGCCACCGGCGCCGATGCGGTTGCCCATGGTGCCACGGGCAAGGGCAACGATCAGGTACGTTTCGAACTGGCCGCCTATGCGTTGAATCCCGACATCAAGGTGATTGCGCCCTGGCGTGAATGGGATCTGACGTCGCGCACCCGCCTGCTGGAGTTCGCCGAACAGAACCAGATCCCGGTCGCCAAGGACAAACGTGGCGAAGCGCCGTTTTCGGTCGACGCCAACCTGCTGCACACCTCGTCCGAGGGCAAAGTTCTGGAAGATCCGGCCGTGGCCGCACCCGACTATGTCTATCAGCGCACCGTGCACCCCGAAGACGCCCCGAACGAGCCCGAATTCATCGAAATCGGTTTCGAAAAGGGGGACGCGGTCAGCATCAACGGCGAAGCAATGAGCCCGGCCACCATCCTGACCAAACTGAACGAACTGGGCGGCAAGCACGGCTGTGGACGTCTGGACCTTGTCGAGGGCCGGTTTGTCGGGATGAAATCCCGCGGTATCTACGAAACCCCCGGCGGCACCTTGTTGCTCGAAGCGCATCGCGGCATCGAATCCATCACCATGGATCGCGGCGCTATGCACCTCAAAGATGAGCTGATGCCGAAATTCGCCGAGCTGATCTACAACGGCTTCTGGTACAGCCCGGAACGCGAGATGCTGCAGGCCGCGATTGATGTGTCCCAGGCGCATGTCACCGGCACCGTACGTCTGAAGCTGTATAAAGGGTCCGCGACCTGCGTGGGCCGCTGGTCGGATCATTCGCTCTACTCCGAAGCGCACGTCACCTTTGAAGAAGACGCCGGCGCCTACGACCAGACCGACGCCGCAGGTTTCATCCAGCTGAACGCGCTGCGCCTGAAACTGCTGGCCGCGCGTAACAAGCGCGTTGGTGGCTGAATGGCTCCCCTGACGTAACCCCCAGTTACGTCACCCATTGAGAATTCACAGATGCCCGCCAAAGTGATCGGCGGGCATTTTCATTTTCCGGGGCAAAGGGAGCTGACATCATGGAAGACATCGCCAGGGGTATTCAGGACGAGTTGTCCGGCAAAGCTTTTGACGGCTCACTGAAGTTCGACTGCGGCGAAGATGGCGTGATCGTCCTGGCCGACAACACCGCCAGCACTACCGATCAGAATACCGACTGCACCCTGCGCCTATCACGCGCCAATCTGGAAAAGCTGCTGACTGGCCAGCTGAACCCGATGACCGCAGTGATGATGGGCAAAATCAAGGTGTCCGGCGACATGGGCGTCGCCATGAAGCTAGGGCAATTGCTGGGGTAAAACGAAGGAAAAGGCCACAACTGTGATCGGCACAGTGTCTTGTCAGGACAGACTGTTGCCTACGGCAGTCTTAAGGCACCTATCTGCATGTAGGTGCTCAAATGCTCACGACTCATTCGGTCCGAGTCGAGTCCTTTTTTCTGTATATTTTGGGTATGCTAGTGAGATACCCAAAATGAAGTAGAGGGATCCTCAACACATCCCTTGAAAACAGGTCAACCTCCTTTGCAGCGCGCGTCAGGGCCGCCCGTCCGCAAACTGGATCAGATCCCACAGCGTGCCATAAAGATCCTTGAACACTGCCACGGTGCCATAGGGCTCTTCTTGCGGGTCGCGTACGAATTCGATGCCTTCTGCACGAAACGCCTCATAATCGCGCCAGAAATCATCGGTTCCCAGAAACAGGAACACCCGGCCCCCGGCCTGATCGCCAACATAGCGGTCCTGATGATCGTCCGAGGCCTGAGCCAGAAGAATTGAACAGCCGTCGCTCCCCGGTCGTACCACCACCCAACGTTTATCCTGTTCGGGCTGATAAGTGTCCTCGACCAACTCAAAGCCCAGCTTTCCAACGTAAAACGCTATAGCTTCATCATAGTCGCGCACCACCAGGGCAACATGGATCAACGTTCGGATCATCGTACTTCCTGCTTCTTTCTGGTCAAAATACCTCGGGGTGAATTGGCCAACGGCCAAGAGGGGCAGCCCCCCTTTTGCAATCCTAAAGCTTTTGCGCTTTCATCTTTTCATAGAATGGCATGGCGGCTTTCAGAACCATTTTCAAATCTTCCGGTACCTCGGGCAGCGACCCTTCAGGGTCCGCAAACCCCGAAGAGTTCCACACCGCTCCATACCAATGCACGGCCCACACCCCATCATCCTTGTGTCCGCCTTTGGGCCATTCCAGCATCTCTGGTGAAAACGGCAGATCGATCACGTCACACAGCTTTTCCAACATTTCATGTGGGTTATCGCGAATATCGTGGCTATCGATCACGACAGGCGTCTGACCCCAGCTTGTGACCAGATCGAACAACTCGGCCTGCTGCCGGAATCCTATGTCGCCCAGCGTCGGGTTCTCCCGTTTCGCAGCATAAGATGCGATCACCCGCGCCGGGTGCCGGATCAGAAACACATTCGTCAAATGCCGCATCCAATCGCGGGGCACGCCATCAATCATATGCTGAGTCATATGTTTTTGATAAAAATGTGGCTTGTCCGCCGGTTTTGCGGTTTCCAGATAGGACGCGACCGCGATCGGGTCTTGCGACTGGCTTTCCAGAATCTCGTCGCGCATTGGGTGGTTCAATCCGGTCTTCGCCAGATAGGCCGCATAGAACGGCTCATCTACTACTGCGCAATCGGACCGGTTTCCAAAGGCATACATCATCGCGGTCGATAGGTTCCGCGGCCCGGACCACATGGCAATCCGCATCAGGCACACTCCTCTTGGATCAGGGATTTGTACAGCTGCCGGATCCGCTCTGTCATCGGGCCCATCTGCCCTGTTCCGATGACACGCCCATCAATGTCGCCCACCGGGGTCTGCGCACCAAAGGTGCCGGTCAGGAACGCCTCGTCTGCACCATAGGTGTCTACGAGGGAAAAGTTTCGCTCATGCACCGGGATGCAATGAGCGCGGCACAGATCGATTACTTTTTGGCGAGTGATGCCGTTCATGCAGTAATCACCAGTCGAGGTCCAAACCTCGCCCTTGCGCACAATAAAGAAGTTACAGGCGTTTGTGGTATTCACAAATCCATTGACGTCCAACATCAATGCTTCGTCCGCACCAGCTTTTTCGGCTGCTATGCAGGCAATGATGCAGTTCAGTTTGGAATGCGAATTCAATTTCGGATCCTGGCTCATCGGTAGACCACGCACATGGGGTACCGTCGCCAGCCGGATTGGGCGCGGCAACTTGGGCTGTGAATGTTCCATGATAATCACGAATGTCGGGCCCTGCTGCGACAACTGCGGATGCTGGAACGGGCGGGTTTTGACCCCGCGTGTCACCATCACTCTGGCATGGGCGTCCGTTGTCATCCCATTGGCATTTTGTGTCTCTAACAAGGCGGTTTTGACACCAACCCGATCCAGACCAATGTCCAGGTCAATTGCCTTGGCTGCCTCAAACAACCGATCCAGATGTTCATCCATGAACGCCCAGGTGCCGTTGTATAGGCGCAACCCTTCCCAGACCCCGTCCCCCAGCATGAACCCGCTGTCATACACACTGACGGTCGCCTCAGATTTGGGTACGACGCGTCCGTTCAGATAGATCAAGATATCTTCGTTGCGGGCATCTTCTTTGGCTTGGTGCGTGCTCATCTTGTCGGTCATGAGATCCTCCTTGCGGCGGCACGCTAGGTGGATTGGATCCAATTTCCAAGTGGTAAAACACGATCACCACTGCGTGACCTTGCACGTCTGAGAATTGCCAGTGTCCCGTGTCTGATCCAACCTGCCAGAAAATGGAGTCGGATATGCAGCTGAGCGAAACACTGAAGCCTTTGGCCCTAACGATTCTAATGGGTCTGGCCAGCATCCTGGATGCACAGGACGCTCAGGCCAAGTCGCCCGAAGCGCTCACCGTGGCCGGGGGTTGCTTCTGGTGCGTTGAAAGCGATTTCGAAGGGGTGCCCGGTGTAATCGGGGCCGTGTCCGGATATACCGGTGGGAAGACCGGCAATCCGACCTACAAGGACGTCACCAAAGGCGGGACAGGGCATTACGAAGCTGTTCAGATTACCTTTGATGCAGATCAGGTCAGTCGTGAAACCCTGTTGTCGCTGTTTCTGAGATCAGTGGATCCAACCGATGCAGGCGGACAGTTTTGTGATCGCGGAGAAAGCTATCGAACGGCGATTTTTGTCTCCAATAGTCAGGAAAAGTCGCTGGCGGATCAAGCTATCGCACAAGCACAGAAGGATTTGGGACAAGCCATTGTGACACCTGTTCTGTCCAGCGCCCCATTTTACGAAGCCGAAGACTATCATCAGGACTATTACAAGGGGACCAATCTGGTGTTCACCCGGTTTGGGCCAAAACGTCAGGCCGCTGCTTACAAACGGTACCGCCAGGCCTGTGGCAGGGACAAGCGCGTACGGGAATTATGGGGTGAGGCCGCGCCTTTTGCCAAAGGGTACTAAAGGGGCGCTGCCCCTCTTGGCCTTTGGCCAATTCACCCCGAGGTATTTTTGACCAGAAAGAAGCACATTCAGATCATCAGAAACGGGCGTCAAGCACGTCCTTGAGATCTGGAATAACGTCTGCGGTACCATGGCGCGTTACCATCAGTGCTGCAGCACGATTGGCCTGGGCCATGGCATTGACCATTGGCAGACCACGATCCAAACCCGACAAGATATACCCAGTGAACGTATCGCCGGCACCTGTGGTATCCACAGCCGTTACGGGAAGCGCGGGAATATCATGAATCACGCCCGTATTGCCATCTATGTGGCGGGCACCACGGGCACCCAGGGTCATGATCACATCAGACACGCCCAGCGCATCCGGTGTTTTTCCCGTGGATCGTTCCAGTTGCGCCGCTTCAACTTGATTCAGTATCAGGAAATCAAGGTAAGGGAGCACGGCCTGAACCGCCACTTCATCAAATGGCGCAGCAGCATAACAAACTTTTAACCCCAAACCTCGGGCCATTCGTGCAGCGTCAACCTGCAGGTTTGTTTCGTTCTGCATGACAAGAATATCGCCCGCATTCGCCTGAGTTAGAGCCTGTTTCAAAGAGTTCTGGTCTATCTTCTGATTGGCTCCTGAATACAGGATGATCTGATTTTCCCCCTGTTGATCTACTGCAATGATTGCATGACCGGTAGGAACGTCAATCTGCGCGATATGTCGGGTGTCGACCCCATATTCCGTAAGACGATCGACAGCCCATTTACCATCCGGTCCGACGGCACCAATATGGTGCGCGAGGGATCCGGCACGGGCGGCTGCCACGGACATGTTGGCTCCCTTGCCACCAAGAAACTGATCCAACTCCGTCGCGGCCAAAGTTTCACCTGCTGTCGGCAGGTGCGGCATAGTATACACCATGTCCGCATTGATCGAGCCGAGGTTCCAGATCGCCATGGTTTAACCGATGTCACATGAGGCCAAAACCGCCATGTTCAGAATGTCATTTGCGGTTGCGCCTGTGGAACAAATCTGGATCGGTTTGTCGATCCCGCTGAGGATCGGGCCGATCACGGTGGCGCCGCCCATTTCCTGCATCAGCTTGGTCGAAATGCTGGCCGAGTGCCGCGCGGGGACAATGAGGATGTTGGCAGGTCCAGTCAGGCGCGAGAAGGGATAGCCCGCCTGTTGATGTGCGTTCAGCGCGACATCAACGGTCATTTCGCCTTCAAATTCGAAATCAACACCACGGGCTGCAAGAACATCCGGCGCCAGGTGCATTTTCTCGGCCCGTTCCGATACCGGATATCCAAAGGTCGAGAAGCTGACAAAGGCCACGCGAGGCTCTAGGCCCATATGGCGGGCAACTGCAGCAGCCCGTTCTGCAATATTGGCCAGATCATTTTCGTCGGGCCATTCATGTACCAGGGTATCACCGATCAGAACGATTTTTCCCTTGTGCAACAGAGCTGTGACCCCAGCGGCACCGTGCGCGGCATCAGCATCAAAGACATGGCCAATCCGATCCATCACATGCGCAGATTTGCGGGTCGCGCCTGTTACCAAACCGTCGCCATGCCCGTGCGCCAGCATCAATGCCGAGAACACATGTCGATCGCGGGCGGCGAGACGGTGAATGTCCTTCTGGTCGAAGCCTTTGCGCTGAAGGCGTTTATACAGGAAGCTCTTGTACACATCCAAATGCTGGGTGTTGGCTGCGTTGATAACCTCCAGCTCACGTACCGCATCCGCCAGACCTGCGGCTTCAAGCTTCTGCTTCACCTCGTCGGCGCGACCAACAACCATTGCCTTGCCAAAGCCGGAGCGTTGATAAGTCACAGCCGCACGCAACACACGAGGATCGTCACCTTCGGCAAAGATCATACGGCGTTGGGCTGACCGGGCACGGGCGTTTAGACCGCGCAGGATGCTCGCGGTCGGGTCCATGCGGGATTTCAGACTCAGCTCATAGGCGTCCATGTCAATGATCGGACGCCGCGCAGCCCCTGTATCCATCCCGGCCCTGGCCACAGCTGGTGGGATCCGGTGGATCAGGCGCGGGTCGAACGGCGTCGGGATGATGTAGTCACGACCAAAGGTCAGCGATTTGCCATAGGCCATGGCCACTTCGTCCGGCACATCCTCGCGCGCGAGGTTGGCCAACGCATGAGCACAGGCGATTTTCATTTCGTCATTAATTGCACGGGCGTGAATATCCAACGCACCGCGGAACAGATAGGGGAAGCCCAGAACGTTATTGACCTGGTTGGGATAATCCGACCGACCGGTCGCAACGATGGCATCCACGCGGACTTCATGTGCTTCTTCCGGGGTGATCTCCGGATCAGGGTTGGCCATGGCAAAGATCACCGGATTGTCAGCCATGCTTGCAACCATATCCTGGGTTACAGCGCCTTTGACAGACACACCCAGGAACACATCTGCACCCTTCATTGCGTCCTCAAGAGACCGCAATTCGGTGGTGATCGCATGGGCCGATTTCCATTGGTTCATGCCCTCTGTACGACCTTGATAGATCACGCCCTTGGTGTCGCAGACGATACAGTTTTCGTGCCGCGCGCCCATCGCTTTGAGCAGTTCGATACAGGCGATGCCCGCTGCCCCTGCCCCATTCAAGACGATTTTGACGTCTTCGATCTTTTTGCCCGAGATTTTCAACGCATTCAGCAGACCCGCGGCGCAGATCACCGCCGTGCCGTGCTGATCGTCGTGAAAGACCGGAATATCCATCTCTTCCTTGAGACGTTGTTCAATGATGAAACACTCAGGGGCCTTGATATCTTCGAGATTGATGCCACCAAAGGTTGGCCCCATCAGACGCACGGCATTGCAGAATTCATCCGGGTCTTCTGTATCCAGCTCAATGTCGATCGAATTCACATCAGCAAAGCGTTTGAAGAGAACGGATTTCCCTTCCATAACCGGCTTGGACCCCAGCGCACCCAGATTGCCCAGACCCAAAACCGCTGTCCCGTTGGAAATCACCGCAACAAGATTACCTTTGTTGGTGTAATCATACGCGGTTTCCGGGTTTTCAGCGATCGCCTCGCACGGAACAGCCACACCTGGGGAATAGGCCAGCGACAGGTCGCGCTGTGTGGTCATCGGAACCGTTGCCTGCACCTCCCATTTTCCGGGGGTCGGGTCGAGGTGAAAGGCCAGCGCCTCTTCGTTGGTGATCTTCGCTTTTGGCATGGGATGTGTCGTTCTTCTGCAAACTCGGGCTTTTTGCCTAATACCCCAGTGAACGCTGGGTCACAATCACAATACGTTTTGGCCTTTCGCCGCAGGCAGGGGATTTGTAAGGTCGCGCCGATCAGCACAGCGGAGAATAGTCCTTTGTCAACAGTCACGCCGATGATGGCACAATATCTCGACATCAAGGCGCAATATCCGGACGCATTGCTGTTCTACCGGATGGGCGATTTTTACGAGATGTTTTTTGATGACGCGGTGAATGCCGCCGAGGCGTTGGACATTGCGCTGACCAAACGCGGCAAGCACGAAGGCGAAGACATCCCGATGTGCGGCGTTCCCGTACATGCCGCTAACGGGTATCTGCTGACCCTGATCCGCAAAGGGTTCCGTGTGGCCGTTGGCGAACAGTTGGAAAGCCCCGCCGAAGCCAAAAAACGCGGGTACAAGGCTGTCGTGAAGCGCGACGTAGTACGCCTGGTCACGCCTGGTACCTTGACCGAAGACGCACTGCTGGATGCCCGCCGGCACAATTTCCTTGTTGCCTATTCCGAACTGCGCGCCGGTGCTGCGTTGGCCTGGGCGGATATCTCGACCGGCGCGTTTCACGTGATGCCCGTGGCCCCTGTCCGGCTGAGTCCGGAACTGGCACGGTTGGCCCCATCCGAACTTTTGGTCCTGGACGAGCCAGTATATCAGAGACTTCGCCCTCTGGCCGACGAACACAAGGTCCCCTTGACCCCATTGGGTAAATCGAGCTTTGACAGCGTCTCCGCCGAAACTCGGCTGTGTGAGTTGTTCAAGGTCGGGTCGCTCGAAGGGTTCGGTTCGTTCAACCGGGCGGAACTTTCGGCGATGGGCGCGCTGGTTGACTATTTGGAAATCACCCAAAAAGGCAAACTTCCCCTGCTGCAACCACCGCAGCAGGAGTCCGAAGATCGCGTTGTTCAGATCGACGCTGCCACCCGGCGCAATCTGGAATTGACCCGGTCGTTGTCAGGGGAAAAATTCGGCTCACTTCTGTCGGTGGTGGACCGCACCGTTACCCCCAGCGGAGCCCGCCTTTTGGAACAACGCATGTCCAGCCCATCGCGTAATCTGGATGTCATCCACGCGCGACTGGCTGCATTGGATTTCTGCGTCGATCAATCCGCACATTCGGCGCAATTGCGGGATGCCCTACGCAAAACCCCTGATCTGGACCGTGCCCTGTCCCGGCTCGCCTTGGACCGGGCCGGACCCCGTGATTTGGCCGCGATCCGCAATGCCCTGACACAGGCCGAAGCTATCGCCGCCACCTGTGATGATATGGAGTTGCCAGCTCTGATCGCCCAGGCCACCAGCGACCTGCAAGGGTTTGACGAATTGCTGGAGCTGCTGGATGCCGCGCTGGTCGCTGAACCTCCACTAATGACGCGCGATGGTGGATTCATCGCGCCTGGATATGACAGCGAATTGGACGAGGCCCGAACCCTGCGCGACGAAGGCCGGTCGGTGATTGCCAGCTTTCAACAAAAGTATGCTGAACACACAGGCATTACCTCACTCAAGATCAAGCACAACAATGTGCTTGGCTACTTCATCGAAACCACCGCCACCCATGCCGCCAAAATGTTGGGCGAACCGCTGAACGAAACCTATATTCATCGTCAGACCACCGCCAATCAGGTGCGGTTTACGACAGTCGAACTCAGCGAGATTGAAACCAAGATCCTGAATGCCGGCAATCTGGCGCTGGAGATAGAAAAGCGACTCTATTCCATGCTTTCGGGTGCCATTCTGGAGCAATCCGCGCGCCTAAACCTTGCTGCGCGGGGTCTGGCAGAGCTCGACCTGCTCACCGCATTGGCAGATATAGCAAACGGGGAAAACTGGTGCCGTCCCAGAATTGACGATACCCGCGCCTTCAATGTCATCGGTGGTCGTCACCCAGTGGTAGAGCGCGCGTTGCGGCAACAGGCTGGCGAATCGTTTGTGGCCAATGACTGTGATCTGACAGCGCAAGACGGTGCTGCAATATGGTTGCTGACCGGTCCCAACATGGCCGGTAAATCAACCTTCCTGCGCCAAAATGCTCTCATTGCTTTGCTTGCGCAAATGGGCAGCTATGTTCCGGCCGAAGACGCCCATATCGGAGTTGTCAGCCAATTGTTCAGCCGCGTGGGTGCCTCGGATGATCTGGCACGTGGCCGGTCGACATTCATGGTAGAAATGGTGGAAACCGCCGCGATCCTCAACCAGGCGGACGACCGCGCCTTGGTGATCTTGGACGAAATCGGTCGCGGCACCGCCACCTACGACGGGTTGTCCATCGCCTGGGCCACGCTCGAACATCTTCACGAATCCAACCAGTCCCGCGCGCTGTTTGCCACCCATTATCACGAGCTCACTCAGCTGGCCAATAAACTGCCCGGTGTCGACAATGCGACCGTCACCGTCAAGGAATGGGAAGGCGAGGTGATCTTCCTGCACGAGGTTCGCAAGGGTGCTGCCGACCGATCATATGGGGTACAGGTCGCCCAGCTCGCCGGCCTACCACCCAGCGTCGTTGCCCGCGCGCGCGACGTGCTGGACATGTTGGAACAAAGCAGCCGCGAAGGCACCGGTGGACAGGTTCGGATTGACGACCTGCCGCTGTTTGCCGCCGCACCTCCGACGCAACCTGCCGCCCCAAAAGGTCCTTCGCCCGTAGAAACTCTTCTGGAAGAGATCCATCCCGATCACCTGTCCCCGCGCGAGGCGCTGGAAATTCTCTACAAGCTGAAAGAAACCGCCAGCAAATAACAAAACAGGGGCCCGGCCTGGTGCCTGCCCCTGCTTCTTTCTGGTTAAAAATACTTTCGCCGAAGGCACGCACTCGCCGGATGCGTTGAACTTAACCTGGGTTGGAAGACACTCCAACCTGGGCCGGGCGCAGCAACCGATCATGCAACATAAAGCCTTCAGCCGACACCTGAATGATGTCGCCAGCTTTTGTCCCAGGAAGCGGCGCTTCGAACATCGCTTCGTGGAACTGCGGGTCAAAGCGATCACCGACCTCAGGCGTGATCACCTGAACGCCGTGCTTGCCGAACACATCGCGCAACGCCCGCATGGTCAGTTCGATGCCTTCGATCAGGGCACCTGACACTTCGCGCTGTTCATCAGTTGCAGTTTCCAACGCGCGTTTCATGTTGTCATAAACCGGCAGCATGTCCCGGGCCAACTTTGATCCGCCGTACTGCTCGGCATCACGCCGTGCCTTGTCACCGCGTTTACGGGAATTTTCCGCATCCGCCAATGCACGCATGAAACGGTCTTTGAATTCGTCCCGTTCGGCCTTTAGCGATTCCAGCTCCAACTCTGCCTCGTCAATCTCGGCAAACTCTTCAGCCAGCTCTTCGGCTTCTGCAGTATCGATATCGTCCAGAAACTCTTCAGTCTTGGGCTCTGCCATCTTTCACCTCTAACTCCGATCGGAAAGCAGCTTTCCAACCAGTTGCGCCGTGTAGTCCACAATCGGCACGATCCGTCCATAATTCAGGCGAGTCGGCCCAATCACGCCGACAGCACCAATGATCTTTCGGTCAGAGTTCATATAGGGAGACACCACCAAAGAGGAACCCGAAAGTGAGAAAAGTTTGTTCTCTGAGCCGATAAAAATGCGCACGCCCTCGCCGTCTTCGGTCAGTTCCAGAAATTCTGCGATATCGCGCTTGCGTTCCAGGTCGTCAAACAGCACACGGATGCGGTCCAGCTCTTCGGATTTTTCCCCATCCCCCAGCAGATTCGCCCTCCCCCGAACGATCAACCGTGCCTGATCATCCCCCTGACTATCCCAGGCCGCAAACCCACTTTCGATCAGATCCTGGGCCAGAACGTCGATTTCCTGACGACGATCCGCGATCTCACGTCGCATCAAGCCAGAAACTTCGCTCAACGTTTTTCCTTCGATCTGAGCATTCAGAAAGTTGGCCGCCTCGCGCATTGAACTGGGCGTTTGACCTGCAGGCGGGGTGAATACCCGGTTTTCAACGTGGCCATCCGAAAACACCAGAACAACCAATGCACGATCCTGGGCCAGGGACACAAATTCGATATGTCGAATTTCGGCCTCGTGTTTGGGCGTCAGGACCAAAGACGCCCCTTGCGTGACACCTGACAGCGCCGCCCCTACCCGATCCAGCATAGACCCAACATCGGCAGTGTTGGACCCTAGGGTAGCGTTAATCTTTTGCCTGTCCGAGGCTCTCAGATCTTCAACCTCCAACAGCCCGTCCACAAACATCCGCAACCCCATCTGGGTCGGAATGCGCCCGGCGCTGACATGCGGGCTGTCGAGCAACCCCAGATACTCCAGATCCTGCATTACATTGCGAATTGTCGCTGCGCTGACCTTTTCGCTCAGGCTCCGCGTCAGCGTTCGGCTGCCAACCGGGTCACCGGTTTCGAGATAGGACTCAACAACCGTGCGAAAAACCTCGCGCGATCTGTCATTCATATCATCCAGAATTTTGTTCGCGTCGCCCATTGCCATCACTTTTATCTGCTCCGCCATTAAAGAGCAGCAGCACCAAAGGTCAATCGGGGTTGCGCTCAACAGCCCCCCGCAGGTATCCCCGATCCCAAGAAACAAAGGATATCCCATGCGACCCTCTGGAAGACAGTTGAACCAAATGCGCCCCGTTTCCATCGAAACCGGGTTTACCAAACACGCCGAAGGGTCCTGCCTGATCAAAGTAGGCGAAACCCACGTGCTGTGCACTGCCACGATCGAAGAGCGCGTTCCGCCGTTCATCAAAGGGTCTGGCCTGGGCTGGGTCACCGCCGAATACGGCATGTTGCCCCGCGCGACCAACACCCGGATGCGCCGCGAGGCAGCCTCGGGGAAACAAGGCGGCCGAACCGTCGAAATCCAGCGCCTGATTGGCCGCGCCCTGCGCGCCGGTGTTGACCGGGTTGCACTGGGAGAACGTCAGATCACCATCGACTGTGACGTACTTCAGGCAGACGGCGGCACGCGTTGTGCATCAATCACCGGTGGTTGGGTCGCGCTGCGTCTGGCGGTCAACAAACTGATGAAAGCGGGCGACGTCATCATGGATCCACTGGTTGATCCTGTTGCCGCCGTGTCCTGTGGCATTTACGCGGGTCAGCCTGTTTTGGATCTGGATTACCCCGAAGATTCGGAGGCCGGCGTTGACGGTAACTTCATCATGACCGGATCGGGCAAACTGATCGAAGTGCAAATGAGCGCCGAGGGTTCGGTATTCAGCCGCGATCAGATGAATGAACTGATGGATTTGGCCACTGCTGGCACTGCCGAATTGGCCGAAATACAAAAGGCCGCATGCGCATGACACGCAAGTTTGAGGGCGACAAGTTACTTGTCGCCACCCACAACGCCGGAAAGTTGGCAGAGATTACCGAAATTCTAGCACCCTTTGGGGTTTCGGTCATCGGTGCCGGCGATATGGACTTGCCCGAACCCGAAGAAACCGAAGATTCATTTGTCGGGAACGCCCGGATCAAGGCCCATGCCGCGGCCAAGGCGACCGGCCTGCCGGCTCTTTCTGATGACTCGGGCATCACCATAGATGCGCTGGGTGGGGCCCCTGGCGTGAATACCGCTGATTGGGCCGAGACCCCAAATGGCCGTGACTTCATGCTGGCAATGACACGGGCCAATGATGAGTTGAATACAGCCAAGGCCACCGCCCCACGCACTGCGCAGTTTCGTTGTACATTGGTCATCGCCTGGCCCGACGGACACGACGAAGTGTTCGAAGGCGTCATGCCCGGTCAACTGATCTGGCCCATTCGCGGCGAAAACGGATTTGGCTATGATCCGATGTTTCAACCAGACGGATTAGACATTACATGTGCCCAGATGGATCCCGCTGAAAAACACAAGATCAGCCATCGGGGCAAGGCCGTCACCAAATTCATTCAGGGCTGTTTCAGTGGATGATTGGCGCAACGGCGGATTTGGCCTGTATATCCACTGGCCATTCTGCCAAGCCAAATGCCCCTATTGTGATTTCAACAGCCATGTGTCGTCCAAAATAGACCAAAAAGCCTGGGTTAGAGCCTATATTCACGAGTTGGAGAGATACCGAAATCTGCTCCCCGGCCGTGTTCTGAACGCCATATTCTTTGGGGGTGGCACTCCCAGCCTGATGCATCCCGATACCGTTGCCGCAGTAATCGAAACTGCCCGCGATATCTGGCCATTTGCCAATGACATCGAAATCACACTCGAAGCCAATCCCGGTTCCGTCGAAGCAGAGCGGTTTTCGTGGTACAGGGATGCCGGTGTCAATCGAATCTCCATGGGGATCCAGGCGCTGAATGACCGGGACTTGCGACGCCTTGGACGTATACATTCGGTGGACGAAGCCAAAGCCGCATTCGACGTAGCCCGATCATGCTTTGATCGAGTCAGCTTTGACTTGATCTATGCCCGACAGGATCAAACCACCTCAGAGTGGGAAACAGAGCTGACTCAGGCTCTGGACATGGCAATAGACCACTTGTCCCTCTACCAGTTGACGATTGAAGAAGGCACGGCGTTCGGGGATCGCTATGCCCGGGGTAAACTACGTGATCTGCCAACTGATGACACAGCAGCAGACATGTACCAGGTCACGCAACAAATTTGCGCCGACCGCGGTATGCCTGCTTATGAGGTATCCAACCATGCTGTTCCAGGGGCGCAATCCCGTCATAATCTGATCTATTGGCGCTATGGTGACTACGTGGGAATTGGCCCTGGAGCCCATGGGCGTCTCACGCTGAAGGGACAAAAGTTTGCCACTGAAACCCATCTTTCGCCGGGAAGATGGCTGTCAGACGTATCCGCCGGGTCAGGAGAATTGCCTCACAACATGCTAACGTCCCGTGACGCAGCGCAAGAGTTCTTGATGATGGGCATTCGATTGACCGAAGGTTTGGATGTGGAAAGATATCAGAGATTGTCTGGCTCCCCTTTACCTGAGGAAAATCTGACATATCTCGAAGACTTGGGCATGATCGAACGATCGGGGTCTTGCCTCAAGGCGACGCTACAGGGTCGCTCGTTGTTGAATGCGGTCATCCGCGAATTGTTATCGGATTAACACATGCGTTTTGTATACGCCGGTTTGGGTCTATTGTGTGTCGCTCTGGCCGTTATTGGAATTGTCCTCCCCCTTCTACCGACTGTTCCCTTCCTGCTTTTGGCTGCATTCCTTTTTGCCAATTCATCAGACCGCTTGCACAACTGGATCCTTGAGCACAATATTTTTGGCCCTCTGATCGAAGACTGGCGCAGTTCAGGATCCATCCGACCCGGTGCAAAAAAGGCGGCGACCGTATCGATCGCCGCCGTCTTTGCATTGTCCCTCATACTCGGTGTACCGACCTATGTTGTCGTAATCCAAGCAGTTGTTCTAGGATGTGTTCTGGTCTTCATATGGTCTCGCCCTAACGGCTGAGAATTCCACAAAGTTCATCCAGTTGGTCCAATGTCTCGTATGAGATCGTAACAGTGCCCGCTTCTGTTCCAGTCTTGTGGTCTATGGATACCTGCATCTTTAACCAAGATGACAAATCCGCCTCCAAAGCTTTGGTATCGGCGTCTTTTTCCGAAGCAGGTCGCTGTGCCGGCTTGGATGACTTTGGCCTGTCACCGCCAGCTTCCTTACGCACCATCGCCTCGGTCGCCCGAACGGACATTCCATTTTTCACAACCTTTTTCGCCAGGACTGTCGGATTTTCCGACGTTATCAACGCCCGTGCATGGCCAGCTGACAAATCCCGGCGCTGTACCATTTCCTGAACGTCTTCTGGCAGTTGCAACAAACGCATCAAATTTGCGATGTGGCTGCGGCTTTTTCCCAAAGCCTCCGCAAGTCGCTCCTGGGTATGTCCGAATTTTTCCATCAGCTGTTTGTACCCTGCAGCCTCTTCGACCGCATTCAAGTCCGCGCGCTGAATGTTTTCAATAATGGCCACTTCCAGGACTTCGAGATCGCTATAGTCACGAACCAACACCGGGACTTCATGCAGCTGCGCAGCCTGGGACGCCCGCCATCGGCGTTCACCCGCAACAATTTCATACATCCCACCTTCGACGGGGCGCACGATTAGAGGTTGAATAACCCCTTTTTCTTTTACTGACGCCGTCAGGTCATCCAGATCTTGCTGATCAAACCGACGTCTCGGTTGGTCCGGATTGGCAATTACCTTTTCGATCGGAACCATCATGTCCGGCTGTCGGTTGGATGGTACGTTGTTTTCCTCGGTCACCGGGTTCACATCTGCCATCAGAGCAGACAGCCCGCGGCCCAACCCCCTTGGTTTACCCTTTGTATGATCTGCCATGCTCGATCTCCCAGTTTTCAGGCTGCCAGCTTATTATGGTTGGACAGCAATTCTTTTGCCAAAGCACGATACGCCGTCGCACCTTGGGAATTTGTATCATAGCTCAGAACAGGAACCGCATAGGATGGTGCCTCGCTTACACGCACATTCCGGGGGATAACGGTTTTGAATACCAGATCTCCTAGGTTGTCCCGCGCATCTTTCTCAACATGTTGGGATAGATTATTCCGGCGATCGAACATTGTCATGATCACCCCTTCGATCCTAAGTCCCGCATTCGCTGTTTGCCGGACCTCGCGTATGGTCAACATCAGCTGTGACAGACCTTCGAGTGCAAAAAACTCACTTTGAAGCGGCACCAATACAGAATGGGCCGCAACCATTGCATTTACTGTCAAAAGGTTCAGTGACGGCGGACAGTCAATCAGAACATAGTCCCAACCAAATTTGTCCATGGCGGTTTGGCGCAATGCATCATGCAGCAAAAAGCTACGTTTTTCGTTCGACATCAGTTCGATGTCGGCAGAACTCAGGTCCACGGTCGCTGGAATGATGTACAACCCGTCAAAGCTGGATTTTTGGATTACGTCGTCCAAAGGTGCGTCATCCATCAAAAGATCATAGGTTGTCAGCTCACGGTCAACCGCTTCGACCCCCAAACCGGTCGAGGCATTACCTTGGGGGTCAAGGTCAACCACCAGAACGCGCATACCCTGCTCTACCAGAGCCGCAGCAAGATTGATTGCTGTTGTGGTTTTGCCAACGCCCCCTTTTTGGTTTGCAACGGCCATAATGCGAGGCCCTTCAGGGCGCGAAAGATCAGACACGCGTCACTCCTTTGATCTTCAATATTGAAGCGTTGGGTTCTGTAATGCTTTTAATCACTTCTATGTCAAAGGACCATTTCAGACGTGCGTCTTCCACCTCTTTTTCCCATGTGATACCTTTTGGAAACAAGGCGGTACCGTCTGGTTTTAGATGTTTTTCCGAAAACTCCAGGAGCTTCGCAAGATCGGCCAAAGCGCGAGCTGACAAAATGTCGGCACATTGGGGTTCAACCTGTTCAATGCGTTTGCTGAGCACTGTACAAGTTGCTTGGCATTCTCTGGCCGCATTCCGAAGAAATGCGGCCTTTCGTTGATCGCTTTCAATCAAGGTAACAGTTAGATCTGGAAATTCTGTAGACGCAAAAATGGCCGCAATCAGCCCCGGAAACCCCCCGCCACTTCCCAAATCAACCCATTTCCCCTTTGGGTTCAACGTTCGGATAACCTGAGTGGAATCAACAATGTGCCGTGACCACAGGTTGTCCAAGCTACTTTTTGAAACCAAGTTTATCTTTGGGTTCCATTTTCTAACCAAAGCCTCGAACTGCTTCAGTTTTTCGATTGTTTCACGTGAAACATCTAGGTCATACATAGCTTGTTCTTGCGTCACGCGGTAGACCTCTCACCCGATCTCTTGATTACGGCAAGTACTAGCGCCAAAGCCGCTGGCGTCATGCCATCAATACGCGCAGCCTGGGAGAGGCTTGACGGTCGTGCCTGCGCGAGTTTGAATTTAAGCTCGTTTGACAATCCGCTGATTGATGAGAATTCAAAATCAATTGGAATCTTCACATTCTCGTCTTTTTTCAAGGCTTCGATTTCCCGCATTTGCCGGGAGATATAGTTTGCATACAGAGCGTCCCGCTCTACTTGCCGGCGTGTTTCTGCGTCGACCGGCCCCAACTCGGGCAGCAGGTGCAAAATATCCTCAAAAACCACGTCAGGAAAAGCAAGGATCTCCATACCTGTTCTTCGATTACCGTCTTGATTGACCCGAATTCCGGCACCTGAAATTTGCTTTGGTGTAAAGCGGTCAGTTTCGAGCACAGTCTTGGCTTTCTCGATCTTATCCATCTTCAGATGGAAAATTTTCAAACGCTCTGGGCTAACACAGCCCATTCTCTCCGCCAGTGGCGTCAGCCTTTGATCAGCATTATCAGCCCGCAGCGACAATCTGAATTCAGCCCGAGATGTAAACATGCGATAGGGTTCGGCCACTCCGTTTGTTGTCAGATCATCAATCATCACACCAATGTAACTATTTGATCTACTAAACTGAACTGGGTCCTGTTCCAAACACGCGAGCGCCGCATTCAATCCTGCAACCATTCCCTGAGCTGCAGCTTCTTCATATCCCGTTGTCCCGTTGACCTGTCCAGCGAGATATAAATTCGGAACATCCTTGAGCGCCAACTCCAGTGTCAGCGTTCTAGGATCAATATAGTCATATTCGATCGCATACCCAGGTTGCAGAATGACGGTGTTCTCCAAGCCTTTGATAGACCGGACGTATTCCATCTGAATATCTTCTGGCAAAGATGTCGAAATTCCATTCGGATAGACCGTGTGATCATCAATTCCTTCCGGCTCCAGAAATACTTGGTGCGAGGACTTTTCAGAAAATCTAACGATCTTGTCTTCAATGGATGGGCAATATCTGGGTCCCACGCCATCTATGTGCCCGCCGTACATTGCCGACCTGGACAGATTTTTTTCAATAATTTCATGCGTATGCGCATTTGTATGCGTAATCCCACATGATATTTGGCGGGCGTGTACCTGTCGGGTAAGAAACGAAAAAAATGTCGGGTCGTCATCCCCGGGTTGCATATCCAACCCCGACCAATCAATCGTTCGCCCATCCAACCTGGGCGGTGTACCTGTCTTCAGCCGGCCCATGGGTAACTCAAAACTATCCAGACGTTCCGCCAATTTGACAGACGGCTTGTCACCCATTCGTCCGCCTGGTCGCGAGACATCACCGATGTGGATTATACCGCGAAGAAATGTCCCGGATGTCAGAATTACCTTTTTGGCAGAAATTTCGCTGTCATCAGCCAACTGAACCCCAACGACACGGGCTCCATCCATAAGGAAGTCAGTTACTTCACCGATGACAATGTCTAAATTTGGCTGTGCAACTGTTTCCGCCAACATTGTCTTTTGATAAATATTTCGATCCGCCTGGGTTCTGGGACCTTGTACCGCGGGTCCCTTGCGACGGTTCAATAGACGAAACTGGATCCCTGCCCTGTCGGCGACCCGGGCCATAACTCCATCCAACGCATCAATTTCTCGAACCAGATGTCCTTTGCCTAGTCCGCCAATGGCAGGATTACAGGACATTACACCGATTCCTTGTCGGGTCAATGTGACCAAGGCTGTTCGTACACCCACCCGTGCGGATGCGTGGGCAGCTTCGGTCCCCGCATGCCCACCACCAATAACAATCACATCATAATTTGAATGTTTCACGTGAAACACTCCTTACTTACCTAGACAAAAACTCGAAAATATTTCGTCCAGAAGGTTTTCAACACCAACACGCCCAACCAAGAGTTCCAAAGATCGAATCGCAGATCTCAGGTCCTCTGCAGCAATATCATAGAAATCGGGCCCATCAGCCAAAACTCGTTGAGCAGAGATGAGCCTGTTCAAGGCCGAAGTCATTGCTTCTTTATGCCGCGTTCTGGTGGCGATACCCGACGTTGCACATCTCTGACCCAAAACAGCCGAAATATGATCGACCAATTTATCGATCCCTTCGCCTGTTTTTCCCGAAATTGCATCGGGCCGCCCAGGATGGATATCAGCCTTTGGTTGCAGTTTGATATCACCGGGAACAAAATCGACGTCCAAAAGGCTGTCATCATCGACCAAGAAGACCCTCAAATCAGCTGCTTCCGCACGCTCCCGGGCGCGTTCGATGCCAATCCCTTCGACGTGATCGTCAGTCTCACGCAAACCGGCAGTGTCAAGTAAGGTTACCGGCAAGCCACCCAAATCCATTCGGACTTCGATGACATCACGCGTTGTTCCGGCGAACTCCGAGGTAATTGCCGCTTGTCGCCCTGCCAAAGCATTCAACAGTGTTGATTTTCCGACATTTGGCGCACCTACGATCGCAACTTCAAACCCGCTTCTAATACGTTCCGAAATTGTAACACCTTCAACCTCACGGGCCAAATCTGACTGAACTCCGGTCAACAGCGCAGAAACCTCGGGAGTTACATCGACAGGAACTTCTTCATCCGCAAAATCGATTGTGACCTCGATCAAGGATGCGGCCCGGATCAGGTCGCGGCGCCACCGCTCCGCCAACTGTCCCAATTCGCCAGCCAGAACCTGCTGGGCTTGCTTTCGTTGCGCTTCGGTTTCTGCATCAATCAGATCCGCCAGACCTTCGACCTGCGTAAGGTCTAGTTTCCCATTCTCCAATGCCCGGCGCGTAAATTCCCCAGGTTCAGCCATACGTGCGTCAGGTTGGGTTTCAAGTTCGCGCAACACTGAGGCAATAACAGCCATGCTGCCGTGAATTTGAAATTCAGCGACATCTTCCCCGGTAAAGCTGCGTGGGGCCGAAAAGGTCAGAACCAGCGCTTCGTCCAATGGCAACCCGTTCGGGTCCCGTAGAACCCGCAATGTGGTACCCTGGCTGGGTAGATCTCCACCCATTCGTCCTGCTACCACATGTGCGGACGGGCCGGAGATCCGGATAACCGCAACCCCCGCCTTGCCCTGGGCGCTGGCCAACGCAAAGATCGTGTCCATGTAACGACCCTTTCAGAAACGTTGTATCAGGTCAGGTGTTCATCGAGTCAAAGAAGTCAGAATTTGATTTGGTCTGCTTCAGCTTGGACAACAGGAATTCGATGGCATCTGTTGTGCCCATCGGATTCAAAATCCGACGCAAAACATAAGTTTTGGCCAAATCGCCCTTGTCGACCAACAGATCCTCTTTCCGTGTACCAGACTTCAGAATGTCTATGGCCGGGAACACACGCTTGTCTGCGATCTTGCGGTCCAGAACGATTTCCGAGTTACCGGTGCCCTTGAATTCTTCAAAAATCACTTCGTCCATACGCGATCCAGTATCGATCAGCGCTGTTGCGATAATGGTCAGCGACCCACCCTCTTCGATGTTCCGGGCGGCACCAAAGAAGCGTTTGGGGCGTTGCAGGGCGTTTGCATCAACACCACCTGTCAGAACTTTACCTGACGACGGCACCACAGTATTGAACGCCCTACCAAGTCTTGTGATGGAATCGAGAAGAATAACAACATCTCGTTTATGTTCGACCAAGCGTTTGGCTTTTTCAATGACCATTTCGGATACGGCCACGTGGCGAGTCGCCGGTTCGTCAAAGGTCGAGGATACAACTTCACCTTTTACGGACCGCTGCATGTCAGTGACTTCTTCAGGACGTTCGTCGATCAGAAGCACAATCAAATAGCATTCGGGATGATTTTTCTCGATAGAATGCGCGATATTCTGCAAAATCACTGTCTTGCCTGTACGCGGCGGTGCCACGATCAAAGACCGTTGACCTTTACCAATTGGCGCAACCAGATCAATGACGCGCGCCGAACGATCCTTAGTCGCCGGATCGGCCGTTTCCATGTTGAGCCGTTCATCTGGATAAAGTGGTGTCAGGTTATCAAAGGCAACCTTGTGACGGGCTTTTTCCGGCTCTTCAAAATTGATCAATGTGACCTTGGTAATGGCAAAATAGCGCTCTTGGTCATTGGGGGCCTGAATAACCCCCTCTACGGTGTCTCCTGTACGCAGAGAGTGCTGACGGATGACGTCGGGCGACACGTAAATGTCGTCTGGACCTGGCAAATAGTTCGCCTCAGGAGAGCGTAGGAATCCAAAACCGTCCTGAAGAACTTCGAGCACACCATCACCCGAAATTTCCCATCCCTCATCCGCGCGTTCGCGCAGGATTTGAAACATCATTTCGCCTTTGCGCATGGTAGACGCGTTTTCGATCTCCAGCTCTTCAGCCATGGACAACAGGTCCTTGGGGCTTTTGATTTTGAGATCAGCGAGATTCAAGGTTTCGACGGTCATGGATATACAGCCTCTGAACACCGGGTGTTCCGGTGCGGGGTCACAATAAGATAGGAAAACGCACAACCCGGACGGGCCTGCTTTGAGCGGTTACATAAACACTTGACCGAGGTGAGTCAAACGATGCGTCAGAACTTGAGAATAACCGACAGAACGATGATCACCATCAGAACTGTCGGAACCTCGTTCATCATCCGATAATGTCGCCCTGTCAACGTGTTGGTGCCCGCGACCAATAGTTTGTGGCGCGTGACCAGCCAGTGATGGAACCCGGTCATGGCGATCACCGACGCGCCCTTGGTCCAGGGCCAGACATAGCTCCAATCAACGATCCCCGGAGTAAACACGATGATCAACCCGGCGATCCAGGTCACAATCATGGCTGGGCGCATGATTACCCGCAACAGCTTGTCTTCCATCATATTGAAGATCGGGAGGGAATCCTGGACCTTCTCTGCCTGTTCAACATGGTACACAAATAGTCTGGGAAGATAGAACAATCCAGCCATCCAGCTGAGCACTGCCATGATGTGCAGGGCCTTGATCCAAGGGTACAGCGTAAAGAGCAGGTCAGCCATGTTAGTCTCGCCCGGTTTTCCCTTCTCCCTTAAATAAAAAATTAAGAAAAAAGGATGATGATTTTGTAGGACTCACGGATTTCCGTGGATAATTCAGTGATCCCTTGGCTTATCCCCATTCAGGGATGGGGAAAAGAGGGTCAGGGATTACGCGCGGGGAAAACTGGAATATTTGTTTTTATTCAGTGACTTGTGTGATTGAGAATTTGAGTGCAGCTGGGGATAAGCTGGGGATGTGAATGCACAACCCGGTTTATCCCCGATTGGAATCTTATCCCGGTCCCCAAAGGAGGAATCAGCGAACGACTCTGCGAAAGTCGCGTGTATTTCCCCCACTTGCCAGTAACCCCCGAAATCATGCTAAACCGTCCCAACTTCCTCCAGTGGTTTTCATAGGGGTTTTCCACATGTCTATCCCCCTCGTTTTGGCATCCGGATCGTCCGTTCGGGCCGAATTGCTGCGTCAGGCCAATGTTCCCTTCGAAATTCGGGTGCCCAAGGTCGACGAAGAATCCGTGAAACGGGCGCTGTTGGCTGAAAATGCAGCGCCTCGGGACATTGCTGATGCTCTTGCTGAACTGAAGGCGCGCAAAATCAGCGCCAAATACCCAGGTTCTATGGTTTTGGGTTGTGATCAGGTTCTGGATTTTCAGGGGCGGTTGCTGTCCAAACCCAATTCACCGGAACAGGCTTTGGGACAATTGTGTGAGATGCGCGGACAACGACATATGCTGTTGTCGGCCGGGGTGATCTATCGTGATGCTCAGCCAATCTGGCGGCACGTGGGCCAGGTCCGTCTGCGGATGCGCGATGCCAGCGATGCCTATCTTTCTGACTATGTGGCCCGAAATTGGGACAGCATTCGTCATGCCGTGGGAGGCTACAAGCTCGAGCAAGAGGGCGTCAGGCTCTTTAGTACCATTGACGGCGATTACTTTAACGTTTTGGGTATGCCATTATTGGAATTGCTGAACTATCTGGCAACGCAGGGGGTGATCGAGCAATGAGTGAGGCAAAAATTCCGTTGGCGGGTGTCATTGGGTCACCTGTTGCACATTCACGGTCTCCGCGTGTGCATCGGCACTGGCTGAATACCTATGGATTACAGGGGTACTACATCCCGATGGATGTGGCCTCCAAAGATCTGGAGCAAGTCATTCGAACCTTGCCGGATATGGGGTTTGTCGGTGCCAATGTGACGATCCCGCACAAAGAGGCGGTGATGTCGATTGCGGATCAAATCACCGATCGAGCAACGTTGATCGGTGCGGCGAATACGTTGATCTTTCGCCCGGATGGCAAGATCCATGCAGATAACACCGATGGCTATGGGTTTATCACCAATTTGCAACAGGGCGCACCAGATTGGGATGCCAAAGCCGGACCGGCGGTTGTGCTGGGGGCTGGTGGTGCGGCACGCGCGGTCGTTGCCTCTCTGGTCGAAGCCGGTGCGCCTGAAATTCTGTTGACGAACCGGACCCGGGGACGAGCAGAACAGTTGCGCGAAGATTTTGGTCAGCGGATCAAGGTTGTCGATTGGGTGCAGGCTGGCAATTTGTTTGAAGGTGCCAATCTGGTGGTCAATACCACATCGCTGGGCATGGTTGGAAAACCGGAACTGCGGGTGCCGCTGGATGGGCTGGAACCTGGAACTTTGGTGACAGATCTGATTTATGCTCCGTTGCAAACCCGACTTTTGCGAATTGCAGAAGAAGTTGGGTGTCAGACGGTCGATGGTCTGGGCATGTTGCTGCATCAGGCGGTTCCTGGATTCGAACGTTGGTTTGGTCAGCGTCCCGACGTCGACAACGCTACACGGGCGGCCGCACTGAGATGAGCTTTGCACTCGGACTGACGGGATCGATCGGCATGGGGAAAAGCACAACCGCTGGACTGTTCTCTGATGCGGGATGTGATGTGTGGGATGCGGATGCGGCCGTGCATCGTTTGTATGAACAGGGCGGTGCTGCAGTCTCGCCGATCAGGGATCTTTTCCCAGAAGCAGTCATTGATGGCCGCGTGTCGCGGGACGCGTTGAAGCGCATCATCGGGCAAAATCCGGACGCACTGAAACAGATAGAGTCTGTCGTGCATCCGCTGGTCGCACTGGATCGAACGCAATTCCGCGCGCTTGCAACGTCAGATATTCTGGTTTTTGACATTCCTCTGTTGTTCGAAACTGGGGGAAATGTCGCGATGGATGCCGTAGCATGTGTCTCTATTCCGGATGAATTGCAAAAAAATCGCGTTATGGATCGTGGAACGATGACCGTCGAGCAGTTTGAACACATTCGGAAAAAGCAATTGCCGAATGACGAGAAAGTGGCGCGATCCGATTATGTGATCATCACTGACACCTTGGATCATGCACGCCAACAGGTGGAGCAGATAGTTGCCAGTATCCGCGAGGGGATGGCCAATGCGTGAGATCGTACTTGATACCGAAACCACGGGATTTGATCCGGAATCCGGCGATCGCATTGTCGAAATCGGGGCATTGGAACTGTTTAACCACCTGCCAACCGGAGAAACGTTTCACGTTTATATCAACCCCGAACGGTCGATGCCGTCCGAAGCATTCCAGGTCCACGGAATCGGTCCGGATCTTTTGGAGCCTCCTCAGGCCCCTGCCCCAGGTCAGGTGACACTGCGCGATAAGCCGGTGTTTTCTGCCTTTGGGCAGAAGTTTCTGGATTTCGTCGGTGATGCAAAAATGGTGATCCATAACGCGGCATTCGACATGAAGTTCCTGAATGCCGAATTGCGGTGGCTTGGGCTGCCACAATTGCCCTGGGATCAGGCGATCGACACGTTGGCGATCGCCCGTCAGCGTTTTCCTGGATCACCTGCATCACTGGATGCCTTGTGCCGCCGGTTTCACATCGACAACTCATCCCGGACTATGCATGGCGCTTTGCTCGACTCTGAAATCCTGGCCGAAGTGTATTTGGAGCTGGTCGGTGGACGACAACCCGATTTCGGTCTGGCCACCGTTTCCAACACACCCGGATCGGCGGGAAATGACCAGTGGCGCCCGTCTGCGCGCCCAACCGCATTGCCACCGCGCCTGACTGCGGATGAACAGGCTGCGCATGATGCATTTGTCGAAAAAATGGGTGATGGCGCATTGTGGCGTCACTAAAAAACGCCGCCATGTAACAGGCGGCGTTTTCAAAAATCCCGAAAAACCGGTTTAGTTCTTGGGTGCGGCATCCGCGGCGGCCTGCTGACGGCGGGCCAGTTCATTGCGATAGATCGCCACAAAATCAATGTTGTCCAGATTCAGCGGAGGGAAGCCGCCATCGCTGGTGATGTCGGACACAATGCGACGCAGGAACGGGAACAGCATCCGCGGGCATTCGATAAGCAGGAAAGGATGCAGCTGGTCTTCGGGCACGCCAACAATGTTGAATATCCCGACATACTCGACTTCCAGGACGAACAGAACGTCGCCTTTTTCCTTGGCTTTGGATTCGACCGTCAGTTTGATCATCACTTCGTACTGGTTTTCGGTCGGACGTTTCTTGGCGTCCAGATTTACCTGTACACTGACATCGGGCTGAGCGTCGCCACCGCCACCCTTTTGGGCCATCACGTTCTCAAAGGACAGGTCGCGCACGTACTGACCCAGAACATTCATCTGAACTTGGGGGGCTTGCTGCTGTTGCTGCGGCTGTGCGCCTTCGGCTGCGTCGTTTTCGGCCATGGAACTACTCCTGAAAATCACGTTTAGCTGTGCTTATCAGCTTGATCCGCGCACCTCAACGGCGATCAGGACCTTCGACCCAACCCGAGGGGCCGGTGCGGGGACGTGGGGACGTAACGTCTTCGAATTCGCCGTCAATAATGTCGTCGTTCTGGCCTGTTGGGTTTGGCCGCGCTCCAGGATTGAACCCGTGTCCTGGCATTGGTCCGGGGCCCATCTGGAATTGGGCGACTGACACCCGGGAACGCAGATATTTGTACACCGCGACACGTACCGGAGGTACCAACAGCGCAAATCCAATGGCATCGGTAAAGAAACCGGGTGTCAACAGCAACGCACCAGAGAACAGGATCATCGCGCCATGCGCCAGTGGTTCGGTCGGATCACCCAGCTGAGAGAACGAATTGCGCAGCTGACCCATGGCCATGCGACCTTGTGTCCTGACCAACCATGTACCCAAAATTGCGGTCAGAACCACAATTCCCAGGGTCGGCCAAAGCCCAATCAAATCGCCAACCTGAATGAACAAAGCGATCTCGAGGATCGGAACCATCAGAAAGGCCAAGAAAAGATACATGTCAGTTTCCTCATCAACGTATGGCTGGGCTGTGGACTTGACCCCGCCCGTAACCTACATAAGTGCATGTGGTGCAAGTTACAAAGGCCACAGCTCCTGAAGTGGTCCAGAAGAGGTCCAAATGAATCCACCCCCCATGATCACGCTGTTGGTTTTGGCTGGCATTGCCATTTTCCTGATCCTGCGCCTCAAAAGCGTTCTGGGAACCCGTGAAGGGTTTGAAAAGCCGCCCGCACCAAAAGAGTCGCCTCGCCGTCGCCAAGAATTCGAAGTGATCGAAGGTGGTCCGGATCGTGACATTACTGACCATGTGCCCGAGGACAGCCCACAGGCCAATGACCTTGCGGCTATGAAACGGATCGAACCCGGATTTTCCGTTAGCGAATTCGTACAGGGTGCCCGAGGTGCCTATGAGATGATCGTTATGGGTTTTGAACGCGGTGACCTGGACGGATTGAAACCCTTTTTGGCCGACGTTGTGTTCCAGACCTTTGTTGACGTTGTGTCCAGCCGAGAAGATCAGGGCCTGAAAATTGAAGCCGAATTTGTAGGTGTGCGTGAAACCACAGTGTCTGACGTACATTTCGACAAGGACACCAACCTGGCCGAAGTTACCATGCGGTTCGTGGGTGAATTGACTTCGGTTGTTCGTGACCGCGGTGGTGATATTGTCGAAGGTGATCCCAAACATATCAAGCGCCAGAAAGACACTTGGACGTTTGCCCGCACCATGGGTTCGAATGATCCGAACTGGCAGTTGGTCGCAACGGACGGATGATTCATGCGCTCCGGGCAGCATGTGTGGCGGTGTCCATGATGTGCGGGGCCGGAGCACAGGGCGAAGTCACGCACCAAATCCTTGGATTTGATCAACTGGAAGGTTGGGACAAGGATGATCATGCGGCTGCGTTGCAGGCGTTTCTGAACACGTGTCCGGATCTGGATGACCCGGATTGGACCAGCCTGTGCGCGGTGGCCCAGAATCACCCTGTCGATCAGGCCAAGGCGTTCTTTGAATTGTTCTTTCGTCCGGTTCTGACCCAGGATGGCGACCCGGCGCTGTTCACTGGCTATTTTGAACCAGAGCTGGAGGGCGCTCGCAGCCCCAATGCGCGCTATCGGTATCCGATCTACCGGATGCCACCCGAAGCAAAGCGAAATAATCCCTGGCTTCCCCGCCGCGATATTCTGACCAGCGGTGTCATGGACGGTCGCGGTTTGGAAATCGCATGGGTCGATGATCCGGTTGAGCTTTTTTTCTTACAAATCCAGGGGTCTGGCAGGATCAGAATGTCCGATGGATCAACGATTCGGGTCGGATATGGCGGCGCCAACGGACATCCATATCGCTCGATCGGGGTCGAATTGGTTCGCCGTGGGATTTATAACGCCCATCAGGTCAGTGCGCAGGTCATCAAAAACTGGGTGCGTCGCAACCCGGTGGATGGCGATGACCTGTTGATGCACAACCCGTCCTATGTGTTCTTTCGCACCGTAAACCAAGTCCCTGCCAGCTCCGGCCCCCTGGGGGCGATGAATCGATCGGTGACAGCGTTGCGGACCGTTGCGGTGGATCCTAAATTCGTCCCCCTAGGGGCACCTGTCTGGTTGGAAAAGGACGGTTCGGGCAAGATGCGACGCCTGATGGTTGCGCAGGATACAGGTTCGGCTATCAAGGGCGCCCAGCGGGCTGACATCTTCTTTGGAACCGGAGACGCGGCGGGTCAAGCAGCCGGGCGGTTGCGTGATCCGGGGAGGATGGTTGTCCTGCTGCCTATTCAGCGGGCCTTTGCCCTTTTGCCGGACGAACTGCAATGACACGTCGAAAACTGACCAGCGACGAGATCAACCTTTGGCATAGGGTCGTCGAGCAGACTGAACGTATGCATCCTGGGGCGCATAGCACCCCGCAGGCGCTACCTCTGCCCAAACCGAAACCGACGAAACAGCCCCTGCCCCGGATCGAGAATTTTGAACTGGGTCGCACTGCAAAATCCAAACCGGTGAAACACGAACTGAAACCGTCGATTGCGGACAGTATGCGCGCCAGTGCGCTCCAAATGGATTTCAAATCCTTTGCCCGCATGAAACGTGGCAAGATCAAACCCGAAGCCCGGATTGACCTACATGGGATGCGTCAGGCTGAAGCTCATCCAGAGTTACGTCATTTCATCTTGTCATCACAAGCCGCCGGAAAACGATTGGTGCTGGTGATTACGGGCAAGGGCAAGCGGCGCGACGACCTTGGTCCGATTCCAACCCCATTCGGAGTATTGAAACATCAAGTGCCGCAATGGCTTTCTCTTCCACCAATGGCACAGGCTGTATTACAGGTGACACCCGCGCATATCAGCCACGGTGGCGAAGGTGCCTATTACGTCTATCTTAGACGCGGCTGATCACAATCGGCCATACTTTTTCAGTCCGAATGCCACGCCCAGAGATGTTACCAGGAAATACGCAACAAAGCCGATAAACTGGGTTTCCAGGCTGATCCCGGCGTCTATCAAAACCCCGGTAATGCCTGGCCCAATGGCCGTGCCCAGGACCATGATTGCGGTGGCTAGGGATTTTATGGCACCGATATGAGCCGTGCCATACGTTTCAGCCCAAAACGCCGCTGGGATCGTGGCATTGGCTCCGGTGGTCAGTGCCAGAAAGATAAAACCGAACATGACGGCTGTCGGTTCGGTGGCCCAGGCGAAAATCAGATAGCCGATTGTCACAGGGAGTTGGAACAGCGGCATCAACCGATGGGTTCCAACCTTGTCCAGCGCCCAACCTGCTCCGACCATCGACAGCACCGAAACTCCGGTAAAAACAGGGAACCATGCAACAAATTCCAAATGGGTCCAGCCCTTTATTTCTGCCAGGTGTACCTGGTGAAAAAAGAACGCGGTGGAACAGGCGCTTGGGCCGAGAATGGATGGCACGATGAACCAGAACAGCGGGTGCTTTAACGCTTGGGCCCTGGTCCAATGACGGTTCTCTATACCCGTGGCAGTTTGATCCGTGGCCTGATGGCGCGGGCTGCGCTCCTGTTTCAACAGGGTCATCAGGATTGGGATTCCCAGGATCGCAAGACCAGCACAAATTACCCATAACACACGCCATCCCAATATCGGCATCAGGGCAACAAACGTCACAGGCAACAGAGCTTCACCAAAAGAGAAACCCAATGTTGCAATGGCCAACGCCCTGCCCCGCGTCGCGACAAACCACCGGGCCATAGCAACCATTGCAATATGGGTGGCCATGCCCTGCCCAAAGAACCGAAGCAGGAAAATGGACCCAACCAACCCCCAGAACCATTGGTTTCCGGCCATTACCAGACAGGCCACTGCGACACCAAACAGGATCATTGTGCCAAGCGCCCGCACTCGGAACATATCGGACAATACGCCCGCCCACACCATGACAACCGCCGAAACCATGGTTCCAGCCGAATAGATGCCTCCCCATTCTCCGTGGCTCAGTCCAAATTCGGCACGAATTTCGCCAGCAAACAAAGAGATAAAAAACGTCTGTCCAAAACAGGACAAAAGCGTCAGCAACGCACCGGCCGACAGCCAGCGGGCGTTTCGGATCACAAACCCTGTGTCCGATGTCAGGTCGGCCTGCCGTGCCATATCAACGCTCACCGGCAAGGTTGTAAGGAGTGACTTCCGTTGCGGCAGAATAATGCGCCACAGCACCCGGCAACAGGCTCTCTGGGGTGATCCGATCATGCCCGACGAACTGGGCCATTTTGGTAGCTTCGTTCAGCATTTTGATCAATGTGGGCGAAGACCCGGCCACAAAATGCGAAGATTGTGCGTCATCTGAAAATTCGGTCGTATCAATGATATCAATGGGTAGATCGGAAATCGCTTCGACCGAGCTGATATTGCCCAACCGCTCCCGGCTGTGGGTACCCCTAAGCCGTTGTGAGAGGTTCAAGAGCTTGTCCTTGCGGGACACAAAAACGATAAAAGGTTGGGGCGGTTCGGCAATCCGGCTCATCTGGGTTCGAAACAGATCAACATCCAGATCGGGAGAAATCAGCACGATCCCACTTAGGAATCGAGACGACCATCCGGGATCGGCAATCTCGATCTGACGCAAGGCTTCCATCACCAATACGGACCCCATTGAATGGGCGACAATCACGATCCGTTCCGTACCGCTGCGATGGATGTCGCGCAGCAACTTCTCCAAGCCGTCCCGCGCAAACAACATGCTGTCTCCGTCATAGGCATATCCCAAAGGGCTGCCCAGGCTGGGCCATGAATAGATCATCTGCACTCCGGGCAGATCCAGATCATGGGCCAGCTGGGCTGCGCGGAATGCGGCTTCGGTTTGGGTGGTGTTGAACCCATGCACATACAATGTCGCTTCGCGGTCTCCGGCCGGGCGCCGGGTCACAGCCTGGTTTACATGGGTTCGAAATTCGGATGGTGAGGCAAACTCCCTGCTGCCGGCCAAGGCGAATTGGGTTCGCGGATCGGGATTGGTATATCCATATTCAATGCGCCCAGTTTGATGCTCCGGAGGGATGCTGACAGTGAGTTCCAGCAGGCTGAGCATTTCTGAGCGTCCAGGCCCAAAGTCTCCGCCTGTTCCATTCTCACGCGTGGTTGCGGCAAATACGGTTTTTGCGGTTCCGATTGTCAATGCCGCCGGAACCGTTTCGACAACAGACCTGTCAACACAACCAGCCAGACCCGCCAGGAGGACAATCAAACTAATAGTTAAGCGTGTCATGATCCACCTGACCCAGAATTCTGGGACAGGCTAGTCATGCGATTGCGAATGTCCAGCACAGGAACGAACGATCAGTCAAATAGACAGTTTGATCAATGCGACAGAACTACAGAACATAACGGCTCACATCCGCGGACCGGGTCAGTTCGCCCAGGTTTTTTTCGACAAAATCGGCGTTGACGGTAACGCTTGTTCCGGACTGGTCGGGCGCAGCGAAAGACAGATCCTCAAACACACGCTCCATCACCGTATAAAGCCGGCGAGCCCCAATATTTTCGACAGATTGGTTCACGTCGGCTGCAATCTTGGCCAATGCGGCGATCCCATCATCGGTAAAGCTGACTGTGACCTCTTCGGTGCCCATCAGGGCGGTGTATTGCAAGGTCAACGCATTGTCAGTCTCCGTCAGGATGCGCACAAAATCCTTTTCAGTCAGGGCGCGCAACTCAACCCGGATCGGCAGGCGGCCCTGAAGTTCGGGCAGAAGATCGCTGGGTTTGGCAATGTGGAATGCGCCAGACGCAATGAAGAGAATGTGGTCGGTCTTGATCGGGCCATGTTTGGTGCTGACGGTGGTGCCTTCGATCAGTGGCAACAGATCCCGCTGCACGCCTTCCCGGCTGACATCACCACCGCGTGCGTCAGATCGGGCACAAACCTTGTCGATTTCATCCAGGAACACGATGCCGTTCTGTTCAACCGAATCCAGTGCTGAACGTGTGACAGCTTCGTCATCCAAAAGCTTGTCGGCCTCTTCACCAATCAAAAGTTCATAACTGTCGGCCACGGTAACTTTCTTGCGCACGGTGCGCCCGCCCATAGCCTTGCCGAACAAATCGCCAAGATTCATCATACCGACATTGGATCCAGGTTGGCCGGGGATTTCAAAGCTGCCCATCGGGTTGGATGTGTCAGCCACATCCACCTCGATGACTGTGTCGTCCAGTTCACCAGACTTGAGCTTTTTGCGGAACATCTCGCGGGTGCCTTCGCGGGCCTCTGCACCGGCAATGGCATCAATCACCCGTTCTTCGGCGGCCGTTTGGGCCTTGGCCTTGACGTCTTCGCGCATGTATTCACGGGTTTGCAGAATTGCCGCATCCGCCAGATCACGGACAATCTGTTCCACGTCACGCCCCACGTAGCCGACTTCGGTGAATTTGGTCGCCTCGACCTTGATAAAGGGGGCGCGGGCCAGTTTGGCCAGGCGGCGGCTGATTTCGGTTTTGCCCACACCGGTGGGGCCGATCATCAGGATGTTTTTTGGATAAACCTCGTCGCGCAGGTCATCGGACAATTGTTTGCGTCGCCAGCGATTGCGCAGCGCAACGGCAACGGCGCGTTTGGCGTCGTTCTGTCCAATGATGAACCGGTCCAGTTCGGAAACGATTTCGCGCGGGGTCAGATCGGTCATGGTCACTCATTTCATTGTTTCGATGCGAACCTAATCATGGACGCGGAAAACTCAACCCAATCACAAGATGCTCACGCAAAAACACCCAGCAAACACGATAGATCAGCGGCGCGTGAGCAACCCTTACAATGACTGGTCGGTACACCGAGATTAGGCGAGGGCACAGATGCCCAGGGACGTGAATATGGAGAGAGATCCAATGATCAATCGTCGAAATTTTCTGAGCGTAGCCGTAGCATCCGGCGCAGCGCTGATCATTTCAGGGCCACAGGCATTTGCCGCCGAGGGTGGTCATTTTGAGGGCCGCAGCAAACACATCACCACCGGCAAGGTGAAAATTGTGAAAAAGGATGGTGGATATGTCGTCGAACTGGGTAACGACTTCTCGTTGGACGGAGCACCTGATCCACGTGTCGGTTTGGGCAAAAACGGGAAATATGACCCAGCCACGGATTTGGGCGAACTGCGCAACCTGAAAGGTGGGCAATCTTATGCGGTTCCAGCCGGGGTCGATATTTCCGGCCACAACGAAGTTTACATTTGGTGTCGCAAATTCAACGTGCCGTTGGGCGTTGCAACATTGAACTAACAGGTCGAAACCCACTCACGGATGACCTGACAGGGGTGGCTGGAGACAGCCGCCCCTTTTTTGTTGTGGGAGCAATAGCGGATTAAAGTCAGCTGTCGATTTTTTCGACTGTCAGTCGACCATTTGTATAGACACAAATGTCGGCAGCAATCGCCATTGCGCCGCGGGCCACTTCTTCGGCGGACTTGTCGCTGTCCATCATGGCCCGTGCGGCGGCCAAGGCAAAATTACCACCCGATCCGATGGCGGCCACGTCATGTTCGGGTTCCAGCACATCGCCGGCTCCGGTGATCACGAACATATCGGTGCCATCGGTCACAATCAGCATTGCTTCGAGGTTCTTCAGGTATTTGTCAGTGCGCCAGTCCTTGGCCAGTTCGACCGAGGCCCGCGCCAGCTGACCGGGAGTGGATTCCAGTTTGGCTTCGAGACGTTCCAGCAGAGTAAAGGCATCGGCAGTAGAGCCAGCAAATCCTGCAACCACTTCGAACCCACCGGGTTTCAGGCGGCGGACCTTGCGGGCGGATCCCTTGATGACGGTTTGCCCAAGCGAGACCTGGCCGTCGCCGGCGATTACCACCTCTTTGCCTTTCTTGACGCCAATGATTGTGGTGCCGTGCCAGCCTGGAAATTGATCTTCTGCCATGAATATCTCCGTTTGTTGTTGATCTATATGGCCCCGTGCTCCCATGCGCACAAGAGGTTCAGGTTGCGATGGCTTTTCTGTCTGCCTAACGTGCCATCATGCCCGATGACCGCATTTTGACTTATTACCTGCATGATCAACTGCGCCAGCGGGCAGAGCGAGGTGGGCATAATTTCATTAACCGTATCAACCGTGTCGTCCGGGCAGCGGGCTTTGACATTGCCTATCTGGGTCACGACCCGGATACATTGCAACAATCGGTAGACCGACCGGGATACGCCATGTTCCATATGTCCGATCCGCTTCATGATCGTGCCTTGACCATGCGCAAGGTTTATGAATTTCCGTTCTGGAACATTGCAGATACGGCCAAGCGGTGGGAGTGGCCGGTGGCCATGGCCGATTTCACGCCTTGCCCTGACACACCCAGACAAGAAATGGACCGATTCTATCGATTTTGGAGCAAGCGCCAGTTCGGGGATGCACCGCAGCGCGCCAGAGAGGATGGGTATGTTTATGTTCCGCTTCAGGGTCGATTGCTTGATCACCGATCATTTCAAACCTGTTCCCCCATTTCGATGATCCAAGCAGTACTGGAACACGAACCGCGCCGCAAAGTGATTGCCACGTTGCACCCAAAAGAGACCTATGCGCAGGCCGAACTGACGGCCTTGGAGCGACTCGAGGCTCGGTATCCACGACTTGAGATAGCTGTGGGAGGCATGGTCGATCTGTTGGCCAATTGCGACTATGTTGTAACCCAGAATTCATCCGCGGGGTTTGCTGGGTTCTTTTTCGGCAAACCACTGGTGCTGTTCGGGCGGATCGATTTTCATCACATTGCAGCCAATGTACCCAGAATGGGCGTTGCCCGAGCGCTGGAAATGGCCCCCCAACTGCGCCCGGATTATGCGGCCTATATTTATTGGTTTTGGCAAAAGATGTCGATCAACGCCGGGGTTGATGGCGCGGAGGGAAAGATCCGCGACAGGCTGTTGACGGCGGGCTGGCCGTTGGGTGCCCGTTAACGTTTTGTTCAAGTGCTATGCAAAGCGCGCAGAGCGGGCCTGTTTTTTTGGCAATTGTGGGACTCACCTTTGGACCCTACATGAGCCTCATCAACAAACACACGAACAACCCCAATTCTGAAGGACGTGAAAAATGGCCCATACCCTCGCCCAAACTCAAGCTCCAGTTGGTGCTGTCGCAACTCTGCGTGTTGTCGACTCGCTGATGAACGTAAAAAATTCCGTTGTTGCCTGGAACCAGGCCCGCGTGACTCGCAAGATCCTGTCCCGTCTTAGCGAACACCAGCTGAACGACATCGGTCTGACCCGTGGTGATCTGTTCTGAACCCATGCAGATATTTCAAGGTAATTGAGCCGCACCTCTGATCAGAGGCGCGGCTTTCGTTTTTTCCAGAGCTGTCTTCACTGTGTCAGCTTGTAGGCTCCGGCCAAGTCCGGCAGAAAGGCCTCGACAGCAGCAGTGGCGATCACGTGAACAGTCCCGGCTTCGATATCTTGTATGTCCAGCCCACCGTGGACAGCGCGCACCTGGGCCCGACCTCTGGGCAGATCGCCGGCAACCAGATCACAATCCACCGCATCCGGGTTCTGCACAGCAACGGTCACCTGTACCCGCATTTCGGTATGATCCACCCCCAACTTTGAAAACAGCGTAATCGAAGAATGGTGCAGCGCGTCTTGAACCGCGCGGCGCGCAGCCTTGGTATAGTCCTGACCATATAGATCGTTGCCGGTGCCCATTTCCAAAATGATGCGTTTTTCACCCATCACACGGCCTCCAGATCAAAAGAGACAACGATGGCGGCATTGGCAATTACAGTGCACCCATCGGTGTGGTGTTTGTCCACATTCAGCCCGCCTTTTCTGACCGTGATTGTCGGGGTGCCATATGGAAAAATCTTCTTCAATGCTGCGACATCCACCTTGTCCGGCTGCTGAACGCCAATTTCCGCATCGATGATCATGGCTTCCTTTGGGAAATCAAACAGCTCGGCAATATTGACCGAATTGTGCCACAACGCATCCCGGATCGCTCGATCCGCTGCCTGAGTGTAGTCCTCGCGCCTGAGCGACGTGCCCATTCCGAATTCCACCAATACCCGTGTCTTGGCCATGCTATCTCCGTAATTTTTCAATAGTTTGAGCATACATCGCAGGACCGAGACAGATCCAGTCCAAGGTCGATAGGCAAGCCAGTTTGGCGGCTATCCACAATTTGCAATGTTCTCGCTCCTGACCCAACCGAACGTACCGGTCTGCCATATTGTTTCTTGTGTCATGTCGTGCCGCACCCAGACCCAGCCTTCGGCCTGGGCCGGTGCCAGTTCTTCTTGTGGATAGACAACCAGATCGCCCACAGGGACCTCCCGTATTGCGACTGACGAACTGTCTGGTTCCAAAAATAGGCTCACGCTGGTTTTGTTCTGTGCATGGGAAACGATTGAACATGCAATTGTCGCCTGGGCGGTTGATGCGGTTGTCACGACAACAGCCAAAAAGACGACGAGACAAAGAACATGTTGCATGAGTTTCTTCCCTGTTTGTGCTGGCCAATCTGCAAGCGAGCGTATGACGCTGCCGCGTTCGCAACAAGAACGCCCACAAAAAAAGGCGCCCCAACCGGAGCGCCTTGTTCACAAGATTTGATCACACAGATCAGATCGAATCGTCGATCCAGCTTTTCAACGCAGCCTTTGGGGCAGCGCCAGCACGGTTTGACACGACCTGTCCGTCCTTGAAGATGAACAGGGCCGGAATGCCACGAACACCCATTGCTGCAGCGGCATTCGGGTTGGAATCCACATCAACCTTGGCGATTTTCACGGCACCATTGTATTCGCTGGCCAGCTCTTCCAAAGCGGGACCAATCTGTTTGCAGGGGCCGCACCATTCGGCCCAGAAATCCACGACTACGGGGACTTCGGAATTTTTGACTTCGGCGTCAAATGTATCGTCGGTGACGGCTACGGTGGACATCTGAATGTCTCCTGAGTGTATGGCAACTGGGATCGGAACGTATGTAGCCCGACCGTCGTCGTCAACCCGACAGCTGCCCAATGATGGTGCCTGACACAAGATCGTGTGGTAGCGGCATCAGTGTTGCTGTTCGGGTCCACAGGATTGCAGTGTCGATCCGTTTGTCCGGGTAGATTTGTGCCAGCGCATGGCTATAGGCCGCCATTTGGCGCAACAATCCCAGCGGTACCTCCGAAGGCGTTGTGGGGACCGTGGCATTGGTTTTGAAATCCACCGCCAACACGTGATCAGCCCCGACCACCAGCCGGTCGATCACCCCATGTATCCGCTCCGGGCCCAAATCTGCGGTTACGGAAACTTCGGCCAGCGCATGGGGGGCAAACAGCCAGGCTAGATCAGGGGAAATCAGAACAGTTTTGGCTTCGGCCATCAGATCAGCCAGATCTGGTGCGTCTACCAATAGCATCTCTGCGGCATGATCCCAGTCGGATTGGGGTAGGGCGGGCAGATGTTCGAGAAGAAGATGGATCCGGGTCCCGCGTAGCATTGCGGTTTCTTCGTCCAAACCCTGATCTCCAGGCAAAGCTTTTGGGCCTCCCAATTCAGACGGGCTCAGGGCTCTGGGCGGCGCGATATAGGGGGCTGCCGGAAGCGTCAGAAAGCCGGGCAAGGGGACGATGTGGCGCACATGATGCGCGGGAGTCACCAATTCCAACCCATCCCAGTCGCCGTGTTCCAATCGCAGACAACGACCATTTGGAACCTCTACTTCGATGGCTCCAGCATCGTGCATTGCGGTTTCGACCAACTGGTACCAACTGTCGCCTTCTTTTGACATCTCCCCGGCACCGGCCACAATCAACCACTTTTCCGCTCGTGTTAGAGCCACATATAGCAGACGCAAACGCTCACTCTTTTGCCTGTCCTGTGCCTCGGTTCTGGCCTGCATCAGCGCATCTGGCATCTGATCCTTGGGCAGCTTCCACAAAGGAACGCCCTGGGCCAACATGATTTCGTCATCCCGGCTGGCGCGGCGCGGACCGGTGTCTGGCAGGATCACAATCGGTGCTTCCAATCCCTTGGATCCGTGAACAGTCATCACACGGATCATGTCGCCCGCGGCGCTCATCTGGCGTTTGATTTCCAGATCGTCGGTTTGCATCCAGACGAGAAACCCGGTGAGGCTGGGAATATCCGTGCGTTCATAGGCCAAAGCCTGGGAAAGCAAGGCGTTGATCCCGTCTTCGGCCTCTGGACCCAATCGACCCAGCAATTTTCGCCGCCCGTCATGGCGGGTCAGAATGCGTTCGATCAGATCAAAGGGGCGGAGGAAGTCGGCATTTTTTCGTAAATCAGAAAGAACGCGAAATGTTTCGGGAAACTCCTCCTGACGCTTTCTGAGCGTTTCCCACAGATATTCTTTATTTTGACGGCGATGAGACAGATCAAACAACATTTGTTCTGACCAGCCAAAAAGAGGTGATTTTAATGCAGAGGCTAGAGAAAGGTTGTCCTCTGGCAAGGCCAGAAAGCTCAGAAGCGCTGCCAGATCCTTGACCGCAAGTTCCGCGCCGACCTTGAGCCGGTCTGCTCCGGCAATCGGCAATTCGGCCTTTTTGCAGGCACGGATAATTTCGGAAAACAAATCCGACCGGCGTTGCACCAGGATCAAAAAGTCCCCGGGTTTTACAGGGCGGCGCACAAATGTGCCGCGTTTGGATCCGTCTTCGGGCAATGTTGCACCGCTGTCGATCAGCTGTTTGATACTGTCCGCGATCTGTTCGGCCAGGATGACATTGTGATGCCGCGCGCTGGGCCGGTCTACCGGGTCTGTCCAGTCGCGGTCTTCGTCATCATCGACCTTTTCCACAACTGGCCACAGATCGACCCGCCCTGGCAAATCGGATTTGAATGCGCGATGCAGTGCTTCCTTGTGAAATCCAGCCTGAGGACTGTCGGAAAACACCAGATCAACCAGCCTCAGAATTGCTGCAGAAGAGCGAAAGGAATATTCCAATGTCAGGTCTTCGAGCTGCGAACCGGTATCGCGCAACCGAGCACCGAAATCGGCCTGCATCCTGTCAAAGGCATCTGGGTCGGCACCTTGAAACGAATAAATCGATTGTTTTTTGTCCCCAACGACAAAGATGGTGCGTTCCACATCCGAACGCGCCCCTTCACCGCTGGTGAATTCCTGAGCCAGCTTTTCGATGACGTCCCACTGAACCGGACTGGTGTCCTGGGCTTCGTCCACCAGAATATGGTCGATGCCACCGTCGAGCCGATACAACACCCAAGCCGCCACCGCCGGGTCGTTCAGCAACTGACGTGCTTTTAGGATCAGATCGTCAAAATCAAGCCACCCGCGCAGCTGTTTGCGCCGTTCGTATTCAGGTAGGAACGCAGCGGCAAACGCATGAAGATCCATGGATTTGCGTGCCGCCACCAGCCCCAGCCTTTTGGCGCGCGCGTCTTCGATGCGCAGCATCAACGGCTCTAGCTGATCCATCAGCTCGCCATGAGATTCGCGCAGCTTTTTGGTAGGAAAAGACCCTATCTTGGCGGAAAAAGGCTCTTTGGCGCTTGCTCCGGTTAGAAATACGTTTTCCATAACCGGCAAATCTGGAACCGTAGGTCGGGCAATGGCAGCAAGTTTGACAGCCGCCTTTTGATCATTCGTACCGCCAGTGGACAGCATCGCGCGCGTGCGCTCTAGCAGGTTCTCCTCGCCGCCCAGAAACACTCTTGCTTCCAACGCGGCCTGGTCAAATCCATCGGGCAGATCGAACAACGCCAACAGATCGGATGCGGACATTGGTGTGTCAAAGCTGGCGCGGCGATGGCATATTGCGGCTGTCAGGGTATCGAAATCACTGTCAGTCACATGCTGAGCCATGTCATCGATCAGTGTCACCCGGTCGCCTTTGGCAAAATCCTCGACGATCTCTGCCCGCAACAGCGATGCGGCGCGGTCTTCCATCTCAGAGAATTGTGGGCTGACACCTGCTTCCAACGGAAATCGTCGCAACAGAGACGAGCAGAAGGAATGAATCGTCTGAATTTTCAACCCACCTGGCGTTTCGATGGCGCGGGCGAACAGAGTGCGGGCCTGACGCAAGCGATCTGATGAGATAGCATCCTCGGCACCAAGATCTTCGAGCGCGATCGTCAATGCATGATCATTCAGCATCGCCCATTCGCCCAACCGTTTGAACAGCCGGTTTTGCATTTCCGAAGCTGCCGCCTTGGTATAGGTCAGACACAGGATATGCTGGGGCTGAACCCCACGCAGCAACAACCGGGCCACCCGGTCGGTCAGAACCCGGGTCTTGCCCGATCCGGCATTCGCGGCCAGCCACGTTGACGTATCGGGGCGGGCGGCCTGAACCTGGCGCTCGGTGGCATCGTTGCGCGCACTCATGTCAATGTCTCCGGTTCTGGCATGGCGCTGCGGTCCCATTCACCAAAGCGTGCCAAATGGTCATAATCGCCGTGATCCGTATCCAGATGCAGCATACGGCGGCTGGAAAACCCTTGGTTAGGGTCGAAATAGGTTTCAATCAGTTTCCGCAACTCTGCCCAGACCTTTTCGGGTGGTTCTTTGTCGATGGGCGCAGGAATTTCTTTGAGCGTGCTGCCCAATCCGATGAACAGGGCGCGGGCAACTTCGGCTGGACCAAAATTCGTGAACGCGCCTACGGTGACCATGGCAGTTTCGATCAGCAGTTGTTTTTCGAATTTGATCTGTTTCTTCTCAGACGGTGGTTCGCCGGTTTTATAATCAATCAGATGCAGAAAGCCGCGATCATCTATATCAATCCGATCGGCGCGGCAGACGATGCTGAAATCCAACGGGTCCAGCTGGATTTCTCCTTTGGCTTCGAATGAAACCGGATGACAGGTTGCGCGTCGCGCCAGTTCGCTGGTTATGAATGGTCCGGCAATTCGTTTGATCCTGGCCCACCACAGACGCCGTGCCGTTGGCCAGGGCACATGCTGTTCCAACAGTGCCTCCGATAGATTCAGTAACGCGTCGGCAGTCAAAAGATCCTTGTCATCCACCGAGTCACGGATGAACTTTTCAAACACCTCGTGCACGACAATCCCGCGCAACAATGCATCGGGTGCCTGCACCAGCGGGTTCAGTGGTCTAAGGCGCAGGACATGTTTGGCATATACCGCATAGGGGTCGCGAATTAGCCGGGGAATTTCGGTCACGGTCAATCGACGGGGGCGGGCGTGAACCGGCGGGCGCGGGGATGGTCGGGTTGCCATTGGTATGGGGGTTGGGGTTTCGATCGCGTCCGCCCAATCCAGCCAAGTCTGACCTCGGGCCCGCATATGCGTCAACGCCTGTGGACCACCTTGACCGGGGAGACCGTCCAGCAGGTTGCACAAACGGTTTAACCAGCGGGAGGGCACCGAATCCGCCTCGTCCGAGCGAACGGACCGGGTCAACCAGACTTCGGGCGCGGCGATGGCCTGTTGGAAATCGTGGGCTGACAGGCCGATCCGGCGTTCTGGTAACAATAGCCCGGCCTGGTTTCGCAATGCCCGGTTCAACCAGGGATCGGGTTTGGCAGGTTCCGGCCAGCTGCCTTCGTTCAACCCTGCAAGGACCAACAGATCCGCGCCCATTACTCGCGCCTCAAGCGTCCCCCAGATCATGATGCGGCCATGGGGAGCGTTGTAGTCGTGAACGACGCCTTGTGCCAATATTGCGTTCAAAAGGTCAGCAAATTCGCGTGCCTTCATACTGCCGCCGTGTGTGGCTTCGGCGGTGAGCGTGTCGATGACTTTTCGCGCCTCAAGACCCGCTTTTTCATCCCACAGAATGCCGGACCCACAGGATTGACAGCCAGCAGCAATCGCTTCGGCCAGATCGACCAAACGTTTGACCCATGCGGCCAGTTGCAATGATCCCGCCACGTGTTGGTCAACGAACTGTTTGGATAACCAATCTACCCAACCCGGCGTGATGGCGTGTCTAGCTGCGAACTGTTCAAATTTTTCCGAATCAGGAAAAGGGATTCCCTTATCCCGTATGAACAACTCGAGATCCTGTGAATTTTTCTTGTGTGTGCCCCTCTCGTCTCCCGTATGGGTCAAAGGGTGCTTCAACAAAGTCAACAGCGCATCACCGGTCAATGGCTTGCAGAACAGTTCCGCCACATGGCGCAGAAATCGACCGGGAGGAGACAGCTGCAGCGGCTGGCCTGCGGAATCGTCCGGCAGGATGTCCCAACGATCCAACGCGGCCGAAACCTGGCGGGTCAGCATACGGTCCGGGGTGATCAGGGCCGCAGTTTGCCCGGTTTCAGCGGCCTGTCGCAGACGCAACGCAATGGCCAGCGCTTCGGCTCGTGGGCTTGCCGCTTCGACCAGGGTCACATCGGTGGTGGCCTGATCCAGATCGCTCAGCTTGGGGCCTTCGCTCATCCAGGCATCCGTTACAGGCGCTGGGCGCATGGCGAGGGATACCAACCGATTGCGCGCTGTTGAAGGTGCCGGATCGTTGGTCCAACGTTGAATATCCTGCGGTGACAGATCTAAATCACGCATCAGACGGTGGAATCGGAATTGAGGATGATCTTCGGAAATCATCGGATCATCCAGCCCGCGCCAGACGTTGTCAGGTTGGTCAAAGTCAAAGCCGGGCAGGATGACAGCCCCTTGGGGCAGGCGGGCAATGGCCTGCATCAACATCAACGTCGTGCCACGCGATCCGGTCGACCCCGCCAGAATAACGGGATGTTGTGGTGGACTTTCCTGCCATTCTTCGATCAGGTTCAACACGATCTGCCGCTGTCGCGCCTGGGTATCAACGGGATGGTCATGCTGGCTGAGGAAATCATCCGCGATGTCGATAAACTTCTGCGCACGGCTCCAGTGGTTGGACATGTCGGAAACATCCAATTCCCGGATTACTTGCGGAGCGACTCCTTCGCTCTGCATTTCGTCAATCAATTCTGCAAGGCTGTCGGCCAGGTCGAATAGAGATGACCGTGCGGCCAAGTCTGGTTGCGCGTCCAACAGCTTTGCGACCAGTTGTGACAATTCCAGCCGACGCCGTAATGAAGGTAGGGCCCGGGGTAGTTTGTGTGCGCCAATGGTGGTCAAAAGCGATAATCGCGGCAACAGAAGAGCCGGTCCACTGTCAAACAACGTGTTGACGCGTCGGTACATTCGGTCTGTGTTGACGATCAGCTCGACCCGGGCCAGCGCATCGGAAGATTGACCCTGGGAGCGATGCATCAGCCCGTCCACCAGGGCACGCGGAAAATCAACGCCACAAGGCAGGGCAAAAACGCGGGGCTTGTCGGTGGGTTCAAACATCAGATTGTCTCAACAGGGTTTCGGCCAGTGGGATGCCTTCGGGGTGCCCAACGTCACACCATTTTCCGGGATATTTCGCACAATAGAGCCTGTTTTTGGCCGAAATTGCGTTCCACAAAATATTCAGGGAAAACACCCGATCGGGGATGTCGTACAGCCCTTCCGGGTTCAGGATTTGCACACCTCCATAGACCAGATTGCCGCCCCGGAACGCCCGACCGTGTTCATCGGAGGAAAAGTCGCCACCGCTCTGGCGTCCAAGTGCCTGTTCCATGGGAACACAGACCAACAGCGCATCCATGCAATCCGGGTTCCACATGTCCAGAGCCAGCTGAACCGGGTTCGGGCCAGACCAGATCGCATCAGTGTTCATGGTGACAATCGGACCATGGCCCAGCACTGGCAGCGCCGCGCGCAAACCGCCGCCAGTGTCCAATATGTCGGGCTGTTCCTCTGAAATGATCACGCCCTGCGGCACCAGATGGTCCGCCAACATCTGTGGTTTGTAATGGGTGTTGGCAACAATCCGGGGTGGATTGACGGCACGGGCAATGCCCAACGTGTGGTCAATCAACGGGCAGTCATCGACTTTTATCAGCGGTTTGGGACGGTCCCGGGTCAGGTCGCGCATACGGGTGCCGAAACCAGCGGCAAACAGCATCACTGGAAGTGTCATTGGCCGCGCAACCGGTCGAGTGTGTCCGAGGTTGGGGCGGGTAGCGACTCGCGTAACATATCCGAAACAGGTGCAAGCACCGGATGATCCAATCCGCGGATGAAATGGCTCCAGACCCGCGGGATCAGATCGACATAATGTGGCTTGCCATGTTCCAGTGATAGTCGGGCGAACACGCCCAGAATGCGCAGATTTCTCTGCACACCTAGAATTGTATAAGCGGTTCTGAAGCCGTGATCATCGATGCCAGTTTGGGTGATGTACCTGTCGATCATTCGCATTTCGATCCCCGGTGGTACATCGCGGCGGGCGTCCTGCAACAGGGATACCAGATCATAAGCGCGATGCCCCGCGCGGGCATCCTGAAAATCAAGCAAACCGACCTGGGCGATGCCCTTGCGTTCGGGTAACCACAACAGGTTTTCGGCATGATAGTCGCGCTGGACCAGAACGCTGTCGCCCTTGATGTTCAGGCGAAGAATATCCTCGAACCTGTTTTCAAAACGGGTTTGCAGTTCCGGTTCCGAACCGCCAAAAACACCCGCGCGATATTTCCCGAATGCAAGCCCGGCCATTTCGGCCATCAATCGTGGGCCATAGCGATCCAGATCGGGCAGGGGTGCCTGATGCAGTTTGACCAACAGATCTGTGGCTCGTTGATACAGCGTGGTTTCCAGCTCTGGATGCTCAGGGATCACTCGGGCGAACAGCGCATCGCCCAGGTCTTCGAGCAGGAGAAACCCATGTTCGGCGTCTTCGGCCAGGACTTCTGGCGCGCTCATGCCTTGGGCTGACAGATGGCGGGCGATACGGACAAAAGGGCGAACATCCTCGCCTTTGTCCCGTGGCGCATCCATCAAAACTGCAGTTGTCCCCGTGTCAGGGTCCGTCAGGCGTTCATAGCGGCGGTTGGAGGCATCCCCGGCCAAAGGAGCACGTTGGGCGTGAGCCCAGGCAGTTTGGGCCAGAAAAAGGTCAGCCAATTGGGGGCGGTCAGTCATGGGTCACTTCCAGCAAATCGGACCATCTCTGATCGGTCCAGCCAAGGGTCAGATGTCGGGTGTCAGCCTCTTCGGGGGCAAGCGAAAAGGAAAGTGTCAGGGCGTTCTCTGGGGTCAATTCAGCGAGCCGGTCAGGCCATTCAATCAGACAGATTGCTGAGGCCATGGCCTCATCCAGGCCCAATTCGACAATGTCATCCACGCAGGACAGCCGATACAAATCGGCGTGCCATAGCTCTCCGGCGTTGGTGTCGTATGTCTGAACCAGGGTAAAGGTAGGCGAGGGAACGTCCTCGGGATAGTCCATGAGAGATTGAATCAAACTGCGGGCGAAATGTGTTTTGCCAGCGCCGATGCTTCCGTTCAGCAACAGGCAATCGCCAGGCACCAATTTAGCGCCCAAACGGGCGGCCAGTTCTGCGGTGTCCTGGGGGGATGAAAGGGTGATTTTCTGCTGCTTTGCCGTCATGCCGCTACAATGGCCCAGCCAATGATCGGCAGCAAGTCAGATCAGGTCAGAACAGGAAGCTGCACAGTGTCTTGCTCGGAAATTTCTGAACCATCCATTTTTGAAAAACAGATCATGGTGGCTCCGTTCTGGATTGGGCTGACCTTGCAGGTGAACCGTTGTCCGCTCCGCATCTCGACCACGTCTTCCCAGCTTTCACTGCGGTGTTCACGCATCTGTACAATGTCACTGACACGACCCCACAACATTGTGGGGCGGCATTTGTCCTGCCAGGCACGACAAGATTCCAGGACAGTCATCTGGGCAAAGCTGGTGTCGGGATCCAGCCCCCACATCGCATGATAGGTCGCATTGGAAAATGTGAGAGTTCCATCTCCGGAAAAAACGGCAATGGCCTGATCCAGGTTATCAACAATCGACTGGCCCAGTTCCAGCTCCGAGCGAAACCGACGGGTCAGGGTGATTTCTGCAGTGATGTCTTCGAACAAGAAGGCCACAGCGCCATCGGGGTGTGGTCGCCCGCTGACCGAATAAACCGAACCGGATGGCAATGACCAAGTTTCCTGATACCGCCCGTCGGCGGCCGCTTCCACCAGGTCTGAAATTCGCTGACGCCAGGATTTGATGTCCTTGGGTTCGGGCATGACGCGGCTGTCGCGGAGCCGGTCAAAAAAGTCGAACAATGTGGGCCGTGAACTGAGAAAATCCGCTTGCAGTGCGGTTAGATCAATCAAGGCGGGGTTGAACAGTGCAAGCTGACGATTGCGATCAAAAATTGCCAATCCGATCGACAGTTGGGCAAAGGTTTTGGCCAGCGTCTGTACAAAGTTTCTTTGTGCTATCTCGGCATCAACAACCGCATTAATATCAACAGCATACCCTAGTTTACCGCCATCATTTGGGACAGTAGAGACGTCAAACCACAGCTTTTGATTGCTGTCAGGGACAGGAATGGAAACGCGGGATTTGCGGCCGGCAACCACCGGCAGGGACAGTTCAGGAAACAGAGGGTCCGAAACCTTGCGCCCGGTTCTTTTCAACCTGTGATGCAAGTTCTCATAAGCTTGGTTGCACCACGCGATGCGTCCTTCTTCAGATTCCCGCCATACCGGATAGGGAGCGGCATCCATGGCCGTTCGCAAGTTCTGTAATTCGGAACCGCATATCGGATTTTCGGGCAATTCCGCTTTGCGCAGGTGAACACGGGTCACGCCGTCAATCCATTCGCAAACGGCCTCGCGCCCGTGATTATTACCAACACCTCCCAAGGTCATTGCGCCGCTCGTGCGCAGCATATCGGGTGTCTCGGGCAGGCCGGGGAATGTCGGAAGCAGCATTTTCCGGATCCCAGACCAGGATGTCGGGTCAGAGCAGGAGCACAGTAATCGGGCGGCGCTGGAGGATTTGTCGATCAGGAGTGTTTCATCAAACAGAAACACCGGGTCATTGACGTTGACGCCCGAGTAGATTGTTGATCCGAATTTGTTCAGTCGCGGTGACAGAACAAAAACAGCCAAAGATGCCGCCGTCAGGCAGATCGCAGCAATGACAAGCCAGTCGAATATTCCAAAGTCCTGCATCTCTTAGCCATGTAGTTTTCCGTTAGGCAGACTCTGGTGGCTAAATGGTTAACGGAGGCTTAACCAACTCGAACTTTGGAGGAATTCAGATTTCAAAATGCTGATTCAGTCCAATTGGCAACGCATTCTTTCCGGACACGGCGTCAATCTGATCGCGGGGCCATTTGACAACTACAATCGCACCACGCCGTTCCACCGGAGTCGTCTTTGTGCCGAGTGGATCAGATCCATTGGCAAAGCTCAGCTCGGCACCTGTGCGCTCCAGCAGGGTTTTGGCGATAAACAGTCCCAATCCCATTCCTTCGTATTCGGGGCGCGTCTTGCGGTCGCTTTCTGTGCGGCGACGGCGAACAAATGGGTCTCCGATCCGACCCAGCATTTGCGGAGGATATCCCCGTCCGTCGTCGGTGATACGTACAGTGATCGTGTCATCAGTCCATGCAGTTTCTACCCAGACATTTGCGCGCGAGAAGTCGACAGCGTTCTGGATGAGGTTGCGCAAACCGTGAATGATTTCGGGCTTGCGCAGAATGGTTGGTTGTTGAAGCCCGCCGCCTTCGGCCGGACCTTCGTCAAAATGCACGTATTTTCCCCGGGTGGTATGCGGCTCAGCGGCTTCATTGACTACAGTTGACAAAGGGGCCTTGCGCAGGTGCAGATCATTTTTACCGGCCCGTCCCATATCGCGCAGAATATCTCGGCAGCGATCGGCCTGTTCCCGGATCAGCGCGGCGTCGTCGCGCAGTTCGGGTCTGTCATCCAGTTCTTCAATCAACTCGGCGCTGGTTAATTTGATCGTGGCCAAAGGGGTGCCCAACTCGTGTGCGGCGGCCGCCACAACTCCGCCCAGGTCCGTCAGTTTCTGTTCACGTGACAACGCCATATGCGTGGCTGCCAACGCATCCGACATAGAGCGTATTTCCGCGTTGATCCTTTGGGAGTAGGCGCTCATAAAAATCACAGCAATAATGATGGCAATCCAATTGCCGAATACAAACAGTTCTGGCACCCGCAGGATAAATCCCTGATCGGTGCGCAATGGTAAATGTACCTGGGCCAGCAGGGTCACCATGATGATGGCTGTGGCCCCGATGATCAGCGTCGATCGCATTCCCATGACATTGGCGGCCACGGTTACTGGTCCCAGAACCAACAGGGCAAATGGGTTGTTCAAGCCGCCAGTCAGATACAACAGCATCGACAGTTGCAGCAGGTCAAACATCACCATCATGAAGTTTTCAAATTCGGTCAGGCGTTTGTTTTCTGGGAACACAAAGATCGCGATCAGGTTGCCGATCACCGAAACGCCGATGGCCATGTAACACAGGCCCAATTCCAGTTGCAGATTGTACAGTTGTTGCGCCACTGAAATGGCAGCGATCTGACCCACAATGGCGACCCACCGCAACAGGATCATCGTGCGCAGGCGAATCCGGTTGTTATTTTGTTGACCGCTGAACAGGCCGATATTGGATTCCGACATTGTGATCCCATCTAGGTTGCATCGGCTGACCAAATTGATAGGTGTCTGCGCCGAAACGTTCAACATATCTTGCACAGCAAGGCAGAGTCTCATGTCCCGTATGTATGCCTATATCGCCGCCGCCGCCGTTGTTTCCGCAGTGGGGGGCACCTGGGTTGCGACCCAGATGATGGGCGGGGACAAGGATCAGTTTGCCCAATGCCGGTCATCCCAGATTGCCGGTGGAACTGCGACCATTGGCGGCCCGTTTGAATTGGTCAATGCCAGGGGGGAAACCGTCACGGACGCGGATGTGATAACCGAACCTTCGCTGGTCTATTTTGGATATACGTTCTGCCCCGATGTGTGCCCGATGGACACGGCGCGCAATGCCGATACCGTAGATGTACTGGCCGAGCGCGGACAGTCGATAACGCCGGTGTTCATCTCGATCGACCCGGAACGGGACACGCCCGAAGTTGTCGGTGATTTTGCTGAAAACCTGCATGAAAAGATGATCGGTCTGACCGGATCTCAGGAACAGGTCAAAGCAGCAAGCAAGACCTACAAAACCTACTTCAAGAAGCAGGAAGGCGATCCGGAATACTATCTGGTGGATCATTCGACCTTTTCTTATCTCGTGTTGCCGGAACAGGGATTTGTCGAGTTTTTCCGTCGTGATGAGACGGCTGAACAGATGGCGGACAAGATCGGCTGTTTTATCGACAACATCTGATGGCGCAGTGTTTGACCTTTGACTCTGCGCCCGTCATATTCGTCACAATAGATGAATAAATTCGCTGCGGAGGACACAAACATGGTCGAAGGCGCCCAGCAGGAGATTGGACCTGATAGGTCATTATTGTTGGTCGATGATGACGAACCCTTCCTGAGACGCCTTGCCAAGGCCATGGAAAAACGTGGTTTCGAAGTGGAAACAGCGGGATCTGTCGCTGCCGGGCGCGCCATTGCCACCGCGCGTCCACCGGCCTATGCCGTTGTGGATCTGCGGCTCGAGGACGGAAACGGGCTCGATGTTGTCGAAGTGTTGCGGGAAAAACGCCCCGATAGCCGGGTTGTTGTGTTGACCGGATATGGTGCGATCGCAACCGCGGTGGCTGCGGTCAAAATTGGTGCGACAGACTATTTGTCCAAACCCGCCGATGCGACAGATATCACCAATGCACTGCTGACCCGCGAAGATGAGCTGCCGCCTCCGCCAGAAAACCCGATGAGCGCAGATCGCGTCCGCTGGGAACATATTCAGCGCGTTTATGAGTTGTGCGACCGGAATGTTTCGGAAACTGCCCGACGGTTGAATATGCACCGGCGGACGCTGCAACGGATCCTTGCCAAGCGAAGCCCACGCTGAGGTTCGCTAGATGACCCAGCCCGAATTCGGTCCTGACCATCAGCCATTGCCAGAAGGCGGATGGTCAGAGAGCCTGACGACGTTGCGCAATGCTATCGTCGTACCTCCGATCGAAAGTAGCTTTGTACAAGAGGCCGGCATTCTGCATTCCGATGGAACGTATTGTCCTGAGGGTGCGCTGTGGCGCAAATACCGACCCATCACCACCCAGCCGGCAATGCCTGATGCCATTGCGGAAACTCTGCCGGGGCGATGGCTGTGGGGCGGGGTGCTGTGGGCGCATTTCGGGCATTTTCTGGTGGAAAGCGCGTCACGGATCTGGCCATTGGCTGAAATGGACACGCCTTTTGATGGTATCCTGTTCATTCCGAAACGCCCGCGTGTCGGTGAAGAGGTGCGTGGTTTTCATCGCGAATACATGTCCCTGATGCAGCCCGATCTTCCAGTTCGGGTAACGGCCCAGCCAATGCAGGTCGAAGAGCTGGTCGTCCCAGGTCAGGGATTTGGTCTGGGATTGATAACGGCGGGTACACAGAAATATAGGGATGCCATCCATTCTCGTTTCGCACGTGACGTCGAACCCGATGGGCCGGAAAAGATCTACATCTCACGGTCCAAGCTGGGGTTGGCCAAAGGTGGCATGCTGGGTGAAGAGCGGATGGAGGATTATCTGCGGGCCGAAGGGTACGAAATCTTTTACCCTGAAAAGCACAGCCTGACGGTTCAACTGGCGCATTACAAAGCCGCCAGGAAAGTCATCGCCGCTGATGGATCTGCCTTGCACCTGTTCGCAATGGTGGGGCGACCGGATCAGCCTGTGGCCATGATCCTGCGCCGTCAATCAGGCGTGGATAATTTGCTGGCAAGGAACGTCAGTCAGTTTTGCGGTAGCAAACCGCTGGTCATCGGAGCCTTGCGGACAGAATGGGTACCAACAAACAAACGTAAATCAAGTCGGCTCAGTTTTGGTGAATTGGACCACTCTGTTATCGGTCCAGCGCTACAGAAATACGGGTTCATCCAGGATGGATCCCATTGGACTGCTTTGTCCGATGAGGACCGCAAACAGGCACTCGAAGACAAAGGGTTGGGTGGCAACGATCGGTTTGTCGAATCCCCAGTGTTTGTCCAGCGGCGGATTCGCCAGATCCGACAGGAGCGCCGTCAACGGCGTGCGCAGCAGGCGCAATCCGACTCCCAGAAAGCCTGATGGCCAATCAATCCAACGCTTCAAGAAGCTGTTGATGACGTGCAGTATAGGCGTTGCGTGCCTCGACCGGAGGACGCAACGTGATGTTCAGATCGTTGATAAGGTCAGTATCTGGGCGACCAAAAAATTTGTTGGCTTCGGTTTTGGTGAAACCGGCAATTTGCACGGCTTCCATCCAGGCGCTGATGCGGTCGGCCTTTTTGATCTGCTTCTTGATGCTAACCGGCAACGCAGCGGGTAGGCCGAACCGGATGTGAATGGCTGCGGTCAATCGTGTATCCAGCTCTTCGTAGGCTGGGCCCACGGATGCTTTCACCGGGGAGATCATGTCTCCGATCACATATTCCGGAGCATCGTGCAGCAGGGCCGCCAGTCGCCACTTTGCCGGGGCTTTGGGGTTTAGCCGACAAAATAGCGTTTCAACCAACAAAGAATGTTCAGCCACGGAATAGGCGAAATCGCCCTGAGTCTGACCATTCCAACGCGCAACAAACGCCAACCCATGGGCGATATCTTCGATCTCGATATCGACTGGTGTAGGGTCAAGAAGGTCCAATCTGCGACCGGACAACATACGTTGCCAAGCTCTGGGTTTTGTTGCCATTTTGGTACACCTTTTGCTCGTTGCCTTGGTTTTGCCACAATTTCGGCGCAGTCTGAAAACCGTATCCGATCACATGCTGCCAACTTTTCTTGAGGACCCGTGGTTTGAAATCCGGGCCACCGATCATGATATCAAGAACGAGGGGGGCGTGTCTTCCTCCCGGGCGTGCCCTCCTCAGATAGCAACCACTATGTGAAGGAGAACGTCATGTTCAAGCGTTTGTTGGCACTATCCCTAACCTTTGGAATGGCCGCATTGGCCCCCCCTGCATTTGCCGCGAATTGCGCGCTGCGCGACACCGTTGTCGAGCGGTTGCAATCCAAATTTGCCGAGCAACTGACCGTCGGGGGTTTGCAAACCGGCGGCAATACGCATTCTGTTCTAGAAATCTGGTCCTCGGACGAAACCGGTACGTTCACGGTCCTGATGACCAATGCAAACGGGATCAGCTGTGTGATGGCGGCCGGTACCGATTTTTTCAAAGCCACACCCATCGAAATCACCAACGATACCGCCAGTTGATAAATGGCTGACGCAGGGTCTTGCCGGTCATACCGGGTCTGCGGGTCTACTTTGTTGCCTCTTTTGCCTAGGAGTGCTAGGGGGCAGCGAAACTGACCCTTTAACCGGAACGGAGCTGACCATGGCCGGGGATTATATCGTCAAGGACATTTCGCTGGCCGAGTTCGGCCGCAAGGAATTGGATATTGCAGAGACCGAAATGCCGGGGCTGATGTCCCTACGTTCGGAATACGGTGAAAGCAAGCCACTGCAAGGCGCGCGGATCGTCGGATCGCTGCACATGACCATCCAGACTGCGGTTCTGATTGAAACGTTGGTTGCTCTGGGTGCGGATGTGCGCTGGGCATCGTGCAACATCTTCTCGACACAAGACCACGCCGCGGCTGCGATCGCAGCGGCAGACATTCCGGTTTTCGCCATCAAAGGTCAAACTCTGGAGGAGCATTGGGACTATCTGGACAAGTCCTTTATGTTCGCTGACGGCCCGAACATGATCCTGGATGATGGCGGCGACGCGACGCTGTACATTCTGCTGGGTGCGCGCGCCGAAGCCGGCGAAGAGATCATCGCGGTTCCGACCTCGGAAGAAGAAGAAGTGATCAAGGTGCAGATCGCAAAACGCATGGCGGCCTCGCCGGGCTGGTTCACCAAGATGCGCGACCAGATCCAAGGCGTTTCCGAAGAGACCACCACCGGCGTGAATCGCTTGTATCAACTGGTCAAGGACGGTCACCTGCCGTTCCCGGCGATCAACGTCAACGACTCGGTCACCAAATCGAAGTTCGACAACAAATACGGCTGCAAGGAATCGCTGGTCGACGGCATCCGCCGCGCCACCGACACCATGATGGCCGGTAAGGTCGCAGTTGTCTGTGGTTACGGCGATGTCGGCAAAGGTTCGGCCGCTTCTCTGCGTGGTGCGGGTGCCCGCGTGAAAGTCACCGAAGTTGACCCGATCTGTGCCCTGCAGGCTGCCATGGACGGGTTTGAAGTCACCCTTCTGGAAGATGAAGTCGCAACCGCCGATATCTTTATCACCACCACGGGCAACAAGGACGTGATCCGCATCGAACATATGCGCGAGATGAAGGACATGGCCATCGTTGGCAACATCGGCCACTTTGATAACGAAATTCAGGTTGCCGCTCTGAAGAACCACAAGTGGACCAACATCAAGGAACAGGTGGACATGATCGAGATGCCTTCGGGCAACCGTCTGATCCTGCTGTCCGAAGGCCGCTTGCTGAACCTGGGTAACGCCACCGGCCACCCGTCGTTCGTTATGTCGGCATCGTTCACAAACCAGGTGCTGGCGCAGATCGAACTGTTCACCAAAGGTGACGAATACAACAACGACGTTTATATCCTGCCCAAGCACTTGGACGAAAAAGTCGCCCGACTGCATCTGGATCGGATTGGCGTGAAGCTGTCGAAACTTGATGCCGATCAGGCCTCATATATCGGCGTGAGCCCGGATGGCCCGTTCAAGCCGGAACACTATCGTTACTGATAGCTTTCGGAAAATACGTAAAGTCGCAAGCCGTCATGGGTTCCATGGCGGCTTGTTTATTTTTGTTTTCCACTTTTAGATAGGACCGATTTCAAAATACTTGTTTCAGTCTGGGAGTAGTTCCTGTGAGAGTTCGGATTCTGTTGTCTTTGGCGCTGGCTTGGTGTGCAGCGATAACGCCGTGCGTGGTAAAAGCGCAAGAGAATGCGGATTTGGCCAAGGAGCTGTCAAACCCGGTGGCGTCTTTGATCAGTGTGCCATTCCAATTCAATTATGACAGCGGATATGGGCCATCAGGATCTGGCAAGCGGACCTTTATGAACCTGCAACCGGTGGTCCCGATCTCGTTGGGTGATAACTGGAATTTGATCAGCCGCACCATCATCCCCTTGATTGATCAACAGGATTTTGTGCCTGGGACGTCGCAGAATGGGATCGGAGACATTGTTCAAAGTTTATTCCTTTCCCCAAAGCAACCCACAAAAGGCGGCCTAATCTGGGGGGTCGGACCGGCTTTCCTTCTGCCGACGGGAGGTAATACACTGGGCGCCGATCAGTTTGCTGCTGGTATTACGGGCGTGGTGCTGAAGCAATCCGGGCCGTGGACCTATGGCGGTCTGGCCAACCATTTGTGGGACGTTGGCAAAGGCTCTGGATCGACTGACATTAGCACGACATTTGTGCAGCCGTTTCTCAGTTATACCACACCGGACGCCTGGACATTTACGCTGAACAGCGAAACGACTTACGATTGGATACGCAAAGATACAGCGTTGCCAGTAAATTTTGTGGTGACCAAGCTGGTTAATATCGGTGACCAACCCGTCAGCATAGGGGCCGGTGTCCGTTACTGGGCGGACAGTACAACAAACGGTCCTGACGGTTGGGGAGCTCGTCTTGTCCTGACATTTCTTTTTCCGAAATAGACAGATTAAGCAGTCGGATGGATGTGAATGTGCAACTACGGGGAAAAGAGCCTGATTTTTCCTGTTTGTAACCGCCCCATTTCGAACTAACGTTTTGTTCAGGTCAATCCGGCCTGAACAGCCCCGGGAGAAATGTGATGGGAAAACGCGACGACCTGATCGCTCAATACGCAGATGATCTGAAAAACAAATGCGGGATGGATCCCGATATGGATCTGCTGACCAAGGTCACGATCGGGTGCGGCCCATCCATTTATGATGCGGATGCTTCAACCGTTGCGGCAACACAGGACAGTGAGTTGGAAACCGTAAAAAACAACTTTCTGATCAAGAAGCTGGGATTGGCAGACAGCCCCGAGTTGATGGAAGGCATCAATTCGGTTCTGGACACGTATGGTCGCTCGAACCGGAACAAATACCGCGCAGTGGTCTATTACATGCTGACCAAGCATTTCGGCAAGGAAGCAGCGTATAGCTAACTGACCAGCTCTGTGAACCAATCGAACGCCCGCTCGAGCGGGCGTTTCGCATTTTAGCTGTATTGTCAGAGCTTTGGGTTTGCTGAAAAGATGGAAAGCACCTAGGGTCACTATATGGCCAGGATGGCCGGGACCTGAGTTTTCGATACGCGTGTGGTGAGTAGGATACACGCGGGGTGAAGGGGAAGGAGCCGGTGTTTACAGGCCTCTTCCCCGGTTTTTCCAGATGATACGGTGCGCGGACAGGTGATGTCCGTGCACCGTTTTGATGTTCCACCGGTGGTAAAACAGATGGGTGCCTGACAGTTTTCCTGCTTGGAAACCTCTTTGCGCGCTCCAGAAACGGTTCGATATTTCCATGGGCAGATCCATGAGCAGAGAAATCACTAACACCGGGTAACTGGGTGCTACCAAGCTTCCTGCCCGAAAGGGTATCGTCTGCTCAGGTGGGTTCAAAACAGAGACAAAACCAGGCCAATTGCCCCGCAGGCCAGTGTGGCATAGCCGCCGTCAATCAAACTAAGCCGGGCAGGGCGGCCTGCGTAAAGGTTGTTGATCGCAATCCACGGGCTGATGAAGAACAGGCCAACACCCAGCCCGGCAACCAGCCCCTTGGCAAGCTCGTCAATTCCCGCCAATGCAAATACATGGCGCATCATGCCTGCTACAATCAGTTGCAATGCAAATGTGGCGGCAAAGAGAGACGGGCTTTGACCGCCTTCGGGTTTGCCGTCTTCCCCGCGAGGAATGTTTGCGGCTTGCATCCATTGGTCGGCCAATACGCCGTACCAGACCGCGCCCAAAGCAAACCCAGCCGCTGCTGCGGCGATGACACTGACGAACTCCATAGCTGCTCCCTTCTGAGTTACAATCCAGTTGGGCCAAGTGTGGTCGATCAATCGGGGTCTGTCTGCCCCATTCCGCAAACGGCCAGCCATTCGTCCCGTGTTACAGGTTGTACAGAAAGACGGGAATTCTTAACCAATACCATTGCTTCCAACCGTGGTTCCATCTTGATCTGGCCCAGCGTCACCGGAGTGACAAAGGAGCGGACCGACTTGATATCCACGCAGTCCCACCGGTCGTCATCGGTGGTGCTGTCTGAGTGAGCGCCAGCGCAGACCTCGACAATGCCAACCACCGATTTTTCTTTTTGTGAATGGTAAAAGAACCCGCGGTCGCCAATCTTCATCTCACGCATAAAGTTACGCGCCTGATAATTCCGGACGCCATCCCACTCTTCTCCCGCGTCCCCCTTGGCGACCTGGTCATCCCAGCTCCAGGTCGAGGGTTCGGATTTGAACAGCCAATAGGCCATCAGATCACCTTCTTCCAGGCGATGAGTTCTACTTTCTCGAACAGGCCTGCCTTGGCATAGGGGTCATGATCTGCCCAGTTTTGCGCCGCCGCTATGTCTTCGACATCCAGAATGATCAGCGAACCGGTCATATTGCCGTCGTCGTCCAAAAGGGGGCCAGCCTGAGACACAACGCCAGTGTCTTTGATGTAGTCAAGATGGGCCGCGCGGGTATCGACGCGGGTTTGCAGGGCACCAGTTTTATCGCGGGCAATAAGGGCAATCAGCATGTCATTCCTCTTTTAGTGGTCTGGCCAACAGTTGAGCGGTGGCCTGTGCTATGGTCAAGCTGTGATCGAGTAAGCCCACCACCGTATGCGTGATTGGCATATCGAGAAGCATGGCGCGGGCCTTGGCGTCTACGGCGCGGGCAGTGGCGGCCCCTTCGACTGTGACGGAGGGATCAAATGCCCGTCCGTGCCCGATGGACAGACCCAGTTGATAATTGCGTGACAGCTCGGATGAGCACGTCAGGGTTAAATCGCCAAAGCCTGATAGGCCAGCCAATGTTTCAGGCTGGGCACCACAGGCCAACGCCATGCGCTGCATTTCGGCGTAGCCACGGGTCATCAATGCAGCACGGGCGCTGTCGCCCATACCGGCCCCAATTACAGCACCACAGGCGATGGCCATTACGTTCTTCAAAGCACCGCCCAATTCGGCACCAACCGTGTCCTGGGTGCGATAAAGCCGTATATTTGCCGTTGTTAGAGCCTGTTGCAGGTCCCGTCCCAATGCTTCGTCACAGCAAGCCAGGGTGAGCGCAGTTGGCAACCCACGGGCAATATCAGCGGCAAAGCTGGGACCGGTCAGCAGGGCCGGCTGTGCATCAGGAAGGCATTCCCGAATCACGGCAATTGGACCCAATCCAGTGTTCAACTCTATCCCCTTGCAGCAGGCGACCAGTGTCTTGCCTTTGAACATGGCGTGGTTTTCGGACAGTAACACGCGCAGTTTTTGCATTGGAACTGCCAACAACAGCGTCTGACTTTGCGTCGCATCCGCAAGATCGCTTGTGACCTTGAGGCCCTCGGGCAGAGGCACACCGGGCAGGCGGCTTTCATTTTGGCGCGAGTCTTGCATCGCGCGGATTTGGTCCGAATTTCGCCCCCACAACGTCACAGGGCCATTCCCCGCCAGAGAAATCGCCAACGCAGTACCAAACGCGCCGGATCCCAGAACGGAAACGATCATGCCTTGGCCCCCTTGCGACCGCCGCCCAACATTGATGGGCTGGTATTGTCCAATGGCCAACGGGGCCGAGGGGTCAGGTCCATGCCATCCCGCGCGCCTGCTTTGAACCGCTCCAGCCCGGCATAGGCAATCATTGCGGCGTTGTCGGTGCATAGAGCCAGCGGAGGCGCGACAAAGGTCGCGCCGAATTCTGCGCAGACAGTCTCTAATCCAGACCGAATTGCAGTGTTTGCCGCTACACCCCCGGCAACGGCCACGGTTGGAAAGGGCGGGTTTTCGGCCATGTAAAGGCGCAAGGCGCGGCGGGTTTTTTCGGTCAATGTGTCGACAATCGCGGCCTGGAAACCCGCGCACAGATCTGCGCGATCCTGCCGGGTCAACCCTCCCTTTTCGGCGACGATCTGGTCGCGCATCCGCAGCAGGGCAGTTTTCAACCCAGAGAACGAGAGATTACAATCGGGACGATCCAGCAGGGGGCGAGGAAAGCGATAACGTTTGGGGTCACCGGCGTCGGCTTCTGCCTGAACCGAGGGTCCGCCGGGTTGGGGCAATCCCAGCAAACGTGCAGTTTTATCAAAAGCTTCGCCCGGGGCATCGTCAATTGTGCCGCCCAGTCGGGTGAAATCTTCGGGTCCGCGGGCGATCAGGTATTGGCAATGTCCTCCAGAGACAAGCAGCATCAGATAGGGAAAATTCACCCCATCTGTCAGGCGCGGGGTCAACGCGTGCCCGGCCAGATGGTTTACCCCGACCAGTGGCAGGCCGGTCGCGGCGGACATCCCTTTGGCACACATGACGCCCGACATGACACCACCGATCAGGCCCGGACCAGCCGTCACAGCAATGGCATCCAGGTCCTTCAGCGACACATTGGCGGCCTGCAAGGCATCCCTGACACAGACGTCCAACTTTTCCGCGTGGGCCCGCGCAGCAATTTCGGGAACCACCCCGCCAAAGGCGCGATGCAGGTCGGTCTGACCGAATACGACAGACGACAGAATTTGTGCCCGTTGGTCGCTGGTTTGGCGCACCACGGCGGCAGCAGTGTCGTCACAGCTGCTTTCCAGCCCCAGGATCGTGTGAGTGTCTGTCATAGGTCCTGACCGTTGCATCCCTTTTGTCTCGCAGGTACCACCCTAACAGAGCGCAAACAATCCCGGGGGCTCTGAATGGCTGGCTTGTTGATGACCCGTCCTGTTGCGGCGTCCCGAAAATTTGTTGCAGGTCTGCCGGATTGGGTACTGGCTTTGGCACCTGTTGTGATCTCTCCACTGCTGGACATTCGCGAGAGTCATGTGGGTGTGGACCTAGCTGGGATCAACGGCGTGATCTTCACTTCGTCCAATGGCGTCCGCTGGGCACGACGGTTGTCGCCGGATGTTCCGGCCTATTGCGTTGGTGCGGCCACGACTTGGGCCGCGAAGAACGCGGGATGGCCGGCGGAAATGCGCGGAGAGAACGCCGAAACCCTGATCCGATCCTTGACCGACGTTCCTGTGACAGCGCCCTTGCTGCACATCCGCGGCTGTCACGGGCGGGGAGATGTGGCCCAATCATTGAGTGGCGCAGGTGTACCATGTTCGGAGGTTGTGGTTTACGAACAGCAACTGCTACCTCTGACTGAAGAGGCTCGTAACCTGTTGATGGCGTGTAATGATATCATTGTGCCGCTTTTCTCACCCCGCAGTGCGCGACAATTTGCCGACACTTGTCCCACGGGTGCAAATCCGCACCTAATTGCGATGAGTTCAGCCGTGGCTAATCAATTAAAAGAATTGAAATTCAAAAGCTTGACCGAATGTGAAACCCCAGATGCAGATGCGATGAAGACCCAGATCATTAATCTGTGCAAATCCCTGCACCGGGTTGAGGGAGATGGGCCCGCGCAGTAGTGTCACCGTCGCGGGTTCGCACATTTGATTTGAGAATCGAGGGAGAGGCCGGAGTGGCTGACAAGAAGAAATCCGATCTGAAACATGAAGCGGATGCCAATTCCGGGCAACCCGAAGAGGCTGTGACCCAAGAGCATACTCACGGTGCCGAAGGTCAAGTTCTGACAGAATCCGAGGAAAACCAGATCGATGTGGTCGAAGTAGTTGAGTCCTCGGTGAACCTCCAGGACACTGCTTCCGAGACCGAGACCGAGACCGAGACCGAGACCGAGACCGAGACCGAGACCGAGACCGAGACCGAGACCGAGACCGAGACCGAGACCGAGACCGAGACCGAGACGGGTGAAGTTGAAGACGTTACTGTTGAAGCGACCGGAGATCCTTTGGAGGATCCGGTCAAAAACCCGGCAGAAGAGTCGGAAGACCCCTCTTACCAAGCCGTGACAGATCCAGAACCGCCTGCTGCGGTGGAACGGGTTATAGAAAAGAAGGGTGGCTTTGGGGCTGCCTTGCTGGGTGGCGTAATTGCGGCTGGGTTGGGGTTTGTAGCTGGACGCGGTGAAATTCTGGACCCGTATTTACCGGATGCGTTGAAATCCAACAACAATAGCGAAGCAATCACAGCCGTGGGTCTGGCGCAATCTGAATTGTCCGATGCGCTTGCCGCAGTTCAGGCCAGGATAGATGGGTTGAATCTGCCTGATCTTGGGCCGGTGACCGAAGATCTGACTATGTTATCCGAACAGGTTGCACCGCTTGCCGATGGGCTGTCCGATGCACTGGTACGCCTGGAGGCAATAGAGGGTCAGATTGCGCCGCTGACCACTCGTTTGGGTGACTTGGAAAAGCGACCGATCACCGAAGGTGTTTCGGATCTGGCCATTGATGCATATGAGGCCGAGTTGGCCAGATTGCAGGATTCGCTGGCAACACAGCGTGAAGAAGTCGAAAACATGGTGGCCGAGGCCAAGGCGCTGGATGCCGCCAGCGCGGCTGCGGCTCTTGCGGCCAGCGCACAGTCGGCGGTTGCACGGCTCAAGGTCGGTTTGGATGCCGGCGACGCAATAGACGCAGGTCTGGAAGAGTTACGCGGCCTGGGGGTGGCCATCCCAGACGCCTTGACCGAAGCGGCAGGCGGGGTTCCAACACTCCAAGCGTTAATCGCAGATTACGCCCCGGCAGCCCGCGCTGCATTGGCTGAAGCCAGAGCAGAAGCAAAAGGCTCTGGCGGGGTCCTGGCCTATGTTCAGAGACAGTTGGGGGCCCGATCCGTTACGCCCAGAGAGGGAGATGATCCCGATGCCATTTTGTCACGTGTCGAAGCTGCTGTGACATCCGGACAACTGGAACAGGCTTTGGCTGAATTGGCCGCGCTGCCCGACAGCGCGCGTGCCGCGCTTGCCGATTGGGAAGCTGCAGCAACTGCCCGCCTGACTGCCATTCGCGCCGCCGATGCTTTGGCGCAAAGCCTGAATTCCAATTGAAGGACCCGCTATGCTCTGGTCATTGTTGAAAATCCTCGTTTTTGTCGCGATCATTGGGCTTTTGGCTCTGGGCGCGGGCATCCTGATGGAAACCGCCGGCGGGGTTCAGATCACCTTTGCTGGAACTGAATACACGTTGGGCGCATTGCAGTCGGTGATTGCCTTTGGTGCGCTGGTGGTGCTGGTCTGGGCCTTCCTAAAGCTGTTGTCACTGCTGGTGGCTACTTTGCGGTTCCTGAACGGTGACGAAACCGCCTTGTCTCGGTTTTTTGACAAGGGGCGTGAACGCAAGGGGTATCAGGCATTGGCGGATGCCTTGATGGCGCTGGCTTCTGGTGAAGGACGCCAGGCCATGGCCAAGGCAGCGCGTGCCGAACGCTATTTGGAAAAACCAGAGTTGACCGATCTATTGACCGCACAGGCCGCCGAGATGACCGGCGACACACGCAAGGCGGCCGAGACGTACAAGCGGCTGGTGACAAACCACCAGACCCGTTTCGTTGGTGTGCGTGGGATCATGAAACAAAAGCTGTCCGAGGGTGACACAGACACCGCGCGACTTTTGGCGGAAAAAGCGCTGGCGTTGCGGCCCAAGCATGAAGAGGTTCAGGATACTCTTTTGAAATTGCAGGCGCAGGCACAGGATTGGGCGGGCGCGCGTCAAACTTTGTCGACCAAGCTGAAGACCGGAACCTTGCCGCGCGATGTTTACAAACGCCGCGACGCGGTTCTGGCGCTGTCGTCGGCAAAAGATTTGCTGGCGGATGGTGCTACGACTGAACAACAGGAGCGTGCGATTGAAGCCAACCGGCTGTCGCCGGATCTGGTTCCTGCAGCTGCGATGGCTGCCCGGGCGGATATTGCCAAGGGCAAGAAACGCGCGGCAATCAAAGTGCTTCGCAAGGCTTGGGAGACCCAGCCGCATCCCGATCTGGCTCATGCTTTTGCCGAAATCGAACCGGATGAGACCGCCGAACAGCGGGTGAAACGGTTTACAGCTCTGACCAAGATCCATCCAGACCACACTGAAACCCGACTGTTGGCTGCCGAGCTGAATATTGTGGCCGAAGATTTCCCCGAAGCCCGCCGGTCTTTGGGCGATCTGATCGACAAGGCACCGGATGCCCGTGCATTTACGCTAATGGCAGCCATCGAACGCGGCGAAGGGGCGTCCGATGCTGTGGTACAGGGCTGGTTGGCTCGGGCGCTTCAGGCACCACGCGGCCCACAGTGGGTCTGTGACAATTGTCATCATACACATGTGGAATGGGCTCCTGTCTGTGATACCTGTGCCAGCTTTGATACGCTCAGCTGGAAGGCTCCAGAAGCTGCCGAAGTCAGCAGCGCAACGGGTGCGCATATGCTGCCCCTGATTGTTCGATCGCTGGAAGACAAAAGCGAAGCTCCTGCGGATACCGAGGTCGTGATAGATATCAACGAAACCCCTGACGACTCCGCAATCGACTTAACCACCGAGGACATGACCGACGCCAAAGCCAAGCAGGCGTAAGGTGACTATGGACCCGCGAACTTGACCAGTATTGCACTGACCTGATCAAAGGCCCTCGCGCAAGCGGGGGCCTTTTTTGGAGCGAATGTCGACGTCTGCGGTTGACGCCTGAGTAAATTCTCTAGTGTTGCTGGAATGCCCGTTGGCTTGGGGTCGCGCCATGTCCAATGCCAAGCGGCTTTGATCAGAATGCCGCGCAGCCGCTTTTGTCAACCCGACCAAACGGGCAAAGGCACCATGATCAGAATTCTGGTTACGGGAGCAATACGATGCGGTACCAATATCATCGGAACGGGAAGAACCCCTAAGGAGACTGGTTGTGAAATCCACTATTTTGAATGGCTTGTTGTTGCTGGCACCTCTGGCCGTGATGATCATCATCTTGGAAAAAGTTTTTACGTTCGCTCGGCTTGCCGCCAAGCCGATGGAACGGTTTTTTCCATTGGATAGGGCGGTTGGCGTATTTGTTGCTGATGTGATCGCGATCCTGTTCATTCTGTTTGCATGTTATCTGATCGGTTTGGGCGCAAGAAAAGCTGTCTTTGGTGGCGGCTTGAAGCGTCTGGACAATATCTTCTTTGATGTCATCCCAGGGTATGCAGTGGTCAAAGGCGTCGTAACCAGCGCAACCAGGGCAGAAGACAAAAGTGCGGCACTGATCCCGGTTTTGGTTCGGTTCGATGATTTTGACCAAATCGCATTTGAAGTTGAACGGTTTGAAGATCGGGCGATCCTGTTCTTGCCTGGATCACCATCGGCCTGGTCTGGGAGTTCGGTGATTGTTTCACTGGATCGTATTCAGCAACTCGACATGACCTTTGCTCAGGCAACCGGTCTATTGCGGAAAATGGGACAAGGGTCGCTGAACCTTGTTCCCAACGTCAAATGATCAACTCCTGACGTGGTTCCCGGGGGTGTGCACAGGGCGGTTGTGGCATTGCAGCCAGCTCCGCATCGCCTGCGCGCCGAAAGCACAGTCAAGCAGACCTGCAGCGACAAACAGGCTCAACGTTCAATGCTACCAAGCTCATATTATAAACTGTTCTGGAAAATTGGCTGTGGGCGGCTTGGAAATCGGGAAAAATCCAGCATTCGGGCGGGTTGTGGTCGGACATTGCAAAACAGGAATTGCGTCTACTGCGTGGATTTTTCCAGACTTGCGCGAACTATTGTGACCGTTTAAACGGTCTGGCGCATGCCTCAATAGCTCAGCTGGTAGAGCAGGTCCTTCGTAAGGACAAGGTCGGGGGTTCGAGTCCCTCTTGAGGCACCATAGTTTTGGGGTAATCACCTGATATTGTCGAAGAGGTTATTGGGAATTTCTTGGTTCTCCCTCTGAATATCCCCCCTTAGTTCGATCGGTGTAAGACGTTTGGGCTCCAAATATCCGCGCTTTTGAACTCCTTGTCTGTTTTCAGTTTCTTGCGTTCAATGGTTTTTGCGCCAACCATGTCGTCGTCAGCAACGGCGTCTTTGCCATTCGGGTAGACACCAGTTAGGAAAATTCTGGTCGGGCATTTCTGGGGATTCCCCGGGGATACATGGCCGATAGCATCAATGACGTGTTGACCAAGAGCGGAGCGGCGGCTCGGTACAGAAGTTTGGTTTTGACACGGCTTTTTTCTTGGCCACGACGGCAAGACCATTTCAGAATCTACAAAATCTGACAACGATTTCAACCGTTTAGGACTGTCGCAGCTGGATGGTCAATTCCTGACCTTGTATTTCCGAGCGACCCAATCGTTCAAGGTTTTTACTGCTCCGTTGCATCCAGTCAGTGACGGACGTCAGCGTATTTTTGTCGTGCAATATCCCGGTATACAGACCGTATTGGTAGTCACATCCGAACGCGGCACGGTGCGAGAGGCATGGTTTGGACCGATGACAGGTGACATCTGACGTGTATAGTTCAAACGTGTTCCCACGCTTGATTTCTCAATGCAAAGGCGACTGACCCAAATTTACAAATTTTCCTTTTCCCTCAGAGCAAAGCGAGTTTCCCCATGACTGATTGTCCCGAAGAGAGTCTTGACCCTGCGGATTGGACCGAGACCCAAGAAACCGCAAGGCGGATGGTAGAGGATGCATTTGCGCATATTGGAACCCTGCGTGATCGGCCTGTCTGGCAACAGATGCCACAATCGGTTCGGGATCACTTCGAGACAAATGTACCAATGGACCCAATGCCTGTCGGGGCGGTGTATGAAGAATTTCAATCTCATGTTCTGCCCTATGCCATGGGGAATACTCATCCACGGTTCTGGGGGTGGTACATGGGGTCCGGGAATATGACAGGGGCCATGGCCGATTTCTTGGCCGCCATAGATGGATCAAACCTGGGCGGTGGGAACACGGCGGCTGCGCAGGTTGACCGACAGGTGGTCAACTGGCTCAAACAGATGGTCGAGTTTCCGGCTTCGGCCAGTGGCACGCTGACCAGCGGCGGGTCTGTTGCCAACATGGTTTGTCTGACCGTGGCCCGCAATAAGATGGCTGGGGTCGATGTGCGCGAGGAGGGGATTACGGCGCTGCCCAAACCATTGCGGTTTTACACGTCAGATCAGGTTCATAGCGCGAGTCAGAAGGCTCTTGAAACCCTGGGTTTGGGTCGGCGGGCGCTGCATATTGTTCCGTCTGATGCTAACCTAAAGTTGGATATCGCGGCTTTGAAAAAAGCTATCGAAGATGATCGGGCGGCCGGATACCTGCCCACTTGCGTGATTGCGACCGCGGGTACAACAAATACCGGTGCAATTGACGAGATGCCGACAATTGCTGATCTGTGCGAACGGGAAAACATGTGGTTTCACGTCGACGGCTGTATCGGGGCATTGATCAAGATTGCGCCAGAGAACAGATCCCTGGTCGATGGAATAGAACGGGCGGATTCGATGGCCCTGGACCCTCACAAATGGTTGCATACGCCTTTTGAGGCTGGATGTGCGTTGGTTCGGGATGCCGCGCTCCACTTCCACACGTTTGAGCTGCATGGCGAATACCTAGAAGAAAAACCACGTGGCGTCGCAGCTGCCGAGTTTTTGGGTGACTACGGATTTGAATTGTCGCGTGGTTTCAAGGCGCTCAAGATCTGGATGTCGATCAAGGAGCAGGGTGTTGCCAAATTTGGTCGTCTGATTGACCAGAATATTGCCCAAGGTTCATATCTGACCCAGCTGATTCAGGAGAATGCGCTGTTGGAGCTGGTGGCCCCGACATCAATCAATATCGTTTGTTTTCGTTACCGCGGATCCAGCTTGGCTGAAACTGAGCTGAAAGAGCTGAACACGGAAATCATGCTGCGTCTCCAAGAGACCGGGGTGGCTGTGCCATCCGATACCACCGTTGGTGATCGCCATTGCCTGAGGGTCGCCATCAATAATCATCGTACCAAGAAACAGGATCTGGACCTGCTGGTGCGGGAAGTCACCAGGCTGGGGCAGGATCTGGAACGTGCTAGGCACAACAGCCTCGCGTCCCACCGATCATAAACCGCGCGTGCAACACCCCCATTTTAAGCAGAACTCCGGACGGCATCCAGGATTTGTAGGCTTTTCCGTTTCAGATGGGGGATTATCAGGCCAGAACACCACGAGACTCCTGCTGCCTGTGTTGGATCTGGCCGTCGGCCCGAAGCCAGGAAACTCGCCGGACAATACACGGTCGGCCCATGATACCAGGCTCCATCAGACCCTTCTCCCTCGTGTCCCACCCACTTAGGCGCAACGCAACCAGTGCTTAAACAAATCATGTTTTTCGCTCGCTGACGGCTTCCTTAAGGTGATCTCAAACGCGCCATGATCATCCAGATATCATTCAAGAGGACCCGCAAATGTCAGTTGAACACATAGATACGCTTGTTGTTGGAGGTGGCCAGGCCGGCATCGCCATGAGCGAACATCTGAGCAACAATGGTGTGCCTCACCTCGTATTGGAAAAGAACCGTGTCGCCGAAGCCTGGCGGACGGGCCGCTGGGACAATCTGGTGGCCAATGGTCCGGCTTGGCATGACCGTTTCCCAAACCTGGAATTCGCTGATGTCGATCCGGATGCCTTTCCGACCAAAGAACGCGTCGCTGATTATCTGAACGACTACGCCGAGATGATCAAAGCACCGATCCGAACCGGTGTTGAAGTCAAAAGCGCCGAACGTCTGGACGGTCAGGGCCGGTTCCGCGTCGAAACCTCTGATGGTGTGATTGAAGCCAGGAACGTCGTGGCGGCAACTGGTGCCTTCCAACATCCGGTTATCCCGCCGGTTGTTCCAGCTGATGCTGGCGTTGAACAAATCCATTCGTTTTACTATCGCAACCCCGATCAGCTGCCCGAAGGTGCAGTGATGGTTGTGGGTGCCGGGTCTTCGGGTGCTCAGATTGCTGATGAACTGAACCGCGCTGGGCGCAAGGTTTACCTGTCGGTCGGCCCGCATGATCGCCCGCCACGGGCCTATCGGGGTCGTGACTTTGTCTGGTGGCTGGGAGTTCTGGGTCTGTGGGACGTTGCTGCGCTGAAACCCGGAACCGAACATGTGACGATCTCGGTCAGCGGTGCCTATGGTGGGCAGACCATGGATTTCCGTCGCCTCGGTAACGAAGGCGTCACCCTTGTCGGGCTGACACAATCTTACACCGACGGTATGCTGACCTTTGCTGGTGATCTGCAGGATAATGTCAACGGTGGCGACATCAACTATAAGGAAATGCTGGACGCTGCAGATGCCTATATCGCTCGTACCGGCATCGACCTGCCCGAAGAGCCCGAGGCCCGTATTGCCTTTGCCGACCCCGATTGCCTGACCAATCCGATCAGTGAGCTGAACCTTGCAGAGGCAGGCGTGACGTCGATCATATGGGCAACGGGTTTCCGTCAGGACTTCAGCTGGATGAAGGTTGATGCTTTTGACGACACTGGCAAACCGCAGCACCAGCGTGGGGTATCATCCGAACCGGGCATCTATTTTCTGGGGCTGCCCTGGCAGTCGCGTCGCGGATCGACCTTTATCTGGGGGGTCTGGCATGACGCCAAACATGTGGCCGATCAGATTGCCACCCAGCGCAAGTATCTGGAGTATCGCGGCCCAACCGAAAGCTGACTGCTGTGAGGGTCGCAATAGCGATGATCAGGATCGCCGCACCAAAAGGTGTGGCGACCCGTCGTCCCTTGGGGTGAAAAAGCTTAGGCACACCCTTATCAGGGATGAGACAGACAATGCTTCAATTCCTGCTGACCATATGAAAACCATTAGGGTGAAACGTGCCAGACCCTCCCGAAAGGGGGCCCAGCAGGTGCAGGAGACACACCATGATACGCACAGGATCTGAGTATCTCGCTTCGTTGAGCGCAGGCCGTGAGGTTTATGTGAATGGTGAGCGGGTGCGTGATGTTTCGGGGCATCCTCAGTTCAAGCCGTTGGTGGATATTCGGGCGCGGATTTATGACATGCAGCATCAGGCGCCGCATGCGGATCTGATGACCTATACCGAAGCTGGCGAGGTTTCGGCCATGGGCTACAAGCTGCCCTACAGCCAGGCCGATTGGTGGGCCAAACGCCGCGCCACCGATCACATGATGAATGAAATCGGTGGGGTCGTGACCCGGGTGGGCGATGAAACCGTGGGCGAGATGTGGTCGCTGCTGGATGGGGCTGATGTGCTGGGCGAACTCGACCCGCAGTTTGCGGGCAACATCCGGACCCATATCGACACGGTGCTGCGTCAGGACCTGTTCCAGGTCTCGGCCAATACCGACCCCAAGGGCGACCGGTCGCGCCCTCCGCAGGATCAGGACCCGGACATGCTGTTGCATGTGGTGCGCGAAACCGATGCCGGGATCATCGTGCGCGGGGCCAAATTCGAAACCGCAGCCGCCTATGCCAACCAGGCCTTTACCAAACCGACGATTGCCAATTGGGGCGAGGAAGAGATGTCGCCCTATGCGGTCGGGTTCATCTGTGATCTGAACGCGCCGGGGTTGAAATTCATCTGTCGCACCGGGTTTGCCGGTCGCGCGCCTGCCGCAGATTACCCGCTGGCCAACCGGTTTGACGAGATCGACACGCTGGTCGTGTTTGACGATGTGCTGATCCCCTGGGAGAACGTGCTGTTTTACCGCCACACCCGTGCGGCGATGTTCATGCGCGCCACGTTGCACCGGTATTCGGCGTTTCCGTTCCTGCAGCGGATCCTGAAACAGACCGACATGATGATCGGTGCGGCGCTGTTCAATGTCCGCCAGACCGGGCTGGACCGCGAACAGGGTGTGCAGGAGAAGCTGTCGACCCTGGCGTGCTACCGCGAAGGGATCAACGCACATCTGACCGCGTCGGTGGCGTTGGCGGAAAAATCGCCCGCCGGGCTGATGATGCCGAACCAATCGCTGCTGTATGCGGGCCGGGTGCAGGCCTGTTCGCAACTGCCCGCCATGGTGCAGCTGACCCGCGACCTGTGCGGTGGCCAGGTCTGCGTGACCCCGGATGCGGCGAGTTTCGCCAGCGATGACACGGGTCCGTGGCTCGAGAAATACTATACCCTCAACGACGAATGGGCGGCCGAGGACCGGCGCAAGCTGCTGGCCTTTGCCCGCGACCTGCTGAATTCGGACTACGCCGGGCACCGCCTGTCGTTCCAGCTGTTCGCCCAATCCCCGCCCCACACCCACCTCGCGGCTGTCTACCAGAACTTTGACTGGGACGGGCCGATGGCATTCGTCAAACACGCCGCAGACCTGTCCGACACCGTCATGGGACCAAGGACAACGTCAAAGGCAGATAGCGCTGTCAGCCGGTGGTTCGCGATGGATGCAACGCAGAGCGATAGCATCACCTCCCATTAGCCTGTTTCACCATTCCAATACCCAAACAAACGGAGACCCAAATGGCCCATACCCGTATTCGTAAGTTCAATACCTCGGACACCTACCCGGAACAGAACCTGGACAATGATCTGTGTCAGGCTGTTGTGACCCAAGGTGGCAAAACTGTTTATTTGCGTGGCCAGTGCCCGCAGAATCTGGATGACGCCGTGAATATTGACAGTCACGACCCTGTCGAACAGACCCACAAGGTGATGCAGAACATCCGTCAACTGATCGAAGAGGCGGGTGGTAGCATGGAGCATCTGGTCAAGGTTGTCGTTTATATCACCGATGTGCGCTACCGCGAGGACGTCTATCGCACCATGGGCGAATATATCAAAGGCGTGCATCCGGTGTCGACTGGTCTGGTCGTTCAGGCGCTGGCCCGCCCCGATTGGCTGGTCGAAATTGATGGTACCGCAGTCATTCCCGATTGATCCGTGTTTTGGGGGCTGTCTGCCCCCCGCGTTGCAATCCTTGTTGGATTGCAACGCTCCCCCCGAAAGTATTTGGGACCAGAAAGAAGCCCATTCAGGGGCTATAGGGAGATGAGTGAGAGATGACCTTTTCGCTGGTGGCGCGCTGCGCTGAAACGGGCATGTTCGGAATGGCGATTTCGTCATCTTCGCCAGCAGTCGCGGCGCGATGTGCCTTTGCCCGGGCGGGCGTGGGCGCGGTGGCGAGCCAGAATGTGACTGATCCCTCGCTGGGGCCTTTGACGCTCGATCTGATGGAGCAGGGGCTGAGTGCGACCGAGGCGATTGCCCAGGTGCAGCGGCGCGGTGCGCATATCGACTATCGCCAGGTTCTGGCTGTGGATGCGCAAGGCGACACGGCGATCCATTCCGGGCCAAATTCCCTGGGCATCTGGACCCAGGCGCAGGGGCGTGATGTGGCTTCGGGCGGTAATCTGCTGGCCAATGACGGGGTCTGCCAGGCCATCGTTGAGGGGTTCGAAGCCGCGACTGGCCATATCGGGGACCGGCTGATTGCCGCCATGCGCGCCGGGATGGCGGCGGGTGGTGAGGCCGGCCCGGTGCATTCGGCGGGAATGCTGATCGTCGACACCGTCAGCTGGCCGGTGGCCGAGCTGCGCTGTGATTGGTCCCAGGACGCCTGTCCAATCGAAAATATCGCCGCCGCCTGGGACGTCTACAAACCGCAACTGGACGCCTATATCCAGCGCGCCCTAGATCCCCGAGAGGCACCATCATACGGCGTGCCGGGCGATGAATAACAGCAGGAGAATGCCATGCTGGACTATACTCACCAAGACTGGAAAACCCGCGCCGAGGCTCTGACCCTGCGGGGGCAGGCCTTTATCGACGGCAAATTTGTTGATGCGGTTTCGGGTAATACCTTTGACAGCATCAACCCGGCGACAGGCGCGGTTCTGACTGCGGTTGCGGAATGTGACACGGCGGACGTGGATCTGGCCGTGGCAGCCGGACGGCGCGCGTTTGACGATGGTCGTTGGTCGCGCATGGCACCTGGCGATCGCAAGGCGGTTTTGCTGAAGCTTGCGGATTTGATCCGGGCCAACCTGGAAGAGATGGCGCTGCTCGACAGTCTGGACATGGGCAAACTGGTTACCGATGCGGCCACTGTCGATGCCCCGGGGTCAGCGCATTTCTTTCAGTGGTACGCCGAAGCCATCGATAAGATTTATGACGAAGTGGCCCCCACAGGTCCGGGGGACTTGGCTTTGGTGGCACGGGTTCCGTTGGGGGTGGTCGGGGCGGTGACGCCCTGGAATTTTCCCTTGGACATGGCAACATGGAAGGCAGCCGCGGCTCTTGCGGCCGGGAATTCGGTTGTCCTGAAACCTGCCGAGCAATCGCCTCTTTCTGCTTTGCGACTGGCGGAGTTGGCGGTCGAGGCCGGGTTGCCGGACGGCGTGTTGAACGTGGTTCCCGGCTTTGGCGCCACCGCAGGTCGGGCGTTGGGTCTGCATATGGATGTGGACAGCCTGGCCTTTACCGGTTCGACCGGTATTGGCAAAATGTTCATGCAATACTCTGGTCAATCCAATTTGAAACAGATTTGGCCTGAAACCGGCGGCAAAAGCCCGAATCTGGTCTTTGCTGATTGCGAGGATCTGGATACGGCGGCAGATATGGCGGCCGTTGGCATCTTTTTTAATCAGGGAGAGGTCTGTTCAGCCAATTCGCGGCTTTATGTCGAAAGGTCGATCAAGGATGCATTTGTCGCAAAGTTGATCGCACGCGCCCAGGCCATGCAGCCGGGAGACCCATTGGATCCTGCCGCGAAAATGGGGGCCATCGTTGATGAAAAGCAGACCCAGGGCATTATGCGATTTATCGAGGCCGGCAAGACGTCTGCCAACCTGGTGGCGGGGGGTGAACGGATCACAGTGGGTGGCAAGGGATGTTTTGTACAACCAACCATCTTTGATGATGTAAGCCACGACAATCCTCTGGCGCGGGATGAGATATTTGGACCGGTGCTGTCGGTCATTCCGTTCGATTCCGAAGAAGAGGCCGTGACCATGGCCAATGATTCAATTTATGGGCTGGCGGCCTCGGTCTGGACCGACAATCTGAGCCGCGCCTGTCGGGTGGCAGACCGATTGCACGTTGGGACCGTGTCGGTGAACACGGTGGACGCTCTGTCGGCACAGACGCCGTTCGGTGGAATGAAGCAATCCGGGTTCGGGCGGGATTTGTCGCTGCACAGTCTTGAGAAATACACTGCGCTCAAGACCACTTGGATCAAGTATAAAGCCTGATCCAAAACGCCCCATTGGCGAACGCTCAGGCATCGCCAATGGCCGCTGAACCACCAAAGTTGTTCCGACCTTGCCGGGTCAGTTTCCTTGCCATCATGTTCGCAACAGATATGGCGTCAGCAGGGAAAAGAGCTCTGCCTGAGAAGATATGTTGCATTTTCTGTACAGCTGCTTGCGGATCGTTTTTACGGTGAGCGGACTGATTCCAAGGGTCAACCCGATGGAAACCGAGGAATGACCTTGCAGCACGAGAAAGGCGATTTCAGACTGACGTGGGCTGAGCGAGATTTTCAGCTCGTTCGACAACCTGTTCCTGAGCGCTTCAACCACCTGCAGGTCATCTGTTTCTGTTTCTGACCGTAGATTGCCCCAATGTGCGTTCGCCAGAGCCGCAACGATGGGGGCTGTTTCTCTGAGCCGCGTTATGGTGCGTGCTGAAAATTTTCGACCGGATGTGGCATCCCTTCCGACGCAGATTGTGATGGTCACCCCCGGTGCGGGGTGGGCCAGAAAAATCAATTCGTCGATCAAGGTCGTGCGTCGGAAATAGGACGCAAAATATTCGTTACGTCTGAAGTGATCCGGCGAAATGTCGATCAGACGGTACAGGCCCTCGTCGGCGTGTTTGACATGGAGCGAATAGACTGGGTCAAGCAGGTAGGCACCACGCAAATAGTGGCTGTCAAGATTTGCAAACACACGTCGGTCTTGTGCTTCAGAGAAATAGGCTTCGGGGCCTCGGTCTTTGAAAAAGGCGATCATGGCACCGTTGTCGATTTCACCAATCAGGCAAATCCACCGATAAAGCAAAGTCTGGAAATCAGCCTTTCCAATAGCCGAAATTGCATGGGCCAAAGCCAGTTCCGGACCAGATGCAGACACGTTCATACCTCCTTGGGGGTATATACCCCTCTAGGTAGCTCCAGATATTAATAGTCCTTGAATTGAGAGGTATATCAAAGGCTCGATACCGGGACCAGAAAATCTCTCGCAGGACTTATGCACCTCGCTGCGCAACCCCAGCCAGACGCTAAAGGGAGGGCACGCAATGCGCGACCCACGTTACGATATTCTGTTCGAACCGATGCAGATCGGCCCTGTCACAGCCAAAAACCGGTTCTATCAGGTGCCCCACTGCAACGGTGGAGGGTATCGTGATCCGTCTGCTGCGGCTGCCATGCGTGGTATCAAGGCCGAAGGCGGCTGGGGCGTGATCTTTACCGAACAATGCGAGATGCATCATACTTCGGAAATCACTCCGTTCATTGAATTGCGCCTGTGGGAAGACAAGGACATTCCCCAGCTGCGCAAGATGTCGGAAAAGATGAAGACCCATGGCGCGTTGGCCGGAATTCAATTGGCGTATTCCGGGGTCAACGGTCCTAATCTATACTCCAAAGAAGTGCCGCTGGCGGTTTCGGCCCAACCCATTCGCACCTTTACCAACGATCCGATTCAGGCGCGCGCGCTGGATAAATCCGACATCCGTGATCTGCGTCGCTGGTTCGTGAATGCAGCCAAGCGGTCGAAAGAGGCCGGGTTCGATCTGATCAATCTGTATGGTGCGCATGGCTTTGGTATCTTTCAGCATTTTCTGAGCCGCGCCACTAACCATCGAACAGATGAATATGGCGGGTCGCTGGAAAACCGGTCGCGGTTTGCCAATGAGGTGATTGGCGACATCAAGGACGCCGTGGGCGATACGATGGGGATCGCCCTGCGGGTGTCCTTGGACGAAACGATCGGGGATCTTGGCTTTTCCAATGCCGAAGTCCGTGATTTTGTCGAAATGAACCGAAATCTGCCCGATATCTGGGATCTGGCACAGGGAACTTGGGAAGATTGTTCAGGTCCTTCCCGGTTCAAGGAAGAGGCCGCGCAAGAAGCACTGGTGCGGGGCATTCACGACCTGACCGACAAGCCGATTGTCGGGGTTGGTCGGTTTACCTCTCCTGATGTGATGGCCAAGATGATCAAATCCGGCACGTTGGATATGATTGGCTGTGCGCGACCGTCGATTGCCGATCCGTTTATCCCGCTCAAGATTGACGAAGGCCGGATCGAAGATATCCGTGAATGCATTGGCTGCAATATTTGCATCACCGGCGACATGACTATGTCAATCAGTCGCTGCACCCAGAATCCCACCTTTATGGAAGAATGGCGCAAAGGCTGGCATCCGGAACGCATGAACCCCAAGGGCACCAGCGACAACGTGTTGGTTGTTGGGTCCGGTCCTGCCGGGTTGGAAGCAGCCCGTGCGCTTTCTGAGCGCGGATATGACGTGGCGATTGCCGAGGCGACAACCACTTTGGGCGGGCGTGTGGCCCGCGAACGCCACCTGCCCGGCTTGTCGGCCTGGGGCCGCGTGGTGGATTACCGCGACTATCAGATCAGCCAGAAACCCAATGTCGAAACCTATTTTGACAGCGCGTTGGACGCAGACAGCATTTTGGAATTCGGGTTTGAAAACGTGTGTCTGGCAACTGGGTCAAAATGGCGTCGTGATGGGGTCAGCCGCCAGCATGTTGTGCCCTTTGCCACTGATCCCACGATGCCGATCTTTACCCCCGATGACATCATGGAAGGCACGCTGCCCTCCGGCCAGGTCGTGATCTATGACGATGATCATTACTACATGGGCGGTGTCCTGGCCGAATTGCTGCGCAAGGCAGGGTGCGACGTCACCATCATCACGCCCTCGGCCTATTTGTCGGATTGGACCAACAACACTTTGGAACAACACGCAATCCACAAAAAGTTGGCGGAAATGGGTGTCCATATCGTGCTGAACCGTGGCGTGACCGAAATCGGCAGCGGCCGTGTGATGTCCAATTGCATCTATACAGATGCGCCGCGCGAGTATGGTTGTGACGCTGTGGTCATGGTGTCGTCTCGTTTGGAGAACAACCATGTCTATTTGGATCTCAAATCTCGCGAAACCGATTGGGCTGATGCCGGGATCAAATCCGTCAAGATCATTGGCGACGCCAATGCGCCGGGACCGATTGCCTGGGCCACCTATGCCGGGCACCGCTATGCGCGTGAGCTGGATGGCCAGGACATTGGTGATGCGCTGCCCTTCCGCCGTGAGATTACCGAACTGGCAGTTGGATGATCCGACCAAACACCTAGCCAACTGGCCCAGGGACAGGCCGGATAGCTGGCTGGATCACGATCAAAATGAACGTCCTTGCAACAAGGGAGAGACCAGTGAAAGCAGACCGAACCATTGCGATTGATGTTTGTAATGCGGTTAAGCGTTACGGGGATTTTACCGCCTTGAAGACGATATCGTTGTCGATTTATGACAATGAGTTTTTCACGTTGTTGGGTCCGTCGGGGTGCGGGAAGACGACGTTGTTGCGAATGATTGCGGGATTTGAGGACGTCACCGAAGGGGAGATTTTCCTTTATGGCGACGAAATTGAAACCTTGCCTCCACATCAGCGGCCAGTGAATACGGTGTTCCAGAATTACGCGCTGTTCCCGCATATGACGATTTTGGACAACGTGGGTTTTGGCCTGGAAATGCGGGGCAAGTCCAAATCCGAAGCGCGCCAGCGGGCGGGCGAAATGCTTGAGCTGGTGCAACTTAGCCAATTTGCTGCTCGCAAGCCTTCACAGCTCTCAGGTGGACAGCAGCAACGTGTGGCGCTGGCGCGTGCGCTGGCGCCACAACCCAAGGTTCTGTTGCTGGATGAACCGCTGTCGGCGCTGGATCTCAAGCTGCGCAAGGCAATGCAGTTGGAGCTGAAGCATCTGCAGCGAGAGACAGGGATCACATTCATCTTTGTGACCCACGACCAGGAAGAGGCGCTGACCATGTCGGACCGCATTGCGGTGATGTCGGCCGGCGAGCTTCAGCAGTTGGGCGCTCCAACGGACATCTACGAACGACCCCGCAATATGTTCGTGGCCGATTTTATCGGTGAAACCAACCTGCTGGAGGTTTCGGTGGATCAGATCACCGATGGCCGCGCCATCTGTCACCTGGGCGGCGGGCATGAATTGACCTGTAATGCAGTGGAGGGCGTCGGTGCCGGATCCCGCGTGCATATGTCGATCCGCCCGGAGCGGCTGTACATGTCGGGCGAGCCGGAAAAGGACGGCAGCCTGCACGGTCGGGTCAAGGAAAACATCTTTGTCGGCACCGATATCTCGACCATCGTCGCGCTCGACGAGGGCCCGGATTTTATCGTGCGCACGTCGAATTCTGATCGCGGAAACAAGCGGATTTTTGAGCCAGGTGCCGACATGTTCGTCAATATGGAGCTGGGGGCGGCACGCCTCCTGGTGGACTGATGGCGGGCGGAGCGGCAAGCGGCGGCAGCGCACTCACCGATACCTATGCAGAGTCCCGCAACTGGCTGTTGATGCCGGCCTGGGTGGTTCTGTTGATCCTGTCCTTGGCCCCGGTTGCCATGATGCTGATCTATTCCTTTTTGACCAAGGAATTCCGCGGCGGGGTGATCTGGGAGTTTTCCCTAGCGGCCTATGATCAGTTCTTTTTTGACCGCGGGTTGTTCGGGGACGAGCCACCGGTGATCGAATGGACCTATATCCAGATCTTCTGGCGTTCGATCTGGCAGGCGGGTGCGGCAACGATCCTAAGCCTGGTGATCGGATTCCCGACCGCTTATTTCATCGCCACCCGACCGGAAAAAGTACGCCCGATGTGGGTGTTCCTGATCACCATCCCCTATTGGGTGAACCTGCTGATCCGCACAGTCAGCATGAAATTCTTGCTGCGTGATCAGGGGCCGCTGAATGATTTCCTGATCGGCATCGGGCTGATCGACAGCCCGATCCACATCGTGAACACCAATTTTGCGGTGCAGCTGGGCCTGTTTTATTCCTATCTGCCGTTCATGGTGCTGCCGATCTATGCGGCTGTGGAACGCTATAACTTCACGCTGTCCGAGGCAGCCGCCGATTTGTACGCCACCAAATGGGTGACCCTGCGGCGTATCCTGCTGCCTGCGGTCAAACCGGGGGTGATTGCGGGTTGTATTCTGGTGTTCGTGCCCTCCTTGGGCTCGTTCCTGGCGCCGGATCTGCTCGGGGGTGCCAAGAACTTCATGATCGGCTCGTTGATTGAGGAGCAATTCAAGGGCAACGCCGGGAACTGGCCGTTTGGCGCCGCGGCGTCAATGATCCTGCTGAGCATGGTTCTGATCCTGCTGATGCTCTTTTCCCGTCAACAGGCCAAGACTCAGGCGTCAGAAGGTTGAGGAGGGGTAAGACCATGGCAACCGCAAAATTCGACATCAAATCCTATGCCGGGTTCAAACCCATCACCCTGTTGTGCCTGGTGATCCTGTATGCGCCGCTGGTCGTGGTGACGATCTACAGTTTTAATGTGTCAAAATCGATCACTGTTTGGGAGGGCCTGAGCCTGCGCTGGTACGCCGATGTGTTCGTCGGCCCCGAAAGCGAAAAGTTCAAGCTGGCGGCGCGCAACAGCTTTGTCATTGCGATCATTGCGGCGACCGTGTCCACATCGATTGCCACCCTGGCGGCCACCGCCATGGTGCGTGGCGGCAGGTTCCGGCTGCGCACCCTGTCGTTCGGGCTGATAAGCCTGCCATTGATGGTGCCGGAAATCGTGACCGCGGTGGCGACGCTGATCTTTTTCAACGCCATCGGGTTTGATCGCGGGTTGTTGACCATCCTGCTGGCCCATATCGCGTTCTGTATCCCGTTTGCCTATCTGCCGATCTCGGCCCGGATGCAGGGGATCGAAGACAGTTTTGAACAGGCGGCGATGGATCTCTATGCCACCAAACGCCAGGCGTTTACCCGGATCCTTTTGCCTTTGATGATGCCCGGGATCATCTCGGGCTTTCTGCTGGCTTTTATCGTGTCCCTTGATGACTTCATCATCACCAACTTTGTCAAAGGTGCCGGGGTTGAAACCTTGCCCACGGCGATCTTTGGGTCGGTCAAACAGGGGTTGAAACCCAATATCATGGCGATTTCGACCATGCTGCTGAGCGTCTCGGTGGTGATGGTCACGATCTCTTACTTCGTCAGCAAATCCGACAACACCAAATAATACGAGAAGAAACCAACAGCCCAAAACCAACAGACAGGAGAGCCACATGAAACATCTACTGAAAACAACCGTCGCCGCTTCGGCCTTGGCCTTGACCGCAGGAGCCGCTTTTGCCGAAGGCAAGGTCGTCGTCTATCACTGGTTCGAATATATGCCCCAGGAGCTGGCCGACAAATTCACCGCCGAAACCGGCATCGAAGTGGTGATCGACACCTATGACAGCAACGAAGCCATGCTGGCCAGCCTCAAGGCCGGCGCCATCGGTACCTACGACGTGGCGGTGCCGGGCGATTACATGGTGTCGATCATGGCTGGCGAAGGCCTGCTGGACACCATCGGCGACGGCGAGCTGGCCAACAAAGGCAACATCGCGCCAGAGTGGGCCGATCCCAGCTTTGATCCGGGGCGGACACATTCGATCCCGTATCAGTGGGGTTCCACATCCTTTTCGGTCAACCGCGACGTCTATCAGGGCGACATCAACACCACCGACATCTTGTTCAATCCGCCTGCCGAACTCTCGGGCAAGATCAATATGCTGGACAGCCAGGGCGAGGTCATGGCCATGGCATCGCTGCATCTGGGTATTCCGCAATGTTCCTCGGATCGTGACCAGCTCAAAGCGCTGAATGACATGTTGGTCCAGGCCAAAGGTCACTGGGCATCGTTCAACTCGGACACCGCCAAGGAAGTGCTGGTCTCGGGTGATGCGGCGGTGGGGCAGATCTATGACGGGTTCGGTGCCAAGGCGCGCGAAGAGGGTGCGAATGTGGAATACGCCTTCCCGACCCAAGGGTATGTGGTGTGGATGGACAACGTCGTTCTGCTCAAGGACGCCCCGAACCGCGACAACGCGCTCAAGTTCATGGACTTTTTGCTAGAACCCGAAAACATTGCCGCAGTGTCGAACTATGCCCGTTATGGCGCGGGCGTCTCAGGCGTCGCCGACCATCTCGACCCGGCGTTGGCAACACTGCCTGAAGCAAACCCGCCCAAAACCGCAGGACCGGGCGTCTTCATCAAAGTTTGTGACCAACAAACACAGGCCGTGTACGACAAGATTTGGACAAATGTGAAGAAATAAGCGCTTCAGGTTTGACTGGAAATTCACCGCGTCCGGGCCATTGGGTCGGGCGCGGTTTTTTTCGACAGGCATTGATCGCCCTTTGGGTGTATGACAGGACAAATTGCCATTCGACGCATTCTGCGATAATTTGGCAAAACTTGGCAAATTCAAAGGGGCAGCGTCATGCTTCCATCCGAACGGCATGCGATCATTCTGCGGGAGATTTCAAAACAACCGGCGGTTTCGATCAGATCGTTGACCGAAGTATTGGGAGTGACCCGGGAAACTGTTCGCAAGGACATTGATCAGCTTTCCAGTGAAAACAAGCTGCACAAGGTTCGCGGTGGTGCCACGCGGATTCGCAACCAAGAACCAGAGATCGAAACGCGAGCTGCGACAAACCCCGAAGGGAAGTCCCGAATTGCGCAGTTTGTCCTGAGCCAGATTCCGGATGGTGCCAGCCTGATCATCGACAATGGATCGACAACTTTGGCGGTTGCCCGATTGCTAAGATATCACAGGCAGAACCTGACAGTTTATACCAACGATTTGTCTATTTCGTCCTTATTAGGCCCTGTTTCCAAGGAGATTACAGTTCTGGGTGGGCGACTGAATGTGGCAGAGAATGCAACGTTCGGCATCGAAACCATCGAACATCTGTCGCGGTATCGCGCCGAGTTTTCCCTGATTGCGGCTGGGGGATTAAGCGCGCGCGCCTTGCTCACGGATTTTTCGCGAGAGGCCGCTGATTTGCGGCATCGCATGATTGCGCAGGCCGAGCAGAGTTTCATTCTGGCTGACCATTCCAAATTCGGTGTTGTCGGCAAGATTGTCATGCGGCCTTTGCCGGATGGAGCATTGGTTGTGGTGGACGAAAAGCCGGACCCGGAAACCATAGATGCGATGGGCCGGGTCGGAATGGACTATCAATTGGCGTAACGCCAAAAAAAGAGAGATATTGCAAACTAATGCAAAGTCACTTTAGGGTGCGTGGAATGATTGTTTCCCACCTACGGAGTTTGACTATGGTCGACGGCAATATCCCGGAACAGGCACAATACGTCATCATTGGCGGGGGCATCGTCGGATGTTCGGTCGCTTATCACCTGGCCAAGATGGGGCATCGTGACGTGGTCCTGCTGGAGCAGGGTCAGCTGAGCTGTGGAACAACCTGGCACGCGGCTGGGTTGGTAGGACAGCTGCGCAGTCAGCCTGCCATGACCAACCTGATCCGATACTCCACTGAATTGTACGCGCAGCTCGAGGCCGAAACCGGATTGGCAACGGGATGGAATGAATGCGGTTCTGTAACTGTGGCACGCAGCGATGATCGCATGACTATGCTGTTGCGCACTGCGGCGGCGGCACGGGCTCAGGGCGTGGATGTGGAGGTTATTTCTCCGTCGCAGGCGCAGGAAAAATGGCCGGTGATGGAGGTGGACGATCTGAAGGGCGGGCTGTGGATGCCCGGAGACGGCAAGGCCAACCCGACGGATTTGACCCAATCGTTGGCTAGGGGCGCGCGGATGAATGGCGCGCGCATCATAGAGGGCGTGACTGTCACGGACATCCGGACGGACGGCGGGGCGGTGTCGGGCGTTGTGACCGATCAAGGCACCATTCGGGCAGAAGTGGTCGTGAACTGTGGTGGGCAATGGGCCCGCAGGCTGGGCCAGATGTGTGGCGTGAATGTTCCGCTGCATTCGGCCGAACACATGTACATTGTGACGGAACAGATCGACGGGGTCAGCCCGGATTTGCCGGTGTTGCGCGATCCCGATGGGTACATTTATTTCAAGGAAGAAACCGGAGGTCTGGTGTTGGGTGGGTTCGAACCCGAGGCCAAACCCTGGGCAATGGACGGCATCCCGGACAAGTTCTTCTTCCAGCTGTTGCCCGATGACTGGGACCAATTCGAAATCCTGTTGGAGAACGGTTTGATCCGTGTGCCTCAAATGGCCGACGCCGGGGTACGCAAATTCTACAATGGCCCCGAAAGCTTTACCCCGGACAATAATTATCTGTTGGGAGAAGCGCCGGAGGTAAAGAACTTCTTTGTCGGTGCCGGCTTTAATTCCATGGGAATAGCCAGCGCGGGAGGTGCGGGGCGGGCCCTGGCAGAATGGATCGTCAATGGGGCACCCACGTCCGATCTGTTTTCTGTCGACATCCGCCGGTTTGCGAACTTCAATAACAATCCGACCTGGTTACATGACCGGATCAAGGAAACCCTGGGGCTGCACTATGCCATGCCTTGGCCTAACCGGGAGCTGGATACCGCCCGGCCGTTCCGCAGATCTGCGTTGTATGGGCATCTGTCCTCAAAAAAGGCCGTGTTTGGCTCAAAGATGGGATGGGAGCGGGTCAATTGGTTTGCGCGAGATGGCGAAAATCCAAACGTGGAATACAGTTTTGGCCGTCAAAATTGGCATGACACGGTCGCAGCAGAGCATCGGAGCACACGCGAAGGTGTTTCGGTGTTCGATCAAAGCTCATTCGCAAAGCTTTTGGTCCAGGGACGCGATGCCTGTGTTCAGCTGAACCGGATCTGTGCGGCAAATGTGGATGTGGCTGTCGGTGGAACTGTCTACACGGGATTGTTGAATGAGCGCGGCGGGTATGAAAGCGATCTGACGGTTCTGCGAATCAAAGATCAGGAGTTTCTGTTGATCACCGGATCGGCACAAGCGGTGCATGACGCGGATTGGATAAGCAAGAATTTTGACACAGACGCCCATGTGTTCCTGACTGATGTGACCGCTGCCTGGTCGGTGCTCGCGGTTATGGGACCCAAATCGCGTGATGTGTTGCGAAAATTGTCCAAGGCAGATTTTTCAAACACGGCCTTCCCCTTTGGCACCGTCCAAGAGATTGATTTGGGATATGCGACTGTGCTTGCCAATCGCATGACATATGTTGGCGAATTAGGGTGGGAACTGATCGTTCCGGTCGAGTTCACCGTGGGGGTGTACGAAGACCTGATGGATGCGGGTGTCGAATTCGACCTTTGCGATGCCGGGTATTATGCGCTCGAAGGATTGCGGATCGAAAAGGGGTTTCGCGCCTGGAGCCGCGAGTTGACGCCCGACATTACACCGCTTCAGGCAGGTTTGAATTTCGCGGTGGACTATGAAAAACCGGGCGGTTTTATCGGGAAAAAGGCTCTAACACAGGCCAAATCGGATCCGGACCATCTGAATACACGGATTGTCCAATTGGTGTTGGAAGACAGGGACGCCCAGTTGTGGGGCGGTGAGTCCGTGTTGTGCAACGGAGTTGAGATAGGCGAGATTCGCTCGGCTGCATACGGACACACTGTGGGGTCCGCTGTCGCTTTGTGCCTGCTGCACGCACCTGAGCGTGTGACGGCCGCTTTTCTTTCGTCTCACAGGTTCGAAGTGGATCTGGCCGGGGTCAAACTGACAGCGTATGCATCTTTGCGTCCACCATATGATCCATCAAGCGAGCGCCCAAAGGTGGATGGGTAGCAGACCGGTCGAAAGTGCTGTTGCATGCGGCAACAACAGTGAAAACGGATCGTTTCGAACCCCGTCAACCCACAGGCGCACCCGTGTATTCCTGTCTGTTGAGGGCAAACCTGCCCCGCTTCGTAACGTTGCGGCCAAGGGTTGAAAACCGATCCCAATCGTATGGAAGCTGGGAAAAAATCTCTGGTCGGAAGCGACCGAACATGCGGCAATAACGTTTGGGGCGCGATCAAGGGAATCGATCTCTGGTTTGTACGCGTGGCTTTAGTATAGGCTTAGCTGATCAACTGGTAGGATTAATCGATTTTTCTTGTGGCAGGAAACTGCCAAACTGTTTTCAAAAATCCGACTGCAGCTCTGGTCGTTTGCAGTCGACAAAAATCAAGACCAACGGAGGAGAAATAAATGAAACTGACTGCAAAGAATTTTACGACTTTCCTGGCAGGTGCATTGTTTGCAACTGCGGCAGCGGCAGAAACCGAGTTGACCGTTTATACTGCGGTGGAGGCCGAAGACCTGGCCCGCTATGCTGAAACCTTTAATGCCAGCCATCCAGACATAAAGATCAATTGGGTGCGCGATTCTACGGGCATTATTACCGCCAAGCTGCTGGCCGAACGCGACAACCCACAGGCGGATGTTGTTTGGGGTCTGGCGGCGACGTCGTTGCTGTTGTTGAAATCCGAAGGGATGCTGGAAGGCTATGCGCCCGCTGGTGTGGACAAGCTGGACCCAAAGTTTGTCGATAACGACAACCCTCCGGCCTGGGTTGGCATGGACGCCTGGGTGGCCTCGGTTTGTTATAACACCGTCGAAGCAGAAAAGAATGGTTTGACCCCACCAACATCGTGGAAGGATCTGACCGACCCGATGTACGCGGGTCATTTGATCATGCCGAACCCGAACTCTTCCGGCACCGGTTTCCTGGATGTGTCCAGCTGGCTGCAAATGTTTGGTGAAGAAGGTGGCTGGGCCTATATGGACGGGCTGCATGAAAACATCGCGCGCTATACCCATTCAGGCTCTAAACCGTGCAAATTGGCCGCAGCTGGTGAAATTCCGATCGGCATTTCCTTTGCCTTCAGGGGTGCCAAGTCCAAGGCCGCTGGTGCACCTCTGGAGATCATCGTGCCGTCCGAAGGTGTTGGTTGGGACATGGAAGCCACTGCAATCGTTGCAGGGACTGCCAACCTCGAAGCCGCCCAGACTCTGGTAGATTTCACCGTGACCAAGGAAGCCAATGAGATGTACAACACCGGATACGCTGTTGTTGCTTACCCTGGCGTCGCCAAGCCGGTTGAACACTTCCCAGAAGGTCTGTTGGATGCAATGATCGACAATGACTTTGAATTCGCCGCCAACAACCGCGCAGCTATCCTCAAGGAATGGCAGAGCCGGTACGACGGTAAATCCGACCCCAAGAACTAAGTCTTGGAGGCGAAGGGCGCATCCGCGCCCTTCGCTTACAGCTTGCCCATGCTCTCCAACAGATTGAATCAAACGAACCCGGCCCTGCCGGCCCGTTTCGACGCGCGCACCGCGAAGACGTAAGGACCCGACCCTGTGAAACAAGCAAACGCTTCTGGCGACCTTTACCTAAGTATCGAGAACCTATGGAAAGCATTCGGTGATTTCCTGGCTCTCAAGGACATTTCCCTGGACATCAACGAAGGCGAGTTTGTCTGCTTTCTTGGCCCGTCGGGTTGTGGCAAGACCACATTGTTGCGGGCCATTGCCGGTCTGGATCTGCAGACCAAAGGCACGGTGATGCAAGATGGCAAGGACGTGTCGAACCTGCCCCCTTCGGAACGGGATTTTGGCATTGTGTTCCAGTCTTATGCCCTGTTCCCAAACCTGACTATTGAAAAGAACATCGCGTTCGGATTGGAAAATACCGGCCGCGGAAAATCGGAGATCGCGGTACGCGTCAGCGAGCTGTTGGAATTGGTGGGCCTGCCGGATCAGGGCCGCAAATACCCTGCACAGCTATCGGGTGGGCAACAACAGCGGATCGCTCTGGCCCGTGCGATTGCCACCAATCCCGGTCTTCTGCTGTTGGATGAACCTTTGTCTGCACTGGACGCCAAGGTGCGCGTGCATCTGCGGCATGAAATCAAAGAGTTGCAACGCAAATTGGGTGTAACCACAGTCATGGTGACCCACGATCAGGAAGAAGCGTTGGCAATGGCGGATCGGATCGTGGTGATGAACCATGGGGTGATCGAACAGGTCGGCTCTCCCACGGAAATATACCGCGAACCCGCCAATCTGTTCGTTGCAGATTTCATCGGTGAAATGAATCAGATTGAATCCATGGTGACCAAAGGCGGGCGCCTCAGTGTTGGGGAAAAAACCTTTGCGTGTCACGAACATGCATTCGGGGACGGGACGCCGGTTGTGGCGGCCATCCGTCCCGAAGACGTCATCCCGCACGAAGAGGGGTATGTCTCGGATGATCCGAACCGGAACTGCATTGATGTTTTGCTGCACGAAATGGAATTCCTGGGCTCGTTCTGGCGCTGCCGATTGCAGAATGAACGGTTTGGTCGATCTGAACTGATCGCGGATTTTTCGATCAATGCAATTCGACGTCTGGGATTGGAAGAAGGCAAACAGATGTCCATTGAACTGCCAATCGACCGCCTGATGGCGTTCGAGCGACCGGAGGCAAGCTGATGTCTGTACTGTCTAGCACGTCAAACAAGCTCCCCGAAGGACCGGTGGTCAAGGGCAAGCTGAGCCGCGATGACATCATGATGCGCGGGGGCATGATGGTGATCGCCCTTTATCTGGTCATCACCCTTGCCTTTCCATTGTATGCGATGCTGTCAAAATCGTTTTCGACCTACCGGATGGAACTGTCACAGTATGAATTTCAGGTCAGCGATGAAAATGGCGTGTTCGATGGTACGATCCTGACTGGCGCACAGCTGAACCGCGAAACGGGCGCTTACGAGGACTTGGAGCTTAGTACCGGATCGGACGGGCGGCTGCCTGTAACAAAATTCTTCCCGGATTTCAGCTTTCGCAGCCCAGTAATGTATATGGTGCGCAACAAAGCTGCTGGCGGGCGCTTTCTGGTTGGATCCAAGCTGCACAATGACCTGGAATGGGTGACACTGGATTCCAATACTTTCCGCAGGGTTCAATTGCGCCCGGTCAAGGCGACGGGCGTCGACAACTTTGTCAATTACTTCTCGACACCTGCGCTGTTCAACTCGATCAAGAACTCGCTGTGGATCGCGGTCATCAGCACGATTGTGACCGTGACGTTGGCATTCTGGTTTGCCTATTCGTTGAACCGAAGCTGTATGCGTTACAAAGGTGTGTTTCGATTGATTGCCATGGCCCCGATTCTGGTGCCGTCATTGTTGCCCGGGATCGCATTGGTGTATCTTTTCGGCAATCAGGGCATGATCAAGGAGCTGTTGTTTGGAGCCAGTATCTATGGCCCGATCGGGATCGTGATTGGATCGGTGTTCTTTACCTTCCCGCACGCGTTCATGATCATTTCAACGGCCTTGGCGATTTCGGATGCCCGGCTGTACGAAGCGGCCACCAGCCTACGCGCGTCACCTTGGCGGACCTTCTGGACCGTGACCATTCCCGGGGCGCGCTATGGTCTGATTTCTGCGGCGTTTGTGGTGTTCAATCTGGTGATCACCGATTTTGGCCTGCCCAAAGTGATCGGAGGCCAATTCAACGTGCTCGCGGTGGATATCTACAAACAGGTCATCGGTCAGCAGAATTTTGAAATGGGGGCTGTGGTGTCAGTGGTCTTGGTGGTTCCGGCGATCCTGGCCTTTGGCATCGACCGTCTGGTCCAGTCCAAGCAGGTGGCATTGTTGTCGGCGCGTTCGGTTCCGTATCAGCCGCAGCCCAATGAGCGTGTTGACCGCTTGTCTCTGGCCTATTGCACATTGGTCGCGGTGTTCATTGTCGGGATCCTGGCGGTCTGCCAATTCGCGGCGCTGATCAAATTCTGGCCCTATGACCTGAGTTTGAGCCTGAACAATTATCAGTTCGACAAGATGGATGGCGGTGGCTGGGGATCGTATTACAATTCGATCAAGCTGGGTCTTTTGACGGCCGTGGCTGGCACCGCGATTGTGTTCTTTGGGGCCTACCTGGTCGAAAAATCGAACGGGTTCAAGCTGGGCCGGGCGTTGTTTCAGATGTTTGCAATGCTGCCGATGGCTATCCCTGGAATGGTTCTTGGGCTCGCCTACATCTTTTTCTTCAACAACCCATCGAATCCGCTGAACGGGATCTATGGCACCATGGCAATCCTGGTGATCTGTTCGGTGACGCATTTTTATACGGTTTCCCACCTGACGGCAGTGACTGCGCTCAAACAGATGGATCGGGAATTTGAATCGGTGTCGGCGTCGCTGAAGCAACCCACAATGAAGCTTTTCACTCGGGTGACGGTACCGGTGTGTTTGCCCTCGGTTCTGGATATTTCGATCTATCTGTTCGTCAATGCGATGACGACGGTGTCTGCGGTTGTATTCCTGTATTCCCCCAAGACATCATTGGCGTCGATTGCGGTTCTGAACATGGATGACGCCGGGGACATCGCACCGGCGGCGGCGATGGGGATGATGATCTTTTACACCAACGCGGCGGCGCGGATCATACACCTTCTGGTGTCCAAGGGTGTTTTGACCCGAACCCAGGCCTGGCGCACCCGCTGAGGCGCGTTCTGGGAGAGACAACAGGCACGCCGACCTATCCGTCGGCGTGTTTTTCCTTTTCGGCCTGCGCGGTTCGAGCAAATTCCATGAATGCTCTAATAACCCGGACATCTCGTCGTTGCCCAAGGTGAACAATGGTTTCGCTCATCTGGATATTGGTATCGGACAGTTTGATTTGGGTCAGCCGGTCGTCCTTGACATATTCAGCCTGTGACACAAACCCGATCCCCGCACCGGATGCCACCACCTCGCGCACAGTTTCGCGTCCTTCTGCAACGATGGCAGGCAAAAGCGTGATGCCCTGGTTACGTGCCTCGTCTTCCAGCTTTTGACGCGTTTTAGAGCCTGTTTCGCGAAAAATGAGCGGCTGCCTTGCCAATTCGGCCAGCGAAAGGGATTGCTTTGATGGCAATAAAAACCCGCGGGCGGCAAATGCAATGATTTCCGAAGTTCCCAATTTCAAAGTATCCATGTCCTTGCCCGGGGACGGGCTGCCGATGATCCCGATTTCGGCATTGTAGGTGCGCAACGCTTCGAGGACTTCTTCTGTGTTTCCGGTTCGTAGAATAACAGTGATGTTCGGATATCGTTTTCGGAACTTTCCCAGGAAAAAGGTAATGTGGTAGGCAGAATCTGCGATGATCCGCAACTCTCCTGCGACGGCTGCGCTGGTAGATGACAGGTATTCGCCCATCTGCTGTTCGATTTCGAAATACTGTTTGGTCAGACGGAAAAGCGCTTCTCCCTCGTTGGTCAGCCGAACCCTTTTGCGTTCGCGAAAGAACAACAGGGTGTCGTGGTCCTGTTCCAATTTTTTGACCTGCTCCGATATCGCAGGTTGGGTCAGGTACAGCTTTTCCGCTGCTCGTGAAAACCCGCCCAACAAAGCAACATAGTGGAATGCAACCAATTGGCTGTGGCGCATGAATTGCTCCTGATTTTTGTATAGGCTGAACCTATGCAACGATTGTTAATTGCAATTTCACATATAGAAGATGTTGCTGCAATGGTGTTCTTGAAAGATCATATCGGAGATGAAAAATGACCGCTCCTGAAACCGGACTTGAACGGCCAAAACTGGGGGAACCCTATCTGCTGACACCTGGCCCTTTGACAACATCCTATGCGGTCAAAGAAGCCATGCTGCGTGATTGGGGCAGCTGGGACGAAGACTTTCGCGCCATGACGCGCGAACTGCGAACCAGCCTGTTGTCATTGTTGGGCGATGGGTCTGCCGACTTTGACTGTGTGCCGATGCAGGGCAGCGGGTCATTCTCTGTCGAAGCGATGCTGGCATCCTTTATTCCGCGTGATGGCAAGGCTTTGGTTTTGGCCAATGGTGCCTATGGGATGCGGTCGGCCCAGACGCTGGAATATCTCGGGCGGGCGCATGTGGTGTTGGACAAGGGGGATTACCTTCCCCCCCGCGGCGACGAGGTTGCGCAGATCCTGGCCGATGATCCGGACATCACCCATGTGGTCGCGATTCATTGCGAAACCAGTTCAGGTATTCTGAATCCGGTCGAGGAGATTTCCGAGGCCACCTATGCTGCAGGGCGCAAACTTCTGATCGACTCGATGTCGGCCTTTGGCGCGATCGAGTTGAAAGTCGAGGATATCCGCTATGAGGCCATGGTGTCGTCGGCCAACAAATGCATCGAAGGTGTTCCGGGGTTTGGTTTCATCATCGCCCGCAAGAGCGAACTGGAGGCGGCCAAGGGCAACAGTCATTCGCTGAGCCTGGATGTTCATGCGCAGTGGGCGCATATGAACAAGACCGGCCAGTGGCGGTTCACGCCACCGACTCATGTGGTTGCGGCCTTTCTGGTGGCGCTACGGGCCCACAAAGATGAAGGCGGCGTAGCCGGACGTGGGGCGCGCTATACCCGTAATCGCGATGTCATGGTCGATGGTATGCGCGAATTGGGATTTGAAGCCCTGCTCAAGGATCGCTGGTTGTCTCCGATCATTGTTACATTCTTTTGCCCGGACGATGCCAAATTCGTCTTTGACCGGTTCTATGAGTTGATGAAGGACAAGGGTTTCATCATCTACCCCGGCAAGCTGACGGTTGTGGACAGTTTCCGCGTTGGGTGTATCGGTCAGATGGACGAACACGTTATGCGGCAGGTCGTAGCCGCCGCCAAGGAAACGTTGGACGAGATGGGTGTGACCAGCGCCGCTCCTCCGGCCATTGCACTTCAAGAACGCGCCAAGCTGGCCGCCTGAGATCATAAGAGGAACTACTTTCATGACTATATCATCCCCTGTTGTAGCAAATGGTCGGGCCTATGATGTGCCCAAGGTTTGCGCGATTTCGATCTGCCTGGACGGCTGCGAACCCGAATACCTCGAAGTGGCGATTGCAAAAGGCCTGATGCCGAACCTTAAACGGATGCGGGCCGACGGCACCGATCGTTTGGCGCATTCGGTGATCCCGTCGTTTACCAACCCCAACAACCTGTCGATCGCAACCGGACGCCCACCAGTCGTACACGGGATTTGCGGCAATTATCTGATTGACCCGGACACTGGCGAAGAAGTCATGATGAACGATGTGCGGTTCTTGCGGGCCCCGACGCTGTTCTCCAAATTCTACGAAGCAGGTGCCCGGGTGGCGATGGTCACGGCCAAGGACAAGCTGCGCGCGTTGTTGGGCGCAGGTCTGAAGTTTGACGAAGACCGCGCCGTGGCGTTTTCATCAGAGCGTTCGGGCGAAACCACCAAGGCAGAACACGGCATCGACAATGCCAGTGAGTGGCTGGGTATGGAGGTTCCCGAAGTCTATTCCGCGGAGTTGAGCGAGTTTGTCTTTGCAGCGGGCGTCAAGCTGCTGCGAGATTTCAAACCGGACGTGATGTATCTGTCGACCACCGATTACATCCAGCACAAATTCGCCCCTGAACAGCAAGGCGCGTTGGACTTCTACGAAATGTTCGACCGCTATCTGGGTGAACTGGACGAATTGGGTGCGGCCATTGTGGTGACGGCTGACCACGGTATGAAGCCCAAGCATCTGGCCGATGGCAGCCCCGCGGTGATCTATGCGCAGGACTTGATGGATGACTGGCTGGGCGAAGGCGCGGCGCGGGTGATCCTGCCGATTACTGACCCTTATGTGGTGCACCACGGCGCGCTGGGCTCCTTTGCCACCTGCTATCTGCCCGAAGGGGCTGATCAGGCAGACATCATGGACCGTTTGCTGGCGATTGACGGGATCACTCATGTGTTGACCAACGCCCAGGCCGTGGCCCGGTTCGAACTGCCCAGCGACCGGATTGGAGACATCGTGATGGTGTCAGGCGAAAACATCTGCATCGGCACATCCGAACATCGTCACGATCTGGCGGCGCTCAAGGAACCGCTGCGCAGCCATGGCGGGCTCACCGAACAGGAAGTCCCGTTTATCTGCAATCGGGTTCTGCCCTTGCCAGAGCAACCGGTTCTGCGCAACTTTGATGCGTTCTTTTACGCCACCCAGGCGGCGGCCCTCTGATGAAAGACCAGCCCATGACACAAAACGAAATCCGCAACGAAGGTATGCGCATCGGCGGCGAGATCGTCTTTACCGACGCTGTCGTCCCGGTGAAATACCCCTATACGGACGAGGTGATCGGCACCGTACCTGCGGGTACGGCCGAACACGCGCGTAAGGCGTTTGAAATCGCGGCCAATTACAAATCCAAACTGTCGCGCTATGAGCGATCACAGATCCTGCAGCGTGCAGGTGAGCTGATCGGCGAAAAACGCGAATACCTGGCCAAATGGCTGACGCTGGAACTGGGCATTTGCCACCAGCATGCGATTTATGAAACCAAGCGCGCTCAGGATGTTTACCAGTTCGCCGCCGCCCAGGCGTTGAACGACGATGGTGAGATTTTTTCCTGCGACCTGACCCACAACGGCAAAGAGCGCAAAATCTTTACCAAGCGCGAACCGGTCAAGGCGATCTCAGCGATTACCCCGTTCAACCATCCGCTGAACATGGTCAGCCACAAGATCGCCCCGTCGATTGCCACCAACAATTGCATGGTCTGCAAGCCGACCGAGTTGACGCCGCTGACGGCGCTGGCGCTGGCCGATATCCTCTACGAAGCAGGCCTGCCGCCCGAGATGTTCCAGGTGGTCACCGGTTGGCCCCAGGACATTGGCGAAGAGATGATCGTCAATGAAAATATTGATATCATCACCTTTACCGGTGGTGTGCCGGTGGGCAAGCTGATCGCCGAAAAGGCGTCTTATACCCGACAGGCGCTGGAGCTGGGCGGCAATGACCCGCTGATCATCTGCAACGACCTGAGTGACACAGATCTGGACAAGGCGGCGACCATTGCCGTGGCCGGGGCGACCGGAAATTCGGGTCAGCGGTGTACCGCGATCAAACGGATTTTGGTGCAGGAAAGCGTGGCCGAAAAATTCGTGCCCCTGGTGCTGGAAAAGGCCAAGAAAATCAAATTTGGCGACCCGCAGGACCCGGAAACCGAACTGGGCTGTGTGATCCATGCCCAGGCAGCAGAGCTGTTCGAAAAGCGGGTCTATATGGCCGAAGAAGAAGGTGCCGAGATCTTGTACCACCCTGGCCGCCAGGGCGCATTGCTGCCACCGATCGTGGTCGACAAGGTGCCCCACGGCAGCGAATTGGTTATGGAAGAAACCTTTGGCCCGATTATTCCAATCGTGCGGGTGCCCGACGATGACGCCGCGGTCATGGAGATCTCGAACTCAACTGCATTCGGTCTGTCATCCGGTGTCTGCACCAATGATCTGAACCGGGCGATTTCCTATATCAATGGTTTGGATGTGGGCACCTGCAACATCTGGGAACAACCCGGATACCGCATCGAAACCTCTCCCTTTGGAGGTATCAAGGACAGCGGAAACGCAGTGAAAGAAGGCGTAACAGAAGCCATGAAGTTCTTCACAAACGTCAAAACTTACTCGCTTCCCTGGCCCAAATAATCATTTCCAAGTTCTCCCTGGCGGCCCATTTGGGCCGCCCTTTTTTCAGCGAGGCCCCATGTCCAGCAAGATCGTTCACACCGAAGGAGAGTCCAACACGTCCGATGCGCGGAGGACCTGGCTAAAGAAATCCATCGGGCCCCGGTCTGAGCCGCTGTTGAGACGGGATTCATCGGCATTTTTGCATCAAAGCCTGTCCAGCCCCTGTGTCAGTACCATTGCCAAGGCAGACGGCATCTGGATTGAGGACATGGATGGGCGCCGGTTCATGGATTTCCATGGGAACTCTGTGCATCACATTGGCTATGGGCATCCGAAACTGGTGGCAGCCATCAAAGCGCAATTGGATGATCTGCCATTTGCTCCGCGCCGGTTTACCAATGACCCAGCGGTCGAACTGGCAGAAAAGCTTGCACAGATTGCGCCGGGGGATTTGGGCAAGGTCTTGTTTACCACCGGCGGGTCGGACGCCAATGAGGTCGCTCTGAAAATAGCCCGTGCTGCGACGGGCCGGTTCAAGACGATTTCCTTCTGGGATTCCTTTCACGGTGCTGGCATGGGCGCGGCCAGCGTCGGCGGCGAAGCAACGTTCCGCAGCCATATTGCCGGACCATTGTTGCCGGGAACCGAGCATGTTGCGCCTTTTGCCTGCTATCGGTGCCCCTATAATCACGCCGGTCCGGATACGTGTGGATTGGCCTGCGCCAAGATGGTGGATTTTGTGCTGGAGCGCGAGGGCGACGTGGCCGCCGTTATCGCAGAGCCAATGCGCGCGGTTCCCTATGTGCCGCCTCCGGGGTTCTGGAAGGCCGTGCGCGAAGCCTGTAATCGGCGTGGTGCTTTGCTGATCATGGACGAGATCCCGACCGGGTTGGGCAAGACGGGTCGGATGTTCGCATTTGAGCATGATGAAATTATTCCGGACATCGTGACGCTGGGCAAGTCATTGGGCGGGGGCATCTTGCCGATCGCTGCCTGTGTGGCGCGGGCTGACCTGGATGTGTGTGGTGATTTCGCCATTGGGCATTACACCCACGAAAAGAATCCGGTGACATCGCGGGCGGCATTGACCACGATCCAGATCATCGAAGAAGAAGGTTTGGTCGAACGCTCGGCCGAGTTGGGCCAATATGCGATGGATCAGCTTCAGAACCGGCTGGGTGATGTCGAGATCGTTGGTGACATTCGCGGTCGTGGTCTGATGTTCGGTGTCGAAATTGTTGAAGATCGGGCCGACAAGACCCCCGGGAATGCGCGGGCAGAACAGATATATTATGCCTGTCTCGACGCTGGTTTGAGTTTCAAGATCAGCCAAGGGTGTGTGTTGACGTTGTCTCCGCCATTAACCATCTCGCGTGCTGATTTGGATCGGGCACTGGAGATTGTGGTGACTGCAATAAAAGCTGCTGCATGACGGTTTGGTTTGGGTTGGTCGTTCTGTCGGCCGCCTTTCTCCATGCCTTGTGGAATGCCATTGTCAAAGGTGCGGGAGATCGGGTGATCACCCTAGGCATGATTGCCTTGGGGCATGTGGTTTGGAGCCTGGTTTTCATTGGCTTTGTCCCCGCACCGAATATGGCCGCTATCCCGTATATGGTGGCGTCCATTCTGATCCACTGGGTCTATTTCTTTATGTTGAACATCGGGTACCGGATGGGGGATCTGAGCCTGATCTATCCGGTCGCACGCGGTTTTGCGCCGGTTATGGTGGCGCTCGGGGCACAGGGCATCGTGGGAGAGAAATTGCCGATCCAAGCGTGGATCGGAATCCTGTGCGTGTCCTTGGGAATTATGCTTTTGGCGCGCGGTGCGTTTCAATCGGCCCTGTCCAAGAATGCGGTTTTTGCAGCCTTGGGGATTGGCGGAACCGTGGTGATCTATACGTTGGTGGACGGGGTAGGTGTCCGGCTGTCGGGCAATGCGTTAAGTTATATCACATGGTTGTTTCTGTCCAAGATCCTGATCGTCTTGTTCCTGTTCCCGACCCGGATTGACCGACTGCGGGCCGAACCGGCCAAGGCGCTGTTTCTTGGATTCATGGGCGGCATTGTGTCGGGAACCGCATATGCGCTGGTTCTGTATGCCAAGACGCTGGCTCCGCTGGGGCTTGTATCTGCGTTGCGGGAAACGTCAGTGATCTTTGCTGCGTTGATCGGAGTGATGTGGTTTGACGAGGGGCCCCGGAGCACACGATTGTTTGCCGCGATGGTCGTTGGAGCCGGCATAATCCTGATTGCTTTGGGAAAATGAAACTGTGGTTTACCGACTTGTGAACGTGACGCCCGAGGTCTGGGCGCGCAACCTTGGGTCCGTTGATGTAATCTGAACGTCGCGCCCCTCCAGAACCTCCAAACAGCGTTCCAGCGTTTCGTCTTCCAGCCGTTGCATCGCCTGTTCGGTGTAGAACGTCAGATGCGGGGATAGGATCACATCGGGGTGGTCAAACAGTGCGCTCATCGGGTGGCCACGGCGTGTCAGAGGTTCCTGGCTGAATACATCCAATCCCGCGCCTGCAATCCAACCTTGTGTGATCGCCTGAACCAGCGCGGTTTCGTCCACGATGGCACCGCGTGACACATTGATCAGAAATGCGGTTTCCTTCATCGTCCGCAGTTCGGCCGCACCGATCAGCCCGTGGGTTTCATCATTCAGGACACTATGGATGGTGACAAAATCGCATTGCGCCAGAAAATCGTGCAAATTCTCTATCTTTTCAATGCCCTGCTTTCGCATCTCGTCGTCAGAGGAATGCGGGCTGTAGGCGATGACCCGGGCCCGGAACCCAGCTCCGGCCATGCGCGCCATGCTGCGTCCGATTTTGCCCAACCCGATAATTCCCACCGTCTTTCCAGCGATGTCGGTTCCTAGCCAAGTCGGCTCGGGCCAGGCCCAACCCGATTTGGTCATGTGGGTGTTTAAACGGGTCAGCTTCTTGGCCAGCGCGATCATCAGTGCAAATGCACCTTCGGCCACCGTTTCCTCGGCGTATTCCGGGATGTTGACCACAGAGACGCCGTTGTCGATGGCGGCGGGGATGTCGATGGCGTCTATCCCGACACCGTATTTCACGATCCCTTTCAGCCGCGGCGCATTTTCGATCACCCGCCGTGTAATCGGCGTATAACACATCAGAACCAGGTCGGCATCGGTGCAGGCCGCGATCAAATCATCTTCGGGTACCCCGTCTGGCAACAACACAAGCTCATGCCCGGCCGCTGTCAATGCTGTGTCCAATCGGGGCGTTTGCAATTCGCGGTCGGTCCGGACGATTTTCATCTCGGTTCCCTTTTTTGCAGTTCAGGGAAACTATCCGCGACCGCCCGCGATCAGGCAAAGTTGTTTTACCGATAGGTTGATAAGTTTTGCCGCACTTAGGTGCCCGCTTCGAAACCCGGACCAACCTGCTCAGGCACCTCTTCGACTTTGGGTGGGCTATACAGCGCTTCGAGTCGCTGTCTGCGTTCCTGTGAGTTTAACTGTTCGGCACGCTGCGCCAGGCTCCAACGAACACCAAAGGGATCGACCAGAACGGCCGTTAAATCCCCCCACCAGGCCGGGGTGATGGGCGAAACAACCACTGCGCCGTTGTTGATTGCCTTTTCAAACACCTCTTCGATATCGTTTAGATAATGGTGCAGGGTCACGTGGCCTGGTTCGCCATAAGGCAGGGCCGTGTCATCCAGGTTCAGAACAACCGTGGTGCCGGAAACTTTGATCGTTGCATAGATGGCGGTTTCAGAACCGGGGATGGTTAGGCATTCGATCAGATCAGCGCCCAGAGTGTCGGCATAAAAAGCAACAGCATCCGAGATGTTTGGAACCGCAATCGAAGCGGTGATGGCGTTGAACCCTTTGGGTTTGGTTGGGATTTTGGCGTGAGATGAAGTCATGTGCTTTCCTTTCACATCAAGTTTTGGAATGGGGTTCTTTCAACCGGTCTTCTGATCGGTTGCGGGCATCGCGGCTGGCAGGGCAGCGATTGCCGTTTTCCCTGCCCTCCGGGCGGGCTTTTGCAGCGGCCCGAGAGAATTTAGATAGCCGCGGTCAAACCCGGGCTGGTAGGGGGGGAATTCGACGGTGTTGTCGCGAAAGCTTTTCAACGGCTGACCCATGTTCAGGATACCATTGCGGCGTTGATGGCGAACCAGTTCGAAGTCCACTTCGATGGGGATCATTTCCTCTTGAACGTTGCCGCGATGCAGGATTTGGCCAGCCGGATCGATGACCATGGAATAGCCGTTTCCGCCTGCCAGCAAACCGTTGATGTGGAAAATATAGGACTGGAACATCGCCGCGGAACCCTGGGCAATCGCTAGGTCGGCCGGACGATCGACAAAGCTGGCCAATACGGGGTTGATAATGACCTCGGCCCCCATGGAAGTCAGGGTCCGGGTCACTTCGGGGAACCACAGGTCATAACAGATCGAAACACCAAAACGGCCCACGTCCGGGACATCAAAGACGCAGAATTCGCGACCTGGGGTGACACCTTTTTCATAGGGTGTGAAAGGGAACATCTTGCGATAGCGGGTGACCACCTCGCCTTCGGGGTTGAAGACCGGGGTGGTGTTATAGATCGCGCCGTCCAGCTCTTCAAAATATGACCCGGGGATCAGCCATGTGTCATAATGGCGGGCCATCTCGGCAAATTCACGTTCATAACTTCCGCCTTTCGGCTGGGAAGCATGCAGTGCCGGACCGTGCGCGGCCAGTTCAGAAAATACGACCATTTCGACCCATGGGTACAAATGAAACAGGATTTCCATCCGCTGGCGCATCTCTTCGATATTGCGATGGGTGGTAATGTGCATCTGGATACCGGCGATGGCGAAACGGGACATTAGCTATCCTCCTGAAGAATGTCGGTGGTGTTGGGGAGCAGGTTCCACCAGTCATGGTCCTGCCCAAAATGGTTGCGCCGCCAGAACGCGGCCAGGCGGACCTGTTCCGGGCCGCTATGCGCCGGGTGGGTGGCTTTGACAAAGGCGTCGTACCAATCGGGGTGCCATGCTGGTGGGGTATAGGTGGGTGTTGCGGGTGCGCGGGACCCGCTGTCGAAATAGGCGATAGGCTGTTTGTGAGAGCCGACCTGATCCATCGTACGAACAACTGTTGTTCCATCGCTCCAGCTCAGTTGGACCTCGCGCTGCAAGGGGCGGTAGGCGGCGGTGTAGACGGTGCCGAACCCCTGACGGTAATTTGTGCTGAACACGGGTTTTTGACGGAACGTCTGGTGCAGAGTGCAGGCGTTCGCGGCTGTATCTTCTAGCAGCCGTTCCAGATGTTGCGCCCGTCCCAACGTGTTCGAGATCCGCCCATGCCGAGGCCATTCCACGCCCAGTTGGTGGTTGGTTGCCCAAGGTTGTTGGCGAACCATTGTTGGCCGGTCGGGAGCGACCATTACGGTTGACCAATCCCCCGAGGCATCAATCAGCGTGATGTTATAAGACATATGCGCGGGGACAGCCCGCAAGAGGTCGACTGCGTCCTGGGTATCACGGCACATCTGAAGCAAATAGCGCATGATCAACGGAATACCGAACCCTTTGCCCACGTTGATCCGCCCACCAAAGGTCAGCGACGCTGTCAGCCCGTGTTCGTTCATTCCGTCAGCCAGCCCCGCCATGGCCTCGACCATGCCCATGACCCGCGTGCCGCGCCAGGAAGTAGTCAGCAGTGTCGCTTCATTCAGCGCAGGATCCAGATCATAATTGCGGATCAGAAAGGGACCTTTGTCATCCACAATTACCGCCTGCGAACAGTTCACCAGATAGCGCGGTGGGCACCAGAACGTGAGAAACCTTTGCAGGGACTCGTCTGGGTTGGCTGCCTGATTGAGCTCTTCCACGAGGGGTTCGAATTCGGGCATGAACCGACGCAGGGCACGATGTGCTTCTGTGATGGGCAGGTCATTTCCACCGCGCGACGTAAACCATTCGCGCCAACCTGGCCACCCGTGTGCAATGACACGCCGCCACGCATCGTCCGGTGCCTGTTCGCATAAGCACCGGAACGTCAATTGGGCATGGGCGGCATTCACATCCAACCCAGATGTGTTCGGTTCTAGAACCATTTCCCTGCCGTCATGTCGGTTGGCAGCGAAACATGCGTGTGGGGAGAGAGCGGAACACTTTTGAATTCGCCCTTGATCGCCTTGTTCCACCTCTTGGCACGATCCAGCAGTTCGCGATCGTCCGACTGCATCCGGCCACGAGCCAGCAGGCACCCCAGATCGGCACCGTGATAACAGTATTCGCCAACCCCATAGACGCGCAGATAAAACGCCTCGTTCTCATTGCCCAGAGCGTTGATATTGTGACCAGGGCGCAGAAATTCGATGTCGCCATCGTCGCCCATTTGCCAGATACCTGATTGCGGTGCCTTTGTGATCAGTTCGACCTTATCGTCGGTTTGTTTCAGGATCAGCTGGGTCCAGTGGTCATAGTGATTCCAGCGCGACTGGATCTCTTGGATGTCAACGTCGTACTCGACGTCCATGAACTCCAGCAGGTGGAGCAGGAACAAGGGGCAACCGCCATAGGTCGAGGTGATCAGGTTTGTTGGCGGAGAGGCACCGCTGATACGCGGGTTCAGCTCGCCCAGATAGACCTCGTTGGTGTCTGTATCCAGCAAGAAGTCGATGCAGAACACGCCCTTGTATCCTTCCTGGTACAGGCGATCTCCGAACTTGCGCGCCATGTCGCGCACCTTGTCCGGGATGCCGTCAGGCAGAATGCTGGGCGAAATGTCATTTCCACACCAACCGCCCTTGTACGGAGTGATTTCTTCGAACCCGGTGATGTCCGTCATGACAGGACCAACCAGCGATCCGTGTCGTGTGGCACAGCCTTCGATGGTGCCGGGCAGATGGTTCAACCGCTTCATGATTTTCAACGACTGGCCTATGATCTTGTTGGCGTATTTGTCCCAATCGTCTGTGGATTTGATGAAAAAAGTGGTGCGGCCACTGTCTCCATAAGGCGTCTGAACAACCAGATCCCGTCCCAATCCGGCGCGTTCGGCCAGTTTGACCAGATCGCCATAGGTATTGGCTTCGCCCATGATGTTGGGCGCGCTGGGCACTCCGGCCTCGTTGCCCAGGCGGGTGGTTTCGATTTTGCTGTCCAGTCGGTTGCGCAGGTCGTTTGAAGGCAAACCGATGGTCAGGCCGACCTCTTCGCAAAGCTCTTCGGTCTTGTCATCGAACTGTACGAACAGCGCCATCCCAGGACTCTGGGATTTAACGTGCGCTCGGAACTCTGGGTGATCGATCAGATAGTTGCCCACGTCCTCCATCGACCTGAAATCCTGAGGCTCGGTCTGAGTGGGGAGGAATGTACGCGGGTGACGCCCGTCAAAAATATCAAAGTAATTTACATACTCCAGCCCACCAACCCACTGGTCCAATCCCAGCAGGTTAAAGGGTGTCGGCATGATCACATAGATTGGCGTTTCATTGCGGCGCAAGAAACGAAAAATCTCGGTCAGCCCGCGAAGGGGCGGTTTCTGGGAACTCATATGGGCGCTACTCCTTCTAAGCGCGGTGACGGGAGGTTGACCCATGGGCAACTTCGATTCGGTCTTGCGCACAATCTTATAAAGTAAAGATGCTCTAAATAGCGATGCAAATTCGCTCATAATATTGAGTGCGTCACTTTGCCATTTTTTGAAGCCCATATTTGCCATATCTTTGAAAAGATACCATAAAAATTTGAAATCATCGTGTGACACAATCGATTTTGCCGAGAATTCGTCAAATATACAAGAACTTTAGTCGTAAATTATTGCGCAAATATGACTGAATCATGTAGGTGATTCGCCATGCTGATGGATGCTTGCGCAAAAAATTGATCGCACGTCCGTCTGCTGGAATATTCTGGGATGCATCAATCCCCACCAGGAGGAACAACCATGAAACTCTCTTTTTCCCGCCGTGCCGCGCTGGGCATGATTGCAGGTGCCGCTGCGCTGACATCGGTTGCATCGGCTGCTTCTGCCGAAACCGTGCGCCTGCGGTTCCACACTTTCTATGGAACTGAAATTGATCCGATCGCCAAGAAGTTCAAAAAGGCTGTCAAGGAAGCTTCAAACGGTTCGCTGCGTATCCAGTATTTTCGTGGGGGTGAACTGGTCGCGTCGGATCAGTTTGCTGATGCCGTCTCGAAGGGTACTGTAGATATCGTACATGGTACCGGCGGGTATTGGTCTGGCCAGGTGGATGTCGGCAACATCGAGGCCGGGCTTCCGGGGGCTTGGGCCAGCGTGGATGAAGCGAAGGCGCTGTTTGACAGCCCCGAAGTAGAAGCGCTTCTGACCGAAGCGTATTCCGAAGCCGGCACCGTGTATCTGGGCAAGGGATATGGTCATAACTATGACCTGCTGACCAAAGAGCCGGTCACTTCTCTGGAAGATTTGAAAACCCGCAAGATCCGCGCCACATCCAATGTCGCCAAGGTTTTGAACGCTTTTGACATTCCAACCGTGTATCTCCCGGCCCAGGAGCTGTATATCGGCATGTCGACAGGTGTGATCGATGGTGCCATCTATGGTGGTCCGGTTGAATACGAACAGCTCAAGCTGAACGAAACGGCCCAGAACTATACCTTTATGAACATGCTGATGCCGGGCTGGACTGAAACCTTTTTGGCCAATCCCGCAGCTTGGGACAAGTTGAGCGATGAGCACAAGCAGATCCTGAACGTCGCAATTCAGCAGTTTGCAGATGACATTCACCAGTGGTTGGCAGACGGCAACGCCGGCGTCGCAGATGGCACCTTTGCATACGCGACTTTACCCGATGCGGATTCCAAGGCGCTGACAAAGGCTGCACAAGGCGTGTGGGCCGAAGAGGCGGCACGGTCGGACCGCAACAAGGCATTTGTTGACGCATTGATCGCCAACGCCAAGGCCCAAGGCCGCCTGTAATGAGCGCGGTGACCAGATATCTGGTCGCCCAGGATGGCCTGTCCGATTTTGTCGGGCGGGCCATTTCATGGCTGACCCTGGCCATGATCTCTGTGCTGATGCTGGAAATCGTGGCTCGCTACTTCCTCAATTCGCCCACCATTTGGGCGCATGAGACATCGACAATGTTGTACGGAGCATTCTGCATGTTGGCTGGGTCCTATACCCTGCGCCATCGCGGACATGTCCGGTCCGAAGTGATCTATGGCCTGATGGGGCCGCGTGGCAAGGCGTTCTGCGACACCATCATCTTTACCATCGGCTTGGTGGTGCTGGGTGTCTTCTTTAAAATGGCCGTTGAGTTTGCCGCCGACAGTTGGGCAGTACGTGAGTATTCGAACAAAAGCATCTGGCAACCGGCGATCTACCCGATCAAGACGGTCATCCCCGTCGCAGTCGGCCTGGTGATCCTGCAAAACATCGCGGAATTGCTGCGTTCGGTTTTGGTTCTGCTGGGAATTGATTTTGTCGATCCTCGCGCGGGCGAAGACGAGAGCGACATTGACCCCGAATTATTGAAAGCCGCCACCAAGTAGGGCGCATTTACGCGGGTAGCCAATGGTTGCCCGGGGAGGAGGAAACATGGCTGAACTCGATCCGCTGACCACGACGGCGATCATGTTCCTGTCAATGCTGGCCTTGATGGCGATGGGATCGCCGCTGGCCTGGGCATTGACGATTTCCGGCGTTGGCAGCGCCTTTGTGTTGTGGGGACCCGGTGGGCTCGAATTGTTGGTCAGCTCGACCTACAGCGCGATGGACAATTTCCTGCTGGTGGCGTTGCCACTATTTATCTTCATGGGGCTTGTGCTGCAACGGAGCGGCATCACGGATGACTTGTTCGAGATGATCCACAAGCTGATGGGGGGGGTGCCCGGTGGATTGGGGGTCGGTACTGTCATCATTTGTGCCCTGATCGCCGCCATGGCCGGTGTTTCCGGCGCAGCCACCGTGTCATTGGGTATCATCGCGCTGCCTGCGATGCTGAAACGCGGCTATGACAAGAAACTGGTGACCGGCACGATTATGGCCGGAGGCGCGTTGGGTTTCCTAATCCCGCCTTCGGTGTTGATGATCATCTATGCGTTTCTCAGTCGCGATTCCGTGGGCAAACTGTTTGCCGCCGGTCTGATGCCGGGGCTGATGCTGGCCGGGATATATATCCTTTATGTACTGGTGCGCTGCCGGTTTAACCCGAGCCTTGGCCCACCCGCCCCGGATGAAGAGCGGTTCAGCGGTTTGGAAAAACTGAAATCCCTGCGCCATTTGATCCCGCCAGGAGTTCTGATTGCTACGGTCTTGGGGTGTATTATTGGCGGAGTGACGTCTCCGTCTGAGGCGTCTGCCATTGGTGCATTTGGCGCGTTGGTGATTGCGGCGCTGCACGGCCGGGTCAGCTGGGACATGCTGCGCTATGTCATGCTGACGACGACCAAGCTGATGGGAATGTTGATGTGGATCACCATCGCGGCCGTGTTCTTCTCGAAAATCTATGTGGGCCTGGGTGCGGGGATGATCGTCGGTGAGCTGATCGAAGATTTTGAATTGTCACCCATACTGGTGATCATCGCCATGTTGGCCACTTACTTTGTGTTGGGTATGTTTCTGGACGATTTTGCCATCGTGTTCATCACTGTGCCGTTGTTCGTTCCGATTGTGCGGGATCTGGGCTATGACACCACATGGTTTGCGGTGTTGTTCATTCTGTCGATGCAGTCCGCGTATTTAACACCACCGTTCGGCTACAACCTGTTTTACATGCGATCGGTTGCACCGGCGGATATCACCATTGGCGACATATATTGGGCGGCGATTCCGTTTGTGGCGCTGCAGATTTTCGGGTTGGCGCTGGTTGTGGCCTTCCCGCAGATCGCGCTGTGGTTACCGGGTTTGCTGTTCTGATCGCGGGATTGGCGTCTGCGTTAGAGTCTGAGGGCATAGATCCAAACCTTTGATCCCCAACTGAAACAGCCGCCTCGTTCCCGAGGCGGCTGTTTTCTGAATCTGCGGATTGCGGCCTACTGGGCCTTGGGCAGGACCGGTGCGGTCTTGTCCAGCGCCAGTTCGGCGTCCGAGAATTTCCAAGGGCCGCGTACGCCTTTGATGCCTTCGGGTTCGATCACCAGTCCACGGGCTTGCACCTGAGGGTCTTCAAAAGCTTGCCCGATAGAGTTGATCGGCCCGGCAGGCACAGTGGCCGCTTCCAGTGCAGACAACAGCTCGGCCGAGGTCCAGTTGCTCAGGGAGTCCGCCAATTCAGCTGTCAACGCGTCGCGGTTGGACACCCGCAACCCGTTGCTGGCATAATCGGGGTTCTCTGCCAGATCCAGGCGCTCGATCACCCGGCAGAACCGCTGGAACTGTCCGTCATTGCCAACGGCCAGAATGATATGCCCGTCCGCCGTGGGCAATACCTGATAGGGTGAGATATTGGGGTGGTCATTGCCTTTGCGCAATGGGCTGTTGCCGGTGGCCAGGTAATTCATCGCCTGATTGGCCAACAGTGCGGTGGCGCAATCCAGTAACGACATATCAATATGCTGACCCAGCCCGGTGCGGTGACGTTGCTCCACCGCCGCCAGAATCCCGATGGTGCCATAAAGCCCGGTCACGACATCCGTTACCGCCACTCCTACTTTTTGTGGTTGGCGATCGGGTTCGCCCGTGATCGACATCAGCCCCGACATGCCTTGGATCAAAAAATCATAGCCCGCGCGTTTGGCATAAGGGCCGTCCTGTCCAAACCCTGTAATCGAACAATAGATCAACCTCGGGTTCAGCTCCCGCAGGCTGTCATAGTCCAGCCCGTATTTCGCCAATCCGCCGACTTTGAAGTTTTCGATCAGGATGTCGGCGTCGGCCACCAGGTCACGCACGATCTTTTGACCTTCCGCGGTTCGGAAGTCTGCTACGACCGCGGTCTTGCCCCTGTTTGCAGCATAGTAATAGGCAGCAGTTTTGTCCCCATCGCGTTCGATAAATGGGGGCCCCCAGGCGCGGGTGTCATCGCCGCTTTCGGCCTCGACTTTGGTGACGTTCGCACCCAGATCGGCCAGCGATTGGCCAATCCAGGGACCGGCCAGGATGCGGGCCAGTTCGACCACTTTGAGACCTTCAAGAGGGGACATAAGCGTTTCCTTTGATGACGGAAGTCAAGTTAGAGATAAGGTGGGGTGCAGGCCGAGATGACTTCGGCGGGGCGATCAGAGATATTGCGGAACCGATGCGGTTCCCGGCTGTTGAACAGATAGGCGTCCCCGGCTTTCAACACACGGACTTCGTCACCGACGGTCACTTCGACTTCGCCCGAGACGACGATGCCACCTTCGTTGGCCTCGTGTTCGATCATGGAATCGCCGGTGTCTGCACCAGCTTCATACCGTTCGTGCAGGATTTGCAGGCCATGTGCCTTGGCGTCGCCGACCTGCATGATGGTGATTTTTTGTTGGGCCGGATCATCACGTCGATACAAAAGAGACGTCAGGTCGCGCATTTCCGCCGGAGTGAAGAAGGCTTTTTGAGCTGAAATAGATTCGGGCTCAAAAAATTCAGACATGGTGATGCCAAAGCCGCCTAGAATTTTGCGCAGAGAAGCCACTGAGGGGCTGCTCCGGTTGGTTTCGATCATGGAAATCTGCCCATGAGGTACATTGGCGGCCTCGGCAAGTTGTCGCTGGGACATGCCAAACTGTGTTCTCAGCGTCTTTAACCGGTCTCCAACATCGAATTCATCTGTCATGACTGAATATCCCTGTGTCATTTTGCTTAGGATAGGCGAATCTCTGGATGTTGCGCAATTTATAAGTAGTAAAGTTCAAAATAATGCGCAATATGATGTGAAGAATCGAAGCGCACGCAGAGGAGACATATCGCATGAGCGCCAGCCTTGACCTCAAATCACGCCGCGAGGCCGCCGTGGCCAAGGGTGTCGCCACCCGTGGAATCTATGCGGTTCGCGCGGAAAACGCCGAACTATGGGATGCGGATGGTAATCGCTTCATCGACTTTGCTGCCGGGATCGCGGTGAACAACACGGGCCATCGCCACCCCAAAGTCATGGCTGCGGTGGCAAAACAGGCCGAAAACTTTACCCACACCTGTTTTCACGTCGCCCCGTACGAGAGCTATATTGCCCTGTCCGAGCGACTGAATGCATCGACCCCCGGCGGCTTTGACAAGAAAACCATGCTGGTCACCACCGGTGCCGAGGCTGTCGAAAACGCAGTGAAAATGGCCCGCGCCTATACTGGGCGCTCCGGTGTCATCGCCTTTTCCGGGGCGTTCCACGGTCGAACCCTGATGGGCATGGCGCTGTGCGGCAAGGTAAACCCTTATAAGAAAGCTTTCGGTGCCATGCCGCCCGAGGTCCTGCACGTGCCTTTCCCAAATGAGTTCCACGGGGTGACAGTTGAACAATCCCTGGCGGTTCTGGACAACATGTTGCGCAGCTCGATTGATCCCGAACGTGTGGCCGCGATTATTATCGAACCGGTGCAGGGTGAAGGTGGTTTCAACATTGCCCCGCCAGATTTCCTGCGCGCGCTGCGCCAGATCTGTGACGATCATGGGATCTTGTTGATCGCGGATGAGGTCCAATCGGGAATCGCACGCACCGGCAAACTGTTTGCCTTTGAACACGCTGGTGTTGCTGCCGATCTGGTGACCATGGCAAAGGGACTGGCCGGTGGCTTTCCGCTCTCAGCCGTAACCGGTCGGGCCGAGGTCGTCGATGCCGCCCCTGTGGGCGGTATCGGCGGCACCTATGCGGGCAACCCGCTGGCGGTTGCTGCCGCACATGCAGTTCTGGATGTGATCGTCGAAGAAAACCTGTGTGAGCGGGCCACTGAGGTCGGGGACCGCATAATTGCACGCCTGACCGATATCGCGGCCCGTCAGGGCTACGAAGCAATTGGTGATGTGCGCGGCCAAGGTGCCATGGTGGCGTTCGAGCTGGTCACGGACCGGGGCAGCAACGCTCCCGACCCGGCGCTGACCCAGGCGATCGTGGCCGAAGCTGAGGCCCGCGGGCTGATCATCCTGCCCTGCGGCACCCGTGCCAATGCTGTACGTCTTTTGCCGCCGCTGACGACGCCGATGGAGCAGGTCGACGAGGCGTTGGATGTGCTCGAATCGGCAATCGACGCTGCGATCAACGCAACGGCAGTTGCAGCAGAGTAGGAGAGTTGGGGCCGTCTGGGTCCAGCCTCTCTCTCCGGCTGAAGCAACATGTTCCCCCGATTGCTTCAGCCGGTTCTTTTGTCAAATCCGTCGGTCTGGCGCTGGGTTTGCGCAGTGGTCTTCCCAAACATCGAGTGAGTCATGAAACAGAACTTAATTGCAGGTGCCTGGGTGGACGGGCATGACGCGGTGGAGAACCGCAATCCAGCAGATATTTCCGAGGTGATCGGTGTCTATGCCCGCGCTTCGGTCGAACAGGTTGATCAGGCGGTCCAGGCCGCCAACGGCGCTCTGAGAGGGTGGGCTTCGGCGTCGCCTCAGGTGCGGTCTGACTTGTTGGAGGCGGTGGCGCAGAAGTTGTTGGCGCGCAAGACCGAAATCGGCACTGTCCTGGCCCGGGAAGAGGGTAAGACCCTGGCAGAAGCCATTGGTGAAACTGTCCGAGCTGCTCAGGTGTTCCGTTTCTTTGCGGGCGAAGCGGTCCGCGTGGCAGGCGATGCCATCGCATCATTACGCACGGATGTGGATGTTGACGTGGTGCGCGAACCTGTGGGTGTCGTTGGCCTGATCACGCCGTGGAATTTTCCCATCGCCATCCCCGCCTGGAAAATTGCGCCTGCGCTGGCCTATGGAAATACTGTGGTGTTCAAACCCGCCGATTTGACTCCGGCCAGTGCCCACTTGTTGACTGAAATCCTTTATGAGGCAGGGTGTCCCGCAGGCGTGTTCAATCTGGTGATGGGACAAGGATCTGTTGTGGGTAATGCAATGTCCGCGCACAGCGGGATCAACGCGATTTCGTTTACCGGATCCGTTCCGGTGGGGCAGAACCTGGCCATAGACGCGGCCCGCAGCATGAAAAAGATACAGCTGGAAATGGGCGGCAAGAACCCGATGGTCGTCATGGATGACGCCGATTTGGATATTGCGGTGCCTGTTGTGTTGAACGGAGCGTTCTTTTCTACCGGTCAACGGTGCACGGCCTCGAGTCGGATCATCGTCGATGCCGGTATTCACGATGCTTTTGTCGATCGGTTGGTGACTCAGGCACAGGCGCTGACTGTGGGCAATCCGTTGGATCCGTCGGTGCAGATCGGGCCGGTGGTGTCGAAAAAGCAGTTGGTCGGAAACCTTGAATATGTGGACCTGGCACGGGCCGAAGGGGCCGAGGTTATTGGCGGGGAGCACGTTGACCGTGACACAACCGGATACTACCAGATCCCGGCGGTGTTTCTGAATGCGACCAACGACATGCGCTCCAGCCGCGAAGAGATCTTTGGTCCCTGCGCCAGCATCATCAAGGTTTCAGGCTTTGATCATGCGCTGAGCGTGGCCAATGACACAGAATTTGGCCTGTCGTCAGGGATCTGTACCTCCAGCCTGAAATACGCGCGTGAGTTCAAGCGTCAAAGCGAGGCAGGCATGGTGATGGTTAACCTGCCGACGGCCGGCGTTGACTATCATGTGCCTTTTGGTGGGTGCAAAGGATCGTCGCATGGGTCGCGCGAACAGGGGCGTTATGCTGCGGAGTTTTATACCACGGTCAAAACGGCCTACAGCTTTGCCGGGTAGATCTTGTGAATGGGTTGACCCGGCGCCTGGGTCAACCCGTCAGGGCCGGTCGTTGAAACATCCGGGTGCGCGCTTCGGTTGGTCCGGTGCCATATTGTTTGCGAAACCAATGGGCCAGATTAGCGCGTGACCCAAAGCCGGTTGCCACGGCGATTTCGGAATTGGTCAGGTCAGTCTGGCTGATCAGCTGGTGCGCTCGTTCGATGCGCAATTGGCGATAGACGGTCAATGGCGTACTACCGGTTTTCTCCTGAAAGCGGCGTTCCAGCTTGCGGGTTGAAACACCCAATGTGCTGGCCAATTCGCGGATCTGTAGCGGTTCTTCGATATGCTCCTGCATCATTTTAAGGGCCACGTCGATCAACCGGTCCCCGCGGCTGCGGTGGCGCAGCGACACGAATTCCCGGCTTTGTGGTGATTGGCGACCGTCCGAAAGGCCCAGATACGCCGACAAAGTTTTGCCGATATAGGGGCCATGATCTTCGCCGATAAGATCCACTATCAAGGGCAGTGCGGCAAAGCCGGAAGAGGCGCTGTTAATGCGGCCTTCCCGAACGGTGGTGGACGCATCGGCAAGCAACCCTTCTTCCTGGGCTGCGGCGGTAAAATTTGGATGGATGGCCAGATTGACGTCATGGTTCATCCCGGCATCCCGCATCAGAAATACAGCGCCCCCAATCATCATGCTGCGAGGTGACAATCTGAGGATCGAGGCCAACCGGTTGCGTTGGTCGGGGCGCGAAACCCATCGTGATTGCAGGTTGCCCAAGAAAATGACCGTCCGGCGTTGCCATTGACGGGGGTCCTCGTTCACTGGTGTCGACAAGGTGCGCAGGGTCACGCGATAGCGTGTTCCGGTCAGCAGATCGTTGGCTGCTTGGAACAGGTCCAGGAACATTTGCGCCGAAGCGTTAGCTGTCACATCAGGCACAAAGATGTCGACGCGCAGATCGGATTTGTTCGCCCTGCTTTCAACTGGTGCCAAGGCGCAGCTTTGGATGGGTTCCAGATAAGCCATATGTGTCCCTTCGCATGAGTGAAGTCGTTGGGAGTCACCTGAAAGTCACGTGAGAAATACTCTGGCGATGGGGCCAGAATAGACAGTCCCGCCCGACATGCGGGCGGGACTGAGTAGCGTCGGATCAGGATGCGTCGTCTTCGTAATCAGACATCGGCGGGCAGGTGCAGATCAGGTTGCGGTCGCCATAGGCGTTGTCCACGCGGTTCACCACCGACCAATATTTGTCCACGCCCAGCGAACCGGGAGGGAAACAGGCCTGTTCGCGGGTATAAGGACGGTCCCAATCGCCCACCAGGTCACGCACCGTGTGTGGTGCATGTTTCAGCGGGTTATTCTCGGGGTCGATCTTGCCGTCGATGATGTCCTGGGCCTCGCCTCGGATTGACAGCATCGCTTCGCAGAAGCGGTCCAGCTCGTCCTTGGGTTCGGATTCGGTTGGCTCCACCATCAACGTGCCAGCCACCGGCCAGGACATGGTCGGTGCGTGGAAGCCCGAGTCGACCAGACGCTTGGCGATGTCGTCCACGGTAACGTGGCCCTGTTCGTCCAGCGGACGGGTGTCCAGGATACATTCATGCGCCACACGACCGGTTTCCGAGGTGTAGAGGATCGGATAGGCATCCTTCAGACGGGCCGCGATGTAGTTGGCGTTCAGGATCGCAACCTTGGTGGCCTGGGTCAGACCCGCACCACCCATCAGCAGCACATAGGCCCAGGACACCGGCAGGATCGACGGCGAACCAAACGGAGCGGCCGACACCGGACCAACAGCGGTGCCGTACTCCGGGTGACCCGGCAGGTGCTCTTCGAGATGTGCCTTGACGCCAATCGGACCCATGCCGGGACCGCCGCCGCCGTGCGGAATGCAAAAGGTTTTGTGCAGGTTCAGGTGGCTGACGTCGCCGCCAATCTTGCCCGGCTGGGCCAGACCCACCATGGCGTTCATGTTGGCACCGTCGATATAGACCTGACCGCCGTGATCATGGGTGATCTGGCAGACTTCCTGTACGGTCTCTTCGAACACGCCGTGGGTCGATGGGTAGGTGATCATGCAAGCGGCCAGTTGGTCCGAATGCTTTTCTGCCTTTTCCCGGAAGTCAGCGACGTCGATGTTGCCGCTGTCATCCGCTTTGACCGGAACCACCTTGTAGCCCACCATCTGCGCCGACGCCGGGTTGGTGCCATGCGCCGAGGTTGGGATCAGACAGACATTCCGGCCTGCCTCGCCACGCGAGGCGTGGTAGTTACGGATGGTCAGCAGGCCCGCATATTCACCCTGCGCACCCGAGTTCGGCTGTTGGCTGATCGCGTCATAACCGGTGATCTGGCACAGCTTGTCGTTCAGATCGGCGATCATCTCGTGATAGCCCTGCGCCTGATCTTCGGGGCAGAAGGGGTGCAGATTGCCAAATTCCGGCCAGGTAACCGGGATCATTTCGATGGTCGCGTTCAGCTTCATGGTGCAGGAGCCGAGCGGGATCATCGCGCGGTCCAGTGCCAGGTCACGGTCGGCCAGACGACGCATGTAGCGGGTGATTTCTGCTTCGGCCCGGTTCTTGTGGAAGATTGGGTGAGTCAGATACTCGCTTTCGCGCAGCGCATAATCGGGCAGGCGATAATGCTTGTTCGAGCTGTCGTCTTTCTTGTCGATGCCAAAGGCACCCCAGACCGCTTCGATGGTTTCGGGGCGGGTCTGTTCATCCAGCGAGATGCCGACTTTGGTTTCGCCAACTTTGCGCAGGTTGACGCCACGGGCGACGGCGGCCTCCATGACGACATTCTGAAGGTGACCGACTTCGACGGTGATGGTGTCAAAGAACACTTCGGGTTCAACCTTGAACCCTGCTTCTTCCAGGCCATCGGCCAGCCGCGAGGTCTTGCGGTGCACCGACTGGGCAATCGCCTTGATCCCGTCGGGACCATGGTAAACTGCATACATTGACGCAATGACGGCCAGCAGCGCCTGAGCAGTACAGACGTTCGAGTTGGCTTTTTCACGGCGGATGTGCTGTTCGCGGGTTTGCAGCGACAGGCGATAGGCCTGGTTGCCGCGCGCATCAATCGACACACCGATGATGCGGCCGGGCATGGCACGCTTCAGCTTGTCGGTGGTCGCCATATAGGCAGCGTGGGGGCCACCATAGCCCATGGGCACGCCGAACCGCTGGGTCGATCCGATGGCAATGTCGGCACCCATTTCACCGGGTGATTTCAGCAGCGCCAGCGACAGGATGTCGGCCGCGACAATCGCGATGCCCTTGTTTGCATGCAGCGCGGCGATTTCATCGGTAAAGTCGCGTACATGCCCATAAGTACCCGGATACTGGAAGATACCGCCAAAGACAGCGTCCGCATCCATCGTATCCGGGTCGCCCACGAGAACCTCGATCCCCAAAGGTTCGGCGCGGGTCTTGATCACTGCCACGGTTTGCGGGTGGCAGTTTTTGTCGACAAAAAAGGCCGCGTTGTTCGCTTTGGAGCGCGAACCGCGGTGTGCCATGGCCATTGCTTCGGCGGCGGCGGTCGCCTCGTCCAGAAGCGAAGCGTTGGCGATGTCCAACCCGGTCAGATCGCTGACCATGGTCTGGAAGTTCAAAAGCGCCTCGAGGCGGCCCTGGGAAATTTCGGGCTGGTAGGGGGTATACGCAGTGTACCAAGCGGGGTTTTCAAGGATGTTGCGCAGGATCGGCGCGGGCGTCGTAGTGCCGTAATACCCCTGACCGATCAGAGAGGTCAGAACCTTGTTCTTGGAGGCGACCTGTTTCATGTGATACAGCGCGTCACGCTCGGTCATTGCCGGACCCCAATCCAGCGCCTCTTCCTGGCGGATCGCCGGGGGCACCGTGGCGTCAATCAGCTCATCCAGAGTTTTAAAGCCGATCACCTGCAGCATGTCGGCCATTTCCCGTGGGGAGGGGCCGATGTGGCGGCGATTGGCGAAGTCATATGCTTCGTAATCGGTCAGTTTGAAGGCCATGTCTCTTGGTCCTTGTTTGGGCAATGGGCCCCGCCGGACGTGTTTCCGGCGAGGAGGGGATGCGTTAGCCGATCAGGGCCTTGTAGCCGTCCAGATCCATCAGATCTTCCAGCTGTGCGGCATTCGCCAACTTGATCTTATAGATCCAGGCGTCGCCTTCGGGGCTTTCGTTCAATGCGCCGGGGTTGTCGGCCAGAGCTTCGTTTGCCTCAACGACTTCGCCATCGACGGGGGCATAGATTTCCGAGGCCGCCTTGACGGATTCGATAACACCGATGTCATCGCCCTTGGCGAATTCGTCACCTGCTTCACGCTGTTCGACGAAAACGATTTCACCCAACTGATCAGCGGCGTGCTGGGTGATACCAATTGTGGCGACGTCGCCTTCGACCAGAACCCATTCGTGCTCTTCGGAATAATAGATGGCCATTGTTTTTGCTCCTGGGATTAGCGTTTGTAATTCTGCTGCACGAAAGGCAGCGATACAATCTCGGCAGGCTGGGCCTTGCCGCGGATAACGAGGTTGACCTGTTCACCAACGGTACCATGCCCGGCAGAGACATAGCCCATGGCGACCGGGCCGCCGACCGTCGGGCCAAAACCGCCCGAGGTAATCTCACCGATAGTGTTGCCTTCGGCGCATTGGATTTCCACACCTTGGCGGGCTGGGGCGCGACCGGCAGGTTTGATGCCGACCAGTTTCTTGGCTGCGCCTTCGGCCAATTCCTTTTGGATGCGTGCAGCACCGGGGAAACCGCCTTCTTCCTTGCGGCGTTTCTGGATGGCCCAGTTCAGGCTGGCTTCGATCGGGGAAGTCGATTGATCGATGTCATTGCCATAGAGACACAGACCGGCCTCGAGCCGGAGGCTGTCACGCGCGCCCAGACCGGCAGGCTCGCAGTCTTCGTGTGCGAGGAAGGCACGGGCCACAGCTACGGCATCGGCGTCCGGAATCGAAATCTCATACCCGTCTTCACCCGTGTAACCCAGGCGCGAGATGCGACAGGAAACACCATTGATGTCTGCGACGGTGGTTTCCATGAACTTCAGATCACGGGCGGCAGGGCACAGGTCGCCCACGACGTCTTCGGCCTTGGGACCTTGAACCGCGACCAATGCACGGTCAAAAATCTCGATGACGTCGACACCATCCAGATTGGCGGCCATGTGCGGGATGTCCTGGTGGCGCAGTGCGGCGTTGACCACGACAAAATAATGATCGCCTGCGTTGGATACGATCAAGTCATCCATAATGCCGCCATCTTCGTTGGTGAAGAACCCATAGCGGGCTTTGCCCTCTTTCAATGTGGCATAGGCTTGCGGGCAGAGCGCTTCGAGCTTTTCGCCTACATTGTCGCCTTTCAGGATCACCTGGCCCATGTGAGAGACATCGAACACCGCCGCTTTCTCGCGACAATGTTTGTGTTCGCCCATGATGCCCATCGGGTATTGCACAGGCATTTCCCAGCCAGCAAAATCAACCATCTTGCCGCCCAGTTCGACATGCAGGTCATAAAGCGGTGTGCGTTTGGGTGCGTCGGTCATATTCTTGTCCTTGCTTGAAACGAGGCTTGAATCGGAAAGGAAACGCGATCAGTCGCGTACAACCATAACAGTGCAATGGGCGTTACGCACCACGCGGGCCAGGTTGGGGCCGATCTCGTAATTTGGGAAATCACCTTTGGCCGAGGCCATGATGATCATGTCATAGCCGTCCTTGTGAGCCAGCTTGAGAATTTCGCGATAAACGCTGCCTTCTTCGATATGTACAGACACATCCGCTGCGCCGCCGTGCTTCAGGATGTCTTCGACAGCTTTTTGAACGTGCGCCTTGGCACCCGCCCCATAGTTGGGCGGAAGGTTGGGCAATTGAATGATCTCGGGGATGACCGAAACCGCGTGCAGTTCGGCCCCGTAGAATTTCGCCTGTTCCAGCGCGACGGGCAGTGCCTTTTTCCACGAACGATCGTCGGTGTGGTCAATCGGCAGCATGATTTTGGTAGCCATCTGTCATCTCCTCGAAATGAGAGTTCACTTTGGGGAAGCGGGGGCCGCAGATCACGGCCCCCCGCGACGGTTATTCAGCAGGCGAATTGCCGCTTTCCGAGGCTCCGCCAGAAGCGAAGAATTCCTTGGTCAGCTTGAAGACAATCGGGCTGAGCAGAGCCAGAGCGATCAGGTTCGGAATGGCCATCATGGCATTCAGCGTATCCGCCAGCAACCAGATGAAACCCAGATCGGCGGTTGCACCAAAATAGATCATCACGATCCATGCGATGCGATAGACCATCAGGAACTTGTGACCCATCAGGTAGCCAACACATTTTTCGCCATAGAACGACCAGCCGAGGATTGTGGTGAAGGCAAAGATCGACAGCGAAATTGCAATCAAATAGCCGCCGATGCCTGGCAATGAGAGTTCAAACGCCAGCGATGTCAGAGCCGCGCCAGATTCACCCGACGTCCACGCACCCGATGCGATGATGGCCAGGCCAGTGATGGTGCAAACGATGATGGTGTCGATGAACGTGCCCAACATGGCAACCAGACCCTGGTTGACAGGACCGGCAGTCGATGCAGCAGCATGTGCAATCGGGGCGGAGCCCAAACCGGCTTCGTTCGAGAACACACCACGTGCCACACCAAAGCGGATCGCCATCCAAACAGCCGCACCTGCAAAACCACCTTCGGCAGCCGATGGGGTAAAGGCGTGGGTAAAGACAAGGCTGATCGCGTCGCCAATGGCACCGATGTTGATCAGCAGAACCAGCAAGCCGGCGACGATATAGCTGACGGCCATGAATGGAACCAGCTTACCGGCGACCGCACCGATGCGGGTGATGCCACCCAGGATCACGGCTGCGGTCAGGATCATCAGGACAACACCTGTAACCGACGTGTTCAGGCCAAAGTTGCTTTCCAGAACCTGTGCCACACCATTGGCCTGTACACCGTTGCCGATGCCGAATGCCGCGATCGCGCCGAACAGAGCAAATGCAAAACCCAGCCAGGCCCATTTGGCACCCAGGCCGTTTTTGATGTAATACATCGGCCCGCCGACATAATTGCCCAGCTCGTCGGTCTCGCGATATTTTACCGCCAGGACAGCTTCGGCATATTTGGTGGCCATGCCTACCAACGCGGTCATCCACATCCAGAACAAGGCGCCTGGACCGCCCAGGAAGACAGCAGTAGCCACACCGGCAATGTTGCCGGTACCAATGGTCGCCGACAGCGAAGTCATCAGCGCGTTGAATGGGCTGATCTGGCCCTCGCCCTGGCTTTCGCGACCTTTGAACAGCAGGCTAAAACCCGTGCCCAGTTTCAGGATCGGCATGAATTTCAGCCCAACCTGCAAGAAGAAGCCTACGCCAAGAATGAGGACCAGCATCAGCGGCCCCCAGACGACGCCGTTGATGGCTCCTACGATTGAATTTAACGCTTCCATGGTTTCCCTCCCATTGCGTTACAGTGAATGCCCAGTTGCCAGCGCCTGCTGGCGCGCGCGTTTCAGGGCGGCAAAATCTTGGTCCGCGTGGAACGAGGATCGTGTCAACGGCGTCGCAGAAACATGCAGAAAGCCTTTGTTGCGTGCGATCTGCTCCAGCTGTGCGAACTCTTCCGGGGTCCAGAACCGGTCTATTTTATGGTGTTTTGGAGTGGGTTGCAGATACTGACCCACTGTCAGAAAATCGACATTGGCTGCACGCAGGTCATCCATCACCTGGCGTACGTCATTCATGGTTTCCCCCAATCCAACCATCAGGCCGGATTTCGTGAAAATTTGTGGATTTGACCGCTTTGCGTCATCCAGAAGCCGCAATGAGGTGTAATAGCGGGCTCCAGGGCGCACGGTCGGATACAGGTGCGGAACAGTTTCCAGATTGTGGTTGAAGACATCCGGTGCTGCATCAAAAACGATATTGGCGGCATCGCCCTTGCCCAGAAAATCAGGTGTCAGAACTTCGACCGTGGTGTTGGGGTTCTGATGGCGCACGGCACGGATGGTCTGGGCGATATGTTCTGCGCCGCCGTCTGCCAGATCATCCCGGTCTACGGATGTGATCACAACGTGGCGCAGACCCAGCTTCGTCACTGCGGAGGCCACACGACCGGGTTCAAAGACGTCCAGCGTATCCGGTTTACCGGTTGCGACATTGCAAAACGAACATCCGCGGGTGCAAACTTCGCCCATGATCATCATGGTGGCGTGCTGTTTGGACCAGCATTCACCAATGTTGGGGCAGGCGGCCTCTTCGCAGACTGTCGTCAGGTCATGATCCCGCATCAGACGCCGCGTGTCGTAATATTCGGCGCTTTCGATTTTCTTCTTTCTGATCCACTTGGGCTTGCGCGGGATGACGCTGTCGGTGCGCTTGGCTTTTTCCGGGTGGCGGGGGCGGAGCTGGACAGTCATCTGGCGACCTCCTTATGCGTGGATCGCGCGGCCAAGCGCATCGAGACAGGCTTCCTTGACCGCCTCACCTATCGCCGGATGGGCGTGACAAGTGCGGGCGACTTCTTCGACTGTGATGCCTTGGGTCATCGCCAAAACCAGTTCAGCGATCAGATCACCACCATGGGCTCCGCAGATATGGGCACCAAGCAATGCGCCATCTGAAGCCATCAAAACCTTGACCGCACCATCCGTTTCACCGGTCGAACGGGCGCGTGAGTTGGCCATGAAAGCGAATTTTCCTACGGTATAAGGGGTACCCGCCTCTTTCAGCGCCTCTTCGGTTTGTCCAACCGAGGCGACTTCGGGGTCGGTGTAGACGACGCCCGGGACGGTGTCATAATCGACATGTCCGTGTTTCCCGGCCAGGAGTTCGACGCAGGCAACACCATCTTCTTCGGCCTTATGCGCTAGCATTGGGCCGGGCACGCAATCACCGATAGCGTAGATCCCCGGAACCGATGTCCGGAAACTATCATCTACCTCAATAAACCCGCGGGCATTGGTCGCGACACCCAGGTCTTCCAGGTTCAACCCGCGCGTTACCGGGCGACGTCCGATGGCGATCAGGACCTTGTCGGCTTCAAGCGTTTCTTGCTTGTCCTTGCCAACCCGGTCGAGGGTCAGAGCCAGGGCGGTGTCACCCTTGGTAATTGACTTCAATGCACGACTGAGTTGAAATTTTACCCCGCGTTTGGACAGTGCGCGTTGGGACAGTTTGGCGATGTCACCGTCAATGCCGGGCAGGATCCGGTCGAGGTATTCCACGACTGTCACCTTGGATCCGAGACGTGACCAGACCTGACCTAATTCAAGTCCGATCACGCCCGCGCCGATAACCACCAAGCGTTCTGGCACCTCTTCCAATGCCAATGCTCCGGTGCTGCTCAGCACATCCACTTCGTCGATGTCCACCCCAGGGAGAGGCGTGGGCTCCGAGCCGGTGGCGATTACAATATTCTTGGTGGTCAGGATCTGGTCGCCAATTTGAACCTGTCCGGCCGTCGGGATGCTGGCCCAACCTTCGATGTGATCCACACCGTTCTTTTTGAACAAGAAAGCGATACCTTTCGTCAGGTCACCGACGATCTTGTCCTTGCGGGCCATCATGGCATTCAGGTCCAAACCAATCTCTCCGACCGAAACGCCGTGGGAGGAGAGATGAGAAAGCTCGGCGTATTTTGCCGAAGAGGTCAGTAGGGCCTTGGAGGGGATGCAGCCGACGTTCAGGCATGTGCCGCCCAGCGTCGTGCGCCCTTCGACACAGGCAACTTTGTGTCCCAGTTGCGCGGCGCGTATCGCCGCCACATAGCCGCCGGGGCCTCCGCCGATCACCACCAAATCATAGTCGCTCATGATTTCCCTCTCTGAACGAAAACGTTCCAATTTAGGAATGTATGCACCAGTATGCGTCGTTGCGTTCCTATAGGAAACTTTTCCACAATAATCAACAAAAGAAATGTAGGGGAAATTTTGACTATGTGATGTATCAAAGCTAAGCTGGCCGGGGAGCAGGAGAAAACGCCAAATGGAACCCGTACAAGCAGAAGAAATTGGCCCCCTTGTCGAAGGTATGGAGGCGCCAGATGGCGAAGTTCTGGGTCGCATGATTCGGGAGGCGCGCAAGGAAAAGGGCCTGACTTTGGAGGAGGCGGCCAAGTCTGCCGCCATTGGCCGGTCGACATTGTCCAAGATTGAAAACAATCAGACCAAACCCAGTTTCGAAATCATCCGCCGCCTGATGCAGACGCTTGAACTGGAAACCCCACAGCTGTTCGTGCAGTCAGCCAAGAGCGATATTTCGGGGCGCCGTGATTTTACCCGCCTGGGGCAGGGCGAGCATCAGGAGACGCGCACCTATGATCACGAACTGCTCTGTACCGAACTGACCAGCAAACAGATGTTGCCCTATATCAGCACGATCAAGGCACGCGATGTCAGTGAATTTGACACATGGGTTCGTCACCGCGGCGAGGAATTCATGTATGTCATCAGCGGCGAAGTGACACTGTATACAGAACACTATCGTCCGTTACCCATGCGGGCCGGGGACTCAGTATACTATGACAGCGGTATGGGGCATGGCTGTGTGTCCACCAGCGAAGAAGATGCCAAGGTTCTTTGGGTGTCGTTGCAACTGTAGATGCAGCGGGTTCTGGGGCGATCTGCAAGGGTGTCAGTTGGATTGAATGACCAAACTGGAATTGACTGTTTGCCTGCTGGTCTATCCTGATAACCCAATCCCGGTGATTATTCGGAGTTCAACCATGACACATCGGATCAACGCTTTCGGACAGCCGATTGGCCAGGAGGTTCCCAATTGGCATCCGCGTTCGGTGCCTGATCGAAAACCGATGCGTGGCCAATACTGCGACCTGATTGAATTGAATCCGGTACAACATGCCGATGACCTGTTTACCGCCTTTCAGACGGGCAAACAGGACGGGCTGTGGACCTATATGTCTGTTGGCCCATTCTCTACCAAGAATCACATGCAGGCCTGGCTGGTGTCCATTTCGGCACAGAGTGATCCTGTCTATTACGCGATATTGGATCGCGACACCGGGCGTGCCATTGGGGTCGCCAGCTATATGCGCATCAAACCGGACGCTGGAAGCGTCGAGGTCGGGGGGATCGCGTTCTCCCCTCTGTTACAGTGTACACGTGGCGCGACTGAGGCCATGTTCCTGATGATGCGGCATGTTTTCGATGACCTTGGGTACCGACGCTACGAATGGAAGTGCGACGCTCTGAATGAAGCCTCGAGGCGGGCAGCTGAGCGTCTGGGGTTCAGCTATGACGGTTTGTTCGAGCAGGCTTTGGTCTACAAGGGAAGAAACAGGGATACCGCGTGGTATTCCATATTGGATCGGGACTGGCCCCGGATCAGCCGAGCTCTTTGTCTGTGGCTTGACCCCCAGAATTTTGACGAGGCAGGAAGACAAAGAGAACGGTTGACCGACATGATCCAGATTACATGACTGTGTTGGAATCCTGTTACTTCAATTGAAATAGCTGCGCACCAATGCCCCCGCAATCAGGCTCCACCCGTCGGCAACTACAAAGAATGCCAGCTTGAAAGGCAGGGATACGATGGCCGGCGGTACCATCATCATGCCCATAGACATCAGGATTGCTGCGACAACCAAGTCGATGATCAGGAAGGGTAGAAAGACCAAAAACCCGATTTGAAAGGCGCGCGAAATTTCAGACAGCAAAAAACTGGGGATCAGGATCGAAAGCGGTGCCTGATCCGTAGGCTGACTGGTGACATCATAGTTTCGCAATGCTGCCATGCTGTCCAAGGTGACGGGGTCGACTCTGTCAGACATGAAAACCCTAAAAGGCTCTAAAACCCGTGGAATTGCAGCTTCGATGTCTATCTGCTCCTGCAGCAAGGGGTTGATCCCGATCTCCCAGGATTTGGAAAAAACCGGCTCCATTACGAAGTAAGTCAGGAACAACGCGAGACTTACGATCAACATGTTGGGCGGGGATTGCTGCAATCCGATTGCTTGGCGCAGGATCGAAAGAACTGTGACCAGAAACGGGAAGCAAGTGATCGTAATCGCGAGCCCGGGTGCCAGGCTGAGAACCGTGATCAGAACGATCAACTGAATGGAGCGCGCCGAAATAGACCCGTCGTCCGTGAGCGATAGAGACAGTTCCTGTGCGTGGCTGGCCTGAGGCATAGCCAGGCATATCGCAGTCACCGCAATCCCAAAAAGGAGCCGAAAAATCATCCCAATCCACTTTGCAGATCTGCGATTTCAGTCAAACGTACTGCCAATTGCCCAGAGTCCGAACCTTCGACTTCTTCCAGCAATCCGCGTGCGATCAAGCGGTCGCCAATAAACAGATCCACCGGATCTTCGACCTTTTTGTCGAGCGGCAGGATTGCATTCTCCCCGAGATTGACCAGATCCCGGATCAGGGGCCGGGCCTTGCCGACACAAACGGTGACTTCGATCGGGACGTTGACAAACGGGTTTCCCGGATCGTGGGTCGCCGCACGGGTCGCGTCTTGGTCAGCCATGTTTCAAATCCTCTTGGTTCTGATAAAGAAAAGTATCGATCGATTGACGGATGCTGGTAACCAGCGAGTCGCAATTGATTTCTCTCTCGCGGTTTCCGATCCGGACATAGGCCTGTCCGGCACCCAACAGCGGGTCGCCTTCGATTCGAGCATTCATGCCTGCTTGCTCGGATAGAACGGATTGGACGACGGCCTTGTCGTTTGGTGAGACGACGACAAACACGGGTTGCTCGGCCTGGTCGCGCCCCATTTTTGCCATTTCCTCGGCAATATGGTGACCAAAGCTGAGCGCCATGGTTTCTGGTAGAACAACGTCAGCCAACCCACGAAAAAACGGAGTCAAACAGTCGGTCATCTGCGTAAGCGCCTCGTTGTAGGTAAAGGAAAGATCTTCCAGGTTGCTTGCCAAGTTAGCGGATATTTGACCGGTCTCTTGATCTCGGGCTTTGACTGCGTCGTCCCATCCTGCACTGTATCCCTGTTCAAAGGACGCAAGCCGTTGATCTTCCAGCGCGTCCTCACTCAACGTGAAAATCTGGCTGCCATCAAAAGGAATGGCAAAGTCTTCTAAAAGATGTGCGATGGTCATCAAACTTTCTCCTCACTCTCTTCGAGCCAGCCTCTTAGAATCTCCACCGTTTCTTCCTGACGTTCACCAATCATTGCCCGAAGACGGTCAACCGGGTTTTCTTGTGGGTCGCCGAGCGCCGGGAGAGAGGTTGTTGCAGCTGGCGGTCGGGACGCGGAGTCAAACGCGTCGCCGGTCGGGTCGATTTCTCCGGTCAGAACTGGTGCATCACCGGTAGAATTTGCGTTGGTGGACACAGGGAGCGGGGTCAATTGACCTGGTGCCGGGAGCGCGGCATTGGCAAAAACCGGGCGAATGACGAAAAGACCCAAAACAAGACTGACAAGTGCAAGAACTGCCAGCTGTATCAGGGACATGGCGTCAAAAAACACATTGTTCAAAACTGATGAACTCACCACTGTTCCCTGTGGTTCAATGCGGGGTAGATCCATGGATTTCAGGGTGATCACATCGCCGCGTGTCTCGTCAAACCCGACTGCCGAGGCCACAAGTTCCCGCAGCGCCGACAGTTCTTCTTCCTGACGGGGTTCAAAAATCAGGTTTCCGTTTCCATCGTCTGCAGTTACCCCGTTGACCAACACAGCCACCGACAGCCGTTTGGTTGCACCGGGCGCACGAATGATTTCCGATTCCGTTTCGGAAATCTCATAGTTGACCCGTTCCCGGGTCGAACTCGTGCTTGCCTTGGAACCTTCCCCTGCTGCGGCATCCCCATCCGGCAAGTTTGAAGCAACGGTAACCGCCTGGGATTCGTTGGTTGAAGAGTCAGAACGCTCTTCGACATCTGTGCTGATAGCGATCCGGCTGTTGGGGTCTATTCTCTTTTCCCGGATCGACTCGGTTTCGGTTACAGTATCAACGCTTACTTCCACGACGGCATTTCCGGCTCCGACCCGGGCTTCGACAAGCCGCAAGACGCGTTCGCGCAGCATTTGGGCGCGGTCATCCCCTGTCGACCCCACAGCTGCAACCGTTGAGTCTGTCGCCCCTATCATCGTACCATTTGCGTCGATCACAGCGACGTTCGACGCGTCCAACCCAGTCACCGCGGAAGCGATGAGGTGTCGGATGGCCGTTGCCTGAGTACCCGTGATCGCGGCCCCCAAGGGAACGACAGAAACGGAGGCCGTTGGTTCCGCTGTGCGTTGAAATGGATTTGAGGCCGCGTTGGCCAAATGCACGCGGGCCTGACTTATGTGAGGGCTTGCCACAATTGTGCGCGCCAACTCTCCTTCTTTGGCGCGCCAATATGCTGCATCAAACATTTGCGAGGTTGTTCCAAATCCGCTGAGCGAATCAAGCAATTCATAACCTTTGCCGCCATTTGCTGGCAGCCCCTCGCTGGCCAGCGTCATACGTAATTCATCACGCTGGTTCGATGGCACATAGATCGAGCCCCCCCGAACTTCATAAATTGTTCCGCGTTGTTCAAGAGAACGGATGACGTCACCGGCCGAGCCGCTTTCCAGCCCAGCATACAGCAATTGCATCGTCGGGGCTGTTGCGACGCGTGACAATAAAAGAACGCTTAGAAACATCGCCATCGTGGCACCCACCACGATAATCCGTTTACGCCCATCCAAACTTGCCCAGATAGTTCTGATCTGCTGCACCTTATCCTCCGTCATGCCGACATTCTGCGCGGCGTGTCCCGAACTTGATGGATCGGCCTTAACATTCGGTTAGTCCCTCAACGGTTATGAAGGAGGAACAGAGAGTTTGAGGAAATCTATGACTGACGCAGTTGCCGATACGGGCCCGGATGCTGGTGATCCATCAACGAAACGGGGGAAACTTCCTCTAATCATTGGGGTGATCTTGGCTGTGATTGGGGGCGGAGGTGGCTTTTATGCCGCCCAGTCCGGGTTATTGCCGTTCGGATTCGGCAACGAAAATTCGGAATCATCGGATTCAGCGGAACATTCTACGGAGATGCCAGTGGAGGCACTGGCCGACCCAATGACCGATATTAGTGAAATCGCCTTCGTGCCCCTGGACCCTATTCATCTCTCTATGGGGCAGGGGCGCGAGGCACAGCAGCTGCGGATGGTTGCGCAGTTGGAAGTACGCAGTGACGCGCAGGCGGACGTTGAAAAACTGCTGCCCAGGGTAACAGATGTGCTCAATAGCTACCTGCGGGCTCTTAAGGTGAGTGATCTTCAAGACCCCGTTGCGCTCACTCGAATTCGATCACAGATGCTGAGGCGGATCAATATTGTCACCGGTCGTGGGCGTGTGAGGGACTTGTTGGTCATGGAATTTGTGCTGAACTAGGAGGCATAAGGTGGAATTGATTGCAGATATCCTGCTGGCAGCGGGGGCGTTAGGTGCAGGTTTTTATTGCTTTGTATTGGCGCGAAGATTGAATCGTTTCAATGACTTGGAGAAGGGAGTCGGGGGCGCTGTCGCTGTTCTTTCGGCGCAAGTTGATGATTTGACCAAAACACTCTCGGCTGCCCGCGATGCGTCGCACGGTTCTGAGGAAGCGTTGCAGGACTTGACGATGCGAGCAGAAGGTGTCGCGCAAAGGTTAGAGTTGATGATGGCTTCGATGCACGACATGCCCGGGCTGGAAGATGTAGACAGCCCCAAGCCGAGCTCCGTAGAGCAACCTCATAGTAGAGAGCCAGCTGAACCCAAGCCGCAGCCTGCAAAGCCCGGCCTGATGTTCATGCGGCATGAGCGGAAGCAACAGGGGGCAGCCTGATGAAAACCAAACGAGCATCAAAAACAGGTCGCCCGTCGCGAATTGGTACACTTTTCGTACTGGCGGTTCTTTTGTCCGGCTCTGCGGTTCTCAGATTGGGTTTGGAAGCGGGGCCAGCAATTGCAAGGGAATTGATGCCAGACACGGCAGAGGAAAAAGAGGCGGGTGCGGAGGATGAAATGCCTTTCCGGTCCGATAGCCAGGTGAATCCAGACTTTCACGCGATGCTAACGGCATTTCGTGAGAGGGAGGCGATTCTGGAGGCTAAGGAGATCGAAATTCAAGATCGGATGCGCGCCTTGGAGATCGCCGATCAGGCGATCGAGCAGCAAATGGCCGCTTTGGTTCAGGCCGAAGAACAGCTCAGAGCGACACTGACATTGGCAGATGGTGCTTCTGAAAATGATTTGGCCAAGCTCACGACAGTCTACGAGCAAATGAAACCAAAGGATTCGGCGGCGTTGTTTGAAGAAATGGACCCGGATTTTGCGGCGGGATTTCTGGGACGAATGAAGCCCGATGCAGCAGCCGCCATTCTGGCAGGGCTGGCACCCAACACCGCCTATACTATCAGCGTCGTGATGGCCGGAAAAAATGCGAATGTCCCACGAGAATAAGCGGCCTTCCTGACACGTTTTTTTAACCCCAGTCGGGAAAACTCTATTTAGAGCAGAACCCAGGAGATCCCGCATGATCGGTGTTATTGGTATTATAACGATCTTTGCCATGGTGTTTGGCGGCTATCTCGCCGCTGGCGGCAAGATGGCAATCATCCTGAAGTCTTTGCCTTTCGAAATGATGATGATTGGCGGCGCTGCCGTTGGAGCATTTTTGATTGGCAATGACATGGGCGGGGTAAAACATACTGCGAAGGACATCGGAAAGGTCTTCAAGGGGCCAAAGTGGAAGCCAGACGATTATCGTGATCTACTGTGCCTGCTGTTTGCATTGATCCGGGTCGCCCGTGCCAATCCGGTGGAGGTTGAACAGCATATTGAGGATTCGCAAAATTCTCCGATCTTTTCAAAATATCCCAAAATTCTGCAGGATCGGGAAGCAATCGATCTCATTTGCGATACCATGCGTTCTGCGTCCATGAATTATGATGATCCCCATCAGGTCGAAGAAGTCCTGGAAAAGAGGATGGAGGCGAATCTGCACCATGCCTTGCATTCCAGCCACGCGCTGCAAACCGTCGCAGACGGGCTGCCAGCTTTGGGGATCGTTGCGGCGGTTCTCGGGGTTATCAAAACCATGGGGTCGATCGACCAGCCGCCCGAAGTTCTAGGCAGGTTGATTGGTGGGGCTTTGGTTGGAACGTTCTTGGGAGTGTTTCTAGCCTATGGTTTGGTTGGCCCATTCGCAGCAAAGGTAAAGGCAGTCGTTGAAGAAGACGGTCACTTTTATCAGCTGATCAGGGAGGTTTTGGTTGCCAATCTTCACAACCATGCCGTTTCGATTTGCATCGAAGTGGGGCGGCAAAACACTCCGTCTCATATTCGACCAGGATTCTCAGATCTCGAGGAATCGCTGAAGGCAATTAAGCAGGACGCCGCATGATGCGCCTGCTCTTCTTCTTGGTTATGTTTCTGCTTGGTCCGGGATTTGCGCTTGCTGAAACATTCCGAAGTGTCGTTCGATCGGGCGCTCATGATGGATTTACCCGACTAGTTCTAAAAGTCCCTGACCAGGTGAAATGGAGTGTTGCTACCAATGGTCAGGCGGCAACAATTTCCGTGGATAGCCCAGAAATTATTTTTGACACTTCGAAAGTTTTCTCCAGAATTGGAAAGCAACATCTTTTGGCCTTGAGGCAAGTTTCAAAAGAAGGTGATCTTCAGTTGGATTTGGCCTGCCGGTGCGATATTTCAGGATTCATGCAAGAGAACTCGTTTCTGGTAATTGATATCCGTGAACCAAAGCGGACACTTTGGGAATCACGAGAAAAATTTTTCCCAAAAAGTGGAGTTTCGTACCGATTTAATATGGATGGAGTTAGAAGCGTTGAAGAAACTGCAGGTGTTGAAAGAACGTTTGCCCTTAATGGGGGGTATGGCCGATTAGATCTAGACTCCACAGTTGCAACTATGCAGGAGAACAAAACGACATCACCTACGTTAGTACTTCCATTCAATATCAAAAATCAAGAATTTCAAAAATCCAATGACAATACAGAGAAGTACCTCGACGGGATGCTGTCACGCGCTTTGAGTCAAGGCGTTTTACAGCCGCAAACAAACACTGTGGCGACGGAAGATTATTCTGGATTGTCGGCACATAAAGGTGAGCTTTCGTTAATCGAAAATATTAACGCATCAACGGTAATTGACCGGGATTTTCAATCCTCTTTGGAAGGTACAGCAGGACGCCCATCGGATGTTGTGTGTCTATCAGAGGAAATCACTGACATAAACTCGTGGATAAATGACGGGGCCACATTTGATCGGGTGAGTGAAATCAGGTCAGAAATATTTGGAGAGTTTGACGTTCTTGATGAAGAAAAGATCAAGCAACTTGCCAGGCTGTATATCTATTTGGGTTTCGGTGCAGAAGCAGAGCAAGTTCTTCAAATTCTTCCTGAAAACAATGTGGAAGCGACCGTTCTGCCAAGTTTGGCGAAAATCGTGGATGGTCGAAAAGTAGATTACCCCAGCCCATTCCAAGACCAGAGCGCCTGTCCTGGATCTGGGGCATTGTGGACGGTTCTCGCAGCGGGCCAGATATCGGACCGGACTGATACGGAATCCGTATTGAGAAGCTTTGCAAGTCTGCCTTCTCATTTGCGAGAGAACTTGGGTCCGAAATTGAGCCGCATGTTTGTAGACCACGGAAACAAGGATGCGGCTGAGGCAGTTCTCCGAGCCGTCGCCAGGTTGGGCGGCGAACCAACATCGGACCTCAGCCTTGCACAAGCAGAGATTGCTGGGCTCAGTGGGCGTTCGACGTTGGAAGATGAGAAGCTAATAGAAACTGTCAATTCGGCGGATATAAATTCTGTCGAAGCCTTGGTGCGCCTAATAGGGAAGCGTTGGGAAGTCAGAAAACCACTGACACCAGACGTTTCGGACCTGATTTCTTCCTACGCGCTAGAATATCGTAAGGATGCGCTTGGGCCGGAAGTCAGGCAGGCTGAAATCATCGCATTGGGGATGGCTGGAGATTTTGAAAGTGTCTTTGAGCGCTTGGCAATTATCCGGGAGATTGATGGGCGGTCTCATGTGAATACCGCTCTCGTGCCTGCGCTATTTGCGTTAACAGAGCAGGCCGACGATGTGACGTTCCTACGCCATGCCTTCCAGGTCGCGACTTGGGAGTCATGGCCAGAAGAAGCGAACGTAATCCTTGCTTTGGCCCGTAGGCTTTCGAAAATGGGGTTCTCAGGCCCAGCTCGTGACTTTCTTGAACAAGCGCATTTTTCCGGCGATGAACGGAAAGAAGCAAGCCTTTTGCTAGGTCAAACAGCATTGGATCTCGATCTTCCACATCGCGCCATGATCGATTTACTGGGCGTCCAGGGACGGGAAGCGAGCCGTATTCGAGCGCAAGCGATGATGTTGAATGGCGATTTCTCTGACGCTGCAAACCTGTTTGTTCAAAATGAGGACGTCGATCAGGCACTACGTAGTGTGTGGCATTCCGGTGAAAAACCCGAAAACCTGGGTAACGTATCGGGTAGGTATGCAGGTTTCGTTTCGCTCTCTGATGCTTTGATCGACCCAGTTGGGGTCCGATCTGATTTGCCTCCGCTGGCCAGTGCACATGAACTCGTCGCAGAAAGCACGAGCATAAGACAGAACCTACGTGAGTTGTTGCAGGATACGCCTGCACGCTGATTTTATTCAGATTTTGTTTTCCCTTAGCGCATCAATGGTCATCTTTTGTAAACATCAACGCACTTAAAATCGACCTAACTGAATGCATCATAGGTCGCGCAGAATGCCGAGAGCCAATATAATCAGGCGTGGTGACGTACAGCCGCCAAAACGTAAATGGACTGTACTTTCCTTAGTGGTTTTGGGGTTCCCGGTTTGCGCTCATGCGATAACCCCTCAGGTTAGCGGGTTGTCTACATGTGACCAGGCAGCCTTTGAAGCTGCAAGTCGCTCTGGTGTTCCATATGATATTCTTCGGACGATCACTCGGCTGGAAACTGGGCGCCACAGACAGCCGGATGGGCTCCAGCCTTGGCCGTGGACGGTCAACATGGAGGGGGCCGGTCATTGGTTTGCCGACAAAGATCAGGCTTTGGCATTTGTATTTCGACACTTCAAACTTGGTGCGAGAAGTTTTGATTTGGGGTGTTTTCAGATAAACTTTAAATGGCATGGAAGTGCATTTCAATCAATCGAAGAAATGTTTAACCCCATGTCGAATGCTGATTATGCAGCATCTTTTTTGAAATCTCTATATGTGGAATATGGAAATTGGGAGGAAGCGGCAGGCGCTTACCACTCCCGAACTCCAAAATTCGCAGTTGCATATTCAGATCGCTTTGAAAAAATGCATAGCCAATTGAAGGACGCGAAAATTGTAAGCGTTCGAGCCGTTTCAAAAACGCCCTCGCATGAAAATACATGGTCGGTGAATGAAAATGGCGCTGTAAGCGCATTGATTTCAGGATCCTCACCCAGGATGGGATCTTTGGTTCCCATGGGCGGGCGCTCTAATACGACACGTGCCACAATAGAATTTCAATAGGGGTATTGAATCGTGTTTCAGATTTCTGGGAAAAACCTGTTGAACTCTACGGTAATGTTGGCGTTGGCGTTAATGGCGATCATCGTGATGATGATTTTGCCGATGCCCTCATGGGTGCTGGATGTTGGTTTGGCAGCATCATTTGGGATCGCCATTTTAATTTTTACCGTCACGTTGTTTATTGAACGGCCGCTTGATTTCTCATCATTTCCAACAATCCTGCTGGCGGCCTTAATGCTGCGCCTGTCGCTCAATATTTCTTCGACAAAACTTATCATTGGACAAGGTCATACCGGACCAAGCGCCGCCGGAGATGTGATTGAAGGATTCGCAAGCTTTGTTATGAGCGGCAGTATTTTCCTGGGTTTGGTGGTCTTCGGTGTTCTGTTGATCGTCAACTTTATGGTTATCACCAAAGGGGCGGCACGGATGGCAGAGGTCGGTGCCAGGTTCGCGTTGGATGGGATGCCCGGTAAACAATTGGCCATTGATAGCGATATGTCAGCAGGGGCCATTGACCATCAACAGGCCAAGGAAAGGCGGGAGCGTGAGCAGCAAGAAACGACATTCTTCGGGTCCTTGGATGGTGCGTCGAAGTTTGTAAAAGGCGATGCGGTTGCTGGCCTGCTAATCACGTTGCTAAATTTGGTTATGGGGCTGATCATGGGCGTTATCGTGCATGGAATGCCCGTCGGTGCTGCATTCGAAACCTATGCGATACTGACTGTTGGTGATGGACTGGTCACTCAGATTCCGGCGGTTATTATTTCGATCGCATCGGCATTACTACTGGCGCGTGGCGGAACACCTGGAGCTACGGATAATGCTCTTTTTTCACAACTTGGCAAACACCCAGCAGCCATAGCGACAGTTGCGGCGCTTATGGTGATGTTTGCATTGGTTCCAGGCCTGCCGTTCCTCCCCTTTATTCTGGGGGGAGGTGTGTTGGGCTATGCCGCATTCTATATGTATCGGGAAACTCTGCAACATCAGGTTGAACAATTAGACCCAAAAGATGACGACAATGCAGTGCCTCAACGTGCTTTGGGGGACGTTCTGGATCTGGATGATGTGCATCTCGAATTTGCTCCGGACTTGGTGGAAATGGTTTTGGACCCTGGTACCGGACTGGATGCCCGCATCGCCAACATGCGCACACATGTTGCCAGTGTATTCGGACTGATTTTGCCGGACATTCGTCTTACCGATCAACCTGAGCTGGAGACAGGGACTTATCTGATCCGCGTTCAAGGTGTCGAACAGGCGCGTGGTGTACTGCATCCGGAACTAGTTCTTGCGCTGCTGATGGACCGAACCGATGAATTGCCACCGGGGAACGACGTGACCGAACCCGTCTACGGTGCACCCGCGCGATGGATTTCGGCAAAAGATCAGGAGGATGCGGTGATTATTGGCGCGACAATTGTGTCGCCGTCGGAAATTCTTGCGACCCATTTGCTGGAAGTGATCAAGCAGAACTTTGCGCGTCTTCTAACGCTCAAGGCGCTGCGCCGGTTGATGTCAGAAATGACCCGTTTGAGTGATCCGGTGCGTGCCGAAGCGAACCGAAAACTGCTGGATGAGTTGGTTCCAGACAAGGTGCCAATCGACACTTTGCATGCCGTACTGCGATTGCTTTTGGACGAACGGGTGTCCATTCGTAATTTGCCGCTTATCCTGGAAGCAATTGCAGAGGCGCGTTTGCACACGACCCAGCCCGATGGCATTTGTGAGCATGTGCGCCATCGTTTAGGGTTTCAGCTGGTCGCTGAGATGAAGCGGAACGATGGATCTATTCCATTGGTCCAACTGGCCCCCGAGTGGGAAGAGACATTTGCCAATTACCAGATCGAAACCCAATCCGGAGTAGATGTTGCGTTGCCTCCCGATCTCTTTAATCGTCTGGCAGATGGTATGACAGAAAAGTTGAACTCCATATCAGAGCAGGGCGTATTTCCGGCTTTGGTCACATCCACACGGCGACGTCGATTTTTGCGAACCATCCTCAAGGCACGGGGCGTGTCTAACCCTGTCCTGTCCTTCGAGGAAATCGGTCTGGATGCGCGGCCCGCTCTTGTCGGAATGGTCCAAACATGAGCCTCGACAATTTGACGGCCCTCGAGCCATTAATTGGTGGATATTGGCATGTTGCGATTGTCTTTTTTCGGGTTTCTGCCCTGGTTTCAGTGCTGCCGGCTTTCGGAGCGTCGACGCTGCCAACCCGGATTAAGTTGGTTGCCGCTTTCTCCTTTACGGCAATCGTCGCTCCAGCGGTGCCCACCGTGCCAGAGCCGGAGGGCTTGGCCGGGCTGGCCCTATTTGCAGTTGCCGAGGCGACAATCGGTTTAGCCATGGGTTTGGGTATCCGATTGCTCGTTCTTGCTTTGCAGACAGCAGGGTCAATCGCGGGTCAGTCGACATCGCTTTCTCAGATCTTTGGGACTGCTGGCATGGACCCTATCCCGGCAATGGGGCAGGTGTTGGTTTTTGCGGCACTTGCCTTGGCCATTTTTGCAGGTCTTCATATTCGCGCGGCTGAGTTTTTGATCCTGTCTTATGACATGTTGCCCATAGGACAGTTTCCAGATCCGGCCGGGTTGTCCCAATGGGGCATCCGACAAATTGCCAGATCGTTTTCTCTGGCGTTTGTCTTGGCTGCGCCATTTGTCATAACGGCCGTAATCTATAATCTGGCTTTGGGGGCAATCAACCGTGCCATGCCTCAGATGATGGTTGCCTTTGTTGGTGCACCGTTGATTACCTTTGGCGGCCTGTTTCTGCTCTTTGTGGCATCGCCAATGTTGCTGACCGTTTGGATTGACGCCTTGATGGGCTTCTTTGAAAACCCGGTGAGGATGAACTGATGTCCGGGGCGCCCGATGATGACTCTGACAAGACGTACGAACCGACGCCGCAAAAGCTACAAAAAGCACGCGACAAGGGCGAGGTTCCGAAGTCTGCAGATTTGTCGGTCGCGGCTTCCTATTTTGGTCTTTTGATCGCATTGGCCGCTGTCGGTGCCAGCACGGTTGCCGATTTTGGGACCAGTTTGATGGTTTTGATCGGACAGTCCGGAGAACTGGCTGAATTGATTTTTAAGGGAAACCCCGGCGCATTGATGGGGGGAATTCTATCGGCGGTTATGCAGACGATCGCCCCTTGGTTCATAGCTCCCGCCGTAGCAGTTTTGTTGTCTGTTCTTGCGCAGCGCGCAATGGTCTTTGCACCATCCAAGCTAGAGTTCAAAGCATCTCGAATATCCATTTTGTCCAACGCAAAGAACAAATTCGGACGAAGTGGCTTGTTTGAGTTCTTTAAGAGCTTTGTGAAATTGACTCTCTATGCGGTTTGCCTAGGGTTCTATCTGAATTTTCGCCTACCCGATATTGTTGCCGCTGTTGGAGTCGAAGCCCGTTCGGTTACAGCACTGCTCGCGCAATTGGCATTGGAGTTCCTGTTTTTGGTTGCGGTCATATCCGCGTGCATCGGGGGAATTGATGCTGTCTGGCAATATCATGAGCACATTCGGAAAAACCGTATGTCGCGCAAAGAGATGATGGACGAGATGAAAGAGGCGGAAGGTGATCCGCATATGAAGCAGGAACGCCGTCAGCGTGCTCAGATGATTGCCGGTTCGCAGATGATGGCAGATGTACCCGATGCAGACGTTGTGATCGTGAACCCGACGCATTACGCCGTTGTTTTGAAATGGGATAGAATGCCAGGGTCGGCACCAATTTGTGTAGCAAAAGGTGTGGATGAAGTTGCGGCAGTCATTCGTGAGATCGCAAGTGAAAATGGAGTGCCAATCCATCAAGACGCGCCAACAGCGCGGGCATTGCATGCCACTGTCGCCATTGGCCAAGAGATCACAGAAGAGCATTACGGCCCGGTAGCTGCGGCTATCAGATTTGCCGAAACAATGCGACGTAAGGCGAAAGAGAGTTTCGTATGAGCGTTAAGAAGTTGGAAGATCTGCAAAAGGTAACAGGGGTTCTTTATCTCGAGGAACAGGCAAAAATCTCCAAGCTTCTGGCCAAAGAAGAGTCAATCCGATCCGCGTTGGGCAGGTTGGACGAGCAAAGGAAAAGTGGATTGGATTCTGGCATGGGTGATGATGCCATGAAGATGATCGGTGCGGATCTTTTGTGGAATGCGTGGCAACACAGCACGCGGCAACGTCTGAACATGGAACTGGCTCAGATCAGAGGGCAGAAGTTGCAATTGATGGGTCGAGTTCGATTGGCATTTGGGCGGGATCAAGCCATTCGGAAACTCGTTGACGAAAAGAAAAATGACCGTGTTATGCAAAAAAGAAAACGCAATGAAGCGCGAAACCTGGGATGGACCTGACACGCTGCCGATGACATTCTAATCCAGAACGGGTTTCACGGGTGGTGACTTGCTGCCCGAAAACAGGACCGTATTGAACTGGAATTCTCCATTTTGATCCCGAGAACGGGAGAAGGAGAGTTCCATGAAGACGAGCAAGTTCACCAAAGCGCAGTTCGCGATTGTCCAGTAGCAAGTGGAAGAGGGCACGAGCGTCGCGGAGGGGTGCTGTAAGACCAGGATCGCGGAAGCAACGGTCTACAATTGGCGCAGGAAGTATGGCGGGCTGATGCCTTCCGGGATGAAGCGGATCAAAATGCTCGACGAAGAGAACACGAGACTGTAGCGCTTGGTGGCTGATCTGTCTCTGGCTCTGGATAAAGCGATGCTGCAGAACGTTATCAAGCGAAGGCGTTGAGGCCTGCCCGTCGCCGGCAATAGGTTGATGATCTGCGCGCGATTTGGCTCGTCAGCATCCGGCGTGCTTGTGGTGTGTTGCAAGCGGAACGCTCGACCTGTCACGACAAGGCGCACGGCGACGAACAACCCGAACTCAACAAACGCATCAAGAAGACCTCGGAAACCCGTGTGCGCTGTGGTTACAGGCGCATCCACGTTCTGTTGAGGCGAGAAGGCTAGCTGGTGAACGCAAAGCAATGAAGCATGGGCAGTGGGAATTGTGTATGATCAGCTGGCCATCGGTGGCGGTTTACAGGGCCCCACCAGCAGAGCGGTGCCCAATTGGGAATAAGAGGTGCATTTGGTCGAGAGTTAAGGTGACCAACTTTGACGCCGCCTGGGACCTGCTTCTTAACGGGTGTCTTGCTTGGCGATATCAACGATCAAGACGTCGATGACGTCTTCTCCCAGCTCCAGTTGGGCGGTTTCCAATAGGGCGGTGCGCAATGAATCCAGATGTGACGAGGTTGTGAATGTACCTTGAAACCCACCCATGTTGGCGTGATCGAACAGGACCCGCAAAAATGAGGCACGCAACCGGGGCTCACGTTCAAAAACGGTATCTTGGGTCCCGGGATTAACTTCGAGATTCAGCGATAGAACAACGTGGGCCGCTACTTTGTCCCTATGCACAACCGGTATGACAAACTGGTTGGAAATTTTGACGAATTCGTTCTTTTTCTCTTCCGATGTCTCGCTGTGCTCTTCGGTTTTTGCCGCTTGATGTGGTGTTGAAGCAGGATCAACGGGATCTGCAGGTGTCAGAAACAGCCCGGCGGCAATGCCGCCTCCAGTACCTGCAAACGCCAGTATGAGGGGAAGAATCTTGGCAAGCATTTCTAATCCTCAGAACGGCAGAACGGCATCAAGTATCTGCTGTCCATAACGGGGTTGTTGCACATCAGTGATTTGTCCGCGCCCACCATACGAAACCCGGGCAGAGGCAATTTTGTCATAGGTGATTTCATTTTGTCTCGAGATGTCTTCCGGTCGGACAAAGCCTGTAACCAGCAGCTCGCGCAATTCGAAGTTGACCCGCAATTCCTGAGATCCGGAAATCGAAAGGATGCCATTTGGCAAAACGTCGACAATTGTTGCTGCAACCCGAAGAGTCAGCTTTTCCTTGCGCTTCACAGAACCTTGACCACCAGACGAGCTGTTAGACGCAATATCTACTGCGTTGTCCATGCTTGCACCAGCGGGAAGATTTTCGTTGATACGTTGAGGAAGCCCGAAGAGGTCAGGCACGCCCAAGCTCTCGGATCCTGATCTGGAGCGTTCGGTGTCATTGGAAATCTCAGCCTCTTCATCAATTTCGATGACAACGGTCAGAATATCACCCTTCTTAATGGCGCGCCGGTCTCCCAATAGAGAATGCTGCCCGCCGCTCCACAGTGAGGACTGGTCGACATTGCGTTGCGGTTGGGTATGCAACGGGAGCCCGGGCCAAAGCATTGCAACATGTTCCGGCGTTTCCGTGTTTTCGGAAAAAGATGGTGGCTTTCCCAGATGGTCCACCCGACCGCAGGCTGTCACAGCGGCAAACAGGGAAAAGATCTTTAAGCTGTTGGACAACAATCGTGTATTCATATCACTTTACCTCAACCGTACCATCTGTCCTGATCTTCCCAAAAACGGTCGATCGGGATTGCATATTCATGACCCGAAGGGTTTCGCCGACAGAGCCTCGGCCCAATGAACGCCCTTCGGTCACGATTTTCAGACCGCCCTGCACAAAAACCAATGTGACCAGGTCATTGCGTTCGACAATGGCTGGCGGGCCTATGTCACCAGGGCGCAATGGGCGTCCGGGATACAGGGCGACTCGTGCCTCCAAGCCAACGACATTTGCGGGATTTGACAGGGCACCTGCCAGATCGACCCGTTTGATCATCAGATCTTCGGGCGCAATGATTTCCTTGGCCCGGATTGTGCGCACCGGAACCAGGATATCGGCCCAAGCCGGGAGCGCCATTGCGGTCAGCAAAGTCATGAGAAGGGTTCGTTTCATCAGCGCACCTGTGTCGTCGCGCCCATCATCTGGTCGACGGCCGATATCACTTTGGCGTTCATTTCATACCCGCGCTGTGCTTCGATCAGTTCGGTTACTTCGCGAACAGCATCAACCGAGCTGTCTTCCAGGTATCCCTGACGCAAGGTCCCCAACCCGTCCGAACCGGCTTCAGACAACAGCGGTGGCCCTGAGGCTTCGGTTTCGGCAAACAGATTGCTACCCATGGCTTCGAGCCCTTTGGCGTTGGTGAAACCAGCAAGAACAAATTGTCCAAGCAACTGGCCCTCGGCCGTGTCATCGAAGTAGGCATATACCTCGCCAGTGGCGTTGATCGAAATGCTACGTGCATCAGAAGGGATCGTTACTTCCGGCGATACCGTGTGCCCGTCGGAAGTAACGATCAACCCTTCGGCAGACCGTTTCAACCCGCCGTCGCGCGTGTAGGCCGACAGTCCGGATGGCAGCGTGACTTCGAGGTACCCGTTGCCTTCGATTGCGACATCCAGATCGTTGCCAGTCGCAGACAAAGCCCCCTGGGCAAGATGAACGGTCACTGCCGTGGGGCGCACCCCCAGCCCGAGCTGGACCCCTGTCGGGAGAACTGTTCCATCGGACGCATTTACTGTGCCCGCGCGTGCCATCTGCTGATAATGCAAATCGGCGAATTCTGCGCGACGCGCATTGTAACCTGTGGTGTTCATATTGGCGAGGTTGTTAGAGATCGTTTCGACGCGCATTTGCTGCGCGCTCATGCCTGTAGCCGCAATTTTCAAGGCTCGCATTGTGGGTCTCCTTCTCAGAGGTTAGCGAAGCATGGATTTGACAGCATTCCGGATCCGTTCGTCTTCGGATTCAAGAAAACTCTGGCCAAGCTCGTAGGCGCGTTGAATTTCAATCATTCGGGAAATCTGAAGGATTGGATTGACATTGGACCCTTCGAGAAACCCTTGAATGATTTGGGCATTTAATGCGGGTTCAACGTCACCACCGGGGTCGAACATGACACCATCTTCGCGTTTCATGGCGGTTGTTTCCGTGGCCTGAAACAGGCCTATCTGCCCCAAAAGACGACCATCTGCGCTGACCGTGCCGTCGCTGGCAAAATGTATCTTCCCGGTATCAGATGGAACAAAAATTGGGGCTTCACCTGCATCGAGAACCCGGTACCCATCGGGCGTCACAAGGTCGCCGTCAGCATTTGCTGAAAAGGCTCCAGCCCGGGTCAGCCGGTTTCCACTGGGTGTTTCGACCATAAAAAAACCGTCGCCTTCAATTGCCAGATCAAAGGTCCCGTTTGTTTGGGTCAATGCACCCTGGGACAGGGATGTATCATGGGCCTGTGCCCGTGCCATCGACAGCGATGGGGATCCATCACTTGTCGATTTGACGTATTCGGAGAAAATCACACCTTCTTGTCGGAATCCGGTCGTTGCAGAGTTGGCAATGTTGTTGGCCACAACCTGCATTTCCTGCATCAAACCGGATTGCCGCGATAGCGTAGCATAGCCTGCCGTTTCCATCAGGAACCTCCTGCAATGAGCGGTATGATCTGGCTGCCAAAAAAGGACACCAGCGTGTGAGTCATAAAATTCATGGACAACCAAAAGACGATCACGATGGCGACCAGCTTTGGAACAAAAGTTAGCGTCATTTCCTGAATGGATGTCAGAGCCTGGAACAAACCAATGGCCAGACCAACAACCAAGGCAACGGTAAGGATCGGGAACGAGATGATTACTGCTGTCCACAAGCCCTGCCGCAACGTGTCAAAAATGACTCCGTCCGTTAACATGTCAAACCGGCATTCTCAGGATTTCCTGATAAGCTTCGACGACCTTGTTGCGCACGGTTACGGCGGTTTCGACGGCCAGTTCGGTCTGTGCCAGCGCCTGTACCAAGGCATGAGGGTCCGCGCCACCTGTCATGGCTGCGATAGACGTCTGTTCACTGCCATGCAGGGTGGCTGCAAAATCCTGAAATGTCGATTTGAATGCCGATGCGTTTCCCTGAAAATCGGGGTCGGTTTGGGTTGCGGGTTTGGCGGCCGCATAGCCGCTGGCAGCGGAAAGACTGCGAATATCCATTCTGGATCTCCTTGGTTGATTAACGACGTAATAGGTCCATCAGCGATGACGACATTTGTCGCGCTTGATCGAACATCTTCAGATTTGCTTCATAGCTGCGTTGAGCTTCTCGTGCGTCGGCCAGCTCGATCATGAGATCGACGTTTGATGCCTCGAAATATCCCGTTTCATTCGCCATGGGGTGCGACGGATCATAAACTTGGCGCAATGTGCTTTGGTCCAATTGGACCCGACCCGCAGCCACGGTTTCGACACCACTGGACAGATCGCGTTTGGTTTCAAAGGCGATCGTTTTGCGCCGATATCCTGGTGTATCAACGTTTGACAGGTTTTCGGAAACATGCCGCAGCCGTGAGGCTTGTGCCTTCAATGCGCTGGCTGTCACGTTTAATGCGTCAGAGAGATCACTCATCTGGATACCTGTGAATTAGGAGCGACCAAGGCTGGTTCGCAAAATGTTCAGGGATGATTTGTAGATCGCCAGCGCCCTGTCATGCTCACGCTTGGCCTCTGCTGCTTTGAGCATTTCAGTTTCCAGGGAAACACTGTTTTCGCCAGAGCTTAACTGGCTGGATGTTGTTGCTTCTGTTGCGGATAGAAGAGAGGAAGACTGGCCGTTTAGATGTCGGGTGCGGCTAGCCACCATCGTATCCGGCCGACCGGCCTCGGCGGATTCCACGAGTTGGCGAAATGAGACCAGATCTTTGGCCATGTAACCCGGAGTGTCTGCGTTTGCGACATTCGCGGAAATAACAGCTTGGCGCTTGCCGGCATGCGTAGCCATGGCGTGTGCCAATTGAAAAACATTCAGTTTTGAAAACACCGGGGCTTCTCCCTCGACCAATCTCAATCAAGGCTTAACCCCGATTCCTTTAGAAATTGTTTTCAGGAAATTGTTTGGAGTTCCCCAATGAACGAAACCTTGCGAATGTTGCGAAATGTTGTCGCGAGCAAACCGTTGGCGCGACCTGTGGGGCGTGTGGTCGCGGTTCAGGGGGGCAGTATCAAACTGTCCGGGCTCGCTCAGGACGCTTGCATCGGAGATCTGTTGGAACTGAAACGTTTGAACGGAACTACGTTGAACGGCGAAGTGATTCAGATTGAAGATGAAACTGTTTTTATGCTGCCGGAAACCACGCCTGAAAAGGTAGCAGTCGGTGACCCCGCGGCTTTGTCGCCTGTCCCTGATTTTGCACCTTGTGGTCAATGGATCGGTCGCATGATTGATCCGTTCGGTCGACCTTTGGATGGTCGACCGCTGGGGCCCGGCGCTATGTCTCATGACGTGCTTGCGCCGCCGCCCCAAGCCGCAAAACGCAAGCCATTGGGAGATCGTCTCGCAACTGGTTTGGCTGTTCTGAACACGATTTTGCCAATTGTACGTGGACAAAGAATTGGCCTTTTTGCCGGCTCCGGAGTCGGGAAGTCTCGACTTTTGTCTTCCCTGGCAAACGGGATGCAGGCCGATGTGGTTGTAATTGCCTTGATCGGCGAACGAGGGCGCGAAGTGAATGAATTCGTTCACCGTGTTTTGGGGCCAGAGGGAATGAAGCGATCAATCATCGTAGTTGCCACCTCTGACCAACCCGCCACAACGCGGCGCAGGTGCGCATGGGCCGCCATGGCAGTCGCTGAACATTTTCGCGATCAGGGTCAAAACGTTTTGTTTCTGGCTGATTCAGTTACCCGATTCGCCGAAGCACACCGCGAAATTTCGACTCTTTCTGGTGAAGTGCCCGCTTTGCGAGGGTATCCGCCATCATTGTCACCGTTGTTGACGGCCCTGTGCGAGCGCGCTGGCCCAGGAAGCAATGGTCAGGGGGACATCACTGCGGTGTTTAGTGTTCTGGTTGCAGGATCTGACATGGAAGAGCCTGTTGCTGATATCCTGCGGGGGACACTGGATGGGCATATCTTGCTGGATCGCAGCATTGCGGAACGGGGTAGGTTTCCGGCGATTGATGTGGCGCGCTCGGTCTCTCGATCACTACCGGATGCGGCGACAGAGAAGGAAAATGTACTCATTTCGGAAACGCGCAAGCTCTTAGGCGCTTATGAACAATCAGAAGTGATGATCAAGGCTGGGCTGTACCAGGCGGGGACAGACATCAAACTGGATCAGGCCGTTCAAATCTGGGACGAGTTGGATGCTTTCTTTGCGAAATCCGATGATGTCGGAATTTCGAATAGTTTTGATCGCCTGAGCGTTATCCTACGACGGGCCGGTATCCAACCTGCGAGCAGATAAGACACTCGAACCCTGGCGAATACACATGCCAATCTTGTTGAGAAAGGAGCTTCTGGGTCCCAAGTAACAAGTATGATGGATTGAACCCCTTGGGTGGCGCACTGAATGTAATCGCCATCGCCATCGCCAGGGACCGTATCGCTACATCCCGTTTCATTCGATTGCTCACAGTCCAGCCGATCACGCGCCTGAAATGCGGGTCGAGGATCACGGCGAGAGACAATCAGCCTTCACGGGGCCACACATAGCTGATGTCCACTCGTTTGAATAACTGGCGCTCTGTATCACCTGCGTATCTGTTAGTGGATACGCGCACCTGTGTGTTCGATGTCAAATTTTAGGACATAAAACTACTAGACTTCAGAAATTGCTATTTTGTAGCAAAATCAAAGCGGTGGATGCGGAAGATACAGACGCGCCAATTTGGGATATCTGGGATCGAGCGAGAAACCTGATAGTCACATCTTCGATACCAGCATCGGTGCTGAACTGGGCGAAGGTCGAGCTCCCGAAATTGGCAGCTGCACGGTCTTTGAAGATTCCCAACTGCTGATCAATGTCCAGCTGACCCGTTGCAGAAGGCAAGCCCAGCGCAGTTTCAAATACCTGGCGCAAAGGTGGGTTTCCCATGACAGTGAACCATTTGGCATCTTCGCTCATGTCGCCAGTAGCCAAGTCTTTCAGCGATCTTTGCATGTTCAATGCCAGCCGCATGTCATTATTTTGCTCCCCCACGGCAACCTCGAAGGACTGTTCCCTGAAGCGATCAACAATGTTTTGCATGTCTGTTGAGTTGACGGTCTTTTGGACAGAGCTTGGCCCGAAGCCAAAGGCGTCAGAGAAGTCCTTGTATCTTTCATCTGCAAGTCGGTTCGCCAGCGCATCTTCAGCAGATGTTCCGTCAGACAGGATTTTTTGCACGAAGTAGCGATTGTTGATGTCATCCTCGAGCCCGAAGGCTCCAAGAGCAACCCTCAGGAGGCGCCGATCCGAGACAAGGTCTTCAGCTGATTGGACTGCGCCGATGTTTTCGGCAAAATACTCTGTGTCCCTTTTCAGGACTGGGTCTTTTGAAAAGGATGAAAACTGGCGGTCGTAGGTTTGCTGGAGAAAACGCCACCCCTGGATTCCGCCTGCTGGAATGATTGGTTGCAGTGTCACGTGGCGTGCGCGGCCATGAGCCGGTCCTCTCGCGGTATCAGAGATCGCAATGCTTTGAGGCACCGATAGTGGTGTTCTTGGATCAATGCGTCTGTAGCTTCAGCCAAGGAGGCCCGGCTGTCGTGATCGGTAAAGACCTGGCTCAGCTCTTCGATACGACGCAGCAATGGCAGTCGTGCATCCGTCGGATTACTATCCCCCGTCAGGACAAGTTGGGCTGCATAGCACACCCTGCGGACAGGGGTTGTGGCCTCCTCCGGGTGTATGGCATCTCTGAGGCGCAGAATATTGGCATCGGGCGTCACAACAGACAATCGGCTGCGACGGTCGCCATTCTCAATCACGGCACCATTGATCAAAATGCGCTCTTTTGGCGCCAATTTCAGAACCAGTCCCGACATTTCAGATATCTCCTCCTCTCATGCCGCGCAATACTGAGGTATTGACCTCGACAAGGGCATCCACGGTTTCCTGTTTGGCCAGAACTCGGGATGTGTGATGGCGTGTAAATTCGGCCAGATAAAACAGACGTGCCTTTAAGTCAGAAGGGAGCGGATTATTGGCATCGGCGACTTCGACCGCAAAAATGTCCCAGAGCTTTCGATTGTCATGCAGGGCTTCGACCAGAGACCGATAGCCAGTTGGTCCTTTCTGGGCGGAGCTACGAATTTTATGAGTTATTCGGGCCATTGCGTCATACTCAATATCCTTGGAGGTCCGCGTTGGCGCAGAAGCTGTGGAATAGGCGCGTTGGGCCTTCATCGTGGCGTTCACGTCATTTCCTTACATGTAATTATCAGGGGCTGGCGAAGTGCGGGGCGCGTCGCTGCGCCCCGCCGTGTTTGTTACCGGAACAACGACAGGATTGACTGTGGTGCCTGGTTCGCGATCGACAGAGACTGGGTTGCCAGTTGCTGCTGTGTTTGCAAGGCCTGCAGGCGCGCGGAGGCTGCTTCCATATCGGCATCAACCATCGAGCCAATGCCTGATTTGAGTGAATCGGTCAGCTTGCCAATAAAATCAGCCTGCGTATCGATCCGCCCCTGTGCGGAACCAAAGGCGGCCGACGCATCAATTGCCGTGTCGATCAGAGCTTCGATTGCGCCCAACGCGGCCCCGGCTCCAACACCGGTGCTGACATCAATTCCAGCCATCGCACCCAGTCCGCCAGAACCAGCGTTCACAAATTGTGCCGAGAACGAAATGTCGGCACCTGTTGCGTTGGCCACTGACAGGGTGCCAGCAGTGCCGGAGTCGTAGTCAATTGTCAGACCGGTAATTCCCAGATCGTCAATGGCGTTTTTGAGACCCAGGGCAACGATATCACCAGTGGTTGTCGCCGCCGCGTCATCTGCCGTTACGGTGTATGAAATCGTCTGGTCATCAATTGCCACGATGACTTTGTCACCCGCTACAAATGCACCAGAGGACTCGTCCGTGACCAATGCAGTCGCCGAAGTCGCACCATTGTCAATTGCTTCGGCGACACGATCCAGGTCTCCCGATGCACCGGTCGATCCGTCAAATACCTGCTTGGTTACATAGGCACCGGACGACAGATCCTGATTGCTGACTGTAATGCTGGACGCTGTGACGTTGCCAGCAGCGTCGCGATCCAGAGACGACAAGATCGACGAAGAGCCGGTCGAACTCACAAGATTCAATCCATTGAACTGCGCGGCAGCAACCACGGAATTGATCTGGTTTTTCAGCGCAGTCACGTCATCGTTGATTTTGCCCCGGTCCACGTTGTCTTCTTGCGCAGCAACGATTTTGCCCTTCATCTGGGTCAAAAGGTCGGTTACGGTTTCCGATGCTTGCCGGGCCACAGCAACAGTGGACTGCCCCAGATTCAGACTGTCTGAAATGGCCTTGAAACCTTGAACGTCCGAGTCCATCACTTTGGAAATCGCCCAGACGGCAGAGTTGTCCTTGGCCGTTGCAACCGATTTCCCGGTCGAGATTTCCGACTGGGTTTGAGCGAGGTTCTTGTTTACTGATTTCAGAGTCTGCAATGCAACCATTGCGCTGTTGTTCGTCAGAATGCTGGACATGCTTCTATCCTTTAGTCATGGGGCTTTTAAGCCCGGTTTCATCCCGCCCCCATAGGACGGACCAAGTGTCGTTCTGACTGTTGCGATTCACTTTCTAATCGCGCCACCACTTGCTGGGTGCAGGGGCAGATTGGCGCGATATGTGCTAATGGAATGCTAAGCTTGGCCAACTGGATAGATCGTATTTTCATAAACACAGTCGCTTCAGGCCCGCTTTTCCAGCTTGGCGGTTGCCATCATGCCGTACCGGGTTTTGCGACCGGTTTCATCATAGACATCCAGGCCTTCGCGGGCTTTGCGCAGTTCAGCCATGCGCCCGGCGACGGCTTGAATCCCAGCCAGCGCACTGTTCAACAGCAACTGATTTCTCTCAAGTTTGGTCTGTGTCTGCTCAAGCACAGACCGCTCCAGCTGATCCAAGGCATTCAGATTGTCGATCAGAACTTCTTTGCGGGGAACGATTTCTGTTAATTGTGCGAGATCACCAGATACAAGCGCCTTGCGTTCGTGTTCGAGAAGGCTGTCAAGCTGATCAATCAAATGTTGGCTGGTTTGTTTAGACATCCGAGGCCTCCTTCATGGCTTGAAACAGTGATTCGGCGAGCCCGATTCCACCGGAACGGGCCATTTCACGCGCTTGGGCTTGCACCAAAAAGCTCGAGAATTGATCTTCTCCGCTTCCGCCACCAAAGGCATTGGGGGTCTCACCAAGCCCGGCTGATTTCAGCATTTCAGCCAAAAATGTAGCTTCCAATTCCTGTGCAGCCTGACGCATAGGGCTTGGCTGCCCTGTCGTAGTAACTTGAGGGGGGGGGATGGAAATGAGTGTCATCTGCGACCTCCGGTTTACAAAGTTTCGAATTGCTTCAACTTTTTCAGGATGCAGCAAGGGCGGTTAAAAAGACGGTAACCGAAATTGCCTATTGCTATGGGCAACGTGAAAGAATTCCGGTGTGAAATGCAGATTTTGATCAATCAGGTGTCACAGATGGCACTGCAAACAGATATCAAGTCCGAGTCGACTGCTAGCATCCCGTTGTCCAAAGCTGCGGCATTTCAGTCCGTTTTTGATCAACAGGCGGGTATCACGACGAACGGCCGTCATCCGGACGTTTTTGGAACGGAAACGCTGACCCTGCCTGACCCAGAGAACGAAGGCATTGTTCTTTCGGATGATCCTGCCCACCCTGAGGCCAACGTGGATCAGGACGTCGATGAATCAACGCTGGAAAATCCGAATGTGCGTGAAACTCGCTTGCTCGACCAGTCTGAGACTCAGCCCGGTACTAGAACTCTGATTGGACACGAGAAAGTCGCTGAGAATTTTGTGGCTTCTGTCAGAGACAACGTGCCGCAACAGGAGAATATGCCTGATAAGCAAGGGGAGAACAGCAACAATCCCGAAGTTCCAATCGATAGTGCATCTGGTCCTGCAATCATGTTTTCCATGATTGCACGTACCACAGGTGAAATGCGAACTCACACGATGCAGCGTATTGCTGAACCTTCCGATGTATTGGACGTTCGAGCCCACACAGAGGAACAGGGTGCATCTAATCAACCAGATCCGCGTTCCAGGCCATCTCTGAACTCGAGGCCGAACACCGAGAATGTTTCGCCACCGAGCGCGGTTCAGGTAGAGGCTGAGACTGTGCGCTCGGGTAAAATGAATCCTCAGGACCCGGTTGGAAATTTGGCGGGTGCCATGACAGAAAACAGAGTTTCCGACCTCTCGATCGATCATCAAAACACGGATTTTATTGGGGCATCTAATCCAGAGATTATGCTGCGGACAGTGGGTTCAGAAGTCCGAACGGCACCGCAAATGCTGGGGACTACGGCCACACTCAGGGCTGAAGTTGGTCAGGTGCCTCTAGGTGACCCTGATTTGGGTCGACGGGCCGTTTTTGCTCTGGCGGATGAGGTTCACCCTGCTGCCAAAAACTGGGCCGCTGCTGGGCAGGCCGCTGTCGATCGTCTTAATATATCTCAGAGCACAGTGGCGGGCCAGTTCCATGTCGATCGGTCCGCGGTGGGTCATTTGGAATTGGGGCGCTCCATTAATGGGCTGGGTGCAATTGTTGGCCAACTTGACTCTGGTCGCTCTGGCACGGGACAGAGTGCGGGTTTGAGCCAGGATGACATTGGTCGCCCCGCTGATGCGCCAAGCCCAGTTTTCGGTCAGGTTGATGCAAGTCGCCGAATCTCGGGCCAGAGCATGGTGCCAGCAGCGACGCCCCCTGAGCAAAACCATATGGCAGAGATGCAGGCTGAAGCACGGCTCCCGGAGCCAAATAATAGTAACATAGCCGAGCTTGAGGCGAAAAACTGGGGAGATTCTGGGCGATTCGCATCCACGTTGTTTGCGCCGCAACTGGCGAACGCCAGCAGTTCCAACCGACAAACAGCTGGCCGAGAATGGGCTGTTCAACCCACAGAGATCGCCGCCACGCGTTCGCACTTTGGACTGGAGGCAGAATCCACGTCAGCGACCATTGTAAAAGAAGTATTGGTGGATGTGCCCGAGTTTGCAGAGCGCGGGTCACGTAATGACGTTCAGTTTCCCATAGATGTGAAAAATGTTTCTCCTCTCGCATCCAGGGCAGAGGTCTACCGCTCTGTCGTCACCCAGATGCAGGATGCAATGGCCAGATCGGGTACTCGTCCAGTCGAAATTGCATTGAATCCAGAGGAATTGGGAAATGTCAGAATAGCCCTGACTCTATCGGACGCCACGATCGGAGTTTCGATTGTAGCCGAGCGATCTGAAACATTGGAATTGCTGCGGCGAAACGTTGATCAACTGCTGAGTGATTTTAAGGACATGGGATATGACGATATCAATCTGGATTTCTCCGGAAGCGGTCAAAAACCTGAACATTCACCAGAAGCGGAGACCAGAGAAGACAATGTTGGGGAGGCTATGGGGGACACGGGGGAGCATGTGCAAGGTTCGTCCAACGGGCAGTCGGCTGTGGTCACAAATGGGTTGGACATAAGGATTTGAAGCAATGGTAAACGCAGTTTCGCAGGTACAAACAACGACCACTCCGCAACCCGCAGCAACCAATACGTCTGCGTTGACTTCCGATTTCGAAACATTCTTGAAAATGCTCACGGCGCAAGCCCGTTACCAGGATCCGTTGGAACCGATCGATTCCACGGAATATGCGGCGCAACTGGCCCAATTTTCCATGGTTGAGCAGCAAGTAAAGACCAACGATTCTCTTACGTCGTTGGTTGGGTCGATCGGAACGTCTCAATTTTCGGCAATGTCGAATTGGGTTGGGATGGAAGCCAGGGCGGCAATGCCGGGTCATTTTGACGGAAGTCCGATAACGATTTCACCTAATCCGGCAGCGGTTTCGGACAGTGTGGAGCTGGTGGTCACGGACAGCAGCGGAGCAGAGGTTCAAAGATTACCGCTTCCTGTTTCTGCGGATCCGTATCACTGGGATGGGTTGAACAGCTCAGGCGCTGCATTTCCCTCGGGCAATTACAGTTTCACTGTCGAAAGCCGACAAGGCGGCGACGTCATCCTAACCGAACCGGCGCAGATTTATGCGCGTGTACAGGAAGCGCAGATACAAAATGGAGAAGTGATCTTGATCCTTCCGGGCGGGCAGGCGATCTTGTCCTCTGCGGTAACGGCGCTTCGCGAACCAGTTTAACAGGCGATGATTCTATAAACCGCTCCTGTTTGCCGCCGGGGACTTCGGGTGGCACCCGATTGTGGGAGCGGTAGTCTGTCAGGTTTGCAAACAGAGTACGAAGCCCGGTTCTTTGCGTGGCTGGTTGGCCGGGGTGTCCTGGTGCCATCCGATAGCCTTCAGCCTTTGGTTGGTGGTCGCTCCAATTACGTCTGGCGAGTTCTGGGAAAAACAAGCTGCGTCCTAAAATTATATGGGCTAGGTTCGCGTAACCCGTTGTTTTCCAATGACCCCGATCGCGAAGTATCCAGCCTCAAGGCGCTGGCTGGAACCGGAATGGCTCCCAGGTTGCTGGATGAAGGTGCATTCGAGGGGCGAAGATGGATTCTTTACACACATGTGACGGGGGATACGTGGCGCAGAGGCGCAGAGCATGTTGCACAACTTTTGGGAAGACTGCACGACCAACCGTATTTTGGAACATCGCCAAAAGGTCCAAATGGTAGCCAACAAATTGGCACTGCAGCGTTTTACATTCTGGACCGTTGTTTCGGGGCTGTACGGCAACAGATTCAGGATGCACGCCCGTTGGTTTCTGTCCCCAAAACCAACTTTATAACATTTATTCACGGTGATCCTGTTCCAGGGAACATTGTGGAACATGATGGGACATTGACATTGATCGACTGGCAATGCCCCGTTTTGGGCGATCCGGCTGAAGATCTGGCAATTTTCGCGTCACCTGCGATGCAATTGTTGTACCGCGGTACGCCCTTGTCCGACCAAGAAGAAGAGGCTTTCTTTCAGGCCTACCCTGACCGGCAAGTGGTAGAGCGTTTTCAACTGTTGAAGCCTTGGTTCCACTGGAGAATGGCGGCCTATTGCTTGTGGAAAACTGAACAAGGGCAACAGGAATATCTGGACGCGATGTATCTGGAATTAGAAGCCTTGCGTAGGGCCTGAGTGGGTATTGAGTCGAAGAGCCCGTTTTCTTCGAATACCAAACGGACTCTGTGATTTGTCATGCGCGCGCGGCTTCCTGTTCATCGCGTTTTTGTTTTAACGTCTGACGTTTACTGACGAGAGATGCAGTCAGTACACCGACTGTGACAATGGCAATCATGATTGTGGAAAGGGCGTTGATTTCCGGACTAACCCCCAGGCGAACGGCCGAAAAAATCTTGATCGGCAAAGTGGTCGCAGAGGGGCCGGACGTAAAGGAAGCAATGACCAGATCATCCAGCGATAGGGTAAAGGCCAACAGCCATCCCGAAATTACGGCAGGCGCGATAATTGGCAGCGTCACCAATCGAAAGGCTTCTCCTGGAGAACATCCCAAGTCCAGGGCGGCTTCCTCAAGAGACCTGTCAAATGTAACCAGCCGAGAAGACACGACTACCGATACATAGCACATGGAGAATGTGGTATGTGCCAGAACGATGGTCAACACGCCCCGGTCCAGACCAATGCCGATGAACAACAACAGCAAAGACAGTCCGGTGATCACTTCGGGCATCACCAGTGGCGCGTAGATCATTCCTGAAAATAACGTTCTCCCCAGGAACCTGCCACTACGCACCATCACATAGGCAGCCATCGTGCCAAGCACCGTCGCAATGGTTGATGAGAGGACCGCTACCTTCAGCGTCACCCAAGCCGCACTCAAAAAGGCCTCGTTCTGGATCAGCTCACCGTACCACTTGGTCGAGAATCCGGCCCAGACTGTGACCAGCTTGCTTTCGTTGAAGCTGAAGATGATCAGGATGATCATCGGGATATAGAGAAACGCAAACCCCAAAGTCAGAGAAACGACGTTGAACCAACTGAACCTGTTCATTGTTCCGCCTCCTGCTGTTTCTGCTGGTTGCGCTGGAACAAAACGATCGGAATCACAAGGATCAGCAACAGGACAACAGCTACTGCGCTGGCAACGGGCCAATCGCGATTCGAGAAGAACTCTTCCCACAGAACCTTGCCGATCATCAAAGTGCCGGAACCGCCCAACAACGATGGAATCACGAATTCACCCAATGCAGGGATAAAGACGAGAAACGAACCTGCGATAATCCCGGGTCGAGATAGGGGAATGGTAACCATCCAGAATGCAGTCAGGCGAGAGCACCCGAGATCCTCGGCGGCTTCGATCAATGACCCGTCCAGGCGTTCCAAGGCAGAATAGATCGGCAGAATCATGAATGGCAGATAAGTATAGACAATCCCGATATAGACAGCCGTGTTGGTGTTCAGAATGGTCAACGGAGTGGAAATCACACCAATCCACAGCAGAAATTGGTTAAGAAAACCTTCGTTGCTGAGAATCCCCATCCAGGCATAGACCCGGATCAGAAAACTGGTCCAAAAGGGAAGGATGACCAGCATCATCAACGTCGGGCGCCACTCGGATGGCGCACGCGCCATGCCATAGGCGATCGGGAAGCCGACAAACAGCGTCAGGACCGTTGAAATCAATGCGATTTTAAGACTGCTTAGATAGGCTTTCCAATACAGATCATCTTCAGTTAGAAAAATGAAATTTTCGAAGTCCAACTGGGACAGCAGCGCTCCGATCCCTTCATCCCATGAGAATTGTGGAAAATACGGGGGGCGGGCCAGGGCCGCATCACTCAGCGAGATTTTGAGGACGATGACAAACGGCACCAAAAATAGGGCTAGAAGCCATAGATACGGAACGGCGATCAGAACAAAACGGCGCATCATTCAGCCAATAGAACGCCTGCGGTTGCCGTCCAGGACAACCAAACAGTGTCTTCCCATGTAAAACTGCGACGCGCGATACGCCGGGTATTGGCCGTCTGCGCCTTGATCGTGTCCCCGGACGGCAATTCCACATAGTAAGTCGAAATGTTGCCGAGATAGGCAATGTCCAGGATACGCCCTTGCACTGTGTTGTCGGCGTTTTCAGGTCGTTCAGCCGAGATGGTCACCTTCTCTGGTCGAATTGCCAGATTGCAGGTCTGCCCATCGGAAAAACTACTGTTCGAAATGGCGTGCAGCGGAGCCTGATCTTCGGCCCAGCGAATGGCGTAGCTGTCTTCGCCATTCGGCGTAGTTGTGCCTTGGATAATGTTCACATCACCAATGAAATCAGCGACATAGACAGAATTTGGTGTTTCATAAATTCGATCCGGAGTGGCAACCTGGATGATCCTTCCATGATCCATGACGGCCACGCGGGATGCGACGGTCATGGCTTCTTCTTGGTCATGGGTGACGATGACGAAGGTGGTTCCGGTTTTCTCTTGGATGTCCATCAGTTCAAATTGAGTGTCCTGCCGCAGCTTTTTATCCAGGGCACCCAGCGGTTCGTCCAGCAGCAGCAACTTTGGGGCTTTGGCTAAAGATCGGGCTAGAGCCACACGCTGACGCTGCCCACCTGAAATCTGATGAGGTTTGCGCCGGGCGAATTTCTCTAACCGAGTCAAACGCAACATCTCTTCGACCCGATCATGAATGTCGTTTTTGGGCATGCCTTCCCGTTTCAGGCCAAAGGCAATGTTTTCCCAGACAGACAAATGCGGAAACAAGGCATAGGATTGGAACATCATGTTTGTGGCGCGTTTGTTTGGTGGTGTCGGGGCGATGTCCTTTCCAGCCAGTTCGATTGTGCCTTCAGTTGGGGTTTCAAACCCCGCGAGCATGCGCATCATTGTGGTCTTGCCGCATCCGGAAGGGCCCAGCAGCGCAAAGAATTCCTGTTCAAAGATGTCCAGAGTCAGATCGTCGATGGCAACAAAGTCGCCAAATCGTTTGGTGACATTCTGAAAATGGATCAGCGGTCTGGCCTCGGGGTCTTCCCAGGGTGCAAAAACGGATGAAGTCACGAAAACCCCCAATTTGGTCAGCTTCGCAAGCCGCGCCTGTGCGGCGCGTCAAGTGGTTGGAATACAAACGAAAACAGGCGGGTTTCAAAACCCGCCTGTGTAACACTTCAGGTCAGGTACCTGATTTGATTTTGGTCCACAAACGCGTCACGGTTCGCTGTGTTTTCACCGGATAAGGGGTCGTGGTGTACAGGTTTTTCATGGTTGTGTCGTCTGGATAGATTGCGGTGTCGCCGATCACGTCCTCGACCAGATGTTCCTGAGACGCCTTGTTGCCGTTGGCATAATAGACATAGTTCGATGCCGTGGCCATATTTTCGGCGTCCAAGATAAAGTCCAGGAACTTGTGTGCGGCATCCGGGTTCGGTGCATCGACGGGGATCGCCATTTGGTCAAACCACATCAATGAGCCTTCGGCGAATGCGTGATACTCGATCTCGACGCCATTTTCCGCTTCGGCTGCACGGTCGCGGGCCTGAAGGATATCGCCAGACCACCCCACGGCAACACAGATATCGCCATTGGCCAGCGCATTGATGTATTCAGAGCTGTGGAATTTCTGGATATGGGGGCGCACGGCCATCAGGACGGGTTCGGCCTTGGCGATAACATCCTTGTCATGACTGTCCGGGTTTTCGCCTAGATACTGCAGAACCATGGGAATGATTTCAGCCGGGGCATCCAGGACGTGGACACCGCAGGAGGCAAGTTTTTCCATGTTCTCGGGTTTTAGCACCAGATCCATGCTGTTCAATGCAACGTCGTCGCCCAACACTTCGCGGACTTTGCCGACGTTAACCCCCAGGCCTGTTGTTCCCCACATGTAGTTGATGGAATAGGCATTATCAGGGTCGTATTGTGCGGTGCGGGATTCGATCAGATCCCACAGATTGCCGGCATTGGACAATTTGGACGAATCCAGCTTTTGGAATGCCCCCGCCTGAATTTGGCGCTGTAGGAATGTTCCGCTGGGCACAACGACGTCATAGCCCGACCCGCCGGCCAACATTTTGGTTTCCAGAACTTCGTTGCTATCGAACACGTCATAGATCAGATCAATGCCGGTTTCTGCCTCGAACTTGGTCAGCAACTCTTCATCAATATAGTCGGACCAGTTATAAACGCGAACCTCTTCAGCAAATGCTGCAGTGGTGCCGAGAGCGACGATGGCGGTCAAGGTCATCGTTTTGAGTGTCATGAATGTCTCCCTGTTCGTGCCGGTTTCAGGGTCCGGCTGATCGGATTTGATCAAGTTTTGCCATTTGGGGCAAGTAGAATTATGATACTGGGTGTCGGAACTTTGTTCAGCCGAGGATCAAAAGAGGGAAAATGAGTAACGTGGAGCAACCCCTAGCAGCGGAGAAAACCGTGGTCGAAAACGGCTCGAAACAGACCGCGCATGAAACGGTTTACAAGACATTGCGTGCACAGATTCTGTTTGGGGAACTGGCCCCTGGACAGGCTGTTACCATCCAGGGATTGACCGGCTCACTTGGTGCCGGAATGACTCCGGTTCGCGAAGCCATTCGGAGGTTGATATCCGATGGTGCATTGATCTTTCAGGGCAATCGGCGTGTCAGTGTTCCGATATTGTCTGCGGACGATGTTCGACAACTGATTTATGCAAGAAAAACAATAGAAACCGAGCTTACCCGACGCGCTACAACTCGAATAAATGCGGCGGATATTGATACATTGGAGCGGATTGACTCAGCATTGGATCACGCGATTGATACGGGGGATGTCACCGGTTATCTGCATCACAATTATCAATTCCATTCGACTATCTACGACCACGCCCAAGCTCCGATTTTGGCCGACTTGGCAGATCGGCTTTGGCTTCGGTTTGGCCCCTCTTTGCGGGTGATGTGTGGTCGCTTTGGCACCCAGAGCTTTCCGGACCGTCACAAGGACGTCATTGACGCGCTGCGCAAACGTGATCCGGAATTGGCTGCGCTGGCAATGGAACGTGACGTGACTCAGGGTATGGATCAGGTCGTGACGGGATTAGAAGAGGGCAACTGATTCGATTGACACCGTAAAATTTGATCATATTGTGGCTAGTATCTCGAATTCAGGAGTTGCTTGCAGATGACCGCGATTACAAACCACATGCCAACGGAAGAATTGCAGGCCCTTGACGCGGCCCATCATATGCATCCGTTTACCGCCAATGGTGAACTGGCTGACAAGGGCGTGCGAGTGATCACACGCGCCAAGGGTGTGTATCTGACTGACAGCGAAGGCTGTGAGATTCTGGACGGCATGGCCGGCCTTTGGTGTGTGAATATCGGATATGGTCGGGACGAACTGGCAGATATTGCAGCACGCCAGATGCGGGAGCTGCCGTATTACAATACGTTTTTTCAGACCACCCACGTTCCTGCGATTGCCCTGGCGGACAAAATCGCCGAACTCACCCCGGGTGATCTGAACCATGTGTTTTTCGCCGGCTCGGGATCCGAGGCCAATGACACCAATATTCGCATGGTTCGGCATTATTGGGCTTTGAAAGGCAAGCCGGATAAGTCGATCTTCATTTCGCGCAAGAATGCCTACCATGGATCATCCGTTGGCAGTGGCAGCTTGGGTGGAATGTCCGCAATGCACGCACAAGGCGGGATTCCGATTCCGGACATTCATCACATAGAGCAACCTCACTGGTGGGCCGAAGGCGGAGAGTCGTCCCCCGAAGACTTTGGTTTGACGCGTGCGCGTGCTTTGGAAGACGCAATTCTGGAATTGGGCGAAGACCGTGTCGCCGCCTTTATCGCAGAACCGGTGCAGGGTGCCGGGGGGGTTATCGTGCCCCCGGAAACTTATTGGCCCGAGATTCAAAGGATCTGTGACAAGTATGAAATCCTGTTGATCGCGGATGAGGTCATCTGTGGCTTTGGCCGGACCGGAAATTGGTTCGGCAGTGAAACCATGGGGATCAGGCCTGATATCATTACCATCGCCAAGGGCCTGAGCTCTGGCTATGCGCCAATCGCAGCATCGGTCGTGAGCGAGGAGATCGCGGGTGTGATTGCCAGCGATGAATTCAATCATGGCTACACTTATTCCGGGCATCCGGTCGCCGCTGCCGTGGCATTGGAAAACATCCGAATTCTGGAAGAAGAGCAAATTGTTGATCAGGTTCGGGTCGACACGGGCCCCTATCTAAAAGAAAAATGGGAAAGCCTGGTAGATCACCCGCTGGTTGGCGAGGCTAAGATCGTTGGTATGATGGCTTCGATCGCATTGACGCCGGACAAGAAAACGCGCGCCAAATTTGCCGCCGACGAGGGGACTGTTGGACTGATTTGCCGTGAGAAGTCTTTTGCCAACAACCTTATCATGCGCCATGTGGGCGACCGGATGGTGATCTCACCGCCATTGGTTATCTCTCGGTCCGAGATTGACCTGATGATTAAACGGGCGCGTCTGGCCTTGGATGACTGCCTTGAACAGATCACCGGCGACGGGTTGATGGTCTCTGCCTCCTAAAATCTGCTAGAAAGCCGAGAAATCAGTTAATTGGTCCTTCGCCATCAGGATCGGTTGCAGTCCCTGAAAGACGAATAGGGGGCGCAACCGAACCAAATGCGACATGTGCGCGGCGCAAATCGTCATCAATGAGTCGCAAAAAGTCGCCGCCTCTGGTGCGAATTGTAATCAACTCCCCAAAGCAACGAACTTCCGAAGTTCACGCTCGAGAACATAGTTTTTACGTAACCGAAGCTTCGGAAATTTATTTTATTCGTACCTAGCGTTACCTATGCTGGGTGTGATTAGATCAAAACAAGTGCAGCGCCAAGCTGCCGGGAACATAGACGGGGAGCCTGATTTGGCTGATGCATCGAATAACAACGCGTTCGTGGAGTTCGAACGCGTTCAGAAAAGCTATGACGGCGAGGTGCTTGTCGTCAAAGATCTTAACCTCCAATTGCCCAAGGGCGAATTCCTTACCATGTTGGGGCCGTCAGGGTCGGGTAAAACCACCTGCCTGATGATGCTGGCCGGGTTTGAAACAGCCACCCATGGCGAAATTCGCCTTGACGGGCGTCCGATTAACAACATCCCGCCGCACAAGCGCGGCATTGGCATGGTTTTTCAGAACTATGCCCTGTTTCCGCACATGACCATTGCGGAGAACCTCAGCTTTCCTCTGGAAGTGCGCAAGTTCGGCAAATCTGAACGTGAAGAAAAAATCAAACGCGCCCTGGATATGGTTGAAATGGGTGCCTTTGGTGGGCGACGTCCCGCACAGTTGTCGGGTGGCCAACAACAGCGGATCGCCCTGGCCCGTGCGCTTGTGTTCGAACCGGAACTGGTTCTGATGGACGAACCGCTCGGCGCGCTGGACAAGCAACTGCGGGAAAAGATGCAGTTCGAGATTACCCATTTGGCCCACCGTTTGGGTATTACCGTGGTGTATGTGACCCACGACCAAACCGAAGCTTTGACCATGTCAGACCGTGTCGCCGTGTTCAACGACGGTGTGATTCAGCAGCTGGCGCCGCCAGATGAGCTGTACGAAGCGCCCCAGAACAGTTTTGTTGCCCAGTTCATCGGCGAGAACAACACGCTCGAAGGTGTGGTCAAGGAGATCAACAACGGCATCGCGCTGGTTCAGCTGGACGATGGCGAACTGATTGACTGCAAGCCGGTTAATGTGACCAAGCCAGGTGAGCGGACCCGTGTTTCAATCCGTCCTGAACGCGTGGAATTCAACAAGGATCGTCTGCAAGGTGGCGCGCACCTTCTGAAGGCTACGGTCAAGGAATTCATCTACATGGGCGACATTTTCCGCACACGTCTGAGCGTGGCCGGAAACGACGACTTTGTCATCAAGTCCCGAAATGCACCTGATCAGGTGCGTTTGGAACCTGGTGCGCAGATCGAAATCGGCTGGTTGCCGGACGACTGCCGCGCGCTGGACGCGTAATTCAAATTTCCAACAACCCTCGGCCACCAATGGACCGAGGGACAAAACCAACCTGAATACCAACTAGGAGAGTATAAGTATGAACCTGACCAAAACCCTTCTCGCGACCACGGCATTGGCCTTTACTGCCGGTGTTGCATCGGCTGCTGATTCCATCACCGTTGTCAGCTGGGGCGGCGCCTATACCAAAAGCCAAGTCGAAGCCTATCACAAGCCATGGGCCGCCAAGACCGGCAACACGGTTGTCTCCGAGGACTACAATGGTGGTCTCGCGGAAATCAAATCTCAGGTCGAAGCCGGTACTGTCACATGGGACCTGGTTGACGTAGAACTGTCCGACGCAATCCGCGGCTGTGACGAAGGTCTGCTGGAAGAGATCGATCATTCGATCCTGCCTGCGGCACCCGACGGCACTCCAGCTTCCGATGACTTCATCGAAGGTGCGCTGAGCGACTGTGCTGTTGCCAACATCGTGTGGTCGACTGTTTTCGCCTATGACAGCTCGAAAACTCCGGGCGTCGACAGCATTGACGACCTGTTCGATCTCGAAGGCTTCCCGGGCAAGCGTGGCCTGCGCAAGAACCCCAAATCGTTGCTGGAAATGGCTCTGATGGCAGACGGTGTTCCGGCGGCCGAAGTCTATGGCATCCTGGACACCGACGAAGGTGTGGACCGCGCATTTGCCAAGCTGGACACCATCAAAGACAGCGTTGTCTGGTGGGAAGCTGGCGCCCAGCCTCCGCAGCTGTTGGCCGATGGCGAAGTTGTCATGACCACCGCTTATAACGGTCGGATCTTCAACGCGGCTGCTGGTGAAGGCAAACCGTTCGAAGTGGTCTGGGACGGTCAGATCATGGACTTTGACCTGTGGGTCATGCCCAAAGGTGCGCCAAACAAAGCCGCGGCTCTGGACTTCCTGGCGTTCTCCACGGACACCCAGCAGCTGGCCGCACAGGCATCCTGGATTTCCTATGGCCCGGCGCGTAAATCGTCCGGTCCGCTTGTTGGTCTGTACAACGACGGCAAGACTGAGATGGGTCCGCACATGCCGACTGCCGAAGCAAACCTGGCAAATGCTCTGGTCAACAACTTTGAATTCTGGGCTGACAACCAGGACGAGCTGAACGACCGTTTCAACTCTTGGCTGGCCAACTAATCTGCGAATGAAATGTGGAAAAGGCCCATGCCGGGCCTTTTCCATTTCGCCAAGAATTCTTTCGAGGCCAGAGACTTATGACAGACACCACAGGGTCCTCCGGACCGCTGCTTGCCGCGGATGGCACGCCTCTTAAAAAGCGTCTTGCCCAGGCAATGTTCCGCAGCCGCGCGCGCGCTTTCGGGCTCGCATTTCCACTGATCGCCTTCATTATCGTGGTCTTTCTTGTGCCAATCGTGGTCCTGCTACAGCAGGGTGTTTACGATGCACGCTATACCAACCTGATGCCCGAATCCGCGGCGTCGATGTCCGATTGGGACGCGATTTCACCGCCAACCGAAGCCATGGCAGCGGCGATGGTTTCCGACTTGGCAAAAGCGCGGGAAAACAAGACAATCGGTCAGGTTGCAACCCGGGTGAACCGTGAGAAATCCGGTACCCGCAGCCTGTTTACCAAAACTGCCCGCAGCGCCAAGAAGATGGAAGCTCCCTACATGGAAGCTTTGATCGCTAAGGACAAAGACTGGGCCGACATTGAAGTCTGGAAAGCGATCAAAATCGCATCCGTGACATTCAACCCGGGCTATGTGGCGTCTGCGCTGGATATGAAATACAACGCCGACGGATCATTTGAACGCCAGGATGAAGAGCGCCGAATCCACGGCAAGCTGTTCTATCGAACGCTCGAGATCTCTTTCTTGGTGACAATATTCTGCCTGCTTCTGGGGTATCCGGTGGCCTACTTGCTGTCGACCCTGACAGTGCGCACATCGAACCTGTTGCTCATTCTGGTGTTGCTGCCGTTTTGGACATCGCTTCTGGTGCGAACCACGGCCTGGATTGCCATGTTGCAGGCGCAGGGTGTGATGAATGACCTCTTTGTGGTTTTTGGACTTGCGACCGATGATGCCAGGTTCTCGTTGATCTATAACAAGACCGGGACATTGATTGCGATGACGCACATCATGCTGCCGTTTATGATCCTACCGCTCTACTCGGTGATGAAAACCATCCCGCCGTATTATGTGCGTGCGGCGAAATCCATGGGGGCTACGAACTGGACCGCGTTCTGGCGGGTCTATTTCCCACAGTCTGTTCCCGGTATCGGCGCGGGTGCTATGCTCGTATTCATCCTTGCGATTGGATACTACATCACGCCTGCACTTGTGGGGGGGCAAGACGGCCAGATGATTTCGAACATCATCGATTTCCACATGCGAAAGTCGTTGAACTGGAACCTTGCCGCGGCCCTGGGTCTGGTGCTGCTGGTGTTCGTGCTGTTCCTGTTCTGGTTGTATGACCGCATTGTCGGCATCGACAATATGAAACTTGGGTGATCTGACATGAGTAGTGGTGAATTTAGATATATCCCGCCGCAGCCGCCCATTGGCTTTACATTGGGTATCCTGGCCGGGTTCGGTGCGCTGATCGGCCTGATGACAGCGCAGGGCAGCCTATCCCTGTTCCTACCTTACCTACTGGTTGGTGCTGTGATCTTTGCTGCGGCCGGTATGGTCGTGGTCAAGGCTGTCCCCAAACCATTGATGGCTGGGTTGGCCACGGGTGCCGCCTTCCTGGTTCTTGGGTCCTTGTTGGTCAGTTTCCCCTATGGGGTGCTGCTGATGTTTGTTGGCTACATCATCGGGCGCATGGCACTGTGGTTGCATACGGGATCCTACCGGCTCAACCAGCCACCTTATGCGACAGCGCGCGAGGTGTTGTGGTTCTACACCTTCCGGACGATCTGTGGTGCGATCTTTGTCTTTCTGATCACGCCAATCATCATCCTGATCCCGCTCAGCTTCAACCAGGAGCCTTACTTCAGCTTTACTCCCGGTATGCTCGCACTGGATCCTGATGCGTTCTCGTTGCGTTGGTACAAGGACATTCTGGCCAATGGTATGGTGGCTCCCGAAGCTATCGCCGGCTGGTGGTCGGACATGTGGAACAATGCCCAGTGGATCCGTTCGATCCGCAACTCGTTCTTCATCGGGATTTGGGCAACATTGTTGTCCACGGCCTTGGGTACTTTGGCGGCCATTGGTCTGTCGAGATCCGAAATGCCTTGGCGGCGCCCAATCATGGCGTTGCTGATTTCACCGATGATCGTTCCGTTGGTGATTACCGCGTCTGGTCTGTTCTATTTCTTCTCGGGCGTCGGCCTGGCCAAGACCTATGCCGGTTTGATCCTGGCCCACGCGGCCCTGGGAACTCCATTCGTGATCATTACGGTGACCGCGACCCTGTCCGGTTTTGACCAAAGCCTGACACGGGCGGCATCGAACATGGGGGCAGGGCCGGTGACGACCTTCTTCCGGGTGCAGATGCCGTTGATCCTGCCTGGGGTTATTTCTGGCGGCCTGTTTGCCTTTATCACTTCATTCGACGAAGTGGTCGTGGTCCTGCAGTTGGCGGACGTAAAGCAGCGGACCATTCCGCGCCAGATGTTCTCGGGTATTCGTGAACAGATCAGCCCGACGATTTTGGCCGTGGCAACGATTCTCGTGATCATCTCTATCGGGCTTCTGACTGTCGTCGAGTTGCTTCGTCGTAGGTCCGAACGGATGCGGGGCCTGTCGCCCAGCTGAGTGGATTGACAGAAAATGAATAAGGCCCTCGCCAACGGCGGGGGCCTTTTCTTGTGTCTTGGTCTGTAGGAACTAGCGCAACAGATCCAATAGCCGCAGGGACGGATAGCCATCGGGGAGCAGACCGTTGGCCACCTGATAGGCCCGCACCGCATCTATGGTTCGGGGGCCAATCTTGCCGTCGATACCTTGGGTGTCAAACCCAAGCAGCGTCAATCGCTGCTGCATCTCTGTGCGCTCCTTGTACGTCAATGCGCGGTCCGCACGCGGCCATTTGGCCTGTACGGGGTTTCCACCCATAATCCGATCTCCCAAATGCCCGACCCCGATCACATAGGCATCCGCGGTGTTATAGCTTTCGATGACCTCGAAGTTGTCAAAGATCATAAAGGCCGCTCCCGTCCCCCCTGCTGGCAAAAGGATCGATCCCAGGCCGTGATTCTTGACCGGTTTGCCATGGGTATCAAGGATCCCCATCTGTCCCCATGCAGCCGGTTGCTTTTTTATGCTGCGATTGGCCAGGCGATAGTCAAAATCCTTGGGTAGCGCAACCTCTACGCCCCAAGGTTGCCCCGTGGTCCAGCCGTGATGTGCCAGATAGGCTGCAGTGGATGCCAGGGCATCGCTAGGGTCGTCCGACCAGATGTCGCGTTTGCCATCTCCGGTGAAATCCACCGCATGATCCCGAAAGGATGTGGGCATGAATTGGGTGTGCCCCATTGCTCCGGCCCAGCTGCCACGCATGCGGTCAGCTGATACATCCCCGGATTGCAGGATGCTCAATGCCTCCATCAGCTGTTCTTCGAAAAAGGAGCTGCGGCGCGGATCATAGGCAAGAGTTGCCAGGGATTGGACCGTTTTGTCGTTGCCTCGAAACGCCCCATAGGCACTTTCCAGACCCCAAATGGCCAGCAGCACCTGCTTGTCGACGCCATAGGTTTCTTCGATCCGTTGCAACAGGTGCCGGTACTGCGCCAGGGCCGTTTTGCCGTTGTTGACACGGGCGTCGGATACGGCGGTGTCCAGATAGTCCCAGATTGTCTTGGTGAACTCGGATTGATTTCGGTCGCGCCGGACCACTTCGGCGTCATAGACAATACCCCGAAAGGCACGGTCCACAGTTTCTGGTGAAATACCGTTTGCAACCGCCTTTTCCCGAAATCTGTTGCTCCATTCGGCAAAGGTCTGCGTACGGTCCATGATCTTGGGTTCCGAAATTGTCGTTTGTGCCACAGGTCGGGCTTGGGGGCGTTTTTGTCCAACGATGACATGGACATATGTGTCGCCAAATTTGTCCGGGCGCGCTGTTGGACGAACGACGGATGTCGGCAACTCTGCCCATCCAACGCTGCCTGACAAAAGGGCCAAGACCGCTCCGGTTACATGTCTCCGCATTGTATTGTCCCTGACCGTCTGCTCTGCTCTTCCCTGATTCTAATGCGAACACGCGAATTTCCAAAGCGGTCAGTTTGCGGAGTTGTGCTCTTTTCCCGTCTTTTCGATGTCACATCGGATCTGTTCAATTGCGTCGCGTAACATCGGTACACGATTGGGTCTAAAGCAGGTTTGTGTCACCTCAAGATCGCGCATTCGGTCGAGGCGGAACACCCGCTTGTCCTGTCGCAACAAACACCAGGCAATCAAAACAGTTGACCGATCCATATAGGCAATGCCAAGAGGGCGCGCCTGACGATGGGTGACGGCCCCGTGCACGTCAGTATAACCGAATCTGATTTCCATTTCATCCCAAGCTGCCTTCCGCAACCGTGCCGCCGAGATCCCAGGCGTTTCGGGTTGAACAAATCGCTTGGCTGACAGCACTGCGTGTTTCAGTCTGTGAGATTGACGTGGTGGTAGCCGACCCTGCAGTTTGATCAAAGCCTGACCAGCGGCCAAGCCCAAATCCGGATCACCGATTTGCTGGACTTCGCGCAGGCCCAGAACCAGAGCCTCCAGTTCGTCATCGGTGAACCGCAATGGCGGGATGGCATTGTCTTCTATCAGGGTAAAACCATATCCCGCCGCACCATCAATGACCGCCCCCATTTCCCGCAAGGTCGCGATATCGCGATGGATGGAACGGGCAGAAATGTTCAACTCGCGGGCTAGGGAGACAGCTGTCTTTGGTCCTGCGCCGTCGCGCAGGCATTGCATCAGTTGGAGCAGGCGATGAGATCTGGACATGATGCATGAAGTCTATCACTGATGACAGTTTTTGTCATGACTGGCAGCTAAGGTTGATGGAATACTTCACAAGGAAATTCGACACCATGCTGACCCTCCTCACCTATCCCGGCAATACAGCAACGTTCAGCCTAAGCCCCTTTTGCGTCAAGGCGGCCATGCTGTTGGCCCAATCTGGTCAGCCGTGGCAACGCGAGGATTTGCTGGATCCCCGCAAAATGCCGCACCAAAAGCTACCGGTGATGAAAACCGGGGAACGGTTGGTTGCAGACAGCGACTCCATCCGGGACTGGCTGGAACAAGCCGGCATGGATTTCGACCCCGGATTGACCCCCGAACAAAAGGCCCATTCCCGCGCGCTGATCCACATGGCCGAAGATCACCTGTATTTCCACATCGTTCAGGATCGTTGGGCCAATGATACCGTGTGGCCGATCATTCGAGACATATTTTTTGTCGCGATTCCCCGTTGGATCCGGCGTCCCATTTCGAACTCCATACGAAAATCTGTGCTCAGGGGGTTGGGATTTCAGGGCACATCCAGGTTTTCCCAATCAGAGCGTCATGCCCGCCTGGAAAAGGATCTGGTAGCCATTGCAAACTTGCTGGGGGATCGCCCATTCTTGTTTGGCGAGCAGGTAACAGCCGCGGATCTGAGCATGGGGCCAATGCTGTCGGCAATGATGGAAACACCAATCAAGACCGAATTGAACAAGCGGATCAGCGATGATCCTGTGCTTTCTGCATATGCAGAGCGCGTTCGCAAAGCGGTGCCACTGCCGTGAAACAGCCGTTTTCCAGCGACCTTGTTCAGGCGGTTTTTGACAGTTCGGAACCCGAGGCGCGCGAGGGGATGTTGGCATTGCGGCAATTGATCTTTGAGACGGCCGCCAACCTCCCCAAAGTTGGGCCTGTCACCGAAGCATTGCGGTGGGGGCAACCGTCTTACATTACCGAGCAGACAAAATCCGGCACGCCCATCAGATTGGGTGTGCCAAAGACAGGTGGCTTTGCCCTATTTGTCCATTGTCAAAGCCGGGTCATTCCAGAATTTCAGCAGAAATTTCCGGCTTGGGACAGGGTGGAAGGGACGCGAGCTGTTTTGTTTTCCAAGGCCGCCGACATCGAATCCCTGCGCCATGGGTGGTTGGTCGAACGGGCTTTGACCTACAAATTGACGCGTCGCAGTGCCTAGCGGCGCTTGCGTTCAACCTTGCGGGCGATCTTGTCCTTCTTTCGTTTGGCCTTGACGGATTTGCGTCTTGCCGTTTGACCTGCGGGGCTGCGGCGCACACCTCCTCGGGGCAGGGCCTGACCGTCAAGCGTCAGCAACTCCAGCTCCAGCCCCCCGGTGACAGGCGTAGCCTGAGTGATACGCACGGTGACACGCTGTCCGATCGAGATGAGAAGCCCGGTGTCACTGCCCATCAACGTGCCGCTTTCGGCATCAAAATGGAAGAATTCGCGCCCCAGTGTGCGCACTGGAACCAACCCATCTGCTCCGGTTTCGTCCAGTTTCACAAAGGCACCAAACCGGGCGATGCCGCTAATGCGACCGGTGAACTCATTTCCGACACGCTCGCTGAGATAGGCGGCCAGATATCGGTCGGTGGTGTCACGTTCAGCCATCATCGACCGACGTTCGGTTTCCGAGATATGAGTGGCCGTATCTTCGAGCCGATCAATTTCATCCGGGGCCAGCCCATCATCGCCCCACCCATGCGACGAGATCAGTGCGCGATGCACGATCAGGTCAGCATAACGGCGAATGGGCGAGGTGAAATGGGCGTATCTTTGCAAAGCCAACCCGAAATGACCAAAGTTTTCAGGGCTGTAATAGGCCTGTGTCATCGAGCGAAGAGTCGAGATATTGATCAACTCGGCCTCGTCCGTACCGGCTGCCTGGTTCAACAAGGCGTTCAGGTGCCGGGTTTGCAACACCTGCCCCTTGGCGAGGGTCAAGCCGGCAGACTGGGCGGTCTCGCGCAGCGCTTCCAGCTTTTCTGGGGCGGGTTCTTCGTGCACACGGAACAACAGGGGGGACCGTTTGGCGATCAGGGTTTCTGCCGCACAGACGTTGGCGAGGATCATGAATTCTTCGATCAGGCGATGGGCATCCAACCGGTCGCGGAAGTTGACCGATTGCACCTGACCATCGTCATCCAAAACAATGCGCCGTTCTGGCAGGTCCAGTTCCAGGGGCTGGCGCTTGGCTCGCGCTGCTTTCAGCGCGTCATAGGCCGCATAGAGCGGTCGTATGACATCATCCATCAACGGTTCGGTGCGTTCATTGGCAGCACCGTCCATCGCGTCCTGCACTTCGGCATAATGCAGCGAAGCGACTGATTTCATCAGGCCCCGTACAAATTCATGGCTGATCTTGTGGCCTTCGCTGTCCAATTGCATCCGAACGGCGACACAAGGGCGCGGTACCCCTTCGTGCAGAGAACACAAATCTCCGGACAACCGATCAGGTAGCATAGGGACAACTCGGTCGGGGAAATAGCTGGAGTTGCCGCGCGTGCGGGCCTCGCGGTCCAGTGCCGTGCCATTTTGAACATAGGCTGCCACATCGGCAATCGCGACCCAGACGACATGACCTCCAGGGTTGTTCGGGTCGTCATCGGCCTGGGCGAAACAGGCATCGTCATGGTCGCGTGCATCCGAAGGGTCAATTGTGACCAATGGCATATCACGCAGATCCTTGCGTCCGCCCAGGCCCATGGGCTTGGCCTTGTCAGCCTCATCAATGGCGGCGTCCGGGAAGCTGTCGGGTATGCCATGTTGATGAATGGCGATCAGCGATACGGCCTTGGGGGCGGATGGATCACCCAGACGGTTGATGATCCGCGCTTTGGGCAGGCCCAGCCGCGTTTTTGGTCCGGCCTGTTCTGCCTCGACCAGCTCACCATCGCGTGCACCGCCAATAGCACCTTCAGCCACGGTCCATTCGGGAGACGCAGATTTTTCGATCGGCACAATACGCCCGCCTTCGGACCCCTTGCGGAACACGCCCAGGATGCGTTTCGGATTGGTACCGATGCGTCGGATCAGCCTGGCTTCGTAGGAGTGGTCGCTCTCCTGCACAAACGTCAGCCGGGCCAGAATTCGATCACCTTCACCCAACGCCGGATCGCTGGCGCGTGGCATGACCAGCACAACAGGTTCCACACCTTCGCCGTGCCATTCCAGGGGGCGTGCAAACAGGTCGCCATCTGCATCCGGTGCCTTGACTTGCAGGATGCTGACCGGTGGCAGCCGTTCGGGGTCGCGATAGGTTTTGCGTCGCTTTTCCAGATGCCCCTCGGCTTCGAGCTCTTTGAGAAGCCGTTTCAGGTCGATCCGGTCAGACCCCTTGATGCCAAAGGCACGGGCAATGTCTCGTTTCGAATTCTGGGTCGGGTGCGCCGAGATCCAATCAAGGACCTCCTGCTTGGAAGGGATACGCGTCATGTCATGTGCCCTAGCACGGCAACCCGCCTTCGTCATGCGCAAAAGCGATGGTACGTTCTGGGCAAAGGCGCTGGTTGCAAGTCCAGGACAGTATCGACATCACGCAATTGATCGACCTGCGCGATACGCCGCCCCGGCAATGTGGCGATTGTGTCGGCCAATGCATGTGGTGTTGACCAGCGGACGTTGCGAAACATCCCACTGGGTAAGGCGGCAACACGTTTGGCCCCGACCAGCCAGTACCCGCCATCAAAGGCAGGTCCAAAGACCGCATCATGGTCTCCCAATGCCGCAAAGGCTCGCGCGACATGCGTGCGCGTAATCCCCGGAATATCCGCTCCGATGATGCACACGGGCCCCGCCGGCATAGAGCGCATTATGCGTCCCATCCGGTCTCCCAGGTCGCCGTTTCCCTGCGGAATGCGGTGAAGGTCAGCAGGCCATACTTTGGACGCCATTCCCGCGACATCCGGCGCGACCGCCAAAACGATCTGCCAGCGTGGGTCACGCAGCCGACGGATCAGCCGCGCCGATTGGTGGCGAAACCACCACGCGGCCGCGTCCATGCCAATGTCGCGCCCCAAACGGGTCTTGACCCTCCCGGGGCGCGGAACCTTGACCATGATGACCAATGTGCGTTTCATGCGGGATCAGGCAAAATAGTCCCGCAGGACACGCGTGTAGATCGCCTTTAGTTGGTGGATCTGATCGATTTCAACCCGTTCATCCACCTGGTGCATGGTGCGACCCACCAGGCCAAATTCGACAACCGGGCAGTGATTTTTGACAAAGCGCGCATCTGACGTACCTCCGGTGGTGGACAGAACTGGTGTTACCCCCGTTTCCGCTTTGACAGAGGCGGCAACCAGATTGGACAGCGTGCCCGGAGGTGTCAGGAAGCTTTCGCCCGAAATCTTGGTCTTTAGTTCGATGCCGACACCAAATGTGTCTGCGACCTTGTCAGCTTCGGCCTTTAGCCAATCGCTCAGCGCGGCACCGTTGTGCAGATCATTGAACCGAATGTTTACTGTGGCATGACAGTGCGCCGGGATCACATTGGTTGCAGGGTTGCCAGTGTCCATTGTCACCACTGCCAGGGTCGAGGCATCAAAGTGGTCACTGCCCTGATCCAGTTCGTGCGATGCCAACCGATCCATCAGGCGTGCCATGGCAGGCAACGGATTGTTGGCCCTATGCGGGTATGCGGCGTGGCCCTGAACCCCGGAGAACGTAAACCAGGTCGTCATCGACCCGCGCCGCCCGATTTTCATCATCTCGCCCATGTGATCAGGACAGGTCGGTTCGCCCACCAGACAGACCGACATCGCCTCGCCCGAATTGTTCATATAGTCCAGCAAAGCGGTGGTGCCGTCGTATGCATCGCCCTCTTCGTCGCCGGTGATCGTCAGAATGATCGCCCCGTTCGGAGGTGTGTCCCGCACGAAATCAACAGCCGCAGCGGCAAAGGCGGCCACGCCAGATTTCATGTCGGTTGCACCACGGCCATACATGAACCCGTCGATTTCTTCGGCACCAAAGGGATCAACAGTCCAGGCCGCCACATCCCCGACCGGCACGACATCCGTATGACCGTTGAACCCAAACGTCTGGGCGTGACCTTGTGTTCCCCAACGGGCAAACAGGTTGCTGATGCCCCCTCGATCCACGCGAGTGCAGTCGAAACCGGCATTACTCAACAGCTTTTCCAGGAGTACCAGAGCGCCTCCCTCCTCAGGTGTTACTGAAGGGCAGCGGATCAAATCGGCTGTCAGCTGGGCGGGATCTGTATGAGACATGGCGCAGGCTCCGGAAAGGGGTCGTTGAAACTGGCCTAACGCGGTTTGATACCCGGTGCAAACCACATATCCGCCAACCAAACCCTTCTGAGCTCACCTTGATGGGTACGCTGGGGGCTTGTGTCAAATGTGCCTCAAAAGCAGCAACTTGGCGGCAGCATTATGAAACGCCTTAGCAAGCTGAAAAAGTCGTGATACATCTGAGGCAAACAAAATGACCCGAGGCAGGGCAATTCGAGCAGGACGGCACACAAGAGGCCGCCAATTTTTCTCTCCGCCATACTATGGCTGGAGAACCTATTTCGTGACCGGGATTTGCCTGTTCGCGGAATGTCTGCCTTGGAATGAAAAAAGGGGCAGAAAATGGCGACGGGTGCCGAACTTGGCTATCAGACAAATGCCAACGCCACAGCAATGGCCGAGGCGATCTTTGGAGATGGTGCGACAGTTGTCAGCGCGTCCTATTCTGGATGGAGCCAATCTTCGGCGATCTATTCTAACGGGGATGCGCTGGCACCTGGTGCGACACCGGGAGACACCGGTGTAATCCTGTCAACTGGTCGCGCCTCGCATTTCACCCGTTCGGGCGGAGACCCGAACCGGTCAGCCAGTACATCGACCAACACCTCTGGTCAAAACAACAATCCGGACTTCAATGCTGCGGCGGGTACGAATACCTATGACGCCTCCTATCTGGATGTCAGCTTTATCCCGACCGGGTCGTTGATGACCATGCAGTTTGTGTTTTCTTCGGAAGAATACCCGGAATATACGGATTCTCTGTATCAGGATTTTGTGGGTGTCTGGGTTAATGGAACGCAGGTGGAACTGGGGATTGGCGATGGTGATACTGATCCGGGAAATGTGAACAGCAGCACCAATGAAAACCTGTTTCTGGACAATACCGGCGACGCCTACAACACCGAGATGGATGGTCTGACCGTGACCATGACGCTGACCATGAATGTCATCCCGGGCGTTGTGAACACAATCCGTATCGGCATCGCGGATGTGACAGACAGCAGCTATGATTCCAACCTGCTGATTGCAGCAAATTCAGTTCAAACCGACCTGGTGGCATTGGGCGATTCCACGGATTTGTTTCCAACGGGATCTGTTGATCTGGACGTGACAGCCAATGACGTCAGTGCCAGCGGCGGCACGCTGACCATTACCCACATCAATGGCATCGCGGTCAATGTTGGCGATATCGTTCAGCTCAATACTGGCCAAAGTGTTCAGTTGAACTCAGATGGTACGCTCAAGGTCATAGGTGACGGGGACACCGAGGAATTCAACTTTACGTACACCGTGTCGAATGGGGCGAACACCGACACAGGTATTGTACAGGTCAATTCCATCCCGTGTTTCGTTGCCGGAACGTTGATCGCAACTCCGTATGGCGAGGTGCCAGTGGAGGAATTGCAACCGGGAGATCCAGTCTGGACCCGGGATGACGGGGCTCAGCCCTTGCGCTGGATCGGGTCGCGGGTGGTGCAGGCGACTGGGGATTATGCCCCTATCCACATTCGGGCGGGGACCTTTGGTGAACATCGCGACCTGTTGGTTTCACCCCAACATCGAATTTTGGTGCGCGATGCGGTCGCCGAACTTCTGTTTGGTGAGGACGAAGTTCTGGTGGCGGCCAAGGACATGATCAACGATCAGTCCGTGGTGCGTCATCAAGGCGGTGAAGTCACCTATGTCCACATCATGTTTGATCGCCATCAGGTAGTCTATTCCGAAGGGCTGCAAACCGAAAGCTTTCTGCCCGGTCCACAAAGCTCCAGCCTGTTCGAGCAACCGATTATCGACGAAATCTGTACCCTGTTTCCAGAACTGGACCCGCACACAGGTGAAGGCTATGGACCTGCAGCCAGGCCTACATTGCGCAGCTATGAAACCCAGTTGTTGTTCAACCGAGAACAGGCTGCATAATGGCCAACTGGATCGCCTTGTCCGATCATGACGGGCATTGGTTTGCCCCTCAGGGACTGGGGCAACCCAAAGGCGCGGCAAAACTGGTCCAATCCGGTCCTGATGCCTTGATGGTACGAGGATCTCTGGTCGTCGAAACGAATGTTCCGGCGACGGCCAGGATGGAACCCCTGTTCATCTATGATCAACAGGGCGAATGGCCATTGCATTTGGCGTTGCACGCGATTCCCGGCGGCGGGTTGAGTCTGGTATTGAACCAGGGTGGACTTCCATTGCATCAGACAATCAATCATTCCGAAGGGGGACGTACGGAAACTCTGCGGATTACCTATGCCTGGGATGCACCACGGCGCTGGGCACGGTTGACGGTCGAGCGACCACAGGATGATTGCGTGATTTCGGTGCCGGTCTCGTCGCCACGCCCCTTGCGAGTCATGGATGCACGAGCTTTGTTAATGCCTGGGCCAGAACGGTATGTGTCGCGCGAAGTGCGATACCTGGCGCTGTCAGCGGGTATCGAACCCATCGGTCCAATGCCATCGCTGGCGATGGACACGCCAATCGCAACGCCAGACGGCTATCGGCCGATTTCCAAACTGCGCCGGGGCGATGTGGTTTTGACGCAAAACGATTGCGCGGTTCCGATCTTGCACAAAATCTCGCGCGTTGTCCCTGCGCGGGGATCATTCCGGCCTGTCAGGTTGCGGGCCCCTTTCTTTGGGCTGTGGCGTGATATTGATGTGTCCCCAGCCCAACGGCTGCTTCTGACCGGTTCCGAGGTGGAATATTTATTCGGATGTCAGGCGGTTCTGCTGTCGACGCGTCATCTGACGGGAACTCCGCGGGCCTATATTCCGCCCGTTGGGCAGCTGATCACATATCAACAGCTGGTCCTGCCCGGCCACGAAGCCATGAAAGTTGCGGGGACCATGGCCGACAGTCTTTTCATTGGACGGCTGCGTCGTAACCGGGATGTGTTGTCCCGAAGCCTATTGGCCGATCTGGACCGCAACAGCCTGCCGGAACACGCCAAGCCGGTGCACCCGGTATTGCGTGCTTTTGACGCCACCATTCTGGCCGAGCGGCGTGTGGCCTGACCGCGATGCTTGCCTGACCTGCAAATTCTGCGTAATCGGGTGAAAATGGCGGACCTCATGTTTTCAATGCTGAACCGGATATTCTATGTTCTGGCGGCCTTGGTCGTTGTTGCGGCCCAACAGGCCGCAGCCCAGACGCTGAATGTAGCGACTGTCACACGTGCTCCCTTTTCGATGACGGATCAGGGCGCGCAAACCGGGTTTTCGATGGATCTGCTCGGGGCTTTGGCCCACGCACAGGGGTTGGAAGTGACAATAGATCGGGTCGATCAGTTCCCGGAGATGCTGGATGCTGTGCGCTCCGGGGCTGCTGATCTGGCGATTGCAAATATTTCGATCACGGCGGCGCGCGAAGCGCAGATGGATTTTAGCCAGCCGATCTTTGCGTCGGGTCTGCAAATCATGGTGCCGGTGACTGATTCCGGGCGGCCGCTGCTGATTCACACTTTGTTTTCCGCGGATATCATGGTCGCCCTGGGTGTTGCCTTTTTGGTCTTGTTTGTGGGTGGCATGTTGATGTGGCTGCTGGAACGTCGGTCGCAGCCCTATTTTGAACGTCCTTTGAAGGAAGCCTGGTTTCCGTCTTTTTGGTGGGCGCTCAACCTGGTGGTCAACGGAGGGTTCGAAGAGCGGATGCCGCGCACCTTTTTTGGCAGGATCTTTGGTGTGCTGCTTGTGGTGTCATCGCTATTTGTCGTGTCGGTCTTTGTTGCGAAAATCACCGCCGCCATGACTGTCGAAGCCATCACAGGGTCGGTGAATTCGGTAAATGACTTATATGGTCAGCGCGTCGGTACGATCAGTGGATCGACGGCGGCGGGCTTTTTGGAACGGCGTGAAATCGACTATCAGGGATTTGGTGGGCTGGAACCAATGCTGACCGAATTCGAAGCGGGCAACTTGCAGGCCGTGGTGTTCGATGCTCCGATCCTGTCCTATTATACCAGCCATCATGGATTTGAGCATGGCAGGCTGGTGGGGCCGATCTTTCTGTCCGAAAACTATGGGATCGCCTTCTCGACCGGCTCGGATTTGGTCGAACCCTTTAATCAGGCACTGTTGTCCCTGCGCGAAGATGGGACGTATGAAACCATCTATCGCAAGTGGTTCGGATGGCGGAACTGACGGCCTGCCATCAATGAACAGTTTTGCCGGGCTCGTCAAAAAATGGCGTCATCTGTGCGACGATTACTGAATTCTCGTCGAGCGCACGTTGCATCAGCGCGCGTTCATCGGCTTCGATCTCGTGACCTTCGGCTTCTCGCTCTTCCAATGTACCATATCCGGTAACATCCAGCGGAGCGGTATCTGCCTGTTTCAGGATTGCGACGGTCTCGCGTACGGCTTCGGCCTCGTCAACGCCAGAAGCAAAGATCATCAGCGCGGCACCTGTGGCTCCCTTTGGGAGGCCATCACCATCCTTGCGGCCAATTTGAACGAGCAAGGTGTAAACCTGCTGCACGCGTTTGGGTTTCTTTTCCATTGCCGGGCCTCTCGTGACGATCCGGCTTTCGCATACCGTTAACTGTGGCCCAAGCTCAACCCTGCTGCCTGCTCTGACGGTCGAATTCCGACCAGATTCGACGCCAAAGCCGAGATTGAGCCGATTTGACATGAATGCTGTGTGTTTTGACGCACGGTGGAAAGGAAATCCCAAGACCCTGGGCCGTATTGCTGAATGGCGATGATGATTTCTGGGGACTGCAATGCCGACTGCTTCTGAACTGCCAATTGATACTTCCGCGACTGCGACCGACATGGCCGAGGCCATGTTTGGCTCGGGTATCGAAATCGTCAGTGCTGATTATACCGGGGCTGCACGGGCGTCGGGGATCTATTCAGAAGGGGACGACGTGGCACCCGAACTGACCCCATCAGATACTGGGGTCATTCTGTCGACAGGTAGAGCAACGGATATCACAAACAGCAGCGGCGATGCGAATGTTCGGGCACATACATCAACCGTAAACAGAACAAGCGGTGACGATGATCTGGATGACATGGCAGGGGCCAGAACCTATGACGCCGCTGTTTTTGAGGCCGAGTTCATCCCGGAGGGATCAACTTTGACCATGCAGATCACGTTTGCTTCGGAGGAATACCTGGAATACGTGAACTCAGGGTTCAATGACGCGGTTGGTGTCTGGGTCAATGGCGAACCGGCGACTCTGAGTGTTGGCGACGGCGATATTACCATCAACAATATCAACGACGAGAGTAACGCCAACCTGTATGTCGACAACCCGGCAGACGCCGAAGTGGCAAATACGGAGATGGATGGATTCACCGTCAAACTGACGCTCAAGGCACCGGTCAATCCTGGCGAGACTAATACGATCAAGATCGCCATCGCGGATGGTGGCGACCAATACTACGATAGCAATCTATTGATCGCCGGGGATTCGATCCAAACGGCGTTAGTTGCTGAAGATGACATAATCAGCGTTCAGGGGCTCGCATCTGGCAATGTTGATGTTCTGGCCAATGACAGTTCATCTGTTGGCGGGGAACTGACGATCACCCATATCAACGGTCAGCCTGTGTCAGCAGGGGATTCGGTGACATTGGCGACCGGAGAGCAGATTACCCTGGCAATGGACGGGAGCTTTGAAGTCACTTCGGACGGGGAAGAAGGGAGTAATGTATTCAGTTACACCGTCGCTGATGAAGACGGAAATACGGATACCGCCTTTGTCGAACTGATAACGACGGCTTGCTTTGTTGCCGGAACATTGATCGAGACTACTTTGGGCTCAATCCCGGTGGAAGACTTGAAGCCGGGAGAAATGGTTTTGACACGCGACCATGGGGCGCAACCTTTGCGTTGGATTGGTCGCAGCGAACGCCGAGCCGAAGGGCGGCATGCGCCGGTCCGAATCGAAAAAAATGCCTTGGGGCATCACGGTCGGTTGGAAGTATCGCCAAACCATCGGATTTTGCTGACATCACAAACAGCGGAGCTGATGTTCGATCAACCCGAAGTTCTGGTAAAGGCACTGTATCTGGTCAATGGCAGGTCGATACGGCAGCGGGACGATGGAACGCCGATAACCTACCTCCATTTGCTGTTTGATCAGCATGAAATTGTCCGGGGCAATGGGTTGGATAGCGAAAGCTATCATCCGGGAATCGAGACCATCGAATCCTTTGATGCAGCAACGAGAGATGAAATCCTGGAATTGATGCCCGATCTGGATACAGCTTCCTATGGTCCCACGGCACGGGTGACGCTCAGGGCGCATGAAAGTCGTGTTTTGCTCGCCGCGATATGAGGGTCGGTGTCCAGAAGTTGGCGCATATCCTGACCACAGGCGTGGAACGAAAAAGGCCGCAGCGTAGCAAAGCTGCGGCCAGAATACTTGCAGTAGCCGAACCTGATCAGTCGCGCAGGAGTTCGTTAATACCGGTCTTGGAACGGGTTTTCTCGTCCACACGTTTGACGATCACGGCGCAATACAGGCTGATGCCGTTCTTGGACGGCATCGAGCCGGAAACGACCACAGAGTAGGGCGGGATTTCACCATAGGTGACCTCACCGGTTTCGCGGTCCACGATCTTGGTGGATTTACCGATGTACACGCCCATACCGAGAACGGAACCTTCGCGGACAATGCAACCTTCGACCACTTCAGAGCGTGCACCGATAAAGCAATTGTCTTCGATGATGGTCGGGCCGGCCTGCATGGGCTCAAGAACGCCGCCGATGCCGACGCCGCCTGACAAGTGCACGTTTTTGCCGATCTGTGCGCAGGAGCCGACGGTGGCCCAGGTGTCAACCATCGTACCTTCGTCCACATAGGCACCCAGGTTCACGAATGACGGCATCAGAACCACGCCTGGCGCAACATAGGCAGATTTGCGGACAATACAGTTGGGCACAGCACGAAAGCCGGCAGCCTTCCACTGGTTTTCGCCCCAGCCGACAAATTTGCTGTCGACCTTGTCCCACCAGCCGCCACCCTGCGGGCCGCCATCCTGGATTTCCATGTCCTTGATGCGAAAGCCGAGCAGAACAGCCTTTTTTGCCCATTGGTTTACATGCCAGTCGCCATTGTCCAGCTTTTCCGCCACGCGCAGCGATCCGCTGTCCAGCGCGTTCAACGTGTCTTCGATGGCTTCGCGCTGTTCGCCGGTGGTGGCAGGGGTAATGGTGTCGCGTGATTCCCACGCGGCCTCGATTGCGGTTTCCAGCTGGGCGTTGGACATTGTGCGGTGCTCCGGATGCGGTTGGATTCGGGACTACATAACGGCAAAGGGCGCAGGCGTCATTCCCTGTTTGCGGCGAAAACACCCTCGGGGGCGGCCTTTTACGGGTTCAGCGGACCCGACGCAGGTGGCGACGCAGGATTTCGCAGGCGGCGGGGGCGTCTTGACGCAATAGTGCCTGCAGGATCGCGGCGTGATCCGTGTCAATACGTTGGGTCCATTGATGCTGCCAATGAGCGAATAGATGGCGGGCGCTGGCGATGTGTAGGTCATCAATCGTTGCCAATAGACGGGGCATAGCGCATGGCGCGAGGATTACCCGATGAAACCGCCGGTTGCAGTTTTCCCAGGTGACCATGTCTGTTGCCTCGTCGCAGGCGACGCGGGCGGCTTCGGCATCCCTTAGATCCTGGGATGTCATGTTGAAAGCGGCATTTTGCAGCGCCAAAATTTCCAGAGCCACACGCATCTCAATGATTTCGCGCACTTCGGTCGGGTTCAACGCTGTTACCCGCATGCCACGTCGGGGTTGGGATTTGGCCAACCCATGCGCTTCCAACCTCAGCAATGCTTCGCGCACGGGCACATGGCTGGCGGAAAACTCGCGGGCGATGTGATCCTGACGCAGCTTTTCACCAGCAGGCAGATCGCCCTGGATGATCCTTTGGCTCAGCGCCTGATAGATTGTGTCGACGATGGTTGCGGTCATGGATTATCGATAGTTTCAAAGCTGGGGTTCCGCAACCGTACCCCAGTCTCATCACCCAAAGGGGTCAGGAGCGATGTTGCCGCCGCACACCAATACAGCAACCCGCTCGCCGTCTTCTGGTTGATAGACGCCGCTCATCAATGCGGCCAGCGCAGTAGCGCCGGCGGGTTCGACCAGGATCCGGTGTTCCAGCCACAGCGCACGCTGCGCACGGGCGATGTGGTCGTCCGACACCGTCACCGATGTCAGGTTTGACTTTTGAGCAAGATTAAAACCGATCTGTCCGATCCGTTTTGCGCCCAGGGCATTGGCGGCAATGCCCGACACATCAACATCTACAGGTGCCCCGGCCTTCAACGCGGCCTGTAGCGCGCAGGAGGTGTTGGGCTCGACAGCAACAATTTTGCGGCTGTCCTCAAACCAGCTCAGAGCCCCTGCGATCAATCCGCCACCGCCAACGGCAATCAGAATGGTGTCGGCTTTCAATCCCTGCCCCTCCCATTCGGCAAAGCAAGTCCCCTGGCCGGCAACAGTTGCGGCGGCGTCATAAGCGTGCACTTGCATGGCCCCCGTGTCCTGTTCAAATCGCTGTGCCAATTCCAGCGCATTGGCATAGGCTCCCGGAACGACCTCCAGGTCAGCGCCGGTTTGCTGGATCAGGGCGATTTTGGATGGCCCAGCCATTTCAGGAACAAATATCCGTGCTTTGTGCCCTAATGTTCGCGCGGCATATGCAACAGCCGCACCATGATTTCCTCCCGATGCGGCAACCAGCCCGGCATCTGGAACCGGACGGCTGAGCAGCGTGTTGAACGCCCCACGGGCCTTGAAGCTGCCAGTATGTTGCATGTGCTCCAGCTTCAATTCGATGGGATAGGGCAAATCAAACCCCTGTGTGATCAGCACCGGTGTCACCTGAACGTGCCCCAACACACGTTTCGCCGCGGATTGAATATCTGATTTAAAAGCCATTTCACGCGCCTGTGCCTAGTGTTCCGGATGGCGACCTTATAGGCTGAAAGGAAACAGGCAAATAGGGAACATGTTCATGAAAGACGATCGCCGCAGCCGATTTCGGGACGCACATTCCGATAGGGATACCGCCGAACATGTTCCGCTGACGCCCCAAACCCAATCACCGGCCTATCGGTTGGCTTTTGCTGACGAGGATTTTCTGTGTCGGGATGAACTGCGTCCGGTTCGGTTGCAATTGGAGTTGCTGAAACCGCAGCTGTTGTTGGAAGAACACGAAATCACTTCGACCATTGTATTGTTCGGGGGGGCGCGTATTCCAGATCCGGTCAACAAGGACAAGGCGCGCACCCGGACTTTGGCCGACCTGTCGTCCTTCTACGACGAAGCCCGCGAATTTTCCCGGCTGATGACCGAAAAATCCAAGCTCAGTGGATGTCGGGAGAATGTGATCGTCACCGGTGGTGGCCCTGGTGTGATGGAGGCGGGGAACCGCGGAGCCGCGGATGCGGGGGGCTGTTCCATCGGTCTGAGCATCGTATTGCCACACGAACAGGCGCCGAACGAATATGTCACGCCGGAACTCAGCTTTAACTTCCACTATTTTGCAATCCGCAAGATGCACTTCCTGATGCGGGCGCGGGCGATTTGCGTATTTCCGGGTGGATTCGGGACGATGGATGAATTGTTTGAATCCCTGACGCTGATTCAAACAGGCCGGATGGAGCGGGTGCCATTCCTGCTGTTTGGTCGGGAATTCTGGGAAAAGGTGATCAACTGGGATGCCCTGGCGGATGCGGGGACAATTTCCGATCAGGATCTGGACCTGTTCCGCTTTGTTGATACGGCTCAGGAGGCGATGGCGCTCATTGAGAATTGGGAACCTGCACCGCCCCGTGATAGTTTACCTGGTCGTGAAAAATAGCGTCAAACGACGCGATCCATTTGGATCGCATCATGCAACATCTGCCGGGATAACGCCCAGTTCAATACCTTGGGGCAGGCGTGTTACGATCTGTTTGCCCTGAACGTCCTTGACCGCCAGCCCATGCGCGCCCAGACGAAATTTCCATTCCCGGTTGCTCAGTGCCTGGGTGCGTTCGTGACGCAGTAGCTCCAGGATGCCTGCGTCGATCATATGTCCTGCTGTTTCTGCCAGTGCCATTTTCTTTCTCCTGCAAGTTGTTTGTTTACAATTTGGAAACTGACTGTTGATCTGGGCAGCAATTTACCGGAATTGGGGCAAGTTCAAGGCACCCTGAGAAACGTTAAACGCGCCACGACAGGGTCGCAGCGCGTTTGATGTTTGGTTCCGGCCCGGTTTGGCCGGGTAATGTTGCCAGGTCAGGCGACGTCAAACTGCAATGGTTTGATCTGGGTGAACAACCCGGTTTCGGCCAGCTTGGCGCGGGCTTCGGCAGGAGTCGGTTCGTCCACATACAACAGGGCGATCGCTTCGCCGCCGGCTTCGGAACGCCCAAGGGTGAAGTTCGCGATATTGACGCCAAATTCGCCCATGGTCCGCCCCAATGCTCCAATGATACCGGGAACATCTTCGTTTGTTGTGTACAGCATATGCGCACCGATTTCGGCGTCGATATTGATGCCTTTGATCTGGATAAAGCGCGGTTTGCCGTCACTGAACACGGTGCCGGCAACCGATCGTTCGCGTTTGTCGGTCACGACGGTCACCTTGATGTACCCATCAAAGGTGCCAGATTTATCCTGATTGGTGGTGCTGATCTGGATACCGCGTTCTCGGGCCACAACTGGTGCGCTGACCATGTTCACATCCGGGTTTGCTTTCTTCATGATGCCTGCAACCAAGCCACAGTTCAGTGCATTCAAATTCAGCTCGGATGCGACACCGTCATAAAGAATGTTGATCGCCTGGATCGGCTCATCCGCCATCTGACCAACAAAGCTGCCCAAGTGGCTGGCCAATTTCAACCAGGGCCCCATGACCTTGGCTTCTTCGGCAGTCACAGATGGCATGTTCAGCGCGTTTTCGACGGCACCGGTCAGCAGATAGCTCGACATCTGTTCAGCCACCTGAAGCGCGACGTTTTCCTGTGCCTCGGTCGTGGCGGCCCCCAGATGCGGGGTGCAGACAACGTTCGGTAAATTGAACAGGGCGTTTTCCTTGGCCGGTTCAACGGCGAAAACGTCAAAGGCAGCCCCGGCCACATGGCCAGATTGCAGCATTTCGGCCAGCGCCTCTTCGTCGACCAGACCGCCGCGGGCACAGTTGATGATGCGCACGCCCTTTTTTGTCTTGGCCAGGTTTTCGCGGCTCAGGATATTGGCGGTGGCGTCGGTGAACGGCACATGCAGTGTGATAAAGTCGGCACGAGCCAGAAGATCATCCAACTCTACCTTTTCGACACCCATCTGGTCGGCCTTTTCTTCGCCCAGGAAGGGGTCATAGGCGATGACCTTCATCTTCAGGCCCCGCGCCCGATCACAAACGATACCGCCAATATTGCCCGCGCCAATGACGCCAAGAGTTTTGTTGGTCAGCTCGGTCCCCATGAATTTGGACTTTTCCCATTTGCCGGCATGGGTCGAAGCAGAGGCTTCGGGGATCTGCCGGGCAACGGCGAACATCATGGCAATCGCGTGTTCGGCGGTGGTGATCATGTTCCCGAAGGGTGTGTTCATGACGATTACCCCTTTTTTCGAGGCAGCATCTTTGTCAATGTTGTCCGTCCCGATACCTGCGCGTGCGATGACTTTGAGATTGTCTGCTGCAGCGAGGATCTTTTCGGTGACTTTGGTGGCCGAGCGAATGGCCAGCCCGTCATATTGGCCGATTACTTCGGCCAGCTTGTCTTTGTCTTTGCCCAGATCGGGCTGAAAATCGACGTCGATGCCGCGATCACGAAAAATCTGGACGGCGGTTTCGGACAGTTTGTCAGAGACGAGTACTTTGGGAGCCATTGTTTTGGTCCTTTTGGAAGATCGGGGGAGGGGTGCGTGTGAACACGCACCCTACGCTGTTGGATTATGCGGCGACCGTCTGGGCGTTGATTTCAGCCTCATACGCCCAAGCCAACCAGGGCAGCATGGCCTGGATGTCAGTGGTTTCGACTGTACCGCCACACCAGATCCGCAGACCGGCAGGTGCATCGCGATAGGCTCCAATATCGAGCGCGATGTTTTCCGCTTCCAGCCTTTTGGCAACCGCCTTGGCAAAGGCCGCGCCGTCCTGAATGCGGGCGTCGGTGAATTTGACACACACCGAGGTGTTGGATCGGGTCGCCTCATCTTCGGCCAGATTGGCGATCCAGTTGTTTTCAAAACAGAAATCAAAGACCGCCTGAGCGTTTGCATTGGCGCGGGCGATCAGCCCCTGAAGGCCGCCAACCGAACGCGCCCAATCGAGCGCGAACAGATAGTCTTCGACAGCGAGCATTGACGGGGTGTTGATGGTTGCCCCGGTAAAAATGCCTTCGATCAGTTTCCCGCCCTTGGTCAGGCGGAATATCTTGGGCAGCGGCCAGGCAGGGGTATAGCTTTCCAGGCGCTCTACGGCGCGGGGTGACAGGATCAGCATGCCGTGCGCAGCCTCGCCGCCCAAAACCTTCTGCCAGGAGAAGGTGGTCACATCCAGCTTGTCCCAGGGCAGATCCATTGCAAAGGCGGCCGAGGTCGCGTCGCAGATGGTCAATCCGATGCGGTCATCTGCGATCCAGTCGCCATTGGGAACACGAACGCCGGCGGTGGTACCGTTCCAGGTAAATACGACATCATTGTTGAAATCGACCGACGCTAGGTCAACGATCTGACCGTAGTCGGCGGTTTTAACTTCGGCATCCAGTTTCAGTTGCTTGACAACATCAGTGACCCAACCGGACCCAAAGGATTCCCAGGCCAGCATTTCGACCTTGCGTTGACCCAAAAGCGACCACAGCGCCATTTCCACGGCTCCGGTGTCCGAGGCGGGAACGATGCCGATACGATAGTCGGCCGGGATGCCCAGAACTTCACGCGTGCCTTCAATCGCGGCCTTCAGCTTGTCCTTGCCAACGGCGGCACGGTGCGAGCGGCCAAGAGCGGCGTCGGCGAGTTTGGTGACATCAAATGTGGGGGGCTTGGCGCAGGGGCCAGAAGAAAAACGCGGATTGGCCGGCCGCGTTGCCGGTTGCTGAGTAGCCATAAATGCTATCCTTACAGATATCTGCCTCTCGTTGGGGAGAGGTGTCCCACGCACAGACGTAGTCGGGTCAGCCTGATGCTGCAACTGCAAAAATGTCAGAATTCGGCGGTTTGACATTCAAATGCGACGTGATTTTCCATTATCGGAAACAGATGTCTCTGAGTGCATCAGCGTGCCCTGCACAGAAAGTGTAAGAGGGACCGCCATTGGAAATTATATTTAACACCCTGAAAATATATAATAATTTAAAATTTAATATACTGAGCAGCGACCAGATTATCAAAATTTCAGCTCCCTTTCAGCCATCCATCAGCAAACTCAACGGATTCGAGCGCGCAAAACCGACGGACACGGTCCAATTCGGATTCCAATCGCGATTGGCGGGCATTTCCCCATTTCACGCCCGCCTCCGGCCACAGGCCGGTGACCCGCAGGCATCCCTGGTCCCGAAATGCTTTCATATCGATACGGCCAACCAGACGTTCGCCTTCGAGCAGCGGGAAAACATAATAACCGTATGTGCGTTTGGGGGCGGGAACGAACACCTCGATCCTGTAATGGAATCCAAAAAGCCGTTCGGCTCGCTTGCGGTCCCGCAGGGCCGGGTCAAATGGGCTGAGAACCCGCATGCGCCCAGGAGCAGGGCCCAGTTCCTTGACCTGCATCAGGGTTTCGGGACGTGCCAGAACCTTGTGTAGTGTGCCATCGCAGCAAGTCAATTCGATCGGTTGCAGCGCGCCGGACGCCTGCTGAACCATGCACCAATTTCGGGCCTCCTGTGTTGAAACGGTGTCCCAAAAGGCCGCGATTTCGCGCGGAGTTGCGCAGCCCAACCGATCGATGGCTGCGTTGCAAAGCCAATCCACCGTTTGTTCCGCATCGCAGGGCAGGGCACCAGGGCAGAGGGATTCTTCGATCACCCGGTCGGTCAAGTCATAGATTTTCTTGAACCCCTGCCGTCCGATCACGGTCAGCGCGCCGGATCGCCACAGGTATTCAAGTGCGGTCTTTGAAGGGTGCCAATCCCACCACCCACCGGACCCCTTTTTCTCGTCTGTACCAACATCTGACGAACTGACTGGCCCGTGATCACGGATGTGCGTCAGAACCGCTTCAAACCGGTCTTCGAACCCGTCACGCCTCCAGTTGCGATACCGGTCGCGCAGGAGGGTCGCGTCACGCTGAAAGCGCAGGTGCCAATGGGGGAAAAACCGCATGGGGATGACCGCGGCGTCATGTGTCCAATGTTCAAACAGGCTCTTGTCCCGTTCGTAGAGCCGCTTGAGGTTCTCGTGCCGATAAGTCGAGCGGCGCGAAAACAGGATCAGATCATGGGCCCGCGCAACCGTATTGATGCTGTCCAGCTGCACAAACCCCAACCGTTCAATCAGGCCCAAAAGAGCCGGCCCCCGGGCTGTCCCGGTTGGCTGTTCCAACAGCGCGTGCCGATCCAGAAACAGCCGCCGCGCGCTGCGATTGTCGAGCGTCGCCGTCATCGCCGTTTCAGCGTGTCGCCATATGAGATGGTGGGTGTCAGGGTGATCCGGGTTTCGATGTCTGCTTCGGGGTCATCCAGCTGGGCTGCTATGATCTCAGCTGCCTTGCGACCGATTTCCTGACGACAGGCATCCATTGTGGCCAACTGACGTGGCAGGCCTTGGAGAAGTTCAACACCGTTAAATCCAGCCAGCCCGATCTGCCCCGGCACATCAATGCCCTGATCCAGCAAGTGGAGCAGTCCACCAGCACCAATCATGTCGTTGGAGTAATACAGGAAATCCAGATCTGGCGACCGTTCCAGCATTTCCTGGGTCATTTCCCGACCTTTGGCCAACGCCGAACCACCTGAATAGAAGGCGCGATCTTCAATCTCGACACCCTCCTTGGCCAGCGCTTCGGTAAATCCTTCGAACCGTTTGCGCGCGCGGTGATCCAGTGGCATTTTGGTGCCCATAAAGCCGATGTGGCGATAACCTGCTTTCAGGATCGCCTTGGCCATCTCGCGCCCGGCACGACGGTGCGAGATCCCAACCATTGCGTCGACCGGTTTGCCATCGGTATCCATGATTTCCACCACCGGGATGCCTGCTGCGTTCAGCATGGCCCTGGCCGCTTCGGAATGCTCCAACCCGGCGATGATCACACCCGAGGGCCGCCAGGACAACATCTCGTACAGAACCTTTTCTTCCTTTTCAGGGATATAGTCTGTAACGCCCACGACTGGTTGAAGTTCGGTGTTTTCGAGGATTCTGTTGATCCCGGTCAGAACTTCGGGGAACACCATGTTCGACAGTGACGGGATGATCACGGCAACAAGATTGACCCGGCTGGATGCCAACGCGCCTGCGATCTTGTTGGGCACGTACCCCAATTCCTTGGCCGCAACGAGCACCTTTTGCCGGGTTTTGTCGGATACATCACCTCGATTGCGCAATACGCGGCTGACCGTCATCTCAGAAACACCTGTCGCTTCGGAAACATCACGCAGGGTCAGGGGCCGTTTGGTATCCAGTGTCACGAAGCTCTGCCTTCTTGTTGATTACGCTACCACGTTAACGCAACCACATCGGGCAATACAATGCTACAGAAATTCCGGTGACATGCAGGCAAAGCTGGTCTAAATAGCGGTCATCGGCCCCGTGGCTCAACTGGATAGAGCAGCCCCCTCCTAAGGGGCAGGTTGCAGGTTCGAATCCTGCCGGGGTCACCATAAAAATAAGGGGTTTCTCAGTTACTTTAGGGTTTTCCCTCTGGTTCGTTGAACCAAGCGCGGGCCATCGAGTTCGAGCGAACCTGCTGCGTGCCGCAGGTAATCCGGCGAAAATTGGCTGTATGTTGAGCGGGTCACGTTCGGGTTCGTGTGCCCCAGGTATTGGGCAATTTCTTCGATAGGGACACCGGCTTCGGCCATAAATCGGCCGGCGGTTCTTCGCAGATCGTGCGGTGTGCAATGTTCGATCTCTGCGCGCTTAACAGCGGCGTTGAACCCGGTCTTGATCGACTTCACCTGGCCCCCACCCCATTCAACAACATAGTTGCTCAGAGCGGCGTTGCGGGCGTCCTGCAAGGCGGCCATCAGGGAATCGTTAATTGGGACCGTCGCGCGACCTTTTCGGGGCCCGATGTCATTTTTGGAAAGCTTGATGATCCGGCGGTCCAAGTCTACCCGGTCCCAAGTCAATTCAAGGATCGCACCCGATCGACCGGCGGTTGTCAGCATCAACAGAATGGCCAAGCGAATATGTGGATCGATGGCCGATGCCATCAGCGCATTTACTTCTGAGCGGGTCAGATACCGTTCACGCGGGGGTGGCGCTGGGGGCATTTCGATAGCAGGTGCCTTGCGGATCAGTTCTGCAGCGTGGGCCCAAAGCAAAGACGATCGAAGACAGCCAAGCTCTGTTCTGATCGTGGAATCCTTCCGACCATCGGCGCGACGTGTCTCAACATATGACCGGCAATCGTCTTTTGTGATTTGTGAGGCCGCCAGGTGCCCGAACACGGGAAGGACATTTTTGCCGGTTTGATCAAGCTTCCGCGCCTGTCTGCGTTGTCCCATTTCGATCTGATAGGCGTCCCAGATCTGCGCGACTGTCATACCGACGTCAGGCGCAGTAGTCCTTAGGATCAGGTCGCGGGCTTCTCGCTCGGCTTCTTTTGCCGTGTGTGCCTCAAGACGGTAACGGCGGCGTCGCCCGTCATCTTCGTTCCACATGACGACAAATCGTCCTTTGAGGCGACCGATTCTGTAGTCCCGCATTCGTATTCCTCCACTGTTGCCTGTGCGATCCTGAGCAACTTTCCCCCGACTCGGAACGCTGACAATTCCCCGCGTCTAATCATGGCGCGAATAGTTTCACCGGAGCAACCCCAGCGATCGGCAAGCTGGTCGGGTGTGAATGGGCGGGCTGGTTCTGTCATCCTTGCTTCTCCCCTTGTACCTGATGGGTCATGGCTGCTCCCTCAGGGTTGGCGATTTTCAACAGCACATCCGCATGGCAGGGCTGATCGAGAGGGCACCAGCAGGCCAGATCCTTGCCGCGAAGGTGTTCAATGATCTCGGACAATGCTGGGAAATTTCTGGGATCAATCGCCAGCATGTCTTCGAAGGCTGCAACCGCTTGCGCCGGAGTTTCAATGGCGATCTGCCCTTTTGTGTCGCAAACATACTTCCCGATGGCGAATGGGTTTCCCCATTTTCCGGGGCGGCATACGCTCACAGCCCCCTTAGGCATTCGCCAATCTTTGGTTCGCTTTCTCTGAATGCGCTTTGGGTCAGTCATGACACTTGCTCCAAGTTCTCGCGCCACCGGAAAAGCCCTAAAGCACCTTTGACGGGTATGAAGGGAACGGGTGTTACGTTACGGAGAACAAGCCCATAGGGGCCTAAGAACCAAGGGCTGTTGCTGATCTCGATGCAATCCACGATTTCAGCCGTGCCAATGATGCCTCCGCGCTGGAAGTCATCCGGGTCAGGAACCCAAACCCCATCAGGCCAATCCTCGGGCTCCATTCCTCGCGCGAAATCGACAAACTCATTGAAGCCTTTCATACTACTGTATCGGCTCGCATGCAGGCAGATTGGCCCGCGGTAGTGGGACCGGCGCGGGCGGTTCTCGACGTCCTTTCCAGCGTTCAAGATGGCCCAAGCCCAGGGTTGGCGGATCGACAGAGCGCGTTCGGGTAGTTCGGTTATTGGGATGTCGCGGGTCATTGCGGAACCTTTGCCATCGTGTCCGAAAGGGTGCCACCGGAAGCCAGATGTGCGTCGATTAGTGGCTTGGCTGTTTCCAAGGTGTAGTATCTCAGTTCGCCTTCGGGGTTGTTCTCGTAGAAGCTGTCCGGTTCCTGTTGAAAATCTGCCCACGTCGGAGAGCAATCAACACAATAAGTCGCTGAGTTTTCGTGGTCATGTGTGCGGGGATCACCTTCAAAAACTGGGGCATTGCATCCGTCGCAGGTTTCGATCTCGCCCAGTTCCTCTTCCATTTTATCCGAACGTGCCTTCGCGGCTTCATAGGCCTTGTGTTCCGGCGTAGCTGACAGAGCTTGCCAAGCTTCGACTGATGCTTTGCGCGCGGCCCGGTATTCGTTTTTGGATACGGTCATTGGAACATAGCTCCTTCCATTGCTTGTTTTTTGAGGCCTCCCAAATCCGGGCGAGAGCCGGGATTTGTGATGTATCCCCGCGTTCGCACCGACGCTTGCGGGCGTTGTATATCCGACGCCATTTGCGGGATGTGGTCGACCAATGAGGCTGACAGATCCACTCGCGCAGATCGGGTGTCGCCTTGGTGGTCCGATTGCAAAACGGAATGCAGCAAGTGTGGCGGGTCATGCTGCGTTCCTCAGTTCTTCGATTGCGTGGGGTTCAAAGGGTATCAAACAGGCTCCCTTGAACTGGTGTGGTCGGGGTGTGCGTAGGTGGCTCCCAGATCCAAGACCCGGAGGCCGTGGGCAGAGCTGAGAGTGCGCCACGCATACGCCGCAACCAATGGACAAACTCCGTTTCCGAGCAATCGCAAAGCGCGTGACCGGGCGGCCAGCCCATTAGCCATTCTACGAACAACGGGTTCAAGCGTCTCTTTCGACGGTTCTTGAACAAGCGTTTCGCTACGGAGTGCCCGTGCCAAGATTTCATCGACACCCACAGCAGGCGCAAGATCACTGTTCGGTCCTTCCAAGACGGTTTGCCAGTCGGCTGTTGCACCGGGTCCGGGTGGGAAAATCGGTCTGCTATAGTCGAGAGACTCAACTGCGAACCCTTGCTGTTTTCGCTTCGGTTTTGCACTCCAAGGCGGGGTTCGTGCGCCGCCGGTGTGGGCCAGTTCGGTGGCAGGGGGATCGCCATAGCCAATTCTTCCGCCCGCCCGCTGAAATCGTTGTTTCCCGCTGCGTTGTTGCCGTTCTGCGCTGGCGTTCCCGCCATCGGTGTGGGCCAATTGGCCGCCTGCGCCGGTAGAGGCGTCCCCCCCGCTCCAAAACTCTGGTTCGGGCCGCCCTTTTCCGCGTCGGATGCTCTCGTAGTTCCCCAGTTCTGCACCGCCTCCTGCAAATCCGGCCCGCCCGCGCCGCGCGCTTTCCGATTGCTGTTCGCCCCCCCTGTCACGGCCTTCGCGGTGGGCCACGATGAAAATTCGTTGCCGTTCATGCGGCGCGCCAACTTCTTGCGCTGAGAATATGCCAGCGCCAACCGCGAAGCCCAATTTTCGAAGGCTTCGCAGCACGGTTTCAAGGCCAAGGGAGACGTGCCCCCGGACGTTTTCGAAGAAACACCATTCAAGGTCTGGCCCGAGTTCCCCGATAATTCGTTCAATGTCGGGCCACAGGTGCCGTTCGTCGTCTTCCCCTTTGCGCTGTCCCGCGGCGCTGAAAGGTTGGCAGGGGTATCCTGCAAGGAGGGTGTCGAAGGCCCCAGCGAATGGTCTGGCGTCAAAGGTGGTGACGTCGTCCCAGATCGGCGCGGGGGCGAGGTATCCGGCCCTCTGGGCGGCGATGAGCGTCTTTCTTGGGTGTTCCTCCCATTCGACAAAACAACGGGTGTGGAAGCCCGGTTCTGCGAGCATGAGGCCCATATCCAATCCACCGCCTCCTGCACACAAGGAGAGTCCGTTTTTGGGACGTGCTGCCATGTCACCTGATCTCCTCCGGGAACTGGTTCCACTCGCGACCGTCGAGAAATCGGCCGGCGGCTTTCTTGCCGACCTTCTGACAGCCTTCCCAGGCGTTCACAGTGTAATCACACCATTCAATCTTGGTTTGGTCGAGCATCAATCGGTTCCTTCAAAACGTGCGGGCTAGTGGTGGGAGGGGTGACAAAAAAGGGTCCTCTCACTTGCCTTCGGCCACTTGGCGCGGCGAGCAGGTTGGCGGTTTCAGAAAGTCGTGGATCATGCGCACGTCATTGTCGGATGGTTCCTCAGACAGCATGACGGACAGGGCGCGCCCGTTGTCTGCGTCTCGGCCAACGCCCAGCACCCGCAAGGCGCTGTCGAAAAGCGAGGCGGGCCATTTCATCAGGTGATGTTTGATGGCCATCCCAGCCCGCGATGCGGCCTCACAGTGGGCGGCGTCCTTGCCGTAGGTCACGACATGTTCATAGCCATCGTCACCCACCTTGCGGGCAATTACGACCACCTGATCCCAGCCGTGCCGGTCTGCGATCCCCTTGGCTTCTTTAATCGGTAGTGCGGTCATGATTGGGTGTCCAATTATTTGCGTTTCTTGTTCTTGAGCATTCGCCGCAGGCTGCGGCTGTTGCCCTCGGGTTTTGGTAGTTCGGTGGGCGCGAAATCGGTCTCGGGAGCGTGTCCGCAGTTGTCGCAGGCGCAGTATTTTTCGCGCCATCCGCCGCAGCTTTCACAGGGTCGCAGGTCTCTCATTTGACGGTCCTTCGTCGGTAGTGGTTGCTTGGTTTCCCCTTCTCCAATTCCTTTTGATCTCACTCACGGTGGAGAAGGGGGAGGAGGGCAGAATGCCCACCTTTGTTCAAATCAGAATGCGAACATGAGGGATCCGGCCGTCCATAAGAGCGGCGGGGATTGCCTCGCGGGGCAAGGGGGAAAGAGCCGCTGCAATTTCGTCTTGGATCCGGGCGCGGTGGGCCTTGTCGGCTTCGCGCTTTGCCCGGGCGCGCTCTTCCTCTTCGCGCTCTTGGGCCATGCGCTGACGCTCACGTTCGGCGGCCTGTTCTTCCCGGCGTTTGGCTTCGGCAAGTTCGCGCTCGTGTTCTTCTTGTTTCCGTTTGGCTTCGGCGTCGGCTTCCCGTTTGGCCCGTTCTTCGGCTTCGGCCTTGGCTTTTTCCAGTTCTTCCAATCGACGTTCTTCGGCTTCGCGCGCTTCCTGCTGGCGGCGCTCTTCGGCCTCGGCCGCCTCACGTTCCCGGCGTTCGGCCATTTCCTTGTCATGCCGTTTTTTCTCTTCGGCTTCCCGCTCGGCGCGCTCGGCGGCTTCCTTGCGGTCCCGCTCGGCGGCTTCGGCTTCCAAGCGGGCGATCTTTTCGGCCTGTTCCTCGCGATCAATGGCGATCGTCAGGTGGATTTTCCATGCGGCCAGGCATTCGGCCTTGGATGCTTCGGCAAATTCTTGGAATTCTTCCCAGCTTTCATCAATGGCGACGGTTGAGACCTCATCAATCACAGCCTTGATGGTTTCACTGGTCATGGTCGGATCGACCCGGGAGACGTCAAATGTCCGCAGGTTTTCCTTGTGCCCTTCAACCCGTTTCTTTTCGGCAGCTTCCCAGTCTTCTAACGGTTTGCGAACCTCATCGCGCAGGGCATCAAGGCGGGATCGAATATCCCGGCGTTGCTCATCGACTTTTTCAAGTGACTTGCGTGTTGCGTCGTTCAGTTCCTTTCCAACACCGTCCAGGGTCGTTTTGGACTGAGACACCTTGTAGGCCAGCGATTTAACCCGGTCCCGGCCCTTCTTGGTGGTCAAGTCAGGGACTTCCGACCGCACATCCTTTTCGATGCGTTCAATGATCCCAGTGATGCCTTCCGGCTTTCCAAACAACTCTTTGAGCGCTGTCGGTTCCGGTAGGGCCAATTCTGTCGACTCGGGGGCTTGGTCTTTCATCTGAATTCCTTTCGTTTCAGCGGGGAACAACGGTCCCGTCGATTTTCTTTTTTCGGCGATCATTCTTGCCACCAGGCAGGGGGTTCTTGCTCATGCGAGCGCCGTTGTGTTTGGCGCTGACCCGCTTGGCCTTGGCAATATCGGCCTTGTCGGCCCGGGTTTTCCCCCTGTGGCAGGACACATGCGCCGGGGCTAAGTTCTCGTCGGTGTCGTCTCTGGTCATTTCGTAGGGAATGACGTGTTCCAGTTCCCAGGCTTCCCGAGTGCCGTCGATTTTTTCCTCGCAAATGTGGCACTTGCCCTTGTGATCATCGAATATCTTGGCGCGCTGCAGGGTGGTTCGCTTGCGACGGGTCATTACAAATCCTCTAAGACATCAAATTCGGGTTCCGGCTCTGGTAATGGAGGCGGTGTGATGCTGTGCCTTTGTTTGAAATCTCTGACCCTCGCCCGCATGATGTTTGGCAGGCTGTCAAAGCATGAACCTTGCGCCGTTGCCCGGTGGCCCTCTACAGCCTCGGCGCTGTAAAAGGTCAGATGGCATTCGGGGCAACGATGTGTTGGCCTGCGAAATCGGGTCATGACTTGGCCTTTTCCGCCTGATCCCAGCCTCCCAGCCATTGCGCCGCGCGCTCGTGATCATCGAAATGCGGGCAGTCTGTCCGGTATTCCCCGGCCCCGTGCGCCTTGGCACCGACGCTGAAATCATCGTCGCCCGGGAAGGCGTCGGCCAAGTCAATGTCATCGGTCCAGTGAGCCGAGGTGTCAGCTTCCTGATCATCAAGGGGCAGTTCCGCGGTTGCGGTCTTCTCAGCCGGGACAGGTTCAGCGTCCTGATCCGGCACAACCTCTCCTGTTGTTGGCTCTGGCGCGTTTTCGATCGCAGGGGCTTCCTGCGCCTGACGTGCTTGGGCCACCCGGGCCGCAAATGCGCCGGTGGCGGGCTTGGGGGTGACGTCCCTCATCTCTTCGACCTCATCAGCCGAATAGGCCCCCATCATAACATCAGCACGAAACCGGCGGCCCCACCCGCGCCCGCCATAGTACGCCAACTGTTGATCCGGGTCGTTGTGCCAGAGCGGGCTATTTTTTATGGTGATTTCGTCCAAAGTGAGGGTTTCATATTCGAATACTTCCCCACCCATTTCGGCGTATACAATGCACTTCCTGTCGCCAGTTGCGGTTCTTTTGGCAATCTCTCTGCCTTTGCTACTCGTGACCGGCTTGTCCAACATTTTGATTGTTCCGGTGTATCGGTATTTCAACGTAATCCCAGCGGCTTGACGCAAAGCGGCCGTGAATACCTTGGCTTGGTAGCCAATAATTCCCCCATCTTTCACTTGATATGTTTCCAGCGCCAAAGCGAAAGGATCGAAGCCCCATTGCATTGCGCGCATGGTTACAGCCAAACAAAGCGCGGGCTTTTTCCTGAGGTGTACTGGCAGCATTTCACCAGCTGCAGACATCAGGTCAGCAAATTGAACAACTTGCCCAAGATTTTCAAAGCTGTATGCGCCAAGGCCCGGATCAAAAGACCTGATTTCCTGAACCTCTTTAGCGACAGATACGTTTGTAACAGTATTCATGGGGCTTCCCCTGCATTGTTCATTTCTTCCAAAAGCCGTTCACGTTGCCAGTTTGGCCGCTGATATGCTCCGATGTTCTCGCCAGGCCCGGGCCAATGCCCGCTGTCCAGACATTCGCGGAATCGGCGCAGGGCGCGGTGGTTACGGAACTTGCCGATTTTCAGGTCTTCGTCGGGGATCTCTCGAACGATTGCGCTGAAAGGCGCGACGTCGTGCTGGGCGATAATGCCGAACAACGGCCAGTGGCCGGTCAGCTGTTCAAAGCCCTCACAGGCAAAACCGCCTTGCATGTCATAGCCGTGGATTGTGATCCTGCTATCGACCAAGCGGGCGTTGAATTCACGGCCCATGGACGACATTTTTTTGTAATCGGTTGTCATGCCCGAAAACGACACTGTGTCAGGACGCGCGAGGCACCAAAGGCCGGTTGCCTCATCCTGCCACGCCATGCTGATTTCCGGGGTTCCGTCCATAGCTGCGGTTGCGTCGGGGTTGTTGGCCAGTGCCTTGCCCATGGCGCAGATCATTTCCCAATCGTTTTCGCTGATCTTTTCGCGCGGGTCTTTTTCCAGTTCCAAATGGTATTCCACCGCCTTGGCCATGGCTGGTGTCGCTGTCCCTTCGACGTACCTTTTCACAGCTTCGGCAGACGGGCGATTGGGTGGGGCTTTGGTGAATGTGTGACCATCTTCGACCAACTGGATCATTTCAGTGACTGGCAAGCTTGGCGGGCCGCTCCGTGTCACCAAAACATGATCTTCAACGCCTTCCGGCCCGTGTTCGATATAGGCCGCCATGATGCGCCCAAAGCGCAAGGCGTCGGTCTGTTTCATTTCTGTCCGGTTTGGGTTCAACAGATGGCGTTCCCAGACGACGGCAGGGCAATCCAGCTCCATTTTGCGCAATACACCAGAGGTGACAGAGGGACCGTCGCAAGGCTGGGAATGGTGGCGGTCCAAAGGCATCTGATAGAACCCAGGTTCCGTGATGATTTGGTCCGGCTTCAACACTCGGATTTCAAATTCTGATACATCGAACATATCGTCATTCCTTTTGATAGATCCCCGGCGACACAGGCGTTTGGATAGGACGTGGCCGCCGGGGTTATCTGGCGCAGGGATGAAACGGGGTGCGCCAGAATGGGGGTGTTAGGTGGTCTCGACTGTCGGCGCGTTGTCATCGACAAGCTTGTCTGTGGCCCATGCGATTTCGCGCAGTGACTGGCGGTCAAGATCCGGGTGCATTGTGGTGTCACTGCCCGCCCGGATCGCGTGATATGCGGCTTTGTTGAGAGCTTTAAGAGCGTCATGTAGGTCTGGCATTTCAATCTCCTTGGGGATTAAAAGCCCCCGGCAGGGCGAGCAGCGCCCGCCGGGGCAGTAAGGGCAGGTTCAGGAAGAGACCCGCCCAGGGAGTGTTCGGTAACTCTCGATCAGCCGACCGACGTGTGGTTTCCCGTCGACGTCGATCACGGCTCTGGTTTCGCTCGTGACAGTCCAGTTTGGAGCCTGTCGGTGGGGCGCGGACCACTCGCGACGCAACTCGCCTTGCACTATGGGGCCATTGGGGCCGCCTATCTGGATGCTGCGGATCATGACGACAACGCCAGGGCGTAGAGCAATCCAGCATGAGCAACAGCCAAAGAGCCAAGAATGAACACCACCAGAATCAGCAGCAGCAGCAGAGGTTCCTTGGATGTCAGCCAACAGTCCAAGTCATCCTTGCGGATCTGTTGCGAATTGTGGCGTTCCAACATCTTCTGAAAGCGAGGGCTTCCCACCCTCTGGGAGCCGATCAAACGGCCCTCTACGCTTTCGGCGCTGGGAGTGCTGGCACACCGCGCGGTTTGGCCTTGTTGAACGTCGCTGCAACAACATTCGGCGTCCGCTGTCTGCGAAACAGGTGAATGCCAGACACCTGTCTCTGATTGCCGGTAGTCTCCTTCCCGGCCTCCGCCACCTTGCGTGGGGATCTCGATGTTCTTCCGACGGGCAGGGAGGGAGGACTTGCCCCCGCCCGCCGGTTCTGCGGCTCCGTGAGCTTGAGGGCACCGCATGGTCGACAACTGCTCGACAGTCGCCTTGAAACGTCTGTGTTCGGGGCCGGAGTACATCAGGAAGCCTCCCCGGATGTTTCGGCAACAACCGAATCAAGTGCCGCTTGCATGGCCGATACTTCTTCTTGAGCCTTATCCAGCTTTGCAGCTGCGTCATTGCGCATCAGTTCCGCGGCCTTGGCGAACAGCTCTTCCGAAAGCTCATTCATGGCGCGAACCATGTATTTCGGCAGCAAATCTCTATCCATTCCGTCAAAGCGGTAGACAGATGAGCTCCCATATGTGCCGGTGTAGCTGGAAAAACTGGTTTTCACGGTGAAGCTTGTATTCCGGTCATCAACACTGAACCCAGCTTTGTATTTGTCGATGTTGTCTTTCGCCGTGGTCTCGCGGTACCTCGACCAAAATGTCTCTGTTTCTTTGGCGTTGTTGCAAAGCTTCTGGATTTCGGTGAAGGTTTTCAATCGGTCACTCATCACAGCCCCCTTGCGCGGTCGCGCGCTGCATGGGCTCTGTCGTCGCCAGCGGCTTCAATCAGTCCCGCTTCGCGCTTCGAATACAAAGCCTCAAAATCCAGTTCGGCGTTTGCCAGAATGTTTTCGACGTCCTGCGGGTCCACCTGAGTTTCGATGAGAACCGCGGCAATCGTCATGGCGATTTCGTTGTGTTCGCTGGGTGTCATGTCAATCACTCCGCTGCCAAAGGGAGAAGGTCGAGAAAACGTGCGTCGGACATACGGGCCCGGACAGCCTTCTCCTGCTTTGCCGATGCATCGCGGATGGTGATCATCAACGCGCGCAGATCATCACGGGAGTACTTGGAAAGGTCTTCCAACCGACCACTTGGAACAAAGTCCGCAAAGTAGTCATGAACCGCCAGAACACGTTCGTGAGGGGCACACCGGGAATTCCCGTAGTAATTCACGGTTGCTTCCATCGTGGGTGTCTTGCTTGCTCCCAGACCCCAAGACCACACGCTTTTGGCAATGTGCTGAACGTCCCCCAGGATGGCGATCCGGCGCATTTCAGCCTTCCGGTCAAACCCGCTGTTGGGAAGCAGTGTTTCGATGGTGGTAAGCATGTCTCATCTCCCGTTTCTGGGGATGAAGATAAATCACAAATTGTGAGCTTGCAAGATAAAAATCACAAAATGTGAGTTTCTTTAAACCGGCTGGCTTGAAATGTGGAAACTTAGATTGAGGGATTGGCGTGTCTGTAAGATTGTCCGAATTGGAAAACATGACAGGAGGGCTTTATGCTCATTACTCCCAAAGTGAAGGTGCTACATTTCTGCCTTGCAGCGTTGAGCGACGAAGAGTTTTCAGTTGAGGAAACTGTTGATTTTGAGCGTGCTGTCGAAACTCTTTTGACGTCTGGGAAGACGTACCTCACACCGAATATGTCCCCGTTCTATAATGATTTTTCGTCAGATAACTGCTTCTGGCTTATCCTCCATCATGAGGGGGACCCAATTGGGGGGATAGCGGCCAGACGGGATAGGATCGGAGAGGAATCTTTGACTTCCTTCTGGCAGCGCTCCCTTCGACGTCAGTACGGCCAGGATTTGGGGGAGAGGGTTAGAGCGATGTCAGAAACGATTGATGCGGAAGTCAGGGGAGATGTAACCTACTTCGGTGATCTCATTCTGAAGAAGGAATATCGCCTTTGGGGAACTCACCTGAGATGCTTCACAATGTATGCGCAGATGCTGGCGGCCATCAAATGGAACAGCAACTGGGCGTACAGCTTCATAGGTGAAAACCGCGCCGAAAATGGAGGTGCTTGGTCATATGGGTTTTCCAGAGTTAGCCCGGGCCCGCAGGAGTGGCTGGTGGAAACCCCGACCAGAAGCAGTAAGGAATTCTGTGTCTATAATAGCCGATCGGACCTAACGGATATGGCCAGACATTATTCCAGGTTTCCCGAGAAGCTCCGAGTAATTGAGGACACAAGACGTTCCGTCCGGAGCAGTGACCGGAAGTAGGGTTCTGATGTACTCTATGGTAATTCTGTTGAGGCCGTTCGGGTGGGCAACGTCCAGCGTTTCAAGGGTGGAAATAGGGCCTTCTTGGATCGACTGGGAATGGGAAAGAAGGATCCGGTGGGCGAATTCCGTTCCGAGCGGAGCGAGGGTGTTTCTCAGAACCTCCGGCGAATGAACTCCTAGGGAAACAGCTGCCAAACTTCTCTGCCCTAGAGAGAGGGCCCTGATTTCGCGCGTCTCTCCTTTGGGCTCGTAGTACAAGTCGAAGCATTCGGCAAAAGCGTCGGATGCTTCCAGTCTGCCGTTATTACTCTTCCACCAGAGCATCAGATCTCTTCCGGTTGGGCGGTCTGTGCCCTGTGTGAGCTTGTTGACTACTATTCCCCAGACCTCTTGAGCAATGCTGTCGGCAATCTGCATCGCATCCAGGTTTGATTCGTGATGTAGCTTTGAGGGGTGGTAGTTCAGAAGCTCATTGGGGGGTATTTTGAGGTGTTCTGATAGCCCCATTATTACGTCAACACCTGGAACGCTTGAGTTGTTCAGGTGATTTCTGAGGTATGAGGGGCTTTTCCCGATTAAGACTGATAGCTTCTCAAGACCCCCCGGAACTCTTTTGTTATCAATGAGTTCGCGCCATGATGCTTTGAGTTTTGCGATCTGAGTTTTGTCCACAACTCACCCTCTGCGCTAATATATTGACACAATGCACGTAAATGTTGACTGCAACAAGCCGCATGTGAAAAGGTCAACCGGCCAGCGAATTTACGCCGGGGAGTAGTATGAATAACGATGAAAAGCTTGATCAGCTTATTGATCTAGCGGAGGTGTCAGGGTTGTCTTTGGATGTTTTGTGGGCGCTGTCCCGTGGCATGGATGACAGGGCTTTCAGAATTTTATCTGACAACGCATCCAGCTTACCGCGATATATGAAATCCAGGTCCACTTCGAACAGATCGCAAAACTTTACCGCGTCTTCTGGCATCAGGCGGCGAGCCCCTGTTTCCCAGTTGATGTAGCGGGTGTAGTTTACATCGATTAATGAGACAAATTCTTTTACATTCAAATCTTTAGAAAGCCTGATGGCCTTCAGTCGTTCGCCTATCTGCGCATGGGGATATTTGTCTGAATCGCTCATGGGTTATTAATGCGCCATCTCACTTTTTGTGACAAATCTCATTTTGTGGGTTTGAAATAACTCACAAAATGTGAGATACGGGAAACATGACTGATGTTTCCACACACATTGACCAAGATGTCACAACCTTCATCGAGAATGTAGGACGGGCGAAGTTAGCGACTGAACTTGGCGTCAGCGAGAGCCAGATTTCGAACCAGAAGAAGCGAGGGCAACTGCCTTCGTCTTGGTTCTTTGTTTGCCAAGAAATCGTTGAACGCGACGGATTGGAAGTCGATGAGGACCGTTTCCGGCGGCTGTTTAGCTTCAAGGAAGTAACCTCGCCCGAAGATCTGCGGCACAGCCAACCGGAGGCGGCCCAATGACCAGGGCCGCTTCCTTCGCCACTTGCCGAATTGGGCCGGGACTTTCAAAAACCCCCGGCCCATGGTTTGGCCCAATTCGGCGGAAGGTAGCCCGACCGGGATGTGTCGGCGCTTCAATGGCTCTGCCTGACCTCTGTTCAACATCACTTTTCACTCAATCAACTGTGCACCAAATGTCCGTCAAGGGCGTCGGGAATGCACGGCAAATCTCACGGAGAATATTGCCATGAGGGCGGTTAAACCCGGCTCCATTCAGGAGGTCGTGCGCGATGCCATTTCGGTGGCAGGCGGGCTTGAATGTGCCAGCAATGATCTTGGCTTGGCGGTGTCCAGCCTTTCGCGCGCGTCCAGTTGTGATGAGGACCGGCCAGGGGGATTGGGGGTTAATCACCTGCATCGCCTGGGCCGGATCGTCCCGCAGTCCGCGGAACCGGTGGCTGTTCATTTTGCGCGTTTGGCCGGCGGGGTGTTTCAGCCGCTGCCGGTCCAAGGTGCTTTGCGTTCAAATATTCACGATCTGACGAAAGAGTTCTCGGACGTCCTGAGCGTTCACGCAAAAGCGCATTCAGAGGTTTCATCGAACCCGGATGACTTCACTCGTTTGGAAGCCCAGGCCGCGATCAAGGAAGTCGATGAGCTTGTTCAAGCAGCCATGGCTTACCGGGCGGCTCTGCACCAGAGGGCAGGTGAATGAGTTCCTTGAGCGCCCAAGTCAAAACCCAATGGGGCCGGGGCTACAGCTTCGTTCCTGCAAGACCCCGGCGCGGGGCCGGCACTTGCCCCGCAATCAACACTCCCTGTTGAATTTGGCCCGGCTGCTTAGGCGGTCGGGTCTCTTTTTGAGAAAAGGAACCAGAATGCCCAAAGACATGGCGAAAGCCACCGAAGAATTCACGGTAGACACTCAGAAACTGCGCGGCGCGCTGGATCGGATACACGGCAAAGCGACATCCAGTTCGGAAAGCTCTTCGAGCCTTGCTCAGGCCCGAAAACAGGAAGCTGAAAGCTTGGATTGCCACAAGGACGCACTGTCGATTGTCGAGCGGATCGACAAGATGAGCCCGGACAAAAAGGCTGACTTCTTGCGCTCTTTCTCCCCGATGTTCTCTGCTCTGCTGCCCCAGTGGGAAGGCGAGTTCAAAGACATGGTGGACAAGGCCAATGAGCAGGCTGGCGAAATGGAAGGGGCGATGGGCTGATGTTCAAGATCCTCAATTCAGTTGCCGTGCCTGAATTCCCGGAATTTCCAGATGCCGATCAATCTTTCTACGGGAAAATCCGTGAAACGTCTCAGGAAGGTTGGGGGAAGCGGCGTCTTAACCGTTTCAAGAAGTCTCAAACCGGCAAGACGCTCCAACTCCACGCGACCCGCGGCTGGAAAGTGGCATGATTGTCGCTGGACTTGATGTGGCAACAACAACTGGCGTCTGTCTCGGGGAACCGGGGCAGACACCACAATTCCTTTCGCGTGATCTTGGGCAAGGGAAGCCCCACGAGCTTCGTTTCTCCAATGCCATGCGGCTGGCCCATGAACTGATTTCTGATCACGGTGTCGAAGCTATCGGAATCGAAGAACCGATCATCAATCCCAAGCGCGACAGCAAGGAAAAGCTGCGCCTGCTGTTTGGGTTGGTCTCTTCGATCCAAGGCTGGGCGGCGCTGAAAGGTGTGCCGTGCGTGACCTTTGAGGTTGGCACCATCGACAAGCATTTCGTCGGTGCGAAGCTGATCGGGCGAGACAACCGCAAGCGCGCGATCATGGGCCGGTGTCAAATGCTCGGCTGGAACCCCCAGTCCTTTGATGAATCCGACGCGGGCGCCGTGTTCGACATCATGTGCGCCCACCAATCCCCATCATATGCCGCCCAGAGCGGCCTTCTACTCTCTCGGAGGACAGGATGAGCCTACCTAGTCAACAGATCGCCAGTGTTCGAAACCCAGACAAGGGGCGCGGGGTCGCGCCGATCTTCAAGATTCGCCGGTACACGCCCGAAGAATCCCGCGCGAGGGAAGATCGACTGACCGCAGGAATGGGGATCACCCCCCGGTCCGAGAGCAAGGCCCCAGTCTTGGGGTCTACGGAAGAGAACTGCCGTGATCTTCTTGCCCTTTGTGCAGATTGGACCCCGGTCAGGGAGCTTATCGAAAAGCTGGGCTGGAATAGGCCCCACATGCGCAAGCGCGCTGCGCTGCTATTCAAGCGCAAACATCTGGAGGCCAGAGGCGGTACGAACGAAAGGGAATATCGGGCGATACCCCAGAAAGTGGCAGACCCAAAGCCACATCGAGTAGACGTCATTTTTGAAGCCTTGAAAGGCACCATGTCCTCACGGGAAATGTCTGAGAAGACTGGGTACCATATTCAAACATGTGGCCAGGATCTGATGTTGTTATCCCGGGCCGGTAAGGTAGCCCGTGAGCGGGATCCGAAATCCCCCGGTCGGTTCCTCTACAGGAGGGCCGAGGGATGAACGGTCAACCGAAACTGCATTGGCGCTCACAGGTCCGTATCTTGCTGCTTGAGGGGCTAGGGGCCGAAGACATCGCTATCCGCCTTGAGCGGCCCGTGCAGGACGTCAGAGGCGAGATTTCCGACCTACGGGCCAATGGATGGCTTGGGCCCCTGTGTGCGGCCGCCAGAACAGGCGCTGCGCAGCTGATCAAACAGAAACCCAATCAGATCGCGGGGTGGGCGAAATGAATGGCCTGCCGTATTACAAAGCCTATCCGCGAGACTTTATCGAAGGCACAATTGGCATGCCTTTTGAGGTCAAGTGCGCGTATCGAGTGGTCCTGGATCTGATCTACATGCAAGGGGGCGAATTACCTGATGATGATCGGTACATTTCCGGGCTTCTTGGGTGTTCAATTCGCAAGTGGAAAAGCATCCGTCAAACGCTGATAGACGGGGGGAAAATCACCGTCTCGGGCGAGTTTCTTTCGAATAAACGCGCAGTTTCGGAGCTCGAAACTCTCTCGAAACTCCAAGATAAAAAGCGTGAAAATGCCTCTGGTCCACGGAAAAACAATAACTTAGCAAAACGACAGTTAAGCCATACAGAACCAGAACCAGAACCATATAAGAATAAGGATACTGACGTATCCTTGTCAGATCAGAAATCTGACCCGCCCAAATCGAATGCCGAGAACTGCCAGACATCCGAAGCTGTCTCAGCCTACAACATCGCTGCAAATCACGTCGGCTGGCCAAAGGTGCAGAAGCTGACAGCCAGCCGTTCCCGCTCTCTTCGAGCCCGATTGAAAGAATGCGGGGGAATCGAGGGCTGGAAGAATGCTCTCCGATCAGCAGCAAAATCCGATTTCCTGTGCGGTCGATCCCAGAACAATTGGACAGGGTTCTGTTTCGATTGGCTGGTCAAGCCCGCAAATTTCACCAAACTGATTGAGGGGAACTATGACAACCGCCCTGACCGAAGCCCGTCACCCAGCAACGGAAGATCAAATTCAGCGCATGGTAGCCTCCTTGATGGCTTCGCCGCATGTGCCCATTCAGACGATGCAGGAGGCGGAAACCAAGCAAGCGATTGTGAACCAACTTTCGACCCCGGCCAGCAAACAGTGGATCTGTGGGCGGGTGGCGACCCTTCTCAGCCAATACTTCGTGTCGTCGGTTCCAGCTGAAATGATGCAGGCTATCGCAGAAGACTGGTACGCCGAGTTGAGAGACTTCCCGGCCTGGGCCATCCAGGACGCCTGCCGCTGGTGGATGGGTGCCGAGAACGGAGATCGGCGCAAACGCCCGATGCCCGGTGACATTGCTGAATTGGCCCGCAAGAAAACGTCATGCGTTCGTGTTGCGGCCCGCCGGTTGCAGGAATTTCAAGCCGGGAGCAGCAACGCATGAACATCCAGCAGCCAATTTACGTCCCCGCCAATGTGGAGCTGGAACAGCAAGTGCTTGGTGCAGTTCTGAGCAACAACGATCGGTTTCATGAAGTCTCTGCGATTTTGAATGCAGATCATTTTTATGATCCGATTCACGCAAAGATTTGGGAGACGATTGCGGCCAGGGTCGAAGGTGAAAAGATTGCCAGCCCGGTGACGCTGCGATCGGACTTTGAAGGCGATGAGGGGCTTGGGGAACTCGGCGGTGCCGATTACCTGGTCAAACTTGTCGGGTTCGCCATATCGACATTCGCGGTCAAGGATTACGCCCGAGAGGTTATTCAGATTGCCGAAGAACGTCGGGTCTATGAGACCTTCCGGCACGGCATGGAAGCGATCCGGAGCCGCAAGCCGTTGGGGGAGGTGAAATCCCACGTCGATGAAGTTCTGAGCGGCGTTAGCACTGACGGAAAAGACAGTTCTATTTCTCTACTCAAAGCATTCAGCGACACGATCGCAAAAATTGATGAGGCATACCACGGTGACAAGCCGACCGGCATTCAAACCAACCTGACCGCGCTTGATGAACGCCTGGGCGGGCTGTTTTCTCCGGATTTGATCGTTTTGGCCGGCCGTCCGTCGATGGGCAAAACCTCGCTGGCAACCTCGTTGGCAATCCGCGCCGCGCGGCAAAACGTGCCGGTGGGAATCGTCTCTGTCGAGATGGACGCCGAGGGGTTGTCACATCGGATCTTGTCCGAGTTGTCCGGGGTCGAATACTTCAATTATCGCCGTGCCCATGAAATGAGCGAAGAGGATTTCCGCAAGACCGTAGACGCGGCAAAGGAAAACATCTCCCTGCCGATCGAGATCGTTCCGCCGCATGTTCGCGATATTCGGGGCATATTCTCTGCCCTCAAGAAAATTGACCGGCAGTTTGCCAACATGGGTGGGCTCGGCCTGGTGGTCGTTGACTATATGCAGCTGGCCGAAGGCAAGGGTAACAGCCTGAATGAACGTGTTGGCGACGTATCCAACAGCCTCAAGAACATCGCCAAGACCTTGGAATGCCCGGTGATCGCCTTGTCTCAGCTGAGCCGTCAGGTTGAAAACCGGGAAGACAAGCGGCCGATGTTGTCTGACCTGCGAGATAGCGGTCAGATCGAACAGGACGCGGATGTTGTGCTGTTCTGCTACCGCGAGAGCTACTACCTGAGCAGGGAACGCGCGAAAGAAGACCTGGAAGAACGGGACGCCCAGCTGCGGGCAATCGAGCAATCCAAAAACGTCATGGAAGTCATCACTGCCAAGCAGCGAATGGGCGCCATTGGGTCCGATCGGATCGGCTGTGCAATCTCGACAAACCAATTCTGGGATCTGCAAGCCCCCGCCAACCAGGAGGAACTTGAGTTTTGACCTCTGTTCTAAAGGAAGCCACTCGCATCAAGGACCGCCTGCGCGCTTGCCAGACCGTCGAAGCGGTTGAAGCCGTATCCAATGAAGAGCGAGAGGCCGTTACGGCGATGAAAGTCGGTCCTGGGGACGCTGGGGCCATGTTTCATCAGATCGCACTACTCAAGATCTACTTGATAGACCTCCACCTACCCAGAGCCCAGAAAAGGAGCGCGTGATGGTCCAGAACACCAGCATGGCAGTCATGCAAAATCGGAAAGAGCCAAACAGCAGCTTGGACGACTTCCCCACACCGCCTTGGGCTACACGCGCGCTTTGTGATTGGATCAGTCACACAGGTGGCGAACCGTACAAATTGACCTGTCGCGAACCGGCGGCGAACCGGGGGCATATGGTTGTCCCGCTTCTAGAGTATTTTAGGACCGTTGAAGCCTCTGATGTACATGATTACGGCGCCGGGTTTCCGGTGGTTGATTATCTCTTTGGGCCACCGCCAGCCGCGGTTGACTGGACGATTACAAACCCTCCTTTTCGGTTGGCGGCGCAGTTCATCGACCGCGCGCTGCAAACTAGCCGCATCGGATCTGCTGTTATTGTCCGGAGCGCGTTTCTTGAGGGCGTGGGGCGGTACAACAAACTATTCAACGTGTGCCCCCCGACGGACATTCTTCAATTTTCTGAGCGTGTTGTCATGCACAAGGGCAAGCTTTCCGCAAAGGGCTCCACTGCGACAGCCTATTGCTGGTTGGTCTGGAACAAGTACGACAACAGGGGCAGCACGAGGTTTCATTGGATACCGCCATGCCGGAAGCTTTTAGAGCTGTCGTCCGACTATCCTGAGAATGATGAGGTGGTGGAATGAAACACGCCAAGATCAGCAGCATTTACCATCAGGCCAACAGCCCGGCACCGGTTGGACAGGAAGCGCAGCGCCGCAATTTTGAGGCCCGGAAACAGCTTTGGCACCAATTGGGCGTTGCTGTGATCGACCCCACTCAGGTTTTCAACGACATCGACCGCGAGCATGTTCAAAGCATCGCAACCGGCATGTATGGCAAGCGGAAGGGCAATTGATGGCAGTTTCCAAAAAGAACGTCGAACGCCAGCTTCGCGAAGGCGGTCAGCGCGTTTTTCAGCAGGCCGAAGCCGAAATCTTTGACCGGCAAGGCTCCCGCCTGGAACGTCAGACCGGCGCAGGCATGAAAACAAACGTCCACCAGCTGTTAGATCCGCGGCTTGACCTGACTGACACCCAGCGCGCTGTCGGAAACTGTTTTGGGGCGTTCTATGAGGAAGCCCTTTCCGGGGGCGGCAAGGTCGCCATTCGTGAGTATGTCGACAGTTCGCCCACAGATGGGGGCGGTGTATCCGTTGCCCGGTTGCACAAGGTCAGAATGATCACATGCGCGATGAATGCCCTCAAAACCGCCAAAGCCTTCACCTACCCTAAGGGGAAGCCCCGCGGCGATTGTATCCTTGGTCCGCACAACCGGATCCGGCCCTTTTGGCTGGCCTATCGGGTATGCGTGAACCAACAGACCCTTTCAAACGTCGCCATTGATAACGGCTGGACCCGCATCCCCGTCAAGGATGGCAAGTTTCAGCGGCCAACAGTCCCAGACCGGCAAAGGAAGGCCCTCGCACAACATCTGCGCACCACGATCGACATCATCAATGACGCCTGGACCGATGGGGAATACCCGGTGCCACACCAGTTTTTCACAGTGGTCAGCAGATAGGAGAAAGATATGCGTTATGCAGTTATTGACACCGAAACGACCGGATTGGATCCTGCGACATGAGACCGGCAGAAATAGGTTTGGTAGATGACGAGTGCTATTGAGGGAATTATTGTTGGTGGAGCTGGTGGTGCTGTTGCTGGCCTCACTGTTCTACTGGTGGGATGGGCAGCAAAAAGTCTTCAAGAGCGCAAGGAAAAGGAGCGAGTTTATTCTTGGATGGAAAACAATACTTCTCCCAAGGATGGGGAGGCGTTTAGAAGCACACGGGCAATAGCGAGTTGGAATAATCTGACCGAAGATCGTGTGCGCTATATCTGTTCGAAGCACCCCAAGATTTTCCTAAGTACAGGGTCAGCTGGGGATATGTGGAGCATACACGGACGGGATATTAGTGTTATGCCTCAGGCTCGCGCCCTGTGATCGAAGTCCTTTGAATTGGTTGTGCCTTGCCTCATGTTTCAGGTCAGAAACTTGAACCAAATTCATAACGCCCTTGACTGAGAGTCAGTTACTGAGTCATGTATGACACAATGGGGTGATTCGCGAGATACAGCGGTTCACCCCTTTTTGTTGGGGTTCTCCCATTTCTGAACACAAGTGAATGCCAGCCCGGCTATTTGGGCCCAGCGGGTGGAAAGCCCGCAACCAACCGCCCTGGCTCACGCTGGGGCTTTTTGTTTTCAATCAACAAGAGGCACTGCCCGGGCGACCGGAGGTGAATTCGCATGGCCTATCTGAACGACAGTGTATTGGATAACGGCCTTGCTTGGATCCAGACCAACGGAACGCGGATCGACATCTGTTCGCAGGAGCCGACCACCTACACAGAGGCAACCAGCACCCATACTCTGGGCAATGATACGGTTTCAGTCGTGGCACCTGCCGATTATGCGCCGGACGGACGAAAAGTCACTGTCAGTGCTGTTTCTGAGGCCAGCGTGACAGCAACAGGAGATGCCAGTCACTGGGCAATTACAGATGGATCATCGGTATTGATTGCGACAGGAAGTCTTTCGGCCACTCTTGGTGTTACCAGCGGCAATCAGTTCAATCTGGCCGCCTTTGATATCGTCATTCGAGACGCTGCCTAATGCCTGCCCGATATTGGCGCATCCATATTACCAGCGGGAACGGTCCCAGGCCGCAACTGTCAGACATTCAGATGCGAGCAACCCCCGGCGGCGCGGATCAAACGTCTGAGGCTTACGCAAGCGCATCCTCTGTTTGGAACGGCAACTCTGCGGAAAGAGCCTTCGACGCATCAACCGCGACTCGCTGGTATGCCGAGGCGGGGTATCCCTGTTGGATTCAACAGGACTTTGGTGTCGAAACAACGGTTCAGGAGGTCTATCTTAGGTCCTTGCTGACAAGTGTGGCCCCGGTAGGCTTTGATATTCAAAAGTCTGACGACGGGGCGACATGGGAAACCACCGATTCTTATTCAGTCGCCTCATGGCCCTATGACACGGGCTATGAGTTCGCCGTTACTGACGCTTCCGGACCAACGGAACTGGTTGCGAATGGCCTGTCTGTGGCCCCCTCCCTGGGCTCACCACACGCTCAGCTTATTCAATCGCTTCACCCAACTGGGTTTTGGGTTTCACCAAAACTGCCAGCTGTGCAGATCACAGTTGATCGTGAAATTCGAATGACAGCGGCTGGTGTCTGGAACAATCCGACGGTCCGCGGGGACTGGGCTGTTCATCTACTAAACGGAATTTTTCGGGCGACACCGGTAGAAGCCGCAATTTGGCCCGCCACTCCAGCTGTGCCGGGTGACTGGCAGGAGGTCGCAGAGCCCGGGGTTTGGGCGCAGCACTCAAAAGCAGCCGAATGGCCACACCACACCGCCAACGCTCACTGGGAGGATGTTGCATGACCTCAATTTACGGAACAGACAGCCTGACGATCGAGGTCCCCGTTACCGAGAGCGGCAATGCCTATGACCTGACCGGGTGTTCCATCGCTGCGGTTTGTAAAAACGGTGCGTCAGCCCCCATTGCAGGAACAACCCAGATCACAAACGCAGCGGGTGGTGTGTTCACTGTCACATATGCGGCCGGAACGTTCCAAGGGGCCGCGGGCACCTATGACCTGCAGTGTCGGGTCACAAACGGTGCCGAGGTTCAAACGGTCCTAGCCACAACATTCACGGTTATTGCCGCAATCACTGTGTAGAGGCTCGAAAACCATGCCCCCCAAGAATAAAGGCGGTCGGCCTCGTATCGATGTCGATCTTGAACAGCTGCAGAGCCTTGTCGAAATCCAATGCACCGCGGAGGAATGCGCCCATGTCATCGGCTGTTCAGTGGACACGATCGACAAGCGTTTGAAAGAAGCAGGAGAAGAGGGTTTTGCGGAGTACTATAAAAGGCATGCCTCCGGGGGAAAGGTGAGCCTACGCCGGGCACAGTGGAAGTCGGCTATGGGTGGTAATGTCACCATGCAGATCTGGTTGGGCAAGCAGACGCTCGGACAGACTGACAAATCCGAAACCGAAGTGACATCGCCAGATGGATCAATGACCCCGGTGAGCCAAGTTGTCACCTTCCAGCTGCCAGACAATGGGCGCGGCTAGTAGGATCATTCGGCCACAGGAGGGACCGCAGACCCAATTCCTGGCAAGTTCGGCCGACATCACGATCTACGGGGGCAGCGCAGGTGGCGGTAAGACCTGGGGGCTGTTGATGGAGCCACTGCGCCATGTCAGCAATGGCAGGTTTGGCGCGGTTTTCTTTCGACGCACAACAACTCAGATCACCAACGAGGGTGGTTTGTGGGATGAAAGCGCAGAGCTTTACCCGATGCTCGGGGGAATGCCCCGTAGTCACATGCTTGAATGGCGGTTTCCATCGGGGGCCAAGATCAAGTTCACGCACCTCGAGCATGAGAAGACGGTTCGAAATTACCAAGGCGCGCAAATACCGCTGATCAACTTCGATGAGTTGACGCATTTCTCGGAAAAGCAGTTCTTCTACATGGTCAGCCGGAACCGTTCCATGAGCGGTGTGAAGCCATACATTCGCGCAACCTGCAATCCGGATGCTGATAGCTGGGTGGCCCGGTTTATCGCATGGTGGATCAATCAGGACACTGGTTACGCGATACCCGAACGGGGCGGGGTGCTTCGCTGGTTTGTCCGGATCGGTGATACGATCATGTGGGCAGACAAGCCGCAAGATCTGGCACACCACACGATGATTGACGAGAACGGCAACAAGGTGCCGATCCCGCCAAAGTCTGTGACGTTCGTTCCCGCCAAACTGACCGACAATAAGGAGCTTATGTCGGCTAACCCGGAGTATATGGCCAACCTGATGGCCCTGAGCTTGGTCGAACGGGAACGCCTTCTGGGTGGAAACTGGAAGATCCGGCCAGCCGCGGGACTGTATTTCCGGCGGGAATGGGTGAAGCCGATCGAAGCAGTGCCGGCGGGTACAAAGTGGGTCCGAGGTTGGGACTTGGCCGGAACGCCAAAAATCGAAGGCAATGACCCGGATTGGACCTGTGGGAACAAGATGGGGCGAACGCCTGATGGTCGGTTCATTGTCGGGCATCATACCTATGACCGACAAGGCCCGGCTGGTGTCGAGCGGTTGGTTCAGAACACCGCCGAACAGGATGGACGGGCAACAACAATCAGTATCGCTCAAGATCCGGGGCAAGCGGGCAAATCACAGGTCACGAGCTACCAGACCAAGCTGCTCGTTGGCTATGACGTTCGATCAAGCCCAGAGACCGGCGACAAGGTGACCAGGTTCAGCCCTTTCTCTGCTCAGGCCGAGGCTGGGAACGTATTCTTTCTGCGCGGAGCCTGGAATGAACGGTGGCTGTCGGAATTAGAGGGCTTCCCAGAGGCCACACACGACGATGACGCGGACGCAACCAGTCGCGCATTCAACACATTACTGAACATCAGCAACTTCAGTTGGGAGGGTGCTCTTTGACCAAGCCGCATTTCCGCCGCACGGCAACCGGCGCGACTATCCCCATGCGTGATGGCCTGCGCAATCTTGTGTCCGGCATGGGGACCGACCGGGACAAGGCGTCTCACTCGTTCTATTCGCTGGATCTCCTTTCGGATGTTCAGATCGAATCCGCATACAGAACTTCGAAGCTGGCACAGAAGATTATCGATATGCCGGCGGAAGATGCCGGGCGCGAATGGCGAGAGTGGCAAGCCGAAGGCGCTGATATCTCAAAGATTGAGGCCGAAGAGAAGTGCCTGAATACCCGTGGCAAGCTGATCGAAGCGCTGCGCATTGCCCGTTTCCGCGGTGGTTCTGCCATCATGATTGGAACCGGTGACACGGATACCGAAGAACCATTGGACCCGTCGAAAATGGGCAAAGGCGGCCTGAAGTATCTGACAGTTCTCAACAAAGGGGAAATCAACCCGGAGGAAATCCAACGCGACCCGCGCGAAAGCGGCCACGGGCGGCCCGAGTTCTTTTCGATCACTGCGGCTGATACCAACCTGCGCATCCATCATTCCCGACTGGTCCTGTTTCGCGGGCCAACGGTGCCGGGTCATTCGCAGATCACCGGCCAATGGTGGGGCGATAGCGTTTTGAACGCGGTGCTGGCCCAGGTGCAGCGTGACGATGGGGCCGCTGCCAATGCGGACAGCCTTTTGTTCGAGGCAAAGGTCGATGTTCTCAAGGTGAAGAACCTCACCGAGAATCTGCGCTCCGGTGGGGAGCAATATGAAAAGTTGCTTTTGCAGAGGTTCCAGCTTGCAAGCCTGGCCAAGGGCATCAACGGTGCATTCATCCTTGATAGCGAGGAAGAGTACGAACAGAAACAGGCGTCCTTTGGCAGTGTTCCGGACCTAATGGATAGGTTTGCGCTGCGCGTGAGTGCTGCTGCAGAAATCCCCCTGACCTTGCTCTATGGCCAGTCACCCGGCGGATTGAACGCGACTGGTGATGCTGACACTCGCGGCTACTACGACCGGGTGAAAGTGCGGCAAACCCTCGATGTCGAACCGGAATTGACCATCCTGGACGAATGCCTGATCCGTTCGGCCTTGGGCGACCGCCCTGCGGATGTTCACTACAACTGGAAGCCTCTCTGGCAACCCAGTGACAAGGAACGCGCTGAAAACGCCGACAAGCTGATGACTGCGGCGGAAAAGATGGAACGCTTGGGGGTCCCCATTGAGGCTGTTGTCAAAGCAGCTGTGAACGCGGCGACTGAAAGCGGCGCATTCCCGGGCCTTGAGGGGTATGTCAAGGATGCGGGTGGCTTTGATGGTGACAACGAAGAGAATGAAGACCGCGACGACACCCTGAACGCCGCCGATGCCGCGCCCCGAACCTTGTACATTCGTCGCCCGGTTCTGAATGGAGACGAAATCCTAGCCTGGGCAAAAGGTCAGGGGTTCAAAGCCACTCTGCCAGCCGATGACCTTCATGTGACAATCGCATTTAGCCGCGAGCCTGTCGACTGGATGAAGGTGGGTGAAGCCTGGGACGAAGAGATCAAGGTGAACGCGGGTGGTCCGCGCTTGATGGAGCGCTTTGGCGACGCCCGGGTGTTGTTGTTCGCATCATCGCACCTGTCCTGGCGTCATGAAGAGACCAAGCGGGCCGGGGCCAAATGGGATCATCCGGAGTACCAGCCCCACGTCACCATTTCCTACGCCGCAGATGCCCCGGAACTGGACGAAATCCAGCCTTATACCGGGGAGATCATCCTTGGGCCCGAGGTGTTCGAAGAAGTGAACCCGAAGTGGTTTGAAGGAGTGAAGGAACAATGACCGAGCAGCGTTTCACAGATGCGGCCACCCTTAGCGGGACACGAAAAACGGATGACGGCTACCTTGTGGCCGAAGCCTTTGCTGTCCGTACAGGTATCCAGAGTTATACCGGCGCGGAGGTGGGCCTTGCTGACAAAGGCGTGGTGCGCGTCTGGCGTCCAGAAGATGAGGTGAGAGCGCCTGATAGCCTTCGGACTTTCAGCCATGCCCCTGTAACGCTGGGCCACCCTGAGAAGGTAACGGCGGACAACTGGAAAGATCTGGCCAAGGGAGAGGTATCGACCGAAGCCGAATGGGACGGCAACAAGATCAAGTTGCCCCTGATCGTCAAAGACGCCGAGGCCATTGCAGCGATCGAAGGTGGCACTCGGGAACTATCAGCCGGGTACACATGTTCCCTCGAATTCACGGATGGTGTGACGCCTGGTGGCGAAGCATACGACGCGATCCAGCGAAACATCCGGATCAATCATCTCGCCATCGTGCCGAAAGGCCGGGCGGGTGGCGAATGCCGCATCGGTGACGGTGCGGATCAATGGGGCGCAAGCCCAATCATCCCGAGCAGGAAAAAGGAGGACACCATGTCCGATGCTCTCAAAACGGTGGTGCTGGGCGACAAGGCGGCGCAGGTCGCGGCCTCTGATGCCCTTATCATCGAACAATTCAAGGTCGATACGGCCAAAATCCTTTCGGATGCCGAAGCAGCCCATAAGGCCGCCATCGATGCCAAAGACGAAGAAATCGGCACTTTGAAAGCCGATCTCCAAAAGGCCAAGGATGCCCAGCCAGATCCGGCCAAGTTGGACAAGATGGTGGCTGACCGGGCGGCGCTGGTCGCTACCGTGGCGAAGATCGCCAAGGACGTGAAGCCGACCGGTCTGTCGGATGCCGATCTGCGCAAAGCAGCGGTAGCGGCCAAGATGGGGGACGAGGCGATCAAAGACGCTTCGGACGCCGAGGTTTCCGGGATGTTCAAAGTGATCGCAGCCGACACCAAGGAAGCCGACCCATTCGCTGACGCGCTGAAAACCGGTGTGATCACCACCACAGCCGACATGTCCGTCGCAGACCAGGCCTATTCCGAGAGCCTGATCGACATGAACAACGCCTGGATGGGCGAAACTGCAAAGCAGGAGGCCTGATCAATGGCTGTTCAAACCAATTACTCCGACAATATGGCGGCCGCCTTTCTGGGCATGATCGCAAACACTGAACCCAACACCCTGATTTCCCGGGATGTTGAGCCAGCGGCAGGCTTCGGTTTCGCTGTTCCCGTCATTCAGGGCACCGCTGACAATCAGTGTGGTGCCGTGGCCGCGGCCTCTGATCAGGTGATCGGAATTACGGTGCGTGACCAATCGGTAACCGACGACAAGTTCGCGCAATACGAATCCGCGCTGCTAATGCGCAAGGGCGTGCTGTGGGTGACAGTCACTGATGCTGGCGGTGTCTCTGCTGGTGAAGACGTATGGGTGCTGGTTGCCGATGGCACGTTCTCCAACGCAGATGCAGGTGGTAGCGCCTCCCTGAAACTGGCCGGGTGCCGCTGGGAAACCAGCGCTGCAAACGGTGAACTCGCGAAAATTCGCGTCAACCTGGATGTCCCGGCTGTTGCTGGCACCGCTTAAGAAAAGGGTCTGAACAATGAATGCAATGACCACAAAACAGTTCAATGATGCCATGCAGGCCTCGTTGGGCTTTGCGCAAAATCAGACCTCGCACATTGAGGCGGGGGTGTATCGCACCAAATACCCCGAACTGAACTATGCTGAACTGATCCCGGTGGACACGTCGTCTGGCGAGTTCGTGAAGTCCGTCACCTACTATTCGATGGATGGAGCGGGCGAGGCTGACTGGCTGAATGGCAACGGGAAGGATGTTCCCATGGTTGGCGCGCAGATGGCATCGCACGAGACTGCGGTCCATAGTGCCGGCATCGGGTATGGGTACGGCTACGAAGAAGTGAACCAGGCTCGCTTGTTGAGGGTTGCCCTGGATGGTGAGAAGGCCCGGATCGCTCGTCGTGCCTATGAGCAGATGGTCTACACCGTCTCGTTCGATGGCGATACGAAGAAGAACTTCGAAGGGCTCTACAGCTATACCGGTGTCCCTCAAGTTTCGGTCGCTGCAGATGGCACAGGTTCTTCGACGCTCTGGGCCAACAAAACGCCGGATCAGATTATCCGGGATGTCAACGACCTGTTGACGGGGGTTGTTACGGCGACCAAGGAAACCGAGCTGGCCGACACGTTGATCCTGCCCACCGAGCGGTTCAATTACATCGCCTCGACGCGCTTGACCGACACCAGCATGACCATTTTGGAGTTCATCCAGAAGGCCAATGTGTACACGGCACAGACTGGGCGCCCGCTAACGATCCGCGCAAAACGGGGCCTATTGACCAAAGGCGCGGGCTCGACAGCCCGGATGATCGCCTATCGTCGGGCACCGGACGTGTTGAAACTGCACATTCCGATGCCGCACCGGTTCTTCCCGGTACAGGTCGAGGGTTTCCAGTTCTCCATCCCGGGCATGTTCCGATTGGGTGGCCTGGATATCAAACTCCCCAAGGCGGTCAGCTACGGCGACGGCATCTAAGCGATTGGCGGGGCCGGGTTCTCCGGCCTCACCCCCCTTAACAGGAGGAACCATTATGGAAGTTCGAAACACCACAAAGGGCGATTTGGGGCTGGGGCAGGGCTACGTTGTCCCGGCTGGCGGAACGCTGGAAATTGATCAGGACGTCTTGGAACAACTGGCAAACAGCCCGGTTGTTCAGGCATGGGAAGAAAACGGTTGGATCGTTGAAGTTGAAGACAAGAAACCGTCTCTGGAAACCACCCGCGAATCCATCGCAGAGATGGGCAAAGCGGAAATGATCGAATTGCTCGAAGCGCACGGGGTCGAGGTCAACAAACGCCTGGGTGAAGAAAAGCTGCGTGAACAGGCGTTGTCAGTCGTTTTCATTGGAGCCTAACCAATGGCAGTAACCGTCACAGACTGGATTGCATATGCAGCGGCGCGCGGGGATGTCGTTGAGGATGACGCAGCCAGTGCGTCGGCTCTGATCCGGGCCACTGACTACATTACATTTCACCATGTGAACCGGTTCATGGCAGGATATGACGCCACATCGCCGAATGTTGATGAGGCAACCTACGAGGCGGCCAAGCTGGAATTGGCCACCCCGGGCTTTTTCTCCAAGACCTTCACTCCGGCAGAGCAAAGGGTGCTGGTTGAGGTGAAGGGTATCAAGTGGGAACGCGTTGGCGACGCAACTGGTTCAGAAGCTGCAACGCCGGTCAGCACCAAGATTGAGGCGATGCTTTCGCCCTACATCAATCGGGTGCCGGGAGCATTCACGGTATGAGCGCAGGTAGCGAAATTGCATCAGAGATCGCCGCAGCGCTTGCAGAGGCGGGGGAAGCGGTTGGTAACGGCCCACTGCTCTGCACGCTGCGAAAGCCCGGCTCAGGCGGCCCCACGTCGCCGCACGACGCAACCCCGGAACCTAACCCGACCCTGCATGAGCTGACTGCGATCGAGGACAACAAGCACCTACGGGACAGATCAGGTGCCCTGATCGGGAAAACCCTCCGCACCCTGACCGTGAACGCCACCGGGGCCGTGCCGCAGAAGGGCGAGGAAATTGCCGTGGGGGTTGCATCGGTGGATGTCACCGTTGACACTCGGTTCGACCTTATCATGGAAGTGCGGCCCGTTTCGCCCGGTGGGGTCGCTGTGATGTACGAGCTGGATTTGGAAACCTGACTGACCTGACCGAAACCCATCGATCCCTTTACGCGGATCTGGAAAGCCCTTCGCAGGCTTACTGCGTTGCACGTCACCTGCAGCTTGGCGATCTGCACAAGGCTGAGACGGTCGCAGCATTTCCGCGCGAAATGTTCTTCCGCCCCGATCAGGACATGATGATCTCTTTCTATTGGGGTCTGTTGTTTGGGCTTGCTGCTCAAAGCTGATCTCTAACCCGACAATCTGAACCCTAATCAGGGAGGTCCGCATGGCCACCCAACAATCCCGTTTTCGCGATATGATCCGAAAGCTGGAACCAAAGATCCGTCGCGCGTTTGAAGATGCCTTGGCCAATGCTTCAACTGCAGTTGACGAACGCCAGCTGGTGAAGCTGATCGAGGCGGGCCGGATAGCAGAGGCCGCGGAGATCCTGCGCATTGATCAATCCTACCTGTGGCCGCTTCACGAGGCCCAAAGGGCGGGGTTTGTCTCCGGGGGGCAGTTGGCCGAGGAAATCGGCAATCGGGGCCTGCGCGGTGTCTACGCCTTCAACGGGGGGCATGAACGGGCCGAAGCTTGGGTGCGGGAACGTGGTGCCCAGTTGATTCAGTCGATCTCAGAGGAAAACGTGCAAGTCGCCCGCCGCGTGATCGAAACTGGATTGCGGGAAGGTCGGTCTTCATTGGCCGTAGCCCGCGAGATCACCGGGCGGAAGGTTGGCAAGCGTCGGGTCGGTGGGTTCCTGGGGCTCAATTCGGACCAGACCGACCATGTTTTAAACGCCCGCTCGATCCTGTCCGACCCAGACCGGATCCGGGATTATTTTGTGAAGGACAAAAAGACCGGGCGCTGGAAGCCGCGATACAAGCTCAGTGACCGCCGGTTCGATAAACAGGTGATCAAAGCCATCAAAGAAGGCCGCGCGATCAAGGGCAAAGAACTGGATCAGATCATCGCCGCGCACAAATCCAAGGCGCTCGGGTACCGGGGCAAGGTGATTGCCAAACAGGAATCCAGACAGGCCATTGCTGCAGGGCGTGAGGAAGGCATGCTGCAGATCCTTGAACGCCCGGATGTGGAGACTGTCACGGCCCGTTGGCAACACAACCGGTCCAAGGAACCGCGCCAAGATCACTTGGCAATGGATGGCACAGTGATTGAAGTGGGAGAACGCTTTGAGTTTCAGGACGGAACAAAGATGCGCCACCCCCACGATGAGAATGCGCCGGCCAAACACACCTTGGGCTGCAACTGCATGGCGTTCTATCGGGTGCGGGTGAAACGGGCCCCTTCTACCCCAAAAGCGCGGTTCAATTATGAGAACTTCACCCCGTTGAGAAATCACGGGGAAGCAGAGAAGTTCGTAATCTCCTCCGGTATTGCAGAAGTTGCGAACCTGAAGGGGATATCGACTGCAGCATTGAACCCAGGGCTTCGAGCGGCTCAGGAAGTGACAGAGCGGTTTGGGTTGTCACCGTTAGCGGCAGTGGGCCCGTCAACTCGGTTCAAGATGGGGCCGATCCCGAATGCTGAAGCGGCAATTGTCCCAGGCAGGAAAAACGGCAAGAGGACCGCGCTCCTGCACCTGCCATTGCGGTTTGGTTCGAAGTTCGAGGCTGAGAAGCAGCGTGACATAGCCAAGAAGAATGCGCCCGTGTACGCAAAGCAGCGTAAGGATGCTTTGGAGCGGCTCAAAGCAAAAGGTGCCCTGGACAATCGGGTTGAAGAACGTGCGGCAAAAATGGATGAGGCGGACTATAACTGGACCGTCAATATCTTGGCCGATCATGCCGAGCAGAAGCGTTCAACGATCTACCACGAGTTTGGCCATGTCTTGCATCTTATCGATGAGCGCATATCTATTCGGATAGATGCCTTTCTGGCCCAGTCTGATGTCATGAAAAGCGGCTGGCCGCTTCTCGTTTCCAAGTATGGGGGCCAAGTTTCGCATGAATATGTGGCCGAAACCTTTGCGCTCTATATGCTTGGGGAAGAAAACCACTTCCGTATTCATCCGGATTTGTTGAGCATCTACAAGGAGTTCGACGCCAAATGAAAATGACTGCTGATGATCTTTTTGCAGAAGTTTTGAAAGCCCCGCTGTCTGAGCGGCGCGCAAAGGCTGATGCGCTCCTGGAGAAATACACCGGATCCGACAAATCTCTGGTCGCATCTTCTGTTTCTGAAATGCTTGCGCATCAAGAAGATGCCGGTGAATTCGACTTCTGAACGAAATGGGTAAATTTGCAAATCAGGTCCGCGCCTTTGTAGACGTGGCCAAGGAAGATATGCGCTATGTGGCGACCGAAGCCATTCAGGACGTGGTTGAGGCGGCGCAGACAACCCAGCTGGGCGTTACCCGGGGAGCGGATGGTTTCGAAGAGGGTAAAATTCCTGTCGGTCTGACGGCTGATCTGGTGAACTCCCTGACCAGCTCACTGAATGGGGGCGGCGAAACCGAAGGGCCTGATGGTTACACGACAGTAATCGCGAACTTTGATCTTGGTGACAGCATGCGGTTCGCCTGGCCAATGGAATACGCCATGCGGGTTGAACATGGGTTCACCGGCACGGATGAACTGGGGCGCAAGTTCAATCAAGCCGGGCGTCATTTCGTCGGTGCAAATGTGGCCCGGTTCCCTGAGTTTGTCGAAGCTCGGGTGCGAGAGGTACGGGGAAAATGATCAACGAAACCGATATCTCGGATGTTCTCGGGGCCCATCTTGAGGCAATGACCGATGTTTACCCGATTATGTGGGAGAACAAGGACGCCGAGTTCCCAGAGCCGCCCTATCTGATTTATGAGCTGGTGCGTATGCCTTCCATTGATCGAACGCTGAATGGGGACGGAGAGATAAAACGGGGCTACCTGCAGGTGTCTGTGGTGGGCAAACTCAACGAATGGGCCCGGCCAAACGAACGCCAGGGGGATCTGATCGCGGCGCGTTTCAGGAAAACAACCAAGCTGGATGTTACCGGTGGCAAGATCACTATCATGCGGCCGCCATTCGTCGGCCAGGGGTACCGGGACGGGGCGCTGTGGCGTCTGCCCGTGCAAATCCATTACCAGGCCTCTTGAGGCCATTCCCAGCAACTGAAAGGAGGCCCTGATGGGTGATGAAACGGACAAGCAGCCGAAGCCGAAGGCACGGGCAACACGCAAGCCTGCGCGCGTCGACCTGGTGAACCAAAACCGGAAAAACGGTGTACTTGGTACCACTGCCCGAGTTCTGGAAAAAGATATTGACGCTTGGCTGGCCAAAGGCTGGCAGCGCGCAAATCCGGCGGCTGACGCCGGTTAAGAGCCCTCCGCTCGCGGGCTGGCACTTCGCCAAAGCGGGTCTTCCCAACAATCTCAACATGATGCCCCGCGAGCGGGGTCTTTCTGCATGGAAAGGACATACCAATGACCGACAATCACATCGGCAAGACACTCTGGATGGCAACTGCGCTGCCCGCCAGTAATGACACCACCGGGTTTGAGGCCCTGACTTGGGTTCAGGTGAAAGGCATCCAGACCCTTCCCGTGTTTGGCGTCACCCACAGCAACACTGATGTTCCGGATCTGGCCACTGGCTTCACTTCCGGTACCAAAGGGGCGGGATCGGGCCGAGAAAGCCAGTTCACCACCCGCGAAATCTCCGGTGACACGGGCCAAGGCAACGTGAAAACGCAAGCCAATGACAAGGACGGTCTGGTGTCCCTGAAAATCGCTGAAGGCTCTGGCACTGACAGCGGCGATGGTCCGGCACTGGTGACCGGCGATGCCGTCAAATACGCGCAGGGCTACTTGCACAGCCATGAAGAGAACCAGGGCACGGACAACACCCACAAGGGCGCGACCTGCTCGTTCAAGCAGAACAACTTCACAGTTGAAGGCACCGAGCCCGCTTAATTCGCCTCCCCTCGGGGCGGATACAGGGTTGGGGAGGGAGGTGGTTCCGCTTTCCCCAACCCATCAGGAACCTGGAACCAAAGGAATTCACCATGGACATGTCAGTATTCAACGGTCGTAAACGCGCCGAAGACGGTATCTTTCTGCAGCTGCGCCACCCGTTCACCGATGAACCGATCGAAGAGAAGGGCGAACCAGTGGGATTTGTTGTCCGCGGATCGGCGGCACCCTCCGTTCAGGCCCGCCTGAAGGAAATGCAGAAGAAGGTGGAAAGCGCCGACGATGATGAAGACCGGGACGCCTTGATGGAAGCGATGCACAGCGCCCAGATTGAAGGTGCCATGCCGTTCATCATCAGTGCCCGCAATATGGAACTTGGCGACAAGCCGGTCGAGACCGAAGAGCAGATCCGCGAAATCCTGAACATGACGTTCCCACAGATGGATTTTGCCAAGGACGCTGACGGGAACGTTCGTCAAGTTGTGGTCAAGGATGACGAGGGCAATGAAACCCGGGCCCCTCAGTTCGACATCACCAACAAGACGTTTGCCCAACAGGTCATTGACGCGGCACAGGATGGCGCCCGTTTTTTGGGCGAAACCTCGGGCGGCTGATCGACGCGGCGCACCAGGCCGGTTGGCTGGACGCGTGTATCGATCATGGCGACAAAGCGGATCGGCCAAGAGTTTCCCGGGCAAGCGAATACAGGGAGGCGGGAAAGGAGCCGCCTTACCTGCCAATTCATGCCGGCGGATATCTGTTTGATGCCTTGTTCGACGCAGGGCCGCTCAAATCCGACCCAATGCGGGGGGTGGCCTCCCTCGAATGGATGGACATCTTTGCCTACGTCTCTCTGACCGAAACCATATCGGAACCATGGGAAACGCGGGCGGTGCTCTTGATGAGCAAAGCCTATTTGCGAGGGCTGGAAGAAGGCGCGAAGCCTCTCAGCATCATGCCAAGTGAACGGGAGGGGTAAGAGGCATATGTGATACGCGGTATCGGAGGCACCTCTTACCACTACCCGTATCGCAATATGCGTCAGGTGTCTGGGACAATCGAAAGAAACGGTTTCACCCGCTCTACTGGATACCAGTTCTCAAAATCGGAGTGCTGGATTTTCACAACCAATCGACCGTCCTTTTGGATCGGGCCGTCCATGATCTCACCAGGCAGTTCACCCAGGTCACCGTAGAGCGTGACAAGAACCTTGGTGCCTATGGTGAACTGGGTCATGGATTCGATAGCCGGTTTAGGCCGCTGCCCCCTCGTAGCGAGGGATAGACGATACATCGATCTCGCACTCGGTCTTAGCCAAATCAAATTGGGTTTGGAGGTTCATCCAGAACATAGGGGAGGTTCTGAAGAACTTAGCCAGACGCACAGCGGTATCGGTTGTCATGCCGGTTTCTTCCTTAACCAAGCGTTCGATCCGAGTGCGAGGCAAACTCAGTGCCTTCGCCACGCGGCCGGAACTCAAGCCATATGGCTCAATAAATTCAGACTGTAGTATCTCGCCCGGGTGGGCGGCATTCATCATCTTCATGATCGGTTCTCTCCTTCTCCGAGTGAACCAGACTCAGTGGTAGTCGATGATTTCGACATCCTCTGGCCCGTTATCGGTCCACTTGAAACAGATACGCCACTGGTCGTTGATGCGGATCGAGTATTGGTCTGCCCGGTCCCCTGCCAATTTCTCCAATCGATTGGCTGGTGGGGATCGTAAATCTTCTAGCGACGTCGCAGCGCTCAACATGCTTACCTTGCGAACGGCTACTTTGAAGATAGAAGCAGGGAACCCTTTTCCGGGTTTGCCATTTATTACCTGCTCGATCAGCTTGCCAGTGGTGCTCTGTATCATGCGGAAGTATGTATCACGCCAAGATACATGTATCAAGAGGTGATACAAAATAATTCTGACGGAGCCGCCTGAGAAAACCACAGGAGCGGCTCTTGGGCCGCTCTTACCGATCAGAAATCGTGTACTTCAGATCCACTGAATTTGGCCACGCTTCGGTGTCTGGGTAATCGCGAAAAGCGTATCCTTCGAAATAGGTGAAACCTGATGTCACAAACTCGCCTGTTTCGCCATCGTACATCCTGTAAGTGAGTCTTCCCGAAGGACAGGTCGTGGCCCCTGTCATGTAAGGCAGGTTGCCTCGCAACTGCATTTTCCAATCCTCAATCTCACACGAGGCAACCGGCACAAATCCTTCTTCGAGCCATTTGGGAAGGTCGCGCATTAACTCATCGAAGCAAGCCAGCCTAGCGGGATCATCACCAAGGTTTTCCCGTGCACAAGCAAGATAACGCTCGCTGAACTTCAGCTTCAGCTCCATGTCTTCGCCAAAAACTGGGGCGACAGGGACCAATACCAGCCCACACAGGGCACCTAAAAATCTAAACATCAATAACTCCAATCAACCTGTGAGCGAAAGCTACGGGTCTTTTGGCGTTTCTGCAATCTCGGGAGATTGTGCATGAACTTCGCTGAACTTTCCTTTGGGGCCGAAACGCGGGAACTCAAAGACGCGGAAAAGGACCTGGACAAACTTGCCGATGCAGCAGACCGCGCGGATGACGCAGCGGATGATCTTGCAAAAGGAGTTGATAAGGCGGGGAAGGCCACAGATCGCGCACGTCCAAAGTTCAAGGCAGCGGGTGTTGACGCCAAGGCTATGAGCCTCGGAATGAAACAAGCCGCACAAGCTGTTGTCGGAATGGTCACGGCCTATGCCAGCATTCAAACCATCGGCCAAGGCGTCACTATGGCGCGGGATTTCAATTCTGCCCTGGCCGAGACGTCAACCCTGATCAAAGGCACACCGCAACAGATGGCCCTGTTGACAACCGAGGCGCGCCGGATGGGTGTAGCCTATGGTTCTGATGCCGCGGTACAGGTGCGAGGCTTCTATCAAGCGATTTCGGCGGGTGCTGGGACAGTCAAAGATGCAGCACAGTTGCTGGATGCATCAAACCGTCTTGCTATCGGCGGTGTGACAGATGTTGTGACTGCAACCGATGCCCTCACAACTGCCACCAATGCCTATTCAGCGCAGGGGCTGACTGCCCTGCAAGCGTCGGACGCGATGTTTGCAGCAATGCGCGCTGGCAAGACCACCATCGGAGAGCTGTCGGCCAACCTGGGCACGGTTGTTCCGATTGCTTCTTCGGCTGGGGTGTCCTTTGACGAACTGACCGGCGGAATGGCGGCCCTGACCACTCAAGGTCAATCTACTGCCATGGCCGCCACGGGCATTCGTCAAACTATTGCGTCAGTGATTGCGCCTACCAAGCAGGCAACGGATGTGGCGGCCGCATTGGGCATTCAGTTCGATGTGAACGCTCTAAAGGCTCAAGGTTTCTCCGGCTTCCTCGAAAATGTGATCACCAAGACCGGCGGATCTGAGGCGGCCTTGGCGCAACTGTTCGGATCGGTTGAGGCTCTGAACGCTGTTCTGGCGTTCTCAGGCGGCGCGGGCGCGGCATTTAACCAGATCCTTGACGATATGAGCAATAAATCAGGTCTGACTGCTGCGGCGTTCGAGAAGATGAGCAACAGCCTTGACCAACGGTGGTCCAAGGCAACAGCCGCCGGCCGGGATGCTCTACTGCTGTTGGGCAACGCGGCACTGACCGTTGTTGTGCCTGCACTGGAAGCTGTGGTGACCACAGGGGCTTTTGTTGCCGATAACATTGATCTGATCACTGTTGCAGCCGCAGGCTTGGTGGGCACTCAGATCCCGATGATGATTGGTTCTCTGGGAACAATGGTAACCCTAATGGGGACCGCAGCGAGTTCGGCCTACGCTATGGGCGTCGCAGTTACGGTCGCTCTGGGACCATGGGGGCTTTTGGCGGGGTTGGTTGCAGCCGCCGGGGCGGCTCTGATCAAGTTCGGCCCGCAGATGGACACTGCAGAGGTTTCCATGGATGAAGTGCGGGCGGCCCAAGATGCGGCCAACACGCAATTGGCTGCTTTTGCAGCAACTTATGCGCCAATGGCTGGTCAGGCGGCACTCGAAGCTGCCAACGATTATTTCCAGTTGGCCAAAGCAGCCCGGGAAGCTGCCGCGGCTCAGCTGGCGACTATGACTGGTGAAGCCGAACGCGTCCAACAGATGGTCGACAACGGCCATTTGCGCAATTTGACCGTGGAAGAGCAGGCCAAAATGTCTGCCAAACTGCATGGAGCACAATCGCGCCTGACAGTTTCGGAACAGGCCTATCAAAACTCCCTAGTTGCTCGGGATCAAGCCGCCAACCGAGTGATGCAGAACACTGAGGTGATGACGAAAAAGAGCAAGGTGCTCAACAGCCAGATCAAGGTTTCTGTCGACGGAGTGAAAGGCCTGACCGGCGGCTTGTCGAAGAACAAGATTGAGCTGACTGACGCTGCGAAGGCCGCTCAAGCCTATGCTGACAGTTTGCAAAACAATGTTGTCGGTGGGATTGGGAGCGTGACTGATGCCTGGGGGGACTTTGTGGTCTCCGGCTTTGATGACTTTGAGAGCTTCAAGGACGGGGTTCTCAACAGCTTCAAGCGCATGCTGTCTCAAATGATCAGCCTAGCAGCCCGGAACAGGATCATGGTTGGTCTTGGTCTGGGTGGTACCGTGTCGGCTGGCTCTGTTGCTTCTGGTGTTCTTGGCGGTGGTTCCGGTGGTTCCGGTGGCGGTTTGTTGGGCGGTTTGCTGGGGAATGTTGGTTCCGGCTTGCTTGGCGGCGGTAGCTTCCTGGGCGGCGTGGGGCAGGGCATTGGTGGGGTGTTGTCCGGTGGTGGTATCGGGTCCAGCTTTGCCAATCTGGGCGGCTTGGCGACCGGATCTGTTGGCGGTGCTGGCGCGATCGGCGCGGCGTTGCCCGCGATTGGGATTGTCCTGGGGGGCATTGCCCTGTTGTCCAAGGCGTTCAGCCGGAAATATGCCGGCACGGCCTTGCGCGGCACATTGGGCAGCGACGGGTTCGACGGCACCAGCTTTGATTTCTACAAAGGCGGTGCGTTCCGCAGCAACAAGGCGGTGTTCAAGGATGTTCCCGGCGAGGTTCAGACCCTGCTCGACACCGCCATGTCCGGTGTCACCAAGGGGCTGACCTCGGCGGCGGTTGTGTTGGGGCTATCGTCTGCGGCACTGGCCGATTTCAACGATGAACAGTTTACGTTGTGGACGAACGGCAAGGACGCCGCGCAGATCCAAGCCGAACTGAACACGCATGTTGAAGCGGCGTCTGAGGACATGGCTATGCTTGTCCTGGGCACCACAGAGTTCAGCCGGGCAGGTGAGGGGGCAATGGACACGTTGACCCGTCTGTCGGGCGGCCTGAGCGCTGCGAACGACGGTCTGGACCTGCTGGGGCACCGGCTGTTCACTGCCGGGTTGGCTGGCGCGGATCGGGCGTCGCAGCTGGTGGATCAGTTCGGTGGTGTTGAGGCGATGACGGCCAGTGTCTCGACCTACTGGCAGGCGTTCTATTCCGAAGCGGAGCGCAACGAAACGGTGTTGCGCCGACTGCGCGCGACCTTTGCCGATATGAATGTCGCCATGCCCCAAAGTCGGGAGCAATTCCGGGCGTTGGTCGGGGTGCAGGATCTGACCACAGAGTCAGGCCGCGCGCTTTATGCGCAGTTGCTGCAAATGTCGGGCGCCATGGATGAGGTGTTGCCGCAGGTGGCGCAGTTCACGTTGGAGATGACCGGGATCCTGACCACCATTGGTGGCGAGGTCGGGTCGATGATGGATGCCGCGCGCGAGAATGCGCGAACGACCAATTCGGCGGCGAACCTCTGGTATCGCACGGCAACCACCTTGCGGGACTTCCTGTCTGATCTGGTCAATTCGGATCTGACCTCGGCCACCCGTCAACAGGCGCTGGCCGTGAACCGAAACCAGTTCCAGACCGCATTCGGTCTGGCGCGCGGGGGGAATGTGGACGCGGCGCGCGATATTCCGGGTCTGGCCAAGGCGCTGCTGACCGGCGAACTGGCCGGGGCATCTAGTGCCTTGGAGTATCGCCGGATCGCGGCGCAGGTGCAGGGTCAAGTGAATTTCCTGGCTGGCCTGTCCGAACTGGAAGGCGCGAACAAGGATGTTCTGACCACGCTGTATGAACAGCAGATCGACGTTCTGACGAACCTGGGCAACTTCCTGCAACTCGAAGGGCTGACCAATGACCAGATCGGGGCGCTGGATATCAGTATTCAGGCGCTGGCCCGCGATTTTGACGGGACATTGGCGCAGTTCGACACCGCGCTTGGCGGGTTGGAAGGGGCCATTCGTGAGGCGGAACAGTTCAGCTATGACTATCTGAAAGAGCGTCTGAACGTGACGGTGGATCTGTTGCCCACGGCGACGATTTCGCCTTGGATGCAGACGCTGATCGCACAATCCGCAGAGGGGATCACCAGCCACATTGATTTTGTCGTGCGATCGCAGTTGCCCGCGCCTGAAAAGTGGCTGGCGATCAACGGCGCGTCCGAACATATCAAGTCGCTGGACTTTCTGGTGCGCAATCCGCTGGCTGCGGATATGCGTCAACTGGCGCTGGCCACCACGTCTGAGCTGCGCAAGAACGTCCGATTCTTTGTGACGCGGGATCTGGACGCTGAAACCCGTCTGATTGCCCTGACCGGCAACAGCGAGTTGAGCCGCACGGTGAATGTGGCGCTGGACCGTCTGGGGTCGAATTCGGATGCGCTGCGGCTGGCCCTGTCGGGGGTTGGCAATTACGCGGTTGCAGTCACCGGGGCTTTGGATCCGTCGATTTCGGAGGCGGTGCGCCGGATCGTCGTGACCCAATCGGGCGGCTATGCGACCATGATCAGATCGGCCTTTGATCTGGGGGGCGCGGCGCGGCGGATCCTGTTGGCACAGCAGGGGGTTTATGCCGCCAATATCTCGGGGGTTCTGGCCTCGGGGCAGACGCCACAGATCAAACGGCTGTTACTGGATGCCAACACGTCGGCTGCGCGGGCAATCACCATCGCGGCGGTGTTTCCTCAATCGGTCACATCGGCTGAGCGGGCACTGTTGACTGAAACTGGCACCACTACGTTGCGCACCATCCAAGCGGCCGTAAACCCTGGTCGAATTAGTCCGATCGGACTGCGGGTGCTGGATCAGCTGGCAATCGGGCCGGGGCGGGTCGATCGGTCCATTCGCGCCGGCATCCACCACCATAGTATAACCCCGTGGGAAGATCGGTTTCTCAATCAGATTGGCATGGGCCCCGGCGCTGTCGAGCGTAGTATTCGCGCAGGCATTCATAAGCAAAACATCACCCAGTGGGAGAGTTTGTTCTTGGATCAAATCGGCATGGGGCCGGGACTGACAGAACGTTCGATCCGCGCTGGCATCCACGGGCAAAATATCACGGAGTGGGACCGTGCTTTCTTGGATCAGATTTCAGCCGGGGCCGGGGCGATTGACCGGATCATTCGGGGGCGGGTCGATATCGGCGCGCTGTCTGTGCCGCAACGTGCCATCCTGGATGGGATCACCGGCGCGACCACGGGGACAATCACACTGGCCAGCAGCATTGTCCTGGACCCGGAAAACACGTTCCGCAACTGGTACAACAGCGCGTCAACCAATCTGCTGAGCAATCCAATGAACAACCTGCGGGGCGCTTTGGACGCCCTGCGGGGCGAACTTGCGGGCCAGCGGCTGCGAGAGGAACAGAAACAGGCACTGATCAGCGACATCACCGGGGCAGCGGGGGCGTATCAGAACCAATTGGCCAGCAATCAGACCTGGGCGCAGTCTCTGGTCGGGCAGACAAACGCGCTGATGCAGCAGACCGGCACCCAGATCCTTGATGCATCTGGCAATGCGGCACACATGTTTATCGGCCCGGATGGCAAGATCAATTTCAATGGGGCGTCGATCGCGGGCGGGAATACACAGGCCTTTGCGCAATCGTTTTACGGTGTCGGTGGTCTGAATGATCTCATGGCCCGTGCCAATGCCAATATGGGGTTTTCATTAGGCAAAGTTGAAGCGCTTCGCCAACAGGTCATCAGTCTTGGAGGTTACCCAAGTTTCGATGGTGGCGGCTTCACTGGCTATGCTCCCCGTTCTGGTGGTCTGGATGGGAAGGGTGGCTTTATGGCGATGCTGCACCCGCAGGAAACCGTAATTGACCATGCGAATGGTGGCGCGAACCCTATGGTTTCTGAACTTCGTGAACTTCGCCGACAGAATGAACGGATCGAAAAGGAACTGGCAGCGCTGCGCGATGAGCAACGTCAATTGGGTTTGGATAATGCCCGGAACACCAGGAAGTCAGCGAGCATTTTGAGTGAGTTCAAACGGTCGCCCGGCAGCTTGAAGGTGGAGACGACATGAAAGTAATCGCTCCGATGTCCGTCACCGATTCTGAGGTGACGTCAACCAACATCGCGGCCACGGTACATCCTGTGTGGGATGCTGGCACCACCTATGCCGCAAACGATCAGGTCTATATGACGGGCCTGTCAGGCAAGGCATATCGCACGGTGTTTGAAAGCCAGTTGGGATCCAACCTGGGCAATGATCCCTCAGCTGATGACGGAACCAACTGGATTGAAATCGGCGCAACCGATCGGTTCAAACCGTTCGACCGCAAAATCGCCGATACCGTCAGCAAGGCAACATCGATCACGTATCAGATTACGCCATCGTCGCTTGTTACTGGCATCGCGTTCTTCGGGTTGGATGCCGAGAGCGTTCGGGTGCAGATCTATGACGCGGGTTTGACCGAGGTCTTTGATGAAACCCATGACCTCGTTGACGACACAGAGATAGTCGACTGGTTCGAATATTTCACTTGGGACGGCATTTATGACAGTGAGGCCCTGTTCACTGGGGTGCCGGGTTACTCGGGGCATCGTATCGACATAACCATCTCCGCCCCAACCGGGACGGCCAGTGTCGGTCAGATCGTGTTGGGTCGCGTACATAACCTCGGCACCACGCTTGATGGAACTGGAATCGGGAGTGAGGATTTCTCGACAAAAGAGCGAGACACCTTTGGGAACGCAATCCTAATCGAGAAGCCTTTTGCTGACACGGTTGATTTCCAGTTCTCTTTTCCGACCCGAGATGCGCGTCGGATCAAGCGGGTTCTTGATGGCATCAGGGCGACGCCATCTGTCTATTTCGCCAACGACGATATGACCGAATTTGGAACAACGGTGTTCGGGTTCTTCCAGAACTACTCTGTTCCGCTCGGCCATGGCGGAACATCCTTTGCAACACTTGAAATAGAAGGGCTTGTTTGATGCCTTTAGGACTGACGCCTCCCCCCACTGCGCCATCACTATCTGACCCAGGCACCTTTCCTTCTCGGTCTGATGCCTTTGTCGCTTGGTTCTCTACCTTCATCACCGAATGGTCAAACCTGTCTGCCGCTGAGTTCTTCAACGTTCTCGGCACGGTGTCGATGTCGGGGGGCAACCCGAATGGCGCGCTGTTTGAGCAGGGAGCAAATGCAAATGGCAACTATGTTCGTTTTGCCGATGGTACCCAGATCTGTTGGAACAACAATTTTTCCACGGTGAGTGCAGCCGCGGCGACTTGGACATTTCCGGCCACGTTTAACGTGTCCTCATATGCGCCCGCGATCACGGCTATGTCGCGCTTCGCGACGGATGCGCGGATCATCGCCGCCTTGATCGACGGGGGCGGATCAATCAGCTGCTCGGTTCATTCGTGGAGCGAAGCGGGTGCGGACACCGTGTCCCCAGATGTTTCGATTATGGCAATCGGTCTATGGGCATAAGGGGACAATCATGAACATCAATTTCACACCAATTCGTGGCGACGACGTTTGGGAGGTCAGCCGGTCAGGGGACAACCTCATTATCAATGGCGAGGTTCTTGACACATCGGGTGTGCTGGAAGGTGCAACATTGCCCAGGGCTGCCGTCGATTGCGCCTGGCTCGCCAGCGATATCGAGCGGATCGGCGGCGTGGTGTCTCTCACCTTGGTTCGGCCCTACGGGATCGGGGCGACGGAAGATGAACGTGTGCCTGCATCTATCGTCCTTGATGATAGCGGGCGCTCAGTCCCAGAGGGGGCAGGTCGCATCATCATCGATCTTTCCAAGCTGATCACGGCAGAGGACAAGGTAATCGAAGCCGCAACAAAACGCGCCGATGACATCAAAATGCGAGTTCGGGCGCGTATTTTCTCGGTAATTGATCAGAGCGCGCAAACCAGCCTTTTGGCTGCGGGTCTAGCAGAAGCCCTGAGCGCACAGGAAAAGGCCACGTTTGTTGCCGGTCAGCAGTGGATCGAAGCGACAAAGGTCGAAGGACGGCGCGCAGCGATGGCGGGCGATGAGCCGAACTGGCCGGATGTGCCGGAAGGTGTGGCAGAATTGGCCGAACGGTACTGATCAAGCGCTGATCTTAGCGGAGTAATTCCATGAAAATTGAAACGGTAGGCTCGCTGGCGGCGGGGTCATTTAGCGTGGCCATAACCTGGCTGGCACAGATGGGGCTTTCGGGTACAGCCGTCGTGTTTGCCTGTATCGGTGCGGCATTGGCAGTTCTGGAACTGGAAAATCGCAGGCCGCGTAACGTGGTCGCCTTGCTGGGTTTCAACGTCGTGTTCGGTGTTATGGCTGCACCATTGGCGGCGATGAAGCTGGAACAGGAATATGATTTCAGTCACCCGATCATTGTCGTGCTGCTGGCGTTTTCCATTGCCTATGTTGCCCATGATGTCTTTGGATTTGCTCGCTCTTTGATCCGGGCCCGACTGGCAAAAAAGATCGGGGGTGGAAAGTGAAACGCTTCTTCCGGTCGCAACGATACCGCAAGGCGCGCGTTCTGGCGTCTGTGCTGCTCTGGTTGTTCCTGGGGTGGCTGTTTCTTCCTATCACCCCCTGACATCGGAGAAATCCCATGAACATTGATTATCGCTGGGTTCAAACCCGGCTCAAGGTGCTTGGTTTCAACCCAGGGCCTATTGACGGTGTGCGCGGCCCCCGCACGGATGCGGCGGTGGTCGAATTCAAACGCTCCATTGGGTTTCGCTCGCGGCCTTTCATCGGACCTTTGACCTTGGCGGCCCTGACCGAAACACCGAAAGAAGAACAGGAGCGACAGACTGTTCCTTGGATGGCGGAAGCGGCCAAGATCCGGGGGCTACACGAACAGCGCAACACGGCCCAGCTGCGCAAGTGGTTTGACAAGTCTGTCAGCTGGATAGACCCGCGCGACATTCCGTGGTGCGGCGCATTCACAGCAACCTGTTTTCGCAAATGGCGGCCTGACATTGCGTTGCCCGAAAATCCGCTGGGTGCGCGCAACTGGCAACATTGGGGCAAGGCGTCGGACCCGGTGTTCGGCTCTTGTCTCGTATTTTGGCGGATCTCGAAACACCATTGGGCGGGGCACGTCGGCTTCTACCACGGGGAAGACGACACCCACTTTCACGTTCTGGGCGGCAACCAGTCGAACGCTGTGACTGTGACCCGTGTTGCCAAATCCCGCCTGCTCTCCGCGCGCTGGCCCGATGGTGAACCCGTCACCGGACGCCGGGTGTTCCTGACGTCCAAGGGCGTCCCAATCACAACCAATGAGGCTTGAAATGGACTTTCTTTCCCATCTGTTCGACCAACTGGAACCAACCATCCTTGAGGCCCTGAGCGTTCTGCTGATGGCTGTCATCGTCTATGTGTCCAATCTGATCCGGCGCAAGACTGGCCTGGACATCGAGGCCCGCCACCGTGAGGCCCTGCACAGCGCCATCATGACCGGTGTTCTAGCCGCTATCAAAGAGGGGCCCGACGAAGCCAAGGAAATGCTGGTTCAAAAGGCGATCGGGTATGCCCGCGTTTCTGTTCCCCAAGCAATCAGTCATTTTGGGCCTGACAATTTTATTCTGCGCCGTTTGGCCGAACGCTATGCGAACGAAGCGCTGGAACGGATCGAAGCCAAGCTTTCTTGACAACTCCGGCCCGTCGCGCGCCGGTCCCTGCGCGACCAACCATCCGAAAGGGGGTGAATATGCGTGAGACAGTTTCTTATCGCCTGGCTGTTCGCAATCGTTGCCGCTTCGAGTTCAGCGATTGCCCAAGGCCGCAATTGCGCACCGCGCCATGTCGTGGTGGACCGGCTTGCCCAGGGGTTCGGCGAAACCCGACAAAGCATCGGCCTGGGGGCCCAAGGGGCCGTGGTCGAAGTGTTTGCATCGACCGAAACCGGATCTTGGACAATCACGGTCACAATGCCCGGCGGGCTTACTTGTCTGGTTGCCTCGGGCCAATCATTTGAGCGGCTAACCGAAGCCCCGCCGCCTGATGGTGATCCAACCTAAACAAAAGAACCCCGGTCGAAAGGCCGGGGCTTTTTGCTTTTCTAGGGTTTGCTTTTTGGTTCACTGAACCTGCGCTGGCTGGATTTCTCTGCACAAAGCAGGAACAGACATGTTTAGAAAAGTGCTTTTTTGCGGAAATACCTATGTTTTGTGGGGGATCCTGTTCTCTCCTAAGGGGCAGGTTGCAGGTTCGAATCCTGCCGGGGTCGCCAAAACCACCTGAAAAATATGGCTTATTTACAGGACGTTGTGCGGAAGCCTGCAGAAAGTCCCGTCAGCCTTCAGGCCAAAATCGGCTGAAACGGTCGATTTCTCGTACAAAACCTGTACAAAATTCGCACGTTTGTGCGTATTTCGGGGGTCAATCATGAGCCGCCATAGCTTTGATCCCGAAATCGCCGGACGTGTTGGCCTGAACGCGGCGGTGATTTTCCAGAACATCACCTTCTGGATCGAGAAGAACCAAGCCAACCGCCGTAACCTTCGAGACGGGCGGTATTGGACCTACAATTCGATCTCGGCCTTTGGTGAATTGTTCCCCTATCTGAGCGAGAAGCAGATCAGAACAGCGCTCGAAAAGCTGGTCAGCGCAGAGCTGATCATCAAGGGCAATTTCAGCGATGATCGCTATGACCGGACCTGTTGGTATGCCCTGGGCAACTCCATTTGCCCAAATGGGCAAATCGATCTGACCGAAAGGGAAAATGATGCATTTGCCCCTGAGGGCAAGCCATCTGCCCCAGAGGGCAAATCCTATAAGAACAGATATAAACCATATCAAAAACCAAATCCTTCGCACGCGAAGGCGGCGGTGGAGGATGAATTTTCTGAAAAGATATTGTCCGCCTATCCGGAGGATCGCATTCGCGGCAAAGCGGTTTGCATCTCACAAATCCGCCAAGCGTTGGCCGACGGAGTGGACGCTAAAGACCTCGAGGAAGCAGTGCGGGCTTACGCGATCGAGAGCGAAGGCTTCACCCGCTCTAAGGTGTGCTTCTCCGACAATTGGTTCACGTCTGGACGTTGGTTGAAACACCTTCATGACGTTGAGGATGCACGAGAAGCTGGTAAGGCCAAAGAGGCCGAATTGCTGAAAGGCTTGGCTGATTGGGTCACAGACAAGCATCCACTGTGCCGCCACATCACACCCGGCCAATTGACAGCTTTGCTGGCTGCAAACCTGGTCAGCCCTGCTGAAATCGAGGCGGCTGGGCTCCGAGCATGAGTGCGATCGATCCCCATAAAGAGCAGAGAGCAAGGTTACCCACCGATTACATCGGCGGGACTTGTGAGGGGCGGCCAGCCTCCCCTTCAAACCCCAACCAGACGCACGCAAGCGGCGTCAAAGAGGGCCTTTCCGAGAGCGTGATCTTTCGATGCACACCGTCCGAAAAGGCCGCGCTTGTGGCCAAGGCGCGGGCCGCTGGCCTGCCCAATGCCACGTTGATGCGCGAGGCCTTGGGGCTGACCGAGGCACGTCGGCGCAAGCCCGTCCCTCGCGTTGATCCGAAGTTGACCTTTGCGATTGCCCGTGTCGGCGGCAACCTCAATCAGCTTTCCCGCTGGATCAACGGCGCGGTCAAATCCGGCCGTGCGAGCCAGATCGATGCGCTCAAGGTCGCTGCGCAGCTGGTGATCATCGAACGGCAGATGGCGCAGATCGTGGCGGCGCACACAGACGAGAACTGCGAATGATCATCTCGTTCTTCTCCACCGGCACAGGTGGTGGTGCAGCTCCCGTGGATTACCTGACAGCTCGCGAAGTTCTGGCCTATGATGAGAACCGCAACCTCATCCGCGACGACACCGACCAGCCTCAAACCAAGATCCGCGACCCGCTGCCCGAGGTACTGCACGGCACCCCCCGCCAAACCCGCGACTTGATCGATGCGAGCCCCAACAAATGGAGCTACACGGCAGGTGTGATCAGCTTTGCCGACAGCGATGATCCCAGTCCCGACGCCCAGCAAGAGGCCATTGAGCTATTTGAGGCTCTGGCCTTTGCTGGGCTGGACAGGGATCAATACGACTGCCTTTGGGTGCGCCATGCGCACGAGGGCAAGCTCACAACCCAGAACACCGCCGGCGGCATTCTGTTGGTCGATGAGCATTTCCATGGTGTCTTTGAGTGTCGTTTCCGAGATCGCCATCGTGCCCGATAGCGAGTGCAGGACGCCGACTTTGATCGGGCAGTCTTGGGCTGCGACAGGAGAAGACATGCCAAGCATGACTGCAGAAAATTTGCTAAAGCTTTTGCGATTCAACGTTTGGCTCCAGATAGATCGCGGCATATTGCTAACTCCGCCGAGCAATTGTGTTTGCAATAATCGAGAGAAGAAGGCCCAGAGTAAAATATCCCAAGACCACTTCACTAATGACGAGAATTTCTCCATAGACATTTTCAGCTGTTACATCGCCATATCCCAGCGTCGTATATGTAACCAACGAGACGTAGAAGGGTGTAAACCAGCTTTGCGCTGAGTTGGAGTAATCCATCATTCCCCACCCCAGCCACATATCAAACGAATAAATGATCCCGTACAGCGTTGCGAGAAATAGCGCGTAAACTCCCACTTTTAGAAGGCTGCGGCCGTGATCAAATAGTCCCCAAGCCTTGAACAAAATTTGCTCAATGGACTTCGCAAAACCGGCAGGCATATTTGAAATAGATGCTTCCAAGGTGTCTATGTAGTCCTGATCCCTAGCATCTCGTACAAAAAGCGCGTTGCCGTAAACAGAGTCTATGCCGCGAATTCCAAGGTAGCGGCCGCTCATATCTTTTAAATTGCCGTAGACGACGCCGGTCACCTTGGCCCCTTCGACCCTTGCTGTGCAGAGTGACGCGCGCGAAATATTAGCATTCTTCAGGCAGGTATTGCGAAGGTCGGCGTCTGTTAGGTTTGCATCACGGAGGTCAGCGCCGGTCAGATCTGCCCCGACAAAATTTGCTCCACGCAGATCCGCGCCGGAAAGATCGGCATCTGTTAAGTCGGCGTTCTGGAGGTTTGCCGCAGTGAGTGTAGCACCGGTCAGTCTGGCCTTGTATAGTCCAGCATGAGAAAGATCCGCCCCTGAAAGCTCCGCGCGATCCATCTTTGCGTGCTTCAAGTTTGCAGATGACAACCGGGCTTCGAAAAGGTCGGTGTCGGTGAGGTCAAGTCCTGAAAGGTTGCGTTCCGATAGGTCCGCCTCGGAAAGGTCGGCCCCGGCGAAGACCGCCGAAGTATCAGGGTAACTTGAGAGGAAAAGCTCCCAGTCCGTCACCTCACCTTTAAGTGCCTGTAATGCCTCATCAAGCCCCGGAGCCTGTTTGCCAGCCATTTCTTTCAAATCAAGAATCCCTCACGCTCTATCGATGAACCAGCGAGAGTATTTCTGCCAAAACGCCCTCCACATCTCCGCCAGACTTTTGCACGACATCGCTAACACTGGTCTGAAGGCGTTTGCGGTCTTCGGTGTTCAGTTCCATCGCTGTAACAATAATAATAGGAGTGTTGGCTGATGGATGGTCGCTTGATCTGAGCCTTTCCAGAAACTCAAACCCGTCCATAACCGGCATCATGAGATCAAGAAGAATGAGTTCAAATTCAATTTGTTCCGTTCTCTCTAGCGCTACTTTGCCGTTCTCCGCTTCATCGACTTTCCAGCCGTCGCCTTGAAGCGTGCGCACCATGGTTTCGCGCGCAGCCGGATCGTCTTCAACGACAAGTGCTGTCTTTTGACCGACCGACGCATACTTTTTGACAAGCCCCGATAGTTTGCCTCGGTCAACCGGTTTTTGAAGAGATTCGACGGCGCCAAGCGAATAGCTCATGGCCTTGTCTCCAACCATCGAAATCATGACGACGGGAATATCCTTCAGTGTATTGTCAGCCTTTAGTCGGCGGAGGACTGTCCAGCCGTCCATTCCGGGCATCATTACATCCAGCGTTATGAGGGCGGGCAAGTGTTCCGCAGCGAGTGCCAGACCTTCAGCGCCGGATTTGGCCAATAACACCGAACAGCCCTCCGCTTCTAGACGCTTCTTCAGAAGTTCCCGGGCCGAGGCCTCATCATCAATGACAAGGACCGATTTTCGAACAGAAGTATCCTTCATTGCCTCAGTTGAAATAGGTGTCGCGTCCTCATCCGATGAAGAGGGCTCTGACGTTGCGCCTGAAATGCGCGCTTCCTCTTCAAGCCCTGCATGCTTCTTTTGAGCTTTCTTTGGCAATGTGACGATAAAACTTGAACCTTGCCCAATGGTACTTTCGACACGGATGCTGCCGCCCATCATTTCACAGAATCTCTTAACGAGGGCGAGCCCTAGACCGGTTCCACCGTAATCGCGTGTGGTAGATTCATCGGCTTGAGAGAATTCGGCGAATATATGCTCAATCTTGTCTTCAGGGATGCCGATCCCGGTATCGGTGACAGCAAACCGAATTGCCGGTTCATTTGATATGGAGGCCGTATTGGCAGAAAGAGTAATCTTTCCTTCCTTTGTGAACTTCGCGGCGTTGGAGATCAGATTGAAGAGGATCTGGCGAACTTTCGTTACATCGCCGTGCATGGTCTCTAGATCCTGATCGACATTCAGAACGAGTTCATTGGCATTTTTTTCGATAAGGCTGAGTGCCGTACTGGCAACGTCTTCGGTAATGTCCTTGACAGCGAAGTCTTCAAGGAACATATCCATTTTTCCAGCTTCGATCTTGGAGAGGTCGAGAACGTCGTTAATCAGGGACAGAAGATGCTTACCAGCGTTGGTGATCTTGTTCAGATCGCCGAGCATTTCTTCCAGCCCGTCATCTTCAGCATCCTCTGCCATCATTTCCGAGTACCCAATGATCGCATTCATTGGTGTGCGAAGTTCATGGCTCATATTTGCAAGGAACGCGCTCTTGGCTTCATTCGCCCGTTCAGCTTGCTCGCGCGCCTCCTCGGCTTGTCGCTCCAGTTCAAGGCGTTCAGTTATGTCTTCGACGAGCCCGATATAGAAGATTTCATCCCCGACTTGAACTTCCTCAACCCGCGCTTCCAGTTTAAATACCGATCCATCTTTTCGAACGGCGTTGACGACCCGACTTTGACCAACGACCGTTGACGACGCACCATGAATACGGCGTTCAAGATAAAGGTCGTGCTCAACGGCGACGTGTGTTTCCATCAGGATCTTGAGGTTCTTTCCAATAACGTCTGACGCGTAGTAACCAAAAATTTGTTCAGCGGCCGAGCTGAATGTCTCAATTGTTCCCTTTCTGTCAATAGAAAGGATACCAATGGGACTAGCTTCAATAATCTTCGATATTCTCTGCTCACTAAATGCGAGATCGCCTTGAATCTTCTTCAGGTTTTCGTTCTGTGCGACGAGCTCAGCTTCGTTACGTTTGATCGTTGTAATATCGGTAACGACCCCGACGAGTCCCCCTCCGCTGATTGGCGTTGTTCTGATTTCAATCGTCCGGCCAGCTGCTGTATTGAGGACAACGTTTGATGAGTGGCCATCAGCGAGAGCCTCCAAACGAGTCCGGATTAGCTGTTCAGTATCGCCAAGCCCATAGTCACCGTTTTCTGCGTGCCAACGGATGACCTCTTCTTCTGGCTGCCCCGGTTCGACCAGCCGTGGTGGCAGAGCAAGCATCTCGGTGTAGCGCTCATTTACCAGGACGTAATTCATGTCGGCATCGAGCATGTAGATGCCGTTCGACATCTTCGACAACGCAAGCTGAAGCTGAGCCGATGCCTCGTTTAGTTCGGTCGTCCGTGCAGCCACGGTTGTTTCCAACATCGACTTTTGGTTTTCAACTTCCTCAAGCGAATGAACGATCGATAGGCGTAAGGCTTCGAAATTCTGCGCAAGCTCGCCAATCTCGTCGCTTGTCTGCACCTTGATCGGCTCATCCAATTCACCAGCAGTTAGTCTCGCTGCGCTGCCAGACAGTAATCTAAGTGGTCGCGTAAGCGAAATTGAAAAGAGGTATGACGCGTAAATTGCGATCGCAAGAACTATGGAGGCGACCAAGATCAGTCGGTCGATCAGTTGATCTGCATCGCGCAGGGCTTCTTCGCGGTCGATCTCGCTCATGATGACCCAGTCTAGCCCCGACAGCTCAAGCGGGCGATATGAGGACAAGACTTCGACATTTCTGTAGTCGGGGAAGATCTCTGTTCCTGTGCGTCCTGAGAGAGCTGCCTGCGTTCCAATGGTGTCGACCTCTTGCAAGCCAACGGAACTGTTCGTCCGTTCGATCTGGCCTATGATGGAGCTTGGGAGGCCAACTTCACCGACCAATTTCAGATACTCTTCACGATCTTCGATCAGGAAGCGGGACTGATTGCGCAACAGCTTGTCGCGGCCGACGATATAGGCTTCGCCGGAATCACCCAACCCAACGTCGCTCCATGATTGGTTGGAGGTCATGATCGCGTTGATCCCGCTCAGAGGAAGTTGCACGGCAAGGACCCCAATCGGATTTGGTCCATCATACACGGGCAAGGCGGCAAATGCGGCTGGTGCGTTGAATGAAGGGATATAGGGTTCGAAGTCGGCGAAAATGACCTGATCTGGATTTGCAGCCAAGGCAGTCGTGACTGCCCGGGCGAGGTTTGTGTTTGAATGCGGGCCATCGAATACGCTGGTTCCGAAATCAATTTCCCGCTCAACGGAGTAAACGATGCGTCCATCGTTAGGTTCGATTAGAAATACATCATAAAAACCGAAGCGATCTTGAAATTCACTCAGTGACTGTTCCAGCTCTGAAACGGCTGCCCCATATTGTGTCTCGAACTGAACTTGATTCACTAGTTGAGGATCAAAAATGTATCGATTTTGAAGAAAGATCGTCAGGGGATCCTGTGGCAACAAGCCTTCAATGATGGCGTCGTCGGCGCGGGTTCCTGTTTCCGCCTCATACCGTGCACGAAAGTCCTCAAGATAGAATTGATCTAGAGCATCCTGATACTCTGGCGTCACAAGATCTTCGGAGGCTTGCAGATAAACGATCCCTCGCCGAAGTTGTTGAAGATTTTCTTTCAACGGTGCGCTTTCCGCAACAAACTTGAGCTCATTCTCGACTTGTGAGAAATAGCTTTCAATTTGCTGTGCCTTAAGTTCGCGAACGGCTGTCAGTCTTTCGAACGCCGCACGCTTCAGGGCTTCGTTTGACGAGTATCCAGCCAAGACGGCCGCGATACAGACAGCAGCCATCGATATGACGATGCTAATTGCCGCCAGCTTGGTTCCGATCGTCAATCCCAGTTTTGGGGTTTGCCTTTCAGTCGTCATATCTGGGTTCCCTTCATTCGGCCGCCTCTTCATAGAGCAGAACTATTGCGTTCATCCTGTTGAGAAGTTCTTCCGCTCTTTCGTTGACATGCAGGATATCTTCTACGGACCCATCTTCTGTGATCCGCAGGGTCGTCGAGATACGCTCCCTAAGCGCCGCCCAGTCACCTTGAAGTGAGTTGAGACGTTCGATGATAGGCCGTGATTTTGAGTCCCGGAGCGCGCCTGGTGTCACGCGGTTCAGAATGTTCAGCGATATGTTGAACCTGTTCATAGTTCTGAAGAGTTCTTCGCGGGTGTCTGAAGAGGCTAACCCGCTGCGCGACAGGCACAGCAGCAAAACAAGTCTTTGGGTGAACATTCGTTGTCGACCGGAGATATTAATGAGCATCGCCATCTGTTCGGATAGCTCTGCGCTTTTGTAGACCCTCTCGATCAAGTTGACCGCGGCATCCATATCGGCAAGCGCAGGACCGTTCAGGTCCGAAATCGCCTGAAGATGCTCTTGCTCGACGCGTCGGCCCTCGATCGCATCACGGATCGTCTGGCCATACGGGGCGAAGGCATTGTTCGCTCGTGTCAGCGCACTCAAAACCGAGGCATTAGTTTCCGGCTCAAGTCCGAGCTCGTCGTCTCCGTCCTTCAACCCAGCTTCGGTTGTCTGATGCAGTGCCAGTGTCTCTGCAGCGGCCGCAAGAAGTGGGGCTGGATCGGGGTTTTGATAGGCAAGACAAACAAACTTTCCAGCTCGCTGGATCAGCATCCGCTGGCGGCCTGACAAGTTGATTCTGCGAGGCCCATCAGAACGCTCTGCTTGCGCGAGCAGATTCGTCGGATGTACCAAAAGCATCGAGGCAAAGACGCCCCCGCCCATGAGTAGCGCCCGGCGTTTGAAGGGCTTCTGGGAAGACTCCATTCCACTATTTCCCGTTTTGCAGACAGAGTTCTTTTTCATTGCAGTGTTCCGTCGGGCGTTGCTATTGAAGCTTGCAGCTCACTTTCCTGATGAATCCCTAGCTCCGAGATATTGAGCCCGGCGATCTCTTCCTCTTCACTCACCCTGAACCGGAAAGCTGCGTTGCCAGCCGAGAAGACCAGATAGGCCATACCGAAGGTCCAGATGCCATAGACAAGCACGCCCAGAACTTGGGCACCGATCTGTTCTAGGCGGTTCAGCCCCGTGCCGAGGGTTTCAAGATCCCCGTAGAACCCAGTTGCCAGCGTGCCCCATATCCCGGCCCCCAGGTGCACTGGAATTGCGCCAACCGCATCATCGATCTTCAGGATCTCCAGAAGTTGGCTGACAAAGACGACAATCATGCCTCCAACCAGGCCAATCAAGGCAGCGGACCCTGTCGAGACGGCGAAACAATTCGCGGTAACGGCGACTAGCCCACCCAGTGCGCCATTGATGAACTGATCCACGTCAAGCCGCTGGTTGACCGCATATCGCAGACCTCCGGCCGAAATGGCACCGACGCATCCCCCAACGACTGTGTTGATCAGGATCGACGGCACGGTGTCATCCAGCACCAAGGTGCTGCCACCGTTGAAGCCGAGCCAGCCGATGAAGAGAAGAAGAGCGCCAAGCGTGGCGGTCGGCATGTTCGACGGGGTGATGGTCTGCGCGCCCGAGCCGTCATCAAAGCGCCCCAAGCGCGGGCCAATAATCAAGACGAGCGCGAGACCAGCCCAGCCGCCAACGCTGTGAACCACCGTCGACCCGGCAAAATCCACAAACCCCAAATCCGCAAGCCAGCCTGATCCTTCTGCAATGCGACCGGCCCAACTCCAGTGACCTGCAACGGGATAGAGAAGCCCGGACACGATCAAAGCAGCAAAGAGATATGCACCGAACTTCATCCGCTCTGCGACGATCCCAGAGAGGATCGTGACCGACGTCACGCACAGCATCACCTGGAACAGGAAAAACACCGCAAGAGACGGGGGCGCCTTGGCGAAGTCGAGGGAGAACAGGTCCAACCCGATCCACCCCTGATAGCTCAGGCCATACATCAGTCCGAAGCCCACGAGCCAGAATGCCAGGGCCGAGACACAGAAATCGCAGAAGTTCTTGATCGCGACGTTGATGTTGTTCTTCGAACGGGTCATTCCCGTTTCGAGGCAAAGAAAGCCCGCCTGCATCAAGAACAATAGGGTACTGGCGATGATCACCCAAAAAAGATCAATGTCCTGCATCAACCGACCCTCCGCCGGAAGAAGTGGTGGCTTTGCAGCTGCCATTCAGTCGCGACATTTCGAGCGTGCAGAAGTTTCATCCGGCGCTCTCCAATGAACGTCCTTCTGCAGTCTGCATCTCACTTTCGTGCTGCATCCCATGTTCCGAGATATTGAGCCCGGCGATCTCTTCCTCTTCACTCACCCTGAACCGGAAAGCTGCGTTGCCAGCCGAGAAGACCAGATAGGCCATTCCGAAGGTCCAGATGCCGTAGACAAGGACACCGAGCCCCTGAACGCCGACTTGTTCCAGGCGGCTCAGCCCCGTGCCGAGGGTTTCAAGATCCCCGTAGAACCCAGTTGCCAGCGTGCCCCATATCCCGGCCCCCAGGTGCACTGGAATTGCGCCAACCGCATCATCGATCTTCAGGATCTCCAGAAGTTGGCTGACAAAGACGACGATCATGCCTCCAACCAGGCCAATCAAGGCAGCGGACCCTGTCGAGACGGCGAAACAATTCGCGGTAACGGCGACTAGCCCACCCAGTGCGCCATTGATGAACTGATCCACGTCAAGCCGCTGGTTGACCGCATATCGCAGACCTCCGGCCGAAATGGCACCGACGCATCCCCCAACGACTGTGTTGATCAGGATCGACGGCACGGTGTCATCCAGCACCAAGGTGCTGCCACCGTTGAAGCCGAGCCAGCCGATGAAGAGAAGAAGAGCGCCAAGCGTGGCGGTCGGCATGTTCGACGGGGTGATGGTCTGCGCGCCCGAGCCGTCATCAAAGCGCCCCAAGCGCGGGCCAATAATCAAGACGAGCGCGAGACCAGCCCAGCCGCCAACGCTGTGAACCACCGTCGACCCGGCAAAATCCACAAACCCCAAATCCGCAAGCCAGCCTGATCCGCCAGCGCCGTCAAGGTCGGCCCAACTCCAATGGCCCGCAATGGGATAGAGAAGCCCCGAGACGATCACCGCGACAAAGAGATAGGCGCCGAACTTCATCCTCTCTGCGACGATCCCAGAGAGGATCGTGACCGCGGCCCCGCAAAACATCACCTGGAATAGGAAAAACACCGCAAGAGACGGGGGCGCCTTGGCGAAGTCGAGGGAGAACAGGTCCAACCCGATCCACCCTTTGTAACTCAGCCCGAACATCAGCCCGAAGCCGACAGCCCAGAACACCAGCGTGGACAGACAGAAATCTGCGAGGTTCTTGATGGCGACGTTGATGCTGTTTTTTGAGCGGGTCATCCCGCTCTCTAGGCACAGGAAACCACCCTGCATCAGGAAGACCAGCGCACTGGCAAAAATGACCCAGAGCAGATCAATGTTCGCCATCAGACGAACTGCCAGAGCTTGCGGATATGAGTACCGTGCATCATCACGCGTTAAGCCAACCTTCAATCTTTTCTAGAAGTCGCTTTAAGTCGACCGGCTTGGTGTCATAATCATCGCAGCCGGCACCCAGGGCTTTGTCTCGATCACCGGCCATAGCATGTGCTGTCAGCGCGATAATCGGTATGCTCTTTGTTTGGTCGCTGGCTTTGAGGTGCCGTGCAGCGTCCCAGCCATCCATCACCGGAAGGCTCATATCGAGCAGTATTATGTCGGGGCTTTCTTCTGAGGCCATCTCGACACCGCGCTGGCCGTCAAATGCCATCACGACTTCGTAGCCTTTCTTCTTGAGTCTGCGAGACAGCATGTCTCGGTTCATCTCATTGTCTTCAACCAGAAGAATTTTCGCCATCTTGTCTTCCCTTTCTTTTTCTTATCCAGATCAACGGCAAGAAGCTTCAGGCGGCGTCTGTTTCCGCCGATGGATCCTGTGCCAGCCGAGCCTCAACGAGTTTTCGCAGGTGCATCTCGAGCATCGTGTCGAGTTGTTCTTCAGTTTCGAACATATGAAAAGCCCCAATATAGGAGCCGTCATCGCCAATCAGCCAGCGATCGAGATACCGGGTGAGCTTGTCGATCTGGTCGAGCCTGTCGAGAACAACGTCACGATCCTCGAGCGACAACGTCGGCGCCCCCTGCTTTCGGTAGAGAAGCATCTCCGGAGAGCCTTGCTGCTTGAAACCACTCAGCGCGTCCTCGAATTCGAATGCCGTACCGGACTCGTACCGGGTACCGTTCGGTCTCAGGATTGTATCGGGTAGAGGCGAGCCGATGCGAGACCAAAGAATACCAACATAGATTTCCGTCTCATGAGGAGGGTGGATCTGAGCCTGGAAGGTCTCAGAAGCCAGCATGGGCTCCTCTTCCCAGAGGATTGGGATGAGATAGGCACGCCCAAAGAACTCTTCGTTAAGACGCCCAATCACAGTTTTTGCCACTCGCCTCTCGGGAATGACGTCACCCGGTGATGAGATAAAAATGCGGAACTGCTTTGAGATGTTCTGACGCAGACGAACCTTTTCAAGACACGCGCTGATCCGCGCTTGAAGCAGGATCGGATTGAACGGTTTGAAAATGTAGTCTTCGGCACCCTGAAGGATACAGTCGACCATCATTTCAATGTCGTCAGACGCAGATAGCATGATCACCGGGATCGTGCGCAGGCGAGAAGACGCCTTCATTCGCTGCAGTGTCTCAAGGCCAGTCAGGCCGGGCATCATGTAATCAAGCAGGACAAGATCAAATCGATCGGTCTCAAGCAGGGCAAGGGCTTCTTCACCGCTGGACACCGCCCGTGCCGAATAGCCCATGCGTTTGACACGCCGCCTGAGCAATTCACGGTTTGACGGGTCGTCGTCGACCAGCAAGAGTTCGCCTCCTTGCCCGATTTGGCTGTTGACTATCGAGATGTCTTGTCGCGGAGAGCGTTTGCCTTGTTTCTTCGGGGCGGTTTTTTTATTGGTGTTCTTTTCGAGCAAACGTTGCGGGATGGCATCTACGAGACTTAGCGCCGCTCGCCCCGCTTCGGCGATATTTTCCAGGTCAGATATGAACTCAGCTTCGTCGAGGTCTGTCGCCTCCTCGAAGATCATTTCCGAATACCCTTTTATGTGGTTGAGTTGCATTCGAAACTGAAACTGAGCGTCACCTACATTGACCTCTTCAGGCGAGACCGTCGAAGCGCCCAGGAAATCTTCTATAAGGGCAAGCATTTTTTGACCTGCATTCTGGATTGCTTGCAGGTCTCCCGAAAATGTCTTCAGGAGATCAGGCGGCAGATCTTCCTCGATCATTTCGGCATAGCCGATGATATGGCCAACGGGCGTGCGAAGATCGTGGCGCAACTTTGAAAGCTGCGCTTTGAAATCGCTGACATGTGCCACTTCCTCAGTCATCCGGCCGACGGCGGTTCGTGTTCACGGTGGTAGCGGTGCGCGCTCCACTGGACCACATCCATGAGAGAACGTTCCGCCAAATCCGAAATCACATCTTGTGCGTGAATAGGATCAGAAATCGCCTCGAGACGCCGTTCAGCGAGCTCGAACAACTCTCCCTGGTTTGCGTACTGCCAAAGCAACTCACGTATTGCCATTTTCGTTTGGTAGATTTCCCAAACGGCAAGCCAAAGCGGCAAGAGGCCCATGAGGAAGACCACGAGGGTCTTGCCATCGAGGTCGCCGATATGGAAACCGTAGAGTGACTTCTTGAAGAAGAGCAGCGAGACGGCACCGAGAAACGCTGCGAGAAACAGATACTTCTTTACTGTTTCAAGACGCTCGTGCTCACCATGCAACTGGTGATGCTTTCGCGAGAAGTAGGCCGCTTGATCCTTGACCCACCTTTCCGAAACCGCCGCAACTCTTTCTTTTGCGTGCACTGTGCTTTCGTAGGTCAATGGTTCTGTGCATCGGATTGCATCGCCAATCCATCCAAAGCCCTTGAAACGCTCGATACCGGTCAGTCGCAAGAGGCGCCGCGTCTGGCCTGTTGCACCACCTCCGGACAAGACAAGGAAGAAGCGGATGCGGAGTGCCTCGGCCAGCGCGCGGAAAGCGAGGTGACGTCCAAACCACCTGCGCCTTGAACCGATGGCAAAAATTAAGAAACCTCCTGCGAAGAGAGCCACATAAGCGATGAGAAACAGTTTCAGTGCGGCAATCTTCGCATAGAGCAGAAATGTCAGCCCCATCAGGGCTGCCATGAGCCCAAAGAGCTTAAAGAGACGATCCGATTGACGTTGATTTGCGAGGGCAAGTTGATCTGCACGTACGAAATCCACGTCGATCGACGAGGCGACCTCTGATATCTTGACATCATCGGGCGCAGAGATCGGATAGGCAGTCAGATCGGTGCCGATTTCTGTGTCCCGCTCGAGGGCATACTGGTCAAACTCGCGCCAACGCTCCTCTACGAAATCAGGGATATCCGGCAGGCGGCAGATAAGGCCCGTAGCACCCGCCTGTACCAGATAGCTTGTCTGCACGTCCCCCTGTTCAAGCTCATCCGTCTGCCTGGGGACTTCGATCCAGATCGCGAGGTCTGACCGATCATCTGCCAACCCGGCGTCGACAACCGCTTCGAGTTTGCGGGCCTGCCGTGCCTGCGGCTCTGAACCAGAGAGGTAGCGAACGACAACGTCGGACGATCCGCCAGTCAGACCCGTCACCTCTCCATCCCAAAGAGCAACTAGGACATTCGAACGCCTGACAAGGTAATCCATGAGCCGCGCGTAGAGGGCATCACGAGCCGCGCCCTCTTTGCAGTCGTCCTCCCCGGTCCCGTCAGGGAGTGGTAACTCCTGCACTTTGACGCGCGCGTCATCCAAAAGTCTGATTAGGTTGGAATGGGCTTCGCCCTCAAAGTCAGCCTCGTAGAGCGCGCGGGGCATCGGCAGAACCGCGCGCACGGGCAATCCGATCTCAAGCGCAACCTCGGTGGCGAGTGTATCGGCGCCCTGAGCCAATCCAGTGACAAGCTCAACTGGAAGGGCCTCAAACCGCTCCCCCATAGCCTCGAGCTCATTTTTTAGCGCCGCGCGTATGTCGGCAACGGCTTCAGGATGAATGTCACGGTGCCCTGTAAGACCAATTGTGAAGACAAACCCTGATTTTGCCACTCCGTCACCCATTCTGCTCTCCCTCGACGTTTAGTGCCCATTTTGGCGCCTCCTGGTCGAGCCGTTTCGAGATTTCCACGAGCGCCTCGCATTCCTTCTGGTTCGGGGTTCCGTGAACACCCGTCATCCCGACGGCAATCGCGTGGGCGATTTGTGATCCGCCCTTCATCTCGTTTGCCCGGTCGAGCATAGCAAAGACCTGACCATCACGGGCTAGAACATCTTCTGCGGCCGCAAAATCGCGAAACAACTCCATTGCGTGATCAATATTCATATGTCTGAGCAAGTCTGCCTCGGCCATCGTTCTGCGGAGAAACTGTTCCTCAGTCTCATCAACATCGCCCCGGCAAGCAGCGATGATGGCAGCGCCTGCCATTGTCGACTTCAATACATCTTCGTGGCGAACCTTGGATGACAGAAGGCTCATGAAGTGATGCAATGCCGGACGTTCCAGCATTTCTCCCACGTTCTGTCGTAGCTCTTCGGAAAGCTTGCGACGTTCTTCAGCGTGCAGAGCTGCCAGCAGCTCTTTTTTGGCGACTTTTGCATCTTTTTCGCGTTGCTGAGCGCGAGCAGCGAGATCGTCCTGAAGTTTGCCGTGAATTTCAGGATGATCGGATATCAACTTTCGGACGGCCTCGTCAGGAATATGAGCCACCACTGAATATATTTCAGCTTGCGCGAGGTAATTTCTGGGCGCCGACTCCAGGAAACTTTGCAAGCCAAAGATCTGGCCTTCCTGACAGTTTTCGACTTTGATTTCGTGCAACTCTTCTTCGTCTACGGGCTGATAAAGCGCCACATTCCCGCTAAGGACGAAATAGAGCCCATCTGACGGCTCTCTCGGCTCATAGAAGCAAGCCGGTGGATTGAGCGACAGGACCCTTGTGGAATTGGCCAGCTGGGAGAGATCTTTCTCAGTGCACTCCGCAAAGAGTCCCGATTTCGCAAGCTGTTCGGCGACCTTGTCCTTCCCGAAATCAGCTGCACCGGTCTGGTCGAGTTTCTCCCACTCGTCGCCAGTACCCAGCCAATGTCTGTTGATCGCGATGCGCAGCCGATGCTTCCTCATCGCACTCCAGATGGCCATGACCATCTCGTTCTGTGCATCCCACCAATGGTCGTCGTCATCGAAGTGCCACCGAACCCTCACTTCAATCCCCTCACTAGTATACCCGAGCATATTGAAGTCGGGTTTCGGGTCGCGGCGAACGAACCTTGAATTCTCAAGCTCCCTTGCGATTGCGCGGATGGCCAGTTCCGGAGGAGATGACAGTTCCAAAGTGAAAGTCAGGAAGTACCGAAAGCGACTGGTGGGTTCGCTGAAGTTCAGAATGGTTCGGTCAGCGACGCCACTGTTGGGAAAGATGTAGAGCGAGTTGGTATGCGGGTTTTTGACCGAAATCGAACGCCAGTTGATCTCATGGACTTGACCATACACTCCGTCGATCTCGACATAGTCACCGATACGCAAGGCCTGGGTGGCGTTGAGAGCAACGCCGGAAAAGACCTCCTTCAGTGTCGATTGCGCGGCAAAGCCCAGCACCAGAGCCGCTACGCCCGAGGTTGCCAGCAAACCTCCGATTGGCTCGTCGTACACAAAGTGCATCACCAGCAGGATGGCTGCAAGGTAGATGGCAACCCCAACGCTTCCCGTGACAATGACCGGGACCTTCCGCTCGCCATGATCCGAGAGCAGTCCATCCCAAAGGACGACGCGAACTACACTGTTCAACAGAAAGGCAACACCGATGGCCGTCGCAGCAAGAACGGCTCTCTCCACAGGCGCGACAAGAGAGTCAGCTCCGAGGAAGCGAAGCCCGGGGCCGATTGTGATGTCGAGAACCACCAGAAGGCCAATGAGTTCCGCTGATGCTCGGATGCGGTGAACGCGGCCGGACACATAGACTGTCGCGATGCGCACCAACAAAATCGTAGAGCAGGCCAAAAGTCCAAAAAGACCCAAGGCAGGTATAAATCTCAGAAAGGTTTCCACTTTTTGCCCCACTCCAAGAACATATTGATTATTGAATGTGATTATGTAACTTTTTTGTTATCAAAGTCAATTTGCCGTGGAGTTTCTGTGGGACGCCAGCAGGTCGACCGAAAACAACATAAACGGAGAGGGGGATTTGGCGTTCAACTGGGATGACGAAGCCGAAACCAAGGCAGGTTACACTGCAGCCATGGAAGCGGTGCTTGGCCTGGCCGCTCAAAAGATGCCGGTCACAGAGAAGGCCGTCGAAGAGTGACTTGATGTGTCGCTGAGTGGCATCGACGAGCATAAGCACATCCGCCGTCATGCTATGGCGATCGCGATGCGAATGATCCGCGGACCGATGCGCCCGCCAAACTAAGCACACGTTGTCCGAGAACGGCATGCAGTCCGCTTGGGGTCCGAAGGCTCGTTGCGCTGTGGAACGATAACACTAAGCTAAAGGGAGAAAATCATGGGAAACGCTCGTCTCGACTACATCTGGCTGGACGGCTACGAGATCGCAAACATCCGGACAAAGGCACAAATCCACCCGGACAGTTCGTACAACGGGTCTGTTGAAGACACCCCAAAGTGGGGCTTCGATGGCAGTTCGACGCAGCAGGCGGAGGGCCATGATTCCGACTGCATCCTGCAGCCGGTTCGGGTGTATCCAAACCCCTTCAGGCAAAACGCCTATCTCGTTTTGTGCGAGGTTTTTCATCGGGATGGACGCCCCCACGAGACCAACACGCGAAATCTGATCGATCGGGGCTCCGAAGCCGAATTCTGGTTTGGGTTTGAGCAGGAATACATTCTGATGACCTCGAATGGCCGTCCTGTCGGCTTTCCGGACGGCGGATTTCCTGAGCCCCAGGGCCCCTATTATTGCGCCGTCGGAGCGCACCGCGTCGAAGCAAGGGAATTGGTCGATGAACACTGGGACGCTTGCCTTGCCGCCGACCTTGGGGTGACCGGGATCAACGCCGAGGTCATGCTGGGTCAGTGGGAATTTCAGTGTTTTGGCAAGGGCGCCCTTCGCGCGGCCGACGACCTGATTGTAGCAAGATTCCTCCTTCAACTCATCACCGAGAAGTACGATCTCATTGCGACCCTCGATCCGAAACCGATCTCTGGGGATTGGAACGGCTCTGGCATGCACTCAAACTTTTCTTATGACTACCTGCGCGATGTTGGCGGACAAGACTATATTGAAGCGCTCTGTGAGGGCTTCCGCCCGTTCCACCAAGATCACATCGATGTTTATGGTGCCGGAAACGAACGAAGGCTGACTGGGTCTCATGAGACGGCCTCTATCGATCAGTTCAGCTTTGGCGCATCGAACCGAGGCGCATCTATCCGAATTCCACTCTATACCACGACACATGACTGGAAAGGGTATCTTGAAGATCGGCGCCCGGCTTCCGATGGTGACCCATATCTGATCGTCGACCGTATCATGCGTACGGTTAAAGTGGCGCACGAAGAAGCGCTAAAAGCCGTCTAGCTAGAAGGAGTGGAATGTAGGATGGCGAGGATTGAGATACAGAAAATTCTGTTCGTGGACGGTAAGGAGGTGCACGTTTCCTGGCGTGCACCTGTCAGCGATGCGGCACACTTAACCGGGGGCGAAATGAAGACTCTCACTGAAAAGCTCGGGTGGAGCATTGACGGGCAGTTCCACATTTTAGACGCAGAGGGGAACCTTGTTCTGGAATCGAAGCTGGAGTTCTTCTGAGTTCGGCCGGATTAGCTGACTAGGAGTTATCAGCTGAAACCAAGTAGCTGGACTTCGGTTTTCGGCAGTCCTCCTGAAGCAGAAATTTCACCGACCCGCAGGATGCAGCTGACTCAGCTTTTTGGCTCCGGGGGCAGGAACGCCCACTGAAAAAATTGAGAAAGAGGGAACGGCATTTGCCCACTTACGAAACTCAGAAGAAAGGGCTACCCATAGGCCCAAAACTTCTTGGTATTTTCGTTTTGTACTTCTTTATCAGTTGGGCTGTGGGCATACTCAGCCTGACATTGGCGGCTAACTACGACGGTGTTGCGATCATCTGGTTGCCTACCGGTTCTGCTCTTGTTGCGCTGGTCTTCATAGATATGCGGCTTTGGCCAAGCATTGTTTTGGCAGTTATGGCTTCTAACCTGTATTACGGATCAGGCATCCAAGCCGCCGTTGGAATTGGAGTCGGGAGCACTTTTGGCGCGATCATAGCTACCTTTGCCTTGCGTCTTCTAGGTCCTTGGGAGGAGCTCTCGATCTTTTACAAAGCCCTAAAGCTGGGCACCTTCGGAGCAGTAATCAGCGCAGCCATTAGTGCCGCAATTGGCGTCGCATCACTCTATTCCGCTGGAATCGTGCCGCTTTCAGCATTTGCGAAAAGCTGGGCGCGGTGGGTTTTGGGGGATTCAGTCGGGATATTCTTATTCAGCTCATTTGTCCTGACTTATTGCATGATATGGGGTTATGAAAACAGCAACGCGGAGCCGTGACATAACGCTCTTCAATTGGCTTCTCGAAAAGATTGACGCGCCATTTCGATTGTAAGCCACAAGCCAGAGAAACGGTGCCCTGGAATAGGTCGACGATAAAGCTGAGTGGGAAGTAGGAATGACGAAGACAAGCTGGAGAAGGGAATTAAAGGAAAACTTGCGTGGCCCCGTTGTTGTCCCAAGTATCACTGCCGGTTTGGTTGCAGGTGTTCTGACCGTCACCTTCATGTTTTCCTATTCGGCCGTAATATTTACTGGCGAGCTCTCCGGTTACGTTCCGCGAGCGACAGGGCAGCTTCTGTTTGGCGGTGTTGTAATTGCGCTTGTCATTGGGCTCTTCAGCGAGCTTCGCGGCGTCGTGGCTTTGCCACAAGACAACCCGACGGCAATCATCGCTGTCATGATTGCGACTCTCTCACAACTTCCCGGGAGCGCGCTCACTCCTGAAATTCTGTTTGCCCAGGCAGTCGTAATAATGGTGGTGTCAACTGCTCTTTCAGGCGTGATCTTCTACCTCGTCGGCCGGTGGCGGCTTGCGGCATTTGTTCAGCTGATACCATATCCTGTGATCGCTGGTTTTCTAGCGGCAACGGGGTGGCTGCTTTTCAAGGGCTCCTTCAGCGTTATGGCAGGTCAAACGTTTGATTTCACCCAACTCAGTGCGCTCGGCGAAGTGATGCATCTGTGGCTGCCCGGAGCCGTATTCGCTCTCATTACACTCTTCGTTTCCATCAAATACTCCAATGTTTTCATCATGCCCGGGCTCATCTTAAGCGCGGTGGCACTCTTCCATATCACTTTGTTCCTGAGCGGTGCTTCAAGCCAGGAAGCCATTGTCGAGGGGTGGTTGTTGCAACCATTTGGGGAGGGCGCGTTGTGGCAGCCAGTACCTCTTTCCACCTTCCTTGCAGCCGACTGGACATTGTTTGTGACAGAGTTCACCGGGTTGGCCACTATTCTTTCGATCGCGCTCATCTCGGTACTTCTGAACCTCACAGCGCTCGAGTCAGCCTTTAACCGTGACATAGATGTCCATCGCGAGATGCGCCTAGCCGGTATTGCAAACCTTCTTGCTGCGCCCGGCGGAAGCCTTGTCGGATATCATTACGTCAGCCTCTCTACTCTTGGGCGTCGGATGCGTGGAGATAGTCGGCTCGTCGGGGTCGTCGTCGCAGTGTTCTGCCTTCTTACGATGACAGTCGGAGCTGGTGCTCTGTCTGTCTTCCCAAAATTTGTGCTTGGCGGCTTGGTAATGTTCATCGGACTGGGCTTCCTTTATGATTGGGTGGTCAAAAGCTGGTCTAATCTCGGGCGCGGTGACGTTGCGATAATATTTGCGATCCTCTTTGTCGTCGAGTTTATCGGGTTTCTGGAGGGTGTAGCGACCGGCGTGGCCGCAGCTGTTGTGTTGTTCGTAGTCAGCTACAGCAAGCTAAATGTTGTTCGCTTGGTGATGGATGGAAGTGATTTCTCGAGCAACGTCGATCGCCCGGATGACCACCGAAAGGCCTTGTCCTCCGAGGGGCAGAAGATTCTATATCTCAAACTCCATGGTTTCATCTTCTTTGCATCCTCAATCAAACTGTACGAGGAAGTGGTAGGAGCCCTGACAAGAGAAGCTGGCCCGCCTGAGTTTGTAATCCTTGATTTTCAGCTAGTGCCTGGTCTGGATACTTCTGCTGTTCACGGTCTGGTCAAGATCAAGAAGAAGGCGCTGGAAGTCGGAACGCAACTCGCCTTGGCTCACGTCCCCGCAGAAATCGATCAACAATTGCATGAGGAAGAGTTCCTTGATGGCGACGCTGTTATCGAGCCAATCTTTAAGGATGCAGACAGCGCCCTGGAATGGTGCGAAGATTTCCTTCTCAGAACGGCTGGCGTTGATCCAAGCCCAAAAGCTTTGCCGATTGATGATAGGTTGATTGAGGTTTTTAAGGCCAAGGCTGTTGTTCAAAAGTTCAGAAGTTACTTGGAAACGACTGAATTCTCTCAGGGCGACGTAGTTTCACAACCCGGCATTAAGCAGCGTTTGCTGCACTTCATCGAGCAAGGGACCGTTTCCATCTATCTCGATGAATTGGATGGCGAAAAGCATAGAATAAGAAGCGCGGGCCCTGGTTCGATGGTCGGCGTCGCCAGCTTTTTTAGGCAAGGAAACGTGGGGACGCTTGCGGTAGGCATAGCGGACAGCAAAGGAACCGCTCATGTTTTGACAGATGTCGCATTCGAACGCATGAAGTCCGAAGATCCGGAACTGGCCCTGAAGTTCCAGACGTACGCGCTCGAATACGTTTCAGATCGGTTGGCAAGCAACTTGCGAACGCTTGCTTTGGTCCTTCGCCTCGAAGAATAATATAGCAGTCGGGAATTTTACTCTGCCTAATTTGACCGACTCGTGGGTAAGCAATTATTTTGCTGTGTTTAGGCTCAGAGGCGCCATTGATTTCCGGCTTGCAGCGTGGTTCATCTCGCGGAAAACGAGCGGCGATAAAGCGTAACGTCATCGCATTCAGTATAGATTTAGGGGTTGGAACAACGGGGGATTTCTGGTTCATCGAAGCTCCTTTAGAGCGAAGATGAAAGGAACTCGGAATACCGAATGATGTCGCTGACAAGCTGATCAGGAGCACCAAGCGAAAGACCGTAGAACCGCCAAGGGTCATCTCAACCACGGTCTCCTCGTCAAGGCCCGCTCTCTTGTGGCCCTAGTCCACACCTTCCCCTTCGCACTGTTGGGCGCGAGAGAGGTATTGCTTGGGAAACTGATACCGCTCCGAGGGAATGTCGTCGTAGATCGAGTCGCTGCGGTGGATGAAGATGCCGAAAGCCATCGGTTCACCCGCGTTGGAGACGTTCCAGTTTTCGATCGGCCGCGCGTAGGGTCAGCACCGCACCTGTCAAAAATGGAAGTGCCAAGCCAGCCGCAGCAATTGCAAAAATCATGATGGTGGCCAAAACTGAGTATTCAGCAGTCTGTTGTGCCAATGATAGTCTGCCCAAGCCAATCAGGTAGAACACGCTGGTTCCCAGAAAGATCAGGTAAAGCGGGCCAAAGGGTTCGATCACCTCACGGCGGGTGCGCTCCAAGACCGAATGTCGCAACATATTCCAGCGTTTGCTTGCCTTGTTCACCAGACTACTCCCTTACCAACTCGATCCATGTGTGCACGTCATCATCCGTCACTTCACGACCTTCGACATGCGATTGATACCAGCGGGCGACTATGGCCCCGCGCTTTTCGCTTTTGATTTTTATGCCCTCATCGGTGAGGTGCTTATCCAGCGAGCCTTCGATGTGTTTGAGCGCTTTGAAATCATGCCCAGCCCGAATGGATTTGGTGCCGAGTAGCAGCCAGGGCACGTCCACCTCGAACCGCTCACCCATCGCGACCAAGGCTTCTACAGGCATTCCGCGCTGGCCCTTTTCGTAGCTGTGATACGCGCGGGGTGAGACGCCGATAGCTTCCGCCATGGCCGCTTGTGAGAAGCCGATTTCATTGCGAGCAATGGTGAGACGAGCACCCATTGCAGCAAAAAGATCAGCATGTTTCTGCGGCATCGAAATTTTCCAATTGACTACTTCGTCGAAATTCGCGAACTTTGCAAAAAATGACGAACATTTACTGTTAATCACATCTGACCACGTCAGAAGGTGCAGAACAAGCGATTCCATGCGTGTCGCCGATTCAACTTAAGCGGACAAGGACAACTGAAATGGCAGAGACCAACTATTCAGACAGCTCTCAGATCCTGGGGCTTGGGAAAACGCCCGCTCAATGGGTCGAAGTCATGGCCGGGATGGGGATCGATATTTCTGAACGCACTTTGCGCGAACGGGCCAATGAGACGGGCGCTTTTTATCGCCTTGGGCGGACCATGCTCATCACGCCCGCGCAGATTGATACGATTTTTGAAGGAGGCCAGTCATGCCGCTCCAAATTTACAAGAGGGGCCGTGTCTATTGGGCCAAGGGGTGGATCGAATACAACGGCAGGCCAATCGCCGGCCCATACCGGCGAAGCACTAAGGCATCTACAGAAGAGGGCGCACGGGACTGGATAAACCATGAGACCGAACGTCAGATTCGTCGCTATGTCGTGGGCGACGAGCCGAGCAAGACGTTCTCTGATGCAATCATGCTCTACAACGCGTCCCCAAAAGCAGCGAAGCAGTTGATCCCGATTGTCGAAGCAATCGGCGACCTGTCGCTGAGTGCGATTTCTGGCGCGCTACTGAAAAGCCTTGGGCCGAAGCTGAAACCCAAAGCGTCGACCGATACTTGGTGGCGCGAAATCGTGACGCCCGCGAGTGCGGTGATCAACAACGCGCACGAGCTGGAAGGCACGCCGCTCATCCGCGTGAAGCCTTACGATAAGTTTGAACGGATCGCGCAGGACAAGCGGCGAGGGAAGCTTAGCCGCGTAGAGCGCACGCCAGCTGACAAGGAATGGATCGAGGCGTTTTGCCATGCGGCTGATCCATACAATGCCGCGTTGGTCCGTTTTATGTTTGAGACGGCTGCGCGAATTGATCAGGCCGTATCATTGGAGCCAGACGATCTGCGGCCACACGAAAACAAAGTTCGGGTAAAGGCGCAGAAGGGACATCCGGAAAGCTGGATCACGGTTTCGCCTCAGATGATGGAAGAGCTGCTCGCGCTTCAGCCGAAGCGACCAAAGAACCGCAATACCGGCAAGCTGATGAAAGCCCGTGTTTTCGGCTATGGCAGCTCGACAGGCTACAACACACGCTGGAAGACGATCTGCAAACGCGCGGGTATTCCGTACCTGTCAGCCCACCCCGCTGGGCGGCACGGTTTCTTTACTGAATTGGTCGTACGGCAAGGCGTTGATCCGGTCACAGCTGCAAAGGCTGGCCGCTGGTCTGACCCCAATTTGCCCATGCGCATCTATGCCCACGCAGAGACCGACGAGGCCGACATCAGAGCCCGTTTTCGTACAAACCATGTACAGGATGACGCTGTACAAACACCCAACAGTAAGAAATCACAAAAGGAATAGCGTAATGAACGGTTCCCTCCTAAGGGGCAGGTTGCAGGTTCGAATCCTGCCGGGGTCGCCAGAACTCCTGATTTCAACGAAGAAAACGGCGATACACCGTTGGCGTGAGGAAAGGTGAGTAAATGCATCACCCACCCTCCCCTGTGACCAGTTCTGAATGAGTGCTTTTTGACGACGCCTAGAGGGTGCGCTGAACCGATTTCGATCCCTATGATTACAACCCTTTTGATGGGTATTGCTCATCTTTCTCCCACGACATGCAGAAGGCGATGAAGGACGGCTGAAATTCGAGGACGCGAAACCTGAACCGATTAACGACGTCAAAAGCCAAAAATCCGGCAATTTCAGCGGTGCCGAAAAAACTGACATCCGCTTTCGCCAATTCCTCAGATTTAAGCGAATTTCGAGGCACTTTTTGCCTGTTCCCAAACCCGCTAAATTCATCACAACGCCCGACTTTGGGCACCTCGCGAAAACTTATGGGTGTCGCGTTTGATTATGAGGCTTCCAACAAAGCTGTAGGGCCGCCCAAAGCCATGCATTCGCAAGAGAAAATCTCACATTTCCCGCCCAAATCTGCGCATAGTTCTGCGGTTCAACCCAAGTGGATTGCGGACGAAATGTACACTCCGCAGTGGGCAAGGTTCCGCCCCTACACCCGATTCAAACTACATTTTTTCCCTATGGAAAAGAGTAATTTGGCCAATCTTCTATAGTTTCCCTCTCTACAGCCGATCATCCAGACAAGCCTGCTGGTTTCCAGGTTTGCCGGCAGAATTCTAACAAAGACGGTTAAATGCAGGGTGGAGAAAGGGTGGCGGACGCGTTTCCTCTTTCAGGCGGGCCCCCTTGATCGAAACACCCTCGGCTCAACTCTCAACTGGTCCCAAACCAGCAAGGTCGCCCTTGGTGCCAACATGTGTGCCATCGATGGGTCCGGCTGCACTGATGGGCGCATACTTCGCACCATCCCTGCGGTTTCAACTTCGGGCGCAAATCTGGCTGCCCACCACTTTCCCGGGATTCATGACCTCTTTTGGATCAAGGACGTTCTTAATTGTGCCCATGAGATGGCGTTTGACCGGATCTCCATAATTTTGGTCAAGCCACAGATTGTCTTGGCCCAGTCCATACTCTGCGCTGAATGACCCATCGAGTTTGGCTACGAGATCATAGATGCAGGGAGAGACCTCAGCACTCACTTCTTCGAGAAAAGCGGGTGCCTTAACACCTTCGGGAGCAAGGATGTTGAAGTGTACGTTGCCATCTCCGACATGCCCGTAGACTGAAAGCCGCGCTCCTTGCCCGTACCGGTCGACAAGTTCGGTACCAAGCGCAATGAATCTGGCCATATCAGAGATACGAACGGAAATGTCGTGCTTCACCGAACCACCGTTGAGCACCTCACCTTCGGGGATGTGTTCGCGCAGGTTCCAGAAATCCTGTCTCTGCTGCTCGCTGGTCGCGATCACCCCATCCAGGATCATCTCTTCGGACATGCCGTCCTCAAAGAAGGCTTCGATGGCCTCGTCCATCGCCAAAACAGGAGAGGACGTGGCAGCTTCGATGAGAACAAAGTGCTTGGATGGAGACTGAACCAGTCGCCGCCACTCTGGTTTGCTGGCCAAGAGCATATCAAGCGACGCACCCGAGATGTATTCGAACGACGTAACTGCTTCGCCGGTGTATTGCTGCGCCTTTGCCAACAATGGCATCAGATCATCGACCCTGCTAATAGCCAGAAAGGCTGTGACCCGGTTCACCGGTGGCAGAAACAGGCGCAGCGAAGCGCCCGTCACGATCCCCAGCGAGCCTTCCGCGCCGATCAGAAGCTGATGCAGAGCATAGCCTCGGTTGTCTTTCCTCAACGGCGACAGATTGCTGAGTATCTGGCCATCCGGCAGCACAATTTCGAGGCCGAGAACCAGGTCCCTGGTAATCCCGTACCGGACTGCCGAAACCCCTCCGGCATTCGTGGAAATGTTCCCGCCAATCTGGCATGACTGCTGAGAGCCCAAGGATAAAGGGAACATTAAACTCTCCCGTTCTACCGCCCCATGGATCTCGGACAGAATGCACCCCGCATCCACGGTGACTGAAAGGTTGTCGGTGTCGACCTCCCGGATCTTGTTCATACGCTGCAAGCTGATCAACAGCTGTTGGCCGCTTTCGTCCGGTGTAGCGCCGCCACAGTAACCGGTGTTGCCTCCAACCGGGACAAGGGCGACTTTGTGCTTGTTGCAAAGCTTGACAATTGAAGCGACTTCCTCAGTCGAGCGGGGCCGCAGCAGTGCAGGGCTTTCGCCCCTGTATTTCTTTCGGAAATCCGTCGTGTATCCGTCGATAATGTCCTTGTCGCTAACCACGATTTCAGCCGACAAGGCGGCCAGCACTTGCTCATATGAAGTCATCACGCGCCCTCTTGTGTTCGACTGGCATACTAAGGCGCGCGCGCTTCATGAAATTTCGTTTTCCTGTCCGGATTAGGCATTCTGTGCCGCATTGGCTGCATTTCAGACCACCAAACTGCGTGCCGTCTTCACTATCAGTGAAAGCTCCTTCAGCCAGGGCACAAAATTTCGCTGTCAAAAGTCAGCCCGCTTAAGCCAGACCTTCTGTTCAAACAAATCTAGCTCAAGAATCGCCAAGCTGGCGGTGGACGGCAACGCTTAACAGATTGCACTGCGGAAGCTGGTCGAACCCACAGTTTCTGCCGTTTCACGGCAGCCTTCAGCATAATCACTGACAGCCCGGACCCTACTCTGTTTGGACCAAAGAGGAGGAGGGGAACCTTTGGAAATGCTGGAGGCATCACAGTTTTCTGACCTTGCAGGTTCAGATGTTTAGCTCGCGGTGGCAACGGCAGACTGGCCGCAAACCGCAGCTGACCTTGTTCGCACTGCTGACGCTCTCACAGTGGTGCACGACGATGCCGCGCGCGGAACCCCTCGACTAGGACAACCTTCGATCATGAGGAGAGATTCTGAAGATGAAAACATTACTGAAATATCTGGCGGCAGGTACAGTCGCACTGCAGCTTGCTACACCCGCATTTGCCGCCGACATGCGGCTGAAGTTCGCCGGGGTGTTTCCGGTCGATCACCAGGGTTCCAAAATGATGGAACAGGTCAAGGCAGACATCGAAGCCGCTGACGTGGGCCTGAAGATCTCTGTCTTCCCGGCCAACCAGCTGGGTTCCGGCGAAGCCCTGCTCGAAGATGTCGCGCGCGGGAACATCGATTTCGCTGCTGCCTTCCTCTATGCAAACACGGACCCGCGTCTTGAAATCCTGTCCATGCCGTTTCTTGTCAGCAACTGGGACGAAATGAATACGGTCATGCGCGACCTGGATTCCGAGTTCAACACCATCATCCAGGAAACGCTTGCTGACCACGGGATCCGCCTGCTTGGTCAGAACCCCGAAGGTTTTGTCGGCATCGTGGCCACAGAAGAACCGGCGAACTGGAACAATTTCGACGCCAAGAATATGAACATCCGGGTCTGGTCCTCGAATGTGGTCAAGTCGATGGTCGAAACGCTGGGTTATCAGGCAACCACCATGTCCTGGGGCGATATCTTCCCCGCCATTCAGTCGGGCATCGTCGATGGCGCGATCTGCTGCACCAAGACAGCGACCTATTCGATCTTTGCCAAATCCGACGTCGGCACCCATTTCGTTCAGTACAATTCGATCCCGGAGAACACCTCCTATTACGTTTCGGAAAAGACCTGGGAAAAGCTGAACGACGCGCAGCGTGCAGCTGTGCAGGCCGCGTTCACAAAGGCGTCGGACGATTTCTTTGCCTACAACCGCGAGAACGACGCCGTGTTCGAACAGAAGTTGGTCGACAGCGGCTACACCATTCTCAAACTTTCGCCGGAAGATCAGCAGGCAATGGCCGAAAAGGTACGCGCTGAAATCTGGCCAATGCTTGAAGACAGCGTCGGCAAGGCAAACATCGACCGCCTTCTGTCCAGCCTAAAATAAACATCGAACAACGCAACAAGGGCCGGCCGTGAGGCCGGCCTAAACGTATGCACATACAACAGGGTGAACTCTATGGCGCACATAGCCGAGATATTACCAACGGGTATCGCATCGCCTCTTCAGGGTTCACTGAGGGCAATGCGCTGGATCGTGATCTTCAGCGGGTTGCTGATGTCCGTCACATTCTTTCTGGTCGTCATAATCAGATATGGCTTTAACGGCGATCTGTTCGCTTATGAAGAATGGCTGCTGACAGCTTGTTTCTGGGGGTTCTTCGCCGGCGCGGCACTGGCGTCAGAGCGCGGCCACCACATCAATGCGGACATTCTGGGCATCATCATCACCAGCCCGAAACTGCGCTGGTGGCGGCGGCTGATTGTTCTGACCATCGAATTCTTCGTAACCGCAGCCATTTTGTACTGGGGGTATCTGATGCTGGCGGAAGAACTGGCAAAGTACCCGATCTGGAAGACCACGCCGGCCCTGAAGATCCCCTACTTTGCCTGGCGACTGTCGATCTTCCTGGGCTTCTTCTTCATGACCGTTTTTTCGGCGGCATTTCTCTTTGCCCATATCACCGGGCAGGAGGTCGAACATGGGGACGACGCCCATGACGGTGAACTGAACAACGAAAAGGAGGCAGACCGATGATCATCGCAGGCAGTCTGGTTATTATTTGCGGCATGTTGCTTCTGGGGGTCAGTGTCTATGTCGCCTTCGGTGCCGTTTTGCTGTTTCTTGCCGCAATGGGCGGCCACGAGGTGTCCGGCTATCTGCCATCTGGGTCAACGAAAATGCGTTCCCTAGTACTGTTGGCCATTCCTCTCTTTATGATTGCCGGAACCATTATGGAGCGCGGCAGGATCGCCGCCCCTCTGGTCAGCCTTGCAGAGTTGTTCATTGGACATCTGAAGGGTGGGCTGAGCGCAGCGACTGTTCTGGCCTGCGGGATATTCGGGTCGATCTCCGGCGCCGCCAACGCGACGCTGACCTGTATCGGCAGCATCATGATGCCGCATCTTCGACGGGCGAATTATCCTGAGGGTCAATCGGCTGCACTGATCGTTTGCGCCAGCCCTCTGGGCCTTCTGATTCCGCCCAGCGGGAACCACATTCTCTATGGCTGGGTTGCACAGCAATCGGTGCTCAAATGCTTTCTGTCGACCGTTATTCCAGCGCTTATTCTGATCACGCTGCTGATTGTCGTGAACCAGTTCATGCTGCGCAAATATGATGACATCGAGCTGCTCGAACGTCCGCAGGACTTTGGCATGGCGTTCCGGCAAAAGGCGACTTTGGCCTTTCCGGCGCTGCTGATGCCGCTCATCATCCTTGGCGGCATCTATGGCGGGATCATGACACCGACTGAGGCAGCTGGCGTCGCCGTAGTTTATGCCATCCCCGTGGCGATCTATGTCTATCGCGGTCTGACCTGGCGAACGCTGGTCGAGGCCCTGACGGATTCGGGTGTAATCATCGGCGTTGTCATGGTGATGATCTTCATGGTGCTGATCGTCAGCAAATTCCTGATCTTTGAAGATATTCCGAACATCGCCAAGGACCTGGTCTATTCGGTGTCGGACAACCCGATTGTGATCCTGCTGATGGTCAACCTGGTCATGATCCTGATCGGGATGTTGATGGACGACATCAGCGGTCTTCTTCTGTCGGCACCGATCCTGCTGCCGATCGTGCAGGGTGTGGGAATGGACCCGATCCATTTCGCTGCCGTGCTGGGGGTCAATCTCGGTATGGCGAACATCACACCGCCAACTGCGCCCCTGCTCTACCTCGGAGCGAAGATCACCAGGACGCCGGTATCCAGCATGTTGCTGCCGACGCTGAGCTTCATCATCTTTGCCTGGCTGCCTACCCTGGCGCTGACAACCTTTGTCCCAGAGATCGCGCTTTGGCTGCCCGAGCTGCTTCTGGGGTGATCCTGCAGTTCGGCTAATCAGCAAAATAACGAAGCAGCAGGCCGCGCCGTTCCCGGTGCGGCCTGTTTGCCTTCTGCCTCATCAGAAATCGAATCTGGTGACAGCAATTCCGCTGAATATTGCATGAAATCCCAAAGCCACGGAAAAGACCCAAATGCAGGGCTTCAGCAAATCCTGCCCCGTGCAGCCGTGGCTGCGGCACATGATTTCGCCAAAGACGAGCTTGGTGAAATTCACTCCTCCAAGACATGCAAGGCAGGCATATCAGGAATGACGATCCGGAAGTTTTTTATTCAAAAGCAATATCTTAAACACTCTATCAAGCTCAATGTCAGAGCTTATCACTTTCAATCACGGGAGACGAAAATGACCAAAGACCTCAAAAACACCGCAGAGCTTTTCGGGTATGTCGCAGCTGGCCTCGCCGTTATCGGAGCAATGGTTATCGCATCGCTGGCATGAGTTCGTCAGCGAAGTGTAGGAACACTGAACCATCAGAACAGACCATTTGAGAGCCGGCTTAACTGCCGGCTTTCATCGTTTTTGGCGCTGGATTCGGAGCCGGATCGTCAAATTCTCCCTGCCCGTCCCGCCAGAAATAGATTGTGCCGCGCAGGTCCGCACTCAAAGCATTCTATGCCGAAACTGCTTTGAGAAAAGCAGAAAACACCGGGCAGAACAGGCCTCAATTAAGAAACAGTCAGTCCTGATTGTTAGTTGAGGAAGACCATGCCCGAACACCAAAACCGCCTTTCTGCACTCGAAGAAAAAGTAAAAAATTCAGGCTTGGACGCCTTTCTGATTTCGACCAAAGACAGCATCTTTTACTTTACCGGTTTCCGCTATGAACCCTTTGAACGGCCCTTCTTCATCGTTGTCCGTCCAGGGAACCAACCGGTCTTTCTGACGCCCCGGATCGAAGCGGAAAACATGGCGACCATCGCCGTGCCGCATCGGATCGTCGAATACATCGATTACCCCGCACCGGCCGGTGGCAGCTACATCGAAGCGCTGCAAGCAGTGCTGCCCGCGGAGGCAAACATTGGCGTCGAGATGTCGATAACCGGTGAATTGCTGGTGGCGCTGTCCGGCTGGTCGCCCCGGGTCCTACCATATGTCGAACAACTTCGCATGGTCAAAAGCCCCTACGAAGTCGCGGCGATCCGCAAGGCGGCGAAGTATTCCGACCGCGGCCTGCAACTTGCAATGGGCCTGGCCTGCCACGGCGGCTGCATCGCTGACACGGACAAGGCAAACGCCCGGTTGCGCGAAGAGATCGTGCAACAAGAAGGCTATCTTGACCCCTATATCTCAAACATCTGGCAGGGCATCTGGGCCGCCCCCTACAGTGCCCAGCCGCATCGTTTTCCAGAGCCCTCGGACACGCTGATTGAGGGCCCCAATGTCGGCCTCTCCTTTCTGCGTGTGAACGGCTATTCCGCGGAAACTGAACGCACCTTCTTTGTGACCTCTCCCCGCAAAGAAGATGCCGAGGTCTTCAACACCATGGTCGAGGCCGGAAGGATTGGCTTCGCAGCTTTGTGCCCGGGCGTCAGCTGCCACGACGTCGACCACAAGGTGATGGAGTTTCTCCGCGCCGAAGGCTTTGGGAACAACCTTCTGCACCGAACCGGCCATGGGATCGGTATGGGGGGCCACGAAGGCCCCTGGGTTGCCGAAGGCAGCGACGACATCCTGCAGGAGAACATGGTGATCAGCGTCGAGCCGGGCATCTACTGGCGCGGCCAGGGCGGCTTTCGCCACTCGGACACCGTTCTAATCACCAATGACGGCTACGAGCTGCTGACCGACATGCCCCATGACATCGCGTCGATGACGCTTGGCAACTGACTTCCAACTCAAAACCAAACCAACAAGGAGAACCCAAATGAAACACATGCTTCTCGCAAGCGTGGCGGCGTTATCGTTCGCTGTCACCGGCACAACCGCGGTCGCGGACAATGTCACGCTGAACCTTTCTAATGAGTATTCCGCCACGTCTATCCACGGAGTTGGTGATGCCCGCTTTGTCACGCTGGTCGCCGAAAAGACCGGCGGCTCCGTCGAAATCGTCGTCCACTATGGCGGCGCCCTTGGTTACAAATCGGCTGACCACTTTGATGCGGTTGGCGAAGGTGCTCTGGAAATCGCTGACACCTATGGCGGCGCGCTTGGCGGCATTGATCCGCTGTTTCTGATTTCGTCCCTGCCGTTCTTTGTGACAACGGTGGAAGAGGCGGAACTGCTCTACAAGGTCGCTGAACCCGAGTTCAAAAAGGTCTTTGAAGAAAACGACCAGATCCTGCTTTACGCCTCTCCCTGGCCGCCGTCGGGCATCTGGGCTCGCGACCCCAAGAATTCCACCAAAGCGCTGGCTGGCTTGAAAATTCGGACCTATGACAAGAATGGCACCACAGCGCTGAACGAACTTGGTGCCGCCGCAGTACGCCTGTCCTGGGCCGACGTTGTTCCGTCGATCTCAACCGGCGCAATTGATGCGGTTCTGACCTCTGCCGAGGGCGGGGTTTCGGGCAGCTTTTGGGAACACTTCACCACGTTCACCGAGATCTACAACTATGCGATCCCGCTGAATTTCGTCCACATCTCAAAAAGCACCTTCGACGGGCTCAGCGCAGAGCAGCAGGCTGCAGTCCTCGAAGCAGCCGCCGAAACCCGCGATCAGAACTGGGCCGCCATCCCGGACCGTCTTGCTGCAACCTACGGTCAGCTGGCCGAGAACAAAGTAACGGTGGTCACATCTGATGACGATGCCTACCGGACGGCCCTGCAGGAGGCCGGGGCAGCTGCTTTGAACGACTGGCTGGAAACCACCGGTGCCCGAGGCCAGGCTCTGATCGACGCCTTCAATGCAGCGAAAGCTCAATAACACTCATCCGGCCGGTGGCGTCCCCTGATGCCACCGGCGAGCCCGGAGAATACCATGCGACTTCTTCTGCGTGCGATTGATGCCCTGTCTTGGTTCGCCCTGATGTGCGCGGGCGCAATCCTGATTTACGCCGTTTCACACATCCTGCTGGAAACCGTCATGCGGACCTTGTTCGATACGTCGACCCATGTCCTGGATGAGTTCATTGGCTTTGCCGTTCTTTCCATCACTTTCCTGTCGCTGTCCTGGACACTGCGGGACGGAGGCATGATCCAGGTGAACCTGCTCACTCTCAGGCTCCCGCTCCGCGTGAAGCAAACGGTCGAATTCATCGTGGCCGCCTGTGCAACCGGACTGGGCGCGTATTTCTGCACCTTCCTATGGCGCAACCTGATCAAGAACTGGAAGCGGGGTGCGGTCAGCGAAAGCGTCGCCGAAGTTCCCCTTTGGATACCGGATGCCATTGTCTTTGCCGGTGCCTGCCTGCTGGTGCTGCAACTGTCGGCCCTGACCATCCGCCCCTTCATCTCAAAAATACAGGAGGGCTGATCATGGACCCCGTTACAACTGCCCTTGCCGTATTCGCCCTGATGCTCGCCGTGCTGGCGTCAGGAATGTGGGTATTCCTTGCCCTCGCCACAGCCGCAGCAGTTTCGCTTTTTGCCTTTATGGGCTTTCCACCGGACAAGATCGGCGCAATTGCCAGCCGGATCATTGTGCGCAGTGCCTCGTCCTGGGAACTGGCCGCTGTTCCGATGTTCATCTGGATGGGTGAAATCATGTTCCGGACGGACATTTCCGAACGGCTCTATAAAGGTCTCTCTCCCATCGTTTCCAAGGTTCCAGGAGGGCTGCTGCACACCAACGTTCTGGGGTCTGCGCTGTTTGCTGCAGTTTCCGGGTCCAGCGCTGCGACGACTGCCACCGTCGGCCGGATCACCACGAGTGAGCTGAGCCAGCGCGGATATTCCCAAAGCCTTGCGCTTGGCTCCCTTGCCGGTGCGGGCAGCCTTGGGCTCCTGATTCCTCCCTCAATTGTTCTTATTATCTACGGGGTTCTGGCCGAGGTTTCGATTGCCAAGCTCTTTATCGCTGGCGTGGTTCCAGGCCTCATGATCGCAGCATTTTATGCTGCCTATCTGGCTGCAAGATGCGCAATTACCCCTTCGCTGGCCCCCAAGGACACGATCAGCAAAGAAGATGCGCGCCTCAGCGCCATTCTGGGCAATCTGGCTCCGGTCTTCGGGCTTATCCTGGTCGTTCTCGGGTCGATCTACTCCGGTTGGGCCACACCGTCTGAAGCAGCTGCCATCGGTGTCTTTGCCGCACTCTGTTTCGCAGCATTCAGCCGGCAGCTGTCCCGCTCAATGCTCGCAGAGTCACTGGTTAACGCGCTCAAAACCTCCTGTATGGTCTGCGCGATCCTGATGTGCGCAGCCTTTCTGTCGTCCGCCATCGGATACATGCACATTCCGCATAATATCGCGGTAGCGATCGACGCTCTCAATCTGTCCCCCTATGTCCTGATCGCATCCCTGGCGCTGTTCTATATTCTGCTTGGGTTCTTCCTGGACGGCATTTCGATCATTGTGATGAGCCTGCCCATCACCTTGCCTGTCGTGGTCGCCGCCGGATTTGATCCGATCTGGTACGGCATTTTCCTCGTCATCATGATCGAGCTGGGTCAGATGACGCCGCCTGTCGGCTTCAACCTGTTCGTCATTCAGGGCTTTTCTGGCGTGCCGATCCACAAGGTGGCGGTCTACGCTATCCCCTTCTTCCTGTTGATGTGTTTTGCCGTACTGCTGATGGTCATCTTTCCGCAAATTGCACTTTGGCTCCCGGCGTTTCTGGCAGGCTGAAGCATGAAGGCAGCCAGTAAACCAAGGCGCACACAGGCCGAAAGATCCGCAGCGACCCAGGCCCGGATATTGGAAGCAGCACAGTTCCTGATCGTGGATCGGGGACTGGCGCATACCTCAACTCAGGACATCGCCCGCCAAGCCAGGGTTTCGCGCGGCGCGATGCTGCACCATTTCCCGTCGCGCAAGGAACTGATTCAGGCGGCCTATGCCGAGATGCTTCGCAAGGAAGCTTATCTGCTGCGCAGTTTTACCCGCACGCTGCAACCCGGCCAGAACCGCCTGAAGGCGCTGACAGAATACATCTGGGAAAGGTATCAAAGCGGAATTTTCCAGGTGTCCATGGACTACCTGTCCGAGGCTCGTGTGAATGAGAGCGAACTGGCCTATGTCGCCGCAGAATCCCAGAAATTCAATGAGGCGCTGAATGACGTCTGGCACATCGAACTTGCCGCCTTCGGCTGCGGTGCAGACATCCGGCAATCCATGATGAACGAATTCATGTGCCTCGTGCGGGGCATGGCTTTCCAAAGCCAGTGGCGCGAAGACCCCGCATACTTCCAGAATATGCTGCAAAACTGGCTACTCAGAGCACGATCCGCTTTAATCCCTGCAAAGACAGCAGGGTAGTCGCAGCATAAAATGCTGCCAAATTAAAAATGACGGCTGAAAATGCCGTTCCCAATTGTAAAACGCACTTTCCTTCCGCTGGTTTCCCCTACCCTCAAAGGAAAGCTCATACGGGAAAGAAACCGATGCTCTCCAATTCTCTCATCGAAAAAGACCGCGCCCACTACTTTCATCCTGTCGTGCCGATCCGGGCCCACGAAGAGCGCGGCGTCACTGTCATGCAATCCGGCAAAGGTGTGTTCCTGACCGATTCCGAAGGCAATGAACTGCTCGACGGATTTGCCGGCCTGTGGTGCGTGAACGCAGGATACGGCCACGAGAATGTGGTCGCTGCCGCCGCCGAACAGATGCAGCGCCTGCCCTATGCAACCGGGTATTTTCACTTTGGCAGCGAGCCGGCAATTGAACTGGCGGCCAAGCTTGCCGAACTGTCTCCCGGAGATCTGGATCACGTGTTCTTTACCCTGGGCGGCTCGGATGCGGTGGACACCGTGATCCGTATGGTGCGCTACTATTTCAACGCTCGCGGCGAAGGCAGCAAAAAGCACTTTATCGCGCTGGAAAAGGGCTACCACGGCTCCAGTTCCAATGGCGCTGGGTTGACCGCGCTGCCGGTCTTTCACGACAAATTCGATCTTCCGATGCAATGGCAGCACCATATCGCCTCGCCTTATCCGTATCGCAATGAAGCGACTTCGGACGCAGAGATCATCGCGCAAGGCGTCGCCAACCTGAAGGCCAAAGTGGCCGAGCTGGGCGCTGAAGACACCGCAGCCTTCATCATGGAACTGGTCCAGGGATCTGGCGGAGTGATCGTACCGCCGGAAGGTTATGCCAAGGCGATGCAGGACACCTGCCGTGAACTGGGTATCCTGTTCATCGTGGACGAAGTCATCACGGGCTTTGGCCGGACCGGGCCAATGTTTGGGTGCGAGCACGAAGGGCTGACGCCTGACTTCCTGACAACCGCCAAAGGCCTGACCTCGGGCTATGCCCCCATGGGTGCGGTGTTTGTGTCGGATGGTGTCTATCAGACCATTGCCAATGCCGTGCCCGAAGGCGTGCCGTTTGGGCATGGTTTCACCTATTCGGGGCATCCTGTCAGCGCAGCTGTCGCGCTTGAGGTCATCAAGCTCTACGAAGGCGGCATGATCGAAAACTCGAAGAAGGTTGGCGCCTACTTTGAAGCACAGCTGAAAACCCTGCTGGATCATCCGCTGGTCGGTGATATCCGGGCCAAGGGATTGTTGGCAGCTGTGGAAATCGTCACAGACAAATCCACCAAGACAAAACCGGCCAAGGAAATGAACGTGGCCGCCCGCCTGGCCAAAGCGGGATACGAAAACGGCGTCATCTTCCGTGCATTCGCCGATGACGTGATCGGCCTTGCCCCGCCCATCTGCATCACTGAGACTGAGGTGGATCTGCTGATGACCCGTCTCCGTGCGACCCTGAACACCCTTCTGGATCTGAAAGGATAAGACATGAAACTGAGCGATTTCAAAGCACTGACCTTTGACGTCTATGGCACCCTGCTCGACTGGGAAACCGGCATGGTCACCGGGCTGAAGCCTCTGACGGTCCGGGTGAGCCGCAACCTGACCCGCGACGACATTCTTGAGGCCCACGCCTTTTACGAAAGCACCACGCAGCGCTACACCCCGTCGAAAAAATACTACGAACTGCTGCCCGTGGTGTACCGCCGCTTGGCAGAGGAATGGGGCGTCGAGGTCACCTGGGAAGAGTGCGAGGCCTATGGCCGATCTGCCCGCCACTGGCCGGCCTTTGACGATACGATCGAGGCACTGACCTACCTGAAGAAGCACTTCAAACTGGTGGTCCTGACCAACACCGACAACCTTACCTTCTCGGGTGCCAATACCCGCCTTGGCGTGCATTTCGACGGCGTCTACACCGCCGAAGATGTGGGCAGTTACAAGCCATTCGACCGCAATTTCGACTACATGCTCGAAATGCTCGCGCGTCAGGGCATTCAGAAGCATGAAATTCTGCACACCGCCGAAAGCATGTTCCATGACCACGCCCCGGCCAACAAATACGGGCTGTCCAATTGCTGGATCTACCGCCGCCACGACCAGGAAGGTTTTGGCGCGACGATGAACCCTGGTGAGATGCCGAAATATGACTTTCGGTTCAACAGCATGATGGACATGGTAAAGGCCCATCAGGCAGAGTTGGCGGGCTAAGCAACGGGAGGAAAGAATATGGTGGGGACGCCAAAACTCGACCGGATCGACATCAATATTCTTTCCACCCTGCAGGCGCAGGGCAACATTACCAATGTGAATCTGGCAGAGGCTGTGGGCTTGTCCCCCAGCCCCTGTCTTCAACGGGTGAAACGGCTTGAGAAAGCGGGCTATATCCAGAATTACCGGGCCGTCATCAATCTCAGGAAACTCGGTGAACACGTGACGGTCTTTACCGAGGTCACGCTTGCCGACCACCGCCGCAAGGACTTTGTTCGGTTCGAGAACGAAATCCGCAAACATGACAATGTGGTGGACTGCTACCTGCTGAGTGGCGGCTACGACTATCTGCTAAAATTTGTCGCGCGCGGTGTGTCACAATATCAGGAGATCATGGAGGATCTGCTGGAACGGAATCTCGGCATCGACAAATATTTCTCCTACATCGTGATTAAGCCGGTCGTCGAAAAGCACAGCGTGCCGATCCAAGATCTGGTCGATCGGGACTAAGACGCAGCATAAAATGCTGTAACGAATTTCTTGTGCGGCACAGAATGCTGCGTCGCCGGGAGATTCGAGATTTTCACCCGCAGAAACCCGGTAGGGTTTTTCCAACTGCTGGAGTTGGAAATCATGAATCTTCAAGACATCACCCTGTTTCGTCAACAAAATCTGGTCGCGGGCGAATGGATCAGCGCAGACAACGGCACGACGATCAAAGTGGACAACCCCTCGACACTTTCTGTTGTCGGCACTGTTCCGAACTGTGGTTCCGGTGAAACCGAACGCGCAATAACCGCCGCCGAGGCATGCTTTGCGACCTTCCGAAAGACCACCGCAGCACATCGTGGCGCGCTGCTGGAGACATGGTTCGACCTGATTATGGAAGCCCAGGATGACCTGGCCACGCTCATGACCCTGGAGCAGGGCAAACCTTTCGCCGAGGCCAAAGGCGAAATCGCCTATGCGGCATCTTTTGCGAAATGGTTCGCCGAAGAGGGAAAGCGCGTCTATGGCGAAACCATCCCCAGCCCGGTTCAGGATCGACGTATCATTGTCCAGAAACAGCCAGTGGGTGTCTGCGCCATCATCACCCCCTGGAACTTCCCGGCCGCGATGATCACCCGGAAAATCGCCCCGGCCCTGGCCGCTGGATGCCCCGTGGTCATCAAGCCTTCGGAGTTCACCCCCTTCACCGCCCTGGCTTTGGGGGTTCTGGCGGAACGTGCCGGCTTCCCGTCCGGGGCCGTCAACATCGTCACTGGGGATCCGGCAGGTGTCGGCGGAGCGCTGACCGGTAGCACTGCGGTGCGCAAGCTGTCCTTCACCGGCTCCACCCGTGTGGGCAAACTGCTGATGGAGCAATGCTCAGGCACGATGAAACGCCTGAGCCTGGAGCTGGGCGGCAACGCCCCATTCATCATCTTCGACGATGCCGATCTGGATCTTGCCGTCGAAGGAGTTATGGCCTCGAAATTCCGCAACGGCGGGCAGACCTGCGTTTGCGCCAACAGGATCTTTGTCCAGGCGGGCGTCTATGATGCCTTCGCGGAGAAACTGGCAGCCGTGGTTGGTAACATGAAGCTGGGGGACGGCTTTGCCGACGGTGTCGAAATCGGCCCCATGATCAACGAAGCGGCGATCACCAAAATCAAATCGCATCTGGACGATGCCACTGCCAAGGGCGGAACCGTAATCGTCGGAGGAACGCAAAAAGACACCAACTCCCGCTTTATCAACCCGGCTGTTGTGATCGGTGTGACCTCTGACATGCTCGTGGCCGATGAAGAGACATTTGGCCCGGTGGCGCCTCTCTTCAAGTTCGAAACCGAAGGTGAGGCGCTGGCCGCCGCCAATGCCACGCCCTATGGGTTGGCGGCCTATTTCTACACCAACGACCTGACCCGCACCTTCCGTGTCAGCGAAGAACTGGAAACCGGCATGATCGGCGTCAACGTTGGTGGCTTCGCCACCGAGGTCGCACCCTTTGGCGGCATCAAGGAAAGCGGTTTGGGCCGTGAAGGCGCACACCACGGGATCGACGAATACTTGGAGGTGAAAACGCTGCACATCGGCGGCATCGCGTAAGGAGGACTGGCTATGACAAAAACATATCGTATCGCTGCCATCCCCGGAGACGGCATCGGCAAAGAGGTTCTGCCTGTCGGTCAGCGCGTCATTGACCTTGTGGCGCAAAAGCACAACTTCACTGTGGAGTGGACCGAATTCGACTGGTCCTGCGAACGCTATCATGAAACGGGCCGGATGATGCCCGAAGACGGCATCGAGCAGATGAAGGCGTTCGACAGCATCTACCTGGGGGCCGTCGGTTTTCCTGGCGTTCCGGATCACGTGTCGCTTTGGGGCCTGCTGATCCCGTTGCGCCGCGAGTTGGATCAATATGCCAATGTCCGTCCCGTGCGCCTGCTAAAGGGAATTAACTCGCCCTTGGCAGGGCGTGGTGCAGATGACATCAATATGATCATCGTGCGCGAAAACGTCGAAGGAGAATACTCCGAGATCGGCGGGCGCGTCTATCAGGGCACGAAATATGAGGCCGCCATTCAGGAAAGCATCCTGACCCGGCGAGGCACAGACCGGATCATGGATTATGCGTTCAACGTGGCCAAAACCCGCAAGCGCAAACATGTGTCTTCGGCCACCAAGTCGAACGGCATCATTCACACAATGCCGTTCTGGGACGAGCGTTTTGTCGCCGCCGCAGAGCGCCATCCTGGTATCGAAACAGCCCAGTTTCATATCGACATCATGACCGCGAATTTTGTCCTTCATCCGGACTGGTTTGACGTGGTTGTCGCCTCGAACCTTTTTGGCGACATCCTGTCCGACTTGGGGCCTGCGGTCGCTGGCTCAATCGGAATTGCGCCCTCTGCCAACATCAACCCTGAGGGCAAGTACCCTTCGATGTTTGAACCCGTACACGGGTCCGCACCCGATATCGCAGGGAAGGGCGTCGCCAATCCCGTAGCCGCAGTGTGGACAGCGGCCATGATGCTGGAGCACCTGGGCGAGCCCGAAGCCGCCGCAGAAATCGAACGCGCCATCGAAACCTCGCTGGAGCGCGCCGACACTAAAACCCGCGACCTCGGCGGTACCGCTGATACTGCCGGGTCCGAAGCCGCCATCCTGGCCGCTCTGTCGTAAGGAACAAGCACATGAAAAAAGAAGAGATCATCTATGACGACTTCGCCAAGGTGGAAATGCGCCTGGGCAAGATTGTCGAGGTCAAAGATTTCCCCCGCGCCCGCAATCCTTCGTACAAGGTTTGCGTTGATTTCGGCGGGTTGGGACAGAGGTGGTCCAGCGCCCAGATCAAGAACTACTCCGAAGAGGAGCTGCTCGGCCGTCATGTGGTCTGCGTCGTCAATATGCCTCCGCGCAATATCGCCGGGTTCAAATCTGAAATCCTGATCATGGGTGTCCCGAACGAAGCGGGTGAGACCATTCTGCTGCAACCGTCGCATGACGCGGTTCTGGGCAGCGAGGTTTTCTGATGTCAGCCCGGCACACAGGACTGGGCGCTTTGGCGATTCTTTCCTGGGGCACATTGGGAGTCCTTGGCGCTTTTTCAGCCTCTCTGCCCCCCTATCTGGTCCTGACGTTCTGCTTTGCGATCGCTGCGGCCATGGGGCTTGCAATATGTGCTGCAACGGGCCGGAAGCCGGTGCGCCTGCTGGAACGGCGCACCATCCCGTTTGCTGGTCTTCTGGCCGCCTACCATTTGGCCTACCTAGAGGCCTTCCATCATGCCGCACCGATCCCGGTGTCGCTGATCAACTACCTTTGGCCTGCCTGCCTGATCATTCTTGGCAACTTGTTCTTCCGACTGCGCAGCGGGCTCCCGGGCTACCTTGGAGCCGCCCTTGGCTTTGCCGGTGTGTTAGTTCTGATCGGCAAAGATGGGTTTGCGCTCCAGCTCTCTGAGGCCTTCGGCTACGGTCTTGCCTTTGTTGGCGCACTCCTTTGGGCGACGTTTTCAAACCTGCGCCGCCATGACCCGTCAGATGCTATCTCTGCCATGACGACAATCTGTTTTGCGTCCTCGCTGATCTGCGGGCTGTGGTGGATGGCAAATGGTGCGAACCTGCCGGCGCTGACCGCCCAGGATGTTTGGGTCATCGCCGCGCTGGGGTTGGGCCCCGCCGGAGGTGCGTTCTTTCTCTGGGATCTGGGCATGCGCCAGGGTCACGCTGCGCTGCTTGGCGTCCTGGGATACTCAGCCCCCGTTCTTTCCACCATTCTCATGCTTGTGCTCGGCCTCGGCCAACCAGGCTGGGAAGTCTTCGCCGCAATCGCCCTTATCACCTTGGGCGGTATCGTGGTTCAAATCGGAACGACAAACACGTCTTCCGGCAAGCTGAAGGCGAGCGCGAGGTGAAACAGGAATGGAACAGAGACCACCGCTGAAGGAAAGACTGCTTCCCTTAAACCCTACAGTTTCAAAACTGCTTTTCTGGTCATTTTGTGTCTTTGTAACAGTCTCAGCCTGCATCTCGGTCTGGCTCGTATCTAGCGTTGGCCAAACCCCTTCGTCCTTCCAATGTGAACGCGGTCTGCCGCAAGTCATCGGAACACAAAAAACCTGATCGACGCTATTTGGGTATGCCAAACCTGTTTGAGGTGGGGCCGGCTAGCAGTCTGTCAGCCAACCCGCTGAGAACACATACGGAGACGCCACCCGGCGAAGTGCTATGCCAAGCAGAGGATCGCTAAGAACGAAAACCAGGAACAGAGGGGTCAGTCAGTTCGCAGTACCTGGAAACCTAGAAAAGCTGTAGGTGCGCGCATAACGCTGCACCCCCATCATTGAAACTAAAGGAAAAAATCTAAGGTTCTAGCCCATAACTTTGCATTACTTCCTGAATTCGCCTCCTCATAGGGGGAGAGACATTGGCGAGATCAACTTTGAGACTGTCCGTCGTCAGAGTTTTTGGAACCAGTGGCTGCCTAAACTAAGAGAGAGTTTGGCTCATCTGTTTGGTTTGATTATGCGGCGTGCTGGCGGTGATGCAAGCGTCGCGCTTCGAGTGTTTTCTGTCTGACGTCAGCGCTTATGGGTCCAAATAGGGTTATTTGCTAAGAGAGGGTTTGTTGCTCATCGTAGCCACCGAGGAGTGGACGATGAGAAAGACAACGAAGAGCCCTGGCGAGAAGATCGTCAAAGATATCAAACGCGGCACGCGCAAGCATTATTCCAGCGAAGAGAAGATCAGGATCGTACTGGATGGGGGTTGGAGGAGTTCCTTGAGGTCAAAGCCGTCAGCGATTGGGAGTGAACATGTCCAAAGTTCTTTATGAGAAAGACGGCCGTATCGGGCGGATCACCCTGAACCGCCCGGACGTGATGAACGCGATTGACGATGATCTGCCGCGCGAACTTGCCGCCGCTGTAGGGCGGGCTGACGCAGACCCTGGCGTGCATGTGATAGTTCTGGCCGGAGCGGGCAAGGCGTTTTGCTCAGGCTATGATCTGGCGCACTACGCCGAAGGCAACGGCCCCAATAAGGTGGTGCAGGAGATGCCCTGGGATCCGATGCAGGACTTCCAGTTCATGTGGGCGAACACCCAGAACTTCATGTCGCTGTTCTGGGCGATGAAACCGGTTGTATGCAAAGTCCATGGTTTCGCCGTTGCTGGCGGGTCAGATATTGCTCTTTGCGCAGATCTGACAATCATGGGAGATTCCGCCCAGATCGGTTACATGCCTACCCGGGTCTGGGGATGCCCGACCACAGCGATGTGGGTTCATCGGCTGGGTCCAGAGAAGGCGAAGCGCATGATGTTCACCGGTGACAAAATCTCTGGCGTTGAGGCCGCGGAGATGGGGCTGATACTGAAATCGGTTCCGGATGATCAATTAGACGATGCAGTTGAGGCTCTGGCCGGGCGTATGGCAACTGTGCCGATCAACCAACTGGCGATGCAGAAGATGGTGATCAATTCCGCCGTAGAGGAGAAGATCAACCAGACTCAGCGCCTGGCGACTGTATTCGACGGCATCACGCGTCATTCCCCGGAGGGTATGAACTTCAAAGCCCGTGTTGAAATGGTTGGCTGGAAACAAGCGGTGGCGGAAAGGGATCAGGGTACGTTCGACTGGACGAGAAACCAGCCTTTTGATTCCGACAAGTGAAGGTTCGCTAACTCTTTGGATAAAAAATTGTTTTCTGCACTGCGGATACCCACTCGGCTGAGTATCCGCAGTGCTATGGGGATCCCTACAGCAGGTGTATCGGATCAGATCCAACGCGAAACGCACTTTTGTCCCCAAGGACAGCTTCTCGCCCTATACTGACGAGTGCTGCGCCCGCTACGTCCTCTAATTTAGGGCTTGCCACGACCCATTTTTCCCCAGGCGTTCACGCCGGAGTGCAAAGTTATGCTCTAAGTGCAAAGTTATACCTGAACCTACAAAAGCCTAGAAATCCAAATTCTCGACGCTCAATGCGTTGCGTTGGATGAATTCGCGGCGGGGTTCGACGACGTCGCCCATGAGTTTGGTAAAGAGATCATCGGCTTCGACCATATCATCTACGCGCACCTGTAGCAGGGTGCGGGCATCAGGATCCAATGTCGTTTCCCACAGCTGGTCGGGGTTCATTTCTCCCAGACCTTTGTATCGCTGCAGCGCCAGACCCTTTTCGCCTTCTGCCAATATGGCGTGCAACAGCGTCAGCGGACCGTGGATGGCCTGAACGCGGTCTCGGCGGATCAGAGTGGCCGGGGTCGCATAGATGTCCTGCAGGCTCTTGGTGAAACTGCCTGTTTTGCGGGCCTCTCCCGAACGCAACATGGGGCCGTCCAATGTCCGAACCTCTTCGACACCCCGGAGAATCCGGGCGAGACGAATGCCGTGATCCTGGGTGATGCGCCCCTGCCACCCGCGTTCATATTCCAGCGCGATGGCGTCCAGGCGGGCCGCAACCTTGTCTGCGACGCCTTGCAAGTCGGCGTCGACCGCTCCGGGTACAAAGGCTCCGGCCACTGCGGCCTGCTCCAGAATGTGACGCGGATAGTGAGTTGGGAAGGCGTCCAGAACCCGTTTCAATTGGCGGGCATCATCCACGACACGGATCAGGTCCTGACCAATGATTTCTTCGCCAGTGCCGAGCTTGAGCGTTGCGCCTTCGACGCCCTGTTGGATCAGGTAATCATCTAGCGCAGCCTGGTCCTTGAGATAGACTTCGGACTTGCCACGGCTGACTTTGTACAGTGGTGGCTGCGCGATGTAGAGATAACCGCCTTCGATCAGTTCCGGCATCTGCCGGTAGAAGAAGGTCAGCAACAGCGTCCGGATGTGGGCACCGTCCACGTCGGCGTCGGTCATGATGACGATCTTGTGGTACCGCAGCTTTTCGATGTTGAATTCGTCACGGCCAATGCCGGTTCCCAGCGCCATCACCAGGTTGCCGATTTCCTGACTTCCCAGCATCTTGTCGAACCGGGCGCGTTCGACGTTCAGGATCTTGCCGCGCAGGGGCAGGATGGCCTGGGTCAGACGGTCCCGCCCGGTCTGGGCAGATCCACCGGCCGAGTCACCCTCGACCAGAAAGACTTCGGTCTTGGACGGGTCTTTTTCGGAACAATCCTTGAGCTTGCCGGCGAGGAAGTTCACATCCATCGCAGTCTTGCGCCGGGTCAGCTCGCGCGCCTTGCGGGCCGCTTCACGCGCCAGAGCGGCTTCGATGATCTTGCCAACAATTTGCTTGGCGACAATCGGGTTTTCTTCGAACCACTCAGCCAGCTTTTCGTTGAGCAGACTTTCTACGACCGGGCGGACTTCTGAGGATACCAGCTTGTCCTTGGTCTGAGACGAGAATTTCGGGTCCGGAACCTTGACCGATAGCACACAGGTCAACCCTTCGCGTGAATCGTCACCGGTGAAGCTAATCTTCTCTTTTTTGGCTATCCCTGAGCTTTGCGCGTAGTTGTTGATGGTACGTGTCAGCGCGCCACGGAAACCGGCCACATGGGTACCACCATCCCGCTGGGGGATGTTGTTGGTAAAGGGCAGGACATTTTCGTGATAGCTGTCATTCCACCACATCGCGATTTCGATGCCGATGTCGTCCTTTTCACCGATGATATAAATTGGTTCTTCCATGACCGGGGTCTTGTGACGGTCCAGGTATTTGACGAATTCCTTGACGCCGCCGTCATAAAACAGCTCTGTTTCGAGCCGCTCTGCCGGCCGTTCGTCAACCAGGATGATCCGCACGCCCGAGTTCAGAAAGGCGAGTTCGCGCAGGCGTTTTTCGAGCGTTTCGAAGATATATTCGAGGTTCGAAAACGTATTTGTCGAAGCCATGAAGCGGACTTGGGTACCAGTCTGGTCGCCGCACTCACCGACCACTTCGAGATGCTTGACAGTATCGCCGTGTTCAAACCGGGCGACATGTTCCTTGCCATTGCGCCAGATGCGCAGTTCCAACCAGTCGGACAAGGCGTTCACGACTGAAACGCCCACCCCATGCAGGCCACCCGACACCTTGTAGGAATTGCTGTCGAATTTACCACCAGCGTGCAGCTGGGTCATGATGACCTCGGCGGCGGATACGCCTTCCTCCTGATGGATATCCACCGGAATCCCACGCCCATTGTCGTGGACCGAAACGCTGGAATCTGCGTGAATTTTCACGGTCACCGCGTCTGCGTGACCGGCCAAAGCCTCGTCAATGCCGTTATCCACGACCTCATACACCATATGGTGCAGACCCGAGCCATCGTCCGTATCCCCGATATACATGCCGGGACGTTTGCGGACTGCTTCTAAGCCTTTGAGAACTTTGATGGAATCAGCGCCATATTCGTTCGGCTGCTGTGTGTCTTCGGACATGCGGGACTTCCCTATTTCTTTTGCAATCTTATACGATTTGCAAAAGGGATTGTCACGCAATCACCGGGCTTTTTCCTCAGGTAAAGGGAATGATCGCCCCCACACAGATCAGCAGGCAACCGGCGATCTGATTGACCCTGCGCATCGATGTTCGCGACGTGATGATATGGCGCAACCGATGGATGAAACCGGCAAAGCACAGATTACCCACCAGTGGCACAAAAAAGGATAGAACCACGATGGCGATGATGTCTGGTCGCGTGATGCCGTGCAGGTCGAAAAAACCCGGCAGGACGCCCATGTAGAACAGGATGGCCTTTGGGTTGCCCAGAATGACGACAACACCAGCCAGGAACCCGGCCCAGGCCCCTGGACGGGTCAGGGCCCTGTTCTCTTGCAGCCTGTCATCGCAATGGCGCAACAGGCCTATGCCCATCCCCAGAAAGATCAACGTTGCCACCCATCTCAGAACAGTCATGACCCCAGAGATTTCGGAGACGACCCAAGACATGCCGGCAATGGCGATCAGCGGCCACAGGATGTCTCCGACTGCCACGCCGAATGCCAACGGCCAAGCGGCCGTAAACCCGCCGGACACCGACCTGGCCATCAGGGCCAGCCAAACGGGTCCGGGGGTCAGAAACAGAATGAACAATGCCCCTGCGTACAGAACCAGATCCCAAACCGTGATTGTCATGTCAGGCTGACCTTTGAGAGACCGCTGTCATCTGTGACTTCCAGAACCTGTGCGCGGGTGTCCAGTTCGGCAAACAGCTCGGGTCCGGTGCCGGTCATCCAGGCCTGGGCCCCCAGGGCACAGATCTCGTCATACAGCGCCGCCCGGCGGCCTGCATCCAGATGGGCGGCCACTTCGTCCAGCAGCACAATGGGTGGGGATCCGGTCTGTTCGGCCAAGGCCCGTGCATTTGCCAGGATCAATGATACCAGCAACGCCTTTTGCTCGCCTGTGGAACATTCGCGCGCAGGAACGGCCTTGGCGGCAAAGACCCCATTCAAATCCGACCGATGCGGTCCGACCAATGTGCGCCCGGCCTGAATATCGCGAAACCGGCTCTCGGCAAACGCCTCTAGCAGGTCCGCTTCGGTACCCGGCATGGTACCCTCGCTTTGGACCAGTTCCAGATCAGCAGTGGGAAAGGCGGTTTGTGCCTTTTCCTGGGCCTGGCGTATCAAATCCAATGCGCGCACCCGGGCTGTATGAATGCGCAGACCCGCGGTCGCCATCTGGGCTTCGATAACCGCATACCAATGGGCATCCCGGATCTGGTCCTTCAGCAACCGATTGCGTTCCCGCATCATCTTTTCATAGATCAGCGAGGCTTCGGCATGGTCGGGGTCAAAGCTGAGCGCGATCCGATCGAGAAACCGTCGTCGCCCTTCTGCGCCTTCGATCCACAGACGATCCATTGACGGGATCAACCAGACAACCCGCGCAATCCGTCCCAATGCAATCTGGTTCGAAGCCTTTTCGTCGATTCGAACCTGACGTGGCGATCCTGCTTCGGACCAGGTTTCCACCTCGAATGTCTGCTCAGCGTTGGAAATCAGCGCTTTCAACTTCCATCCCAACGCTTCAGGTTTGCGGGCCATTTCCGCAGCACTGGCCCGCCGCAATCCGCGTCCAGGTGAAAACAGCGATACCGCTTCCAGAATGTTGGTCTTGCCCGCGCCATTGACCCCATGCAGCGCCACCGGTCGCCCGTCCAGCTCCAGCTTGGCCCGTTTGTGCGAACGAAAATGGGACAGGCTCAATGCCTTCAAGGCCAGCACGCGCGCCCCCTTCTTCTGGTCAAAATATCCCCGTCCCGCTGCCTGGCAGGCGGCTTCGCCGCCAAGAGGGGAGGCCGCGTGCCAAAGGCGCGCTTAGACACGCATTGGCATCACGACGTAAACGGCGCTCAGGTCATTGCCTTCACGCATCAGGGTCGGATCACCTGAGGAATTGAACATGAACACCGCGTTTTCCCGGTCCACCTGGCTGGCAATCTCCAGCAGGTATTTCGCGTTGAACCCGATTTCCAGCCTTTCGTCGCCATAAGCCACAGCCAATTCCTCTTCGGCGGCACCGCTGTCGGGGGCGTTGACCGACAGGATCAACCGGTCTTCGTCCAACTGCAACTTGACCGCGCGCGACCGTTCTGACGACACGGTTGCAACCCGATCAACGGCCTGAGCGAACTCGGCTGCATCGACCTCCAGGCGGCGTGTGTTGCCGGTGGGAATGACACGCGTGTAATCGGGAAAGGTGCCGTCGATGACCTTGGAGGTCAGAATGATGTCAGGCGTGGCAAACCGGATCTTGGTTTCCGAAACAGAAACGGCGATGTCCATCTCGTCGTCATCCAGCAGCTTGCGCAGCTCGCCCACGGTTTTGCGGGGCACGATGACACCGGGCATATCCGACGCCTCGGGCGGCAGGTCCGAATCGATGCGCGCCAGCCGGTGACCATCCGTGGCCACACAGCGCAGAACCTTGCCGTTGTCACCATCCGACACATGCAGATAGACGCCATTCAGGTAATACCGGGTTTCTTCGGTCGAAATGGCAAATTTCGATTTGTCGAACAGCCGACGCAACACCGCCGCATTGGCGGAGAAATTAGACTGGTATTCAGAAGTCGCCATGACGGGGAAATCTTCGCGCGGCAGGGTGGCCAGCGAAAAGTTCGACCGCCCGGCCTCCACCGTCAGACGCCCGGCGGCATTGTCTGCGATCAGGGTCACCAACGCACCATCCGGCAGCTTGCGGACAATTTCGTGCAGCGTGGTCGCTGCCACGGTCGTGGCACCGGCGCGCTCGACCTGGGCAGGGGCCTTGTCGACCACCTCGATGTCCAGATCGGTGGCGCGGAACTGAACCTGGTCACCTTCGGCTTCGATGAGAACATTGGCCAGAATCGGAATTGTATTGCGGCGTTCTACGACCGACTGGGCCTGCGATACGGCTTTCAACAGGGTGCCGCGTTCGATGCTGATCTTCATGTCCCTAATTTCCTCTCCGCATGGCCGGGAGAAGCACGTTAACGTGTTACCCCTTCGGCACAAGGTTTTTTCTTGGATTTCTCGGCAGGTTTTTCGGGGGCGTCAAGAGGCGGATCCCAGGAATGGTTCAGAACACCGGGATTCGTTGCCCATCTGACCACGAAAAGGCCCCGAACACTGATGTTCGGGGCCAATGTGTTCAACGTATTGTAGGGTGCGTGCTTGCACGCACCGCCCAGATCTCAACCCTCACGCTTCCAGCGCGCGCCGCAGCATTTCCACATCTTCGGCGATCTGCCCATCGGTCAGCTTCAATTCTTCGATCCGCTTGACGCCATGCATCACTGTGGTGTGGTCCCGTCCGCCGAACCGGCGGCCGATTTCAGGCAAGGACCGGCTGGTCAGTTGCTTGCACAGATACATTGCCACCTGGCGTGGACGGGCATAGGAGCGCAGACGCTTTGGGCCGATGATGTCAGACAGGCGGATATTGTAGTAATCCGACACTTTTCGCTGGATTTCCTCGACCGTGATCTTGCGTTCCGAGGCGCGCAGCACATCGGCCAGACAATCCTGGGTCAGATCCATGTCGATCTCGCGTCCGACCAGAGACGCAAAGGCAAACAGCCGGGTCAACGCGCCTTCGAGCACGCGCACATTGGTAGAGATCCGATGTGCCAGAAACTCGAGAACCCCATCTGCCAACTGTAGATCCGGGTAGGTCGTGCGATATTGCTGAACCTTGGTCTGCAAGATCCCCAGACGCAGTTCATAATCGGTGGGGTGCAGATCAACGACCAGCCCGCACTGCAACCGCGACTTCACACGGTCTTCCAGATCCTTGATCTCGCCCGGTGCGCGATCGGCAGAAATGATGATCTGCTTGTTCTGATCCACCAGCGCGTTGAAGGTGTGGAAAAACTCTTCCTGGGTACTGTCCTTGCCTGCGATGAATTGCACGTCGTCAACCATCAGGACATCAACCGAGCGGAACAGATGTTTGAAGTCCATCATCTTGCGTTCGCGCAGAGCCTGCACGAACCGGTACATGAATTGCTCGGCCGACAGATACAGGACATTCAGCTCGGGTTTACGGGCTTTCAGTTCCCAGGCGATTGCGTGCATCAGGTGGGTTTTACCCAGGCCGACACCGCCGTACAGAACCAACGGATTGAATGTCACGGGGCCGCCTTCAGAAACACGACGCGCCGCTGCATGGGCCAATTCGTTGGGTTTTCCGACGACAAAGCTGTCAAAAGTGAACCGCGCATCCAGTGGCGCAGCCTGAAGTTCATCCAGCCCGGTGTTCGAATAAGCCGACTGCGACTTTGGCGCCATGGCCTGTTCGACTTCGGGTTCGGCGGGGGTCTCGGATGCCCGCATCGGGCGGGTGGCCGTATTGGCAGCGACCTTGAAGGCCACACGCTGAACCGTTTCCCCCGAATTGTTCAACTCATATAGTATCAGATCAGCAAAGTTCTGACTGACATAGTTGCCCATAAAGTTTGTGGGCACTTGAAAGGTAACAACCCCCTCGGACATTTGATCGAACTGCAGCGGTTCGATCCATGTTTTATAATTATTCCGGCCAACCGTCTTGAGCAGTTTTTGACGGAGTTGTCCCCATTTCTCTTGTGTCATCCAGCGCCTCAC